>NZ_JAPVBG010000001.1:0-387132 GCF_026967805.1 Blastococcus sp. VKM Ac-2987
GTGCCCGAGCTGACCGCCGCGGACCTCGTCCCGGTCGCCGCGGGGATCCGGGCGCAGGCGCTGGAGGCCGACGGCAGCCTGGTCGACGACTTCCGCATCACCCAGAACGGCGCGGTGGTCGCCGTCCGCAACGCCCCCTCGCCGGCCGCCACCTCGTCGCTGGCGATCGCCGAGCACATCGTGGGCGCCCTCCTCGACCGCCGGCCGGGGTGACGGAGCGGGCGACGCGGACCGCGCCGCCCGACGGCCTGATCGGCGGGTCCGGCCGGCTCTCAGGAAATCAGACCGTCCTGGGCCGGCAGGCGCCGGTGGGCCTGCGGCCGCGGACCGGTTGTCGCGGATGACGGCGAAGTGGAACGGGGGGTGCCCGGGGTCAGGAGCGCGTAGCCGACCGCCCCCGAGACCAGCAGGTCGGCGATGACGACGTAACGGCTGCGGGCGCAATGCCTGTCGGCGAGCCAGCCGGACCCCCCGAGGTCGGCGCGGACCGGGACCGCCAGCGCACCCACGAGGAAGCGGGCAGGACACCGAGGCGGGCCGGGTGACGGCCCGGGCCGGGCCTCCGCCCACGCGGCGCAGGCGCCGGCGGCGGTGCGGGAGCTCCGAGGGACCCGCCGGCCGCTCATCGGCCGAGCAACGCGCCCAACCGGGAGTCAGCGGTGATGACATCAGGATCGGTGCGCACGTCGACCACGCACGGACGGTCACAGGCGAGCGCGAGGGCGAGGGTGGGCTCGAGGTCCTCCGGCCGGTCGACGGTCAGCCCTTCGGCACCTAGCCCACGCGCCCAGCCTGCCAGGTCGAGCGGCCCGATGGTCACCCCGGCGAGCCGCCCGTGGACCTTGGCCTGGTGCATCGCGATCGTTCCGTACAGGCCGTTCTGGAAGACGACGACCACGATGCCGGCACCGTGCCGGACCGCGGTTTCCACCTCCTGGCCGGTCATCAGCACCCCGCCGTCCCCCACCGTGGCCACCACGGTGGTGTCCGGCGCGGCCATCTTCGCCGCCACGGCGGCGGGCACGGCGTACCCCATCGCCCCGTTGGCCGGGGCCAACTGGGTGTCCGGGTCGGTGAAACGCCAGTAGCGGTGCACGAAGCCGGCGAAGTTGCCCGCGTCGTTGGTCACCACCGTGCCGGCGGGTACCAGCCGCCGCAGCGTCGTGACAACGTCGGTGGGGTGCACCCGGTCGGAGGCCGGCCGGTCGCCCGGCGTGGTGAACCGGTCGACCGCGGCTCGCGCGTGCGACCAGTCCCGTGAGGCGGGCGCCGCGAGACCGGACAGGTGCTGCAGCAGCGAACGGACGCCGACGTCGAAGGCCTGCGTCGGGCCGTCGCGGTCGGGGGCCCGCACACCGCTGCCCGCCATGATCAGCCGCTGCCCCGGCAGCGGGAAGCGGTAGCTCTGCGAGGTGGTCTCGTCGAGCCGGGTGCCCAGGACCAGCACCAGATCGGCCTGCTCCAGCGCGCTGAGGACCTCCGCGGTCAGGCCCATCCCGAGGTGGCCGGCGTACTGCGGATGGTCCTCCGGGAACGCGTCCTGCCGACGGAACGCCGTGTACACGGCCAGGCCCAGCCGCTCGGCGGTCGCCACGAGCTCGGCGCGCGCCGGTCGGGCGCCGTGGCCGGCGATGACGACCGGCGCGGCGGCGGTGTCCAGCGCGTCGGCGATCGCACGTGCGACGGCTGCCGCGTCGTCCTGTCCGGGAGGCGTACTGGCCGGCGGAAGCTCGTTGTCGTAGGGCTGCGCCCAGAAGTCGCCCGGCACGGACAGCACGGCCGGGCCGCGCCGGCCCGTCGTCGCCACCCCCAGCGCCTCGGCGACCAGTGCGGGGACCTCGGCGGCCGTGGCTGCCTCCCGCGACCACTTCGCCAGCGGTGCGAAGAAGGCGGCCAGATCGACCTCCTGGAAGCTCTCCCGCCCCAGGTCGCCCGACTCGACCTGACCGAGCAGGACCAGCATCGGGGTCTCGTCCTGGAAGGCCGTGTGCACGCCGATGGACAGGTTCGCCGCGCCGGGGCCGCGGCTGCCGAGCACCACGGCGGGAACGCCGCAGAACTTGCCGTCGGCCTCGGCCATGAAGGACGCGCCGCCCTCGTGCCGGGTGGAGACGAGGGTGGTGGACGGCTCGGCCTCCAGTGCGTCGAGCAGGCCCAGGAACGACTCCCCCGGGACGGTGTACGCGCGTCGGACCTGGCTGCGGACCAGGAGTCGCACGACGGCTTGGGCGACGGTGGTGCCCATGGACGTTCCTCTCTCGTGGGGTGGGGGGGCCGGCCGTCTCGACCGACGGGCGACCGCCGGCTCCGGGGTGGTCGCCCGGTGGACTCAGATGACCGCGCCGACCCGCCAGGGCACGAACTCCTCGTCGCCGTAGCCGAGGTCCTCGCTCTTGGTGGCCCTGCCGGACGCCGTCTCCAGCACCAGGTCGAAGATTTCCTGCCCCACCTCGTCGAGGGAGCGGTCGCCGTCGACGATGGCGCCGGCGTTGACGTCCATGTCGTCGGTCATGCGCCGGTACAGCTCGCTGTTGGTGGCGACCTTGATGCTGGGCACCGGCTTGCAGCCGAAGGCCGAGCCGCGACCGGTCGTGAAGACCATGACCTGGGCACCACCGGCGACGATGCCGGTGACGGAGACGGGGTCGTAGCCGGGGGTGTCCATGAACACGAAGCCCTTGCTGGTGACCTGCTCGGCGTAGTCGACGACGTCGGCCAGCGGCGTGGTCCCGCCCTTGGAGATGGTGCCGAGCGACTTCTCGAGGATCGTCGTCAGCCCGCCGGCCTTGTTGCCCGGGGTCGGGTTGTTGTCCAGCGTGCCCCCGGACTTCGCGAGGTACTCCTCCCACCAGCCGATGCGCGCGAGGAGCTTCTCGGCGACGGCCGGGGCCACCGCCCGGCGGGTGAGCAGGTGCTCGGCGCCGTAGACCTCCGGCGTCTCGGCGACGACGCCCGTCCCACCGTTGCGGACCAGCCGGTCGACAGCGGACCCGACGGCCGGGTTGGCCGTGATCCCGGAGTAGGCGTCCGAGCCACCGCAGTTGGTGCCGAGGACGAGCTCGCTGGCGGGCACCGTGGAACGGCGGGCCTTGTCCACCTCGGGGAGCATGCTTGTCAGCGTGGCCACGCCCGCTTCCACGGTCCGCCTGGTGCCGCCGAGTTCCTGGATCGTCGTCGCGACGATCGGCAGGTCGGGGCGCACGGGGACGTTCCTCGTCAGCTCCGCGATCTGGTTGTGCTCGCAGCCGAGGCCCAGCACGAGGAAGCCGCCGAAGTTCGGGTGCATCAGGTAGCCGGCCATGGTGCGGCGGAGCACGGCGAGTGTCTCGGGGTCGCCGATCCCGCATCCGGTCCCGTGCGCGAGCGGGACGACGCCGTCGATGTTCGGGAATTGCTCGAGGAGCCCCGAGTACCGGAAGCGCTCGGCGATCTGCCGCGCCGCGGTGGCCGAGCAGTTCACCGACGTGAGGATCCCCAGGTAGTTGCGGGTCCCGACCCGACCGTCGGAACGCACGTACCCCTCGAAGGTCGCCTGCTGCGCCACGGGCAGGACGTCCGCCGCCACGAGCCCCTCGTCGACGCCGCCCTCCCGGGAGAAGTGGCCGAAGCGCAGGTTGTGCGAGTGGACGTGGTCACCCGGCGCGATGTCGATGGAGGCGAACCCGATGACCTGCCCGTACTTGAGGACCGGTTCACCGGACCGCACGGCGCGGGTCGCCACCTTGTGTCCACGGGGAACCGGGCCGGTCGGCGAGTCGACGTCGCCGATCGCCACCCCGACGTTGTCCGCCGGGCTGAGGATCAGGAGACCCGGGTGCAACCGGTCGGAGGCAGCGCCCGAGGGGGTGTGCGCGTTCGTCGTCGTCACAGCAATCTCTTCTCCGTGTGGTGCCGGTCGCCCCGCCGGTCGACGGGCTGACGTCCGCCGTCTCAGCTGAGCAGGTACTCGGCGCCCGCACGCTCGCAGACGGCGCGGATCTTGTGCTTCAGCGTCTGCGGCACCGGGATGCCGTCGCGTGAGCGCTGCTCCCGTGACGCCGCCTCGGGGTCGCCCGGCACGAGCACGGGCAGCGCCGGGTCCACCGGCGGCGTCGCGTGCAGGACGTCGATGGCGGCATCGAGGTCCGCCTCGAACTCGCCGGGCGGACGGAACGCCTTCGGATCGATCGCCAGGAAGAAGTGGCCGATGTTGTCGGGATCGCCCGGCCGCTCCTCCCGGATGGGCGCGAAGGCGCCGCCGGACAGGGTGGCCGAGAGGATCTGGACCATGACGCTCAGGCCGTAACCCTTGTGGCTGGACATCTCCGGGGTGCCGCCCAGAGCGGTCAGCCCCCCGTCCGGACGGTCGAAGATGTGCTGCATGGCCACCGCGGCGTCCCGGACCGGCGTGCCCTTCTCGTCCAGCACCCAGCCTTCCGGCAACGGCTTGCCGTGGAAGTCGTAGACCTTCACCTTGTTGGCGGCGACCGTGCTGGTCGACATGTCCAGCACGAACGGACGGTTGCGGCCGGCCGGCGCCGCGAACGCGATCGGGTTGGTGGACAGCCTGGGTACCGCGCCACGGGTGGGCAGCACCGCCACCGTCCTGCCGGAGGTGGTCACCAGGCCGATCAGCCCGCGCCCAGCGGCCACGGAGGCGTAGTACCCGGTGGCTCCGAAGTGGTGGGAGTTGAACACCGTCACCACACCGACGCCGGAAGCGGCAGCCTTGTCCGCCGCCAGCTCCATGCCCATGACACCGGCGGGATGCCCGAGGCCCCCGCGCGCGTCGATGAGAGCCGTCGCCCCGTGCTCCCGGACCACGACCGGACGGACGTCGAGCCTGAGCTCGCCCCTGTCCCGGATGCCTTCGTAGTACATCAGCATGGACAGCCCGTGCGAGTCGATACCCGCCAGGTCGGTGTCCACCATGACGTCAGCGGTCGTACGGGCGAGCTCGGGGTCCATCCCCCACGCGTCGAGCACGCCGAGGATCTGCTTCCGGACCTGCTCGGCCGGCACGTTCATGGAGGTCTCCTGTCCTGGTCCGGTTCGGCAGCGAGCGTGAACGCCCTGCCGCGCTGCGCCTGTCACCGGGCGGGCGGTCGGCCCACCCAGCCGGCGGTCAACGACCTGCGCCGGTCCTCGCCGGGCCCGATCGGCCGGCCACCCACCGCTGGTAGTCCGCCCGTGTGCTCTCGTCCGGTGGGTAGGTGCCCCGCAGGGGCGCGCCCCCGTCGACCCGGGACAGGACGAACTCCTCCAGGCGTTCCTGCTCGGCCGCGGCCTCGGCCACCTCGGCGGCGAGGGAACGCGGCAGGCACACCACGCCGTCGTCGTCACCCACCATGATGTCGCCCGGATAGACGGCGACCTCGCCGCAGCCGATGGGAACCTGCAGGTCGACGGCATGGTGCTGGACCAGGTTCGTCGTCGGGGAGGCACCGGCGGCGAAGGTCGGCATGTCGACGGCGGCGATGCCCGCCGCATCCCGCACCGACCCGTCCGTCACGACCCCCGCGACTCCGCGACGGAAGAGGCGGGTGGCCAGGATCTCCCCCAGCGAGGCGGCGCGCGTCTGCCCGCGTGAGTCGATCACCAGGACGGCGCCGCGCGGAACGGACTCCACGGCCAGGCGCTGCGGGTGGTCGTAGTCCTGGAAGACCGCCAGCACGTCGATGTCCTCGCGTGCCGGGATGTACCTGAGGGTGAACGCCGGGCCCACCATCCGGGGCCCGCCCGGCCGGAGCGGCCGCGGTCCGCCCAGGAACGTGTTCCGCAGGCCACGGGCCATCAACTGGGTGGTCAGCGTCGCTGTGCTGACCTCCCGGAGGACGTCGAGGACGGCGTCGGGGACCTGCTCCGACTGCTCGGGAACAGGAGCCGGTGAGAGGGCCATGCGGATCGCCTCCGGAAGGGCTCGGCGTGCTTGGTATACCAATATACCAGCGCAGTGCCGAACCGAGAAGAGCCCGCAGGCCTCCGTTCCGTTCCACCGCCCCGGTGGCATCCGGCGGCCGGCCACCGTCCAGCACGACCGACCGCTCGGCCGGCACGCCGCACGGCCTGCACCAGCCGCTTCGCCGGGGCGCCCACCCGTGGCGGGGGTCTAGCCGTGGATGGCGCAGGCCCTCCCGTCGCCGCCCGTCTCGGGCGTCGCCGCCTGGGTGATGTGCCGGAGCATCAGCTCCCGCGCCTCCTCGGCGCGCCCGGCTTCCACGGCTTCGAGGATCTGCTGGTGCTGGGTGTACTCGTCGGCCCAACTGGGGGTCGCGGCCCAGAGGAGGCTGACGGCTCCGAGGGCGGTCAGGTCCTGGAGCCCGTCGAGGGCCGCGATGATCAACTCGTTCCCGCACTCGCGGTAGAGGCTGCGGTGGAACCGGCGGTTGGCCAGGCTCAGCCCGACGTGGTCGCCGTCGGTGAGCCGCTCGCGCGCCTCGTCCAGCGCCAGGCGCGCCTGCGGGACGTACTCACCGGACCGCTCGGCGGCACAGGCGGTGGTCCACGGCTCCAGGAGGAGCCTCATCTGCCGGACGCGTTCGAGATCCTCCTTCTCGAGGCGCCGCACCGTGACCCCGCGGTTGCGCGCGATCGTCACCAACCCGGACGAGGTCAGCGCGATCAGCGCTTCGCGCACCGGGGTCTTGGAGACGCC
Source organism: Blastococcus sp. VKM Ac-2987 (assembly GCF_026967805.1). Taxonomy (GTDB): domain Bacteria; phylum Actinomycetota; class Actinomycetes; order Mycobacteriales; family Geodermatophilaceae; genus Blastococcus. Next base: position 6,635 of record NZ_JAPVBG010000001.1, read on the forward strand.
GAGCGCCTCCGCGAGCCGGCGTTCGACGAGCACCTCGCCCGGCCGCAGGCGGCCGGAGAGGATGGCGCGTCGGATGGAGTCGGCCACCGTGTCGGATCGGGTCGTCGCTGCCGGCAGCGGGCTCAGCGAACCGTCGACCACCGAGCCGACCGGCTCTGTCTGCGTCACCATCCTGGTATACCACCAGCCTCCCGTTACGGGAACGTTACGTCCCTGCGGGCCCACCCCAAGGAAGGGTGCGGCGCGGGCGGTCACCCACGTGCGAGCAGTCGGCGCCGCGCCCGCCGCGGGCGACCCTGGCAGGACCGACCACGGCGGGCACGGGGGTCAGCTCCGGGCCCGGCCGGACAGCTGCTCGACCAGCAGCAGCAGGGCGGAGTGGTCGAGCCCGCCGCGCCCCTGGGCGCGCAGCGCTCCCATCAGCTGGGCCGCGAGCGCACCGAGCGGGATGGCGACGCCGACCTCCCGGGCCGCCGACGTGACGATGCCCAGGTCCTTGTGGTGCAGATCCACGCGGAACCCCGGGGTGAACTCACGCCCGAGCATGCCGGCGCTCTTCCGGTCGAGGATGCGGTTGCCGGCCAACCCCCCGGCCAGCACCTTCACCGCCTGCTCGGCGTCCACGCCGTGGGCCTCGAGGAAGACGATCGCCTCTGCCACGAGCTGGATCGTGCCGGCGACGATGAGCTGGTTGGCGGCCTTCACGATCTGGCCGGATCCGGCGGGACCCACGTGGACGACGGTGGAGCCGACGGCCTCCAGAACGGGTCTGGCCGTCTCCACGTCGGCGCTCTCGCCACCGACCATGATCGACAGGGCGCCCTCGATCGCGGCGGGCTCGCCACCGGAGACGGGCGCGTCCAGGGCGCCGACGTCCTTGGCGCGGGCCGCCTCGGCGATGCGCACCGAGACATCAGGACGGATGGTGCTCGCGTCGACGACGAGGGTTCCGGGACGCGCGGCCGCCAGGACGCCGTCCTCCCCCAGCACGACCCTCTCCACGTCCGGCGAGTCGGGGAGCATGGTGATCACCACGTCTGCCTCCCGCACGGCCTCCTGGACACTGGCGGCGGCACGCCCACCCCGGTCCACCAGGGCATCGACCTTCGCGCGGCTGCGGTTGAAGCCGATGACGTCGTGCCCGGCCTCGACGAGATTGGCGGCCATCGGGCCGCCCATGATGCCGAGCCCGATGAATGCGATCCTGGTCACGATCTTCCTCTCGTGGAGCGGTCGGGGGTCAGGCGCCGGCGCGTCGGTCGCGGGGCAGCCAGCCGAGGCTCTCCGCGGTGGTCGTGCTCGGCTTGTACTCCAGCGCCACCCAGCCCGAGTAGCCGGCCGAGGCGAGCTGCTCGAGGTGCCCGTCCAGGTCGATCGCCCCGGTCCCCGGCTCGTGCCGGCCCGGCGCGTCGGCGATCTGGACGTGCGCGATGCGGTCGGCGCAGCTGCTTATCACCTGGGCGACGTCGTCGCCGTTGACCGTGAGGTGGTACAGGTCGCAGAGCAGGCCGAGGTTCGTGACGCCGGTGCCGGCCGCCACCCGGTCCATCACTGCGACCGCGTCAGCAGCGGTGAGCAGCGGGTAGTCCGGTGCCCCGCTCACCGGTTCGACCAGGACGGTGCCGCCCAGAGCGCCTGCGGCGCGACCGGCGATGGCCAGGTTCTCCAGAGCCACCTCGTCCTGGGCCGACGGGTCCGCATCGTGGTTGCGGTTGCCGTACAGCGCGTTGAAGGCGCGGCAGCCCAGCCGGTCACCGATCCCGACCACCACGTCGACGTTGTCCCGGAACTCCGACCGGCGGTTCGGGACGGACACCAGCCCGCGGTCCCCGGCAGCCATGTCCCCGGCGAAGAAGTTGAGGCCGATCAGCTGCACCCCGGCATCCCGGAGGGCACCGACGAACGCGTCGACCGCGTCGTCCGACGGCACCGCCTCGGCGAAGGGCCACCAGAACTCCGCAGCCGTGAAGCCGGCTTCGCGGGCAGCGGCGGGCCGTTCCAGGAGCGGGAGCTCCGTAAAGAGCAACGAGAGGTTGACGGCGTACGGAAGGCGGCCACCGGCCACAGATCTCTCCTTCGTCCGGTCGCGGCGGTCCCGCCGCGGTGAGAACTGCATGGAGCGCCCGGACCGGTGCCCCGTGGGCACGCCGGCGTGCCCCCGGGGCACCACACGGATCGCTTGTCCGGCACTGGCGCTTGGTATACCGTACGGCATGCAAGCCCGGAAAGGCAGGGGTGACGGGGGCCGCCCGCGGAGGGATCGAGCCCACATGACTCCGCCGTCCCCGGAACGCCGGCCCCCGGTACACCAGGGCCGCGGCGACGTCCGCGGCAGCGGGGCTCCGAGGCCCGGTGCACCACTCACGTTCGATTCACCGAACGCCGGACCCTGCGCACGTCTGACGCTGGGGCGCCGACGTCGACAGGAGGATTCGTGTCCATGAAACAGCTGTTCGAGAACGACGGCGTGGCCCTCGGGATGATGCTGTCCGGGGTGAGCAATCCCGCTGCGGCCACCATGCTGTCCTCCGCCGGGATGGACTACCTCATCCTGGACATGGAGCACGGCCCCTTCGACTGGTCCGACATGGCAGCCATGATCGGGACCGCCCGCGGCGCCGGCATCCAGCCGGTCGTGCGCATCCCCGAGATCCGCCGGGAGACGGTGCTCAAGCCCCTGGACGCCGGCGCGGCCGGCCTGCTGGTCCCCATGGTGGACACGGTGGAGCAGGCAGAGGAGATCGTCCGGCACGCCAAGTACGCCCCCCAGGGGCAGCGGGGCACGGCCCTCCGCCGCGGGCACAGCGACTACCGGAAGAACCCGCCGGTCGAGTACATGGCGCGGGCGAACGACGAGACGACCATCGCCATCCAGATCGAGAGTCGGGAAGCGCTCAAGAACGCCGAGGCGCTTGCCGCCGTCGACGGTGTCGACGCCCTCTTCGTCGGCCCTTTCGACCTCTCGGTCGACATGGGCCTGACCGGCCAGGCCACGCATCCGCAGATGCGTGAGGCCTACCAGGCCGTGCTGGCCGCCGCGAAGGCCTCGGGCAAGGTCGCCGGCATCCACCTCTTCGACCTCGACCTGGCGAAGTCGCTGATCGCCGAGGGCTACCAGATGGTGTCGGTCAGCAGCGACATCGACATCATCGTGGACCAGTCAGCCGCGAACGTCTCCGCACTCCGCGGCTGACCCCTGCCACACCCCGCCATCTCCTCCGTGCCCTGTCCGACTCCGCGTCCCCCGATGGGGCGAGCCGGGCAGGGCACGGGCGCCTGCACGATCCGGGCGGCCCGTCACGTGCAGCGTCCCGGCCGCGGACGGGGGCGGCCGGAACGCCGGGCGAGCTGGTCGATACGCCTAGTCGTTGCGCGGGAACCCCAGATTCAGCCCGCCGTGCTCGGGATCGGGCCACCGCGACGTGACGACCTTGCCGCGGGTGAAGAAGTGCACCCCCTCCGCACCGTGCGCGTGGGTGTCGCCGAACAACGAAGACTTCCAGCCCCCGAACGAGTAGTAGGCCATCGGCACCGGGATGGGCACGTTGACGCCCACCATGCCGACCTCCACCTCGGACTGGTAGCGGCGCGCGGCGCCGCCGTCATTGGTGTAGATGGCCGTTCCGTTTCCGTAAGGGTTGCGGTTGACCAGTTCGAGCGCGGCGTCGTAGGTGGGTACGCGGACCACGCTCAGGACGGGACCGAACACCTCGTCCCGGTAGACGGTCATCTCCGGCCGCACGTGGTCGACGAGTGTCGGCCCCAGCCAGAAACCGTCCGGCTGCTCGGGGACGACGGCGTCCCGGCCGTCGACCACGAGGAGTGCGCCGTCCCGCTCCGCCCCGTCGACGTAGGACGCCACCCGATCCCGGTGCGCTCCGGTCACCAGCGGACCCATGTCGCTGTCGGCCGACCGTCCGTCCCCCACCGTGATGGACGAGATCCGCTTGGTGATCCGGTCGACGAGCTCGTCCCCGACCGGATCGACGGCGACGACGACCGAGATGGCCATGCACCGCTCCCCGGCTGAGCCGAAGCCGGCGTTCACCGCTCCGTCCGCGGCCAGGTCCAGATCGGCATCCGGCAGCACCACCATGTGGTTCTTGGCACCACCGAGAGCCTGGACCCGTTTGCCGTTCGTGGTCCCGCGCTCGTAGACGTAGCGGGCGACGGGGGTCGATCCGACGAACGAGATGGCCCTGACGTCGGGGTGGTCCAGCAGACCGTCGACGGCCACCCTGTCCCCCTGGAGAACGGTGAACACGCCGTCCGGGAGCCCCGCTTCCTGCCACAGCCGGGCGATCCAGATGGCGGCCGACGGGTCCTTCTCGCTCGGCTTCAGAATCACGGCGTTGCCGGCGGCGATCGCCACCGGGAAGAACCACATCGGGACCATCGCCGGGAAATTGAACGGGCTGATGACTCCCACGACCCCGAGCGGCTGGCGGACGGAATGGACGTCGACGCCGGTGGACACCGCCTCGGAGTAGCCACCCTTGAGCAGCTGTGGAATCCCGCATGCGAACTCGACCACCTCGAGCCCGCGGGTGACCTCGCCGAGCGCATCCGAGAGCACCTTGCCGTGCTCGGCCGTGATGATGGCGGCGAGCTCGTGCTTGCGTTCCTCCAGCAGCTGGCGGAAGGCGAACAGCACCCTCGTCCGCGCGGTCAGCGAGGTCCGGCTCCAGGCCTCCGACGCGTGGCGAGCGCTGGCGACCGCGACCTGGACGTCGCTCTCGGACGCCAGGGCCACCGTCCGTGCGACGCTGCCGCTGGCCGGGTCGTAGACCTCGGCCGAGCCGCTGCCGGCACCGGCCCACGGCGCTCCGTCGACCCAGTGACTGACGTGGCTGTCCATGTGCTGATCCTTCCTGATGGGTGTCCTTCCTGATGGGTGCCGGGCGTCCGGCCGCGCCTGCCATGGGACCTCGGCCGCCCTGGCGGTGCCGTGCCGACCGGTGCCTGTCGCACGAGCCGGTCGATCGAGCGGCGCCGCCGCTCAGGCCCCTACGTCGGCCTTCGACTCGTCCTCGGCCCGGGCCTTCCTGGCGCTCCGGCCCTTCCGGAGGTAGCGGATCAGCGGCAGCACGACGGCGAAGAGGACGACGGCACCGAACAGCGTCCCGGAAATCGGCCGCTCGACGAAGCCGAGCAGGTCCCCGTTGAAGATCCGCAGGGACTGGCGGAACGCCGTCTCCAGCAGTCCGCCCAGGACGAAAGCGAGGACGAGCGGTCCGGGCTCGAAGCCGTACTTCTTCATGAGGTACCCGAGGATGCCGAACCCGATCACGACGAGCATGTCGTAGAAGCTCGTGTTGACCGTGTAGACGCCCAGCATGATCACGACGACCGTGATGGGCGAGAGGATCGAGGCCCGGACCCGGACGATGCGGATGAAGAGGCCCACCATCGGCACGCTCAGGATGAGCAGGAACAGGTTGCCGATGTACATCGAGTCGATGACACCCCAGAAGACCTCGGGGTTGTTGGTGATCAGCAGGGGTCCCGGCGAGATGCCCTGCAACAACAGGGCACCGAAGATGATCGCCATGGTGGAGTTCGCCGGGATGCCGAGCGTCAGCAGTGGGATGAACGACGACGTCGCCGCCGCGTTGTTCGCCGACTCCGGCCCCGCGACGCCCTCGATCGCCCCCTTGCCGAACCGTTCCGGCGTCTTGGACCGCCGCTTCTCCGTCCCGTACGCGACCAGGGAGGCGAGGGTCGCTCCCCCGCCGGGCAGGATGCCCAGGAAGAAGCCGATGACACTGCCGCGGGCGATCGCGCCGCGGGACTGCCGGAAGTCCTGCTTGCTGATCCAGGCCCGGCCCACCTCGGAGGTGGCGACGGCAGCCTCGGCGCGGGCACCGAGCTGGTACAGGATCTCGCCCAGGCCGAACAGGCCCATGACGATGGGGACGAAGTCGAAGCCGTCGGTGAGGTAGAGGACGTCGAAGGTGAACCGCTGCGCGCCCACGATCGGGTCCCGCCCGACCGTGGCCAGCAGGAGCCCCAGCAGGGCCGCGATGGCGCACTTGAGCGGCGCTCCCGTACCGAGCGTGGAGACGAGCAGGATGCCGAGGACAGCGAGCGCCGTGTACTCCGGCGGGCCGAAGTCGAGGGCGAACCCGGCCACCACCGGCGCCACGAACGTCATCGCGACGATGGAGATCGTGGCACCGATGAAGGAGCCGACCGCCGCGATGCCCAGCGCGTTCCCCGCGCGGCCGGTTCGCGCCATCTGGTAGCCGTCGAAGGTCGTGACCACGGTCGAGGCTTCTCCCGGCAAGGACAGGAGCACCGACGTGATCGTGCCGCCGTACTGGGCGCCGTAGTAGATGCCGGCGAGCATGATGATCGCCGTCTCGGAGGGGATCGCGTACGTGACGGGCAGCAGGATCGCGATAGTCGCCGTCGGGCCCAGCCCCGGCAGCACCCCGATGACCATGCCGAGAGTGACGCCGAGAAGGCAGAAGACGAGGTTGGTCGGGGTGAGGACGACGCCGAATCCGAAGAGGATCGGGTCCAGGAAATCCACCGTAGCTACCGTTCCCTCAGAAGAAGAGCAGGCGTGGGAGGTTGACGCTCAGGCCCATGATGAAGACGAGATAGACGACGACGGTGGTGCCGACCGCGATCGTCAGCGTCATCCGCCACGTCTCCTTCCCGATGATCTTCAGCCAGAAGGCCATCAGGAGGAGGGTCGTGATCTCGAACCCGAGCGGCTCGAAGAGGTACGTGAACACGATGAGGCTCAGGGTGGCCACGGCCGTGATCCGCCAGCCCCGGCCGAAGCGCTCGGCGCCGTGCAGTCCGTGCCCGAGAGCCAGCAGGGCCACCGAGGCGACGACCATGGCGGCGCTGAGCACGAGCGGCCACAGCCCGGGCCCCGGGTTGCTGATCGAGCCGACGCCGAGGTCGACCGCGCCGAAGGCGCCCGCGATCCCGAGGGCCAGGGGAACCGCGGCGGTCACGATCCCGACCCAGCGCGGGAGGGCCGGCTCCTCGTCGGGCAGCGGGGACAGCGGCCCGCCGAGGTCCTCGTCCTCGTACTCCGAAGCGGTGTGCTCGGCGCCCTGGCGCGGGGCGGGGGCCGGCGAGGCCCCGCCCCGCGCCGCGGCGGACTCAGGTACCGAACTCAAGCCCCGCCGCCCACGTCGATCCCGAGCTCCTCGATCTGCTGCTCGAACCGAGCGCGGTCGGACTCGACCTCCTCCTTGACCTCGTCGCCGCCCACGACGTAGGGCTCCATGAGGTTGTCCTCCATGAACGACGAGCACTCTTCGCTCTCGATGGCGTCACCGAGCAGCTGCTGGAGCCGCGCCGTCGTCTCCTCCGGGATCCCGGGCGGGCCCACGTAGAAGGCGGTGCGGTCGATCACGACGTCGACCCCTACTTCCTTCGCGGTCGGCACCTCGGGCAGCAGCGGGCTGCGCTCCTCGGCGAAGATCGCCAGCGGGGTGAGCGCGCCGGCCTCGATCTGCTCGGCCACCTCAGACGGGTGCGCGCCCGAGAAGTCGACCTGCTGACCCAGCAGGGCCGTCCGTGCGGGCCCACCGCCCTCGAACGGCACCTCCGTCGCAGGGATGCCCGCCTCCTCGAAGAACAGCGTCAGCGCGAACGACGTCGTGCTGCCGAGCCCGGAGGTGCCGAAGGTGACCGGCTGACCGCTAGCCGTGGCCGCCATGAGGTCCTCCACCGTCTGGTACGGGCCGTCGGCGTTGGCCACGAGCACAGCCGGCTCCCGGACGGCGCCGGTCACCACCGTCATGTCGTCGAGGGTCAGCGGGCTCTCCTCCGGGAAGAAGATCGGAGTGACCGCGAACATCGACTTGGCCGCCAGCGCCAGACGGTGCCCGTCCGGCTCCCCGTTGACCACGTACTGCGTGCCGACGACCCCGTTCGCCCCCGGCCGGTTCTCGACGAGGACCTCTTCGTCGACCTGCTCCGAGAGGCACTGTGCCACCGCGCGGGTCAGGAGGTCGCTGCTCCCCCCGGCCGCGTAGGGGACGACCAGCTCGATCGGCTTGGTGGGGAACTCCTCGGCAGCAGCGGCGGCGGCGTCACCACCCGCCTCCGGGTCGGCGTTCCCGCCCTGCGCGCAGGCGGCGAGCGTCAGGCTCGCCGTCGCTGCGATCACCAAAGACCTGCGCCGGTGCGTGCTCGGGCTCGTTACGCGCCCATGTCCGTACGTGTTCATGTTTCCTCCGTCGAGCGATGCGGGCAGGGCCTTCTCAACTGCGTCTTCCTCACGTCCCCCTCCAGGACTGCCGGGGGTCTGCGGGCCGGGATGCGCCGGGCGCCGTCACCGGCTCAGCCCGCCGGACGGGCTGGCGACGACCCGTTGCCGTGCCGACTCGAGCACTGCCGGGTTCACCACCGCGGCCGGGCGACCACCGCTGAGGACCGCGACGACGGCCTCGGCGGCACCGACGGACATCCGCTCCAGGGCACCGCCGGTGTGCGCGGCGGTGTGCGGGGTCATGACGACGTTCGGCAGGTCGAAGAAGCCGCAGTCCGGAGCGGGCGGCTCGCTCTCGAACACGTCCACCCCCGCGCCGGCGATGCTGTTCCGCCGGAGGCAGTCGATGAGCGCCTCCTCGTCGACCACACCGCCCCGGGCTGTGTGGACGAGAACCGCGTGCGGGCCCAGCTGTGCCAGCTCCGCCGCTCCGATGAAGCCCCGGGTCTCGGCGGTCAGGGGCACGTGGACGGTGACGGCATCGGACGTGCGGAGGAGGTCGCCGAGCCGGGCCACCGGCTCGGCCCCGCGTTCCCGGATCTCCGCCGCGCTGAGCTGCGGGTCGAAGCCGAGCACGTCCATGCCGAACCCCTGGCCGGCGATGCGTGTCACGTGCGTGCCGATGCGCCCCATGCCGATCACTCCGAGCCGATGGCCGCCGAGCTCGCTCCCGACCAGGCTGTCGCGGATCTCGAACCGGCCGCCTCGGACGACGGCGTCGGCAGCGACCACCTTGCGCTTCACCGCGAGCAGCAGGGCGAAGACGTGCTCGGCGACCGACTGCATGTTGGCATCGGGGGTGTTGGCGACCAGGATGCCCAGGGCCGTCGCGTCGGCGACGGCGATGTTGTCCACGCCCACCCCGTGGCGCGCCACCACGCGCAACCGGGGAGCACGCCGCAGTTCCTCACCGCTCAGGACCCGGGTCCGCACCAGGATTCCTTCGACGACCGGCAGGACGTCATCGAGTGGTGTCGGGTCGTCGCCGTAGCCGAGAACCACGTCGGCACTGCCTTCGAGCAGACGGAGCGCCTTCGGGTGCACGGGCTGGGTCACGTAGACCACGGGCCGCGGAGCCGACATGCTACGGCCGTCCGGGCCGACGCGCCCGCGGACGGGCGGGGGCCGTCGGCGACGACCGGAAGGCGGTCGGCTGCGCACTGCTGACCTGAGGCATGTGGTGCACGGTATACCGTAGGGCGAAGTGGGACAAGGGTCACATGTGGCCTGGCTCTCAGCGGTCCCACAGGGGTGGCGCCACGTCGCCGCGAGGATGCCCCCCTCCGCACCGTGGACGAGAGGTAAGGGAGCGACTGATGAAGGTCCTCATCGCGCCGGACTCCTTCAAGGGGACGCTCCCCGCGACCGAGGCAGCAGCGTGCATCGCCGCCGGCTGGCGGAGCGCCCGCCCGGAGGACTCGATCACGCTGCTGCCCCTGGCCGACGGCGGAGAGGGCACCCTCGAGGCGATAGCCGCCGCCGACCGCCGTTCCGAGTGGATCGACGTGCCGGCGGTCACGGGGCCGTGCGGAGCGGCGGTCACCGCCCAGTACCTCATGACAGGCGACGGGACAGCTGTGATCGAGCTGGCCCGGAGTAGCGGCCTGCCGCTGGCATCACGGCTGGATCCCCTCGGTGCCACGACCAGGGGCGTGGGCGAGGTCGTGCTGGCAGCGCTCCGCCGCGGTGCGACGGAGATCGTCGTGGCCGTGGGCGGTTCGGCATCGACCGACGGCGGCGCAGGCCTGCTGGCAGCCCTCGGCCTGCGGCTGCTCGGCGCACGGGGGGACGAGCTGCCGGACGGCGGAGCAGCCCTCGCCCGGGTCGCCGGCCTCGACCGGTCGCAGCTGGTGGCCCCGCCGCCCGGCGGCGTCACGGTCCTGACCGACGTGCGCAACCCGCTGCTCGGTCCGGCCGGAGCGGCGGCGGTGTTCGGCCCGCAGAAGGGGGCGACGCCCGAGCAGATCCGCCTGCTCGACGAGGCCCTCACCCGGTGGGCGGCCATCTGCGGCGGCGATCCGGAGCAACCGGGCGCCGGCGCCGCAGGGGGGACGGCCTTCGGCCTTCAGGCGTTGTGGGGCGCGTCACTCAGCTCAGGCGCCGTTCACGTCGCACGCCTGGCCGGACTGCACGCCGCCCTGGACTCCTCGGCCGACCTGGTGCTGACCGGCGAGGGCCGTTTCGACGGTACGAGCCTCGGCGGCAAGGTCTGCGGCCACGTCATCGAGCAGGCCCGCTCGCGCCGGCTGCCGGTCGGCGTGGTCTGCGGGCAGCAGGACGCCTCCCTGGAGGTCCCGGGGGTCCGGGCCGTGTCCCTGAGCGAGCTGGCCGGCTCGGCGCGAGAGGCCATGGCCGATCCGAGCCGGTGGGCCGAGGAGGCGGGAGCACATGCAGCCCGCACCTGGGCTCGGTGAGACGGCGGGCTCACCCCACGAGGTCGGCCACGGCGGCAGCCAGACCGGCCGCAGCGTGCGGCGCCTGCGGGAGGAAGAAGCTCGGTTCGGTGAGCTCGACCTCCAGGACCGTCGGTCTGCCCGTCGGGTCCTCCACCAGGTCGATGCGCGCGTACAGGAGCGGCGCCACGGCGGGCAGCAGCGCCGCGACGGCGTCCAGCACCGATTCGGCGGCGTCGCGCTGAGCGGCGCTCGCCCGGACGGGGGCCAGATCACCCCGGCTGTCCCTGTCCTGGCGCACGCCCTCACCCCGGCGCAGCAACGGCCCCTTCCGCACGGCGTGGGAGAACCGGCCCCCGAGGAACAGCATCGCCGTCTCCCCCGCCCGGTCGACGCTGGCCTGGTACGGCTGCACCATGGCGACCCGGCCGGCGGCGGCGAGGTCCGCGGCGTGCGCCAGCGCCGCGTGCGGGTCGGTCCACCGGGCGGTGTCCCGTGAGCCGGCGGACACGGACGGCTTGACCACCCATTCCGCCCCCTCGGGCAGCTCGTCGACGGCGCCGGGGGCCCAGACGGTCGGTACCACGGCGACACCCGCCCGCTCGAGGTCCCTCAGGTAGGACTTGTCCGCGTTCCAGCGCATGACCTCCACCGGGTTGCGGAGCCGGGGCACCTGCGCCGCCCAGCCGAGGAACTCGGGGAGGCGCCACGTGTAGTCCCAGCAGGACCGCACCACGGTCAGCGCGAAGGCGTTCCAGTCGACGCCGGGGTCGTCCCAGCGGACGACGAGCGGCTCGAGACCAGCCGCCACGAGGGCCGGGACGGCCAACGGGAGGTCGGGGTCCAGCGGCAGTCCTCGCTCCGACGTGACCAGGGCGACCCGGGCCCCCGCCGGCACCTCAGGCACCGGCTGCTCTCAGCACGCCGTCGACCCGCCGCGGGATGCCGCGGTAGTCGTCCGCCAGCTCCTCGGGCAGGACAGCTTCCGGTGCCCCCTGCCAGGTGACCGGGCGCAGGAAGCGGCGGACGGCCGTTGCACCCACCGAGGTGTGCTGGCTGTTGGTCGAGGGCCAGGGGCCACCGTGGTGCTGGGCCCAGGAAACCGCCACACCCGTCGGGTAGGAGTCGTAGACCAGCCGTCCGGCACGGCCGCGCAGGCGCCGGGACACCTCGAGAGGCAACGCGTCCTCCCCCTCGCCGCGCAGCACGGTCGCGGTCAGCGACGACGGCATGAGCGCCAGTGCCCGGAACAGGTCGGCCTCGCCGTCGTAGCGCACCACGACGGACACCGGCCCGAAGCACTCCTCCGTCAGACCGGAGGTCAGGTCGGCGGCCGAGGTGGCCAGGAGCGTGGGCACCGCCTCGAACCCGGTGCCGGTGGGCTCGCCACCGTGCGCGACCACGTCCACGTCGGCACGGCCGATCAGTTCACGGGTGATCCGCCCGTAGGAGGCGGCGATGCCCTCGTTGAGCAGGACCTGGACGGGGGTGTCCCGCACCGTCTCGGCCATCCGCCGGACGACGGCGTCCCCGTCCGCACCCGCCGGGACGAACACGAGTCCGGGCTTCGTGCAGAACTGGCCCGCCCCGAGGGTGAAGGACCCGACCAGGCCGCTGCCGATCTCCTCCGCACGCTCGCGGGCTGCCAGCGGCGTGACCACGACGGGGTTCAGGCTGCTCAGCTCGCCGAAGAACGGGATCGGGTCGGCCCGGTCCTCGATGATGTCCAGCAGCGCGCGAGCGCCGTTGACCGAGCCGGTGAACCCGACGGCGCGCACCGCGGGATGGGCGACCAGATCGGCCCCGGCCTGCAGACCGTGCACGATCGCCAGGGAGGAGTCCGGCGCACCCGCCGCGCGGACGGCTTCGGACAGCACGTCGAAGCACAGCTGCGAGGTCGCGGGGTGGGAGCCGTGCGCCTTGACGACGACCGGGCATCCGGCCGCCAGGGCGGAGGCGGTGTCACCGCCCGGGACGGAGAAGGCCAGGGGGAAGTTGCTGGCGCCGAAGACGGCGACGGGGCCGATCGGCAGCAGCATGCGGCGGAGGTCTGGGCGCGGCCCCATCGGGGTGTCCACGGCGTGGTCGATCGCCGCCTCGAGGTAGCTCCCCTCGTCGAGCACGTCGGCGAACAGGCGGAGCTGGAAGCAGGTCCGGGTGAGTTCCCCGTCCAGCCGGGGGGCACCGAGAGCGGTCTCCCGGTCGGCGACCGCGACGACGTCGGCGCGCTCGTCGTCCAGTGCGTCGGCCAGCGACCGCAGGAGCGCCGCTCGGCCGACGCGACCCAGCGCCTCCAGGTCCGGTGCGGCCGCCAGGGCTGCCCCGCACAACCGATCGACCTCGGCAGCAGCTGTCTCCGGGACGCCGATCGCCAGCCCCTGGCCGGAGCGGGGATCGGTGCTGATGACGTCGGGCATGGGCGGTCGTCCTCCAGGGATGCGGTCGTCGCCGTGGCCGGTGGTCACCACGGCGCGTCGATGTGGGACCGGTCCACGGTCCAGGCCCGGGCCTGGTCGCTCAACGTGATACCGAGGCCCGGACGGCCGGAGAGGTGCATCCGCCCGCCGCTTATTCCGAGGCGCTCGTCGAACAACGGGTGGAGCCAGTCGAAGTGCTCCACCCAGGACTCGTGGGGGTAGGCCGCCGCCAGGTGCAGGTGGATCTCCATGGCGAAGTGCGGGGCAAGCAGCACGTTCCGGTGCTCGGCGAGAGTTGCCAGGCGGAGGAACTGGGTGATGCCGCCGATGCGCGGGGCGTCGGGCTGGAGGATGTCCACGGCGCCCAGGCGGAGCAGTTCGTGGTGGTCGGCGACGCTGGTCAGCATCTCGCCCGTGGCGATCGCCGTGTCCAGGGAGCGGGTGAGCTGGGCGTGCCCCTCGGCGTCGTAGGCGTCGAGCGGCTCCTCGATCCAGGTCAGGCCGAACTCCTCGAGCGCCCGGCCGACCCGTCGTGCGGTGGGCCGGTCCCACTGCTGGTTGGCGTCCACCATCAACGGGAAGTCGTCACCGATGTGCTCGCGCACCGCGCGCACGCGGCGCAGGTCCTGCGCCGAATCGGGCTGACCGACCTTGATCTTGATGCCGCCGATGCCGGCGTCCATCGAGGCGCTGGCGTTGTCCATGACCTGCTCGATCGATTCGTGCAGGAACCCGCCGGAGGTGTCGTAGCAGCGGACCGAGTCCCGGTGTGCCCCCAGGAGCTTGGCCAGCGGCAAGCCGGCCCGTTTGGCCTTGAGGTCCCACAGGGCGATGTCGACAGCGGCGATCGCCTGCGTCGACGCCCCGCTGCGACCGACCGACGCCCCGGCCCAGACCAGCTTCGTCCACAGCCGTCCGATGTCGTTCGGGTCCTCGCCGATCAGGCCGGGGGCGATCTCCCGGGCATGGGCGAACTGCGCCGGCCCACCGGCACGCTTCGAGTAGCTGAACCCCAGACCCTCATGGCCACCCTCGGTACGGACCTCGGCGAAGAGGAACGCCACCTCGGTCATGGGCCGCTGCCGGCCCGTCAGCACCTTGGCGTCGCTGATCGCAGCCCCCAGTGGGAGGGTGATCGACGAGAGCGTCACGGACTCGATCCGGTCGAGGACCGCGGCGCCGAGGTCCGGACGTGGGGCATCGCCACTCACGGCGGCGGGCATGTCGGCGGCCATGCGGCTCCTCTGCGGCTGGAGCTCCCCCGGGCGACCCGGCGCACGGGCACCGGCGTGCCGATCCCACCCGGCACGGGTGACCGCGGAGCTGTAGGTCCTACCGTACCCTCTTGGTATCTCGTATCCTAAGGGCGCCGGGGCTCCGCCGCGGCAGGCCGGCCGGCTCGCGGCCCGACGCCTCACCCACCACACCCGAGGAATGCGCATGCCTGTCCTGGTCGCCTACATCCCTACCGCGCAGGGCGAGGCGGCCTTCTCGGCAGCGCTCTCCGAGGCACAGCGCCGCGACGAGGACCTGGTGGTGCTCAACTCGCCGCGGGAGGGTGCACCGGTCAGCGCCGCGCTCGCCGGCGACACGGCGGTCGAGGAGCTGCTCGCCCGGGCCTCCCGATCGGGCGTCCGCGCCCACATCCGCCAGGAGCCCTACACCGGGGAACTGGCCGACCGCGTCGTGCGCGTCGCCCAGGAGACCGACGCATCGGTGATCGTCATCGGGCTCCGTCACCGGTCCCCGGTCGGCAAGCTCATCATGGGGAGCACTGCACAGCGGATCCTGCTGGAGGCCGACCGCCCCGTGCTGGCCGTCAAGGCCTGAGTTAGGCCGACCCGGTCGGGACAAGGCCGACCGGCGTCACGGCAGGACCGCCCGGCCGGCCAGCGCGAGGGCCAGTGCAGCCCCCACGAGCAGCGGCGGGCCGAACGGGACGGAGCTGCGCCAGCCCACCCGGCGGGTCACCACCAGGGCCACCGAGACCAGGGCCCCGGTAAGCAGGCCGAGGAAGATCCCGGCGAGCAGGACCCCCCAGCCGAACCAGCCCAGCACCAGCCCGATCAGGCCCAGCAGCTTGACGTCGCCGAACCCCAGGGCGGCCGGGGCCAGCAGCCGGGCCGCCGCCGGGACGGCGAACGCCGCGGCGCCCGCCGCGACGGCCCGCGCCAGCGCCGGCCAGGTGCCGAGCACGGCGGCGTCGGCGAGCAGGGCCGCCCCGCAGACGACCAGCGCCGGCCGCAGCACCCGGTCGGGCAGCCGGTGGACGGCGAGGTCGACCGCGGCCAGGACCACCGCGGCGCCCGCCGCCCAGGCGAGCGCGACCGTCGCCGGCCGGACCCCGCAGAGCAGGACCGCGCCGGCGAGCCCGGCGGCGAGCAGGCCGGTCGCCAGCGCGGTGGGACCGGGCGCGGCGCGGGCCCGGCCGTCGCGGGCGGCGAGCCGGGCGGCGGTGCGGGCCAGCCAGGGGCCGACGGCCAGCGCCACGACCAGAGCCGCGCCGACCAGGAGCGGGCGGGAGAGCTCCACGCCGGCGGTCAGCGGGCGTCGAGCGCGGCCCGCATGGCCCCGATGGGCGCCGGCTGCCCGGTCATCAGCTCCACCTGCTCGGTGGCCTGCCAGAACAGCACCTCGAGGCCGCTGACGACCGTGCCGCCGGCCGCGGTCACCCGCTCGGCCAGCGGCGTGGGCCACGGGGAGTACAGGACGTCGAGCACCGTCTGACCGGATCCCCAGTCCAGCGCCGCCACGGCCGGCTGGCCGTCGACGGGCACGGTGCTGACGACGACCGGGGCCACGACCCGCGCGCCGGCCAGCGGGA
The DNA here is from genome assembly GCF_026967805.1 of Blastococcus sp. VKM Ac-2987. GTDB lineage: Bacteria > Actinomycetota > Actinomycetes > Mycobacteriales > Geodermatophilaceae > Blastococcus. The sequence continues at coordinate 22,508 of NZ_JAPVBG010000001.1, forward strand.
GGACGCGGCTGTCCACGCCGAGGGTGTCCAGCACCCGCACCAGCTCACCGGCCCGGGACGGCTCCCGGACGACGACGTCCACCCGGCGGGCGCCCAGCGACGAGAGCGCGACGGCGGCGGCCGCCGCCGTCCCCCCGGCGCCCAGGACCGCGGCCTCCTCCACCTGCTCGACCCCGGCCAGCTGCAACGCCATGCCGATGCCGGTGACGTCGGTGTTCTCCGCGCGCCACCCGGCCTCGGTGCGGACCAGCGTGTTGGCCGCCCGCAGCAGCCGCGGCAGCGGCTCTACCACGTCGGCGGCCTCGACCGCGGCCTGCTTGCAGGGCATGGTGACCGAGAAGCCGCGCCACTCCTCACCCAGCCCCGCCAGCAGCACCGGGACGTCCGCCGACCCCACGTCGAGGGCGTCGTAGGTCCAGTCGTCGAGGCCCAGCGCCGCGTAGGCGGCCCGGTGCAGCAGCGGGGAGAGCGAGTGCGTCACCGGCCGCCCGAGGACCGCCGCCCGCTGGTGCCGCTCAGCCACCGCAGCCGAGACCGGCCGCGGCGCACCGCTGCCGGGCGGCCTGGAACTCGCCGTAGTCGCTGGTGAAGAAGTGCGCGCCCTCCTGGGACTCCAGCACGTAGTACAGGAGTTCCCCGCTGCTCGGTGCCAGGGCCGCCTCGAGGCTGGCCTCGCCGGGGACGCTGATCGGCGTCGGCGGCAGGCCCTGGCGGTTCCGGGTGTTGTACGGGTTGTCCGACGCCAGATCGGTGACGGTCAGCTCGTTGCCGCTCTTGTCCAGCCCGTAGGCCAGCGTGGCGTCGATGCCGAGGGCGATCCCCTGCTCCAGCCGGTTGTAGATCACCTGGGCCACGTCGGGACGCTCCTCGTCCAGCCGCGTCTCCGACTGGATCATGGACGCCACCGTGACGACCTCGAACGGGGTGAGCCCCAGCGCAGCGGCGCGCTCGGTCAGCTGCAGCCGGTCGGCCGTGGCGGTGAACGTGTCGACCATCTGCTGCAGCATCTGCTGCGGCGTGGTGTCGGGCTCGAAGTCGTAGGTCGCCGGGAACAGGAAGCCCTCCAGCTGCCCGTTGGCGTACTCGGGCAGGCTGAGGACGTTCGGGTCGGCCGCCGCCCGCAGCTCCTCGATCGGCGTGCCGGTCTCCTCGGCCAGCCGGGCGAGGACCTGCTCCACGGTGAAGCCCTCGGGAACGGTCACCCGGGACACCTGGCGGGACGCCGGGTCGAGCAGGAGCTCCAGCGCCGCCTCGCCGCTCATCTGCTGCCGCACGGTGTAGACACCGGGCTGGATGCTGGTCGCGTCGGGGTTGGCCGCCGCCGCGTCGACGAACGGGCCGGTGGAGGCGATGACGTCGGCCTCCTGCAGCGTGCGGGCGATGTCGCTGAGCGTGTCCCCCTCCTGCACGCGCACGTCGACGCTGCCGGTGCCCGCACCGGTGTAGTCCTGCGCGGCGGGGTTGAACAGGGACAGCAGCTGCTGGCCGCCGAGCACGATGCCCGCCACGAGGCCGCCCAGCACCAGCAGGGCCGCGGCGACGGCGAAGGGGCGACGTCGCCGGCGGCGCCGGTCGCCGCGCGCGTCGTAGGGCGCGACCGGGATGTCGTCGTCGGTCAGCGAGCCGTCGGCGACCGGGTCGTCGGAGACCCCCAGCAATTCGTGGCCGTCGTCGAGGACGTCGTCGTGCGGCGCGTGGCCGGACTCGTCGGCGGGCACGGGCGCGGCGGCGCCGCGGCGGCGGAGCAGACCGCGGCGCCGTGGGCGGTCGTCGTCCACGTTCGCACCGATGACGTCCAGCCCACCGGTCTCCTCCCAGGCGGACGAGCCGCCCGGGGTGCGGGTGTCGTCGGGGAGGTCGTCGTCGGGGAGGTCGTCGCCGGGACGGCTGCTCAGCCGGGGCGCCGCGACGGTGGCGTCGTCGTCCCCGTCCTCCTGGCGCGGGTGCAACCGGCCCCAGGTCCCGGTGGGCAGCGGCGGGAGCGGCGCCGAGGGGTGCTGGCGGCCGCCGCCGTGCTCGTCGCCGCCGTGCCGGGACCTGAGCGGGTGGGAGGGGTGGTCACCGGAGCCGGCCGACCACCGGTCCGGCCCGACGAGCGGACCGGTCGCGTCCACGCCGTGATCGGTCGGCCGGGACCCGGGGCGGGGACCGCCCGGGCCGCGGTCGGACCGGTGCTGGGAGGGGTACGCGGAGGGGCCCGGCGGGAAGCCGTCGGCTGCTGGGGCGCCGGGGCCCGTCCGGAACGGCGACGCACCGGCGCCGCCGTCGGAGGAGTGCCGGCCCCGCCGCGGCGGCCCGCCGGGCGCGGTCACGAGGGCGCCCGCCGGCTGTCGAGATACTGCTGGAGGATCACCACGGCAGCCGCCTGGTCGATCACTGCGCGCTGGCGGCGGCTGTCGATGCCGCCCTCACGGAGGTGGCTGGCTGCGGTCACGGTGGAAAGCCTCTCGTCGATCAGGTTCACCGGCACATCCGGAATGCGGTCGGCCAGTTCCTGAGCGTAATCGGCGGCGTCCTGGGCGGAGCTGCCCGACGCACCCGACAGGTGCACCGGCTCCCCCACGACCACCTCCGTCACCTCGTGTTCCACCACGAGGGCGGCGAGCTGGTCCAGGTCGGCCTTGTCCTTGGCCCGCCGGAGGGTCTCCAGCGGGCTGGCGAGCACCCCGGTCGGGTCGGACAGGGCCACGCCCACCCGGACGGTCCCGACGTCGACACCCAGCACCCGGCCGCGCACGGCCGGGGCGTCCGCTCGGCGCGGGGGCACCTTCAGGTGCTGGGGCCAGCCGCCGGACAGGTCGATCTCGGTGGTCTCGTGCTTGACCGGAGGGAACCCCTGGCTGAGGTCGATCTCGGTCGTCGGGTGGTAGGTCGGCTGCTCCCCCGTGGACGGCCGGGGCCGCGCCGGCGGCACGGCCGGCAGCTCGCGCCGCCGCCCACCGACCGGGCCGGTGTCCTCGGGGCTGTGCTCGGATCCGGACACGTTGGTCTACCTCCCACTGGCGGCCGCGACCGCCTGCTCGCCGGCCTGCAACGCCGCGGGGATACCCGCAGCATCGGTTCCGCCCCCCTGGGCGACGTCGGACTTCCCGCCACCGCGACCGCCGACGGGGGCCGAGGCCGCCTTCAGGACGTCGTTGGCCGACAGCCCCTGCGCGACCGCGGTCGCGTTCAGCGCGGCCACCAGTGCCACCTTGCCACCAGTCTCCGAGGCCAGCAGCACGACCACCGGCCGGTCGGCCCCCAGCCGCCCCCGGACGTCGAGGGCAAGAGTGCGCAGGTCGCCGCCGCCCAGACCCGCCGGCGAGCCGGTGACGACGGCGACCCCGCCGACGTCCCGGGCCCCGGCGGCCAGGTCACCGGCCGCGGCGACGCTCTGCTGGGCGCGCAGGTCGGCCAGCTCCCGGTCCAGGTCGCGCAGGCGGGCGACCATGCCGCTCACCCGGTCGACCAGCCCGTCCTGCGGCGACTTGAGGAGATCGGCGAGCTGGCGCACCAGGTCCCGCTCGCGGGCGAGGTACCGGAACCCCTCCAGCCCGACGACCGCCTCGACGCGGCGGGAACCCGAGCCGACCGAGGACTCCCCGGTGAGCGCCAGGGTGCCGATCTGGGCGCTGCCCCGCACGTGGGTGCCACCGCAGAGCTCGCGCGACCACGGGCCACCGATCTCCACGACCCGGACCTGCTCCCCGTAGGTCTCGCCGAACAGCGCCAGGGCGCCGAACGCCTGCGCCTCGGGCAGCGTCATCCAGGACGCCGACACCGCGTGGTCGGCGCGCACGGCGGCGTTGGCGACGTCCTCGATGTCGGTGCGCTGCTGCGCGGTGAGCGCGCCCTGCCAGGCGAAGTCCAGCCGCAGGTAGCCGGGCCGGTTGTAGGAACCCGACTGCAGGGCCTGCGGTCCGAGCACCTGGCGCAGCGCGGCGTGCACCACGTGGGTGCCCGAGTGCGCCTGGCAGGCCGACAGCCGCCACTCGCGGTCGACCTCGGCGGTCAGCTCGGCGCCGTCGCGCAGCTCGCCCTCCAGCACCCGCACCTGGTGGGCGACGAGGCCCTTGACCGGCCGCTGCACGTCGATGACCTCGGCGCGCCCGCCGTCCCAGGTGAGGATGCCGGCGTCGGCGACCTGCCCGCCGGACTCGGCGTAGAACGGCGTCCGGTCCAGGACCACGCGGGTGATCTCCCCGGGGCCGGCCGGGCGCTCGCCCTGGTCGTCGCCCTCGCGCACGATGCCGAGGACGCGGGAGTCGGTGCGCAGCGTCTCGTAGGCCTGCCAGTCGGTGGGCCCGTGATCTGCCAGCAGCCGGCGGTAGGCCAGGACGTCGACCGAGCCGGTGCGCTTGGCGCGCGCGTCGGCGCGGGCCCGGTCCCGCTGCTCCGTCATGAGGGCCCGGAAGCCCGCCTCGTCGACGGTGACGCCCTGCTCGGCGGCCATCTCGAGGGTGACGTCGATCGGGAAGCCGTAGGTGTCGTGCAGGCTGAAGGCCTGGTCGCCCGAGAGCTTGGGGGTGCCGGCCTGCTTGGCCTGCCGCACGGCCGTGTCGAACAGCGCCGTGCCGGAGGTGAGGGTGCGGCGGAACGCCTCCTCCTCGGCGTAGGCGACGCCGGAGATCCGGGCGAAGTCGGTGCCCAGCTCGGGGTAGCTGGCGCTCATCGCGTCCCGGGAGACCGGCAGCAGCTCGGGGAGGGTTGCGTCGTCGACGCCCAGCAGCTTCATCGACCGGACGGCGCGGCGCAGCAGCCGGCGGAGGATGTAGCCGCGGCCCTCGTTGCCCGGGGTGACGCCGTCGCCGATGAGCATCAACCCGCTGCGCACGTGGTCGGCGACCACGCGCAGGCGGACGTCGGCCTCGTGGTCCTTGCCGTAGGTCACGCCGGCGATCTCGGCCGCGCGCCGCAGCACCGGGGCGACCTCGTCGATCTCGTACATGTTGTCGACGCCCTGCAGCAGGTACGCGACCCGCTCCAGGCCCATGCCGGTGTCGATGTTCTTCTTCGGCAGCTCGCCGACGACCGTGAACTCCTCCTTGCTCCGGACGTCGGTCAGCTCGTACTGCATGAAGACGAGGTTCCAGATCTCCAGGAACCGGTCGCCGGCGGTGTCCACCAGGGGCCCGCCGTCGGGGCCGAACTGCGGACCGCGGTCGAAGTAGATCTCCGAGCACGGGCCGCCGGGGCCCGCGGCCCCGGTGTGCCAGTAGTTGTCCTTCTTGCCCAGCCGCTGGATCCGCTCGGCCGGCAGTCCCGCGATGCGGTGCCACGCCTCGGCGGCCTCGTCGTCGTCCAGGTAGACCGTCACCCAGAGCCGGTCGGGGTCGAAGCCCAGGCCGCCGTCCGCCACCGGCCCGGTGAGCAGGTCCCAGGCGTGCTGGATCGCACCGTCCTTGAAGTAGTCGCCGAAGGAGAAGTTGCCGTTCATCTGGAAGAACGTGCCGTGGCGGGTGGTCTTGCCCACCTCCTCGATGTCGAGGGTGCGCACGCACTTCTGCACGCTGGTGGCCCGCGGGAACGGCGCCGGCTCCCGGCCGGTCAGGTACGGGATGAACGGCACCATGCCGGCCACGGTGAACAGCAGCGACGGGTCCGGGGAGACCAGCGAGGCGCTGGGGACGACGGTGTGGCCGCGCTGGGCGAAGTGCTCCAGGAAGCGGCGGCGGATCTCGGCGGTCTGCATCAGGTCTTCTCGGTGTCGGGGGCCGGTGCGGTGCTCGGGCCGGCCCCGGGGATCAGAGGTCGGCGGCGTGCGATCCGCGGCGCAGGGCCGCGGCGTCAGCGGCGTCGGGCAGCGGCGCGTCCAGGCCGGTGCCGGCGCGCAGCTCCAGCTCCCGCTCGCTCATCGCCTCGCGGATGTCGGCGCCGAAGTCGCCGATCGCGTCGGCCAGGTCGCGCAGGCCCTCGGCGATCGAGGCGCCGATGCCGGCCGGCGTCATCTTCTCGGCGGCGGCGGAGAGCTTGCGGACGACGAGCGCACCGATCGTGATCCCCATCGCGAGCCAGAACAGCCGGCGCATCAGGCGGCCCGCCGGGCGGCGCGGCGGCTGCGGCGCTCGGCCTTGTCGCGCGCGGCGGCGTCGGCCAGGGCCTGGCCCTCGCGCTTCTTCCTGGTCGCGCTGCGGACGCCGTAGCTGAACGCAGCCACCTTGATCAGCGGGCTGCCCAGCGTGGCGGCGACGACGCTGGTGAGCGCGGCGACGTTGCTGGACACGTTGGCGGCGTTGCCGGTGATGTCGTCGACCCGCTCCAGGTTGCTGTTCACGTGCGCCACCGTGGTGCTCGCCTGGCCGAGGATCGGAGCGCTCTGCTCACGGACCTGGCGGATGGTCAGGGTGGTCTCGTCCAGCGTCCGGCCCAGCTTGAGCAGCGGCACGGCGACGAGCACCACCAGCAGCACCAGGGCGCCGGCTGCGATCAGCCCGGCGATCTCTCCTACGGACACGCGTGCTCCTGTTCTCGGGGGTCTCGGCGCCGGGAGCGGACTCCGGCCTCGTCACAGTAGTCGTGGGCCCCCGCCGCCGTCCGTGCCCCGCCGGGCGGTCACCGCTGCCGCCGGATGATCGCCCGCAGCTTGGCCAGCCGTTCGCCGAGCCGCGCCTCGGCGCCGCGCCCGGTCGGCCGGTAGTAGTCCTTCCCGACCAGCGCGTCCGGCGGGTACTGCTGCGGGACGACGCCGTCGGGGTGGGCGTGCGGGTAGACGTAGGTGGTGCCGTGGCCGAGCTTCTTCGCGCCGCCGTAGTGGGCGTCCCGCAGCCCGGCCGGCACCGGACCGCCCAGCCCGGCCCGCACGTCGGACATCGACTCGCCGATGGCCGCGGTGACGGCGTTCGACTTCGGCGCCGTGGCCAGGTGGACCACCGCCTGGGCCAGCGCGAAGTGCCCCTCGGGCATGCCGATGAAGGCGACCGCGTCCGCGGCGGCCACCGCGGTGAGCAGAGCCGTCGGGTCGGCCATGCCGATGTCCTCGCTGGCGCTGATGACCAGCCGCCGGGCGATGAAGCGCGGGTCCTCCCCCGCGGTGACCATGCGCGCCAGGTAGTGCAGCGCGGCGTCGACGTCGCTGCCGCGGATGCTCTTGATCAGCGCGCTGGCGACGTCGTAGTGCATGTCGCCCTGCCGGTCGTAGCGCACGGCCGCCTGCGCGACCGCCGTCTCCAGCGTGGCGAGGTCGATCTCGCCCGAGCCGACCGCCCGGGCCGCACCGGCGCCCGACTCCAGCGCGGTGAGCGCCTTGCGGGCGTCGCCGCCGGCCACCCGCACCAGGTGGTCCTCGGCCTCGGCGCTGAGCGTCAGCGCCCCCGCCAGGCCGCGCTCGCTGGTGAGCGCCCGGTGCAGCACCGCGCGGACGTCGTCGTCGGTGAGCGGCTGCAGCGCCAGGACGAGGCTCCGGGACAGCAGCGGGCTGACGACGGAGAAGAACGGGTTCTCGGTGGTGGCGGCGATCAGGCTGACGATCCGGTCCTCCACCGCCGACAGCAGGCTGTCCTGCTGGGTCTTGGAGAACCGGTGCACCTCGTCGATGAAGAGCACGGTGCGGCGGCCGGCGTAGGTGAGCTCGCGCCGGGCGCTCTGGATGACCGCGCGCACCTCCTTCACCCCGGCGTCCAGGGCGGAGAGCTGCACGAACTGCCGCTTGGTGGCCAGCGAGATGACGTGCGCCAGCGTGGTCTTGCCGGTGCCGGGCGGGCCGTAGAGCACGAGGGACATCGGCTCGTCGGACTCGACCAGCCGGCGCAGCGGGGCGCGGTCGCCGAGCAGGTGCTGCTGGCCGACGACCTCCTCCAGCGCGCGCGGCCGCATCCGCACCGCCAGCGGCGCTCCCGGGTCGACGACGGGACCGTCCTGCCCCTCGTCGGCCGGCTGGTCGAACAAACTCACGACACCACCGGTTCGCTGCCGCGGTGCGCTCCGCTCCTCGCTCGTTCCTCGCTGCGATGCTCACGCACCTGTCCGCTCACGGTTGCGACGCTACCCGCGGGGCACGACGGTCCCCATGCAGCAGCGACGCATCGGGAACCTGACCGTGGGCGCCATCGGCCTCGGCGCCATGCCCCTGTCCACGAAGGCCGACCGGCCCTCGCACGACGACGGCGTCGCGGTCGTCCACGCGGCCCTGGACGCGGGCGTGACGCTGGTCGACACCGCCGACGCGTACTCCCGCGACGAGGCGGAGTTCGGGCACAACGAGTCGCTGGTGGCCGACGCCCTGCGGTCCTACGGCCCGGGTGCCGCCGACGTGCTGGTGGCGACCAAGGGCGGGCACACCCGGCATGGCACCGACTGGGAGCTCGACGGGTCGCCGGCCTACCTGCGGCGGGCCTGCGAGGCGTCGCTGCGCCGGCTCGGGGTGGACGCCATCGGCCTGTACCAGTTCCACCGGCCCGACCCGGCCACGCCGTGGGAGGACTCGATGGGGGCGCTGCGCGCGCTGGCCGACGACGGCCTGGTGCGGGCGGTCGGCATCTCCAACGCCGACATCGCGCAGATCGACGTCGCCCGGTCGATCCTCGGCGAGGCGCTGGTGAGCGTGCAGAACCAGTTCTCGCCCGGCTGGCGGGGCTCCGCCGACGAGCTCGCCCACTGCGCGCAGCACGGGCTGGCCTTCCTCCCGTGGAGCCCGTTCGGCGGGGTGGGCGCCGCCGGGTCGCTGGGGTCGAGCTCCCCCGCGTTCGCCGAGCTGGCCGACGAGCTGGGCGTGTCGGTGTACCGCGTGACGCTCGCCTGGCACCTGGCGCAGAGCGACGTCGTCGTCCCGATCCCCGGCGCGTCGAGGGTGCAGTCCGTCGTCGACTCGGCGGCCGCGGCCGACGTGGTGCTGACCCCCGACCAGCTGGCCCGCCTCGACGCCGCCTGATCCTCCGCGTTGATCATCGTCATCCGGCTGGCCCGATCGGCGTGTCTACCAGCCACGTGACGATGATCAACGCGAGGTGACCGCATCCACAGCACCCGCAGGAATCCACAGATCTCGCCGCCGGCTCGGCCGGTGGGACCCGCGCGACCAGCGTCGGCGGCATGTCCCTCCCTCCGACCTGGACGACGAACGAGGCGCGGGCGGCCGGCCTCACCCGTGCTCGCCTGCGCGGCGCCTCCTTCGTACGACTCGCACACGGGTTCACGGCCCGGCTGGACGACGCCGTCGACGAGGCGGAGCGGCTCCGGCTGCTCGCCCGCGTGCTCCCGGCGGACGCGGCGTACAGCCACGGGACCGCCGCCGCCCTCCTGGGCGCGCCCGTCGACACAGCACGCCGGGCGCACATCGTCCTGACCCCGCGACGGGTACTCCCGCAGCGAGCGGAGTTCGTGACGCACGCACGCCGACTGCTGCCGGAGGACGTCGTCCAGCACCTGGGTCTCCGGGTCACGTCCGGTGCGCAGACCTTCCTCGACCTGGCAGCGACGATGCCGCCGGCGGACCTGGTGGCGGTCGGCGACGCCCTCATGCGAGCCGGCCACCTCGACCCGGTCGCCGTGGCGCGACGTCTGGAGCGGGCGGCGCGGGTGCGCGGCGTCGTCCGCGCGCGGGAGTGCGCGCCACTGCTGTCGCCGCTGGCCATGTCGCGCCCGGAGAGCGTGATCCGGTACTGGCTGGCGGTGAGCCACCTCCCGACACCGACACCACAGGCGCCGGTGCACGACCGGTGGGGCCGCGCCGTGACGCACGCCGACCTCGGCTACGAGGAATGGAAGGTCGCGCTGGAGTACGAGGGCAGGCAGCACGCCGACCCCGACCAGTTCGACCGGGACGTCGACCGCTACTCGCTCATGGCGGCCGACGGCTGGCTCGTCCTGAGATTCGCCCGGCGGCACCTGAGGTCCCGCTCCATGGTGCTCGACCGCACCCGCCGGGCGTTGCTCAGTCGCGGCTGGCGCGATCCTCGCGGTTGATCATCGGCGGGTGGCGGGCCGACGCGCCGACGGGGCCAGCCATACGCCGATGATCAACCGGGAGCGGGGGCGCGACATCAGCGTCCGAGGACCTCGCCCAGCGCCGCCAGGACGAGCGCCACCCTGGCCGGCGAGGCGTTCGGGCCCATCAGGCCGATCCGCCAGACGGTCGTGGCGTAGGCGCCCACTCCACCGCCGATCTCCAGGTCGAACCGCTCGAGCAGCTCCGCGCGCACCGCGCCCGCGTCGACGCCGTCCGGCACCTTCACCGTGGTGAGCTCGGGCAGCCGGTGGCCCTCGGCGGCGAAGAGCTCCAGCCCCAGCGCGGCCAGACCCTCGTGCAGCTGCCGGCCGGCCGCGGCGTGCCGGGCGTGCACGGCGTCCAGGCCCTCGTCGAGGATCCGGCCCAGGCCGGCGTGCAGCGACACGACCATCCCGGTGGGGGCGGTGTGGTGGTAGGTCCGCCCGCCGGTGCCGGCCGCCTCGCCGGCGTACCCGCCGAGCATGCCGAGGTCGAGGTACCAGCTCTGCGGCTTCTCGATCCGGCGGTCCCACGCGCGGTCGTTGATGGTGAAGGGTGCGAGCCCCGGGGCGACGCCCAGGCACTTCTGCGACCCGGAGTAGGCGAGGTCCACGCCCCAGTCGTCGAGCTGCACCGGGATGCCGCCGAGCGAGGTCACGCAGTCGGCGAGCAGCAGCGCGTCGCCCTTCCCGGCCGCCAGCGGCGCCAGGTCCGACAGCACACCTGTGGAGGTCTCGGCGTGCACGGCGGCGATCAGCTTCGGCGACGGGTGCGCGGCCAGCACGCGCTCGGCGTCCACCGGCTGCCCCCACTCGTGGTCCACGGCCACCACCTCGGCCCCGCACCGCGAGGCGACGTCGACCATCCGCTGCCCGAACAGGCCGTTCACCGCGACGACGACGACGTCCCCGGGGCCCACGGTGTTGACGAACGCCGCCTCCATGCCCGCCGAGCCGGTCGCCGACAGCGGCAGGGTGCGGCGGTTCGCCGTCCCGAACACCTGCCGGAGCCGCTCGGAGGTCTCGTCCAGGATGCCGAGGAACACCGGGTCGAGGTGCCCCAGCAGCGGCTGGGCGAGGGCGACCTGCGCCTCCGGGTACGGGTTGGACGGGCCGGGACCGAGCAGGGTGCGGGCGCGCAGCGACATGCCTGGGACGCTACCGGCGAGCAGGCGTGCCGCGCCCCCGGTGCGGCCGACCCCGGGAGGACACACGTGACCGACGAGCCCGGCGAGCTGCGCCGCGACGACGCCGCGGTGATGTGGCGGACCTACGCCGCGGCGCACCCGGACGCGGTCGGCCCCGGAGAGAAGCCGGCCGTCGAGCGGTTCGGGGACACCGCCGCGCTCGCCGACGAGCTGCTCGGCCTCGTCCTGCACGGCCCCAAGCGCGCGACCGCCGGTCTGGTACTGGACTTCCGCGACGCGGCCGAGCCGCTCCCGGCGATCGGCGGGCACTGGGTGGCCTGCGACGGTGCCGGCCGGCCCCGCTGCGTGCTGCGCAGCGTGGAGCTCCGGATCGGCCCGCTGGCCAGCGTGGACGACGCCTTCGCCTGGGACGAGGGCGAGGGCGACCGCACCCGCGCCTCCTGGCTCGAGGCGCACGAGCGCTACTTCCGCCGGACGCTCACGGCCCGCGGCCGGACCTGGTCCGACGACCTCGAGGTGGTCTTCGAGCGCTTCCGCGTCGTGTGGCCCCCCGAGGTCGCCGGCTGAGGCGGTCTTACTTCGTCGGGTCGGAGGGACCGGGGGCGCCGGGCTGGCCGGGCGCCGCGGGCTCCTCCGGCTCCGCGTCGATCCCGGCCTCCTTGCGCTGCGCGTCGGTGATCGGCGTCGGCGCACCGGTCAGCGGGTCGAACCCGGCGCCGGTCTTCGGGAAGGCGATGACCTCGCGGATCGACTCCACGCCCGACAGCAGCGCGGTCAGCCGGTCCCAGCCCAGGGCCGCGCCGGCGTGCGGCGGGGGCCCGTAGGCGAATGCCTCCAGGAACCAGCCGAACTGGGCGCGGGCCTCCTCCTGCGTCATGCCGAGGGTCTGGAACACCCGCTCCTGCAGCTCGGCGTCGGCGATGCGGACGGAGCCGCTCATCACCTCGTTGCCGTTGATCACCATGTCGTAGGCGTCGGACAGCGCCGCGCCCTTGTCCTCGGCGAACCGGTCCCGCCACTCGGGGGTGGGCGAGGTGAAGGGGTGGTGCATGAACGTCCAGTCGCCGTCCTCGGTCTCCTCGAACATCGGGAAGTCGACGACGAACAGGAACGACCAGGAACCCGGCTCGACGAGCTCGAGCCGCTTGGCGATCTCGTTGCGCGCGGCGCCCAGCAGCTCCTGCGCCGAGCGCCGCGCGCCGGCGGCGAAGAAGACGCAGTCACCGGGCTGCGCCCCGACCGCCTCGACCAGGCCCTCGCGCTCTGCCTCGGAGATGTTCTTGGCGACCGGACCCCCGAGGGTGCCGTCCTCGGCGATCGTCACGTAGGCCAGCCCGCGATAGCCCCGCGACTTGGCCCAGTCCTGCCACGCGTCGAACGCCCGGCGCGGCTGCGACCCGCCGCCGGGCATGACGACGGCGCCCACGTACGGGGCCTGGAAGACCCGGAACGGGGTGTCGGCGAAGTAGGACGTCAGCTCGGTGAGCTCGACGCCGAAGCGCAGGTCGGGCTTGTCGGAGCCGAACCGGTCCATCGCCTCGCGGTAGGTCATCCGCGGGATCTCCGGCACCTCGTACGAGGCGAGCTCCCGCCACAGCGAGCGGACGACGTCCTCGGCGACGGCGAGCACGTCGTCGCGCTCGACGAAGCTCATCTCGAAGTCCAGCTGGGTGAACTCCGGCTGCCGGTCGGCGCGGAAGTCCTCGTCCCGGAAGCAGCGGGCGATCTGGTAGTACCGCTCCAGCCCACCGATCATCAGCAGCTGCTTGAACAGCTGCGGCGACTGCGGCAGCGCGTACCACTTGCCCTGCTGCAGCCGGACCGGCACGAGGAAGTCGCGGGCGCCCTCGGGGGTGGAGCGGGTCAGGTTCGGCGTCTCCACCTCGGCGAACCCGTGGCGGTGCATCACCTCGCGCGCGACCCGGCTGACCTCCGACCGCAGCCGGATCGCCTTCGCCGGGCCCTGCCGGCGCAGGTCCAGGTAGCGGTACCGGTAGCGGACGTCGTCGGAGGCCGCCTGGTCGGACTCGACCGGGAACGGCAGCGGCGCAGCGGCCGACAGCACCCGCAGCTCGCTCGTCGCGACCTCGATCCCCCCGGTCGGCAGCTCCGGGTTCTCGTTGCCCTCCGGACGGCGGCGCACCTCCCCGGTCACGAGCACGCAGTACTCGTTGCGCAGGTGGTGGGCCTCCTCCTCCCGGACGACGACCTGGACGTAGCCCGAGGCGTCGCGCAGGTCGAGGAAGACCACCCCGCCGTGGTCGCGACGGCGGGCGACCCAGCCGGCGAGGGTGACGGTGGTACCGGCGTCGGACGCGCGGAGCGCGCCGGCGTCGTGGGTGCGAAGCAAGGTCGGGCCTCTCAGGACGGAAGGTGGGTTACCAGCGGTCGTGCACGTGGGCGCGGATGCGCTCGTCGTACAGCCGCTCGAGGTCGGCGAGCTGGGCGTCCGACAGCGGCGCCATCGTGGCCGCCGCGACGTTGCCCCGCACCTGGGTGACGTTGCGCGCCCCCGGGATGACGGTGGTGACGCCGGGCTGGTCGATGATCCAGCGCAGCGCGAAGGCCGCCGTGGGCACGGCGTCACCGGCGATGGCGGCCACCTCCCGGGCGGCGTCGACACCGACGTCGAAGGGCACGCCGGCGAACGTCTCGCCGACGTCGAAGGCCTCGCCGTTGCGGTTGAAGTTCCGGTGGTCGTCGGCCGCGAACGTCGTCGTCTCGTCGTACTTGCCGGTCAGCAACCCGCTGGCCAGCGGCACGCGCGCCAGGATCCCGACGCCGGCCTCCCGCGCGGCGGGCAGCAGCTCCTCCAGCGGCTTGCGCCGGAAGATGTTGAGGATGACCTGGATCGTCTGGACGCCCTCGTGCTGCAGGGCCGTCAGGCCCTCCGCCACGGTCTCCACCGACACCCCGTAGGCGGCGATAGAGCCGTCGGCCACGAACCCGTCGAGGGTGTCGTACACCCGCTCGTCGGAGTAGACCGCGGTCGGCGGGCAGTGCAGCTGCACCAGGTCCAGGGTGTCGACGCCGAGGTTGCGGCGGGACCGGTCGACCCAGGCCCGCAGGTTCTCGGGCGTGTACTGCGCGGCCTCGAACGGGTCGGCGCGCCGGCCGGCCTTGGTCGCCACGAACGGCCGGTCGACCCGGGGCGCCAGCGCCTTGCGGATGCGCTCCTCCGAGCGGCCGTCGCCGTAGACGTCCGCGGTGTCCAGCAGGGTCACGCCCGCGTCGAGCGCGGCGTCGAGGACGTCGCCCGCGGTGTCCTCGTCGACGTCGCCCCAGTCCCCGCCGAGCTGCCAGGTGCCCAGGCCGATCACGCCGACGTCTGCTCCGGTCCGCCCGAGCGGGCGCTGCTCCATGGAAGTCACTCCCCCACCGTCGCACGTCGCAGTGCATCGAACAGCTCGGCCACCGGCACCGCCCGCTGCTCACCGGTGCGCATGTCCTTCAGCTGACCCACGCCCTCGGCGAGGTCGCGCTCGCCGACGACGACGACGTGCGAGGCGCCGGACCGGTCGGCCGCCTTCATCGCGCCCTTGAGCCCGCGGTCGCCGTAGACGGTGTCGGCCGCGACGCCGGCCTGGCGCAGCTGCCCGACCAGCCGGACCGCCAGCCGCTTGGCCTCGGACCCGAGCGGGACGACGAACGCCTGCACGCCGGCCACCGCGCCGATGTCGAGACCCTCGGCCTGGACGGCGAGCAGCGTGCGGTCGACGCCGACGGCGTAGCCGATCCCGGAGACGTCCGGACCGCCCAGGGCCGCCGACAGCCCGTCGTAGCGCCCGCCGCCGCCGATGGCCGACTGCGCGCCGAGCCCGGAGTGCACGAACTCGAACGTGGTCTTCGTGTAGTAGTCCAGGCCGCGCACGAGCCGGGGGGCCTCGGTCCAGGTGACCCCGAGGTCGGTGAGGTGCTGCCGGACGGCGTCGTAGTGCGCCCGGGTGGAGTCCGAGAGGTGGTCGACCATCAGCGGGGCGTCGCCGAGCTGGGCCTGCACCTCGGGCCGCTTGTCGTCGAGCACCCGCAGCGGGTTGATCGCCGCGCGCCGCCGGGTCTCCTCGTCGAGATCGAGCTTCGCGAGGTAGGCGACGAGCAGCTCGCGGTACTGCGGGCGGCACGTCGCGTCACCCAGCGAGGTGAGCAGCAGCTCGAAGTCGGTGAGCCCGAGGTCGCGGAACCCCTGCACCCCGAGCGCCACCACCTCGGCGTCCAACGCCGGGTCGTCGGTGCCGAGGGCCTCCATGTCCACCTGGGTGAAGTGCCGGTAGCGCCCGGCCTGCGGGCGCTCGTACCGGAACGCCGAGCCGACGGTCCAGAGCTTCACCGGGAGGGCGCCGTCGTGCAGCCGGTGCTCGATGAAGGCGCGCATCAGGCCGGCGGTCAGCTCCGGGCGCAGGGTCAGCGAGCGGCCGCCGCGGTCGTCGAAGGTGTACATCTCCTTGGTGACGACGTCGGTGGACTCCCCCACCCCGCGGGAGAAGACGGCGGTCTCCTCGAACACCGGCGTCTCGACGTAGCCGTACCCGGCCCGGCGCAGCGGCGCCGTGAGCGTGTCCCGGACGGCGAGGAAGCGCGCCGAGTCGGGCGGCAGCGTGTCGAAGGTCCCCTTCGGTGCGGTGAGACCGGCGCTCACAGCCCGCGCCCCTTGGCGGGGGCCTGGGCAGCCTCCGCGAGGTAGGGGTTGGTGGCCCGCTCGCGGCCGATCGTCGTCGCCGGGCCGTGGCCGGGCAGCACCACCGTCTCGTCGTCCAGCGGGAGGACGACGTCGCGCAGCGACGCGAGCATCGCGTCCCACGACCCGCCGGGCAGGTCGACGCGGCCCACCGATCCGGCGAAGAGCACGTCCCCGGCCAGCAGCCCGGGCGCCTCGCCGAGGTCGACGGAGAACATCACCGAGCCCTGGGTGTGCCCGGGCGCGTGCCGCACCGTCAGGTCCACCCCCGCCAGCGACAGCACCGCACCGTCGTCCAGCGTGCGGACGTCGGAGGGGTCCGGCAGCCGCACGCCGGTGATCAGCGGGGCCAGCGCCGGTCCGTGCCAGCGGGCAGGGTCCGACAGCATGCCGAGGTCGTCGGGGTGCAGGTAGGCGGGGATGTCGTAGCCGTCGCACACCGGCAGCACCGAGAAGGTGTGGTCCAGGTGCCCGTGCGTCAGCACGACCGCGACCGGCTTCAGGCCGTCCTCGGCGAGCATGCGGGCCAGGGGCTCGACGGCGTCCATGCCGGGGTCGACGACGACGCACTCCTGCCCCGGGCCGGGAGCGACGGCGTAGCAGTTGGTGCCGAACGCGCCGGCGGGGAAGGAGCGGATGAGCACCCGTGCAGGTTACGCGGGGGCGCACGGGGGTTCCGGCGCTGCCAGGGAACACCCAGCCCGGCCACCTAGACTCGCACCCCGACCAGCGCGCCGGCCGCCCGTCCGCACCGCCGTCGAGGCCGCCCACCGCGCCCCCGTCCGCCCGAGGAGTCCGCACCCGTGCCCACGAACAAGCAGCGTCGCGAAGCCGCGCAGCGCCACCTGCAGCGTCAGCTGGAGCGCCGCGCCGAGCAGGGGAAGAAGCGCCGCCGCAACCTGGGCCTCCTCCTCGCCGCGCTCGCCGTCGTCGTCGTCGCGGGCGTGGCGCTGCTGGTCACCGGCGTGCTCGGCGGCGAGGACGGCACCGACGACCAGGCCGCCGGCACGACCACCCCGACGACCCCGTCGGCGACCAGCTCGGCGGCGGCGCGCACCACCAACGCCGACGGCACCGTCACCTGCGAGTACCTGCCCGACGAGTCGGGGAACACCAACCTCACCGACGTGGGCACCCCGCCGAACCCGGAGGCGACCCCCACCCAGGGCACCGCGAGCGTCCTGATGAGCACCAGCCAGGGCGACCTCACCCTCACCCTGGACCGCGCGCAGGCCCCCTGCGCGGCGGCCAGCTTCGTCTACCTCACCGAGCAGGGTTTCTACGACGGCACCCCCTGCCACCGGCTGGTCAACGCGGAGACCTTCGGCGTGCTGCAGTGCGGCGACCCGACCGGCACCGGCTCCGGCGGCCCCAGCTACAAGTACGCCGAGGAGGTCACCCCGGAGACCACCTATCCCCGCGGGACGGTCGCCATGGCCAAGACCGCGGCGCCCGACAGCACCGGCGGCCAGTTCTTCCTCACCTTCGTCGACACCGAGCTGCCGCCGGAGTACACCGTCGTCGGCTCGATCGACGAGGCCGGGCTGGCGGTCCTCGACGAGGTCGCGGCCGGTGGCGTCGAGGGCGCCGAGGGCCCCGGTGACGGCGCGCCGGTCATCCCGGTGACCATCGAGGACATGGCCGTCGTCAGCTAGCGGCCGCCTGCCACTCCCCAGGCATAGGAGGCTTTGCCTACGGTTTCCGACCCGGAACCGTAGGCAAAGCTTCCTATGCCTACTGCGGACGAGGCGTCGGGCTGCCCGCTCGACGTGCTCGGAGGCCCTTACGCGGTGACGCGCTCGACGTCGAAGACGCCCTCCACGTTGCGCACGGTCTGCAGGACGGCGCCGAGGTGGGCCGGGTCGGCGAGCTCGAAGGTGAACCGGCTGATCGCCACGCGGTCGCGGCTGGTCTGCACCGACGCCGACAGGATGTTGACCCGCTCGTCGGCCAGCGCCTTGGTGACGTCGGAGAGCAGCCGGTGCCGGTCGAGCGCCTCCACCTGGATGGCGACCAGGAAGACCGAGCCCGGGGACGACGCCCACTCGACCTCGACCAGACGTTCAGGCTTGCTCTGCAGGTCGCCGGCGTTGGTGCAGTCGGTGCGGTGCACGCTCACGCCGCCGCCGCGGGTGACGAAGCCGAGGACGTCGTCGCCGGGCACCGGCGTGCAGCACTTGGCGAGCTTGGCCCAGACGTCGGTCATCCCGTGCACGATGATCCCCGGGTCCCCGCCGGACGAGCGACGCGCGACCGGCCGGCGGGTGGGGATCGCGGTCTCGGCGATGTCCTCGGCCGCACCCTCGCTGCCGCCCAGGGCGACCATCAGCTTCTCGACCACGGAGGCGGCCGACAGCTGGCTCTCCCCCACCGCCGCGTACAGCGCGGTGACGTCGGCGAAGCGGAGGTCCTTGGCCAGCGTGGAGAGCGCCTCGCCGCCCAGGAGCCGCTGCAACGGCAGCCCGGCCTTGCGCATGGCGCGGGTCAGGGCCTCCTTGCCGGCCTCGACCGCGTCCTCGCGGCGCTCCTTGGTGAACCACTGGCGGATCTTGGTGCGGGCCCGGGAGGAGCCGACGAAGGTCAGCCAGTCCTTCGACGGGCCGGCGGTGGGCGACTTGGACGTGAAGATCTCGACGACGTCGCCGTTGGTCAGCTTGCTGTCCAGGGAGACCAGCGAGCCGTTCACCCGGGCGCCGATCGTGCGGTAGCCGACCTCGGTGTGCACGGCGAACGCGAAGTCGACCGGCGTCGCCTCGCCGGGCAGGCTGACGACGTCGCCCTTCGGCGTGAAGACGAAGACCTCCTGCGGGCCGAGGTCGTAGCGCAGCGTCTCGAGGAACTCGCCGGGCTCCTGCGCCTCGCGCTGCCAGTCCAGCAGCTGGCGCAGCCACAGCATGTCGTCGGGCGAGCCGGCCTTCGGCGGGGCGCCGAACTCCCCGGCGCTCGGCTTGCCCCCGGCGCGGGCCTTCTCCTTGTACTTCCAGTGCGCGGCGATGCCGTACTCGGCGGTGCGGTGCATGTCGTGCGTGCGGATCTGCAGCTCGACCGGCTTGCCCTGCGGCCCGATGACCGTGGTGTGCAGCGACTGGTACATGTTGAACTTCGGCATCGCCACGAAGTCCTTGAAGCGGCCCGGTACCGGCTGCCAGTGGGCGTGCATGATGCCCAGCGCCGCGTAGCAGTCCCGCACCGAGTCCACCAGGATGCGGATGCCGACGAGGTCCCAGATGTCGGTGAAGTCGCGGCCGCGGACGATCATCTTCTGGTAGATCGAGTAGTAGTGCTTGGGCCGGCCGCTCACCACGGCGTCGATCTTGGCGGCCTTCAGCTGCTCGTTGACCGTCGAGGTCACCTCGGCCAGGTAGGTGTCCCGGGACGGGGCGCGCTCGGCCACCAGCCGCACGATCTCGTCGTAGCGCTTGGGGTAGAGCGTGGCGAACGCGAGGTCCTCGAGCTCCCACTTGATCGTGTTCATGCCCAGCCGGTGGGCCAGCGGGGCGAGGATCTCCAGCGTCTCGCGCGCCTTCTTCTCCTGCTTCTCCGGCGGGAGGAAGCGCAGCGTGCGCATGTTGTGCAGCCGGTCGGCGAGCTTGATGACCAGCACCCGCGGGTCGCGGGACATCGCGACGATCATCTTGCGGATCGTCTCGGCCTGGGCGGCGTCGCCCAGCTTCACCTTGTCGATCTTGGTGACGCCGTCGACCAGGTGGGCCACCTCCGACCCGAAGTCGGTGGTGATCGTCTCCAGGGTGACGCCGGTGTCCTCGACGGTGTCGTGCAGCAGGGCCGCGATCAGGGTGGTCGTGTCCATCCCGAGCCCGGCGAGGATGGTGGCGACGGCGAGCGGGTGGGTGATGTACGGGTCACCGCTCTTGCGCTTCTGCGCGGCGTGCGCCGCCTCGGCGACGTCGTAGGCCCGCTGGAGCAGCGCGAGATCGGCCTTGGGGTGGCTCGGCCGGTGCAGGGAGGCGAGCGGCTCGAGCACCGGGCGGACCAGGCCGCTGCGCTGACCGGCGACGATCCGCCGGGCCAGCCGGTCGCGCACCCGCCGGCGCGGCGCACCCGACTCGGGGTCGAGGGGCTCGGCACCGACGTCGTCGGGGCGGCGCACCACGGGGCGCTCGGGCAGCGGGCTGCGGACCGGCGCCTCCCCCACCGCGTCGGGCGCGGTCCCCGGGGCCTCCGGAACCGGAGCGGGCCGCGCGGCAGCCGTGTCGGCGGCTACTTCGGAAGCCACGGCGACTCCTGCGGCTGGCGGAGGGGGGACCCCGTCCATGCTAGCGGGACCACGCGCCCCGGCGCCGCGCCCACAGGGACCTTCTCCCCCGCTCAGGTGGTCCAGAGGGCCTGCACGGCGTGCGGGGCCAGCACCTGCCGCCCGCCGAGCGTCGCGAGCTCCACGACGACCGAGACGGCGGCGACCACTCCCCCCAGCTGCTCGACGAGGCCGACCGCGGCCGCCAGCGTGCCGCCGGTGGCCAGCACGTCGTCCACGACCAGCACCCGCTGACCGGGCCGGATGGAGTCGGAGTGCAGCTCCAGCGTCGCGGTGCCGTACTCCAGCGCGTACTCGGCGGCGATCCGCTCGCGCGGCAGCTTCCCGGCCTTGCGCACCGGGACGACGCCCACGCCGGCGTCCAGCGCCACGGCCGCGGCGAGCAGGAAGCCGCGCGCCTCGACCCCGACGACGACGTCGAAGTCCCGCGGCCCCGACCGGCTGTCGGCGAGCGCGGCCGCCCGGGGGTCGGACACCGCCGGCGCCGCCAGCCCCTCGACCATGCGCCGGAACGCGGTCCCGTCGGCGAAGGCCGGGGTGAGGTCCCGGAACACGACGCCGGGCTCCGGGTGGTCCGGGACGTCGACGGTGAGGGAGGCGATGAGCTCGTCGAGCGGTTGCCCGGCCGAGGTGCCGCTCACCGGCGGCGCTTGCCGGCCGGCCGGGTGCGCCCGTCGGGACGCTGCGGGCGGGCACCGGGCCGCGGGGCCGCGGTGGACCCCCGGGACGGCTCCGGGCGCACCGACGACGGCGACTCGACGACGACGTCGGCGGGCACCGCGCCCGGCAGGTCCGCCGCCACCACGGACGCGGCGGTCGCGCCGCCGGAGCGCCGCCGGCGGGCGCTGGCGACCGGCCCGACCGGGGCGCCGCCGGCGCGGGCCGCCGAGGAGCGCCGGGCCAGGACCCGGCGGCGCAGGGCCTCCTGGGCGGGCTCGCGCTCCTTGAGGTCGGCCACGATCGGCGTCGCCAGGAAGATCGACGAGTAGGTCCCGGCGGCCAGGCCCACGAAGAGCACGAGCGCCAGGTCCTTGAGGGTGCCGACGCCGAGCAGCCCGGCCCCGACGAAGAGCAGGCCGGCGACCGGCAGCAGGGCGATCACCGAGGTGTTGATCGACCGCATCAGCGTCTGGTTGACCGCGAGGTTCGCCGCCTCGCCCCAGGTCATGCGGGCGCTGCGCTCCAGGTCCCGGGTGTTCTCGTCGACCTTGTCGAACACCACGACGGTGTCGTACAGGGAGAACCCGAGGATGGTGAGGAAGCCGATCACGGTCGAGGGGGTCACCTCGAAGCCGACCAGCGAGTAGACGCCGGCGGTGACGATGATGTCGTGCGCCAGGGCGCCCATCGCGCCGACGGCCATCTTGGGCTGGAAGCGCACGGCCAGGAACAGCACGACGGCGACGAGGAAGACCACCAGCGCCACCAGCGCCTGGTTGGTGATGTCCTGACCCCAGTCGGCGCTCACCGACTCGGGGCTGACCTGGTCGGGCTCGATGCCGGTCGCGTCGGCCAGCGCGCCGACGACGGCGCGCTCGGTGTCGTTGTCCAGCTGCGCGGTGCGGATGAGCAGGCTGTTGCCGCCGACGACCTGGGCGGTGGACACCTCCGCCCCGGCGTCCTCGGCGGCGGCCCGGGCGTCCTGCAGCTGCTGCTCGGTGCCGGGCAGCCGGAAGCTGTTGCCGCCGGCGAAGTCGATGCCGAAGTTGAACCCCCGGAAGACCATCGAGGCGAGGCAGAGCAGCACGACCACCGCGGTGATCTTGTAGATCAGCCGGCTGCGGCCGACGACGTCCAGCCCGACCTCGCCGTTGTACAGCCGCGAGGTGAGGCCGGCGCGCCGGCCCGCTCCGGGGGCGGCGGGCGCGGCGGTCTCGTCGCCGCCGGGGTCCTGCGGCAGCCCGGCGTCGGCGAGCGCGTCCTCACCTGAGCCCACCGGTGCCTCCTCCGGCGGCTGCTCCGCCGGGTCGGTGGGACGGGTCATGAGGTGCTCCTGTCCTGGTGGCCCGCCCCGGAGGCGGCGCCGACGAGCTCGCGGCCGCGGGCCGGCGTGCCGGCGTCCGGGCGGCGGGTGTGCTGGACCTGGCCGAGGCCGGAGAACCGGTTCTTCCCGAAGCCCTTGAGCCGGGACAGCACCGCCATGAGCGGGTGGGTGAAGAGGAAGACGACGACGAGGTCGAGGACCGTCGACATGCCGAGCGTGAACGCGAAGCCCTTCACGTCGCCGATCGCCAGCACGTAGAGGATCGCGGCCGCGAGGAAGCTGACCGCGTCGGCGGAGAGGATGGTGCGGCGCGCGCGGACCCAGGCCCGGGGCACCGCCGAGCGCAGCGAGCGGCCCTCGCGGATCTCGTCCTTGAGGCGCTCGAAGTAGACGACGAACGAGTCGGCGGTGATGCCGATGGACACGATGAACCCGGCGATGCCGGCGAGGCTCAGCGTGAAGCCGATCTCGCGGCCCAGCAGGATCAGGAAGGCGTAGACGACCACTGCCGAGAGAGCGAGGCTGGCGATCATGACCAGGCCGAGCAGCCGGTAGTAGAGCAGCGCGTAGACGAACACCAGCGCGATGCCGATGCCACCGGCGATCAGGCCCGCCTCCAGCTGCTCCTCGCCGAGCTCGGTTGAGATCGACTGCGCGGTCGCCTGGGTGAAGGTCAGCGGCAGGGCGCCGTAGCGGAGCTGGTTGGCGAGCTCCGTGGCCGACTCCTGGTCGAAGTCACCGGTGATGGTGGTCTGGCCGTTGATCGCGCCCTGGATGGTGGGCGCGGAGACGACCCGGCCGTCCAGGGTGAAGGCGACGTTGGCCCCCACGTTGGCAGCGGTGTAAGCCGCCCAGGTCGCGCGGCCGCCGGACTGGAAGTCCAGCAGGACGATCCAGCTGCCGTCCGTCGGGTCGGTCGCGGCGCTGGCGTCGTCGATCTCGGTGCCCTCGATGATCGTGGGGCCGAGCAGGTACTTCGCGGCGCCGTCCTCGCTGCAGGCGGCCACGTAGGACTCCGGCCGGTCGACGTCGCCGGTCACGTTCTCCGCCTCGCAGGTCAGCGTGGCGAACTCCGCTGCGGCCTCCTCCTGCGTCACGGCCGGGGCGTCCGGGTCGGGGAGCGCCGGGTCCTCGACGGCGTCGTCGGCCCCCTCGTCCCCGGTCGCCGTGTCCCCGGTCGCGGTGTCGTCGGTCGCCGTGTCGTCGGTCGCCTCGGCGCCGTCGGCGGTCTCGGCGCCCTCCTCGGTCGTCGCGTCCTCCGCGGGGGTGGCCGCGGCGACCTCGATGACCGGGCGGAAGCGCAGCTGCGCCGTGGCGCCGAGTTCGCGCGCCTGCTCGCCGTCCTCCCCGGGGACGGAGATGACGATGTTGGAGTCGCCCTCGGTGACCACCTCGGCCTCGGCGACGCCGAGGCCGTTCACCCGCTGCTCGATGATCCGGCGGGCCAGCTCCAGATCCTCCTGGGCCGGCGCCTGGCCGTCGGGGGTGCGGGCGGTCAGGGTGACGGTCGTGCCGCCGCGCAGGTCGAGCCCGAGCTGCGGTGTCCGGGTGTCTCCGGTGAAGAAGACCAGCCCGTAGAGGAGGGCGACGATCAGCGCGAACGCGCCGAAGTAGCGCCCCGCGGGGAGGGAGCGGTTGGCCACGGAGGTCTACCGGGTCAGACGGTGCCGTCGGCCGGGCGGGACGGGTCGTCCCCGACCGCGTCCACGCCGGCCGGGCGCCGCACCTCGAGGACCGCCTGGCGGGCGAAGGTGACGACGACGCCCGGCGCGATCTCAAGGTCGAGCGTGGTGTCACCGAGCGCGGCGACGGTGCCGTGCAGCCCGCTGGTGGTCATGATCGGGGTGCCGATCGTGAGCGACGCCTGCATCGCCGCGCTCTGCTCCTGCATCTTCTTGCGCTGCCGCGCGGGCAGCACGAACAGCACGACGGCCAGCAGGGCCAGCATGATCAGCGGGAAGTACTCCACGACAGGTGTGCCTCTCTTCCGCGACTGGTGCTCCGCGGTGGGTGCGGTCCGGGACGGGACCGCGTCGGGTACGTCGGCACCGGCACGCGCGGCGACCAGACGGGACGCGCACGTTCCGGCCTGCGAGTTGCGCGCCAGCGTCCGGGAGTCTAGGCGTCGAACAGAGCTTCTGACGACGACCCCGGTGCCTGTGGGTCTGCTGTGACCCGCCCGAGGGGGACGCCGCCCCGCGGCAGCGGCTGCCCGAGGTGCTGCCAGGCCGCCTCGGTGGCAACCCGCCCGCGCGAGGTGCGGGCCAGCAGCCCCGCGCGCACCAGGAAGGGCTCGCACACCTCCTCGACGGTGTGCGGCTCCTCCCCCACCGCCACGGCGAGGGTGGCGACGCCGACCGGCCCGCCGCCGAACTTGACGACCAGCGCCTCCAGGACGGCGCGGTCGAGGCGGTCCAGGCCGAGGTGGTCGACGTCGTAGAGCGCCAGCGCCGCCTCGGCGACGGCGCGGGTGACCCGGCCGTCGCCCTCGACCTCGGCGTAGTCGCGCACCCGGCGCAGCAGCCGGTTGGCGATCCGCGGGGTGCCCCGCGAGCGGCCGGCGATCTCCGCCGACCCCTCGTCGGTCAGCTCCACGCCGAGCAGGTCGGCGCTGCGGGCGAGCACCCGCTGCAGGTCCTCGGGCTCGTAGAACTCCATCTGGCCGACGAACCCGAAGCGGTCGCGCAGCGGGCCGGTCAGCAGCCCGGCGCGGGTGGTGGCGCCGACGAGCGTGAACGGGTTGATCTCCAGCGGGATCGCCGTGGCGCCGGGCCCCTTGCCGACGACGACGTCGACCCGGAAGTCCTCCATCGCCATGTAGAGGAGCTCCTCGGCGGGGCGGGCGATGCGGTGGATCTCGTCGATGAAGAGCACGTCGCCGGCCGCCAGGTTGGAGAGCATGGCGGCGAGGTCGCCGGAGCGCTCGATCGCGGGGCCGCTGGTGATCTTCACCGACGTGCCGAGCTCGGAGCCGATGATCAGCGCCAGGCTGGTCTTCCCCAGGCCGGGCGGACCGGAGAGCAGCACGTGGTCGGGGGTGCGACCACGCCGCTTGGCCCCCTCCAGCACCAGGGCGAGCTGCCGGGCGACCTTGGGCTGGCCGATGAAGTCCTGCAGCGAGTGCGGGCGCAGCGCCGATTCGACGACCCGCTCCTCGTCACCCGCCTGCGGCGAGACCGTCCACTCCGGCGCCGCCTCGCCGGCCAGCTCCCCGGTCAGCGAGCGGTCGAACGGCGCGCTCATGACCTGCCCAGCAGCTGGAGGGCCTGGCGGAGCAGGACGGCGACCTCGACGCTGCCGGTGGCGACGACCTGCTCGTCGGCCACCGGGGCGAGCTGGGTGACCGCGCCCTCGGCCTCCTTGGCGCTCCAGCCCAGCCCGACCAGGGCCGAGGTGAGCTGGTCGCGCCACGGGGCCACCGGCGTGACCGGCAGGCCGGCGGGCGCCGGTGCGTCGAGGGAGGTGTCGGTGCTGGTCGAGCCGAGGCGATCGCGCAGCTCGAGGATCAGTCGCTCGGCACCCTTCTTGCCGATGCCCGGCACCTGCATGAGTGCCTTGACGTCGGCCGTCGACACCGCCCGCCGGACCTCCCGCGGCGGGTGGATGGCCAGCACCGCCTGGGCCAGCCGCGGGCCGACGCCGTTCGCGGTCTGCAGCAGCTCGAACAGCTGGCGCTCGTCGTCGTCGGCGAAGCCGTAGAGGGTGAGCGAGTCCTCGCGCACCACGAGGCTGGTGGCCAGCCGGGCCGCCTCGCCCACCTGCAGCCGGGCGATCGTGCCGGGCGTGCACTGCACCGACAGACCGATCCCGCCCACCTCGACGACGGCGCCGTCGGGACCCACCGCGGCCACCCGGCCGTGCAGGCTGGCGATCATCGGGCCGCCACCCCCGTCCAGCGCGGCAGGGTCGTCGCGCGCACCGGCGCGCCGATGCCGCTCGCGATCGCCGCGCTGCGCAGCCGCTGCTGCGCCGGGCCGCGCCAGGCGTGGCAGACGGCGAGGGCCAGCGCGTCGGCGGCGTCGGCCGGCTTGGGTGCGGCGGCGAGCCCGAGGACCCGGGTGACCATGAGGGTGACCTGCTCCTTGTCCGCGCGGCCGTTGCCGGAGATGGCCGCCTTGACCTCGCTGGGCGTGTGCCAGGCGACCGGCCGGTCCGCCTGCGCCGCGGCCAGCGCGGCGACACCGGCCGCCTGCGCCGTCCCCGTGGCGGTGCCCTTGTTGTTCTGGGTGAAGACCCGCTCGATCGCCACGACGTCGGGCCGGTGCTCCCGCAGCAGCGCCGTGACGGCGGTGTGCAGCTCCAGCAGGCGCAGCTCCAGGTCCAGCTCCGGCATGGTGCGGACCACGCCGACGCCGATCGCCGCGGGGCGCGCGCCGGGGCGACCGTCGACCACACCCCACCCGCACCGGGTGAGGCCCGGGTCGATGCCGAGCACCCGCATGGTCACGCTCCCGTCAGCCGAACTGGTGTTCGACCCACGCTAACCGGCGACGGGGACGACAGGCCCCCAACACGCCAGGCGACGTCCTGGAACGGCCCCGGCGCAGGGACCCGCCGCGAGCCTGCGAGCGGTGGGGGGCACCGGAATCCTTGCTCAGGCGTCGGCCGCGACCTGCTCCATGACCTCGTCGGACACGTCGTAGTTCGCGTACACGTTCTGCACGTCGTCGAGGTCCTCGAGGGCGTCGATGAGCCGGAACACCTTGCCCGCGCCGTCGACGTCCAGCTCCACCTGGACGCTCGGCTGGAAGCCGGCCTCGGCGGAGTCGTAGTCGATGCCGGCGTCCTGCAGGGCGGTGCGCACGGGGATCAGGTCGCCGGGCTCGCAGAGCACCTCCAGCGTGTCGCCGAGGTCCCGCACCTCCTCGGCGCCGGCGTCCAGGACGGCCATGAGCACGCTGTCCTCGTCCACGCCGTCGGCGGTGGGCACGACCACGACGCCCTTGCGGGAGAAGAGGTAGGAGACCGACCCCGGGTCCGCCATCGACCCGCCGTTGCGCGTCATGGCGGTGCGGACCTCCATGGCCGAGCGGTTCTTGTTGTCGGTCAGGCACTCGATGAGGACGGCGACGCCGCCGGCGGCGTAGCCCTCGTAGGTGATGCCCTGGTAGTCGACGCCACCGGCCTCGAGGCCCGCGCCGCGCTTGACGGCGCGGTCGATGTTGTCGTTCGGGACCGAGCTCTTCTTCGCCTTCTGGATGGCGTCGAACAGCGTCGGATTGCCCGCGGGGTCACCACCGCCGGTGCGGGCCGCGACCTCGATGTTCTTGATCAGCTTGGCGAAGAGCTTGCCGCGCTTGGCATCGATGCCGGCCTTCTTGTGCTTGGTCGTCGCCCACTTGGAATGGCCGCTCATCTGTTCGGCAGTCCTCTCTCGTCCCCGGCGCCCGGGCCGGCCTTCTCGGCCAGGTGACGGCGCACGATGTCGACGAACAGCGCGTGCACCCGGCGGTCCCCGGTCAACTCCGGATGGAAGCTGGTGGCCACCACGTTCCCCTGGCGGACCGCGACGATCCTACCGTCGGCCGGACCACCGACGACCCGCCCGAGGACCTGCACCCCGGACCCGGCCTGCTCCACCCACGGTGCCCGGATGAAGACCGCGTGCAGGGGACCGCCGTCCAGACCGGCCAGGTCGACCCGCGTCTCGAAGGAGTCGACCTGCCGGCCGAAGGCGTTCCGCCGCACGGTGACGTCGAGCCCGCCGATGGTCGGCTGGTCCGGCGGCGCGTCCAGCAGCCGGTCGGCGAGCAGGATCATGCCGGCGCACGTGCCGTAGGCGGGCAGCCCCGCGCGGACCGCCTCGCGGAGCGGTCCCAGCAGGCCGAACCGGCCGGCCAGCTTGGTCATCGTCGTCGACTCCCCGCCGGGGACGACGATGCCGGAGACGTCGGCGAGCTCCTCCGGGCGGCGCAGCGGCCGGGCCTCGGCGCCCTCGGCCCGCAGCGCGGCCACGTGCTCCCGGACGTCGCCCTGCAGCGCCAGGACCCCGATGACGGGACGTGCGGATCCGGTGGACACGACGGTCCACGCTACGGCGCCCCTCAGACGGCGGGTGACGACGGGGCGAGCCCGGCCACCCGGCTCGAGGTCCAGGTGAGCAGCCACTCCAGCGGTCCGCGGCCCAGGATCCGCCGCCACAGCCACGCCCCGGCCAGCGCGGCGACGGCGAACCGCAGCCACAGGCCCGGCCCCTCCACCTGGCCGGGCACGACCTCCATGAGCACCCGGATCGCCAGGAGGTGCGCGGAGTACACGGTCAGCGCCAGCGCTCCCACCGCGGCCAGCGGCGAGACCGGCCGCGGCAGCCGCTCGGCCAGCAGCAGGCAGGTCACCACCACCAGGACGGCGAGGCCGGTGGAGCCGACCACCTCGAAGGTCGTCCCGCTGTGCGGTTCGGCGCCGGTCAGCCAGCGGACGTCGAAGGCCCCGGGGACCGTGAACCCGGTCTCCGGGCCGGCGGACGGCACGCCGTCGGCCAGCAGCCGGGTGCTCGCCCAGCCCCCGCCGTAGCCCACCACCACGGCCGCGCCGCCCGCCAGGGCCAGCCTGCGCCGGACCGCGCCGGAGGCCAGGTCCAGCCGGCCCACCGCCAGACCGACCAGGACGAAGGAGATCCAGAGCAGCGCCGGGTAGTAGCCGGTGACCAGCAGCGAGGGGACGAGCCCGTCGGCGACGTCCGCCGCCACGAGCACCTGACCGGCGACGACGAGCAGCGGCGGGACCCCGACGGCGACGAGGGCCGCAGCGAGGAGCAGCCGGCGCACCGGCCAGCGCAGGAACGGCAGCACCAGGACGAAGAGCACCCCGTACACGCCGAGGATGACCGCGACGAAGGTGTCCAGCTGCTCCAGCGCCCAGCCGATGGCGAACACCCACAGCGCACGGACGAGGATCCGCAGCCGCACGCGGGACAGCTCCGCACCGGCGGGCGGCCGGGTGCGCCCGGAGAGGAGCGCGACCGAGATGCCGGCCAGGGTGGCGAAGAGGATCGACGAGCGGCCGTCGACCAGCGCGGACCAGGTCTGCGGATCGGGCCGCAGCTCGTCGCCGAGCCGCATGTGCGCGGCGAACATGCCGAGCACGGCGAGCCCGCGCGCGACGTCCAGCCCGGTGATCCGGCGCCGGCCCTCCTCGCTCACCAGCCGCGGGTGGCGTACCGCTCGCTCTCCGGGAGCGTCGCGACGTTGATGCCCACCATCGGCTCCCCCAGCCCGCGGGAGACCTTGGCGATGACGTCCGGGTCGTCGAAGAACGTCGTCGCCTGGACGATGGCCGCCGCCCGCTGGGCGGGGTCGCCGGACTTGAAGATCCCCGAGCCGACGAACACGCCCTCGGCGCCGAGCTGCATCATCATCGCCGCGTCGGCGGGGGTGGCGATGCCACCGGCGGTGAAGAGGACGACGGGCAGCTCGCCCAGCCGGGCCACCTCGGCCACCAGGTCGTACGGCGCGCGCAGCTCCTTGGCCGCGACGAACAGCTCGGTCTCGTCCAGCGTGGCCAGCCGCTTGATCCCGGCGCGGAGGGCGCGCATGTGCCGGGTGGCCTCGACGACGTTGCCGGTGCCGGCCTCGCCCTTGGAGCGGATCATCGCCGCGCCCTCGGAGATGCGCCGCAGCGCCTCGCCGAGGTCGGTGGCGCCGCACACGAACGGCACGGTGAACGCGCTCTTGGCGATGTGGTGCGCCTCGTCGGCCGGGGTCAGCACCTCGGACTCGTCGATGTAGTCGACCCCGAGGGCCTGCAGCACCTGCGCCTCGACGAAGTGCCCGATGCGGGCCTTGGCCATGACCGGGATCGAGACCGCCCCGATGATCCCCGCGATCATGTCGGGGTCGCTCATCCGCGCGATGCCGCCCTGGGCGCGGATGTCGGCCGGCACCCGCTCCAGCGCCATGACCGCGACCGCGCCGGCGTCCTCGGCGATCTTCGCCTGCTCCGGGGTGACGACGTCCATGATCACGCCGCCCTTGAGCTGCTCGGCCATCCCGCGCTTCACCCGGTCGGTGCCGGTCGTGGTGTCCGTCTGGTCGAGGTGCTCTGCCACTGGTGTCTGCCTTTGCATGGACGCGTCGAGTTGCGCCCGACCATACGGCCGTCAGCCGCCCCGGTGCCCCGCCGGGTCGGCGTCCCTGATCACCGCGCCCAGCCGGTCGTCGATGTCGAAGTACCGGGGCAGCCGATGGGTCCGGTGCAGCCCCGTCCAGCGGGGGAACCGGCGGCCGCGCAGCTCCCGGGTGTCGCGGACGGCGTCGTTGTAGAAGCGCCGGGCCAGCGCGACCCGGGTCTGGGTGCCCGCGAGGTCGGTGCGCAGCGCGGCGGGCACGCCCGGCAGGTCCGCGGGCAGCTGGTGCAGGTCGTGGCCGAGGGCGTTCTCGGCCAGTTCCCGGTCGCCGTCGGTCCGCGAGGCGCGCGCCTGCGCGGCGCCCACGGCCAGCCGGGCGGCCAGCTCCGGGCCCAGGGCCGCCGGGTGGTTGCGGGCCAGCTCCTCGGCCAGACCGGCCCGGCGCTGCAGCTGGGCGTCCAGCACCGCCCACGCCCGGTCCACCCGCGCGGCGAGCCGCCGCAGGCGGGTGAGGGTCCAGATGGCCCAGCCGAGCAGGACCAGGAGGACTCCGGTGGCGAGCAGCGACCAGGCCTCGGGCGTCACGGTGGCGAGGCTAGCGGCGCGGCCGCCTGATGTGGGGAGGTCGCGCCGCGGTGCCTGTCGGCGGAACCGCGGGGAAGTCGTCGTCGGTACCCGCCGTCACCACACCGCCACCCGCGGGCAGCACGGTCTCGTAGACGGCGAGGATCCGGCGGGCCAGCACCTGCCAGTCGTACTGCGCGGCCGCCGCCGAGCCCCGCGCCGCGAGCTCCGCCCGGCGCCCCGGGTCGGCGAGCAGCTCGTCCAGGGCCCGGCCCAGCGCCGCGGCGTCGTTGCGGCGCACCAGCACCCCCGCGTCGCCGCCGTCGAGCACGCGCGAGAACGCGTCGAGATCGCTGGCCACGATGGGTGCGCCGGCCGCCATCGCCTCGATGAGGATCACGCCGAAGGACTCGCCGAGGAGGTTGGGCGCGCAGTACACGTCCACGGAGCGGAGGAAGGCCGCCTTGTCCGCCTCGGAGACCTCGCCCAGGAGCGTGACGTGCGGGCGCAGCTCCTCCCCCACCAGCCGCCACAGCTCGTCGGCGTCCCCCCGCCCGGCGACCAGCAGCCGCACGCCGGGGTGCCGCCGGAGCACGCCGCGCATGGCCTGGAGCAGCACCGGCAGGCCCTTGCGGGGCTCGTCGTAGCGGCCGAGGAAGCCGATGGTCGGCGGCCCGCCGGTGCCCCGCCCGAACCCCGGCAGCCCGGGGCCCTCGGCGAAGAACGGCACGTGCACCCCGTTGGGCAGGATCACCGCGTCCCCGCCGAGGTGCTCGACCTGCACCCGCCGCGCGAAGTCGGAGACGGCGATCCGGCCGCTGATCTTCTCCAGCCACGGCCGCGTCATGGGCCCGACGGCGGCCAGCCACTTGGACCGGGTGGTCGCGGCGTGGAACGTCGCCACGATGGGGCCGGTCGCGATCATGCAGACCAGCAGCGACACCGACGGCGTGGCCGGCTCGTGCACGTGGACGACGTCGAAGCGGCCCTCGCGCAGCCAGCGGCGCACCCGCGCGGCCGACACCGGCCCGAACTGCAGGCTCGCCATCGAGCCGTTGTAGGGCACCGGGACGGTCCGCCCGGCGAAGGTGAGGAACGGATCGCTGACCGACTCCTCCCGCTCGGCGGGCGTCAGCACCTCGACGTGGTGCCCCATGCCGCGCAGCGTCTCGGCCAGGTCGCGCACGTGGTACTGCACGCCCCCGGGGACGTCCCACCGGTACGGGCACACCAGGCCGATGCGCATCAGCGGATCCCCTCCCGGCCGTCCCGCGGCGGATCCGGCGGCACGTCGGGCCAGATGCGACCGAGCATGTGCCAGTCCTCGGGCCGCTCGGCGATCCCCTCGGTGAACGCGTCGGCGACGCCCTGCATCGCACCGGCCACCCGGTCCCGGAGCCGGCCGGGGCCCTGCACCGGTACCTCCGGGTAGACGTGCATCCGCCAGCCGTGCTCGCTGAACCGGCAGACGGCCGGGTGCAGCGCGGCGCCGGTCTGGTCGGCGAGGAGCGCCGGGCCGCCGGGCATCGTGGCCGGTCGCCCGAAGAAGCTGACCGGGACGCCGCCGGTGCCGAGGTTGCGGTCGACGAGCAGGCAGCTGGCCCCGCCGTCCTTCAGCCAGTCACGGAGCACCTCCGTGCTCGGCCGGGGCCCTCCGGTGAGCGGGACCACGCGCATGCCGAGGGTCTCCCGGTAGTCGAGGAACCGGCGGTAGAGCGACTCGGGCCGCAGCCGCTCGGCCACCGTCATGAACGGCCCACCCAGCCAGTCGACGAACCAGACCCCGGCGGCGTCCCAGTTCCCGCTGTGCGGCAGGGCGACCACCAGGCCGCGGCCCTGGTCGCGGGCGGCCGCCAGGTGCTCGGCGCCGACGATCACGCTGCCGTCGAGGATCCGGTCGGTGCCGAGCGCGGGCAGCCGGAAGGCCTCCTGCCAGTAGCGCGCGTAGGAGCGCATCGCCCGGACGGTCAGGTCCT
Organism: Blastococcus sp. VKM Ac-2987; assembly: GCF_026967805.1. Taxonomy (GTDB): domain Bacteria; phylum Actinomycetota; class Actinomycetes; order Mycobacteriales; family Geodermatophilaceae; genus Blastococcus. The sequence goes on from NZ_JAPVBG010000001.1 coordinate 55,099, forward strand.
GGAGCTCCGCCTCGGGCAGCCGGCCCCCGGTGGCGACGCGCAGGTTCGCCCGGAGCTGCCGCACACCGCGCCCGTCCCGCTCCGCCGTCCAGCGGCCGGCGCGGTCGAACGCCCCCCGGGCGACCGGCTCGGGCAACATCCGCACCGCGCGCCAGCCGGCCGCGTAGCCGGTGTCGGTCAGCCGCTCCGCCAGCCGGGCGCGGGCGCCGCTCACGGCGTGATCCGCCGTCCGCCGGCGGCTCGCTTCACGGCGAGCACGCGCTGACCCACCGTGATCGCGCTGCCGACCAGCAGCACCCAGAGCGCCACGTGCACGGCGTACGGGATGCCGAGGCCGGTGAAGCCGGTGCCGACCAGGACCAGGATGAGCCGCTCGGTGCGCTCGACGACCCCGACGTCGCAGGACAGGCCCACGCCCTCGGCGCGCGCCTTGATGTAGGAGGTGAGCACGCCGAGGACCAGGCAGAGCAGGGCGAGCAAGACCAGCAGCCGGTTGTCCCCGGCGCCCGCGAACCACCAGACCAGCGCGCCGAAGATGGCGGCGTCCGCGGCCCGGTCGCCCACGGAGTCCAGCACCGCGCCGAACACCGAGCCGCCGCCGCGCAGCCGGGCCAGGGCGCCGTCGAGCATGTCGAGCAGCACGAAGACCGTGACGGTGAAGGCGCCCCAGAGGAGGTGCCCGGTGGCGATCAGCCCCGCGGCCCCGGCGATCGCGCCGACGGTTCCGGTGATGGTCACCATGTCGGGGGTGACCCCCACCCGGGCCAGCCGGGTGACGATCGGGTTGACCACCTTGGCCACGACGGGCCGGGCGTTGACGCCGAGCACTCAGGCCTCCGCCGGGGTGGTGGGGTGGGCGGACGACACCGGGGTGGTGGGCTCGGGCGACGAGGGCTCGGTGGCCTGCTCGGCCCAGGCACCGGCCAGCAGTTCCCGGGTCTCCCGCAGCACCTGCGGCAGCACCCGGGTGAGGCCGATGACCGGCATGAAGTTGGTGTCGCCGCCCCAGCGCGGCACGGCGTGCTGGTGCAGGTGGTCGGCGATGCCGGCCCCGGCCACCGAGCCCTGGTTCATGCCGATGTTGAAGCCGTGCGCGCCGGTGACCGCCCGCACCACCCGCATCGCCGTCTGGGTGAAGGCCCCCAGCTCGGCCACCTCGTCGGTGGTGAGGTCGGTGTAGTCGGGCACGTGCCGGTACGGGACGACCATCAGGTGCCCGGCGTTGTACGGGTACAGGTTGAGGACGGCGAACACCGACGCGCCCCGGGCCACGATCAGCCCGTCCTCGTCGCCGAGGGTCGGGATGACGCAGAACGGGCAGTCGTGGGTGCCCGTGGGCTTGCCCTCGCCGCGGATGTAGGCCATCCGGTAGGGCGTCCACAGGTGCTCGAACACCGTCGCCGGGCCGCCGTCGTCGGAGGACACGGCGACCCGGTACGGCTCGTTCGGGCCGGTGGTCATCCGGGGACCGCCGTGTTCCCGGCCGTGGGGTCGGCGTTGCTCCGGGCGGCGACCCAGGCGGCGATCTCCCCGACGGCGTCGTCCACCGGGATGCCGTTGCGCTGGCTGCCGTCGCGGTACCGGAAGGAGACCGCGCCGGCCTCGGCGTCGGTCCCGCCCGCGATGAGCACGAACGGCACCTTCTGCTTGCTGGCGGTGCGGATCTTCTTCTGCATCCGGTCGTCGGAGTCGTCGATCTCCACCCGGATGCCGCGGGCGCGCAGCTTCAGCGCCACGTCGGTCAGGTAGGGCACCTGCTCGTCGGTGACCGGGATGCCGACCACCTGCACCGGCGCCAGCCAGGCCGGGAAGGCGCCGGCGTAGTGCTCGGTGAGGACGCCGAAGAACCGCTCGATCGAGCCGAACTTCGCCGAGTGGATCATCACCGGCTGCTGCCGGCCGCCGTCGGCGGAGGTGTACTCGAGGCCGAACCGCGCGGGCTGGTTGAAGTCGTACTGGATCGTCGACATCTGCCAGGTGCGCCCGATCGCGTCCCGGGCCTGGACGGAGATCTTCGGCCCGTAGTAGGCCGCCCCGCCGGGATCCGGCACCAGTTCCAGGCCGGTCTCCTTCGCCGCCTCCTCGAGGACGGTCGTGGCGACCGCCCACTCCGAGTCGGACCCGATGAACTTGTCGGAGTCGTCGCGCGTGGACAGCTCCAGGTAGTAGTCGTCGAGGCCGAAGTCGCGCAGCAGACCGAGCACGAAGTGCAGCAGGTGCCGGATCTCCCCCGGGGCCTGCTCGGGGGTCACGTAGCTGTGCGAGTCGTCCTGGGCGAAGCCGCGCACCCGGGTCAGGCCGTGCACCACGCCGGACTGCTCGTACCGGTAGACCGACCCGAACTCGAACAGCCGCAGCGGCAGCTCGCGGTAGGACCGCCCGCGCGACCGGAAGATCAGGTTGTGCATCGGGCAGTTCATTGCCTTGAGGTAGTACTTCGCGTTGTCCAGGTCCATGCCCGGGAACATGGTCTCCTCGTAGTACGGGAGGTGACCGGAGGTCTCGAACAACCCGCTCTTGCTGATGTGCGGGGTCCCGACGTAGTCGAAGCCCTCCTCGAGGTGCCGGCGCCGGACGTAGTCCTCCATCTCCCGCTTGATCACCCCGCCCTTGGGGTGGAAGACGGGGAGGCCGGAGCCGATCTCGTCGGGGAAGCTGAACAGGTCCAGCTCGACGCCCAGCCGGCGGTGGTCGCGGCGCTCGGCCTCGGCGAGGTGCTCCAGGTACGCCTTGTGCGCGTCCTTGCTCTCCCACGCGGTGCCGTACACCCGCTGGAGCTGCGGGTTCTTCTCGCTCCCGCGCCAGTAGGCGGCGGCGCTGCGGGTGAGGGAGAACGCCGGGATGTTCGAGGTGCGCGGCAGGTGCGGGCCGCGGCAGAGGTCGGTCCACACCCGGTCGCCGCTGCGCGCGTCGAGGTTGTCGTACATGGTCAGCTGGGCGCCGCCCACCTCGACGTCGGCTCCCTCGGCGGCCTCGCCGGCGCCGCCCTTGAGGCCGATCAGCTCGAGCTTGTACGGCTCGTGCGCGAGCTCGGCCTGCGCGTCGGCGTCACTGATCTCGCGCCGGGAGAAGTGCTGCCCCGCGCGGACGATCTCGGTCATCTTCTTCTCGAGGGCCTGCAGGTCCTCGGGGGTGAACGGCCGCTCGGGGTCGAAGTCGTAGTAGAAGCCGTTCTCGACCGGCGGGCCGATGCCCAGGCGGGTGCCCGGGAACAGGTCCTGCACCGCCTGCGCCAGCACGTGCGCGGCCGAGTGCCGGATGACCGCGCGGCCGTCCGCGCTGGCGGCCGGGACCGGGTCCACCTCGGCGTCGGCGTCCGGGGTCCAGGCCAGGTCCCTGAGGTCGCCGGTGGCGAGGTCGCGCACGACGACGGCGCCGTCGGGGCCCTTGAGGGGGACGCCGGCGTCCTTCAGCGCCTGCTGCGCCGTCGTCCCGGCCGGCACCCGGATCGGTCCGACTGCGGTTGGCGAGGGCGGGGTCGGCACAGGGGCTCCAGGGGGTCGGGTGCGGCGTCGGCGGCGGACCGGCCGGGCCGGTCACCGGCCCCGAGCCTAGTGCGCGGGCCCGGCCGGACCCGCAGCCCTTTCACCGCGGCGCGAGCGCCGGCCCGGCGGGGCGCACCGTCACCGCGTCCGCGCCCAGCTCGACGGTGAGCGGGCCGCCAGGGCGGTCCCGGCGGCGCTGCAGCGGTGCGTCACGGCCGCGGCTGGAGCAGCACGACGTCGCCGATGGCGATCTCGCCGGGCCGGCGCACCTCCGCGTAGACCCCCAGGCAGTGCTTCGGCGTCCGGGTGATCGCGAGCTCCGCCTCCCCGATGCGCACGGTGCGGCCGACCCAGCCGCGCTCGTCGTCGTCGGGCATGTCGAGCAGCACGTTGGCCCGCGGGTCGTCGGCCGAGCAGCCCTCGGGCACGTCGCCCCCGGCGGCCCGCTCGACGGCCTGGCGGGAGACCAGGTGCACGGCGGCGGCATCGGCACCGGACCCGCCGTCGACCGGCCGGACGCGGACCTCCCGGCCGAGGGCCTGGGCGACCGCCCGCTCGTCGGCGGCCGGGTCCCCGGTGGGTGCGAGAGCCGCGAGCCCGGGTGCGTGCCGGCCGCGCAGCACCTCGCCCGTGGCCGCGTCGACGACGGCGGAGGTGCGGTCCCCCTCCGGGCCGGTGGGGGCCAGCCGCACCCGGTCGCGCGCGGTCCCGCCGAGGGACTTCACCGGGTATATCCAGATCTGCGCCACGCGCCCGGCCGTCGTCACGCAACCGACCCTAGGCCGCGTCCCGGGCCCGCCGCAGGCGGCGGAGCTGGGCGTCGAGGTAGGGCCGCGCCCGCCGTTGGCCGCCGGTGCGGGCGATCGCCTGCACCAGCGCCTCCAGCGTCCGGGCCAGGCGGTCCTCGTCGGCCCGCCAGCCGCGGCGCCGGCACTCCTCCAGCCACTCCACCGGGGTGCGGTGCCCGCGGGCGCCGTTGCACCCACCGCAGGCGGCGACCTCGTTCTCCAGCCAGGAGGGCCCGCCCTTGACCCGGGGCACGACGTGCTCGGTGGTGGGGCGGACCTGGGCGGAGAACGCGCGCCCGCACCAGACGCAGGTGGCCCCGTCCCGGTCGAGGATCAGCTCCAGCCGGGCCGCTCGATCGGGCTGGGCGCTCACCCGTCCCATGGTCCCGCGTCCGCGCGCATCGCGCCGTGGGACGACGAAGGCCCGGTCCGCTGCTGCGGACCGGGCCTCTCGTACCGGTGGGCGATACTGGGTTCGAACCAGTGACCTCTTCGGTGTGAACGAAGCGCTCTACCACTGAGCCAATCGCCCGGTACGCGTCCGATTGTGCCAGACGCTCATCGCCAGAGCGGCACCCACCCCGGCATCCAGTCGGGCACGCCCATGACGTACAGGCTGACCACCAGGATGCCGTACACGAAGGCCGCGGTCGCCAGTCCGAGCACCAGCCGCACCCACACCGGCTTGGCGGTGACCCAGTCGGTCCAGCGCTTGACGTGACGCTTGGTGAACTCGAGCAGGCGCTCGGCCCAGGTGAACTCGGTGGCGAGGACGAAGAGGCCGGCGATGACGGTGAGCCACCCCGGGCCGGGCAGCGGGATGGTGAGCAGCCCGACGGCGACGACCAGCCCGCCGACGATCCCGACACCGACCCGGTAGCCGTGGTTGACGCTGCGGCGGACCGCCAGCCGCCGCCGCCAGCGCAGCACGGCCACGCGCTCGCGCAGGCTGTACACCTCGTCGGTGTCGTACCGCTCGCGCCGCTCGTCGGCCGTCTCCGGCTGCGGGTGTCCCATCGCTGCCGTCGTCCTCGTTCCGCTCAGCTGGTCACCTGCCCGGTCGCGACGACCTCCGTCGGGGCCGACGGAGCCTGGCGACCGGGCTCGATGCTGATGCCGTACTCGGGAAACGCGTCGATCCCGGTCTCCCCGGAGCCTACGGAATGGATCTCGATCTGTGACCGTGCGACGTCGAACTCGCCGAGCGCCACGGGGTCGCCCTCGCCGAGTCCCCACACCACGTACGTCGTCGACGTCCGGTCGTTGGGTTCCAGCCCGTCGGTGATGACCTGCAGCGCGTCATCCCGGACCACAACGGTCGCCACCTGCTGCTCGTCGGCGGCGAGGGGTGCGATCGCGGCCCGGCCCGGTCGCAGGAGCTCGTCCACGACCCGCTCCTGGGCGGCCACGGTCGAGCGCAGGTCCTCCTGCGAGCGATCGAGGACGACGACCCCCAGGCCGAGGCCGACCACCGCGGCGACCCCGGCGGCGACCAGGGCGCGGGGCAGGAGGCTCCGCCTCCCCGGCTGCTCCTGACGGGGGACGGGCCGGGGGCCGGTGCGCTCGGCCGGGCTCACGGGAACGGCGGCCGACGAGCCCGCGGGCGGCGTGGCGGCCGGGGGCAGCTGCTCGGTCTCCTCCACGGCGGCGCGGAGCCGGGACCGCAGCTCCGGGGACGGCTCGGCCGCGGGCAGGTCGTGTGCCATGGCGGCCATGACCTCCGACGTCTCGGCGACCGTCCGGGCGCAGCGCTCGCAGGTGGCGAGGTGCCGGCCGAAGTCGGCCTCCTCCGCCGGCTCCAGCGAGTGCAGCGCCCAGCCCACCGCGAGCTCGTCGTACTCGTGCTCTCCGTTCATGTCGCCGTCCCGTCCATCGGCGTGCTCCCGCCCAGCGCTCCCCCGGCGCCCGGACCGGACACCCCGCCCAGCTCCGACCTGAGCCGCCGCATGCCGGCCAGCATCCGCGTCTTCACCGTGCCGAGCGGTGTCCCGGTCAGCGCGGCCACCTCCCGCTGGGTGTAGCCGCCGTAGTAGGCCAGCGTGAGGGCCTCCTTCTGCGGTCCCGGCAGCTCGCCCAGGGCCGAGCGGACCTGCTCGGCGACCACGCGGGACCACGCGTCGTCCTCGACGTCGCGGGCCGCTCCGGGGGCCTCGAGCACGGCCTCGTCCTCGGCCCGCGCCTGCCGGCGCCGCTGCGACTCCTCCCGGCGGACCGCGTCGACGGCCTTGTGGTGCACCACCGCGAGCAACCAGGACGCGAAACTCCCCCGCGCGCCGTCGTAGGCGCTCGGGTCCCGCCACACCATCAGGAACACGTCCTGGAGGACGTCCTCGGCCAGCCCGTCGTCGGCCACGATGCGGCGGGCCAGCGCGAACGCGGGGCGCCGGAAGCGGTCGTACAGATCGTCGACGGCACTGCGGTCACCAGCGCGGATGCGGCGGAGGATCTCGACGTCCCCGACGCCGTCCTCCGGCCGGAGGACCGGTCGGCTCACGGCTCCCATGCTCACACGGGGCTTTCGTTCCGACACGCCCATCCGGTTTGACTCACCCGTCTGTGACGCATGATGCGGGTGTGATCCCACCCCCGGAAGCACGTCACCTCTCGTTCCCCCGGTCGTTGACCTGACATGACGAGCCGATGGATGCCCGGCCACATCTCCCCCATCACTCTTCAGCTGGTCGGCCCGCAGTCGTGGACCGAGGTCCCGGCGCTGCTCTGCTACGACCCCGCCGACCCGTTCGCGGTGCGCATCGCCTTCGGCGACGCCGGCGAGCCCGACGCGACGGCCGACGGCGACGACGGCATCTCGTGGCTGGTGAGCCGTGAACTCCTCCAGGCCGGCCTGGAGCACCCGACCGGCGACGGCGACGTCCGCGTCTGGCCGGCCCATGCGACGGCCGACCTGCTCTTCCTGCACCTGCGGGCCCCGTCCGGCGAGGCGCTCTTCGAGCTCTCCCGCGGGACCGTCGCCGCCTTCCTCCGGCACACCGAGACCCTGGTGCCGTCGGGCTCGGAGAGCGGGCTGCTGCACCTGGACCAGGAGCTCGACGCCCTGCTGTCCAACGGCGGACCGGACTCACCGGGCCGCTGACCTGGGAAGACGCCGATGCGGCGGCCCTGGGAGGGAGCGGGGGGACCCCCCCTTCAACCCCCCTCGGGACGTCCGCTAAAGTTCTTCTCGTACGCGGATGTGGCTCAGTGGTAGAGCATCACCTTGCCAAGGTGAGGGTCGCGGGTTCGAATCCCGTCATCCGCTCGGAACCTCGGGCACCGGTCGAGAGACTGGTGCCCGCGTGCGGTGGAGTGGCCGAGAGGCGAGGCAACGGCCTGCAAAGCCGTCTACACGGGTTCAAATCCCGTCTCCACCTCGTCTCCTCTGCGGAGCACGAGCGCGGAGGAGGGTCCGGTCGTGAGGCCGGGACGGGCGATTGGCGCAGCGGTAGCGCGCTTCCCTGACACGGAAGAGGTCACTGGTTCGATCCCAGTATCGCCCACCACGCGGAACCCCAGGACGCCGGACAGGCGCCTGGGGTTCTCTCGTTCCCGGGTCGGGCGACCCGGCTGCGACGACCGGGCTCCCGCCGGCGCCGTCGCACGAGGGGGACCGCGTCAGTCGCGAGCGGGCTCGACCCGTTCCGTCCAGAGGCGGTCGAGCTGCTCGGCCAGCTCTGCCTGCGTCCCGCTGTTGTCGAGGACGACGTCCGCGACCGCCCGTCGCTGCTCGTCGGTCGCCTGCGCCGCGATCCGGGCACGTGCGTCGGCCTCGGTGAGGCCGCGCTCGATCAGCCGCGCCACCCGGGTCTCCACATCGGTCTCCACCACCAGTACCAAGTCGTAGGAGCCGGCCTGACCGGTCTCCACGAGCAGGGGCACGTCGTTGACGACGACGGCATCGGCCGGGGCTGCCGCGATCAGCTCGGCCGAGCGCTGCCGGACCAGCGGGTGCACCAGCGCGTCGAGCCGTCGCCGGGCGCCCGCATCGGCGAAGACCACCGCGGCCAGCGCCGCCCGGTCCAGCGAGCCGTCGGCGGCGAGCACGCCGTCGCCGAACTCGGCCGCGACCGCGGCGAGCCCCGGGGTGCCGGGTTCGAGCACCGCGCGCGCGATCCGGTCGGCGTCCACGACGAGGGCGCCCCGGTCAGCCAGCAGCCTGGACACCGTGCTCTTGCCCGAGCCGATCCCACCGGTCAGTCCGATCCTCAGCATGCACGGACAGTAGCGACCACTCGGCACGGACATCACGGAGAGGTAACACGGACCCATCCCGCCCGGCGCGTCGCAGGAGTCACACGCGCACCACGGCTAACGTCTGCCCCGGCGATCTTCCCCGCCCAGAGAGGCAGACCGAGAACATGACCCGTCACACGCCCGCCGCATCCCCGTCGTCCCGCGCCGCCGGCCGGCACCGGCTCGGCTCTGCCACGGGCGTGCGCTGCGCCGACATCCCCGCGGTCCGCGAGCGGATGCAGTTCCAGCGGCCCGCCGTCGCCCACCGCAGCTCGCTGCTGCGCTGGATGTTCCAGACGCCGACCACCGGTCGCCACACGTGGAGCTTCCTGGCCGGCTCGGGCGGCCGCCCCCGCACGGCGTTCGCCATCATCCTCAGCCTCTGAGCCGAGCGCCCGTCGCGCCATGACGTCGTCGCGACGGGCACTGCAGCCGGGTCGGCCCCCCTCCCCGCAGCTGGGCGCCTCGCGTCCGCGGGCTCGGACGGGCGCCGCTCCCGCCCCGGTGCTCCGCATCCCGCGGCGCGGCTGCTGAACACCTGACGGAACGGGCCCGTGGACCTCGTCCACGGGCCCTTCGCCGTGCCTGCTCCTCCGGCAGCGGTACGCCGCCGGTCGTCGACCCCCGGGAACGCCAGAGGCCCAGGACCGGATCGGTCCTGGGCCTCCGACGTGCGAAGCGAGCGGGTCAGACCCTCAGGTCACTCCCCGCCGGCCAGCTTGGCGCGGAGCGCGGCGAGCGCCTCGTCGCTGGCCAGCGTGCCGCCGGTGCTGGCCGGGGCGTCCGGGCCGGCAGCGTCGTCGCTGGAGTAGCTGCCGCCGGCCGCCGCCTCGGCGTCGGCCTCCTTGGCGGCCGCGATCTGCTTGCGGTGCGCCTCGAAGCGGGCCTGGGCCTCGGCGTACTGCCGCTCCCACGTCTCGCGGGCCTCGTCGTAGCCCTCGAGCCACTCGCCGGTCTCCGGGTCGAAGCCCTCGGGGTAGATGTAGTTGCCCTGCTCGTCGTAGGACGCGGCCATGCCGTAGGCGGCCGGGTCGAACTGCTCCTCGTCGCCGACGACGCCCTCGTTGGCCTGCTTGAGCGACAGCGAGATGCGGCGGCGGTCCAGGTCGATGTCGATGACCTTGACCAGGATCTCGTCGCCGACCTGCACGACCTGCTCCGGGATCTCCACGTGGCGCTCGGCCAGCTCGGAGATGTGCACCAGGCCCTCGATGCCCTCGTCGACGCGCACGAACGCACCGAAGGGGACCAGCTTGGTGACCTTGCCGGGGACGACCTGCCCGATCTGGTGCGTGCGAGCGAACTGACGCCACGGGTCCTCCTGCGTCGCCTTCAGCGACAGGGAGACCCGCTCGCGGTCCAGGTCGACGTCGAGGACCTCGACGGTGACCTCCTGGCCCACCTCGACGACCTCGGACGGGTGGTCGATGTGCTTCCAGGACAGCTCGGAGACGTGCACCAGGCCGTCGACGCCACCCAGATCCACGAACGCACCGAAGTTGACGATCGAGGAGACGACACCCGACCGCACCTGGCCCTTGGCGAGCTTGTTGAGGAACTCGCTGCGCACCTCGGACTGCGTCTGCTCCAGCCACTGGCGGCGGGAGAGGACCACGTTGTTGCGGTTCTTGTCCAGCTCGATGATCTTCGCCTCGAGCTCGCGGCCCACGTAGGGCTGCAGGTCGCGGACGCGACGCATCTCGACCAGCGACGCCGGGAGGAACCCGCGCAGGCCGATGTCCAGGATGAGACCACCCTTGACGACCTCGATGACGGTGCCGGTGACGACCTCGTCGGCTTCCTTCTTGGCCTCGATCGTGCCCCAGGCGCGCTCGTACTGCGCGCGCTTCTTGGAGAGGATCAGCCGCCCTTCCTTGTCCTCCTTCTGGAGGACCAGGGCTTCCACCTCGTCGCCGACGGAGACGACCTCGTTGGGGTCGACGTCGTGCTTGATGGACAGCTCGCGCGAGGGGATGACGCCCTCGGTCTTGTAGCCGATGTCCAGCAGCACCTCGTCCCGGTCCACCTTGACGATGACGCCCTCGACGATGTCGCCATCGTTGAAGTACTTGATCGTCTGGTCGATCGCCGCGAGGAAGTCCTCGGCGGTACCGATGTCGTTGATGGCGACCTGGGGAGTGCTGGAAGGACGGACCTGAGTGGAGGTCATGTGGTTGGTTGCTCCGGACGGTTTATGCGTAGGGACAGGACGACCCGCGGCCGTCGGACCGCGGGGAGGTGCAGCGGGGAGAACCGGCGCGGGCATTCCCGGAGGGGAAGGGCACGACAGACCTCTGGCGCCTCTCCATCGTACGGACGCCGGGCGCGTCCGGTCCACCTGGGTGGGACCGGTCATCCCCGGCCGGCGGCGTGTCACGATCGGCGTGTCATGAGCGCACCAGTCCCCGGCCCGGCCCTCCCCCTCGGCAGCGACGGCTACCCGGCCGCCGGCGGGGTGGCCCGTCGCTCCGCGGGCGCCGAGGAGTCGGTGCGCGCCAACCGGCGCTGGTGGGACGCGGCCGCGCCGGCCTACCTGGCCGAGCACGGTCGCGACCTCGGGGACGCCGACTTCCTGTGGTGCCCGGAGGGGCTGCGGGAGGCCGACGCCCACCTGCTGGGTGACGTCGCCGGACGGCGGGTGCTGGAGATCGGCTGCGGCTCCGCTCCGTGCGCCCGCTGGCTGCGCACCGCGGGCGCCGACGTCGTGGCGCTGGACCTCTCCGCCGGGATGCTCGCCCGTGCCGCGGAGCTCAACCGGTCCACCGGCATCGCCGTCCCGCTCCTGCAGGCCGACGCCGGCGCGCTGCCCCTGGCCGACGCCAGCGTCGACCTGGCCTGCTCGGCGTTCGGCGGGCTGCCCTTCGTCGCCGACGTCGAGGGCGCCCTGCGCGAGGTCGCCCGGGTGCTGCGGCCCGGTGGCCGGTTCGTCGCCTCGGTCAACCACCCGATGCGCTGGCCGTTCCCCGACTCCCCCGACCCCGAGGACCTGCGGATCGTCTCCTCGTACTTCGACCGCACGCCGTACGTGGAGACCGACGCCGCCGGCGGGACGGTCTACGTCGAGCACCACCGCACGGTCGGAGACTGGGTGCGGGCCGTCGTCGGCGCCGGGCTGGTGCTGGAGGACCTGCTCGAGCCGGAGTGGACGCCGGGCCGCACGGAGCACTGGGGCCAGTGGTCACCCGAGCGCGGCGCCCTCGTCCCCGGCACCCTCGTCCTCGTCTGCCGGCGCTGAGGGAGCCGCGCTCAGCGGCCGGCCACGGGCGGCGAACCGTGCCGGACCCACACCTCGTGCGCGCCGGCCGTGATCGCCGCCGTCAGGGGCACGAAGAGCAGCGCCCCGGGGATGCCCCACAGCAGGCCGCCGGCGGTGACCGCGACCAGCACCGTCGCCGCGTTGATCGGCAGCCGGTTCTTCATCACGTACGGCTCGATGACGTCGTTGCCGATCTGCTGCACGACCACGACCAGGCCCAGCACAAGCGCGGCCGTGCCGAGGCCGTCCGAGGCGTACGCGACGACCACCGCCGCGAGGCCGGCGACCACGGCGCCGATCGTCGGGATGTAGGACGCCAGGAACTGCATCGCGGCCAGCGTGAGAGCCAGCGGGATCCCGAGCAGGACGAGACCGATGCCGATGCCCAGCGCGTCGAACGCCGCGACGATCGTGAGCCCGCGTACGTAGCCGCCCACCGTCGTCCACGCGGCCCGGCCCGCCGCGTCGACGTCCTCCCGCACCCGGCCGCCGAACTTGCCGAGCAGCCAGCGCCACATGTCCGGGCCGCTCACGAGGAAGAGGAAGGCCAGGGCGAAGGAGAGGAAGGCGGCGACCAGCACCTCGGCGACGGTCTGCGCCGGCCCGAGGAGCTGGCCGGCGCCCTGCCCGCCGCCGGGGCCGCCGGATCCGGACGACGAGCCGGTCCCCGGCAGCTGGACGCCGAAGGTCCCGGAGAGCTCGGAGGCGGCCGACCGGAGCTGGTCGAGCAGCTGGGGCAGCTGTCCGGCGATCCGGACGCCGAGCCCGACAGCGGCCCCGGCCAGCACGCCGAGGATCAGCAGGACCGCGCCGCCGGCGGCCAGCCACCGGGGCACGCCCTTCCGGCCGGCCCACCCCACCCCGGGCGCGACCACACCGGCGATCAGCAAGCCGACGAGTACGGCGACCAGCAGGGCGGTCACCTTCACGGCGAATCCGGCCAGCAGCCAGACCAGGACGACGAGGACCAGCAACCGCCCACCCACCGCAGCGGTACGCACCAGCCAGTCGGGTGCCTGCGGGGTCGGCCGGTCGGGACGTGGCTCAGCAGTCACCTGAGGGGTGTTGACCACCGGTACCGCACTGACACATGCGCTGGGGTCTCCCTGACCCTCGACAAGAGGGTGAGGGTCAGTGGGCGGCGGCGTCCCAGCTGGCCCCGACGCCGACCGAGACCTCCAGCGGGACCGACAGCTGCGCGGCGCCCGCCATCTCGCGGCGGACCAGCGTCTCCAGGGCATCCTGCTCCCCCGGGGCGACCTCGAGCACCAGTTCGTCGTGCACCTGGAGGAGCATGCGCGACGCCAGGCCCTCGGCGGCGATCGCCTTCTCGACGTTGAGCATCGCCACCTTGATGACGTCGGCCGCCGACCCCTGGATGGGGGCGTTGAGCGCCATCCGCTCGGCCATCTGCCGGCGCTGCCCGTTGTCGCTGGTGAGGTCCGGCAGGTAGCGCCGCCGGCCCAGCGTGGTCTCGGTGTAGCCGGTCTGGCGGGCGTCGTCCACGACGCCGTCCAGGTAGTCGCGGATGCCGCCGAAGCGCTCGAAGTAGGCGTGCATCTGCTCGCGCGCCTCCTCGACGGAGATGCGCAGCTGACCGGACAGCCCGTAGGCGGAGAGCCCGTAGGCCAGCCCGTAGCTCATCGCCTTGATCCGCCGGCGCATCTCGGGGTCGACCTCGGAGATCGGGATGTCGAAGGCCCGGGACGCGACGAAGGAGTGCAGGTCCTCCCCCGACGTGAACGCCTCGATCAGGCCCTCGTCGCCGGAGAGGTGCGCCATGATCCGCATCTCGATCTGGCTGTAGTCCGCCGTCATCAGCGACTCGTAGCCGGCCCCGACCACGAACGCCTGGCGGATGCGCCGGCCCTCCGCGGTCCGGATGGGGATGTTCTGCAGGTTCGGGTCGGTGGACGACAGCCGGCCGGTGGCGGCGATCGTCTGCTGGAAGGTCGTGTGGATGCGGCCGGCGTCGTCGACCATCGGGATCAGCCCGTCGATGACCGTGCGCAGCCGCGTGACGTCGCGGTGGCGCATCAGGTGCTCGAGGAACGGGTGCCCGGTCTGCGCCAAGAGGTTCGTCAGAGCGTCGGCGTCGGTGGTGTACCCGGTCTTGTTCTTCTTCGTCTTGGGCAGGCCCAGCTCGTCGAAGAGCACGATCTGCAGCTGCTTGGGCGACCCGAGATTCACCTCGCGCCCGATCACCGCGTAGCACTCCGCCGCCGCCGCGGCGACGCCGTCGGCGAACTCCCGCTGCAGCTCGCGCAGGAAGTCCAGGTCCGCGGCGATGCCGCGGTACTCCATGGCGCCCAGCACCCGGGTCAGCGGCAGCTCGATCTCGCCGAGCAGGTGGGCGCCCCCGCGCTGGCCGAGGACGGTGTCCAGCGCCTCGGAGAGGTCGTTGACCGCGACGGCCTTGAGCACGTCGGCGTGCGCCGCCTCGCGGGCGACGTCCTCCTCGCTGGGCCCCAGCCCGTCGAGGGTGAGCTGCCCCTCGGGCTCGGCGGCGTCCTTCAGCTCGCGCCGGAGGTAGCGGACGGCGAGGTCGCCCAGGTCGAACGACCGCTGCCCCGGCAGCGCCAGGTAGGCGGCCAGCGCCGTGTCGCTGACGATCCCCTCCAGCTCCCAGCCCCGGGCCCAGATCGCCAGCAGCGGGCCCTTCACCTCGTGCACGACCTTCGCCGCCGCCGGGTCGGCGAGCCAGGCGGCCAGCGCCTGCTCGTCGGCGACGTCGAGATCGGGGCCCACGTCGACGAACGTGGCGTGCCCGTCGCCGGCCGCGAGCGCGATGCCGGTGAGCTCACCGGTGCCGCGGCCCCACGTGCCGCGGAGGATGACGCCGGTGCTCCCGGTGCGGGCGTGCGCCTGCAGCCAGTCACCCAGCCCGCCTGCCGGTACCTCGTCGGCCTGGACGTCGAAGCCGCCCTCGACCTCCGGCTCGGCGCTGGTGAGGGTGGCGAAGAGGCGGTCGCGCAGCACGCGGAACTGCAGGTTGTCGAAGAGCGTGTGCACCTCGTTGCGGTCCCACGACTGGACGGCGAGGTCCTGCGGCCCCACGGCGAGGGCGACCGCGCGGTCGAGCTCGGTCAGCCGCCGGTTCTGCAGCACCGAGGACAGGTGCTCGCGCAGCTTCTCGCCGACCTTGCCCTTCACGGTGTCGACCTGGTCGACGAGCGCGTCGAGCGAGCCGTACTCCCGCACCCACTTGGCGGCGGTCTTCTCCCCCACGCTCGGGATGCTCGGCAGGTTGTCGCTCGGGTCGCCCCGCAGCGCGGCGAAGTCGGGGTACTGCCGCGGCGTCAGCCCGTACTTGGTCTCGACCTCCTCCGGGGTGAACCGGGTCATGTCCGAGACGCCCTTGCGCGGGTAGAGGACGGTGACGTGCTCGCCGACAAGCTGGAGCGCGTCGCGGTCGCCGGTGGCGATCAGCACGTCCATGCCCTGCTCGACCGCCTGCACGGTGAGGGTGGCGATGACGTCGTCGGCCTCGTAGCCCTCCGCCGTGATGACCGGGACCCGCAGGGCCCCCAGCACCTCCTGCACGAGGCTGACCTGGCCGCGGAAGTCGGTCGGGCTCTCGGCCCGGTTCGCCTTGTACTCGGCGTAGATCTCGCTGCGGAAGGTCTTCCGGCCGACGTCGAAGGCCACGGCGAGGTGGGTCGGCTGCTCGTCGCGCAGGATGTTGATCAGCATCGACGTGAAGCCGTAGACGGCGTTGGTGGGCTGCCCCGTGGTCGTCGAGAAGTTCTCGACCGGCAGCGCGAAGAAGGCGCGGTAGGCGAGGGAGTGCCCGTCGAGCAGGAGCAGCCGCGGGCGCGGCCCCGTGCTGGTGGGGTCGGCGGACGGCGGGGCGCTGGGGGTACTCACCGGAGCGGACATCGCCGTCGATCCTAGGGCCGCTGACCGACACGACGGCGGGGGCGACCGCGCGGCTACGGTGCCTGCGTGAGCACCCCTCCCCCGGCCTGGCTCCCCGAGGGCATGAGCAGCCCTCTCGACGACAAGCTCGGTGTGCGGATCACCGACTACGACCCCGACCGGATGGTCGCCACGATGCCGGTCGCCGGCAACGAGCAGCCGTTCGGGCTGCTGCACGGCGGCGCCACCTGCGCCCTCGTCGAGACGATCGGCTCGGTCGCCGCGGCGCTGGGGGCCGGGCCGGACAGGCAGGTGGTGGGCATCGAGCTCAACGCCAGCTACCTGCGGGCGGCGACCTCCGGTTCCGTGACCGCCGTCTGCACCCCCGTGCGCCGCGGTCGCACCCTGTCGACCTTCCTCATCGAGGTCACCGACGACCAGGGGCGGCCGACCGCCACCGCGCGGCTGACCTGCATGACCCTCGCGGCGTCGGCGAAGGCCTGACCTCGGCGTCCGGCGCGCTCGTCCGTGGAGACGACCGCCGAACACGCCGCTGAACTGGGGTTATCACGTGGACATACCATTCGACCCCGCTGAGTCACCGCTGCGGCGTGTCGCGGAAAGGTCACAGGTCATGGCGCGGAGACGGCGAAGACATCCGGCCGGGTTAGGGTCCGTCCTCAACTCATCCGCCGAGGAGGTCGAGTGACGCACCCGACGGACCGTGTCCGCCGGCACGGTCGACGAAGCAGCCCCGCACCCGCGGGGGCTCGGAAGCCCGCCGGTGGACCACCACGCAGAGGTGTGATCGCTCTGCGGTTGCTGCTGGTCGCCCTCTTCACGGCCGGTCTCGCCGCACTGTCCCCCGGCGTCGCCTCGGCCGAGGGCGGGGCCGAGCAGGTCTCCGGCACCTTGCGGACCAGCCTCAGCGGCCCCATCGAGGGGGTCGAGGTCGTCGTCACCACGCCGGACGGCGACGAGGTGGGCACGGCCGAGACCGACGAGAACGGCCGCTTCGTCGTCGACCTGCCGGGCCCCGGCGAGTACACGGTGACGGTCCCGGAGGACTCCCTCCCCGAGGGGGTGGAGTTCAACTCCGGCAACAGCCGCACGGTCACCGTGGACCCCGGCCGCAACCAGGGCGTCATCATCGGTCTGGACGACGGCAGCCGGAACGCGGGCGGAGGCACGATCCGCTGGGTCGAGCTGCTGGTGTCCGGCCTCCGGTTCGGTCTCCTGATCGCCATGGCTGCCATCGGACTGTCGCTCATCTTCGGCACGACGGGGCTGGTCAACTTCGCGCACGGCGAGCTGGTGACCATCGGCGCGATCGTGGCGTGGTTCATCAACGTGGGAGGCGGCGTACCGCTGATCGCCGCCGCGCTCCTGGCGATGCTGGTCGGCGCCGGGATCGGCGCGCTGAACGAGGTGGGTCTGTGGCGGCCGCTGCGTGGCCGGGGCACCGGCCTGGTGGCCGCGCTCGTGATCTCGATCGCCCTGTCGCTGCTGCTGCGGTACCTCTACCAGGTCGTCTACGGCGGCCGCTCCAACGCCTACGCCGACTACCGCGGCCAGCGCACCGTCGACTACGGCGCCTTCTCGATGACCAACAAGGACCTCACGTCGATGGTCGTGGCCTTGGTGGTCCTCGTCCTCGTCGCCGTCATGCTGCAGCGGACCACCATCGGCAAGGCCATGCGGGCCGTCTCGGACAACCGTGATCTCGCCGCCTCCTCCGGCATCGACGTCAACCGGGTGATCCTGGTGGTGTGGATGGTCGGTGGGGCGCTCGCCGCTCTGGGCGGTGTGCTCCTGGGCCTCTCCGACGAGGTCCAGTGGGACATGGGCTTCCGGCTGCTGCTGCTCATGTTCGCCGGCGTGACCCTGGGCGGCCTCGGAACCGCCTACGGCGCGCTCGTCGGCAGCATCGTGGTCGGCGTCTTCGTGCAGATGTCCACGCTCGTCATCCCCAACGACATGAAGTACGTGGGCGGTCTGCTGCTCCTGATCGTCATCCTCATCGTGCGGCCGCAGGGCATCCTCGGCAGCCGGGCCCGGATTGGTTGAGCCATGGCTGAACTCCTCGACGCACTCGCCGTCGCACTCAAGGCCGGGATCGGCTTCCAGGCCGTCTTCTTCGCGCTGCTGGCCATCGGGCTCAACATCCAGTTCGCCTACACGGGCCTGCTGAACTTCGGCCAGATCGCCTTCGCCATGCTCGGCGGCTACGGCATCGCGATCTCCGTGGCGCAGTGGGGGCTCCCCTTCTGGGTGGGCGTGCTCATCGGCATCGCCGCCGCCGTGCTGCTCGCCCTGCTGCTGGGCATCCCGACGCTGCGACTGCGCGCCGACTACCTGGCCATCGCCACCATCGCCGCGGCCGAGGGGCTCCGGCTGACCTTCCGGTCGGTGTCGGCGACGCCGATCACCGCCGGCACCCGGGGGCTGTCCGGGTTCAGCGACCCGTTCGTGGCACTCGCGCCCTGGGACACCGCGCGGCGCTACAGCCTCCTGGGCACCCGCTGGAGCGGCGCCGACCTGTGGGTCACCCTGGTCGGCTGGATCCTCGTCGCGCTCGCCTGCCTGCTCGTCTGGCTGCTCGTCCGCAGCCCCTGGGGCCGGGTGGTGAAGTCGATCCGCGAGGACGAGGACGCCGTGCGTGCCCTGGGCAAGAACGTCTACGTCTACAAGATGCAGGCGCTCGTGCTCGGTGGCGTGCTCGGCGCGCTGGGCGGCATGGTCTACGCGGTCGGCACCGCGTCGGCGACCCCGGACCAGTACCAGAACGCCAACACCTTCCTGGCCTACGCGGCGCTGATCCTCGGTGGTGCCGCCCGGGTGCTCGGACCGGTGATCGGCGCGATGCTCCTGTACTTCATCATCCAGTTCGCGGACACCGGTCTGCGTACCTTGATCGGCAACGGGGTCATCCCGGAGGACCTGCTGTCCGCGACCGACGTCGCGCAGATCCGATTCATGATCATCGGACTCGGGCTGATCCTGCTGCTGATCTTCCGCCCGCAGGGCATCTTCGGGGACCGACGAGAGGTGATGCTCGATGCCCGCTGAACCGACACCCACCGGGGCGCACGCCTCGTCCACGACCGGCGCGGGCGGGCCACCGCGGCGACTGGCCCAGGCCGCGCTGCGGGACCTCCCCTGGGAGATCGGCGTCGCCAAGCCGGACCCCGCCATCGTGGTGGACGGCGTGGTCCGGACGTTCGGCGGCCTCACGGCCGTCTCGGTCGACCACCTGGAGATCCAGCGGGGCGGCATCACCGGGCTCATCGGGCCGAACGGTGCCGGCAAGACGACGTTGTTCAACCTGCTCACCGGGTTCGACCAGCCCGACGGCGGTAGCTGGTCGTTCGACGGCCGCCCCCTCGGGAAGCTGTCGCCGCACCAGGTCGCCCGGCTCGGGGTGGTCCGCACCTTCCAGCTGACCAAGGCGCTGTCCCGGCTCACCGTGCTGCAGAACATGCTGCTCGGCGCCCAGGGGCAGCGGGGTGAGGGCTTCTTCCGAGCCCTGGTCCCCGGGATCTGGCGGGCGCAGGAGGAAGCCAACACCGAGAAGGCCATGGACCTGCTGCGCCGGTTCAAGCTGGACGCCAAGAAGGACGACTTCGCCGGCACCCTCTCGGGTGGCCAGCGCAAGCTGCTCGAGATGGCGCGCGCGCTGATGAGCGACCCCAAGGTGGTCATGCTCGACGAGCCGATGGCCGGGGTGAACCCCGCCCTGACGCAGAGCCTGCTCGGGCACGTCAAGGATCTCCGCGAGCAGGGGATGACCGTCGTCTTCGTCGAGCACGACATGGACGTCGTCCGCGACATCAGCGACTGGGTGGTGGTCATGGCCGCCGGCAAGGTGATCGCCGAGGGCCCACCCGAGTCGATCAGCCAGAACAAGGCGGTGGTCGACGCCTACCTCGGTGCGCACCACGACGCCCCGCTGACCATCGAGGACGAGGACCGCGTCCTCGCGGAGGCCGAGGCGACGATCGCCCACGGCGAGCAGACCGACGACGTCTCCCGGGCCGGTCGCCGGACCAAGAAGAGGACCGACCGATGACCATCGACCCGAGCCAGGGCAAGGATCCGCGGGAGAGCACCGCCCCGGAGTACGAGTTCGACCGGCCGGTCGACCAGGGGGACGGAGCGCAGGCCGCCGGGCGCGGTCCGACGCGCGCCGACGTCTCCGGTGGCGACCTCTCACCCGCCGAGCAGGCGGCCACCCGGGAGGAGCACGTCCGGCTGGCCGGCGATGCGCTGATCCGCGCCGACGAGCTGGTCGCCGGCTACCTCCCAGGCGTCAACATCCTCAACGAGTGCGACTTCTACCTCAACGAGGGGGAGCTCGTCGGCATCATCGGCCCCAACGGTGCCGGGAAGTCCACGTTGCTCAAGGCGCTGTTCGGGCTCATCCCGGTGCGGTCGGGCTCGGTGACGCTGCGAGGGGAGAACATCACCTCGGCGCCCGCGCACCGGCTGGTGTCACTGGGTGTGGGCTACGTGCCGCAGAACAACAACGTGTTCCCCTCGCTGACCATCGAGGAGAACATGCAGATGGGTGCCTACCTGCGCCCGAAGTCGTTCAGGGAGCGCTTCGACTACGTCGTCGACCTGTTCCCGCTGCTGGGTGAGCGACGCAAGGGCAAGGCAGGTTCCCTGTCCGGCGGCGAGCGCCAGATGGTCGCGATGGGCCGGGCGCTGATGATGGACCCCTCGGTCCTCCTGCTCGACGAGCCCTCGGCCGGCCTCTCCCCCGTCTACCAGGACGAGGTGTTCATCCGCTGCCGGCGGATCAACGCCACCGGCGTGTCGATCATCATGGTCGAGCAGAACGCGCGCCGCTGTCTGCAGATCTGCGACCGCGGCTACGTGCTCGACCAGGGCCGGAACGCCTACACGGCGACCGGCGAATCACTCATGCACGATCCCAAGGTGATCGAGCTGTACCTGGGCACGCTGGCCAAGGCCCACTGACCGGTCCACCCGCGCGCGGCCCCTCCGGCGCCGTTCCCCACGACGGGGGCGGCGCCGGACCCGTCTTCCGGGCGTACAGCCGGCCCGCCGGCACCCCGCTCCGGCCGGCACCCCGCTCCGGCCGGCACCCTGCGCACCCGCCGGAGCCACCGCGCCCGCCGGCACGGCTCTGGCCCCGAGCAGGGCCACCCCGGCACGGTGGCCATCGACGGGGCGGACAGGAGCCTCCCGGACGACCCGCCGTGCCCCGACCGTGCGACGCCGGCACGCGGCTGCCGGACCGGCGCGCAGCCGCGCGGTCGCAGGGAGCCGGTGCCTCGCCTCCGCGAGACGGGCACGGCCGCATGCGCTGCCGCCGACCCCGGACAGCGCAGTGGCCCGGCACCTCTGGGGTGCCGGGCCACTGCGACCGGTCAGCCGTCCCGTGTCACCGTGGTGACGCGGGCGACTGGGGCGACCTCAGTCGCGCGCCGGGCCGATGCCCTCGGCGTTGAGGCCCTCGATGATGCGTGCCGACTCCTCGAAGCCGATGACCACGATGGCGTCGGGGTTGAACTCCACCATCTGCTGGATCTCGGAGTCGAAGTTCGCCGCCTGCGGGTCGTAGGTCAGCGTCTGGATGCTGTCCTCCGACAGGCCCGCGGAGATCAGGTTCTCCCTCGTGTTCTCCATGAGGCCGGTGCCGTACGGGTCGTTCAGCGCCATGATCCCGACGGTGTTGTTGCCGTCGTTGATGATCAGGTCGGACAGCGCCCGGGCCTGCAGCGTGTCCGGCGGAGCCGTCCGGAAGTACAGCCCGTTGTCGTTGTACGTGGTGAACTGGTCGGACGTGTTGGCCGGGGAGATCTGGACGACACCGGCCCGGGTGATCGCGTCGATGACGGTGAGGCTCACCCCGGAGGACGCCGCACCGACGATGACGTCGACGTTCTCGTTCAGGAGGCGGTTGACCGTCTGCGAGGCGGTGTCCGTGGAGGCGTCGCCCGAGTCACCCTCGACGAGCTGCACCGGCTGACCGAGCACGCCACCGGCGTCGTTGATCTCCTGGACGGCCAGCCGGGCGCCGGCGACCTCCGGGGGGCCGAGGAAGGCGAGGTTACCGGTGAGCGGCAGCAGGGTGCCGATGACCAGCGGGTCGTCGGACGTCGCGCCCGGAGCGGCCGGCGCCGGTCCCTCGTCGCTCGCCGCGTTGTCCGCGTCACCGGCGAGCTCGAACTGGGTGGCTTCGTCGTCGAGGCTGTTGTCCGGGCCGAACTCCAGGATGCCGAAACTGGCGACCGCCGGTTCACCGGGCTCGGTGAAGGCCAGCGGCCCGGAGACGCCCTCGTAATCGGGGTTGCCGCCCTCGTCGATGATCGTCTTGCACTCGGTGAAGCTGGCGCAGGCCTCGCCGCCGAAGGTCACCCCGTTGATGTAGGGAGAGAACTGCGTGGGCTCGGTGCTACCCGCCAGGAGCGAGGCCAGCGCGCTGATGATGATCGCGTCGTAGGTCTCACCCGCGTAGTTGTAGTCCTGCAGGCCGGGGTAGATGGCGTTCAGCCGGTCCCGGAAGTCGGACGACAGGTCCGTCAGCGGTGCGGTGCCCCGCATCCCCGCCAGGGCACCCTCGGTCGTGAAGGACTCGCCGAGGGCGTTGCCCATGTTGCCGTCGGTGCCGTAGACGTTGACCTGCTTCTCGCCTTCGCCGCCGCCGCCTTCGGCCGACGTGCCGCCACCCTCGTCGCCGCCACCGCAGGCGGTCAGCGCGAGCAGGGCGGCACCGGTGACGGCGATGCCGCGGGCAGTAGAGCCAGTGCGCATCAAGCAACTCCCAGTGTCATCAGTGCATCCGGCGCGGCGCGCACGAGCGCTACCGCCGACCGGACGCCGATCAGTGCGCAGAACCTAGCCGCCCCTCGGGGCGATGCACCCGGCCGCGGAACGACCGTGATGAGGTCGTGACCTCGGGGTCCGTATCGTGCAATACATCGCACGGACAGTCACCGTGATTAAACGCTGCGCAGCGACAGACGCGCTACGCCGTCCCTATGAGGCGTCCGGAGGCTGCCCCTCCGCCCGTCGCCCCGGCCCCGTGAGGAGTCAGGAAGCGGTCTCCCCGTCCGCTGCGCCGGCCGCGAGGAGCGACTCGGCGAGCGCCTTCATGCTCGTCCGCTGGTTCATCGCGGTGCGCTGGATCCACCGGAAGGCCTCGGCCTCGGTCATGCCCTGGTCGGCCATCAGCCGGCCCTTCGCCCGCTCGACGACCTTGCGGGTCTCCAGCCGCTCCTCGAGGCCCTTCACCTCGCCGTCCAGCGCGGTCATCTCGGCGAACCGGCCGCGCGCGACCTCGATCGCCGGCACCAGGTCGTTCTTCGAGAAGGGCTTCACCAGGTAGGCCATCGCCCCCGCGTCCCGCGCCCGCTCCACCAGCTCCCGCTGGCTGAAGGCGGTGAGCACGATGACCGGCGCGATCCGCGACGAGGCGATCCGCTCGGCGGCGGAGAGGCCGTCGAGCACCGGCATCTGGATGTCCAGGATGACCAGGTCGGGCCGCAGCTCCTCGGCCCGCTCGACCGCCTGCTGCCCGTCACCGACCTCGGCGACGACGCTGTACCCCTCCTCCTCGAGCATCTCCTTGAGGTCGAGGCGGATCAGTGCCTCGTCCTCGGCGATCAGGACGCGGATCGGCTCACTGGTCACGGCGCCAGAGCCTAGCGGCGTCGGAGCCGGAGCACCGCCCGGATAGGCTGCTCGGGCGACCGGGGCACCCCGGCGCGCCCCCGTACCCCAATCGGCAGAGGGAGCGGATTCAAAACCCGCGCAGTGTGCGTTCGAGTCGCACCGGGGGCACTGTGTTGATCTGTCGTCCTCCGGACGACGGACGCGGCCAAGTGCCGTTCCCCTGCTGCACTGAGCCGGTGTCCGTGCTCCCTCGGGGAGCCTCCGGCCCCCGCTCGGTAGCGCGCCTCGCGGGGCGGCTTCCGTTCCAGCGTCTTCGGCTTGCGGCTCGCCGCGCCTCGGGGACCCTCCGGGCCCCGCTCCGCCCGGCGAATACGGTGGTGCGGTGACCGAGCCTGCACCGCACATGACTCCTGAGCAGTTCCGGCGCCACGGCCACGAGGTCGTCGACTGGATCGCGGACTACTGGGCGCGGATCGGCTCCTTCCCGGTGCGCTCGCAGGTCTCCCCCGGCGACGTCCGCGCCGATCTCCCGGCTTCCGCCCCCGAACAGGGCGAGCCGTTCGCCGCCGTCCTGGCCGACCTCGACCGGGTCGTCATGCCCGGCATCACGCACTGGCAGCACCCCGGCTTCTTCGGCTACTTCCCGGCGAACACCTCGGGCCCGTCGGTGCTGGGCGACCTCGTCTCCTCGGGGCTGGGCGTGCAGGGCATGTCCTGGGTGACCAGCCCGGCCGCCACCGAGCTCGAGCAGCACGTCATGGACTGGTTCGCCGAGCTCCTGGGCCTGCCGGAGTCCTTCCGCTCCACCGGCAGCGGCGGCGGAGTCGTCCAGGACTCGAGCTCCGGTGCCAACCTGGTCGCGCTCCTCGCCGCCCTGCACCGCGCGAGCGGCGGGGCCACGGTGCGCCAGGGGGTGCAGCCCGAGCGGGCCACCGTCTACGTCTCCAGCGAGACCCACTCCTCGATGGAGAAGGCGGTGCGCATCGCCGGGCTGGGCACCGACGCCGTGCGCATCGTGGAGGTCGACGGCGACCTCGGCATGAACCCCGGCGCGCTCGCCGCCCGGCTGGAGCGCGACGTCGCCCGTGGCTACCGCCCGGTGCTGGTGTGCGCCACCGTCGGCACCACGTCCACCACCGCCGTCGACCCGCTGGCCGACATCGGGCCGATCTGCCAGGAGCACGGCGTCTGGCTGCACGTCGACGCCGCCTACGCCGGCGTGAGCGCCGTCGCGCCGGAGCTGCGCTCCCTGCAGGCCGGCGTCGAGTGGGCCGACAGCTACACCACCGATGCGCACAAGTGGCTGCTCACCGGCTTCGACGCCACCCTCTTCTGGGTCGCCGACCGCGCCGCCCTCACCGGCGCGCTGGCGATCCTCCCCGACTACCTCCGCAACGCCGCCACCGACACCGGCGCGGTGGTCGACCTCCGGGACTGGCAGATCCCGCTGGGCCGCCGGTTCCGGGCGCTCAAGCTCTGGTTCGTCGTGCGCTGGTACGGGGCCGAAGGGCTGCGGGCCCACATCCGCGAGCACGTCTCCCTGGCCCAGGAGCTGGCCGGGTGGGCAGCGGCCGACGAACGCTTCGACGTGGTGTCGCCGCACCCGCTGTCGCTGGTCTGCCTGAGGCCGCGGTGGCCCGAGGGCGTGGACGCCGACGTCGCGACCATGACCCTGCTGGACCGGCTCAACGACGGCGGCGAGGTCTTCCTCACCCACACCACCGTGCAGCGGCAGCCGGTGCTGCGGGTGGCGATCGGCTCCCCGGCGACCACGCGGGCGCACGTCGAGCGGATGTGGGCGCTGCTCGTCGAGGGCCACGACTGGCTCGCCGCCGACTTCGCCGCCCAGGCCGCCGAGCAGGCAGCCGCACGGGCCGCCGAACGCCGGCGGGCCGAGCAGGAGCGGATCGAGCGGGAGCAGGCCGCGCGCGAGCAGTCCGAGCAGTCGGAGCAGACCGAGGTCGAGCAGGACGGGGCCGAGCAGGACGAGCCCGCCGTCGCACCCGACGAGCGCCCGACCGAGGACACCGAGGGCGCCGGCGCCCCCGCCTGAACGGGGCGGAGCGGGGCCTCAGCGCTCCAGGGAGCGGATGAGGCCCTGCTGGGCCACCGTGGCGACGTGCGTGCCGTCGACGGCCCAGATCTCGCCGAAGCACAGCGCCCGGCCGGCCGAGGCCGCCGGGCTGTCGGTCTCGTAGAGGAACCACTGGTCGGCCCGGACCGGCTGGTGGAACCAGACGGCGTGGTCCAGGCTCGCCCCCACGTACCGGCCACCCCACCCGCCGCCCAGGCGGGCCAGGCCCGCGGACAGCAGGGTGAGGTCGCTGACGAAGGTCAGCGCGGCGGCGTGCACGGACGCGTCCTCGGGCAGCCGGCCGGCCACCCGCATCCAGGCGTAGGTCTTCGTGTGCGGCGGCACCTTCGGTGCCCTGGCGAAAGGGTCCTCCATCAGCCGCTGCTCGACGGCCCGGCTGATGGCCAGCGCCGCCGATGCGTGCTCGCCGTACGGCGCCACCAGTTCGGCCAGGGTGGGCAGCCCCTCCGGCGCCGGGACGTCCGGCATCGGCCGGGCGTGCTCGGCCACCGACGGCTGCGGCGCCGAGGCGTCCGCGGTCAGGGAGAAGATCGCGACGTCCTCGCCGTTGCGCCGCTGGCGGGCGACGACCCGGCGGGTGGTGAAGCTCCGCCCGTCCCGGATCCGGTCGACCGAGTAGCGGATCTCCTCGTGCGGGTCGCCGGGCCGCAGGAAGTAGGAGTGCAGCGAGTGCACCGCGCGGCCCTCGGGCAGGGTGCGGGTCGCCGCCATGAGCGCCTGGCCGGCCACCTGACCGCCGAAGATCCGCTGGAGCGGGCTGCGGGGCGTCTGCCCGACGTAGACGTCGGTGCCCCGCTGCTCCAGGTCCAGCACCGTCATGAGCGACGCTGCCTGGCTGTCGGCGGTCACCCCGCTGGCGGGCTCGCTCACGAGTCGGTCCCCACCTCGTGCACCCGGATCAGGTTGGTGGAGCCGACGGTGTTGGGCGGGCTGCCGGCGACCACGACCACCCGGTCGCCGACCTGGAGCCGGCCGATCGACAGCAGCGAGAAGTCCACCTGGGCGACCATGTCGTCGGTGTGCTCGACCGAGGGGACCAGGAACGTCTCCACGCCCCAGGAGAGCGCCAGCCGGCTGCGCACGCGGGGGTCGACGGTGAAGGCCAGCAGCGGCATCCGCGGGTGCAGCGACGCCAGCCGGCGGGTCGTCTCCCCCGTCTGCGTGAACGTGGCGAGCGCCTTCACGTCGAGCGATTCACCGATGTCCTTGGCCGCCCGCACGATGGCGCCCGAACGGGACCGCGAGCGTCGCAGGATCTCCGGCACCGGCATGTGGTCGCCCTCGACGGCGGCGATGATGCGGTCCATCGTCCGCACGGCGCCGATCGGGTAGGCACCGACCGACGTCTCCCCCGACAGCATCACCGCGTCGGTGCCGTCCAGCACGGCGTTGGCCACGTCGGAGGCCTCGGCGCGGGTCGGCCGGGAGTTGGTGATCATCGACTCGAGCATCTGGGTGGCGACGATGACCGGCTTGTTCCGCTCGCGGGCGGCCTGGATGGCGCGCTTCTGCACCAGCGGCACCTGCTCGAGGGCCAGTTCCACGCCCAGGTCGCCGCGGGCGACCATGATCCCGTCGAAGGCCTCGACGATCGCGTCGAGGTTGCGCACCGCCTCCGGCTTCTCCAGCTTGGCTATGACGGGGACGTAGATGTCCTCCTGCCGCATGATGTCGCGGACCAGGGCGACGTCCGTCGGCGAGCGCACGAAGGACAGCGCGATGAAGTCCACGCCCAGGTGCAGGGCGAAACGGAGATCGCGTTCGTCCTTGTCCGACAGCGGGGGCACGCTCACCGCGACGCCGGGCAGCGAGAGGCCCTTGTTGTTGGAGACCTGACCCCCCTCGACGACGAGGCAGAAGACGTCGGGGCCCTCGACGCCCACCACGCTGAGCGAGAGGTTGCCGTCGTCGACCAGCAGCCGGTCGCCGACGCGCACGTCGTTGGCCAGGTTCTTGTACGTGGTCGACACCCGCTCCGCGGTGCCTTCGACGTCCTCGACGGTGATGCAGATCTGGCTGCCGGTCTCCCAGCGCACCGGCCCGTCGGCGAAGGTGCCGAGCCGGATCTTGGGGCCCTGCAGGTCGGCGAGGATGGCCACCGCGTGACCGACGCGGTCGGATGCTTCGCGCACCAGCGCGTAGGCCGACGCGTGGTCCTCGTGCGACCCGTGGCTGAAGTTGAGGCGGGCCACGTCCATC
The DNA here is from genome assembly GCF_026967805.1 of Blastococcus sp. VKM Ac-2987. Classification (GTDB taxonomy): domain Bacteria; phylum Actinomycetota; class Actinomycetes; order Mycobacteriales; family Geodermatophilaceae; genus Blastococcus. The sequence goes on from NZ_JAPVBG010000001.1 coordinate 82,654, forward strand.
CCCGACTCGACCAGGGCGGTGACCTGTTCGGCGGAGCTCGTGGCCGGACCCAGGGTGCAGACGATCTTGGCGCGGCGCGACATGGCGATAACGCTAGTGCTCCACCGAACTGAAGGCGCCCGCGGCCCACCGCCGCGTGTCGCCCGTCAGCTCTCCACGGGGAGGGTGTCGCGCCGAGTGGGGCCCGGAGGGCCCCGCGCAGGCGGGACGCCGACGCTCCTCCGGACCGGGGTACGGCCACTGGCCGCGGTGCGGTCCGGAGGAGCGCAGTGTCCTAGCGCAGCGCGGCCGCCGTCGGGGACACCGGACGGGGCAGCTGGGACTCGCCGGTCAGCCACGTGTCGGCAGCGGCGGCCGCGGCGCGGCCCTCCGCGATCGCCCACACGATGAGCGACTGGCCGCGGCCCATGTCACCGGCCACGAAGACGCCGGGCACGGTGGACATGAACGCGTCGTCACGGACCACGTTGCCGCGCCCGTCGACCTCCACGCCGAGGGAGTCGACCAGGCCCTCGCGCTGCGCCCCGGTGAAGCCCATCGCGAGGAACACCAGGTCGGCCGGGAGCTCGCGCTCGCTGCCCTCGATCTTCTGGAACCGGCCGTCGACCCGCTCGACCTCGTGGATCAGCAGCGCCCGCACGTTGCCGTGCTCGTCGCCGACGAAGCGCTCGGTGTTGACCGAGTACAGCCGCTCGCCGCCCTCCTCGTGCGCGCTGGAGACGCGCATGATCATCGGGTACGTGGGCCACGGGTTGGCGCTCATGTCCCGGCGGTCCGGCGGCGCCGGCATGATCTCCAGCTGGGCGACCGACGCCGCCCCCTGCCGGTGCGCGGTGCCGAGGCAGTCCGCCCCGGTGTCACCGCCACCGATGATCACGACGTGCTTGCCGTGCGCGTTGATCGGCGGGTCGTCGAGCTCCCCGAGCGCCTGGCGGTTGCCGTAGGGCAGGTACTCCATGGCCAGGTGGATGCCGGCCAGCTCGCGCCCGGGTGCGGGCAGGTCACGGCCGACGGTCGCGCCACCGGCCAGGACGACGGCCTCGAAGTCCGCGCGCAGCTGCTCGATCGACAGGTCGCCCTCGCCGCTGCCGCCCACGTCGACCCCGGTGACGAACCGGGTGCCCTCGGCGCGCATCTGGTCCAGCCGCCGGTCCAGGACCGACTTCTCCATCTTGAACTCGGGGATGCCGTAGCGGAGCAGCCCGCCGACCTTGTCGGCCCGCTCGTAGACGGTCACGTCGTGCCCGGCGCGGGTGAGCTGCTGGGCGGCGGCCAGCCCGGCGGGACCGGACCCGATGACGGCGACCTTCCTGCCGGACCGCTCGGCGGGGGTCTGGGGGCTGACCCAGCCCTCGTCCCACGCCCGGTCGATGATCTCCCACTCGATCTGCTTGATGGTGACCGGCGACTCCTGCAGGTTCAGCACGCAGGAGCCCTCGCACGGCGCCGGGCAGAGCTTCCCGGTGAACTCCGGGAAGTTGTTCGTCGCGTGCAGCCGCTCGATGGCGTCCTGCCAGTCGTCGCGGCGGGCCAGGTCGTTCCACTCCGGGATCAGGTTGGCCACCGGGCAGGCGTGGTGGCAGAACGGGATCCCGCAGTCCATGCAGCGGGCCGCCTGCTTGCGCACCTCCGCCGTCGGGAAGAGCGGGTCCTCGCCGTTCTGCCGCCGGGTGTAGACGTCCTTCCAGTCCATGATCCGGAGCTCGACGGGACGCCGCGGCGGGAGGCCGCGCTCGTACTTCAGGAAACCGGTCTGGTCAGCCACGAACCGTCTCCCCCTTCGCAGTCGTACCGATGATGTCGGAGCGCGTCTCAGCCACGTGCCGCCGCTGACCCCGCGCCTCGGTTCCGCCGGGGCGGTGTGAGATGGGCGTCTCAGCCACGAGCGGCCTCCATGACGGCCCGGTCGACGTCGACGCCGGCGGCCTCGGCGGCGCGGCGGGCCTCCAGGGCCCGCCGGTAGTCGCGCGGCATGATCACGCTGAACTGCTCCGACCAGCGACCCCAGTCGGCCAGCAGCGCGCCGGCCACGGGCGACTCGGTGTCGGCGGCGTAGCGCACCAGCACGTCGCGCAGCCACTGCGCGGCCTCGCCGTCCAGCGGCTCGACGTCGACCATCTCGCTGTTCACCCGGTGCCGGGCGAGGTCCAGGACGTAGCCGACGCCGCCGGACATGCCGGCCGCGATGTTGCGGCCGGTCGGCCCGAGGATCACCGCGCGGCCGCCGGTCATGTACTCCAGCGCGTGGTCGCCCACGCCCTCGACGACGGCGAGCGCGCCGGAGTTGCGGACGCAGAACCGCTCGCCGACCCGGCCGCGCAGGAAGATCTCCCCGCTGGTCGCGCCGTAGCCGATCACGTTGCCGGCGATGACGTTGTCCTCGGCGGCGAACGACGCCTCGCGGGACGGCCGGACGACGATCCGCCCGCCCGAGAGGCCCTTGCCGACGTAGTCGTTGGCGTCACCGAACAGCCGCATGGTGATCCCGCGCGGCACGAAGGCGCCGAACGACTGCCCGGCCGACCCGCCGAAGGTGAGGTCGATCGTGCCGTCGGGCAGGCCCTCACCGCCGAAGCGGCGGGTGACCATCGACCCCAGCATCGTGCCGACGGTGCGGTTGACGTTGCGCACCGGCAGCTCGAGCGTGACCGGCCGCGCGTCGAGCAGCGCGCCCTCGCACAGCTGGATCAGGGTCTGGTCCAGGGCGACGTCCAGCCCGTGGTCCTGGGTGCGGACCGCGCGGCGCGGGGCGCCCTCGGGCAGCTCCGGGACGGCGAGCACCGGCGAGAGGTCCAGGCCCGCGGCCTTCCAGTGACCGACCGCCTTGCGGGTGTCGAGCAGCTCGGCGTGCCCGATGGCCTCGTCGATCGAGCGGAAGCCCAGCTCGGCCAGGTAGGAGCGCACCTGCTCGGCGAGGAACTCGAAGAAGGTGACCACGAACTCCGGCCGCCCGGTGAACCGCTTGCGCAGCTCCGGGTTCTGCGTGGCCACGCCGACCGGGCAGGTGTCCAGGTGGCAGACCCGCATCATCACGCACCCGGAGACCACCAGCGGCGCCGTCGCGAAGCCGAACTCCTCGGCGCCCAGCAGCGCGGCCACGATGACGTCGCGGCCGGTCTTCATCTGGCCGTCGACCTGCACCACGATCCGGTCGCGCAGGCCGTTGGCCAGCAGCGTCTGCTGCGTCTCGGCCAGGCCCAGCTCCCACGGGGAGCCCGCGTGCTTCAGCGAGGTCAGCGGCGCGGCACCGGTGCCGCCGTCGAACCCGGAGATCAGCACCACGTCGGCGTGCGCCTTGCTGACGCCGGCCGCGACCGTCCCGACCCCTACCTCGGCGACCAGCTTGACGTGGACCCGGGCCGTGTCGTTGGCGTTCTTCAGGTCGTGGATCAGCTGCTTGAGGTCTTCGATCGAGTAGATGTCGTGGTGCGGCGGCGGGCTGATCAGGCCGACGCCCGGCGTCGAGTGCCGGGTGCGGGCCACCCACGGGTAGACCTTGGCGCCGGGCAGCTGGCCGCCCTCGCCGGGCTTGGCGCCCTGGGCCATCTTGATCTGGATGTCGTCGGCGTTGACCAGGTACTCGCTGGTGACGCCGAACCGGCCCGAGGCCACCTGCTTGATCGCCGAGCGGCGCAGGTCGCCGTTCGGGTCCGGGGAGAACCGGTCGGGGTCTTCCCCGCCCTCACCGGTGTTCGAGCGCCCGCCGAGGCGGTTCATGGCGATGGCGAGGGTCTCGTGCGCCTCCTGCGAGATGGAGCCGTAGCTCATCGCGCCGGTGTTGAAGCGCTTGACGATCGCGCTGACGGGCTCCACCTCGTCCAGCGGCACGGGCGGCCGCACGCCGGTCCGCAGGGTGAACAGCCCGCGCAGCGTGGCGGCGTCCTCGGACATCTGGTCGACCGCCTGCGTGTACTTCTCGAAGACGTCGTACTGCCGCGACCGGGTGGCGTGCTGCAGCAGGAACACCGTCTCGGGGTTGAACAGGTGCACCTCGCCCTCGCGGCGCCACTGGTACTCGCCACCGGTCTCCAGCCGGCGGTGCGCCCGCTCGGTGGGGTTCTCCGGGTAGGCGCGGCGGTGGCGCATGGCCACCTCCTCGGCCAGCACGTCGATGCCGACGCCGCCCAGGGGGGCGGAGGTGCCGGTGAAGTACTCGTCGACCAGGTCCTGGGACAGCCCGACGGCCTCGAAGATCTGCGCCATCGTGTACGAGCCGACGGTGCTGATGCCCATCTTGCTCATGACCTTCAGGACGCCCTTGCCGAGCGCCTTGACCACGTTGCGCACCGCCTGGGCGGGCTCGACGCCGGTCAGGACGCCGTCGCGGATGAGGTCCTCGATCGACTCGAACGCCAGGTACGGGTTGACCGCGGCGGCGCCGTAGCCGAGCAGCAGGGCCACGTGGTGGACCTCGCGGCAGTCGCCGGACTCGACGACGAGACCGACCTCCATGCGGGTCTTCTCCCGCACCAGGTGGTGGTGCACGGCGGCGGTCATCAGCAACGACGGGATCGGTGCCCGCTTCTCGTCGCAGTCCCGGTCGGAGAGCACGATGATGCGGGCGCCGGCGGAGATCGCCTTGCTCACCTTGGTGCGCAGCTGCTCGATCGACTCGGCCAGCGCCGTCCCGCCGCCGTTGACGTCGAAGTGACCGGTGATCCGGACGGCGGCGTAACCGGGCAGGTCGCCGTCGTCGTCGATGTGCAGGATCTTGGCCAGCTCGTCGTTGTCGATGACCGGGAACGGCAGGTGCACCTGCCGGCAGGACGCCGGGGAGGCGGCGAGCAGGTTCTGCTCGGGCCCGAAGGTCCGGCCGAGGCTGGTCACCAGCTCCTCGCGGATGGCGTCCAGCGGCGGGTTGGTCACCTGGGCGAACAGCTGCCCGAAGTAGTCGTAGAGCAGCCGGGAGCGGTCCGACAGCGGGGCGATCGGCGTGTCGGTGCCCATCGACCCGATCGGCTCCGCGCCGCTGGCGGCCATCGGGGTGACCAGCAGGCGCAGGTCCTCCTCGGTGTAGCCGAAGAGCATCTGCCGGCGGACGACCGACTCGTGGCTGGGCCGCGACCGCCGGCGCTCGGGCAGCGCGGGCAGGTGCACCAGGCCGGCGTGCAGCCAGTCCTCGTACGGCTGGGCCGCGGCCAGGGCGCCCTTGACCTCCTCGTCGGAGACGATCCGCCCGGAGGCGGTGTCGACGAGGAACATCCGGCCCGGCTGCAGCCGGCCCTTGGCGACGACGTCGGCGGCCGGGATGTCGAGCACGCCGACCTCGCTGGCCATGACGACCAGGTCGTCCTTGGTCTGCCACCAGCGGCCCGGGCGCAGGCCGTTGCGGTCGAGGACCGCGCCGATCAGCGTGCCGTCGGTGAAGCAGACCGCGGCCGGCCCGTCCCACGGCTCCATGATCGAGGAGTGGAACCGGTAGAAGGCCCGGCGGGCCGGGTCCATCTCGTCGTGGTTCTCCCACGCCTCCGGGATCATCATGAGCACCGCGTGCGGCAGCGAGCGGCCGGACAGGTGCAGCAGCTCCAGCACCTCGTCGAAGGTGGCCGAGTCGCTGAAGTCGCTGGCGGTGACCGGGAAGATCCGGTCCAGCCCCAGCTCCGACGCCGGGCCGGCGGGGCCGTCGAACAGCTCGGTGGCCAGCTTGGCCTCGCGGGCCCGCATGCGGTTGCGGTTGCCCTTGATGGTGTTGATCTCGCCGTTGTGCGCGATGAAGCGGAAGGGGTGGGCCAGCGGCCAGCTCGGGAAGGTGTTGGTCGAGAACCGGCTGTGCACCAGCGCGATCGCCGACTCGTAGCGCTCGTCGCGCAGGTCGGGGAAGAACAGCGGCAGCTGGTCGGTGGTCAGCATGCCCTTGTAGGTGATCGTCCGCGACGACAGCGAGGTGATGTACAGCGAGCTCCCGGCGTCCACGGCGGCCCGCTCGGCCCGCTTGCGGAGCACGAAGGAGCGCCGCTCGAGGCGGGTGACCCCGTTGCACACCACGGTCCCGCCGAAGGCGGTGGCGTCGGCGCGGCCGGCCATCGTCTCGGCGACGAAGAGCTGGGCGAAGTGCGGCATGACCGCGCGCGCCGTGGGCCCGAGGTCGGCACCGTCGGGGTCGACGGGGACGTCGCGCCAGCCGAGGACGGTGAGGCCCTCCTCCTCGGCGAGCCGGGCGACGTCCTCGACGCGGGCGGCCCGCTCCGCCCCGTCGGCCGGCATGAAGGCGATGCCGACCGAGTACTCGCCCAGCGGCGGCAGGTCGAAGTCGACGCCGGCGCGCAGCAGCGCGTCGGGGATCTGGGTGAGGATGCCGGCACCGTCGCCGGAGTTCGGCTCGGAGCCCGCGGCACCCCGGTGGTCGAGGTTGTGCAGGGCGGTGAGACCGGCCTGCACGATGCGGCGGCTGCGCCGGCCGCGGGCGTCGGCCACGAAGGCCACGCCGCAGGCGTCCTTGTCGTTCGCCGGGTCGTACAGGCCCCGGGCCGGGGGCACGGCCGAGAAGGGGACTGCCGTGGTGGCGGGGGCGGGAAGGTCGGTCATGTCACTCCCGTCGTCGGCGCACCGTCGTGCCCTCGGGCGAGGGGTGGACGGGGGCTGGAGCCCGGGCCGGAGGTCAAGGGCGGCGGAGCTGGCGGCACGTGCGGAGCGCGCGGTGCGGGCGGACACAGGTGCCCCGACCGTCGGTGGCGCGCGAGCCCACCGGTTGGTGCCGGTGAGCCGTCGTCCGCGGGGCAGCGCTGGCCCGGTCCGACACTACGACCCGCTCGGGATCGCCGGCGGGTCAGCCCGAAGCGTACACAGCTGTAACACCGGCCTGACACCGCCGGAGCCGATCCGTGACGCGACGGCGAGATATCGGTGAACCCTGGCCGGACCTGCGCGGTTCCCGGGTTCCTCAGGCGGTGGACGGCGGCCGGTGATCGTCCTCACGCACCCGCTCCCCGGCCGCCGTCCGGGGCTCGTCCGGCTCCCCCACCAGCGGCTTCTCGCCATCCGCGGTATCGCGGTCACCACGGGTGATGACCTCGCGCGGCCGGCCACGCTGCCAGATGAAGTAGGCCACAGCCAGCAGCCCGACGACGATCGAGGTGAACACGTTGATCCGGACGCCGAAGAACGTCTCGGCCGGGTCCGTGCGGAGCAGCTCGATCCACAGCCGGCCGGCGCAGTAGGCGGCGACGTACAGCGCGAACGCGCGACCGTGCCCCAGCCGGAACCGGCGGTCGGCCCAGATGACCAGCGCGGCCGCGGCCAGGTTCCACAACATCTCGTAGAGGAACGTCGGGTGGAAGGTGCCCAGCACCACCGGCTCGCCGTCGGCCCCGGTGACCGCCCGCCCACCGCTCCACTCGTAGATCGTCAGCGCCCACGGCAGGTCGGTGGGACCGCCGTAGAGCTCGTTGTTGAACCAGTTGCCCAGCCGGCCGATCGCCTGGGCGACCAGCAGGCCGGGGGCCAGCGCGTCGCCGAAGGCCGGCAGCGGGATGCCCCGGCGCCGGCAGGCGATCCAGGCACCCACTCCCCCGAGCGCGATGGCGCCCCAGATGCCCAGCCCGCCCTCCCAGATGGCGAACGCCCGGAGCGGGTCGCCGTCCTCGCCGAAGTACGGCCGGGGGCTGGAGATCACGTGGTAGAGCCGGCCGCCGACGATGCCGAAGGGCACCGCCCAGACCGCGATGTCGAGGACGTCCTCGGCCGCGCCTCCCCGGGCCACCCACCGCTTCTGGGTCAGGACGACGGCGACGATGATCCCGGCGACGATGCACAGCGCGTACGCGCGCACCGGGAAGGGGCCCAGCTCCCAGACCCCCTGCGTGGGGCTCGGGATGGCGGCCAGGGTGTCGGCGACGCCGGTCATGCCCGGACACCCTTCGCCAGGTCCTCGGACAGCGCGCGCACGCCGTCGGCGCCGCGGCCCTCCAGCATCTCGCGGACGTAGGCCGAGCCGACGATGACGCCGTCGGCGAAGCCGGCCACCTCGGCGGCCTGGCTGCCGTTCGAGACGCCGAGCCCGACGCACACGGCCAGCCCCGGCGCCGCCTCCCGGGTCCGGACCACCAGCGCCTCCGCCGCGTCGCCGACGGTCGCCCGGGTGCCGGTGACGCCCATGGTGGACGCGGCGTAGACGAAGCCGCGGCAGGCAGCGGTGGTGGAGCGCAGCCGGGCGTCGGTGGAGGACGGCGCGACGAGGAAGACCCGGTCGAGGTCATGCTCCTCGGCCGCCGCCAGCCAGCCGGCCGCCTCGTCGGGGATCAGGTCGGGGGTGATCGCGCCCGCTCCCCCGGCCGCGGCGAGGTCGGCGGCGAACCGTTCGACGCCGTAGCGCTCGATCGGGTTCCAGTAGCTCATGACGACCGGCACGGCGCCGGCCGCGGCGACCGCGGCGACGGCCCGCAGCACGTCGCGCATGCCCACCCCGGCCCGGACCGCGGCGTCCACCGCCTCCTGGATGACCGGCCCGTCCATGCCCGGGTCGCTGTAGGGGATGCCGATCTCGATGACGTCGGCGCCACCTTCGACCGCGGCCACCATCGCGGCGATCGACTCGTCGACCGTCGGGTAGCCGACCGGGAGGTAGGCGATCAGCGCGGCGCGGTCCTGCGCCCGGGCGGCGGCGATGCGGTTCCCGAGGGCGCTCACAGCTCCTCCCCCGCGTCGGGACCGGCGACCGCCTCGTCGTTGCTCACGGCCCCCTCCGTCGGGTTCTGGTCGGTGTCGAGCCCCGGGCCCGGGTCGACCTCCTCGCGGTCGCCCAGCCCGAACCACCGCGAGGCGGTCTCCACGTCCTTGTCGCCGCGGCCGGAGAGGTTCACCAGCAGCAGCGCCGGCTCATCCCCCCGCCCGCCGGCCCCCCGGCCACCGACCTCCCGGCCCAGCTTCATCACACCGGCCAGGGCGTGCGCCGACTCGATCGCCGGGATGATGCCCTCGGTGCGGCAGAGCAGGGCGAAGGCCTCCATGGCCTCGGCGTCGGTGATCGCGCGGTACTCGGCTCGCCCGATGTCGTGCAGGTAGGAGTGCTCGGGTCCGACGCCGGGGTAGTCCAGGCCGGCGCTGATCGAGTGCGACTCGACCGTCTGGCCGTTGTCGTCCTGCAGCAGGTACGAGCGGGCGCCGTGCAGCACGCCGGGGGTGCCGCCGGTGATGGTGGCCGCGTGCCGGCCGGTGTCCACGCCGTCGCCGCCGGCCTCCAGGCCGATCAGCCGGACGCCGTCGTCGGGGACGAAGGCGGTGAAGATGCCGATCGCGTTGGAGCCGCCGCCCACGCAGGCCAGGACGGCGTCGGGCAGCCGCCCCTCCCGCTCGAGCACCTGGCCGCGCGCCTCGTCGCCGATGACCCGCTGGAAGTCGCGGACCATCGCCGGGAACGGGTGCGGGCCGGCGACGGTGCCGAAGACGTAGTTGGTCGTCTCGACGTTGGTCACCCAGTCGCGGAAGGCCTCGTTGATCGCGTCCTTGAGGGTGCGCGAGCCGGTGGTGACCGGGACGACCTCGGCGCCGAGCAGCCGCATGCGCGCGACGTTCAGCGCCTGGCGCCGGGTGTCCTCCTCGCCCATGTAGACCGTGCAGGACAACCCCATCAGCGCGGCGGCGGTCGCCGTCGCCACGCCGTGCTGACCGGCGCCGGTCTCGGCGATGACCCGCTGCTTGCCGATCCGCTTGGTCAGCAGCGCCTGGCCCAGCACATTGTTGATCTTGTGCGAGCCGGTGTGGTTGAGGTCCTCCCGCTTGAGCAGGACACGGGCGCCGCCGCAGTGCTCGGCGAACTTGGGCACCTCGGTGACCGGGCTGGGCCGGCCGGTGTAGTCCCGCTGGAGCCGGGCGAACTCGGCGAGGAAGGCCGGGTCGACGCGCATGGCCTCGTAGGCCTCGGTCAGCTCGTCGAGGGCGGCGATGAGCGCCTCGGGGACGAAGCGGCCGCCGAACACCCCGAAGTGGCCCGTCCGGTCCGGCCAGCCCGGGCGCGCCGGGAGGGAGAGTTCTCCGGGCTGCGGCGGGCTGGTCGTCGTCATGCGTCCAGTGTCCCGCGCCCGAACCGGTTGCCGGTGGAGGGGGTCAGCGGGAGGTGCGCGGGGTGGCCGGGTGCGAGCCGGCCGTGACCAGGTCGGCGACCGCCTGGCGCGGGTCGCCGGCGGTGACCAGGCCTTCTCCCACGAGGACGGCATCGGCCCCGGCGCCGGCGTAGCCGATCAGGTCGTGCGGGCCGCGGACGCCGGACTCGGCGACCTTGACCACCTCCGACGGCAGCCCCGGGGCGATCTTCTCGAACGTGGACCGGTCGACCTGCAGCGTGGTGAGGTCGCGGGCGTTGACCCCGATGACCGACGCCCCGGCGGCCATCGCGCGGTCGGCCTCGGCCTCGGTGTGCACCTCGACCAGCGCCGTCATGCCGAGCGACTCCACCCGCTCGAGCAGCCCCACGAGGACGTTCTGCTCCAGGGCGGCCACGATCAGCAGGACGACGTCCGCGCCGTGGGCGCGGGCCTCGTGCACCTGGTAGCTGCTGACGACGAAGTCCTTGCACAGCACCGGGACGTCGACGACCGCGCGCACGGCGTCCAGGTCGGCCTGCGAGCCGAGGAACTTGCGCCGTTCGGTGAGCACGGAGATGACCCGGGCGCCACCGGCGGCGTACTGCTGGGCCAGCCGGGCGGGGTCGGCGATGTCGGCGAGGTCGCCCTTGCTCGGGCTGCGCCGCTTCACCTCGGCGATGACGCCCACACCGGGGGCCTTGAGGGCGGCCAGCGCGTCGAGTGCCGGCCGGGCCGCCCGCGCGGCGGCCTTCACCTCGTCCAGCGGCCTGGCCGCCTCGCGGACGGCGAGGTCGGCGCGGACGCCGGCGATGATCTCGTCGAGCACGTTCACGGCGTGGTCGCAGCCTCGGCCGAGGTCAGGTCGTTGCTCATCGGCGCCACTGCCTCCTACGTCGGTCCCGAGCGGTCGGGTTGACCCACTCTAGAGGCGGCCCGGATGCCTTCCGGCCCGGGGGCCGGGAAGACGGGTCCGGCCGGTTCCGCTACCGGCCGGGCCCGGTCCGGGGCGCCGGCGGGGGCTCGGTCGGGTCCTCCCCGCGGTCGAGCGCCTTCCAGGCGTCGTCGGCGCGCTGCTCGGCCGAACGGGCCGGCGCCGTCCCGGGGGTGCGCTCGTAGCGCCGGCCCATCGCCGGCCAGGAGCTGCCGCGCACGGCCGCCAGCAGCCCGGCGGCGACCGCCAGCAGGCCGGCGACGACGGCGAGCACCGGCCAGGCCGCCGCGACGTCGACGGTCGTGCCGGTGACGCCTGTGCCGCCCACGCCGGGCAGGTCCGCGGCGGCGTCGGCCACGCCGCCGGTGAGGACCCGGACGCCCGACCACAGCAGGGCGCCGCCCGCGACCGCCATCAGCAGCCCGACGACCGCGCGGCCCGCGCCGCGCACCGCCAGCAGCGCCACGGCGGCGGCCAGCAGGACCAGGCCGGCCGCGGCCACGAGCGGCGCGGCGTCGCCACCGGTCAGCGTCCCGGTCACCGGCGGCAGCGGCGCCCGGCGCTGGGCGGTCACGTCGGCCCACCGCTGGCCGGTGGCCGACAGCGCGAGCGCGCCGGCCAGGACCGCTCCCCCGACGACGGACGCGAGCTCCCGGCGGGCCCGGCCGTCCGGGGCGGCCGCGCCATCGGGCGCGCTCACCCGGTCTCCGCGGGCAGCTCCCGCAGCCCTTCGGCCGTCGCGATGGCCGAGAGCACCGCACGGGCCTTGTGCCGGGTCTCCGCCTCCTCGGTGGCGGCGTCGCTGTCGGCCACGATCCCGGCCCCGGCCTGCACGTAGGCCCGCCCCTGGTGCAGGACCGCGGTGCGGATGGCGATCGCCATGTCCATGTCGCCGCTGGCGTCGACGTAGCCGACGGTGCCGGCGTACAGCGCCCGCCGGGTCGGCTCGAGGGACTCGATGATCGTCATCGCGCTCGGCTTGGGCGCGCCGGAGACGGTGCCCGCGGGGAACGTGGCGTCGAAGACGTCGAGGGCGTCGCAGCCGGGGCTGACCTCGCCGGCGACGGTCGACACCAGGTGCATGACGTGGCTGTAGTGCTCCACGCGCATGAAGTCGGGCACCTCCACGCTGCCCGGCACGCAGACGCGTCCGAGGTCGTTGCGCGCGAGGTCGACGAGCATGACGTGCTCGGCCCGCTCCTTGGGGTCGGCGAGCAGGCCTTCGGCCAGGCGCACGTCCTCCTCCGGGGTCGCGCCGCGCGGCCGGGTGCCGGCCGGCGGGTGCACGACCGCCGACGACCCGGTCACCGTCACCAGCGCCTCCGGCGACGAGCCGACGACGTCGAAGGGGGTCTCCCGGCCGGCGAAGCGCAGGAGGTACATGTACGGCGACGGGTTCGTGGCGCGCAGCACCCGGTACAGGTCCAGCGCCTCGACGTCGGTGGCCACCTCGAACCGCTGGGCGAGCACCACCTGGAAGGCGTTCCCGGCCCGGATGTGCTCGCGCACCTGCTCCACGCCGTCCTGGTACACCCCGGGGGCCAGGTTGCTGCGCACCGACGGCGACACGTCCGCGGGCTCGAACACGGCCACCGCCGGTGCGGCCGGCCGGACCAGCGCGGCGGCCATCTCGTCCAGCCGGGCGACCGCGTCGTCGTACCCGCCCGCTCCCCCGCCGGCACCCCGCAGGGCGTTGGCGATCAGCAGCACGGACCCGTCGCTGTGGTCGAGCACGGCCAGGTCGGTGACCAGCATCATCGCCAGCTCCGGCATGCCCAGGTCGTCGGTGCTGGTCTCCGGCAGCCGCTCCAGGCGGCGCACCACGTCGTAGCCGAGGTAACCCACCAGGCCACCGGTCAGCGGGGGCAGGCCTGGGGCGCGGGGGGACCGCAGCCGCCGCGCCAGGACCCGGACCGCCTCCAGCGGGTCGTCCGGGAGGTCGTCGGTGAGCCCGGGGACCTGCTCGCCCAGCCACTGCGTGCAGCCGCCCTGCTCGGTGAGCACGCCCGCGCTGCGGACCCCCACGAAGCTGTACCGCGCCCACCGCTTGCCCTGCTCGGCCGACTCCAGGAGCACCGTCCCGGGGCGGTTGCCGGCCAGCTTCCGGTAGACGCCGACGGCGGTCTCGCCGTCGGCCAGCAGCCGCCGGGTGACCGGGACGACCGCCGCGCCCAGCGCCGCGAACTCCTCCCGCGAGGGCGAGGTCGCGCCGAACCTCACGAGGCGGCCCCCTGCACGGCGGGCAGCCCCCGGTGGAAGCAGCTGCGCTCGCCGGTGTGGCAGGCGGCGCCCTCCTGGTCGACCAGCACCAGCAGCGCGTCACCGTCGCAGTCGACGCGCACGTCACGCACCCACTGGCGGTGGCCCGAGGTCTCGCCCTTGACCCAGTACTCCTCCCGGCTGCGCGACCAGTACGTCGCGCGGCCGGAGGTCAGGGTGCGGTGCAGCGCCTCGTCGTCCATCCAGGCCAGCATCAGCACCTCGCGGGTGTCGTGCTGCTGGACGACGGCAGCGACCAGCCCGGCCGGGTCGCGGCGCAGCAGCGCGGCGACCTCGGGGGCCAGCGCGGGAGGAGACGGCTTCCTGGCGGACATGCCCGCAAGTGTGCCGTGCGCTGCGGTCAGCCCTGCGGGGCGGTGAACCAGTGCCGCCCGGCACCGAACAGGACCAGGCCGAGGGCGACCAGCGGAGCAGCCGCGAAGAAGAGGCTGAACGCCGCCACCACCCCGCCGAGGCCCTCGCCGGCCGCCGCCGGACCCAGCAGGTCGCCCAGCTGGGCCCACCAGTAGACGGTCAGCAGGAGCTGCCCGCCGTGCGCGGCGAGCAGCACCAGCCAGGCGACCCGGGTCCGCCGCACGAGCGCCAGGATGCCTGCGCCCACGAGCAGCACCACCGACACCAGCTGGACGATCGACAGCAGGTTGCCCTCGCGGGCGAACTCGTAGGCCTGGGTGGGCGCCCCGGTCGGGCTCTCCTCGATCGCCAGCTCGGCGAGGGAGGCGAAGAACCACACGTACAGCGAGGCGATCAGCACCAGCAGCGCCTGGACGAAGGTCAGCACCGCCGCGCCGACCACCTGGCCCGGCCGGCGGTCCGGTCGGGGCCCACCCGGGTACGGCGCCCCCGGGTAGGGCGCCCCCGGGTAGGGCGCCGGGTAGCCGTAGGGCGGCGGGGGGCCGTACCCCCAGGGCGGGGGCGGGCCGTACGCCGGCGCCCCGTAGCCGTACGGCGGCGTGGTGGGCGGCGGCCCGCTGTAGGCCGGTCCCGGCTCGGTCGGCGTCGTCGGGTCCGACCACGGGTCGCGCGGTGCGCTCACCGTGCCCCCTGCCCGCTCACCCGGACCCGCCCCGTCACAGAGCGGCCGCGAGCGCCCGGCCGGCGACCCGGCCGGAGAAGAGGCAGCCGCCGAGGAACGTGCCCTCCAGCGACCGGTAGCCGTGCACGCCACCGCCGCCGAACCCGGCGACCTCACCGGCGGCGTACAGCCCGGGGAAGACCTCGCCCCCGGGGTGCAGCACCCGGCCGGACAGGTCGGTCTCCAGGCCGCCGAGGCTCTTCCGGGTGATCAGGTTGAGCCGGACGGCGATGAGCGGCCCGGCCTCGGGGTCGAGGATGCGGTGCGGCGGCGCGACGCGGATGAGCTTGTCGCCGAGGTAGTTGCGGGCCCCGCGGATGGCGGTGACCTGCAGGTCCTTGGTGAACGGGTGGGCGATCTCCCGGTCGCGGGCCACGATCTCCCGCTCCACCCGGGCGAGGTCCAGCTCCGGCGTGCCGCCGGTGACGCGGTTCATCCCGGCGACGAGCTCCGGCAGGGTGCGGGCGACGACGAAGTCCTCCCCCCGGTCCAGGAACGCCTGGACCGGACCGGAGACCCCGGCCTTGACCCGGTTGAGCAGGAGCTTCACGTCCTTGCCGGTGAGGTCGGGGTTCTGCTCGGAGCCCGAGAGGGCGAACTCCTTCTCCACGATCTTGTGCGTGGCGACGAACCAGGTGTGCTCGTACCCGGTCTGCCCGATGTGGGCCAGCGTCCCGAGGGTGTCGAAGCCGGGGAAGAGCGGGACGGGCAGCCGCTGCCCGGTGGCGTCGAGCCACAGCGACGACGGCCCGGGCAGGATCCGGATGCCGTGCCGCGCCCACACCGGGGAGTGGTTGGCGATGCCCTCGGTGTAGTGCCACATCCGGTCGCCGTTGACCAGGCTGGCGCCGGCGGCCACGGTGGCCTGCTGCATCAGCCCGTCGACGTGCGCCGGGACGCCGGAGAGCAGCCGCTGCGGCGCGGGCCCCAGCCGGGCCGGCCAGTTCTCGCGGACCAGGTCGTGGTTGCCGCCGATCCCCCCGGAGGTGACCACGACGGCCTGCGCGGCGACCTCGAACTCCCCGACCTCGGCGCGGGAGCTCGCCTCGCCGCGGGCGACGTCGCTCGGCTCCAGGACGGCGCCCCGCACGCCGGTCACGGCCCCGTCGCTCACCACCAGCTCCGACACCCGGTGCCGGAACCGCAGCTGCACCAGGCCCGCCTCGACGGCGGCCCGGACCCGGCGCTCGAACGGCGCGACGATCCCCGGCCCGGTGCCCCACACGATGTGGAACCGCGGCACCGAGTTGCCGTGGCCGGTGGCGGTGTAGCCGCCGCGCTCGGCCCAGCCGACCACCGGGAAGAACCCGATGCCCTGCTCCTTGAGCCAGGCGCGCTTCTCACCGGCGGCGAACTGCAGGTAGGCCTCGGCCCACTGCCGCGGCCAGTGGTCGGTGTCGCGGTCGAACCCGGCGGTGCCGAACCAGTCCTGCCGGGCCAGCTCCAGCGAGTCGTGCACCCGCAGCCGCCGCTGCTCGGGCGAGTCGACGAGGAACAGCCCGCCGAAGGACCACCACGCCTGCCCGCCCAGGGACGCCTCGGGCTCCTGGTCGACCAGGACCACCCGCTTGCCGGCGTCGGCCAGCTCGGCGGTGGCGACCAGGCCGGCCAGCCCCGCCCCCACCACGACGACGTCGGCCTCGAAGCTGTCGGTGCGCGCGCTCACACCGGGGACGCTAGCGGGCCCGGCCGGACCTGCGCCGTCCCCCCGGTGAGCGACGCGCCGTCCGGCTGCGGGAGGTGGCAGGCCACGGGGTCGTGGTCCGCGCTGGTCCCGACGGAGCTCAGTGCCTGGTCTCGTACCTGGTGAGGACCACGCCGTCGGGAAACGTCCGGGTCTCCACCAGGGTCAGGTCCACCCAGTCGTCCAGTGCCGTGAAGAAGGGCGTGCCCCCGCCCAGCAGGACCGGATGGGTGACGATGGCGTACTCGTCGATCAGCCCGGCCCGCATGGCCGCCGCGGCGAGGGTGGCGCCGGCGACGTCCATGGGACCGCCGTCCTCGGTCTTGAGCCGGGTGATCTCGGTGACGGCGTCGCCGGTGACCAGGCGGGCGTTCCAGTCGACCGTGCTGGTCGTCGAGGAGAACACCACCTTCGGCATGTCCCGCCAGCGGCGGGCGTACTCGATGTGCGCCGGTGTGGCCCCGGGCTGCTGGTCGGCGGTCGGCCAGTGGGCGCTCATCGTCTCCCACAGCCTGCGCCCGTACAGCGCCAGGCCCGTGGCCCCCACCCGGTCGGACCACCACTGGAACAGCTCGTCGCTCGGCACGCTCCAGCCGAGGTCGTCGCCGGGCGCGGCGATGTAGCCGTCCAGGCTCAGGTTCATGCCGTAGGTCAGTCTCCGCATGGCGTCGCCTCCGGTGAGTCGGTGTTCGGCGTGCAGACCGACACGGCGCGGAGAACTCACCGGTCGGCCGGGTGCCTCAGCCGACCGGCTCGGGCTCGCCCGCCGAGGAGCGGCGCCACGAGGCGTGCAGCCGGGCGTAGGGGCCCTCGGCGTCGACCAGCTCCGCGTGCGTGCCGCGCTGCACGACGTGCCCGGCGTCGACCACCAGCACCTCGTCGGCCCGCTCGGCGGTGGAGAGCCGGTGCGCGATGGTGAGCGTGGTGCGGCCTGCGGTGAGGGTGTCCAGCGCCCGGGTCAGCCGCTGCTCGGTGGCGGGGTCGACGGCGCTGGTCGCCTCGTCGAGGACGAGCAGGTCGGGGTCGGCGACGTAGGCCCGGGCGACGGCGACCAGCTGCCGCTCGCCGGCCGACAGGGACTCCCCGCGCTGGCCCACCGCCGTCGTGACGCCGTCGGGCAGCCCGGCGAGCCAGCCGCCGAGCCCCAGGTCGTCGAACGCGGCGACGACGTCGGCGTCGGTCATGCCGGGCCGGCCGTAGCGCACGTTCTCGGCGACGGTCGCGTCGAACAGGAAGCCGTCCTGCGGCACCATGACCACCCGCGCGCGCAGCGAGGCGAACGCGACGTCGGCCAGCGGCACCCACCCGCCCGCGTCGGAGCCGAGCAGCACCCGGCCGGCGACCGGGTCCATGAGCCGGGTGACCAGCTTGGCGAACGTCGTCTTCCCCGAGCCGGTCTCCCCCACGATCGCCACCCGGGTGCGCGGGGCGATGGTGAGGTCGACGCCGTCCAGCGCGGCCCGCGCACCCGGCGCGTAGCGGAACGTGACGGCGTCGAAGCGGACGCCGAGCGGTCCCCCGGGGAGAGCGCGCACCCGGTCGGGGGCGGCGACGGCGGGATCCCGGACGTCGGGCTCGGTGTCGACGACGTCCAGCACCCGGCGGAAACCGGCGACGGCGTTCTGGGCCTCGTTGAGCACCTCGCTGGCGGTCTGCACCGGGGCGACGAAGAGGGTGACCAGGAAGAGGAACGCGACCAGGGTGCCGGCGGAGATGTCGCCGGCCAGGCCGAGCAGCACCCCGACGACCACCACGGCGGCGTTGGCCAGCGCCGCGACGAACTCGCCGCTGACGAAGACGGCGGCGGTCACCTTCTGCGCCTCCACCTGGGCGCGGTAGTGCCGGTCGATGGCGGCGTCCAGCCGGGCGGCGGTGCGGCCGCGCACGCCGTAGGCGCGCACGGTGGGGGCCCCGACCACCGACTCGGCGACGGCGGCGAGCACGTCGCCGACCCGCTCGCGGACCACGCCGTAGACCCGCACCAGCCGCTGGGCGAACCAGCGGACGGCGAAGACCAGCGGCACGAAGCAGACGAGGACCAGCAGGGTCAGCTGCCAGGAGTAGACGAACATGACCACGGTGGCGACGAGCAGCTGCCCCACGCTGACCAGTCCGAGGACGCCGCCCCACTGCATGAACACCGACAGCTGGTCGACGTCGCTGGTCACCCGGGACACCAGCGAGCCGCGGCGCTCGCCCTGCTGGTGCAGCACCGACAGGTCGTGCACGTGCCGGAACGCGCGGGCGCGCAGGTTGGCCAGCGCCGTCTCCGTCGTCCGGAACAGCCGGACGTTCATCCGGTAGACCGCCACGGCGGTGAGCACGACGACCACCGCGCAGCCGGCGATCAGCCAGGTGACCAGCCCGAGGTCCGCACCGTCGGGGGCGGCCAGCCCGCGGTCGATGACCTGCTGGACGGCGACGGGCACGACCACCCGGCCCGCGGTGGCGACCAGCGCCAGGGCGAAGGTGACCGGCAGCCCGCGCCGGAACTCCGGCATCATCCGCAGCCCGCGGCGCAGGGTGGCCATCGCCCCCTCGGTGCGCTGCGCCGGCCCGGTCACGCGGCCACCTCCGCCTGGGAGTAGGCGCGCACCAGGGCCGCGTAGCCGGGCACCCGGTCGATCAGCTCCGCGTGCGTGCCCCGGGCGACGGCGCGCCCGTCGGCCAGCCACACCACCTCGTCGGCGAGCGCGATCGTCGCCTGCCGGTAGGCCACGACCACGACCGTGGTCGGCGTCTCGCTGCCGCGCAGGGCGTCGAGGATGCGGGCCTCGACGGCGGGGTCGACGGCGCTCGTGGCGTCGTCCAGGACGAGCAGCCGGGGACGGCGGACCACGGCGCGGGCCAGGGCCAGCCGCTGCCGCTGACCGCCGGACAGCGAGGCGCCGCGCTCCCCCACCCGGGTGTCGAGACCCTCGGGCAGCGCCGTGACGAACTCGTCGGCGGCAGCCACGCGCAGCGCCGCCATGACGTCGTCGTCGGAGAACGGGGCGCCCAGGGTGACGTTGCCGCGGACGGTGTCGTCGAAGAGGAACGCGCTCTGCGCGACGAAGGCCGCCG
Organism: Blastococcus sp. VKM Ac-2987; assembly: GCF_026967805.1. Classification (GTDB taxonomy): domain Bacteria; phylum Actinomycetota; class Actinomycetes; order Mycobacteriales; family Geodermatophilaceae; genus Blastococcus. Next base: position 101,706 of record NZ_JAPVBG010000001.1, read on the forward strand.
AGGCGCTCAGCTCGCCCTCGCGCAGCCGGCGCAGGTCGACGCCGTCGAGCAGCACGCCGCCGCCGGCCGGGTCCACCAGGCGCACCAGGAGACCGGCCAGCGTCGACTTGCCCGAGCCGGTCGGCCCGACCACGGCCACGGTGCTCCCGGCGGCGACGTCGAAGGTGACCTCGCGCAGCGTCGGGCGGGACACCCCGTCGAAGGTGAAGCCGACGTCGCGGACGCCGATCCCGGCCCCGCCGGCAGCCGCGGTGGCGGCGTCCGGCCCGTACGGGGTCTCACCGGTCGCCTCGAGCACCGGGGTGACCCGGTCGAAGCCGGCCAGGGCGCGCGGCAGGTCGGCCAGCACCCAGCCGATGGCGCGGATCGGCAGCGCGAGCAGGGTGAACAGGTAGGCGATGGAGACCAGGTCGCCGGCGTCGGCGGCGCCGTCGGCGACCCGGTTCGCGCCGATGAGCAGGACGGCGAGCGTGCCCAGGTTGGGCAGCGCCTCCATCAACGGGTCGAACAGCCCGCGCACCCGGCCGACGGCGATCAGCCCGTCGCGCAGCTCCTCGGCCCGGGCGGTGAAGCGCTCGGTCTCGGTGTCCTCGCGGCCGAGCGTCTTGACGACGAGCGCGGCGTCGAAGCTCTCGTGCGCGATCTCGCTGACCTCGGCCCGCAGCTGCTGCGCCCGCTGCATCCGGGGGCTCATCACCTGCGAGTAGACGATGTTCGCCGCGAAGACCAGCGGGAAGACGACCAGGCCGACGACGGCGAGCAGCGGGTCGGTGAGCACGAGCGCCACGCTGGTGATCGCGATCATCACCAGCGCGCCGCAGGCGAAGGGCAGCGGCGCGACGAAGAACCAGGCCGACTCGACGTCGGAGTTGGCGTTGGACAGCAGCTGCCCGGTGGGGTGGCGCTGGTGCCAGGACAGCGGGAGCCGGAGGTACTGGCCGGTGACGCGGCGGCGGTACTCCGCCTGCAGCCGGTAGCTCATCACGCCGGCGAACAGCCGGCGGCCGAGGATGCCGACGATCTTCAGCAGGGCGACCCCGAGGATGGCGACGGCGGCGAGGGTGAGCGCGGTCGCGGTGGTGGCGCCCTCGTCGAAGGCGGGCAGCAGCACCCGGTCGGTGATCTCGCCGATGACGTACGCGCTGGCCACCGTCATCGCGCCGTAGAGGCTGCTGGCCAGCAGCGCCAGGCTGAACATGCGCGGCTGCTCGCGGACGGCCCGGCCGATGTGGCGGAGCCCGCGGCGCACGACGGCGTCTCGGCGGCGGGACACGGAGCTCCTCGGGGGTCGTAGCTGCGACCAGCATGCCACGCGGTCGTTAGGAGGGCTAAACGCCCGCGGCTGGTCCGCCCGGTCGGGTTTCGCCCCTCGGGCTTCCTCGGTAACTTCGCGAGGTGAGCGCCTCTTCCCTCCCCCTCCCTCTCCCGGACCGCGAGCGCGCGGCGCTCGCCGACCTGCTCGACGAGCTCGGCCCCGACGCGCCGACCTGCTGCGAGGGGTGGACCACCGCCCACCTCGCCGCGCACCTGGCCGTGCGCGACCGGCGTCCCGACGCCCTCCCGGGCTACGGCCTGGAGATGCTGCCCGGCGGCGCGCGCCTGGCCTGGTGGTCGCACCGGCTGGAGGACCGGCTGCGCGGGTCCACGCCGTACGCCGAGGTGGTCGACCAGGTCCGCAGCGGCCCGCCGTCGTGGTCGCCGATGGCCCTGCCGGCCGCCGCGAAGGCGTTCAACGTCTCGGAGTTCGCCATCCACCACGAGGACGTCCGTCGCGCCCGGCCCGGCTGGGAACCGCGGGTCCTCTCCCGCGAGGAGCAGGACCAGCTGTGGGCCGGCCTCGGGCTCTACGCACGCCGCGCCTCCGGCCGCCGCGGCCTGGTGCTCCGCCGCAGCGACGTGCCCGGCGCGGAGAAGCGCCTGGGCGAGGGCGGGCGCACGGTCACCGGCGAGCCGCTGGAGCTGATGCTGTGGGCGGCGGGCCGGCGCGACGTCGCCCGGGTGACGATCGGGTAGCAGCTCGACGGCCCATCCTCGCCCTGCCGGCGCAGCCGGGCGACCTTCCGCCTGTCTCTGGAGCGGCCCACTTCGAAACACCGCTGGCTACGTCAGGGGGTCGGGCAGCCCGGCCCGTTCCGCGCTGTTTCGCCGTTCAGGGACCGGCGAGGGCAGCCCGCCCTGCAGTAGCCCTGGCCGCGGCATCCAGAACCTCGGCGAGCCGCTCCGGCATGCTCAACTGAGGCGTGTGGGACGACTGCAGCCGGTCGACACGATCGGCCCGGGCGGACATGGCCTCTTGAGCTGCAACCGGAACTGCCTGGTCCTGGTCGCAGATGACATACGTGGTCTCGTGGCCGGCAGGGGGAGCTGAACTCGCTTCCGCCAGGAGCTGCAACGACGTCGGGACATAGCGGGGGTAGACCTCGCGTAGGAAGCGTTTCTCCTCGACATCGGCGCACAGCGCCTGTCGGACCACATCCGGGCTGTCGCTGACCCGGACCAGGCCCTCCTGTGGGTCTACCACCATCCACTCCGGAATCTGGCCGCCGAGCAGATCCGCGACTGACTGGCCCTTCTCGGGACGCAGGGCTGCCAGGTACACGCTGTGCCCGACCCCAGGATGGTCGGCCAACTCGGCGAGAACCATCCCGCCGCCGGAGTGGCCCACGAGGATCACGCCCGTACCGCAGCCGTCGACCACCCCCTGGACCGTCCGCACGTCGCCCGCCAGCCCGCCCCCACCGGCGTGATCGGAGCCTGCGCTGGGCAGGTCGACAACCTCGACCCGGTGGCCCTTCGCTGCCAGGGACGTTGCCGTGTCGTCCCAGATCCAACTGCGGCAGAAGGCACCGTGGATCAACACGAAGCTGGTCATGAGGGGAGGGTCCTCCCGCCGGCGTCGCGTCGACAAGGGCTGCCGCGCTGTCGGTGCCGACCGGTGTCGCCACTGCCCCTGAAGCCGCCTTCAGGGCGAACCGCCGGGCGCGGCACCGGTTCCGGCCCGCGGGTCACGGGACGAGGCGGACGGCGCCTCTGTCGGCGGACTGGGCGAAGGCGGCGTAGGCGCGCAGCGCGGCGGACACCGGCCGGTGCCGGTCCCGCGGGCGGTAGCCCCCGGCGGCCTCCAGCGCCGCCCGCCGGGACGCGAGCTCCGCCTCGCCGACCTCCAGCCGGATGCTCCGTCCCGGGATGTCGATGTCGACCGCATCGCCGTCCCGCACCAGGGCGATGACCCCGCCCGCCGCCGCCTCCGGGGAGACGTGCCCGATGGACAGCCCGGACGTCCCGCCCGAGAACCGGCCGTCGGTGACCAGCGCGCAGGCCGCGCCGAGGCCCCGGCCCTTCAGGAACGCGGTGGGGTACAGCATCTCCTGCATGCCCGGTCCGCCCCGCGGCCCCTCGTAGCGGACGACGACGACGTCACCGGCGCGCACCCGGCCGGCCAGGATCGCCTCGACGGCGTCCTCCTGGGACTCCACGACCACGGCCGGGCCGCGGAAGCGCATGATCGACTCGTCCACGCCGGCCGTCTTCACCACGCAGCCGTCGGGCGCCAGGTTGCCGCGCAGGACGGCGAGCCCCCCGTCGGCGGTGTAGGCGTGCGTCACCGACCGGATGCAGCCGGCCTCGGCGTCGAGGTCCAGGCTCTCCCACCGCTCCGACTGCGAGAACGCCGTCGCCGAGCGCCGGCACCCGGGTGCGGCGTGGAAGAGCTCGACCGCCTCCGGCGTCGCCCGGCCGCCCCGGACGTCTGAGTCGTCGAGCCAGCCGCGCAGGTCCGGGCTGTGCACCGATCGGACGTCGGCGCGCAGCAGCCCGGCGCGGTCCAGCTCGCCCAGGATGGCGGGCACGCCCCCGGCGCGGTGCACGTCCTCGACCAGGTGGACCCCGTTGGGTGCCACCTTCGCCAGGCACGGTGTCCTGCGGGAGATCCGGTCGACGTCGTCGAGGGTGAAGTCCAGCTCAGCCTCGGCGGCCGCGGCCAGCAGGTGCAGGATCGTGTTCGACGAGCCGCCCATGGCGATGTCCAGGGCCATCGCGTTCTCGAACGCCGCGCGGCCGGCGATCGCGCGCGGCAGCACCGAGGCGTCGTCGCGGTCGTAGTGGGCCCGGACCAGCTCCATGACCGTGGTTCCGGCCGCCTCGTACAGCTCGCGCCGGGCGGTGTGGGTGGCCAGCGTCGTCCCGTTGCCCGGCAGCGCGAGGCCGAGCGCCTCGGTCAGGCAGTTCATCGAGTTGGCGGTGAACATGCCCGAGCACGAACCGCAGGTCGGGCAGGCGTTCTCCTCGATCCGGCCGAGGTCGGCGTCGGACACCGACGGGCTGACCGAGTCGGCGATCGCCGAGACGAGGTTCAGGCCGGTGCGGACCGTGCCGTCCACCAGCGTCGCCGTGCCGCCCTCCATCGGGCCGCCGGAGACGAAGACGGTCGGGATGTCCAGGCGCAGGGCGGCCATTAGCATGCCCGGGGTGATCTTGTCGCAGTTGGAGATGCAGACCAGGGCGTCGGCGCAGTGCGCGGTGACCATGTACTCGACCGAGTCGGCGATCAGGTCCCGGGAGGGCAGCGAGTACAGCATCCCGCCGTGGCCCATGGCGATGCCGTCGTCGACCGCGATCGTGTTGAACTCCCGCGGCACGCCGCCGGCGGCGGAGACGGCGTCGGAGACGATCCGGCCGACCGGCTGCAGGTGGGTGTGACCGGGGACGAACTCGGTGAAGCTGTTGGCGACGGCGACGATCGGCTTGCCGATGTCGCCCCCGTCGACGCCGGCCGCGCGCAGCAGCGCGCGGGCTCCGGCCATGTTGCGGCCGTGGGTGACGGTCCGGGATCGCAGCTCTGCCATGCCCGCCAGTCAGCCACCCGGCGCCGGCGACCGGGTAGACGCTGCCGGTGCTAGCAGTGCCGGTACTAGGTTCGCGGCGTGACCCAGGAGGCGCGCCGCCGGGAGCTCGGCACCTTCCTCCGCAGCCGGCGGCAGGCGCTCTCCCGGGCGGACCTCGGCCTGCCGGACCCGCCGCGCCGGCGCAGCCCCGGCCTGCGTCGGGAGGAGGTCTCGGCCTTCGCCGGGGTGAGCGTCACCTGGTACACGTGGTTGGAGCAGGGGCGGGACATCCATCCCTCGCGCCAGGTGCTCGAGGCCCTCGGCCGGGTGCTGCGGCTGACCACCTCCGAGCTGCACTACCTGCTCTCCCTCGGGGACTTCGCCCCCGGCGTACCCGACGGCGACGGGCCCGTCCCGGACGCCGCTCCCCAGGCCACGCAGCGGTTCCTGGACAGCCTCCGGTTCCCCGCCTTCGCCGTCGCCGCGGACTGGACGATCGTCGGCTGGAACGCGGCCTACGCCGCCCTCTACGCCCGGATCGACGGCCTCGCGCCCGCCGACCGGAACCTGCTGTGGGTGGTGTTCACCGACCCGCACCTGCGCGAGATGCTGCCCGACTGGGCGGAGGACAGCCGGCACTTCGTCGCCGAGTTCCGGGCCGAGTCCGGCCGGCGGCTCGGCTCCCCCCGCCACTCGGCGCTCATCACCCGCCTGTCCGGGGCCAGCCCCGAGTTCCGGGAGCTGTGGGGCGACCTCCCCGTCGAGGGGTTCACCTCCCGCCGGCGCACGTTCGTGCACCCCGCGGCGGGACGGCTCGAGTTCGAGCAGCACCGGCTGGCTCCCGCCGACCACCCGGACCTGCACGTGGTGGCCTACGTGCCGGATCCGGGCAGCCACACCGCTGACTGGTTCGCCGGCCTCCCGGCCTAGTCGACGAGCGGGTGGTCGACCTCGTGCCGCACCGGCACGCCCGCGGCGGCGAGGGCGCCCTTCACGTCGCCGATCCGCAGCACCCCGAAGTGGAAGACGCTCGCGGCCAGCACCGCGTCGGCGCCAGCCTCGACCGCCGGCGGGAAGTGCTCGGCCGCGCCCGCTCCCCCGCTGGCGATGAGCGGCACGGAGACCTCGCGCCGCACCTGCGAGATCAGGTCGGTGTCGAACCCGGCCCGGGTGCCGTCGGCGTCCATCGAGTTGAGCAGGATCTCCCCCGCGCCCAGCTGCGCGGCGCGGATGCACCACTCGACGGCGTCCTGCCCGGTGCCGCGTCGCCCGCCGTGCGTGGTGATCTCGAAACCGGACTCCGTCCGCGCGCCGTCCCAGCAGCGCCGGGCGTCCAGCGACAGCACCAGCACCTGGTTGCCGAACCGGTCGGCGATCTCGGCGATCAGCTCCGGCCGGGCGACCGCAGCGGTGTTCACCGCGACCTTGTCCGCCCCCGCCCGCAGCAGCCGGTTCACGTCCTCCGGGCTGCGCACCCCGCCGCCGACGGTCAGCGGGATGAAGACGCTCTCCGCCGTCCGGCTGACCACGTCGTAGGTCGTGGCCCGGTCGCCGGAGCTCGCGGTGATGTCGAGGAAGGTGAGCTCGTCGGCGCCCTCGGCGTCGTAGACCCGGGCCATCTCCACCGGGTCGCCGGCGTCGCGCAGGTCGACGAAGTTGACGCCCTTCACGACCCGGCCGGCGTCGACGTCCAGGCAGGGGATCACGCGGACCGCGAGGCTCACGACGTCTCCTCGCTCACGCTCGTCGACGCCGCTCGCCTCGGACGGGCTCCGTCCCCGGACGAGCTCGCACGCTCGCTCGTCATGCCCCGGCCCCGCGCACCGCGTCGGCCTCGATCTCCACCAGCATCGCGGGATCGATGAGAGCGGCGACCTGCACCATCGTGGTGGCCGGCCGGAGGTCGCCGAAGACCTCGCCGTGGGCCCGGCCGACCTCCTCCCACCGGGAGATGTCGGTGACGAACATCCGGGTGCGGACGACGTCGGCGAGGGTGAACCCGGCGCGCTCCAGCGACTGCCCGATCGTGGCCAGCGCCTGGCGGGTCTGCGCGGCGGCGTCCCCGGGGTGGGCGACGGCGCCGTCGACGGTCGACGTCGTCCCGCTCACCCAGGCGGCGTCGCCGCGGACGACGACCCGGCTGTAGCCGACGACCGCCTCCCACGGCGCCCCGGAGCCGAAGCGCAGCACGCTCACGCGAGCTCCTCGGTCACCCGCAGCGCCTCGGGCAGGGTGAACTGGCCGGCGTAGAGCGCCTTGCCGACGATGGCACCCTCGACGCCGATCGCGGCCAGCCCGGCCAGCGCGCGGATGTCGTCCAGCGAGCTGACGCCGCCGGAGGCGATGACCGGGCGCGACGTGGCGGCGCAGACCTCGCGCAGCAGCTCCAGGTTGGGCCCGCGCAGCGTGCCGTCCTTGGTGATGTCGGTGACCACGTAGCGGGCGCACCCTTCGGCGTCTAGGCGGGCGAGGGTCTCGTAGAGCTCGCCGCCCTCCCTGGTCCAACCGCGGGCGGCCAGCCGGGTACCGCGCACGTCGAGGCCGACGGCGATCCGGTCCCCGTGCTCGGCGATGGCCCGGGCGCACCACTCCGGGGACTCCAGGGCCGCGGTGCCCAGGTTCACCCGGCGGCAGCCGGTGGCCAGGGCCGCGGCCAGCGACTCGTCGTCCCGGATGCCGCCGGAGAGCTCCACGTCGACGTCCAGCTCGCCGACCACGCGGGCCAGCAGCTCGCGGTTGGAACCGCGGCCGAAGGCGGCGTCGAGGTCGACCAGGTGCACCCACTCGGCGCCGTCGCGCTGCCACTGCATCGCGGCGTCGAGCGGGTCGCCGTAGGAGGTCTCGCTCCCGGCCTCCCCCTGCACGAGACGGACGGCCTGGCCGTCGGCGACGTCGACGGCGGGGAGCAGCTGCAGCTTCGGCACGGGATGCAGCCTAGGGACCGGCGATCCGGGACCGGGCGTCAGCTCCCGCTCGCGTGCCGGGCGGCGAACCGGCCGGGCGTCATGGCGGTCACGCGGGCGAAGTCACGGGTGAAGTGGGCCTGGTCGGCGTAGCCGAGCACCGCCGCCACCTCGCCGATGCTGCCGGGGTTGCCGCGCAGCCGCTCGGCCGCCTCCTGCAGCCTCCGGCGCTGGATCAGCCACTTCGGGGTCAGCCCCAGGCGGCGGTGCACCAGCCGCTGCAGCGCCCGCTCGGACAGGCCGAAGCGCTCGCACACCTGCGCGACGCGGACGACCTCCCGGTCGCCCTCGACGAAGGCGACCACCTCGTTCACCAGGCGGCCGTCGTCGTCGACCGGGAGGAACGGCCGCAGCGCATCGCCGAAGGCGGCCATCGCCGCGCCGTGCGCCTCCGGGGCGTGCGGGTCGCGCGCGATGGCGGCGCGGACCCGGGCGGTCAGCCGCTCCCCCTCGGCTCCCAGGACCTCGGCGACGTCGACGTGCCGGTCGGTGTAACCGCTCATCGGGCCGCCGGCGATCAGCGCCCCCGCCGCCGGCGCGCACATCACCCCGACCGCCCAGCCGGTGCCGGTCAGCGTCGTCGTCGACAGGCCGGGGACCACGCCGTAGAACCGGGCGTAGTCGGCGGCGACGACCAGCAGCGCGACCGGGTACTGCAGGACGCGCTGCGGCGCCTCCCGGCCGGGCGGCACCGACCACACCGGGATCCAGAACCGCTGCAGCAGCCCGTCGAACTCCGGCTCGGCGGCGTACCGGTGCATGACGTGCGAGGCGTCGTGGGGGTCCTTGAGGTGCGCGCGCTCGATGTGGTCCATCGCGGCCGGCGCCCGGGAGCTGTCGGGTTTCATCAAGACCGAGCCTGCCGCACGCTCCTACGTTCCGGGCATGACACCGACCGCCACGAGCTACGCGTCCGCCGACCGTCCCCTCACCGCGCTCCTCGACGCCGTGCCCCCGGCCGGTTGGGCCGGCCCCTCGCCGTGCGAGGGCTGGACCGCCGCCGACGTCGTCGGCCACCTGGTCGAGACCCAGCGGCAGTTCCTCACCACGCACGGCGTCGACCTGGGCGAGGCACCCGACGTCGCCGCCGACCCGGCCGCCGCCTGGCGCGCGCACGCGCAGCGGGTGGCCCGGGCCGTGTCGGACGACGCCGTGGCCGCCCGGGAGTTCGACGGCTTCTTCGGGCCGACCACGGTGGGCGCGGCCTTCGAGCAGTTCTACGTGTGGGACATGGTCGTGCACCGCTGGGACGTCGCCCGCGCCGTCGGCGCCGACGCCGGCCTCACCGACGAGGAGCTGGACCGGATCGAGGCCGGCGCGGACAGCTTCGGTCCCGCCCTGCACATGGACGGCATCTGCCGCCCGGCCCTGGACGCGCCCGCGGACGCCGACCGGGCGACGCGCGCGCTGGCCCGGCTCGGCCGGAGCGCCTGACCGCCCGCGGCGGCCGTGCGGAAGGCTGCAGCCGTGGAGTGCCGCCGTGGAGTTCGCTGACGTCGTCCGCCGCCGCCGCATGGTGCGCGACTACGACCCCGACCGCCCGGTGCCGGCCGAGGTCCGGGACCGGCTGCTCGAGCACGCTCTCCGGGCGCCGTCGGCCGGTTTCAGCCAGGGCTGGGCGTTCCTGGTGCTCGAGACCGACGAGGACCGGGACCGCTTCTGGTCGGCCACCACCGGGGAGGGGGCGCCCGACCGCTGGCTCACCCGCATGCGCCGGGCGCCGCTGCTGGTCGTGCCGCTGGCGAACAAGAGCGCCTACCTCGACCGCTACGCCGAGCCGGACAAGGGCTGGACCGACCGGGACGAGGCCCGCTGGCCGGTGCCGTACTGGGACGTCGACGCGGGCATGGCGTCGTTGCTCATGCTGCTCACCGCGGTCGACGAGGGGCTGGGCGCCTGCTTCTTCGGCGTCCCGGGCGAGCGGGTGGACGCCTTCCGCGCGGCGTTCGGCGTCCCGGCGGAGTACCGCCCGGTCGGCTGCGTCTCGGTCGGCTACCCGGGCGCGGACGACCGCCGGTCGCCCTCGCTGCGGCGGGGCCGCCGGGGCGTCGACGAGGTCGTGCACCGCGGCCGCTGGTGAGACCGCGCGGAGGGGCCCCCTCATCCGGCTCTCACGCCCCGCTCACGCCCGCCGCCCAGACTGGCGGGGTGCACACCGCCGCCCCCGGCCCGGCCCGGGTGCCGTCCGTGTGGCCGCCCGCCCTGCAGCTCCTCCTCGGCGAGCCGGCCGCGGAGCTCTGGTCCGCCGTGCTCGGACCGCTGTCCGGCCGGCTCCGCAGCCTCACGCCGGCGGCGGTGACGCTGCGCCCGGACGGCGCGGCGACCGTCCGCCACACCGCCGTCGTCGACTGGGCCGACGGGCGGTCCACGCGGGAACACCTCGCGGCGGCGACCGGGACGGCTATCCCGCCGGGAGCCACCGTCGTCGAGGGCACGGCCGGGGGCGGACCGCTGCCCGTGGGGGTCTGGCGCTGGCCGCTGGACCCGGCGCTGCCCGGGCTGGCGTGGGCGACCTCGGCGGCCGGGGTCGCCGGGCGGCTGGGTGCGCTCGGTGTCGACGTCGGCCGCCCGCGGCTGCGGCTGCGCACCTACCGGCCGGGCCGGCGCGCGGTCGTGGAGGTGACCTCGCCGGCCGGCCGCTGGTTCCTCAAGGTGGTGCAGCCGGCCGCGGTCGCGGACCTGGTGGCCCGGCACGCCGCGCTCGGGGCGGCGGTCCCGGTGCCGCCCGTGCTGGCGAGCACCGGTGACGGCGTCGTCGTGCTGCCCGGTCTCCCGGGCACGCCGCTGCGGGCGGCGCTGACCGGTGACCCGGCCGGGCTGCCCGAGCCCGGATCCCTCGACGCCCTGCTCGACCGGCTCCCGGCGGTGCCCGCCCGGGCGCGACGGAGGACCCCGGGCGACCCGCTCCCCTCGCTGCGGGCGCACGCGGCGGTGCTCGGGACGCTCTGCCCGTCCCTGGTCGCCCGGCTGGACCGGCTCACCGCCGCGGTGGGTGCGGCCGCGGGCGAGCACCCCGTGGTCCCGGTGCACGGCGACTTCTACGAGGCGCAGTTGCTCGTCGACGCCGGAGCCGTGGTCGGGTTGCTCGACGTGGACACCGCCGGCCCGGGCGCCCGGATCGACGACTGGGCCACGCTGCTGGGGCACCTGGTGCTGCTCGAGCACCTGGTCGCCCACCCGGCGCCGCTCGCCGCCTACCGGGACCGGGTGACCGGCCTGCTCTCCGGACGCTGGCCCGAGGGCCAGCTGGCGGCACGGGTGGCCGGGGTGCTCGTGGGGCTGGCCACCGGACCGTTCCGGGTGCAGCAGCCGGGCTGGGCCGCGGCGACCGAGGCCCGGGTCGCCCTCGCCGAGGAGTGGGCCGGCCCGCCGCGGTCCGCCGCGGCCGCCGGCCGTCGCGGTCAGGCCGCGGGGAGGCGGTAGCCCATCCCGCGCACCGTCTCGATGCGGCCGGCGCCGAGCTTCTTGCGGAGGTAGCGCACGTAGACGTCGACGACGTTGGAGCCGGGGTCGAAGTCGTACCCCCACACGTGGCTGAGCAGCTGTTCGCGCGCCAGCACCTGACCCGGGTGGCGCAGGAAGGTCTCGGTGAGGGCGAACTCCCGCGCGGAGAGGTCGACGGTGCGCCCGTCCACGCTGGCCCGCCGGGTGCGCAGGTCCAGCGAGAGCCCCCCGACGGTCAGCACGGTGACCTCGCCCTCGCTCTCACGGGCGCCGGCCAGCCGCAGGCGCACCCGCGCGAGCAGCTCCTCGAAGCGGAAGGGCTTGGGCATGTAGTCGTCCGCGCCGCCCTCGAGCCCGGCGACGGTGTCCTGCACGCTGTCCCGCGCGGTCAGGACGATCACCGGGACGGTGCAGCGCTCCGCGCGCAGCGCGCGCAGGACGGCGAACCCGTCCAGCACCGGCAACCCGATGTCGAGGACCACGAGGTCGAACTCGCCGCTGCGGGCGCGGTCCAGCGCGGACAGCCCGTCGCCGACGACGGCCGTGACGAAGCCGTTGGCCCGCAGGCCCTTCTCGACGAACGCCGCGATCCGCGGCTCGTCCTCGGCGATCAGCACCCGGCTCACCGGGGTCCTCCCTCGGTCGGTGCGGACGGGACGCCGGCTCCCAGGGGCGGCGTCGCGAGCGAGTCGTCGACGGTGCCACCGGTACCGGCGGGCAGGTCGGCCGGCCCGGCGTCGCGCGGCGGCGCCGGGCGGGCGGGCAGGACGAGGGTGAAGGTGGCGCCCTCACCCGGACGGCTGTGCAGCTCGACGAAGCCGCCGTGGGCCGCCGCGATCGCCTGGACGATGGACAGGCCGAGACCCGCACCGTCGCTGCGCCGGGCACCGGAGCTCCCCCGGGCGAACCGCTCGAAGACCCGCTGCTGGTCGGCGAGCGGCACCCCCGGTCCGGTGTCGTCCACCCAGACCAGCAGTTGGTCGCCGCTGAGCCGGCTGCCCAGCACGATGCGGTCCCCGGGCTCGGTGTGCTGGACGGCGTTGTCGGCCAGGGCGACGACGGCCTGGGTGAGCCGCTGCGGGTCCAGCAGCAGGTCGGTGCGGGCGACGGCGCCGAGCTGCCACTCCCGGTCGCCGAGCCGCTGCACCTTGCCGAACACCTCGGTGGTCAGCTCCGCGACGTCGGCCGGCTGCACGCGGACGAACTCCGGCTGCTCGGCGCGGGCGAGCAGCAGGAGCTCGGACACCATGCGGTTCATCCGGTCCAGCTCGTCGTCGACCAGGGCGACGGTCTGGCGGACGTCGTCGGGATCGGCCGGGTCGAGCACCTCGAGGTGGCCGCGGACGATGGTGATCGGGGTGCGCAGCTCGTGGCCGGCGTCGTCGAGGAACCGGCGCTGGGCGGCGACGCCCCCCTCCACCCGGTCGAGCATCGCGTTGACCGCGACCGCCAGCTCGGCGAGCTCGTCGGCCGGCCGACCCTCCACCGGGATGCGGCCGGAGAGGTCGGTCTCGGTGATGCCCTGCGCGGTGGTCGCGACCGCGCGCACCGGGGCCAGGACGCGACCGGCGACGACCCACGCCCCGGCGGCGGCCAGCAGCACGGTGAGCGCGCCGACGCCCAGCATCAGCTGGGCGGTGTCGTCGGCGGCCTGCCGTTCCTGGTCGGCGAAGTAGGCGACGACGGCCACCCCGCGGGCGGGGTCGCCCTCCAGCGTCACCGGCACGGCGAGGTAGCGGACCTCCCCCGCCCCGCTGTCGTAGCGGCCGGCCGTGGGCTCCGCGACGGAGCCGACCAGCTCGGTGAAGGCGGCGTCCTCGCTCAGCAGCACCGGCGCCTCGATGCGGCTCTGGAAGCGGTACCGGCCGTCGACGTAGCCGAGGAACTTCTCGTTGGGCCGGGCGAGGTTGTAGGTGATCACGGTCTGCAGGACGTCGCCGACCGTGCCGAACGGCTCCCCGGTCTCCGGGTCGTTGCCCGAGGCGACGATCTGGGAGAACTCCGTGACCTCCGCCGCCAGCGCGACGTCCATCCGCTGGTCGGTCTCCCGGATGAGCAGCCGCCAGGTGACCAGCGTGACCAGCGCCAGGGCGAGGAGCACCAGGAGGAGGACCCAGCCGATGATGCGGGTCCGGGCGGATCGGGGCACGAGGCGGCGCCGGATGCGGTCGGGCCACCCGGTCGTCGTGCGCGGTTCGTCGCTCACCGGTCAGTCGTCGTCGTCATCGTCGTCGTCGTCATCATCGTCGGGGCCGTCGTCATCGTCGTCGTCGGGCAGGGGCGGCGGCGGGACGACGTCGGGAGCCGGTGCGGGCGCCGGCGGCGGACCGCCCGTGCCGCCGGGCGCCGGCGCTCCCGGATCAGCCGGGACCTCCGGGGCCGGCACGCCGGGCGCCGGCACGTCGGTCGGGGACGGCACGTCCGTGGGCGCCGGCCCATCGTCCGGAGCCGGCACGTCGGTCGGGGCCGGCACGTCGATGGGTGCCGGCAAGGGGCGATCCCCCGCGCCTGCCGAGCTCAGCAGCGCCCACGCCACGCCGCCGACGAGCAGGACGGCGGCCAGGCCGGCCAGCACGGCGAACACGGGACGAGGGCGCACGGCGGTCAGCCTCCGCCCCGGCGGTGACCTGCCGGTGAGAGGCACATGAGAGCACTCTCATGCCGACGGGCCGCCGGGCGCATCCGGGCGGTCAACCCAGCTCGGTGACCGCCGTGACGAGCAGCAGGTCCGAGCCGTGCGCGCCGGCCACGTCGGACCCCGCGGGGCGGGGCTCGTACCCGGGCAGGCCGGACAGGCCGTCGCTGCCGTCGGTGGCCCGCAGGCGCACCGCGCCGTCGCCGGTCACGGTGACGCTCACCGGCACCCCGTCGGCCGGGGGTGCGGAGAAGGTGACGCGCAGGCGGTCGCCACCGAGCGCCGCGTCGGGGACCGCCCGGCCGGCCACGCGGGCGCGGACCACCGAGCCGCCGTCCACGGTCAGGTCGAGGTCGACCAGCCGGACGCCGTCCCGCTGCGGCGTCACCCGCACCGTGAGCTCCCGCCGGTCGCCGAGCAGCTCGTCGGAGACGACGGAGACCTCGGGTGCCGGCAGGTCGGCGGCCTCGGCCGGACCGGTGAGCACCGGCCGCCCGGCGAGGTGGGGGTAGTCGGCGCCCAGGTCGCCCGGCCCGTCCACGAAGCGGTCGGTGTAAGCGGTGGGGGTCGTCTCGGTGCTCACCCAGCGGGCGCGGCCCGCGTCGGCGTCGAGGACGTAGGCCAGCCGGGTCGGCACCGGGTGTTCGGCGTCGAACCGGTCGACGGCGAGCCCGGCCGCGACGCACGCCGCGGCGGTCACCAGCGCGGTGACCGGCACCGCCGCCGACGCCGGCCGCCGAGGTCCCTCGGCGGGATCGGGGAACAGCAGCTCGACGGCCGGGAGCAGGACGACGGCTGAGAGCACCACCACCAGCGACGGCGCGGCCGCCGACGACATCCCCAGGGCCGGGAAGAAGAGCGCGGCGGTGGGCACCAGCACGAGCACCGCGACGGCACCGGTCACGAGGGCGGCGCCGGTGCGCACCGCCCCGCCGGGCGCCAGGACGGCGACCGTGCCGGCGAGCCCCCCAACCAGCGCGGGCAGCGCCGCCAGGTACGAGCCACCGGGCGCGACCGCGGCGAGCACCACGGCCAGCACGGCGACCCAGGCCAGCGCGCCGGCGGCCAGCGCCGCCGGACCCACCCGGCGGCGCAGCAGCGCGTACCAGAGGAGCACCACGGCCAGCACCACCGCGACGGCGGCCAGCCGGAACCAGCCCGGCCGCCAGGGATCGAGCATCGCGCCGTACGCCGGGCGCACGGCGACCAGCGCCGCCCACAGTCCCTGGGCCGCGAGCGGCGCGAGCGCCAGCGGCAGGAGCGCGAGGGCCGCCGCGGTCGCCGTCCGCCGCAACGAGCTCGCGCCGCGCCGCCGCAGGGCCGCCGCCAGGCCCACGACGCCGAGCAGCGCCGCGCCGGCCAGCGGCCAGGCGAGCCGGCCGGGGTACCGCACGAGCAGGCCGGGCAGCGGGAAGTAGGTCGCGTCCTCGTCGGCCGGCCGGGCCAGGGCGCCCAGGTCCCGGTTCCCCAGCTCGCGGGCCAGCGCCAGCGCGTTGTCGCCCAGCGCCTGCAGGGTGCCCCGGTCCAACCGCTCCGGGGTGTCCTGCGGCGAGTGGTAGGCGGCGGCGCCGTCGATGAAGGCGGTGTTCATCCCGGTGAAGTCGCCGTCCTCCAGCAGCACGCTGAAGTCGGTGTCGTTGGGCAGCGCCCGGTAGACCTCGACGGCGAAGCTGCTGGCTACCGGGTGCACCGCGGCGTCGGCGAAGACCTCGGCGAGCCCGGCGTTGCCCGGCGACGTCTCGAACATGATCGGCGGGCCGGTGGTGCCGCGGGCCTCCAGGTTGAGCACGACTCCCCCGGTGGCCAGCGGGTGCGAGGCGGCGAAGGCCTCGGCGCCGCAGAGGCATGCCTCCTCGGCGTCGGTCAGCACCACGACGACGTCGTTGCGCAGCGGCGGCCCCTCCGTGAGCGCCCGCACGGACTCCAGCACCGCCGCGACCCCGGCCGCGTCGTCCGCGGCACCGGGCGCCGCCTCGGCGGAGTCGTGGTGGGCCACCAGGTAGAGCCGGCCGGTGGGGTCGGTGCCGGGCAGCACCGCGACGACGTTGCGCACGCGGGCCATGCGCGCCTCCCCCGCGCCGCCGCTGCGCGCCCCGACGGCGTTCTGGACCCGGGTGTCGAGGCCGAGCCCGCTGAGCGTGCCCACCAGGCGGTCGACGACCCGGTCGTTCTCCGGGCTGCCCGCGACGTGCACCTCGGCCGCGATCTCCGCCACGTGCGCGAAGGCGCGGGCGGCGCTGAAGTCGGTCGCCGGGGCGTCGGCCGGCCGCGGGTCCGGCGGGCGCAGACCGGCGACCGACCAGGCGGCGAGGACCAGCAGCAGCGCGACGACGGCGAGCCCGGCGAGCCGGCCGGGCCGCCGGCCGGGCCGCGGCGTTCGCTTGGCTGGCACGCCGACCTCCTGAGCAGCGCCGGGACGGGACGCGCGGAACCCTAGGCGTCGATCGGGGCCCGGCCGGGCAGGCGCGGCCCCGGCCCGTCGGTGCGGGCTGGTTGACTCCCCGCGTGGCCGATCCCAGCGACTCCCGCGCCGTCCTCGTGACCGGCGCCTCCCGCGGCATCGGCCGGGCGATCGCGCACGCCTTCGCGGCCCAGGGCGACCGGGTGGCCGTCCACTGCGGCAGTTCCCGGCAGGCGGCCGACCGCGTGGCCGCCGAGCTACCCGGGCAGGGGCACGTCGTGGTGCAGGCCGACGTGGCCGACGCCGAGGCGGTCGGGGCGATGGTGGACGAGGCGGCGGCCGCGCTGGGCGGGTTGCAGGTGCTGGTGAACAACGCCGGCGTCTACACCGCGCACCCGCCACTGGAGACGGCCTGGGCCGACTGGCAGGCGGCCGTGTCGCGCACCCTGCAGGTCAACCTGGTCGGCGCCATGCATGCCACGTTCCGAGCGGTGCCGCACCTGGTCGCGGCCGGCGGCGGCGCGGTGGTCAACGTGACCAGCCGCGGCGCCTTCCGCGGCGAGCCGAACACCCCGGCCTACGGTGCGGCGAAGGCCGGGCTCAACGCCTTCGGGCAGTCGATGGCCCAGGCGCTGGCGCCGCAGGGGATCACCGTGGGCAGCGTCGCGCCGGGGTTCGTGCAGACGGAGATGGCGCGGGAGATCCTCGACGGGCCGGGTGGCGACGCCGTCCGGGCGCAGTCGCCCTACGGCCGGGTGGCGACACCTGAGGAGGTCGCCGCGGCCGTGCTGTGGCTCGCGTCGCCGGGCGCCCGCTTCTCCACCGGCACGATCATCGACGTCAACGGCGCCAGCTACCTGCGCAGCTGAGCCGGCGCGCTCAGTCGAGCGAGCCCAGCCAGTTGGTCAGCAGCTCGGCACCCGCGTCGCCGCTCTTCTCCGGGTGGAACTGCGTCGCCGACAGCGGGCCGTTCTCCACGCCGGCGACGAAGCGGTCGCCGTGCTCGGCCCAGGTGACCGTGGGAGGCGTGAGCCGCGAGGGCTTGCCGTCCTGGCCGAGGGGGAAGTTCCGGACGCCGTAGGAGTGCACGAAGTAGAAGCGCTCGTCCTCGAGGCCGTCGAAGAGCACGCTCTCCCGGGGCGCCTGCACGGTGTTCCAGCCCATGTGCGGCAGCACCGGCGCCTGCAGCGGCTCGACGACCCCGGGCCACTCGCCGCAGCCCTCGGCGTCCACGCCGTGCTCCACGCCGCGCTCGAAGAGGATCTGCATGCCGACGCAGATGCCGAGCACCGGACGGCCACCGGCGAGGCGGCGGCCGATGATCCGGCGCCCCTGGACGGCGTCCAGCCCGGTCATGCAGGCGGCGAAGGCGCCCACGCCGGGGACGACGAGCCCGTCGGCGTCCAGCGCCGTCTGGAAGTCGGCGGTCACCGTCACGTCGGCCCCGACCCGCTCCAGCGCGCGCTCGGCCGACCGCAGGTTGCCCGAGCCGTAGTCGAGGACCGCCACCTTCTTCACCCCTGCCACGCTACCGACCAGC
Source organism: Blastococcus sp. VKM Ac-2987 (assembly GCF_026967805.1). GTDB lineage: Bacteria > Actinomycetota > Actinomycetes > Mycobacteriales > Geodermatophilaceae > Blastococcus. Next base: position 119,512 of record NZ_JAPVBG010000001.1, read on the forward strand.
ACGGGAGCGGCCGGAAGTGTTCCCGCCCGCCGGCTCCCGCGGACCCGCAACGACGGGCACTCAGCCGACCGGCACCGGAGCCGGCGCAGCCACCGCCCGGCCGCTGCCAAGACCTGCCGTAGATCTGTGGACGAGCGTCTGACCTGCGGTTTCCAGTTGTCGATCACGTTCGGATCCGGTAGTCTTCGATCATGTGTTCGACCACTGCGGGGAGTGCGCTGGACCGGCTGGGGGCCGCGCTGGACGACCTTGCGGGTGAGGGCCTGTCCGGCCGCTTCGGGCCGGAGCTGCTGGACCGGCTCACCGGCCTGCTCACGGCGCAGAACCGGCTGGCGGCGCAGGTGGCGCGCACGGTGCGGGAGTGCGAGGTCACCCAGGCCCCGGAGCACGACGGGCTGAAGACGATGGCGTCCTGGCTGCGCGGGCACGGCAAGCTCTCACCGGCCGCGGCCTCCCGGGTGGTGCGCACCGGCCGGGCGCTGGCCGAGCTGCCCGCGGTGGCCGAGGCGTTCGCCGACGGGGCGGTGACCGCGGAGCAGGTGGCGCTGATCGCCCCGGTCGTCGAGCCAGCCAACGTCGCCGCGGCGCAGGCGCAAGCCGTGGACCTGGCCGCGGTCGACGCGACCCTGGCCGAGGTCGCCGCCGGGTCGGCGTTCGGGCCGCTGCGTCAGGTGGTCGGGCACTACCTCGCGCGGCTGGACCCCGACGGCCCCGAGCCGGACCCGACCGAGGGCCGGTCGTGGGTCTTCGCCACCCACGCCGACGGCCGGGTCGCCGGCCGGTTCGAACTCGACGCCGTCGGCGGGGAGAAGCTGCAGGCCGTCCTGGAGTCGATGGTGCAAGCGGGTCGTTGCGCCGGGGACACCCGCACCAGGGCCCAGCAGCTCGCCGACGCCGCGGTGCAGTGGGCCGACAACGTCCTCGCCTCCGGGCAGCTGCCGTTCCTGCGGACGGTCAAGCCGCACGTGGTCGTCACCATCCCCCTGGTCGACCTGGTCGACCCCGGCACCGGGCCCGCCGCCGGACAACTCGCCTCCGGGACGGCGATCTCCGCGGCGCGAGCCCGCTGGCTGGCCTGCGACGGCAAGGTCACCCGCATCGTCGTCGGGCCCGAGAGCCAGCCCCTGGAGCTGGGCCGCAGCCACCGGGTCGTTCCGCCGCACCTGCGCCGCGCGGTCGAGCACCGCGACCGCCACTGCGTGTTCGCCGGCTGCGACGCCCCCGCCTACTGGTGCGACGTCCACCACGTACTCGAGTGGGTCGCCCACGAGGGCGAGACCTCGCTGGAGAACTCCGCCCTCCTGTGCGAACGGCACCACACCAAGGTGCACCACGGCTTCCGGATCGAGCGGGACAGCCGGGGTCGGTGGCACACCTACCGCCCCGACGGCACCGAGATCCTGATTTTCCCCCGCATCACCGCAGCACCCGAACGCACGCGCACCGGCTGAGCCACCGAGGCACGACGACACCGCCCGGATTCTCCGGCGTGGGGCGTCGTGCGCGCCGTCGGGGCGGTACGCCGCGGGGTGCGACCCGAGTGCGGCTGGGTCGGCGAGTGCCGCGCGCCGGTCGGCGAGTGCCGCGCGCCGGTCGGCGGGTGCCGCGCGCCGGTCGGCGGGTGCCGCGGGCAGGTTGGCGCGTGCCGAGGGGATACGGGTGGTTCGGCGGGTGCCGCGGGCAGGTCGGCGCGTGCCGAGGGGATACGGGTGGTTCGGCGCCTGCCGCGGGGAGGTCGGCGGGTGCTCAGCGGGACGGCTGATCGGGCCAGGGCAGGACCGTGAGCTCGGGCCACTCCCCCGCCCAGCGCGCGGCCTTCGCCTCGTAGACGTGCCGGGGCGCCAGCCGCGGGTTGGGCCGCACGACCAGCGCGAACAGGTCGTCGTAGCCGTGCGGCGCGTAGACCTCGACCGCACCCGCGTCGTCGACCCGGATGCCGTAGCAGCAGCAGACGGCGGCGAAGTGGTCGATGGCGTCCGCGCAGTCGCGGAACGGCGCGGCCGGCACCCCGAACTTCCGCTCGTACCAGAGGTGCACCCGCGCCTCGTTGCGGATCTCGACCGGCACCGGCAGGTCGGCGAACAGCTCCGCGCCCGCCCGGATCACCGCGTCCTCGGCCGCCCACGAGGTGTCGGGGTCGAAGTAGAAGAAGTCGGCGTCGCGGATGCCGGTGCCCGGCGCTCGGCCGGTGAGTCCGTTCCACACCGTCTGGAACAGCGCCCCCGCGGTCAGCCACCAGTCGTCGAGCCCCAGGGCGGGGGCCCGGTCGAGCACCGCCCGCACCGTGGGGTCGGCGGTGACCAGCTCGAGGAAGCGTTCCTCGTCCGGGCGGCTCACACCAGCCGGAGGATGCCCGAGGCCGTCGCCAGCAGCGCCGCCGCCAGCAGGATGCCGGCGAAGACGACCTGCGGACCCGTGCGCCCGGTCTCGGAGTCCGCCCGCCAGATGCTCCAGGCGCCGCCCAGGAGGAACCCGCCGAGCACGACGAGGATCAGGCCGAAGTCCACCGGGCTACAGGGCGCCCTTGGTCGACGGCACGTCGGTGACCCGCGGGTCCAGGGCGACGGCGGTGCGCAGCGCCCGCGCCAGCGCCTTGAACTGCCCCTCGACGATGTGGTGGGCGTCCCGGCCGGCGTAGAGCACCCGCACGTGCAGGCTGATCCGGGCGTTGAACGCGAAGGACTCCAGCACGTGCTTGGTCAGGCTGGTCGGGTAGTCCGGCCCGATCATCGGCGTCATGTTCTCGGGCTCGGCGTGCACGAAGTACGGCCGGCCGGAGAGGTCGACGGCGGCCTGTGCGAGCACCTCGTCCATCGGGATCGTCGCGTCGCCGTAGCGGGTGATGCCGCGCTTGTCGCCCAGCGCCTGCGCGAAGGCCTGGCCCAGCGCGATGGCGACGTCCTCCACCGTGTGGTGGGCGTCGATGTGCAGGTCGCCGTCGGCGCGCACGGTCAGGTCGATGCCGCTGTGCTTGGACAGCGCCGTCAGCATGTGGTCGTAGAAGCCCACCCCGGTGCTGATCGAGCTGACGCCGGTGCCGTCGAGGTCGAGTTCCACCACGAGCTTGGTCTCGTTGGTCTGTCGCTCGACGCGTGCGGTGCGGGTCATGCGGTCAGTCTCCCAGAGTCGTGCGGTGGTCCGGCGCGACCTCACCCAGCGCGGTGAGGAACGCCTCGGTCTCCTCGGCGGTGCCGGCGGTGACGCGGAGCCAGCCGGGCAGGCCGACGTCCCGCACGAGCACCCCGCGGTCCAGCAGCGCCTGCCAGGCCTTACCCGCGTCGGCGAAGTGCCCGAAGAGGACGAAGTTGGCGTCGCTCGGCACGCTGGTCAGCCCCAGAACGGGCAGGGCGGCGACGATCCGGTCCCGCTGCGCCTTCACGGCGTCGACGGTCGCCAGCAGCGCGTCGGTGTGCGCCAGCGCGGTCCGCGCGGCTGCCTGGGTGAGCGAGCTCAGGTGGTAGGGCAGCCGGACCAGCTGCAGCGCGTCGACGACGGCGGCGTCCGCGGCCAGGTAGCCCAGCCGCAGCCCGGCCATGCCGAAGGCCTTGCTCATCGTCCGGCTCACGATCAGCCGCGGGCGCCCCGGCAGCAGCGTCAGCGCCGAGGGGGTGCCGGTGCGGGCGAACTCCGCGTACGCCTCGTCGACGACGAGCACCCCGTCGGTGGCCTCGTAGAGCGCGGCGACGGTGTCCAGCTCGACGGCGGTCCCGGTGGGGTTGTTCGGACTGGTCACGAAGGTGACGTCGGGCCGCACCTCCCGCACCTGCGCCACGGCGGCCGCGACGTCGATGGTGAAGTCCGCCGCCCGGTGGCCGTCGACCCACGCCGTCCCGGTGCCCGCGGCGATGATCGGGTGCATCGAGTACGAGGGCGTGAACCCCAGCGCGGTCCGCGCCGCTCCCCCGAACGCCTGCAGGATCTGCTGCAGCACCTCGTTGGATCCGTTGGCCGCCCACACCTGCGACGGGCCCACGGCCTGCCCGCCGGTGCGGCTCAGGTAGCCGGCGAGGTCCGTGCGCAGCGCCACGGCGTCGCGGTCGGGGTAGCGGTTGAGCTCCAGCGCGGCGGTGCCCAGCGCCGCCCCGAGGTCGGCGAGCAGCTCGGCCGGCAGCGGGTGCGGGTTCTCGTTGGTGTTGAGCCGGTGCGTGGCGGGCAGCTGCGGGGCGCCGTAGGGCGTGCGTCCGCGCAGCTCCGGCCGCAGCGGGAGCTCGTCGAGGCCGGCCATCAGCCGCTCTGCCGCGCGGTCTGCCGGATGCGGACGGCGGCGGCGTGCGCCGGCAGGTCCTCGGCGCCGGCGAGGGCGTCGACGTGCCGCGCGACGTCGGCCAGCGCCTGCTCGTCGTACTCGACGAGGTGGATGCCGCGCAGGAACGACTGCACGGACAGTCCGCTGGAGTGCCGGGCGCACCCGCCGGTCGGCAGCACGTGGTTGGAGCCGGCGATGTAGTCGCCGAGCGAGACCGGCGACCAGGCGCCGATGAAGATCGCGCCCGCGTTGCGCACCCGCAGCGCCACCTCGCGGGGTCGCTGAGTCTGGATCTCCAGGTGCTCGGCGGCGTAGGCGTCCACCACGCGCAGGCCGGCGTCCAGGTCGTCGACCAGCACGACGCCGGACTGGCTGCCGTCCAGCGCGGTGCGGATCCGGTCGGAGTGCTTCGTGGCGTCCACCTGCCCGGGCACCAGCGCGAGGACGGCGTCGGCCAGCTCCTCGCTGGTGGTGACGAGCACCGCGCCGGCGAGGGGATCGTGCTCGGCCTGGCTGATCAGGTCGGCCGCCACGTGCCCCGGGTCGGCGGTGTCGTCGGCGAGGATGGCCACCTCCGTGGGGCCGGCCTCGGAGTCGATGCCGATCAGCCCGCGCAGCAGCCGCTTGGCGGCGGTCACGTACACGTTGCCGGGGCCGGTGACCATGTCGACCGGCTCGCAGGACCCGGCGCCGTACCCGAAGACGGCGATGGCCTGCGCGCCGCCGACGGCGTAGACCTCGGTGACCCCGAGCAGCGCGCACGCGGCGAGCACGCCCGGGTCGGGCAGGCCGCCGTGGTCGCGCTGCGGCGGGGAGGCCACGGCGATCGACTCGACGCCGGCGATCTGCGCGGGCACCACGTTCATGACCACGCTGGACAGCAGCGGCGCCAGCCCGCCGGGCACGTACAGCCCCACGCGGCGGACCGGCAGCCAGCGCTCGGTCACGCTGCCGCCGCCGACGACCTGCGTGGTGACGTCGGTGCGGCGCTGGTCGGCGTGCACCTTCCGGACCCGGGAGATCGCCTCCTCGAGCGCCTCGCGCAGCGTCGGGTCGCACTCGGCCAGCGCCCGGTCCAGCGCCTCCTGCGGCACGGCGAAGTCCTCGGCGTCCACCCCGTCGAGCCGGGCGGTGATCTCCCGCACCGCCTGGGCGCCCCGGATCCGCACGTCCTCGCAGAGCGGCCGGACGGTGGCCATGACCGAGTCGATGTCGGTGGCGGCCCGCGGCAGCAGGCCGGCGAGCTCGCGGACGCCGGGCAGCGCGGTTCCGCGCAGGTCGATGCGGGCGAGCACGGATGCCTCCGGGGGTGGGCGGGACGAGTCGCTGGCGTGGGCCGACGCGGCCTCCAGCGTAGCCAGCGCCGCCCGCCGCGCCCGGGGCGCCCGGGCGGGCGGTGGGCCCGCGACCCGTACGCTTGCCCGGATGGGTGAGCTGATCCCGCTGTTCCCGCTGGGACGGCCGCTGTTCCCCGGGGTCGTGCTGCCCCTGCAGATCTTCGAGCCCCGGTACCGCCGGCTGATGCGCGACCTGATGGACCTGCCCGAGCACGGGGACCGGCGCTTCTTCGGCGTCGTGGCCATCCGGCAGGGCTGGGAGGTCGAGCACGTCTCGCCGGCCGCGGCGCTCTACGACATCGGCTGCACCGCGCGGCTGCAGCGGATCCAGCCCCAGGCCGACGGCGGCTTCCGGATCCTCACCGTGGGCGGCGAGCGGTTCCGCCTGCTCGACGTCGTCGTCGGCGACGACCCGCCCTACCTGCAGGCCGAGGTGGAGTGGCTCGCCGAGGAGGAGGCCGCCGAGGAGGCGGCCGGCGACGCCGAGGCGGTCACCGACGGCACCGGCCCGCCGGCGCCGCCCGCCGACGAGGTGGCCACCTCGGTGGCCCGCGGCTCGCTGGACGTGCTCGCCCACGGGGTGGGCGACCTGTTCACCCGCTACGTGTCGGAGGTGTCGGCGCTGGGCGCCGGGGCCCAGGGGGACGGTGTGGAGGCCGCGGTGCGCCTCGCCGCCGCGGCCGACGACCCGGAGGCGCTGTCGTGGCTGGTCGCGTCCTCGGCGCTGCTGACGACGGAGGACCGGCAGGCCCTGCTGGCGGAGTCCGCGACCCGCCGGCGGCTGGCGGCGGAGTCCCGCCTGCTGCGCCGCGAGCTGACGCTGCTGCAGACCCTCGGCGCGGTGCCCGCGCCGCTGCAGCAGTTCGCCACCCCGATGACGGTGAACTGAACCTGGGTCAGGCTCCCGGCGGGACGGCGGTGTACCCGCCGGGGACGGCGTCGTCGCGGCCTACCCGGCCGAGGCCGTCGTCCGCGGCCACCAGCACGCACCCCAGGTAGACCAGCAGCGCGGCGAACGGCGCGGCGGCCAGCCCGGGCAGCGAGCCCAGCACCAGGCCCGTGCTCAGCCGGGCGCCGACGACGGCGAGCTCGGCCTCGCTCGGCGAGGGGGCCAGCAGCTCGCCGGTCTGCCAGGCGACCAGCGCCGCCAGCGACGTCCCCAGCGCGAGGACGACCAGCATGCCGACGCCGCGGCCGCGCCGCAGCCGCCACGCGAACGCACCGGCGAGCAGGCCCAGGCCGATCAGCACCAGGACCAGCACGGCGTCGTCGCCGATCCGCAGCTCCCCCGACGGGGTGCCCACGGCGACCGGCCCGAGGTCGGTCACCTGGAACTCGGCGCGCGGGGCCAGGGCCCACCAGAGCAGCCCGGCGGGGATGCCGGCCAGCACGAGCGCGAGCAGCAGCGGCCGCCCCACGTGCATGTCCTGCCGGACCTCCGGCCAGCCGCGCCAGTAGGCGTGCGGCGGCACCCCGGGGAACGGTCGGAACATCGGCGGTGGGGTGCTCACCGGTCCAGTGAACAACGGCGATCGGCGCGGGCGGTCCGCACCCCCGGGCGACCGGGGGCCGGCCCGCTCAGAGGATCGCCACGCTGGTGGGGCCCAGCAGGGCCTTGATGTCGCCCATCAGCGCCGTGCTGGGCCGCACCCGGAGCCCCTGGTCCAGGCGCAGCACGGTCTCCCGGCTGCCGTTGACCAGCTTGAGCTGCACCTCGGTGGTGCCGGGGTGGCTGCCCAGGACCTCGCGCAGGCGCTCGACGACCGGCGGGGTGCAGCGGGCGGCCGCCATCGAGACCAGCACCGGGCCGCGCGGGCCCTCGGTCAGCTCGGGGACGGTGACCTCGGAGCCGAAGAGGGAGGGCTGGTCGTCGCGCCGGCTGATCCGGCCCTTGACCACGACGATCTGGTCGCGGACGACCTTCTCCGACACCTCGGCCCACGTCTTGGGGAAGAAGAGCACCTCGATGCCGGACTCGAGGTCCTCCAGAGTGGCGATCGCCCACGGCGCGCCCTGCTTGTTCGTCCGCGGGGAGACCGCGGTGAGGATGCCGGCGATCGTGACGTTGGCGCCGTCCTCGACCCCGCCGGCGTTGATCTCGGCGATCGGGGTGTCGGCGTGCGAGGTGAGCACGTGCTCGACGCCGTGCAGCGGGTGGTCGGAGACGTAGAGGCCGAGCATGTCGCGCTCGAACATCAGCCGCTCGCTCTTCGACCAGTCCGCCGTGGGGATGGTGATGTCGAGGGCCCCGGCGAACGGGTCGTCGGCGGCGTCGTCGGCGCCGAAGCTGCCGAAGAGGTCGAACTGGCCCTCGGCCTCCTTGCGCTTGAGCCCCATCGCCGAGTCGACCGCCTGCGCGTGGACGGCGACGATGCCCTGCCGCGAGTGGCCCAGCGAGTCGAACGCGCCGGCCTTGGCGAGGGACTCGATGACCTTCTTGTTGCAGGCCACCGTGTCGATCTTGCGCATGAAGTCGGCGAAGTCCTTGAACGCGCCCTTCTCCTCGCGGGCCCGGACGATCGACTCCACGACGTTGGTCCCGACGTTGCGCACCGATGCCAGGCCGAAGCGGACGTCGGTGCCGACGGCGGTGAAGTCCCAGGAGGACTCGTTGACGTCCGGCGGGAGCACCTTGATGCCCATCCGGCGGCACTCGGCCAGGTAGATCGGCCGGCGGTCCTTGTCGTCGCCGACGCTGGTGAGCAGCCCGGCCATGTACTCGGCCGGGTAGTTGGCCTTGAGGAACGCCGTCCAGTACGAGACCAGGCCGTAGGCGGCCGAGTGGGCCTTGTTGAACGCGTAGTCGGCGAACGGGACGAGGATGTCCCACAGCGTCTTGACGGCCGCGGCGGAGAAGCCGTTGGCCTTCATCCCGGCCTCGAACCCGACGAACTCGGCGTCCAGGACCGACTTCTTCTTCTTGCCCATCGCGCGGCGCAGCAGGTCGGCCTTGCCGAGCGAGTACCCGGCGACCTTCTGCGCGATCGCCATGACCTGCTCCTGGTAGACGATCAGGCCGTAGGTCTGCCCGAGGATCTCCGCCAGCGGTTCGGCGAGCTCGGGGTGGATCGGCGTGATCTCCTGCTGGCCGTTCTTGCGCAGCGCGTAGTTGGTGTGCGAGTTCGCACCCATCGGGCCGGGCCGGTAGAGCGCGCCGACGGCGGAGATGTCCTCGAAGTTGTCCGGCCGCATGAGCCGCAGCAGCGAGCGCATCGGCCCGCCGTCGAACTGGAAGACGCCGAGGGTGTCGCCGCGGGAGAGCAGCGCGTAGGTGTTCGGGTCGGTGAGGTCCTTGCTGAGCTCGTCGAGGTCGATCGGCTCCTTGCCGTTCAGCACGATGTTGCGCAGCGCGTCGTCGATCACCGTGAGGTTGCGCAGCCCCAGGAAGTCCATCTTCAGCAGGCCGAGCGTCTCGCAGGTCGGGTAGTCGAACTGCGTGATGACCGCGCCGTCGGCCTCGCGCCGCATGATCGGGATGCTGTCGATCAGCGGGTAGCGGCCGATGATCACGCCGGCGGCGTGCACGCCCCACTGGCGCTTCAGACCCTCGAGCTTGCGGGCCTGGTCGACGACCTCGGCCGCGCCCGGGTCGGACTCGTAGCGGGCGCGGAACTCCGCGGCCTCCTTGTAGCGCGGGTGGGCCGGGTCGAAGACCCCCGACAGCGGGATGCCCTTGCCCATCACGTCCGGCGGCATGAGCTTGGTCAGCTCGTCACCCACCGAGTAGGGGCGGTCGAGCACGCGGGCGGCGTCCTTGATCGCGGCCTTCGCCTTGATCGTGCCGTAGGTGACGATCTGGCTGACCCGCTCCTCGCCGTACTTCTGCGAGACGTACTGGATGACCTCGCCGCGGCGGCGGTCGTCGAAGTCGATGTCGACGTCGGGCATGGAGACGCGCTCGGGGTTGAGGAAGCGCTCGAAGATCAGGCCGTGGGCCAGCGGGTCGAGGTCGGTGATGCCCATGGCGAAGGCGGCCAGCGAGCCGGCGGCCGAGCCACGGCCCGGGCCGACGCGGATGCCGTTGTCCTTGGCCCAGTTGATGAAGTCGGCGACCACGAGGAAGTACCCCGGGAAGCCCATCTGGCAGATGATCCCGGTCTCGTAGTCGGCCTGCTTGCGGACGTGGTCAGGGATGCCGTTCGGGTAGCGCTTGTGCAGGCCGCGCTCGACCTCCTTGACGAACCAGGAGGTCTCGTCCTCCCCCGGCGGCAGCGGGAAGCGCGGCATCAGGTCGGCGCCCTCGGTGAAGGTCACCTCGCACTGCTCGGCGATGACCAGCGTGTTGTCGCAGGCCTCGCGCAGGTCACCGGGGAACAGCGCCCGCATCTCGGCCGCGGACTTCAGGTAGTAGCCGTCGCCGTTGAACTTGAAGCGGTTGGGCTCGTTGAGCCGGGAGCCGGTCTGGATGCACAGCAGGGCGTCGTGGGCGTCGGCGTCCTCCTTGTGCGTGTAGTGCAGGTCGTTGGTGGCCAGCAGCGGGATGCCGAGGTCCTTGGCGATGGCCAGCAGCGCCGGGCGGGTCTTCTTCTCGATGGACAGCCCGTGGTCCATCAGCTCGGCGTAGAAGTTCTCCCGGCCGAAGATGTCCTGGAAGTCCGCGGCCGCCTGGCGCGCCCTGTCCTCCTTGCCGGCGCGCAGCCACATGTTCACCTCGCCCGAGGGGCAGCCGGTGGTGGCGATCAGGCCCTTGCCGTAGCGCTCCAGCAGGTCGCGGTCGAAGCGGGGCTTGCGGTACTGCCCCTCGAGGCTGGCCAGCGAGGAGATGCGGAACAGGTTGTGCATGCCCTCGGTGGTGCGGGCCAGCAGCGTCATGTGGGTGTAGGCGGCCTTGCCCCGGTTGGACCCGCCGTCACCCTCCTCGTCGAGCAGCTTGTCGCCGAAGTCGAACGGTGCGCGGTCGAACCGGGAGCCGGGCGTGTAGTAGCCCTCCATCCCGATGATCGGCTTCACGCCGGCGCCCTTGGCCTGCTTGTAGAAGTCGTAGGCGCCGAAGACGTTGCCGTGGTCGGTCATCGCCAGCGCTGGCATGCCCTGGGCGGCCGCGGCCGCGGTGACCTCCGGCAGCTTCGCCGCGCCGTCCAGCATCGAGTACTCGGTGTGCACGTGCAGGTGCACGAAGTTCTCTTCGCGGGACGGGCTGCTCACGGTGCGGGGTGCTCCTCACGGGTCTCGCCGGCCCGGCCGGCGCGGGGGCGGGCGGGGTCGACGGGGTGGATCTCATGACCGGCGGGGAAGGCCGTTCGGCGGTGACTCTCCAGCGGGAACCGGTGCCCCGATCCTCGCACCTCGACAGGTCTACCGGCGACCACCGACAGAACGTGTCTCGGCGATCCGGACCACTCCGTCACACGGTTCCCGCAGGCCCCCGGCCCAGCTCGCGCCGCATGGTGACGTGGGCGATCCCGGCCTCCTCGTAGACCTCGCCCACGGCCGCGTACCCGGCGCGCTCGTAGAACCGCCGGGCCGGCAGCTGTGCGTGCAGCTCGACCCCGGTCGCCCCGAGCCGGGTCGCCTGGCGGTGCAGCTCGTCGAGCACCGCGGCGCCGTGCCCCCTGCCCCGGACCTCGGCCGCGGCGGCCATCCGGCCGATCCGGGCCGTCGCGCCGTCGACCAGCAGCCGCCCGGTGGCCACCACCCGCCCGGCGTCGTCCCGGCTGAGCACGTGCACCGCCGTCGCGTCGGCGGCGTCCTGCTCGATCTCCGGCGGAACACCCTGCTCGTCCACGAACACGCGGGTGCGCAGCGCGGCGACCTCGGGCCAGTCGGCGGCGGTCGCGACCTGCGCGGTGGGGCTCGGCACGGCGTCCATCCTGCCGACCGCGGCTCAGCCGCCCGCGTCCCCCTCCGCGCCGGCGGCCGCGGCGGGCAGGGCGCTGGCCGGCACCAGCAGGAACCGGAGGTCGATCACCGCGTGCAGCAGCACCGGCAGCAGCAGCGAGCCGGTGTCCAGGTAGAGCGCCGCCATCACCCCGCCGAGGACGCCGGTGAGCACGACGCCCGCGCGGCCCTGGTAGGCGTGCGCCAGCCCGAAGGCGACGGCGGCGGCCAGGACCAGCACGACCGACGGCGCCCCGCCGACCAGGGCCGAGAGCACGGCGAGGAAGAAGCCGCGGTACAGCCACTCCTCGCAGACGCCGGCGGTGACGCCGACGACGCTGAACAGCCGCCGCTCGCCGGCCGTGCGCGGCAGCAGCGCCAGCGTCGACTGCCCCGGCGGCTCGGCGTGCCGGCCCTCCCCCGGCCGGCGCGACGGCCGGGTCATCTCCAGCAGGGCGCCCGAGCGCAGCTGGCGGGTGGAGGCGACGACGAACAGCAGCAGCAGGACGACGACGGCCGCGGACACCGGTCCGGGCCACTCGCGCGGCCAGACCAGACCGACGGCCGCGGCGTCGACCCCGGGGGCGGACAGCCAGACGACGAACGCGACGACCGCCAGTCCCCACTCGAGCACCAGCAGCCGCCGGTAGAACGAGCGGCGGGCCCCCGCGTCGGTGCGCAGCCGGCCCTCGAACCGGCGGTGCAGCACGTGCCCGACCGCGGGCTCCCCCACCACCAGGTAGACGGCCACCACGACCGCGGCCAGCGCCGCGGGGCCGAAGTCGGCGAGGGAGGCCGGCAGCGCCGTCACCGGAGGTGCGTCAGGCCTCGGCGCGCAGGACGGCCAGCGCGCCGGCGAGGTCGGGCGGGTACTCGCTGGTGAACTCGACCCACCGCCCGTCGGCCGGGTGCGGGAAGCCCAGCCGCACCGCGTGCAGCCACTGGCGGGAGACGCCGAGCCTCGCCGCGAGGGTGGGGTCGGCGCCGTAGGTGGTGTCGCCGACGCAGGGGTGGCGCAGCGCCGAGAAGTGCACGCGGATCTGGTGGGTGCGGCCGGTCTCCAGCCGGATGTCGACCAGGCTGGCGGCGGCGAAGGCCTCCGTGACCTCGTAGTGGGTGACCGACGGGCGGCCGCCGCTGACGACGGCGAACCGCCAGTCGTGCCGCGGGTGCCGGTCGATCGGTGCGTCGATGGTGCCGCGCGAGGGATCCGGGTGGCCCTGCACGAGGGCGTGGTAGCCCTTCTCGACCGTGCGCTCCTTGAAGGCGGCCTTCAGCGCGGTGTAGGCGCGCTCGCTCTTCGCGACGACCATGACGCCGGTGGTGGCGGCGTCCAGCCGGTGCACCACGCCCTGCCGCTCGGCCGCCCCCGACGTCGAGACCCGGTAGCCGGCCGCCGCGAGACCGCCGATCACCGTGGGCCCGTCCCACCCCGGGCTGGGGTGCGCCGCGACGCCGACCGGCTTGTCCACGACCACCAGGTCGTCGTCGTCGAACAGGATCGACATGCCCTCGACCGGCCGGGGCGGCGCGGGCTCCCCCGGCGGGGGCGGCAGCTCCACCTCCAGCCAGCTGCCGCCGGTCAGCCGGTCACCCTTGCCGCGGACGCGGCCGTCGACGAGGACGTGGCCGGCGTCGGCCACCTCGGCGGCGGCGGTGCGGGAGAGGCCGAACAGCCGGGACAGGGCCTGGTCGACCCGCTGGCCCTCCAGCCCGTCGGGCACCGGGAGGGCCCGGGAGAGGCCGGGAGCGCTGGTCACGGGCTCCATTGTGCGGGTCGGGCGGACCGGACGGCGGAGCCGTGCCTCACGCGGTGCCGGCCCGCTCGTCCGCGCCGCTGCGGGTGCCGTCGAACTCGACGCCCCGGATGGCCAGCAGCACCCCGAGGATGCCACCGCAGACGATGGCCGAGTCGGCGACGTTGAAGACCGGGAACACGCTCCCGTCCGGGCCGAAGACCGAGAGGAAGTCGACGACGCCGCCGCGCAGGAAGCCGGGGTCGCGGAAGATCCGGTCGATCAGGTTGCCCAGCGCCCCGCCGAGCACCAGGCCGAGCGCGACCGCCCAGCCGGTCGACCGCAGCCGGCGGGCGGTGCGCACGATGACCACCGTCACCACCGCGGCCACCAGGGTGAACAGCACGGTGAAGCCCTCGGCGAAGGAGAACGCCGCCCCGGTGTTGCGCAGCTGGGTCAGGTACAGCGCCCCGCCCAGGGTGCGGATGTCCTCCCCCGGCTCGATCGTCGCGACCACGACCAGCTTGGTGACCAGGTCGAGCACCAGGACGGTGGCCGCCAGCGACAGCAGCAGCCGGGTGCGGAGTGGGTGCGGCGGCGCGACGGCGGAGGAGCCGCCGGACGCGTCGTCCGCCGGGTCGACGTGCTCGGACAGGAGGGCTCCTCGGCTCGGCAGGGTGGTCGGCGGCGGCCGCGCGACCATCTCCGTCGACGATAGCCGCGGGGATCGGCGCCGGGCGGCAGGAGACGGGCGGCTACGAGGCGCCGGGGTCCAGCCAGACCGCGGTGTCGGGCGGCAGCAGGTCCGCACACGGCGCGCTGGACAGGAGGCGGCGGCCCGCTCCGCGCAGGTCCAGCGGCACGTCCGACAGGTTCACCACGCACCGGAACGACGGCCCGCGGTCGAAGGCGACCGCGTCCTCGGCGACCCGCCACCAGGAGAACTCGCCGCCGCGCAGGCCCGGGAGGCGCCGGCGGAGGGAGAGCGCCGTGCGGTAGAGGGACAGGGTCGACGTCGGGTCGGCCAGCTGCGCGGCGACGGTGCAGCCCGCCCAGCCCGCGGGCTGCGGCAGCCAGGGCTCGACGCCGTCGTCGGTGAACCCGAACGGCGGGCGGTCGCCCGACCACGGGAGGGGCACGCGGCACCCGTCCCGGCCCCGGGCGGTGCGGCCCGACCGTTCCCACGTCGGGTCCTGCAGCGCCTCCTCCGGCAGGTCCTCCACCTCGGGGAGCCCGAGCTCCTCGCCCTGGTAGACGTAGGCCGAGCCGGGCAGGGCGAGGGTGAGCAGCGCGGCCGCCCGGGCCCGCCGGAGCCCGAGCTCCGGGTCGCCGGCCGGCGCGCCGGTGTCGAAGCCCATCGTGGCGGCCGCGCTCCGCGCCCGCCCGAACCGGGTCGCGTGCCGGGTCTCGTCGTGGCTGGACAGCACCCAGGTGGCCGGGGCCCCGACCGGTTCGAGCGCGGCCAGGCTGGCATCGATCACGGCGCGGAGGTGGCCGGCGTCCCAGGGCGAGGCCAGGTAGTCGAAGTTGAAGCTGGTGTGCATCTCGTCCGGCCGGACGTAACGGCTGAGCCGTTCGGGCCCGTTCACCACCGCCTCGGTGACGAACAGCCGGCCGCCCTCGTAGCTGTCCCCGATCCGCCGCCACCGCCGGAGGATGTCGTGCACCTCGTCGACGTCCCAGTGCGGGTTCCCCACCCAGGTGCGGGACTCGAAGAGGGCGCCGGGGCCGTGGCCGGCGTCGGGGAGCCCGGTCACCTTCGCCATCGCGGGGGCGGCGTCCACCCGGATCCCGTCGACCCCGCGGTCGAACCAGAAGCGCAGGACGGCGTCGAAGTCGTCCCGGACGCCCGGGTGGTCCCAGTCGAGGTCGGGCTGTTCCGGGGCGAACAGGTGGAGGTACCACTGCCCCGGCGAGCCGTCGGGCTCGCGCACCCGGGTCCAGGCCGGCCCACCGAAAGCGCTGATCCAGTCGTTCGGCGGCGCCGAGCCCCCCGCCCGGCCGTCGCGGAAGAAGTACCTGCTCCGCTCCGGCGCCCCCGGCCCGGCCGCCAGAGCAGCCCGGAACCACGGGTGCTCCTCGGAGGTGTGGTTGGCGACCAGGTCGGTGATGACCCGGAGCCCGAGCCCGTGGGCCTCGGCGAGGAGCGCGTCGGCGTCCGCGATGGTGCCGAACCGCGGATCGATGTCGCAGTAGTCCGCGACGTCGTACCCGCCGTCGGCCATGGGCGAGGGGTACCAGGGGGTGATCCACAGCGCGTCGACGCCGAGCTCGGCGAGGTAGGGCAGCCGACGGCGCAGGCCACCGAGGTCGCCGACCCCGTCCCCGTCCGAGTCGGCGAAGCTCCGCAGGTACACCTCGTAGACGACGGCGTCCCGCCACCACGCGTCCCGCCCCATCGTTGCCAACTCCGAGCCTGGTGACGTGCTGGAACGGCCGCCCTCCGCGGACCCGTGCCGAGCCTGGTGAGGTGCTGGAACGGCCATCCTTCAGGGGCCCGCGCCGAGCGTGCGAGGCGTGGGGGGAAGGATGGCCCTTCCTCAGGCCGAGGCCGCCGTGGCCCCACCCACCTGCGTCCCGCCCGCGGGTGCACCGCCCGAGGGCGCGCCGCCCGCCTGCGAGTCCTCGAGCTGCTCGATCCGGTCCTGGGCCGCCATCCGGGTGAGCTCGGCGCCGGCCTCGGGATCGCGGGTCAGGTTCTCGCCGGACTCCGGGTCGAACACGTGGACCTTGCGGCTGTCGAGCCAGAACTCGGCCTCCCGGCCCTCGCGGATGCGGCTGGTCGCGTCGATCGACACGATCGCCTGGGTCCGCAGCTCCTCGGAGTCGAGCTCCTTGGACAGGTCGCGCAGCTGGGCCTTGATCGAGTCCGGGGCGTCGTAGGGGATGTAGGCGTACTGCGAGTCACCCAGCCACTCGGTGACGTCGACCCGCGCCCGGAACGTCGACCCGAGGGGGCGCTTGGCCTCGTCGACCAGGGAGGCGTCCTCGAAGTACTCCGGGCGGATGCCGACCAGCAGCAGGTCGTGGCCGGCGATCTTCGCGGCGCGCTCGGCGTCCAGGTCGATCGTCCCGAACGGCGTCTTCAGCGTGTTCCCCTCGGGCGTCGCCGGCAGGAAGTTCATCGGGGGCGACCCGATGAACCCGGCCACGAAGAGGTTGACCGGCTGCTCGTAGAGCTCCCGCGGCGACGCGACCTGCTGGATCTTGCCCTTGCGCAGCACGCAGACCCGGTCGCCGAGGGTCATGGCTTCGGTCTGGTCGTGGGTGACGTAGACGGTCGTGATCCCCAGCCGGCGCTGCAGCCGCGAGATCTCGGTGCGCATCTGACCGCGGAGCTTGGCGTCGAGGTTGGACAGCGGCTCGTCGAAGAGGAACGCCTCGGCCTGCCGGACGATGGCGCGGCCCATCGCGACGCGCTGCCGCTGACCACCGGAGAGGTTGGCCGGCTTGCGCTCGAGGTGCTCCTTGAGCTCCAGCACGTCCGAGGCCTCGTTCACCCGGCGGCGCACCTCGTCGTCCGACGTCTTGGCCAGCCGGAGCGGGAAGGCGATGTTCTCGTACACCGTCATGTGCGGGTACAGCGCGTAGTTCTGGAACACCATCGACAGGTTCCGGTCGCGCGGTGCGAGGTCGTTGACCCGCTTGCCGCCGATCACCATGTCGCCGCTGGTGATGTCCTCGAGACCGACGATCATCCGCAGCAGCGTCGACTTCCCGCAGCCGGACGGGCCGACGAGGATCATGAACTCCCCGTCGGCGATGTCCAGGCTGACGTCGTTGACCGCCGGGAACCCGTCCCCGTACTTCTTGACGATGTTGTTCATCTCGATGGAGGCCATCAGTGTTCGTCCCCTCGGGAGGTCGCTGCGGTGGAGCGGGTGGGAGTCATGGCGGTCAGCCCTTGACCGCGCCGTTGGTCAGCCCGGCGACGATGCGCCGCTGGAAC
This sequence comes from Blastococcus sp. VKM Ac-2987, assembly GCF_026967805.1. Taxonomy (GTDB): domain Bacteria; phylum Actinomycetota; class Actinomycetes; order Mycobacteriales; family Geodermatophilaceae; genus Blastococcus. Next base: position 136,597 of record NZ_JAPVBG010000001.1, read on the forward strand.
AGCAGGACCAGGACGACGACCGGGATCGTCACGATCAGCGCGGCCGCCGCGATGGCGCCGGTCGGGTCCTCGAACTGGGAAGCGCCGCTGAACAGGCCGAGCGCCGCCGGAACGGGTCGGGCTGCCTCCGTCGAGGTCAGGACGATGCCGTAGACGAAGTCGTTCCAGGCGATGAAGAACGCGATGATCGCCGTGGTGAACACACCGGGAGCGGCCAGCGGGACGATCACCTTGCGGAACGCCTGCCAGGTGGTCGCGCCGTCGACCTGGGCTGCCTGCTCCATCTCCCACGGGATCTCCCGGAAGAACGCCGACATGGTCCAGATCGAGATGGGCAGGGTCAGCGACAGGTACGGGAGGATCAGCCCGGGCCAGGTGTCGTAGAGCCCGATCTGCCGCCACACGTTGAACAGCGGGGTCACGATCGAGATGACCGGGAAGATCGCCACCGCCAGCGCCGTGGACAGGATCACCTTCTTGCCGGGGAAGTCCAGCCGGGCGATGGCGTACGCGGCGAACATCGCGAGCAGGCAGGAGATGGCCGTGGCGATCAGGCAGATGCCGAACGAGTTGCGCAGTGCCGGCAGGAACAGCTCGCTCGCGCTCCCGGTCAGGACCGTCTCGTAGTTGCCCCAGGAGATGCTGCTCGGCAGGAACTGGCCGTTGGCGATGTCCGACGGGGCCTTCAGCGAGATGGAGATGATCCAGGCGATCGGGAACAGCGCGTACACGACGATGATCGCGCCACCGATCCACCACATGACCTTCTTCCGAGTGGACATCCTCACTCCCCCCGAGTCGAGGCCAGATCGACCTTGAATGCCTTGATGAAGGTGAACGCGATCAGCACCACCACGAGGAACAGCAGCACCGAGACCGCGGACCCGAGCCCGATCTCCAATCGGGCGATCGTCTGCCGGTAGGCGAGGAACGACACCGATTCGGTGCCGTTGGCGCCGCCGGTCATGATGAAGATGCTGTCGAAGACCCGGAACGCATCCAGGCTGCGGAACAGCAGGGCGACCATGATCGCCGCCTTCATGTTCGGGATGGTCACCCGCCACAGCCGTTGCCACCACGAGGCGCCGTCGACCTTCGCCGCCTCCTGCAGCACCTCGGGCACCTGTGCCAGACCGGCCAGCAGCAGCAGCGAGATGAACGGGGTGGTCTTCCAGATCTCCGCCAGGCAGATGACCAGCAGGGACTGCCACCTGTCACCGAACCAGTCGGTGTCCGCGGTCACCCCGGGTATCCAGGCGAACCAGGAGTTGACGAACCCCGTGTTGATGTCGAAGGCGAACTGCCACGCGAAGGCCGACACCACCGTGATGACCGCGTACGGGATGAGGATCGCCGCCCGCACGACGGGGCGGATGGAGCTGAGCGCCTTGGCCATCACCATGGCGAGGCCGAAACCGAGCACGAGCTCCACCGCCACGGTGACCACCGTGATGAAGACGGTGACCCAGATGGCCTGCCACCAGATGGGATCGGTGAGGATCACCCAGTAGTTGGTCAGCCCGGTGAACGACCGGTTGGCCGGGTCGGTGAGCCGGTAGGAGAACAGGGACTCGTAGATGGCCTGGGCGATCGGGTAGGCGGTGACCGCCAGCATCACCACGAACGCCGGGCCGGCCAGCAGCCAGCCGAGCTTCCGCTCGCTGCGCGACCGATCGCTGATGCCGGCCTTCTTCTCCGGCGCCGATCTCGGATCGGTCTTCTCGCCGGGCGGCAGGGTCGTGGTGCTCACAGCAGTTCCTCCCCTGCCAGGACGGCGTTGATGAGTTCGGCGGCCGTCGCGCCGGTCTGACCCGGCTCCACCGAGCTCGCCGGGTGGTAGACCCGCTGCAGCGCCCCGGAGACCTCGCTGTAGTAGACGGTCTGCGGCCGGGGTGCGGCCGCCTCCAGCGACTCCCGGATGAGCGGTGCCTGCGGGAACTCCTCGAGGACCTCGGGGTCGTCGTAGACGGACGCCTTGGCCGCCGGGTTGCCGTTGGTGAGGAAGTAGTAGGTCTGGTTCTCCTCGGAGACGATGCACTCGGCGGCCTCGTACGCCAGGTCGGTGTTCCGGCTGAAGGCGCCGATGCCGATGTTGATGCCGCCGTAGGGAGGCCTGCTCTCCTCCCCCTCGACGGTCCGCGGGTAGCGCGCCCACCCGTAGTCCTCGGGGACGGACGCGTCGAGGGTGCCCGCCTCGACGGCGGACAGGGCGCGGGGCCAGACGAACGGCCAGTTGACCATGAAGGCCGCGTCGCCCTCCTCGAAGTCCGTCACGTTGGCGTCCTCGCCGGCGGTGGAGAAGGCAGGACCGCCGACCGTCGCCACGGCCTGCATGGCCTCGGCCGCCGCCACGGCGGCCTCGGACCGGAGACCGAGTTCGATGTCCTCCGGGTCCGGGGCGGTCTCCTCGATGATCGAGCCGCCGGCCCCTTCGATGAGCGCGTTGGTCCAGACCGTGAGCGCCTCGGCGCGGATGCCCTGCGCGGCGATCTGCGTGCCCTGCTCCTCGGCCGCGGCGACGAGCTGGGCCCACGTGACCGGCTCGTCCATGTCCAGCCCGGCGGCCTCGGCCGCCGACTGCTTGTACCAGAGCAGCTGGGTGTTGGCCCAGAACGGCACGGCGACCAGCTCGTCGTCCCAGGTGGACCCGTCGATCGCGCTCTGGACGACGTCCTCCGTCACCCGCTCGGCGACGTCCTCGGGCACGGGTGCCAGGAAGCCGGCCTGGGCGAACTCGGGGATGTACGGCGGGTCCAGGCTCATGAGGTCGATCGAGTCGTCCTCCGCCGCCAGCCGCCGGATCAGCTGCTCGCGCTGCTGCGACGACTCCCGGGGCAGCTGCGCCGTCTCGATGGTGTACGCGCCGTCCGCTGCCTCGGTGCAGCGCGCCGCGATCTCCGCCTGCCCTCCCGAGTCGGGATTGGTGTACCAGGTGAGCGTCGAGTCGCTGCCCGAGTCGCTCCCGCAGGCCGACAGCGTGGCCACCGCGACGAGCGAGGCCGCAGCCCCCACTGCCCTTCTCCTCTGGCGTCTCCGACCAGGAGCGTTCGGCATCAGTCCTCGCCTCCGTTGGCGTCCACCCGACCGAGATCACGACGGCTCTCGGAGCGTGGTACAGGTCACAAGGGGTGTCAATCCGAACCGGTGAGATCTCGGCGATTCGCGGCCGGGCCGAGACCTGCGCCCCGGCGGGCCGTCCTCCTGGTGGCTACTTCCGCCCGGCGATGACCGACGGCGTGGTGACCTCGGGGGGCGTCCGCGGCAGCACCGTCTCGAGGTAGGACCGCGCCGCCTCCGTCGTCCCGACGTCCCGGCCGGCGTGCTCGGACAGGAACCACCGGTGCTCGAGCACCTCGTGGAAGATCTCCGCCGGCGCCAGCCGGCCGGCGAGGTGGCGCGGGATCGCGTCGACGACGGGTTGGTAGACCTCCGCCAGCCAGCGGTGCCCGGCGATCGTCTCCGGCACCGGCCGGCCCGATTTCTGCTCCAGGTAGGCGCGGAACGCGCGCACGTCGTTGAGCAGCCGCTGGGCCTGGCGCTCCTGCACCTCCAGTCCGGTCAGCTTGAACAGCTCCCGCCGGTTCTGCCCGGGCTCGGCGACGCGGGTCTCCACCCGCAGCCGGGTGCCTTCGTCGGTGGTCAGCAGCTCCACCTCGCCGACGTCGAACCCCAGGTCGTTGAGGCGCCGCAGCCGCTCGGCGACCCGGTAGCGCTGCTCGTCGGTGCGGAAGACCTCCTCGCGGGTGACCTCCTCCCACAGCGTCTCGTAGCGCCGGGGCAGCCCGTCGGCCACCTCGATGGGGTCGATGCCGTCCGGGAGCAGCCCGCCGAAGCGCAGGTCCAGCAGCTCGGCGCCCACCCGCTCGCGGGCGAGGTCGACGTCGTAGGCCCGCTGCCCCGGGGACAGCCGCGGGTGCCGGTCGACGGTCTCGGCGTCGACGAGGTAGGCCGAGAAGGTGCCGGCGTCCAGCCGGAAGAGGGTGTTGGACAGCGAGCAGTCACCCCAGAAGACGCCGGCCAGGTGCAGCCGGACCAGCAGCACGACCATCGTGTCGAGCAGCTGCTCGGCCGAGTGCTCGCCCTGGGGCCGGGAGAACAGCCAGCGGTAGGACATCGAGTACTCGAGGTAGCGGGTCACCAGGATGGCCTGCTGGTCGTGCGGCCGGTCGACGCAGATGCCGAGCACCGAGACGGACGGCAGCCCCTCCCCCTCGAACTGGGCCAGCAGCGCGTACTCGTGCCGGGCCAGCCGCTCGGAGATCTCCTTCAGGGCGAAGACGTGGCCGTCGACGGCGACGAACCGGACGACGTGCCGCGAGATGCCGCGCGACGGGACGTCGAGCAGCAGCTCGTCTTCCCACTCCTCGAGCGGCTGGTCCCAGGGCAGGCTGAGCAGCCCCGTCGCCTCGGCGGCGGGTGGCCGGAAGATGAACCGCATGGCGCGCTCCGAACCGGTGGACGACGGCGGTCACCGGCGCTCACCATCCCATGCCCGGTCGCGGTGCGCGTCCCGTCAGTCGGTCTCGTCGGGGCGGCCGGTCTCGCCCCGCCACGTGGCGAGCCGGCCGGCGCGGCTGACCGCGCGCAGCCTGCGCTCGGCCTCCGGCCGGGAGCGCCGCGCCGAGACCAGCAGCGCCTGGTCCCCGCGCATCAGCCGGGTGTTCTCGTCGGGCACGAACGAGCGGCCGTCGCGGACGATGAGCACCACCGCCGCATCCTCGGGCAGGCGCAGCTCCGGCAGGTACACGCCGTGCAGCCGGGAGCCCTCGGGCACTGTCATCTGCATCAGCTCGGCGTCCAGCTCCTCCAGCGGCGCGGCCTCCACCTGGATCTCCCGCGGTGCGACCGGTGTGCCGATCCCGAGCCGCCGGGCGACCCACGGCAGGGACCAGCCCTGCACCAGCGTGAAGACGACGACCAGCACGAAGACGGTGTCGAAGATCCGCCCCGCCCCCGGCACACCCGCCGTGACGGGGAACGTGGCGAGCACGATCGGCACGGCCCCGCGCAGCCCGGCCCACGACACGAACGCCTGCTGGGACCAGGGCCACCGGAACCACATCAGCGACAGGACCACGGAGAGCGGCCGGGCCACCAGCAGCAGCGCCCCGCCCACGACGAGGGCCGGGACGAGCGCATCGGCCAGCCGGGGCGGTGAGACCAGCAGTCCCAGCAGCACGAACAGCCCGATCTGGGCCAGGGACGCCATCCCCTCGGCGAACCCGATGCTCGCCGTGCGGTGCGGCAGCGTGGCGTTGCCGAGCACGACCCCGCACAGGTAGACGGCGACGATGCCCGAGGTCCACGCCAGCGTCGCCGCGGCGAACGCGAGCACGCACAGCGACAGGATCGCGAGCGGGTAGAAGCCGGCCAGCGGCAGCGCCACCCGCCGCAGCAGCTGCGTGCCCAGGACCCCGGTCGCGACGCCGACGACCGCACCGCCCACGAGTTGCCCGACCACCTGCAGCACCACCAGCCACCAGGCGTCGGCCTGGACGTCGGTGAGCACGGCGGCCAGCGTGGTCACCAGCAGGATCGCCGGGGCGTCGTTGAGGCCGCTCTCCGCCTCCAGCGCGGCGGCGAGCCGGCGCGGGAGCGGCAGCTTGCGCAGCGCGGCGAAGACCGCCGCCGCGTCGGTCGAGCCGATGACCGCGGCAAGGAGCAGCGCGAAGCCCCACGACGCGTCCAGCAACCACACCGTGATGCCGGCCGTGACCAGCACGCTGACCGCGACGCCCACGGTGGCGAGGGTGAGGCCGGGCCCGATCGCCCGGCGGACGTCGGCCCACCGGGTCGTCAGGCCACCCTCGGCCAGGATCACCACCAGCGCGGCGACGCCGAGCGTCTGGGTGAGCTCGGCGTCGTCGAACTGCACGCCGAGCCCGCTCTCCCCCAGCATCACGCCCAGGGCCAGGTAGAGCAGCAGGCTGGGCAGCCCGAGGCGGTCCGCCAGCCGCAGCGCCACCGCCGCGACCAGCACGACGACCGCGCCGATGGCCAGGGCGACGGTGACGGTGGCGTTCACCGGTCGACCCTCATGACCGCAGTCTTCCGCACCGCTCCTCCGGGCCCTCCCCGCCGCGGGTGCCGGGCGGGTCGGCGGCGGGGAGGTGGCACCCGGCGAACCCGTTTGCCGGTTCGGGGAGAATGGGGGCGTGAGTGCTCCCACCGGCCCCTTCGCCGCGCTGCCCCCGCAGGTCGACCTGCCCGCCCTGGAGCACCGGATCCTCGAGCGCTGGGAGTCCGAGAAGGTCTTCGGCCGATCGCTGCAGGAGTCGGCCGGCCGGCCGCAGTGGAACTTCTACGAGGGCCCGCCCACGGCGAACGGCCGGCCGGGCACCCACCACATCGAGGCGCGCGCGTTCAAGGACGTCTTCCCCCGCTTCAAGACGATGCAGGGCTTCTCCGTGCCGCGCCGCGCGGGCTGGGACTGCCACGGCCTGCCGGTGGAGATCGCCGTCGAGCAGGAGCTGGGCTTCGCCGGCAAGCCCGACATCGAGCGCTACGGCATCGCCGAGTTCAACGCCCGCTGCCGGGCGTCGGTGGAGCGCCACGTCGGCGCGTTCACCGAGCTCACCCGCCGGATGGGTTACTGGGTGGACATGTCCACCGCCTACTGGACGATGGACCCCAGTTACATCGAGAGCGTCTGGTGGTCGCTCAAGCAGGTCTTCGAGAAGGGGCTGCTGGTCGAGGACCACCGGGTGGCGCCCTACTGCCCGCGCTGCGGCACCGGACTGAGCGACCACGAGGTCGCCCAGGGGTACGAGACCATCACCGACCCCTCGGTCTACGTGCGGCTGCCCATCACCGACGGCGAGTGGGCCGGCCGGGCCGACCTGCTGGTCTGGACGACGACGCCGTGGACGCTGCCGAGCAACACCGCCGTCGCCGTGCACCCCGACGTCCCCTACGTCGTCGCCCGCGCGGCCGGCTCGGACGACGTGCCGGTCGTGGTCGCCGAGCCGCTCGTGACCGCCGTCCTCGGGGAGGACGCCGAGGTGCTCGGCCGCGCGCCCGGGCGCGAGTGGGAGCGCACCCACTACCGGCGGCCGTTCGAGCTGGTCGACTTCCCGGCCGGCGAGGACGCGCACTTCGTCCTGCTCGCCGAGTACGTCACCACCGACGACGGCACCGGGCTGGTCCACCAGTCCCCCGCCTTCGGCGCCGACGACCTCGCCGTCTGCCGCGGCTACGGGCTGCCGGTGGTCAACCCCATCGACGCGACCGGGCACTTCCTGCCCGAGGTGCCGCTGGTGGGCGGGCACTTCTTCAAGGCCGCCGACCCCGCGCTCGTCGAGGACCTGGCGGGCCGCGGCGTGCTGTTCCGCGAGATCCGGTACGAGCACAGCTATCCGCACTGCTGGCGCTGCCACACGCCGCTCATGTACTACGCGCAGCCGTCCTGGTACATCCGCACCAGCCAGATCAAGGACCAGCTGCTCGCCGAGAACGAGAAGACCAACTGGTACCCGGAGAGCATCAAGACCGGCCGCTACGGCGACTGGCTGAACAACAACGTCGACTGGGCCTTGTCGCGCGACCGCTACTGGGGCACGCCGCTGCCGATCTGGCGCAACGACGCCGACCCGACCCGGATGATCGCCGTCGGCTCGCTGGCCGAGCTGTCCGAGCTCACCGGCACCGACCTCTCCGACCTGGACCCGCACCGCCCGTTCATCGACGACGTCACCTTCACGGTGGCCGGTGAGGAGGGCACCTACCGGCGGGTCCGGCAGGTCATCGACGCCTGGTACGACTCCGGCTCCATGCCGTTCGCCCAGTGGGGTGCGCCGCACCGGAACCAGGAGGAGTTCGAGGCCGCCTACCCGGCGCAGTTCATCTGCGAGGCGATCGACCAGACCCGCGGCTGGTTCTACACGCTGATGGCCGTCGGCACGCTGGTGTTCGAGAAGAGCTCGTACGAGAACGTGCTGTGCCTCGGGCACATCCTGGCCGAGGACGGCCGGAAGATGAGCAAGCACCTGGGCAACATCCTCGAGCCGATCCCGCTGATGGACCGGCACGGCGCCGACGCCGTCCGCTGGTTCATGCTCGCCGGCGGTTCGCCGTGGTCGGCCCGGCGGGTCGGGCACGAGACGCTGTCCGAGGTGGTGCGGAAGGTCCTGCTCACCTACTGGAACACCGCCAGCTTCTTCACGCTGTACGCCGAGACCAACGGCTGGGACCCCGCGACGGCCCCCGCGCCGGCGCGGGCGGAGCGGCCGCTGCTGGACCGCTGGGCGCTGGCCGAGCTGGCCGCGGTCACCCGCGACGTCACCGCCGCGCTGGAGGACTTCGACACCCAGGGCGCCGGCCGGCTGCTGGCGCAGTTCGTCGACGACCTGTCCAACTGGTACGTGCGGCGCTCGCGGCGCCGGTTCTGGGACGGCGACCCGTCGGCGCTGGGCACCCTGCACGAGGTCCTCGACGGCCTGACCCGCCTGATGGCGCCGTTCACGCCGTTCGTCACCGACGAGGTGTGGGGGCGCGCCGTCGTGCCGGGCCTGGCCGACGGCACGGCCGTCGACTCGGTGCACCTCGCCTCGTGGCCGCAGGTCGACGAGGCGGCGCTGGACGACCGGCTGGTCGAGCAGATGGTGCTGGTGCGCCGGCTCGTGGAGCTGGGCCGGTCGGCGCGCACCTCGGCCAAGATGCGCACCCGGCAGCCGCTGGCGCGCGCCGTCGTGGCCGCGCCGGGCTGGTCGGCCCTCCCCGGGGACCTGGTCGCCGAGGTGGCCGACGAGCTGAACGTCGCCGAGCTGATGGAGCTCGCCGCGGTCGGCGGCGGCCTGGTCGACGTCAGCGTGAAGGTCGACTTCCGGGCGGTCGGCCGCCGGCTGGGCAAGCGGGTGCAGGCGGTGGCGAAGGCGGTCGCCACGGCCGACGCGCCGTCCCTCGTCGCGGCCTACCGCGCGGGCACGGCGAGCGTGGACGTCGAGGGCTCCCCCGTGGCGCTCGAGGACGGCGACCTGGTCGTCACCGAGACCCCGCGCGAGGGCTGGACCGTGGCCAGCGGTGGCGGCCTGACCGTCGCCCTCGACCTCACCCTCACCCCGGAGCTGGAGCGCGCGGGCCTGGTCCGCGAGGTGGTCCGGCTCGTGCAGGAGGCGCGCAAGACCAGCGGCCTGGAGGTCAGCGACCGCATCGAGCTGTCCTGGACCGCGGACGGCGCCATGGCGCAGGCGCTGACCGAGCACACCGAGCAGCTGGCCGGCGAGGTGCTGGCCAGCGCCGTGCATGCCGGCACCGCGGGCCCGGGCGAGGGCGTCGAGGGGCCGGAGGGCTCGCGGTTCTGGCTGGTCAAGGCCGGCTGAGGGGGGACCCCGTCCCGCGGCCGGGCGCGCGACAGGCCTAGCCGGACCTCCGGCGGGCCCGGGCGCGCTCGGCGAGCGTGCGGTCGGGGCGGCACACCCCGCACGGGGTGAACCCGTCGGTGCGCGCCTCGTCCAGCGGCAGCGGGATCGTGCTGTGGCCGTCGAGGTGCACGCACCCGGGCACGTGGTACCGGGGGCGCTCGTCGACGACGAGCACCTCGTCGGTGAGGTCGACGATGACCAGCAGATCGGTCACCTCCACCTCCTCCACCGGCGGGTCGGGCAGCTCCGCGGCCGCGGCCGGGGCGGCGGTCGCCCCTGCCGCCGGCTCCCTGACGGGCGTGGTCCTCCCCTGCGCGGGATCGGCGGCCGGCTCGGCGGCGGGTTCGGCCGTGCGCTGCCGGTCGGCGGGCGGCTCGACGCGAGGTGGCTCGACGGGAGGTGGCTCGCCGGGAGGCCGGGCTCCGGTGGCGCCGGTCGCCAGGTCCGGCCCGGTCGCCGCCGGGAGCCCGGCCGGAGCCGGCGCCCCGTCGCCCGGGGCGGTCGGGTCGGTCGCCGCCGGGGCCGGACCGGCCCCCATCGCCCGGCGGGCCGCCACCAGCACCCCCGCCGCGACGACGCAGGCGGCCACGCAGCCCCAGTAGAGCGCGGTGATGCCCGTGATCAGCCCGCCCACGAACAGCCCGGCGCCCAGGAGCACGAGCAGCCCGGCGGACACGATCACGCCTGGACTCTAGAAGGCCCATCCGCCACCCACACCTCGCAGACCCGGCGCGGGTCCCCGCGGCGGGGCGGGGCCCAGGAACGCAGCAGGGCCCCCGGATCGAAATCCGGGGGCCCTGCGGTACTGCCCGTCAGGCTGAGTCAGGCGGAGGCGTGCTGGTTCTGCCGGCCGGCCGTCGCGGGCTCGGCCGAGCCACGGCTGTCCAGGTCGCGCAGGTGCGACTCGAGGTAGGACCGCAGCCGGGTGCGGTACTCGCGCTCGAAGGTCCGCAGCTCCTCGATCTTCCGCTCCAGGCTGCTGCGCTTCTCCTCGAGGCCGCCCATGACCTCGACGTGCCGGCGCTCGGCGTCCTGGTCGAGCGCGGCGGCCTTGGTGCGGGCCTCCCGCTCCATGGTCTCGGCGCGGGTGCGCGCGTCGCCGATCATCGAGTCCGCGCGGTGCTTGGCCTCGGTGACCATCTGCTCGCTCTTGGACCGCGCCTCGGTCATGAGGCGCTCGCTGTTGGTCTTGGCACCGGTGAGCATCTGCTCGGCCTGCGTCTTGGCCTCGTTGACGTAACGGTCAGCGGTCTCGGTGGCCAGGGCCAGCATCCGCGAGGCACGCGCGCTGTCGTCCTCCCGCGGCGGCTGGACCGGCGGCGGGGCGGCCACCGGCGGGGCGACCGGGGCCGGCGCCGGGGCGGGCGGCTCGGGCCGCTCCTCGGCCCGCGCGCCCGCGCGGCCCGCGGTGGAGCGGAGCTCGTTGTTCTCCTCGATCAAGCGGGCCAGCTCGGCCTCCACCACGTCGAGGAAGGCGTCGACCTCGTCCTCGTCGTAGCCCCGCTTGCCGATGGGCGGCTTCTTGAAGACGACGTTGTGCACGTCGGCAGGCGTCAGTGGCATCGCAGGTCACCTCGGGTCGGACGGCGGGACAGGGTCGTGCGGGGGCGGCCGGTGGAGCGCGACCGTCCTGCGGCTCTGATCCCGGGGGATTCAGCGGTCATGCGAGTGCGAGCGTGACGTTCCGGAGGACCACCACGGCGATCAGCAGCACCATAAACCCGAGGTCCAGTCTGATGGACCCCAGGTTCAACGGCGGGATGACCTTGCGCACCGCCTTGAGCGGCGGGTCGGTGGTGGAGTAGACGACCTCGAGGCCGGCCGCGACCAGGCCCGTGGGGCGCCAGCTGCGGGCCAGCACCATCACCCAGTCGACGACGAACCGCGCGAAGAGCAGCACGAGGAAGACGAGCAGCACCGATGAGAGGATCTGCCAGAAAAGAGACACGGGCCCCGCTCGTTCAGGGCACCCCCTGGTGCCGACTCCACTTCGCCGCTCAGGACTTGTCGGAGAACCCGCCCTCGCGGATCTTCGCCTTGTCCTCAGCGGTGACGGCGACGTCCTGCGGGCTGAGCAGGAACACCTTCGCCGTGACGCGCTCGATACTACCGCGCAGCCCGAAGCTCAGGCCCGCAGCGAAGTCGACGAGGCGCTTGGCGTCGGCGTCGTCCATCTCGGTGAGGTTCATGATGACCGGCATGCCGTCGCGGAACCGCTCGCCGATGGTGCGCGCCTCGTTGTAGGTGCGCGGGTGCAGCGTGGTGATCCGGTAGGTCTTGGACACGGGAGCAGGTGCCGCCTCGGGCTCGGGCTCGGGGGCCACCACCGGCTCGCGGACGGCGAGGCCCGCGGCAGCGACGGGGCCGCTGTTCATGCCGCCGAGCCGGGCACCCACCGGGCCGGAACCGGTGCCGGCTCCGGAGGCGCTCGCCCCGGCCGGCGCGAGGCCGAGCGGACGGGCCTGCACCCGGCGCACCGACAGCGGCTCGGGGTCGCGGGCGGCGGGCACCGCGGCGACCGCGGGCTCCTCGTCGGCGTACCCGCCGGCGTAGTCGTCGTCGGCGTAGGGCCGGTCGGCGAACTCGTCGCCGTAGCGGTCCTCGCCGTACCCGCCGTAGCGACGGTCGCGCTCCAGCTCGTCGGAACCGCGGGAGTCGTACCGGCCGTAGCCGCGGGGGTCGTCGTCCTCGACGAGCCCCAGGTAGATCCCCATCCTCCGCATGGCTCCAGCCATCGGACCTCCCCCTCTGCCGGTGTCCTCAGCGCGCGTCTGCACGATCGTCGTCACATCGCCCCTACGAGCCCGGTGAGCCTGCGGCTCGCGTTACGGCTGTGACTCGCGTGGCTGGTGTTCCTCGAACTCACCGCAGGGTAGGGGCCGCGCGCCGAACAACGCGGTTCCGACACGCACGATGGTGGCGCCGGCCGCGACGGCGTCCTCGAGGTCACCGCTCATGCCCGCGGAGATCTCGACCGCGCCGGGGTGGTCGGCCCGCAGCCGCTCCGCGAGGGCGGCGAGGCGCTCGAACGCGGCTGCCGGGTGCTCGCCGCGGGGGGCGACGGCCATGAGCCCCCGCAGCCGCAGACCCGGCGAGCCGGCGACCGCGTCGGCGAGGGCGGGGACGTCCCGGGGCTGCGCCCCGCCCCGCGCAGCGGCCTGCCCCTCCGGGCCCCCGAGGTCCACCTGGACGAGCACGTCCACCGCGCGCCCCGCCTCCTGGCCGGCGCGGTCGAGGGTGGCGGCCAGGGAGGCCCGGTCGACGGAGTGGACCACCGCGCCGGTCCGGGCCACCGCGGCGGCCTTGTTCCGCTGCAGCTGGCCGACGAAGTGCCACCGCAGGTCCGCACCCGCCAGCTCGGCGGCCTTGCCCAGGAGCTCCTGCACGCGGTTCTCGCCGAAGTCGCGCTGCCCGAGGCCGGCCAGCGCCCGCACGTCGTCGACGGGCCAGGTCTTGCTGATCGCGAGCAGCGCGACGTCGTCGGGCTCCCGCCCGGCGGCCCGGGCCGCCGCGTCGATCCGGGCGCGCACGGCCCTCAGGTTCTCGGCGAGCGGACTCATGACGCCGATCCTCCCCCGCGGCGGGCAGGGAGCGGCCGGGGGCGGCGGCCGGCGACGGGATCCGTCGTCAGGCGAGCCAGACGAGCCCGGCCTGGCGGCCGGTGACGCCGTCGCGGCGGTGCGAGAACAGGGTGGGGTCCTCCACCGTGCAGCGCGCGTCCTGGACCACCTCGGGGATCCCGGCGCGGCGGAGGATCTCCTCGATCCCGGCCCGCAGGTCCAGCCCCGGTGTGCCGACGCGGGTGCGCACGGCCGCGGTGGGCGCGACCTGCGCGACGTCGGCCTGCATCGCCTCGGGCACCTCGTAGCAGGCACCGCACACCGCGGGTCCGAGCAGCGCGGTCACGTGCCGGGCGCGGGCGCCCAGGCTCGCCATGGCCGACAGCGCGGCCGGCAGGACGCCCCGGCGCACCCCCTCCCGCCCGGCGTGCACGGCGGCGACGACGCCGGTGCGGTGGTCGGCCAGCAGGACCGGGACGCAGTCGGCGGCGAGGACCGCGAGCACCAGGCCCGGCGTGGCGGTCACCAGACCGTCGGTGGCGGCCAGCGGCCCCGGCTGCGGGCCGTCGACGACCGCCACGTCCGTACCGTGCACCTGGTCCATCCAGACCAGCCGGTCCTCGGCCACGCCGAGCTCCCGCGCGACGCGGGCCCGGTTGGCCGCGACGTCGGCCGGGTCGTCACCGACGTGCGACCCGAGGTTGAAGGAGTCGTAGGGGGCACGGGAACGGCCGCCCCGTCGGTCGGTGACGACCCGGCGTGGTCGCACCGCCGACGAGGCGGCCGCATCGATGCTCATCGGGACCACCCTAGGGCCTCCTCCGAGCCCCCGCCCCGGCCGTGCCGGGTGGGAGGAGGAGACCCTAGGGGCGGCCCGCTCAGCCCTTGAGGAACTCCGGGATGTCCAGCTCCTCCTCGAAGTCCTCGTTGGACAGCGGACGGCGACCGTTCGCCACCGGACCCGGGATGGGCGGCAGCGGGGGGACGGTCAGCCCGCCCCCGGCCGGCCGGCCGGCCGACGCGCTGGGCGCCGGCTGCGCCAGCCGCTCCCCCGTCGCCTGCGGCGCGGCCGGGGCCGGAGCCGGAGCCGGAGCGGGCGGAGCCGCGGCGACCGGTGGGGCGGCGACCGGACGGCGGTGCGACGCGAACGGCGACGCGTTGCCGGTGGACAGCCCGCCGGAGACCGCACCCGGCGTCGCCGCCGAGGCCTCCTTGCGCGAGCTCGGCCGGCCGCCGTCGAACCCGGCGGCGATGACCGTCACCCGCACCTCGTCGCCGAGGGCGTCGTCGATCACCGCACCGAAGATGATGTTCGCGTCGGCGTGCGCGGCGTCGGAGACCAGCGAGGCGGCCTCGTTGATCTCGAACAGGCCGAGGTCCGACCCGCCCGAGATCGACAGCAGCACGCCGTGCGCGCCCTCCATCGAGGCCTCGAGCAGGGGTGAGGCGATGGCCTGCTCGGCGGCCAGCAGCGCGCGGTTGTCACCGCGCGCGCTGCCGATGCCCATCAGCGCCGACCCGGCCCCGGACATGACCGACTTGACGTCGGCGAAGTCGAGGTTGATCAGACCCGGGGTGGTGATCAGGTCGGTGATGCCCTGGACACCGGAGAGCAGCACCTGGTCGGCGGTGCGGAAGGCGTCCATGACGCTGACGTTCCGGTCGCCCAGCTGCAGCAGCCGGTCGTTCGGGATGACGATGAGCGTGTCGCACTCGTTGCGCAGCTCCTCGATGCCCGACTCCGCCTGCACCGCGCGCCGCTTCCCCTCGAAGGAGAACGGGCGGGTGACGACGCCGATGGTCAGCGCACCGAGCTTCCGCGCGATCGAGGCGACGACGGGGGCGCCACCGGTGCCGGTGCCACCGCCCTCGCCCGCGGTCACGAAGACCATGTCGGCGCCCTTGAGCACCTCTTCGATCTCCTCGCGGTGGTCCTCGGCGGCCTGCCGGCCGACGTCGGGCTGCGCACCGGCCCCGAGCCCACGGGTGAGCTCGCGGCCGACGTCGAGCTTGACGTCGGCGTCGCTCATCAGCAGCGCCTGGGCATCGGTGTTGATCGCGATGAACTCGACCCCCTTGAGGCCGACTTCGATCATGCGGTTGACCGCGTTCACCCCGCCGCCGCCGATGCCGACGACCTTGATGACCGCTAGATAGTTGTGCGGAGGTGTCATGCGGCGCTCCCCAACTGGACCCTCATCCTCAAGTTCAGCCTTACAGTTATGTCAACTCGGTCGACGTGGATGAAGTTAGGTGCGCCCGGAGAGGCGCTACAAGCACCCTCCCCGGGTCGGCGTGTCGGTGGGCGGGGATCGCACCAGACGCTGAGGACACACTGGTCACATATGCACCACGAGGTGTGACGACTCGCCTCGGAAATGTCTCATCCCGTGATCCAGGGACGGGCGCCGCACGCGACGAGAAAAGATCCGTGAGCAATGTGCGTGTCGGGCGTGTCGCACCGCCCGGCGTGTCGGCTCGGCTGCCGGCTGCCGCCGGTGCGCAGCCGCGCGGCGACCGTCTGCGACCGCCGGCGTCGACGGACCGCGCTCGCGGCAGTCGGCAGTCGGACCGGACGACGCCGGCCGCACGGCGGCTAGCGCAGGACGACCGCGTCGGGTGCGCTCACGTCGATCTCGGCGGCCGGCTCGAGGTCGCCGGCGGCGATCCGGTCGAGCAGCGCGACGAGCACCTGGGCCTTGGTGCCGGAGTCGGCGGCATCCCCCCAGGTCACGACCGTGCCGTCGGTCATGGTCAGGCCGATGTCCTCGACGCCGGGGACGGCGACCTCGGCGACCTCGTCCCGCACCTCCGCGGGGAGGGCGCGGATCGCCTCGATCCCGGCCACGAGCTCGGGGTCCCCCTGCTCCGGGTCGTCCACCACGAGGGGCACCACCCCCGGCGGCAGGGCACCGGTGACGGTGTCGAAGAGCACGCCCTCGGCGTCGACCAGCGACCGCCGGCCCGGCCCGCCGACCACGACCACCGGCACCCGCTCGGCCACGGTCACCACGATCCGGTCGGGCCAGCCGCGCGCGGCCTGCACGTCGCGGACCTGCGGCAGCCGGGCGACCCGGTCCTCGACCGCGCCGAGGTCGATGCGCAGCAGCGGCACGCCCCCGGGGACCTGCGCGGCGTCCCGCACCTGCTCGGCCGACAGCGTCGTCGCCCCGTCCACCTGCACCGCGCGGACCGCCAGCACCGGAGCCAGCCACAGCAGCCAGCCGGCCACCGCCGCGACGGTGAGCGCGACGGCGACCTGGATCAGCCGCCGGCGCCGGGACCGGCGGCGGACCGGCCGCCGGTCGGGCAGCGGGGTGACGCGGGCGCCGCGGCGGGCCGCCGTCCGGCGCCCACGCCGCGTGCGGTCACGCGTGGTGCTGCCGGTCCGGTTCACCGGCCGGCGTCCGGCGCGTCGTCCTTCCCGGCCGGCCCCTCCGCGGCGCGCAGCGCGTCGAGCACCTCCGGCCCGACCATGGACACGTCGCCGGCGCCCATGGTCATGACCAGGTCGCCGGGGCGGGCCCGGGCGGCGAGCGCCGGGCCGGCCGCCGACCACGACGGCTCGAAGAGCACCTGATCGGCCGGCAGCGGCACGGCGTCGGCCACCATCGCACCGGTGACCCCGGGGACCGGGTCCTCCCGGGCGCCGTAGACGTCCATGACCACGACCTCGTCGGCCAGGCCGAGCGCGGCACCGAACCCGTCGGCGAACTCCCGCGTGCGGCTGTACAGGTGCGGCTGGAAGGCGACGACCAGCCGCCCCTCCCCCGCGACGGCGCGCGCGGCGCGCAGCTGCGCCTCGACCTCGGTCGGGTGGTGGGCGTAGTCGTCGTAGACCCGCACGCCCCCGGCGACGCCCTTGAGCTCGAAGCGCCGGTGCACGCCCCCGAAGCGCCCGAGCCCGTCGATCAGCCCGGCTGCGGGCAGCCCGAGCTCGAGGCCGGCGAGCAGCGCCGCGGCGCTGTTGCGGGCCATGTGCTCCCCCGGCAGCTGGATCTCCACCCGGCCCAGCTCGGCACCGTCCAGGAGCGCGGTGTAGCTGGTGCGCTCCTGGCCGACGACCAGGTCGGCCAGGCGGAGATCGGCATCGGCCGCGGTGCCGTAGGTGCGCACCCGCGCCGGGCCCGGGACGGTCCGCAGCCGGGCCGCGCCCGGGTCATCGGCGCACAGCACCACGAAGCCGTCGGGGTGCACGGTCTGCAGGAACCGGTCGAAGGCGTGCTCGACGGCCGCGAGGTCGCCGTAGTTGTCCAGGTGGTCGGCCTCGACGTTGGTGACGATCCCGGCGAAGGGCGCGAGCAGCAGGAAGGACCGGTCGCTCTCGTCGGCCTCGGCGACGAAGACGTCGCCCTCCCCCGCATGCGCGTTGCTGCCGGACTCGTTGAGGTTGCCGCCGATGGCGAAGGAGGCGTCGACCCCGCAGGCCTGGACGGCGACGGTGAGCATCGAGGTGGTCGAGGTCTTGCCGTGGGTGCCGGCGACGGCGACGCTGCGCCGCCCCGCCATCACGGCGGCCAGGGCCACCGCGCGGGGCAGCACCCGCAGCCCGCGGTCGCGGGCGGCGACCAGCTCCGGGTTGTCCGCCCGGATCGCCGTCGAGACGACGACGGTGTCGGCATCGCCCAGGTGCGCGCCGTCGTGGCCCAGCTCCACGCGAGCGCCGAGGGCCCGCAGCGCCAGCAGCGTCGGGCTGTCCCGCCGGTCGGTGCCGGACACGCGGACGCCCCGGGCGGCGAGGATCCGGGCGATGCCGCTCATGCCGGCGCCGCCGATGCCGATGAAGTGCACCGCACCCAGCTCGGGCAGGGACGGCACCGGGCCGGTCCAGGCCGCCACGTCGTCGGCGCTCACTGCCCTGCCACCTCGCAGACGATGTCGGCCAGCCGCTCGTCGGCGTCCGGGACCCCGGCCGCGGCGGCGTGCGCGGCCAGCCCGGCCAGCGCGGCGGGGTCGGTGAGCAGCGGGACGAGGGTGCCGGTGATCCAGGCCGGGTCCAGGTCGGCGTCCTCGACCAGCAGCCCACCGCCGGCCTGGATGACCGGCAGCGCGTTGCGCCGCTGCTCGCCGTTGCCGATCGGCAGCGGCACGAACGCCGCGGGCAGGCCGACGGCGGAGAGCTCGGCGACCGTGACCGCACCGGAGCGGCACAGCGCGAGGTCGGCCGCGGCGTAGGCGAGGTCCATGCGGTCCAGGTAGTCGACGACGACGTAGGGCGCGCTGCCGGCCGGCCGCTCGGGCACCACCACGCCGGTGTTCTTCGGCCCCCGGGCGTGCAGCACCTGCACCCCTGCGGCGGTGAGGGCGTCGGCCGCGGCGACGGCGGCGAGGTTGAGCGACGTCGCCCCCTGCGACCCGCCGAACACCAGCAGCGTCGGGCGGTCGGCGTCCAGGCCGAACGCGGCCCGTGCCTCGGCCCGCCGGGCGACCCGGTCGAGCGAGGAGATCGCCCGGCGCAGGGGCATGCCGACGTGCTCGCCGCGGTGCAGCGGTGTGCCCGGCACGGTGACCGTGACGCGGGCGGCGAGCCGCGCCCCGATGCGGTTGGCCAGCCCCGGCAGGGCGTTCTGCTCGTGCACGACCACCGGTACGCCGGCGCGGCGGGCGGCGAGGTAGGCCGGCAGCGCCACGTAGCCGCCGAAGCCGACCACCACGTCGGCGGCCACCTCGTCGAGGACCGCCCGGGTCTCGGCGACCGACCGGCGCACCCGGCCGGGCACGCGCAGCAGGTCGGGGGTGGGCCTGCGCGGCAGCGGGACCGGCGGGATGAGCCGCAGGTCGTAGCCGCGGGCGGGGACCAGGCGGGTCTCCATCCCCCGCGCGGTGCCCAGGCAGGTGAGGCGCAGGCCGCCGTCGCGCCGGTGGAGCGCGTCGGCGAGGGCGAGCATCGGCTCGATGTGCCCGCCGGTGCCGCCGCCGGCGAGGACCACCGAGCGCACGGCGCTCACCGGTCACCCCCGGGCCGGCCGCGCGGGGCGACGGGACGCTGCCGCGGCGCGGCACCGGACGGGGTGCGCAGGGGCGCGCCGCCGCGGGTCGCGGCCCGGGGACGCGCTGCACTGGCGCCCCTCGCCGGGGCCTCGGTGCGGGCCGGGGAGCGGCGGGGCTCGGCGGCCCGGGCGTGCAGCAGGGTGCGGGCGCTGCCGACGACGGGGCGCTCGGCGGCGGCCGCGGGGACCCGGCGGGGACGGACCTGGTCGACGGCGGTGGTCGGCGCCGGCATGAGCAACCGGGCCAGCCGGCCGCGCTCGGCCGTGCGCAGGTGCTCGACCGCCGCCGGCTCGGAGCGGGCGAAACGGGCCAGCAGGCCGACGATGAAGAGAGTGAGGATCAGCGAGGTGCCGCCCGCCGAGATCAGCGGGAGGGTCACGCCGGTCACCGGCAGCAGGCCCACCACGTACCCCATGTTCATGGTCGCCTGGCCGATCAGCCACACCGTGATGGCGACGCTGGCGAGCTGGACGAAGCGGTCGGCCGAGCGGCGGGCGATGCGGAAACCGGCGTAGGCCAGCACCCCGTAGAGGGTGACGACGACCAGGCAGCCGAGGAAACCGAGCTCCTCGCCGATGATCGCGAAGATGTAGTCGGACTCGGCCTCGGGGAGGATGTTCCACTTCATCGCGCTGTTGCCCAGGCCCACGCCCCACAGCCCCCCGGTGGCCAGCGCGTACATGCCGCGGATCGCCTGGAAGCCGGTGTTCGTCGGGTCGGCGAACGGGTCGAGGAACGCGGTGATCCGCGCCATGCGGTACGGCGCGGCCTGCACCATGACCACGATCGCCACCGCGGCCACCGCGGCGAAGGCGGCGAACCAGCGCATCGGCATGCCCCCGGCCCAGAGCAGGCCCACCAGCACCAGGCCCAGGCTGACCACACCGCCGAAGTCGGGCTCGGCGATGAGCAGCAGCGACAGGACGCCGAACACCGGCAGCACCGGCACGAGCAGCGACGTCGTGGTCAGGTACCGCTCGCGCAGGGCGAGCACGTGGGCGCCCCACAGCGCGAACACCAGCTTGCCCAGCTCCGAGGGCTGGAAGTCGGTGACGCCCAGCGAGATCCACTGCCGGGCACCGTTGCGCTCCTGACCGATCCCGGGGATCAGCACCAGGATCAGCAGGACGACGACCACGATCAGCGCGAGCGGCGACCAGCGGCGCACCAGCCCCACCGGGAGCCGCATGGCGACGACCATGGCACCCAGCCCGATGCAGGCCAGCGCCAGCTGCTTCACGCCCGGCGCCCACGCCGGCTCGTCGGCCAGCGCCGCCTCGATGGACGAGGCGGAGAACACCATGACCAGACCGATGAGCAGGAGCAGCCCGGCGGCACCCAGCACCAGGTGGCAGCTGGTCATGGGGCCGTCCAGCCACGCCGGCGCGGGCCAGCGGCGGGCCGGGGTCCGGGCGGAGGGCACCCGGACCCGGTCGCGACGGGCCTCGCGGAGAGGTCGGTCGGTGGTGGTGGTCATCGCGTCACCCCAGCGTCCGCACCGCGTCGGCGAAGGCCTGCCCGCGGTGCCCGTAGTCCCGGAAGACGTCCATGGACGCCGCGGCCGGTGCCAGCAGCACCGTGTCGCCGGGTCGGGCCAGGCGCGCCGCGGCGGCGACCACGCGGGCCATCGTCGTCTCGGCGCCGGTCCGCTCGTGGTCCACCGCCCCATCGTTCCCGCTGGCCACCTCCACCACAGGGACCGACGGGGCGTGTCGCGCCAGGGACTGCGCCACCACGGCGCGGTCCCGGCCGAGCAGCACGACCCCGGACAGCCGGGGGGCGACGGCGGCGACGAGCGGATCGACGTCGGCGCCCTTGAGCAGGCCACCGGCGATCCAGACGACCCGCGGGTAGGACGCGAGCGAGGCGCCGGCGGCGTGCGGGTTGGTCGCCTTGCTGTCGTCGACGTAGTCCACCCCGTCGATCGTGGCGACGAGGACGTTGCGGTGGGCACCGCCGCGGAAGCCGGCCAGCCCGCGGGCGACCGCCGCCGCCGGGACGCCGACCGCCCGGGCGAGCGCGGCCGCGGCCAGCGCGTTGACGGTGTTGTGCGGCCCGGGGACCGGCAGCTCCGCGCGGTCCATGATCGGCTCCCCGGCCGGATCGGCGGCGAAGGCGCGGTCCACCAGCGCGCCGCCCCGGACGCCCAGCTGCCCGGGCGCGGGCTCGCCCACGGTCACGGTCACCGGACGGGGGTGGCCGGCGACGAGCGCCGACGCGACGGGGTCACCGGCGTCGGCGACGGCGAACGGCGCCCGCTCGAGGATGCGGGCCTTCGCGTCCCGGTAGGCGGCGAAGGAGCCGTGCCAGTCGGTGTGGTCGTCGGCGACGTTGAGCACCGCGGCGGCGGCCGGGGCCAGCGACGAGGACCAGTGCAGCTGGAAGCTGGAGAGCTCCACCGCGATCACGTCGTGGGCCGGGGCGCCGTCGGCGTCGCGGGCGGTGACCACCTCCACGAGGGGCCGGCCCACGTTCCCGGCCGCCACCGCGCGGTGCCCGGCGGCGGTGAGGATCGCCTCGAGCATGGTGACCGTCGTCGTCTTGCCGTTCGTGCCGGTGACGGCCAGCCAGGGCGCCGGCGTGCCGTCCGGGCCCGGGATGCGCAGCCGCCACGCCAGCTCGGGCTCGCCGATGACCTCTATCCCGGCGGCCGCGGCGCCGGCCAGCAGCGGTGCGTCGGGCCGCCAGCCGGGCGAGGTGACCACCAGGTCGACGCCCTCGGGCAGGGTCGCCGGCGCGCCCAGCCACTCGGCGCCCCGGCCGGTCAGGTCGTCGACGGCCGGGGGGCGGGCGGCGTCGGTGAGCAGCACGCGGGCCCCGGCGTCCAGCAGCACCCGCGCGGCGGCGGCGCCCGAGACGCCCAGCCCGGCGACCAGGACGGTGCGGCCGGCGACCGCGGCCCCGGCCGCGCTCACGACGTCCTCCGGTCCGCTCACAGCGTTCCCCGGTTCACTCCCGCGGCGCGCTCCGCTCCTCGCTCCGACGTCCCGGCCGACTCCGCGGTCACTCCGCTCCTCGCTCGTTCCTCGCTGCGATGCTCGCTCCCTGTCGTCGGCCGCCTCGCTGCGATGCTCACGCTCCTGTCCGCTCACAGGCCCACGAAGTTCAGCCAGTCGGCGTAGAACAGCCCGAGACCGAACGCGACCGCCATGCCGGTGACCAGCCAGAACCGCACGATCACGGTGTTCTCGGTCCAGCCGGCGAGCTCGAAGTGGTGGTGCAGCGGCGCCATGCGGAAGACCCGCCGCCGGGTGGCCCGGAAGAACGCCACCTGGATGACCACCGACAGCGTCACCGCGACGAACAGCCCGCCGAGGACGACGAGCAGCAGCTCGGTGCGGGTGACGATCGCCAGGCCGGAGAGCAGCCCGCCCAGGGCCAGCGAGCCGGTGTCGCCCATGAAGATCCGCGCCGGGCTGGTGTTCCACCACAGGAAACCCAGGCAGGCGCCCATGCCGGCGGCGGCCACCAGCGTGACGTCCAGCGGGTCGCGCACCGTGTAGCAGCCCTCGATCAGCTCGTTGGCGCAGTCGTGGGTGAACTGCCAGAAGGAGATGAATATGTAGGACGCGAACACCATCGCCGAGGCGCCGGCGGCGAGCCCGTCCAGCCCGTCGGTGAGGTTGACGGCGTTGGAGAAGCCGGCGATGAACAGGTAGGCCAGGATCACGAACGCGATCGGACCGAGGGCCAGCGGCGCGATGTCGCGGACGTAGGAGACGACGGTGGACGCCGGGGTGACGTCGTCGCCGTTCGGGAAGTTGATCGCCAGGACGGCGAAGGTGACGCCGACGACGAGCTGGCCCACCAGCTTGGCCGTCTTGTTCAGCCCCAGGCTGCGCCGGTGCCGGATCTTCAGGTAGTCGTCGAGGAAGCCGACGGTGCCCATGCCGACCATCAGGAACAGCAGCAGCAAACCGGTGGCGCTGAACCCCCAGCCGGACTCACCGACGAACGCCAGGTGGGCGGCGAGGTAGCCCAGCACGGTGGCGCCCACGATGACGGTGCCGCCCATCGTGGGCGTGCCCTTCTTCGACAGGTGGCTCTCGGGGCCGTCGTCGCGGATCTCCTGGCCCAGCCCCTGCCGGCGGAAGGCCCGGATGGCCAGCGGCGTCAGCAGGATCGAGACGATCAGGCCGACGGCCGCCGCGATGAGGACGCTCCTCACTGCCCGGCACCGCCCAGCAGGTCGGCCGCGAGGAGCTCCAGGCCGTAGGAGCGGCTGGCCTTCACCAGGACGACGTCCCCGGGGCGCAGCACCCCCGTCAGCCATGCAAGGGCGGCGCCCCGGTCCGGCACGTGCACCGACTCCTCTCCTGCGCGCCGCCCTCCGGCGGCCGCGCCCTCCGCTATGCCTACCGCATCGGCCCCGACCGCCACGACCAGGTCGACCCCCGCCGCGGCCGCGTCGCGGCCCAGCCGCTCGTGCTCGGCCGCGGCGTCCGGGCCCAGCTCGGCCATGCCGCCCAGGACGGCGATGCGCCGCTCGCCCGGCAGCCCGGCCAGCGCCGCCAGCGCGGCGCGCATCGACTCGGGGTTGGCGTTGTAGGCGTCGTTGACGACGGTGACGCCGTCGGCGCGCCGGTCGACCTCCATGCGCCAGCGGCTGCGGGGCTCCGCGGCCGACAGCGCCGCGGCGACGTCGGGGAGGCGGAGACCGGCCGCCAGCGCCGCACCCGCCGCCGACAGCGCGTTGGCGACCTGGTGCTCCCCGACCACGCGCAGCGCCACCGGGGCGCGCTCCCCGTCGGCCACCAGGGTGAACCGCGGGCGGGCCGAGTCGTCCAGCTCCACGTCGACCGCGCGGACGTCGGCCGCCGCGGAGCGTCCGGTGGTGCGCACCCGCGCCCGCGTGCGGGGGGCCATGCCGAGGACCCGCAGGTCGTCGGCGTTGAGCACGGCGGTGCCGTCGGCGGGCAGCGCCTCGACGAGCTCGCCCTTGGCCTGGGCGATCCCCTCCGGGCTGCCGAACTCGCCGAGGTGGGCCGAGCCCACGTTGAGCACGACGCCGACCTGCGGCCGGGCCACGCGGCACAGGCGGGCGATGTGCCCGGGGCCGCGCGAGCCCATCTCGAGCACGAGGAACCGGGTGTCCCGGTCGGCCGAGAGCACCGTGAGCGGCAGGCCGATGTCGTTGTTGTAGGAGCCCGGCGGGCTGACCGTGGGCCCGGCCGCCGCGAGCACCTGCCCGAGCAGGTCCTTGGTGGAGGTCTTGCCCGACGAGCCGGTGATGGCGAGGGTGCGCACGCCCGCGGCGGTCAGCCGCTCGTGGACCCCGGCCGCCAGCCGGCCCAGCGCGGCCACCGGGTCGTCGACCACGACGCACGGCAGCGCCGGGTCGGGTCGCGCGGCCAGCGCGGCCACCGCACCCGCCGCCGCGGCCGCGGGCAGGAAGTCGTGGCCGTCGGCCCGCTCCCCCGCCACGGCGACGAACAGGTCGCCGGCCGCGACCGCGCGCGAGTCCAGCGTGACCGTGCCGGTGACGGCGCCGTCCGGCGCGCCCTCCAGCCGGCCACCGGCCAGCTCGGCCACCTCGGTCAGGGACAGCTCGATCACGACGTTCCTCCGCTCAGGACCTCGCGCAGCGCCGTGCGGTCGTCGAAGGGGTGCACCGTGCCCGCGATCTCCTGCCCCGTCTCGTGGCCCTTGCCCGCGACCAGCAGCGTGTCGCCCGGCCGGGCCAGCTCCACGGCCGCGGCCAGGGCGGCCCGCCGGTCCCCCACCTCCAGCACCTCGGCGCCCCGGCCGGCGGGCACCTCCGCCGCACCGGCGAGCACCGCGGCGCGGATGGCGGCGGGCTCCTCGGAGCGGGGGTTGTCGTCGGTGACCACCAGGACGTCGCTGCCCTCCGCCGCTGCGCGGCCCATCTCGGGGCGCTTGCCGGGGTCGCGGTCGCCGCCGCAACCCAGCACGGTGATCAGCCGCCCGGGGGTGGCCCCGCGCAGGGCCGCCAGCGCGGTGCGCACGGCGTCCGGGGTGTGCGCGTAGTCGACGACGGCGACGAAGGGCTGGCCGGCGTCGACCGGCTCCATGCGCCCGGGGACGACGGTCGCGGCGAGACCCGCCAGCGCGTCCTCGACGGCGACGCCGATGCCGTCCAGCAGCGCCACGGCGAGCACCGCGTTGGCCACGTTGAACCGGCCGGGCAGGCGCAGCCGGGCCGGCCAGGTGCGCCCGCCGGGCCCGTGCAGGGTGAACGCCGAGCCGCCGCCGGGCGCCGTCGTGACGCCGGACGCGCTCCAATCGGCAGCTGCGCCCTCGCTGCTGGCGACGGTCACCGGGCGCGGCCGGCCGGCGCGCGACACCAGCCGGCGGCCGTACGGGTCGTCGACGTCGACCACCTCCACCGCGGCGCGGCCGTCGAACAGCAGCGCCTTGGCCTGGAAGTAGTCCTCCATGTCGTGGTGGAAGTCGAGGTGGTCGCGGCCGAGGTTGGTGAAGCCGGCGGCGGCGAACCGCACGCCACCGACCCGTCCCTGGACCAGCGCGTGGCTGGAGACCTCCATGACCACGGTGGAGACGCCCGCGTCGGCCATGCCTGCCAGCAGCGCGTGCAGCGCCGGCGCCTCCGGGGTGGTGCGGATGCTGGGCAGCTCGGTCACCGTCGGGCTGCCGTCGGCGGAACGCCCGCGGGTGCGGGCCTGCACGGTGCCGATCAGCCCGCTGGACCGCCCGGCGGCGGCCAGCCCGGCCTCGACCAGGTAGCTCGTCGTCGTCTTGCCGTTGGTCCCGGTGATCCCCAGCACGGTGAGCCGGCGGCTGGGCTCCCCGTAGACGCGGTCGGCGACCGTCCCGAGCACGGCGCGGGGGTCGGCGACGACGCACACCGGCAGCCCGGTGGCCAGCGCCCGGTCCCGGCCGGCGGCGTCGGTGAGCAGCGCCACGGCACCCCGGGCGGCGGCGTCGGCGGCGAAGCGGGCGCCGTGCGTCCGGGCGCCGGGCAGCGCGGCGTAGAGGGAACCGGGGGCGACCTCGGTGGACGCCAGCGTGACGCCGGAGACCGCGATGTCGGCGCCGTCCCCCTCCGGGACGCCGATCAGGTCGGCCAGCGCGGCGAGGGGCAACGGGCGGTTCCCCGCGGGCCGGGGGGCCGTCCCGGGGTCGGTCGGGGTCACGGGGCTCCAATCTACCGGCGCGGACCCGCCCGACCAGCGCACGTGCACGGGACACCGCCGGTCGCACCGCTCCCCCGTGCGGGGGCGGCGCCGGCCGGGGCGCGGTTCAGGGGGTGGCGGGGGTGCCGGTCAGCTCGAACTCGGGACGCGGCGTGCCCGAGGGCACCACCCCGTCGGCCGTCAGCGCGGCGCGCATGACGTCGGCGAAGACCGGCGCGGCGACCTGGCCGCCCTCCGCATCGCTGCTGGGGCGCTCCAGGTCGACGGCGACGACGTACTGCGGGTCGTCCGCCGGGGCGAACCCGACGAAGGTGGTCACGTAGCCGCCGCCGGCGTAGCAGTTGCACTCTGGGTTGGCCCGCTGCGCGGTGCCGGTCTTGCCGGCCACCCGGAAGCCCTCGATCTGCGCGAGCGGGGCGGTGCCGCCCTTGCCGACGACGGCCTCGAGCATGTACGCCATCTGCTCGGCGGTCGACTCGCTGACGACCCGGGTGCGGGCCGGCTCCGCGACGGGCGCCGGGCGGCCGTCGGCGCCGGTCACCGACGACACGATCCGCGGCTCGATCCGCATGCCCCCGTTGGCGATCGCCTGGTACACCGAGGCCATCTGCAGCGTGGTGACCGAGACGCCCTGCCCGATGGCCACGTTGGCGGCGCGCACGCCGCTCCACTCCGCCGAGTCCTGCAGGATGCCCCGGCTCTCGCCGGGCAGCTCGATGCCGGTCCGCTCGCCGACGCCGAACGCCCGCAGGTACTCCTCGAGCGTCGCGTCACCCACCTCGCGGGCCAGCATGATCGTGCCGACGTTGCTGGACTTGGCGAGGATGCCGGTCACCGTCCAGTCGACCGGCGCGTGGTCGTGGGCGTCCCTCACGACGCGGTCGCCGGCCTCGATGTGGCCGTTGACCGACAGCACCCGGTCCGGCGTCGCGACCCCCTCCTCGACGGCGGCCGCCAGCGTCACCGCCTTCATGACCGACCCGGGCTCGAAGACGTCGGACACCAGCGGGTTGCCCAGCCGGTCGGGATCGGTCTCGCCGTACTTCCCGGGGTCGTAGCCCGGGCAGGAGCCCATGGCCGCCACCTCGCCGGTGGCCACCTCGAGCACCACCGCGGAGGCGCGCGTGGTCGCGCCGTCCGCGCACGCCTCGGCCAGCCGCTGCTCGGTGACGAACTGGAGATCCTGGTCCACGGTCAGCGTGACGTCCCGGCCGTCGGTCGCCGGGGTGGACTCGTCGATGCCGGACGGGATCGGGTGGCCACCGCTGCCCACCTCCACCGTGCGCTGCCCGGGCGTGCCCGACAGCTGCTCCTCGAAGGTCTGCTCGATGCCGGCCAGGCCCGTGCCCTCGCGCCCCACGAAGCCGACGACCTGGCCGCCCACCGAGCCCGCGGGGTACAGCCGGACCGGGTCGTCCTCCAGGAAGATCCCGGAGAGCCCGAGCTCGTCGATGGCGTCGGTGGTCTCCGGCGGGACCTGGGTGGCCAGCACGACGTACCGGCCGTCGGCGGAGAGCTTCTCGGTCAGCTCGGGCACCGGGACGTCGAGCAGCGTGGTCAGCGCCAGCGCCGTGCGGGCCGGGTCGCGGACCACGGTCGGGTCGGCCACCACGCGGGAGGCGTCGACGGTGTAGGCGAGCGGGTTGCCGTCGCGGTCGAGGATCTGGCCGCGGAGAGCCGCCAGCGTGATGTTGCGCAGCCGGTCCTGCTCCGCGGCGCTGGCGTACGCCCCGCCGTCGATGCCCTGGAGCACCACCAGGCGCCCGACGACGAGCACCAGCAGCGAGATCAGGACGACCAGGCCCCACCGGTTCCGCCGGCCGCGCTGGTCCACCGAGAGGCCGGCGCCGCCGCTGCGGCGGGTGCCCGGCGCCCGGCGGGAGACGAAGGGCCCGGTGTCACCCCGGCCCGGGGCGGACGGGCGCCCCGTGCGGGGGCCGGCGCCGGTTCCACGGGTGCTGCTCGGCACGGGTCAGTCCCCGTCCGGCGCGCTGCCGGCGGGCGCGGGGGCGGGGGCGGCGTCCGGCGCCGGTGCCGGCGCGGGGTCGGAGGCCGACGCCGGGGCGGGCTCCGGCACGGGCGGGGCGGGCGCGGGCTCGGGGGTGCCGCGCATCGTCGTCGTTCCCTCGGGGCCCAGCACCAGGTAGCCGGCGACGCCCGCGGGCACGAGGCCGGCGGCGACCGCGGCGGCGGCGACGCCGGCCGGGGTGTTGCCGGCGACGACGAGCTGCTCCAGGCGCTGCACCTCCTGCGCGCGCGCGGCGTTCTCCGCCCGCAGCGCGGTGGCCTTGAGCGAGTCGACCGCGATGGCGGTGTTCAGCACCAGCAGCCCGAGCGTGGTCAGGGCGAGGAGCGCCACCACCAGCAGGACGAACGGCGCCTTGCGGGAGCGCAGCGCGCCGCGGGCGCGGCGGCGGGGCCGGACGGCGGCGCCGGTGGGCACCAGCCGGAGCTCCGGGCGCGGGGTGGCGCGGCCGGTGCCGCGCGTCCCGTGCAGCGACGTGCGCGGGGCCGGACCGGTGGCCCGTGTCGAGCCGGTGCGGGGGGCGGTGGTGCGCGGCGCGGTGGCGCGCACCGCTGCGGCGCGGGTCACGCCGCCCGCCGGATGCGCTCGGCCGCCCGCACCCGTGCCGAGGCCGCGCGCGGGTTGGTGGCGGTCTCCTGGGACGTGGGGGCCTCTCCCCCGCGGGTGAGCAGCCGCAGCGTGGGCCCGTGCTCGGGCAGCGGCACCGG
This sequence comes from Blastococcus sp. VKM Ac-2987, assembly GCF_026967805.1. Classification (GTDB taxonomy): domain Bacteria; phylum Actinomycetota; class Actinomycetes; order Mycobacteriales; family Geodermatophilaceae; genus Blastococcus. Next base: position 165,355 of record NZ_JAPVBG010000001.1, read on the forward strand.
CAGCTCCGGTGGGGTGCGGTCCACGGCACCCGCGGCGAGGGTCTGCTTCACGATCCGGTCCTCCAAGGAGTGGAAGGTGATGACCGCGACGCGACCACCCACGGCCAGGGCGTCGATCGCGGCGGGGAGGGCGCGCTCCAGCGCACCCAGTTCGTCGTTGACCTCGATGCGCAGGGCCTGGAAGGTCCGCTTCGCGGGGTGACCCCCGGTGCGCCGGGTGGCGGCGGGGATCGACTCGCGCACCAGCTCCGCCAGGCGCGCGGTGCCGGTGAACGGCTCGCGCGTGCGCTCCCGCTCGATCGCCGACGCGATGCGGGAGGCGAAGCGCTCCTCGCCGTAGACGCGCAGCACCCGGGCCAGGTCACCGTGCGCGTAGGTGTTCACGACGTCGGCGGCCGTCCGTGGCGCGCCGGGGTCCATGCGCATGTCGAGCGGGGCGTCGGTGGAGTAGCTGAAGCCCCGGTCGGGGCGGTCCAGCTGGAGGGAGGAGACGCCGAGGTCGAACAGCACGCCCTGGACCTCCTCGATGCCGAGGCGGTCGAGCACCTCGGGGAGCTCGTCGAAGACGGCGGGGACGACGGTGACGCGGCCGGCGTGGCCCGCCGACCCGATACGGGCGGTGGCCTCGGCGCGGGCGTCCGGGTCGCGGTCGAGCCCGACCACGCGCAGCCCCGGGTGGGCCTCGAGCATGGCGAGGGTGTGGCCGGCCAGGCCGAGGGTGGCGTCGACCAGCACGGCGCCGTCGGCGGCGCAGGCCGGGCCGAGGAGCTCGACGACCCGGTCGAGGAGGACGGGCACGTGCACGGGGGGCCGGGGCGGCTCCGTGCTGCTCATCGTCTCTGCTGCCTCTCGAAGGGTCCGGGACGGTGCGGCGATGGTGCCGCGCCGCGCTCGGCCGCGGGGGGACGCGGCGGCGGGTGCGTGTGCGGGTGGGGCCCAGGGGGGCGGTGGGACGCCGATCCCGGCGGTGGGGCGGGGTGGGGCCGGTGGAGCGGAGTGGGGCAGCGGGACGTCGGACCGGGGTGGTGGCCGGCCCCGCGGGGTCCGCCTGGCGTCGGGGAAGAGCGTCAGGTGGCGCCCCGCGGGGCCGGTGGGATGCCTCCACCGGCGGAGGCCCCCACCGCTGGTCCGTGCGGTCCTCCGCCGTGGGACCGAGCCGCGGGGAAGGCGGCTGGGGCCCGGATCCGGTCGAGCCGCGGGGAAGGCGGCTCGAACGGGGCGGCGCGGAGGCCGGGAGGGACGGGTGGGACATCCCGGGATCACGACAACGTCGGCATCCCCTCGCTCTCCATGTCGGCGAAGGCGGCCTCCTGCTCGGCCACGTAGGCGTCCCAGGTGGCGGAGTCCCAGATCTCGAAGCGCGTGTCGACCCCGACCACGACGACGTCGCGGTCCAGGTGGGCGTACTCGCGCAGCGACGCGGGGAGGGTGATGCGGCCGGTCTTGTCCGGCTCCAGCTCGACCATCGACCCGAAGCTCATGCGGGCGCGCATGCGCGCCGCGGCGGTGTCGGAGGGTGCCATGGCGGCCATCGCGGCGCTCTGCTCGGCGACCCGGGCCATGGTGAGCCCGTAGATGCAGCGGTCCTGCCCCTTCTTGATCACCATGCCGTCGGCCACCTGGTCGCGGAACCGGACGGGCAGGGCGAGCCGGCCCTTCTCGTCGAGGCGCAACTGGTAGCTGCCGACGAACACCGGATCACCTCCCGCATCGGTCCTCCCATGGCTCTGCAGGTCCCCGGGCGAAACCCTGCCTCCCCACCGGCCGACACAGTAACCCACCAGCCCCCACTGGACACCACCCGAGGCCGTGTCGTGACCCGCCTCCCCCACCGGCGTCCCGCCGTCGTCCGGAGCGGGTCGGGCGGCGGCGTGATCGACGGCGCACGCCCGGTCTCGCCCGGCACGTACGGTGGGGAGGTGACGGAGGCGACACGGGCCGCCGACGGGACGGCCGACGCGTCGGTCGACGTCGCCGCGGAGGGCGCACGCATCGCGGCGAGCGTGAGCCGCGTCGTCCAGGGCAAGGACGGCGTCGTCCGGCTGGCCCTGGTGGTGCTGCTGGCCGAGGGGCACCTGCTGATCGAGGACGTCCCCGGCGTCGGCAAGACCACGCTGGCCAAGGCGCTCGCCGGGTCGGTCGACGCCAGCGTGCGCCGCATCCAGTTCACGCCCGACCTGCTGCCGAGCGACGTGACCGGCGTGGCGGTCTACGACCAGGAGACCCGGGCGTTCGAGTTCAAGCCCGGGGCGATCTTCGCCAACATCGTCGTCGCCGACGAGATCAACCGCGCCTCCCCCAAGACGCAGTCGGCGCTGCTGGAGTGCATGGAGGAGCGGCAGGTGACCGTCGACGGCGTCAGCTACGAGCTGGCCCGCCCGTTCATGGTGATGGCCACGCAGAACCCGCTGGAGATGGAGGGCACCTACCCCCTCCCCGAGGCGCAGCGCGACCGGTTCACCGCCCGGGTGTCCATGGGCTACCCCGACCCGGCCGCGGAGCTGGCGATGCTCGACGACCGCGCGACCACCGATCCGCTCGGCACCCTGCGGCCCGTCGCCGATGCCGCCCTGGTCCGCTCCCTGGTCGCCGCCGTGGGCCGGCTGCACGTCTCCGAGGCGGTGCGCCGGTACGTCGTCGCGCTGGTGGAGGCCACCCGCCGCTCCTCGGAGCTGCGCCTGGGCGCCTCACCGCGGGCCGGGCTGCAGCTGCTGAGGGCCGCCCGCGCCGCCGCCGCGCTGGACGGCCGCGACCACGTGCTGCCCGACGACGTCCAGGCGCTCGCGGTGCCCGTCCTGGCGCACCGCCTGCTGCTCAGCAGCGAGGCCTCGGTCGGCCGCCGCACCGCCGAGCAGGTGGTCGCGTCGCTGCTCGCCTCCGTGCCGGTCTTCCGCGGGCGCTGACGGGTGGGCGGCGGTTCCGGGGCGCGCTCGGCCCTCACGCTCCGCGGCCGCTGCCTGGTCGGCGGTGGCCTGGCCCTCGGCCTCACCGGGGCGGTGCTGGGCGAGCGGCCGCTGGTCCAGCTGGCCGCCTTCGTCCTGGCCCTGCCGGTCCTCTCCTGGCTCACCGTGGCGCGGGGCCGGTTCCGGCTGACGACCCGGCGCGTGGTCAGCCCACCCCGGGTGCCGCGCGGCGCACCGGCCGAGGTGGTCCTGCAGCTGGGCAACTCCGACACCCGCCGGGGCGGGCTGTGGCTGCTCACCGAGCAGGTGCCCGCCGCGCTGGGGCGCCCGCACCGCTTCCCCGTCGCCGGCCTGTCCGCCGGCGCCACCACCACCGTCCGGTACCGGCTGCTCGGCCGGCACCGTGGCCGCTACCAGCTGGGGCCGCTGCGGCTCCGCATCCTCGACCCCTTCGGGCTGGTGGAGCGCACGGCCGCCGGCACCGACACCGCACCGCTGTCGGTGGTGCCCCGGGTGCGACCGCTCGGCCGCGAGGGGCCGGGTGGGGAGCACGGCAGCGGGGGCGACGGCGTCCGCCGTGCGCTGGCCGTCCACGGCGACGACGACGTCAGCGTGCGCGAGTACCGGCAGGGGGACGACCTGCGCAAGGTGCACTGGCGGGCCACCGCGCGCACCGGCGAGCTGATGGTCCGGCTCGAGGAGCGCCCGTGGCGGGCCCAGGGCACGCTGCTGCTCGACACCCGCGCGCGGGCGCACCTGGTCGCGCCGGTGGGGCATCCCCGGCAGGTCCCCGGGCCCCCCGGTGACGACTGCCCGCCCGCCGACAGCCTGGAGTGGCTCGTGGAGGCCGCCGCCAGCATCGGGGTGGCCCTGGTGCAGCGGGGCGCGGAGCTGCGGGTGGTGACCGAGACCGGCGAGCTGCCGCCGGCCTCCGGCCGCGCGGGGCTCGGGGCCGAGGAGCTCCTGGACCGGCTGGCACTCGTCGGGCCCTCGCGGGTGCCCGATCTGTCGGCCGCGGTGCCGGCGGCGTGCCGGGCGGCCGGCGACGGCCCGCTGGTCTGCCTGCTGGGCGCGGTGGGCCCCGACGACGTCGCCGACCTCGTGCGGCTGCGCCCCGGCCCGGCCACCGGGCTGGCGGTCCTCATGGACATCACCGGGTGGGGCGACCCGGTCCCCGGCCGGCGACGCGGGGCGGCGGGCACCGCCCCCGACGCGCTGGCCGCGCAGCGCGAGCAGGCCGCGGCGATGCTGGCCGGCGCCGGCTGGCGGGTGACCACCGCGGCGGCCGGTCAGGACGTCGCCGAGGTGTGGGCCGCGCTGGGCGCGGTTCCCGCGGGGGCACCGGCATGAGCCCGTCCGACGTCCGCACCCCCGTGGCGACCGCGGTCGCCACCCTGCTCGGGGCGCTGGCCCTGACCCCCGTGTTCACCAGCCGGGCCTGGCTCCCGCCGGTGGTCCTCGTGGTGGCCGCCGTCCTGGCCGGGGGGCTGCTGCTGCGCGCGGCGGGCGCCCGGCTGTCCGCGCAGGCAGGCGTCCCCGGGTCGCTCGGGGGGCTCGGCACCCTGCTGGTGCCGGTCGGGCAGCTGGCCCTGGTCGCCTGCGTGCTGACCGCCGTCTTCGCGCCGGAGGGGGCGGTGGCCGGGGTGCTGCCCACCCCGTCCTCCCTCGGGGGGCTCGTCGAGGTCTTCGGGGACGGCGCGGCCGAGATCCGCGAGCAGGCGACGCCGGCGCTGCCGCTGACCGGCCTCCTCGCGCTGACCACCCTCTTCGTCGGGCTGGTCGCCGTCCTCGTCGACCTGGTCGCGGTCGCCGGGCGGCAGGCGACCCTGGCCGGGGTCGGGCTCCTCGTCCTCGTCTGCGTGCCGGTGGGCACGGTGATCGGCGGGGTCGGCCTGGTGGCCCTGGCGGGACCGGCCGCCGGCTTCGCGCTGCTGCTGTGGGCCGACCAGCGCCGCACCCTGGACGGGCCCGCCGGCGAGCCGGTCACCGGTGGCACGGGCAGCGCCGTGCGCATCGCCGTGGCCGCCGGGGCCGCCGGCATCCTCCTCGGCACCGTGGTGCCCACCCTCCCGGAGGGGTCGTTCACCACCGGCCTCGGCGGCGGCGCCGGATCGGCCACCGGGACCGCGCTCGACCCGGCGGCCGAGCTGCGCGGGCAGCTGACCCTGCCCGAGCCGATCGAGCTGCTGAGCGTGGCCGCCTCCGTGGACGACCCGGGCTACCTCCGGGCGGTGGCCCTCGACGAGTACGACCCGGCCGGCGGCTGGTCGCTGAGCAACCTCGACGGCGAGGTCTCCGTGGCCGACGACCAGCCCCTCGCACCGCTGCCGGACCGGCAGGCGGCCCGCCCGGTGACCGCCTCGGTCCAGGTCCTCGAGCACGACGACCGCTTCCTCCCCGTCCCGTCCGTGCCGCAGTCGGTGCGCGTGGACGGCGACGGCGACGCGTGGCGGTTCGACGCGGCGACCGGCACCATCTTCGGCCGGGACGTGACGAGCTCGGGGCTCACCTACCGGGTGACCGCCGCCGAGCCCCGGCCGTCGGCGGAGCTGCTGTCGAGCGCCGAGCCGCTGCCGCTGGGCTCCCCGATCCAGGAGCGCTTCGGCGCCCTCCCCCCGCTGGACCCGGCCATCGGGGAGCTGACCGCCGGGCTGACCGCCGGCGCGGTGACGGGGTACGAGCGGGTCCGGCGCATCCAGACCTACCTGAGCGACCGGTCCAACGGGTTCACCTACAGCCTCTCCACCGCCCCCGGGACCAGCGGCGACGACCTGGTGGACTTCCTCCGCCTCAAGCGCGGCTACTGCGAGCAGTACGCCGGCGCCATGGCGGTGCTGGTCCGGCAGGCGGGGATGCCGGCGCGGGTGGCGATGGGTTACACGCCCGGCGACGTCCGGCCGGACGGCAGCCGGCTGATCACCAGCGACGACGCCCACGCCTGGGTGGAGGTCTTCTTCCAGGGGTACGGGTGGGTCCCCTTCGACCCCACGCCGCTGAGTTCCGCCCGGCAGGTGGACCTCCCGTGGGCGCCCCGGGCCGCCGACGAGGACCGGGCCGATCCCGCCCCGGCCGTGCCGGCCCCGAGCGCGGCCCCGGCGCCGGTGGCGCCCCGCGGTGACCGCCTGCCCGAGGGGGTGCCGCAGCCCGGAGCGCAGGCGCAGGTGGAGACGTCGCAGCGACCGCTGCTGATCACCGCCGGTCTGGGGACCCTCGGCGCGCTGCTGCTGGCGGCACCGGCCGGGCTGCGCTCCCTGCAGCGCCGGCGCCGGCTGGCCGGGGAGGGCGCCGACGGGCTCTGGGACGAGCTGACGGCCGGCGCCGTGGACCTGGGGGTGCACCTGCACCCGTCCTGGACCCCGCGCCGGGTGGCCGACGCGCTGGCGACGACCCTGACCCGCGGTCCGGGCGGACCGTCGGTGGCCGGGTCGGTGGCCGCGGTGCGGGAGCTGGCCCGGGCGGAGGAGGCGGCCACCTACGGGCGGCCGGGGGACGGCCGGCCCGACGCCCGGCTGAAGGCGGCTCTGCGGACGGCGCGCCGGGGGCTGGCCGGGGCGCGGCCGTGGCCGGTGCGGCTGCGGGCGCTGCTGTGGCCGGCCTCGCTGGTGTCCGACGCCCGCACCGCGCTCCCGCGCTGGTGGCGGGACGCCACCGGCCGCCGTCCGGGGAGGACGACGGCCGGGCAGGCAGGCGCGTGAGGGGTGCCGGCCGGGGCTACTGGTCGTAGCGGCGGCGGAAGCGCTCCTCGAGGCGGCTCTTCATCGGCTGCTTGCGGCCGCCGCGGCCGCCACGGCCTGCGGCCGTCGAGCCACGCGGCCCGGCCGGGCCGTCGCTGACCTCGACGGCGCCGGTGGCCCCGCGGTAGTGCAGCACCCCCAGGGCGGCACCGGCGAAGGCGACCAGGAATCCCAGCACGCCGAGCGGCACGGACTCGGCGACCGCGCCACCGACCAGGACGGCGAGGCCGACCAGGACCAGCAGTGCGCCGAGCTGCAGCTTGCGGCGGGCCTTGTTGCGGCGATCGCCGGTGCGGACCGAGGAAGCGAACTTGGGATCGTCATCGACGAGGGCGCGCTCGATCTGCTCCAGCAGACGCTGCTCGTGCTCGGAGAGCGGCACGTCGACCTCCAAATGGGCGGAGCCAGGTCCGTCGGAGGCTCCCGCCGACGGTACGTCCGAGGATACGAGCCGATCGCAAGGCGCGAAAGGCGGCGCCGCCGCGACCCGCCGAGCGGGCGCACCGATCACTCCTCCGGGTGGCCGCGTCGGCGCGAAACCGCTGGTCAGCGCCCGGGTGCTCCGGTCGGCCCCGCGCGGCGCAGGAGCGTCGCCGGACGGACCGCGCCGGCACCGAACCGCCGGGCGGCGCGATCGGCGGCCAGCTCGGCCTCCCGGCGCCCGTGCTCGCGCGCCCCGAGCTCCAGCTGGCGGGGCGCCGATCCGGCCTCGACGAGCCGTTCTGCCCGGACGCCGACGAGCCGGATGCGGGCCCGGTCGAGCCCCAGGGCGTCGTAGAGGGCACGGGCCGTGTCGTAGAGCTCCTGCCCCACGTCGGTGGGCGCCCCGAGCGTCCGGCTACGGGTGATCGTCGCGAAATCGGCGAAGCGCACCTTGATGCTCACCGTGCGGGCGAGGCTGCCGGTCGAGCGAAGCCGCCCCGCCGTCCGCTCCGCCAGGCGCAGCAGCTCCCGGTGGACGACCACGGGGTCGTCGACGTCGGTGGCGAAGGTCTCCTCCGCGCCGGTGGAGCGCTCGGGCTCGTCCGGGACGACCCGCCGGGGGTCGCGCCCCCAGGCGAGCTCGTGCAGGTGGGCGCCCGCGGCCACGCCGAGGGCCCGCTGCAGGGTCTTCGCCGGCACGTGCGCCAGGTCGCCCACCGTGCGCAACCCCAGCCGCAGCAGGGTCTCCTCCGTCTTGGGGCCCACGCCCCAGAGCGCGCCCACCGGCAGCGGGTGCAGGAAGCCCATGACCTCCGGGGGCCGGACGACCAGCAACCCGTCGGGCTTGGCCCGCGTGGAGGCCAGCTTCGCCACGAACTTGGTGCCGGCGACGCCGACCGAGCAGGTGATGCCCTGCTCGTCGAAGACCCGGGCGCGGAGGTACTCGCCGATCTCCGCGGCGTCGCCCAGCCGGCGACCGGCGCCGGACACGTCGAGGAACGCCTCGTCCAGCGAGAGCGGCTCGACCAGCGGGGTGATCGACCGGAACAGCGCCATGACCGCCCGGGACACCTCGGTGTAGAGCGCCAGGTCCCCCGGCAGGACCGTCGCCGTCGGGCACAGCCGCAACGCCCGTGCGGTGGGCATGGCCGCGTGCACCCCGTAGCGCCGGGCCTCGTAGGTGGCCGAGGTGACCACGCCCCGGTTGCCGGCCCCGCCGACGATCACCGGCGTGCCGGCCAGCTCCGGGTGGCGGCGCACCTCCACGCTGGCGAAGAACGCGTCCATGTCGACGTGCAGCACGGTGCAGCCGGCAGCCCGCGCGCTCTCCCCCATGACCCCTCCCGCACGTCGCCCCGTGGATCGAACAGGTGTTCGATCCACGGGGCGACGATAGCGGTCGGGCGCCGGCGGGGCCGGGTGGCCCTCACCGGCGCGCCGCGGTCAGCGGACGGCGACGCGCTCGTCCTCGTCGTCGTGCTTGCTCGGCCACATCTTGGCGCCGAGCACGCCACCGAGGGCGGCCGCGGCGATCGACAGACCCAGTCCGAGCACCGCCCAGCTGGCGGCGGAGCGGGCCGCATCCGCAGCCTCGCCGGCCTGGATGTCGGGGATGTCGGACTGCTGGATCCCGGCGATGTCGGTGACCGCACCGGCGAGCGAGCCGAGCAGGGCCCCGCCGCCGAACAGCGTGAGGAGGAGCAGCGACACGATGGTCAGCGCCCAGACGAGGATGCCGTGCAGGAGGCCGTCGCTGATCCCGCGCCAGATGGCGGTGGCGGCCGCGGTCAACCCACCCAGGAACAGGGCGACCAGACCGTTGATGCTGCTCCACAGGTCGGCGTTGTTGCCCTCACCCGCGCCGACGTCCCACAGGCCCAGGGCGAGGGTGGCGAGCTGCAGCAGCAGGAACGTGGGGATCGCGACCACGAGACCGGCCCACACCGGACCCCACCGGACGCGGTCGCGCCGCGTCGGTGCCACGGACACCTGCGTGGGCCGCCCGACGTGATCGTCGTCGTGGTCGACCCGCGGGGCGGCCGCGACGCGGGTGGCACCCTCCGTCGTCCCCACGGGCGTGGTGGCCCCTTCGGTGCGGGCGTCCGCCCCGCTGCCGGAATCGATTCGTGCACGACCTTCGGTCATGACCATCTCCTTCTCGTTCGTCGTCTCAGCTGTTCTGGGGAGAGATGCCCGGTCAGGTGCGCATCCCTCCCGCCGGCGCCCAGCCGTAACCGGATCGAGATGTGCGCGCGCTGCCCCGTGGCGCCCCACCGCACCTCCCCCACCGGCACGAACACCGAGGTCACCGCCCATGTGTGGACCGGGAGCGCATTAGGTACAGCAGCTCCCGCAGGGTCGCCGTCCGGTGGCCCGGTCGATCGGATCGGAGGAGCCAGTGGCGCTCGACGACGAGGACATGACCAGCACGGAGGGCCCGGCCGACGGTGGTGCGTCCGGCACCGCGGGAACGCACGACGGAGGCGCTGACGGTGGCGCTGACGGTGGCGCCGACGGTGGCGCCGACGGCGGCGCCGAGGGCCCGGCCGACAGCAGCGCGGGCCCGGCCGACCACGGCGCTTCCGGCGCTCCGGGCGGCCACGACGGCGGTGCCGACGGTGGTGCCGACGGTGGCGCCGACGGCGGTGCGGACGGTTCGGCCTGAGCGAGAGCCAGACCCCGCAGGGCCGGGCGGAGCAGCAGCTCCGCCCGGCCCTGCGGCGGTGCACGGACATGGCGCCCGAGCTCTTCGCCGAGCAGTACTGGGCGCGCCGCCCGCTGCTCACGCGGGCTGCGGACACCGGTAACTCCTTCACCGACCTGCTCGACCTGCCCGCGGTCGACGAGCTGCTCTCCCGGCGCGGCCTGCGCACGCCGTTCCTGCGGATCGCGAAGGACGGCGCCGTCGTCGACGCGAAGCGGTTCACCGCATCCGGCGGGGCCGGAGCGGAGATCGCCGACCAGGTCTCCTCCGACGCGGTGCTGCGGCTGTTCGCCGACGGGAGCACCGTCGTCCTGCAGGGCCTGCACCGGCTGTGGCCGCCGCTGATCGAGTTCGCCGACCAGCTCGCCGCCGACCTCGGCCACCCCACGCAGGTGAACGCGTACGTCACCCCGCCGTCCTCGCAGGGCTTCAGCCCGCACTACGACGTCCACGACGTCTTCGTGCTGCAGGTGGCCGGGGAGAAGCACTGGACCATCCACGAGCCGGTCCTCCCCGACCCGCTGCGCACCCAGGTCTGGACCGAGCGCGCCGACGAGGTCGCCGCCGCGGCCGCGCGCGAGCCGGTCATCGACGCCGTGCTGCGCCCCGGTGACGCCCTCTACCTGCCGCGCGGCTACCTGCACTCGGCGAAAGCCCTCGGGGCGATCAGCGCGCACCTGACCGTCGGCATCCACTCCGTGACCCGCTGGGCAGCCGCCGAGTCGGTGCTGGACCTGGTGCGCACCCTGGCGGCCGAGGACCGCGCGCTCCGGGGCTCGCTGCCCCTGGGCGTCGACCTGGCCGACCCCGACGTCCTCGCCGACGACGTCGCCGCCGTCGTCGAGGGGCTGCGCGGGTGGCTGGGCCGGGTCGACCCCGCGGAGGTGGCCGACCGCCTGCGGGCGCGCACCTGGGCCCAGGTGCGCGCGGAACCGGTGGCCCCTCTCGCCCAGGCCTCGGCCGCCGCCGCGGTCACGGCGGAGACGGCGCTGCGGCTGCGGCGCCGGCTGCGCTGCACGCTGCGCGACGGCGACGACGGCCGGGTCACCCTGCTCGCCGGGCGCCGCACGCACTCCTTCCCCGCCGAGGTGCGCCCCGCGCTGGCCGAGCTGCTGGCCGTCGGCGAGCTGAAGGCCGGCGACCTGCCCGGCCTGGACCCGGCGGAGCGGCTCACGCTGGCCCGCCGGCTGGTGACCGAGTCGATCGCCACCGTGCCCGGCGCCACCCTGCCGTCGACCGGGCACGCGGCCGCACGCGAGGACGCGTCCGGGCCCGGTCGGTGACACGGTGGCGCGCGTGACCGGAGCCGGCTCCGCGACCGGCGACGACGTCCGCCGCACCGACGCCCCCGCCCGCCCGCCCGGCCGGCTCGACGGGAACCGCTGCTCGGTGCAGGCGCTGGAGCGCGGCGACTCCGGCATCGCCACGGCGTCGCCGGTCTCCCGCTGGCTGCTGATCGAGCAGCCCGGTCCGTGGGGACGCCAGGCGCTGCTCCAGTCCCGGTTCGACGCGCGGGTGGCCCCGCTGCTGGCCGAGCGTGCGGACCGGGAGGGCGTGCGGGTGCTGCTGGTCCGCCGCCCCGGCGACCGGCTGTCGGACTCCGGCCGCCGCTGGGCCTACGCCGACAGCCGGCCCGGGCAGGAGGGGCTCTGGTGGTCGGTGCGCTCGGCCGACGCCGACCTGCTCACCGCGCCGTGGGACGGCTCGGTCGGCGAACCGGCGCAGGGTCGGACGTACCTGGTGTGCACCCACGGCGGGCACGACGCCTGCTGCGCGCTGCGGGGCCGGCCGCTCGCCCGGGCGCTGCCCTCCCCCGGCCCGGCCGACGTCTGGGAGTGCAGCCACCTGGGCGGCGACCGCTTCGCCGCCAACGTGCTCGTGCTGCCGCACGGCTTCTACTACGGGCAGGTGCCCGGGGACGGCGCCCTCGTCGTCGCCGCGCACGACCGCGGCCAGGTGGCGCTGCCGTGGCTGCGCGGGCGGGCCGGGCTCACGGCACCGGTGCAGGCGGCCCAGCACTACGCGCGCGAGGAGCTCGGCCTGCTCGGCGTCGACGACCTGGCGCCCTTGGGGGTCACCCGGCTGGACACGGCCGATCCGGCGGTGGAGCGGTGGGAGGTGTCCCTCACCACGCCGGCCGGACCGGTCGGGGTGACGGTGGAGAGCCGTCCGTCACCCGAGCTGGTCCACCTCACCTGCCAGGCGGCGCGCCCGGGCCGGGTGCGCAGCTGGCACCACCTCTCGCTGACGACCCGGCCGGCGCCACCGGCCGAGGGCTGAGGGCCGACCGGACGCCGGTCAGCCGAGGGCGCGCCCCCGGGCGGCGAGTAGCGGGATCGCCAGCTCCGTCGCGGTGAGCGACCCGTGGTAGGCCGCCAGCCGGCTCGGTCCGGGCTCCAGGCGGGGGCTGACCAGCACCCAGCTGCCGCGGGCCAGCGCCACGACGTCGCCGATGCGGGCGGCGAGCGCGTCGTCCACCGCGCCGAAGATCCCGCTGGCGACCGCCTCCTCGCGCCCGACGACCCAGGCGCGGTCGCCGAGGACGCCGCGCCAGCGGTCCAGGACATCGGTCTGGGCCCCGGGCTCGGTGTGCACGTAGCGGGCGCGCGGCTCACCGGCGAGCAGCCGCACCCCGTCGGCGAGATCGGGCTCGTCGTCGAGGTCGAGCCGGGTGTGCGCGGGGACGTCGAGCATCCCGTGGTCGGCGGTGACCAGCAGGGCGGCGTCGTCGGGCAGGCCGTCGACGAGCTGCTCGACGACGCGGTCGACCAGCGCGAGCTGGGCCCGCCAGCTGGGTGAGTCGACGCCGCGGACGTGGCCGGTGAGGTCCAGCTCGGCCATGTACCCGTAGACCAGGGCCCGCGGGCCCTGGTCCAGGGCCGACCGCATGAGCGCGGTGAGGTCTCCGGGGCCCACCGCCCCGGTGTAGTCGGCGCCGCGGTAGGCGGCCACGGTGAGGCCCGAGCCCGCGTAGGCCCACGGGCCCACCGCGGTGACCGCGACACCGTCGGCGGCGGCGTGCTCGAAGACGGTGGGCCGTGCCTGCCAGGCGGCCGGATCGGGATCGTCGGCCCACTGGGTGTGGTTGAGGGTGCGGCCCTCCCCCGGCACCTCGGTGACGAAGCCCAGGACGCCGTGGCTGCCGGGCGGCAGCCCGGTGCCGATCGTGGTGAGGCTGACCGGGGTGGTGCTGGGGCAGGGCGCCTGGAGGTCCCCCACCGGGCTGGCCAGCGCGGCAAGGGTGGGGGCGAGATCGGCGTGGGCGCGGACCAGGTCGGCGCCCAGCCCGTCGACGAGGAGGACCGCCACCCGACGGGCCCCGTGCAGCGCCGAGGCGAGGCCGAGCGGATCGGCGGGCAGGTCGCCTCGTGGGACGGGCGCGCCCAGCGTCGCCGCCACGCCCGGCAGCACGTCGGCCAGGGTGGCCACGCCGTAGGCCGGCCGGTGCAGGTCGGGGGGGAGCCCGCCGCCGTCGACCGCGCCGGTCACGCGCGGGTGGCCAGCAGGTGGAGGCCGGCGGCCACTTCGCGGTAGGGCGAGGCCTCGGCGAGCGCCAGCTCGAGGGTGCGCACGGCGGCCGGGTCGGCGCCGGAGGCGGCCTCGAGCAGGTCGGCGACGACGGAGACACCGCGCCAGGTGCCCGCGGTCAGGCCCGCGCCGTCGACGAGCGCGAGGAGATCCCCGGGGCTGAACCGGCGGCGCACCGGCCGGCCGGGAACGCCCCGGCCGCCGAGCACCGCGAGCGCCTCGGCGGGCTGACCGGCGACCGCCCGGGCCAGCACGGCCCCGGCGCGGTTGGCGACGGCGAGGCTCACCCGGCCGCCCGGGCACAGCGCCCCGGCGATCTCCCGCAGGGTCACCGCCGGGTCGTCGACGACCTCCAGCACGGAGTGGCAGAGCGCGAGGTCGTACCCGCCGTCGTCGTCGGCGAGCACCTCGTGCAGCAGGTCGCCGTCGCCCTGCACGCCGCGGACCCGCTCCCTCACGCCGGCCGTCTGGGCGCGGCGGTGCAGGGTGGCGAGGGCGTCGGCGCTGGGGTCGACGACGGTGACGCGGTGGCCGAGCCGGGCCAGGGGGACGGCGAACATGCCGCTGCCGCCGCCGACGTCCAGCACCCGGAGCGCCGTGCCGGCGCTGACCAGCGGGTCGAGCGCGGCCCAGACGGCAGCGGTCCGTACGGGCAGCTGCTCCGTGGTCGGCGCGGCGGGTTCGGTCGGCACCCACCGGAGCCTAGTGGCGCCGGTGCGGCCGCACCGTTCAGGCGGGGACGCTGTCGGCGGCCCGCCGGATGGCGTCGACGTCGATGCGGCGCATCTGCAGCATGGCCTGGGTGGCGCGCTGGGCACGGCCGGGATCGGGGTCGTTGACCAGGGTCAGCAGCTCGACCGGGACGACCTGCCAGGAGACGCCGAACCGGTCCTTCAACCAGCCGCACATGCTCTCCTCGCCGCCATCGGTGAGCCGGGTCCAGTAGTGGTCGGCCTCCTCCTGGTCGGCGCACATGATCTGGAAGGACACCGACTCGTTGAACCGGAACTGCGGGCCGCCGTTGAGCGCGGTCCAGGGCTGCCCGTCGAGCGTGAAGTCCACCGTCATCACGTCCCCCTCCTTCATGGGCGGCGGCATGTCGGGGCCGTAGCGGGTGATGTCGCGGATCGAGCTGTTGGGGAAGATCGACGTGTAGTGCCGGGCCGCGGCCTCGGCGTCGCCGTCGAACCACAGGCACGGGATCTGCTGGGGCATCGCTGGTCCTCCTTCGTGCGCCGGCCGGACGCCGGCGTCGGTGGGTGGACCGCCCCGCACCGGTGGACTCATCGGTCGCCGGGCGTACCGCGGGTGATCGTTTACCGGTCCACCCGCCCCGGGCACACCCCTCGACGTCCGCAGCGCCGACGATCGAGGAGTTCCCATGGCCCGCTCCACCCGTCCCCGCCTGGTCCGCGCGACCGCGGCCGCGTTCGTCATCGCCGCCGCCTCCTTCACGACCGCCGCCTGCGGCGAGGACGTCGTGGACGACGGCGTCGAGCAGAACGTCGAGGAGGGTGTGGACGAGCTGGAGCAGGAGGTCGAGGACGCCACCGACGGCGAGGGCTGAGCCTGCGGCCCTCCCTCAGTGGCCGGAGCTGCCCGGGCTGGAGTGCCAGAGCTTCCGGGGCGGCCCGGCCGCTGCCCGCCGCGCGGCGACCTTGGTCTCCTCGCCGGCCGGCTTGATGTCGGCGTAGGGCGACATCCGGAAGCCGGTCGGGTGGACCAGGACCGGCCGGACGACGACCGGACGGGCGCCGTGCGAGGCCGCGGCACCGGCGATCGCCTGCTCCGTGTACTCCCCCGGCGCAGCCATCAGCTCGGCGACCGACTCGAGCCCGCCGGCCTCCCACGCCTCGTGCAGCGCCGGCAGCTCCCAGGCCCCGGTAGCCCGCAGCGACATCCCCCGCGGGCCGGTGCGCCGCAGCACCCCGCGGATCACCAGCAGCCACGAGTGGAAGACCGTCGCGGCGTAGGGGCCCTGGGCGTCCTCGAAGAAGGTCGAGTCGGTGCAGCCGGTGCCGTCGTCGAGGGTCACGAACACCACCCGGCGCCCGGACCGGATCGGTGGCGTCTGGGTGGCCACCTTGACCCCGGTGACCAGCACCTCCGCCCCGCTGCGGCAGCCGAGGAGCTCGCCGGCCGGTACCGCGCCGAGCGCGGAGAGGAACGGCCGGTAGAAGTCGACGACGTGCCGGCTGGCGTCCAGCCCCAGCACCTCCAGCTCCGCCCGCACCAGCTCGGCGTCGGTGAACTCGGGCAACCCGCTGCTCTCCGCCCAGGCGGGGGCGGTCGCACCGTCGGACTCCGCCGTCCCGGCCGCCGGCTCCTCCTCCAGCCCCATCAGGTCCAGGCTCAGCTGCCCGTCGGACGTGGCCCGGGCACCGCTGCGGCTCCACCGGTCCAGCTCGCTGATCTGCAGCAGCAGGTCCCGCCGGGTCACCTGGTGGCGCCGCCGGGTCGGCCGGCCGGCCTCGCGGTCGCGCACGCCGAAGCCGTAGAGCGAGTCGAACCCGCCGGCCAGCACCAGCCGCTCGACCACCGGCCGGGACACCGACGCGCGCGACCAGAAATCCGTCAGTGACCGATAGGGCTGCCCGGCGACGACCCGCGCCACCTCGTCGTCGGAGATGCCCTTCACGTCGGCCAGGGACAGCCGGATGCCGTAGCGCGAGGGGTCGGGCATCGCCGTCGGCATCCACTCGGGGCGCCGCCAGCCCTGGATCTCACCCTCCACCTCACGGTCAGGGTCGGTCGCGTCGTCGTCCGTGGCGCCGTCGGTGGCCAGCCGCTCGACGCGGTAGCTGCCGGCCGAGGCGTTGACGTCGAGGCCGAGCACGCGGATGCCGAAGTTGCGGGCGTCGTCGAGGATCAGCCGCTTCGGGTACATGCCGGGGTCGTGGGTGAGCACCCCGGCGAGGAAGGCCGCCGGGTGGTGGGTCTTCAGCCAGGCCGACTGGTAGGTGGGCAGCGCGAACGCCGCGGCGTGCGCCTTGCAGAAGCCGAACGACCCGAAGGCCGCCAGCACCTCCCACACCCGTTCGGCCACCTCGACCGGGTAGCCGGCCGCCAGCGCACTGGGCACGAACCAGGCCCGCACCTCCGGGTGGGCGTCCTTCTCCCCCAGGGCACGGCGCACCTCGTCGGCCTCGGCCAGCGTGCAGCCGACCATCCGGGCGACCACCTGCAGCACCTGCTCGTGGAAGACCACCACCCCGGCGGTCTCCGCGAGCGCGAACTCCAGGTCGGGGTGCGGGTACTGCGCCTCCTGCCAGCCGTTCCGGGCCATGAGGAACGGGGTGACCATGTCGCTCTTCACCGGCCCGGGCCGGAACAGCGAGATGTCGATGATGATGTCCTCGAAGGTCTGCGGCCCGAACTTGCCGACCAGCTCCCGCTGCCCCGGCGACTCGATCTGGAACATGCCGAGCGTGCGGGTGCTGCGGATCAGCTCGAAGGTCGTCGGGTCGTCCCGCGGGACAGCGTCGATGTCGACCGCCTGCTCGTCGACCCGCTCGATCTCCTCGAGGGCGTGCGCGATGGCCGACTGCATCCGGATGCCGAGCAGGTCGAGCTTGAGCAGCCCCAGCTCCTCCACGTCGTCCTTGTCGAACTGGCTCATCGGGTAGCCCAGGTAGCTGCTCTCCACCGGGGTGCGGTCCAGCAGCGTGGCGTCGGAGAGCAGCACCCCGCACGGGTGCAGCGCGATGTGCCGGGGCAGCCCGTCGAGCCGGGCGACGAGGTCGAACAGCAGGTCCAGATCACCGGAGCCACCGGCCCGCTTCGAGCCCAGCCGGCTGGCCTGCAGCTCCGGCAGGTCGCGCAGCGCCGCGTGCACCTGGTTGGCCCGGATGTGCGGGAACGCCTTGGCGACGGCGTCGACCTCC
Organism: Blastococcus sp. VKM Ac-2987; assembly: GCF_026967805.1. Taxonomy (GTDB): domain Bacteria; phylum Actinomycetota; class Actinomycetes; order Mycobacteriales; family Geodermatophilaceae; genus Blastococcus. The sequence continues at coordinate 182,531 of NZ_JAPVBG010000001.1, forward strand.
GCCGGGGGCAGCCCGAGCGCGGCGCCGACGTCACGGATCGCGTGCCGCACCCGGTAGGTGTCCATCATCGAGATGCAGCTGACCCGGTGGGCGCCGAAGCGGTCGATGACCGCGTCGTAGACCTCCATCCGGCGGGCGGACTCCACGTCGATGTCGATGTCGGGCAGCTGGTGACGCAGCGGCGAGAGGAACCGCTCCATCAGCAGCCCGTAGCGCAGCGGGTCGACGTCGGAGATGCCCAGCAGGTAGGTGACCAGGCTGCCGGCGCCAGAGCCACGGGCGGCCGCCCGGACCCTCAAGCTCCTGATGAGGTCGACCACGTCGGCCACGGTGAGGAAGTAGGAGGGGTAGCCGAGGGACTCGATGACCGCGAGCTCGTCGGCCAGCCGCCGGCGGACCCGGGCCGTGGGGGCCATGCCGCGCCGGCCCAGCCCGGCCTCGCAGCGGGCTCGCAGCACCTGCGTGGGGCCCATGCCGCGCTCGGCCGGCGTGGTGACGACGTCGAGCTCGGGGTACCGGACGCTGCCGATGCCCAGGTCGGCGGTGGTGTCGACGGCGCACTGCTCGGCCAGCCGGGCGGTGCGCTCGAGCAGCCGCAGGGCGGCGTCCCGGTCGGGGCCCACCACGTCCTCGGCGACGTCGGCCATCTCCTTGCCCGACTTCAGGTAGCCCTCGGCCGTGGTGCGGTCGACGTGCCGCGCGCCGAGCGGGACCAGCCGCCGGGCGGCGTCCAGCACGTCGGCGGTCGGTGCGTCCAGGGCGTCGACGTAGCGGACGGCGTTGCTGAGCACCACCGGCACGCCCTGCTCGGTGGCGAACCGCAGCATCGCCTGGGCCCGGGAGCGGTCACCGCGCCCGCGGTGGTGCACCAGCTCCAGCGCCAGCCGTGGGCCGAACACCGCCCGCCAGGCGTCCAGCTGCTCGGCGGCCAGATCGGCCCGGCCGGCCAGCAGCGCCCGCCCCACCGGGGAGTCGGGACCGAGCAGCGGGGTCAGCCCGGTCGCGTGCTCGGCGGCGATCGCCAGCGAGCTCACCGGCTCACCGCGGGTGCCGCGCAGGTGGGTGGCGCTGGTGAGCCGGCACAGCGACCGCCAGCCGGCGCCGTCCCGCGCCAGGAAGGTGACCCGGGGCAGCCGCAGGTCGACGCTCGCCCCACCGCGGGCCGGCGCCCGGCGGCCGGCCGGCGCTGCCCGCGACCGGGGGGCCCGCGCCGCGGCAGGGTCCTCCCCCAGCACGTGCGCGAGCGCCGGGGGCACGCTGGTGCCCAGCGACGGCGCCACCGCCAGGTCGACGCCGAAGATCGGCCGCACCCCGGCCGACCGGCAGGCCAGCGCGAACTTGACCGCGCCGTAGAGGCCGTCCCGGTCGGTCAGGGCCAGCGCCGGCATGCCGTGCTCGGCGGCGCGGGCCACCAGGTCGGCCGGGTGGTTGGCCCCGTACCGCATGGAGTAGCCGGAGGCGACGTGCAGGTGGACGAAGGGGTCGCTCACGCGGCTTCCTCGCCGGCGGTCGTCATCCGCGTGATCGCGGCTGCCGTCTCCACTGGTGAGCTCGCGAGCTCGCTCACCTCCGGGGCCCGGCGGACCGGGACGCGGCACCGGACGCCGACCCGCCGACCACGTGCGGCCTCGGGTAGCGGGGCGACCCGGGCAGCGGCGTGCTGCCGAGCGCGGTCTCGACCACACCGAGGAAGGCGCGGACGTCACGCACCAGGTCGTCGGCCTCCCGCTCGGTGACCGCCCGGGACAGCCCCGCCTCGGCGGCGGCGCGCTTGCCCGCCCCGGCGGCGAAGAAGGTGGCCCACTCCCCCAGCTCCGGCGCCACCTGCCCGAGCAGCACCCAGGCGCTGCGCGGCCGGCGCCGCTCGCCCTCCGGCCGGGTGCGGGCGGCCAGCACCGCGGCGGCGGCGCGGAGCGCGGCGAGGTGGGCGGTGGCGTACCGCTCCCGCTGGTCGGTGGCCGCGGCGGCCACGGCCAGCCCCCGGTGGGCCTGGCCCAGCAGCGCCGAGGCGGCGGCGGGCAGGGCGGGGGGAAGCGGCAGCTGCTCGGCCGGCACGGCCCGTGCGGCGCCCATCAGTCGTGCACCCGCACGAGCCACCAGCGGTTGCCCGATGCGTCCCAGGACAGGTCGTAGACCCCGGCGAAGCTCATCCGGGAGCGCCCGGCCCGGACCGCCTCGACCCGCCAGACCTCCCGCGGCGCCACCAGATCGGCGGACGCGCCACCCGTGCCGGCGTCCCGCAGCCACCACGGCGCGGTCTCGACCCAGGAGTCGAGCAGCTCGCCCACGACGTACCGGGAGTGCCCGCGCCAGAACTGCACCGGACCCACGGGGCCACGCTCGACCTGCACCTCTTCGCCGACCCGACCGACGACCTCACCCAGCACCCGGCTCATGCCCGACTCCCCACGCCTCACCCCGCGCGCACGCCGCCCCGGGACCCCACCGGCGGGGAAGAGCCGGGGAGGCGGGCCGGACGTCGTTCGAACAGGCGTTCGAACGAGGACCAGTAGACCCGAGCGCCCCGCCGCCGTCAAGCCGCGCCACGCCGTGTCCCGGCGCCCGTCCGCACCCGTCTCCCGGAGGGCGGGACACGCCGGGCGGAGCCCCCCGGGGCGGTGGCAGGATCGGTCCATGCCCCCGCCGGACCACCCCCGGGTCACCGACGTCGCGCGGCTGCTCCGCGCGGCCGGTGCCACCGGCGAGGTACGCCACCTGCCCGACAGCGCCCGCACCGCCGCGGCGGCCGCCGCGCAGCTCGGCGTACCGGTCGGCGCCATCGCCAACAGCCTGGTGTTCGACGTCGGCGGCAGCCCACTGCTGGTCCTCACCAGCGGCGCCCACCGGGTGGACGAGGCCCGGGTGGCCGAACTCCTCGGTGTCCCGGCGCTCACGCGGGCCACCCCCGACTTCGTGCGGCGGCACACCGGCCAGCCCATCGGCGGGGTCGCGCCGATCGGCCATCCGGAGCCGATCGGCACGCTGGTCGACGTCGAGCTGGCCCGCCACGACGAGGTCTGGGCGGCCGCGGGGCACCCGCACACGGTCTTCCCGACCAGCTACGACGAGCTGCTCCGGCTCACCGAGGGCACCCCGGCCGAGGTGGCGGCCGCGACCGGTCCCGCGACGGAGGCGGTCGGCAGATGACGGGAACCCGCCCGGGCACGCGGATCCTCGAGCTGCCCCCGCCGTGGATGCGGGAGCACATGCACGAGGTGCTCACCGTCTACGGCCTGGCGATGGGGTACGACTCCGGCGTCGTCGCCGGGCGGTACAGCTATGCGATCCAGCACACCGACCGGCCCGGCTTCCGCGCCGTCGGCGCCTTCGCGCAGACCCCGGAGGGCGAGCGGCTGGTCGGCTTCGGCTACGGCTACCTCATCGCCCCCGGCCAGTGGTGGCACGACCAGGTGCGCGCCGCGCTGGACCGCCGGACGGCCAAGAAGTGGCTGCCCGGCGCCTTCGAGGTGTGCGAGCTGCACGTCCACCCCGACGCGCAGAGCCAGGGGCTCGGCCGGCAGCTGCTGCACGCGCTCGTCGAGGGCCTGCCGCACCCGGTCGCCCTGCTCTCCACGCCCGACGCCGACACCAAGGCCTTCCGCCTGTACCGCGCCGACGGCTTCGTCGACCTGGCCCGCGGCTACCACTTCCCCGGCGACTCCCGGCCCTTCGCCATCCTCGGCGCCCGGCTGCCCCTGCATCCACCCGCCCCCTCCGCGCCGAACTCCCGGGCGTGACCGCTTCCCCCGCTCCCGTGGACGTCGTCGTCGTCGGCTCCGGCCACAACGGCCTGGTCGCCGCCTGCTACCTGGCCCGGGAGGGCCTGCGGGTGGAGGTCGTCGAGTCCGACGACGTCCTCGGCGGCGCGGTGTCCACCGTCGAGCGCTGGCCCGGGGTGCGCGTCGACCGCGGCTCCAGCGCCCACGTGATCGTCCGGCACAGCGGCATCGTCGAGGAGCTGGACCTCGCCGCGCACGGGCTCCGCTACATCGACTGCGACCCGTGGGGCTTCGCACCGGCTCCCGCGCCGGGCGACGCCGGCCCGGACGGCCGGCCGCTGGTCTTCTCCGTCGACCTGGACGCCACCTGCGCCTCGATCGAGGCCGCCTGCGGTCCGGCCGACGCCGCGGCCTACCGGCGCTTCGTGGCGGTGTGGCAGCCCCGCAGCCGCGCGGTGGTCGCCTCCTTCGGGCGCGCCCCGTCCGCCGGTGGCCTGGTCCGCTCCTTCTGGCCGCTCGGCGCACCCGCCGAGGGCCGGCCGCGCACCCCCGGTGGCGAGCTGGCCGTCGACTTCCTCGGCTCGGGCGACGCGCTGCTGGACCGGTGGTTCACCAGCGAGCGGCTCAAGGCGGCGCTGGCGTGGTTCGGCGCCCAGTCGGGCCCGCCGATGTCCGAGCCCGGCACCGCGGCGATGGTCGGCTGGGTGGCGCTGCTGCACGACGTCCCGCCCGGGCACCCCGTCGGCGGCTCCGGTGGGCTGACGCAGGCGCTGCGCCGGCGGCTGGAGTCCGACGGCGGCCGGGTCGTGCTGGGCGACGGCGCCGCGCGGCTGCTGGTGGAGGACGGCCGGGTCGCCGGCGTCGAGACCCGGTCCGGCCGGGTCGTGCGGGCGCCGTCGGTGGTGGCCGCGTGCCACATCGGGGTGACCCGGGAGCTGGCCGGCGACGCCGCACCCCCGGTGCTGGCCGACGCCGCGCCGCCGATCGGCAACGGCTTCGGCCTGGTCGTGCGCGCGCTCACCGACGCCCCGCCGTCGTACCCGGGCGTGGCCGCCGCCGACGCCCTGCAGGGCCTCCAGCTGCTCTGCACCGACCGCGGCCAGCTGGCCGCCGCGCACGGCGACTGGGGCGCCGGGCGGGTGCCGCGCGAGCCGGTGCCGCTGGCCATGTCGTTCTCCGCGAGCGACGACACGCTGGCCCCGCCGGGGCAGCACGTCGTCACGATCTGGGGCCAGTGGTACCCGTACGCGCTGGCCGACGGCGGCGACTGGGACGCCCTCGCCGACGCCGAGGCGCGGCGCCTGGTGGCCGCGGTCGACCGCTACGCCCCCGGGTTCGCCGCCTCGGTGCGGGAGACCTACGTGCAGACCCCGCTGGCCCTGGAGCGGGAGCTGTCACTCCCCCGTGGCAACGTCATGCACGTGGAGATGGGCCTGGCCAGCATGTTCGCCTTCCGGCCGGCGCCGGGGCTGTCGGGCTACCGGGTGCCGGGCCTGCCCGGCCTCTACCTCGCGGGCGCCTCCACCCACCCCGGCGGCGGCGTCTCGGGCAACTCCGGGCGGACGGCGGCGCGCACCGTCCTCGCCGACCGCCGGGCCCTGCTGCCGCGCGCCCGGGCGGCGGCCGGCCGCGCCGTGCGGCGGCTGCGGGCCGGAGCGGCGGAGGCGTGACGGCCGCGACCGCCACCACGCCGGCGCCGGCCCTGCGCCGGGTCGTCCCCCTGGCGCTGGCCGGCGCGCTCGTGGCCACGGCCATCGCCTACCCCCTGAGCTCGGGCGGCCTGCGCGACGTCGTCTCCTGGGCGATCGTGCTGCTGGGCTCGACGCTGTCGGTGGTGCACGCGGGCCTGAGCCGGGGCGTCCGCACCGGGCTGGGCGTGCTGGCGCTGGTCGCGCTGGTCGCCATCGGCTTCGAGTCGGTCGGGCTGGCCACCGGCTACCCCTACGGCAGCTACACCTACAGCGACACCCTCGGCCCCACGCTGCTCGGCGTGCCGTTCCTGGTCCCGCTGGCCTGGCTGATGATGGCCTGGCCCAGCTGGCTGCTCGGCGCGCTTCTGGCCCGCCCGGTGCGGGCCGCCCTGCGCCGGCCGGCCCGCATCGGCTGGGCGGCGGCGGTGTTCGCCGCCTGGGACGTCGTCCTCGATCCGCAGCTGGTGCAGGCCGGCTACTGGACGTGGGCCGATCCCTCTCCCGGCCTGCCCGGCATCGACACGGTGCCGCTGACCAACCTCGCCGGCTGGCTGGTCGCCGGCGTGGTCCTGATGACGCTGCTCGACCTGCTCGTCGCGCGCACCCGGGCCCCCGGCGCGCCGCGCGTCGGGCCGGCGGCTCCGCTGTTCGCGCTGGCGTGGATGACCCTCGGCGGCGCCCTCGCGCACGCCGGCTGGCTGGGCCTGCCCGGGTCCGCGGCGTGGGGCGCGGGCCTCGGTGCGTGCGTCCTCGCCGTGCTCGCGCTGCAGCAGCGGCGGGCGAGGCGCCGGTGAACGGGCGCCTGCTCCGCGTGCTGGCCGGCGTCTCGGTGGCCGGCGCCGTGCACGCCGCGGTCAACACCGCGCTGCTGCGCCGCCCGCCGGCCGACCCGCCGCCGGTGGGCCGCCAGGTCACCGTGGTGCTGCCGGTGCGCGACGAGGCCGAGCAGGTTGCCGGCTGCCTGGCCGCGCTGCTCGACCAGCGGGGGCTGGAGCGGCTGCGGGTCGTCGTGGTCGACGACGGCTCCACCGACGGCACCGCCGACGTCGTCCGCGCGGTGCACGACCGCCGGCTCCGCCTGGTCTCCGCTCCCCCGCCGCCGCCGGGGTGGCTGGGCAAGCCGCACGCCTGCTCGGTCGGGGTGGACGCGGCGGCCGAGGAGGGCGGCGACGACGACGTGCTCGTGTTCGTGGACGCCGACGTCCGGCTCTTCCCCGACGCGATCGCCGCCGCCGTCGCGGTCCTCGACGCGCAGCGGCTGGACCTCGTCTCGCCGTGGCCCCGCCCGCTCGCGGTCGGTGCGGCCGAGCGCCTGGTGCAGCCGCTCGCCCCGTGGCTGTGGACGACGACGCTGCCGCTCCGCCTGGCCGAGCGCTCCGCCCGCCCGTCGCTGGCGGCCGCCAACGGGCAGTTCCTGGTCGTGCGGCGGAGCGCCTACCTGCGGGCCGGCGGGCACGCCGCCGTCCGTGGCGAGGTGCTGGAGGACATCGCGCTGCTGCGGGCGGTGAAGCGCGCCGGTGGCCGCGGCGGGCCGGTGGACGGGTCGCGGCTGGCCGCCTGCCGCATGTACGAGGGCTGGCCGGCGCTCCGCGACGGTTACGCCAAGTCGCTGTGGGCGTCGGTCGGGGGGACGCCGGCCGGCGGGCTGGCCGCCGCGGCCGCGCTCACCGCCGTCTACGTCGTCCCGCCCGTGGCGGCGCTCGGCGGTTCCCGGGCCGGGCTGGTCGGGTACGCGGCGGCGGTCGCCGGCCGCGTCGCCAGCGCGCTGTCCAGCGGCAGCCGGGCCTGGCCCGACGCCCTCGCCCACCCGGTGTCGGTGCTGGTGCTCGACGCGCTCGTGGTGCGGTCGGTGCTGGGGCGTCGGCGCGGCACGCTGCGCTGGCGCGGCCGGACGGTGGACGCGAGGACCGCGGGCACATCGGCGACGATGGGCCGGTGACCTCACCCGCCCAGCCCCGGCCGCGCACCTCGTTCGACCCGACCGGGATGGACACCGGCGCGTTCTACCGGGTGCTGAACTCCGTCGTCGTCCCCCGGCCGATCGCCTGGGTCTGCAGCCGCTCGGCCGAGGGCGTGCACAACCTGGCGCCGCACTCCTTCTACACCGTCGCCTGCGTCTCGCCGCCGATCGTGCAGTTCACCTCGGTCGGCCGGAAGGACTCGCTGAACAACGTCGAGGACACCGGCGAGTTCACCGTCAACCTCACCCCCGAGGCGCTGTTCGAGCAGGTCAACGCCACGGGCACCGACTTCCCGCCGGACACCAGCGAGGCCGAGCACACCGGGGTGCGCCTGGAACCGGCCGACACGGTCGCGGCGATGCGCGTCGCCGAGTCCCCCGTGTCGATCGAGTGCACGCTGCACTCCACCGTGCGCCTCGGCGACAGCACCGTCGTCTTCGGCCGGGTGCGGCACATCAGCGTGTGGGCCGAGGCGGTCCGCGACGGCCGGCCGCGGATCGAGCACCTCAAGCCGCTGGCGCGCCTCGGCGGGAACGAGTGGACGACGGTCGGCGAGGTGCGCGAGATCGCCCGCATCCCCTACCGCGCCTGGGCCGAGGACCCCTCGATCGGGCAACGACTGCGCGACGGGTGAGCCGCGGACCGGTCAGGGGACGGCGGATGGCCGCGGTGTCCCCCGGCGGGCGACGGGGTCACGGCAGGTGCGCGGCGACCTCGTCGGCGGCCTCGGCGCCGAAGGCCTCGGCGAAGCGGGACAGGAAGCTCTCCCGCGGCAGGTCGTACTCCTGGGTGCCGATGACCTCGACCGCGGCGGTGGCGACGGCCGACCCGAGCTGGGTGGAGCGCTCCAGGCCCAGGCCCCACGTCCGGCCGGCGATGAACCCGGCGCGCAGCGCGTCGCCACCGCCGGTGGGCTCGACCGGCTTCGTCTCGGGCACGGCGATGACCGACAGCGACTCCTCGCCGGCCCGGCGCACCAGGACGCCGTCGGCCGCCCGGGTGGTCACCCAGGTGCCCACCCGGGCCAGGACCTCGTCGGCGCTCCAGCCGGTCTTCTGCAGGAGCAGCGCCGACTCGTACTCGTTGGTGAACAGCAGTTCCGCGCCGGTGACAAGGTCGCGGATCATCGCGCCGTCGGCCCAGGCCAGCTGCTGGCTCGGGTCGGCGACGAACGGGTAGCCGCGGTCCCGGCACTCCTGCGTGTGGCGCACCATCGCGGTGGGGTCGTTCGGGCCGACGACGACGAGGTCCGGGCTGCCGATTCGGGCCACCACCGGCGCCAGCTCGATCTGCGAGGCCTCGGCCATCGCGCCCGAGTAGAAGGAGGCGATCTGGTTGTTCGCCTCGTCGGTGGTGCAGACGAACCGCGCGGTGTGCTTGAGCTCGGACCAGTGCACGCTGCGGGTGTCGACGCCGTGCCGGGACAGCCAGGCCTCGTAGTCGGCGAAGTCGCTGCCGACAGCGCCGACGAGCACCGGCGAGAGACCGAGCAGGCCCAGCCCGTACGCCATGTTGGCGCCGGCGCCACCGCGGTGCTGCACGAGGTCGTCGACGAGGAAGGAGAGCGAGACGTTCTCCATCTGGCCCTCGACGAACTGCTCGGTGAAGCGACCGGGGAAGGTCATCAGGTGGTCGGTGGCGATGGAGCCGGTGACGACGACGGGCACGGGAGGGCTCCTCGGATACGGTCCTGGTGCCGGAGCGCGGTGCGCCGGTGCGCCGGGAGGCCGCGGCGGTGAACGGGCGGGGCACGGCAGCGGTCGCCGCCTGGCACAGAGTAGGTCCCACGCTGGCCGGACGCCCTGCCGAGGTGGCCGCCGGCACCGGGCGGGCCGGTCAGTCGGGGGGCGGGACCTCGCCCGAGCCGGGGCCGCCCAGCTCTCCGCGCAGCCACCGGCCCAGCTGCACCGTGCCGACCGCGCCGAGCAGCACGCCGGCCGCGGCACCGGCGGTGACCGTCAGCACCGCACCGTCCACCCCCGCCACCTCGAGGCCGGACACCACGCCGGCCCCGCCGAGCGTGAGCCCGGCCATGGCCACGCGGGTGGGCCGCTCCCACAGCGAGATCGGGCCGGTCCGGTGGACCCCGGCCTGCCCGGCCCGGGCGCGCAGGTAGTCGGGCAGCCAGCACAGCGCGCCGAAGGCGACGGCCAGCCAGCCGGGGGCACCGGCGACCCACAGCGCCGCCGCGTAGGCGACCTCGGTGAGCCGGTCGACGACGGAGTCGAGGACGTAGCCGCGCTGCGACGCGCGGCCGGTGCCGATCGCCAGCGCGCCGTCGAGGCTGTCCAGCAGCCCGGACAGCCCCACGAGCAGGCCGGCCAGGACCAGCCAGGCGCCTCCGGCGGCCGCCGGGGGCACCGCGGCAGCCGCGACGACCACGCCGGCCGCGGTGGCGACGACCGGGGGCAGGGCCGCCAGCGGCCGGGCCAGCGCGTGCGCGAGCGACAGCCACCCGCGCACGAGCGGTACCTGCGTGTCGGCACCGCCGTGCCAGCGTGACCACTCGGCGAGGTACTCCTCCCGGCTCAGCACGCCGCCCCCTCCCGCGCCCGGGCACCGTCCGGTGGCGCCGGTGCCTGCACCAGGGACAGTAGGTGAGTGCTCGCCGGCCTCTCCCCTGCCCGCCGCCGTCTGGTCGTGTCGGTGCTCGCCCTCGTCACCGCCGCCGTCGTGGCCCTCGGGGTGCTGCTGGTCGCGCAGGACCCGGAGGCCGAGGGGCCCGGCCCCCAGGCGCGGCCGGGCCCGGTGCTGCTCGTGCCCGGGTACGGCGGCGGGACGGCGGCCCTGCAGACGCTGGCCGACCGGCTGGTCTCGGCGGGCCGCGATGCGTCCGTGGTGCCGCTGCCCGGCAACGGGACGGGCGACCTGGGCGAGGCGGCCGCGGCGCTCGACGAGGCGGCCCGCGCCACTCTGGAGCGGACCGGGGAGGACAGCGTGGACGTCGTCGGCTACTCGGCCGGCGGGGTGGTCGCGCGCCTCTGGGTCGCCGACGGCGGCGCGGGGGTGGCCCGCCGGGTGGTGACCCTCGGCGCGCCGCACCACGGCACGAGCCTCGCTGACCTGGCCGGGCAGGTCGCGCCGTCCTCCTGCCCGGAGGGGTGCCGGCAGCTGGCCACCGACAGCCCGGTCCTCGCCCGGCTCAACGCCGGCGACGAGACGCCGGACGGGGTGGGCTGGGTGTCGGTCTGGACCACGCTCGACCGCACGGTCACCCCGCCGGACTCGGCCCGGCTCGACGGTGCGCTGAACCTGACCGTGCAGTCGGTCTGCGCCGACAACCGGGTCGGGCACGGCCAGCTGCCACGCGATCCGCTGGTGCAGGCGATCGTGCTCGAGCAGCTCACCGCCGGGGCGCTGGTGCCCCTGGACACCGCCGACTGCGGCCGGCTGGGCGGCTGACGGCGGCTAGCTGGTGACGTCCTTGGTGGTGAAGTTCGCCCAGGCGGCGGCGAGCAGCACGCCCACGTAGACCGCCTGCAGCGCCAGCCCGCGGGTGATGTCCCGCCACAGGACCGGGTCGCGGAAGAGGTCGACGAACGCCAGCCAGTAGCGCGTGGGGAGGTAGGGCGCGATGGGCGAGGCGGCGTCGAGGGTGAACAGCAGCGACGACGTGACCAGCACGGCCAGCGCGCCCATCGTGGCTCCGAGCGGCGAGTCGGTGGTGGTCGAGAAGAACAGCGCGAAGGCCGCGACGCCGAGCATCGACACCGCGACGTAGCCGATCGCCAGCACGGTGCGCACGGCCAGCTCCTCCGGCGTCAGCGACGTCCCGGACACCGATGTCGCGGCGCCCGGCTGGGCGTCGAAGAGCGTCGTCCCGACGAGGTAGCCCACGGCTGCCACCACCAGCACGGTGACCAGCACGAAGGCGAGGACGGCCACCAGCTTGGCCACCAGGAGCCGGGTCCGCCCGGCCGGCCGGGCCAGCAGGTAGCGCAGCGTGCCGGCCTGCGCCTCGCCGGCGACCGAGTCGCCGGCGACCACCGCCACCGCGATGGGCAGGAACAGCGGCAGCACGATCGCCAGGGCGGCCAGGGGGTACAGCGCGCCGTTGGTGAGGACGGCGGAGAGGAACGGCGGGCCCTCGCCGGGCCGGGGCGCCAGGTCGGTCCAGACCAGCAGCACCGCCACGAGCACCGGCAGCGCGTTGAGGACGGCGATCGTCGCCCAGGTGCGGGGCCGGCGGAACAGCTTGCGCAGCTCGACGGCGATCACAGGGCGCGCTCCACCCGGTCGGCGCTGGTGGCCGCGGCCGCCAGGACCACCTCCTCCAGCGTCGGGCGCTCCGGCGCGAGGCCGGTGACCGGGATCCCGGCGCCCACGAGGAGCGCGTTGACCTCGGCGGGATCGCCGCCGCGCACCACGACCCGCTCGCCGTCCACGGCGGCGACCCGGCCGTCGAGGGTGGCCCGCACCCGTTCCGGCGTGGGCGTGCGCACGACGGTGGCGCCGGTCGGGGCGGTCAGGGTGGCCAGGTCGTCCTGCAGCACCAGCCGGCCGCGGTCGAGCACCCCCACCCGCGAGCAGAGCTGCTCGACCTCGGCCAGCAGGTGGCTGGACAGGAAGATCGTCGTCCCGCCGCGGTGCAGCTCCAGGAGCAGCTCCCGGATCTCCGAGATGCCCTGCGGGTCGAGCCCGTTGGTGGGCTCGTCGAGGACCAGCAGCTCGGGACGGCGCAGCAGCGCGCCGGCGAGGCCGAGGCGCTGGCGCATGCCCAGCGAGTACGCCTTCACCGGCCGGCGGCCCACGCCACCGAGACCGACCTGCTCGAGCACGTCGGCGACCCGGCGGCGCCGGTCGCGGCGGGCCCCACCGGGGCCGGCGGCGTCCAGCAGCGCGAGGTTCTCCCGGCCGGACAGGTGCCCGTAGGCGGCGGGCGCCTCGATCAGCGCGCCCACCCGGGGCAGCACGCGGCGGCCGGCGCGCGGCATCCGCTCCCCGAGCAGGTCGATCTCGCCCCGGGTGGGCAGCACGAGGCCGAGCAGCATGCGGACGGTGGTCGTCTTCCCCGAGCCGTTGGCGCCCAGGAAGCCGTAGACGTCACCGGCGCGCACGTCGAGGTCGATGCCGTCGACCGCGCGCAGCCGGCCGTACTGCTTGGCCAGGCCCCGGGTCGCGATCACCGAGCTCACCGCTGCCGCACGAGCACCGGCAGCTGCGCGGCGGCCTCGACCAGCGCGTCGAGGCTGACCGTCCCGGTGAGCAGGAACGGCCTCGCGTCCTGCGGGTCCACGAGCATGAGTCCGACGGGTCCAGCCGCGATGCGGATGCTGGTGTCGTCGGTGACGGCGGCCGGGCTCTGCGCCAGCGTGCGGCGCAGGCCGTCCGCCAGCCGGGGTGGCACCGGGGCGACGGCGAGCAGGGTGACCCCGCGCCCGTAGAGCCCGATGCCGGGCGGTGCCCCCTCGAGCGTCCGGCGCGGCAGACCGGCCAGGGTGCCGGGGAACCGCACCGGGCCGAGCCGGCGCCCCGCCTCCAGCACGATCCCGGCCTGCTCCGCGGTGCGCACGGCCGCGCCGGGAGGCGGGACGAAGGCGGTGGTCGCGGCGTCCGGGGCCGACAGGTCGAGGTCCAGGAACCGGGTGTCCAGGGCCGGCACCTCCGAGGCCTCGCCGAGCACCACCACCTGCAGCGGCAGGCCGCTCGCCCGGTCCACCCACACGTCCACCTGCCGCACCGCCGAGGCGGGCTCCGCCGGGGTGACGCGCAGCCCGAGGGCGTCCCGCCCGGCAATCCGCCGCGCGCCGATCCGCGTCAGCTCTTCGTCGGTGGCCTCGGACAGCAACCGGCGGCCCAGGGTCGAGGGCAGCAGGTCCGGTGGCGCGGGCAGGGCGAACGGCGTGGCGGCCTCGCGCGTCGCGGTGGCGCGCTCGTACTCCCACGTCCAGGTGCCCCGGGCGTCCCGGTGGATGCCCGTCTCGCCGGCCGCCGTGACGACGTCGACGCGGTGGTCGTCGGGGCCCCGCCACCACACGCGCATCTCGGTGCGGTCGCTGAACAGGTCGGCGACGGAGTCGAGCTGGCGGGTCACCGGCAGGGCCAGCCCACCGGCGGACTCGGCGTACCCGGAGTAGCGCACGTCGTCCGCGGCGAGGACCGTCGCGCGCAGCTCGGCCGCGGGGACCGCCGAGTCGGCGACCGGCAGCGCGCCGACGATCGCCGGCAGCGCCACGACGACGGCGACGACCACCCCCACGACGGCCCAGCGCGGAGCCGCCGCCCGCCAACCGGACGCCATGGCGGCCACCGTAGTCCGCGGCACCGGCCCTCCGGATCGCCCGGACCGCCTCCGCGGCGCAGGCGGGCTACGCGAGCGCTGTCACCAGGCAGCAGGCGGCGAGCAGCAGCACCAGCGGCGTCATGACGAACCGCTCGGGCCGGCTGCGGGAGATGCCGTTCAGCAGGATGCCGAGGGCGAAGTAGCCGGTCAGCACCCAGATGCCGATGTCGGCCACGGCCGCCGGGAGCACCGCGAGCAGGCCGGCAGCCTGCAGGATCACCACGGCGAAGAGCGCGTACAGGACGACGGAGACCGCGCTCCCGACGCGCAGGCCCCGCGGCAGCACGTCGTGCTGCCCACCCCACGCGAACCGTCCCAGCGGACGGCCGGCGGCGAGCAGCACCTGGAAGACGGCGAGGCCGGCGAGCAGGACGCAGGCGAGCACGGCGGCTCCGGTGATCACGGGGCGCACGGTACGGCCGCACCGCCTCCGACCGGCGCGCCGGGCGAGCGTCCTCGGCGCAGCACGTCCGCCGGCCGGAACGCCGCATCGCCGGCCGCCCGGTGCCGCCGGCCGCTGGTCACCACCGGTGAGGACCAGCACCGGGTGCACCGGCCGCGCGGCCATCGGCGCACCGGTGGCGCCCGGCGTGGAAGCACGCCGACGGCCTCGCCCGACTACCCGGTCGAACGGTCACCGCCAACCGAAACCGCAGCTCAGACGCCCGTCCACGGATCTGCGGCAGGCCTGGACACCGGGCGGCGGTGGCGACGAGGAGGGGAGTGCCCTCGCCCACGCCGTCCATCCGGTCCGGGGATCACACCGCCCGGCGCGCGTGCCCGGCCGCCGTCCGGGGCAGGACCCCGCCATGGCACCTCCGATCAGCGACGCCGTCGTCGTCGACGTCCTGCGCCGGGTCGACCGGCTGCTCACCCCGCTGGCCACCCGTCTCGGCCGGCCACCTGCGCTGCCGCGGCACGAGCGCGACGAGTGGTGGGCCGACCAGGTCTCCCGGGTCGCGGCCGGGGTCTCCGCCGTCCCCCGGTTCGCCGGCAAGCTCGCCGACCTGCTGCCGCTGCAGAACACCGTGGGCACCGCGGTCCAGTCGCTCGTGGTGCTCGGCGTCGCCGGGGAGCACGGCGTGGAGGCGCCGGCCGAACGGGTGTCGCTGCTGGCCCGGGTGCTGCTCGACCGGGACCTGACCGCGGCCCAGGTGGAGCCCCTGCTCACCCCCGCGAAGGGCACCTACGTGGAGGGCGCGCTGGGCAGCCGGGACGAGCGCCGCGGGGTCGCCGGCGCCGCACGCACCCTCTGGCGCGCCGCGCGGCTGCTCGGCCGGATCGACGACGCCCTCGACGCCCGCCCCAAGGGCCGGCTGCTGGCCCGCGCGGTCGCCAACCTCCCCGTCGTCGGCGTGGCCGGCGGGTACGTCTCCGAGCGGGAGGGGCTGCGCCGGGCCGCGGCGGAGGCGGCGGACGTGCTGGAGGCGCCGCCGGCGCGCCACTAGCTCTCGTCCCCCGTCCGGGCACCCTCGCGGCGCTCGGGCTCGGCCGCGTCCGCCGGTCGCTCCCCGTCGCCGTCCGCCCAGCCGGGACCGGCGTCGGGCTCGCGGCCGCGGACGTAGTCGACGACGCGGGCCAGGCAGGCCGTCAGGGGCACCGCGAGGAAGGCACCCAGGACGCCGTAGGTCACCCCGCCCACCGTGACGGCGAGGATGATCAGGAACGGGTGCAGCCGCAGCACCGGGCTCAGGATCAGCGGCTCCAGGAGGTTGCCCTCCGCCTGCTGGACCACCACCACGACGGCCAGGACCAGCAGTGCCGTCGTCAGCCCCTGGTCGGCGAGCGCGACCAGGACGGCCAGCAGGCCGGACACGAAGGCGCCGACGATCGGGAAGAAGCCGCCCAGGAAGATCAGCAGCGCCAGGGGCAGGGCCAGCGGGACGCCGAGGAGCACCAGGCCGATGCCGATGAACACCGCGTCGGCGAGCGCGACCACCATCTGCCCGCGGAAGTAGGCGCCGAGGGTCCAGAACAGCTGACCGGACACCCGGTCGGCGTGCCGGCGCGCCCCATCCGGCAGCAGGCTCGTGATCCCCGACCAGATGCGTCCGCCGTCGCGCAGGTAGAAGAAGAGCGCGACGAGGAAGAGGACCACGCCCGTCGCCACGTCCCCCAGGGTCCGGGCCACCTGCAGGCCCTGGTCCAGGGCACCGCTCCCGCCGCCGAACGCGGAGAAGGCCTCCCGGGCCATGTCGGCGAGGCCGCCCTCGTCGACGGCGACCGGCAGCGAGAAGGGTGTCCCGTCGACGAGCTCCTCGAGGTCACCCAGCGCGTCCTCCACGCTGTCGGCCAGCGCCGGGAGCTCGTCGGCGAACCGGGGGACGACGAGCCAGAGCGCCAGGCCGAGCAGCCCGAGCAGCCCGACGACGAGGACGAGCGCCACCACCGTGGAGGGCACGTGCCTGCGCCGCAGCCACGCCGCCACCGGCCACAGCACCGCCGCCGGGAAGAGCGCGACCGCCAGCGGGGTCGCCACGACGCTGACCTCGCGCAGCACCAGGTAGCCGAGCACGAGCACGCCGACCAGCCCGAGCAGCGCCCAGGCGCGGCGGCCGGCGCGCTGCAGCACGGCGTCGCCGTCCGGGCGCACCGCCGACGCACTCATGCCGGGACCGCGGTGCGCAGGCCCGGCGTCATCAGCGGACGGCCGCCGGGGCGCTGGTGGCCAGGTTGGTGAACACCTCGCGGGTCGCCGTCGACCGGTTCATGGTGATGAAGTGGATGCCGGGCACGCCCTCGTCGAGCAGCTGCCGGCACAGGTCGGTGGCCACCTCCACCCCGAACGCCCGCACCGCGGCCTTGTCCTCGGGGCGGTCGCCGTCCAGCGCGGCGAAGCGGTCGGCGAGCTCGGGCGGGAACGCCTGCCCGGACAGCTCGACGATGCGGGTGATCTGCCGGACGTTGGTCACCGGCATGACACCGGCGATGACCGGGACCTCGCAGCCCTTGGCGGCGACCCGGTCGCGCAACCGCAGGTAGTCCTCGGCGCGGAAGAACATCTGGGTGATCGCGTAGTCCGCACCCGCCCGGCACTTGGCCACGAACATCTCGACGTCGGTGTCGAAGTCCGGGGAGCGCGGGTGCCGCTCGGGGAACGCGGCCACACCCACGGAGAAGTCGCCGATGGAGCGGATCAGCTCCACCAGCTCGGAGGCGTAGCGCAGCCCCTCGGGGTGGGCGACCCACTCCGCCTGCGGATCGGCGCCGGGCGGGTCGCCGCGCAGCGCGAGCAGGTTGCGGACCCCGGCGGCGGCCAGCCGGCTGATCACGTGCCGCAGCTCCGCGACGCTGTGGTCGACGGCGGTCAGGTGCGCCAGCGGGGTCATCGTCGTCTCGGCGGCGATCCGCTCGGTCATCGCGACGGTGCCCTCGCGGGTGGAGCCGCCGGCCCCGTAGGTGACCGACACGAACGAGGGGCGGAGCCGCTCGAGCTCGCGCAGCGCCGTCCACAGCTGCTCCTCCCCCGCCGGCGTCTTCGGCGGGAAGAACTCGAACGACCACGTGGGCCGGTCGTTGGCGAGGAGCTCGCGCACGGTCGGGGTCACGGCACCCGAGGGTAGTGGCGCCCGGACGGCGACCCGCGGTGGTGCCGCGGAACTTCCGCCGCCGAGGGTGCATCCGGGTCGCTTCCGGGCACGGAAGAGGCCGTGAACCTGCGACCTGTGACGGAGGAACGATGGAGCGGAGCACGTCAGCTGCCCTGCTGGTGGGGCCGCGTCCCATCGGGTTGGGCGATACTGACCTCATGATCGCCGGGGCGCAGCAGCGCGAGTCCGCCCGCCCCGCACCACCGCTGGCGGCCGCCGACCTCGACCGGGTGCGCGCCGCGGTGGCCGATGCGCTGGTCGGCTTCCTCGACCAGCAGCGCGCCACCCTCGCCGGCATGGATCCCAGCCTGGTCCCGGTGGTCGACGAGGTCTGCGCGGTCGCCGAGGGCGGCAAGAAGCTGCGCCCGTCCTTCGCCTACTGGGGCTGGCGCGGCGCCCGCGGCCAGGGGCCGGGGACCGCCGAGGACGACGACGCGGTGCTGCGGGCCGTCGCGGCCCTGGAGTTCGTGCACGCCAGCGCCCTCGTGCACGACGACGTCATGGACGCCGCCGGCACCCGGCGCGGCCGCCCGACCACGCACATCGGCTTCGCCGACCGGCACACCTCGCACGGGTTCTCCGGCGACCAGGAGCTCTTCGGCGTCGGCGCGGCCATCCTCGTGGGCGACCTCGCCCTGGTGTGGTCGGACGAGATGCTCCGCTGCTCCGGCATCTCCGAGGCGGCCCTCGGCCGGGCGCGGGCGGTCTGGGACACGATGCGCACCGAGGTCACCGCCGGGCAGTACCTCGACCTGCTGCGCGCGGCGGGCGGCCTCCCGGGGCCCGACGGCGCGCTGACCGTCGCCCGCTACAAGAGCGCCGGGTACACCGTGCAGCGGCCGCTGCAGCTCGGCGCCGCGATCGCCGGCGCCGGCCCGGCCGTGGTCGAGGCCTTCGCCGCCATCGGCCTGCCGCTGGGCGAGGCGTTCCAGCTGCGCGACGACCTGCTCGGGGTGTTCGGCGACCCGCAGGTCACCGGCAAGTCCGCCGACGACGACCTGCGCGAGGGGAAGCAGACGCTGCTGGTCGCGCTGGCCGAGGAGGTGGCCGACGACGCCGGACGGCGGCTGCTGCACGAGCTGCTGGGCAACCCGGACGCCGGCCCCGACGAGTTCGAGGCGCTGCGCACCCTGCTCGTCTCCACCGGCGCCCGCGACCGCGTCGAGCAGCGGATCACGGTCAGCACCGCCCGCGCCCGCGACGCCATCGCCGAGGCACCCATCGCCGACGACGCCCGGGCCGCGCTCGACGCGCTCGCGGTCGCCGCCACCGCCCGCACCGCCTGATGGTCCGCACCGTTCCGGGTCGCACCGACCGCGTCGTCGTCATCGGCGCCGGGCTCGCCGGGCTGGCCACCGCGCTGCGGCTGCGCGGCGCCGGCCGCGACGTCGTGGTGGTCGAGCGGGGCGACGGGCCGGGTGGCCGGGCCGGGCGGATCGAGCAGGACGGGTACGCCCTCGACACCGGCCCCTCGGTGTTCACCGCCCCGGAGGTCGTCGCCGACACCCTCGCCGCCGTCGGCGAGAAGCTCGAGGACCGGCTGACCCTGCACCCGCTGCGGACCAGCTACCGGGCCCAGTTCGCCGACGGCACGCACCTGGACGTGCACGCCGACCCCGACGCCTTCGCCGCCGAGGTCGCCGCCCTCTGCGGGCCGGCCGAGGCCGACGCGCTGCGCCGCTACCTGGCCGACCTCGCCGAGCTGTACCGGCTGCAGCTGGACACCTTCATCGACCGCAACCTCGACTCCCCGCTGGACCTGCTGGGCCCCCAGCTGCTCGGCCTCGCCCGCCGCGGGGGCTTCCGGCGGCTGTCCGGCCACGTCGAGCGTGCCTTCACCGACGACCGGCTGCGCCGGCTGTTCAGCTTCCAGGCCCTCTACGCCGGGGTCTCCCCCTTCCGCGCCATCGCCGCCTACGCGGTGATCGCCCAGCTCGACATCGGTGCCGGCGTCTGGCACCCCGAGGGCGGCATCGCCGCGGTGCCGCGCGCCCTGGCCGACGCCGCGGCCGACGCCGGGGTCGTGTTCCGCTACGGCGCTACGGTCGCCGAGCTGGAGACCTCCGGCGGCCGGGTGGGTGCGGTCCGCCTGGCCGACGGCGAGCGGCTGCCCGCGGACGCCGTCGTCGTCACCGCCGACGCACCGCACACCCTGGTGCCGGGCCTGCGCGGCCCGCGCCGGCCGGTGTACTCGCCGTCCTGCGTCGCGCTGCACCTGGGCGTCCGCGCGCCGCTGGCCGGCCAGGCGCACCACACGATCAGCTTCGGCGCGGCGTGGCAGCAGGTGTTCGACGAGCTCACCCGCGACGGACGCCCCATGAGCGACCCGAGCCTGCTGATCAGCATGCCGTCGGTCACCGACCGCGGCCTCGCCCCCGACGGCGGGCAGGTGCTCAGCGTCGTCGCCCCGACGCCGAACCTCGACCGGCGCAGCGGCGGCAACCCCGACCTGGACTGGGCCGCGCTGGCGCCCCGCTACCGCGAGGAGCTGCTGGCCACGCTGGAGGCGCGGGGCTTCACCGGGGTCACCGACGCGATCGAGGTCGAGCACATGGACACCCCGCTGACCTGGGCCGAGCAGGGCATGGCCGCCGGCACGCCGTTCGCGCTGGCGCACACCTTCGGCCAGACCGGCCCGTTCCGGCCATCCACCCTGCCCCGCCGGGGCCCGGAGAACGTGGTGCTCGCCGGCTCCTCGGTGCAGCCCGGCGTCGGGGTGCCGATGGTGCTGATGAGCGGCCGGCTGGCGGCCGAGCGGATCACGGGCGTGGTTGCGTCGTGAGGCGACGGGTGAGTGAGCATCGCAGCGAGTGGGGGCACCTCCCGCTTGCGGGGGACTGCGAGCGAGGAGCGGAGCGAGGCCGGAGCCGAACCATGGACATCGCATGACGGCGCTGCGGCCCCCGGGCACCCAGGCCCACCGGCAGGAGCAGCTGCGCGCCGCCTACCGGCACTGCGCGCAGATCGCCGCGCGGCACGGCAAGAGCTACCACCTGGCCACCCGGCTGCTCACCCCCGACCGCCGGACGGCGGTGCACGCCCTCTACGCCGCCGCACGCGTGGCCGACGACCTGGTGGACGAGCCCGGCGCCGACCCCGAGCGCGATCTGGCCGACTGGTCGCGCGCGGTGCTCGCCGAGCTGGAGGCCGGCTGGTCGGAGGACCCGGTGCGGCTGGCGCTGGTGCACACCTACCGCCGCTACGGCATCCCGGTCGAGCACCTCGTCGACTTCCTCGCCGCCATGACCAGCGACCTCGACGTCACCGGCTACGCCGACCTCGACGCCCTCGACCGGTACATGTGGGGCTCGGCGTCGGTCATCGGGCTGCAGGTGCTCCCGGTCCTCGGCACCGCCCCCGGGGTGCTCCGCGAGGAGGCGGCCCCGCACGCCGTCGCGCTGGGCGAGGCGTTCCAGCTCACCAACTTCCTCCGCGACGTCGCCGAGGACGCCGACCGCGGCCGGGTCTACCTGCCGGCGGACCTGATGGCCGCCCACGGGGTGACCCGCGAGCAGCTGCTCGAGCGGCGGCACGACGCCCGCTTCGCCGCGCTGATGCGCGAGATGGTGGCGATCGTCCGCCGGCGGTACGACGACGCCGCACCCGGGACGCCGATGCTCGCGCCGGAGTCGCGCGACTGCGTGCGGGCCGCCACCGACCTCTACGGCGGCATCCTCACCGAGATCGAGCGGGCGGACTACCGGGTGCTCGACGGCCGGGTGTCGGTGTCCAAGCCGCGCCGCCTGGCGGTGTTCGCCCGCCGGTTGACCGCGGCCCAGCTGGCCAGGGTGAGGGTCACCATGGCGAACCCGAAGAGCAGGTCCTCGACCGGCGCGTAGGCGATCCGCGGCCCCCAGATGGTGGCCGGGTCGTAGGTGACGACGTCCAGGCCGGTGAGCACGCCGTTCATCAGCAGCTGGAACGTCACGATGATCGCGTAGGCGACCCAGAACACCGGGCGGGTGACCATGCGCGTCCGGTAGACGGCCAGGTCCACGACCAGCACGCCGACGACCGCGAGCACGGCCAGCGTCGAGTAGCTCATCGCGCGGCCCGCTCCCCGGCCGGCAGGGCCTCCTCGGCGGGGTAGCCGGCGTCCCACCGCGTCACCTTCCGCACCGCCTCCAGCGCCAGCACCGAGCACAGCGGGACGACGAGGAAGAACAGCACCTCCTCGAGCGGGATGCCGCCGGGCAGCCGGACGCCGAGGGTCCGCACCTCGCTGTAGTCCCAGTGCCCCTGCGCGATGGCGTAGAGGACCCACACCACGAAGACGACGAACTCCGGGACGACCGCGAGCAGCAGGCGCCGCCAGCGCGCGTAGACCCGCACGCCCAGCACCAGCTCGAGCGGCGCGGTGACCACCAGGCAGCCGGCCAGGAGGCCCAGGTAGGTCAGCTGCTCCACGTCTGCAGCTTCCCCCCGGCCCGGCCCTCCGGATGCACCGGGCTCAGAGCGCCAGGGCCTGGGCCCGGCGGGTCACCTCGGTGTGCCGGTTGTCCCGCAGCGCCTGCACCGGCGTGCCGGGCAGCGACTCGTCCTCGCGGAACAGCCAGTCGAACGCCTCCTCGTCGGTGAACCCGCCGTCCTGCAGGACGGTCAGCAGACCGGGCAGGTGCTTGAGGACGGCGCCGTCCTGGAGGAACTCGGCCGGGATCTTGCCGTTACCGCTCCCGGGGACGGCCATCAGCTTCCGGTCGCGCAGCAACTGCCGGACCCGGTTGGGCGAGGTGCCCAGGAGCCGGGCCACCTCCGCGGGGGTGAGCGTGTCCATAGAGTGCGAGCCTATGGCGAGCATGGACTCAGCGAGCAGCCCGGTGCCGGGACAGCCTGCGCAGGACGGTGGCGCGGAGGTCGCCGAGGATCCGCGCCCGGAGACGCCCTACCTCGACCTGGCCCTGCTGGAGGCCCGGTCGCGGGAGCTGCTGCCCGAGCCGGTCTACGACTACTACGCCGGCGGCGCCGAGACCGAGACGACGATGCGCGAGGCGACCGGGGCCTGGCGCGCGTGGCGGCTGCGGCCGCGGGTGCTGCGCGGGATCACCACGGCGCACCTGGGCACCGAGCTGCTCGGCTCGCCGGTGCGCACGCCGATCGGGGTCGCCCCGTGGGCATACCAGGCGATGGCCCACCCCGACGGCGAGCTGGCCACCGCCCGCGCCGCCGCCGCCACCGGCGCGCTGATGACCGTGTCGACCAGCGCCAACAACAGCCTCGAGGAGGTGGCCGCGGCCGCGCCGGGCAGCCCGCAGTGGTTCCAGCTGTACCGGCTGCACTCCGAACGGCACACCGACGACCTCGCCCGCCGCGCCGGGGACGCCGGCTACCGCGCCCTCGTCCTCACCGTCGACGTCCCCGTGCTGGGCCGGCGCCGGCGCGACATGGGGCACGACTTCGTCCACCGCGCGGGCGTCCGGATGGCCAACCGGCCGCCGGAGGGCGAGGAGCCGACGCTGGACGGCCTGGCGACCGCGACCTGGACCTTCGACGAGATCGCCCGCTTCGGCGAGCTGTCCGGGCTGCCCGTCGTGGTCAAGGGCGTCCTGCGCGGTGACGACGCCGTCCGGTGCGTGCAGGCCGGCGCCGCCGCCGTCTGGGTCACCACGCACGGCGGCCGGCAGGCCGACCCCGCCGTCTCCAGCGCCTACGCGCTGCCGGAGGTGGTCGACGCGGTGGGCGACGACGTCGAGGTCTACGCCGACGGCGGCATCCGCTCGGGCTCGGACGTGCTCACCGCCCTCGCCCTCGGCGCGTCTGCGGTGTTCCTCGGACGGCCGATCGCCTGGGGGCTCACCACCGGAGGCGAGCGCGGGGTGGCCGCCGTGCTCGACGGGCTGACCGACGAGCTGGCGCACGCCATGGTCGTGTGCGGCCTGGCGGACGTCCGCTCGCTGCCCCGGGACACCGTGACCCCGGCCGGGGTGGTCCGGCGCACCTGACCGATGCGCACCAGGCGTACCAGGCGCACCCCGCACCGCGTGGGAGGACCCCGGGTGCCGGTCACCCTCCTACACTCGGCCGGGTGGACACCGCCGTGACCGACCCCGTGGTCGGCCTCGTTCTCGAGGGGCGCTACCGCCTCGAGGAGCGGCTGGCGCGCGGCGGCATGTCCACCGTCTACGCGGCCACCGACCTGCGGCTGCACAAGACCGTCGCGGTCAAGGTGATGGCCGAGCACCTCGCCCACGACCCGACGTTCGTCGACCGGTTCACCCGCGAGGCGCGCGCCGCGGCGATGCTCAGCCACGTCAACGTGGTGGGCGTCAGCGATCAGGGCAGCGACCAGGGCCTGGTGTTCCTCGTCATGGAGCTGGTGCGCGGCCGCACGCTGCGCGACCTGCTCAGCGCGCGCGGCCGGCTCACCGTCGCCGAGGCGTTCGCCGTGCTCGAGCCGGTGCTGGCCGGGCTCACCGCCGCCCACCGGGCCGGCATCGTGCACCGCGACATCAAGCCGGAGAACGTGCTCATCGGCGTCGACGGCCTGGTCAAGGTCGCCGACTTCGGCCTGGCCCGCGCCGTCGTCGGCACCGGGCAGACCAGCCAGACCGGCGGCGTGCTGATCGGCACCGTCGCCTACCTCTCCCCCGAGCAGCTCGAGCGGGGCCGCGCCGACGCCCGCAGCGACATCTACGCGGCCGGCATCGTGCTGTTCGAGATGCTCACCGGCCACCCGCCGTTCGGGGGCGACACCCCGCTGGCCGTCGCGTACCAGCACGTGCACCACGACGTCCCGGCGCCGTCGGCGGAGGTCCCCGGGCTGCCCTGGCAGGTCGACGAGCTGGTCGCGCGCACCACGCGCCGCGACCCGGCCGGCCGCCCGCTGGACGCCGGAGCCTTCCTGGCCGAGCTGCACGACGTCCGCAAGGACCTCGGCATCGAGCCGGTCCCGGTGCCGACCGGCCAGAGCACCGCGGGCCCGG
This sequence comes from Blastococcus sp. VKM Ac-2987, assembly GCF_026967805.1. Lineage (GTDB taxonomy): Bacteria > Actinomycetota > Actinomycetes > Mycobacteriales > Geodermatophilaceae > Blastococcus. Next base: position 206,695 of record NZ_JAPVBG010000001.1, read on the forward strand.
GCACGCTGCGGCCGACCAACCGCCCCACCCGCCCGCGGCCGGGGCACCCGAGCAACCCCGGCACCGCGGTGCTCGGCGGCCGCGGCTCCCGGGCCGCGCGCACCAGCACGCTGCCGGGCATGGGTGCCGGCCCCACCACCGACGTGCACGGACGGCGCCCCGCCCCGGCCCGCCCGCGCCCGGGCGTCCCCGACCACGTCCGCCGGCGCCGCGCCCGGCTGCTCATCGCGATCATCCTGCTGATGGCCGTCACGATCGGGGCCGTCGGCTGGTGGCTGGGCTCCGGCCGCTGGACCGACGTCCCGGCGGTGACCGGCAAGGAGGAGGCCGCGGCGATCGACCTGCTCCAGGACGCCGGGCTCGACCCCGACCCGGTGGTCTCCGAGTGGAACGAGACGGTGCCCGACGGGCAGGTCGTCTCCACCGACCCGGCGTCGGGCGAGGTCATCCGCGGCACCGACGTCCGCGTCGTCGTCTCCAAGGGCCCCGAGCGCTACGTCGTCTCCCCCGACCTGGTGGGCCGGCCGGTGGAGGAGGCCGAGGCGAGCATCCAGGAGGAGCTGCCGGTCCAGATCACGCGGGGCCAGGACTACGACGACGCCGTGCCGCCGGGGAGCGTCATCCGCTTCGACCCACCCGCCGGCACCCAGCTCAAGCGTGACCAGGTCGTCACGGTCGTGGTGAGCCAGGGCCGGGAACCCGTCGCGGTGCCCGACGTGACCGGCCAGAGCCCGGAGCAGGCGACGAGCAACCTCCAGGCGCTGGGCTTCACCGTGCAACGCGCCGAGGACGGCCGCAGCGACGCCGTCGACGTCGGCGAGGTCATGGCGGTCACGCCGGCCCCGTCGGCCGGGCCGGTGCCCTACGGCAGCACCGTGCGGATCCAGGTCTCCGCGGGCGTCCCGATGGTCACCGTCCCGGACGTCGTCGACATGGGCGAGGCCGAGGCGATCGCCACCCTGGAGGCGGCCGGCCTGCAGGTGGAGTCCACCCGCTTCTTCGGTGACCGGGTGCGCCGGCAGAGCATCAAGCCGGGCGAGACCGTCGAGCAGGGCACCCAGATCGCCATCCTGCTCACCTTCGGATAGGCGCCGCTCCCCGTGCCGACCACCTCCCCCGGCGTGCCGCCCGTCGGCGCGCACATCCAGATCAAGGGCGGGCTGGCCAAGGGCGGCCTGGCCTACACCGACGCCGTCGCCGCGCGTGCCGTCCAGGTCTTCGTGGGCAACCCCCGGGGCTGGAAGCTGACCGACGGCGACGCGGCGCAGGACGCGCTGTTCACCGCCGGCTGCACCGAGCGGGGCGTGCCCTCGTTCATCCACACGCCGTTCCTGGTGAACGTGGGCTCCCCCACCGAGGCCACCGTCGAGCAGTCCCTGGCCTCGATCGCGCACAACCTGCGGCGCGGGGCGCAGCTGGGCTGCCAGGGCGTCGTCGTGCACGCCGGCTCGGCGGTCGGCGAGGACCGCCACGAAGCCGCCCTGCGCCAGCTGCACGAGCGGCTCCTGCCGGTGCTGGAGGCCGCGGACCCGGCCGGCCCGCGGCTGCTGATCGAGCCGACGGCGGGCGGTGGCAAGGCGCTGGCCGCCACCGTCCAGGAGCTGGGGCCCTACTTCGCGGCGCTGGAGGACCACCCGCTGGTCGGCGTCTGCTTCGACACCTGCCACGCCTGGGCCGCCGGGCACGACCTCGCCGTCCCCGGCGGGATGACCGCGACCCTCGACGCGCTGGAGGCCACCGTCGGCCCCGGCCGGCTGGGCCTGGTGCACGTCAACGACTCGCTCGACGAGTGCGGGTCCCGGCGGGACCGGCACACCACGATCGGCGAGGGCACCATCGGCTCCGGCCCCTACGGCACCGGGCCGTTCGCCGAGCTGCTGCACCACCGCACGACGGCGGGCGTCCCGATGGTGGTGGAGACGCCCAGCCTGCGCGACGGCGACCCGTGCGGCGGCCACGCCGCCGACATCAAGCTGCTGAACTCGCTGATCGGCGACCCGGTCGCCCCCGCCGCCGACCCCGGCTGAGGCGGGTCGACCCGGGGCACGCCGGGTGGAGCCGCGTGCGCACGCGGCTCCACCCCGCGCGGCGCTGGTGGACCCGGGCGGGACGGCGCGACGCGGTGCGGCCTACCGGTCCAGCAACCCCGCGAGGACGTCGGCGGCGCGGTCGATCCCGGCGCGGTCGACGTCGAGGTTGGTGACCATCCGCAGCCGGCGCGGGTTCACCCGGCCGACCAGCACGCCCTGTGCCTTGGCCGCCTCGGCGACCAGCTGCGCCGGGACGTCGTCGAGCACGACCATGTTGGTCTCCACCGTCGCCGGGTCGACCCCGAGCCGCTTGGCCAGCAGCTGCGCGTGCTCGTGGTCCTCGGCCAGCCGGGGCAGGTGGTGGTCGAGCGCGTGCAGCCCGGCCGCGGCGAGCACCCCGGCCTGCCGCATGCCGCCGCCGAGGCGCTTGCGCCACAGCCGCGCCGTCGCGATGCGCTCCGCCGAGGCCACCAGCACCGAGCCGACCGGTGCGCCCAGCCCCTTCGACAGGCAGACCGACGCGGTGTCGGCCAGCCGGCCGTAGGTGGCCAGGTCGGTGCCCGACGCCGCCGCGGCGTTCCAGATGCGGGCGCCGTCGAGGTGGACGGCGACGCCGGCGCCGCGCGACCAGTCCCACAGCCGGCGCAGCTCGCCGAGCGGCTGCACGAGCCCACCGCCGCGGTTGTGCGAGTTCTCCACCGCGATCGCCGCGGTGGCGGTCAGGTGCCAGTCACCCTTCGGCCGGACCTGCTCGATCAGCTGCCCGGCGTCCAGCCGCCCGCCGTCCGACACCACCGTCCGCGTCGAGATGCCGAAGATCGCGGCGGCCGCACCCATCTCGTAGGTGACGACGTGCGCGTCGGCGTCGCAGAGGACCTCCTGGCCCGGCTCGCAGACCAGGCGCATGCCGATCTGGTTGCCCATGGTCCCCGACGGCACGAACAGCGCCGCCTCGTGGCCGAACATCGCCGCCACCCGCTCCTCGAGCGCGGTGATCGACGGGTCCTCGCCGTAGACGTCGTCGCCGACCTCGGCCTCGGCCATCGCGCGGCGCATCGCCGCGGTCGGCCGGGTGACGGTGTCCGACCGCAGGTCGACAGGGGCGGGCCGGGTCGCGGTCGTGGAGCCGTCAGCCACGCAGCATCTCCGCCACGAGGAACGCCAGCTCCAGGGACTGCCCGGTGTTCAGCCGCGGGTCGCACGCGGTCTCGTAGCGGCTGTTGAGGTCGTCGTCGCCGATCTCCATCGCGCCGCCGAGGCACTCGGTGACGTCCTCACCGGTGAGCTCGACGTGGATGCCGCCCGGCCAGGTGCCCAGCGCCCGGTGCACGCTGAAGAAGCCCAGCACCTCGTCGACGACGCGGTCGAAGTGGCGGGTCTTGTACCCGCTGGGCGACTCGTGGGTGTTGCCGTGCATCGGGTCGCACTGCCACACCACCTGGTGGCCGCTGGCGGTCACCTTCTCCACGATGCCCGGCAGCACGTCGCGGATCTTGCCGTTGCCCATCCGGCTGATCAGCGTGAGCCGGCCCGGGATGCCGTCGGGGTCGAGCCGCTCGACGAGCTCGGTCGCCTGCTCCGGTGTCGTCGTCGGGCCGATCTTCACGCCGATCGGATTGGCCAGCTTCGAGACGAACTCGATGTGCGCCCCGTCCATCTGGCGGGTGCGCTCGCCCACCCACACGAAGTGGGCGGAGAGCGCGTACGGGCGGCCCTCGTGCATGCGCAGCAGCGCGCGCTCGTAGTCGAGGATCAGCGCCTCGTGCGAGTTGTAGAGCTCGACGGCGCGCAGCGCCTCGGAGTCGACGCCGCACGCCTTCATGAACGCCAGCGCGCGGTCGATCTCGCGGGCGATGACCTCGTAGCGGACGCCGGCCGGCGAGCTGGCGACGAAGTCCTTGTTCCAGTCGTGGACGGCGTGCAGGTCGGCCAGGCCGCCGCGGGCGTAGGCCCGGATCATGTTCATCGCCGCGGCCGAGTTGGCGTAGGCGCGCACCAGCCGGTTCGGGTCCGGGATGCGCTGCTCCATCACCGGCTCCAGCGAGTTGACCATGTCGCCGCGGTAGGACGGCAGGCCGAGCGCGTCGGTGTCGGACGAGCGCGGCTTGGCGTACTGCCCGGCCACGCGGCCGACCTTGACCACCGGCACGCTCGCGCCGTAGGTGAGGACGACCGCCATCTGCAGCAGCGTGCGGGTGGTGGCCTGCAGGTGCGGCTCGGTGTTGAGGTCGAAGGTCTCCGCGCAGTCCCCGCCCTGGAGGAGGAACGCCTTGCCCTGCGCCACGTCGGCCAGCTGGGACCGCAGCGTGTCGACCTCGGCGGGGGCGACGATCGGCGGCACCGTGGACAACGTGCCCAGCACCGCGTCGAGCGCGTCGCGGTCGGGCCACCGCGGCTGCTGGGCGGCGGGCAGGTCCCGCCACCGGTCCAGGCCGGGCACCGTCTGCGCAGGTTCGGTGAGACTCACGCCCCCGAGGGTACGGCCGGCACCCGTTCCCACCGGAGGGGATGTCGGCGGTTGCACACTTGCGGGGTCCGTCAGCCGAAGAAGACCTCCGCCTCGGCGTACCGCTCGGCCGGCACGAGCTTGAGCTGCGCGGTGGCCTCGGCCAGCGGGACCCGGACGATGTCCGTGCCGTGCAGGGCGACCATCACCCCGGTCTCGCCGGCGTGCACCGCCGTCACGGCGGCCAGGCCGAAGCGGGTGGCCAGCACCCGGTCGAACGGCGACGGGGTGCCGCCGCGCTGCACGTGCCCGAGGACGACGGCCCGCGCCTCGCGCCCGGTCCGCTCCTCGATCAGCGCGGCCAGCGCCGGCCCCACGCCCCCGAGGCGGACGTGGCCGAAGGCGTCCTTCTCCCCCGTGGACAGCACCATGGCGCCGTCCCTGGGCTTGGCCCCCTCCGAGACCACCACGATCGGCGAGAACCCGGAGTCGAACCGGTGCCGCACGTGCGCGACGACCGCGTCGACGTCGAAGGGGTGCTCGGGGATGAGGATGACGTTGGCCCCGCCGGCCATGCCGGCGTGCAGCGCGATCCAGCCGGCGTGCCGGCCCATCACCTCGACGACCAGCGTGCGGTGGTGGCTGTCACCGGTGGTGTGCAGCCGGTCGATGGCCTCCATCGCGACGCCGACGGCGGTGTCGAAGCCGAAGGTGTAGTCGGTGGCGTCGAGGTCGTTGTCGATGGTCTTGGGCACCCCGACGACGCGGATGCCGCCGGTCTCGGCCAGCTTGGCGGCCACCCCGAGGGTGTCCTCCCCGCCGATCGGGACGAGCGCGTCGACGCCGGAGCGGCGCAGCGTCCCGAGCACCCGCTCGGGGCCGTCCTCGACGGCGAACGGGTTGGTCCGGGAGGTGCCGAGGACCGTGCCGCCGCGCGGGAGGAGACCCCGCACCGACGCCAGGTCCAGCGGCACGCTGTCGTCCTCCAGCACGCCGCGCCAGCCGTCCCGGAAGCCGACGACCTCGTCGCCGAGCTCCCCGACGCCCTTGCGCACCACGGCGCGGATGACCGCGTTGAGGCCGGGGCAGTCGCCGCCGCCGGTCAGGATGCCGATGCGCATGCAGTCCTCCAGGGAAGCGACCAGGTGGCCACCGGGTTGTGCCGGACATGATGCCGCAGGTCACCACCACGTCGGGCCCTCCGCGCACGATCGCCGTGACCGGTGCGACCGGGGCGCTCGGCGGCCGGGTCGCCGCCCGGCTCGCCGCCGCCGGCGCGCGGCTGCGGCTCGTCGTCCGCGACGCCGGCAGGGCACCCCGACTGCCCGGCGCGGAGGTCGCGGTGAACGCCGGGGGCTACGCCGACGGCGCCGGTCTGCGGGCAGCGCTGACCGGCGCGCACACGCTCTACCTGGTGTCGGCGGCCGAGGCCGAGGACCGGCTGGGGCAGCACCGCACCGCGGTGCGGGCGGCTGCAGAGGCCGGGGTGGAGCGGATCGTCTACACGTCCTTCCTCGGCGCCGCACCCGATGCGGTGTTCACGCTCGCCCGCCAGCACGCCGCCACGGAGGAGGCCATCGCGGCGACCGGCGCGCGGCACACGTTCCTCCGGCACGCCATGTACGCAGACTTCGTGCCCTACTTCGCCGTCCTCGACGGCGAGGAGGTGGTGATCGCCGCACCCGCCGGCGAGGGCCGGACGTCGTTCGCCTCCCGCGACGATCTCGCCGACGTCGGGGCCGCGGCCGTGCTCGACGACTCTCCCGCGCTCGACGGTGCCGTCCTCGACGTGACCGGCCCCGCGGCGGTGTCGCTGGACGAGGCGGCGGCGCTGCTCGGCGAGCTGACCGGACGCCCGGCCTCCTACCGGCGGCAGACGGTGGCGGAGGGATGGGCCGCCCGCCGCCCCTCCGGCGCCCCGGACTGGGAGATCGAGGGCTGGGTGACCAGCTACGAGGCGATCGCCGCCGGCGAGCTCGCCGCGGTGAGCGACGTCGTCCCCCGCCTGACCGGCCATCCGGCGCTGTCCGTGGCCGAGCACCTCCACCGGCACCCCGAGGACTGGGCGCAGCTGCGCCGCTGACGCCCGGGCCGCTGACCGGACGGCCCGGCCCGGACGACGACGGGGACGGCCCCCGCCTCGTCGGGGACCGGGCCGGTCACCCGGCCAGGTCCCGGTCGCTCCTGATGTGGGGTGCCGGCGAGGTGCCACCCACGGCCAGCCAGGCGGCGACCCCACCGGGGTCCCGGCGGGTCAGCTCGTCGAGCACGAGCCCGCGCACCTCGGTGGCCAGGTCGCGGTGCCGGGGCGAGCGGAGCAGCTCCTCGGTGCCCGACCACGTCTCGACCAGCGCGGCAGTCGGCAGCCGCGGCAGGACCGACCGCAGCCCGGCCACGTCACGGACGTCCACCTCGTCCTCAGTCAGCCGGTCGGCCGCCACGAGCGGTCCCGCGACGAGCAGGACCAGCACGGCCACCCCGCCCAGCGAGCCCAGGGCGGGCAGGGCCGCTCCGAACGGGAGGAGCAGGACGCCCGTCGCGGCGGCGTGGACGACGAGGCGGCGGGACGCCGGATCGCGGGGGAAGTCCGGGTCTGCGAGCGCCGCCGTCCCGCCGAAGAGCAGTCCCAGGGTCGGCGCGTACACGAGCATCCACAGCCAGGGCGTGAAGACGGCGCCGACCAGTGCCGTGGTGAGGATCGTCGTCGCCACCAGGACGCGCCCGCAGCGCGCGACCGTCCTCCGCAGCGCGCGCTGCCGCGCCCTCGACGGGAGGAACCCGCCCGCGGATGCGGGCACCGGCGATGGCTCCGGTGGGGACGACGCGGCGGTGCTCACGGGACGTCGCTCAGGCCGCGCCGCGTGCGCCGGTGCCGGAGCCCCGCCGTCCGGAGATCCGGTTGTGGACGACGAGCACGATCACGGCTCCGATGACCGAGCCGATGATCCCGGCCGGGCTGAACCCGCGGTCCCGGAAGCCGCCGAACAGCAGGCCGAGGAGCAGCCCGCCGACGACGGAGCCGGACACCCCCAGCAGCAGGGTGGCGCCGAGCCCCATCGAGTCCCTGCCGGGAACCAGCGCACGAGCGAGGAGGCCGGCGATCAGGCCGACCACGAGCAGCCAGAGCAGGGAGAGCATCAGGACTCCGTTCGGGTGGAGGGTGGCTGCCGGGTCCCGGGGGACCTCACGGCATCGCGGGCAGGGGGCGACCCATGAGCCGGAGCAGCCGGGACACCGCCGGGGAGGCGGCCACCAGGACGACGTCCCGCTCCAGCACCGGGGACAGACCGTGGGAGTTGACGAAGGACACGCCGGACAGGTCCACCGCGACGACCTCCTCGGCGGTCGAGCGGACGTGGGTCAGCATGGCCTCGAGCAACTCCATGCCGAGGAGGTCCAGCTCACCGGAGACCGCGATCACCGGCCGGCGCCCCTCCCGCCGCACCTCCAGGGACAGCTCCGCCGCCTGCCCGCGCGACACCCACCCGTCGTGCGGTGGGAAGGCACGGCGCCGTCGACGGCCCCCGGCGGGCCGGCGGACCGGTGTGGTCGCGGAGCGGGCGCGGAACCGCGGGACCGGGTGGGTGTTCCGTGTCATGCGCCGACGCTAGGGCGGGTGTCCCCTGGCGCGGCAGGTCCCGGCCCGGACGACTACCGGCCGCGAACCTTGCCGTGGCCCGGCAGTTTCACGGTCCCCGCCTCAGGTCGGCCGAGCGGCGTCGTGGGCCAGTCGAGCAGGCGCGCCCCGGTCACCGCGACCATGAGGGCGAGCTGGTCGGCCGGGTCGACGGGGTCGTAGCCGGAGAGCTCGCGCACCCGCTGCAGGCGGTAGGTCACCGCCCGGACGCTGAGGTGGAGGCGGCGGGCGGCCGACGCCGCGTTGCGCCCGTCGGCGAAGTAGGCCTCGACCGTCCTCACCAGCGCCTCCGGGCCGCCGCGCGCCTCGGTGAGCGGTCCGAGCACCGTGCCGACCAGGTCGGAGATCGCCTCCTCGTCCCGCAGCAGGACCCGGTAGACGAGCATGTCGCGCGCGTGGACGACCCGCTCGGGCAGGTCGAGCCGCTCGGCCACCTCCAGGGCGTCCACCGCTTCCCCGTAGGACCTCAGCACGCCCCGGGGGCCGGGGTGCGAGCGCCCGACGCCGACGCGCCACCCCGGTCGCCGGGTGAGCCGGGCGACGGCCGACCCGGCGGCCTCCGCCAGCGCCTGGCCGTCGGCCTCGCGGCCGGCCTGCGCCGGACCAGAGGAGAGGACGGTCACCAGGCGGCCGTCCTTCGCCACGACGAGCACCGCCCGGTTCCCGGACCGCAGCCGCGCCTCGTCCTCCAGCCACTTCGTCAGGTGCATCCCCGAGTCGGTCGGCCGGTCGGTGGCCGCCACGGTCACGGTGTGGCTGCCGGTCAGCGACATGCCCAGGCGTCCGGCCCGCTCCACCAGGTAGCCGACGTCGGAACGGCCGGTCAGCAGGTCGTCGACGAACTCGCGGCGGAATGCCTCCTCCCGACGGACCACCTCGCGCTGGGCCTCCTCGTGCCCGGCCGCCAGGGCCGCCAGGGCGGTGTCGGCGCCCTGCCACACGGCCTCGCCGACCGCCACCAGGCCCGACGAGCCGACCGGCCGTCCGCGTGCGTCGCCGACCAGCTGCGGCAACCGGGGCCAGAGCCGGCGCGAGGCGCTCATGTAGAGGTCGACCAGCGCCGGCAGCGCGACGCCCCCCTGCGCGGCCTCGGCCCCGAGGTCCCGGCAGTGCGCCACCTCGTCCCGGGTCAGGCGCCGGTCGTGCACGGCCACTTCGACCAGGGTGGCCAGGTAGCCGTCCAGCAGCGACGCGGGCAGCCCGTGCTCGCGTGCCGCGGCCTCGCCGACCTCGGTGACCACCTCCGACGGCAGGTCCCCGCCGCGGAGGCTCACCCGCCGGCCGACTCGATGGCCCGCCAGCGCGCCAGGTTGTAGCGGGCGTCGACCAGCGCGTCGTGCGTCCCGGCGGGCTTGGGCGGCAGCGTGGGCTGCCCGCGGTCGTCCCAGCGCTGCCGCAGCTCGCGGGTGAGCCGCGGGATCGGCCGGGGCAGCGCCGGCATCGCGCCCCACAGCTGGCACAGCGCCACGTGGTCGTAGGCGGCGAACCACGCCCACAGCTCGATCTCCTCGCCCGGGCCGGTGAGGAAGGCGAGCAGGTCGTCGCGGATCCGCTCCCGGCTGCGCCAGGCCTTGTCGGCGGGCGGCGGCAGCTGGTCGAGCACGTTGCGGCGGACCCACGGGATGGCCCGGTCCGGGTCGAACTCGGTGCTCACCGCGTAGAACTCGCGTCCGGTCTCGTCCACGACGCCGATCGACACCAGGTCGATCGTGCTGCCGTCCTCGATGAACTCGGTGTCGTAGAAGAAGCGCCGCACGCGGCCCACCGTAGGGGGTGCCGGCAGGCCGGCTCCGCGCCTTGGCCCGCTCCTCGCTCGCCGTGATGCCCACGCGGCTGACGTCGACCCCCGCTAGGTTCGGGGCCATGCCGGTACTGGCCATCGATGCAGGGACCACCGGGGTGACCGCGCTGGTCGTGGGCGAGCAGGGCGACGTGCTGTCCCGCGGCTACCGCGAGTTCGCGCAGCTGTTCCCGCGTCCGGGCTGGGTGGAGCACGAGCCCGACGACATCTGGACGGCCACGGTGGCCGCCTGCCGGGAGGCGCTGGCCGGCACCGACGCGCACCCCACCTGCATCGGGCTCACCGACCAGCGGGAGACCGCCGTCGTCTGGGACCGGCGCACGCTGCGCTCCCCCCGGCCGGCCATCGTCTGGCAGGACCGCCGCACCACGCAGATCTGCGACCGGCTGCGGGACGAGGGCGTCGAGGAGCGGGTCGCCCGGATGACCGGGCTCCGGCTGGACCCGTACTTCACCGGGACCAAGTTCGCCTGGCTGGCCGAGCACGAGCCGCGGGTGTGGTCCGGCGTCCGCGACGGCTCGCTGGTGCTGGGCACCGTCGACTCGTACGTGATCGCCCGGCTCACCGGCGGTGCCGCGCACGTCACGGATGCGACCAACGCCAGCCGCACGCTGCTCTTCGACCTGGAGAAGGGCGCCTGGTCCGAGGAGCTGTGCGACCTGTTCGACGTCCCCCGGTCCGCGCTGCCCGAGGTGGTGCCGAGCTCCGGCGTCGTCGGCACCACCGACCCCGACGCGTTCCTGGGGCTGTCCCTGCCCGTCGCCGGCATCGCCGGCGACCAGCAGGCGGCGCTGTTCGGGCAGGCCTGCTACTCCCCCGGCATGAGCAAGTGCACCTACGGCACCGGCTCGTTCGTGCTCACCAACACCGGGTCCGACATCGTGCGCTCCGGCGCCGGCCTGCTCACCACGGTCGCGTGGGACCTCGGCGACGGGCTGGTCTACGCGCTCGAGGGCGCGATCTTCGTGACCGGCGCTGCCGTCCAGTGGCTGCGCGACGGGCTGGGCCTGATCGACTCCGCGAACGAGATCGAGGGGCTGGCCCGCACGGTGCCCGACTCCGGCGACGTCGTCTTCGTGCCGGCGCTCACCGGCATGGGTGCCCCGCACTGGGACCCGCACGCCCGCGGCGCGATCCTCGGGCTGACCCGCGGCACCACCCGCGCGCACCTCGCCCGGGCGACGCTCGAGGCGATCGCCTTCGAGGTGCGCGACGTCGTCGACGTGATGGTGGACGAGGCCGGGCTGGAGGTGCCGGAGCTGTCGGCGGACGGTGGCGCGAGCGCCAACGACCTGCTCCTGCAGCTGCAGGCCGACCAGCTCGGCGTGCCGGTGCGCCGTCCGCAGGTCACCGAGACGACGGCGTTGGGCGCGGCCTTCCTCGCCGGTCTCGGCACCGGGGTGTGGGGCAGCACCGACGAGCTGCGCGCCACCTGGGCCCTCGACCGGCGGTTCGACCCGGTGGCCGGACGCCGCGACGACGGCCGGCACGACCGCTGGAAGGACGCCGTCGGCCGCGCCGGCTCCTGGACCCGCTGACCGGCGTCACCCGCGCACGCGGTGCTCGACGGGCCTGCGGAACCCGGTCGGGGCCGGCGGTCGGCTGGTGACCCGCCCGCCGGCTACCCGGCCAGGGACGTCGGGGCGCGGTCGGCGGCCTCGGTCGCCGGGGGCTGCAGCGTGGCGATGACCTCGTTCGCGCTGGCCCCGGTGGCGTCCATCGACTTCTTCACCGTGGCGCCGTAGACGTCGACGTACTCCTGGCCCGACAGCGTCATGATCTCGTACATGATCTCGTCGGTGATCGAGCGCTCGACGAAGCGGTCGCCGGCCAGGCCCTCGTAGCGGCTGAAGTCCAGCGGCTCCCCGAAGCGCACGTGCACCCGCCGGATCTGCTTGCCGAACGGGAGCGTGCGCGTGGTGTAGACCATGGCGAGCGGGACGACCGGGACACCCGTCTCCAGCGCCATCCGGGCCACGCCGATCTTGCCGCGGTAGAGGCGGCCGTCGGGCGAGCGGGTGCCCTCGGGGTAGATGCCCAGCAGCTTCCCGGAGCGCAGGATGCCGATGCCGGTCTGGATCGCGCCCTCGGCGGCCGTGGCGCTCGACCGGTCGATCGGCACCTGCCCGGCGCCGGTGAAGAAGGCGCGCCGGAGGAAGCCCTTCAGGCCCGTACCGGTGAAGTACTCGGCCTTGGCCAGGAAGGTGACCCGCCGCTTCAGCTGCATGGGCAGGAAGACCCAGTCGGCGGCGGACAGGTGGTTGCTCGCCAGGATCGCGGCGCCCGACGAGGGCACGTGCTCTGTGCCCTCGGCCTTCGGGCGGAAGACGACGGTCATCGCCGGGCCGATGGCGACGTACTTGAGGAACCAGTAGAACAACACGCCTCCCTCGGGGACTGCCAGACTAGGGAGCCTGGGGCCCGAATCACAATCGGAGCACCACCGTGAGGTAGCTGACACCGGCGTCGACGCCGGACGCCGAGGAGGAGCACCGTGCCCGGACCGACCCCCGTACCCGAGGTCATGCCCGGCGCCGAGCCGTTCGACTTCCCCGGGGGCGACGGGCCCGAGGGCCGCACCGGCGTGCTGCTGGTCCACGGGTTCACCGGGACGCCGATGAGCATGCGGCCCTGGGGCGAGCACCTGGCCGCCGAGGGCTTCGCGGTCCGGTGCCCGCTGCTCCCCGGCCACGGGACCCGCTGGCAGGACTGCAACAGCAGCACCCACGACCAGTGGACGGCGACCGTGGAGAACGCCTTCGACGAGCTGGCCGCCGGCTGCGACCGGGTGTTCGTCGCCGGGCTGTCGATGGGCGGCACGCTGGCCACCCGGCTGGCCGAGGTCCGCCCCGACGACGTCGCCGGCCTGCTGCTGGTGAACCCGGCGCTGCTGACCCAGCGGCTGGACGCCAAGCTGCTGCCCCTGCTGGCGCGGCTCACCCCCGGCTGGATGCCGATCGCCAGCGACATCAAGAAGCCCGGGGTGGTCGAGCTGGCCTATCCCCGGCTGCCCACGCGGGCGATGCTGCAGCTGCGCGGCCTGTGGGCCGCCACCCGCGCCGGCCTGGGCCGGGTCACCGCCCCGGTCATCGTGTTCCACAGCACCGAGGACCACGTCGTCGAGCCGGTCAACAGCACGATCCTGCTCGCGGGCGTCGGGAGCACGGACACCACCGAGGTCGTGCTGGAGGACAGCTACCACGTGGCGACGCTGGACAACGACGCCCCGCTGATCTTCCGCCGGTCCGCGGAGTGGATCCGTGCCCGCGTGCCCGCCGACGAGGCCGGCGCGTCCCCGGCGGAGCGCCGATGACCGACCGGCGGGGACGGGGCCGCCGCGACAACGGCCTCGACGCCGCGCTGTGGAGCCCGGTCCGCGACGTCGACCCCCGCGTGGGCGAGCACCTGCTCGACCTCCTCCAGGCGGCCGGCATCGCCGCCTACCTCGAGCCGGCCGCCGACGTCGCCCCCTACACCCGGTCGGTGTTCCTGCCGAGCCCGCCGTCGGACCGGCTGTTCGTCGACCGCACCCGCCAGGCGGAGGCACGGGGGCTGGTGGAGCAGCACGCCGACGAGCACCCGGTCGAGCCGCGGGTCCCGCACCGGCCGGTCGGCCGCGACGTCGACGAGGACGCCGAGTGGCGCCGCATCGTGGCCGCCTTCGAGGCCGAGCACGGCCGGACCGCCGTCGACGCGGAGCCGTCCCCCGCGCCTCCGCCGCCGCCGCACGAGGTGCCGCTTCTCGACCGGCCGGAGGAGCACTACGAGCCGCCACCGCCGCCACCCCTGCCCGTCCCGGCGCCGGCGGTGCTCTACGCCGTGCTCCTGGTCGCGGCGGGCCTCCTGCTCGTCGGCGCGCCTTCGGTGATCGGCCTCTCGGCCGACGCCGGCCTGGTCGTGGGCGTGGCGGTGATCGCCGGCGGTGTCGCGCTGCTCGTCTCCCGGATGCGTGACCGGTCGGCCGACGACGGCGACGACGGCGCGGTGGTGTAGGCCTACGCCTCGCCCTCGGCGACGGCCCGGCGGACCAGGTCGGCGGCGCCGACGATGCCGGCCTGGGCACCCAGGTCGGCGGCCACGATGCGCGGCCCCGGCCGGAACCCGCGGCCGGGCAACGCCCGCTCCAGCCGCTCGCGCGCCGGCCGGAGCACCATCTCGCCGAGCACGCTGACGCCGCCGCCGATCACCACCACCTCGGGGTCGAGCACGGCGGCGAGGTCGGCGATGCCCTGGCCGAGCCAGTACCCGACCTCGGTCACCAGTTCCAGGGCCAGCGGATCACCGTCGTAGGCGGCCCGGGCGACGTGCTCACCGGTCAGCCGGTCGGGCTCGCAGTCGACCCGTTCCAGCAGCAGCGCCGCGGCGGCCGGTGAGGTGCGGGCGACCTCGCGCGCGGTCTGCCCGAGGGCCGTGCCGCTGGCGTACTGCTCCCAGCACCCGCGGTTGCCGCAGGCGCACAGCCGCCCGTCGGGCACGACGCGCATGTGCCCCCACTCCCCCGCGACGCCGTGCGAGCCGCGGCGCAGCCGGCCGTCCAGCACGATGCCGCCGCCGATCCCGGTGCCCAGCGTGATCATCAAGGCGAGGTCGGCGCCCCGGGCCGCGCCGTAGCGGTACTCGGCCCAGGCCGCGGCGTCGGCGTCGTTGCCGACCCAGAGGGGGCGCTGCAGCCGGGCGCCGAGGTCCTTGCGCAGCGTCGAGTTGCGCCAGGCCAGGTGGGGGCTGAACAGCACGGTGTCGCCGGTGCGGTCGAACCAGCCGGCGGCGCCGACGCCGACCCCGACCAGCTCGCTTCCCACGCCGTCGGCCAGCTCGTCGACCACCGAGGCGATCGCGTCCTCGGTGTCGGTCACCGAGGCGCCGGGGGTGGCCCGGCGGGCGGTCGCCAGGATGGTGCCGTCGGGTGCGACGAGGCCGCCGGCGACCTTGGTGCCGCCGATGTCGATGCCCAGCGCGGGGCGGTCCGCCACGTCGGGCGTGGTCACGCGATGTCGATCCGCTGCACGGTCGGCTGCTCGCCGGCCGGCGGGTCCTCCGCCGGGGGGGCACCGGATGCCTCCGGATCGTCCTCGCGCGGGGCCTCCGCGAAGGTGCGCAGCGCGGCGGCGGTGGCGGTGAGGACGTCGGCCAGCGCCGCGTTCACCTCGGGCCGCTCGCCCCGGACCACGGCCGCCACCTGGCAGACCGGGCACCAGCGGCAGTCGCCGCCGTGCTCGCCCGCGGTCGCACCGGGAGCGGGCTCGGCGGGAGCGCGCACGGCGTCGACCAGGCGACGGGCCTGGTCGAGCCAGTCGGCACCGGTGGTCATGAGGTCCTCCCCTCGGCCGCCAGGAGATCGGCCGGCCACTGCTGCGGATCCGCGCGGAAGCTGACCTCGAGCCGCGCGTCGGCGGTGCCGGGGGCGGCCAGCCGTCCCCCGGTCACCTCGCACCGGCGCAGCAACGAGTCCAGGCGTAGCGAACGACGATCCTCCCCCACGGCCACCACGAGGTCGTCGCCCCACCGGGTCAGGCCCACGGCCGCCCGCTCGGCGAAGGGCAGCGGCACGGTGAGCCCCCAGCCGCCGCCGTCCTGGCGCTGCGGGACGGGGGTGGCCGGGCCGCCGGAGCCGGGGAGCTCCAGCCCGTCCAGCAGCGCGGCGACGGCGTCGACGTCCGCCGGCGCGCCCGGCAGCTCCGCGACGTCGTGCACGGGTGCCACGTCCGCCAGCCCGCGGAGCGCCGCGTCCTGCTCGGCGGCGCGGCCGCCCCACCACTCCCCCGGGACCCCGGCCGGGAGCACCCGGGTCAGCACGCCGGCGGCCCGCAGCCCGTGCAGGCCGAGGACGGTCGCCGCGGCACGCACCACCGGGACGGCGGCACCGCGCGCACCGGCGGTCAGCCAGACCGCCGTCGCCGTCGGATCGGCCAGCCGGTCGCGCGTCAGCAGCCGCTCGACCGCGGGGACGGCGGCCAGCACGGGGTCGAGCGGGCCGCGCCGCGCCGCGCCGGTGGACACCGCGGCCGTTCGGACGGCGGCCAGCGCCCGCGCCGACGGCGGCAGCGCCTGGTCCAGCCACCACCGCAGCGTCCCGGGCAGGGCGGCCAGCGAGAGCCCGTCGCGCAGCGGGCCGGCGTCCACGACGACCAGGTCTGCGTCGGCGTTCGCCAGCGCCGCGAGCACGGCGAGCTCGTCGGCCCCCGGGGGCGGCACCACCGAGCTGGCCGGCGGGAGGGTGAGGTGCGGCAGCAGCGGGGCGAGCGTGTCGACGTGGGTTGCCCACAGCCCCTCGGCGGCCCGGCGCCCGTCGGCCCGCTGCACGCGGAGGCCGGGCACCGCGTCGAGCCCGGGCACCGGCGCGGGCTGCCGCGACAGCAGCAGCACCTCGCGGCCGTCCCGGGCGGCGCGGACGGCGGCAGCAGCGGCGACGGTGGAGGTCCCCGCCCCACCCGGGCCGGTGACCAGCAGGGTGCGCACGCCGGGTCAGCCCTCGACGCGCTTCTTGAGCTCCTTGAGCGCGGTGTCCAGGATGACCTTCTCCGCCTTCCGCTTGATCATGCCGAGCATCGGGATGGAGAGGTCGATGGTGATCGAGTAGGTGACCTCGGTGCGGCCGGCGCTCTCGAGGAGGGTGTAGGAGCCCTCCTGCCGCTTCTGCATCTGCCCGGTGACCAGGTGCCAGGAGACGCGGCGGTCGCCGTCCCAGGAGTACTCGAGGACGTAGTCGTCCTTGACCGCGCCGGCGTCGAGCACGAAGTGGACGCGACGGGCCCGCCCGTCGTCCCCGGTCTCGAGCACCTCGACCTTCTTGGCGGCGGCCACCCACTGCGGGTAGGAGGGGAAGTCGGCGATCACCGCCATGACCTCGGCCGCAGGCGCCTCGACGACGATCGACTGGGTGGACTGGTCGGCCATGGCCAGCAGGCTAGCTGCTCCCGGGTGGACCGGCCCCGCCCGGCGCAGCACTCGGCTACTGCCCGGTAGCCCCAGCCGCTAGATTGACCGGGACGTCCCCGTGCCGGGGCCGCGGGCGACGGGGCCGCGTGGCCGGCGGGGAGGAGAGGACCAGGCGTGCGCCAATTCAGCGTTCCTGTGACCACCGAGGTCGGCCCCGACGAGGCGCTGACCGACATGCTGGCCACCAACGTAGCCGAGGCCGGCGCCGAGGTGGGGCTGCGGCGCCGCCGCGGCGGCCAGTGGCAGGACGTCACGTGGACGGAGTTCGCCGGCGAGGTCGCCGGCGTCGCGAAGGGGCTCATCGCGGCCGGCGTGGCCGCCGGTGACCGCGTGGCGCTCCAGGCCAAGACCCGCTACGAGTGGACGGTCTTCGACTTCGCCATCTGGACCGCCGGCGCGGTCGTCGTCCCCATCTACGAGACCTCCAGCGCCGACCAGGTGTCGTGGATCCTGTCGGACTCCGGTGCCACCGCGGTGGTCGTCGAGCGCGACGAGCACGCCACCGTCGTCGACTCCGTCCGGGACCAGGCGCCCGAGCTCAGGAGCGTCCACGTCATCGAGGACGACGCGATCGGCACGCTCACCCAGGCCGGCGCCGACGTGCCGGACAGCGAGCTCGAGGCCCGCCGGAAGACGCTGCACGCCGACAGCCTGGCCACGCTGATCTACACGAGCGGGACCACCGGCCGGCCGAAGGGCTGCGAGCTCACCCACGGCAACTTCCTGTTCGAGATCGGCAACGGGATGAGCCTGCTCGGCCGGTTCATGAACACCCAGGGCTCCCTGCTGCTGTTCATCCCGCTCGCGCACGTCCTCGCCCGCGTCCTGCAGGTCGGCGCCGTCAAGACCCGCACGGTCATCGGGCACACCCCCGACGTGTCGAACCTGGTCGAGGACCTCGGCGAGTTCAAGCCGACCTTCGTCCTGGCCGTGCCGCGGGTGTTCGAGAAGGTCTTCAACCAGGCGAAGGCCAAGGCCGAGGCCGCCGGCAAGGGCAAGATCTTCGACCGGGCCTCGCGGGTGGCCATCGACTGGTCTCGGGCGCAGGACACCGGTGGCCCCGGGCTCGGCCTGAGGCTGCAGCACGCGCTGTTCGACCGGCTGGTGTACGGCAAGCTGCGCGCCGCCCTCGGTGGCCGGTGCCAGGGAGCCATCTCGGGCGGGGCCCCCCTCGGCGAGCGGCTGGGCCACTTCTTCCGCGGCATCGGCGTCACCGTCTTCGAGGGCTACGGCCTCACCGAGACCACCGCCGCGGCGGCCGTGAACCACGACGACGCCATCCGGATCGGCACCGTGGGCCGCCCGCTCCCCGGGGTCGGCGCCGCCATCGCCGAGGACGGCGAGATCCTGCTGCGCGGCGGCGTCGTGATGCGCGGCTACTGGAAGAACGAGCAGGCCACCCGGGAGGCCATCGACCCCGAGGGCTGGTTCCACACCGGCGACATCGGCGAGATCGACGACGACGGCTTCATCAAGATCACCGGCCGCAAGAAGGAGATCCTGGTGACCGCGGGCGGCAAGAACGTCGCGCCCGCGGTGCTCGAGGACCGGCTGCGGGCCCACCGCCTGGTCAGCCAGTGCATCGTCGTCGGTGACCAGCGGCCGTTCATCGCCGCGCTGATCACCCTGGACGAGGAAGCGCTGCCGCAGTGGCTGGAGTCCAAGGGCAAGCCGGCCGACCTCACGGTCGAGCAGGCACGCGAGGACGCCGACCTGCGGGCCGAGCTGGACGCCGCGGTCGCGGACGCCAACAAGGCCGTCTCCCAGGCCGAGGCGATCAAGAAGTTCACCGTGCTGGGCGCCGACTTCACCGAGGACAACGGGATGCTGACGCCCAGCCTCAAGCTCAAGCGGAACGTCGTCATGAAGGAGTTCAGCTCCGACGTCGACGCGCTCTACTCCCGCTGAGCAGCAGGCCACCCGCCGAGCCCCGTCCCGCAGCCGCGGGGCGGGGCTCGCTGCGGTCAGGGCTCCAGCAGCCGCGCGAAGTCCGCCGCGATGGTCGACCAGGACCACCGCTGCTCGACCCAGGCCCGGCCGGCGGTCCCCATGGCGCGCGCCCGGACCGGGTCGTCCAGCAGGCCGGTCAGGGCGGCCGCCACGGCGGCCGGTGAGCGCGGGTCCACGACGTGGCCGGTGACGCCCTCCCGCACCGTCTCCGGCGCTCCGCCGGAGGTTCCCGCGACGACCGGCCGGGCACAGGCGGCCGCCTCCAGGAAGACCATGCCGAGCCCCTCGACGTCCAGCCCGCCGCGGCGGGTGCGGCAGGGCATCGCGAAGACGTCGCCCGCGGCGTAGTGCGCGGGCAGCTCCTCGTGGCCCACCGGGCCGGTGAGGACCACGGAGTCCTGCAGTCCCGCCCCGGCCACGGCCCGGCGGAGGGACGCCTCGGCCGGGCCGCCACCGACCAGCAGCAGCCGGGCGCCCGGGTGCCGGGCGAGCACCTGCGGCCAGCCGGCGACGAGCACGTCCTGACCCTTGCGGGCGACCAGCCGGGAGACGCAGACCACGACCGGCGCCGCGCCCAGGCCGTACCGCGCGCGCACCGCCGTGCCGTCGGCCTGCGGGGTGAACCGGTCGACGTCGACGCCCGGGGACAGCTGCGCCAGCCGGGCCCGGCTGCCGAGCGCCGGCTCGAGGCGGTCCCGGGTGTACTCGCTGATGTAGGTCACCACGTCCAGGCCCGCGGCGATCCGCTGCATCACCTGGCGGCTGCCCGGCAGGGCCACCCAGCCGGTCTCGTGCCCGTGCGTGGCGCCGACGAGGTGCCGCACCCCGGCCGCGCGCAGGGTGGGGGCCAGCAGGCCCAGCGGCGCTGCCGCGCCGAAGAACGCGGTGTCGCAGCCGAACCGGTCGACGAGCTCGACGGCGGCCCGGGCCGTGGCCCGGGTGGGCAGCAGCATCCCCGTCGGACGGCGGACCACGGGGTACGGCAGCGCCGCGTCGTGCGCGGCCGAGCCGGGCGAGTCCGACGCCAGCACGACCAGCGAATCCGGCGGACGGCGGTCCAGCAGCGCGGCGACGAACGTCTGGATGCCGCCCTGCCGCGGAGGGAAGTCGTTGGTGACGACCAGGGTGCGGGTCACCGCGTGCCCTCGAGGAGGCGCCAGTCCTGGGCCATGGCGATGCGCTCGGCCGTGGTCGGGTGGCTGCCGAAGAACCAGTGCCAGGCGGCCGGCGGATCGGGGTCGCTGAGGTTCGCCCTCGCCAGCTGCTGCTGCATGGCGATGAAGGCCTCCGGATCGCGGGTGAGCTCCAGGGCCCGGAGGTCCGCCCGCTCCTCGATCTGCCGGGACACCAGGTTCTGCACCGGGGTCGCGATCAGCCCGCCGACGGCCACCAGGAACAGCAGCAGCGGCACGACGCGCGGGTCGCCCGGGGACTCGGCCCCCGCGCGGCGCAGGAGTCGCGTCGAGCCGAGCAGCCACCCGGCCAGCGCGGTGGCCGCCCCGGCGCCGAGCGCGCCCATGAGGGTGCCGGTGAGGACGTCGTCGGTGGCCACGTGGCCGAGCTCGTGGGCGACGATCGACTCGATCCCCTCGTCCGGCAGCTCGGCGAGCACCGTGTCGTAGAGGACGATCCGGCGGGTGGAGCCGAAGCCGGAGACGTAGGCGTTCAGCGCCGTGGTCCGGCGCGAGGCGTCGGACACCAGGACGTCCTGCACCGGGGTCCCGTTCGCCTCGGCCAGTGCGAGCAGGTCGGTGCGCAGCTCACCGGCCGGCAGCGGCTCGAAGGAGTTGAAGGCCGGCTCGATGACCACCGGGTAGAGGAACGAGCCCACGACGACGAGGGCGGCCGCCGCTCCCCCGGCCCAGGCCCACCAGGTGCGCGGGGCCCGGCGGACCAGCCACAGGACGACCAGGACGACCAGGGCCGTCAGGACCGCGCTGATGGCCACCGAGACGGCGACGTCGCGGAGCCAGAGCCCCCAGCCGCGGGTGGACAGGCCGAACCCGCGCCGGACCGTCTCGGCGTAGGCCGACACCGGGAGCGTCACCAGGCGGCCGACCAGCACGAGGGCCGGCACCCCGAGCAGCACCTGGACGAACCACCGGCCACCGAGCGGGGCGGCCACGGCGTGCACGAGCTGCCCGCCGAGCCGGGTGAGGCCGAGGACCGCCGAGGCGGCGAGGCCGAGCGCCATGGAGAGCAGCGAGGCCGGGCGCAGCGCGGCCGCGAAGGCCTCCGCGCGGTCCAGCTGGGCGGCCGCCAGCCCTGCGCTGGGGTCGGGATCGGTGTACCCGCCGGGCGGTTCGGCGAGCAGGTCCCACGGCGTGCGGACGGCGATGACGACGACGAGGACGATGCCGAGCACGACCGCCGTTCCCAGCGCGACGCGAGCGCCCGGCCGCCTTCCCCCGTCCACCCGGCCGATCCTAGGTGCGCGCTCCGGTGGCACCGGCCCGGGGAACGACGAGGGCCGGTGACCTCCGCGGAGGTCACCGGCCCCGGGGGGCACAGGCCCTGTCGGCCGGCGATCTCGCCGGCCGGCTTCCGCGCCGCGGTCCGCTCCTCGCTCGCCGGCGCTCGCTGGCGCTCGCGGCTGTCAGCCGGCAATCCGCCGGGCGCCGTTGTAGCTGCCCATCGAGTCCAGGCTCGCCACCTTCACCGGCTGGCCGGACGTGGAGGCGTGCACCATCTGACCGTTGCCGATGTACATGCCCACGTGGCTGACCGGGCTGTAGAAGAACACCAGGTCACCGGGCTGCAGGTCGCCGCGGGACACGGCCTTGCCCATCCGGGACTGCGACGCGCTCGAGTGCGGCAGGGTCACGCCCGCGGCGGCGTAGGCGTAGGACGTGAGACCCGAGCAGTCGAAGGCGTTGGGCCCACCGGCGCCCCAGATGTAGGGGTCGCCGACCTGCGCCAGGGCGGTGTTCACGGCCGCCTGCGCGGCCGAGCTGGGCGCGACGACCCCGCTGGGCGCCGGCGCGGGCAGGCTGTCGCCACCGTGGGCCCGGGCCACCTCGGCCTGCTGTCCGGCCGTGAGCTCGTCGTACCGCTGCTGGTACTCGGCGATCCTCGTCTCGAGGTCCTCCTGCTTCGCGGCGATCTCGTCCACGACGCGCTGCGCCTCGGCGGCGGCCGCTGCGGCGTCGTCCCTGGACTGCTCGGCGTCCGCGGAGGCCAGCGACACCCCGGAGAGCACCTCGTCGGTGTGCCCGGCGATCACGTCGAGCGTGCCGAGCTGGGACACCAGCTGGTCCGCCGAGTCGCTGGACAGCAGGACGTCCAGCTGCGACATGCCGCTGCCGGTGAACGCGCTGCGGGCGAGCAGGCGGACCTGCCCGTCGAGGGAGTCGAGCCGGGCCTGGGCCGCCTCGGCCGCCTCGGTCGCGGCCCGGGCGTCGTCCCGGTGGCCGTCCAGGACGACGCGCGCCTCGTTCAGCTGCTCGGAGACGACCTCGAGCTCGTGGCTGGCCTCGGCCACCTGGGCGGCGACCTCGTCGGCCGTGCCGGGGACCGCGCTCGCGGTGGCGGGAAGGAGGGTGACGGTCAGGGCAGCGGCTGCGCTGACCAGGAGGCCGGAACCGAGTGGCCCGGAGCGGCGGGCGCTCGGAGAGGTGCGCCGGCCGACGGTGGTGAACTGCTCAGGGGCGTGCGTGGGTAGTGCGTGAGGGGTCGCCACGTGCGGCGGCACTCCGTTTCTTCCTCTGCAACCGCCGACCGGGTTAGCTGACGGGTTCGGGCTGGGAAGACTGGCCCTATCCCCCGCGGGCCGGCGAGCCGGCCGCGGGAGAACTCACCCCAGAACTGCGGTGGGTCCCCGGTACACCCCGGGCGCCGGTGCTGCGCGCCGCGCGGTGATTAGGCGGTGTCCGGTCGGGGCCATCCATCGACGGATGACGACCACCCGGCCGGACGGCGACGACCATAACGATCGTGATGCCCCGGTGACAACGGGGACGGGAGTAACGCGCGGGGCGGGTGTTCCCGCCGGCACGGCGCGCTCAGCTGGGCATTCACCCGGACGGGTGTACGCGCGGCCACCGCGACGGGCACGCCGGCGATCAGCCCGTGCGCCGCCCCGGAGAGCCCTCGCCACCGGCGCCGTCGGAGCCGTCGGGGTGCCGCAGGGGTGGCACCAGGCCGCCGTCGGCCAGCGCGCGGACGGCCCGGCGTTCCACGTCGTCGAACTCCACCACCACACCCGGCGGCGGCACCACGACGTCCTCCGCGGTCGCGGCCGACCCGCCGCGGGCACGGCCGGTCATCGGGACCACCACCGGATCGGTTCCCTGCCATCCCGGCGGGGCGCCGAGCAGCACGGTCACCACGCAGTCGGCGCAGCCGGTCCCCCGGACGGTGCAGGTGTCGCAGTCGATGAGCATCGCTTCTTCTCCTCCGTGAGTCGTTCCGCACGGTAGGAGGGGGCACCGACATTTCCGCCGCGCCGCCGTCCGGCGCCCGGGGGCGCCTCAGGTGCCGGCGTACTCCCAGTGCCAGGGCTCCTCGCGCCCGTTCCCCGGATCGGCCCAGGTGGGGTGCAGGAAGCCGAACCGGCCGGCGTTGGCGACCATCCAGGCGTACTGCGGGGTGCCGAACGTCTGCACCCCGCCGCAGAGGTCCACCGCCAGACCCCAGCCGTGGTTGCTGGTGCCGGGCACCGCGGCCAGCGCCGGCTTCTGGCCGTAGAGCCGGACCTGGCCGGCGTAGGTCCGGTAGGAGTCGGTGATGCACAGCGGTGCGTCGAAGTCGGCCGCGTAGGCCGACGACAGGGCGCGGTAGGCCGCGGCCGCGTCGCAGCGCAGCACGTGCCCGGCGACGCCCAGCGGGCACATCGCGCTGGGCGGGATGAGCCCGTTCGGGTAGCCGCCCCAGGCCCGCGCACCGCCGAAGCTCGGCGGGTGGACGGTGTTGCCGCACTCGGTGCGCAGCGCTCCGGCGGCCGGGCCGGGGACGGGGACGGCGGGCTGCCGACCCAGCGCCGCCCGGCCGACGGCCAGCACCTGGTCGGCCGGCAGCGTGCGCACCACCACGACGCCGGCCCGGGCGTCGGCGGCGACCATCGTCCGCTGATCCAGGGCGATCCCCACGTGCCCGAGCCCGGCCTCGCCGGAGCCGAGGAAGACGAGGTCGCCGGGGAGGACGTCGGCGGCGGCCACCGGGGTGGCGGTCGCGAACAGCTCCCCCTGCGTGGCCGGCAACGGGACGCCGGCCCGTCGGAACGCGGACTGCACCAGCGTGCCGCAGTCCCAGGAGTCGGGTCCCGCGGTCCCCGGCGCGTACGGCCGGCCCAGCGCCTCCATCGCGGCGCTGACCGCCGTCAGCGTCTCGGCGGGCAGCACCAGCAGGGAGGTCGGCTGCCCGGGCAGCTGGGCCACCCCGCGCTGGGCGCCGCCTCCGGTGGCGCCCACGGGCACCAGCCGGTCCGGCAGCCCGCGCGCGGGGTCACCCAGCGCGGCGGCCGGCACGGTGTCGACGCCCGCGGCGCGCAACTGGTCGACGTAGGCGCGCCAGCTGGCCGCCGTCTGCTCGTTGACGTCCACCTGCTCGCGCTGCAGCCGGGACAGCTGGCCGTCGACGACCTGCAGCGCCTCCTCCAGCTCCGCCGTGACCGCGTCGGCGGCGGCCTGGAGCTCGGCGACCCGGGCGGTGACCTCGTCGGCCCGCGCCTGCGCCTGCTCGAGCGCGGACCGGGCCCGCTGCTGGTGGTCCAGCGCCTCGCGCCGGTGCCCCTCCGCGATCGCGACCACCTCGGCGGCGTGCGCGTCGACGGCGTCGAGGAACCCCAGCGCGGAGAGCACCTCGGCGGGGTCGCCCGAGCGGAGCAGGAGGATCAGCGGGGTCACCGCACCGCCGTCGCGGTAGACGGCCGAGGCGTAGCCGGCGACCTCGCCCTGGTAGCCGTCCAGCACGCCCTGCGCGTCGGCGAGCACCGCTCTGGCCGCTTCGACCTCCGCCTGGGCGTCGGCGAGCGCCGCACGGGCGGCGACGACCTCGGCCTGCCGTGCCCGGAGGCTCTGCTGGACCTCGGCCGCACGCCGCTGCAGGTGGTCCAGGTCGCCGCTGTCCAGCACGCCCGAGGTGCCGCCCGGCTGGTCGCTGGGCGCGGCCGCCACCGGGCCGGCGGGCAGCAGGACGACCGCGCACGCCGCGAGGACGGCTCCCGCGGTCCGGCCCCGGGCCGCGGCGGTGCGGCGCGACCACGTGCGCGCGAGCATCGCGCCCCCTCCCCCGGCAGGCCGGCGGCACGACCGGCGTCGCCACCGGCACGAATGGTGTCCCGCACGCGCCCGGGACGCCAGGTGCCGAGGCCCTCGATCTGCCCGGCCCCCCTGGTCTGGGGGTCCGCCGGGCCGGCGGTCCGGCGGCGCGCGTCCCCCGGACTGTCAGCACCCCGCCCTAGCGTCCGCGCCGTGCCACCCGCCACCGCTCCGCCGCGCTACCAGCAGGTCACGATCGCCGACATCGGGACGCCGCTGGCCCAGGTCACCTTCGTCGTCGTCGACCTCGAGACGACCGGCGGATCGCCGAAGGACAGCGCGATCACCGAGATCGGTGCCGTGAAGGTCCGCGGCGGCCAGGTGCTCGGGGAGTTCCAGACGCTGGTCGACCCGGGCCACGAGATCCCGCCGTACATCAGCGTGCTGACCGGCATCACCTCCACGATGGTCGCGGCGGCGCCGCGGATCGGGGCCGTCCTCCCGGCCTTCCTGGAGTTCGCCCGCGGGGCCGTGCTCGTCGCGCACAACGCCCCGTTCGACCTCGGGTTCCTCAAGGCGGCGTGCGCCGAGAACGGGCTGGCCTGGCCGCCCGCGGCATCGGTCGACACGGCCGTCCTGGCCCGGCGGCTGCTCAGCCGGGACGAGGTGCCGAACTGCAAGCTGGCCACGCTGGCCCCGTACTTCTCGGCCACGACGTCGCCCACCCACCGGGCGCTCGACGACGCGCGCGCCACCGTCGACGTGCTGCACGGCCTGTTCGAGCGGCTGGGGCCGCTGGGCGTCACCACCCTCGAGGAGCTCACCGGCCTCACCCGCACGGTCGACCCGGAACGCCGTCGCAAGCGGCACCTCGCCGACGACGTCCCCTCCGGTCCCGGGGTCTACCTCTTCCGCGGCCCCCGGGACGAGCCCCTGTACGTGGGCACCTCCACCGACCTGCGCAGCCGGGTCCGCAGCTACTTCACCTCGGGCGAGCAGCGCAGCCGGATCACCGAGATGGTCGGCCTGGCGCAGCGGGTGGACTCCATCCCGTGCGCGCACGCGCTGGAGGCAGCGGTCCGGGAGCTGCGGCTCATCGCCCGCCACAAGCCGCGGTACAACCGGCGCTCGCGCTTCCCCGAGCGGGCGCTGTGGGTCCGGCTCACCGAGGAGCCGTTCCCCCGGCTGTCGGTCGTGCGCCGGGTCCGCCCCGGCGCCGGGGTCTTCCTCGGGCCGTTCCCGGACCGGCGGGCCGCCGACGCCGCGGTGGCGGCCGTGCACGAGGCGATCCCGCTGCGGCAGTGCACCGCCCGGCTCTCCCCGCGCACCCCGGTCAGCGCCTGCGCGCTGGCGGACATGGGGCGCTGCGGCGCTCCCTGCACCGGCGCCCAGTCGGTGCCCGAGTACGCCGACGTGGCTGCCGTCTTCGCCGCCGCGGTCGCCGCCGACCCGCGCCCGCTGCTCGCGCCCCTGCTGGACCGGGTGGACCGGCTGGCGGCCGAGGAGCGGTACGAGGACGCCGCCGTGCTGCGCGACCGGGTCGCCGTGCTGGTCCGGGCCGTCCGCCGTCGGCAACGGTTGCAGTCCCTGGCCGCCGTGCCCGAGCTGGTGCTCGCCCGGCCCGACGGCGGGGGCGGCTGGGAGCTGTCCGTCGTCCGGCTCGGCCGGCTGGCAGCGGCGGGGAACGCCCCGCGCGGCACCACGGTGCGCAGCGTCCTGGCCGGCCTGCTGGCCACGGCCGAGACCGTCTGCGGGGCGGACGGGGAGGAGACCACGTCGGTCGACGAGACCGAGCTGGTCCTCCGGTGGCTGGAGAGGCCGGGGACCCGGCTGGTCCAGCTGACGGGGACGCTGGCCAGCCCGGCCCCCGGCACCGGGGCCTACAGCGGCTTCCTGGCCCGCGTGGAGACCGGGCGCGACGCCCGCGACCCGTTCGCCGACGGCCGGTCGCTGGGCACCCGCGCGCGCCCGGAGCGGATAGCATCGCCCGCGTGATCACCGCCATCGTGATGATCGACGCCGCCACCGACTCGATCGGCGAGGTCGCGCAGGCCGTCGCCGAGCTCGACGGGGTCAGCGAGGTCTACTCCGTCGCCGGTGCGGCCGATCTGATCGCGATCGTCCGCGTCCGCGAGTTCGAGCAGGTCGCCGAGGTCATCGCCGGCCGCATCAACAAGGTGCCGGGCGTGGTCGACACCGACACCCACATCGCCTTCCGCGCGTACTCGCGGCACGACCTCGAGGCAGCCTTCTCGATCGGCTTCGACACCGACTGACCGCCGGGCCGCGCCCCTCCGGTCGCGCCCCCGACCGCGGTCCGCGCTCAGCCCCGGGCGGCGCGGCTCACGGTCACCCAGCGGTCCAGCAGCGCCGCTGCCCGGCCGTCGTCGACGGCGGCGGCGGCGCGCTCCAGCCCGGCCGCCAGCCCGTCGTGCAGCCGGGAGGGCCGCTCGTCGAAGGCGACCAGCGCGGCGGCGGCGTTGAGCAGCACGGCGTCGCGCACCGGCCCGCGCTCGCCGTCGACCACCCGGCGGAACACCTCGGCGTTCTCGCGGGCGTCCCCACCCCGCAGGGCGTCCGGTCCCGGCGCCGCGATGCCCAGCGCCGCCGGGTCCACCCGGTCGGCCTCCACGGCGCCGTCCCGCACCGTCCAGACCGCCGACGTCGTGGCGGTGGTCAGCTCGTCGAGGCCGTCGTCGCCACGGAAGACCAGCGCCCGGCTCCCCCGGGCGGCCAGCACCTCGGCCAGCACGGGCGCCATGCGCTCGTTCGCGCAGCCGATGGCCGCCGCGACCGGACGCGCCGGGTTGGTGAGCGGACCGAGGAAGTTGAAGACGGTCCCGATGCCCATCTCGCGCCGTGGCGCGGCGGCATGCCGCATGCCCGGGTGGAACACCGGGGCGAAGAAGAAGCCGATGCCCGCCTCGCGGACGCACTGCACGACGGCCTGCGCCGGGAGGTCGATGACGACGCCGATCGCCTCCAGGACGTCCGCGGCGCCCGACGAGGACGACGCCGCCCGGTTCCCGTGCTTGGCCACCGGCGCGCCCGCTGCCGCCGTCACGACCGCGGCCATCGTGGAGATGTTGACCGTGTGGGCGCCGTCGCCGCCGGTGCCGACGATGTCGACGCAGTCCATCGGCAGCTCGACGGGCGTCGCCTGGTCCAGCATCTCGGCCGCGAGCCCGGCGACCTCCTGGGGCGCTTCGCCCTTGGCCCGCAGGGCGACCGTGAACCCCGCCACCTGGGCCGGGGTCGCCTCCCCGGTCATCACCTCGCGCATCGCCCAGCGGGTGTCCTCCGCGGAGAGGTCGTGACCGGCGAGCAGGCGGTTGAGCAGGCCGGGCCAGGTCGGCGCGGCCGACGGCGGCACCGACCGGCTCACCGGCTGGCCGCGGGACGGTGGGCGTGCGCGCGGATCAGGTCGGCGACCACGCCGGGGGCGACCAGCGGGTCGACCGGCTGGGCCAGGGTGCCCTCGGCGCGCGACCAGTGCGCCAGCCAGCGGTCGGGCTGCCGGGCCACGAGGAGGCACACGGCGGGCCGGTCGGCGACCTCCACCTCGAGCTGCCGGGTCAGCGCCATGCCGCCGGTCGGCTGCGCCTCGCCGTCGAGGATGCACAGGTCGATCCCGCCGGCGTCGACGGCGGCCACGACCTCGTCGCCGGTCGAGCACTCCAGCCACGTGAGCGGACCCACGTCGGCGGCCGGCCGGCGGCCCACCGCCGTCCGGACCGCCTCGCGCACCTCCGGGCGGTGGCTGTAGAGCAGCACGGTGGCCGGTGCGGCGGGCTTCTCGGCAGCACTCACGCGGCCGAGACTAGTGCCCGACGGCGTCGTCGCAGGCCAAGACCGTCGATCGGTCTCGGACTGGTCACGGTGGCGCCACGCCCACCGCACCCGCGGTCGTGACGGGGGGCAGCCGATGCCATGATGGGCCTCGTGACAACGGCCCCCGTCGCGAGCAGCACCTTCGACACCTCGCGGGTGCACTCCCTGACCCGACCGAACATGGTCAGCGTCGGCACGATCATCTGGCTCGCCAGCGAGCTCATGTTCTTCGCCGGCCTGTTCGCCATGTACTTCACCGCGCGCGCCCGGTCCACCGAGGGGTGGCCGCCGGAACCGACGGAGCTGAACCTCCCGTACGCGACCTTCTTCACCATCATCCTCGTGCTCTCCTCGGTGACCTGCCAGTTCGGCGTCTTCGCGGCGGAGAACGGGAACGTCTACGGGCTCCGGCGCTGGTTCACCATCACCTTCGTGATGGGCCTGGTCTTCGTGCTGGCCCAGGCGAACGAGTACCGCGTCCTGGTGGTCGACCACGGCACGACGATCGCGTCGTCGACCTACGGCTCGGTGTTCTACATCACGACGGGCTTCCACGCGCTGCACGTCATAGGCGGGCTCATCGCCTTCGTCTACGTGCTCATCCGGTCCACCATGGGCCGCTTCACGCCGGCACAGGCGACCTCGGCCATCGTGGTCTCCTACTACTGGCACTTCGTCGACGTCGTGTGGGTCGGGCTCTTCGCCACGATCTACCTGATCCGCTAGGGAACCGGTGTCCACCACGAACCCGCAGTCCGACGCCCCGCTCGACGACGCCGGCACCCCCGTGGGCCGGGCCCGCGCACGGCGTCGCTCCAAGCACCGCCGCCGCCTGGCCAACGCCGCCGGCCTCATGGCCTCG
This sequence comes from Blastococcus sp. VKM Ac-2987, assembly GCF_026967805.1. Classification (GTDB taxonomy): domain Bacteria; phylum Actinomycetota; class Actinomycetes; order Mycobacteriales; family Geodermatophilaceae; genus Blastococcus. Next base: position 236,385 of record NZ_JAPVBG010000001.1, read on the forward strand.
CTGCTGATGACCGGCGCCCTGTACTCGGTGTTCGCACCGGCCCAGGCCGCCGTCGAGACCACCAGCGAGTCCGCCGCCGAGGCAGCCGGGCGCGAGCTGTACGAGCGCAGCTGCATCAGCTGCCACGGCGAGAACCTGGAGGGCGTCCCGAACCGGGGCCCCTCGCTCATCGGCGTCGGCGAGGCGTCGGTCTACTTCCAGGTGCACACCGGCCGCATGCCGCTGGTGCGCCAGGAGGCCGACGCCCCCGACAAGCCGGTCGTCTTCTCCGACGAGGAGATCGACCAGCTCATGGCCTACGTGCAGGCCAACGGCGGCGGGCCCACCCTGCCCTCCGGCGACCTGCGCGACGGCGAGCTGGCCGAGGGCGGCGAGCTGTTCCGGCTGAACTGCTCGTCCTGCCACAACTTCGTCGGTGAGGGCGGCGCCCTCTCCTCCGGCAAGGCGGCGCCCAGCCTCGAGAGCTCGACCGACCTCGAGATCTACACGGCGATGCTGACCGGCCCGGAGAACATGCCGGTGTTCGGCGACAACCAGCTGACCCCGGACGAGAAGCGCTCGATCATCGCCTACATCCAGACCGTCCAGGGCATGGCCGACCCGGGCGGCGCCGGCATCGGCCGCATGGGCCCCGTCGCCGAGGGTCTGGTCATCTGGGTCGTCGGCATCAGCGCACTCATGTTCGGCATCTTCTGGATGGGCAGCAAGGCGTGAGCGAGCGTCCGAGCTCGGCATCCACCGGAGCACCTTTGGGAACGCTGACGGCGCGCGTCAGCGAGGAGGCAGCGTGACCACGCACGACACCCGCCCCGGTTCGACCGGCGGCGAGGACACCCCCGGCCCGCTGTACGGCGGTCCGGACGAGGACTACACCCCCGAGCGCCTCGCCGGCATGAGCCGCGAGGACCTCGACCGCCTCGGCGCCCGGTACGACGGCGTGGAGATCCTCCACGTCGATCCGGGCCCGGAGCCGGGGTCCCGGCTGGAGAAGCGTGCGGTCCGCCAGGTCGGCCTCGCCTTCACGCTGGCCGGTGTCTTCGCCTTCCTCTTCCTGGTCGTCTACGCCGGGTCCGGCTGGTTCCTCCCGGAGTGGAACTGGGCCGAGGAGGGCACCACCTGGAGCGCCCTGTTCACCCCGCTCCTGGGGCTGTTCATGGGCCTGTCGCTGACGATGGTCGGCGTCGGCCTGGTGCTCTTCACCAAGAAGCTGCTGCCGCACGAGACGGCCGTGCAGGACAAGCACGACGGCTCGCACTTCGACCGCGTCACCACCGGGGCGACCCTGGTGGGCGGGCTGCACAGCACCGGCCTGGCCCGCCGCAAGCTGATCACCCGGTCGCTCGGTTTCATGGGCGCCGCCGTCGGCGTCATGCTGCTGGCCCCCCTCGGCGGCCTCATCAAGAACCCCAACACGGGCAACCCGCTCGGCCGCACCTCGTGGGCCGAGGGCGTCCGCCTCCTCCGGGACGACGGCAGCCCGATCCGCCCCGGCGACCAGGAGCCCGGCTCGCTGGAGACCGTGTTCCCGGAGGTGCCCGGAGGGAACCTGCAGTCCGACGCCGCGACCATGCTCATCCGGCTCCGTCCCGAGCAGGTGCTGCAGGACGAGCCCCGCGAGGGGCAGGCGGACTTCTCCTACGGCGACTACGTCGCCTACTCGAAGATCTGCACGCACGCCGGCTGCCCGGTGTCGCTGTACGAGCAGGAGACCGGCCGCATCCTGTGCCCCTGCCACCAGTCGCAGTTCGCCGTCACCCAGGGCGCCAAGCCGATCTTCGGCCCGGCCACGCGCTCGCTGCCGCAGCTCCCGATCACTGTCGACGACGAAGGCTATTTCGTGGCACGCAGTGACTACATTGAAGCTGTCGGACCCACTTACTGGAACCGGGAGCGCATCTGATGGCTGCTACCGCCACTGCGCCGGGAGCCCCCACCTCCCGGCTCGGCAAGACCGCGACCGAGTTCGACGACCGGTTGATCGTCGCCGGTCCGGTCCGGCGCACGCTCAACAAGGTCTTCCCCGACCACTGGTCGTTCCTGCTCGGGGAGATCGCCCTCTACTGCTTCGTCATCCTGCTGCTGTCGGGCACGTACCTCACCTTCTTCTTCGACGCGACCATGAACGAGGTCGTGTACGACGGGTCGTACGACCCGCTGCGCGGCACGGAGATGTCGGGGGCCTACGCCTCCGCGCTGAACCTCTCCTTCGACGTCCGCGGCGGCCTGTTCATGCGGCAGCTGCACCACTGGTCGGCGCTGCTGTTCGTCGCCTCGATCGTGGTGCACCTGCTGCGCATCTTCTTCACCGGTGCGTTCCGCCGGCCGCGGGAGACCAACTGGCTGCTCGGTGTGGTCATGCTCGTGCTGGCGCTGCTCATGGGCGTCACCGGCTACACGCTCCCCGACGACCTGCTGTCGGGCACCGGGCTCCGCATCATCAGCGCGATCCTGCTCTCCATCCCGGTCATCGGGACGTGGGCGCACTTCGCGGTGTTCAACGGCGACTTCGTCGGCACGGAGATCATCGGCCGGTTCTACATCGCCCACGTGCTGATCCTCCCGGCGATCCTGCTGGCGCTGATCGCGGCTCACCTGCTGATCCTGGTGAAGCAGAAGCACACGCAGTTCCCCGGCCCCGGCCGGACCGAGCACAACGTGGTGGGCAACCGGCTCTTCCCGACGTTCGCCGCGAAGGCGACCGGCCTGCTCTTCATCGTGTTCGGCGCGTGTGCCGCACTGGCCGGCCTCGTCCAGATCAACCCGGTCTGGCTGTGGGGGCCGTACAACCCGGCCCAGGTCTCGGCCGCGTCCCAGCCCGACTGGTACATCCTGTTCCTCGACGGTTCGACGCGTATCTTCCCGGCCTGGGACATCAACCTCCCCGGCGACTACACGATCCCGGCGCTGTTCTGGCCGACGGTCGTCATCGCCGGCGCGATGTTCACGTTGCTCGCGCTCTACCCGATGATCGAGCGCAAGCTGTCGGGTGACACGGCGTCGCACCACCTCCTGCAGCGCCCCCGCGACGTCCCTGTCCGCACCTCGCTCGGTGTCATGGGGCTGACCTTCTACTTCGTGCTGGCGATCTCGGGCGGCAACGACGTCATCGCCGACAAGTTCGACATCAGCCTCAACGCGATGACCTGGTTCGGGCGCATCGGCGTCATCGTGCTGCCGGCGATCGCGTACGTGTTCACGTACCGCATCTGCCTCGGTCTCCAGCAGCACGACCGCGAGGTGCTCGAGCACGGCATCGAGACCGGCGTCATCCGCCGGCTGCCCAACGGTGAGTTCATCGAGGTGCACCAGCCCCTCGGCCCGGTCGACGAGCACGGTCACGGCCAGCTCGCCTACGGCGGCGCACCGGTGCCCAAGCGGATGAACCACGTGGGCGGTTCGCGTCGCGCCATCCGCGGCTTCTTCTCCCCCATCGAGGAGCCGTCCGCGGTGGAGCTGGAGCAGCGGCGCGAGGGCCGCGGCCTCTCCGCCTCCGAGTCCGACCGGGAGCTCACCTCCTCGGGTCGCCCGTCCGAGGGTGGTCGCCCGTCCGAGGGTGGTCGCCCGCAGGACCCGCGCGACTGATCAGCACGAACCAGAAGGGCCCCGGTGGATCTCCACCGGGGCCCTTCTGCGTCCGGCCTGCACGCGCCCTCGGCCGGCGGACCAGACCGAGCCTTGGTCGGCGCCGGCCCGGGATCCGCGCCGGGCCGGGATGCCGCTTCCCGCGGACGGAACGGCTCCCCGGGCGGCACTTCCACCCGCCGGCTTCACCCCGGCACGCGCTGCGCTGACGACGCCCGGCCCTCAGCGGGAGATCGATGACCGGGTGGCGGCGGGCCGCGAGATGGCGCGTGCCATGGCAGCGATGTGCGCGGACGGCGCGCTCCTGGGGCCCGAAGACGCCGCGGGTGCACATCGCTGCCGTGACAGCCCCATCGGCGCCAGGGAGCCTCACGGGCGCTGGGAGGCTCTGTGGGCGCCGGGCCCGACCTCCGCGGCCTCCGCGAGCGCCAGGGAGGCCCTCTGCGGGCGCCAGGGCCGGCCTCGCTGTCCAGGCGACCTCGCCGAGCGCCGGGGCGGCTTCCCTGGTGCCGGGAACTCGTGGGCGCCGGGCACGGGGCCGCGGACGCGGGAGGGGCCGGGAGCCGACGGCCACGCAGACACCCCGCCGGCGGTCACGACGCCCGATGCCGCCACGGCGGCGGCTCCCGGCAGGTCCGGCGCTCAGCGGGAAGCACTACCGCATCGCCGTACTCGACCAGGCGGGCACCGCCCGGGAGCGCGATCGAACGCCCGGGCCGGCACCGCCCAGGGCTGCCATCGACCACCCACGGCCGGCGGCGAACCGGTCACCGACGACGAGGGCCCCCTCCGCCTGCCGGCGGAAGGGGACCTCGGTCGTGCGCGTGGGACGTCAGCTCTGCTGGGCGTTCTGCCCCACGTAGTACTCGAACAGCAGGCCGCCGACGGCGATCAGGAGCGCGACCGTGGCGATGAGGATGAGCCAGAAGTACCAGAACGCGACCCCGAGGCCCATGAGGCCGGCAGCCGCAGCGAGCGTGATCGGCCAGTAGCTGGCCGGGCTGAAGAAGCCCAGCTCGCCGGCGCCGTCGGCGATCTCCGCGTCCTTGCGGTCCTCCGGGCGGGCATCGATCCGCCGCGAGACGAACCAGAAGAAGCCACCGATGAGCACGGTGAGCCCACCGGAGAGCGCCAGCGCCGTCGTGCCGATCGGCTCCTGCGACCAGACGCCGTAGACGAGCGCGGCCACGAAGCAGAACACCGCGATCAGATTGAAGATCAGTGCCTCGACCTTCACGGCCGTGCCTCCTCGTACATGTGTGGGGTCCGGTTGCCGGGAGCGGGGACGTCAGTCACCGGTCTGCTGCAGGTCGACGACCTTCTCCTGGATGAGGTCCAGCGGCGTCGTCGTTCCGGCCTCACCGACCTGACCGATCTCCTCGAGCGCCTCGTAGGTGCTCAGGCCGGCCTCGCGGGCCTCCAGGTAGGCGTCGTACTCGTCACCGGACACCGCGCGGACCTCGAAGTTCATGTACGCGTGGTACGTGCCGCACAGCTCGGCGCAGCGGCCCACGTAGGCGCCCTCCTCGCGGACGGTCACCTCGAAGACGTTGTCCCGGCCGTTCTCGTTGCCGGGGATGACGTCGAGCTTGAAGAGGAACTCGGGGACCCAGAACGAGTGGATGACGTCGGCCGAGGCCAGCTCGAACCGGATGGTGCGGTCGGTGGGCAGCACCAGGATCGGGACCTCCGTGCTGGTGCCGACGGTGTTCACCGGCTCGCCGTCGGCGTCCTCGGTCCCGGGGTAGACGAACTGCCAGTTCCACTTGAAGGCGTTGACGGCGATGATCTCGTCAGGGTCCGGGCTGATCTCCCGCACCTTGTTCTGGGTCACCACGGTGAAGAAGAAGAGGCCGGAAATGATGATGAACGGGATGATCGTGTAGACGATCTCCAGCGGGAGGTTGTAGGCCGTCTGCCGCGGCAGCTCGTCGCCCTTCTTGCGGTGGCGGATCACCGAGTAGGCGATCAGCGCCCACACCGCGAGGCCGATGATCAGGGCGGCCCAGGTCGACCCGACCCACAGCTCCCGCATCTCGACGGCCTCGTCGGTGACGCCCTCGGGCCAACCCCACCGGACGAAATTGCGCTCCCACCATTCGCTTTCGCCGAGCTCGCATCCGGTGAGGGTCAGCACCCCCAGGAGACCGAGCGCGGCCAGCCGCGCGAGCCTGCTGCCTCGAGCCACTGCTCGCTGCCTCCTCGTCCTCCGCCCGGCGCCCGGGCGGTCCTTCCAGCGGGTCGTCCACCGGTCCGCGGCAGGGTGGGACCCCGCCGGACTCAGTGTGGGCCGAGACTAGCCGACCCGCCTCAGGGGCCGACCACCGGAGACGGTCGGGCGGGTCGCGGGCCCGTCACCCGCCCGCATGGTCCCGGCCCGCCCCGCCGCCCGCGACCGGCGGCTGCGCCGCGCGCGCACCCAGGACCCCGCCCGGCCCGGCGCGGCACACCGGTCGCCGGGGCCGGTGGCACCGGCGCGACGGTTAGAGTCGGTGTCGTGTTCTCCCGGCTGCTGACCCCGAGATGGGTGCTCCTGCACCTGCTCGTGGTCGCCCTGTTCGTCGCCACCTTCTTCCTCGGCTACTGGCAGCTGTCCAAGGCGGAGGCCGGTGGCGGCGCGGTCAACTGGAGCTACGCCCTGCAGTGGCCGCTCTACGGCTTCATGGGCCTGTGGTTCTACGTCCGGATGGTGCGGGTCGAGCTCCACCGCGACCCGGACGACGACCTGCCGGGCAACGCCGTGGTGCTGTACCAGCGGCCGCGCATCGACACGACCGGCGACCCCGAGCTCGCCGCCTACAACGCCTACCTCGCCGAGCTGAACGAGCGCGCCCTGGGACAACGGAGCAGCAATGGCCGCTGACCGGACCGCCCCGGCCCGCGACTCCGAGCAGGCGATCGCCGCGGCGCTGCAGCGCTACCGCGTGATGGCCACGGTCGTCGGCGTCCTCCTGGTCCTGCTGTTCGTGGTCGCCATGCCCCTGAAGTACTTCGCCGGCATCCCGGAGCCCGTCACCGTCCTCGGGACGGCGCACGGCTGGCTCTACGCGCTGTTCTTCCTGGCCACCGTGGACCTGGCGCTCCGGGCGAAGTGGACTCTCAAGGGCGCCGTCGTCGCGCTGGTCCTGGGCACCATCCCTTTCCTCTCCTTCGTCGCCGAGCGGACCGTCACGCAGAAGATGCGCGCCGGCGAGCGCGTGTGACCGCGAACCTCTCCCCCATCCCGAGGACCTGCGCCTGATGTGTGGCCTGCTCGCCTACTTCTCCACCGATGCCCCGCGCGTCGACGACACCGTCGTCTCCGACGTCCAGGAGGCGCTGCACTGCCTGCGGCACCGGGGCCCGGACGAGAACGAGGTCTGGCACGACGACCGAGTCGTCTACGGCTTCAACCGGCTGTCGTTCATCGACATCGAGAACAGCCACCAGCCCATGCCGTACGCCGACGGCCGGTACCGGATCGTCTTCAACGGCGAGATCTACAACTACCTGGAGCTCCGGGCAGAGCTCGCCGCCGCGGGCGCCGCGTTCGCCACCGAGGGCGACACGGAGGCGATCGTCGCCGGCTACCACCTGTGGGGCGAGGAGGTCGTCACCCGCCTGCGCGGCATGTTCGCCTTCGTCATCTGGGACAGCGAGACCCGCACCGTCTTCGGCGCCCGCGACCCCTTCGGCATCAAGCCGCTGTTCACGACCCGCCTGGCCGACGGCGCCATCGCCTTCTCCTCCGAGAAGAAGGCCCTGCTGGAGATGCTGGGCGGCAGCACCGCCGCGGGCGGCGTCGACCCCGCCTCCCTGCAGCACTACCTGACGCTCCAGTACGTGCCCGAGCCGGCGTCGCTGCACCGCGGCATCCGGCGCATCGAGAGCGGCACCAGCTTCACCGTCTCCGGCGGGGAGCTGTCGACCTCGCGCTACTTCCACCCGACGTTCCCGGTCCGGCCGGTGACGAAGGACGAGCAGCAGCCGCTGTACGACCGGATCGCCGAGGTGCTCGACGACTCGGTGCGGGTGCACATGCGGGCCGATGTCACCGTCGGGTCCTTCCTCTCCGGCGGCATCGACTCCACGGCCATCGCCGCCCTCGCCAAGCGCTACAACCCCGACCTGATGACGTTCACGGTCGGCTTCGAGCGGCAGGGGTTCTCCGAGATCGACGTCGCGGCCGAGTCCGCGGCCGCCATCGGGGTGGAGCACATCACCAAGGTCGTGACGGCGGAGGAGTTCGCCGGGTCGATCCCCCTGGTCGTCTGGTACCTCGACGACCCGGTGGCCGACCCCGCGCTCGTGCCGCTGTACTTCGTGGCGCGCGAGGCCCGCAAGCACGTGAAGGTCGTGCTCTCGGGCGAGGGCGCCGACGAGCTCTTCGGCGGCTACAACATCTACCGCGAGCCGCTGTCGCTGGCCGCGTTCGAGCGGCTGCCGCAGGGCATCCGGCGGGCGCTGGGCACCCTGTCGGCGAAGCTGCCCGACGGCATGCGCGGCAAGGACCTGCTGCGCCGCGGCTCCATCCCGCTCGAGCAGCGCTACTACGGCAACGCCCGGATCTTCCGCGACGAGGAGCTGACCTTCCTCGAGAAGCGCGACCCGGACCTGTCGCACGTCGCCGTCACCCGGGAGCTCTACGAGCGCACCCGGGCCGCGGGATACGACGACGTGACGGCGATGCAGTACGTGGACCTGTTCACCTGGCTGCGCGGCGACATCCTGGTCAAGGCCGACAAGATGACCATGGCGAACTCGCTGGAGCTGCGGGTGCCGTTCCTCGACCCCGAGGTGTTCCGGGTGGCCTCGACCATCCCGGTCGACCAGCGCGTGACCAAGGACACCACGAAGTACGCCCTGCGCCGGGCCCTGGAGCAGATCGTGCCGCCGCACGTGCTGAACCGGCGGAAGCTCGGCTTCCCCGTCCCCACCCGGCACTGGCTCGCGGAGGACCTGCACGACTGGGCACGGCAGACCATCGAGGACAGCCAGACCGACGAGTGGCTGGACAAGCAGCAGGTGCTGGCGATGCTCACCGCCCACCGGCAGAACCAGCGGGCCGGCTCGCCGGTCGACCACTCCCGCAAGCTCTGGACCCTGCTGGTCTTCATGGTCTGGCACGGCATCTTCGTCGAGGGGCGGATCACGCCGGAGGTCCCCGAGACGGTCTACCCGGTCAGGCTGTGACACCGCAGCAGCGCCCCGCCTCCGGACGGAGGCGGGGCCGCTGCTGTGTCGTGACGAGCGGGGCCCGGAGGGCTCCACGAGCAACGACGAAACGGCTCAGTGCGTCCGGGGGACGGCACCTGGCCGCGGTGCGGTCCGGAGGACCGCGGTGTCATCGCGACTCAGTTGAACGAGTCACCGCACGCGCAGGAGCCCTGCGCGTTGGGGTTGTCGATGGTGAAGCCCTGCTTCTCGATGGAGTCGACGAAGTCGATCACCGCGCCGCCCAGGTACGGGCCGCTCATCCGGTCGACGATGACCTCGACGCCGTCGAAGTCGTAGGTCTGGTCACCGTCGAGGAACCGCTCGTCGAAGAAGAGCTGGTACCGCAGGCCGGAGCAGCCACCGGGCTGGACGGCGATGCGCAGCCGCAGGTCGTCGCGGCCCTCCTGGTCCAGCAGTGCCTTGACCTTGGCGGCCGCGGGGTCGCTGAGCACGACGCCGGTGGCCGTGGTGTCCTGCACCGTCATATTCCTGTCCTCTCCCTCCGAGGTGTCCGCGTAGGCGCGTCCTGTCGCGATCGAACGCCGCCGGAACGGCTCCTCTTCCCGTGCGCACCCACTGTACGGCTCAGGGCTCGCCGTCCGGGGCTGCGTTGCTCACACACGTAGACTTCCCTGCCGTGAAGCTCCGCCTGCCCGGCCGCCGAAACCACGACGCGACTCCCGACGCCCCGTCCGGGAGCACCGCAGCGCAGACCGAGCAGCTCGTGAGGGCCGGCGGCAAGGGCCGCCCCACCCCCAAGCGCCACGTGGCGCAGGGCAAGCGGCCGGGTCCTCCCCCGCCGCCGCCCACCACGCGCAAGGAGGCCTACCGGCGGATGCGCGAGCAGCAGGCGCAGCGCCGCACGGAGACCCGGCAGGGCATGACCCGTGGTGACGACGGCTACCTGCCCGCCCGGGACCGCGGCCCGGTCCGCAAGCTCGTGCGGGACGTCGTCGACAGCCGGCGCAACGTCGGCAACTTCTTCCTCCTCGCCGCCGCGGTGGCGCTGGTCGGCACCTTCGTGCCCAACCTCGCGGTGAGGAGCTACTCGAGCTTCCTCCTCCTCGGCTTCTTCTTCCTCCTCATCATCGACTCGGTGGTCCTGGGCCGGCGGATCAAGACCGCCGTCGCGAACCGCTTCCCCGACGGGAACCACAAGATGAAGGGCCTGGTCTGGTACGGCATCAGCCGGTCGACCATGATCCGCCGGTGGCGCTTCCCCAAGCCCGAGGTGCCGCTCGGCGCGGAGGTCTGAGCGCCGGCCCGCCCCGCACCGCTGATGCAGGTCACCCTGCTCGGCACCGGCGCCGCCGACGGCTGGCCCAACCCGTGGTGCACCTGCGCCTCCTGCACCGATGCGCGCAGCCGCCGGGAGCAGCGCGGGCCGACGTCGGCCCTGGTCGACGGCACGCTGCTGCTCGACCTGGCACCGGCCCCACCGCCGGACGGCGTCCTGCTCGCCGGCGTGCGCACGGTCCTGGTCACCCACGACCACCCCGACCACTGCGCACCGCTGATGCTGCTGGCCCGGCAGTGGGTGCGGCGCGCCGATCCGCTGACCGTCGCCGGCCCGCCGTCGGTGCTCGACGCCGTCCGGCCGTGGCTGGGACCGGACGACCCGGTGGAGCTCGTCGCGGTCGGGCCGGGCACCACCCTGGACCGCGACGGCTACGCCGTCCGCGCGCTGGCCGCCGACCACGAGGTGCCCACGGTCCTGTACGACGTCACGGGGCCCGACGGCGCCCGGCTGCTCTACGCGACCGACACCGGGCCCCTCCCGGCGTCGACGCTCGAGGCGGTGCGGGGCGCCGCGTTCGACGTCGTCCTGCTGGAGGAGACCTTCGGCGATCTGGTCGGGCACGGCACCGGCCACCTCGACCTGCGCACCTTCCCCGAACAGCTCGACCGGCTCCGCACCGTCGGTGCGGTCACCCCAGCCACCGATGTCGTGGCCGTGCACCTGGGGCACCACAACCCGCCGGCGGCCGCGCTCGGCCGGCGACTGGCGCCGCACGGCGCCCGGCTGGTCCCCGACGGCGCCACCCTGCTCGCCCGGGGCCGGGGGGCGGCGGTCCGGCGCGGCGCCTAACGTCGCCCTCCGTGGAATTCAGACGCCTCGGCCGCTCCGGCCTGACCATCTCCGAGATCGCGTACGGCAACTGGCTGACCCACGGCGGGCAGGTCGAGGAGGACGCCGCGCACGCCTGCGTCCGAGCCGCCCTGGACGCCGGCATCACCACCTTCGACACCGCCGACGTCTACGCCGGTACCCGGGCCGAGACGGTGCTCGGCACGGCCCTCGACGGGCACCGTCGCGAGTCGATCGAGCTCTTCACCAAGGTCTACTGGCCCACCGGACCGGGCCGCAACGACCGCGGGCTGGGGCGCAAGCACGTCATCGAGAGCTGCCACGCCTCGCTGCGCCGGCTGCGGACCGACTACGTCGACCTCTACCAGGCCCACCGGTACGACCCGACGGTGCCGCTCGAGGAGACGATGACCGCCTTCGCCGACCTGGTCCGCGCGGGCAAGGCGCTCTACATCGGCGTCTCCGAGTGGAACGCCGGGCAGATCGCCGCCGGCGCCGCGCTCGCCCGTGAGCTCGGCATCCAGCTGATCAGCAACCAGCCGCAGTACTCGATGCTCTGGCGGGTCATCGAGTCCGAGGTCGTGCCGACGTCGGAGCAGGAGGGGCTGTCCCAGATCGTCTGGTCGCCGCTGGCCCAGGGCATCCTCACCGGCAAGTACCGGCCGGGCGAGCAGCCGCCGGCCGACAGCCGCGCCGGGCACCCCGAGGCGGGTCAGTCGATGCAGCGCTTCATGACCGACGACATCCTCGGCCGGGTCCAGCAGCTCCGGCCGATCGCCGACGACCTGGGCCTGTCGATGGCCCAGCTCGCGCTGGCGTGGGTGCTGCAGAACGGCAACGTCGCCGCCGCGATCATCGGCGCGACGCGCCCGGAGCAGGTGCACGACAACGTCGCGGCTGCGGGCGTCACCCTGGACGCCGACGTGCTGGCGCGGATCGACGAGGCGCTGGGCGACGTCGTGGAGCGCGACCCCGGCAAGACCGCCCGGGGCTGACGGAGCCGCCGGCCGCCTGACCCTCGACCTCTACCCGAGGGTCAGGTGGCCGCCAGGCCCATCGGGCCGTAGGCCTTCTGGTCCCCGTCGAACAGGGTCACCGTCGCGACGCCGCGGTCGAGCAGCTCCCGCCAGCTCTCCCCCAGCCACGACTCCGCGTCGCCCTGGTTGTCGAACTCGGGCACCTCCACCCCGACCGCGGCCGGGTCGAGGGTGGATCCAGCGGGGTCCTCGAGGCGCCAGTGCCAGCTCATGCGCGCCAGGCTAGCGGCGGCGGCTCTCCGGGGCAGCGTTGCGCCGATGTGATCGACCCGCCTGGTTACGGCCCCACCGGCGGGGGCATGGACCTGCATCGACCCGCCCAACCGGAGGACCGATGACCGCACCCCGCCCCGACGCGACGGCCGGCGCCAGCCGCGCCGACGCGAAGCCCCTGCCCGAGAACGCCTCGACCGGGCAGCTGATCGGCCAGCTCACCGAGCAGATCAGCCGCCTGGTGCGTGACGAGGCCCGCCTGGCGCAGGCCGAGGTGACCCAGAAGGCGAAGAAGCTCGGCGTGGGCGCCGGGCTGTTCGGCGGCGCCGGGCTCGTGGCCTTCTTCGGGCTCGCCACCCTGATCACCACGGTCATCCTCGCCCTCGCGCTGGTGATGCCCGCCTGGCTGGCCGCGCTGATCGTCACCGTGGTCCTCTTCGCCATCGCCGGCGTGCTGGCCCTGGTCGGGAAGAAGGACGTCCAGAAGGGGTCGCCCCCGGTGCCCACCGAGGCCATCTCCAGCGTCAAGACCGACATCGCGACCGTGAAGGAGAGTGCACACCGGTGAGCACGCCCAGCGGGTCGCGGCCCGACGACGCCCAGGCCGCCAACGGACCCACGGAGCCCGACGAGATCAGGGCCGACATCGAGGCGACCCGCGAGCAGCTCGGCCGCACGGTGGACGAGCTCAGCCAGCGCCTCGACGTGCCGGCCCGGGCCAAGGAGAGCGCGGCGCGCGCCAAGGACACCGCCGTCGAGACCTACCGCGAGAGCCCCCCGGCGTTCGCCGGTGCCGGCGCGGCGCTGGCCGGCCTGGTCGGTCTGGTGCTGTGGCGGCGGCGGCGGGCACGGCGGCGGGCCAGCACCGAGGAGCTCCTGGTCGGGGCCCGGGTGGGCCGCAAGCGCGAGGCCAAGCGGGCGCGCCGGGAACTGGCCACCCGCCGGGTCGCCGCGCGGAAGGCCGCCACGTCGGCCGAGAAGGACGCGCGGAAGACCAGGAAGCGCGCCGAGAAGGACGCACGCAAGGCCGCCACGAGGGCCGGGAAGGCCCGTCGCACCGCGAGGAGGAAGCGTTGAGCAAGGGAGCCAAGGGCGCCAAGGGGGCCAAGCTCGCCTACCGGCCCATCGGCCTGGCGGCAGGTCTGCTGGCCGGGGCGGTGTCCGGAGCGGTCTTCAAGCAGGTGTGGAAGCGCATCAGCGACGAGGAGGACGCCCCGGACGCGCTCCAGAGCGAGTACCCGATGTGGGAGATCATCGTCTCCGCCGCGCTCCAGGGTGCGATCTTCGCGGCCACGAAGGCGGCCATCGACCGCCTGGGCGCGGAAGGCTTCACCAAGCTCACCGGGGCCTGGCCGGGCGACTGAGCCCTTTGCGCGGTGGCCGGGACAGCGGGTCCCGGCCACCGGCGCACACCCCGTTCCACCGCGGCCGGACGACGGCCCCGCAGCAGGGAGAAGCAGTGACCGGCACCCGCCCCCGCGAGAGCGCCGTCGACCGGATCCGCCAGCGGGTCGAGGAGAAGGCAGCCCGGCGCGCGGCAGCAGCGCAGACGACGGCCGACGGCGGGCCGCCCGGCAACGCCAACCGGCTGCCCCCCGGCGCCCCCGCACCGGAGCAGCTCCCGGGCATCGATGCCGACTCCCCCACCCAGATCCCCGCGCGCGGCTGGAAGCAGGTCCTCAAGCGCGCCTGGGCGGAGAACAACGCCGACAACATGCCGATCATCGCCGGTGGGGTGGCGTTCTTCGGCTTCCTGGCGATCTTCCCGGCGCTGATCGCGCTGATCTCCATCTACGGCCTGATCGTCTCCCCGGAACAGGCCGCCACGCAGGTCGAGGAGTTGACCACCGGGCTCCCCGAGGACGCCCGTACGCTCATCCAGACCCAGGTCACCAACATCGCCGATGCCGGCGGGGCCCTCACCTGGGGCCTCGTCCTCTCGACCTTCGGCGCACTCTTCAGCGCCTCGGGCGGCGTGAACAACCTGGTCAAGGCGGTCAACATCGCCTACGACGAGGTCGAGACCCGCAACTTCATCAAGCTCCGGGCGCTCTCGTTGGTGCTCACGCTCGGCGCGATCGTCTTCGTCGTCCTGACCATCGGCCTGATCGCCGTACTGCCGGTGGTCATCGACGTGCTGCCGCTCGGCTCGGTCGGCACCGTGCTGGCCGAGATCGGCCGCTGGGTGGCGCTGCTGGCCGTCGTCGCCGGCTCCCTCGCCGTGCTCTACCGGGTGGCCCCCGACCGGGACGCGCCGCGGTTCCGCTGGGTCAGCCTCGGCTCGGTGCTGGTCACCGTCGTCTGGGCGGTGGTCAGCCTCGGCTTCACCTTCTACGTGAACAACTTCGGCTCCTACGACGCGACGTACGGGGCGATCGCCGGGGTCATCGTGCTGATGCTGTGGCTGTACCTCACCTGCTACCTGGTGCTCCTGGGCGCGGAGATCAACTCCGAAGCCGAGCACCAGACCGGCCACGACACCACCGACGGCGAGCCGATGCCCATGGGCGAGCGCGACGCGGTGAAGGCCGACACGCTGCCGGCCAAGGCCGAGCCGGAGAAGGGCGACAGCGACCCCACCCGCAAGGCGGCGCCCTAGCGGTCCGCCGCGCCGTCCGGGCTCAGCGGACGTGCGAGGGGACGAAGGGTGGCGTGACCACCTCGGCGGCCTGCGGGCGGCCTCGCACATCGACGGCGACCTCGGCGCCCGCCGCCACGCCGGCCGGCGCGTCGAGGAGCGCCAGGGCGATGCCGGTCCGCAGCGTCGGCGAGAACGTGCCGCTGGTCGTGACGCCGATCCGCTCCCCGGCGGCGTCGAGCACCGGCATGCCGGGGCGCGGGATGCCGCGCCCGGTCGCCTTCAACCCCCACAGCAGGCGGGCCGGCCCGGCCTCCTTCTCCGCCGTCAGCGCCTGCCGTCCCCAGAACTCCGGCTTGCGCCACCCGACCGCCCAGCCGGCGCGGGCCTGGTTGGGGGTGATGTCCCGGGAGAGCTCGTGCCCGTGCAGCGGGTAGCCCATCTCCGTCCGCAGCGTGTCGCGGGCCCCGAGCCCGCACGGGCGGATGCCCAGGTCCTGCCCGGCCTCCAGCAGGGCGTCCCACGTCTCCCCGGCGCGATCGGCGTCCACCAGCAGCTCGTAGCCGTGCTCCCCGGTGTAGCCGGTGCGGCACACCGTCACCTCGGCGCCCCGCCCGCCGGTACCGGTCACGAAGGACATGTAGCCGATCTCCCCGGGGACGCCGAGGAGCTCCAGCACCTGCAGCGACCGCGGGCCCTGGACGGCCAGGACGGCGACCTCGGCGTGCCGGTTCTCCACCGCGATGCCCGCCGGAGCGGCATCGGCCAGCCGGCCCAGCACCTCGGCGGCGTTCGCGGCGTTGGGCACGAGGAGCACGTCGTCGGGGCCGTGCACGTAGACGATCAGGTCGTCGACCACTCCCCCGGCGCCCGGCTCCCCGTCGGGCACGCAGCAGAGCGTGTACTGCGCCTGCCCCGGACCGATGCGCGACAGGTCGTTGGTCAGGCAGGTGTCCACGAACGCCGCGGCACCGGGCCCGCGCACCGTCCCCGTGCCCAGGTGGGAGACGTCGAACAGGCCGACCCCGTCCCGCACCGCGGAGTGCTCGGCGAGCACGCCACCACCGGCGTACTCGATCGGCATCGACCAGCCGCTGAAGTCGGCGAGCTTGGCCCCGGCCGCGAGGTGCCGGTCGTGCAGGGGTGAGGTCAGCGGTGTCACGGGGGGCACGCTAGCGCGGCCCTGCGGGCAGGGGTCCGCCGCGAGCGAGCGAGCGGGCGGGCGGAGCGGTGCCGGAGGGGCCTCCTAGGATCGGGCGGTGCCGCCGACGATCTCCGCCACCGACCACCCGCTCGAGAAGCTGACCGGCGACGCCGTCGTCGTCGCCGTCGGGAAGGGCCCCGACGGGCCGCTCCCCACGCCCGGCGCGGAGGCCGTCGACCGCCTGCTCGGGGGCCGGCTCCTCCCCGCGCTGGGCGACCTGGGCGTCCGCGGCGCCGAGGACGAGGTCACCCGGCTGCCCTCCTTCGGCCAGGGGCCGTTCCCCGTGGTCGCCGTCGTGGGGCTGGGCGCGCCCGATCCGTCCGGTGGCTACCGCACCGAGGCCGTGCGCCGGGCCGCCGGCGCGGCCAGCCGTGCGCTGCGCGGCCGCCGTTCGGTGGTGAGCCTGCTGGCCGCCGTGGGCGGGACGCCCGACACCGAGCGGCTGCACGCCGTCGGCGAGGGTTCCCTGCTGGGTGCCTACGAGTTCACCGCCTACAAGTCGCAGCTGCCCGCCGACCGCCCGGCCCCGCCGAGCGAGTTCACCATCGTCGTGCCGGGGGCCGGTGCCGCCGAGACCGCCCTGCGCCGGGTCCGCGCCGTCGCCGACGCCGTCGCCCTGGTGCGCGACCTGGTCAACACCCCGCCGAACGACCTCTACCCGGCCGAGTTCGCCGCGCGCGGTGCCGCCGCCGGCGAGAAGCTCGGGCTGACCGCGGAGATCCTGGACGAGGACGCGCTGGCCGCCGGCGGGTACGGCGGCATCCTGGCCGTCGGGGGCGGGTCCACCCGCAAGCCGCGGCTGCTGCGGCTGTCCTACGCGGGCAAGGGCGCGCGCAAGAAGGTGGCGCTGGTCGGCAAGGGCATCACCTTCGACAGCGGCGGCATCTCGATCAAGCCCGCCGCCAAGATGGAGGACATGAAGAGCGACATGGCCGGCGCCGCCGCCGTGATCGCCACCATCTGCCTCGTCGCGCAGCTCGGGCTGGCCGTCGAGGTCGTCGCGACCGTGCCGATGGCGGAGAACCTGCCGAGCGGCACCGCCTACCGGCCGGCCGACGTGGTCACCTTCCGCAACGGCAAGAAGGCGGAGATCACCAACACCGACGCCGAGGGCCGGGTCGTGCTGGCCGACGCGATCGCGCGCGCCGCCGAGGACTCCCCGGACGTCCTGCTGGAGACGGCCACCCTCACCGGCGCGCAGATGGTCGCCCTCGGCGCCCGCACCTCCGGCGTCATGGGCACCGACGACCTGCGCGACGCGGTGATCGCGGCCGCGGAGCGCAGCGGTGAGTCCATGTGGCCGATGCCGCTGCCGGAGGAGCTGCGCAAGGGGCTGGACTCGACGGTCGCGGACTTCGTCAACGCCAACGCCGACCGGATGGGCGGGATGCTCGTGGGCGGGCACTTCCTCGCCGAGTTCGTGCCGGCCGGACTGCCGTGGGCGCACATCGACATCGCCGGGCCCAGCTACAACACCGCCGCGCCCTGGGGCTACACGCCCAAGGGCGGCACCGGCGTCCCGGTCCGCACCCTGCTCGCGACCATCGAGGCCCTCATCGCCGAGGCCTGAACCGATGGGTTGGTCGTCCCGAGTGGGCCCCGGAGGGGTCCGCGCAGGGACGACGAAGCGGCTCCACCGCGGCCGGACACGGCACCTGGCAGCGGTGCGCTCCGGAGGATCGCGGTGTCACAGCCCGCGGTGCGATCCGGAGGATCGCGGTGTCACAGCCCGCGGTGTCACAGCTTCTTCTGGCGGGCGCTCCAGTCGCGCATGCGCTGCGGGTAGCCGGTCACCGCGGCGTCGTACACCGGGATGGCCAGGTCCTTGGACAGCTTCCGCGCGACGTCGGGCCCGTCGATGCGCCGGCGGGTCCACTCGCCGTCGGCCGCGACCAGCACGATCGTCACCTCGGTGACCGCCGTCCGGGGCTCCACGTAGCCCTCGACGCCGCGGCGGCTGGCCACGAACTGCTCGAGGTGGCTGAGGTCGCCGCGCTGCGACCCCCGGTCCAGCGTGGGGCGGCCCGCACCGCCGCTACGCCCGCGCCGGCCCCGCCACCGGTCGAACAACCCCATCGGCCTCTCCGTCCTGCCGTGGCCGCGGTGATCACCCGCGACGCCCGCGGGAGCAACGGTGCTACCGGCCAGGTCGTTCCCGGAGTGGCAGGATGGGCAACAGCCCCCGCCCGCTCGAGCGGGGACGCCGTCCGTCGCACCTGAGGAGCATCCGTGAGCGCACCCACCTCTCCCGCCGACCTGGTCATCCTCGGCGGTGGCTCGGGCGGTTACGCCGCAGCCTTCCGGGCCGCGGAGCTCGGCCTCAGCGTCGTCCTGATCGAGAAGGACAAGGTCGGCGGCACCTGCCTGCACCGCGGCTGCATCCCGACCAAGGCGCTGCTGCACGCCGGCGAGGTGGCCGACATGGCCCGCGAGGGCGAGCAGTTCGGCGTCAAGACGTCGCTGGCCGGCATCGACATGGACGGCGTCAACAACTACAAGAACGGCGTCGTCGCCAAGCTCTACAAGGGCCTGCAGGGCCTGGTGAAGGCCCGCAAGATCACCTATGTCGAGGGCGAGGGCCGGCTCACGTCCCCCACCACGGTGGAGGTGGCCGGCCAGTCGTACGAGGGCAAGCACGTCCTGCTGGCCACCGGCTCCTACCCGCGCACGCTCCCGGGCATCGAGCTCGACGGCACCAAGGTCATCACCAGCGAGGACGCCCTGGAGCTCGACCGCGTCCCCAGCTCGGCGATCATCCTGGGCGGCGGCGTCATCGGCTGCGAGTTCGCCAGCGCGTGGAAGTCCTTCGGCGTCGACGTCACCATCGTCGAGGGCCTCCCCCACCTGGTGCCGCTGGAGGACGAGTCGTCCTCGAAGCTGCTGGAGCGCGCCTTCCGCCGCCGCAAGATCGGCTTCGAGCTGGGCAACAAGGTGTCCGGCGTGCAGACCACCGACGACGGCGTCAAGGTGACGCTGGAGAACGGCAAGGAGCTGGAGGCCGAGCTGGTGCTCGTCGCCGTCGGCCGCGGCCCGGTCAGCTCCGGTATCGGCTACGAGGAGGTGGGCGTCCAGATGGAGCGCGGCTACGTCCTCGTCGACGAGTACATGCGCACCAACATCCCGACCGTCTCCGCCGTCGGCGACCTCGTCCCGACGCTGCAGCTGGCCCACGTCGGCTTCGGCGAGGGCATCCTCGTCGCGGAGCGGGTGGCCGGGCTGGAGCCCGCTCCCATCGACTACGCCGGCGTCCCGCGGATCACCTACTCCGACCCCGAGGTCGCCTCGGTCGGCCTCACCGAGGCGCAGGCCAAGGAGCGCTACGGGGACGTCACCACGCTCACCTACGACCTCGCCGGCAACGGCCGCAGCCAGATCCTGAAGACGACGGGCGCGGTCAAGCTGGTGCAGGCCCCGGACGGGCCCGTCGTCGGCATCCACATGGTGGGCAGCCGGGTCGGCGAGCTCATCGCCGAGGCCCAGCTGATCTACAACTGGGAGGCCGAGGCCGACGACGTCGCCAGCCTCATCCACCCGCACCCGACGCAGAGCGAGGCCCTGGGCGAGGCCCACCTCGCGCTCGCCGGCAAGCCGCTCCACGTGCACGGCTGATCCCGCTCCACCCCCATCCACCCAGCGCCAGAAGGAGCACTGCCCCGATGCCGACCTCCGTCACCATGCCCGCCCTGGGCGAGAGCGTCACCGAGGGCACGGTCACCCGATGGCTCAAGCAGGAGGGCGACCAGGTCGAGGTCGACGAGCCCCTCCTCGAGGTGTCGACCGACAAGGTCGACACCGAGATCCCCTCGCCGGCCGCCGGCGTGCTCAGCAAGATCCTCGTGGCCGAGGACGAGACCGTCGACGTCGGCGCCGAGCTGGCCGTGATCGGCGGCGGGGACGGCGACGAGGGGGCCGGCAGCCAGCCGGCCTCCGCCGAGGACGCCGAGGACGCGCCGCAGACCCCCGACCAGCAGGTCGAGGACGCCGGCTCCGGTGGGCAGCAGGAGGAGCCGGCCGCCGAGCCGGAGCCCGAGCAGGCACCGGCCGCCGAGTCCGGTGGCGGCGACTCCGGGGGCTCCGGTGGCGGCGAGGGCACCCCCGTCACCATGCCGGCGCTCGGCGAGAGCGTCACCGAGGGCACCGTCACCCGCTGGCTGAAGGCCGTCGGCGACGAGATCACCGCCGACGAGCCGCTGCTCGAGGTCTCCACCGACAAGGTCGACACCGAGATCCCGGCCCCGGTCAGCGGCACGCTGCTGGAGATCACGGTCGACGAGGACGAGACCGTCGACGTCGGCGCGCAGCTGGCCGTGATCGGCACCGGCGGATCCGGCGGCGGCACCGCCCCCGCGCCGCAGCAGGAGGCCCCGCAGGAGCAGGAGGCCCCCCAGCAGCAGGAGGCGCCGAAGGAGGAGGCTCCGGCCGAGCCCGAGCCCCAGGCGGCCCCGAAGGCCAAGGAGGCCGATCAGGCCAGCGAGCAGCCCGGTGGTGACTACGGCGCCAGCGGCTCCCAGCCGTCGACGTCGCCGACCTCGGCACCCGCGCCGCAGGTGGCCCCGCAGGCCCCGTCCTCCTCGTCCCCGGCACCGTCGGGGGACGGCGGCGGCGGTCAGTACGTGACCCCGCTGGTGCGCCGCCTGGCCGCCGAGCACAAGGTGGACCTGAACACGGTCTCGGGCACCGGCGTGGGTGGGCGCATCCGCAAGCAGGACGTGCTCGCCGCCGCCGAGAAGTCCGCCGCCCCGGCCGAGGCCCCGGCCGCCGCGAAGCCCGCCGCGTCGTCGCCCTCCGGTGGCGCGCGCACGCCGTCGCCGGCCGCCACGCCGGACACCTCGGTGCGCGGGCGCACCGAGAAGCTCTCCCGGCTGCGCGGCGTGATCGCCCGCCGGATGGTGGAGTCGTTGCAGGTGAGCGCGCAGCTGACCACGGTGGTCGAGGCCGACGTCACCCGCATCGCCAACCTGCGCCAGCGGGCGAAGGGCGACTTCGAGGCCCGCGAGGGCGTGAAGCTGTCGTTCCTGCCGTTCTTCGCCAAGGCGGCGGTCGAGGCGCTCAAGCAGCACCCGTCGGTGAACTCCTCGATCGACCTCGAGGCCGGCACGGTCACCTACCACGACTCCGAGAACCTCGGCGTCGCCGTGGACACCGATCGGGGCCTGCTCGTCCCGGTCATCCACGAGGCCGGCGACCTGAGCCTGGGCGGGCTCGCGCGCAAGATCGCCGACCTGGCCGAGCGGACCCGCACCAACAAGGTGACGCCGGACGAGCTCGGCGGGGGGACGTTCACGCTGACCAACACCGGCAGCCGTGGCGCCCTGTTCGACACGCCGATCATCAACCAGCCGCAGGTCGCCATCCTGGGCACCGGCTCGGTCGTGAAGCGGCCGGTCGTGGTGCAGGACGCCGAGCTCGGCGAGGTCATCGCCGTCCGCTCCATGGTGTACCTGGCCCTCACCTACGACCACCGGATCGTCGACGGCGCCGACGCCGCGCGGTTCCTCACCACGGTGCGCGAGCGCCTGGAGGCCGGTCAGTTCCAGGGCGAGCTCGGTCTCGCCTGACGCACCACCGCTCGGGGCCCCGGTGACCACCGGGGCCCCGAGCCCGTCCTGCCCGCAGAACCCGTTCCCGCTGGGAAGTGCTGCATGAAGATCGCCGTGTCCGGTGCCTCCGGGATGATCGGCAGCGCCCTGCTGCCCGCCCTGCGGGCCGACGGTCACCAGGTGGTCCAGCTGGTGCGCCGCACCCCGCGGACCGCCGACGAGCACCGCTGGGACCCCCAGCACCGGCGGATCGACCCGGCGGTGCTGCAGGACGTCGACGCCGCCGTCAACCTGGCCGGCGTCGGGGTCGGCGACCGCCGCTGGAACGCCAGGCACAAGCAGGCGGTCCTCAGCAGCCGGGTGGACACCACCGCGACGCTGAGCGAGGCGCTCGCCGCCGCCGCGCGCACCGACCCGGACCGTCCGCGGGTGCTGCTCAACGGGTCCGCGGTGGGTTGGTACGGCGACACCGGCGACCGCGTCGTCGACGAGTCCGAGCCAGCCGGGGACGACTTCCTGGCCCGGGTGTGCGTGGCCTGGGAAGGGGCGACGGCGCCGGCCGCCGACGCCGGCGTTCGGGTGACCACCCTGCGCACGGGTCTGGCGCTCGGACGCGGCGGGCTGCTCGGGCGGATCCTGCCGCTGTTCCGCGCCGGGGTGGGCGGGCGGCTGGGTTCCGGCCGGCAGTACATGCCCTGGATCAGCCAGGAGGACGAGGTCGGCGCGATCCGCTTCCTGCTGACCCGCGACGTGCCCGGCCCGGTCAACCTCTGCGGGCCCGAACCGGTGACCAACGCCGAGTTCACCGCCGCCCTGGGCCGGGTGCTCCACCGCCCGACCGTGCTGGCGGTGCCCGCCCCGGCCCTGCGCATCGTGCTCGGGGAGTTCGCCGACGTCGGCGTGCTCGCCGGGCAGCGGGCCGTCCCCGCGAAGCTGTCGGAGGCCGGGTACCGCTTCGCGCACCGCGACGTCGACTCCGCCCTGCGCGCCGCCGTCGCGCCGGCCTGACCGCTCGGGCACCGACCGGTCGGGCGGTCCGCTCAGGACACGCGCTCGGCCTGCTCGATCCGCCAGCCGTCGGGCGTCCGGACGAGCACCATCCGGACCTCGGCGTCCGGCCGACCGGGAACCGTGCGCAGCGGTGCGCCGGCCGGGTCGTCCGCCGGCACCACGCGGTAGTCGGGCCAGCGATCCGTGAGCCGCAGCTCGGCCCGGTCGGAAGAGGACTCGCCGACGCCGAGCTCGACGAGGGCCGGGGCGAACCCGTGCAGGGCCTCCCCCGCTGCCGCCAGCCGCTGCGCGTGCTCCTCGTCCGCGGCCAGCAGAGCACTGCCGGCGGAGTAGACGTCGCGGAGCCTCGCCGGCGTGCCGCTGAGCCCCTCCGCCCGCCGCGCGTACAGCTCGGCCACGAGCGCACGCCACTCGTCCGGCCCCGCGGGCGCCGCCGTCTCCGGCAGCCCGTCCCCCGTCACCTCGGGCTCCGGCGCCGCGGTCGCCGCGCTTCCCGCAGCCGGCGTGGGGTCCGCCGGCGGATCGGCGCCGGAGTCACGGGGGGCGGCGGCGGCCGGCGCGGTGCCCGCCGCGTCGCTGCCACCACCCCAGCGCGTGCCCGCCCAGGCGGTGACGGCCAGCGCCGCCACGACCAGGGCCGTGACCAGCAGCCCCCGGGCGAGCGGACCGGTCGCGGCCACCGGTCGCCGGGCCCGCCGCCTGCCGCGGCCCGGCGGGTCGACGACGACGGGGGCCGGCCGCGGGCGGCGGCCCGGCACCACGTGGGTCAGCTCCGTGCGCACGTCGGGGCGGCCGGCACCGGCCCGGGGCCCGGCCGACAGCGCCACCGGCTCCGGCCGGCAGGCGTGCCGCAGGTCCAGCGCGAACGCCGCCGCGCCGCCCCGGTCGTGCGGATCGGCGGAGAGCCCGCGGCGGATGGCCGCGACCAGCTCGGCGGGGGCGTCCGGGGCGAGCTCGGCCAGATCCGGGAGATGACCCCCGGCGGCCACGGTGAGCGTGTCTGCGGGGGACGCGGCGTTCCACGGGGCTATGCCGGTGAGCGCGTGGAAGGCGGCCGCGGCGATCCCGAAGACGTCCGACGCCGGGCCGGGCGCACCGCCGCGGGCCACGGCCGGGTCGACGTAGGCGGGGGTGACCTCCGCGGCCGCCGTCTCCCCTAGCACGCGGGCCACGCCGAGGTCGGTGAGCACCGGCCGCCCCTCGGCGGTGAAGACGATGTTGCCCGGCGACAGGTCGCCGTGCACGACGCCGTGGTCGTGCGCGTGGGCCAGCGCCCCGGCGACCGGGGCGATCGCGGTGACGACCTCACCCGGGTGCAGCCGCCCGCGCCGGCCGAGCAGATCGGCCAGGCTGCCCCCGGCGAGCAGGTCGAGCACCAGCGCGACCCGTGGTGCCCCGCCGCGACGGGGCTGGTGCACCACCTCGTGCAGGCGCACCAGGTGCGGGTGGTCCAGTTCCCCGAGCAGCACCGCCTCGCGCGCCTGCCGTTCGGGGTCGCCGGCCAGCAGCACCTTCACCGCGACGGCCTCCCCGCCACCGCGCGGGACCGCCCGCCACACCTCGCCCGACGCGCCCCGGCCCAGCAGCGCCTCGAGGGTGTAGCCGGGGACGACGGGTGGCGGGGCGGCACCGGGACCGGGCGGCGGGACGACGGGCATGACCGGGACCGTAGGACGATCCGGCCGGTCCGTGCCGGCGTCGTCCACAGGCCGCGGACCGCGGGTGCGCGGTCCGCGGCGCCCGGTCCCGGCTACCGTCGGGCCGTGTCGATGCCGCAGCGGGCCCAGGTCGTCGTCGCCGGTGCCGGCCTGGCCGGGCTCTCCGCCGCGACCCGGCTGGCCGACGCCGGCATCGACGTGCACGTGCTGGAGGCCGGTGGGCACGCCGGCGGCCGGCTCGCCAGCGAGCGCATCGACGGGTTCGTCGTCGACCGCGGTTTCCAGGTGCTGAACACCGGCTACCCCCGGGCCGCCGACCTCGACCTACCGGCGCTGGAGCTCGGCTGGTTCGAGCGCGGCGCGGTCATCCGGGTGGACGGCCGGGCCCACCGCGTCGTCGACCCCCGGCAGCGTCCCGCCGCCGTCCTCGGCACCGCGGCGGCGCCGCTCGGATCGCTGCGGGAGAAGGCGGCCCTCGTGGCCTTCTCCCTGCGCGCCGGCTACTCCCCCGTCGACCGGCTGCTGCGGTCGCCGGAGAGCTCCGCGGAGCAGGCCCTGCGCGCGGCGGGCGTCGGCGACGCGGCCATCGAGCGGTTCCTGCGCCCGTTCCTGGCCGGCGTCCTCCTGGAGGACGAGCTCGCGACGTCCAGCCGGTACCTGGACCTGCTGTGGCGCAGCTTCGTACGGGGCGGGATCGCGCTCCCGGCGGCGGGCATGCAGGCGGTCGGCGAGCAGCTAGCCGGGCGGATCGGCGCGGACCGGGTGCACCTGCACACGGCCGTCCACGCCGTCTCCTCCGGATCCGTGGTCACCGACGGTGGCAGCTGGTCGGCCGACGCGGTCGTGGTCGCCACCGACCCCGCGACGACTGCCCGCCTCCTCCCCGCGGTCGACGCCGCCGCCCCGCGCGAGGTCACCACCCACCTGCACGTGCTGGCGGAGTCACCGACCCGGGTGCCGCTGATCGTGCTCGGCAGCCCCGGGGGCCGGCTGGTCAACACCGTGGTCCTCTCCGACGCCCAGCCGCGCTACAGCCCCGACGGGCGGGCGCTCGTCGCCAGCTCGACGCTCGACCGCACCCGGGCGGACGAGGTGGCCGGCGAGATCGCCGCGGCGCACGGCGTCCCGCCGTCGGAGCTGGCGCACCTGACGTCGGTCACCGTGCCGGGCGCGCAGCCCGCCGCGCTCCCCCCGTTGCAGCTTCGCCGGCCGGTCGACCTGGGCGACGGCGTGTTCGTCTGCGGCGACCACCGGGACACCCCGTCCATCCAGGGCGCGATGGCCAGCGGGGCCCGGACCGCGCGCGCCGTCCTCCGCACCCTGCGGCCGGCTGTGGATCCCGACGACCGGAGCGCCGGCTGATGCCCGCTGCCGCGCCCACGATCCTGGCCACCAGCATGGGCTTCGCCTCCCGGGGCCGCGGCCCCTACGACTGGCGCCCCGGCCCGGTCTTCGACCTGGCCGTCGAGCTCGCCGGGGCACCCGCCCGGCCGCGGCTGTGCTACCTGGGGACGGCGACCGGCGACGACCCGGCCCGCGTGGCCGGCGTCTACGGGGCCTTCGCCGGCAGCGCGGTCCAGGTCAGCCACCTCAGCCTGTTCCCGATGCCAACGGTGGCCGACGTCCGCGCGCACCTGCTGGCGCAGGACGTCGTCTGGGTCGGCGGCGGCAGCGTGGCGAACCTGCTGGCGGTCTGGCGGGTGCACGGGCTCGACGAGGTGTTCCGCGAGGTGCGGCAGGCCGGGGTCGTGCTGGCCGGGGTCTCGGCGGGTTCGCTGTGCTGGCACGTGGGCGGCACCACCGACTCCTACGGGCCGGACCTGCGGCCGGTGACCGACGGCCTCGGGCTCATCCCGACCTCCAACGGCGTCCACCACGACTCCGAGGAGCAGCGCCGGCCGCTGTACCACCGGCTGGTGGCCGACGGCACGCTGCCCGGCGGCCACGCCACCGACGACGGCGCCGGCCTGGTCTACCGGGGCACGGAGCTGGTCGAGGTGGTCTCCGACCGGCCCGGAGCGGCGGGCTACCGGGTGGCGCGCGGGCCGGACGGCACCGCGGTGGAGACCCGGCTCGATCCGCGCCGCCTCGCGTGACACGGGCATAGGCTGGGCCCGTGGCTGAGCTGCGCGTGGTGCACGCCGGGACCGTCCCCTACGAGGAGGCCTGGGCGCGCCAGCGCGAGCTGCACGCCCAGCGGGTAGCCGGGGAGGTCCCCGACATGTTGCTCCTGCTCGAGCACCCCTCGGTGTACACGGCCGGTCGCCGGACCGAGCCGCACGAGCGCCCGTTCGACGGCACCCCGGTCGTCGACGTCGACCGCGGCGGCAAGATCACCTGGCACGGCCCGGGACAGCTGGTCGGGTACCCGATCGTCGCCCTGCCCGACCCGGTCGACGTCGTCGCCTACGTCCGGCGGCTGGAGAGCGCGCTGATCGAGGTGTGCGCCGGGTTCGGCGTGGACGCCGGCCGGGTCGAGGGCCGCAGCGGCGTGTGGCTGCCGGCCGACGCCCCGGGCAGCGGGTTCCGGCCCGAGCGCAAGGTCGCCGCCATCGGCATCCGGGTCGCCCGGGGCGTCACGATGCACGGCTTCGCGCTGAACTGCGACCCCGACCTGTCCTTTTTCGGCAACATGATCCCGTGCGGGATCCCCGATGCCGGGGTGACCTCGCTGTCGGCCGAGCTGGGCCGGGACGTGACGGTGGCCGACGCCGTGCAGCCGGTCGAGGACGCGATGCGCGCCGTCCTCACCGGCTCGCCCGAGCGCACGGCCGCCCCCGCGTGACCGCGCTCCCCCGCAGCGAGTACGTCAGCCTCACCACGTTCCGGCGCACCGGCGTACCCGTCGCCACCCCCGTCTGGGCCGCGCCGGACGGCGACGCCCTGGTGGTCTGGACCCGCGCCGACTCGGGCAAGGTGAAGCGGCTGCGGCACACCACCCGCGTCACCGTCGCCCCGTGCGACGTCCGGGGCCGCGCCCGGGGCCCCGCCGTCGAGGGGACCGCCGACTTCGTCCCGGACGCGGAGCGGCCGCGGGCGCTGGCCGCGCTCCGCCGCGCCTACGGGTGGAAGTTCACCGTCGGGGACGCGACCGCGCGGCTGGCGCACCGGCTCCTCCGCCGGGCGGGCGACCGCCACGCGATCATCCGCATCCGCCCCCGCTGAGGCCCTGCCTCACCCCAGGACGAAGTTGACCAGCCGGCCGGGGACGGCGACCACGCGGCGGACGGTCGCCCCGTCCAGGTAGCCGGCGATCTTCTCGTCGGCCCGGGCAGCCGCCTCCAGCGCCGCGGCGTCCGCGTCGGCGGGGACGGTCACCTGCGACCGCACCTTGCCGTTGACCTGGACGGCGACCTGCACGGTGTCCTCGACCAGCCAGCGCTCCTCCACCTGCGGGAAGGGTGCCCACGCCGACGACCCCGGGTGGCCCAGCCGCGACCACAGCTCCTCGGCGACGTGGGGTGCCAGCGGGGCGAGCATGAGCACCAGCGCCTCGGCGACCGGTCGCGGCACCGGCGACGACGCGCCGAACACCGAGGTGAGGTGGTTGGTCAGCTCGGTGATGCGGGCGATCGCGATGTTGAACCGCAGCGTCGCGTAGCCGTCCCGGACACCGGCGATGGCCCGGTGCAGCGCGCGCTGCGTCCCGTCGTCCGCGGCGACGTCGTCGGTGGCCCGGACGGCGCCGGTCTGCTCGTCGACCACGACCCGCCAGACGCGCTGCAGGAGGCGCTGGGAGCCGACCACGGCCTTGGTCTCCCACGGCCGCGACTGCTCCAGCGGGCCGGTCGACATCTCGTACACCCGGAAGGTGTCGGCCCCGTACGCGCCGATCATCTCGTCCGGCGTGACCATGTTCTTGAGGCTCTTGCCGATCTTCCCGTACTCGCGGTTGACCGGCTTGCCCTCGAACAGGAACCGCCCGTCGCGCTCGACGACGTCGGCCGCGGGCACGTAGAAGCCGCGCTCGTCGGTGTAGGCGTACGCGGAGATGTAGCCCTGGTTCACCAGCCGGCGGAACGGCTCCTCGCTGGAGACGTGCCCGAGGTCGTGCAGCACCTTGTGCCAGAACCGGGCGTACAGCAGGTGCAGCACCGCGTGCTCGACACCGCCGACGTAGAGGTCGACGCCGCCGACGTCGCCCTCGCCGCGCGGGCCCATCCAGTAGCGCTCGAGTTCCGGGTCGACCATCCGCTCGTCGTCGCCGGGGTCCAGGTAGCGCAGGTAGTACCAGCACGACCCGGCCCAGTTGGGCATCGTGTTGGTCTCCCTGCGGTACTTGCGCGGGCCGTCGCCCAGGTCGAGCTCGACCGTCGTCCACTCGCCGGCGCGCGACAGCGGCGGCTCCGGGGCGGAGTCGGCGTCGTCGTCGGCGAACGTCTTGGGCGAGTAGTCGTCGACCTCGGGCAGGAGCACCGGCAGCATCGACTCGGGCACCGCGACCGGGCGGTCGTGCTCGTCGTAGACGATGGGGAACGGCTCGCCCCAGTAGCGCTGCCGGCTGAACAGCCAGTCGCGCAGCTTGTAGGTGGTGGTCGCCTCGCCGGCGCCGCGCTGCACCAGCCACTCGGTGATGCGGGCGATCGCCTGCGCCTTGTCCAGGCCGTCCAGGCTGATCTCGTCGTTCGCCGAGTTGATCATCGCGCCGGGGCCGGTCCAGGCGCCGCTGTCGTGGTCGAAGCCCTCCGGCCGCTCGACGGTCGGGACGATCTCCAGCCCGAACGCCCGGGCGAACTCCCAGTCCCGCTGGTCCTCGCCGGGCACCGCCATGATCGCCCCGGTGCCGTAACCGGTGAGCACGTAGTCGGCGATGAACACCGGCAGCTCGTGCCCGTTCACCGGGTTCACCGCGGTGACGCCCAGCCAGACGCCGGTCTTCTCCCGGCCGGCGTCCTGCCGGTCCAGCTCCGAACGGCGGGAGGCCTGCCGCTGGTACTCGCGCACCGCCTCGGCCGGCGTTCCGGCACCACCGGTCCAGCGCGGGTCGGTGCCGTCCGGCCACGCCGCGGCGGTCAGCTCGCCGACCAGCGGGTGCTCGGGGGCCAGCACCATGTAGGTGGCGCCGAACAGGGTGTCGGGGCGGGTGGTGAAGACCTCGACGGTCTGCCCGGAGCAGGCGAACCGGATCCGGGCACCCGTCGAGCGGCCGATCCAGTTGCGCTGCATGAGCTTCAGCGAATCCGGCCAGTCCAGCCGGTCCAGGTCGGCCAGCAGGCGGTCTGCGTAGGCGGTGATCCGCATCATCCACTGCTTCAGCGGCCGCCGGAACACCGGAAAGTTGCCCCGCTCGGAGCGGCCGTCGGGGGTGACCTCCTCGTTGGAGAGCACCGTGCCCAGGCCCGGGCACCAGTTCACCGGCGCCTCGTTCAGGTAGGCCAGCCGGTGCGCGTCGACGACGGCACCCCGCTCGGCCTCGTCCAGCTCGCCCCACGGCCGGCCGGTCGGGTTGGTCCCGGCGGCCGGCTCGCGGGTGCCGGCGTCCAGCTCGGCGACCAGCTCCTCGATCGGCCGCGCCCTGCCCGCCGCCTCGTCGAACCACGACCCGAAGATCTGCAGGAAGATCCACTGGGTCCACTTGTAGTAGCCCGGGTCGATGGTGGCGAAGGTCCGGCGGTCGTCGTGGTCGACGCCCAGGCGGCGCAGCTGAGCCCTGATCGCGGCGATGTTCGCCTCGGTGGTGATCCGCGGGTGCTGCCCGGTCTGGACGGCGTACTGCTCGGCGGGCAGGCCGAAGGCGTCGTAGCCCATCGGGTGCAGCACGTTGTCGCCGTCCATGCGGCGGAAGCGGCTGGTCACGTCGGTGCCCAGGTAGCCCAGCGGGTGCCCGACGTGGAGCCCGGCGCCCGACGGGTACGGGAACATGTCCATCGCGAAGTACTTGGGCCGGTCGGCCACCTCGTCGAAGCCCGCGCTCAGCCGCCCGACCGGGTTGGGCGTGTGGAAGGTGCCCTCGGCCGCCCAGCGGTCCTGCCAGGCCAGCTCGATGCGCTGGGCCAGCGCCGGGGTGTACCGGTGCGGCGGCATGCCGTCGCCCGCGGGCCCGGTGCTGGGCTGGCTGTCCGTCTGGCTCATCGTCTCGTGCTCCCGGATCGTGGTGCGCGCGGTGCGGTACCGGTGGGCGGGCAACAAAAAACCCCTCACGCAGGAGGGGTCGCCGTGCTGTCCGGATGTGTCAGGTCAGCACGGCCGGAGAAGCAGGAGCCGCCCGGTCACGCGCCCGAGCCTACCGCCTGGCCGCCCGCCGACGGCCGCGGGCGCCGGCCGGCTCCGCGGCCGTCGGCGGGCAGGGGCGGCGTCCCCCTTTGGGGCCATGACAGACGGATTCGTCTCGACGCGCCTGCCCCCGGGACCGATGACCCGACCGTGGAGCCCACCGACGCGCACGCCGGCCCTGGTCGCGCCCCCCGGACCGGTGGGCTGCTGCTCGCCTGCCTGGGCGCCCTGGCCGCCTACGCGACGGGTGAGCTGTGGCGCCCGTCCGCGGACGCCGTCGCGCTCGCCTACGACCTCGTGGTCTACGACGCGGTCTACCTGCTCGGGGCGGCCGTCTGCCGGCGGGCGGCGGTCCACCGCCGCGACGACCGGCTGGTGTGGAACGCCCTGGCCGTCGCCCTCGCCGCCGTGGCGCTGAGCACGACCCTCTACGCCCTCGTCCTCGAGCCCGCGCTCGGCGTCGTCCCGACCTGGCTGACCGTGGTCCTCTGGGCTCCGGCCTACCCCGCGATGGGCGTGGCCCTGGTCGGGATGGTGCGGTCCCGCGTCGGCACGCCGCACCCCAGCATGTGGTTCGACGCGCTGACCGGGGCCTGCGGTGCGGTGATCTTCGCCGTCACCCTGCTGCCCTCGATCGCGTCGGGACCGACCGACGGCCGGCTCGCGGTCATCCAGCTGTACCCCGTCGCCGACACCCTGCTCCTGGCCGCCGTCGCCGCCGTCTGCGCCGTGATGGGCTTCCGCCGCGACTGGCCGCTCGTGCTGATCGTCGCCGGCCTGCTGTGCACCCTCGCGGCCGACGCCCTCATGCTGAGCCGCGTGGTGGACGGCGAGGTGGTCCTCGACGGGCCGCTGACGCTCACCTGGCTGGCCGGCGCCGCGTTCACCGCGCTGTCGGCCCACGTCGCCGGGCGCACACCGGAGATCGTGCCGGCCGACGCCGATCCGGTGGCGCGCCTGAGCTGGCGGGTCGCCTTCGTCCCCCTCGGCTCGAGCGTGATGAGCGTCGCCGTCCTGGTGTCCACCTGGGGATCGGCCGGCCTCGGCATCGCCGGCTGGGCCGCCGTCACCTGCCTGCTGGCCACACTGGCGCGCACGGCCATGTCCGTCCAGGAGCTGCGCGGGCTGCACGAGATCCGGGAGCAGGCGCGCACCGACGAGCTGACCGGCCTGCCCAACCGGCGGGCGCTCCTCGAGCGGGGCCGCGCGGCTCTCGCCCCGGGCAGCGACCACCCGGTCGCCCTGCTCCTGCTGGACCTCGACGGGTTCAAGGAGGTCAACGACAGCCTCGGGCACGCCGCGGGCGACGACCTGCTCCGGATGGTCGGGCCCCGGCTGTGGCCGGAGCTGGGCCCCGGGGAGCTGCTGGCGCGCCTGGGCGGCGACGAGTTCGCCGTGCTGCTGCCCGGCGCCGGTCTCGACGACGCCGTCGCGCGCGCCGGCCGGCTGCGGGCCCGGGTGCTCGAGCCCTTCGTCGTCGACGGCGTCCGGCTGCACGTCGGGGTGAGCGTCGGCATCGCCACCGGCCCGGTGCCCGCCGCCACGGTGACCGAGCTGCTGCGCTGCGCCGACGCGGCGATGTACTCGGCGAAGAACGCCCGCGAGGGGGTGCGCTCCTACGTCCCCGATCCCGGGAGCGGCTCCGGGGACCGGCTGCGCACGATGGAGGACCTCCGGACCGCCCTCGACCACGGGCAGCTGGTCGTCCACCTGCAGCCGCAGGTATCGCTCGGCAGCGGCGAGGTGGTCGGCGTGGAGGCGCTGGTGCGGTGGGAGCACCCGGTCCGGGGGCTGCTCTCGCCCGCCGTCGTCCTGCCCGCCGCGGAGCAGGCCGGTCTCATGCGGCCGCTCACCGACGCCGTCCTCGGGCTGGCGCTCGGCGCCGCGACCCGGTGGTGGCCGGAGCGGGCGGTGCCGGTGTCGGTGAACCTGTCCGCGGCCGGCGTGACCGATCCCGATCTCCCGGCCACCGTCTCGGCGCTGCTCCACGCCCACGGCCTCCCGGCCGCGGCGCTCACCCTCGAACTGGTCGAGGACACCCTCATGGCCGACCCCGACCGCGGCCGCACGGTGCTGGGCGAGTTGCGCCGGCTCGGCGTCCGCACCTCGATCGACGACTACGGCACCGGGTACAGCTCGCTGGCCTACCTGCGGCACCTGCCGGCCGACGAGCTCAAGCTGGACCGCAGTCTCACCGCCGACGTGGGGCGCGACCACCGGGCGACGGCGATCGTCCGGCACACCGTCGCCCTCGCCCACGACCTTGGGCTGACCCTGGTCGCCGAGGGCGTGGAGGACGACGAGACGCGGGCGGTCCTGGCCTCGCTCGGCTGCGATGTCGCGCAGGGCTGGGCCGTCGCCCCGCCCATGCCGGTCGAGGACCTGCTCACTTGGCTCGCGACGGCCGGACCGGAGCCGCGCCGGACCGCCCTCCTCGTCCCCGCCCCGCGGGTGCCGGTGCCGCCGACGCAGGCCCGTGCTCGCGCGTCGGGTTCCGGTTCCGGCCCCGGCCGGGTCCCGTCGTGACAGGGTGCCCCGCGTGCGTGGCGTGAGACCTGACGCCCGGAGGAACGCCTGGTCCACGGCCCTGTCGCAGCCCCTGGTCCTCGCCGCCCTCCTCTGCACGGCAGCCTTCGCCACCGGCGCCTGGCGCCTGCCGCACACCCCGACCGAGACCCTCGTGTACTCCGGCGTCCTCTCCGTCCTCGTGCCGGTGTTCGCCGTCGTCGTCTGCCTGCAGGCGGCCCGGCGTGTCCCCGGGGAACGGTTCGCGTGGTGGGCCGCGGCGGCCGGGTTCTCGTTCAACATCGCCGGGGACCTGGCCTACCGGCTGCTCCTGGTCAGTGGTGGCGAACCGCCCTTCCCGTCCGTCGCCGACGTCTTCTGGCTCGGCTCCTACCCCGCGCTCTTCGCGGTCCCGCTGCTGTTCGTGCGGGCCCGGCTGGCCTGGCCGCACGCCGGCACCTGGCTCGACGGGGTGATCGGCGCCCTGGGGGTGACCGCGGTCGCGGTGGCAGTGGTGATCGTCCCGGCCGTGCCCTCCGCGGACCTGTCGGCCCTGGCCACCGCCGCGAACCTGGCCTACCCGGTGGCCGACGTGCTGCTGCTGACCCTCGTGGGTGCCGTGCTCGCCATCGTGGGCTTCCGCGCGGACCCGGTCCTGACCAGCGTGTGCGTCATCCTCACGTCGAAGTTCGCCGGCGACCTGATGCTCGCCAAGGCACAGGCCGGCGGCGGGTACGTCCCTGGCGGTCCGCTGGACCTCTTCTGGATGGCGAACGCCTGCCTGGCCGCCGTCGTGGCGGCAGCGGCGCGCCCGCGCCGGCGGCAGCAGCCCGCGGCGGACACGGGCTCCCCGGTGCGCTGGCGGTCGCTCGTCATCCCGGTCGCCTGCGCGGTCTCCTCCCTCGTGGTCCTCGGTGCCCGCTGGGGCGACGGGGCCGCCGCGGTGGAGGAGGTCCTCGCGCTGGCCTGCCTGGCCGCGTTCCTGCTCCGGACGGCCGTGTCCTTCGCGGAGAGCCGCGGGCTGCACGAGGCCCGGCGGCAGGCCTCGACCGACGACCTCACCGGGCTGCCCAACCGCCGCGCCCTCCTCCAGCGGCTGGATCGGCGGCTGACCGCCGGCCGCCCCACCGGGCTGCTGCTGCTGGACCTGAACGGGTTCAAGGCGGTCAACGACGGCCTGGGGCACGAGGCCGGTGACGAGCTCCTGCGCCAACTGGGGGCCCGGCTGCTCCCGGAGGTGCGCCCGACCGACCTGCTGGCCCGGCTCGGGGGCGACGAGTTCGCCGTCGTCCTGCCCACCGGGGACCCGGCGGACGCCGAGGAGTGCGCGGAACGGATCGCCACGCTGATCCACCGGCCCGTCGAGGTGGCCGGAGTACCGGTGCAGGTCGGGGTGAGCATCGGTATCGCGCTGGCGCCCGAGCACGCGACCGACGTCAGCGGTCTGCTCCACTGCGCGGACGTGGCGATGTACGCCGCCAAGGCCTCCGGTGGCGGCGTCCAGCGCTTCTCTCCCGGCGGTCCGGACGCCGCACCGGCACCTGCCGGCGGCGACGGCTCGGAGACCGGCAGGCTGGAGGTCCGGCCGGTCCTGGACGCCGACGGGCGCGTGGTCGTCGCCGACGCCGTCCCCGGTGCGGGCGACGGCAACCCGGCCGGGACGGCCCTCCTCCCCGATGCGCTCGCCGCGGTGGCCCGCTGGTGGGCCGACCACCCCGTGCCGGTGCAGCTCACCCTCCTGCCGCTGGACGAGGAACCCGCCCGGTTGCCGGCCCGGATCGCCGCCGAGCTGCTCCGGACGGGGCTGCCTCCCGAGGCCCTCGTGGTCCGGTTGCGCACCGACATCCCGGACACCGGCGACGTCTCTGCGCTGCTGGGTGCGCTGCGCCGCAGCGGCGTGCGCACCGCGGTCGACGGCCACGGCCCCGGCGTCCTCGCCCTCACCCGACTGCGGGACCTGCCGGCCGACCGGATCCACCTGGACCCGGCGCTCGTCCGCGACGTCGTCGCCGACCCGCGCGCCTCCCTCGTCGTCGGGCACACCGTGGCGCTGGCCGGCGCGCTGGGTGGCACGGTGGTGGCCGACTCCGTGGACCGGCAGACCGACGCGGTGTTGGGGCGACTGGGTTGCCAGGTGCTCGGGGCGCCCGGCCCGGCGATGACCCCCGAGGCATTCCGCGCCTGGCTCGAGCGCGGGGGCGACCGCCCGACGCCTGCTCCGGCCGGTTCGCGGCCCGCTCAGCCGAGCTGAGGAGCCACCTCGGCGGCGACCAGGTCCAGGTGGTCGAGGTCGGCGAGGTCGAGCACCTGGAGGTAGACCCGCGAGGCGCCGGCCTCGGCGTAGCGGCCGAGGGTGTCGACCGCCTCGGCGGGCGTGCCGGCGACGCCGTGCTCCCGGAGGTCGTCGACGTCCCGGCCGATCGCGGCGGCGCGGCGGGCGAGCTCGGCCTCGTCGCGGCCGACGCAGAGCACCAGCGCCGAGCTGTACACCAGCGACGCCGGGTCCCGGCCCGCCTCGTCGCACGCCTCCCGGACGCCGGCGAAGAGCCGGGCGTTGTCCGCGGCCGGCATGAACGGCACGTTGAACTCGCCGGCGTACCGCGCCGCCAGCCGCGGCGTCCGCTTCTTCCCCCGGCCGCCGACGAGGATCGGCACGCCGCCGTCCTGCACCGGCTTGGGCAGCGCCGGCGAGCCGGACAGCTGGTAGTACCGCCCGTCGAAGTCGAACGTCCCGCCCACCGGGGTGCGCCACAGCCCGGTGAGCACGGCCAGCTGCTCCTCGTACCGGTCGAAGCGCTCCCCCAGCGGCGGGAAGGGGATGCCGTAGGCGGTGTGCTCGGCCTCGAACCAGCCGGAGCCGATGCCCAGCTCGACCCGGCCACCGCTCATCTGGTCGACCTGCGCCACCGAGATGGCCAGCGGGCCGGGGAGCCGGAACGTGCCGGCGGTCATGAGCGTGCCGAGGCGGATCCGGCTGGTCTCCCGGGCGAGCCCGGCGAGGGTGATCCACGCGTCGGTGGGACCGGGCAGGCCGTCGCCGCCCATGGTCAGGTAGTGGTCGGACCGGAAGAAGGCGTCGAAGCCGGTCTCCTCGGTGCGGCGCGCGACGGCCAGCAGGTCGTCGTAGGCCGCGCCCATCTGGGGTTCGGTGAAGATGCGCAGCTGCACGGCCGGACCGTAACGAGGACCACGCCCGATCGCCCACCCGGCTGAGGTCTCGGGGTGTGCGTATCGGCCGGACCGGGCAGGATGATCGCCAGACGATCAACTCGGAGGTGCAGCTCGTGTTCCGCAAGAAGACGCGCGGCGAAATCATCAGCGCCGAAGTGCAGGAGGGCCTGGCCCACCTGGGGACGGCGGTGACCGAGGCAGGTCGCGCCGCCGCCGAACAGCTCGGTCCACGCGTGGAGGCCGCCCGCGACGCCGCGGGCCCTGCCCTGGAGGCGGCCCAGCGGGCCGTCGCCCCGAAGATGGCCGCCGCCGTGGCGGTGGCCGCCCCCGCGGTCGCATCCGCCCGGGACACCCTCGGTCCGCGGGTGGACGCCGCCCGCGACGCCCTCGGTCCGCGGGTCGACGCGGCCCGCGAGGCCTTCGTGCCCCGGGTCGACGCGGCCCGCCAGGCAGCGGGGCCCCGGGTCGCCGCTGCGGTGCTGTCGGCGCAGGCCGCCGCCAACCGGGCCGCTGCCGACCTGACCCCCCGGGTCGAGGCCGCGCAGAAGGCGGCCCTGAAGGCCCGGGAGGACGTCGGTCCGCGGCTGACCGCGGCGCAGGCCGCGGCCCTGGCGTACGCGACCCCGCGGGTCGTGGCGGCGCGCGAGGCGGTGTCGCCGGCGCTGGAGAGCGCCCGCGACACCCTGGTCGCCGGGGTGGACAGCGCCCGCAGCGAGCTCGACGCCCGCCGCGCCGAGCTGGCCGCCGCGGCTGCGGAATCCACCCGCAAGGCCCGGAAGACCGCCAAGAAGGCCCGCAAGAAGGCCGGCAAGAAGCACCGCGAGTTCGAGAAGGCCGCCGTCGCCACCGCCAAGACCGTGAAGCGGCGGACGGGCTTGCAGCCGGAGCCGCGCCGCTGGCCGTGGGTGTTCGTTCTGCTGGCTGCGGGTACTGCCGCGTTCGTCCTGCTGCGTCGCAAGAAGAACGACGCGTGGACGCCCGCACCGGCCGGGGACGGCCCGGTGCCCAGCTACCGAGAGGACCCCGTGCCCAGCTCCGACAGCACCTCCGGCAAGACCGTGTCCACCGCCGACACCACCGGCGACTCCGCTCCTCCGGAGTCGGACATGGGCGTCCGCGACGCCCAGTTCGTCGACGGCGACGGCGCCGACAGCGCGAGCGAAGACATCAAGAACAGCCCGGAGCCGTCCTCTTCCGGTGGCGGGTCCTTCGAAGGCCCCACGGCCGGTCCGGACGACCGGCAGGTCTGACCACCCGCACCGTTCCACCGCCGCAGCCCCCGTCGCCCCGCGCGACGGGGGCTGCGGTGTCTTCGCGAGTACCGTGGGGATCATGAGCGAGGCGCCCCCGAGGAACCCTGAGCAGTCCCCCGTCCAGGACTCCCGGATCGAGCCCGCCGGCCGGAAGATGCTGCGCCTCGAGGTGCGCAACAGCCAGGTGCCGATCGAGCGCAAGCCGGAGTGGATCAAGACCCGGTTGAAGACCGGCCCGGAGTACACCGAGCTCAAGTCGCTGGTCCGCCGCGAGGGCCTGCACACCGTCTGCGAAGAGGCCGGCTGCCCCAACATCTACGAGTGCTGGGAGGACCGGGAGGCCACCTTCCTCATCGGCGGCGACCAGTGCACCCGGCGCTGCGACTTCTGCCAGATCGACACCGGCAAGCCCGCCGACTTCGACGCCGACGAGCCGCGGCGGGTCGCCGAGAGCGTCGCCACCATGGGTCTCCGCTACGCCACCATCACCGGTGTCGCCCGCGACGACCTCCCCGACGGCGGCGCCTGGCTCTACGCCGAGACGGTGCGGCAGATCCACGCCCAGCTCCCCGGGTGCGGCGTCGAGTTGCTGATCCCGGACTTCAACGCCGATCCCGCGCAGCTGGCCGAGGTGTTCTCCTCCCGGCCCGAGGTCCTGGCGCACAACGTCGAGACGGTGCCGCGGATCTTCAAGCGCATCCGCCCCGGGTTCCGCTTCGACCGGTCCCTCTCGGTGATCACCGCCGCTCGCGAGGCCGGTCTGGTCACGAAGTCCAACCTGATCCTGGGGATGGGCGAGGAGCCGCACGAGGTCGTGGAGACGATGCAGGCGCTGCACGACGCCGGGTGCGACCTCCTCACCATCACCCAGTACCTGCGCCCCTCGCCGCGGCACCACCCCGTCGTCCGCTGGGTCAAGCCCGACGAGTTCGTGCAGTTCCAGAAGGACGCCGAGGAGATCGGCTTCCTGGGCGTCCTGGCCGGGCCCCTCGTGCGCAGCTCCTACCGCGCCGGGCGGCTGTACCAGCAGGCGATCGAGGCCCGCGGGCTGGCCCACCAGGGCTGACCCGGCGGCTCGGCAGCGGCGGGTCCGGGGCGGGCGCGACCGACGGCCCTATCCTGGGGCCATGGCACGCAGCAAGTCCTCAGACCCCACCGCCCCGGGCGGCAACGCCGGGCGCGCCCCGAAGGACGGTGGGCGCGGCCGGAGCTCGGGTGCCACCGC
Organism: Blastococcus sp. VKM Ac-2987; assembly: GCF_026967805.1. Taxonomy (GTDB): domain Bacteria; phylum Actinomycetota; class Actinomycetes; order Mycobacteriales; family Geodermatophilaceae; genus Blastococcus. The sequence continues at coordinate 274,860 of NZ_JAPVBG010000001.1, forward strand.
ATCCGGCGCCACCGCCTCCGGCAAGGCCGGCAAGCCGGGCAAGGCGCCGAAGCTGGACAAGAACGGCCAGCCCAAGGTCGGCCGGCTGAAGAAGGTCCGCGGCCAGGCCGGCATGATCAAGCAGGCCTACACCCTGACGCGGAAGAACGACCCGAAGCTCCCCTGGGTCATGCTGATCTGGTTCGTGGCGGTCGCCGCCGTCGTCGAGCTGATCGGCATCCTGCTGAGCGCGCCGTTCATCTTCCTCCCGCTGGCCCTGCTCACCGGTGGCCTCGCGGCGCTGATCGTCTTCGGCCGTCGCGCCCAGGGCTCGGCCTACCGGCAGGTCGAGGGCCAGCCCGGTGCGGCCGCGTGGGTGCTCGAGGGCATGCGTGGCGACTGGCGGGTGTCCTCCGGCGTCGCCGGCACCCCGCAGATGGACGCGGTGCACCGGGTGCTGGGCCGGCCGGGGATCATCCTCGTCGGCGAGGGTGCCCCGGTCCGCGTCCGCGGGCTGATCGCGCAGGAGAAGAGGAAGATCGCCCGCGTGGTCGGCGACACCCCGATCTACGACGTCCTGGTGGGTGACGCCGAGGGCCAGGTGCCGCTCAAGAAGCTGAGCTCCCACGTGATGAAGCTGCCGCGCAACCTCAGCGCCGCCGAGGTCAACGCTCTCGGCCGGCGGATGAGCGCACTGGGCGGCCCGCGCATGCCGGTGCCCGGGGGCCCGCTGCCCGGTGGCCGGCAGATGTCGATCAGCCAGCGCCAGGTCCGCCGTCGCTGATCCCGCTCCACCGAGAGCCCCGCACCTACCGGTGCGGGGCTCTCGGCGTCTCCGGCGCGCTCCCCCGTGCCGCGGGACGGGGCGTCAGTCGAGGACGACGGCGGTGCCGGTGAGCCGGTCGTGCAGGCCGCGGCCGTCGGCGTCGACCAGCAGGGCGGGCACCAGCAGCATCAGCAGGGCGGTCCGGACGACGGCGCGCCAGAGTGCCAGCCGGGCGCCAGGCGCAGGGTGGGCGAGCCGCATGCCGAACACCCGGTGCCCGGGCGTCTGGCCGAACAGCACCAGCGTGACGACGGTGAGGACGCCGAAGATCACCAGGCTCCAGTTGCCCGGGCCGTCGGGTGCGGTGAACGCCCAGCCGATCAGGGCCGTGCCCAGGGCGTCGACGACGAAGCCGCCGGCCCGCCTGCTGAACGGGGCCAGCGAGCCGGGCCCCGAGGCGGGCAACCCCAGGGAGGCGCCACGGTCCGGGGCCTGAGAGGGTTGTTCGGCATTCCTGACCATGACCGCCAGCGTAGGACTCCGCTGCACCGGCCCCCGAGGATCCAGCGCAGTCGTGGCCGGCGACACGCCGCAGGCGTTGTTACCGCGCCGAAACACTCGGGACACGGCGGGGCAACTCCCCGCTCGTAGCGTGCCGTTCAGCCGTCCGCCCACACCCGGAGGATCGATGTTCAACAGTCCCGACGAGGTCGCCGCCTACATCCGCGACAACGACGTCGAATTCGTCGACGTCCGCTTCTGCGACCTGCCCGGCGTCATGCAGCACTTCACCATCCCTGCGTCGACGTTCGGCGAGGACACCTTCAGCGAGGGCCTCGGCTTCGACGGCTCCTCGATCCGCGGGTTCCAGGCGATCAACGAGTCGGACATGCTGCTGCTGCCCGACGCCAACAGCGCGTTCGTGGACCCGTTCCGCAAGCACAAGACGCTGAACGTGAACTTCTTCATCCACGACCCGATCACGCGTGAGGCCTACAGCCGCGACCCGCGCAACGTCGCGAAGAAGGCCGAGGCCTATCTGGCCTCCAGCGGCATCGCCGACACCGCGTACTTCGGCCCCGAGGCCGAGTTCTACGTCTTCGACTCGGTGCGGTACGACACCTCGATCAACGAGGGCTACTACCACATCGACTCGGAGGAGGGCTCCTGGCGTTCGGGTGCTCGCACCGAGCTCGACGGCAGCCCCAACCGCGGCTACAAGGCGCGCCCCAAGGGCGGCTACTTCCCGGTCGAGCCCTACGACCAGCAGAGCGACCTGCGCTCGGACATGATGAAGAACCTGATCGGCGCCGGCCTCGAGCTCGAGCGCGGGCACCACGAGGTGGGCACCGGCGGTCAGGCCGAGATCAACTACAAGTTCGACACGCTGCTGCGCTCGGCCGACAGCCTGATGCTCTTCAAGTACGTCATCAAGAACACCGCCTGGGCCGCCGGCAAGACCGCCACCTTCATGCCCAAGCCGCTGTTCGGTGACAACGGATCGGGCATGCACTGCCACCAGAGCCTCTGGAAGGACGGGCAGCCGCTCTTCCACGCCGAGACCGGCTACGCGGGCCTGTCCGACATGGCCCGCCACTACATCGGCGGCCTGCTGGCCCACGCCCCGTCGCTGCTGGCCTTCACCAACCCGACGGTCAACAGCTACCACCGCCTGGTGCCCGGCTACGAGGCGCCGATCAACCTGGTCTACTCGGCCCGCAACCGCTCGGCCTGCCTGCGCATCCCGATCTCCGGCGACAGCCCGAAGGCCAAGCGCATCGAGTTCCGCGTGCCCGACCCGTCGGCCAACCCCTACCTCGCCTTCTCGGCGATGCTGATGGCCGGCCTCGACGGCGTGAAGAACAAGATCGAGCCGCCGGCCCCGGTCGACAAGGACCTCTACGAGCTGCCGCCCGAGGAGGCTCTGGGCATCGAGAAGGTGCCCGCGTCGCTGGACGCCGCGCTGGACAACCTCGAGACCGACCACGAGTACCTGATCGACGGCGGCGTCTTCACGCCCGACCTGATCGAGACGTGGATCGACTACAAGCGGGCCAACGAGATCGACCCGATCCGCCTGCGCCCGCACCCGCACGAGTTCGCGATGTACTACGACATCTGAGTCGCGCGAGGCGCCAACCTGCGGTCATGCCGTAGCTAGGCGCTGACAGTCCGCACCGGGTCCGCACGAGCCGCCAGCACCGATGGCGGCTCGTGCGGACTCATCGCTGTCCGGCCAGAGGTGGCCACAGGTGTCGAGCGTCGTCTTCGCGCGACGTTCCTGGCGGGACGGAGTGGGAGGTCACTCGGCCGCGAGGTGGATGTGTGGCGCTGACGCCGGTTGTCGTCGCGCTCTGCGCCCCAGGTGTCGCGTTCGACGGCGAGCCGTTCGGCGGGCTGAGGGCGGAGAGCCGGCTCGGCCGTCAGTCGCGCGATGCGAGCGCGGACGGCGACCAGTTCTGCGTGGGTGGTCGTGATGTCCCGGTCGGGGTCGGCCAGTCGCTCCGCCGGGTCGGGGGTCCAGCCGAGGGGCGCCCGAAGCGGGCGAGCCGGTCCTCATGTTGACGGCGGCGTCGGCGACCGCGACTCCGGCGTGCCGGTGGCTCACCGGCGCGGTGGCTGCGGTCGCGCACGACTGGGTGTGCTCCGGGTGGGCGCGTTCGGCGTGGTGGCGGGCGTACCGGTCGAAGGCGGTCCACAGCCGCGGTCGGTCGTCGGCCCGGTCAGCCAGGCGCGCGCTCTGCTGCGGCTCCGTGGGGTCCAGGCCGGCCGCCCACGCCTCGTGGTCATCCCCGGCGAGCGGTGCCAGCACCTGAACCCGCCCGCCGCCAGCGGTGTAGCGGCGCGCGATGCCGATTCCCTCGGTGAGGTAGAAGTCATCGGCCCGGCCCCGGCCGACCTCCACACGGTGCCGGGCCGCGGATGGATCACCGGCGTAGACCTTCATCCCGCCGTGCATTCATCAACGCCACCCGACAATGACCAACACGCCATCCCCAGAAATGGCAGCGGGCGCGAAGCGGGGCCCGGACTACCCATATTTGTGACATGCGCGCCGTTCTGTAGTAAGAGCTTGACTCATGTGGACGGGCGGTGACCTGCGTAGCGGTGTCCAGATGCGGGGGAACGACAACTGGTCCCTGATCAGCTGTGGAAGATCGTCTCGCTGATTCCGCCGCAGCCGGAGCGGCCGCAGGGCGGTGGCACCCGCTACGTGGAGGACCGGGCGGTGTCAACCGCGTCGTCCAGGTACTGACCACCGGGTGCGCCTGGCGGCATCTGCCGGCGGAGTTCGGCGCATCCACCGCGACCGCGCACCGCCGCGTCGTGACCTGGACCCAGGCCGGGGCTGTGGCGCCGGCTGCATCGGGCGGCGCTCGACCGGCTCGAGGAGCAGGAGGGATCGACTGGTCTCACGCGGTGGTGGATGCGGGCGGCATGCGAGCCACAAGGGGTTTTCATGACCGGCCCGGCCCGGTCGATCGCGGCAAACCCGGCTCCAAGCTGCACGTGCGCACCGACGCCGGCGGCCTGCCGCTGGCCGTGGTGCTCAGTGCGGCCAACACCCACCACTGCCTCGCGCTGATCCCGCTGGCGCAGGCCATACCGCCGATCCGCTCCCGACGCGGACCGCCGCGGCGCCGACCGGCCGGGCTGCACGCCGACAAGGGCTACGACTACGGCCACCTCCGAGCCTGGCAGCGCGACCGACGGATCACTCCCCGGATAGCCCGTCCGGCGCCCTGGGGCGAAGGCACGATTTCCCGCCAGCGAGCTGGAGACCTCGGTTCCTGAGGAATCTTGGACAGGTCCATTTGCCGACATTTCGTGGCGAGCCTACGTTCATCGAGCCAAAGCGGGCAGCGTGGCCGACAGCATCCCCCGGGCCTGACCGGTTCCACACTCTGGAGCGCACATGTCACACAATCCGACCGAGGGCCCCGCACCCGCCGCCCCTCGAGAGCCACAGCCGACCTCGAAGTTCTCCTCGAGCACGAGGTCGACCCTGCTCGGCGCCATGTTCCTCATGGCCACCTCGGCGATCGGTCCGGGGTTCATCACCCAGACCACGGCGTTCACCGTGCAACTCGGGGTGGCGTTCGCGTTCGCGATCGCCGTCTCGATCGTGGTGGACATCGCGCTGCAGCTGAATGTGTGGCGGGTCATCGGCGTCTCGGGACGACGCGCGCAGGAGTTGGGCAACCTGGTGGCTCCCGGCCTCGGGTGGGCGATGGCCGCGCTGCTGCTGATCGGCGGACTGGTCTTCAACATCGGGAACGTGAGCGGTGCGGGTCTGGGCACCGACGCGATGATGGGCCTCGACCCACGCATCGGGGGGGCCATCTCGGCCGCCATCGCCATCGGCATCTTCATCAGCAAGCGTGCGGGTGTGGCGATCGACCGCATCGTCGTCGTCCTCGGCGTGGTGATGATCCTTCTGACGACCTACATCGCCGTGAGCTCCGGCCCGCCGGTCGGCGAGGCACTGAAGAACGTCGTCCTGCCCGAGGACATCAGCTTCCTGGCCATCACCACGCTGATCGGCGGCACCATCGGGGGCTACATCGTGTATGCCGGAGCGCACCGCCTCCTCGACTCCGGTGTCTCGGGCCCGGACCGCGTCAGAGACATCACCCGTGGCTCGGTCACCGGCATCCTCATCACCGGCGTCATGCGCATCATCCTGTTCCTGGCCATCCTCGGCGTCGTCGCCGGCGGGGCCGAGCTCGACCCGACGAACCAGGCGGCGTCGGCGTTCAACCAGGCTGCAGGCGAGTTGGGCCTGCGGGTGTTCGGCATCGTGCTGTGGGCCGCCGCGATCACCAGCGTCATCGGCGCCTCCTACACGACCGTCTCGTTCGTCACGACCCAGAAGGGCACGAGCGAGCGCACGCGTACGGCCCTGGTGTGCGCCTTCATCGTGTTCACCACCTTCGTCTTCGTCGTGGTCGGTGCCGCGCCGACGACGTTGCTGATCTTCGCCGGCGCGTTCAACGGCCTGCTGCTGCCCTTCGGCATCGGTGTGCTGCTGTGGGTCGCGACGCGTCGCACCGACCTGCTGCGTGGCTACGCCTACCCGAGGTGGCTGCTCGTCGTGGGCTGGGTCGCGTGGCTGCTCACGGTCTACCTGGCCGTGAACTCCATCCGCCCCGTCATCGACCTGTTCTCCTGAGAGGGACCCTTGTGAGCATCGATCTGAACTCCGATCTCGGCGAGGGCTTCGGGCACTGGTCGCTCGGTGACGACGACGCGTTGCTGGGCATCGTCACCAGCGCCAACGTCGCCTGCGGCTTCCACGCGAGTGATGCCTCGATCATGCGGCGGGTCTGCGAGCAGGCGGTGGCCTCCGGGGTGGTGATCGGCGCTCAGGTCGGCTACCGCGACCTGCCGGGGTTCGGGCGGCGCTTCATCGACATCGAGCCCGATGCGCTGACCCAGGACGTGATCTATCAGATCGGTGCGCTCGAGGCGTTCGCGCGGGTCGCGGGGTCGCGAGTGCGCTACGTGAAGCCCCATGGCGCGCTGTACAACGCGATCGTGCACCACGAGGAGCAGGCGGGCGCGGTCGTGCGGGCGATCCTCGACTACGACCGCACGCTGCCGGTGATGGGACTGCCCGGGTCGGTCTGGCTGCGGCAGGCCGAGGAAGCCGGGCTGACGGTCGTACGCGAGGCCTTCGCCGACCGCGCGTACACACCGGGTGCGACGCTGGTCTCCCGGCGCCTGCCGGGGGCGGTGCTGCACGACGCCGACGAGATCGCCGACCGCTGCCTCGCCATGGCCACCGGGAAACCCGTCACCGACATCGATGGCGATGCACTGACCCTGAGCCCCGACTCCATCTGCGTCCACGGCGACACCGCAGGGGCCGTCGACATCGCCCGCGCGGTGAAGGAGGCGCTCACCGCGGCAGGGGTCACCGTCGCGCCGTTCGCACCCTGATGCGGGTGCTGCCCAGCGGGACCACCTCGGTGCTCGTCGAACTGGACGACCTCGACGAGGTGCTCGCCCTCTACGCCGCGCTGGTCGAGGATCCGCCCCCCGGGGTCGTGGATCTCGTCCCGGCTGCGCGGACGGTGCTCGTCATGGCCGACCCATCGGTCACGTCGCTGGACACCGTCGCCGAGGCGGTCCGTCGCACGACGCCTCGTGGCGACCGTCGCGCGGTGGGCGAGCTCGTGGAGATCCCGGTGACCTACGACGGCGAGGACCTCGAAGAAGCAGCGCGGCTGGTCGGTGTCGACGCGGCGGGGCTGGTGCGCCGGCACAGCGAGATCGAGTGGAGCGTGGCGTTCTGCGGCTTCGCCCCCGGTTTCGGCTACCTGACCTCGCCCGACTGGCCGTGGGACCTTCCGCGCCGTTCCTCGCCCCGCACCAAGGTGCCACCGGGGTCGGTCGCCCTGGCGGGGGAGTTCACCGGGGTCTACCCCCGCGAGTCACCCGGCGGGTGGCAGCTTCTCGGGCGCACAGAAGTCGCCGTGTTCGACCTCGCCCGCGACCCCGCAGCGCTGCTGGTCCCCGGGAACCGAGTCCGCTTCATCGACGAGGGCCGGGCATGACCCGCACCCTGACGGTGCTGGCTGCCGGGCCGCTGACGACCGTGCAGGACGCCGGGCGTCCCGGACAGGCGGCGCTGGGCATCGGACGCTCGGGTGCGTGTGACCGGGTGTCGTACGCGCTGTCGAACCGTCTGGTGGGAAACGCCCCGGACGCCGCGGTGCTCGAGGTGACGTTCGGTGGACTGGGCCTGCGCGCCGACGCAGACCTGGTGGTGGTCACCACTGGCGCCCGGTGCCCGGGCTCCATCGCCCACAATGGCCCCGTCGAGCTGCGGGCCGGTGCGGAGATCAGACTCGGTCCGCCGGCGACCGGGCTGCGGACCTATCTCGCGGTGCGCGGCGGGATCGCGGTCGATCCGGTGCTCGGCTCGCGTTCGACCGACATCCTGGCCGGGCTCGGGCCGGCCGTGGTGGCCAACGGCGACGTCCTCCCGGTCGGCGCCCTCGACGGCCAGATGCCCGGGGTGGACCTGGCGCCGGTAGCCGATCCCGCCGGTGATGACGTGACGGTGCGCATCGTGCCGGGACCTCGACGGGACTGGTTTCCCGACGAGGCGTGGGCCATCCTCGCGGGCCAGACCTACCAGGTCACCAGCGACAGCAACCGGGTCGGAGTGCGGCTCGAGGGTGAGCCGCTCGAGCGTTCCCGCACCGGCGAGCTCCCGAGTGAAGGCATGGTCCGCGGCGCCCTGCAGATCCCCCCGTCCGGCAAACCCGTGCTCTTCCTCGCCGACCACCCGGTCACCGGCGGCTACCCCGTCGTCGCCTACGTCGTGGACGAGGACGTCGACCGGTGCGCGCAGCTGCGCCCAGGCCAAGCCTTGCGATTTCGCGGCTAGCTCGGTCCTCATGTCTCCACGCCCGCACTGTGTGGATTCGAAAAACGGGCCACCCGTTCGACTCGCATGTTCCACAGATAGCTCGGCGAACCGGGGAGGCTGACAGCGGACTGAAAGAAGGCGCGCCCGACAGCGGACACTTCTCTGTCGAGCATTGTCGGCCCACTCCCGGCCTTACGTCGGGAGAATTCGCCGTGCTCGAAAACATGTCCGCTCGTCACCGTGAATTCGAAGACCGCGGAATAAACGCTGTGCAGGGGTTCCCGCGGAACCAATCCGGTAGGACAGTGTTGCTCTGGCGTCCGCCCTCACAGTCGCCGCCCACGTTCGTCTTACGGGAGGTCCACATGGCAACAAGCAGGTCGCTCGGCCGGCGCGCCGCGGTTGTTGGCGTCAGCTCGGCCGTCGCATTGTCGTCGGTCGCGTCGTGGTCGGCGTCGTCGGCGAACGCTACGCCTCAGCAGGAGACGGAGAATCAGCCATATCCCACGACCTGCCTCACCAGCGACGCGGTCCTCACCGTCGAGGAGCAGCGCATCGGCCAGCCGCTGGTCGAGGGCGGGGAGTCCGCAGCGGAGCAGTTCCTCGAGGCCGCAGGCTTCGAGGACGCGGTCAGGCAGTTCACCTCCGATCTCTGCGCGGCGCAGGATCTCGCCGAGGCCGAGGAGGTCGTACGGCGTCACGGCGAGGCGCTGTGGGAGCTTGCCGTGGCTCGCGCCCAGGGCGAGGAGGAGATCGGGACGATCGACCGGTACGACGACCGACCCCTCTACTGGGCCCGTCTGCACATGACGCGTGCGCTGCGCCAGTGGGAGGCGCCGGTCGACGTGAGTGGCATCCAGCGCAATGCCTTGGTGCACATCCTGGATTACGCATCCCGTGGCATCACCTCCATCGAGTGGCCGGAGGATTCCGAGGGCGCCAAGCGGGTGATGATCAGCGGATTCGACACCTACAGCCTCGACAGCAGCCTGCGGAACTCCAACCCCTCGGGGGCCACTGCCCTGCAACTCGATGGCCGGACACTCGAGACCGACACCGGCCCCGTGGTCGTAGAGGCCGTCGTATTCCCGGTGAACTGGACCGACTTCGACCAGGGCATCGTCGAGGACGCATTCGGTCAGGTTCTCGCCACCGGAGAGAACCGTGCTGACCTCATCATGACGATCAGCCAGACCGGCCGCGGAAGGATGGACATCGAGCAGTGGGCCGCCAATTTCCGCGGTGGGTTCCCCGACAACAACCGCAACATGCTCTTCGGGCCGATCTCACGTCCCTCGCATTGGCCACAGCCTTTCGACTCACCGGAGTGGATCGAGACGACGCTGCCCTACGAGGCGATGATCGACGCCGGCACCGGCCCCTGGCCGGTCGTGCTCAACGACGGGATCTGCGAATGGCCTGCGGGGACCTATCCATCCCCGTCCGCGGTGCAGTGCCAGGACGACCCGTCAGAGGGCTCCACGGCAGCCTCCGGGCCGGGCGGGAGCTACCTGTCCAACGAGAGCATGTACCGCTCCAACCGACTGCGCATCGGCATCGGGGCGTGGGATGTCCCAGGAGGACACCTGCACATCTCGGCTCTCGAGTACCCCGAGGACCTCGCCGCACTGACCAGCCCTGAGTTCGAAGCCGACCGCCAAGCCGTCGTAGACCAGACGATCGAGCTGGTGAGGGCAGCCGGCGCGGCTGCACCTGAGGGAGGCGTCGAGGAAGAGCCCGCACCCTAGCGACCAGTACGCCGGCAACCGTGGCGTGTTCGCACGTCACGGTTGCCGGTGGACCTCGTCAGGAGTCGGTGACGACCATGTGCCCCGGCGCCTGGGTGATGGGGTCGGAAATGCCCAGCGAGGCCAGCCCCGACGTGCACCGGCGCCCCATGCACCACGGGCAACCGGGCGGTGACCTGCACAACCTGCACGACCAGCGAGGCGGGATGGGCCGCATCGACACCACGAGCGGCCCAGAGAGCCGTTGGGCGGGTCGACAGTTGAGTACACCGACGATGGGCCCGTGCGAGCCAGCGGCTCTCCCGCACGATGTCCATGTGGCCGACCGGACGATCGTCGGGTCCGCGGTGCGTGCGGGTCGTGGTGGGCGACCGGGCCCGGGACCGTAGCCGATGTCATTGGCGCGGCGTAGCGTCCGGCCCCTCAGGCAGATGCGCACCCGGCGGCCGACCGCCCGCCGTGCGGTGCCCGTCTCCGTCACGGGGAGTCGTCGTGGGTCCTGCACGTCGCAGTGCGCTGGCGATCGGCGGCGTCGTCGCGCTGCTGACCTCGTCCGCCGCCGTCACGATCGCCGCCGGGGCCGAGCCCGGCGACTGCCCGGACGTGGCGATCGTGGGTGCGCGTGGCTCGACGGAGCCGATCACCACGACCAACCGCGGGATGGGCACGAACGCCGACTACTTCGCCGACGGGCTCGAGCGCGAGCTCCGGGCGCGGCACGGGAGCGGGCTCGTGATCGAGGACGTGGCCGTCGCGCACTCCCCCACCCCGGTCAGCGTGCTGACCCCGACGCGGACCGAGCTGACCGCGCTCGCGGATCCTGCCCGGCGAGCGGCGGCGATGGACCGCTACGAGACCGAACGCCTCGGGGCGTACACGCGCAGCGTCGACCCGGGCGTCGGGTCGGCCGTCGACCAGATGGTCGCGCTGCACGCCCGGTGCCCGGGCGCCGGCTTCGTCCTGGCCGGCTACTCGCAGGGCGCGATGGTCGTGCACCAGGTGCTTTCCCGTCTCGCGGACGAGGGCCGGACGAGCCTGCTGTCGCGCGTCACCGGGAGCGTCCTCGTCGCCGACGGGGACCGGGTGGCCCAGACGGCAGCCACGCGTCGCGGGACGGCGGCCTCCACCGCGCAGGGGATCCGCACCGCCCTCCAGCCCACCGGCCGGGACGTCGCGGCGACGCCGCCGGTGTTCGACCTCTGCCTCGCCCGGGACATCGCCTGCGACTTCGACCCGGTGCGCCTCCTGCAGCGGGGCGTCTCCCCGTCGCTGTCCGCGCTGAAGGAGGCGTCGCAGATCCACTCCGGGACCGGCTACCGCTCCCTGATGCTGCAGGCCGCCCGGGAGATCGCCGCGTCGTTCACCCCCGCCCCGTCGCCCACGCCCACCTCCTCGGCGACGAGCACGACCACCACGGCCACCCCGACCACCACGACGCCGGTCCCCACCACCACGACGGCTCCCAGCACGACGACGACACCGCCGACCACGACCACCCCGCCCCCGGCCGGCGGCGGGTCGGCAGCCCTCGCCGCCTTCCTCGCGGCCCGCGCCGACAGCGCTGCCGGCCGCGGCCCGCTCGACGTCGTGGTCGTCGGTGACTCGGTCACCGAGGGCCGTGACGTGGGCAAGGGCAACCGGTGGGTGGACACGCTGCTCGACCTGCTGCGCGACCGCTACCAGCCGCCCGGGATCGCCGGCGGCGAGGGCTACGTGCCGGCCTACTACGCCGCCGGGGGCATGGCCGACCGCTTCACCTTCGGTGGGACGCCCACGCTGGGGTCCCAGTACGGCCTCGGGATGCGCGCCAACCACATGCCTTCCGGCGCGGGGAACTCGATGACCGCGACGTTCAGCGGCACGTCGTTCGAGCTGCACTACGCCAGCAGCCTCAACACGGGGACGATCACCGTCTCCGTCGACGGCGCGGCGGGCACCCCCGTCCCGACCGCCGGCGGCAGCTACACCCCGGGCGACGGCGGCAGCTGGACCTCCCCGCCGCTGCCCCGCGGCACGCACACGGTCACGCTCACCAACACCAGCGGCCGGACCGTGCTGGTCGAGGGCATCAGCGTCTACGACGGCGACGAGGCCGCCGGCGTCCGCCTGTGGGAGGCGGGGCACTCCGGCTGGCAGGCCGAGGACTACGCCAACCGGCCGACCGCGCCTCAGCACGGCCAGGCCGTCGCCTCCGCGGCGCCGCACCTGGTCGTGGTGGCACTCGGCTACAACGACGTCGTCGCCGGGTTCACCGCCGCCCAGTTCCGCGACTACCTCACCACGACCGTCGCGCACCTCCGCAGCCCCGACGTCGGCCCCGACCCGTCGGTGCTGATCGTCGGGTACCCGCGGCGCACCGACGTCTCCACCGCCGCCTGGGACGCCTACCTGCAGGCCATGGCCGACGTCGCCACCGACCGGGGGTACGCGTTCGCCGACCTGTCCGCGCTGCCGGACTTCGGCATGTCGGCCGACGGCGTGCACCCGACCGCGGTCGGGCACACCCAGATCGCCGAGGCGCTCGACCGGTTCCTGGCCGCCGCCTGACCTCCCCTGGATCGCCATGACCGCCGACCTCCCCTTCGACGAGGGCTTCGACGATCCGGTCCTCGATCCCGGCGTCTGGCTGCCGCACTACCTGCCCCACTGGAGCTCCCGGGCGGAGTCCGCGGCGGCCTACGACATCGCCGGCTCCTGCCTGCGGCTGCACCTGCCCGAGCACCACCCGCTCTGGTGCCCCGACGACCACCCGCCGCTACGGGTCTCCGGCATCCAGTCCGGCGTCTTCTCCGGCCCGGTGGGCAGCACCATCGGCCAGCAACCGGTGCGCCCCGGCGCCGTCGTGAAGGAGGAGCAGGCGCCGCTCCGGGGCTGGATGCCGCGGTACGGCCACCTGGAGATGCGGGCGCGGGCGAGGCTCACCCCTCGGTCCATGGTCGCCTGGTGGCTGGTCGGCCTGGAGGACCGGCCGGAGCGCTGCGCGGAGCTCTGCGTCATGGAGGTCTTCGGCGACGCCGTGGAGCCCGGCGTCAGCGCCGCCGTCGGCATGGGCACGCACCCGTTCCGCGACCCGCGCATGGTCGAGGACTTCGCCGCCCCCCGGCTGGCGCTCGACGTCACCAAGTTCCACACCTACGCCGTCGACTGGCGGGCCGAGCAGGCGGTGTTCCTCGTGGACGGCGAGCCGGTCCGGACCGTCGGCGTCACCCCCGACTACCCGATGCAGTCCATGCTGGCCGTCTTCGACTTCCCCGGGAAGGCCGTGCCCGGGGAGCCGTACACGGAGCCGGAGCTGGTCGTCGACCGCATCCGGGGGCCGGCGTCCGCCTCCGGGGTGTGAGCGGGCCCTACGCCGGCCGTCCGACCGGGAGTATCCGTTGCGTGCCATCCGGGTGTGCACCCCCGGTCGTCGGGTAGGGGAGAACGGTCTCGGGGCCGCCGCGGCACCGCACCCCGCCGGGTCGCGCACCGCCTCTGGCCGGCCCCTCCCCGGCTCGCCACGTACGGCACCCGCCGTCGCGGCCGGCCGCCCGAAAGACAGGAGCGCACATGAGAGCCGTCGTCTACCGCGGACCGAAGAACGTCTCCGTCGAAGAGGTTCCCGATCCGTCGATCCAGTCGCCGACCGACGCGATCATCCGGATCACCACCACCAACATCTGCGGGTCCGACCTGCACATGTACGAGGGCCGCACCTCCGTGGAGGAGGGCAAGGTCCTCGGCCACGAGAACATGGGCGTCGTCGAGGCGGTCGGCGACGGTGTCGACCGGATCAAGGTCGGCGACCGGGTGTCGGTCCCGTTCAACATCGCCTGCGGCACCTGCCGCAACTGCACGGCCGGGTGGACGTCGTTCTGCCTGCGCGCCAACCCGACCGAGGGCATGGACGGCGCGGCCTACGGCTACGCCAACATGGGGCCCTACGACGGCGGGCAGGCCGAGTACCTCCGGGTGCCGTGGGCCGACGTCAACCTGCTGCACCTGCCCGAGGGCACCGAGCACGAGAACGACTTCACCATGCTGTCGGACATCTTCCCGACCGGCTGGCACGGGGTGGAGCTCTCCGGCTTCCAGGTCGGCGACCGGGTCGCGGTCTTCGGCGGCGGACCCGTCGGCCTGATGGCCGCGCACAGCGCCATGATCCGCGGCGCGTCGCAGGTCTTCGTGGTCGACAAGGAGCCCGACCGGCTCGCGTTGGCGGGGAAGTTCGGCGCCACCCCGGTCGACTTCAGCGCCGCCGACCCGGTCCAGCAGCTGCTGGACGCCACCGGCGGCCGCGGCGTGGACCGCGGCGTCGAGGCCGTCGGCTACCAGGCGCACGACCCCTCCGGCGAGGAGCACCCGGAGCTGGTGCTGGACAACCTGGCGCAGGTCGTCCGCTCGACCGGCGGGATCGGGGTCGTCGGTGTCTACATGCCGGAGGACCCGGGCGCGGCCAGCGACCTGGCCAAGGAGGGCCGGATCCCATGGCAGTTCGGGACCTTCTTCACCAAGGGGCAGTCGATGGGCAGCGGGCAGGCACCGGTGAAGCGGTACAACCGGCAGCTGCGCGACCTCATCGTCAGCGGCCGGGCGAACCCCGGGCTGATCACCTCGCACGAGCTCGGTCTGGACCAGGCCGTCGAGGGCTACCAGCACTTCGATGACCGCGACAGCGGCTGGACCAAGGTGCTGCTCAAGCCCGGCGCCTGACCAGGATCCCGGCCTTCCAGGGCACGGGACCACGCGACGCAGCCCCCGCCGGGATCTCCCGGCGGGGGCTGCGTCGTGCGTGCGTCGTTCAGCGCAGCCGGACCGGCCCGGCGTCGATCGGGGTGCGGAACAGCACGTAGGGCTTGCGGCGCTGGTCCTCCCCGCCGCGGTACTTGTCCTGCCGGTACAGCTGGTTGGCCGTGACGTAGAGGTGCCCGTCCGCGGCGACCGACATGGTGTCGGGCCACAGCAGCCGCGGATCGGCCACCACGGTCTCCCACGTCCCGTCGGGCAGCCGCCGGTGGATGGCGTCGTGCTCTCCGTCGGTCACGTACAACCGGCCCTGGTCGTCGGTCTCCATGCCGTCGCCGACGGAGCCCTTGTCGCCCTCGTCCGTGACCGTGGCGGCGACCGCGTCGTCGTCGGCCGACCGGTCGGTGAGCGCGTCGACCGACACGCTCCACCACCGGCGGGAGGCCAGGCAGCAGTAGTACAGCCGGCTCCCGTCGGCGGCGATGGCGATGCCGTCCGCTCCCATCAGGATCGGGGAGGTGCCGCCGTCCTCCGCCCGTTCGACGAAGTCCTGCCCCTCCACGACCATTCGCAGCTCCGGCGCGGGCACGGCCTTGGTCGACGGGTGCTCGTGCAGCCGGCGCCAGCTCTCCCCCGACGCCAGGTCCACCACGATGATGCCGTTGGGCCCTTGGTCGGAGGAGTCGGTGATGTACGCCGTCCCCGCCTCGCCGCGCCGCAGGTCGAACCGGACGTCGTTCAGGTAGGTCGTCTGCAGGGCGACGTCGGCCGGGAACAGGATGGTCTGCACCACCTCGTCGGTGCTCAGGTCGACGCAGACCAGCTTGGGCCCGCCGTGCTCGGTGGGCCGGAACATCGGGCTACCGGTGTCCAGCAGCCACAGCCGGTCCGCAGGGTCGACGACGACGCTCTGCACCGACACCAGCCGCTCGGGGTCGGCGTCGGAGCGGTTGTCGTTGCGCTCCTGGCTCGGGAACGCCACGACCTCGCCGTCGCGCAGCTCGCCGACGGTGAAGCCGACGTCGTCACCCCACTTGGGGTAGCAGACGAACACCCGGCCGGCGTGCGAGACGCTCACGCCGGTCGGCATCGCCCCGTGGAAGAGGTGGACGACCTCCAGCCGGCCCAGGGTCTCGTGGACCGCAGGCTCCTCCGCCGCCGTCACGCCGTCGTCCCGAAGGCGCGCCGGAAGTGCTGCGCCGCCTCCTGCTGGGCCTGCTCGGCCTTGTCCAGGACGGCGGCGGCCCCGAAGAACTCGTGCATGACGCCCTCGTAGTACCGGTGCGTCGTGGGCACGCCGGCCGCCTCGAGGTCGGTCGCGAACTGCTGGCCCTGGCTGCGCAGCACGTCCCGCTCGTCGGTGATGACCAGCGTCGGCGGCATCGACGCCCGCTGCTCCGGCGTCCAGTCCAGCAGCGCGATGCGCGGGTCCGTCGCCGCGTCCGGCTTGCCCTGGAAGGCGTGCATCGCCATCCAGGACAGCAGCGCCCGGTTCAGCGGGCGGGCGTCGGCGGCGTCCTCCATCGACTCGCCGAACTGCTCGCCGGTCGTCAGCGGGTAGACGCAGACCTGCGCCAGCGGGAGCGGCTGGTCGTTGACTGCCAGCGTCAGCGCGGTCGCCGGGGCCATGTTCCCGCCGACCGACTCGCCGCCGATCGCCATCCGGGACGGGTCGCCGCCGAGCTGGGCGGCGTTCTCCCGCACCCACGTCCAGGCGGTCAGGACGTCGTCGTGGGCCGCCGGGAAGACCGCCTCGGGCGCCCGTCGGTAGTCGGGGCTGACGATGATCGCGCCGGTCTTGTTGCACAGGCCCCGGCAGGAGTCGTCGTAGTGGTCGTCGGTGTCGAACAGGACCCACCCGCCGCCGTGGATCCACATGATGATCGGCAGCGCACCGGGCCAGGTGCCGGCGGGCTTGTAGACGCGCAGCCGCTGCTGGCCGCCCGCACCGTCGGGGATCATCAGGTCCTCGACCGAGCCGACCGGCTCGGGACCCTCGATGCCCCGCTCGGCCATGACCTTCTGGACCGCCTGCTTGGGGCCCGGCTGTTTGCGCGCCTGGTCCGGGGTGAGGATCTCGAAGGGCAGCGGACCCAGCGAGGAGTGCGCGTCGATGATCGCCTGCGCCTGGGGGTCGAGCAGCCCGGAGGGGTCGGTGGCCTGCTCCTTCTGCTTGCCCGACAGGATGTCGCGCACGTGGTCCAGCGGCTTGGCCAGCATCCCGGCGATCCGCTCGGCCAGGCCCTCGTCGGGCGCGTGCGGGTGCGGGCGGGTCGGCGCCTGGCGCTTGGCCGCCAGGAACTTCTCCCCCAGCTCCGCCATGCGCGCAGGCCCGGCCTTCGCCCGGAACTCCGGCAGCTCCTCGTCCTCCTCGTCGTGCACGTGGTGGCGGACGACCTGGATGAGCGTGGTCAGGGCCTGCTCGAACTCCGGCTCGCCGGGCTCGGTGCGGCCCAGGACGACGAGCAGCTCCTTGATCTCCTGGTGCTCCTGCTCGGCGTCGTCGTGCTCGTCCTCCATCCCGAGCTCCGTCCACAGCGGGTAGAGCACGGTCTCCTCGGCGAAGGCGTGCAGCGCCAGCTGCACCGAGATCTGGTCCACGAGCACCCGCCGGTTGCCGCGACCGGCCTCCAGGTGCTGGAACTGCCGCTCGACGGCGGCGTGGTCGTCGGCGATCAGGTGGTCGATGTCGCCCGGCTGGGTCGCGTACGAGAGTGCCATGGGTACCTCCGGGATCGGTTGTGCGCGATCGGTTCCCTGGTCGCCTACCCGGCTCCCCGGATCCGACACGGATCGCCGCTCCCGGTCGCAGCGCATGGTCAGGTGCGGAAGGAACCGGCGTCCTCCGGCGACGACCCGGTGAGCAGGCCGACGACCGCCTCGACGAAGCCGTAGGCGACCAGCGCCGCGGTGATGAGCACGGCGGGCGGCAGGACCACCGGCGCCGCCAGCAGGGAGATGCCGAGGACGGCGGGCGCGCTGCGCCACCAGCCCGCTCCGCGCACCGGATCGGCGAAGGCGCCCCACCGCACGCCGGTCCACATCAACCACCGCCGCACCACGGGGACGCCGCTCTCCCGCAGCACCCGCCGGAAGAGGCCGTCGGCCTCCCACGCCGTCACCAGCCCGCTGACGATCCCGGCGGTGACGAGCCAGTCGTGCAGGATCGCCGCGGCGGTGTAGCGGCCGAACCGCGGCACCAGCCACACCACCGCCCGGGGCACCGTGGCGAAGTCGGTCACGAACCCGGCGGGCACCACGAAGCGGTCGCGGTCGCCGGCGTAGACCAGCGGCTCGACCACCGTCCACCGCTGCTCGTCCAGCCGCCGCACCACGACGCCCCCGACCTCGAACGGCACCGCCTCTCCTCCCCGTCCCCGTCCCCGGCCCGTTCCGCTCAGCGCAGGGCCGGTGCGCTCCCGCGGCGCGACGGCCGGGTCACGCGCGGATCGTGCCAAGCTCGCCACCCCTGCCGCCGGGCGACGTCACATCCGGCGGTGCATCGTTTCCGCGGCCGCTGGGCATGGTGACGATCATGCGCCTGCCCGAACCCCGCGGTCCGCTCAGCGACGCCCTCGCCGCCGACCTCGCCGCCGGCGCCGGTCTCGCGGCCACGACGATCGCCCGCGCCGAGCGGCTGCCCACCGATCCGGGCGGTGCCCTGACCGACGACGACCTCCAGCTCTCCCTCGCCGTCTGCTACGAGCTGCACTACCGGGGGTTCGACGGGGTGTCGGAGGACTGGGAGTGGGATCCCGCGCTGCTGCAGCTGCGCGCCGGCCTGGAGCGGCGGCACCTGGCCGCGCTGCGGGAGCTGATCGGGCAGGTGCCGGTGAGCACCGAGCCGATCGACCAGCAGCTGACGGCGCTGATCGCCGCCGACGACGGCCCCTCGCTTTCGTCCTTCATGGCCAAGAACGGCACCCTCGAGCAGTGGCGGGAGTACCTGACCCTCCGGTCGGTGTACCACCTGAAGGAGGCCGATCCGCACACCTTCGCCATCCCCCGGCTGTCCGGGCGGACGAAGGCGGCCATGGTCGAGATCCAGGCCGACGAGTACGGCGGTGGCTCGGCCGAGCGCATGCACAGCGAGCTGTTCGCTGGTCTGATGCGCGATCTGGACCTCGACGCCGGCTACGGGGCGCTGTGGGACGAGGCCCCGGCCGTGGCCTTCGCCTCGGTCAACACCATGTCCCTGTTCGGGCTGCACCGGCGCTGGCGCGGTGCGGCGCTGGGGCACCTGGCCACCGTGGAGATGACCTCCTCCGAACCCAGCCGGCGGTACTCCGCGGGGCTGCGCCGGCTGGGCTTCGACGGGCGGACGACGGTCTTCTACGACGAGCACGTCGAGGCCGACGCCGTCCACGAGCAGATCGCCTCGGTCGACATGTGCGGGTCGCTGGTGGCCGGTGAGCCCGGGCTCACCGGCGACGTCCTGTTCGGCGCCGCGGCCTCGCTGGCCATGGACGGGCTGGCCGCCACCCACCTGCTCGGCGCCTGGAAGGCCGGCCGGTCGGCCCTCCACCGGCAGGACGCACTCGCGGCCTGACCGGGCCGGCCGGCGTCAGCCGGCGCGGACCGGCTCGCCCTCGTCCCGCGCCGCGGCGCCGGTCCGGGTGATGACCCAGCCGAACAGGGCCGCCACGGGGAACATGAGCACCCCGTAGACGGCGGCCGGCACGGCGAGCTCGACGCTGCCCAGCACGCTGACCGCGACCGCGATCGCGAGGGTGCTGTTGTGGATGCCGATCTCGAAGGAACTGGCGATCGCCTGGGTGCGCCCGATGCCCAGCAGCCGCGGGACCGCGAAGCCGACCGCCAGGCTGCACAGGCAGAAGACGAGCGCCGGCAGGCCGACGTCGCGCAGGTAGTTCCCGACGTCGTCCCGCTCGGCCAGCATCGTCCCGACGATCACCAGCGCGAGCACCACCGCGGACAGGATCCGCACCGGCTTGTCCATCCGGTCGGCGAACGCCGGTGCCGACCGGCGCACCAGCATCCCGAGGGCGACCGGGATCAGCACGATCGCGAAGACCTGCACCGTCTTGCCGAACTGCAGGCCCAGCGTGCCGGCCTCCGGGGGGTCGAACCAGCCGACCGCCAGGTTCGTCACCAGGGGCAGCGTGACGACCGCGATCACCGAGTTGATGGCGGTCAGGCTGATGTTCAGCGCGACGTCGCCCCGGAACAGGTGGCTGAACAGGTTCGCGGTGGTCCCGCCCGGCGAGGCCGCGAGCAGCAGCATGCCCACCGCCAGCAGCGGCGGGAGGTCGAAGGCGAGGACCAGGCCGAAGCACAGCACCGGGAGCAGGAGGAGCTGCAGCGCGAGGGCGATGACGACGGCCTTCGGCTGCCGCCCGACCCGGGCGAAGTCCGCCGGCGTGAGCGACAGGCCGAGCCCGAACATGACCACTGCAAGGGCGAGCGGCAGCGCGACGGTGCTGAGCGCAGAATCCACGGTTCCTCCGATCGGGCGCCGGCCGGACCGAGGGTCCGCCGGCGGTGTGTTGCTGCGCATGATGCGCGATCCAGGTCACGGTCCGACAGCCCGGCGGGCGGGACACACCCGTCCGTGCGGGCGGCCGGAGCCGGATGCGGACCGCTGCCGTTCCGGCTCGACATCCGGTGGTGACCGCGGGCATCAGCGCGACCAGCGCGGTCATCGGCGAGCTCGACGCCGTGCAGGCCCGTATCGCGGAGATCCTCGAGGAGCAGGTCCGCATGGCGCGGGCGTTCGAGGCCGCCCGCTGACCGGTTCTCCGCTCCCGTCGGGTGGGGCGCCGCGGCGGCTAGTCGTCCCGGCGCTCCTCGCGCCGGAGCTGCGCCGCGGGGCGCGGCCGGCTGGGCGCACTGGGGGCGGAGAAGCCCGACCGCTTGTGCGAGCCGTCGCAGAACGGCTTGATCCCCGACTTGCCGCACCGGCACAGCGCGATGGTCCCCCGGCCCGGGTCGATCTCGGCGCCGTCCTGGTCCACCAGCCGGAAGCTGCCCCGGACGAGCAGCGGGCCGTCCCGGTAGGGGGTGATGGTGGCGCCGTCGGCCTGCCCGGCGGTGACTTCCGCCCCGGACTCGACGTCCTCCGGCAGCTCCGGCCCGACCGGCGGTGATCCCGACACGCCCCCAGCATGCCCTGGCCGCGCAGGACGGCGCGCCGGCACCCCGGATCAGGGCTCCGTGAACTCGAGGGTCTCCACCATGCGGTCCAGGAGCCCGACGTTGCGCCGGTAGTCGAACTGCCGCAGGTCGATGGTGTTGACCACCAGGGTGCGCGGTCCGTCCTCCCCCTCCCCGAGGTCGACGACGTAGCCGGTCGACCGGACCCCTTCGGGCCAGAGGCCCTGGCCCGAGGAGACCCGTTCGATCCGCACCGCGCGCCGGCCGTCGACCGTGGTCTCGGTCCGGCTCACCTCCTCGGGGCCGCCCGGGCCCACGACGAGGTCGTACGGGATGGAGTCCACCGACGCGGTGATCGAACCCACCCGGGCGTCGGTACCGGGCGGCACCGCGAACGGCTCCGGGGCGAACCGCGTGCAGGCGGGCACGGTCAGCCCCGAGTTGACCGACCACGACCCCGGGTAGGAGACCTCGAAGCCGGCCGGGCTCTGGCAGCGCTGCGAGAGCGCGAGGGGAGCCGCCGGCTCCTCCGCGAGGATGTCGACCACGAGCCGCTGCGGCGAGCTCAGCGTGCCGACCGCGAACGGCCGCTCGCGGTCCACCCCGGCGAAGAACGTGTAGCGGCCCTCGAAGAGCGTGTCCTCGACCAGCGTGTCCAGGACGTTCGCATCCGCGAGGGTCAGCTGGGACGCCCCCGCCCAGGGCTCGATGCCGTCGGGTGCGTCGCCGGGGAGTGCGATGTTGGTCAGCGTGATGCCCAGGGCCGCCGTCCCGGGCACCTCGACGGGAGCTCCCGACCCCTGGGCCTGCGGCTCGTCTGTGTAGCCGACCTGCCAGCCGGCCTCGCCCTCGCCGGCGACCTGGAAGACGATCCGGTCGAAGCCCTCGTGGCTGACGAGCTCCACCTCGACGAGCGCCACCGGCGGGCCGTCCCCCGGGCCGGTGGAGCCGGCGGTGTCGCCGTCCTCCACCGGCTGGAGGGCATCCCCGCCGTCGTCGCCGCCGTCGTCCTCGTCGTCGACCGGGGCCTCGCCGTCCGGCTCCGCGCCGTCCTCCGTCGGCGCCGTCGCCGTCGCGGTCACCGTCGGCCCGGCGTCGGCCGGTGGCTCGTCGTCGCTGGTGCAGGCGGTCAGGACCAGCACCGAGGCGACGCCGGCGGCAGGGAGGAGGCGCATCGCACGTCCTGACTGGATCGGGGGCAGGGCTCCCTCTCCCCTTGCCGTCCCCGGCCGATCTCAACCCCGCGCGGCGCATTGCCACCGGATCGACATGCGCGCCGGGGTGCGCTCAACCCTGCGGCGGCTGCCCGTAGAAGACCTGCTCCACGACGGCCCGGGCGCGCCGGGTGGTCCGCCGGTAGTCGTCGACGAACTGGCCGGGGTCGTCGTCGGGGCCGTACCCGCAGGCCTGGGCCACCCCGTCGAGCTCCAGCCCCGGCCGCGGCAGCTGGTCGCTGGGACGCCCCCGCACCAGGAAGATCGCGTTGCGTGCCCGGGTCGCGAGCTCCCACGCCAGGCGCAGGGCCTCGGCCTGGTCGGCATCGAGCCGGCCCGTGTCCTCCAGGGCGCCCAGCGCCCCGGTGGTGGAGGCCACCTGCAGCGCGGGCACCCCGGCGGCGTGCTCGAGCTGCAGCAGCTGGACGGTCCACTCGACGTCGGCGAGCCCGCCCCGGCCGAGCTTGGTGTGCGTGGCCGGGTCGGCGCCGCGGGGCAGCCGCTCCCGCTCCACCCGCGCCTTGATCCGCCGGATCTCGGCGACCTGCTCGGCGCTGAGCCCGTCGGCCGGGTAGCGGATCGGGTCGACCAGCGCGACGAACGCGGCGCCGAGCTCCTCGTCGCCGGCCACCGGCACCGCGCGCAGCAGGGCCTGCACCTCCCACACCGACACCCAGCGCTCGTAGTACTCACGGAACGCGGAGAGGCTGCGCACCAGCGCTCCCTGGCGGCCTTCGGGCCGCAGGTCGGCGTCCACCTCGAAAGCGGGATCGGGAGCCGGCTCGGCGAGCAGCCGGCGCAGCGTGTGCGCCACGGCGTTGGCCGCGGCCGAGGCCCTCGTCTCGTCGGCGCCCGGGCGGGCGCGGTGCACGAACAGCACGTCGGCATCCGAGCCGAAGCCCATCTCCGCCCCGCCGAGCCGACCCATGCCGACGACCGCGAGGTCCATGGGCAGGTCCGCGACGGCGACCCCGGCCTCGCCCGCGTGCGCCCGCAGCGCCGCGTCGAGCCCGGCCTGCAGGGTGGCGACGGCGACGTCGGTGAGCGCCTGACCCACCCGGTGCACGTCGAGCCGGCCCAGCAGGGCGGCCGCGGCGATCCGTAGCAGCTCCTGCCGGCGCAGCGCCCGGATCACCCGGATGCCCGCCTGCGGGTCCGGGGCCCGGCCGGCGGCCTGCCGCCAGGCCTTGGCCAGGGCGGCCGCGCTGCGCGGCTCCAGCTCGGCGTCGTCGGCGAGCAGCCGCAGCGCCTCGGGGGTCCGGGTCAGCAGCGAGGCGACGTACTGGCTGGAGCCCAGGAGCTGGGCGAGCCGCTCGGCCACCTGCCCCTCGTCGCGCAGCAGCCGCAGGAACCACTGGTTGCCGCCGAGCGCCTCGCTGACCTGCCGGTAGGCCAGCAGCCCGGAGTCGGGATTGGGGCAGGAGGCGAACGTCTGCAGCAGCACCGGCAGCAGGTATTTCTGCATCGAGGCCGACCGGGAGACCCCGCCGGTGAGCGCCGCCAGGTGCCGCAGCGCGCCGTCCGGGTCGGCGAAGCCCAGGGCCCGCAGCCAGTCGCCCGCGGCCTTGCTGCCCAGCTGCGCCGCCTCGGCGGGCACCCTGGCCACGGCCGACAGCAGCGGCCGGTAGAAGAGCTTCTCGTGCAGCCGGCGCACCTCGCGGGTGTGCAGCGCCAGCTCGGCCCGCAGCACCTCGACGGCGTCGCCGCGGTGGTCGGGCTTGTAGCCCAGCGAGCGGGCCAGCCAGCGCAGCTGCTGCTCGTCGGTGGGCAGCAGGTGGGTGCGCCGCAGCCGCAGCAGCTGCAGCCGGTGCTCCACGGTGCGCAGGAAGCGGTAGGAGGCGATGAGCGTGGCGGCGTCCTCGCGCCCGACGTACCCGCCCGAGGACAGCGAGGTGAGCGCCGGGACGGTGCCGCCGACCCGCAGGGTGGGGTCGACCCGGCCGTGCACCATCTGCAGCAGCTGGACGGCGAACTCGACGTCGCGCAGCCCGCCACGGCCCAGCTTCAGCTCCCGCTCGGCCTGGGCCGGGGGGATGTTGGCCTCCACCCGGCGCCGCATGGCCTGCACCTGGCCGACGAACCCGGGCCGGTCGCCGGCCTTCCAGACCAGCGGCCACAGCGCCTCGACGTACGCCCGCCCCAGGTCCGGGTCGCCGGCCACCGGGCGCATCTTCAGCAGCGCCTGGAACTCCCAGGTGTCGGCCCACTGGTCGTAGTAGGCGGCGTGCCCGGCGACCGTGCGGACCAGCGCCCCGGCCTTGCCCTCGGGGCGCAGTGCGGCGTCGACCTCCCAGGCGGCCTCGCGGCAGATCCGCATCAGCGCGGCGGCCACCCGGGTGGCGGAGCCGAGCGCCGCGGCCTCCGGCTGCCCCGGGTCGACCGGCTCGGCCACGAAGACGACGTCGACGTCGCTGACGTAGTTCAGCTCCCGGCCGCCGGTCTTGCCCAGGGCGATGACCGACAGCCGGCAGGGTGCGGCGTCCGCGGGCTGCTCGGCGACGGCCAGCGCCAGCCCCGCGGTGAGCACCGCGGCGGCGATGTCGGCCAGCTCCGCGGCGGCGTCCTCGGCCGGCACGCCGTCGGCGAGGTCCCGCCCGGCCAGGGAGAGGATCGCCCGCCGGTTGGCCAGCCGCAGGGCCCGCACCCGCTCCGGCGCGGCGTCCGGTGCGGCCGCGCCCAGGCGCACCCCCCACGGGGGGTCGTCGGGATCGGCGCCGACGGCGAGCAGCATCTGCCGCTCGAGCGCGTGCGGCGTCGGCCGGTGCCACCCGTTCTGCTCGTCGTCGAGGACGTCCCAGTCCAGCGGGTGGACCGCCAGGTGGTCGGCCAGCCCGGAGCTGGCGCCCAGGACGGAGAGCAGGCGACCGCGCAGGTGGCCGGATCCGCGCAGCCGGGCGAGCAGGGTGGCGGCGGCCTGTCCGCTGTCGTCGGCGTCGTCGAGGGCCTCGACCAGCCGGTGCAGCGAGCGGACGGCGAGGTCCGGGTCGCCGGCGCGGGCCAGCGCGGAGACGACCGGCCCGGCCTCGGGGTCGGCCGGCTCGTTGCGCTCGAGGTCCCACAGGCCCAGCGCGGGGTCCGCCAGCAGCCGGGCCGCGCGTTCGCCGTCCTCGAAGCCGAACCGGACCAGGCGCACGACCGCCCGGCGCGGGATCTCCGCCCGGGGCACGGTCATGCCCGCGTCCCGGCGCGGGCGCGGACCAGGTCGGCGAAGCGGACGGCGAAGGGCTGCCAGGCCTCGGCGACGTCGTCGTGGGCGGCGTCCGCGCGCAGGCAGAGGGTCTCGACGTCCAGCGGGGAGGCGGCCACGCCGACCGGGTCGCTGCCGGCCCAGGCGCGGACCATCTCCGGCGTCGTCTCGATGTGGAACTGCAGCCCGTAGACGCGTCCGCCGACCCGGAAGGCCTGGTGCGGGTAGTGCGGGTTGCCCGCCAGCAGCGTGGCGCCGCGCGGCAGCTCGGAGATCTCGTCGTGGTGCCACTGGATGACGTCGGGCGAGAGCGGCACCGGGCCGAACACCGGATCGGTGTCGGCGGCGTCGCGCTTGGCCACCAGCGTGGCGCCGACCTCCGGCCCGTCCACCCCGGTCCGGGTGCGGCCGCCGCCCACCTGGGCCAGCAGCTGGGCGCCGAGGCAGATCGCCAGGGTGGGCAGGTCGGCGTCGACCGCCTGGCGGAGCAGGTGCCGCACGCCGACGAGCTCGGGACTGGTCGCCTCGTCGTCCAGCGACGACTGCGGCCCGCCCAGGACCAGCAGCCCGTCCACCTCGTCGAGGGTGCCGGGCAGCGGGTCACCCAGCCCCAGGTGCCGCTCGTCGAGCTCCAGGCCGGCCGTGCGCAACCACTCCCCCAGCCGGGCGGGCGGGTCGGTCTCGCTCGGGACGACGACGAGCAGACGGCCGCGGGAGGTCACGGAGCCGAGGTTAGTGGCCCCGGGCCGGCCGCCGTCACGGCCGGTTCCGGGGGCGCCGTCCGTGCTCCCGCAGGCGCGCGGGACGTCCGGTCGACGGACGGCACCCCCGCGGCCGGCTCAGAGACCGGGCAGGTAGCGCCGCAGCTCGAACGGCGTGACGTTCTGGCGGTAGGAGTTGAACTCCTCCCACTTGTTGCGCAGGAAGAACTGGAAGACGTGCTCGCCGAGGGTCTCGGCGACCAGCTCGCTGCCCTGCATCGCCGTCAGCGCCTCCCCGAGGCTGACCGGCAGGTCCTCGTACCCGGCTGCCCGGCGCTCGGTGTCGGTGAGCGACCAGACGTCGTCCTCGGCCTCCGGGGGCAGCTCGTAGCCCTTCTCGATCCCCCGCAGGCCGGCTGCCAGCAGGACGGCGAAGGTGAGGTAGGGGTTGCAGGCCGAGTCGGGCGAGCGGACCTCGACGCGCGCGGACTGGCCCTTGTCCGGCTTGTAGCTGGGGAGGCGGACCAGGGCGGAACGGTTGGCCCGCCCCCAGGTCGCCGCCGTCGGTGCCTCGGTGCCGGCCAGCAGCCGGCGGTAGGAGTTCACCGTCTGGTTGGTCACCGCGGTGACCTCCCGGGCGTGGGTGAGCAGGCCGGCGATGAACTGCTTGCCGGTCGTCGACAGCCGCATCGGGTCGGCCGGGTCGTGGAAGGCGTTGCGGTCGCCCTCGAACAGCGACAGGTGGGTGTGCATCGCCGAGCCGGCCAGCTCGGTGAACGGCTTGGGCATGAAGGTGGCGTGCACCCCCTGGGCCAGCGCGACCTCCCGCACCACGTGCCGCAGGGTCATGATGTTGTCGGCCATCGACAGGGCGTCGGCGTAGCGCAGGTCGATCTCCTGCTGGCCGGGGGCCACCTCGTGGTGGCTGAACTCCACCGAGATGCCCATCGCCTCGAGCGCGAAGACCGCCTCGCGCCGGAAGTCGTGCGCCACGTTGTGCGTGGACAGGTCGAAGTAGCCACCGGTGTCGGCCGGCTCGGGGGCGCTGCCGTCGGTGGGCAGGTCCTTGAGCAGGAAGAACTCGATCTCGGGGTGGGTGTAGAAGGTGAACCCCATGTCGGCGGCCTTGGCCAGGGTCCGGCGCAGCACGTGGCGCGGATCGGCCCAGGACGGGGAGCCGTCGGGCAGCGTGATGTCGCAGAACATGCGGGCGGTGACGCTGGCCCGCCCCTCGCGCGCCGGCATCACCTGGAAGGTGCCGGGGTCGGGCTTGGCCAGCATGTCGGACTCGTAGACGCGGGCGAAGCCCTCGATCGCCGAGCCGTCGAAGCCGATGCCTTCCGCGAACGCCGCCTCGATCTCGGCCGGGGCCACCGCGACGGCCTTGAGGTAGCCGGAGACATCGGTGAACCACAGCCGCACGAAGCGGATGTCTCGCTCTTCCAGGGTCCGCAGGACGAACTCCTGCTGTCGGTCCATGCCCGCCATGATCCAGTCCGCTCGTTTCAGGGGTGTGACGTCGCCGCAAGCGTGCCCCCTCCGGGCGGTTCGCACACGGTCCCCGGTCGCGGGACCGCACGTGTCGCGGCCGCGGCGCCGCGGGACCGGTGCGGCGCCCCCACCTGGCCGCCGGCCGTGCGGAGCGACCAGACTGGCGGCGTGAGTGATCAGCAGCCGGTGCAGTTGCGGGTGGCCATGGCCCAGGTCGACACCCGGGTCGGTGACCTGCAGGGCAACTCCGACCTCGTGGTGCGGTGGACGGCCCGGGCGGCGGGGACCGGTGCCCACCTGGTGGTCTTCCCCGAGATGACGCTGACCGGCTACCCGCCGGAGGACCTGGTGCTGCGGGAGTCCTTCGCCCGCGCCAGCGAGCGGGCGCTGGTCGACCTCGCCGCCCGGCTCGCCGACGAGGGGCTGGGGAACGTCGCCGTCGTCGCCGGGTACCTGGCGCACACCGAGGGCAGCGGCCCCGCACCGGTCGACGAGCCCCCGACCGACGACCATCGGCCGGCCGACGCGAACCCGCGCCGGGGCGCACCGCGCAACGCCGCCGCGCTGCTGCACGGCGGGCGGGTCGTCGTCCGCTACTACAAGCGGCACCTGCCCAACTACGGCGTCTTCGACGAGGCCCGCTACTTCGTGCCGGGCACCGAGCTGCCGGTGGTGCGGCTGCACGGGGTCGACGTCGCGCTGACCGTCTGCGAGGACCTCTGGGTCGAGGGCGGGCCGTGCGGGGTCGCCGGCCAGGCCGGGGTCGACCTCGTCGTCTCGCCCAACGCCTCCCCCTACGAGCGGGCCAAGGACGACCTGCGGCTCCCCCTGGTCCGCCGGCGCGCGGCCGAGGCGCGGGCGACGATCGTCTACTGCAACCAGGTGGGCGGCCAGGACGAGCTGGTCTTCGACGGCGACTCGATGGCCGTCGCCGCCGACGGCACGCTGCTGGCCCGCTCCCCCCAGTTCGTCGAGCACCTCGCGACCGTCGACCTGGACCTGCACCCGTCGTCGGTGCCCGAGCGGCGCGACGGCCGGGTCGGGCCGATGACCGTGACCCGCCACGTGGTCTCGGAGGAGCCCGTGCCCGCCTTCGAGCGGCGCCCGGCGACGATCGCCGACCCGCTGAGCGACCACGAGGAGGTCTGGCGGGCGCTGGTCCTGGGGCTGCGGGACTTCATCGACAAGAACGGCATGCCGTCGGTGGTGCTCGGTCTCTCGGGCGGCATCGACTCCGCCGTGGTCGCCGCGCTCGCCGTCGACGCCCTCGGCGCCGACCGGGTGCACGGTGTCGGGCTGCCGTCGAAGTGGTCCAGCGAGCACTCGCTCGCCGACGCCGAGGACCTGGCGCGCCGGACGGGGCTGCGCTACTCGGTGGTCCCGATCGCGCCGATGGTCGACGCCTACGAGGCCTCGGTGGAGCTCTCCGGCGTCGCCGCGGAGAACCTGCAGGCGAGGGTCCGCGGCACGCTCCTCATGGGCCTGTCCAACCAGCACGGGCACCTGCTGCTGACGACGGGGAACAAGAGCGAGGTCGCCGTCGGCTACTCGACCCTGTACGGGGACTCGGCCGGCGGCTTCGCCCCCATCAAGGACGTGCCCAAGACGCTGGTCTGGGACCTCGCCCGCTGGCGGAACGCGTACGCCCGCGACCGGGGCGAGACCGAGCCCGTCCCGCGGAACTCCATCGACAAGCCGCCGTCGGCCGAGCTCGCCCCCGGGCAGGTGGACAGCGACTCGCTGCCCTCCTACGAGGAGCTGGACGCGGTGATCGCCGACTACGTCGACCGCGACCTCGGGATGGCCGAGCTGCTCGAGCGCGGGCACGACGCCGAGGTGGTCGCCCGCGTCCTCCGGCTGGTGGACGCCGCCGAGTTCAAGCGCCGGCAGTCGGCACCGGGTACCAAGATCAGCCTCAAGGCGTTCGGCCGGGACCGGCGCCTGCCCATCACCAACCGCTGGCGGGAGAGCCTCCCCACCGTGCGAGAAGGAGCTCAGGCATGACGGAGTCGGTCCTCTACGGCGGTCAGTCCACCGCGCGGGTGCGCATCCACCACCTGCAGCAAGCCAAGCAGCGCGGCGAGAAGTGGGCGATGCTCACCGCCTACGACACCTACAGCGCGGCCATCTTCGAGGAGGCCGGCATCCCGGTGATGCTGGTGGGCGACTCCGCGGGCAACGTCGTCCTCGGCCACACCAGCACGGTGGCCGTCACCGTCGAGGACCTGCTGGTGCTGACCAAGGCGGTGACCCGCTCCACCTCGCGGGCCCTGATCGTGGCCGACCTGCCGTTCGGCAGCTACGAGTCCGGCCCGCAGCAGGCCTTCGACACCGCCGTCCGGATGATGAAGGAGGGTGGCGCGCAGGCGGTCAAGCTCGAGGGCGGGGTGCGGGTGGCCGCGCAGATCCGGATGCTGCACGAGGCCGGCATCCCGGTCATGGCGCACATCGGGTTCACGCCGCAGAGCGAGCACGCCCTCGGCGGGTTCCGGGTGCAGGGCCGGGGCGCCGGTGCCGACCAGCTGCTCGCCGACGCGCACGCCGTGCAGGAGGCGGGCGCCTTCGCCGTCGTCATGGAGATGGTGCCTGCCGCCCTCGCCGCCCAGGTGACCAAGGAGCTGTCCATCCCCACCATCGGCATCGGTGCGGGCGTCGACTGCGACGCCCAGGTGCTGGTGTGGCCGGACATGGCCGGGCTCAACGGCGGCCGGGTGCCGAAGTTCGTGAAGAAGTACGCCGACCTGCGCGGTGAGCTGCTGCGCGCGGCGAAGGAGTACGCCGACGACGTCCGCGGCGGTGTCTTCCCCGGCCCCGAGCACTCCTTCGACTGACCCACCTCGGGCCGACGCAGCCCCTTCCGGTCCGTCTGGACGCCCGCCACCCTGGACCTCGTGAGGGTCCTGTTTGTCGCCTCGCCGTTGGTCGGGCACGTCCTGCCGCTGGTGCCGCTGGCGACGGCGTTCCGGGACGCCGGCCACGACGTCGTGCTGGCGACCGGCGGTGCGGGCGTCGGGGCGGCCGCACCGTCGGGTCTGCCCGTCCGCGACGTCGCCCCGGGGTTCCGCACCGGGCCGCTCTTCGCCCGCATCATGCTCACCCATCCGCGGATCGCCCGGAGGGAGATGGCCGGGCGGGGCGGCACCGACGGTGTGGGCCTGCTCTTCGCGGCGGTCGCCGAGCGGATGGCCGCGGAGCTGGTCGACCTGGTCGACGGGTGGCGGCCCGACCTGGTGGTGCACGAACCCCTCGCGGCCGCCGGCACGCTGGCCGCGGCCCGTCACGGCGTGCCGGTCGCGCTCGTGGACCTCTCCCTCTACGACCCCGAGGAGCTGCTGGCAGCCACCGCCACCCGGTTGACGGCCTGGTCACGGCGCTACGGCGTCGGCACACTCCCCGTTCCGGCCGAGGTGGTCCGCACGGCTCCGCCCAGCGTCGTGGAGCACCGGCGCGGCCGGCTCGTGCGCTACGTCCCGGCGACCGCCACGGGCGACGTCCCCGCGGAACTCTTCGGGTCGGGCGACCGGCCGATCGTCCTGGTCACCCGCACGACCGTTCCGGGGCCCGGCCGTGACCTGCTGATGAGCCGGGTGGTCGACGCCGCGGCGGGCGCCGACCTCGACCTCGTCCTCGTCCGGCCCGACCGCCGGGTCGCCCGGCGCAGGCTGCCGGCCGGCGTGCGGACCGTCGACTGGCTGCCCTTCGCGGACGTGCTGCCGCGCCTGTCCGGCATCGTGCACCACGGCGGCGCCGGGACGCTGATGACCGCCTTCTGCGCCGGGATCCCGCAGCTCGCCGTGCCCGGCGCGGGCGACCGCCGGACCCATGCCGAGCTGCTCGCGGCCCGGGGCGCCGGTCTCGCGGTCGAGGCCGCCGACCTCACCACCGCGGATCTGCAGCGCCTCGTCACCGACCCCGCGCTCCGAGTCGCCGCCCGCGAGGTGGCCGCGGAGATCGCGGCCCTGCCTCACCCGGCAGACGTGGTGGAGCCGCTCGTCGCGCTCGCCCGGTGACCGGGTGCGCGCCGGGCCCGGGCGGCGAGGAGCCCGTAGCCGATCACGTTGGGCGTGAACGCCACGACGTAGATGCCGAGCTGCGTGGACGCCGACTCGATCGGGAAACCCAGCGGCTCGGTGAGGTAGTGCCCGATGAACCCGCCGCGGTAGCCGCTCTCCCCCGCGGCCTCCCGCAGTGCCAGCTCCCAGGTGGTCAGCGGGCAGTCGGAGCCGGTGAGGTACAGGGCGAGGATGACCAGGCTGACCGGCACGTGCAGCCAGAGCACTCGCGGCCACCGCAGCGCCAGCAGCGAGCCGGTCAGCATGAGGAGGACGGCGGCCGCGTGCAGGACGGCGACCAGGTCGGCGAGCAGCACATCGGCAGTCTGACACCGGTGGCCGCGGGATCCGGCGGCATCCGGCTCGATCCCG
Organism: Blastococcus sp. VKM Ac-2987; assembly: GCF_026967805.1. Lineage (GTDB taxonomy): Bacteria > Actinomycetota > Actinomycetes > Mycobacteriales > Geodermatophilaceae > Blastococcus. The sequence goes on from NZ_JAPVBG010000001.1 coordinate 306,590, forward strand.
GGGCCGGACCGGTCGGTGGCCGCTCTGGGTGCCCTCCTCGGGCTCTGCGGGGGCTGCAGAACCCCCGGAGCGCGAGGAACACTCCCGGAGCGGGGCTGGCGACGGGGAGGATGTCAGCCTTCGAGCTGATCGAGCAGCACCGCGGGCGCGTCGGCCAGCGAGGGGCCGTACCAGGTGAGGTGCCGGCCGCTGACGAACACCGGCCGGGCCTGCGGCCACGCCTCGGGGCCGTCGTCGGGGGTGAAGGCGTAGGGCTCGTCGGGGAACACCACGAGCTCGGCGTCGACCGTCGCGGGGTCGTCCTTGGCCAGCTTCGGGTAGCGGTCGTCGGAGCCGGCGAAGACGTTGCGGACGCCGAGCCGGGCCAGCACGTCCCCGGCGAAGGTGTTCCGGCCCAGCACCATCCAGGGACGGCGCCAGATCGGGACGACGGCGGTGACGCCGGCGAGCCGGGGCGGGTCGGCCCAGACCTCCCGGGCGCGCACCAGCCAATCCGGCTCCGGCCGGTCGAGCACCGCGAGCATCCGGCCGAGGGTGTCCAGCGCCTGGTCGACGGTCGCCGGCGCGGTCACCCACACCGGGACCCCGGCGGCCCGCAGCGCGGCCACGTCCTCGTCCCGGTTCTCCTCGGCGTTCGCGATCACCAGGTCCGGCGCCAGGGCGAGCACCCGCGCGACGTCGGGCCACTTGGTGCCGCCGACCCGCGGCACGTCGAGGCCGGCCGGGTGCGTGCACCAATCGGTGGCGCCGGCGAGCAGGGTCGCGTCGGTGACCGCGATCGCCTCGGTCAGCGACGGGACCAGCGACACGACCCGCCGCGGCGGCGGCCCGTCGTAGGCCCCACCCCGGTCATCCCGCACTGCGATGCTTCCGCGGCTGTCGTCAGACGGTGTCATCGGTCCGACTCCGCGCCCCGGTCCGCTCCTCGCTCGTCCCTCGCTGCGACGCTCCCGCAGCTGTCGTCAGACGTCGGTGACCCGGATGCCGGCGTGCACCTTGTAGCGGCGGTTGACCGACACCAGGTTGATGGTCAGCGCCTCGACCTGGCGGGCGTTGCGCAGCCGGCCGGCGTAGATCCCGCGCATGCCGGGCAGCCGGCCGGCCAGGGCCTGCACCGTGTCCATGGACGCGCGGTCGTCCCCGACCACCATCACGTCGCCGTCGATGGTCGGCTTCGAGAGGTCCTCGAGCAGCGTGGCCGACAGGTGGTGGAACGCGCCGACCACGTGCGAGTCGGGCAGCAGCGCGGCGGCCTGCTGGGCCACGCTGCCCTCCTCGACGTCGAGCACGTAGGCGCCCAGCTCGTCGAAGCCCATCGGCACGACGCAGTCGACGACGATCTTCCCGGCCAGCGGCGTCGCCAGCTCGGCCAGGGTCGCGGCGTGCCCGGCGTACGGGACGGCGACGATGACCAGGTCAGCCGCGCCGGCCACGTCCACGTTCGAGCCGCCGGTGACCGAGACCTCGACCCCGGGAGCGGCGACCGACGACGCGCGCCCGGCGACCTCCTCGGCGATGCCCTCGGCCTTCGCCGCCTCACGGCCGCCGATCAGGACCCGCTGCCCCACGGCGGCCAGCCGGACGGCGAGCCCACGCCCCTGGGGGCCGGTGCCGCCCAGCACCCCGACGACCAGTTCTTCGACCGCGCGACCGTCCGTCACGTCCACCCCCTCCGCGGCGCCGGACAGCCCGGCTCCTTCGCTTGATCATGCCTAACCGCGCGGACGGGGATCAGTCGCCCTCCCACCGGCGGTCCTCCTCGTCGAGCTTCTCGTTCCGCTCGGCGACTGCCTGCAGCGCGTGCTCCGCCTCCTGCCGCGTCTCGTACGGGCCGAGCCGGTGCCGCTCGGCGCACCCGTCGCGCCCTTCGACCTGGTTGTGCTTCATGCAGAAGAACCAGGGCCCCTCGGCCATGCGCAGCCTCCTTCGTCCGTCGTCGCCGTCCAGCCTTCCATCCGCCGCCCGACCCCGCTCAGACGTCGACCATCACCTGGTCGTGCCGGGCGTAGAGCGCGGCCATCTCCTCCTTCGTCGGCGGCTGGTCCCGGCGCCCGATCTCGGCCATCTCGGCGAAGAACGCCTCGCGCGCCACCCCGGGCGTGAAGAGGATGAGCATCGAGGCCGGCTCGTCGCCGTCGTTGCGGAAGCCGTGCACGCCCTGCTCGTGGGCCATCGCGAAGTCGCCCGGCCGGTAGGTCTGCCAGGCGCCGCCGACGTAGAGGGTCAGCCGGCCCGAGAGCACGTAGAAGGACTCGGCGAAGGTGCGGTGGTAGTGCGGTGCCGCGCCCGGGGTGCGTGGGCCGAGCCGGTACTCGACCAGGCCGAACCGGCCGCGGGTCACCGCACCCGGGGCGACCATCCGGAGGGACCGCCCCTCCCCCGCCTCGACCAGGGGGTGGTCGGCGAGGGGCCGGACGTCGACGAGGGCCGGATCGGGGTGCGACATGCCCCCACCCTGGCACCGCCCTCACCCGGACGGGGGGCCCGACGTACCGGTCGTGCGCGAGCCGGTGCCGGGAGGTCCCCCGATACGGCATCCTGCTCCCGTGACCAGCGCGGATGCCCACATCTCCGGCCTGGCACCCGACTCCTCCGGCCCTGCCGCGGCCCGGGGCCCGGAGAGCCACGTCGCCGCGTCCACCCTCGCCACGCTCCTCACCGCCGGCGGGCTCATGGGCTCGGTCAACCTCTTCGTCGAGGGGGTGCTGCGGGAGGGCGCCGCCCGCTGGGCGTACGGCGCCACCATGCTGCTGCTGATCGGGATCGGGACCGGCCTCGCCGTCCGACGGCGGGTCGGGCACGGCCACACGTTCGCCATGGTGCTGGTCGGTGACCTGGTCTACCTGGTCGTCGTTCTCTGCATCCAGGACCCGCTGCGCTACGCCACCCCGCTGATGCTGCTGTTCCCGGCGCTGGTGGCCGCGTGGTTCCTGGAGCTGCGCCAGCTGTACGTCCACATGGCGGTGACGACGGCGGTCTGCCTGGCCGCGCTGTGGCCGAGCTACGACAGCGCAGTCGGCCTGGGCGTGCAGGTGGGGGTCAGCGCCGGCACCCTCAACGCCGCCGCGGCCGGGCTGTTCCTGCTCCGCCGGCGGGTGCAGCGGCTGCTGGTCGCCACCGAGACGCTGACCCGCCTCGACCCGCTGACCGGGCTGTACAACCGCCGCTACCTGGTCGAGCAGGCCCCGCGCCTCTGGCGGCAGGCCCGCCGGGACGGCACCCAGGTCAGCGCGATGGTCCTCGACCTCGACCACTTCAAGCGGCTCAACGACGAGTTCGGGCACGCCATCGGCGACTCGGTCCTCCGGGCGGTGGCCCGCTCCCTCGCGGCCACCGTCCGGCCGGCCGACGTGCTGGCCCGCACCGGAGGCGAGGAGCTCGTCGTCGTGGGGCGGTCAGCGACCTCGCCGAGGCCACCCGGCTGGCCGAGCGGCTCCGGGTGGCCGTGACCCGGGGTCGCGCGTGCGACGGGCACGCGGTGACCGCCTCGGTCGGCCTCGCCGTCGCCCGGCCGGTGGACGGCGAGGACCCGGTCGCCGCGCTGTGGCGGCTCTTCGACCGCGCCGACGCCGCCATGTACGTGGCCAAGCGCCGGGGCCGGGACCGGGTGGCCACCGCGGCCGCGCCCCGCGCCCGCACCCCGCAGCCCGAGGAGACCCCGACGTAGGCGTTGTCGCACGGCCGGGGGACGTTCCGCCGGGTGCGGCGCTCTCGACCGGTGCATCGGGCGGTTCTCTGCTTCGCTAGGGCCATGTCGCTCGTCGCGCCTGATCCGACGCGGACGGTGCCGCTGCCCCTGCGCGATCAGGCGGACGTGCGCGACCGGTGGCTCACCCAGCGCCTGCTCGACGTGCTGCCCGGCCTCATGGACCGGGCCGGCATCGACCTGTGGATCGTCGTGGGCCGCGAGTACAACGAGGACCCGGTCCTCGCGACGCTGCTGCCGGCCACCTGGCTGTCCGCCCGGCGCCGCACCATCCTGCTGCTGCACCGCAGCGACGACGGCGTGACCCCCGCCGCCGTCTCGCGCTACCCGGTCGGCCAGTTCCTCCCGGCCTGGACCGGCGACACCGGCGACACGGGCGACACCGCGGACGCCGGCGAGCGCGCCCAGTGGGCCGAGGTCCGCCGGTTCGTGGAGCAGGCCGGGCCCCGGCGGATCGGGATCGACGTCTCCGAGCACTTCGCTCTCGGGGACGGGCTGTCGCACACCGAGCACCGGCTGCTCACCGAGGCGCTCGGGCCCTACGCCGACCGGCTGGTGTCGGCCGAGCAGCTGGCGGTCGGCTGGCTGGAGACGCGGCTGCCCGAGGAGATCGCGGCGCTGCGCGCGATGAACCGGCTGGCCCACGAGGTCATCGCCGAGGCGTTCTCCCCCGTCGTCGTCACGGTCGGGACGACGACGGCGCTGGACGTGGCCTGGTGGATCCGGCAGCGCTTCCACGACCTCGGGGTCGAGCCGTGGTTCCAGCCCTCGGTGCTCCTGCAGCGGGCCGGGGTACCGCTGGTCGAGGACCGGGGCACCCTGCTGCCCGCCGTCCCGTACGACGCGGTGGTCCGCCCCGGTGACCTGCTGCACTGCGACGTCGGCCTGAGCAGCCTGGGCCTGCGGACCGACACCCAGCGCAACGCCTACGTCCTGCGCCCCGGGGAGACGGCGGCACCGGCGGGGCTGCGCGCGGCGCTCGCTGCGGCGAACCGGATGCAGGAGCTGACCGCGGCGGCCCTGGTGCCGGGCCGGACGGGCAACGAGGTCCTGTCGGTGGCCCGCGCCGCCGCAGCCGCCGAAGGCATCGACGGCGACGTGTACTCGCACCCGATCGGCTACCACGGGCACGGCGCCGGTCCGGCCATCGGCCAGTGGGACCAGCAGGAGGGCGTGCCGGGTGCCGGGGACCACCCGGTGCACGCGGACACCGCCTACGCGCTGGAACTCGCGGTGCGCCGGCCGGTACCCGAGTGGGACGACCAGTGCGTGCGGCTCGGGCTCGAGGAGGGCGTCGCGCTGACCGCGGCCGGCCTCGAGTACCTCGACGGCCGGCAGACCGAGTTCATCCTCCTGCCGGCCGGCTGAGCGTGCCCCGGGACGCGCGCCCGGGCCGACCTCGGCAGGGGTAGCGGCCCCGGGCGTCGCGGCGCCGGCTACTTCTTGCGTGCAGCGGCGGTCTTCTTGTCGTTCGCCTTCTGGATGGCGGCGACCAGTTCCTTCTTGCCCATCGTCGAGCGGCCGGAGATGTCGAGCTTCTTGGCCACGTCGTAGAGGTGGGACTTGGAGGCGTTGGCGTTCACGCCGCCCTTGGTCTCCTTGCCGGTGCCACGGCCACCCGCGGCCTGGGCGTCGGAGGGCCCCTTCTTGCCACCGGGCTTCTTCTCCCAGTGGTCACCGACCTTCTCGAAGCTGTGCTTCACCGCGGCCCACGCCGTCCGGTTGGCGCGCTCCTCGTCGTCGTACTCCTCGACCGCGGAGTCGTAGGCCTTCGTGAAGGTGCGCTGCGCCTTCTTGGGCGAACGCCGCAGCGTGCTGGGCAGCTCCGACTGCTTGGCCGAGCCGTTCTTCGCCGTCTTCGGCATGATCGCTCCTCTCGTGGACTCCGGCGGCCCTACCCGGATCGGCGGAGATGATCACATCAGGGAGGCGGCGACCGGCGCTCCGACCAGCACCGGGCCCTGCGGAGCCCGGTGGTCAGCTCTCCAGGTACCGGGTCCAGTGCGCGCGCTCGGAGTCGGTCATCGCCCGGCTGGCGTTCGCCGCGAAGTCGAAGACCACGAGGACGGCGTCGGCGCGGATGGCCACCTCGCCGTCCTGCGCCAGCTCCTGCCGCAACGTGAAGGACTTCGTGCCCAGCCGGGTGACCCAGCTCCGCACGCAGAGCTCCTCACCGACGCGGTAGTAGAGCTGGCGCAGGTAGTCGACCTCGAGGCGGGCCAGGATCAGCCCGCCGCCGGCGTGGTCGTCGCCCAGCGCAAGCCGCGCGTCCTCCAGGAGGCTCAGCGCCCGCGCGTGGTTGACGTGGCCCAGCATGTCGGGGTCCGACCAGCGCAGCCGGACCGGGTGCTCGTGACGCACGTCAGGGCTGGTCCGCGGTCTCGGCGGACTCCCGGTGCGCACCCTGGGCGTCGTCGGCGTCGGGGTGCACGGTCCGCTCCTCCGACTCGGCGAGGATCACCTCGGCGGCGACCTCCTCCATGCCGCTGCCCTTCAGCCCGGCCTCCTCCGGGAGCAGGTGGGACCGCGTCTCGATGTTCTCCTCGGTGACGTTGTCCAGCGCCTCGGCGCTGGGCTTCTTCTGCGTGGTCACCTCAGAACCGCTGCTGCTCGGTGCCCAGGCCGAGCGCGTCGGCGACCTCCTGGACGTTTCTGAACTGCTGACCGGCCGGCAGCCGGCGCAGGTCAGAGAGCACCCGGTCGGGGGCGGTGCCCTCCTGTGCCTTGGCGATCAGCGCGTCGCGGTCGGCCGGCCAGACCTCCTTGCCGAGGGACTCGGCGAGCGCGGCGCGACGCTCGATGTCGCCCGGGTCGGTGCCGGGGCTGGTGGCGGGCTGGTGCGGGTCGCTCACGGGTTCGTTCTCCTTCGGGTTTTCGGGCGGGAGGTCAGGACGGCGTGGAGGCGTCGGTGTAGCGGAGGACCGCGGCGACGGGCTCGTCACCGGGGAGCGCGGCGGCCGGGACGACGAGCACACCGGCGGCGCTGGCCACCGCGGCGGCCAGCAGCGCGGACCCGGCGGGGCGGACCTCGCCGTGGGTGCCGAGAGCGTCCATGTCCTGCTGCTTGACGCCGAGCTCCAGCGGGCTGCCGCCGACGAGCAGCGTGGCGTCGTCCCCCAGGGCGTCGGTGACCACCAGCGTCTCGACCTGCCCCTTGCGCAGCGCCTCGACCACTGCAGCGGTGCCGGTGACGGACAGCCCGTGCGCGGCGGCGCCCTGGACCTTCTCGACGACGTCGGCGATGTCGCGGGCCTCGTGCTCGGCGATCAGCTCGGCGGTGCGCCGCTGGATCGGCTCGCGGTCGGCACCGGCGGCCCGGCCACCCTCCTCCATCGACACGACGAGGTCCGACCACGCAGCGGGTGCCGTGTCACCGAAGATCTGCCGGGCGCGCACGTCGCCGGCGACCAGGACGAACCGGATCGGCAGCCGGCGGGTCAGGGAGTCGACCTCGTCGGCGACCCGGCCGGCGTTCTCCTCCCACTGGTTCTCGGCGGTGTGCATGTAGGTGTTGTGCGCCCAGCCGCCGACCTTGACCTTGCGCATGTGGAAGTCGTCGCCCTCCACCTGCTGCTCCTGGTCGGGCCGGCTGGGCAGGCCCGCCGTGGTGATGTCCGCGCCGACGCGGTCGGCGACGACCACCACGTGCGGCACCCGGCCGGCGAGCTGCTGGAGCACCGGGACGAGATCCGGGTGCGGCGACCACGCCGCCGACTCGCGGGCGGGGCGGTCGGCCAGCGCCTCGTCCAGGACCACGGAGCCGTCGGCGGCGACGACGAGGGCGCGGCCCTTGAGCGTGCCGGCCTCGCCACCCTCGTTGCCCTCGAGCAGCCGGGCGCGCACGGCCTCGGTCACGACCTCGGGGGCGCCCTGCTCGGTCAGCTGCCCGGTCAGCGCGCGCACCCGCAGCTCCAGCTCCGCGTCGGCGCTCTCGGTGGTGTGCGTGACGTCGGCGCACACCGTGGCGTAGGGCCCTGCGGCGGCGAACACCGGCTCCAGGAAGGACACGTCCATGACGACGGGACAACTCCTCGATCGATCGGGGGTGGTAGTCGGTCACGGGGCCGCAGCTGCTCGCGAACCCCTCGTCGCCGCCTACCCACCGACCGTCCCCTCACACCCGGTGTCGGATCCCAGGCGGCCGGGTAGGCGGCTCCCCGACCCGAGAACCAGTCGAGAGGACGAGCGATGACCGTGCGCGACGATCTGCCGCTGCCCGACTACGACCACCTGCCCGTCGGTTCGCTGACGTCCCGGATCCGCACCCTCGGGTCCGACGACCTCAAGACGTTGCTCGAGTACGAGCGCTCCCACGCCAACCGCATGCAGGTGGTGTCCGCCATGGAGCACCGGCTGAACGGGCTCGCCGAGGGCGCCGCGCCCTCCGGTGGCGACCCGGCCGCACCGGCCCCGGAGGCGCCTCCGGAGCCGTCGGGCGGCTCCAAGGTCTCCGAGGCCACGACGGGCCCGAAGATGAACCCGCCCTCGCAGGGCGACCCGACCAACCCCGCCCAGCCCCGCTGACCGGCTGACCGGCTGACGGAACTCGGGCCGGCCGGTGCAGGCATAGGAAGCTTTGCCTACGGATCAGCAGGTCAATCCGTAGGCAAAGCCTCCTATGCCTGGGGTGCGCGGGAGGAGGTCGGCCGCGCCTGGGACGCCGATGTGCTCAGCCGCTGAAGGCCTCGGCGATGTCCATGACCGCAGGACCGAGCAGGACGATGAACAGCGTCGGCAGGATGCAGAGGATCAGCGGGAAGATCACCTTGACGGGGATCTGCATGGCCTTCTCCTCCGCCCGCTGACGGCGCTTGAGCCGCATCTCCTGTGCCTGGGTGCGCAGCACGTCGGCGATCGAGACGCCGTACTGGTCCGCCTGCACGACCGCCCGGATGAAGCGGCGGAGGTCGGTGACGCCGGTCCGCTCGGCGAGCGCCAGGTAGGCGTCGCGGCGCGGCTGGCCGACGGCGATGTCCTGCAGCGTGCGCACGAGCTCCTCGGCGAGCGGGCCCTTGCCGTTGCTCCCGGCCCGCGCCATGGCCGACTCGAAGCCGAGCCCGGCCTCCACCGCGATGGTCATCTGGTCCAGGGTGTCGGCGAGCTCGAGGGCGATGGCCTCCTGCCGCTCCTGCCCGCGGCTGTGGAGCAGCAGCTCCGGGAGGAAGTAGGCGACGACGGTCGCCACCACCGCGACCAGCACGGTGAGCACGCCGGGCCGGGACGTGGCCAGGAGCAGCCCGAGCACCCCGGCGACCGTTCCCAGCACGAGCTTGGCCGCCACCAGCCTGGGCACCGGCCACTCCGCCGGACGGCCGGCGGTGCCGGCGAGGCGGTTGAGCCGGGCGACCGTGCCCCGGGGGGTCAGGCCGCGGGCCATGCGGGTGAGCAGGCCCGGTCCGGAGCTCACCGCCGCGGCGGCCCCGTCGGTCGGCGTGAGCCCGCGCACCAGGTTGTCGCGCGCCTGGACCGCCGCGGCGGAGGGTCGGGCGAGCAGCGACCAGCCGAGCACCGGGACGGCGGCGCAGACCGCGACCGCGGCCAGCAGGACGGAGAGGGGCACGGTGCTCATCAGAACCTGATCGCCACGGTCTTCTTGAGCCACAGGCCCCCGGCCACCAGCATCACGGCCGCCGCACCGAGCATCCCGTAGCCGACGAGGCTCTCGGTGAACTTCGCGAGGTAGCCGGGGTTGCTCACCGAGATGAACCCCGTGACGCCGAAGGGCAGCGCCATCAGCACGACGGCGGAGAGCTTGCCCTCGGCGGAGAGCGCCTTGACCTGCCGGCGGATGGCGTTGCGCTCGCGGATCGTGTTGCCGACGGCGTCGAGCACCTCGGCGAGGTTGCCCCCGACCTCGCGGTGGATGGCGATGGCCTGGGCGACCCAGGTGAAGTCGTCGCTGCCCATCCGCGCGGCCACCTCGTCGAGGGCGTCGCTGAGGTCGCGGCCGACGCGGGTCTCGTTGATGATCCGCGCGAACTCCTCGGAGGTCGGCGCCTCGGCCTCGCGGGACACCGAGTCGACCGCCCGCAGCAGGCTGTGCCCGGCGCGGAGGCTGCTTGCCATCAGCTGCAGCGAGTCGTCGAGCTGGTCGGCGAACGCGGCCTGCCGGCGCCCCGCGCGGAAGCCCAGCAGCAGCTTGGCGCCGAGCGGGACCCCCACGAGCGCCGGCACCGCGAGCAGCGGACCACCGACGAGCGCGCCGGTGAGCGCGGCGACCACCGTGGTCAGCCCGACGGCGAGGACGAAGTTCGGCAGCGTCGTCGACATGCCGGCCCGTTCCAGGGCGGCGGCGCCGGCGGCCAGCCGGCCCCGCTTGAGCAGCACCTTCTCCACCGCGGCCCCCGCGGCCGCCCCGGCACCGGCCAGCGCGGAGGACGGCGGCGCCACGGAGGGGTCCAGCCGGGAGAGCGCGACCCGCGGCGGCCCGGCCGGGAGGACGGCGAGGGCGAGGACCAGCAGGGCCGCGGCGATCGCCCCGACGCCGACGACGAGGAGGACCGGGGTCATCGTTCCCACCTCGGCGCGCCGGCCGGCTCGGCGGCCCCGAACACCCGCGGCGAGAGGCTGATGCCCAACTCGTCGAACCGGTCGGTGAACCGCGGGCGCACCCCGGTGGGCACCGGCTTGCCGAGGAAGCGGCCGGAGGCGTCGACGCCGGCGGAGTAGTCGAAGAGGAACGCGTCCTGGAGGGTCACCGTCTCCCCCTCCATGCCCTGCACCTCGGTGACGTGCGTGACCCGGCGGGTGCCGTCGCGCAGCCGGGTGAGCTGCACGACGACGTCGACGGCGGAGGCGATCTGCTCGCGGATGGCCCGCAGCGGCAGGTCCATGCCGGCCATGAGCACCAGGGTCTCCAGGCGGGCGACGGCGTCGCGCGGGGAGTTGGCGTGCACGGTGGACAGCGACCCGTCGTGGCCGGTGTTCATCGCCTGGAGCATGTCCAGCGACTCCCCACCACGGCACTCCCCCACGACGATGCGGTCGGGGCGCATGCGGAGCGAGTTGCGCACCAGGTCGCGGATGGTGATGGCGCCCTTGCCCTCGATGTTCGGGGGCCGGGACTCCAGCCGCACCACGTGCTCCTGCTGCAGCTGCAGCTCGACGGCGTCCTCGATGGTGACGATCCGCTCGCCGTCCGGGATGAAGGAGGACAGCACGTTGAGCAGCGTCGTCTTACCGGTGCCGGTACCGCCGGAGACGATGATGTTCAGCCGGGCGTCGACGCAGGCCTGCAGCAGCTCGGCCATCTCCGGCGACAGCGTGCCGAAACCGATCAGGTCGTCGACCCGGAACGGGTCCTTGGCGAACTTCCGGATGGTGAGCGTGGAGCCGCTGAAGGCCAGCGGCGGGATGACCGCGTTGACGCGCGACCCGTCGGCCAGCCGCGCGTCCACCAGCGGCGAGGACTCGTCGATCCGGCGTCCCACGCGGGAGACGATGCGGTCGATCACCCGGCGCAGGTGCTCCTCGGAGGTGAACCGGGTCGCGGTGCGCTGCAGCTTGCCGCTGCGCTCGACGTAGATCGAGTCCGGTCCGTTCACCATGATCTCGCTGACCGCGTCGTCGTCGAGCAGCCGCTGCAGGGGGCCGTAGCCGAGCACGTCGTCGGCCAGTTCGGCGGTGAGCCGCTGCCGCTCCTCGGCGCTGAGCGGGACGTTCTCCTCCTCGACGACCTCGTCGAGCTCCTTGAGGACGACGGCGCGCAGCGCGTCCTCGGCCATGGACGGGTCGTTCATCCGGCTGCCCATGCGCTCGAACAGTGCCTTGCCGACGCGGTCCTTGAGCCGCGCCAGGGCGTCGGTCGGCGGCGCCGGGGACGGCGACACGGCCGCGCGGGGAGCCACGGCCGCGCGGGGAGCCACGGCGGCGCGGGGGGCCACGACCGGTCGCGCGACGGGGGCCGGCACCGCGGTGGCGGGCCGGTCGACGGCGGGCGCGGGAGCGGGCGGGGCCGGGGTGGCCCCCGCCGGCCCGCCGCGTGCGGCCTGGAGCCGCTGGGCGAGGTTCACGCCTCCGCCCGGTGCTTGGCCCGGTAGCGGCTGGCCTTCGTGAGCGGGGTGGCGGAGAAGCGGGACACCAGCCGGCGCAGCTCCTGCACCATCGGCTCGCGGCGGCTCCCGCTCTGCAGGATGGGGACGCCCTGGTTCGTGGTGGCCGGTACCGCCTTCGAGCGCGGCAGGACGACGTCCACGCCGGTGCCGATGGCGGTCTCGACGTCGCGGACGGTCAGGCCGCCCTTGGGGTCGGCGAAGTTCATGACCACGTGCCGGCCGGCCGGGATCATGCACAGCTCGCGGAGCACGTCGAGCTCCTTGCGCAGCCCGCGGACCCCGGGCACGTCCATGCTCGTGAGCATCACGACGTCGCTGGCCCGGTCGAGCGCCGCCAGCGCCTGCTCCGACAGCCCGGGGGCGGTGTCGACGACGACGTAGCGGAACTCGCGGGCCAGGGAGGCCAGCAGCCGGCTGACGTCCTCACCGGTGATGGTGTCGCCGGCGGCCGGCGACTCGGACCCGCAGACGGCGTACAGCCCGCTGGGGTGCTGGGTCAGGAACGTCTTGAGGACCATGGTGTCCTCGCTGGCCGGGCCGTGGACGGCGTCGGGCAGCGTGTACTCCGGCGTGAGGCCGAGCGCCGAGGCGACGTCGCCGAACTGCACGTCCAGGTCGACGAGCACCGTGGACTGGGGGGCCGCGGCGGTGAGCCCGATCGCCAGGTTGGTCGAGACGGTGGTCTTGCCGACCCCGCCCTTCGGGGAGGCGATGGTGATGACCCGGCCGGCGTAGCGGTCGGTCTCGCTGGCCGGCCTCAGCACCCGGCGCCGGCCCGCGGCGGCGTGCCCGGCCCGCTCGACGGCGGCGGCGATCTCCGCCACGTCGGCGTCGGGCGGCAGCAGGTCGCGGATGCCGGCCCGCATCGCCGCCTGCAGCATCTCCGGGGACGGTTCGGCCATCAGGACGACGGTGATCCCCGGGGACTGCACGTCCAGCCGGCCGGCGAGGGTCAGCACCTCCGGGGCCGGCGCGTACGGGCCCACGAGCAGCACGTCGGGCAGCTCGTCGTCGACCAGCTGCTCGAACAGGCGGGCCGGGTCGCTGGGCAGCCGGCCCGGCGGCAGCACGTGCACGTCGCCGTCGGTGGCCTGCTTGACCCGCAGGATCAGGTCCTCCCCCGCTCCGGCCAGGACGACGCGGCTCATGAGTAGGCCTTTCCGTAGATGGTGTCCGGCGTGAGCACCTGGGTGCGGGAGACGTCGGGGTCCTGCGGCTCCAGCGAGAGCCAGATGCGGGCGTGCTCCGCCGCGAAGACCACGGCCTCGGCCTGCGCGGCCGTCACCCCGAAGGTGACCATGAGGCTGCCCGAGGGGACGGGCGTGGAGGTGGCCGCCACGGTCCCGTCGGCAGGGGCGGCGGGCGGGGCGGGGGCGCCCTGGACCTGGGTGACCAGGACCTCGTGCAGGACGGCGTGGGTGTTCGCACCGGTGTCGCCGTCCAGGGAGACGAAGATGCCCACCGTGTCACCGGCGGCCAGCCGGCCGCCCACGGCCCGCTGGGGCTCGAGGACGACGCTGACCTCCTGCATGCCCTCGGGCACCGGCACCGTGCCGGGGGCCTGCAGCTCGTCGGGGCGCACGAACCGGCTGCCGAGCAGCTGCTCCCCGGGCTCCAGGTCGACCGTGGTGACGCGGTCGGCCAGTGCGGCGAGGTCGGTGACCCGGCCCGGCAGCGCCGCCTTGGCGGGGAGCACCTCGGTGCTCACCAGCTCGGCCAGCGCGCTGCCGGGAGTGCCGGCGGGGATGACGGCATCGGCCACCAGCACCTCGACGGTCTGCACGCCCGCGAAGGCACGGCTCTCCGCGCCGCGCACGTAGGCCAGGAGGACCACGGTGCCGGCCGCGACGAGCAGGAGGGCCGCCGCAGCGGCCAGGAGTCGACGTCTCACGAGTGGGCGCCCCTATCGGATCAGTCGGAGGATCGAGGCCCCGAGCTGCGGGGCGTCCGGGCTGTAGTTCCAGGCGTCGGAGAGCTCGACGAACCGGGTGTAGTAGCCGGTGACGCACCGGTCGCTGGAGTTCGTGCCCGGCCCGCACACCTTGTGGCCGCTCTTGATCGAGCCGTTCACCGCGTAGCCGGTCAGCGTGAAGGCGGCGTAGCCGTAGACCCGGTACCAGCCGTGGCTCCCGCCGGCCCCGTACTCGTCGAACAGCGGCAGCAGGACCGTCCGGCCGAGCCACCCGGTGAGGTCGGCCTCGGTGCAGCCGGCCGGCAGGGAGACGCCCGTGTCGGAGAGGAGCCGCTGGCCGATCTTGGAGGTGGCGTGGCACCTGCCCTCGTCGGGCACGACCCAGCCGAATCCACCGGGCACGAAGTTCCCCGAGGGCCCGGTGCAGCCGCCCACGTCGTCGGACTTGCTGAACATGATCGTCTGCAGCGTCTCCGTCGACGGCAGGCCGCCGCCGGTCTGCGCCTTGAACGAGCACCAGGAGAAGGTCAGCGGCAGCACCGCGGTGCCCTGGCTCGGGCCGCCCCAGCCGACGGTGGCGGTGGCGGAGACCAGGGTGGAGTCGTGCCCGATGACCGGCGCGAACCAGTGCTCCTTGGCGACGCCGCCGGTGACGGTGACGCTCAGCGGGTCGCTGCTGAGGACCGGCTGGCCGGCCGTGCCCTCGGGGTCGTTGGCCGTGATCAGCGCCTGGGCGGTCGCCAGCATGTCCCCGCAGTTGCCGCGGGAGCAGTCCTGCGCGACCGCGATGGCGGCGGCGTCCGCGGCGACCTGCAGCCGGGCGCGCTCGGCGTAGAGGGCGCCGATGTCGACGGCGATGGCCGTGAAGCCGAGGAGCGGGACCAGCAGGAGCGAGAGCACGACGGCGCTGGCGCCGCGCTCGCCGGCCAGCCGGCGCCGGACGCGGGAGATCAGCCGTTGCATCGCATGACCCCCGTTCCGGTGAGTTCGATCCCCGCGCCGAAGAAGTCGGTGAGGAAGGGCATCGGGTAGGTGATGGTGAGGCGGACGGCGGTGTCGCCGGCGCCGGTGAGGGGGCAGGTCCCGGCCGCGCCCCCGACGATCGCGATGTGGATCTGGTCGTCGGTGATCGCCGGGTCCAGCGAGGCCGCGGCGGTCCGGACGACGTCCCGGGCCTCGGCCGGGTCGTTGCGCAGCGCCATCGCCCGCACCCCTTCGCGGGCCGCGGCCGAGAGCGTGCCCTGCACCTGGAAGGCGTGGCCGAACTCGGCGATGCCGAGCACCAGCGTGAGCAGCAGCGGCACGATGAAGGCGAACTCCACCGCACTGGCGCCGCGCTCGCCGCGCAGTCGTCCCCGCATCCGATCCACCGCCTCTCTCGTGCAGCGGCGCAGCGGCCCCCGGGACGAGGGCCGCTGCGCCGGAACCGCTACGTGGTCGCGCAGCAGCGAGTGCTCAGGGGGTGGCGGCGGGAGCGGCCGGCAGCTCGTCGCTGACGCTGTCGAACAGGGCATCCAGCTGCTCACCGAGCAGCGTGACCGCCGCGATGATGACGACGGCGATCAGGCCGACCATGAGGCCGTACTCGACGGCGGTCGCGCCCTTCTCCTCGTTCTTGAGGCGGTCCTGGGCGACGGCGACGAGGCTGGCCAGGGTGGCGTAGGCGTTGATCAGCATGCGGTGCTCCCTCGGTTCTTGGCCGTCGGGTTCCGGATCGGGGTGATCCGGCCTCGCGGCGTTGTGAGGGTTGTCGTGCAGGACACACCGGGGCTTGAGCGCCGTTCACCCGATCTGGGGACATCGTTCCGCCCGCCGGGGGACGCTGCCGGGCTCCTGCTGACGCACCGTGACCGGCCGAGCGGCGATCAGCCGGGGAGCGTCCCGCTCCAGCCCACCGCGATCGCGGCGCCGAGCAGCATGGCCGGGCCGAAGGGCAGCTCCGCCTTGCGGCCGATCCGCCGGGTGGCGAGCAGCAGCAGCGCCAGCGCCGCCTGGACGACGAAGCCGGCGACCGCGCCGAGCAGCAGCACGTCCCAGCCGAGCCAGCCCAGCGGCAGACCCAGGAGACCGGCGAGCTTCACGTCGCCCATGCCCAGCCCGCCCGGGGAGATCAGCGCCAGGACCAGGTAGCCGGCGAACAGCACGACGGCGCCCAGAGCCGCCCGGGTCAGCTCCTCCCGCGAGCCGCCGACGGCCGCCGCGACCGTGAGCAGGGCGGCGGTGGCCACGACCGCCGGGGCGATCACCCGGTTCGGCAGCAGCCGGTGCCGGAGGTCGACGGCGGCGAGCAGCACCCCCACCCCGGTGACGACGAGGAAGGCCGGCAGCGCCCACACCACGCCCAGGCGCAGCACCACGAGCGCGAACAGCGCCGCCGTCGCCAGCTCGAGCAGCGGCGGCCGGACCGCCGGACCGGAGCCGGACCCGTCCCAGGGGAACGCGCCGGCCGCGCGGTTCACCGCCGAACCGACGACCAGCCCCACGACCGCCGCGACGGCGACGACGAGCCCGGTCACCGGGCGGACGACCGGGGACGCGCGCTCACGGGGGCACCTTCGCACGGCGACCACCGCCGGCCGCGGGACCGCCCGACCACCGGCGCGCCAGGCTCCCGCGCACCCGCGGCAGGTGTGGTTCGGTGCTCCCGACGACCGATCGGGCGAGCAGCGCCGGCCGAGGAGGACCACGATGACCAGCGAGCCGGGGCTCGCCCGCCGGCTGGGCACCACCGACGCCGTCGTCATCGGCCTGGGGTCGATGCTCGGAGCCGGGATCTTCGCCGCCGTCACCCCCGCGGCCCGCGCCGCCGGCACCGGGCTGCTGATCGGCCTGGCCCTGGCCGCGGCGGTGGCCTACTGCAACGCGACCTCGTCGGCGCAGCTGGCCGCGCAGTACCCGGCGTCCGGGGGCAGCTACCTCTACGGGCGGGAGCGGCTGGGCCCCTGGTGGGGGTTCCTGGCCGGCTGGGCGTTCGTCGTGGGCAAGACCGCCAGCTGCGCCGCCATGGCGCTGACCTTCGCCGCCTACGCCGTCCCGCAGCCCTGGGAGCGCCCGGTGGCGGTCGCCGCCGTCGTCGCGCTCGTGGCGGTGAACTACCGGGGCATCACCCGCACGGCGCACCTCACCCGCCTGCTCCTGGCCGTCGTCCTCACCGCGCTCGCTGTGGCGGTGCTCGCGAGCCTCTCGGCGGGGACCGCCGATCCCGGCCGGCTCACCGGCTGGACCGACGGTCCGCAGGGTTGGTACGGCGTCCTCCAGTCGGCCGGGCTGCTCTTCTTCGCCTTCGCCGGCTACGCCCGCATCGCCACCATGGGCGAGGAGGTGCGCGACCCGGCTCGCACCATCCCCCGCGCCATCCCCGTGGCGCTGGGCATCGCCGTCGCCCTCTACGCCGTCGTCGCCGTCACGCTGCTGCTCGTCCTCGGGCCCACCGGGATCGCCGGCACGGCGACCCCGCTCGCCGACGCCGTCGCGGCCGGGGGCTGGGACTGGGCGTCACCCCTCGTCCGGATCGGGGCCGCCGCCGCCGCGCTCGGGGCGCTGCTGGGCCTGGTCGCCGGCGTGGGCCGCACGGCCCTGGCGATGGGGCGGACCGGCGACCTCCCGCGCCCGCTCGCCGCGGTCCATCCCCGGTTCCGGGTGCCGCACCGCGCGGAGCTCGCGGTGGGAGCGGTGGTCTGCGCGCTCGTGCTCACCGTCGACCTGCGGGCGGTCATCGGGTTCTCGTCGTTCGGCGTGCTGCTGTACTACGTCGTCGCCAACCTGGCGGCCTTCACCCAGCCGGCCGAGCACCGGCGCTGGCCGCGGGCGCTCCAGGTGGCCGGGGCCGCCGGGTGCCTGGTGCTGGCGGCCACCCTGCCGTGGCCGTCGGTGGCGGCCGGTGCGGCGACCCTGGCCGTCGGCGTCGCCCTCCGCGCGCTCCGGCTCCGCCGGCACGCGCGCCGCGGGCCGGCCGACCGCCGCGCGTAGCGATCGCCGGTGGCCCAGAATGCCGGGGTGACCGCCGACGAACGCATCTCCACCCGCACCGCCGCCACCGGGTCGTACCAGGGGCACGGCGTGCACGCCGCTCCGGGCGTGCACGAATACGCGGTCGAGCTCGCCCGGCAGGCTCTGCCCGACGGTGGCCGGATCCTCGAGGTGGGTGCCGGGTGCGGCGCGCTGGCCTGCCGGCTCCGGGACGCCGGGTTCGTCGTCGTGCCCACCGACCTGGACCCGCCGCACGACTGGATCCACCGCCTCGACCTCGACGACCCGGAGTGGACCGAGGAGACCCGCGGCCCGTTCGACCTGGTGATGTGCGTCGAGACGCTGGAGCACGTGGAGAACCCGCGGCAGGTGCTGCGGTCGATCCGCTCGCTGCTCCGGCCGGGCGACCGGATCGTCGTCAGCACCCCGAACATCACCCATCCGCACTCGCGGCTGAAGATGTTCCTCCGGGGCGCGCCGTTCATCTTCGGGCCCGGGCACTACCACCAGCCCGGCCACATCTCGATCCTCCCCGACTGGATGCTCGCCGAGCACGTCCGTCTGGCCGGGTTCACCGACATCACGGTGACGACCGGCGGCAGCACCTGGTTCACGGGCCCGCGGCGCCTGGTCCACCGGGTCGAGATGGCGCTGCTGTGGGCGATCGGCGTGCGGCTCCGGGCCGACTCGGGCGAGGGCATCTGCACCTTCGTCACCGCCGTCGCCGCCTGACCGCCGGGAGCAGGCGGGGCCAGTCGGAACCTGCACGACCCGCTCGGGTGCAGGTGATCTCGTGAGACGGCGCGCTGGCCTCCGACGACGCGCCTGCGCGGAGCGATGACCGGGCGACCGGCGAGGTCCTCCGTCAGCGCGTCCAGCGGTGCAGCGACTTGCGCCCCGCGGCCTT
Organism: Blastococcus sp. VKM Ac-2987; assembly: GCF_026967805.1. GTDB lineage: Bacteria > Actinomycetota > Actinomycetes > Mycobacteriales > Geodermatophilaceae > Blastococcus. The sequence goes on from NZ_JAPVBG010000001.1 coordinate 325,138, forward strand.
CCAGGCGTCGTCGAAGCGGTGCTGGGACTGCTCGGACCGGACCTCCTCCAGCCCGTGGAGCCGGCCGTAGAGGAACGCCGCCTCGGTGGAGGTCGCGGCGAGCCCGCGCGTGCGCAGCCGCTCGCGGATCAGCACGGAGTCCTGGTGCTCCCCCAGCGCCTCCTGCACCGCCTCCATGGCCTCGGCGAACGCCGTGGCGTCCGCCCCGAAGGCCCGGGACACCGACTCCCCGGCGTAGCGGGCGGCCTTGGCGGTCTTGCGCGCGTCGTGCAGCAGCTCCTCCCGCTCCTCCCCGGCCGGGCGGGCGTCGGCGTCCTCCACCAGCCGGCGGACGATGGTGTAGCTCCGGCCCACCAGCCGCGGCAGCACCGTGCCCGCGCGTTCGGTGGCACGCGCGGTGAACGGCGGCGTCTCCACCAGGTCGTCGAGGCTCGCCAGCAGCCGGTGGTAGCGCTCGCCGTCGAGCTCGGCCAGCACCCGGTCGTGCGCCTCGCGGTAGGCCCGGTCGAGCTCCTCGACGACGTCCGCCGAGGTCTGGGCGCCGGCCTCCTCGTCGCCGCCCACGGTGCCGGCGACGCGGTCACGCATCACCTCCGCGTCGCGGGCCGCGCCGAGCTCCGCGGCCAGCCACTTGAGCTCGCCGCGCAGGGGGCGGGCGACCTCGGCGTCGAACAGCGGCTTGAACGTGGTGAGGGCGCTGCGCAGCCGGCGGGTGGCGACGCGCATCTTGTGGACGCTGTCGGCGGCGTCGAGCCGGACCGGCAGGTCCTGGTTGCGGATCTGCTCCACCTGCTCGCGGATGTGCGCGAGCACGACGGCGCCGGCGTATGACTTGGCCGTCAGCTTGCCGGACCGCTTCCCGCTCTTCCCCGCCGCACCCTTGCGCCCCTTCCCCTTCCCCTTCCCCTTGCCCTTGCCCGGCGTGCCCGAGCCCCCTCCTGCGCCCGCCAGCACGTGGGCGAGCTTGGAGGAGCTGCCGGCCGACGCCAGTCCGCGCTCCCGCAGGCGCGCGTCGACCGCGTCCAGCAGCTCGGCCGCGCCCCCGGTCAGCTCGACCTCGATCTCGCGCCAGGACGTCTGCTCCCCGGCACCGTCGCCGTCGGCCGCCGTCAGGATCCGGCGCGCCGTGACCCGGTCGTCGGCCACCTCGGCGAGGACCTGACCCGTGGCGTCGACCAGCCGGCGCACGGTCCGGTCGGTGGAGATCTCCGCGACCGCCTGGAGCACCGCTCCCCGGGTGTGCGCACGGACCATCCGCCGCAAGGTCTGCGGCACGGTGCGCCAGGCACGGCCCAGGGGCAACCGGACCTCGGAGCGGGCGCTCCCACCGGCCGGGACCTTGAGGTGCCAGCCGGCGTCGTCCCCGCCCGTCCGCCGGCGCAGCGTCAGCCCGGCGGCCGCCAGCCGGAGGTCGGCGGTGTCGAAGTAGGTGGCGTCGAGCTGCTGCTGCACGGGGTCGCCCTCGACCACCGGGCCGCCGCTGTCGACGGCCACGGCGCCGTCCAGGACGAGATCGGTCAGCGGCGGGAGCTCGAAGGCGTCGTCCGCGGAGTACTTCTTCTCGACCTCGAGGTGAACAGCAGGCATACAGGAGGTGTACCGCACAAAGATGAACGGCAACCCGACCAGCCCGGTGGGCGGTGCCGCGGCCAGGGGGCGCCGCGCCCCCTGGCCGGTCGCTCAGCGCCTGGCCAGCTGGAACACCGAGATGGTGCCGTCGTCCTCGTTGCTGGTGAGGAGCAGGTGCCCACGCGTGACGGCGAGCAGCCCCTCGGGGGCCACGCCGGTGGGCAGCACCTGCAGCAGCTCCGGGGCACTCTCGTCGGCGAGGTCGTAGACCAGCACCGCGTCTCCTCGCTCGGAACCGATGAAGGCGTAGGTGGTGCCGTACAGCGCGGCTACCTCCGCGCCCTCGAACTCCGCCCCCTTGTCGTCGCTGCGCCCGTCGGGGTACCGGCCGGCGGCGGCGAGGGCCTGCTCGGCGGCCGCACCGGACGCGGCGACGACGTCCCCCTCCGGGGAGAAGACCGTCCAGCCACGCCCACCGCTGGGCTCCGCGGCCAGGTCGCCCTCGTCGGCGGTGAGCAGGTTGCCCTCCGGCGTCCACTGGATCGCGTCGGGCTCGCGGGGCGCCTCGAACTGGTCGTCGAACGCGATCGTGCCGTCGTCGGAGGTGTCGGCATCGGCGCGCGTCACCGTCCCGGCCGAGAAGGACCCCACGACGGTCCGGGTCCGGAGGTCGACCAGGGCGACGGCGTTGTTCTCCTGCAGCGTCACCGCCGCGACGCCCCTGCGGTCGATGTCGACGTACTCCGGCTCGGGGTCCTCCGGGTGGAGCGCCCCGTCGAGCCCGGTCAGCTCCACCCGGTCGACCGTCCACCGCTCCGGCGCGCCCTTCAGGTCGACGACGGCCAGGAAACCGGCGGGCGCCTGCGGCAGGCCGCCCTCCACGCCGCCGACCTCGACGTCCTCGTCGCGCTGGTTCTCGATCGCCACGGCCGCCACCGCCCCGTGGGGGGCGAGGGCGATCGAGTCGGGCTGCCCGCCCAGGTCGATGGTCCGGACGACCGCGTGGGTGCGCAGGTCGATGACGGCCAGCTCCCCCGACGGCGCGTCGAACGAGGTGCTGGTGTCCACGACGGCGAGGGCGTGGCGCCCGTCCCTGGTGACGGTCACCGACGTGGGCTCCCCGTCCACCGGCACGCTGCCGATCGCCCGGGGCGCCGCGGGCCTGGTCAGGTCCACCAGCCCGACCTCGCCGGTGGCCGAGTCGGTGTAGAGGAGCGTCCGGCCGTCGGGGGTCACCGCGAGGATCTCGGCGACCTCCCCGCTCACCTCGAAAGTGGCCAGCTCGGCGAAGGCCGGCGCGGGCGCCGGCTCCGCACCGGCCGGGGCGACGGTTGCGGCGAGGACCAGGGCGGCCGCGGGGAACGTGCAGCTGAGCAGCCGGGCGCGGGATGGCACAGGAGGGCTCCAGGGGTAGCGGGACAGGTGGTCCCGACCCTGGTCAGCGAAGGCGACGCCGCGGCAGCCGCCGGGCCAACCGCAGGTGACCGGCGCGCGACCAGCTGGGCGGCCCGTGCGACGACGAGCGCCCCCTGCCCGGACCCGGGCAGGGGGCGCTCGTCATCGGTGGTGGGGCCCGCCGGTGGCCCCGTCGGCCGGTTACCCGGCGACGAAGGCCACGTGCGGGTGGTCCATGTGGTTGGCCGTGGGCGATCCACGGTCCTCCATGGCCTGCCACGCCCAACCGGTCCACGCACCGGCGATGCGCTGCTCCCAGATCACGTAGTCCACGCCGAGCCGTGCCGCGTTGTCGATCGCGTACTGGGCGACGGCGTCGCCCGCGGCCGAGTCGTCGTACACCATGAAGTCCGCCGCGCGACCCTGGGTGGGGCTGTGGCCGGGGCGGGTGAGCACCGTGCCGATCGCGAACTGCTGGGCGATCTCCTGGACGGCTGGGCGGACATGGGGGTCCCAGGCGGCGTAGGCCTCGGACGTCGCAGCGGGCGCCGGGGCCGGGGCGGGCGCCGGGGCCGGGGCCGGGGCCGGGGCGGCCCGGTCCGACCGGCTGGCGCGCTCGGGCACCGCTCCCCCGCCGCTCACGGCGAGGACCTGACCCACGCGCAGCACGTTGGCGTTCGGGCCGATGACGGCGAGGTTCAGGGCGTGCAGGTCCTGCCAGGTGGTGCCGTGGCGAGCCGCGATCCCGGCCAGCGTGTCCCCGGCGACCACGACGTAGGTACCCGCCGTGCTGGGTGCCGCTGCCGGTGCCGCCGGTGCGGCGCCACCGATGGTGAGCACCTGCCCGACGCGCAGCAGGTTCGGGTCGGCGCCGATCGTGGCGAGGTTGGCCTCGTAGACGTCGCGCCACGAGACGCCGTGGGCGGTCGCGAGCTTGCCGAGGGTGTCGCCGGACTGGACGGTGTGCTCGCCGGTGTGCGCCGCCGCGGGGCCGATGGCCCCCAGGGTGACGGCCGACGCTGCCGCGAGGACCACGGCCGGGTAGGCCACGGCCGTCATGGCGCGGTTGCGGGTGGGACGACGGTGTCGACCCACGGTGCGGTGGCTGGTGCGCATGGAGATATGAGCCTCTCGCCGCCTGCGGAGTTAGCTGTCGGGTTCGGGCGAGAGCTGCCCGGCCGCATGCGCGGCTTCACCCCGAGGTCCCGGAGGGCCACTGAACGGTGGGTCCCCCGCGCCTGCCCGTCGTGTCGACGCGTCCGGTTGGCCGTGGGCAGGTTCGGCGGGCGGCCATCCGGGCCCGCCGATCAGCGGACGAGGGGAACGGTAAACAGCCCGGCGGTGACCCAGGAGATCGTTCCCGACCTTTTCTCGGATCCTCCGCGTCGCCGCACGCGGAGTCACGAGCCATGCGCGCAGCGCCGCGTTTCACCCGTTCGGGTGACCGCACAGCCGTCGCGGACGGGCAGCGCGGGGCAGCATGAGACCGATCGGGGCCGGATACGGTGGCGCATGGCGACGTTGCCGGACGCGGCTCGGCGAACGGGACCGCCGATCGATCACGCGGAGGCGAGCAGGTGACGTCCGACCGGCGGCTGCACGGACGCGCCGTCCTCGTGACCGGCGCCGGCCGCCGCATCGCCATCGGTGCTGCCGTCGCCCGCCGGCTCGCCGCCGACGGCGCCGCCGTCCTGGTGCACTCCTGGTCTCCCCACGACGCCGAACAGCCCTGGGGCGCGGATCCGGACGGTCCGGCGGCTCTCGTCGAGGAGATCCGCGCCGACGGGGGCCGGGCGGCGCACGTGTCCGCCGACCTCGCCGACCCCGAGGCGCCGGCGGAGCTGGTCGCGGCCGCCAGGAAGGCGTTCGGGCACCTGGACGTCGTGGTGGCCAACCACGCGCGGAGCAGCATGCAGGACCTGGAACGGCTGACGGCCACCGAGATCGATCTCAGCTACGCGGTGAACACCCGCGCCACCATGCTCCTCGTGCAGGCCTACGCCGCCCTGCACGACGGCCGTCCGGGTGGTCGGGTCGTGCTGTTCACCTCGGGGCAGTACCACGGGGCGATGCCGGCCGAGCTGCCCTACATCGCCTCCAAGGGTGCGCTGCACGAGCTGACGCCCAGCCTCGCGGTGCACCTGGCACCCCGCGGTATCACGGTCAACTGCGTCGACCCCGGGCCCAACGACACCGGGTACGCCGACGAAGCCACCCACGCGGCCGTGGTCGCCCGGAACCCCGGAGGACGCTGGAGCACCCCGGCGGACACCGCGAAGCTGGTCGCCTGGCTGGTCAGCGACGAAGCCGACTGGGTCACCGGCCAGACCATCGCCTCCGACGGGGGCTGGTCCGCCGTCGGATGACCGGCCCCGCCGACCCCGCCGGACTGCCGCCGACCGCTGACCCACCGGGCCCGGGTCGGCGGGAGGCGACGGACGAGTCGGCCTGTACGCCGGGTTCTGTCCACGGGTGCCTTGCGGCCTCCCGATGGGCGGTCATCCATCTAGGCCTGCCGTTGCCGGCAGGCTCCAGCGGTCTACCCGCAGGCTCGGGCGGGCCGCCCTCGAACGCCTGCGCGGAACGGCGGCGGACCGCCGTCCCTTCTTGACCTAGCTCCGGGTGGGGTTTACCGAGCCACGCCGGTCACCCGGCGTGCTGGTGGTCTCTTACACCACCGTTTCACCCTTACCAGCGCACGCGCCGGCGGTCTGTTTTCTGTGGCACTGTCCCGCGGGTCACCCCGGGTCGCCGTTAACGACCACCCTGCCCTGTGGAGCCCGGACGTTCCTCGGCGACGGGGTCTCCCCCGCCGACGCGACCGCCCAGCCGACTCGTCCGTCGTGCCGGGAAGTCTAGGCGGTGGTCGGCGCTCCGGCGTCGGCGGCTGCACCGCGCCGTGGTGGTCGTTCCGCCCCGTCACGCGTGCAGCCGGAAGTGTCGTACCCCCTGCCTAGCCTGCGGGTATGTCGTCGGGTGGCGGGTTCGCGGTCGGGGTGACCGTGGTGCCCGTGGACCAGGCGCCCGCGCCGTGGGAGCCGGCCGATCCGGAGCCGGCCCGGTGGGACGACCCGCTGGGTGAGCTGCTGCCGCCCCGGCGGAGCGCGGCGGAGGCGACCGCGCTGCTGCAGCAGATCGTGGTGGCCGAGGCGAAGCTGGCGGCGCTGCGCGCGGAGCTGGTGATGGACCTGGCCGCGGCGCGCCCGGCGCCCGCCGATCCGCCGCGCGGTGCGGAGACCACCGGTGAGGTGGGGCCGGCCGGGGTGAGCGAGTTCCTGCCCGACGAGCTGGCCATGATCCACAACTGCAGCCGGGCGGCGGCGGTCACGCTGCTCGAGCACGCCCAGGTGCTGACCACGCTGCTGCCGGCCACCTACGGGCAGCTGCGGCAGGGGCGGCTGGACTGGCCCCGGGCCCGGGCGGTGGCCGCGGAGGTGGCCGCGACCGGGCGGGAGACCGACCCGGTGGTGATCGCCGGGATGGAGGCGGTGGTGCTGCCGTGCTCTGCCGAGCTGTCGGTACGCCGGCTGCGCGGATCCGTGCGGGCCGGCCTGCTGGCCCGCGATGCGGCCGCGGCGGACCGACGGCGGCAGCGGGCCCGGCAGGCGGCGGACGTGACGGTGCGGCCGGTCGGGGACGGGATGAGCGAGCTGCGCGCCCTGCTGCCGCACCCGGAGGCACGCGCCTGTCGAGACGCGGTGGACCAGCACGCGCGGGCGGCCAAGGAGGCCGGGGACCCCCGGCCGATCGGCATGCTGCGGGCGGGTGCGCTCGCCGACCTCGTCCTGCAGCCCTGGCAGGACCGGCCGGCGGTGACCGCGCAGCTGACCGTGGTCGCCCCGCTCGACGCGCTCACCCCCGGCCCGCCCCTCACCGCCGGCGCTCCGCGACCGGCCGCGTCCGCCCGGCCCGGTGCAGCGGCACCGGTGGCCCACGTGGACGGGGAGCCGATCACCGCGACCCACCTGCGCGAGCTGCTCGCCCAGCTCGACGCCCTGGACGTGCACGCGCCGCCCGGCGGCACCCTGGACATCGCGATCACCGGCTCCACCGGCGCCCTGCTGGCCGTCATCGGCCGCCGTGAACTGGCACGGCTGGCCGCCACCGGCTGCCCCGAGCACCCCGCCGATCCCGAGCACCCCCACCGGCGCTGCGCCTGCCCGCTGCTGGGGAGGCCCGGTCCGGTCGACCGGTACCGCCCCTCGGCCGCCCAGCAGCGGTTCCTCCGCGTGCGCGACCGCAGCTGCTGGCATCCCGGCTGCAGCGTGCGTGCCGGCTGGGCCGACCTCGACCACGTCGTCGCCCACGCCGACGGCGGGGAGACCGCCTGCGAGAACCTCTGCTGCCTGTGCCGCCGCCACCACCGGCTCAAGACCTTCGCACCGGGTTGGCGGCACACCGTCAGCGAAGACGGGGTGCTCACCGTCATCACCCCCAGCGGCGTCACCCGGGTGAGCCGACCACCGGGCCACCGGGTGATCACCGAGCGGCCGCAGCCACCGCCGCCCCTGCCCGATCCGGATGCCGACCCGCCGCCGTTCTGACCCATTCGGTCAGCAGCGGGGGCGGCCGTACCACCTATCCCCAGTAGAGCCGGAAGCCCACCCGGCGGCGGCCGTCCTCGGTGAGCGTCGACATGTCCACCACCTGGCGGGCCTGGTCCTCGACCGGCTCGTCGGAGAGCAGCTCCAGGTAGCGGCGGTGCTCCGTCAGCGAGGCGACGGCGAGCTCCACCGCGTCGCTGACGTCCACCTCGTGCGGCGGGTCGGTCAGCTCGCCGACGGCGATGTACTGGACGCCGCTCCAGCGCTCCTCGGCCAGGTCCGGGAAGATCCACTCGTTGCCCGCGTCGGCGACGGCATCGAGCACGGACTGGCCGAGCGCCTGGTGATCGGCGGAGTTGAGGTACGCCGGTGACACACCGGGCGGGGTCCACGTGGGCCCGAAGTAGCCGGTGACGACGAGCTCCGGGCGGTGCCGCCGGATCGCCGCGGCCAGGTCCCGCCGCAGCTCGGGCCCGGCCACGAGGGTCCCGTCGCGGTGGTCGAGGAACTCCACCTCGCGCACGCCCACGACGGCTGCCGAGCGCCGTTCCTCGTCCTCCCGCAGCGGCCCCGCCTCCGCCGGCGGCACCCCGGCCATCCCCGCCTCGCCCCGGGTCGCCAGGAGGTAGTGCACCTCCTTGCCGGCCGCCGTCCACACGGCGACGGCGGCGGCGAGGCCGTACTCGATGTCGTCGGGGTGGGCGGCGACGACCAGGGCGCGCTGCCAGTCGTCGGGCATGGGCGAAGGCATGCCCGCAGTGTGCCCCGGCCCGCGTCCGCGCGGTCGTCCTCGCGGTGCGGCAGCGGTTCCCGGCGTCGACCGAGGACGGCGACCGCGCGGTGCGGACGGCGGATCAGCCGCCCCGGGCCACCCGGAGGGCCGCCTGCAGCATGGGCACCTGGAAGGGGATACGCGCCGCGGCCACCGCCAGCTCGACCGGGGACCGCCGGGTGACCCGCAGCGTCTGCAGGTGCGCCGGCAGCACGCCGACCAGGAGCCCGACCGCCGCCCAGCCGCCGGCCCGCCGCGTCGCGGGGACCGCGAGCAGCGCCGCGGTGGCCAGCTCGACGACGCCGCTGCCGATCACCCACGGCCGGGCCGGGCCGAGCTCCGGCGGGATCATCCAGTCGTAGACCTGCGGCCGCACCAGGTGGAACACCCCGGCGCCGGTCATCCCGGCCGCCATCCCCAGCGCTCGCGTCTCTGCCCGCATGTGCCCACCGTAAGGTTCCCCGTCGTGTCCGCCGTCGACCTGCTCATCGCCGCCGGCGTCGCGTTCGTGGCCGGGGTCGTGAACTCCATCGCCGGCGGTGGCTCGCTGATCCTCTTCCCGACCCTGGTGGCGCTCGGCCTGGGCACGGTGGCGGCCAACGTCACCAACTCGCTGGCCCAGTGGCCCGGCTACCTCGGCGGCGTCGCCGGGTTCCGGCCCGAGTACGCCGGTCAGCGCCGACGGCTGATCCGGTTCTCGGCGGTGGCGGTCGCCGGCGGGCTCGTGGGCAGCGTCCTGCTCCTCACCACGCCCTCGGAGGCCTTCGACGGCGTCGTCCCGGTGCTCGTGCTGCTGGCCAGCCTGCTGCTCGCCCTCCAGCCCCTGGTGACCAGGCGCCTGGCCCAGCAGGTCGCCGACGGCCCCGGCCGAGACCCCGCGTGGCTGTACGGAGCACTCTTCCTCGCCACCGTCTACGGCGGCTACTTCGGTGGGGCGCTGGGGGTGATCCTCGTCGGCGTGCTCGGCATCGGGCTGCACCGGCTGAAGCTGGCAAACGCGCTGAAGTCGGCGCTGTCGGCGGTCACCGCCACCGTGACGCTGGTGGTGTTCGGCCTCTTCGGGCCGGTCGCGTGGGCCGTCGTCGCCGTCGCCGCGCCGGCCAGCCTGGTCGGCGGCTTCCTCGGTGCCCGGATCGCCGGCCGCATCCCGGTCACGCCGCTGCGCGTCATCATCGTGACCTTCGGCGTGGCCGTCTCGATCTACCTCTTCGCCCGCGTCTGAGCCGCCACCCCCGAGGGGGGAGACCGGCCGGCGCCGCCGTCATCCGGCGCCGGAGCGGTCCGATGAGCTCCGCATGCCCGCCCTGCTCCGCGCCCGGCTGCTGCCCGGCGCCCCGACGTGGGCGCTCGCCGTGGTGCTCCTGGCCGCGGGCTGATCGCCGGGACGGTCTCGGCCTGGGCGCCGGTGCTGGCGTTTCCCTTCCGCTACGGGTGCCGCGTCCGGCCGCCCGCTGAGCGCGGCCGGACGCTCAGCGCAGGTGCGCGGTGTCGTTCACCAGGCGGACCGAGGCCCGCCCCTCGGAGGTCCAGGCGACGGTGCACAGCGACGCCGCCTCCAGGAACACCCGGTGGACGACGTCGTCGCCGACCCCGAGCCCGGCCGCGAGCAGCAGCTTGATCGGCGTGACGTGGCTGACCACGAGCACGGTCCTCCCTGCGTGCCTCGTGAGGATGCGCCGCCGGGCACCGGCCAGGCGGGTGCTCACGTCGGCGATCGACTCCCCGCCGGGCGCGGCCACCGTCACGTCGGCCATGAAGCGGCGCACGGCCAGCGGGTGGCGGGCGCGGGCCTCGTCGAAGGTCAGCCCCTCCAGGTCGCCGAAGTCCAGCTCACGGAGGTCGTCGTCGAACTCGACCGGCAGGCCGAGCCGGGCGGCGACGATCTCCGCGGTCTCCCTCGTCCGGGCCAGCGGCGAGGCGACGACGACCTCGATGCCCAGCTGCGCGGCGCGCTCCCCGGCCGCCTCCGCCTCGGCCCGCCCGGTGCGCGACAGCGGCAGCTCGTTGCGCCCGCTGAACCGGCGCTCGGGCGTGTGCTCGGTCTGCCCGTGCCGCAGCAGATGGGTGACGGTGGTGACCACCGGCGCCGGCTCGCGCACCGGCTGGACGTCGTCCTCGGCGGCCGACGGCTCGGCCGCGGCGTCGCGGTGCACCGGCCGGCCGTCCATCGCGCTGTTGGCCAGGGCGTCGGCGGCGCCGTTCTGCGCGCGCGGCACCCAGGTGTAGCGCACCCCGCCGAGCTTCCGGGCGATCTGCTGGGCCTGGAGCGCCAGCTGCTGCATGTCGGGGTGCTTGATCTTCCAGCGGCCCGACATCTGCTCGACGACGAGCTTGGAGTCCATCCGCACCTCGACCTGCGCGGAGGCGTCCAGGTCGAGCACCGCCTGCAGCCCGGCGACCAGGCCGCCGTACTCGGCGACGTTGTTGGTGGCCCGCCCGACCGACGCGGCCCGCTCGGCCAGCACCCGCCCGGTCTGCGCGTCCCGCACCAGCGCGCCGTAGCCGGCCGGCCCGGGGTTGCCCCGCGACCCGCCGTCGGCCTCGACGACGAACCGGCGCGTCATCGCTCGGCTCCGGTCTCGATCCGCTCCTCGGTCGCTGGCGCTCCCTGCGATGCTCCCTCGACCGTCGCTCTCGCGGTCACAGCCCGGACTCGGCGGTGCGCACCAGGATCCGCCCGCAGTTCTCGCACCGGACGACCTCGTGCGGGTCGGCGGTGCGCACCGCGGCCAGCTCCCGGCCGTTGAGCTCTATCCGGCAGCCCTGGCACTGTCGGGCGCGGAGCATGGCCGCGCCCGTGGTGCCGGTCTGGGTGCGCACCCGGTCGTAGAGGGTCAGCAGCGGCGCGGAGATCGCGCCGGCGACCGCCGCCCGGGCGGCCTCGTGCCGGCTGGTGCCGTCGGCGATGTCGGCGATCGCGTCGTCGCGCAGCTGCTCGGCCCGCTCCCGGGCCGCCCGGGCCTCGTCACGGCCGGCCTGGGCGGTGCGCAGCGTCGACTCGGCCGTCTCCAGGCGCTCCATGAGCTCGAGTTCCTGGTCCTCCAGGGTCGACTGGCGCCGGGCCAGCGACTCCAGCTCCTGTTGCAGGCTGGCGGCCTCCTTCGCGCCCACCCCGCCGGCGTCCAGCCGCTGCTGGTCGCGGGTGGCGCGCTGGCGGACCGTGTCCACGTCGTCCTCCAGGCGCTTCACCTCGCGCTGGAGGTCGCGCGCCTCGGTCTCGGCGCGGACGACGTCGTCGGCCAGCGCCCGCTCCGCCTCCGCGGCGGCCTCGACGGCGGCGGCCTCCGGCAGCGTCCGCTTGCGGTGCGCGAGCTGGGTCAGCGCGACGTCCTCCGCCGCGAGCTCCAGGAGCTTCTGCTGCTCGAAATGGTCGACCTTCACCCCGCCAACCTACCGGTGCACCCACCCGTCCCCGGCCCGGTCACCGCAGCGCCAGCTCGGCTTCCACCGCGGTGACCGCGGCGTCGGGCGCGGGCAGGCCCCCGGTGGCGAGCACCACGCCGTCGACGACGAGGGACTCGACGGCCATCCCCGCGCGCACCGACCGGCGCAGGGCGGCACCCCGCAGGCCCCGGCGGCGCCCGGCGCCGACCAGCTCCGGCAGCAGCCACAGCCAGTTCGACGGCGACACCACCTCGATGGCGACGTCGCCCGGCAGCCGCGCGCGCAGCGCCCGGTACACCGCGCCCACCGCGTCGTCCCCCTGCGGGACGTGGCAGTGCGAGCCGCCCTCGTCGAAGGGCCGGACGTCCCCGCTGCAGCAGCCGCCGGACCCGGCGGGCGCACGGGATCCGCGGACGAGGACGACCCGCGGGCTCACCGCCGGTCGTCCCGGTCGGGACCGCCGAGCGGCCGGTCCGACACCGCCTCGTCGGGGTTCGCCCGGGCCACGACGGACTCCCGCCCGCCGCCGGTCCCGTCGGCGTCCGCGACCGCCGGCCGCTCCCGCCGCGCCGCGAGGAGCGCGATGGCCGCCTCGACGATCAGCCAGACCGCCAGCACGAAGATCAGCGCGTCCAGCGGCGCGAGCACCCACTGCTCGTCGCGGATGAAGTTGCGCAGGTTCACGATCAGCGCCCAGGTGGTCATGGCCAGCAGGAACACCAGCGGGATCAGCGCGGGAAGGGGGTTGCGGCCGCGCCGGGTGACCCAGACCGCGATGACCGAGAGCGCGAGCCCGGCGGTGAGCTGGTTGGTCGTGCCGAACAGCTGCCACAGGACGCCGAAGGTGTACCCGGCCTCCCCGCCGCCGGGCAGCAGCGCCATGGCCAGCGGGATGACGACCGCGATGGTGGTGGCGACCGTCAGGTTGCGCGACAGCACCCGCGCCCCGATCAGCTCGCCGATCTCCTGGACGACGTAGCGCTGCAGCCGGACGCCGGTGTCCATCGTCGTCGCCGCGAAGCTGATGACGACGACCGCGGCGAAGATCGTCGCGATGTCGAGCGGGATCGCCAGGTTGTTGGCGAACTGCGCGACACCGTTGACGAAGTTGCCGACCGCGCCGCCCGAGGCCGTCGCGAAGTCCGGGTAGAGCGCCTCCCAGTCCGCCTGCGAGGCGGCGACCCCGGCGGTGGCGGCGAGGACCGCACCGGTGGCGAGGGAGCCCTCGCCGACGGCGCCCATGTAGCCGACGTAGCGGGCGTCGGTCTCCTTGTCCAGCTGCTTGGAGGTGGTCCCCGAGGAGACCAGGGAGTGGAACCCGGAGATGGCCCCGCAGGCGATGGTGATGAAGAGGAACGGGAAGAAGCTCGGCGAGCCCTCGGGCACGTCGTTCACGATCGGCGCCTGGATGGTGTTCATGCCGACGATCACGCCGAGGCCGATGACACCGAGGGCGATGAACAGCTGGTGGCTGTTGATGTAGTCGCGCGGCTGCAGCAGCACCCACACCGGGATGCGCGAGGCGATCCAGGTGTAGATGAACAGCAGCACGACCCAGACGTTGCGGGTCTGCTCCACCCCGAGCGCCTCGGCGAGCCCGTCCAGCGAGATCGGGAAGGCGTTGCCGACCAGGATCAGCGCGTACAGCACGATCACGCCCGCGATCGACGGCAGCAGCGCCGAGGAGCGGGTCCGGTAGATGTAGACGCCGATGGCGATGGCCAGCGGGATCTCCAGCACGATCGGGATGACCGCACCCGGGTTGGCGACGAAGAGGTTGCCGATGACGACGGCGAACACCGCGTTCACCAGGGTGAGCAGGAAGAAGATGATCACCAGGAACAGCCGCCGGGCGCGGCCGTTGATGACCTCGCCGGCCAGGGTGCCGATGCTCTTGGCCTTGTGCCGGACCGACACCGCCAGGGCGCCGAAGTCGTGCACGCCGGCGGCGAAGATCGTCCCCAGGACGATCCAGGTCAGCGCCGGGCCCCACCCCCAGAAGACGGCGATGGCGGGGCCGACGATCGGCGCGGCCCCCGCCACCGACGTGAAGTGGTGGCCGAAGAGGACGTGCTTGTTCGTCGGCACGAAGTCGTTGCCGTCGTTGAACTCGTGCGCCGGGGTGACGAACGCCGGGTCGAGGGCGTAAACCTTCCGGGCCAAGTAGCTGGAGTAGTACCTGTAGCCGAGGAAGAACAGCACTCCGACCACGGCGGCCACGACGAACGCGGGCACGGCGAACTCCCAGGTCACGGGCGGCCTCGTCGCCGCCGTCGGAGGGAGTAGACATCCAGGTGATGGACGACACAAGTCTCGCCGCCCTCCACGCCGCGGGCGTGGCCGAACTGTTGTGGACCGCGCCCGGCGGGCCGCCCGGCGCCACCGGCGTCGTCCCGCTCGTGCTCGGGGGCCGGGCGGCCGTCGCCCTGCCCTGGGCGCAGGTCGCCACCGCCCGCGCCGCCGCGGCGGCCGGCTCCGCCGCGCTGGTGCTCTCCGACCCGCGCCTCACCGGGTCGCGGTGGTCACCCCTGGCGCTGACCGGCCGGTTCACCCTGGTGGAGGACGGGACCGGCGAGCTCTTCACCGAGGAGCTGCTCGACCAGGAGCTGCGCAAGCACCCGCCGTCGCGGGCCCTCGCCGACTCGCACATGCTGCGCCGCGAGCACTGGTGGTACCTGCCGCGCCTGGTGCTGGTCCTCGACGCGGCGGACGTCGTCCCGGTCGACCGGCGCGAGGGTCCCGCCGACGCCGTCCTCGGGGTCGACGACGGGGCGCTGCACGTGCGCACCGTCCGCGTCGCCGACTGGGACGCCGATCCTCTCCCGGTGCTCGACGGACCCCCTGATGCCTCCGGCCCGGCGGTGCTCGTCGGCCAGGAGCTGTCGGTGCCCGACGTGGAGCGCTGGACGGTGCACACCACCACCGGCCGGTACTCCGACGGCCGGCTGACGGCGGTCCGGCCGGCCGCCACGCGCGAGCTGGAGCCGGTGCCGGGGTTGTTCGCCCGGGTGCGCCGTCAGCGCAGCCTGGAACGCACCTGCATCCAGGCGCTGCGGGCCGCCGGCCACGGGTAGCCGGTCCCGGCTAGCTCGGCCCGCCCGCCCGGCAGCTCCACGGATCGGTCCGCCGGGTGGAGACCGCGACCTCCACCGCACCGCCCAGGTCGCGACGCAGCACGTCGGCGGCCACCGGCAGCCAGGGCCACTCCGAGGCGTAGTGCGCGACGTCCACCAGGGCGGGCCCGGGCACCTCCAGGGCGTCGGACACCGGGTGGTGCTTGAGGTCGCTGGTGAGCAGCACGTCGGCGTCGGCCGCGGCCGCCGCGGCGAGCAGCGATCCCCCGCTGCCGCCGCACACCGCCACCCTCCGCACCAGCCGTCCGGGGTCGCCGGCCGCCCGGGCGCCGCCGGCCGTGGCCGGCAGCACCGCCGCGGCGTGCCCGGCGAACTCCCGCAGGGTCATCGCCTCGGGCAGCGTGCCCACGCGGCCGAGGCCGGCGCGCGGGTCGTCGCCGGCCGGTTCCAGCGGGACGGCGTCGGCGAGACCGAGGACGGCGGCCAGCGCGGCGTTGACCCCGTGATCGGGTGCCCGGTCGGCGTTGGTGTGCGCGACGAACAGCCCGGCGCCGGCCCGGACCAGCCGGTGCACCAGCCGGCCCTTGGCGTCGTCGGCCGGCACGCCGTGCACCGGGGTGAGGAACAGCGGGTGGTGGGTGACCAGCAGCTGGGCGCCGGTCGCGATCACCTCGTCGACCACGGCGGCGGTCGGGTCGACGGCGAACAGCACCGACCGGACCTCCTCGGCAGGGTCGCCGCAGACCAGGCCGACGGCGTCCCAGCTCTCGGCGAGCGCGGGGTCGTAGCGGGCTTCCAGGGCGGCGAGGACGGTCCCGAGCTGCACGGTCACGGCTCCGCAGCGTAGGCGGCGGGTGCACGCGACCTGCCGGGCGGAATGACAAGCTCTCCGGTGTGGCGGAGCGGCGTGAGCGGGCGCTGCGCGCACCGGCGTGGCTCGAGGAGCTGGTGCGCACCACCCCTCCCCCGGTGCCGTGGCGCGACGTCGCCCGGTTCGCCGTGGCGATCCCCGCTCCCCTGGCCCTGGCGGTCGCCGTGACCGGGGGGCTGGACTCCGCTGCCGGTCTCGGCGCCGGGGTGTTCGGCACCATGGGCGCGCTCGCGGCGACCCTCGCACCGCAGCCGGGCCCGCTGCGCGACCGGCTCCGCCGGATCGCGGCGGCCACATTCTTCGGCATGCTGGGGCTGCTCGCCGGCCAGTACGCCACCGGCGGCGGGTGGGAGCCGGTGGTGGTCATCGCCGTGCTGTCCGCGGCCGCCGCGCTGATCAGCGCGGTCAACGCCGCGCTCTCGCTCGGCGCGCTGCAGCTGCTGATCTACACGGCGCTCGCCTCCGGCCTGCTCACCCCGCTGCCGCCCGCCGCCGAGGTGGGGTTCTTCCTGGGCGGCGCGGCGTGGGCGACGCTGATCACCCTCGTCCAGGCCGGCACCGAGCAGCTGGACCCCGACCGGGCAGCCGTCGCCACGGTGTTCACCCGGATCGCCGAGCTGCTCGCGGCGGCCGGCAGCGAACGGGCACCCGACGCCCGGCGGGAGCTCACCACCGCCCTCAACGCCGCCTACGACCGCGTCATCCGCAGCCGCAGCCGGTCGGCCGGCCGCACCCGCGAGCTGTCGGAGCTGGCCGGGGTCCTGAACGCCGCCGCGCCGCTGGTGGAGGGAGCGGTCGCCGCCGCGCGGGCCGGCGTCCCGGCCGATCCGCACGACATCACGGCGGTGCACGCGCTGGCGGCGGCGGTCACCGGCGGCGAGCTGACCGACCGGCGGCCGCCTCCCCTCACCGAGGGCCACCCTGCGGTGCGGGCGGTGCGGCACGGCGTGCGACTGGTGTGGAACGTCGTCGGGGACCCCGAGGAGCGGGCCAGCGCCGCCGCGGCCCGGCCCGCGTCGAGCCTCCGGGCCCGGGTGCGCGACCTGGCCGACCGGACCGTGGCCAGCGCCGACACCCGCGCCTTCGCGGTCCGCCTGTCGCTGTGCATGACCGTGGCCGAGATCGCCCGCCAGTACCTCCCGATCGAGCGCCCGTACTGGGTGCTGCTCACCGTCGCCATCGTGCTCAAGCCCGACTTCGGGTCGGTCTTCACCCGCGCCGTGCAGCGCGGCGCGGGAACGCTGCTGGGCGTCCTGATCGGCTCGGCGCTGCTGGCGGCCCTGCCGCGCAACGGCTGGGTGATCGTCGCACTGGCCCTCTCCGCGGCCGTGCTGCCGTGGGCCCGCAACGCCAACTTCGGGCTGTTCTCCGTCTTCCAGACGCCGCTGATCATCCTGCTGCTCGACGTCGCCATCCCCGGCGGCCCGGGGCTGGTGGGTGCCCGGCTGCTGGACACGTTGATCGGCTGCGCGATCGTGCTGGTCTTCGGGTACCTGCTGTGGCCGCAGACCTGGCGGGCCCCGCTCGACGAGGCGCTGCGGGACGCCGCGCTGGCCCTCGACGCCTTCGTCGAGGCCGCCTTCACCGGGAGCCCGGCCGAACGCCGCCGCGCCCGCCGGCGCAACTACCGGGCGCTCACCGAGCTGCAGACGCAGCTCCAGCGGCGGCTCGCCGAGCCACCGCCGATCAGCACCCGGGCGGCGGCCTGGTGGCCGGTCATCGTGCAGCTGGAGCGCACCTCCGACGCGGTCACCGAGGCGGTCATCGCCACCCGCGGCGGCGAACCGGCCCCGGATCTCGCCCAGGTCGCCGTGCTGCGCCGGGCGATCCGCTCGCTGGAGGGCGACGTCCGGGCGCCGCGCGCCCCCGACGACGCCGAGCTGCACGCCGAGGGCGTGCTCGCGCCGGTGGCCCGCGAGGTCGACACCGCACGCCGGCTGGTGCGGGAGGCCGCGCCGGGCCGCCGCGGCGGGCACTGACCGCCGACCCCCTTCCGGTTGCGCGACCGGCCCGTGCGGCCTGGGATGGCGCCGTGCCCAGCGACCCGCCGCTGTTGACCCTCCCACCGCTCGACGGCCCTCCGCCGCCGGGCTCCCGGACCGTGACCACCGACGACTGCGTCGACCTGCACGTGGAGGTGGACGGGCCGGCCGGGGGCGGTGGGGCGGGTGGAGACACCGGCGCACCGCTCACCGTCGTCCTCTGCCACGGCTTCACCGCCCGGCTGGCGGAGTGGCAGCTGCAGCGGGAGACGCTGCGCGACCGGGTCCGCCTGGTGCTGTGGGACCAGCGCGGCCACGGCCGGTCCGGCTGGACGCCGCTGACCAAGGCCACCATCGACCGCACCGGCCGCGACCTCGGTCAGGTGCTCGACGCCGTCGTCCCCACCGGGCCGGTGGTGCTGGCCGGTCACTCGATGGGCGGGATGAGCATCCTCGCGCTGGCGCGGCAGCGGCCCGAGCTCTTCGGCAGCCGCGTCGTCGGGGCCTTCCTGCTGGCCACCTCCGCCGGTGGCCTGGTGGACACCGGCCCGCTCGCCTTCCTCGTCAAGCTCGGCCGCCGGCTGGGCCTGCTGTCGCTGTACCTGTGGCTGCTCCAGCGGCTCGCCCCGCGCCTGGAGCGGCTGCCGTGGCGGGGACGGTTCGCGGGCCGGCGGGCGATCCGGCGGCTGCTGTTCGGGAAGGACGACGCCGACCGGCGCTCGGTGCGCATGGTGCAGGAGCTGCTGGAGGCGACACCGCTGCCGGTGACCATGGCCTTCTACGCGACCTTCCTCGACCACGACGAGAGCGCGGCCCTGCCGGTGCTGCAGCGGATACCGGTGACCGTCGTCGCGGCCACCCACGACCGGCTCACGCCTGCGGCGCACGGCCGGCGGATCGCCGAGGGGATCGGGACCGGCTGCGAGCTGGTCGTCGTCCCCGGTGCCGGGCACAGCGTGAACCTGACCCGCCGCACGGTCGTCGACCAGGCCTTCTCCGACCTGCTGGACCGCGTCGAGGGAGACGTGCGCAAGGCCGGTTGACCGGCTGGATACCGGGCAAGCCAGAATGTGGCCGCCACCACAGAGATCAGGTTGCGTCTACCGGAGGTCTCACGACCTCGGCGGCCATCCGGGACGTGCGACGGCCCTGGTCCTAGCAGTAGGACCGGGCGGCGAGGAGTGACGACGTGGACCGCATGAGCGCACTCGACAGCGGGTTCTACTTCGCGGAGAGCGAGAACACCCCGATGCACGTGGGGTCGTTGGCCGTGTTCGACGGCCCGGCACCCAGCTACGGCGACGTGGTGCGGCTGCTGCTGAGCAAGCTTCCGCGGGTGCCCCGCTACCGCCAGCGGGTCCGGGAGGTGCCGCTGCAGCTGGGCCGGCCGATGTGGGTCGACGACCCGCACTTCCAGATCCTGTACCACGTCCGGCACACCGCGGTCCCCTCGCCGGGCGGCGACGAGCAGCTGCGCAACCTGGCCGGCCGGGTGCTGGGGCAGCGCCTCGACATGGCCAAGCCGCTGTGGGAGCTGTGGCTGGTCGAGGGCCTCGCGGACGACCGCTGGGCGCTGATCTCCAAGGTGCACCACTGCATGGTCGACGGCATCGCCGGCACCGACCTCATGCAGCTGATGTTCGACCTCGATCCCGAGGCCTCGCACGACGACCCCCGCGACTGGACGCCGCGCCGCGACCCCTCGTCGCTGAACCTGGTCGCCGGCGCCGTCACCGAGGCGATGACCCAGCCGCTGCGGACTCTCACCAGCCTGCCCACCGTGAGCACCGCGGTGCGGGGTGCCCGCAGCCTCACCGAGGCCGGGAAGACGCTCGCGCGGACGGTGCCGTCGCTGGCCAAACAGGCGGTGACGCCGACGGCCCGCTCCCTCAACGGCCACATCGGTCCGCACCGCCGGTGGGCCTGGACCGCCGGGAAGGTCGAGGAGTTCAAGACCGTCCGGACGGCGCTGGGCGGAACGGTGAACGACGTCGTCCTCACCGCCATCACCCGGGGCTTCCGCGACCTGCTGGAGGGCCGCGGCGAGCTGGCCTCGGAGGACCTGGTGGTCCGGTCGATGGTGCCGGTGTCGGTGCGCTCCGCCAGCAAGCGCGGCGCGCTGGACAACCAGGTGTCGGCCGTCTTCGTCGACCTGCCCGTCGGCGATCCGGACCCGCTGTCCCGGCTGGCGACCATCCGCGGGCAGATGGACGAGTACAAGCGCGCCATGCAGGCCGTCGACGTCCCGTCGATCATCGCGATGGGCGACTTCGTGGCCCCGGGCCTGCTCTCCATGAGCGTCCGCGCGGGCATGCAGGCCGGGCAGACGTGGTGCCAGGCGGTGACCACCAACGTCCCGGGGCCGCGGGTGCCGCTCTACGTGCTGGGCAAGCGGATGCGCTCGGCCCACGCCTACGTGCCGATCGCCGGTGGCACCCGGTGCTCCATCGGGATCTTCAGCTACCTGAACACGATGACCTTCGGCATCAACGCCGACTTCGACGCCTTCCCCGACGTCGACGTCCTCTCGGGCGGGATCCGGCGCGGCATCGAGGAGCTGCTCGAGCACGCCGGGGCCGGCGCGACCACCCCGGACGCCCCCCAGCCGGCCGGCCCGGAGCCCGCCGCCCGGGCCGGCGCCCGGTGAGCCCGGGCAGGAAGCGGGCGACGGGGAACCGCGCCGGCGGGGAACGCGGGCTGACCGTCGCGGTCACCGGCCCCACCGGGACCTTCGGCGCCGGGCTGGTGCCCCTGCTGCAGGACGACGACCGCATCGAGCGGGTCATCGGCATCGCCCGCCGCCCGTTCGACCCGGCGGAGCGGGGCTGGACGAAGATGGAGTACCGGCAGGGGGACGTCCGCGATCCCGCCGCGCTGCGCGAGGCGTTCGCCGGGGCCGACGTCGTCGTGCACCTGGCCTTCCTGATCACCGGGAACGCCTCCCGGGAGACGACCCGCGCGATCAACGTCGACGGCACGCTCAACGCCTTCCGCGCGGCCGCCGCCGTCGGCGCCCGCCGGTTCGTCTACTCCTCCTCGGTCGCCGCCTACGGCTTCCACCGCGACAACCCGGAGCGGATCTCGGAGGAGTGGCCGGTACGCCCGGCGTCGCGGCTGTTCTACGCGCAGGAGAAGGCCGAGCTCGAGCACCTGCTGCAGGACGAGGCGGTGATGTCCCCGGAGCCGGCGCTCTACCTGATCCGCCCGCCGGTGGTTCTCGGCCCGCAGGCGATCGGCGGCAAGGACGTGCTGCCCGGCCCGCTGGCACCGCTCGGCCGCTGGCTGTTCGGCACGCCCCGGCGACTGCCGTTCCCGGTGCCGCTGCTGGTGCCGCAGCACAAGCTGCAGTTCGTCCACCAGGACGACGTCGGCCAGGCGCTGCTGCTGTGCATCCTGGGGGCCGGCCCGCCCGGCGCCTACAACATCGCCGGCGAGGGTGTGCTGACCGCAGCCGACGTCGCCCGGGAGTTCGGCGCGATCGCGATCCCGCTGCCCGCCGCCCCCGCGCAGGCCGTCGCGCGGGCGGTCTCCCGGTTGCCGTTCCTGCCGCCGGTGGCCGAGTGGATCGAGGCGGCCAGCCGCCCGGCGATCATGGACACCACGCGGGCCCGCGAGGAGCTGGGCTGGCGGCCGCAGCGCACCGGGCTGGAGGCGCTGCGCGACACCCTCGGCTCCTGACCCGCGCCGGGCCGCGGCGACGTCCGCCCCGCGGCCCGGGACGTCAGGCCGGCCGGCGGGTCAGCGCGGCGTCGCGCAGCCAGTCGAGCACCTCGGTGACCAGGCGCTCCGGATCCTGCAGCTGCGGGACGTGCCCGACGTCGGCCCACTCCGCGTAGCGCCAGCCGGGGTGCTGCTGGGCGATGTCCCTGGCGGCCTGCACCGGGACCAGCCGGTCGCGGTCGCCGTGGACCAGGAGCACGGGGACGTCGATGGACGCCATCGCCGCGCGGTACCGGCGCGGGTCGGCCAGCACCCGCAGCACCGAGCGGGCGGCGGCGAGGAACGCCTTGTCCATCCCCTGGACGTCGCGGCGCTCCTCGATGAGGGTGACCGACCGGTCGATGACCTCACCGGGCACCTGCTCGGGGTCGACGCCCACCAGCTCGAGCATGTCGTGCACGCGGACGAGCGCCGACGTGCGCTGCCGCCGCCACCACAGGAAGCGCTCCCCGACGAAGGGAATCGCGTAGAGCGCGAAGGTGACCGCCACCAGCGGGTCCAGCGTGCGCCGCGGGCCGGGTACGGCGGGGTCGAGCAGCACCAGCCCGCGCACCGCCTCGGGGTGCTCCCCCGTCTCGAGGATCGAGATCATGCCGCCCATCGAGTTCCCCACCAGGACGGCGGGCTCGCCGACGACCTCGGTGAGGAAACGGTGCAGCACGGCAACGTTGGCCGGGACGCTGGCCCGGCGGCCGCCGGGCTCGCTGCGGCCGAAGCCGGGCAGGTCGATGGCCATCACCCGAGCGTGCGCGCGCAGCGCCGGGGCCACCAGGTCCCAGTTCAGGTGCGAGCCCCCCAGGCCGTGCACGAGGACGACCACCGGCCCGTCGTCCGGACCACCGAAGTCCACGTAGTGCACCGGGCCGTCCAGGTCCGCAGTGCGGCTGCGGCCCGGCGTGTCGTCGTCGTCCATGAGCTCCATCTTCCCCGTCAGGTCGTCCGTACCGTGGCACGTGCTGCCAGCCGGCGCAGGGCGGCCCCGCCGCGCGGATACGCGGAACGCGAACGTCCGCTATGACCCAGGACACAGTTCGGCAACATCTGCCCGCATGTTCGTAACACCCAGGTGTGAGCCAGGCCGCATCTTGGTAGAGCCCTTGCACACATGGACGGCAGCCTGGAGGACGACGTGGCACGACAGCAGGGTGACGGCCCCGCACTCCCGCTCTACCTCAGCGAGCCCGGTCGGGCGTTCGCCGACTACGGCCTCTACCTGGCCGCCCGCCCGCTCGCGCAGCGGCTGCCGAAGGGCGACGGGCACCCCGTGCTGGTCCTCCCCGGCCTGCTGGCCGACGACTCCTCCACCCGGATCCTCCGCGCGACGCTCCGGCGGCTCGACTACCGGGTGCACGGCTGGGGGCTGGGCCGCAACATCGGCCCGACCGCCGCCTGCGTCAACGGCCTCCGCGACAAGCTCGACTACCTGCACGGCCGCTACCGGCGCGAGGTGACGGTCATCGGCTGGAGCCTGGGCGGCATCTTCGCCCGCGACCTCGCCCGGCAGTGCCCCGACGCCGTGCGCCAGGTGATCACCTTGGGCAGCCCGTTCCGCATCGAGCGGGAGACCCAGACCCGGGCCGGCAAGGCGTTCGACCGCTACGCCCACCTGCACGTGGAGAAGCGCCAGTTCCCGCTGGAGCCCGAGGGCTGCGCGCTGCCGGTGCCCGCGACGTCGATCTACTCGCACTACGACGGCATCGTGCACTGGCAGACCTGCCTCAACCTGCCCGGCGAGCGCTGCGAGAACATCGCGGTCACCGCCAGCCACCTCGGCATCGGCCACCACCCGGCCGCGCTCTGGGCGGTCGCCGACCGGCTGGCCCAGCCCGAGGGCGAGTGGGCGCCGTTCAAGGCGCCGGCGTTCCTGCGCCCGGCCTTTCCGACGCCGGCCGAGCCGCGCACCTCGCACGCCGAGGGCGTCGCCGCCTGACGCCCTCGCGTGCTGCCGCGCCACTGCGGCGCACTGCGCTCCGAAGGCTCGATGGCCGCTCGGCGGGACGTCACCGAGCGCGTTCTCGGGTCTTCCGTCACGGGTGGGCGAGCTGGAGCTTCCTCCCGCACCTGCGCCGAACGACTAGGGCCGCCCTGGTCCCGGTTCGGCGGGCGGCACGTGGAGGAAGGCCATGCGGAAGCACATCACGGTGGACATCAGCGCCCCGCCCGCGGTGGTGTGGGCGGTCCTCTCCGACGTGGAGTCCTGGCCGGAGTGGACGGCGTCGGTCACCTCGGCACGGCGGTTGAGCTCCGAGCGCCTGCAGGTGGGCTCCCGTGTCCGCATCGAACAGCCCAGGCTCCCTGCGACGGTGTGGACCGTCTCCGACCTCGTGGAGGGAGAGCAGTTCACCTGGATCGCCGACAACCCGGGCGTGCGGACCCGCGCCTCCCACCGGGTCGCCGGACGGGCCGACGGGTCCCAGGCGACGCTGTGGATCGATCAGGGGGGCGTCCTCGGTTCGGCGGTGGGGCTCCTCTACGGGGGTCTCACGCGGCGCTACTTGCAGATGGAGGCCGCCGGCCTCAAGCAGCGCTCCGAGGAGTCTGCAGCTCAGCATCGAGTGTGAGCCCGCTCCGTCCCAAGCGCCTGCCTGGCCGCGGGTGACTCTGAGCGGCGCACCTAGGGGACAACTTGACCCCGCGAGGGATGGGCCGCCTTCCGCCGGCAGGCGGGTAGAGCCCTCTCGCTGAGGATCGTCCCCTTACGTATGTCATCGGGCGTGAGCCTTGACTGCTGACAGCGAGAGCTCGACCAAGACGTTGGCATGCGGGCAAGCCTCTGGCGGCTCGCAAGGCGATGCAGTCATGCTCATCTTCCAAGTCGCGGGCCTAGAGCCTTGGTGGTTTCGGCGGCATGTGGAAAAAAGGGATGCACCATGGACGAAGTCGATGATGTGGTAGAAATGGCCGCACAGACCCGGTTTTTCGCTAGAAGACGGGATAGGGCCCACTACCGGATGGCCTTGCGAATGGACCGTCAAGAGCGCCTGCTTGGCGTCCCGGTTATCCTTCTGAGCACGATAGTGGGGACGACCATATTCGCGACTTTGCAGGACGAAGCCTCTGCCGGATGGAGGATTGCAACGGGGTCCTTATCGGTGATGGCCGCGGCACTTGCTGCCCTTCAGACCTTCTTCAACTTCGGCGGAGAGGCTCAGCGGCATGCCGCAGCTGCAAGCGGATATGCCCGAGCATGGCGCCACATGTGGCTGTTTGAAACGCGTTATAAAGATGGGCGAAGGTCGCGCGACGCCGCTCTCGAGGAGTTCGCAAGTCTACTCGGGGAGATTGACGAGCTGGAAGAACACGCCCCTCGTATCAGCACCAAGGTGTGGCAAAAGGTCAAGGCTGAGCAGGCCGCCGAGACTCGGTCGTAGAACGATGCGCCGGGTTCGCCAACTGCCCTTCCTTCCCGAAACCGCACCGTGGCCGCAGTCCCTCGCATCGTTCCATCGTTGGTCCGCGACGAGCGGCGGAGGGTTGCAGAAAGGAACCAGATAGCGGCCGGATAGACGACGATGCGCGTGTCCCATAGGCCGCCTTTGTGACGGAGGGGCCCGCCTGAGACACCGATGTGCAGTCGGGGATCGGACCGGACGGGCGCGGACCACTGTGGAGGGGCGCGTGACGGCGCGTCATGTCCAGTGACGCTGTGGCTCTCCACGCCGGGAAAGTCCATCGCTACATGTCACGGGGCCGCGCTGGCTGCCTCGGGCATGGTCCCGGACCGGCGGGCGCGCAAGGCTGTCCGGCGCCAGTGACGTCCGGGGACCAGTCTGCATCAGGGGTGGGCCATGCCGCAGGTGGCGATCGTGACCGGTGGGGCTTCGGGGATCGGGCGGGCCCTGGGTGCGGCGCTGGTGCGCCGCGGGGATCAGGTCGTCCTCACCGCCGTCGAAGGCGCGGCCGCGGCGCGGGCCGCGGAGGAGCTCACCGCCGTGGGTCCGGGGAAGGCTGGTGCGGCCGCGGTGGACGTGCGGGACGCGGAGGCGGTCGCCGCGCTGGTGACCGACACCGCAGAGCGGTACGGCCGGCTGGATCTCATGGTCAACAACGCCGGCGTCGGCATCGGCGGGCCGATCGAGGAGCTGGCTCTGGCGCACTGGGATCGGGCCGTCGACGTGAACCTCCGTGGCGTTGTGCACGGGGTGCACGCCGCTTACCCGGTGATGCTCCGGCAGGGCTCCGGGCACATCGTGAACACCGCTTCCGTGGCCGGCTTGCTGCCGAACCCGGGTTTCACCCCCTACGCCACCACGAAGTGGGCGGTGGTCGGGCTGTCGCTGAGCCTGCGCGGCGAGGCCGCATCCCGCGGAGTGCGGGTCAGCGTGGTCTGCCCGGGCGGTGTGGACACTCCGATGCTGGACAAGGGCATGCCGTCCGATCTACCTGGAGTGCCGACCCTGGAGACCACCGACATCCGTGCGGTGATCACCAGGTTGAGCGGAGGGCATCTCTACAGCGCCGACGCCCTGGCCGCCGATGTACTGCGCGGGGTGGATCGCAATCAGGCGATCATCGTCGCGCCCCGGCAGGCGCGGATCATGTGGCGGCTCATGCGTCTTTCCCCGTCGCTGCTGGTGCGCCTCAGTGCCGCGATGACCGCCCGCGACTCCGCCAACGGCTCGGCCGGCCCGGGGCAGTCACCAGATCCAGGACAGCAGCCGTCGCGAGACGGCGGGGAGCCGGATGGCGTCTCGCGCAGCGACGACACCCTCTGAGCCACCACGTCGTCGCCCCGACCCGACGGCCGACCACCAACCCACCCGTCGCCCCCCGGAGATGACACACGCCCGAACCCACGATCCGCGGGTCCGGGCGTCCAGGACGTCGTGCGACTTCCGAGGTGGGCGCGGCAGGGTTCGAACCTGCGACCGCTCGCTTGTAAGGCGAGAGCTCTACCGCTGAGCTACGCGCCCGGCGCGTCCAGGGTATGGCCCTGGACGCCCGGCATCAGGAGGCCAGCTGCGCGACGGCGTCCTTCCAGCCGGACTGCTGGCGGGCGTCGCCGGGCGAGTTGACCTCGGCGAAGGCGATGGCGCCCTCGGCGTCGACCAGGAACGTGCCGCGCACGGCCATGCCGGCCTTCTCGTTGAAGACGTCGTAGGCCTGGGCGGTGGCGCCGTGCGGCCAGAAGTCAGAGAGCAGCGGGAAGTCGAAGTTCTCCTGCGCCTTGAAGGCCTTGAGGCTGAACACCGGGTCGGTGCTGATGGCCAGCACCTTCACCCCCGCCTCGGTGTAGGCGGCCAGCTCGTCGCGCAGCTGGCAGAGCTCGCCGGTGCAGATGCCGGAGAACGCGAAGGGGTAGAAGACCAGCAGCACGGGCGTGCCCCGCAGGTCCGCGAGGGAGATGACCTGCTTGTCCTGGTCGGGGAGGCTGAACTCGGGCGCGCGGTCACCGACGGAGAGGCTCATGGGCCCGATCGTGCCGCACGGCCCCGGAAGACCAGCCGCAGGGTGCCTCAGCGGCGGCTGCGCGCGGCCTTGGGGGTGACCAGGCGGATGCCCGACCAGTCCTTGGCCGCGGAGATGCTGCTGGTCTGCGAGAGGCCGGCCGTCGGCGCCACCTCGGTGACGTCACCCGGCTCCACGTGCCCGGGACGACCCGACTTCGGCACCAGCAGCCAGACGACGCCCTCGTCGGCCAGCGAGGTGAGCGCGTCGGTGAGGGCGTCGAACAGGTCGCCGTCGTCCTCACGCCACCAGAGGACGACCACGTCGGCCACCTCGTCGGTGTCCTCGTCCACCATCTCGCTGCCCGAGGCCTCGATGATGGAGTCGCGCAGGTCCTCGTCGGCGTCCTCGCTCCAGCCGAGCTCCTGCACGACCATGCCCGGCTTGATGCCCAGCCGGGCCGCCATGCCGGCGCTGTCGACGCTCATCCCTGCTGCTCCTCCATGGGTTGGCCTGCTGCTGACCTGGTGTGGGGTGGATGCTGCCCTGTCGGGCCGGTGATCGCGCGGGGAGGCGTCACGGGAGGACCGAGAAGGCGGCAGATGCCGGGCGTTCGCAGGACCGGCACGCGGCGGCGACCGACACGACCAGCGGGAGAACCACCCGCACCCTGGTCATGTCACCCCTCTCGCTGACGCCGACGCGCCCGTCGTCCGGCCGTCGCGGCCGGGCACCGGAGCGGCGCCGTCCGTACGAGGCACCGCAGGCGGAAGCGTAGGGCATGACGGGCACGACGCAAGCGCCCGTTCACCGACGCGACGGCCGCGGTCCCCGAGGCGCCCGCCGGACACGACTTCACCGGTACATGGGCCGAGGACGTGACGAGGGCGACGTCGGCGGGAGACGATGGACCCATGAGCGCATCGCAGCAGCCGGACGGCGACCCCGCCCGGGCAGGACAGGCCCGCGCGGTCATCACCGACGGGCTCCCCAGCCAGCTGGTCGACACCGACCCCGACGAGACCCAGGAGTGGCTGGAGTCCCTCGACGCCGTCGTCGACCACGCCGGCCGCGGCCGGGCCCGCTACCTGATGCTCCGCATGCTGCAGCGCAGCCGCGAGCAGCAGGTCGGTGTGCCCGCCCTGCGCAGCACCGACTACATCAACACGATCCCGCCCGAGCGCGAGCCGTGGTTCCCCGGCGACGAGCACGCGGAGCGGCGGATCCGCGCCTACATCCGGTGGAACGCCGCGATCATGGTGCACCGCGCCCAGCGTCCCGGGATCGGCGTCGGCGGGCACATCTCCTCCTACGCCTCCTCGGCCTCGCTCTACGAGGTCGGCTTCAACCACTTCTTCCGCGGCAAGGACCACCCCGGCGGCGGCGACCAGCTCTACTTCCAGGGCCACGCCTCCCCGGGCATCTACGCCCGCGCCTTCCTCGAGGGCCGGCTGACCGAGCACCAGCTCGACGGCTTCCGGCAGGAGGTCAGCCACCCCGGCGGCGGGCTGTCGTCCTACCCGCACCCGCGGCTGATGCCGGACTTCTGGGAGTTCCCCACCGTCTCCATGGGCCTGGGCCCGCTGAACGCGATCTACCAGGCGCGGTTCAACCGCTACCTGCACGCCCGCGGCGTCAAGGACACCTCCGACCAGCACGTGTGGGCGTTCCTGGGCGACGGCGAGATGGACGAGCCCGAGTCGCTCGGCGTCATCGGCCTGGCCGCGCGCGAGGAGCTGGACAACCTCACCTTCGTCGTCAACTGCAACCTGCAGCGGCTGGACGGCCCGGTCCGCGGCAACGGCAAGGTGATCCAGGAGCTGGAGTCGTTCTTCCGCGGCGCCGGCTGGAACGTCATCAAGGTGATCTGGGGCCGTGGCTGGGACAAGCTGCTGGCCGCCGACCGCGACGGCGCGCTGGTCAACCTGATGAACGAGACGCCCGACGGCGACTACCAGACCTACAAGGCCGAGGACGGCGCCTTCGTCCGCGAGCACTTCTTCGGCCGCGACCCGCGCACCCGCAAGCTGGTCGAGGGGATGAGCGACAAGGAGGTCTGGGACCTCGCCCGCGGCGGGCACGACTACCGCAAGGTCTACGCCGCCTACAAGGCCGCGTTGGAGCACAAGGGCCAGCCGACGGTCATCCTCGCCAAGACCATCAAGGGCTGGACCCTGGGCAGCCACTTCGAGGGCCGCAACTCCACGCACCAGATGAAGAAGCTGACCGCCGAGGACCTCGCCGCCTTCCGCGACCGGCTCTACCTGGACATCCCCGACGAGGCGCTGGACAAGACCCTGCCGCCCTACTACAAGCCCGACCCGGACTCCGACGAGATGCAGTACATGCACGAGCGGCGCCGGGCGCTCGGCGGCGCGGTGCCGCGCCGGCGGTCGGAGTTCAAGACCCTCAAGGCGCCCGAGGACAAGGCGCTGGACGTCCTGCGCCGCGGCTCCGGCAAGCAGGAGGTGGCGACGACGATGGCGTTCGTCCGCCTGCTGAAGGAGCTGCTCAAGGACCCGGAGCTGGGCTCCCGCTTCGTGCCGATCATCCCGGACGAGGCCCGCACCTTCGGGATGGACAGCCTCTTCCCGACGCAGAAGATCTACAACCCGGCGGGCCAGCGGTACACCTCGGTCGACCGCGAGCTGATGCTCACCTACAAGGAGTCCGAGCAGGGCGTGATCCTGCACGAGGGGATCAACGAGGCCGGGTCGGTGGCCTCGTTCACCGCCGTCGGCACCTCCTACGCCACGCACGGCGAGCCGATGATCCCGATCTACATCTTCTACTCGATGTTCGGGTTCCAGCGGACCGGCGACTCGATCTGGGCCGCCGGTGACCAGATGGCGCGCGGCTTCCTGCTGGGCGCCACCGCCGGGCGGACGACGCTCAACGGCGAGGGGCTGCAGCACGAGGACGGCCACTCGCTGCTCCTGGCGCACACCAACCCGGCGGTGGTGTCCTACGACCCGGCGTTCTCCTACGAGGTCGCGCACATCACCCGCGACGCCCTGGTGCGCATGTACGGCGAGGACCCGGGCGCCCCGCTGGGTGGCTCCCGCTCCCCCGACGTCATGTACTACCTGACCGTCTACAACGAGCCGTTCAGCCAGCCGGCCGAGCCGGAGCACCTGGACGTGCAGGGCGTGCTGGCCGGCATGTACCGCTACGCCGAGGGCCCCCGGGCCGACGACGGCGAGCCCGGGGAGGTCAAGGCGCAGCTGCTCGCCTCCGGCGTCGCGGTGCCGTGGGCGCTGCGGGCGCAGGAGCTGCTGGCCCAGGACTGGGGCATCTCGGCCGACGTCTGGTCGGTGACGTCCTGGACGGAGCTGCGCCGCCAGGCCGACGCGTGCGCCGAGTGGAACCTCCTGCACCCGGAGGAGGAACCGCGGACCCCGTACGTGACCGAGCGGCTGCAGGACACGACCGGCCCGGTCGTGGCGGTCTCGGACTGGATGCGCGCCGTGCCCGACCTGATCGCGCCGTACGTGCCCGGCGGCATGGCCACCCTCGGCACCGACGGCTTCGGCCTCTCCGACACCCGGCCGGCGCTGCGGCGGCACTTCCACGTCGACGCCGAGTCGATCGTGGTGCGGGCGCTGGCGTCGCTGGCCGACGAGGGGCAGGTGGACCGCGCCAAGGTCCGCGAGGCCGTGGAGAAGTACCAGGTGCGCGACGTGCAGGCCGCGCCCGCCGAGGACCGGTCGGACCCGAGCCCGGCCACCTGAGACACGGCCACCTGAGACACGGCGACCCGGGGACACGGCGACCCGGGACACGGCGGCCGGCGGCGCAGACCCCCCTGCGCCGCCGGCCGCCGCTCAGCCCTCCGGAGCCTGCCGGTGGCGCCGGAGGAGGTCGGCGTAGGCGCGCCCGCTGTCCTTGACGGTGCGCCGCTGGGACCCGTAGTCCACGTGCACCAGCCCGAAGCGCTGCGCGTAACCGCGGGCCCACTCGTAGTTGTCCAGCAGCGACCAGGCGAAGTAGCCGCGCACGTCGGCGCCGTCGTCCATGGCCTCGCGCACGGCGGCCAGGTGCCGGAACAGGTAGTCGGTGCGCTCGGGGTCGTGCACCTCGCCGTCCTCGGCGACCTCGTCGGGCCAGGCCGACCCGTTCTCGGTGATCACCAGCGGCAGCCCCGGGGCCTGGTCGCGCAGCCACCGCAGCAGCCGGGTGAAGGCCTCCGGGCTCACCCCCCAGCCCATGGTCGTGGTCGGCCCCTCGGGGTCGAGCTCGACGACGTCCTCCCCGCCGATGAAGGACGTCGGCTTCTCCGGTGACCGGACCCCGACCTGCACGGTGGACTCGAAGTAGTAGTTCACGCCCAGCCAGTCCAGCGGCGCGGCGATGGTCGCCAGGTCGCCGTCCTGCACCGGCAGGGGCGCGCCGGCCGCCGCGAGGTCGGCGACGACGTCCTCGGGGTAGGCGCCGGTCACGACCGGCACCAGGAACATCCGGTTCTGCTGGCCGTCCAGCCGGCGGGCGGCGTCGACGTCGGCGGGCCGGTCGGTGGCCGGTGTCATGGGCGTGAAGTTCAGCGTGATGCCGAGGCTCGCGGCGCCCCTGTCGCGCAGCACGCGGGTGGCCAGCCCGTGGCCCAGCAGCAGGTGGTGCGTCGCCCGGGACGCGGCGACGGCGTCGCGCAGACCCGGCGCGTGCTGGCCGGACATGTGGCCCAGGAGGGCGCTGCACATCGGCTCGTTGAGCGTGGACCAGTGCCGCACCCGGTCCCCCAGCGCGTCGTGCACGATCCCGGCGTAGTCGGCGAAGCGGGCGGCGGTGTCCCGGGCCGCCCAGCCACCCCGGTCCTGCAGCGCCTGCGGCAGGTCCCAGTGGTAGAGCGTCAGCCAGGGGTCCACGCCCGCCGCCAGCAGCTCGTCGACCAGCCGGCTGTAGAAGTCCAGCCCGCGGCGCTCGACCCGGCCGGCCCCCTCGGGCAGCACGCGGGACCACGCGACGGAGAACCGGTAGGCCGACAGGCCCAGCTCGGCCATGAGCGCGACGTCGTCCCGGTAGCGGGTGTAGTGCTCGGCGGCGACGTCGCCGGTGTGGCCCTGGAACGTGCGGCCCGGGGTGTGGCTGTAGGTGTCCCAGATCGACGGCCCGCGGCCGTCGGCGTCGACCGCCCCCTCGATCTGGTAGGCGGCGGTGGCGGCCCCGAAGGTGAAGCCGGGTGGGAAGACGAGGCCGGCGGCGAGCTCCGGTCGGGTGTCGGTCGAGGTCATGGGTGCGCAGCTCCTGGGCGGGACGGAGGGACCGCCGGCGGACGCCGGCGGAGGGAGAGTGAGCGGGCCGGGTCAGTCGACGCGGACCTGCGAGACGGGGTCGAAGACGTGCAGGGCGTCCTCCCGGACCCGCAGCCACACGGTCTGCCCGGGCTCCGGCGCGTGGCGGGGCTCGGTGCGGACCACGACGTCGGAGGTCTGCAGCGGGGCGCCGCTGCGCTCGTCCCCCACCGTCCCGTACAGGTAGGCGTCCGACCCCAGCTGCTCGACGACGCCGACCACGACCGGGACCCCCTCCCCCGGCGGGACGAGCTCCAGGCACTCCGGGCGGAACCCGACGGTCACCCGGCCGGTGCCGCCCGACGCCCGCGCCAGCCGGTCCCGCGGCACGGGGAGCACCGCCGTCCCCAGCCGGACGCCGCCGTCGACGACCTCGCCGGTCAGGACGTTCATGGCCGGGGAGCCGATGAAGCCGGCGACGAAGACGTTGGCCGGCCGCTCGTAGAGCGCCGCGGGGGTGTCGCACTGCATGAGCAGGCCGTCCTTGAGCACCGCGACCCGGTCGCCCATCGTCATGGCCTCGACCTGGTCGTGCGTGACGTAGACCGTGGTGGTGCCGAGCCGGCGCTGCAGGGCGGCGATCTGGGTGCGGGTCTGCACGCGCAGCTTGGCGTCCAGGTTCGACAGCGGCTCGTCCATCAGGAACACCTGCGGGCTGCGGACGATCGCGCGGCCCATCGCCACCCGCTGCCGCTGCCCCCCGGAGAGCGCCCGCGGCCGGCGGTCGAGGTAGTCCTGCAGGTCGAGGATGGCCGCCGCCTCCGCGACCCGGCGGGCGATCTCGCTCTTCGCGACGCCGGCGAGCCGGAGGGCGAAGCCCATGTTCTGCTCGACGGTCATGTGCGGGTAGAGGGCGTAGCTCTGGAACACCATGGCGATGTCCCGGTCCTTGGGCGGGGAGTCGGTGACGTCGCGGCCGCCGATCCGGATGGCGCCGCTGTCCACCTCCTCGAGGCCCGCCAGCATGCGCAGCGAGGTGGACTTGCCGCACCCGGACGGGCCGACCAGGACGAGGAACTCGCCGTCGTCGATCTGCAGGTCCAGCGCGTCGACGGCGGGCCGGTCGGTCTTCGGGTAGCTGCGCGTCGCCTGGTCGAACGTCACGGTCGCCATGGGTCGGACCTCTTTCGGGAGGAGGGGGTGGGCCGGGGAGCGCGGGACGGCGTCGCGTGCGGGCGCGGCGCGTCGTGGAGTGGGAGGCGGGCCGTCATCCCTTGACCGCGCCCTGCATGATCCCGCCGACGATCTGCTTGCCGAGGATCGTGAAGACGATCAGCACGGGCAGGGTGCCGAGCAGCGTGCCGGCCATGATCACCGCCTGCTGCGGCACGTAGCCCGAGCCGAGGCCGGCCAGCGCCACCTGCACCGTCGGGTTGGCGGTGGTCAGCGCGATGAGCGGCCAGAAGAACTCGTTCCAGGCGGTCAGGAAGGTCAGCATCGCCAGCACGGCCATCGCCGGCCGGGCGACCGGGACGACGATCGACCAGAAGATGCGGAACGTGGAGGCGCCGTCCATGCGCCCGGCCTCGAGCAGCTCGTTCGGCAGCGCGCTGATCAGGTACTGCCGCATGAAGAAGACGCCGAAGGCGCTGACCAGCGTCGGCAGGATGACCGCCTGGAGCTGGTTCACCCACTGCAGCTCGGCGATCATCATGAACAGCGGGATCACCGACAGCTGGGTCGGCACCATCATCGTGCCGATCACCAGCGCCAGCAGCACCCCCCTGCCGCGGAACTGCAGCTTGGCGAAGGCGAAGCCGGCCAGCGTGCAGAAGAGCACCGTGCCCACGGTGATCGCCCCGGAGACCAGCACCGAGTTGAGGATCGCCTTGCCGATCGGCGCCTGCTCCAGCGCCGCGGCGAAGTTGTCGAACAGGCCGGCGCTGGGCAGGAACGGCGGCGGGGTCTCGGCGAGCTCCGCGTTGGTGTGCGAGCCCGCCACCACCGTCCAGTAGAGCGGGAAGACCGACACCAGTGCGGCGAGCGTGAGCAGCGTGTACGTGACCGGTCCGGCCTTGCCGGACCTGCCGCCCCTGCCCCTGCGGGCCCGGCCGCGCGGGACGTCCACGGGGCGGACCTCGGTGGTCCCGGTGCCGGGAAGAGTGGTGGTCATGTCCGGCCCCTACCGGTCGGCCCGGGCGCGGAGGCGGCCGATGACGGCGGCCAACCCCACGACGAGCAGGATGATCATGAACATGGCCCAAGCCGTGGTGGCTGCCTGACCGATGTGGAAGTTGCTCCAGCCCTGCTGGTACATCAGCAGGCCGAGCGTCTGGTACTGCCCCGAGGAGCCACCGGAGGTCGTGCCGTTGCCGGCGAAGAGCAGCGGCTCACCGAACAGCTGCACCGCGCCGATCGTCGAGACGACGATCGTGAAGAGGATCGTCGGGCGCAGCGACGGGACCGTGACGTGCAGGAACTGCCGCCACCTGCTGGCGCCGTCGATCTCGGCGGCCTCGTAGAGCTCGCCGGGGATCGACTGCATCGCGGCCAGGTAGATCAGCGCGTTGTAGCCCGTCCACCGCCAGGTGACGATCACCGCGATGGCGAACTGGCTGCTCCAGGTGCCGCTCTCCCAGTCGATCCGCTCCAGGCCGACCGCCTCGAGGGCGGTGTTGATCAGCCCGTAGTCGCGGCCGAAGAGCTGGGCGAAGACCAAGGTGGCGGCGGCGATGCTCGTCGCGTACGGCATCAGCATCAGGGTGCGGAAGAAGGTCCGGCCGCGGAGCTTGTAGTTCAGCAGGTGCGCCAGGCCCAGGGCCATGCACAGCTGCGGCACGGTGGCGAGGATCCCGATCGTGAGGGTGTTCCGGGCGGCGTTCCAGAAGAACTCGCTCTGCAGCAGGTCGCGGTAGTTCTCCAGGCCCACCCAGGTGCCGCCGTCGATGTCGGACAGGCTGGTCCGGTGCAGGGAGACCCAGGCGGTGTAGACGAAGGGGTAGAGGCTGAACGCCCCGAACACCAGGAAGAAGGGCGCGACGTAGGCGTATCCCCAGCGGTTCTGGCTGAGCCGCCGCCGGCGGCGGGCCGGGGGGCGCTGGGCGGTCGGGGCGGGACTGACGGGCACGGCGACGAGCGCCTCGCGGGTGCTCTGGCTCGCGATGGTCATGCGGTGGCCTCGAGGTGTTCGGGAACGGGCGGACCGGGTGCCCCCGGGGGCCGGGGGCGGCGGGATGCCGGTGCAGGTGCCCGGGAACGGGATCGCTCCCGGGCACCGCGTCCGGTGGGGCGTGCGCCGAGCCGGGGGCTCAGCGGCCGATGGCCTGCTGCGACGCCTCGAGCGCGTTCTGGAACGCCTCGTCCGGGTCCGTGCCGCTGGACGCGACGTCGGTCAGCGCCGTGGTGAACGCCTCCTGGATCTGCGTGTCGTACGGCCCGATCGGCGTCCGCTTGATCGCCGCGGCCGACTCACCGAAGATCTGCCCGGTCGGGGCGCCGCTGAAGAACTCGTCGACGTGGCCGACCACCTCGGGGTCCTCGGCGGCCTGCGGGCTCGACGGGAAGTGCCCGGTGCGGGTGAAGAGCTTGACCTGCTGCTCGGGAGCGGTCAGCCACTCGACGAGGTCCTTGGCTGCCTCGACGTTCTCGCCGTCGGCCGGCACGCCGAGCCACGAGCCGCCCCAGTTGGCGGCGGACTCGCTGGAGCCGGGCAGCGGGGCGACGTCCCAGAGGCCGGCGCCGTCGTCGCCCATCTGCGAGCTGATGTAGCCGAGCATCCACGCCGGGCAGGCGATCGTGGCGAACGCGCCGTTGGGGAAGGCCGCGACCCACTCGTCACCGAACTGCGACAGGTTGGCGGTGAGGCCTTCCTCGGCCGCCTGGCTGGCGTACTCCCAGGCCGACTCGACGCCGTCGCTCTCCGCCGGGATCGGGTTGCCGTCCTCGTCGTTGTAGGCGGTCTCCCCCTGGTACACCGAGGCGGAGAAGATGCTCGCCGGGCTGTCGACGAAGGAGCTGTTCGCCGGCTTGGTCGGCGAGGCGTCGTACTGACGGGCGACGTCGAGGTACTCGTCCCACGTGGACCACAGCTCGCCGAGCTCGGCGCGGTCGGTGGGCAGGCCGGCGGCCTCGAACATGTCCTTGCGGAAGCACATGGCCTCCGGGCCGGCGTCGGTGCCCAGGCCGACGACCCGGCCGTCCTGGGTGCTCGCCTGGCCCCACTTCCAGTCGTAGAAGTTGCCCTCGAGCTCGTCGGCGTTCTCCTCGGCGGCGAAGTCGACGAAGGCGTCGGCGTGGTTGGTCACGACGTCGGCGATGAAGCCGATCTCCAGGCCCTGGATGTCGTCGAGGCCGGAGCCGGCGGCGAGGCGGGTCTGCAGCGACTTGTAGTACGGGGCGGACTGGGCGATGTTGTTCTGCTTGATCGTGACGTTCGGGTGCAGCTCCATGTACTCCTCGTAGAGCCCTGCGTTGTCGAAGTCGAAGGTGCCGAACAGGCCGAGCGTGAGGGTGACCGGGGCATCCGGGTCGTACGGCTCGTCGCTGGCGTCGGCGTCGGACCCGCCGCACGCGGCGGTCGTCAGGACGACGGCCAGCGCCGCCGCCGACACCGCCTTGCTCTTGCCGGACAGGGACATCGCGGACCTCCTGGGTCGTCGGCCGCGGCCCGGGCTGGCGGGTGGGGCGGCGCGGTGTGAGAACGCTTTCACGGGTGGTGGCGGCAACAGTGGCGCGGGTCACACGATGCTGTCAAGGGGTCTCGTGAAAACGCTTCCACGGCGCTACTGTGGGCTCGGCAGGCCGCTCCGCAGCGGCCCGCCCCGTGCAAGTCGAACCCTGGAGGGATGCCCGTGACCGCCACCGGTGCGCGGCCCACGACGCCCACGCTGGACGAGGTGGCCGTGCTGGCCGGGGTCTCCCGCGCCACCGTCTCGCGGGTCGTGAACGACTCCCCGCGGGTCAGCCCGGAGGCCCGCCGGGCGGTGGAGGAGGCGGTCGCGACGCTGCGCTACGTCCCCAACCGGGCGGCCCGCAGCCTGGTCACCCGGCGCACCGACACGATCGCCCTGGTGCTCTCGGAGTCCAACACCCAGGTCTTCTCCGACCCGTTCTTCGCCAGCATCGTCCGGGGGCTGTCCGAACGGCTCGCCGACACCGACCTCAACCTGGTGCTGCTGGCCGCCCGCGGGGAGAGCGAGCAGGAGAAGATCGGCCGCTACGTGCGACAGGGCCACGTCGACGGCGTGATCCTGATGTCGCTGCACAGCGACGACCTGCTGCCCGACATCCTCGCCGGGGCCCACGTGCCGGTGGTCCTCTCCGGGCGCCCGCTCGACGGCCGGCCGGTGGCCTACGTCGACGCCGACAACGCAGGCGGGGCCGCAGCGGCCACCCGGCACCTGCTGTCGCTGGGCCGCCGCCGCATCGCCACGATCACCGGGCCGCTGGACATGGTGGCCGGGCTGGACCGGCTCGCCGGCTACCGCGCCGCCCTCGCCGACGCGGCCCCGCCCGGGGTCCCTGAGCTCGTCGCCGAGGGGGACTTCACCGAGGCGGGCGGGCTGCGCGCGATGACCCGGCTGCTGGCCGAGGCGCCCGACCTCGACGCCGTGTTCGTCGCCTCGGACCCGATGGCCGTCGGTGCGCTGCAGGCGCTGCGGGCGGCCGGCCGGCGGGTCCCGGAGGACGTCGCCGTGGTCGGGTTCGACGACGCCGCCGTGGCCGCCACCTGCGACCCGCCGCTCACCACCGTGGCCCAGCCCCTCGGCGAGATGACGAGCCTGATGGTGGAGCTGCTGCTCGACCAGATCGAGGCGGGCGAGCGCGCGGTCGGCACCCGTGTCTGCGGCACCACGCTGGTCCGGCGCGCCTCGGCCTGAGGGCCCCGGCGCACCGGCCGTTCAGCCGGGGAGCGCCTGCAGCGCCATCTGCGCGTAGAGGGCCACCCCGGCCGGCAGTGGCTCCTCGTCGAACACGACGAGGTTGGAGTGGTTGGCCGGGGCGGTGGCGGCGTCCACACCCGGCGGGCACGCACCGAGCCAGGCCATGACGCCGGGCACCCGCTGGAGCACGTAGGAGAAGTCCTCGGCGCCCATCAGCGGGGCGGGCATGAGCACGCTGGCCTGCCGGCCGAGCAGCTCGGCGGCGGTCTCGAGCACCTGGGCGGCCATGCCGGGGTCGTTGATCGTGACCGGGTAGCCCTCGATGTGCTCCCAGTGCAGCTCCAGCTCGTGCGCGGCGGCCACGTGGGTGGCCACCCGCCGCACCGAGGCGACGACGTCGGCCCGACGCTCGGCCGACAGCGTCCGGATCGTGCCCTCCAGGTACGCGGTGTCGGGGATGACGTTGTTCGTGGAGCCCGCCTCGATGTGCGCCACCGTCACCACCGCCGGGTCGAACACGTCGACCCGGCGGGTCACCATCGCCTGCAGGGCCAGCACGATCTCGGCCGCCACCGGGATCGGGTCGGCGGCCGCGTGCGGCTCGGAGGCGTGCCCGCCCCGGCCGCGCAGCGTCATCCGCCACTGGTCGGCGGCGGCCATCATCGGCCCGGGTCGGACGTTGACGCTGCCACTGGCCAGCGTCGAGGAGACGTGCAGGGCGAACGCCCCGCTCACCGGCGCCTCCGGGACGACGTCGAGCAGCCCCTCGTCGAGCATGTACCGGGCGCCGTGGAAGCCCTCCTCGCCGGGCTGCACCATGAAGACGACCTGACCGGCGAGCTCTTCCCGGCGGGCCGCCAGCAGCCGGGCGGCGCCGACCAGCATCGCCACGTGCGTGTCGTGCCCGCAGGCGTGCATCGCGCCGGGCACCTGCGAGGCGAAGGGCAGGCCGCTGTCCTCGTGCACGGGCAGCGCGTCCATGTCGGCGCGCAGCAGGTACGTCGGCCCCGGGCGGGCGCCACGCAGCACCGCGACGACCGAGCTGGTCGT
Organism: Blastococcus sp. VKM Ac-2987; assembly: GCF_026967805.1. Classification (GTDB taxonomy): domain Bacteria; phylum Actinomycetota; class Actinomycetes; order Mycobacteriales; family Geodermatophilaceae; genus Blastococcus. Next base: position 363,997 of record NZ_JAPVBG010000001.1, read on the forward strand.
CGTCCCGGTGGTGACCTCCAGCGGGAGCTCCGCGAACGCCTCCAGCACCGCGGCCTGGGTGCGGGGCAGGTGCAGGCCGATCTCCGGGTGGCGGTGCAGCTGCCGGCGCAGCTCGATGGTGCGGTCGGCGTCGGAGTACGCGGCGGCGAGCAGGTCGGAGGGGCGGGTCGGCATGCCCCCACTCTCGCCCACCCGGCGGGCAACGCGCCCGTCGCGGGGTCACCCCGCCCAGCTGGGCCGGCCGGCGTCCACCTGCCACACCACGACCGTCGCCGCCTCGTCGGTGCGCACCGGGCCGGCCCCGTGCCGGCGCAGACCCGCGGCGCCGGCCACCAGGACGACGCCCGCCGGCGGGCTCAGCTCCTCCCCCGGCGCCGCGCGCCCCAGCCACAGCCGGGCGTCGGCACGGCCGAGCTCCAGCCAGCCGCGGGCCGCCCGGTGCACCTCGTGGGCCGCGGGGGCTCCCGGCGTGGCGCTGCGCAGGTAGCACTGCAGCACCCGGGCACCCCCCTCCCCGGCCACCTCGTCGTGGGCCAGGCCGGTGCCGGCGCGCAGCACCGCGACGTCACCGGCGTCCAGGGCGACCCCGGCTCCCCAGCGGTGGGTCAGCGACCCGGCCAGGACCACGGCGACGACGTCGACCGCCCGGTGCTCGTGCCGGCCGTAGCCCTCGCCCGGGGCCAACCGGTCGTCGGCGACCCGCAGCAGCGGCCCCAGGGAACCGTCGCCGGGAGCGAGCACCACCCGGGAGTCCGGACCGGTCACCGGCGCGGGAGGGTTGCGGGCAGGGCGCCGGCCGGGGGAACGTCCACGGCTCCACTCTCCCCGACCCCGGTCGACGTGACACGCTGACCGGGTGACCATCCGCCCGCCGAGCGACGCGACGTTGCGGCGGCTGGAGCGAGCATCCGGGTCGTTGGCCACCCAGGCCGTCGCCCGGATGGACGACGACCTGCCCTGGTTCCGCGCCATGCCGGCCGACCAGCGCTCGTGGGTCACCCTCGTCGCCCAGGCCGGCATCGCCTCGCTGGTCGAGTGGTGCCGCAGCCCCGGCCGCCCCCCGCGGCTCACCGGCGAGGTGTTCGGCGCCGCGCCGCGGGAGCTGGTGCGGGCCGTGGCGCTCAAGCAGACCGTCGACCTGATCAAGGTGACCGTCGAGGTGATGGAGGAGCGGGTCACCTCCGTGGCCGAGCCCGGGGACGAGGACACCCTGCGGCTGGCCGTGCTGCAGTTCAGCCGGGAGGTCGCCTTCGCCACCGCCCACGTCTACGCGACCTTCGCGGAGAACCGCGGCGCCTGGGACGCGCGCCTGGAGGCCCTCGTCGTCGACGCGCTGGTGCGCGGCGACCGGTCCGAGGAGCTGTCCGGCCGCGCCGCGGCGCTGGGCTGGGCCGCCGGCACCCCGGCCCTCGTGGTGGTCGGCGCCGCCCCCACGGACGTGGCCGACCCGCACGGCGCCGTCCGGCGGACCGCCCGCGGCCTGCGCTGCGACGTGCTGGTGGGCGTGCACGCCGAGCAGCTGGTGGTCGTGCTGGGCAGCATCGAGGGCCTCGAGGCGGCCGCGGAGCGGATCAGCGACGAGTTCGGCGACGGGCCGGTGGTGACCGGTCCGGTGGTCGACGGCCTCGGGCGGGCGGCCGTCTCCGCCGCAGCGGCGCTCGCCGGGCTGCGGGCGGCCCGCGCCTGGCCGGAGGCGCCGCGCCCGGTGCCGGCCGACGCGCTGCTGGCCGAGCGGGCGCTCGACGGCGACCCGCTGGCCCGGGCCGCCCTGCAGGAGCAGGTGGCCGCCCCGCTGCGCTCGGCAGGCGGCGGCGTGCTCGAGACGGTGCGCGCGGTGCTCAGCAGCGGCGGCAACCTGGAGGCCAGCGCCCGGGCGATCTTCGTGCACCCGAACACCGTCCGGTACCGGCTCAAGCGGGCCGCGGAGCTGACCGGCCTGTCCGCCACCGACCCCCGCGGCAGCTGGACCCTGCAGGTCGCCCTCGCCCTCGCCGCGCTGGACCGCGACCGGTCGCTCTGGCACTGAGCCCGCTCGCAGCGGCCACGAGGCGTGCGGTTCCCACCACGATCGGGCCCCGTATCGCCTGTGGATCATGCATGTGTTGGAGGATTCCTCCAAAGATCACCGGAGTGCTTTCGTTGGCCTGCGCCGCGCGGAGTCCGAAGATCACTGGCACGGTGGTGGTGTGCTCGCCGTCCTCGCCCCGGGTCAGGGTGCGCAGAAACCCGGGATGCTGACCGACTGGCTCGACCTACCCGGCGCGGAGCCGTTCTTCCGCTGGGCCGGGGCGATCGCCGGTGCGGACCTGCTCACGCTCGGCACGACCGGAGACGCGGAGGCCATCAAGGACACCGCCGTCACCCAGCCGCTCGTGGTCGCGATGAGCCTCTTCGTCGCCCGCGAGCTGGGTGGGCTGCCGGGCCCGGTGTCCCACACGCCGCACACCGGCCGGGACGTCGTCATCACCGGTCACAGCGTCGGCGAGCTCACCGCCGCCGCACTCGCCGGCGTGCTGTCGGTCGAGGCGGCGATCGCGCTGACCGCCGTCCGCGGCCGCGCCATGGCCGCCGCCTGCGCCCGGACTCCCACCGGGATGTCCGCCGTCCTCGGCGGCGACCCCGACGAGGTGCTCGCCGCCCTCGAACGCCGCGGGCTCACCCCCGCCAACATGAACGGCGCCGGCCAGATCGTCGCCGCCGGGCCGCTCGACGGCCTGGCCGCGCTCAAGGAGGAGCCCCCCGCGAAGGCACGGGTGATGGCGCTGCCGGTCGCCGGCGCCTTCCACACCGCGTACATGGGGTCGGCGCGCGAGGAGCTCGAGGGCCTGATCGGCGGGCTGCGGCCGGCCGACCCCAGCCGGCTGCTGCTGTCGAACGCCGACGGCGCCGCCGTCGACTCCGGCGCCGAGGCGCTGTCCCGGCTGGTCAGCCAGGTCACCAGCCCGGTTCGCTTCGACTCCTGCCTGGCGACCATGCGCCAGCTCGGCGTCACCGCCGTCATCGAGCTACCGCCGGCCGGCGCGCTGGCCGGGCTGGCCAAGCGCGAGTGGAAGGACGCGGGCATCGAGGTGCTGGCCGTGAGCGGCCCGGGCGACCTCGACCGGGCCCGGGAGCTCATCGCCGCCGAGCGCGGTCGCGCGGAGGCCGAGCACCTGCCCGACTGGCGCATGGTCGTGGCCCCCGCCCGCGGCACGGTCAGCCCCGCAGAGGTCGCCGAGGGCAGCCACCTGCCGGCGGGGACGCCACTGGGCTGCATCCGCGGCCGGCGCGAGGAGGTCAACGTCTCCGCCGCCTACGACGGCGTGCTGGCCGAGTGGCTCGTGCACGAGGGCGACCTCGTCGACGCCGGCGACCCGATCGCCCGGCTCTACCCGGAGGTGACCTCGTGACCCGCCTGCACCTGCCGGCCGGCGCCCCCGCCGCCCGCATCCTCGGCTTCGGGAGCTACCGCCCTCGCCGCCGGGTGACCAACGACGAGCTGGCCGAGCGGATGGACACCAGCGACGAGTGGGTCCAGAGCCGGGTCGGCATCGCCGAACGCCGCTGGGCCGAGCCCGACGAGACGCTCGTCGAGATGTCGGTCGCCGCCGGCGGCAAGGCGCTCGCGGCCAGCGGCCTCGACGCCGCCGACATCGACCTGGTGCTGCTCGCGACCACCAGCCCACCGGAGGCCATCCCCGGGCTCGCGCCCCGGATCGCGCACCAGATCGGGGTGCCCCGGCCCGGCGCCTTCGACATCAACGCCGGCTGCGCCGGCTGGTGCTACGCCCTCAGTGCCGCGGCCGACGCGATCCGCTCCGGTTCGGCGCGCAACGCCCTGGTCATCGGCGGCGAACGGCTCACCGACTACACCGACCTCGACGACCGGTCGACAGCGATCATCTTCGCCGACGGCGCAGGGGCCGCGGTCGTCGGTCCGTCCGACGAGCCGAACGTGGGGCCGGTGGTCTGGGGCAGCGACGGCGACCTGCACGAGGCGATCGCCGTCCCCCCGGGTGAGACCGGCATGAGCATGGCCGGCCAGGCGGTGTACCGCTGGGCGACCTCGGAGCTCACCGACACCCTCGTGGAGGCGATGCGCCGCGCCGGCGTCGGGCCCGAGGACATCGACGTCTTCGCGCCGCACCAGGCGAACCTGCGGATCATCGAGCTCATGGCCAAGCGGCTCAAGCTGCCCGAGCGGACGGTGATCGCCCGCGACATCGTGCGCTCGGGCAACACGTCCTCGGCGTCGGTCCCCCTTGCCCTGTCGGCCCTGCTGGAGAGCGGCGAGGCCAAGAGCGGCGACGTCGCGCTGCTGCTGGGCTACGGGGCGGGGCTGACGTTCGCCGGCCAGGTCGTCGTCCTGCCGTGAGCGCCGCCACCCCCCTGGGCGACCTGTCCACGAACGGCCCCACCCCAGATCCCCGGGACACCGTGTCCCGGACGTCGGCGGGCACCGCCCGCTCCATCCGAGAGAGAGGACCCGCGTGAGCACCCAGGAGATCCAGTCCGGTCTGGCCGAGATCCTGGAGGAGGTCGCCGGGGTGGCCCCTGCGGACGCCACCCCGGAGAAGTCCTTCACCGACGACCTCGACGTCGACTCGCTGTCGATGGTCGAGATCGCCACCGCCGTCGAGGACAAGTTCGGCGTCGCGATCCCCGACGACCAGCTGGCCAACATCAAGACGGTCGGCGACGCGATCAGCTTCATCGAGAAGAACCAGGGCTGAGCCTTCGGGTCCCGCCGGCCGACGGCCGGCGGGACCCGTCCCCGCCCCGACCCGGCCCGACCCCGGCCGATGCCCGCGAAGGAGATCCCATGAGCAGCCCGTCCACCACCGACGTCGTCGTCACCGGCCTCGGTGCCACCACGCCGCTCGGCGGCGACGTGGCCACCACCTGGGAGGCGCTCCTTGCCGGCCGCTCGGGCGTCAGCCGGATCACCGACGACTGGGTGAAGGAGTTCCCGGCCCAGCTGGTCGCCCGCCTGGCGACCGATCCCGCCGAGCAGATCGACCGGGTGCGCGCCCGGCGCCTGGACCGCAGCCAGCAGGTGGCGGTCATCGCCGCCGAGCAGGCCTGGGCGGAGTCCGGGGCCGCCGACTCCGGCGTCGACCCCGTGCGGATCGCAGTCGTGTTCGGCACCGGCATCGGCGGCGCACTGACGCTGCTCGGCCAGGACGACGTCCTCGAGGCGAAGGGCCCCAAGCGGGTCTCGCCGTTCACCATCCCGATGCTCATGCCGAACGGACCGGCTGCCGCGGTGGGCCTGGCCGTCGGCGCCCGTGGCGGCGTGCACGCGCCGGTGAGCGCGTGCGCATCCGGGGCCGAGGCCATCCGCTGGGGGCTGGACCTGCTGCGCCTCGACCGCGCCGACATCGTCCTGGTCGGCGGTGCGGAGGCCTGCGTCCACCCGCTGCCCATGGCCGGGTTCGCCGCCATGCGCGCCATGTCGACCCGCAACGACGAGCCCGAGCGCGCGTCGCGCCCGTTCGACAAGGCCCGCGACGGTTTCGTCCTCGGCGAGGGCGCGGCCGCGCTGGTCCTCGAGCGCGCCGACTCCGCCGCCGCCCGCGGGGCCCGCGTGCACGCGAAGGTGGCCGGGGCCGCCGGCACCGCCGACGGCTACGACCTCGTCGCCCCCCACCCGGAGGGCGAGGGCGCCGGACGCGCGATCACCGCGGCGCTGCGCGACGCCGGCCTCTCCCCCGCGGACATCGGGCACGTGAACGCCCACGCCACCTCGACCCCGGTCGGCGACACCGCCGAGGCCGCCGCCATCCGCTCGTCGCTGGGCGAGCAGGTGCTCGTCAGCGCCACCAAGAGCCAGACCGGGCACCTGCTCGGCGCCGCCGGGGCGCTGGAGTCGGTGTTCACCATCCTCGCGCTGCGCGAGCAGGTCGTCCCCGCGACGGCCAACCTCGACGACCCCGACGACGACGCCGCCGTCCAGGCCCTCGACATCGTCCGGCACGAGCCGCGCCGGACCACGCTCACCGCAGCGGTCAACGACTCCTTCGGCTTCGGCGGGCACAACATCGCACTGGTCTTCACGACCGCCTGAGCGCGCCCGCCCCGCACCCCCTCTTGGAGACGCCGTGACCACCGCTCAGGCCACCCCGACGCTGCCCGCACCCGATCCGCGGGACCCGGAGGACCGGCTGCGCCGCTTCTTCGACGACGGGTCGATGCAGCAGCTCGGCGCCCGGGACACCTCCGGGGTGCTGGCCGCCCGCGGCCGGGTGTCCGGGAGCCCGGCCATCGCCTTCTGCACCGACGCCACCGTGATGGGCGGCGCCATGGGTGTCGACGGCTGCCGGCACATCGTCGACGCGATCGACGCGGCGCTGCGCGAGCGGGTGCCGGTGATCGGCATCTGGCACTCCGGCGGGGCCCGGCTGGCCGAGGGCGTGACCGCGCTGCACGCCGTCGGCGAGGTGTTCGCGGCCATGGTCCGCGCCTCCGGGCGCATCCCGCAGATCTCGGTGGTGCTCGGTCCGGCCGCCGGTGGCGCGGCCTACGGCCCGGCCCTCACCGACCTGGTGATCATGGGTCCGGCCGGCCGCGTGTTCGTCACCGGCCCGGAGGTCGTGCGCTCGGTCACCGGCGAGAACGTCGACATGGAGAGCCTCGGCGGCCCGGACACCCACGGCCGGCGCAGCGGCGTCGTGCACGTGGTCACCGACTCCGAGCCGGCTGCGCTGGAGACCGCCCGGCTCGCCGTCGACCTCCTCGCCGCCCAGGGCAGCTTCGCCTCCGCCGACGCGCAGGCCGCCTCGGACCTCGGGGCGCTGCTGCCCGAGCAGACCAACCGGGCCTACGACGTCAAGCCGCTGGTGTCCTCGGTGCTCGACGAGCCGGGCCTGGAGCTGCACCCGCGGTTCGCACCCAACGTGGTCACCACACTGGGTCGGCTGGCCGGGCGGACGGTCGGCGTGATCGCCAACAACCCGCTGCGCCTGGGCGGCTGCCTGGACTCCGCGTCCGCCGAGAAGGCGGCCCGCTTCGTCCGGATGTGCGACGCCTTCGGCGTCCCGCTGGTGGTGCTGGTCGACGTCCCCGGCTACCTGCCCGGTGTGGGCCAGGAGTGGGACGGCGTGGTCCGCCGCGGCGCCAAGCTGCTGCACGCCTTCGCCGAGGCCGTCGTACCGCGGGTGACGCTGGTGACCCGCAAGTCCTACGGCGGGGCCTACATCGCGATGAACTCCCGGTCGCTGGGCGCCACCGCCGTCTTCGCCTGGCCGGGCGCCGAGGTCGCCGTGATGGGCGCGAAGGCGGCCGTCGGCATCCTGCACCGCAAGAAGCTGGCCGCCGCCCCTCCCGGCGAGCGGGAGGCGCTGCACGCGCAGCTGGCCGAGGAGCACGAGCGGATCGCCGGCGGGGTGAACCGGGCGCTGCAGATCGGCGTCGTCGACGAGGTCGTCGAGCCGGCGCAGACGCGCAAGCGGCTGATCGAGGCGCTCGCCGGCGCGCCGCTGGGCCGCGGGGCGCACGGCAACATCCCGCTCTGAGCGGCCGCGCTGCGGGTCCCATGACCTCCGCGGCATCCCGAGGCCGTTGGCGTCCCGCAGGCGGGCCTCCCGGCGCGCCGCCGGGCATCGCCCCGCGCATCCGTCCCGGGCAGTGGTAGGTCGTCCGGGCGCCGCTTCCCCGACGGCGCCCGGACGACCGGCTCCAGGCTACGACGCCTCCCGGTCCCGGCCGGGAGTGTCGTGTTCGGATCGTGACCTCGCCCGCGGGCAGGCCGATCCGGCGCGCGGTGCAGCCGCGCGGGCTACACGACCTGGTGCAGCCAGGTCACCGGGCTGCCGTCGCCGGCGTGGCGGTAGACCTCGAGGTCGGCGTCCCAGGCCGCGCCCAGCAGCTGGTCGACGCCGTGCCGGAAGGCCTCGATCGACGTCGTGGTCGCGGCCAGGTGGCGCAGCTGCTGCTCGGTGACGATGAGGTCGCCGTTGGCGCTGGTCGGCGCGCGGAAGACCCCGTGCCCGGGCACGTAGGACATGCGCTCGCCGTCGTTGCCGTGGCTCGCCTCCTCGGTGACCTCGAAGCGCAGCATCGGCCACGCCCGGAGGGCAGCGACGAGCTTGGCGCCGGTACCGGGCGAACCCGTCCACGCCACCTCAGCACGGTAGGAACCGTGCGCTGCGGGCTGCTCAGCCCACGACAGGGAGACCGGCGCGCCGACGACGCGTTCCAGCGCCCACTCGACGTGCTGGCAGAGCGCCTTCGGGCACGCGTGCACGAAGACGACACCCTGGGTTGACCGTCGCTGCACGGGGCACCTCCATCGACTCGATCGGTCTCGTCTTCCCCTACGGACCCATCGATTCGGTGACGCGCCGTTATCGGCAGTGGCGGAGCAGGGCTCCCGCGACAAGTCTGCACGATGGTGACCCGATCGCGCCAGCCCGGGTGCGACGGATGAGACGAAAGTGGTCGGTGATCCACGACCCGGCGCCTTGTCGCTGGTCAGACAGCCATTACCACGACCACGGGGCGGCGTCCAGCGGCTCCAGGCATTTCACAGGCTCCCCGGCCGGACGGGCGGCGCGCCGCACGATGCGGACGGCGACCTGAGCGTGCACCGCTGAACACCGGTGACGCAGAGTGATGGCCACGGGCAGAGCTGAGCGCTCCCGCCGTCTGCGGCACTCACTGAGCGTACTCGCCGAACCACGAGGCGTGCGACCGCTGCGGTCAGCCCTCCCGGACGCTCACCCGGTCGCCGCCGACGCTCTTGGCCCGGTACATGGCGACGTCGGCCCGGTGCATCAGGTCCTCGAGGTCGTCCCCCGGTCCGATCTCCGCCACACCCACGCTCGCGGTCACCCCGTGGCGGGCACCGGCGAGCGCGACGGCCTCCCGCAGCCGCTCGGCGAGCGACGGGGCGGATCGGCCGGCGACGACGTCGGCCAGGACGGCGAACTCGTCACCGCCGATCCGGGCGACGGTGTCGGTCTCCCGGATCGCCCCCCCGAGCGAAGCCCCCACGGCGACGAGCAGCGCGTCGCCGGCCGCGTGGCCGTCGGCGTCGTTGACGGCCTTGAAGCCGTCCAGGTCCACCAGGCACACGACGGACCGGCGCCCCCGGACGGCGTCGTCCAGCGCCCGGGCCACGCGCTCGAGGAAGAGGCGCCGGTTGGGGATCCCGGTCAGGGCATCGGTGGAGGCGAGCATCTCCGCCGTCCGGATCAGCAGCATCTGCCGGTCGTAGGCGGCCCAGGAGTTCGCCGAGGCCATCGTGCAGACGATCGTGAAGATGCTCATGACCGACACGAAGAACAGGCCGCGGGTGGTCAGGCCGGGGAGCTCGATGAACAGCAGGTAGCCGGCCGTCATCGCGCTGCCCATGGCGATGACCCCCACCGGCGAGTACGCCGCGGCCATGAAGGTCAGGGTGAGGAACAGCAGCGCGTCCAGCGGGCTGGCCGCTCCCCCGTCGAGCCGGGTGGCGGTGATGACCACGACGGCGGTCCCCAGCGTCCAGCCGTAGAACAGCGTCGGTCCCCGCCAGTCGCGGATCATCGCGTGCAGCGGGAGCAGCAGGACGGTCGGCGCGGTGACGACGGTGAGGCCGGTCAGCAGGAGCAGCCCGGGGTGGTTGTGGCCCGGCCCGTCGACGAGCAGCGCGTAGCCGATGACGGCGAGCGCGGCCAGCTCCGTCACCACGACGCCGATCCGGACGTGGTGCACCCAGTAGGCCACCCGGTCGTCGTCGCCGGCCAGCGGCCGGTACAGGCCGTCGCGCAGCGCCGCCAGGACGCCGCGCGGCGACGTCCGTCCCCTCGGCGGGTTGCCGTCCGCCCGGCGGTCCTGTGCCGGTCCGTGGCTCACCTGCTCCCGATCGGTCCCTCACGACGCCTCCTTGACGTCCTCCTCCCCCCTGCGGGTGAGCGGGTCCGCACGTCGCCACGCGCGCCATGCCTGCCCCGGCCGGAGGCCGGGTAGGGGCCGGACGTGGGCGGACACCAGGGCATGGCGGAGGCGGGACGTGACGAGGTCGCCGGGCTGGTGCTCGGCGCGTGGGACGCGTTCCTGGCGCAGGCGGAGACGGTCGATCTCGACCGGTCCTCGCGCCTGCCCGGATGGCGGGCGCACGAGATCTGCGTGCACCTGGGCTGCTGGGACGACCACGCCGCGCTGCACGACCTCATCGCCTCGGCGCGGACCGGCGGGCACGGGTCTCCGCCGGACCCCGATGCGGTGAACGCCCGGGTCGTGGCCGCCCATCGCGGCGCCTCCCGCGAGGAGGTGCTGGCCGCGCTGCGCCGCAACCGCGAGGCGACGGCGCGCTACCTGGCCGACGAGCCGGAGGAGCTGGACACCGCACCGGCGGTCTCCGTCGTGGGTCGGGTGCCGCTGCTGAGCGTCGTCCTCGGGCAGGCCTACGAACTCGCCGTCCACGGGCTGGACCTCGTCTCCTGCGGCGCCGAGCCGCCACCGGCGGCCGTGCTGCAGTCCGGCCTGGCCGCCCTCACCGACGTGACCGGGGCCTTGGCGGCCTCGACCGGCATCTCCGGGCGGGTCGCCCTCGTCACCCCGGACGGCGGGTGGGGGTTCACCGCCGACGGGGGCGGCTGGCAGGTGCGGCGGGTGCCGGCGGGGGTCGTCGACGGTCCGGCCGTCGAGGCCGCGGCCGACCTCCTGCTCGACGCCGCCTCGGGCCGGGTCAATCCGGTGCCGGCCGTGGCGCGCCGCCAGCTGAAGGTGCACGACGTCGGCGGGCTGCTCCAGCTGGCGCCGATCGTGCAGCAGGTCCCGGGCATCCCGGGCGGGCCGATCCTGCAGCTGGCCGCCCGCACCGTGGGCGGGGCCGGCGGCGTGCTGGGCCGGCTCTTCGGCCGGGGCTAGGCGGCTTCCCCGGTGCGCCGCCGGTACCACCAGGCCGTCCCGGCGACGACGAGCACGACCGCGAGGACGACGAGCGGGACCGCGGCCAGGGCGCCGAAGCGGGCGACGGCGACGCCGGTGGACGCGCCGATCCCCACCTGCACGACCGTGCTCGGGACGATGCCGACGGCGGTGGCCGCGAGGAAGGAACCGAACCGGACGCCGCTCAGGCCGGCGCCGTAGCTGACGACCACGAACGGCATGACCGGGACCAGCCGGCCCACGAGCACGGAGGCGAAGCCGCGCTCGCTGACCAGCCGGTCGGCGCGCCGGAGCCGGGGTCCGGCGAGCCGCTCGGCGGCCGGACGCCCCAGCGCCCGGCTGAGCCCGAACGCCGCCATGGCGGAGAGGAGCCCGCCGGCGAGGGCGAGGGCGACGCCGGGACCGAAGCCCAGGACGACGCCGGCGACGACCGACAGGACCGATCGCGGGACCGGAGCCAGCAGCGCCACCGCCAGACCGGCGACGAGAAGACCCCACGTCCCCGCACCGCCGTCGTCGACCCAGCCGCGCACCTGCGCCACCGACGGCAGGTCGACGGTGAGGGCTGCGACCACGCCGGCCAGCAGCAGCGCGACGAGCAGCCCGGCGCGGAGCCAGGTGCCCTCCCCCGGCGTCCGCACGCCGCCATCCTGGACGACGGCGTGCGGCCGGCACGGCTGGGCGGGGTCAGCCGCAGCTGCCCCCGAGGGTGATGCCGCGCTGGGCCAGCCACGGCACCGGGTTGGTCCGGTCGGCGTACAGGCCGCCCTTGTGCACCTCGAAGTGCAGGTGCGGCCCGGTGGACTGGCCGCGGTTGCCGACCTCGGCGATCTGCTGACCGCCCTCGACGACCTGACCCGGCGACACGAAGAACTGGTTGACGTGCCCGTAGACGGTGATCACGCCGTCGTGGTGCTGGATGGCGACCGCGAGGCCGAACCCGCTGGCCGGCCCCGCCTGCAGGACGACGCCCGGCTCCGGCGTGAAGATCGGGGTGCCGATCGGCGCCGCGATGTCCACGCCGAGGTGCATGGTCCCCCAGCGGGCGCCGTAGCAGGAGGTGACCCGGCCCTGGGTGAGCCCGGTGCCGCCGCCGGTCGCGGCGACCGCCCCGACGGCCTGCTCGGCGGCCTGCAGCTGGTTCCAGGCGGCCGCCGGCTCGGGGGTGCCCTGCATGCTCAGCATGCGGATCTCCGCGTCGCGCAGCTGCTCGTCCAGGGCTGCCCTCTCCGCGCTGAGCGCGTCGAACTCGGCCTGCGCCTCGACCAGCAGCGCGTCGACGGCCACCTGGGCCTCCTGGGCGGTGCGGGCGGCGGCGTCGCGCTCGGCGACGGCGGCCTTCGCCTCCTGGTCCAGGCGCGCCTCGCGCGCCTCGACCACCCGCAGCTCCTCGAGCACCTCGGCCCGGTCCTTGCCGAGGATCTCGAGGGTGGCGGCCTGCTGGAGCAGCTCGCCCGGGCCCTCGGCGTGCAGCACCATCTCCACCTCGCTGAACGTCTCGTCGCCGCCCATGTAGGCCTCCCGGCCGAGGGTCGCGACGTCGTCCTGGGTCTGCCCCACGGCTGCGCGGACGGCGGCGAGCTCGGCGGCGATGGCGTCGGCGTGCTGCTGGGCGGTCGCCAGTTCGGCCTCCGCCTGGAGCACCGCGCCGCTGGCCTCCTCGGCGCGGAGCGTCATCTGCTGCAGCCGGGCCTCGGCGTCGGTGACCCGCTGCCCGAGGGAGGCGACCTCCTGGGCCACGCGGTCGTGCTCGCTCTTCGCGTCGCCGGGTGCGGCCGTGGCGGCCGTCGTCCCGAGCAGGGAGAGAGCCAGCAGGGCGGTGAGGGCGGTGGCTGCCCGCCCGATCCGGCGGAGGCCCCCGCGGGTGGGCACGGTGGGGTGGTGCTGGTCGTGCAAGGTCGCCAAGGCGACGGTCTCCGTTCCTCGGTCCGCCTACCAGGTCAGCTGACGGGTTCGGGCCGGAACGTGGCCCTACCCACCTGCCCGTGGAGGCGCAGGCGGGATTCACCCCAGAGAACATGGGTCCCCGGTCCGTCCGGCCAGGTGGCCGCACGGTTCGGCGGGATCCGCCCGTGCTCCCGGGTTCGGGAGCGGCATCGGGTGGACCGCGGGAGACAGTACAAGCGATTCGGCCAGATGTCACAGGCCGGTAACGAGATGCCCCTCCAGACACGGGCGCGTCCGCGCGGCGTGTCGCCGCCATCTGGCAGGCTGTCCGCACCGGGGCGGTAGCTCAGCCGGTCAGAGCATGGGACTCATAATCCCTGGGTCGTGGGTTCGAGCCCCACCCGCCCCACCACCAGGCAAGATGCGCCGCACCCGGCTCCACCGGCGCACCGACGTCCCGGGCGCCGGCCGTCCCGGCAGCGGCGGCCACGGCGTCGACGGCGGCGCGATCTGTCCCGGACCACGGACCGCGGGTTCGCCAGGTCGGGCGTGCCGAGGCTCACGGGAGAATTCACCCGTCCGCTGCCCACCCGCCGGGCGCCCCGGCCACCGGCGCAGTGCCCGGCAGGAACCAGTCCGGCGACGGCTCAGCGGGTCCGGTACCGGGCGTAGATCAGCCCGCTGTCGAAGGCCCGCTCCTCGAGCAGCTCGAGGTCGAGCCGGACCCCGTCCGGGAAGAACCGTTTCCCGCCGCCGACGACGCTCGTCGTCATGAAGAGGTGGTACTCGTCCACCAGGCCGGCCGCGATGGCCTGGGCGGCGAGGTTCGGGCCGTCGATGCTGAGGTCGTGGTCGGCCTCGGCCTTGAGCCTGCGCACCGCGTCGGGATCGAAGGTCCGCTCGATCCTGGTCCTCGCGCTGGACACCGACTCCAGCGTCGTGGAGTAGACGACCTTCTCCGCGGCCTGCCAGTCGCGGGCGTACTGCAGGATGTACGGCGGCACGTCGGGGAGGGTGTGCGCGGTCTCCCAGAAGACCATCGTCTCGTACATCCGCCGGCCGTACAGGTACGTGCCGAGGGATCGGAAGACGTCACCGATGAAGGTGTGCACCTCCTCGTCGTCGGCCCCGGAGCCGAGGTCCCCCTCCGCGGCCTCGGCGTAGCCGTCGAGCGAGGTGATCATCGAGTAGACGAGCTTGGCCATGCGTGCCCTCCGGGTGCGCGCGCGTCGGTCCCCTGCGGTCCTCGCGGCTCTGACCTTCCGCAGACGCGGAACTCATCGCTCGGCAGGACCCGGACCCGGGCCCGCGCGTTCGCCGCGAGGTGACGGTGCCGGCGGCCTACGATCGCCGCCTCATGATCACCGACGTCCTGCTGGACCAGTCGGCTCTCGTGCCCGTGGTGCTGGGGGTCATCGCCCTGGGCAGCGTCGTGGTCGTCGCCCGGCCCTGCGCTGCCGGCGGTACGGACGCCGGATCCTGTGGACGCTGGCGGCGCTGGCGGCGCTCCCGGTCCTGGCCCTGACCCTGGCGCCGTCCGCCACGAGCCGCCCGGACCAGGTGGTCTGCACGGTGCAGTTCGCCCTCCCCACGCTCACCCGCGTCGAGCTGCTGGCCAACGTGGCGCTGTTCCTGCCCGTGGTCCTCTTCGCCGCGCTGGCCTCGCGGCGTCCGTGGTCGGTCCTGGCGGTCGGCTCGGGGGCATCGGCCGTCATCGAGGCCCTCCAGGCCCTGGTACCGGCCGCCGGGCGGGCCTGCGACACCAACGACTGGGCGATGAACACCCTGGGCATGACCATCGGCGTCGTGCTCACCGTCGGCACGGCCCGGCTCGCCCACCCGTACCTCGTCGGGGTCCGGGGTAGCCGGGGTGCATGACCCCCGATGAGCTCGGTCCCGCCACCCCGCCGCCCCCGGCCCGGTTCGGGCCGCTGCCCGCCCTGGTCGCGCTGGTGCGGCTGCCCTTCGACCTCGTGGTCCTGCTGGACTACGCCGTCCGCCAGCTCCCCCCGCTCCTGCAGGACGTACGCAGCACCGTGAACGGGGTCGCCCGGCTGGTGCGGCACGGCGAGGACGAGGGCGCGCTGCGCGAACTCCTCGACGAGCTCGCCCGCGCGGCGCGGGCGGACAACGCCGGCGCGCTCGCGCACCTGCTGCGCTCGTCGGGCGACCTGTCGGCCGTGCGGGCCGAGCTCGAGCTGCTCCGCCTCCAGGCCGCCCGGGCCGGCAACACCGACGTCCTCGGGGAGTGACGCGGGGTCTCCTACGTCGTGGCCTCCGCCACCAGCCGGGCCAGCTCGTGGGCGCCCGCCGGCAAGGGGTGGACGCCGTCCCGGGTCAGCCTGCGGTCGCCCAGCACGCCGGCGAAGTCCACCAGCTCGACGTCCGCCTCGGCGGCCAGCCGGCGGACCGCGTCGTTGAGCTCCGTGGCGTCCGTGTCGTGCCAGGGCTGCACCGTGGTCAGCACGACCGTGCCCGCGGCCTCCTGCGCGAGCCGGACGGCCTCGCGGAGGTTCGCCACGGTCTCCTCCGTCGGCACCCCGAGGCGGAGGTCGTTCGTGCCGGCCTGCACGACCAGGACGTCGACCTGCGGTGCATCCGCCGCCAGGCGGGCCAGGACCTCCGCCGACGTCTCCCCCGGGACGGCCGCGTTGCCGCCGTCGGTGAACCGGTCGGAGCAGACGAGAGCGGAGTACCAGGAGCGGCGGCCGTGGAAGCCGAACCGGGGCTCGCTGTCCGCGTGGCTGATCGAATCCCCGTAGACCGCCAGGGAGCGGTCCCCCTCGTCGCCCACCCAGGTGTGGCACTGCGCGTGGACGGCACCCCGGACGAAGGCCCGCGTGGGGCTGCCCGGGACCAGGACCGACAGGGCGACCAGGAGCACGACGGCTCCCCCGACGACCGCGACCACCCGCCTCCGCGACATGACCCAACGCTAGTGGCCCGCCTTGTTCCGCCGTCCGCGACGCCGGAGCGGGCCGGGCGGCACGCCGCGTCCCGGCCCGGCTGTGCGGAGCGTGCACCGGGTCACCTCCGCCCGATCTCGTAGACGTGCGCGACCACCGCCGCCTCCTCGCCCGGCCGGACGAGGAAGGGCGCCGCGGCGGCCCGGAAGGCGGCCAGCGAGGGATCGTCGCCCGCGTCGACGGCCCGGGCCGCCGGCCGGTACGCCGTCCCGATGCCGTGGTTGTCCCCGATGCTGCCGTGCTGCCCCGCGAAGGTGACCGTGGTGATGTTCGGGCTGTCGTCGTTGGCACGGCTGTCGAGCTGCGGGACGACGTCGTGCACGTTCTCCAGCGCCAGCACCTGCACCGACGGCGGCACGTCGGCGCGCGCGATGGGCGAGCCGGCGGTGACCACGGTGCGCACGTCGAAGTCGAAGTCGGCCGTGCCGGCGTCGGCAGCCGCCTGGGCGGCGACCATCCCGCCCTGGCTGTGGCCGACGAGCATCACCGGGTCCGTGGGCCCGGCCCCCGACCGCCGGAGCGCCTCGGCGATCGCCCGCTGGCGGGTGGTGGCCTCGCCGCCCAGCACCCGGACGTTGGTGCCCAGGTCGTGGGTCTCCGGGTTCACCGGCCCGAGCGGGGCGTTCCAATCGGCGGTGCCCGGGATGTCGACGACGTAGGCGGTGCTGCCGTCCGCGCGGGTGACCACCCGGACGGCGATCGTGTCCGGCCCGGAGCCCGAACGGCGGGCGCGGACCTCCAGCGAACCCAGCAGGTCGTCGACCCCCCGCGGCGCGACCACCGCCGGGCCGGAGACCTCGGCGGGCAGCGGTGTCACCACCGGGCTCCCGTCCGGCCACAACCGGCCGAGCCGACGGGCCGCGACGCCGACGTCGCCCCCGCCGAGCCACCCTCCGGCCAGCCCGCCGGTCAGCACGCCGACGTGGCTGCCGACCCCGGGCACGGCGCCCATGACGTCGTCGACCAGGCCGGGGTGCTCGGTCAGCCAGCGCTCGGGGTCCGCGAGCAGGACGGCGACGTCGACGGCGGCACCGGTGGGGTCGGCGGCCACCCGGGCGACCCCCCTGACGAGCAGCCCCCCGACCGTGGCGGGCCAGAAGAAGCCGGCAGCCCACTCCAGGTCGTCGGCCAGCTCGGCCAGTGCGCGGTCGGCCGCCTCGTAGGCGCCGGCCGCCGCCTGCAGACCCACCGCCCGGGCGGCGAACCGGGCGGCGAGCACGGTCAGCCCGTCCGGCCCGTCCAGCGCCTCGATGAGCGCGGCCTCGATCCGGGCCACCCCGACCGGATCGAGCGCCGCGGAGGCCAGCAGGTCCGGGTCGATGAGCACCGGGTGGCAGCGGGCGCTGGTGAGCGCGAGCTCCTCGGCCAGGCCGGTGCTGCCGCGGGCGAGGGTCGCCAGGTCGGTCAGGTCGGCCTCGATGCCGCCGGCCCCGCCGCTCACCGTGATCCCCGGTGCGGTCACGACCCGGCCGCCAGGAGCGCGGCCACCGTCGGTGCGATCTCCACCCCGAGGTCGGCCGGCCGCACCGGCACCACCTCGACGAGCCGCGGCGACGCGGTCGCGGGGCGGGGCCGCAGGGTGGCCCAGCCCCCGTCCGTGGCCAGCCACGACACCTGCCCGGCCCCGAGCGAGCTCCCGGTCCGCCCCAGCACCAGGCAGCGCAGCGACCCGGCGGTGCGCCGCAGGAGCTCGTCGGCCAGCGCCGCCTCCTCCGGGGTCGGCGGCTGTCCTCCCGCGACTGCGCCGTCCAGCAGGTGCAGCGGCAGCACCCCGGCCGGCAGCACCTCGGCCGGCGGAGAGCCGCCCTCGGTGGCCGACCCGGTGACGACGGCGGCCTCCGGGACCGCCCGGGACAGCTCCGCCCCGAGGCGCGCGGCCGGTGCGAGGGAGAGCTCGACGCCGCCGTCGGGCAGGGTCAGCACGACCACCACTCCCCCGGCCCCGACGGCGAACCAGCCGTGCCGCGCCCCGCCCCGGCCGTCGACCGCCAGCCGCACGGTGAGCAGCGGGTGGTGCAGCACGGCCAGGTCGGCCGCGACGGCGGGCACCGGCTCGGCCGCGCCGCCCGGAGAGCGCAGCACCCCGCGCCCGGTCAGCGCGGCGACGGCGGCGTCCCGCTCCGCGAGCCCGACCGGGTGCGGACGGAACGCCGGCGGCAGGTCACCCGGCCGGCCCTCGACCAGCACGGCCCACTCCGCGGCGGTCAGGACCAGGCGCCGCGGCGGTGCGGACGGGGCCGGGGGCGCCGTCCCGGTGCGCACGGTGATGCGCACGGTCCCGGTCACCACAGACCCAGCCGGCTCAGCCGCGACGACGCCTGCCGCCACGCGTCGGCCCCGGCCTCCGGCAGCTCGCCGAGCACGCCGCCCACCTCCTCGAGCAGCTCGCCGCCGTGGGCGGCCTGCTCCGCGAGCCAGGCGCGGACCTCGCGCTCGGCGCGGGCGATGGCCGCGAGCCGCTCGCGGACCTCGTCGGCGTGCCGGCGCAGCAGCTCGGCGGCGGCGTCCACCCCCTCGGCCGCGGCGTCGACCGCCGCGCAGTCGGCCGCCAGCTGCCGGCGGTAGGCGGTGGCCGCGTCCGACACCCAGCGGGCCCGGTCCCCGTCGCGCCGGTGCTCGTCGGCCGCGGCGCGGACCTGCCGGGCCCGCCCGGACAGCTCGTCGGCCAGCGCGTCCAGGGCCGCCGGATCTCCGTACACGGCCCACCACCGCCTCTCCGACTCCCGGACCGGCGGCGAGCGTATGGCGGCGCGGGCACCCGCCGGGAGCCGCGCGGAGGGGCCTGTGGACGATCGGAGGTCTCCACAGCGTCGCCGACGGCCCCCGGCCCCGGCCGCTAGCCTGCCGCGCCCCACCCCGAGGAGTTCCGCCCGTGCCCTCCGACAGCGCTCGTGATCCCCGCATCCAGGCGGTGCTCGACATCCCCCTGCACCGGTTCCTCGAGGTGGAGCTGCGCGACGAGGCCGACCCCTCGGCCGGCATCCGGTTCCCCGTCGGCCCGGCCGCGCAGAACCCGGCCGGGATGCTGCACGGCGGCATCGTCTACGCGCTGCTCGACGTCGCCTCGTTCGTGGCCCTGCTGCCCGGCCTCGGCGAGGGCGAGCACGCGGTCACCCACGACGTCGCCGCGTCGCTGCTGCGGCCGGTGCGCGCCGGGGCCACCGTCGACGTCGTCGGCACCGTGCTGCGCCGCGGCCGCGCCGTGGCCTTCATGCGGGCCGAAGCCACGGTCGACGGCCAGCTGGTCGCCACCGGGCAGGTGACGAAGACGGTCATCGCCCCCCGCTGAGCCCGCTCACCAGAGGGCCATCGACCGCCGGAAGATGCCGGCGAGGTCGTCCTCGGTGACCGCGCGGGGACAGGTGGCCAGCAGCCGCTGCTGCTTCATCGCGCCGTCGACGAGGTCGGGGATGTCGCCCTCGGCGAAGCCGACCGCGCCGACGCCGTTGGGGATGTCGATGTCCCGCATCAGGTCGGCGAGCACGGTGGGCAGGAACTCCGCCAGGTCCGAGGGGCGCTCGGCGCCCGGCGCGAGCAGCTCGGCCGCCCGGACGTGCCGCTCCGGGGAGGCCTCGAAGGTGAACCGGAAGGCCTCCGGCGCGGTGAGGGCCACCGACATCCCGTGCGGCACCATCGCCTCGTCGCCCGGGTAGTCCTTGGGGTGGAAGCCCTTGACCTGCCCGGCGATGGGATAGGCGTTGGCGTGCGGGATGTGCACGCCGGCGTTGCCGAAGCCCATGCCGGCGAAAGTGGCCGCCATCGCCATGTCCGACCGGGCCTGGACGTCGTCGCCGTTGCGGACGGCGGTGCGGAAGGACCCGGCGAGCAGGGTGAGCGCCTTCTCCGACCACATGTCCGAGATGGGGTTGGAGCCGCAGTAGGGCACCCGCTGCTCGGGCGACTTGTGGTCGTAGGTGGTGTACCAGCGGGCGGTGTAGCTCTCCAGCGCGTGGCACAGGATGTCCATGCCCGACGCCGCGGTGACGCCCGAGGGCTGGCTGCGGGTGAGGTCGGGGTCGATGACAGCCAGGGTCGGCCGGAGGCGCGCGTGGCTGATGCCGGTCTTCACCCGGGCCGAGATCACGTCCATCACGCAGATCGTCGTGCTCTCCGCCCCGGTGCCGGTCGTCGTCGGGACGGCGACCAGCGGCTTGAGCGGCTCCGGCGGCGCCTGTCCCTTGCCGACCGGGACGTTGACGTAGTCCATCAGCTCACCGGGGTTGGTGGTGAGCAGGTTGATCGCCTTCGCGGTGTCGATGCTCGATCCGCCACCGACGGCGACGAACGCGTCCCACGGCCCCGAGGCGCGGGCCTCGTCGATCGCCGCGATCAGGCTGAGGTCGGTCGGCTCGACGTGGACGCCGTCGTAGACGCGCGCCTCGATGCCGAACTTGTCCATCTGCTCGGCCACCCGCTGGGGATGGCCGGTGGCCGCGACGCCGGGGTCGGTGACGACCAGCACCCGGCGCACGCCGTAGCGGCTGAGGTCGTAGCCGATCTCGTCGGAGGCGCCGCTGCCGAACTTCAGCTGCGGCGCGCCGTAGGTGAACACCGACTCCGGGTTGCCGGGCACGGTGCTGGTCATGGGATCTCCCTGGGCTGCTCGGGGTGGTCGGGGGCGCTGATCGGTTGCAGCGAATGTTGCACGGTGGTTGTGGTCGACACCACACCGGCGAATAGTCCAGGACATCGCCCCGCCCGTCGACGGACGGGCCCTCGACCAGCCCTGGAGGCCTCTGTGACCGACACCCCCGCGACCGCGCCCTACCTCGGTGAGCTCCTCAAGGACGCGCCCACCAACTGGGGCAAGTGGGGGCCCGACGACGAGGTCGGCGCGCTGAACTACCTCGGCCCGGAGCAGGTGCTCGCCGCCGTCAAGCTGGTCAGCTCGGGCAAGGTCTTCACGCTGCAGCGCCTCATCGGCGACCCCAAGGGCGACCCGGTGTGGCCGGGCCGCACCCCCGCCGTCCGGACCCAGGTGCTGGACGAGAGCGACTGGGACGAGGGCGGCAAGGGGGCCGAGTACCCCGGCGGCCTGCACTACGCCGACGACAAGATCGACGCCTACCTGCAGGGTTCGACGCAGTACGACGCCCTCGGCCACCTCTGGTACGACGGCAAGATCTACAACGGCTACGACGCCCGCACCACCGTCGGCGGCCTGGAGAAGGCCAGCGTGGAGCCGATCGCCCAGCGCGGCGTCGTCGGCCGGGCGGTGCTGCTCGACATGGCCCGCTTCCGCGGCAGGACCACCCTCGACAAGGGCGAGACCTTCACCCACGAGGACCTCGTCGCCTGCGCGGAGGCCCAGGGCACCCCGATCCAGAAGCGGGACATCCTGGTCATCCGCACCAACTTCCTGCAGCTGTTCCACGAGCAGGGCGAGGCGTTCTACGAGGGCTTCAACGAGCCCGGGCTGGTCTACTCCCCCGAGCTCGTGCAGTGGTTCCAGGACATGGAGATCCCCAACCTGGTCACCGACACGATCGCCAACGAGGTCACCTTCGACCCGAACACCGGCGTCGCCCTGGTGCTGCACAGCGCCCTGATGCGCAACCTCGGCGTCACCCTGACCGAGATCGCCGACCTGGAGCAGCTGGCGGCCGACTGCGCGGAGGACGGGCGGTACGCCTTCCTCTACGTCGCCGCTCCGCTCAAGGTGGCGAAGGCGGCGGGCACGCCGGTCAACCCCGTCGTCATCAAGTAGGCCGGCCGGCATGAGCGCCTACGACGAGCGGCCCTGGCTGAAGCTCTACGGGGACCAGCCCGCCGACTACACCATCGAGTTCGAGACCGCCCTGGAGATGTTCCGTGCCGGGGTCACGCGCGACCCGGGCGCGGTGGCGCTGCGGTACTTCGACGGCATGATCACCCGGCAGGAGCTCGACGAGCTCAGCGACGGGCTGGCCACCGGCCTGCTCGCGCACGGGTTCGGCCCCGGTGACCGGCTCGCGGTCTACCTGCAGAACGTGCCCCAGTTCGTCATCGCGATGGTGGCCGCCTGGAAGGCCGGCGGCACCATGGTCTCGATCAACCCGATGAGCCGGCAGCGCGAGCTGTCCTACCTGCTCAAGGACTCCGGGGCCGCGGTGCTGCTGTCGCTGGAGACCCTCTACGACCAGGTGGCCCGCGAGGTGGTGCCCGACACCGACGTGCGCCTGGTGCTGACCACCAGCGAGCTGGAGTTCCAGACCCGCGACGACGAGCGGCTGTTCGCCGGCACGACCCGGCAGCGGCACGAGGGGACGACCGACCTCCTGGAGCTCATCGCGGCCCACCGCGGCGAGGTCCCGCCGCCGGTCGGCCTCCGGGCCGACGACGTCGCCTTCCTGACCTACACGTCGGGCACCACCGGCGTGCCCAAGGGGGCGATGAACACCCACCGGAACGTGGTGTTCACCGCGCAGGTCTACCGCGACTGGGTGCACGCCGGGCAGGACGGCGGCGCCATCTTCGGCGTCGCCCCGCTGTTCCACATCACCGGGCTGATCGGGCACATCGCGGTGAGCCTGCTGGCACCGGCGCCGCTGGTCCTGGCCTACCGGTTCGAGCCGCAGGTGGTGCTCGACGCGTTCGCCGAGCACCGCCCGACGTTCACCATCGGTGCCATCACCGCGTTCAGCGCGCTGCTCAACGCGCCGGGGTTCAGCCGCGATGCCTTCACGTCGTTCACGTCCATCTACTCCGGCGGTGCGGCGATCAGCCCCACGGCGGAGCAGGGCTTCCTCGCCGCCACCGGCAAGCAGGTGCACAACGCCTACGGGCTGACCGAGACGACGTCGCCGATGACGGTGACGCCGTTCGGCTCGGCCTCACCGGTCGACCCGACCTCGGGGGCGCTGTCGGTCGGGGTCCCGGCGCCGAACACGGTCGTCCGCATCCAGGACGACGACGGCCGCGACCTGCCGCTCGGCGAGATCGGGGAGATCGTCGCGGAAGGGCCGCAGGTCGTCGCCGGCTACTGGGGCAAGCCCGAGGAGACGGCGGCGAACCTGCCCGGCGGTGCGCTCAAGAGCGGCGACGTCGGGTTCATGAACCCCGACGGCTGGGTGTTCATCGTCGACCGCAAGAAGGACATGATCAACGCGTCGGGCTACAAGGTGTGGCCGCGCGAGGTCGAGGACGTGCTGGCCGAGCACCCCGCCGTCCGGGAGTCCGCGGTCGTCGGCGTGCCCGACGAGAAGCGCGGCGAGACGGTCAAGGCGTTCGTCAGCCTCCGCCCTGGTGCCACGGCCACCGAGGAGGAGCTCATCGCGCACTGCAAGCAGCGCATGGCCGCCTACAAGTACCCGCGCAGCGTGGTCGTCGTCGACGAACTGCCCAAGACGGTCACCGGCAAGATCCTCCGCCGGGAACTGCGCGACCGGTAGGGCGCGCACCGCCGTGGTCCCGGGCGGCGCCGCCCGCCACGAGCCCGGGGCGGTGCAGG
>NZ_JAPVBG010000001.1:387142-1239946 GCF_026967805.1 Blastococcus sp. VKM Ac-2987
ACGACGCCGCCCGCCACCCGTGACCGGGTGGTGGCGGCGGGGGGGCCCCCCACCGCCGTGCTCCTGGTCGGCGCCGCCGACCAGGAGCACGGGACGGTGCAGGTCCTCGGAGCCTTCCGCCTCCGTGGGTGGAGCCGCTGGAGGTCCGGGGCCGGCGCCCCCCAAGAGTGGGTGGACCGCGCGATCCAAGAGTGGGTGGATGAGGCGATACCGACCCGGAACCCCCCTCGCACCGCCGTCCGGCCGGTTACCGTTCGGCCGCTGCTACCCCGCCGTTCCACCGGCTCGTCGACCCTGGCGGTGATGACGATGACCACCCAGCCTCCGCCCGCCGTCGGGCCCGATCCGGCTCCTGGCGCGGACGCCCCGGCACCCGGCCCTGGAGCCGGCGCGGTGCCGCGTCCGTCCCCTTTTCCGCGCGATCCCTCCGCCGTCCGGCCGGTGGCCCGGCCGGCGCGCCGGCGCTTCGCCGCGAAGCGGTCGACGCCGCCGTCACCGTCGACGCCGCCGTCACCGCAGGCTCGGTACCACGCCGAGCTGGCGGCCCGTCGGCGGCTGCGCGCACTGGCGTTCATGACCGGCGGGCTCGGGTCCGCGGCCCTGATGACGCTGGGCGGGGTCGGTGCGCCGGCCGCCGCGCCCGGCGACCTGCAGGTGGCGGCGGACGGTCAGGTGGGCTCGTCGGTCTGGACGCTGCCCGAGGACAGCGGCATGGGCCCTCTGGTGATCCCGACCATCGGCGCCCTCCCGCCCGGCGCCGACGACTGGTTCCTCCCCGGCGCCCCCGCTGCGACCGTCCCCAGCCTCTTCCGGTCGGACCCGCAGGAGGCGGCCCGGTCGTCCGCCCCCGCCCCGGCGACGCCGCCCCGGCCGGCCGACGCGCGGGTCGACGAGGCGCCCCCCGCCGTCGACCAGGTGCCCGCCGCCGCGTCCACCTCTCGCGGCCCGACGTCGCCCCCGTCCGCGTCCCAGCAGCCCACCCCGTCGACGGCGCCGACCACACCGTCACCCCCCTCTGCGTCCCAGCAGCCCACCCCGTCGACGGCGCCGACCACACCGTCACCCCCGTCCGCGTCCCAGCAGCCCACCCCGTCGACGGCGCCGACCAGCCCGGCGCCGCCGGTCGCGCCGGCATCCCCGACGCAGCAGCGACCCGGCCAGGAGCCCGCCGCGGGGCCCTCGCCGACGGAGCCCTCGCCCACGGAGCCCTCGGCCACCGAACCTGCGCCCACGGAGCCCGCACCCACCGAACCCGCACCCACCGAACCCGCACCGACGGAGCCCGCACCCACCGAGCCCGCACCGACGGAGCCCGCACCCACCGAGCCCGCACCGACGGAGCCCGCGCCCACGGAGCCCGCGCCCACGGAGACGCCCGAGCCCGCCGTGGCGCTCGTGCCCGGAGCAGCGCTGGAGGTGCACGACCCCGCGACGGGCGCGCTGGTCCTCTCGGTGGTCGTGACGGACGTGGTGGCCGGCGCGTCCTGCACCGACCCCTCCGTCACCGCCGGCAACGGCTCGCTGGTGGCCGTCCGGCTCACGGTGACCACCGGGGCCGACCTCGCCCTCCTGGGCGGCGAGCGCAGCGTCGTGGCCGGCGACTTGCACCTCGTCGGGGACGACGGCACCGTCGCCACCGGCGCCGGCCCGGCCGGGGTCTGCGACATCGGTGCGGCGCCCCTCCCGGATGGCCCGCTCGCGCCGTCCCAGGAGCTCACCGGGACGGTGGTGCTGGACGTCCAGGCCGTCTCCGGTGCGATCGTCTACCGCCCGGGGTGGGTGCCCGCGGACGGCGGGTGACGAGGGCCGGCGACCGAGCGGAGCCGGCCGCGCTGCGGCAGGCTGAGGGCATGACGACGCCGGAGTCCGAGACGCCGCAGCCCCGCGACATCGCCCTGGAGCAGGAGTCACCGGAGGTGGCGGCCTCCCTGGAGGCGCAGAGCGCGCCCCGCGAGGCGCCGCAGGGTGACGAGGCCGACGTCGAGGGGCACCCCTCCTAGGCGCGGTGCCCGGCGGACAGCTGCCGGGCGGGGATGCGGTGCGGAGCGACGTAGTACAGCGTCGTCCCCACCTCCAGGCGGGTGTCCCAGGGCGGGCTGACCGCGAGGCCGGCGGGGCCGCGCACGGCCAGCACGGTGGCACCGAACGTCGTGCCGAAGTGGCTCTGGCACTCGCCGAACGTGGCGTGCGGGAAGCCCGGCGGCACGGTCAGCGAGTAGGTGTTGCGCCCGCCGTGGGTCATCAGCTCGCTGTAGACCTGGGTGATCCCGGGGTCGTTCGCCTCCTCGGTGAGCAGGAACGGCATGTGCCACTGGACGCCCTGCACGCCGGCGCTGACGTAGCGCAGCGTGTCCCGCCGCCCCAGGTCGCGCAGCGCCGCGACCAGGTGGACCCCGGGGTGGGCGTGCTCGACGGCGACCGCGACGGCGAGCGTCTCGTTGTCGTCCCGGGCGTCGACCACCACCGTCCGGGCCTGCGGCACGCACGCCCGCTGCATGACGTCCTCGGTGGTGAGGTCGCCGCGGACGAAGTGCACCGCCGGCTGGTCGGGCATGGGGTTCTCCACGACGTCCTCCCAGGCGCACAGCGCGACCTGGGTCCGCCCCTCGGCGGTCAGCTCGGCGACGATCCGCTCGGTGCGCCCGGGCCAGTAGCCCAGCAGCACCACGTGGTCGGACATGTCCAGGGGGACCACACCTCTCAGGCGCCGGCCGCGCAACGACTGCAGGGCCTCGGACAGCTGGGTGAACAGCAGGGTCAGGGTGACGATGCCGCCCACGATGACGTAGGCGCCGATGACCCTCCCGCCGACGGAGCTGGGGAAGACGTCGCCGTAGCCCACCGTCGCGGCGGTGACGAGGAAGTACCACCAGTAGGTGGCCGGTGCGGTGATGGCGCTGCCGGCCGGCTCGACCAGCGCCATCGCCAGCCAGCTGGAGAGGAAGACGAACACCGCGACCGCCAGCGGTAGGCGCCAACCCCTCAGCCGCAGCCGGATCAACCGCGTGAGTCGGTGGAGGAGGAACGGCAACGGAACTCCAGGGGCAGCGGCCGGGACGACGCAAGCTACCGCGCCGCGGGCGGGGGCAGCAGCCCACCGATCACCCGCGCGGTGAGCTCCGGCAGCAGCCGCGCCGCCTCGGCCCGGCAGCGGTCGACGTCCGGCTCGATCTCCGCCAGCCCGTGCGCGGCCCGGAAGCCCGCGGCGCGCAGCCGCTCGACCGGCAGCCGCACCACGCCGGCCAGCGCCAGGCAGGGCACGCCGGCCGCGCCCGCACGGGCTGCCACCTCGGCCGGGGCCTTGCCGTGCAGCGTCTGCTCGTCCAGGGCCCCCTCCCCGGTGACGGCCAGCCGGGCCCCGCGGAGCACGTCGGACACGCCCATCAGGTCGCACACCAGCCCGGCCCCGGAGACGACCCGCCCCCCGACCGCGAGCGCGCCGGCCGCCGTGCCGCCCGCGCCACCGGCGCCGGGGACGTCGGCGACGTCGACCCCGAGGTCCCGCGCGAGGACGGCGGCGTACCGGGCCAGGGCCGCGTCCAGCGTGCGCACCTCGTCCGGGGCGGCGCCCTTCTGCGGGCCGAAGACGTGGGCCGCGCCGGAGGGCCCGGTGAGCGGGTTGTCGACGTCGGAGGCGACGACCAGCTCCACCCCGGCCAGCCGCGGGTCCAGCCCGGTCGCGTCGGCCCGGGCCAGGGAGCGCAGCCCGCCGCCACCGGCGGGGACGTCCCGCCCGTCGGCGTCGAGCAGCCGGACGCCGAGCGCCTGGAGCATCCCCGCCCCGCCGTCGGTGGTCGCGCTGCCACCGATGCCGAGCACGATCCGACTGACCCCGTGGTCGAGTGCGGCGACGATCAGCTCGCCGACGCCCCGGGTGGTGGCGGTCAGCGGCGCCGGGCGGGCCAGCCCGAGCCCGGCCGCGGTGGCGAGCTCCAGCACGGCGACGCCCGGTCGCAGGGCGAGCAGCGCCTCCCGCGGCCGCCCGTCCGGGCCGGTCACGGTGACCGGCTCGGGCCGGAAGCCGGCCCAGAGCGCCGCGGCGACCGTGCCCTCCCCGCCGTCGGCGACCGGCCGCAGGACGACCTCGACCTCGGGGCGCACCCGGGCGATGCCGTCGGCGATGGCGCGAGCCGCGGCCTCGGCGGTCAGGCTGCCCTTGAACGAGTCGGGGGCGATCACGACGTGCACGACGGGCAGCATGCCCCTTTCCGTCGTACGTTCGGGGTCGTGACCGCCATGACGCCGGACTTCTACGCCATCGAGGACCTCCTCGAGCCCGCCGAGATCGAGATCCGCGACCGGGTGCGTGCCTTCTGCGACGCAGAGGTCACCCCGCACATCAACGACTACTGGGAACGCGCGGACTTCCCGTTCGAGATGGCGCACAAGCTGGCCGGGCTGGGCATCGTCGGCGGCACCATCGAGGGCCACGGCTGCCCCGGCATGAGCAACGTGGCCGCCGGGCTCGTCGCGGCCGAGCTGGCCCGCGCCGACGGCAGCATCGGCACCTTCAACGGGGTGCACAGCTTCCTGGCGATGCAGTCGATCGCCGTCCTCGGCGACGACGAGCAGCGCGAGCGCTGGCTGCCGGAGATGGCGCGCCTGGAGAAGATCGGCGCCTTCGGCCTCACCGAGCCCAAGCACGGCTCCGACGCCGTCGGCCTGGAGACCTCGGCCCGTCCGGACGGCGACGGCTTCGTGCTCAACGGGCAGAAGAAGTGGATCGGCAACGGCTCGATCGCCGACTACGTGATCATCTGGGCCCGCGGCGAGGACGGGAAGGTCGGTGGCTACGTCGTCGAGAAGGGGACGCCCGGCTACGAGGCGACGGTCATGACCGGCAAGACCGCGCTGCGCGCGGTGTGGCAGGCCGAGATCACGCTGACCGACGTGCGGGTGCCGGCGGAGAACAAGCTGGCCAACTGCCACTCGTTCAAGGACGTCTCCTCGATGCTGGACCGCACCCGGTACACGGTGGCGTGGCGGGCGCTGGGCCTGGCGACGGCGTCCTACGAGCTGGCGCTGGCGCACGCGATGCAGCGCGAGCAGTTCGGGCAGCCCATCGCGGGCTTCCAGCTGGTGCAGGACAAGCTGGCCCGGATGCTCGCCGAGATCACCTCGATGCAGCTGATGTGCTGGCGGCTGTCGAAGCTCGCCGACTCCGGCCGGATGACCGCGGCCATGGCCTCGCTGGCGAAGATGAACCACGCGGCGAAGGCACGGGCGATCGTGGCCGACGCCCGCGACATCCTCGGCGGCGACGGCATCCTGCTCGACCACCACATCGCCCGGCACCACGCCGACATGGAGGCGATCTTCACCTTCGAGGGGACCGACTCGGTGCAGGCGCTGATCGTCGGCCGCGCGATCACGGGGCTGTCGGCGATCAGCGGGCGGAAGCCCGAGAAGTCCTGACGCACCGGGCCCCACGGCCGGCGTCGTGGGGCTCGCGAGCAGGCGGACCGGGTCCCTGCTGGGATCCGGGGCTCGGGCGCGCCGGGTCAGCGTCGCGCGGCGGTCAGCCGGCTGTCGACGGCGGTGAGGCGGGCGCACTCCGGGCAGCCGGTGCGGCCGATGCCGACCCGCTCCCACTTCTGCGTGCCCCACACCTGGACGATGGCGCCGCACACGGCCAGCTCGACCTCGCCGTCCAGCTCGGCCGGCGGCCGGTGCGCCTCCACGGCGTGCCAGGGGTAACTCGGCTCCGTCTGCGGCCCACCCGACCAGCGGTCCGGGCGGGCGAACCCTACGGCGTACGTGTCCACGAGGTTAACGTTTCCCCGGCCGCCGGGCGCTCAATCCCCCTGTTCAGGCGAAAACCGGACGTCGGGGACCGGCTGCGCGGCCACCCTCCGCTGTCGCCGGAAGCGGAGCGCACCCCTCCGGGTGACGCCGGCCGCACGCTACCGTCGTAGTCCTCGCGGGAGGAGCACGCACCATGGATCCGATCAGCCTGCTGGTGGGCGCGGCGCTGCTCGGCGCCGGGTTCGCCGCCGGGCGGCTGGGCCGCGGCCGGCGGACGGCTCCTCCCCCACCGGTGACGCCGCTCTGCGGCTGCGGGCACACGCTCAGCCAGCACGACACCGGGACCAACACCTGCTACGCCGAGCTGCGCCGGGACACCTACGACAAGCGGGGTCGCTGGTCGGGGCACAGCTGGGTGCCCTGCACCTGCCGCCAGTACGTCGGCCCGCGGCCGATCGACGAGGTGTTCGTGCCCCGGGTGCTGCCCCCCGGCGACTGATCCACCGGTTCCCCGGGCATCGAGGCCAGGTGAGTCCTCGATCCCAGCCGGCCCGCGGCGAGCGCACCGATGCCCTGCTCGCCCTCTCCGAACCGGCGCGTGCCCTGGTCAGCGCCGGCGCGCTGGCCGCCGGGCGGCCCCTGCTGCGCCTGGCGCCGCGCGGCGAGCCGCACCCCGTGGTCGTCCTGCCCGGCTGGCTGGCCTCGGACGTCTCCACCCGCACGCTGCGCACCTGGCTCGGCCGCCTGGGCTATCCCACCGTGGGCTGGGACCTCGGCCGCAACCACGGCCCCCGCCCCGAGATCGTCGACGGCGTCCGCGCGCTGGTGGAGCGGCTCGCCGACGAGCACGGCGGGCCGGTGAGCATCGTGGGCCAGAGCCTGGGCGGCGTCTTCGCCCGTCGGCTGGCCGAGCGCAGCCCACGGCTGGTCCGGCAGGTGGTCTCCCTCGGCTCCCCCATCGCCGGCATCCCGCCGCGGCCGCGACGCGCCGCGAGCCGCGACGGCATGGTCCGGGAGTACCGCCGGCTGCGGGCGGTGGAGGACGTCCGGCCGGCCCGGGCGCTCCCCGTGCCGAGCACCTCGGTCTACTCCCGCTGGGACGGCGTGGTCGACTGGCGCACCTGCCTCCAGGAGGAGGGGCCCCGCAGCGAGAACGTCGCCGTGCACGCCAGCCACCTGGGCATGGGCGTGGACCCGGCGGTGCTCTGGATCGTGGCCGACCGGCTGGCCCAGCCGCGCGGTGCCTGGCGCCCCTTCGTGCGGCCGACGCGGCTCGGCGTGCGCTCGCTCTTCCCCGTGGAGTGAGCACCCGACCCCTCGCGGCCGCCTGCGGTCAGGGCTCGTCCGCCGCGCTCAGGTCCAGCTGAGCTCAGCAGCGAGGGCTGCGGGGTGCGATGAGTTCCCCTCGCGTGGGCTGTCAGAAGAACGAACGACTGCTGATCGCCACCGGATCGAGCGCGGGAGCTCCTCGTGGGACGACTGATCATCAACAACGCCATCACCGTCGACGGCGCCTTCGAGGCGCCGGTGCCCGAACCCGACGGGTGGCTCGTCCTGGACCCTGACAGCCAGCGCGCCTCGCTCGAGAAGTGGCAGGCAGCCGACGCGATGGTGCTCGGGCGCAAGACCTACCAGGGCCTCGCCGCGGTGTGGCCGCAGATGGCGGACCTCCCCGGGTACGAGGCCTACGCGCATCGGATGAACAGCATGACCAAGTACGTCGCGTCCCGGACGCTGAGCGGCCCGCTGACCTGGAACGCCACCCTGCTCGAAGGCGACCTGGCCGACAGCGTGAACGACCTCAAGGACAGGCACTCGGGCAACCTGATCGTCACGGGTGCCGGCGAACTGGCCCGCGACCTCATGGCCCAGGACCTCGTCGACGAGCTCTGGTTCACGGTGAGCCCCTACCTCTGGCCGACCGGGCCCCGGATCTTCGACGACCTCGGCGCCGTCCGTCTGGAGCTCGTCGCCACCACGACGTTCCCGTCGGGTTCGGTGCTCCTGCGCTACCGGCCCGCCCCTGCCGACCGGAGACGCCGGTCCGCGGACCGACGCTGGTGACCCCGGGAACGGACCTCCCACCCAGAGGACACCCCGCTGCCGGACTCAGGTCCAGCTGACCCCGGTGGCCAGCACGACCAGCGTGGCGGTGGTGGCGGCCTCGACCAGCGCGCCGAAGACGTCGCCGTTCACCCCACCGAGGCGCCGGGCGGCGTGCCGGGCCAGCAGCGCGGCGAGCACCAGCGCGACGACGACGGCGGCGGCGGACCACAGCCCCTGCGCGGCCGAGCCGCCGACGGCCAGCCGCACCCCGACCGCCGCGAGCAGCAGCACCCCGGTGACCGACCACCGCAGCAGCCCGGAGCCCGATCCGGCGACCAGGACGCCCAGCGACGAGCCGGGGGCGGCCGGCCGGGCCGCCGCGTGCAGCACCGCGGTGCGGCCGGTGACGGTGGCGAGCACGACGGCGAGCACGCCCTCGACCGGCCCGGCGTCGCCCAGCACCGCGGCCAGCGCCGCCACCTGGACCAGCAGCGTGCAGCCGATCGCCGCGACGGCGAAGGCCCCCACCTCCGGCCGGCGCATGATCGCCAGGGCCTGCTCGGCCGGGCGCCCGCTGCCCAGCCCGTCGGCCAGGTCGGCGGTCGCGTCCAGGTGCAGACCGCGGGTGAGCAGGGCCAGCGCGGTGACCACCAGTGCCGCGGCGAGCAGGGGGGAACCCTCGTCCGCGCCGCGCCACACGACCAGCGCCGGGACGCAGGCGAGCGCGCCCAGCACCAGCCCGACCACCGGCAGCCAGCGCAGCACGCCGGGCCCGGGGACGCGGGCGCGCTGCGGAACGGGCAGCACGCTGAACAGGCCGAGCGCGGCGAGCAGCCCACCGGCGCCCGCGGTCCGCTCCGGCGCGCTCATCGCAGCCGCTGGGGCAGCCCGGCGGTGAGCAGCCACACCCGCTGGGAGGCGGCGGCGACCCGGGCGTTGAGGATGCCCAGCTCGTCGCGGAACCGGCGGCCCGAGGCGGTGGCCGGCACCACGCCGGAGCCGACCTCGTTGCTCACCGCGACCACCCGCCGGCGGGTAGCGGCCCAGGCCGCCACGACGTCGTCGACGGCGGCGGCCAACCGTGCGTCGGCGTCGGGGCCGCCGTCCCACACCCCGCAGTCGTCCATCGCCCGGGCCAGCCAGGTGGACAGGCAGTCGACGAGCACCGGCGGACCGCCATCCCCGAGCACACCGACCAGGTCGACGGTCTCGACGGTGCGCCACGAGCCGGGCCGCCGGTCGCGGTGCAACGCCACCCGGTCGGCCCACTCCGGGTCACCGCCGTCGGCGGGCAGCCCGCAGGCCACGTAGTCGACCCGCCGCGCACGGGCCAGCAGCTGCTCGGCGTACCGGGACTTGCCCGAGCGGGCGCCCCCGAGCACCAGCGTCCGGCGGGCCGGGCGACCGATCACGAGACCCGTCCCGCGGTGCGCCGGGCCCGCAGCGCGGTGAGCAGCAGCTGCGCGCCCAGCACCGCCCCGACCCCCTCGCCCGAGCGCAGCCGGAGATCCAGCAGCGGTTCCAGGCCGAGCTCGGTCAGCACCTCGGCGTGCGCCCGCTCGCGGCTGCGCTGGCCGGCGACCAGCGCGGTCCGGGCGGCGGGCTCCAGCCGCACGGCGACGACGGCGGCGACCGAGGTGACCAGCCCGTCGAGCACCACGGGGACGCCCCCGGCGGCCGCCCCGAGCGTGACGCCGGCGAGCACCGCGAACTCCGGCCCCCCGAGGGCGGCCAGCGCGGTCCGCGGCTCGGCCAGCACCGCGCCGTGCTTAGCGCGCGCCCGCTCCAGGGCCGCGGTGACGACGGCGCGCTTGCGGGCCAGCATCTCGGCGTCCGCCCCGGCGCCCAGCCCGACCGCGTCCCCGGGGTCGAGCCCGAGCAGCGCGCAGGCCAGCGCCGCGGCGACCGTGGTGTTGCCGATGCCCACCTCACCCAGGCACACGAGCCCCTGGCCGGCCAGCTCCCGGCCCAGCTCCCGGCCCTCGGCCACCAGCGCGTCGACCGCTGCGGGCGTCAGCGCGTCGGTGGCGACCAGGTCGCCCTGCGGGTCCGGCGACACGGCGGCGTGGGCCCGCACCGCCAGCCCGGCCTGCGCCGCGGTCGCCGCGCCGAGCGACTCACCGGTACCAGTGGCGGCGAGCACGTCGGCGGTCACCGACGCCGGGTACGCCGAGACGGCGTGCGCGGCGGCGACGGGGTGGTCGCCGGCGACGACGACCAGGGTCCCCGTGGCCGGCTCAGCGCCGGGCAGGGCGAGCACGCGGTCGACCGCGCGGTCGAGCACCCCGAGCGAACCGGGCACCGCGAGCAGGTCGTCGCCGGTGTCGCGGGCGGCCACCACGGCCTCCGGCTCCGGCCCGGCCAGGTGCGAGACCGGGGCCTCCGGGCTGCCGTCGGCCGGCCAGCGCTCGGCCAGCACGACGTCGTCCAGCGACAGCCGGCTGGACCAGCCGTGCCGCACCAGCCCCGGCTCGGGCGGCCGCTCGTCCGGCCAGCCCAGGCACAGCCAGCCGAGGGTCTCCACCCCCTCCGGCAGGTGCAGCAGCTCGGCCAGGTCGGCCGGCTGGAAGAGGGTCACCCAGCCCACGCCCAGCCCCGAGGCGCGGGCGGCGAGCCAGATGTTCTGGATGGCGCAGGCGCAGCTCCACAGGTCGGCGTCGGGGAAGGTCGCCCGGCCGAGCACCCCGGTGGCGTGGGCCCGCCGGTCGCAGGCGACGACGATGCCGACCGGCGCCTCGCGGATGCCCTCCAGCTGCAGGTCCAGCAGCCGGGCACGCCGGTCGGGGGTGAGCAGCTCGGCCTGCCGCAGCCGCTCCCGGTCGGCCAGCGCCGCGGCCCGGTCCCGGGTCGCCTGCCCGGTGACGACGACGAAGCGCCACGGCTGCGAGTGCCCGACCGACGGAGCCCGGTGCCCGGCTCCGAGGACCGCGCGCACCAACTCCTCGGGCACCGGGTCGGGACGGTAGCGGCGGATGTCGCGACGGGCCTCGACGACCGCGTGCAGCGCCGCCACGCTGCCGGCGTCGAACGCCCAGCCGGACGGGTCGGCCGCGCGCTCGGCGGCGTGCGTGCGGTCACCGATCACGGGGACCGGCCGGGGCCAGGTCATGCCAGCAACTCCTCCGTCAGGTGCGCGCCCGGGACCACCCTCGCACGGCGACCGCGGCCGCCCGGGCACCGCGGCGCACGCCGTCCCCCACGCGGGCGGTCAGCCGCCGGCGGCCAGCTCGGTCAGCGCACGGGCCAGCGCCCGGACCCGGTCGGCGCCGAGGGAGGCGGCCAGCGACGCTTCCTGCGCGCGGACCAGCCCCTCCCACCGCCGCAGCCGGTCGCGGCCGGGATCGGACAGGTGGACGACGACCTTGCGGCCGTCGTCGGGGTGCGGCAGCCGGTAGGCCAGCGCCTGGTCGACGGCCGCATCCACCAGGCGGGTCAGCGTCGGTGCCGGCAGGTGCAGGGCGGTGACCAGCTGGCTCATCGTGCGCCCGCCGCCGGCGAGCCCCCGCAGCAGCCGGTAGCCGTCGAGCGTCCCGCCGTCCTCGGCCAGGGCACCGGTCACGCCCGAGGCGACCCGGCGCTGGGTGACGGTGAGCAGCTCGACGAGATCGTCGGCGACGCGCTCGTCACGCGCCCCGGCTCCCACGCCGCCCGGAGACATGGGGGAACCATACTTCTCCCCGTGCCCGGTTCCCCTCGTCCGCTGGACCCCTGGGACGTCCTGCTCGCGGGCCCGCGGCCCGATGTGCTCCGGGTGGGGCTGGCCGTGCCGCTGTCCGGCCCCCTGGCGCTCACCGCCCCCTCCGCCCTGGACCTGGCCGGCCTCGCCGCCGAGGAGGCCAACGCCGCGGGCGGGGTGGACGGCCGCGAGGTGCAGCTGGTGGCCGTGGACTCCGGTCGGGCACCGGCCGTCGTCGCGGCGGAGGTGACCTCGCTGTTCCAGGCGGGCGTCTTCGATGTCCTGGTCGGGTTCCACACCAGCGACGTGCACCGGGAGCTCGAGGCCACGCTGCCCCCGGGCGCCCGGTACGTCTTCACGCCGCCGCACGAGGGCGGGCGCCGTCGTGCCGGTGTGGTCCGCACCGGCGCGTCACCACTGGAGCAGCACGCCGCCGCGCTCCGCTGGCTGGTGCACGCCCGCCGCGCCCGCCGCTGGGTGCTGCTGGGCACCGACTACGTCTGGCCGCGGGCGGTCCACCGCGCCGCCCGCCGGGTGCTGGCCGACGCCGGCGCCGAGGTGGTGGGTGAGGCGCTGGTCCCCTTCGGGCCCGCCGACACCGGGCCGCTGCTGGACCTGGTGCGGCGCACCCGCGCCGAGGGCGTGCTGCTGAGCATGGTGGGCCGCGACCTGGTCACCTTCAACCGCGAGTTCGCCCGCGCCGGGCTCGACCGGCGGGTCGTGCGCCTGTCGGGAGCGCTGGAGGAGAACGGCCTCTACGCCCTCGGTGGGGACGCGACCGGTGAGCTGTACGCGTGCATGCCCTCCTTCGCCGCGGCCGACGACGGGCCGGACGAGGGCCAGCTCGCCCTCCAGGAGCGCTCCGTCCGCCGCTCCGGGCCGTCGGCACCGGTGGTCTGCGCGTACGCCCGGGGCCTCTACGACGGGGTCCGCCTGGCCGTCTCCCCTCCCCGGGGCGCCCGCCGGGGACGGCCCGCCCCGGCCGCCCGACTGGCCCGCGCGGACGGTCTCCTCCTGCGCGAGCTCCCGGGCCTTCTCAGCGCGTGAGACGGTTTACTTCCACCTGGAAGGAAACCGTCCTACTCTGCTCGCGCCCCGGCAGCACACCGGGAGAAGAGACGGAGCAGACCGCCCATGAGCGAACCCCGCACCACCCCCGGTCCCGCCCTCGGCGGTGTGACCCCCGCCGCGAGCGAGCGCGGCGTGGAGGCCTTCGGCTACGAGCAGGAGCTCAAGCGCTCGCTCAGCTTCAGCGACCTGCTGGTCTACGGCCTGGTCTTCATGGTCCCCATCGCGCCGTTCGGCATCTTCGGCGGCGTCTTCCAGGCCTCCGGCGGCATGGTCGCGCTGGCCTACGTCGTCGGCGGCCTGGCCATGGCGTTCACCGCCGCGTCCTACTCCCAGATGTCGCGCGCGTTCCCGATGGCCGGATCGGTGTACACCTACGCCGGCCGCGGCATCGCCCGGCCGGTGGGCTTCATCGCCGGGTGGATGGTCCTGCTGGACTACCTGCTCATCCCCGGCCTGCTGTACCTGATCTCCGGGTTCGCCATGAACTCGATCGTGCCGGCCGTCCCGGTCTGGGTGTGGGTCGTCGCCTTCGTCCTGCTGAACACGGTGGTCAACTACTTCGGGATCGAGTTCACCGCCCGGGTGAACAAGGTCGTGCTGGTCGCCGAGCTGGTCGTGCTGGCCATCTTCCTGGTCGTCGGGGTCATCGCGCTGGCCGGTGGCGAGGGTCGCGGCTGGGACCTCTCCCCCGTCTACGACGCCGACACGTTCTCCCTGGAGCTGGTGTTCGGCGCGGTCTCCATCGCCGTGCTGAGCTTCCTCGGCTTCGACGCCATCTCCACGCTCGCCGAGGAGAACCGGGACTCCGCGCGCTCCCTGGGCAAGGCGATGATCGGAGCGCTGGTGCTCGCCGGGACGCTGTTCGTCGTCCAGACCTGGGTCGCGGCGCTGCTCGTGCCCGACCCGGACACGCTGATCGCCGAGGGCGACGCCGCCGGCACTGCGTTCTACGACGCCGCCGGGGTCGCCGGTGGCGAGTGGCTGGCCACGCTGACCGCCGTGGCCACCGCCATTGCGTGGGGGTTCGCGAACTCGCTGGTCGCCCAGGCCGCCACCTCCCGCCTGCTCTTCGCGATGGCCCGCGACCGCCAGCTGCCGGGCTTCCTCGCCACGGTGCACCCGGTCCGCCGCGTGCCGGTGAACGCCACGTTCCTGGTCGCCGCGATCTCGCTGGCGCTGGGCATCTACATGAGCACCCGCGACGACGGCATCACGCTGCTGTCGACGCTGGTCAACTTCGGTGCCCTGTCGGCCTTCCTGCTGCTGCACGTGTCGGTGGTGGTCCACTACGTCGGCCGCCTGGGCAGCCGGAACTGGTGGTTGCACCTGGTCGTGCCGGTCGTCGGGTTCGCGATCCTGGCCTACGTCGTCTACAACGCCCAGGTGGCCGCGCAGGAACTCGGCTTCGTGTGGTTCGCCATCGGCATCGCGCTGCTGGTCTTCCTGCTGGCCACGGGTCGCACGCCCGAACTCAAGACGGAGGAGAACCTGTGAGCCTCGAGGTCGTCCCGCTCCACCCGGGCCCCGAGCAGTACCGCTACGCGTTCGGCGGAGCGCCGGAGCCGCTGCTGCGGGTGCGGCCGGGCACCGTCGTCGAGCTGACCACCGAGGACTGCTTCGGCGGCCGGGTGGCCGGCACCGGCGACCTGCCCAGCCAGGTCTGCGATTTCTCGCAGCTCAACCCGGTCACCGGCCCGATCCACGTCGAGGGGGCCGAGCCCGGCGACACGGTCGCGGTGCACTTCGTCGAGATCGCGCCGGCCCGGGACTGGGCGGTGTCCACGACGTTCCCGCACTTCGGGGCGCTGACCACCACGCACAGCACGGCGATGCTGCACGACCCGCTCGAGGAGGTCGTGTGGGTCTACGAGGTCGACCGCGAGCGGGGCACCTGCCTCTTCCGTCCCCGCCGCGGCGGACCGGAGGTCGAGCTGCCGCTCGACCCGATGCACGGCACGGTCGGCGTGGCGCCCGCGGGCGGCGAGGTGTTCGCCAGCATCACCCCGGGTGCGCACGGCGGGAACATGGACACCCCCGAGCTGCGCGCCGGGACGACGGCGTACTTCGGCGTCAACGTGCCCGGCGCCCAGCTGTCGATCGGCGACGGGCACTGCCGGCAGGGTGAGGGCGAGGTGTGCGGCACCGCCGTCGAGGCGGCCATGCGCACGGTCGTCGTCGTCGACCTGATCAAGGGTGCGGGCACCCCGTGGCCGCGGCTGGAGAACGACGAGTTCCTCCTGTCCACCGGCTCGGCCCGCCCGCTGGAGGACGCCTACCGGGTGAGCCAGCACGACCTGGTCACCTGGGCCGCCGAGCTCACCGGCTGGGAGACCCTCGACGCCTACCAGCTGGTCAGCCAGGCCGGCTTGGCACCGGCGGGCAACGTCGTGGACACGAACTACACGATGGTCGCCAAGCTGGCCAAGAGGTACCTGGGCCGCGAGGGCGTCGTCGTCGCCGACGGCGTGCACGACCGGCTGCGGGCGACCGGGGCGGCCTACCTCTCCCAGCGCTGAGGTCCGCCGCCCGCCGACCGCGTTACGGTTTCCGGACGAAACCCCTTGGAAGGGTGACGCGACGGTTGGCGAAACGGCGCCGGGCAACCCACCGGTGGTGTCTGCCACCTCCACCGACGGCGGCTCCCGAGCCGCCCCGCCGACCGACGGCCCCCCGGTCGTGGCCCTCGACGACGGGGCCGCGACCGACGACCGGCTGACCGGCGCCAAGGCGTCGGCGCTCGCCCGCGCCTCCGCCCAGGGCCTGCCCATCGTGCCCGGCTTCGTGATCACCACGACCGCCGTGGAGCGGCTGGCCGACGGCGCGCCGCTGCCGGACGAGGTGCTGGCCGCCTGGGGGGAGCTGACCGGCGACGGGCGGCGGTCGCTGGTCGTGCGGAGCAGCTCGACGGTCGAGGACCTCGGGGACTCGTCGATGGCCGGCCGGTTCGAGTCGGTGGTCGGGGTCGACGGCCCCGAGGAGTTCCGCCGCGCGGTGGACGTCGTCATCGCCTCCCGCGAGACGGCGGCGGCCGGATCGGACACGCTGACCGGCCGCGAGCCGCTGGCCGTCCTCGTCCAGCCGCTGCTGGACGCCCGCAGCGGCGGGGTGCTCTTCGGCATCGACCCGGTGTCCGGCCGGGAGGACCGGCTGGTCGTCGCCGCGGTGAGCGGCGGGCCGGACCGGCTGGTCAGCGGGGACGTGGACGGCGACCGGTACGAGCTCGACCGCTCGGGGCGCCGGACGGACGTCACCCGGGGCGACGGCGGCGTCCGGCTGCGGCGCCCCCAGCTGCAGGCGCTGGCCGACCTGGCCCGCCGGACCGCCCGGGTCTTCGGCGGCCCGCAGGACGTCGAGTGGGCCTTCGACGAGCAGGGCCGCCTGCGGCTGCTGCAGAGCCGCCCGGTCACCGCGGAGGGGCGGGGTCGCCCCGTCGGGCCCGTGCTCGGGCCGGGGCCGGTGGCCGAGACCTTCCCGGAGCCGCTGCAGCCGCTCGAGGCCGACCTCTGGCTGCCGCCGCTGCGCGAGGCGCTGCGGCACGCCCTCCTGCTCGCGGGCACCGCAGACCGGGCCGCCGTCGACGACTCACCGCTGGTCACCGTCCTGGGCGGCTGGCCGGCGGTCGACCTGGACCTGCTCGAGAGCCGGCAGGAGACGCCGCGGCTCCGGGAACGCCTCGACCCCCGGCCGCGCCTGCGCCGGCTCCGGGCCTCCTGGCGGGTGGGCCGGCTGCGGTCGGCGCTCCCCCTGCTGGCCCGGGACGTCCTGGACTCCACCGACCACGTGCTGGGCGGGGTGCCGCCGCTCGGCGACCTGTCCGACCGCCAGCTGGTCGCCGTGCTGCACCGCGTGCAGCCCGCCCTGCGCTCGGTGCACGCCCACGAGGTCCTGATGGGCATGCTCGTGGACCCGGCCGCCCCCCGGCTGACCGGGGTGAGCGCCGCGCTCCGGGTGCTGGCCCGGTCCCGTCAGGCGGGGCTCACCGACGCGGAGATCGTGGCGGCCAACCCTGTCGTGCTGGCGCTGGCCGCGCCGCGGATCTGCGCCGGTCCGCAGCTGCCGTCCGACGTCGACGCGCCCGACAGCGCGCCGCCGGGCGACGAGACCGACGCGGGCCTGCTCCGCGAGGCGCTGCGCCTGCGGGTGCGCTGGCTCCAGGAGGTGAGCGCCCGGGCGGCCTGGACGCTCGGGGAACGGTTGACCGCCGCCGGCCGGCTGGGCGGTGCCGAGCAGATCCGCGGCATCCGGCTGGCGGACCTGGCGGCCGCCGTGCACGACCCCGACCAGGTGCTCCGGCCGCTGCTGGAGGAGCCGGGCGAGCCGCTGCCCGCGCGGTTCCGGGAGAGCGACACCGGCCGGCCCGTGCCGGTCACCGGGACCTCCGGCGGAACCGGCGCGGGTGGCGGCTCCGGCACCGGCCCGGTGCACCACGGCGAGGACCCGCCGGAGGGCTCCGTGCTGGTGGTGCGCACCCTCGATCCCTCGCTCGCCCCGGTGCTGCCGCGCCTGGCCGGCCTGGTCGCCGAGACCGGCAGCGTGCTGGCGCACCTGGCGATCCTGGCGCGGGAGTCCGGCGTCCCCACCGTCGTCGGGTACTCCGGGGCGCTCGACCAGTTCCCGCCCGGGACGACCGTTCGCGTCGACGGCGACACCGGTGCCGTGGAGGAGGAGACGTCGTGAAGAAGCTGAGCTGGCTCATCGGAGTCGTGGCGCTGATCGCCTCGGGCGCCTACCTGTTCGTCTACATCTACCGGTGGGAGTGGCACCGCGCCCTCCTGGTGGGGATCCTCTTCCTCGCCACCCTGGTCGGCCTGTGCACCGCGCTCGTCCTCCGCCGGGTCACGTCGATGGACGAGCGCCTGCGATCGACGGCCGGGAACCAGCGGCCGGCCGGCGCCCTGGAGCGCCTCCGCGCCGCCCCGGTCGAGACCCAGCCGTTCCGGTGGCTCTCGCCCGAATCGCTCGACCGCACGCACATCTTCATCCCGGTGCTCCTCGGCGGCGGGTTCGTGGTCTCCGGCATCGCCTGGCTGATCGAGCGCGTCGCGGGCAGCTCCGCCCGCGCCGGGGTGGAGGAGCAGCTCGCCACCGACCTGCAGGGGATCGCCTTCCCGGTCACCTCGCTGGTCCCGACCGACGCCGAGCTGCTGGCCGGCGCCGACGACTGCGCCGACGACCCCTCGCTGCGGGTGCTGCTGGGACCGGCCGCCACGAGGGCCGTCCGGTGAAGCGGGTGATCGCCGGGTTGGCCGCTGCCGTCCTGACCGGCATCGGGATCTGGTTGCTGCGCAGCGAGCTGATGACCGTGAGCATCCAGCAGCCCGAGGGTTCCTACACCGACGTGGTGCTCGAGGTCTCCATCCGCGAGGACGAGGCCGTCCGGGAGGAGATGGCCCGCGGCCTGATCAGCACCTGCCGGCTGCTGGTCAACGCCGACGTGGTCGAGGACACCTTCGTGACCGTCGACGACGGGGTGGTCGCGTTCCGCCTGCGTCCCGGGCTGGACGAGTTCGACCGGCGCGAGCTCCGGGGGTGCCTGAGCGACACCCGCGTGCAGCACCTGCTCGCCGACGTCCGGACGCTCGAGACGATCACCCCCGAGGGCGACGACTCCTCCCGCTGACGCGGGGCGCCGCTGCGGCGGCTCCGCCAGCCGTAACGCGATCGTCGGGTGGGTGGCCGGTGTCCCTCTCGACGGCCGGGTACGTCCAGTCCCCATGAGCCGGGTCGTGCAGCACGAGGAGACATCACCGCAGGCCCCCGAGGGGACCGCCGGCGGCGGCCGGTTCGGGGTGCGCGCCGCGCTCGGGCTGGTCGCCCTGCTGATCGGGGCGGTGCCCTTCCTGCTGCTGATGCTGCTGGTCCAGCAGAACTGGTCACCGCTGGAGTCGCTGGACGGCGAGGTGGCCGCCGGCCTCAACGCGGTGGTGAGCGAGTCCCCCGCCCTGGTGCGGGTACTGCAGGCGGTCACCGATCTCGGAGGGACCGGCGCCGCCGTCCTGGTGTTCACGCTCACCACGGTCTTCCTGCTCATCCGGGGTCAGCGCCGGCTGGCCTCGTTCGCCGCCGTCACCGGTATCGCGCTGGCCGTGCTGGGGCCGGTGACGAAGGCACTGGTGGGCCGGGCCCGCCCGATGGTCGACAACCCCGTGTCGGACCTGCCCTCCAACGCCAGCTTCCCGAGCGGGCACTCCATGGTCGCGGTCGTCACCTACGGGATGCTCGCGCTGCTGGCGCTGCCCGCGGTCCGCCGCGGGCTCCGGCGGTGGGTGCTGGCGGCGGCCGTGCTGATCGCCCTGGTGGTGGGCTTCACCCGGCTCGCCCTGGGCGTGCACTTCGTCACCGACGTCCTCGCCGGCTGGGCTCTCGGCCTGGGCCTGCTGGCGGTGACGACGGCCGCCTTCCGCGGCTGGGAGCACGACCACCACCGGCCGACGGCGGAGACGCTGGACCCCCTGGAGGTCGATCCGCATGACGCGCCGCACCTGGCCCCGTCCGGCCAGGAGGCTCTCCCCGACGGCCGCCGGACGGTGGGCCGGCTGCTGGCCGGCGCCGTGGCGCTGGTCGCGGCCCTGGTCGCGCTGGGCCTCCTGGTCACCGCCGTGCTCGGCGACACCGCCCTCGGCCGCTTCGACCGAGCCGTGGTGAGTGCCGCCGTCGACCTGCGCAGCGAGCTGCTGACCGACATCGCCACGGCGGTCGGGACGCTCTCGGGGACATCCATGGTCATCGCTGTCCCGCTGACCCTCGCCACCGTGGCCCTGGCGATCACCGGCAGCTGGCGGCCGGTGCTGTTCGTCCTGCTGACCGTGCTCGGGGAGCTCGGCATCTACTTCGTCGTCTCCCGCACCGTCGACCGCATGCGGCCGTCGGTGGCGGACCTGACCGCCGGTCTGCCGACGGCCGCGAGCTGGCCGTCCGGGCACGTCTCCGCCGCGGTGGCCCTCTACGGCGCACTGGCCGCGTTGGTCATCGCCCTCGGCCGCAGCCGCCGGCGGTGGGCGGTGCTCGCCGTGCCGGTGCTCGTGGCCCCGGCCGTCGCGCTCTCACGCATCTACACCGCGGCGCACTACCCGACCGACGTGCTCGCCGGGCTGGTGCTGGGCACGGTGTGGGTGCTCGTGTGCGCCCGCTACCTGCTGCCCGGGGTGGCCGACCAGGTCCGCTACCCCCGGCCGGTCACCGCGGAGCGGGTTCCGGTCGCGCGCTGACCGCCCCGACTGTCACCACAACGACACACCGCACGGTGTCCGCGCGGGTACTCCCCCGGCCATGACCGACGTGACCTCGTTCGACGGAACCCGCCTGGCCCTCTACTCCTGGGGGCCGCAGGACGCACCCCTCCTCGTGCTGGTGCACGGCCTCGGCCTGTCCACCGACTCCTGGGGCGAGGTGCCCGCGCGGCTCGCCGACCGGTACCGCGTCGTCGGCTACGACCTGCGCGGGCACGCCCAGAGCGGCGACGCCCGGTCCGGTGACTACAGCCTCGCCGCGCACGCCCGAGACCTGTCGGCCGTGCTCGACACCGTGGTGCCCGACGGCGGCTCGGCCGTCGTGGTGGCGCACAGCCTGGGCGGCGGCATCCTGCTGGCCCACGTGGAAGGCTCCGCGGACGACCGGGTCGCCGGTGCG
Source organism: Blastococcus sp. VKM Ac-2987 (assembly GCF_026967805.1). Lineage (GTDB taxonomy): Bacteria > Actinomycetota > Actinomycetes > Mycobacteriales > Geodermatophilaceae > Blastococcus. The sequence goes on from NZ_JAPVBG010000001.1 coordinate 407,310, forward strand.
GTGTTCGTCGGTTCGGGGGGAGCCGGTGTGACCGTGCCCGGCCTGCCGTCCGCCGACCTGCCACCGTGGGCGCAGGCCCGGTTGCGGTCCCTCTGGTTCGCGATCCTGCGCACCGGCGCACGGGTGGGCCGGCGGATCCGGCCGGTGCGCACCGTCTCCGATCGCGCCATCCGGCACTTCGCGTTCGCGCGGGGTGAGCCGAGGGAGCTCGTGGAGCGGATGCGCGACAACTTCCTGGCCACCCGGCCGCTGGCACTGGCCGGCACGAGCCTGGCCGCTCTCTCCCACGACCCGGTCACGCTGGCCCCGTCCCTGCGGGTCCCGGTCCTCGTGGTGCACGGCAGCAGCGACCCCGAGGTGCCGGGTGAGGAGATCGAGCGGCTGCTGTCCGTGCTGCCCGACGGCGAGGTCTTCACCGTCCCGGAGGCCGGTCACATGCTGCCGCTGACGGACCCCGCCGTGGTCGCCGCGCAGGTGGCCCGGTGGATGGTGAAGATCGCCGGGGAGCGAGACGCCGTCGCCTGATCACGTCGTGCGGCCGCCGCGAGCCCGGGCTCGTGCAGCGACCCGGGCCCGGCTCCCGTGCGTCGGGGATCAGCCCTCGACGACGACCTCGATCGCCGGGTAGCCCGAGGCGCCGTCGGGGGCGACCGGCGTGCGCTGATCGGTCTGCACCTCGCCCAGCCCGTCGGTGGCACGGGCGACGATCACGTGCCGGCCGGGGGTGGCGTCCCACTCCAGGAACCACTGCCGCCAGACGTCGACGTCGTAGGGGTCGGCCAGCCGGGCCTCCTGCCACGGCCCGTCGTCGATCTGCACCTCGACCCGCTCGATACCGCGGGTGGGGGCCCAGGCGACGCCGGCGATCGGCCGCCGCCCTGCGGTGACCGCACCGCCGGGCACGTCGATGCGGGTCTGGGTCTTGATCGGGCCCTCCCTGGCCCAGCCGCGCGGGATCCAGTACCCCTGCTCGTCCCAGTCGGTGAGCTCGATGGCCGAGAGCCACTTCGTCGCCGACACGTACCCGTAGAGGCCGGGGACGATCAACCGGGCCGGGAAGCCGTGCTCGGCCGGCAGCGGCTCGCCGTTCATGGCGACGGCGACCATCGCCTCCTCGACGTCGAGGGCGGTGATGGTGGGGAACCCGGCGGTGAACCCGTCGACCGAGCGGCCGATCAGCTGGGTCGCCCCCGGCTGGAGCCCGGCCCGCTCGAGCAGCGGCCGCAGCGGCACGCCCTGCCAGCGCGCGTTGCCGACGAGGTCACCGCCCACCTCGTTGGAGACGCAGGCGATGGTGATGTCCGCCTCGATCTGCGGCAGCTCCATGAGGTCGGCGTAGGTCAGCGTGAACGGGTCGTCGACCATCCCGCGGATCTCCAGCTGCCAGGTGTCGGGGTCGACGACCGGCACGCGCAGCGCGGTGTCGATCCGGTAGAACTCGTCGTTCGGGATGAACAGCGGGGTGAGCCCCGGGATATCGAGGTCCGCGCCGGCCGGCACGGGTCCCGCCTGCCTGACGGGGACGGGCAGCCGGATCGCGGCGCGCAGCTCGTCGAGCCGCTCCCGGCCGGACAGCAGGTGGCCCCCGACGCCGGCGAGCACGCCGAGCACGGTCGCGCCGCCGGTCACGGCGAGGAACCGGCGCCGGTCGACGGCGCTGAGCGGGGTCTCCCCCGCGCCCGGCTCGGCCGGTACCGGCGGGCGGCGCATCACCGTCACCAGCAGGTGCAGCACCCCGATGCCGGCCGCGGCGCCGAGCACGCCGACGAGGAGGGTGCGGAGGACGGGATTGCGGCCGTCGGCCAGCGCGGCCGCCGTCCCCAGTGCGGCGAACAAGGCGATCCCGGCGGCGGCCGCCAGGAAGCGGCGGCGGGCGAGCACGCCGATCCCGACCGCCAGCAGCGCCGAGACGACCAGGATGCCGCCGATGAGCACCGGCTTGTCGGCCGTGCCGAGCGTCGCGATGGCCCACTGCTCCACCGCGCCGGGGACGCTGTCGATGACGGCGTCCCCCACCGCGATGACCAGCGAGGGGGCGCGCGGGATCAGACCCGCGGCGAGCTCGGCGACGCCGAGGGCGACGGCCACCGCCGCCACCCCGGCCAGCGCCGCACCACCCCGGCTGCCCGGGCGCAGCCCGCCCGCCGGTCCATCCGTCGATCGCAGTACCTGGGACACGACCGGACCATGTCCGATCGCAGCCCGCCGGACACCGGCCGGCGGTGCTTCGTCCCCGGATCGTCACGGAGCGGGCCGGCACTCAGGGTCGGCGGCCGGCCAGCCCGATGGCGCCCCAGCCGCGCAACGGCCGGCCGACGACGTCGGACGCCACCTCCAGGGCCCGCCACCGGAGGCCGCGCGCGCGCCACCGCTCCGGGTCCACCCGCTCGCTGTCGTCGAGGTCCCCGGCGAAGTGCGCGTCCAGCACGGACACCACCGCCGGGTCGTCGAGCAGCAGGCACACCTGCTCGTTGAGCGCCAGGGACCGGGTGTCGAAGTTCGCCGTGCCGACCATCGCGACGGCGCCGTCGACGCTCACCACCTTGGCGTGCAGCAGCGACGGCTGGTAGCGCCAGATCTCCACCCCGGAGTCGAGGAGGGGCTGGAAGTCCAGCTCGCCCTGCAGGTGCACCGACGGCCGCTCGACGTGGGGACCGCCGACCAGCAGCTGGACCCGGACGCCCCGCTCGGCCGTGCCCTGCACCAGCTCCCGCAGCCAGCGCGGCAGCCGCACGTAGGGGGTGGTGATCCGGACGTGGTCCCGCGCGGAGTGCAGGAGCGCGGACACCGCGATCGCCGCCTCGCTCCAGCCCGGCTGGGACGGCGGCCGGAGCACCTGCACCGCGGTCTTCCCCGCGGGGGTGAGCTCGGGGAAACGGTCGTCGTCGGACACGAGGCCGCCCGCGAGGCGGACCTGGGCCTGCATCCAGGCCTGCACGAACACCGACCGCAGACCGGCGACGGCGGGCCCCTCGACGCGGAACGCGGTGTCCCGCCAGCTGCCCGGGTGCCGGCCGTCGCCGGTCCACGCCCGGTCGATGCCGGTGCCGCCGGTGAACGCCACCGTCTCGTCGCAGATCAGCGCCCGCCGGTGCGTGCGCAGGTTCCAGACGCCGAACCGCGGCGTGTGCAACGGCCGGTAGAAGAACACCGTGCAGCCTGCGTCCTGCAGCCGGCGCAGGTCGTCCCGGTCGATGTGCTTGCCCCCGTAGCCGTCGAGCAGGACGCGCACCCGCACCCCCTCGCGGGCGCGGTCGGCCAGCGCGCCGGCCAGCTCGTGGGAGACCTCGCCGCCGCGCCACGCGAACCAGAGCAGGTCGACCGTCCGCCGGGCCGCGGCGACGGCGGCCAGCAGCGCCGGGAAGGTCTGCTCGCCGTCCTTGAGGACGTCGACCCGGTTGCCCTCGGTGAACGGGACCCCGACCAGCGCCTCCAGGACCCGGCGCGGTGTCGCCGACGTGGCCGGACCGCCGGACACCGGGTGCGCCCGGGAACCGGCCGCCGCGGGCGCATCCCCGGTTGCTGCCTTGCGTGCGGGCACGAGCTCTCCTCCCGGCTCGACGATCAGGGCCGTCGGAGGTGCTGCCCGTTCGGTCGGGTCGGAAACGGCGCCGCTCCCAGGTGCGCAGCGACTGCCCCCGTACCCGGGCGGGCTCATGACAGTGGCGTGACGATGCCCGGGATCGGGGAGAGCCGCCGGGGTGTCGTGGGCACGGACACGGCAGCCAGGGTCCTGTCGCCGCGCAGGGCCCGACGTGGACACGAGGAGACATTCATGAAGGCACCGCTCTCCCGGCGGGTGACGGCCGGTCCGCTCGGTGGGCTGCTCCTGGCCGCGGCCGCCGCAGGCCTGGCCGGCTGCAGCGCCGACGAGGAGGATCCGGTGGCCGGGACGGCGGTCGAGGTACCGGACATCCGCGGCCCGGAGGACCTGGAGGACTCCTACACCGGGGCGCTCGACGCCGCCTTCGTCGAGGAGCTCGACGTCTGGTCCAACGTGGAGGTCACGGTGCTGGCGACCGTGGACGAGGTCCTGTCGCCCCGGACGTTCACGGTCACCGCGCCCATCGGGGCGGAGATCGAGCCGGTGCTAGTCGTGGTCACCGACGGCGCCGCCCCGCAGGAGCCCCAAGCGGGCGAGAACTGGGTTCTCGCAGCCACGCCGATCGAGGACTTCGACGCCGGGGTCGTGGCCGAGACGCTCGGCATCGACCTGGCGGACGAGCGGTACGAGGAGTGGGAGGGCGACGAGTTCCTGGTCGCCACCGCCCTGGAGGAGGCGGAGTGAGCAACCCGGGCACACCGTTCAGGGCACGTCATCTCGAGAGGGACATCATGCGTCGATCACCACTGCTCCTGGTCGCCTCCGCCGCCCTGGCCCTGGCCGGGTGCTCGTCGGGCGACGAGGAACTGGCGGAGAACCTCACCGCTGTCGTCGAGGGCGAGCAGGTCCTGGAGGAGGAGGCCGGAGAGGACGAGGCGCCGGACGAGGAGGCCGAGGCGGAGTCCGGAGTGGCGGTGGAGGTCTCGACCGACCTGGAGGACGCGGAGGGGTCGGTCGTCGGCACGGCGTGGTTCCGCGACGACGAGGGCCGCGGGATGGTCGAGGTCCAGGTCGCCGGCCTGACGGCCGGGTTCCACCCCATGTACCTCTACCCGGGCGGCACGTGCGAGGCCGGGGCCACCGCGGAGGAGGACGCCGTCCTCCTCGAGCTCCCTCCCGTGCTGGTGCTGGAGAACGGGGTGGGGTCGATCAGCACCCTCGCCGGGACGATGACCCTCGACGATCTCCTGATCGAGGGCGGCACGGCGTTGCTGATCGCCCCGGCGGTCGCCACGCTCGGCGACATCCCCACCGTCACGGAGCAGGTCGCGCCCCTCACCACCGGCTCCCGGGTGGCCTGCGGCGCCATCGAGGGCTGAGCGAATGGTCGGGCTGGTCGGGGGGCTCAGCCGGCCGGTCGGTCGCGATCCGGCTCCGCTCCGCGATCGATGCCGACGTGCCCGGCTTCGAGCAGGGCGCTGACGGCGCAGCCGAGGAACAGCGCCACCGAGGTCAGCTGCGTCCAGAGCAGGAGCGCGATGACCCCGGTCAGCGGCCCGTAGCCGACGCCGAACGACCCGGACAGCTCGACGTAGGCGGCCAGCAGCGCGCGACAACCTCCGTCCAGAAGGACCAGCGTGCCGACCGCACCGCCCGCCACGCGTCGTGCCAGGGGCGCCGGCCGGTGTCGGGCACGCGGGGGACCGCGCCGGTCACCCGGCCTCCTGCGGGGCCGCGGCACGCCGGCGGACGGCGGCCGGCGGCGGAGCGGCGGCAGGGGAACCCTCGGCTCCCCTCGCCTGCACCCGGATCACGGCAGGAGCAGAGCACAGCACCGGCGACGTCCGTCAACGGTCACGCGACCGCCCGCGCAGCACGTCGGACAGCACGCTGCGCGCTCCGTGGGCGAGGACGGCGGCCATGCGCAGGCGCGTGCGCAACGGGACGTCCCCGAGCGCGGCCTGCCCGCGCCGTCCGCGCTCGCGATGCCGGACATCCCGCTCGTCGACCGCCGCCACCGCGGCCGCCACGGCTGCCTCCGGGAGCCCGGCGCGCGCCAGTGCGTCCGGCAGCCATGCCTGCAGGCTCTGCCAGCCGAGCACGAAGTCGCTGTGCCGGAAGGCGCGTCCGCCGAAGCCACCGAAGCGGAGCAGGAACTCCCCGGCGAGCAGATCGGGCACCCGCTCCTGGCCGGCGGGCGGGCGCTCGCCACCCGGCTGCTGGAGGAGGCGGAGCGGTGAGACCACCTCCGTGGTCACCGGCACCCGGCTGCCCACACCACCGGCCTCGCGCAGCGTCCGCCGCAGCTCCCTGACGGCGTCGGCGTCCAGCCGGGAGGCGAGCGCACCCGCCACCTCGTCCAGCCGGTGGAGGCGCGCGTTGACCGCCTCGATCCCGCGGAGGTCGGCGTACAGGGACTCCACCGGCAGCGTCGTCACCATGCGCACGAAGGTGTCGCTCCAGGCGGGCCGGCGGTCGGGATCGGTCCACCGGCCGTCGTCGCCGGGCGGTGCCGTGTGCGGGTGGACGAGGACGTGCACCCGGTGCGGCGCCGGCCCGTCGCCGGGGCCCGGCTCCCCCGCCCACGCCCGTCGGTCGCTCCGGCGGGCCGCGTCGAGCGTGGCGCCGAGCGGGTGCCGCACCAGCGTCCCGCCGTCGGCGTACCAGAAGTGCCCGGACCCGGGGAAGTTCTCCACGCCCGCCCGCCGGTAGCCCTGCTCGTCCGGCCGCCGGTCGAGCGGCCGCGGATCGAAGAGCGCCGGGTGGGACATCGACGCGATGGCCGCGTCCAGCGGGCTGGACCGCTCCGGGCACACGTACCGGTCCCGGTCGTCGTCCGGGCGCAGGGTGAAATCTGCCCGGTCGACGTGGCTCAGACCGCTGTGGACCGGGCCGCCCGCCGTCCCGTCGATGCGCGAGGTCAGCCCCTGGAGGTTCCCGAGCCCGACGGTGAACTCCACCGGTCGCCGCTGCCGGGTCGCGTCCGCGACGCGGTGCGCGCGCCGGCCCCACCGGTCACGCGGCTCCAGCAGCGCGACCGTGTCCTCGTGGATACCGGCCATCGTCAGGGGCGCATCGCTGCGCCCCCGGGTGAGCCTGCGCAGGCTCGCCCGCCGCACCCACCCTTCGTGCAGCACCGCCACCGGGTCCAGACCGGCGAGCAGGCAGCGGCCGGCCAGCAGCCCGACCATGGCACCGGCGGACGTCCCCCCGATCGCGTCGAGCACGACCGACGCCGGGCGCCCGTCCCGGGCATCCCGTTCGTTGAGCCGCTGGAGTGCGACGACGAGACCGGCCGTCGCGCCGGCCTCGTAGGCGCCGAGGGACGCCCCGCTGCTGATCGTGAGCGCGATCCGGACCGGCGGGCCCGCCGTCACGCCGCGCGTACCCGGGAGAGGAGCATGCCGCTGGCCGGGGCGGCCGGCATGCGGGACAGGTCGACGCTCAGGTCCTGGAGCGGCACGTCGTAGGTCATGGCGGTGGTCAGCAGGCGGACGGCCCGCTCCACCACCGCGATGGTGAGCCACTCTCCCGCGCACCGGTGCCCCGAGTCGTGGTCGCCCCCACCCTGCGGCACGAAGCGGTACGCCCCGCCGTCCCAGGTGGCGAAACGCTCAGGACGGAAAGCGGCCGGCTCGTCCCAGATCCGGGTGTCGTGGTTCGTCGCGTAGATGTCGAGCAGGAACCACGCCCCGCGGTCGAACCGGCGGCCGCGCCACTCGAACTCCGTCCGGGCCCGGCCACCGACCATCGGGAAGAACGGGTAGAAGCGGCGGATCTCCTGCACGAACCAGCGGAGGTACTCGTCGTCCGCCATCGCCTTCGTCCGGCAGTCGGGGTGCTGGTGCAGGGCGAGCGCGGCGAAGACGACGTACCGGGCGACGGCGACCGTCGGCCGCAGGATGTTGATCAGCTCGACGGACGCCACCTCGGCATCCAGCAGCCGCCCGTCCTCGTCCCGGTGCTCTGCGACGACCTTCGCCGGGCGTCCGTCCGCGGCCTCGAGCTCGCCGCTGCGGATGCGCTCGATCACCTGGCCGGCCCAGCGCTCGGCGCGGTGCCGAAGGACATGACCGCGGAGGTTGCGGGGCCCGACCGAGCCGGCTCCCTCGACCATGGCGGCGAACTGCCGGGTGCGCACCGCCACCTCCGCCTCTCGCAGCGGGATGCCGGCCCACGAGCAGACGGCGCGGCACAGCACCTCGCGGACCACGTCGAAGAGGACGACGTCCCCGGCCAACCGCCGGTCGGGGAGCTGGCCCCGCCACTCCTGCTCGACCAGGTCGGCCAGCTCGCCGAGCCCGTCCGGCGTCATGAGGGACATGAACATCGCCTTGCGGTGCCGGTGCGGCTGCTCGTCGAGCAGCTCGACGCTGCCGAAGTCCTGCAGCAGGGTCAGCGTGGTGACCGGCAGCGCCCGGCGGCGGGTCATCCGGTCCGGCTCGTAGAGCAGCCGCGCCGCCTCCTCGCCGTAGGCGATTACCGCCCTCTGCAGCATCAAGCGGGTCTCGAAGGCGTCCGAGCCCGCTCGCAGGAACCGGTGGGCCCCGAAGGCGTAGCCCTCGCGGAGGAGTGCGGCGCTGCTGTCCCGTCCGTCCAGGTGCGGGATTCCGGCGACCGTCGGCATCCGCGCAGTCACCTCGGGCCCTCGTGCGGGCGAGGCGACGACGTCTCGGCCACGGGGAGCTCCAGGCTGCTCGCGCCGGCGGGGAAGGCGCTCAGGCGTTCGTCGAGGAGGTGGTCGACCAGCCGCGACCGGCAGTCGATGGTGACCAGCAGGGTGGCCTCCAGGTCGGCGAGCTCTTCCTGGCGCCGCCGGACCTCTGCGAGCTCCCGCTCCGCGTCCCGACGGATGCGCCGGCAGGAGTGGAGATCCCCGTCGATGGCGGCGAGGGGCCGAGGGCCCGACCATCCACCGACGGGTCGGGACAGGACGGGCTGGGTCATGACTTCCTCCGGACGGCGCAGGCGGTGAGAGGGACTCCGCCGGCGGTTGTGCCCGCGCGCACGCGCCGGCCACCGCGATGCCGCCGTCCTGACACCGTTCCGCAAGGAGCCCGCAACACGACCCACGGCCCCGCGGCGCACCGACCAGGGTGCTGGGTTTGTTGCGACCTCGCGACGGTGCGCCGCGACCGGTGCAGGCGCGGGCCGGCGGCGGTACAGCCGTCCCATGGCTGTGGCCCCGGATCCTGATCAGATCTACGCGCGTGCCCGCGAAGAGGGTCACCGACGGCTGTACATGCCGCCGCTCGAGCAGGTGGCGACCGGCTTCATCGCCGGCGTCACCATCGTCTTCGGCATCGTGGCCCTCGCCGTCGTCGTCGCCTACCTGGAGGGCGCCGTCGGCGGGAACGCGGCCGAGGTCCCCGGCGCGCTCGCCTTCTCCATTGGGATGGTCTTCCTCATCGTCGGCCGAAGCGAGCTGTTCAGCGAGAACTTCTTCGACCCGGTGGCCGCGGCGATCGAGGAGCGAGGTTGGTCGGTGTGGCGCCGGGTGCTCCGGTTGTGGGGCGCCATCCTCTCGCTGAACCTCGTCGGCGGCGCCGTCCTGACAGCGGTCATGACCGTCGACGGCGCACTCCCCGGGGGCGCCGCCGGTGTGCTCACCCACCTCGCCGAGGAGATCGCCGGGAAGCCCTGGACGGCCACGCTCGCCCGAGCCGTCCTCGCCGGCGCACTCGTGACGTTGCTGTCGTACATGCTCAAGGCGGTCGACACCGTGACCGCCCGCATCCTGGTCACCGGGATGGTCGGCTTCTTCCTGGCCCTCGGCCCCTTCGACCACGCGGCGGTCTCCGCGCTGCACCTGCTCTTCGGCATCTGGCTGTCCGATGCGGTCGGCTACCTCGACCTGCTGGTCAACCTCGGGTTGTCCGTCGCGGGCAACGTCGTGGGTGGCCTCACGCTGATCACGCTCACCCACACGGCCCAGGTCAAGGGTTCGCGGTGAGGCTCGCCGGTGTCACCTGACCGTGAGCATGTGGCGACACGGTGTCGGCTCCGTGTCAGAGCCGCGAACGTCCGAGCCGCTCGTCCGTCGCCGTGCATGCAATGGGTTGTCCGAACAGTCGTGGGCCGGCCGGAACGGCCGCCCCGGTGCACACGAGGAGACGACATGAACACCAATGCCGCACGCATGACCTCCGTCCGGAACCGCCGCGCCGGCCGTACCGCCGGCGCCGTCATCGCCGCGGTCGTGGGCCTGGGTGGCCTGGCCGCCTGCAGCGACGACTCCGCCGGCCCGGAGGCCGGTGGGGTCACCGCCGAGGACCTGCAGCAGGTCGAGGACGACCTCGCTGGGCTCGACGAGCGGGTGGGGGTGCTCGAGGAGGGCATCGGCACGGACGCCGCGGTCGACCCGCTGGGAGCCGACGACGACACGGCCGCCTTCTACGACGACACCGAGTCCTACATCGGCCAGGAGGTGACCGTCAGCGCCGAGGTCTCGGAGATGGTGACGACGACCGACGTCGGCAGCTCCTTCCGCATCGCCGGTGAGTCCGGTGACCCGATCGCCGTCGTCATGGCCTCCCAGCCGATGGAGCTGGACGCGAACGACGTGGTCCAGGTGTCGGGCACCGTCGTCCAGGTGCAGCGGGACACCTTCGAGCAGGACTTCGGTGTTGCCGCCGACGAGCTGTTCGAGGACGCCGACGCGTGGTTCGAGGTGGAAGAGGGCTCCGTGGCCATCTCCGCCGACCGCATCGAGGTGCTGCAGGAGCAGGGCCAGAACGACTGACCCAGCGGACCGCCGGCACGCGGTGACGCCCCGGATCCTCGCGGGCGGCACCGCGGCCGTCCGCCTCATCCGGCCGGTCGGGCCCGGATGATCGAAGATGCGGACATGCCCGCCGTCGACGTCCCGCCTGGGCTGCGGGCCGCAGGTCCCATGATCGGAGAACGAGCTGTGCGTACGGGTTCGCTGTGCTGAGACGCGCGGCTCGAGGCGGGGCAGGTGCGGTGCGGGACCGACCCGCCGCTCCCGCTGATGCGATGCCTCCTCCGCCGCCACCTCCACCCGGGGGTGGCGGGAGCCCGACGATCGCCCCCGCGTGGGCGGTGCGGACCCTGGTGGTCAGCGCCGCCCTGCTGGCGCTGGCCGGTATCGGCTGGTTGCTGTTCTGGTTCCTGCTCCGGCTGCCGCTGGTGACGGTGGCCATCGCCGTCGCGTTGCTGCTGACCGCCATCGTCCAGCCGATCAACCGGTGGCTCGCCGCCCGGGGGCTCCCCCGGGCGCTCGCGGCACTGCTGTCGGTCCTCCTCCTCCTCGGCGTCCTGGTCGGCTCCGGCTTCCTCATCGGGTTCCGCGCCGCGGACCAGCTGCGGAACCTCACCCGGCCGCTGGCCGCGGGCATCGACCGGATCCGCGTGTGGCTGATCGAGGGACCGTTGGGCCTGGATCCGCAGCAGGTCACCGAGGCCCGGAACGCGGTCGTGGACCGCATCTTCCGGCTCGCGCCCGAACCGACGGCCGCGGCCAGCATGGCGCTCTACGCCCTGGCGGCCGTCATCCTGGTCGCCTTCCTGACGTTCTTCCTGCTCAAGGACGGCGCGTCGATGTGGGCCTGGGTGCTGCGCCTCGTCCCGGCCAGACGGCGGGAGCAGGTCGACGGCGCAGGGAGCGCGGCCTGGACGACGCTGTCCCAGTACGTGCGCGGGGTGATCATCGTGGCGCTCATCGACGCGGTGGGCATCGGCGCCGCGCTGCTGATCCTGGGCGTCCCGCTGTGGGCCTCCCTCACACTGCTGACCTTCCTCGGCGCCTTCGTCCCGTTGTTCGGTGCCACGGTGAGCGGGGCCGTAGCCGTGCTCGTCACCCTGGTGACCAACGGCTTCACCGACGCGATCATCGTGCTGCTCGCCGTCCTGGTGGTGCAGCAGGTGGAGGGCAACATCCTGCAGCCGCTCATCGTCGGCCGGACGCTGCGGCTGCACCCGACCGTCATCCTCGTCGCGGTGACTGCCGGGTCGCTGCTCTGGGGGCTCGCCGGCGCCCTGCTGGCCGTGCCGCTCGTGGCGGTCGCCTACCGGGTCCTGAACCACGTGCGCGAGAACCCCACGGCAGCCCCCTCGCCCGGATCGGCGCCTGAGGAGCCGGCGCCCGCGCCGCTGCCGGACGATCCGGCACCCGAGCCGTCGGCGGCTGCCGGCACCCGGTAGGCCCCCCGGCCGTCGACGGCATCAGCCGGAGGGCTGCTGCAGGACCTCCACGTCGCGGGCCGCGATGGCGAACTCGCCGGCGACGTCGTCGAAGAAGGCCTCGGGATCGTCGACCAACGCGTCGGCGGCGATGCCGAAGTCAGCCTCGAAACCGTCCTGCTCGACCCGGGCGAGGGGGCCGGTGACGCGCATGACGTCGCCGACCTCGAGATCGGCCGGTGGGGTCACCATGATCACGCCGATGGTGTTCCCCTCGCCGTCGGCGAGGCGGAAGGCGGCACCCACCTGGGTCACGGAGATGAGGCCCGAGACCTCGGCGGTCACGGTGACGTCCTGACCGACCAGGGGCTCGGGGTCGGTGAACACGCCGACGGGGTCGGCGGAGGCCCGCCCGGACGCGCCTCCGCCGGCCGTCCCTTGCTCGCCGGACTGCGGATCGCCGTCGGCGGGTGCATCGTCACCCGGCCCGCCGTCCGGACGGGACTGCTCCTCCAGGGCGTCGATGCGGTCCTGCAGCGCGGCGATCTCCTCGCGCAGCTGCTGGCGCTCCTCGGCCGCTGCCGGGTCGGTCGCCGGCCCGGCGGGATCGTTCCCGCAGGCGGCCAGCCCCCCCAGCGCGAGCACCACGGCCAGCACGGTTCTGGTGGCGGGGAGGTTGGTGGCGACCGGTCGCCGCCCGGTGCAAGTCTCTCGCTGGGTGCGCATGCACTCTCCTCCGCTCGGACGGGGCGGTGCACACCCCGATTCGCGACGTCCACCGACTACCCTCACCCTGCACCCGGAGCCCTGATCCGGCCGTTCGAGACCGGGTCGCAACCTGCCGGCAGGACCTGCGGCCGGCGTGACCGGGCGGCGGACCGCGCTGTCCCGCGGAACCTCAGGCGACCCGGTAACCCTCGGGGCCGACCGCGAGGACCCCGTCGCGCGGATCGGACGCGAAGACCAGCACCGCGTCGCGCACGCTCTCCGGCGGGACGTAGGCGACGGTGGCCGAAGCCTGCTCGACGAGGCGCCCGCCTCGCGTGAGCCGGCCCCCCAGCTGCACCGTCTCGGCCGTCGTCCCGCCGTCGTTGCGCACGCGGAGCCACACCTCGTACCCGGCGCCCGCCGGCTCCACCGCGGTGATCTCGACGGCCAGGTCGGGGCCGCCCTCCCGGACGGCTACGGCCTCATACCCCAGGAAGGCGACCAACAGCAGCACCAGGAGGCCGCCCAGACCGCCGAGGACGTACTCGGCCGCCGACGTGGTGGCGGCGCGCTGCCCCTGGGTGTCGTCATCGGATCCGGTCATGGGATTCCTCTCTGATCACAGGATGAGCCGGGCCGCTGCAGCGCCCAGGCCCGCGGGGAGGGCGAGCACCACCGACTCGGTGATGACCATCAGCAGACCGGTGTCCGCGAAGCGGCCGAGCGTCCACAGCAGGTAGGCGGCGATGCACAGCGCGAGCACGAACCCCACGACGGTGTAGGCCATGAAGGCCTGGACCGGGCCGTCGTGCTCCTCCTGCCCGCCGAAGCCGACCAGGTAGACGAAGGCGTGCATCAGCGTGAGGCTGACGGCGACGACCACCAGCGTGTGCCAGGGGGTCATCTTCGCCGCCAGGAGGACTATCTCCTCCGTCGGGGCGAGGTTCGACGCGAACACCACCGCCCCAGCCACCATCAGGAAGAGCTCGTGGCGGTACCCGGAGCCCTGGGGCGCGACGCTGCTCTCCCCGAGCTGCGCCCGGGCGTAGGAGGCACCCACCGCGGCCGGCAGCAGCGCGAGCAGCAGGACGGACACGGCGTCGCGCCAGTCCTGCAGCCAGTCGAGGACGTCGAGGGCCGTGAGGATCGACGCCGTGGCGAAGGCGGCTGCGAGGAAGGCGACCCCGGCGTCGACCAGGCTCGCGCGCCAGCCGGCCCCCGTGGAGCCGAGATTGCGGGCGAGGCCCACCACCAGCAGGACGGTCCCCAGCACGAGCGCAGCCAGCCGGTGGCGATCGACGGCGTGGGCCAGTCGCCAGACCTCCATCGTCATGAGCAGCGGCATGGCGAAGAGCAGGGCGCCGCCGATACCGCGCCCGAAGCCCATGACCAGTTGGCGCACATCGGTCTGCTGCGGCATCGCGCTCCAAGGGGATCCGGTGGGTCGCGCCATTCACCGCCGCAGCTCAGCGGGACCGGGACCCTCGCTCGACCGGCCCCCAGACCTGTCTACACGGCAGGCTCGGCGGAGGGCTGCACGACGGGGACCCGGGCGGGGATGGTCATCGCAACGTCATGCCCGCATCGGGGTCTGCGGCCGCCGTCACGACGCGCCGGTGCGCACGCTGCAGACACCTGCGCGGCGGCGGCGCCGGCGCGCGACACGCTCGTGTGGACGGCGGTTCGCGCGGGGCGTCCTAGTCCGGCAGCGCGATCGGGCCGAGCTCGGCGAACGAGTCACCGGGGCCGGGGTTCTGCGCGTGGGTGCCGCCACCGAGGTGCCGGATGATGCCCCAGACCGCGTTGAGGGAGGTCTGCACGGCGCCCTCGACCCAGGCCGGCGTCCACGACACGTCGTCGCCGGCCAGGAAGATGCCGCGGTGCTCGGGCGGGAGGTCGTCCTGCACGAAGTGCGCGTACATCCGCTGGTTGTAGCGGTAGTGACCGGGCAGGGCGCCCTTGAAGGCGCCGAGGAAGTGCTCGTCGGCCTCCCACGAGACGGTGATCGGGTTCCCGATGATGTGCTGCGCGATGTCCAGGTCCGGGTAGATCTTCTTCAGCGCGCCGAGCGCGAGGCGCACGCGCTGGTCCACCGGGTAGGGAAGCATCTTCAGCGCGTCGCTCATCCAGGAGTACGTCAGGCAGATGACGCCGGGCTGGTCGTCGCCGTGGTCGAACAGGTAGGTCCCGCGGGTCAACCTGTCCGTGAGGGTCATGCTCATGACGTCGCGGCCCGTCCGCGGATCCTTGTCCTTCCAGAACGGGCGGTCGACCATCACGAAGGTCTTCGACGACTGCATGTACCGGGTGCGGTCGAGGGCCGTCCACATCTTCTGCGAGAAGAGGCTCTCGTCGCAGTCGATCTGCGTCGTCAGCAGCCAGCTCTGGCAGGTGACGAGCACCGCGGGGTAGCGGACGACGTGCCCCCAGGCGTCCGTGACGGCGAAGCTCCCGTCGGCGTCCCGGGCGATGGCGGCGACCCCGGCGCGCGGCGCGCCGGAGTGCAGCTTCGCCAGCGTCGTCCCGGCAGGCCAGTGCGCGAGCTCCGGCGGCGCGTGGTTCCACAGTCCCCACGGCACCTGCTCCACCCCGCCCACGACGAATCGCTGGTCCTCGTCGCAGTTGGTCATCACGACGCGGAAGATCTCCAGCATCGAGTTCGGGAAGTCGGAGTCCCACCCGCCGGTGCCGAACCCCACCTGCCCGAAGACCTCCCGGTGGTGGAAGGACAGCCTCGAGAACGCATCGGAACTGGCGACGAAGTCGTAGAAGGTGCGGTCGTCCCAGAGCGGGACCAGTGCGTCCCAGAGCGACTTCAGCGTGCGGACGTCACGCGCCCGGATCGCGTCCTGGATCTCGGTGAACCTCACGGTCTCCAGGGCGTCGGCCCAGGCCGCCGCGACCTGCCGGAACATCGGCGGCAGCGCCTCGGAGGACTCCGCGTAGTGGGTCTCCCCCTCGATGTCGACGACCGTGCTGCCGGAAGCCGGCGTCAGCGGGTTGGGGAACGGCCTCGTCTCCAGGCCGAGCAGGTCGACGTAGCAGTAGAAGGCGGTCGATGACACCGGGAACCGCATGCCGCCCAGCTCGGCGACGATCTCGGCCGGGGCGCCCTCGAACCGCGACGACCGCAACCGCCCGCCCAGCTGCGAGGCCTCGTAGAGGACCGGCTTGAGCCCGAGCTTCATCAGCTCGTACGCCGCGACCAGGCCGGAGATCCCCGCGCCGACGATGGCGACCTCCTCGCCGTGCCGCTCGGGGGGAACGGCACCGAGGCCCGCCGGATGGGTGATCCAGTCGTCGAACGCGAAGGGGAAGTCCGGACCGAAGATCGTGACCGGCGGTCGGGCCTCCTCCTGGTCGGCCTCCCCCGGTGTACTCGGCGCACTCACGCGAGGAGGGCCGCCATCCGCTCGCGGAGCGCCGTCGCGGCGGAGTAGGGCCGGACCATCACGGTCAGCTCGGTGAGCATGCCGTCGCGACTGCGCAGCACGTCCACCCCCTCGAGGTCCCGGTCGCCGACCCGGGTGCTGAAGGCGAGGACGTGGCCGTCGTCGCCCGCGTAGGACGCGGTGTAGTGGAAGTCCTCGAACACCGCCATCACGCCGGTGAGGATCGCGCGCAGCGCCCCGGTCCCCCGGTAGGGCTCGTGGACGATCGGCGAGGAGAAGACGCAGTCGTCGGTGAACAGCCGCACCGCGGCGTCGACGTCGCGGCTCTCGACGGCAGCCCGGAAGGCGGCGAAGGGGTCGGTCGGCACGGCTGTTCCTCTCTCTCCACGGCGCTGCGGCAGGCCTGGACGCACGGGGTCGGGCCCACAGCACGGTCCGACGAGCACCCTTTCACGAACACGTGGTGAGGGGTCCACACTGCGGGGATGGCCACCTGGGAGGACGTCCGGCGACTGGTCGCCGCGCTGCCGGACACCGACGAGCACCCCTCGTACGGCGGGCTCCCGTCCTGGCGGGTCCACGGGAAGGGCTTCGTCTGGGAGCGCCCGCTGCGCGGGGCCGACCGGGCGGCGCTCGGCGCGGCAGCGCCGGACGAGGACGATCCGGTGCTGGGGGTGCAGGTGGCCGACGAGGGGGTGAAGGCCACGCTGCTCGCCGCCGACCCCGACGCCTTCCTCACCACCCCGCACTTCGACGGGTACGCCGTGGTGCTCGTGCGGCTCGACCGGATCCCCGTGGAGGAGCTCGCCGAGCTGGTGGAGGACGCGTGGCGGGTACGCGCGCCCAAGCGCCTGCTGGCCGAGGTCGACAGCCGTCACACCCGCTCCTGACCGTGGCGACCCGGGCGGACGTCGGGTCCTGCTGGCACCTGGACAGGCCCGGCCGGCGCGCGGCTGAGGGGTCCGAGCGCCGTGACGACGGCGGGCAGCACCCCGCGGCCGCGGGCGGTGGCCACCACTCGACCTCGACCGGGCCGGGACCGTCTTTCGGCATCGCTGCGATTGTCACGGATCCATAACGGACCTACAGTGTCTGCGTCCGGACGGCCTGCATCGCTCCCATCCGGGGGAACCGCGCCGGATGCCGCCGAGTCGCGTCCGCGCCCGTGGGCGCGAGCCGGGGACCCACCTGCAGCACCGGGGTGAGTCCCGCTCCCGGTCACTCACCGGGAGCGGGTAGGGCAGCACTCCCAGCCCGAACCCGTCAGCTCACCTGGTAGGCGGCTGAGGGAGAACGGAGAACAGCCGCGCCCGGGCACAGTGGCCCCGCGCGCCCAGGTCCGGGACCGTCGCGCTCCCGCCTGCTCACGTATCTGCACACCAGCCGTCGCACGCCTCCGGCCGGACCCACTGGTGCGACCTCTGCCGCGCGCTCGGCTGCCGATCCCTGCCCATCAGGCCTCGTGCCGCAGCCCCATGCCCGAGCACCGCGGCGCCGTCCTTGGGACGACGCCCGGCGCCCATGCCCTCCAGGAGGACGACCTCATGCACGCACCCACCGATCGCGAGCACACCTGCGCCCCGCGCAGCCTCGACGACGCGCCGCCGCGCCGCCGCGTCCTGCACCTGCTGACCGCCACGGCGGCCATGACCCTCACCCTCACCTTCGCCGGGCAGGCGGTCGCCCAGGCCGACGAGCGCCCGTGGCGTGGCGACGGATCCGGCTCGAGCTGGGACGGGGACCGGGACTGGCGCGGCGACTGGGCGCCGGAGCGGGAGGAGGCGGTTGCGCCTGCCCCCACTCCCGAGGCGGCACCGGCGTCGGCTCCGGCCCCGGCTCCTGCGCCGGCTCCCGCTCCGGCTCCCGCGCCGGCCCCCGCCGCCACCGGCGAGCAGGCGTACAAGGACTACGCGCTGACCCAGCTCGGTGGCGACAGCACCCAGTTCGGCTGCCTCGTCCAGCTCTGGGAGGCGGAGAGCGGGTGGAACCCGAATGCGCAGAACCCCACCAGCACCGCGTACGGCATCGCCCAGTTCCTCGACTCCACGTGGGCGGGCACCGGCATCGCCAAGACGTCGGACCCGAACCGGCAGATCGACGCCGGGCTGATCTACATCGAGAACCGCTACGGCACCCCCTGCGCGGCCTGGGACTTCCACCAGGCCAACAACTGGTACTGATCCCCTGAACGCCGCGGGCCCCTCTCAGCAGCGGGAGCGGCCCCCGGCGTCCACTCCTGGGGAAGGCGATCCCGGAGCACCTCGGCCCGCCGGGTGCAACGGGGTGGCAGGCGGTCCGGTCATGCGGCGCACCCGACGGCAGCGCGCCGGCGGCGACCCTCCATCCCACACCGGCCCTGAGCGCGAGATCCCGGGCGCGAGCACGACCCAGGACCTCTGCACGAGCCGTCACACCGCCTCGAGAAGAGCCGCTGATCTGCTGCTCCTGGCCCGGCGGGCGGGATGAAACCGGGGCGTTCACGGGGATCATCGCCTGGCTCACCGGACGACGAAGGCCTCCGACCGGCAAAAGTGCTGGTCAAAGGCCTTGTGCGGCTCCCCCGACTGGACTTGAACCAGTAACCCTGCGATTAACAGTCGCATGCTCTGCCAATTGAGCTACGGGGGATGAGCGGGATCGACCCGCTGGCCCGTCGAGAGTACCGCACGCCCGAGAGGCCCCCGCGCGCGGCTCGCGGACGGCGGAGGCGTGCGCAGCCCAGGTAGCGTGTCGACGTTCACCGCACGTTCACCTTGGAGGAACCCCCATGGCCAAGCTGTCGTTCCTCGCCGGATTCGGCGCTGGCTACGTGCTCGGATCCCGCGCCGGCCGCGAGCGCTACGAGCAGCTCCGGCGCACCTGGGACAAGGCCAAGGACGACCCGCGCCTGCAGAGCATCGCGGGCATGGCGCAGGCCAAGGCCGACGACGCGGTGTCCACCCTCAAGGCCCAGCTGGGCGGCGAACCCCAGCGCTGAGCCCGGCTCAGTCCGGCTGCTCGGCGGCGACCGTCTCGGCGAGCTTCTGGCGGGCGGTCTCGCGGGCCACCGGGTCGTCGCGGTCGGCGTCGTCGTCGAACACGACGGTCCACTCCCGCTCCGCCTGACCGGGCACCCGGCGGGCCACCAGCACCACGCCGCCACGCCCCGGCAGCGGGGTGCGGCGGCTGGTGACGATCGTCTGGTCCACCCGCCGGCGCACGACCGCCGGCAGCTCACCGGCGTCGGTGAGCACGTGCCGCACTGCCGGCAGCCGGGCCTGCACGCCGGGCTCCACCTCGGTGAGCGGGGTGACGGTGAAGGAGCCGCCGCCGTCGTTGGTCGCGGCCCAGCGGGCGTGCCCGACCTCGTGCCAGGGCAGCAGCGCCGCCGCTCCCCCGGCCGCGTCGACGGTCCGCAGCCCCCGGGACGTGGCGACCAGCCACCCGCCGTCACGGGCGCGCGCGCCCCAGGCGAGCACCTGCTCGTCGGGATCGGCCACCGCCGCGCGCACCACCTCCGGCGGTCGCGCGAACCTGCGTCGCAACCCGTCCAGGAACGTCATGACGCGAGCCCGCCCATCGCCCGCTCCCGCAGCGACCGCGCCTGCGCCTCGAGCGCCACGAGCTGGCCGAAGATCTTCGTGTAATCCTCGGCCTGCTCGACCGGGTTCATCCGCTGCAGCCGCCCCTTGAGCGCCGCCACCTGGCGGACGGTGGCCATCTCCTGCAGCCGGGCGAGGATCGCGTTGACGTAGGCGGGGTCGCCCTCGCCGGTCACCGAGCGCATGGGCTCCACCGCCAGCGCCGTCAGCAGGGCGCGGGCGCTCTCCCGGTCGCAGTGCCCGGACACCTCGTCCAGCCAGGCCGGACCGGTGACGGTCGCCCCGGCGGCACCGCCGGCCGCGGCCACCGCCGCGGCGACGGCGGCGTAGTCGGCATCGGTGTAAGCGGCCGGCGGGACCGCGTCGAAGGCCGGCCCGGCGTACTCGGGCACCTGCAGCGCAGCCTTCACCGCCTCCCGCTCGACGGCGACCGCGGCGTCGTCCGGGCTCCGCTTGGGCGCGCGGGGGCGGCCGCGCGAGGCGCCCCCGCCCCCGCCCCCGCCCCCGTCGCCGGTGAGCCGGCGCACCCGCTCCTGCACCTCGGACTCGTCGGTGTTGCCGATCAACCCGGCCAGCTCGCGGGCGTAGGCCGGCCGCAGCGCGTGGTCCTTGATCTGCGCGACCAGCGGCACCGTCTTCTCCAGCGCGGCCACCCGGCCCTCGACGGTGTCCAGGTCGTAGCCGGCGAGCGTGGTCCTGAGCACGAAGGCGATCAGCGGCGTGCGCCGGGCGACGAGGTCGCGGACGGCGGCGTCGCCGTGCTCCTGCCGCAGCTCGCAGGGGTCGCGCCCCTCCTGCTCGACCGCGACGAAGGTCTGCCCGACGAAGCGCTGGTCCTCGGCGAAGGTCTTCATCGCCGCGGCCTGGCCGGCGGCGTCGCCGTCGAAGGTGTAGACGACCTCGCCGCGGAACTCGTCCTGGTCCATGAGCAGCCGGCGCAGCACGCCGATGTGCTCGGCGCCGAAGGCGGTGCCGCAGGAGGCCACCGCCGTCGTCACACCGGCGAGGTGGCAGGCCATCACGTCGGTGTAGCCCTCGACGACGACGGCCTGGTGCCGACGGGCGATGTCGCGCTTGGCGCGGTCGATGCCGTAGAGCACGCTGCTCTTCTTGTAGAGGGGGGTCTCCGGGGTGTTGAGGTACTTGGGCCCCGGGTCGTCGTCCATGAGCTTGCGCGCGCCGAAGCCGATGACGTCGCCGGTGATGTCGCGGATCGGCCACACCAGCCGCCGGTGGAACCGGTCGATCAGGGTGCCTCGGGAGGACTCCTTGGCCAGCCCGCCGGTGACCAGCTCGGCCTGGGTGAACCCCTTGGCCCGCAGGTGGCGGGTCAGCCCGTCCCACCCGCCCGGCGCGTAGCCGCAGCCGAAGTCCAGCGCGGCCTGCCGGTCGAACGCGCGGTCGGCGAGGAACTGCCGGGCCGGCGCTGCCTCCGGCGTACCGAGCTGCTCGGCGTAGAAGGCAGCCGCCGCGGTGTTGGCCGCCACCAGCCGCGCCCGCTGGCCGACCGACGCCCGGTCGGGCCCGGCGGTGGGGCGACCACCGTCGTCCTCGTACTTCAGCTCGACGTTGGCCCGGCCGGCCAGCAGCTCGACGGCCTCGGAGAAAGAAAGATGGTCGATCTCCTGCACGAAGCGGATGACGTCACCGCCCACCCCGCACCCGAAGCAGTGGTAGAGGCCGCGACTGGGCGTCACCTGGAACGACGGGGACTTCTCGTCGTGGAACGGGCACAGCCCCTTGAGGCTGCCGCCACCCGCACGCTTGAGCTGCAGGTGCTCGCCGACGATCTCGTCGATCTTGCTGCGTTCGCGGACCAGCGCGATGTCCGCTGCCCGGATGCGACCCCGCCCGGCCATCAGGCAGCCGCCGCCGCTGCGGCCCGCCGGCGGAGCACGTGCTCCCACCACAGCAGGAAGATCTGCTGGTCGAGGGGCAGCTCGCCGTCCATGGTGATCGTGGCCCGCGGGGTCCAGCCGGGGGTGCTGCCGCTCTCGGCCACCGGGCGCCCGTGCCGCAGGAACCGGTGCGTACCCCTCCACCGGGACGCCGGCCGCACCTCGATCGCCGTGCCCTCCAGGTCGATCGCCCAGGTGCCCTTCCAGGCCGACGCCTGCCGCGCCCGCAGCCGGGCGGTGTCCTCCGGGTCGCCCTCCCGGCGCCCGGTGAGCTCGCGCCTGTGCCGCGCGTACACCCACGCCACGCCGTCGACGGCCACCGTCGCCGACTCCGTCCACGTCGCGGACCGCAGCGTCGCGACGACCTCGCCGTCGCGGAGCACCGGCAGGACGCCCTTCGGAAGGCCGTGCGTGCCGGCCCTGCCCAGTTTGAGCACCGTCGTCCCTCCCTCAGCCGATGCCCGGTGCGCCGGCGACGCTCTCGCCGGTGACGCGGTAGAGCAGGTATGCGGCAGTCTCCCGCAGGATGTAGCGGAACTGGGTGGCGCGGGTCTGCACCGCCGGCCCCTGCCGGGTGGGCGAGCTGTCCGCCTGCATCCCGGCGTCCTCCGCCATCCGCTCGGCGCGCATCGCGTGCCAGGGGTCGGTGACCAGCACCGCCCGCTCCCAGCCGCGCTCGGCGAAGGCCCGACCGACCACCCGCATGCTCTCCAGGGTGTCCACGCCCTCGGGCACCGCCAGCAACGCCTCGGCGGGCACTCCGGCCCGAACCAGGTAGTCGCGGCCGGCCTCGGCCTCGGTGAACGCGTCACCCGCCGCCTTGCCCCCCACCGTGACGATCACCGGGGCGACCCCGGCCTCGTACAGCGCCCGCGCGTGCTCGAGCCGCGCCTCGAAGATCGACGACGGCACGCCGTTGTACTGCGCCGAACCGAGCACCACGATGGCGTCGGACTCCGGGCGGGAGTCCTGCCGCGCCGTCCACCAGATGGCCAGCGCCGTGGAGGCGACCAGCAGCAGGGCGGCCAGGACGCCGGCCCCGGCCACTCGCGACACCAGACTCCGCACACCCACCCGTCATGGGTACCACGCGGCACCGACCGTGCGCGCCCTCCCCCGCGGGTGTGCCGGAGCCCCGCCCGGAGCCGGCGCGGGCGCCGTCCGGGGCGGTCCGGTCGGCCGGGCTCAGCCGATCCGGCAGACGCGGGGACCGTTCTCGTTGATGACCGCGAGCTCCGCGGTGGCGCCGTCCTCCCAGCGGACCGTGACCTGCTGGACCGTCGCGCCCTCGACCGGGTCGTCGACCACCTCGGCGACCTCGGCCGATCCCGGCCGGAGGTACTCGTCCTGCATCCCCGGGACGTCGAGCCGCTGCCGCTCCTCCTCGCAGAGGAGCTGGTAGGAGGTCTCGGTGTCACCGGCGGCGAGGGCGGCGAGGAACACCTGGGTGACCTCGGTGGACTGGTCGGCCGGGGAGCCCCGGACCACGTACAGCCCGGCCACCATGCCGCCGGCCAGCAGGGCGACGCCGAGGATGCCGGCGATCAGCCAGCCCTGGCGACGTCGCGGGGTGCCCGTGTGCAGCGGCGCCGGGTCGTCGTCGTAGAGGAAGGGTCCCTGCGTCATGACTCGACTCCGGTCTCGATCCGCTCCTCGCTCGCTGGCGCTCGCTGCGATGCTCCCTCGACCGTCGTTCTCGTGGACGTCATCCGCCGCTCGTCTCCAGTTCTGCCCCCGCGGGAGGCCGTGGGTCGTCGCGGTCGGCCAGCCAGCCCTCGGGCAGCGCCACCGGCCGCGGCGTGCTGGTGCGCCCGCGCGGCGCGCCCAGGACGGCGGTCGGGTACGGCTGGTCGGGGATGCCGTCGAGCAGCGCGGCGAGCTCCTCGAGACCGCTGACCATCGCCAGCGCCCGCCGGGTGTCCGACCCCACCGAGAAGCCCTTGAGGTACCAGGCCACGTGCTTGCGGAAGTCGCTGCAGCCGTGCTGCTCGCCGTGCTCCTCGGCCAGCAGCGTGGCGTGCCGGTGCATCACGGCGGCCACCTCGCGCATCGTGGGCAGCGCCCGGCGGCTCTCACCGGCGAAGGCGGCGGCCAGGTCCCCGAACAGCCAGGGCCGGCCCAGGCACCCACGCCCGATGACGACGCCCGCGCACCCGGTCTCGGCGACCATGCGCAGCGCGTCGTCGGCCTCCCAGATGTCCCCGTTGCCGAGCACCGGGATGTCGACGGCCTCGGCCAGC
Organism: Blastococcus sp. VKM Ac-2987; assembly: GCF_026967805.1. Taxonomy (GTDB): domain Bacteria; phylum Actinomycetota; class Actinomycetes; order Mycobacteriales; family Geodermatophilaceae; genus Blastococcus. Next base: position 430,815 of record NZ_JAPVBG010000001.1, read on the forward strand.
CGGGCGATGGGCGACCAGTCGGCCGTGCCGCTGTAGAGCTGGTCGGCGGTGCGCCCGTGCAGCGTGATGGCGGCGGCGCCCTCGTCCTGGGCGATCCGGCCGGCGTCGAGGTAGGTGACGTGGTCGGCGTCGATGCCGATGCGGGTCTTGATGGTCACCGGGACGTCGCGGGCGGCGCGCACCGCCTCGCGCACGATGTTCCGCAGCAGCACCCGGTGCCACGGGAGGGCCGAACCGCCGCCCTTGCGGGTCACCTTGGGCACCGGGCAGCCGAAGTTCAGGTCGATGTGCGCCGGGCGCGTGCCGGCGACGCCCTCGTCGACCAGCATCTCCACCGCCCGCCCGACGGTGGCGGGGTCGACGCCGTACAGCTGGACGGAGAAGGCATCCTTCTCGTCGGCGGTCGCCCGGATCATCCGCAGCGTCTTCGCGCTCCGCTCGACCAGCGCCCGCGTGGTGATCATCTCGCAGACGTACAGCCCGGCACCGAACTCGCGGCACAGCGTGCGGAAGGCCGGGTTGGTGATGCCGGCCATCGGCGCGAGCACGACGGCGGGGTCCACGGTGAGCGCGCCCAGCCGCAGCGGCGGCAGCGCCGTCGTCGTCCGCTCGAGCGTGCTGGTCATGGGACCCAGAGTAGGCGGCGAGGACGGTCACCCCGACCGCCCGGCCGGGTGAGCCGCACCTCCCGCCCGGCAGCGGCGCCGGCTCACCCCGCCCTGGCCGTCCCGCCCGGCTCGACCCGCGCGGAGCAGCGTGGAGCCGGGCGCGCACGCGGCTGGACCTCCCCTCGCGCGGGTCGAGCCGGTAGCACGGACCCCTCGTTCGCCGGTCGGGCCCGGTCCCCATCCCGGCGTGGTTCCACAGCTCGCCCGCGACCCGCTCCGGCCCGGTGCCGCACCGGCACCCTCGTCGGCATGCTCCGCTCCCCGTCCGTGCCGCTCACCGTCGCCGAACCCGCACGCCGGCGGCTCGGCATCGTCACGACGGCCGAGCTCACCGCCGCCGGCGTGACGAAGACGGAGATCGCCGGCGCCGTCCGCAGCGGCGCCTGGGTCCGGCTCCGGCCCGGCGTCCTGGTCACCGCGGCGGACCTCCGCGAGACGACGAGCAGCGGACGGCGCCCGGGGCTGGATGCGCTGTCCGTGCTCACCAGCCTCGACCGCCCGACGGCCGTGCTCAGCGGCGCGACCGCCGCGTGGGTGTGGGGCCTGCCGCGACCACGGTCGGCGACGCCGCTGACCGAGCTGACCGACCCCCACCGGTGGCGCCGCGGCCGGGGATGGCTGATGACGCGCGCCGCCCTGCCGGACGACGAGGTGACCGTGCGCGGCGCCTACCCGGTGACCACCGCCGCCCGCACGCTCGTCGACGTCGCCAGGGCCTGGCCGGAGGTGGATGCCGTCGCCGCGGCGGATGCTGCCTTGCTGCGCGGGTTGACCACCCGGGAGGAGCTGCGGCGGGTCCTGGACCGGCAGTGGTGCGTCCCGGGGGTCCCCCGCGCGGTGCGCGCGGTCGCGCTGGCCGACGGGCGGGCCGAGTCGTGGCTGGAGACGTACGGCCGGCTGACCTTCGCCGCGCTCGGCCTCCCGCCCTTCACCCCGCAGGTCGAGCTCTGGGCGGAAGGACGCCTGCTGAAGGTGGTGGACGGCTGGTACCCGGACGCTGCGCTCGCCGTCGAGTTCGACGGCCGGGTCAAGTACCGCCGGCCCGCCCACGGGCGGACGCCGGAGGAGGAGCTCTGGCGGGAGAAGCGGACGGAGGACCTGCTGAGATCGCTGGGGGTCCAGTTCGTGCGCATCACCAACGAGGACCTGACCGACGGTCGCGCGGCGCTGGTCCGGCAGGTGCGGCGGTCGCTCGCACGGGCCGCGCCGTCGGTGCGCGGGTTCCGGGAGGTGCCGCGGGCCGAGGGCCGGCACCGGGCCGGGGACACCGGGGACGACGGCTGGCTGGCCCGGGTCGACGACCGGGTGGGCCGGACACCGACCGGCCACCTCACCCCGACCGGGTCGACCCGTGCAGGGCGCGGTTGAGCCGCGTGCGCACGCGGCTCAACCCTGTCCCGTCCGGGTCAAGCCGGACGGGACAGGGACAGGACGGGGGTGAGGCGGGATCAGCAGCCGGGCAGTCGGGCGGCCAGGTAGGACTCGACCTGGGTCAGGCCCACGCGCTCCTGGCTCATCGAGTCGCGCTCGCGGACGGTCACCGCGTCGTCCTCGAGGGTGTCGAAGTCGACCGTCAGGCAGAACGGCGTGCCGATCTCGTCCTGGCGGCGGTACCGGCGGCCGATGGCGCCGGCGTCGTCGAAGTCGACGTTCCAGTTCCGCCGCAGCGCGGCGGCCAGGTCCTTCGCCTTGGGCGAGAGGTCGGCGTTGCGCGACAGCGGCAGGACGGCGGCCTTGACCGGCGCCAGCCGCGGGTCGAGCCGGAGCACCGTGCGGACGTCGACGCCGCCCTTGGCGTTGGGCGCCTCGTCCTCGGTGTAGGCCTCCACGAGGAAGGCCATCAGCGACCGGGTCAGGCCGGCCGCGGGCTCGATCACGTAGGGCGTCCAGCGGGTGTTGGTCGCCTGGTCGAAGTACGACAGGTCCGTGCCGGAGTGCTTCGAGTGCGTGGAGAGGTCGAAGTCGGTGCGGTTGGCGATGCCCTCGAGCTCGCCCCACTCCGAGCCCTGGAACCCGAACCGGTACTCGATGTCGACGGTGCGCTTCGAGTAGTGCGAGAGCTTCTCCTGCGCGTGCTCGTAGTGCCGCAGGTTCTCCGGGGCGATGCCCAGGTCGGTGTACCAGCGGGTGCGCTCGTCGATCCAGTACTGGTGCCACTCCTCGTCGCTGCCCGGCTCGACGAAGAACTCCATCTCCATCTGCTCGAACTCGCGGGTGCGGAAGATGAAGTTGCCCGGCGTGATCTCGTTGCGGAAGGACTTGCCGATCTGGCCGATGCCGAACGGCGGCTTCTTCCGGGCGGCGCCCATCACGTTGGCGAAGTTCACGAAGATGCCCTGCGCGGTCTCCGGGCGGAGGTAGTGCAGGCCGGACTCGTCCTCGACCGGGCCGAGGTAGGTCTTCAGCATCATGTTGAAGTCGCGCGGCTCGGTCCAGGCGCCCTTGGTGCCGCAGTTCGGGCAGGAGATGTCGGCCAGGCCGTTCTCGGGCAACCGGCCCTTCTTCTCCTCGTAGGCCTCCTCGAGGTGGTCGGCCCGGAAGCGCTTGTGGCAGCTCTGGCACTCGGTCAGGGGGTCGGTGAAGACGCCGACGTGACCGGAGGCCACCCACGTCTGGCGGGGCAGGATCACCGAGGAGTCCAGGCCGACGATGTCGTCCCGGCTCTGGACGACGGTGCGCCACCACTGCTTCTTGATGTTCTCCTTGAGCTCGACGCCCAGGGGGCCGTAGTCCCACGCCGACCGCGTACCGCCGTAGATCTCGCCGGACGGGAAGACGAACCCCCGGCGCTTGCAGAGGTTGACGACCTTGTCGAGGCGGGCGGGGTCGTGCTTGGCGGTGCTCACGCGGAGGGGCTCCATCCGGCTGGCGGTCGGCGGTTGACCCGTCCACGGTAGTTGCCTGCCCGCCGGCGTCCTCAGTCGGTGACCGCGGCCGGCGCCTGCCCGGCGGCGGACGCCGGCCCCGCGGCGAAGCGCAGCGCCAGGGCCGCCCGGATCTCGGCGTGCCGCACGAGGAAGGCGCGCTCGTCCAGGCGCTTGCGACGCAGCCAGCCGGTGACCTCGTCGTTGCACTTGCTGGCGTTGCACGAGGCGCACGCCGGCGCGATGTTGTCCAGCGTGTAGCGCCCGCCACGGGACAGCGCGAGCACGCAGTCGCGCTGCAGCGGTGTGCCGGTCGCCCCGCAGTAGGCGCAGCCACCCCAGGCGTCCTGCAGCGCCCCCCACTGCTCGGCGCTCAGGTCGTGCTCGACCGCGTCCATGCGGCGCTTGCGCCGGCGGGCGTACCGGGCGGTGCGGGTGCGGCTGACCACCGGCCGACCGTAGGCGCTGCCGGTCAGTCGGTGAGGTAGACACCCGGCTCGTCGACGGCGTGCACCCAGACCGGCGCCCCGGCGATCTTCACCTCGGACGCCGACAGCGCCCGGCGGTAGGAGCCGACGCCGTCCCACCGGGTCACCAGGGCCCAGAGCCCGGGCTCGTCGGCCGAGCGGCCCACCTCGCCGTCCCGGAAGCCTGGCCGGCCGGCGAGCGCGGCCAGCAGCCGGGCCACCTCGTCCGCCAGTACCGGCGCGTCCGCCTCCGCCACCCGCAACCGCGTCACCGCGAACACCCGTGCTCCCCTCGTCCGGCTGCGCAGACGCTCTCACGCGGGCCTGTTCCCGTGGACGCGTGGTCCGCACCACCCGGCAGCGCGATCCCCGGTCCGCCCGGGCGGGTGCTCACCGCAGGTAGAGGCGGACGGTGTCGATCTCCTCCCGCAGCAGCCGGACGTCCTCACGGGTCGGGCGCGGCGTCTCGGTGAGCTCCCGGGCCAGCGCCAGGTCCCAGCCGGTGTTCTCCCGCACCTGCTCCACGGACACCCCCGGGTGCACCTGCGCGAGTTCGAGCTCGCCGAACTTGTCCGGCCGGCGGAGCACGCCCAGGGGGGTGATGACCGTGGCGACCCCGTGCCCGGGAGGGATCGAGCGCGGATCGGCCGCTCGCGCGCGCACCGGGCTGGGCGAGGTGCAGAAGTCCAGCTCCGCCGGGAGCGCCCCGGTGTCGTGCCGGCGGAGGACCACGATGCACTCCCCCGCGTTCGGCATGATGTCCGCCGCCCCGCCGGAGCCGGGCAGCCGCACCGTGGGCCGGCGCCAGTCCCCGATCAGGCTGGTGTTGAGGCTGCCGTGCCGGTCGACCTGGGCGGCGCCGAGGAACCCGACGTCGACGTTGCCGCCCTGCAGCACGTAACCGAACAGCGCCTGCATGCTCACCACGGCGTCGGCCCCCGAGACGAGCACCGAGTCCGCGATGCCCTCGGCCATGCCCTCGGGATGCGCTCCGATGACACCGGACTCGTAGACCAGCTCGAGGAACGGGTTGACCGTGCGCTTGGCCAGGTCCACCGCCAGCGTCGGCAACCCGACGCCCGCGAAGACCCGTCCCTTCCCGGCCAGCTCCCGCGCCGCGACGACCGCCAGGAACTCCGTGCTCGACACCGCGACGCTGTCGTCGGGCTCGCTGGTGGCGATGGCGGTCACGGCAGCCTCCGTCCGTAGTCGACCGGTCGGGACAGCCGTTCCCCGACGGCGACGGCGGCCGGCCAGTGGTCGCCCAGCTTGGCCAGGTAGGCCGCCCGGTCGGGCACCCCGTGGACCCACTCGGCCAGCCACGCCTGCAACCGCGCCGGCTCCCTGCTGATCGGCGTCCAGTCGCGGTAGAAGGCGTTGTCCCGGTCGTAGCAGCCCTGCACGTAGGACGGGTGCGCCCCGCCCGGGCAGTGCACGACCGCGTCCACCGCGTGCGCCGGGATGAGGGTGCGGTTGGGGTCGGAGCGCACGACTTCCTCGTCGACGATCTCCTCCACCGTGACGATCGCCCGCCGGCCGGCGTAGACGACCTCCTGCTGCGCGCCCACGATCCCCCACAGCTGGACGTTGCCGTAGCGGTCGGCCCGCTGGGCGTGCACCACGGTGACGTCGGGCGCCAAGGCCGGGACGACGTGCACCGGGGCGCCGCCGTAGGGGTCCTCGACCACCCGGATCTGCGGGTTGAGCTCGGGCAGGTCGCTGCCGGCGTAGGAGCGCAGCGGGAAGAACGGCAGCCCCGACGCCGCCGCCTGGTAGCGGCAGAACATCCCGTAGTGGCTGTACTCCTCCACCTCGAGCGGCTCGGGATCGTGCTGCTCGATCCGCCGGCGCACCTCGTGCAGCGAGCCGGCGGACCCGCTGGCGAAGAAGCTGGCCACGAGCTTGCGCACCGTGCCCGCCGCGATCATCTGGTCGGCGATCAGGTCCGGCGTCATCCGGCAGAGCGTCAGGTCTCGTCGGCCCTGCCGGATGATCTCGTGCCCCGCCGCGAACGGGATGAGGTGCCCGAAGCCCTCCAGGGCCACGGTCATCCCGTCCTCGACGTACTCCGCGATCGCGTCGGCCAGCCCACGGGTCTTGACCGGCTTCACCGCACCCGCTTCCCGCCAGGCGTGGTCGTGCCGGCCCGGGCCGGCTCAGCCCCCGAGGACATCGCCGAAGGTCTCCTCCACGTCGACGAACAGCTCCTCGAGCCCCTCGCTGCCGATGAACTCCTCCGGCACGTAGTTCGGGTCCAGCGCCTCCACCACCTCGGGGTCCTCGGTGGCGCTGCGCATGGCGTCCTCGAGCTCCTGCACCACCTCGTCAGGCGTGCCCGCCGGTGCGATGACGCCGAACGTCGTGGTGCTCTGGGTGAGCTCCGGGTAGCCCAGTTCGGTGAAGGTGGGCGCGTCGACGTAGTCCAGCTGCTCCTCGGTGCCGACGGCGAGAGCCCGCAGCTCGCCGGACTCGAGGGAGGGGAGCATGTCCTGTGACATGTTCGTGAAGCCCGCGGTCACGTTGCCACCCAGCAGCGCCGTCTTGACCTCGGAGCCGCCCTCGAACGGGACCACGGTCAGCGGCACGTCGTAGAGCTCGGTGATCCGCTGGGTCTCGGCAGCGTGGGTGTTGGTGGCCCCCGGCGTGGCGACCGTGACCGAGCCGGGGTCGGCGCGGGCCGCCTCGAACAGCGACTCGAGGTCCTGGTGCGGGCTGTCCCCCGGCACGAGGAGTGCGGAGGGGACCTGGGTGGCGACGCCGATCGGGACGAAGTCCTCACGGGTGTAGCCGACGTCGTTGACGAGGTAGTTGAGCACCGCGGTGGGCAGCGCCGTCATCGACAGCGTGTGGCCGTCGGCCTCCGCGGCGATGAGCTGCTGGTAGGCGGTGGCCCCCGAGGCGCCGGGCAGGTTCTCGACGACGACCGTCTCGCCGAGCTCCTCCTCCAGGTAGGAGGCCAGCGACCGCGCGGCGATGTCGGTCGGCCCGCCGGCGGTGTAGGGCACTATGAGGCGGATCGACTCCGTGGGGAACTCCGCGCCCTCGGCGGAGGTTTCGGTGGAACCGGACTCCTCGCCGCAGGCGGTGAGGACCAGGCCGGCGGCGAGCAGCGGTGCGGCGAAAGCACGCAGAGACGTCATCGCTCTCCAGAAGCAGTCGGGGCCGGGGTGGTGTCCCGACGGGCCGGGTCCCGGACGTGCGGGTGTGGTCCCCGTCACTCTGCCCAGTGCCGTCGGCGATGTCCATCCCAGCCCGGTGCCCGGCGCCGGCCCGGCAGGGGTCAGAGGAAGTCGCAGACCGTCCCGTCGGGCATCACGTGGACCAGCAGCTGGAACGGCTCGCCGTCGTCGAGCTCGAGGATGAACGTGGCCATGTCGGTGCCGGAGTCGGCCTGGTACTGCACCCCGTCGAACGTGCCGGTGGTGAAGCCCTGCCCGCCGAGGGTGTCGGTGTAGAAGTAGTCGCCGAGCACCTGCGCCGGGTCGCCACCGGCCGCCGCGGTGACGGACGCCTCCTGCACCTCGGCGCAGGAGAGGTCGTAGGCGGTCTGGAAGTCGCCCTGCCCCATCGCCTCCACCCAGGCGACCGCGACGTCGCCCGATCCGGCGTACTGGCCCCCGCTCGCCGGCACCGGCTCGGCCAACCGGGCGCCGCCGGGCAGCTGGCCGGTACCGGTGCGCGGCGCTGGTGCGGCGGTCCCGGGCGGCTGCGCGATCGCCGAACTGGTCGGGGCGGTGGCCTGCGGAGCGGTGTCCCCGTCGCCGTCCTCGTCGCCGCCGTCGACGCTCAGCAGGATGGCGAGCAGGATGCCCAGCCCGGCCAGCAGCAGCGCTCCCGCGCCGGCGAGCCACGGCAGCAACTTCCGGGACTCCTCGGGCTCCGGCTCACCGAACGGCGGAGGACCGTAGCCGCCTGGCGGGTACCCCGGCCCACCCCCGGCCCCCGGGAGGCCGTGCTGCGGCGGCTGCCCGTACGCGGGCTGCCCGTAGGGCGGCTGCTGGCCGTAGGGCGGCTGCTGGCCGGGGGCCGCCCAGCCGTACTGCTGCCCGGGCGCGGGCTGCTGACCGTGCGGCGGCCAGCCCGGCCCACCCGCCGGAGCACTGCCCGGGCGGGAGGCGGGGTCGGGCGGGCCGGCGGGGCGGTCGCCCGGGGGCGGCTGGCTCATGGCGGACGTCCTTCTCGTGCACGCCGGGCGGGATCGGCCCGGAGGACCGGAAGGTACTCAGCCCTGGTCCGGCCGCCCACGGGGTTTCGCCCGACGTGGACCGCCCCGACGGAGTCGTGACCTGGAGTGGCCGGTCGACGTCAGGCGGTACCGAACCGGCGCTGCCGGGAGGCGAACTCCTCGCACGCCGACCACAGGTGCCGGCGGTCGAAATCGGGCCAGAGCGTGTCCAGGAAGACGAACTCGGCGTAGGCCGACTGCCACAGCAGGAAGTTGCTGGTCCGGTTCTCCCCGGAGCTGCGCACGAACAGGTCGACGTCGGCCATGTCGGGCTCGTCCAGGAAGCGCGCGACGGTGTGCTCGTCGACCTTGTCCGGGTTCAGCCGGCCGGCCGCGACCTCGCGGGCGATGGCCGCGGCGGCGTCGGCGATCTCGGCCCGGCCCCCGTAGTTGACGCACATGGTGAGGGTCAGGACGTCGTTGTCCTTCGTCAGCTCCTCGGCGACCTCGAGCTCCCTGATCACCGAACGCCACAGCTTCGGCCGGCGTCCGGCCCAGCGCACCCGCACCCCGAGCTCGTGCATCTCGTCCCGGCGGCGGCGGATCACGTCCCGGTTGAACCCCATGAGGAAGCGCACCTCGTCGGGGCTGCGCCGCCAGTTCTCGGTGGAGAAGGCGTAGGCGCTGATCGCCTTCACGCCCAGCTCGATGGCCCCCTCGACGCAGTCGAACAGCGAGGACTCCCCCGCCTCGTGCCCGGCCGTGCGCGGCAGCCCGCGCTGCTTGGCCCAGCGGCCGTTGCCGTCCATGACGATGGCGATGTGCTGGGGCACCTTGTCCTTCGGCAGCTGGGGAGGCCGCGCGCCGGACGGGTGCGGATTCGGTGCCTTGACCTCACGCCTCACTGAGCAGGCTCACTTCCCGGCGGGGTGCCGACGGCTCGGTTCGATCGACCAGCGGCAGCGAGCGCAGCCCGCGCTCCAGGTGCCACTGCAGGAGGGCGGCCACCAGGCCGCTGCCCTCGCGCCGGTTGATGCCCTGGCTGGCCTCGGCCCGGCCCCAGTCGCCGGTCAGCAGCGCGTCGAGCAGCTCGATGGTGACCGGGCTGGGCATGGCCGACCCGGTGGGCCGGCAGGCGGGGCAGACGGTGCCGCCGGCGGGCACGGAGAAGTGCCGGTGCGGGCCGGCCTCGCCGCAGCGCGCGCAGTCGGCCAGCGCCGGCTCCCAGCCGGCCACCGACATGGCCCGCAGCAGGAACGCATCGAGGACCAGCGGCGCGGGGTGGCTCTTCTCCCCCAGCGCGCGCAGCGCGCCGACCACGAGGAGGAACAGCCGCAGCGAGGGCTCCTTCTCCTCGGCGGTCAGCCGGTCGGCGGTCTCCAGCACGGCGGTGCCGGCGGTGTAGGCCGGGTAGTCGGCCACGACCTCCTGGCCGTAGGACCGGATCGACTCGGCCTGGCTGACGATGTCCAGGTTGCGGCCGGTGTACAGCTGCAGGTCGACGTGGGTGAACGGTTCCAGCCGGGCGCCGAACTTGCTCTTGGTGCGGCGCACGCCCTTGGCCACCGCCCGGACCTTGCCGTGCCGGCGGGTGAGCACCGTGACGATCCGGTCGGCCTCGCCCAGCTTCTGGGTGCGCAGGACGATGCCCTCGTCCCGGTACAGCGCCTTCGGGGTGTGCGCGCTCATCGGTCGGCCGGCCCTCAGTACCCGAGCCGGTTGAGCTTCTTCGGGTCGTCCTGCCACTCACCGAGCACGGTGACGTGCAGCTCCAGGTGCACCCGGGCGCCCAGCAGCGTCTCCATGCCGGCCCGCGCCTCGGTGCCGATCGCCTTGATGATGTTCCCGCCCTTGCCCAGCAGCATCGGCTTCTGGCTGGGCCGCTCGCAGTGCAGCAGCGCGTGCACCTCGACCAGCTCGCTGCCCGCGCGCTTGGGGTCGGGACGCCGGTTCAGCTCCTCGACGGTGACCGCGAGGGAGTGCGGCACCTCCTGGCGCACCTTCTCCAGCGCGGCCTCGCGGATCAGCTCGGCGATCTGCCGCTCGACGTCCTCGTCGGTCGTCTGCTCCTCCGGGTACAGCGCCGGCCCCTCCGGGAGCAGCTTGATCAGCAGGTCCTCGAGCAGCTCGACCTGGTCGCCCCCGACCGCGCTCACCGGCACCACCTCGGTGGCCTCGACCAGCCGGCTGGCGGCCATCAGCTGCTCGGCGACCTGCACCTTGTGCGCGGCGTCGGTCTTCGTGACCACCACGACCACCGGCGCCTTCACGTCGGCGAGCTGGCGGGCGATGAACTTGTCACCGGTGCCGACCGGCTGGTCGGCGGGGATGCAGAAGACGATCACGTCGACGTCGGAGAGGGTGTCGCGGACGACGTCGTTGAGCCGCTTGCCCAGCAGGCTCTTGGGCTTGTGCAGCCCCGGGGTGTCGACCAGCACGATCTGCCCGCCCGGCCGGTGGACGACGCCGCGGATGGCGTGCCGCGTCGTCTGCGGGCGGTTGCTGACGATGCCGACCTTCTCGCCGACCATCGCGTTGGTCAGCGTGGTCTTGCCGGCGTTGGGGCGCCCGACCAGCGCGACGAAGCCACTGCGGTAGGGCTGGTCAGGGACGGTCACGGCCGCCAGTCTCCCACCGGCGGCCGACATCCCCGCGCGCCGGACTCCCGACGCGCTCCCCGCGGCGCGGCGGTCAGGACCAGGGACTGCCGATCCGGTCGCGGCGGGTGGCCGCGAGCCGGCCGAGCACGCGGACGCCGGCCACCACGTCGCCGGTCAGCCGGTGCCCGGCCTCGGCCCAGGAGCGGGCCGGCTCGCGGGCGGGTCCGGCGGTGGGGCGGCCCAGCGACCGCAGGGCGAGCACGAGCAGGAGGAGGAACAGCAGCGTCGTCACACCCCCGACCCTCCGCCGTCCGCGCTCGTCAGAGAAGTGGCAGGAGCGACCGCGTGCGCAAGAAACCTGCCAGCGCGCCGGACGTCGCACGGACCTCGGGCCGGAGCCCGGGGCGGCGGGCTGGGATGATCGCCGTCGTGCCAGGACGAGAGCGGAACCGGTCGCGGCCGCCCCGGACCGCGGCGGACCGCGAGCGGCGGCTGCACGTGGAGCAGGTGCACGGCCACCGCTTCGTCGTCGGCTGGGGGCCCAAGCGCTCGGCGACCGTCGTCCCCGCTCCGCTGCGCTACTGGCAGTACCGGCCCGGTGGCCTGGTGGCGCTCGCCCTGGCCGTGGCGGTCGTCGTGGTCTGGGTGGCGCTGTTCGCCTGGCTCGGGGGCGAGTCAGCCGCCTGGGAGGAGCTGCCGCTGGCGCTGGTCGCGGGCGTCGTCGTGTACGCCGTGAACACCCGCCGGACGACCGTCTCCGACCACGGGCTCTCGTTCGACGTCGCCGGCAGCCGCACCGACCCGTCCGCCGTGATCCCGTCGGTGCTGGTGCAGGCGGTGCGCACCGGCCGGCCGCCGGCCGGCTGGCCGCAGCCGGAGAAGCGGGGCGGGTGGTGGCCGGGCCGCACCCGGGTCGCGGTCCGGTACCTGACCGACGACGGCGAGCAGGCGCTCACCCTGTGGGCGCGCGACCCGGAGGCCCTCGCGGACGCCCTCGGCGTCCCGCTGACCCGCTAGACCGAGGCCCGCAGCACCCCGTCGGGGCCGGCCAGGTGCACCGGAGCGGTGGGCGTGAGGTCGCGGACGGCGGCCAGCCCCTCCTGCTCCACGGCGTCGGCGGCGGAGACGACCACGGCGGCCTCCAGCCCCTCCACCCCGCTGGAGACGGCGGCCGCGACGGCGGCCTGCAGCGCCGACAGCCGGAGCGAGGGCAGCGCCACGCTCGCCGCCACGTAGGTGCGGCCGTCGGTGTCGCGCACCGCCGCGCCCTCGGCGGCGCCGGTGCGGCCGCGCGCCGACCGGGCCAGGGTGACGAGCTTCGCGTCCTCGGGGTGCAGTTCAGCCACGGGGCGTCAGCCTTCCACGGCGGCGGGCAGCTCCGCGCGGGTGGCCCCCGACGGCTGCTGCTCGTCGGTGTCCTCGTCGCCGTCCTCCGACGGCTCGGGCAGCCGGCACACCAGCAGGGTGTCGATCCGGTTGCGCCGGCCCCCGGTGCTCTCGGCGACCAGGCGCAGGCCGCCGACCTCGGCGGAGGCGCCCTCGATGGGCACCCGGCCGAGCTCGCGGGCGAGCAGCCCGCCGACGGTCTCGACGTCGTCGGTCTCGGGCAGCTCCACGGTGAACAGCTGCGCGAGGTCCTGCACCGGCAGGCGGGCGGTGATCCGCATTGAGCCGTCGTCGAGCTGCTCGACCTCGGGCCGCTGGAACCGGTCGTGCTCGTCGGCGATCTCGCCGACGATCTCCTCGAGGATGTCCTCGATGGTCACCAACCCGGCGAAGCCGCCGTACTCGTCGACCACGATCGCGATGTGGATCCGCTGCGCCTGCATGTCGCGGAGCAGCTCGTCGACCGGCTTGGACTCCGGCACGAACGTCGGGGTGCGCATCAGCTCCTCGACGCGGGGGCCGCGCTGGTCGGCGCTGTGCTGCGACCGGCGGACGAGGTCCTTGAGGTAGACGACGCCGACGACGTCGTCGACGTTCTCGCCGATGACCGGGATCCGGCTGAAGCCGCTGCGCAGCGCGAGCGCGAGGGCCTGGCGGACGGTCTTGGTTCGCTCTATCCAGACGACGTCGGTGCGCGGCACCATCACCTCGCGGGCGATCGTGTCGCCGAGCTCGAACACCGAGTGGATCATGTTCCGCTCGCCGGACTCCACGACGCCGCGCTCCTCGGCCATGTCGACCAGCTCGCGCAGCTCCACCTCCGAGGAGAACGGGCCGTCGCGGAAGCCGCGCCCGGGGGTGATCGCGTTGCCGACGAGGATCAGCAGGGTGGCGACCGGGCCGAGGACCCGGCCGAGCAGCCGGACGATGCCGGCCGTGGCCAGCGCGGTGCCGTAGGCGTGCTGGCGGCCGAGCGTGCGGGGGCCGACGCCGACCAGCACGTAGCTGACCACCGTCATGACCCCGGCCGCGCCCAGGACCGCCTGCAGCGTGCTGTCCCACAGGTCGAAGAACAGCAGCGCCACGATGACCGCGGAGAGCATCTCGCAGACGATGCGCAGCAGCAGGAGCAGCGAGACGTGCCGCGCCCGCTCGGCGACGACCTCCTCCAGGGCGGCCGCCCGCTTCACGCCGTCCCGGCGCAGCTCCTCCACGCGGGCCTTCGAGACCCGCTGGAGGGCCGCCTCCATCGCGCCGAACAGGCCGGCGAGCGGGACCAGGAGGACGGCGATCGCCAGGCTGGTGATCGCGCTGGCGCTCATCGGGGACCGGGCTCCTGCCTTGCCGGCGCACCGGTCACCGGCTCGCGGGGAGCGGCGCGCCAGGCATCGATGAGCGTCGACTGGAGACCGAACATCTCCTTCTCCTCGTCGGGCTCCATGTGGTCGTACCCGAGCAGGTGCAGCACGCCGTGGGTGGCCAGCAGCACCAGCTCGTCGTCCATCGTGTGACCGGCGGCCCGGGCCTGGCGGACGGCGACGGCGGGGCACAGCACGATGTCGCCGAGCAGCGCGGGGCCGGGCTCGGGGTCGTCGGGCCGCCCGGTGTCGAACTCGTCCATGGGGAAGGCCAGCACGTCGGTGGGGCCCTTCTCGCCCATCCACCGCTCGTGCAGGCTGCTCATGTAGTCGACGTCGACGCACAGCACCGACAGCTCGGCCATCGGGTTGACCTTCATCTCGCCGAGGACGAACCGGCAGATGCCGGCCAGCTCGGCCTCGTCGACGGCGATCTCGGACTCGTTGGAGACCTCGACGGGCACGGCGGTCAGCTCCCCTGTCGGCGCGGGCGGGTGGGCCGGACCGGCGCACCCGCGGCCGGCCGGGACGTTCCGGGGGGCTGCCGGGTGGCGTCCCACCGCTCGTAGGCGTCGACGATGTCGCCGACCAGGCGGTGCCGGACGACGTCGGTGCTGGTCAGGTTGGCGAAGTGCACGTCCTCGATCCCGTCGAGGATCTCGCGGACGATCTTCAGGCCGCTCTGCGCGCCACCGGGGAGGTCGACCTGCGTGACGTCACCGGTGACCACGATCTTGGAGCCGAAACCGAGCCGGGTGAGGAACATCTTCATCTGCTCAGCAGTCGTATTCTGCGCTTCATCGAGAATTACGAATGCATCATTGAGCGTTCTACCGCGCATGTAGGCTAATGGCGCCACTTCAATTGTTCCGGACTGCATGAGACGAGGAATGGATTCCGGGTCCACCATGTCGTGCAGCGCGTCGTACAGCGGCCGCAGGTACGGGTCGATCTTCTCCGACAGCGTGCCGGGCAGGTAGCCCAGCCGCTCCCCCGCCTCGACGGCGGGCCGGGTCAGGATGATCCGGTTGACCTGCTTGGTGGTCAGCGCCTGGACCGCCTTGGCCATGGCCAGGTAGGTCTTGCCGGTGCCGGCCGGGCCGATGCCGAAGACCACCGTGTGCGAGTCGATCGCGTCCACGTAGCGCTTCTGGTTCAGCGTCTTGGGCCGGATCGTGCGGCCGCGCCGGCTGATGATGTCCAGGCTCAGCACGTCGGCCGGGCGTTCGGAACCGCCGGCCTTCAGCATGGCGATGACCCGGCGCACCGAGTCCGGGCGCAGCTGCTGCCCGGTGCCGATGAGCGCGATCAGCTCGTCGAAGACCCGCACGGCGAAGGCGTTGTCGGCCGGCTGCCCGGTGACCGCGATCTCGTTGCCGCGCACGTGCACGTCGGCGTCGACCTCGGCCTCCACGAGCCGGAGCAGCTCGTCGGCCGACCCCAGCAGGGAGACCATGGGGACGCTGTCGGGGACGGTGATGGTGGCCCGGACGGCGGCGGGGACGGCGGACGGATCGGCGAACGCGCCGTCCGCCGCGGCGGCCTGCGCCGATGCCTCACGGGACGTGGGGGCACCTGGCACGGGGACGTTCGGGGAGGTGTCGGGCAAGAACCCTCGACCCTGCCTTCCTGCGACGGCGAAGTGCGGGGACCCGCACCGATGACCCGGTCGACTCTACCCGCGCGCGCCGACCCGAATCCCGGCTCGCCCGTCCGGGTCAGCGGCCGGTGTACGTGGCCTTCCCCGGCCCGTCGGTCAGGAAGGACGCGACCGCGCCGCGCAGGTCGTCGGTGGCGAACAGCGGCCCGGAAAGCTCCGGCACCCGGGCGTCGGCCGCGCGGGCCCCCTCGCGGACGGCGATGCTCGCCAGCTGCTTGGTCGCCGCGTGCGCCACGGTGGGGCCGGCGGCGACCCGGTGCGCGTACGCGCGGGCCGCCTCGGCGAAGCCCTCGTCCGGCAGCACCCGGTTCACCACGTTCCAGCGCTCGAGCACGGCGGCCGGGTAGCGCTCACCGGTGTAGACGAGCTCCTTGGCCCGGGCGGGCCCGGCGCGCTCGGCCAGCCGCTGCGGCCCGCCCATCGAGGGCGTGAGACCCACGACGATCTCGACCAGGCCGAAGGACGCCTTCTCCGCGGCCAGGAGGATGTCGCAGGAGAGCGCCAGCTCGAAGGCGGCGGTCAGGCACAGGCCGTGCGCGGCGAAGACGGTCGGGACCGGCAGGTCCTCGAACGTGTTGGCCACCCGCAGCAGCCGCTCCCACAGCTCCCCGCCGACCCGGGCCGGCTCGGGGCCCTCGGCGATGTCGCGGAAGTAGGTCACGTCGACCCCGCCGGAGACCACCTTGCCGCGCGCCTCGACCAGCACCGCGCGGGCCCGGTCGGCCCGCGACGGATCGGTCAGGGCCACCAGCTCGCCGGCCACCGTCTCCATCGCGTCGAACGTCGCGGCGTCGAAGAGGTTGAGCGGCGGGTTGTCCAGGACGACGACGGCGACGTCCCCGTCGCGCTCGATGCGGAGGGGTGCGGTGCTCTCGGCCATGCCCCCACCCTCTCAGCCTCCCACTCGAGCCGCAGCCACGGCCGTCCCGGAGGGCGCCCGCTCAGCCGGGCGGCCAGCCGAGTTCGCGGCCGCCGAGCACGTGCAGGTGGACGTGGTGGACGGTCTGCCCGGCGGCCGGACCGGTGTTCGCCACCAGCCGGTAGCCGGGCTCGGCGCCGTCGCCGGCGACCAGGCCCTCCTGCCGGGCCACCGCGTGCGCGGCGGCGACGACCTCGCCCATCAGCGCCGGGTCCTTCTCGGCCAGGGCACCGGCGGTCGGGTGGTGGTCGGTGGGGATGACCAGCACGTGCGTCGCGGCCTGCGGATTGATGTCGCGGAAGGCCAGCACCCGGTCGGTGCGGTGGACGACGTCGGCGGGGATCTCACCGGCGACCATGCGGCAGAACAGGCAGTCGGTCACGCCGCCGACCCTAACCGGGCCGGGCCGTCAGCCGCCGCTCTCGACGCCGAGGTAGGCCTGCACGATGCGCTCGTCGGCGAGCAGCTCCCCGGCCGGCCCGGCGTGCACGACCTCGCCGCTCTGCAGCACGTACCCGTGGTCGGCGGCGCGCAGCGCCCGGCGGGCGTTCTGCTCCACCAGCACGACGGTCGTCCCCGAGGCGCGGATCTCCTCGATGACGCGGAACACCTCGTCGACGATCTTGGGGGCCAGGCCCATCGACGGCTCGTCCATGAGCATCACCGTCGGCTCCGCCACCAGGGCGCGCGCGATGGCGAGCATCTGCTGCTCGCCGCCGGACAGCGCACCGGCCGGCAGCGCCCGCCGCTCGGCCAGCACCGGGAACCGGTCGTACATCGCGTCCACCGAGCGGGCACCGCCGGCCCCCGAGTGCCACGTGCCCATCTGGAGGTTCTCCTCGATGGTGAGCGTGGCGAGGATCTGCCGGCCCTCGGGCACCTGCACCAGCCCCCGGCCCACCAGCTTGTGCGCCGGGGTCCGGGTGATGTCCTGGCCCTCGAAGGTGATCCGCCCACCGGCCGGCCGCAGCATGCCCGAGACGGCGTTGATGACCGAGGACTTGCCGGCCCCGTTCGCCCCGACCAGCGTCACCAGCGAGCCCTGCTCGGCCCGGAAGGAGACGTCCCGCACCGCCTCGACCCGGCCGTAGGTCACCCGCAGGTCCTCCACGGTGAGGATCGGGTCGCTCATGTCGCATCCCTCGGGGTGGAGTCGGGTGTGTCCAGGGTGCCGGCGGCGCCGGGCCTCAGGTTCGCGACCGCATCCGGGGGCGCGGCCTCGGCACCGGCAGCGGTGGCGCCCGCGCGGGGGCTGCCGGCGAGCGGGCCGCCGTCCGCGTCGTCGTCGGCCGAGCCCAGGTAGGCCTCGATGACCGCCGGGTCGGCGGCGACCTGGTCCGGCGTGCCGCTCGCGATCACCTCGCCGAAGTTGAGGACGACGACCCGGGTGCAGGTCTGCAGGACCATCCCGACGTTGTGCTCGATGAACAGGATGGTCAGCCCGTCCAGCGCCAGCGACCTGATCAGCTCCGACAGCCGCCCGGCCTCGACGTGGTTCATCCCCGCGGCCGGCTCGTCCAGGATGAGCAGGGACGGGTCGGAGGCCAGCGCCCGGGCGATCTCCAGCCGGCGCTGGTCGCCGTAGGACAGCGCCTCCGCCCGGCTGGCGGCGAGGTCCGTGAGGCCCACGCGCTCCAGGCAGCGCGCCGCCTGCCGCAGCGCGGCCCGTTCGTCCCGGCGCGCCGAGGGCAGCCAGAGCAGCCGCCGCAGGAAGGTCGGCCGGCTCACCAGGTGGGCGCCGACCAGGACGTTCTCCAGCGCCGACAGCCGGTTGAACAGCTTGGAGTGCTGGAAGGTGCGGCTCACCCCGGCCGCCGCGATCCGGTGCACCGGGGTGCTGCCGATCGCCGTGCCGAGCACGGTCGCGCTGCCGGAGCTGGGCGGGACCAGCCCGCTGATCATGTTCACCAGGGTCGTCTTGCCGGCCCCGTTCGGGCCGATCAGGCCGACGACCTCGCCGGCCCGGATCTCCAGGTCCACGCCCCGGACCGCGTGCACCCCGCCGTACTCCTTGCCGAGGCCGGCGAGGGTGATCACCGGCTCGCCGGCGGCCGGGTGACGGCGACCGGCCAGGCCGGTGGTGTCGTCGTCGTCGGCCGCACCGGACGGCATCCGGGTCCGGCGCGGCAGCAGGCTGGCCAGGCCTCCGGGCAGGAACAGGATGACGACCAGCAGGAGCAGGCCGGCGAGGAACGGCCGGATCCAGCCCGCCTCCACCCCGACCGCCCGCTGGATCTCCGGGACGATCGTCTGGAACCCGCTGCCCAGCAGCGGCCCCAGGAACATCGTGGAGCCTCCGACCACGGCGGTGACCAGCCCCTCGACGGCCGCGACGAAGTCGAAGTCGTTGGGGGCGATGAGCCGGACGTAGTAGGCGTAGAGGACGCCGTACAGGCCGGCGACCGCACCCGCGGTGACGAACGCGGCGAGCCGGTGGCGGCCCACGTCGATGCCCATGGAGCGGGCGGCCAGCTCGTCCTCGCGGATGGCCTCCAGGGCCCGTCCGTAGCGCGAGCGCCCCATCCGCCAGAACCAGTAGGCGACCAGCGCGAGCGCGGTCCAGGCCATGCCGACGGTGAGCACCCGGGGCACCCCGAGCCCCTGGGCGCCGCCGGTCCACTCCTGGTTGAGCAGCACCACGCGGACCGCCTCGGCGAACCCCAGGGTGGCGATGGCCAGGAAGACCCCGCGCAGGTGCATGGTCGGCAGGCCGAGGACGACGGCGCCGATCGCACCGACCGACATGCCGATCGCCACGGCGATCAGCAGTGCGGCGACGTCGCCGACGTCGTCCCCGCTGGGGGCCAGGTAGGCCCCGGAGAACGCGGCCAGGGAGGCGAACCCGGCCTGGCCGAGGCTGAGCTGCCCGGCGATCAGGACGGCGTAGAACGAGTAGGCGAAGATCGCCCCGAGGGCGATGAAGGTCAGCGTGGTGGCGTACTGGCCCAGCATCAGACCTCCCGGACCTTCCGCGCGCCGAGCAGCCCCTGCGGGCGCAGCAGCAGGATCACGAACAGCAGGCCGAACGCGATGACGTTCACCCACGACGAGCCGATGTACTGGACGGCGAACACCTCGGCCAGGCCCAGCAGCAGGCCGCCGATGAGCGCGCCCGGCAGCGAGCCCATGCCGCCGACGATGATGACGGCCAGGCCCTTGAGCTCGATCGCCGCGCCCATGCCCAGCTGGGCGGTGTTCACGTTGATGGCGAACAGCACGCCGGCCACCGCGCCGAGCGCCGAGGAGATCGCGAACGTGACCGCGGTGACCCGGTCGACGTTCACGCCGAGCACCCGCGCCGCCGTCGGGTTCTCCGCGACCGCGCGCATCCCCCGGCCCAGCCGGGTCCGGGTGACCATGTAGGTCAGCCCCACCATCAGGGCCAGGGAGACCACGAGGATCACCACCTGCACGAGGGTGACCTGGGCACCGAACACCTCGTACCGGGTGTCGGGGAACGAGCCCGGTGGGAAGCGGCGGGTGTCCGGGCCGTAGCGCCACTGGAGCACCGCGATCAGCATGCCGGCGAGCGCGATCGAGGAGATCAGCCCGGCGAAGTGGGCGTCGGGCCGGTTCTTGAGCGGCCGGAACGCCACGCGCTCGATGACCAGGCCCAGGACGGCGCCGAAGACGAACACGATCGGCAGCGCGGCCCAGAGGGAGAGGCCACCCCGCTCGACCAGCTCGATGCCGACGAAGGCGGAGGCGGCGAAGACCGCGGGGTGCGCGAGGTTCAGCCGGTCGAGGATGCCGAAGACCAGCGTGAACCCGATGGCGAACAACGCGTAGATCGAGCCGATGAAGATGCCGTTGAGGAGCTGCTGCACAGCGTTGCCTGTTCTCGTCGTGGGTGCCCGGGCACGGTAGCCGACACGCCGCCGGGGGCCCGGTCCGAGGACCGGGCCCCCGGCGGGGTCGCAGCGCGGTGCCGGCCGGTCGGCCGGCCGGCACCGCGCGCCGGATCACTCCAGAACGGCGAACGCGCCGTTCTCGACCACCTGCACGACGGCCGGGTGGTCGGCGTCCCGGTTCTCGTCGATGGAGAACTCGCCGAGGACGGTGGGCACGTCCTCGATCTGGCCCAGCGCCTCCTGGATGCTGTCGCGCTCGGCGGAGCAGTTCGCCCGCACCGCCTGGTCGACCAGCTTGAGCCCGGTGTAGGCCTGCGCGGCGAACTGGTCGGGCTGCGCGCCGTACTCGGCCTCGTAGGCCTCGAGGAACGCCTGGTTCTCCGGGTTGTCGGACGAGGAGTTCCACGCGGCGCCGACGACGACGCCCTCGGCCGCCTCGCCGGCGTCGGCCATCAGCGTCGGGTTGTTGAACCCGTTGCCACCGATGATCGGGACGTCGATGCCGAGCTCGCGGGCCTGGGTCACCAGCGGCACCGCGGCCTCGATCAGCGCCGAGACGACCAGCGCGTCCGGGTCGCTCTCCTGGGCCTGGGTCAGCAACGCGCGGAAGTCGGTGTCGGACTTGGAGAAGGTGATCGTCTCGCTGACGGTCACGCCCTCCTCCTCCAGCGCGGCGGCGAACGCCTCGTAGCCGGACTCGGTGAACGCGTCGTCGTTGCTGTACATGACGACGACGTCCTCGAGCCCGAACTGCTCGGTCGCCTGGGCGATCGTCTGCGGGATCACCGCCTGCTCGGTGAGCGAGTCGCGGAAGATGTAGTCGCCGATCTCCGTGACGCCCGCGGCGGTGTTGGAGATGCCCAGCACCGGGACGCCGGCCTCCTGGGCGATCGGGTCGGCCTGGACGGCGGCGTTGGACAGCGTGGGCCCGATGATCAGGCTCGCACCGTCGGAGACGAACTGCTCGAACAGCGTGATGGCCTGGCGGGGGTCGGTCTGGTCGTCCTCGATCGTGAGGTCGTAGGTGACGCCGTCCTGCTCGGCCAGCTCCCCGGCGGCGAGCTCCAGGCCGCGCTGCTGCGACTCGCCGTAGCTGGCGGCGGCACCGGTGAGGCTGAGCACCGCGCCGAGGGGCACCTCGCCCTCGATGGTGCAGGACTCGCCGCTGCCCTCGCCGGTCAGCCCGCCGGAGGCGGCAGAGTCCCCGCCACCGCCGGACTCACCGGAGCCGCACGAGGCGAGGAGGAGGGCCGCGGCGCCGGCCGCGGCGACGGTGTGGAGCTTGGTGCGCATGTCTCTCCCTTGTCGAGCACGACGCCCGCGCCGGCCGCGACGAGGCGGCCGCGCATCACTGGCGGACGGGCCGGTCCGTGGCACCCGGGCGTCGTGGGCCGACCGCATCCGGTCGGCTGGTTACGGGCGTCACACTAGGCACCTCGCGGTCGCCCTCTGACAGGGGCGTGGGAAGCGTGCCCAGAACGTGACCGGCCGGATCGCCGGGATCGCGCGTCGGCGGCACGGCGCGCCGGGCCCACCACACCGGGTGCAGGATGGGTCGCCCCCTCTCCCCCTCTCGCCGGAGGCCGTCGTGTCCCGTCCCGTCCCCCCTGCGCGCACGTAGTGCGCGGCCCCGCCGCCGCCCGGTCGGGTGGCCTCGATCCCGGATCCGCTCCCCTCCCGCTCCTCCGACGCATCGCCGCGCTCCTGCTGGTCGCCGTCCTCGCCGGCTGCGGCAGCACGTCGCCGGCCGCCGGCTCCACGGACGACCCGGGTCCGCTGCGCATCGGCGCCATCCCCGACCAGGACCCCGAGGTCCTGCAGCGGCTGCACGGCACCGTGGCGGACTCGCTCTCCACGGCCCTCGACCTGGACGTCGAGTACGTGCCTGTCACCGACTACGCCGCCGCCGTCTCGCTGTTCCGCACCGGTGACCTGGACCTGGTCTGGTTCGGCGGCCTCACCGGCGTGCAGGCCCGGCTGCAGACCCCCGGCGCCGTCCCGATCGCCCAGCGCGACATCGACGAGGACTTCCACTCCGTCTTCGTGGTGAACGCGGGCACCGGCCTGGCGCCGTCCGACGACCTGACCCCGCTCGGCGACCTGCGCTTCACCTACGGCAGCGAGACGTCGACCTCGGGTCGGCTGATGCCGGCGTACTTCCTCGCCGAGCAGGGCGTCGACCCCGAGGGTTTCCCGGGCGGCCCGGGCTTCTCCGGCTCGCACGACGCGACGCTGTCCCTCGTCGCCTCGGGCAGCTACCAGGCCGGGGTGTTGAACGAGCAGGTCTACGAGTCGCGCGCGGCCGCCGGCGAGATCGACCCGGCGGTCGTCCGGTACGCCCGGACCCCGGCCTACCACGACTACCACTGGCTGCTCGGCCCCCGCGCGGTCGAGCGGTTCGGCGCCGACCTGCCCGACCGGCTGACGGGCTACTTCACCGGGCTGTCCGCCGACGTCCCCGCCGACGCCGAGGTGCTCGAGCTGTTCGGGGCCGGGTCCTTCGTGCCCACGGAGGCGGCGAACTACGACCAGATCGAGCAGATCGGCCGCGACCTGGGGCTGGTCAACTGACCGAGGTCGCGCGGCTCACCGGCATCGAGGTCCGCTTCGGCGGCACGCCCGCCCTGGCCGGGGTGGACCTCGCCGTGGCCGCGGGCGAGCGGGTCGCCGTCGTCGGCGCGTCAGGTGCGGGCAAGTCGACGCTGCTGAACGTGCTCAACGGCGCGGTGACCCCGGCGGCGGGGCAGGTGCGGGTGCTCGGGCGCGACCCGACGGCGCTGCGCGGCCGGGAGCTGCGCCGGCTGCGGGCCCGCACCGGCACCGTCCACCAGCACCTGGAGCTGACCGGCGCCCTGCGGGTGGTGCACAACGTGAACGCCGGGCGGCTGGGCTCGTGGCCGGCCTCCCGGGCGGCGTGGTCGCTGCTCCGCCCGCAGGACCCGGGCACGGTGCGGGACGCCCTGGGCCGGGTGGGGCTCGCCGACCGGATGTACGAGCGCACCGACCGGCTGTCGGGCGGGCAGCGGCAGCGGGTGGCGCTGGCCCGGCTGCTCGTGCAGCAGCCCGACCTGGTGCTCGCCGACGAGCCGGCGTCCGCCCTGGACCCGGCCCTGGCCGACCTCGCCCTCGGCCTGCTGGGCGACCTGGCGACCGGCCGGGGCGGCGCGCTGCTGGCCTGCCTGCACGACCCCGCCCTGGCCCTGCGGCACTGCGACCGGGTCGTCGGCCTCGCCGCCGGCCGGGTGGTGCTGGACGCCCCCGCCCGCAGCCTGACGGTGGTGGAGCTGGAGCGGTTCTACGGGGTCACCCGGTGACGACCGTCCTCGACCGGGCGGCGCCCCCGGCGGCCCGGCTGCACCGGGACCGGCGCCGGTGGGCGTGGGCGCTGGCCGGCGTCGTCCTGGTCGGCTGGGCGCTGGCCGGCAGCGGGCTGTTCTCCGGGCCGGTGCTCAACCCGGCCGGCGCCGGTCAGGCCGGCCGCTTCCTGTCCGCCGCGCTGCGCCCGGAGCTGGACGGCGGGTTCCTGCGCGTCGTCGCCGGCTCCACCCTGGTGACCCTCGCCTACGCCGTCCTCGGTGCCGGGCTGGCCGTGCTGCTCGGGGCGCTGGCCGCGGTCCCGGTCTCCCGCACGGCCTGGGGAGGACGGCGCACCGGCTGGCTGCTGACCCGCGGGGTGCTCGCGCTGCCCCGGGGGCTGCACGAGGCGGTGTGGGGCCTGCTGCTGGTCAACGTCCTCGGCCTGGACCCGTGGGTGGGCGTGCTGGCCATCGCCGCCCCCTACGGGGCGATCACCGCCAAGGTCTTCGCCGACCTGCTGGACGAGGTGCCCCGCGGTAGCTACGACGCCCTGCTCGCGGCGGGCGCCGGGCGGGGGACGGCGGCGCTGTACGGGCTGCTGCCCGCAGCCTCCGGCGGGCTGCTCTCGTACTCCTTCTACCGGCTGGAGTGCGCGGTCCGGTCGGCGGTCGTCCTCGGCCTGATCGGCGCCGGGGGGCTGGGGTACCAGCTCGCCCTGTCGTTCACCTCGCTGCGCTGGGAGCAGGTGTGGACGACGGTCTACGCGCTCGCCCTGCTGTGCCTGCTGGCCGACGTCGGCGGCCGGGCCGTGCGCCGACGGGTCGCGGCGCCCCGACGCACGGGGTACCGGCGCGATCCGCTGCCTGCCGGCGCGGTGCTCGCCGTCGTCGCCGGGGTCGGGTGGGCGCTCTGGTACCTGGCGCTCTCCCCCGCCGCGCTGGTTTCCGCGCGCACCCGCGAGCAGCTGGCCTACCTCGGCTCGGCCGCGTGGCCACCGGCGGTCGACGGCGAGCTGCTCGGCGACGTCTGGTCCACCGCCCTGGACGCGCTGCGGATGTCGGTCCTGGCGATCGCGTTCGCCGCGGCCGGGGCGGTGGCGCTGGCCGCGCTCGCGGCGCGTCCGCATGGTCCGGCCGGGCCGGTCCGCCGCACCGCGGGGGCGCTCACCCGGCTGGCGCTGCTCCTGCTGCGCGCCGTCCCGCCGCCGGTGTGGGCGCTGGTGCTGCTGTTCGTCCTGCTGCCCGGCGTCCTGCCCGGTGCGCTGGCCCTCGGGGTCTACACCCTCGGCGTGCTCGGCCGCCTGGTAGGCGAGGCCGTCGAGGAGGCCGACCGGCGCCCGGCCGAGGCGCTGCGCGCCATGGGGTCCTCCCCCGTCGGCCGGTGGCTCTACGGCTCCGCCCCGGCGCTCGCCGGTCCGGTGCTGGCGCTGTCGCTCTACCGCTGGGAGGTGGCGATCCGCGACACCGTGCTCGTCGGGCTGCTCGGCGCCGGCGGCATCGGGGTGCTGCTCTCGGCCCGGACGTCGGCGTTCGACTGGCCCGCCGTGACCACCGTGCTGGCCGCGATCGTGCTGCTCACCTTCCTGGTGGACCTGGTCAGCGACCGCGCCCGCGCCGCCCTGCGATGACCGGACGATGCCCGGCTCCCCGCGTCCTGGCTCACCTGGTGTGGTCCTGGCTCAGCGTCGACGGTGAGCCAGGACCCGGAATGACCAGGTCACCTGATCAACAGGGCCCCGCGTCGCGGCACACCGGGCGTGATTACTTCCAGCGCGTCGTGATGGACAGGGCGGCGAGGGCGGCGGCGCCGGCCGTGGAGGTGCGCAGCACCTCGGGCCCCAGCCGCACCGACTCGGCGCCGGCCGCGCGGAAGGCGACCACCTCGCCGTCGGAGAGACCGCCCTCCGGGCCGACGACGATCACGACCGCGCCCGCCTGCGGGACGGTGAGCTCCGCCAGCGGACGGCGGGCCTGCTCGTGCAGGACGACGGCGAGGTCGGCGTCGTCCAGCAGCCCGCACACCTCGCGGGTGGTCATCGGCTCGGTGACCTCGGGCAGCCGCGGCCGGCGGGACTGCTTGCTCGCGGCGCGGGCGGCGGCGCGCCACTTCGCGACGCCCTTGCCCACCCGGTCGTCGCGCCAGCGGGTCACGCAGCGGGACGCCTGCCACGGCACGATCCGGTCGACCCCGAGCTCGGTGGCCAGGTCGACCGCCAGCGGGCCGCGGTCACCCTTCGGCAGCGCCTGCACCAGCACGAACTCGGGATCCGGCTCGGGCACCTCGAAGCGCGCCCGCACCGCCACCCGCAGCCCCTCGGGCCCCGCGGCGACGACGTCGCCCTCGGCGAGGATGCCCCGGCCGTCGCCGACGTGCACCCGCTCCCCCGGCTGCAGCCGCAGCACCTCGACGGCGTGCCGCCCCTCGGGCCCGGCGACCAGCAGCTCCTCGGTCTCCGGCAGCTCGTCGAGCAGGAAGAGGGGCGCGCCGTCCAGCTCCGGGCCCGGGGTGCTCATGCTCAGCGCCCGTTGAACGCGTCGCGGACCCGGGAGAAGAGACCGCCCTGGGCCTCGTGGTGCGAATCGGCCTGGTCCTCGCCGCGCAGCGCGGCGAGCTCCCGGAGCAGCTTCTCCTGCTCGCCGTCGAGCCGGGTCGGCGTCTGCACCTCGACGTGCACCAGCAGGTTGCCCCGCCCGGTGGCCCTCAGCCGGGGAGCGCCGTGCGCGCGGAGGGTCAGCACGCTGCCCGACTGGGTGCCGGGGCGGATGTCCAGCTCCTCCTCGCCGTCCAGCGTCTTGAGGTTGAGGGTGGTGCCCAGCGCCGCGGACGTCATCGGGAGGGTCACCCGGCAGTGCAGGTCCTCGCCCTCGCGGGTGAACACGTCGTGCGGCCGCTCGTGCACCTCCACGTAGAGGTCGCCGGCCGGGCCGCCACCGGGGCCGACCTCGCCCTGCCCGGTGAGCCGGATGCGCATGCCGTCCTCGACCCCGGCGGGCACCTTCACCGACAGGGTGCGGCGGGCCCGGACGCGGCCGTCGCCGGCGCACTTGGGGCACGGCTCGGGGATGACCTGGCCGGTGCCCGAGCAGGTCGGGCAGGGGCGGCTGGAGACGACCTGGCCGAGGAAGCCCCGCTGCACGCTCTGCACCTCGCCGCGGCCGGCGCAGGTGCCGCAGGTGGCCACGTGCGTGCCAGGTGCGGTACCCGCGCCGGCGCAGGTGTCGCAGAGGACGGCGGTGTCGACGGTGAGGTCCTTGGTGACGCCGAACACCGTCTCGTCGAGCTCCAGCTCGACCGGGATGAGCGCGTCCCGGCCGGCGCGCGTGCGGCTGCGCGGCCCGCGGGTGGCCGCGCCCCCGAAGAAGGCGTCCATGATGTCGCCCAGGCCGCCGAACCCGGCTCCGCCGAACCCGGCTCCGCCGAAGCCGGCGCCGGCGCCGCCGCCGGCGTCGAACGGGTCGCCGCCGAGGTCGACGATGCGCCGCTTCTCCGGGTCGGTCAGCGCCTCGTAGGCGCGGGTGACCTCCTGGAAGCGCTCCTTGGCCTCGGGGTCGGGGTTGACGTCCGGGTGCAGGTCACGGGCCAGCCGCCGGTAGGCGCGCTTGATGTCCTGGTCCGTGGCCCCCTGGGCCAGGCCCAGCACGCCGTAGTAGTCGGTTGCCATAGAAGGTCTCGTCCTCAGCTCTCGGCCAGCAGGTGGCCGACGTAGCGGGCCACGGCACGGACCGCGGCCATGTTCCCTGGGTAGTCCATGCGGGTCGGCCCCACGACACCGAGGCCGCCCAGCGACCGGTCGGCGGAGCCGTACCCGACGGTGACCAGCGAGGCGCCCGACAGCGCCTCGTGGGCGTTCTCCTCACCGATCCGTACCAGCACGGTGCTCGCGTCCACCTCGCCCATCAGGCGCAGGACGACGACCTGCTCCTCCAGCGCCTCGAGCAGCGGCTGCATCGTGCCGGGGAAGTCCATCGCGCTGCCGCGGGCGAGGTTCGCCGTCCCCCCGATGACCAGCCGGTCCTCGCTGGGCTCGACGAGGGTCTCCATCAGCGTCGCGCCGACGGTGGCGACCAGGCCCCGCAGGTGCGGGGGCGCGGTCTCCATCAGGCCGGACACCTTGTCCCCCGCCTCGCCGAGCTTCACCCCGGCGAACGCGGAGTTCAGCAGGGTCCGCAGCTCCGGCACGGCACCGGCGTCGACGTCGGCCGGGCAGTCGACGACGCGCTGCTCCACCCGCCCGGTGTCGGTGATGAGCACCAGCAGCAGCCGGCCGGCCGCGACCTGCACGACCTCCAGGTGCCGGACGGCGCTGCGGGAGAGCGTCGGGTACTGGACGACGGCGACCTGGCGGGTGAGCTGGGCGAGCAGCCGGACCGTGCGGCCGAGCACGTCGTGCAGGTCGACGGCGCCGTCGAGGAACCGCTCGATCGCGCGCCGCTCGGCGGCCGAGAGCGGCTTGACCGCGGAGAGCCGGTCGACGAACAGCCGGTAGCCCTTGTCGGTGGGCACCCGGCCGGCGCTGGTGTGCGGCTGGGTGATGTAGCCCTGCTCCTCGAGCACGGCCATGTCGTTGCGGATGGTCGCCGGGGACACGCCGAGGTCGTGCCGCTCGGCGAGGGCCTTGCTGCCCACCGGGTCGTTGGTGGAGACGAAGTCCTGGACGATGGCCCGGAGCACCTCCAGGCGGCGTTCGTCGTGCGCCACGGTGACACCTCCCCGTACCGGTCGACGCGCCGTGCAGCACCCCCGGGATGCCGGACCCGCGACGGCGGGCCGGCCCCGGCCTGGCACTCGCACGGACAGAGTGCCAAGCCAGCATACGTCCGCCCGACGGTGCCGTCGCACGGCTCGCGGGGCGGACGGCCGTTGCCGCGCGACCGGTCACGGCCGGTCCCGGCGGCGGCTAGGGTGGGGTCGGTCGGTGCCCCCGGACGGGGCTGAGAACGGAGGTCGGTCCCCTGATCTTCAAAGGCGTGCGGAACGGCCGCCCGTACCCCGACCACGGGCTCGCCCCCCGCGACTGGGCGATGATCCCGCCCCGGCAGGTCCGGCTGGACACCCTGACGACGACCAAGCGCGAGCTGGCCCTCGACGCCCTCCTGGCCGACGACTCGACCTTCTACGGCGACCTGTTCCCGCACGCGGTGCAGTGGCACGGGGAGCTCTACCTCGAGGACGGGCTGCACCGGGCGCTGCGGGCGGCGCTGCAGCAGCGCACCGTCATCCACGTGCGGGTGCTCGACCTCGACGCGCTCACGCCGGTGCAGACGCAGACGGGGCCGGCGACCGCCTCGATCCCGGCGCAGCCCCCGGTCCCCGGCCCGCGCGGCAGCTGACCTAGAGCCAGCCCTTCTCCTCGGCCACCCGCGCCGCCTCCACCCGGGTACGCGCCCCGGTCTTGCCGATGGCCGACGACAGGTAGTTGCGCACCGTGCCCTCCGAGAGGAAGAGCCGGCCGGCGATGTCGGCGACGGTCGCGCCCCCGGCCGCGGCGCGCAGCACGTCGGCCTCGCGGGTGGACAGGGGCGTCGCACCGATCGCCAGCGCGGCGGCGGCGAGATCGCGGTCGATGACCCGCTCGCCGGCCATGACCGCGCGGATGCCCTGCGCCAGCTCGGCGACGGGGGCGTCCTTCACCAGGAACCCGGCGGCGCCGACCTCCATCGCCCGGCGCAGGAAGCCCGGCCGCCCGAACGTCGTGAGGATCACCGCCCGGCACGACGGCAGCGCCGTGAGCAGCTCCCGGGCGGCGGTGATCCCGTCGGCGCCGGGCATCTCGATGTCGAGCAGCGCGATGTCGGGCCGGTGCTCGACCGCGGCGGCGGCGACGGCGTCCCCGCGGCCGACCTCGGCGACGACCTCGATGTCCTCCTCCAGCTCCAGCAGCGCGCGCAGCGCCCCGCGGACCATCGTCTGGTCCTCGGCGAGCAGCACCCGGATCACGGGGACACCGCCTGCTCCGGGGCGCGCCCGGCCGTGACCGGTGCGGCCGTCGGGAGCACGGCGGCGAGGCGGAACCCGCGGCCGTCGGCCGGGCCGTGCGCCAGGCGCCCGCCGGCGCTCGCCACCCGCTCGGCCAGCCCGCTGAGCCCGTCCCCGGCCGGCGCGGTGCTGCCCCGCCCGTCGTCGGTGACGGTCAGCTCGACCTGGTCGGCACTGGTGGTCAGCCCGACGACGACGGTGCGGGCGTCGCTGTGCCGCAGCACGTTCGTCGTCGCCTCGCGGACCACCCAGCCCAGGACCGCGTCCACCGGCCCGGGCAGCGGCTCGCCGGGCGCCGGGGCGCGCAACGTGATGCCGGCGGCCGACAGCGCCGAGCGGGCCTCGACCAGCGCCTGGGCCAGGCTGACCTGGCGGTACCCGCTGACGGCGTCGCGCACCTCGGCGAGCGCGCGCCGGGCGGCGGCCTCGACGTCGGCCATCTCCTGCCTGGCCCGCACCGGGTCGCGCTCGGCGAGCCGGCCGGCCAGCTCGCTCTTGAGCGCGATCAGCGACAGGCTGTGGCCGAGCAGGTCGTGCAGGTCGCGGGCGAAGCGCAGCCGCTCCCCCGCCACGGCGTGGCGGGCCAGCTCCTCGCGCGCCTCGGTGAGCTCGGAGTTGACCGTGATCAGGTAGCGGGTGCCGCGCAGCGCGAACGCGGTGAGCAGGCACAGCAGCGGCAGGAAGAAGACGTTGCCGAGCGCGCCCTCCAGCGCGGCGACCGTGGCGCACACCGCCGTAGCCCCGACCACGGCCGGCCAGATCCAGCGGTCGGGCAGGGTGACGGCCACCGCGGCCGAGAGGTAGATCATCAGCCCGGCCCACGGCGTCCCCAGCCAGAACCCGAGCCCGATGCCCAGCACCGCCACGACCACCAGCTCGCGGTAGGCGGGCGAGCGGCCGGGCGCGAAGGCGCGGGCGAACACCGTCAGGTAGGCGGCGGTGAAGACGGCCAGCAGCAGTGCCGCGGCGATCCGCACGCCGGCCGGCCGCGGGGTGGCGATCAGGTCCAGCACGGGGAAGAGCTGGAACAGCAGCCACGGCAGCGCCCAGCCCAGCTGCTGCCAGCGGCTCGGCTCCTCCATGCGGGGGACGGTAGCCACGTCAGCCGGCGACGGCGTACAGCGGCCGCCGGCGCGCCACCAGGACGGCGAGCGCCCCGAAGCCGGCGGTGTAGGCGGCCAGCACCAGGACGGCGGCGATCGCCCACCCCCCGCTGACCACGCCACGGCCGAGCTCGGCGTACCAGTAGGAGGGCAGCGTGTACGCCAGGCCGCGCATCGCCCCGGGGAGCATCTCCACCGGCCACCACAGCCCGCCCAGCGCCGCCAGCACGACGCCGAGGATGCCGATCGCGCCACCGGCGGCCTTCTCGTCCAGCGCCAGCCCGACGAGGATGCCGAGCGCCACGAACGCGCTGGAGCCCGCCCAGAGCGCGGCCACCAGGGCCAGCCAGGTGCCGGGGTCCAACTGGACCCCGCTGACGAACCGGCCGACCAGGGCGACGACGAGCAGGCTCGGCAGGGTGAGCAGCACGCCGACGACGACGTCGACGGCGAAGACCTCCGTCTGCGGCACCGGGGTGACCCGCAGCTGGCGCAGCCAGCCCGAGGCCCGGTCGAACGAGATCCGGATGGTCGCACCCAGGGCGGCACCGATGGCGCCGTAGGCCATCATCGAGACCATGATCGACGCCGCGACGTCCTGACGCTCGGCCGCGCCGGCCATCTGCCCACCGATGATCTCCGTCAGGAAGACGGTGAACAGCGCCGGCAGCAGGACGGTGAAGAAGACGAACTGCCTGTTCCGGGCGACGCGGCGCAGCTGGAAGGCGAACAGCGGGCTCATCGGGTGGCTCCCATCGGGGTCGTGCCGCGGGTGGAGATGAGGGAGAGGACGGCGTCCTCGAGCGTCGCGCCGCGCACCTCCAGGTCGGGCAGCCCGCCGTCGGCGAGCAGCGCCCGGAGGGTCGTGTCGGCGTCGGCGGTCACCAGGGTCGCGGTGGCGCCCTCTCGGCTGACGGCGGTGACGGCCGGGATGCCGTCGAGGCGGCGGTCCGGCGCGGCGGTGAAGGAGATGGTGCGGCCGCTCACGCCGGCCTTGACCTCGGCGGTGGTGCCGTCGGCGACCACCCGGCCACCGGCGACGACGACCACCCGGTCGGCGACCGCATCGGCCTCGTCGAGGTGGTGGGTGGCGAAGACGACCGTGTGCCCGCGGTCGGCCAGCCCGCGCATCGTCGTCCAGAAGGCGCGGCGTCCCTCGACGTCCATGGCCGAGGTCGGCTCGTCGAGGAGCAGCAGCGGCGGGGCGCCGGCCAGGGCGAGCGCCAGCAGGACGCGCTGCCGCTGACCACCGGAGAGCGCGTCCACCGGGCGGCCGAGCAGGCCGTCGATGCCGGCGGTGACCACGAGGTCGTCCAGCGGCCAGGCCGTCGGGAAGCTGCGCCGGACCAGGTCGATGACCTCGCCGACCCGGGCCTCGGTGGGCAGGCCGCCGTGCTGCAGCATCGCGCCGACGCTGCCGGCGCGGACGGCGTCCCGCGGGTCCCGGCCGAGCAGCTGCAGGGACCCCGCCGCCGGGTTGAGCAGGCCGAGGACGGCGTTCACGACGGTGGACTTGCCGGCACCGTTGGCCCCGAGGAGGGCGACGGTCTGGCCTCGCGGGATGGTGAGCGAGAGGTCGTCGACGGCGACCGTGCTGCCGTAGCGGACGGTCAGCCCGCGGATCTCGAGGGCGGGTGCGGATTCCATGCTCCCGAGCCTGCCGGGGCCGGATCCGGGCCAGTAGTGCCGGACGTCGCCGGTCGGATCTGACGGATGTCAGGTCCGGCCGGCGACCGGTGGATCAGGCGGCGGCGGTGCAGGCCACGCAGGTGCGGGCGAACGGGCGCAGCTCCAGCCGCTCCTCGGGGATGGCGGCGTCGCAGCCGGTGCACCGGCCGTAGGTGCCGGCGTCGATCCGGGCGAGGGCGGCGTCGATCTCCTCGATCGTCACCTGAAGGTCGGCGCTGCGGCGCTGGGCGACCGGGTCGGGCACGGAGGTGGCGCACTCGGCGAGCGCCTCCTCCCGCTGCCGGACAGCGTCGGTGCGCTGGGTCTCGAGCAGGGTGCGGAAGCGGTCCGCCGAAGAGGCGGTCATGGCATCGGTGCTGGCGGACATGCGGATCTCCTTCTGGCAACGCGGAAGGACGCGGTCACCGGTCGGTGGCGCGTCAGGACGGGCGGGAGCGACTCCCGGCTGGAGTCAGCGGCGCTGCGGCGGGGCCCGGTCCTGGCTGCGGCGCAGGACGTCGAGCCCGCGCAGTCCGCGAGCGCGACGGTTCATCGCCAGGGCGAGCCGCACACCGCCGGACAGGGCGAACGGTGGGGCCGGGGCCGGGCGTACTCCGGGCAGGAACACCGCCGACCACCCCCTCGATTCCCCCGGCGCCGTTGCCGGAACGGGGACCATAGCCCAGAACCGGCCCGGCGACCCCGCCCGTCCGGGTGAGGTTCCGGGAGCGGCGCGGGCTCAGTCGGTCAGGTCGCGGACCACCGCGTCGGCCAGCAGCCGGCCCCGATCGGTGAGGACGGCGCGGCCGGCGGCGTGCGCCAGTGCCTCCAGCAGGCCCTCCGCGACCGCCTCGGCGGCGCGGGTGCGGCCGGTCGCGGTCAGCGCCGTCAGCGGCAGCCCGTCGCGCAGCCGCAGGCCGAGCATGACCGCCTCCAGGGCGCGGTCGGCGTCGTCGAGCAGCTCGGCGTCCTGGGCGGGGCTCTCCTCCCGGGCCAGGCGGTCGGCGTAGGCGGCGGGGTGCTTGACGTTCCACCAGCGGAGCCCGCCTACGTGGCTGTGCGCCCCCGGGCCGATCCCCCACCAGTTGGCGTTGGCCCAGTACAGCTCGTTGTGCCGGCAGCGCGCCGCGTCGGAGGTGGCCCAGTTGGACACCTCGTACCAGCGGAACCCCGCGCTCCTCAGGGTGGCGTCGGCCTGCTCGTAGCGGTCGGCGAGGACGTCGTCGTCGGGCATCGGGAGCTCGCCCCGCCGCACCCGGCGGGCGAGCTTCGTGCCCTCCTCGACGATCAGCGCGTAGGCGCTGACGTGGTCCACAGGCGAGGCGAGGACGGCGTCCAGCGAGGCGGCCCAGTCGGCGTCGGTCTCCCCCGGCGTGCCGTAGATCAGGTCGAGGTTGACGTGCTCGAACCCGGCGGCGCGGGCCTCGTGCGCGGCCTCGACGGCGCGGCCCGGGGTGTGCCGCCGGTCCAGCGCGGCCAGCACGTGCGGGGCGGCGGACTGCATGCCCAGGCTCACCCGCGTGAAGCCGGCCTCGCGGAGCCGGGTGAGCGAGGCGGGCGAGACCGTCTCGGGGTTGGCCTCGGTGGTCACCTCGACGTCGTCGGCCACCGGGAAGAGGTCCCGGACCGCGTCGAGGACGGCGGCGAGGTCGTCGGCCGGCAGGAGGGTGGGGGTGCCGCCGCCCACGAAGACGGTGGAGACCGTCGGCAGGTCCGGCCCGAGGGTCCGGACGGCCCGCTGCAGCTCGGCGATCGCGGTGCCGGCGTACTCGCTCCGGTTCGCCCCCGGGCCCAGCTCCTCGGAGGTGTAGGTGTTGAAGTCGCAGTAGCCGCAGCGGGTCGCGCAGAACGGCACGTGCACGTAGAGCCCGAACGGCGTGGTGGCCAGGTCGGCACGCGCGCTCTCGGGAAGCCGGTCGGGGCCCGGCGACCCGGGGGGCGGGCCCGCGTCGTTCAGCAGCGGCAGGACGGTGTTCATCTGCTCCCAGTGTGCCGCGCGCGGGCCCGGGCGCGGCAGGATGCCGGACGTGACCTCCGACCGAGTGCTCCAGGTGTCCGTGTCCGGTGGCGTCGCCACGCTGACCCTCGACTCCCCCGCCAACCGCAACGCGCTGTCCCGGGCGATGCGCGCCCAGCTGCGGACGGCGCTCGAGGAGGCCCTGGCCGACGACGCGGTGCGGGTGGTCGTGCTCGACCACACCGGCCGGGTGTTCTGCTCCGGCATGGACCTCGCCGAGGCCTCCGGCGGTTCGTCGGAGGACCAGGGGGTGCGCGAGTTCCCCGAGCTCCTGTCGCTGGTGTGGTCCGCGGCCAAGCCCGTCGTCGCCGTCGTCCGCGGCCCGGCCCGCGCCGGCGGGGTGGGGCTGCTGGCCGCCTGCGACGTCGTCGTCGCGGCGTCGTCGTCGACCTTCGCGTTCTCCGAGGTGCGCCTCGGGCTGGTGCCGGCGGTGATCTCGGCGGTGGTCCTGCCCCGGATGACGACCCACGTCGCCCACCGGCTGATGCTCTCCGGCGAGGTCTTCGACGCGACGACGGCGGCCGCCGGTGGGCTGGTCGACCTCGTGGCGGCCGACGACGAGGTGGACGGGGTGCTCGCCGGTCAGCTGACCGCACTGGCCGCCGGCGCCCCGGCCGCGCTGGCGGCGACCAAGCGGCTGCTGCGCGCCC
Source organism: Blastococcus sp. VKM Ac-2987 (assembly GCF_026967805.1). Classification (GTDB taxonomy): domain Bacteria; phylum Actinomycetota; class Actinomycetes; order Mycobacteriales; family Geodermatophilaceae; genus Blastococcus. The sequence goes on from NZ_JAPVBG010000001.1 coordinate 465,464, forward strand.
GGCAGCCGGAGCTGCGGTTCGACGACGTGCTCGACCTCTCGGCGCAGTTCTTCGCCGGCGAGGAGGGGCAGGAGGGCATCGCCGCGTTCCGCGAGAAGCGCCCTGCCCGCTGGGTGCCCTCCGCCGGCTGAGCGGGGACGGTTCCCGGCTCGGTCCGTCTCTGCCCAGTCAGGCTGGGCAGAGACGGACCGTGCTCACAGGACTTTCCCGGCAGCTCGGATCCTGCTTCGCCGGGAAGCGAGGTCCTACCGTGCGCGGCGCGCCTGGCGGAGCCCGGCCGCGCCGGGGCCGGAGAGCCGATCCCGCGCTGCGGCCGTCCGGCCGGTGAGCAGCAGGAGCAGCGCCTCGATCGGCCCCTCGACGACGTCACCCTCCCCCGCCGACCAGGAGACGTCGGTCGCCACCAGCCGCCGGCCCCGCAGCCGCCGCCGGGCGGAGAACGTGGTGGACATCGGCCACGGCAGGTCCCACACGCGCGTGGCCGCGGTCACCGCGGCATCGACGGGCATGGCGCGGGGACGGCCGAGCGGCAGCGCGATGTCCTGGCCGTGCACGAGCACGTCGAGCAGCGGTTCCAGGTGGCTGATGCCGGGGGCCTTGCGTCGCGAGCCGGCCATGCCGCGGATCCGGGCGACCACCTGCTCCCGCGGCACCGCGGCGGACCGGACGGCGCTGTCGTGGATCATCCGCTGCAGGCTGCCGCCGGCGCGGACCAGATCGGCGGTCGCACGAGCCGGTCCGGTCTGCGCCAGTGCGAGGTGGGCGGCGACGTCGCGCACCCGCCAGCCCGCGCAGAGCGACGGGTGCTCCCACTCCTCGTCGGTCAGCTCGTCCAGCAGGTCGGCGAGGTCGAGGCGCTGGCGGTCGGTCGCCGCCCAGACGGCGTCGACGTCCATGCTTCGGGTCGGCTGCGGTCCCATGACGCGCTCCCCAGGAACTAGTACGATCCTCGAACCAATGTAGTTCGATGATCTGACTTCGGTCAACGAGGATGTCGATGACGGCCCAACCCGGTCCGACCGAGGACGAGCTGAACCTCGGGCTGCTCCTCTTCATCCCCTACCGCGCGCTCGAGAACCGGGTCTTCGAGGCGCTCGCACGGGCGGGCTTCGACGACTTCACCCCCGCGCAGGCCCGCCTGATGCAGCGGATCGGCCCCGCCGGGACCCGGCTGACCGAGCTGGCCGAGGCGGCGCAGGTGACCAAGCAGACCGCCGGTCACCTGGTCGACCAGCTGGAGCGCACCGGCTACGTCCGGCGCACGCCCGACCCGACCGACGCGCGCGCCCGGTTGGTGCGCCTCGCCGAACGCGGGACGGCGGCCCAGCCGGTGGCCGCGGCCGTCGTCGCCGAGGTGGAGGACGAGTGGCGCAGGCACCTGGGCGAGCGGCGCTGGGGGCAGCTGCGGGCTTCGCTCACGGCGCTGCGCGAGATCACCGACCCCTACCGCTGAGGACGGGTCACCGCAGCCGGCGGGTGCTGTCGGGCAGCCGCTGGGTGACGCCCTGGCCGTCCAGCCACTCCATCAGCGGCACGGCGACCCGGCGGCTGGTGCCCCACGCCTGGCGGGCCTGGCTGAGTGTGAACGGCTGCGGGAGCTCGGCCAGCCTCGTCCGGGCGACGTCGGCGATCCCCGGTGCGAGGTACACCGCCTCGCCGATCCGCACCAGCTGCCCGCTGCGGACAGCGGCGGCCAGCTCCCGCACGCCGAGCCCGGCGGCTCCGAGCTCCGGCGCCTCCGGAGCGGCGAAGGGGTCGGCCGCCAGCCGGGCGCGGATCCCGTCGACCGCCCGCTGCACCGCCGGCGGGAGGTCCGCGTCGCCGTCGACCACGCGGCCGGCCCGCAGCACCAGCGGCGCCCGGACGAGGGCGGGCACCAGCTCGGCGTCGGGCAGGTCGAGCGCCCGGCGCACCACCTCGGCCGGCGGCCCCGGCTCCAGCGGGCGCAGCCGCCGGTAGCGGCCGACGACGTCGGGCACCCGGGCCGCGAGCTCGTCGGCCAGCCCCGCGGCGAGCAGCCACGGCCCGTGCCGGGTGGCGCCGGGCGGCACCGGCCAGCCCATGGCGGCGAAGTCCTCGGCGCGCACGACGCGGCGACGCGCCAGGGCCGCGACCGCCCCGGCCGCGCCGTCCGGCTGGGCGGACAGCTCGGCGGCCCGCTGGCGGGCGGCGCCGCGGCGGCGCAGCTCCGGCGGGTCGACGTCGCGCACGTCGGCGCCGAGCACCCGCCGGGCGCCGGGGTCGCGGAGCAGCAGCCGGTCCCCGACGCGCAGCGGCAGCGGGCGGTCCAGCCGCAGCCGCACCGCCGCGCCGTCCAGCGGGCGGAGCCGGGCACCGACCGTGGCCGAGCCGACGTGCACCACCGGCTCGGCGGGCAACCGCTCGCCGGGCTCGGAGGTCAGGCTGACGTCGACGACGTCGGTGGTCCGGAAGGCGCCCGGGGTGAGCAGCGCGTCGCCGCGGGAGAGCTCCTCCACCGCGATCCCGCGCAGGTTCAGCGCCACCCGCGCGGTGGCGTCGGCCCGATCGACGGCTTCGCCGAGGGACTGCACGCCGCGCACGGTCACCTCGCGGTCGCCGAGCAGGAACCGGTCGCCCGGGGCCGCGGAGCCGCCGGCGAGGGTGCCGGTCACCACCGTGCCGGCGCCCTTGATGGTGAAGGCCCGGTCGATCCAGAGCCGGACCGGCGCGGTGCGGTCCGGCGCCGGGAGCCCGCCGAGCAGCTCCTCCAGCGCACCGGTCAGCTCCGGCAGCCCGGCGCCGGTCACCGCGCTGACCGCCATCCCGGGCACCGCACCCATCGACGTCCCGGCCAGCCGCTCGGTGACGTCGGCGAGCACCGGTGCCGGGTCGGCCAGGTCGGCCTTGGTGACGGCGAGCAGCGCATGCCGCACGCCCAGGGCGTCCAGGACGGCGACGTGCTCGGCGGTCTGCGCCGACCAGCCGTCGTCGGCCGCCACGACCACGAGGGCGGCGGGCACCGAGCCGACACCGGCGAGCATGTTGCCCACGAAGCGCTCGTGCCCCGGGACGTCGACCACCGCCAGCCGGCGTCCCGAGGGCAGCGTGGTCCACGCGAAGCCGAGGTCGATGGTGAGCCCGCGACGGCGCTCCTCCGCCCAGCGGTCGGGCTCCATGCCGGTGAGCGCCCGGACCAGCGCCGACTTGCCGTGGTCCACGTGCCCGGCGGTCGCGATCACGTCCACCGGCGGGCCACCTCCAGCACGGCGGCGGCGAGGTCGTCGTCGGCGGCCGGCGGCACGCTGCGGAGGTTCAGCAGGGTCCGGCCGTCCTCGACGTAGCCGACCACCGGGGTCGCGCCCAGGCGCAGCGGCCCGGCGAACGCCTCCGGCAGGGAGACCGCCGCGCCGGGCAGCGGGTGCTCGGGCGCCCCGCCGCCGCCGACGCGCGAGTCGGCGTCGACCGCGTCCGCCGGGATGCCCGCGGCCGACAGCCGGGCGGCGAGGGCGTGCGCGCGGGCCCGGAGCCCCTCGGCCCCGGCGGCGATCATCTCCTGCACGGGCGGGAGCGGACCGCGCAGCGTCGCCTCCAGCCCGGCCAGCGTCGTCTTGTCCACGCGCAGCGCGCGGTAGAGCGGGTGCCGTCGCAGCGTCTGCACGAGCTCCGCCCGCCCGAGGACCAGGCCGGCCTGCGGCCCGCCGAGCAGCTTGTCGCCGCTGGCGAGCACCAGGTCCGCGCCGGCGGCGAGCGTGGTCTGCAGGTCGGGCTCGTCGGGCAGCAGCGGGTGCGGTCGCAGCAGCCCGGAGCCGACGTCGGCCACCAGCGGCACGCCGGTGCCCGCCAGGGCCGTGGCCAGCTCCGCCGCGTCCACGGCCCGGGTGAAGCCGCGGACGACGAAGTTCGACGGGTGCACCTTCAGCACCGCGCCGGTGCCGGGGCCGAGCGCGCCCGTGTAGTCGGCGAGGGTGACGCGGTTGGTGGTCCCGACCTCGCGCAGCCGGGCGCCGGTGGCCTGCAGCAGCTCGGGGATGCGGAAGCCGTCACCGATCTCCACCAGCTCGCCGCGGGCCAGCACCAGCTCGCGCCCCTGGCCGAGGGCGGTGGCGACGAGCGCGAGGGCGGCCGCGCAGTTGTTGACCACGAGCGCGGCCTCGGCCGCGGGCACGGCGTCGAGCAGTGCGGCGAGCGCCGCCTCCCCGCGCGGACCCCGCCGGCCGGTGGCCAGGTCGAGCTCGACGTCGGTGGTGCCGCTGGCCGCGACCACCGCCTCGACGGCGGCCGGCGACAGCGGCGCCCGGCCGAGGTTGGTGTGCACGACGACGCCGGTCGCGTTGAGCACCGGGCGCAGGCTCGACGCCGTCGCGGGCAGCCCGGCCAGCACGGCGTCGGCGGCGTCGCCGGGGGCGACCTCGCCGGCCCGGACGCGCTGCTGCACCCGCTGCACGGCGCCCTTCACCAGGTCCCGGCCCAGCCGCGCGCCGGCCGCGGTGAGCCGCGGATCGGCGAGCAGGGTGTCGGTGCGCGGCACCTGCCGGCGGGGGTCGGCGCGCTGCGGGTCCTGGTTCATCGCCCGCAGCGTATGTGCGGGAAGTGGCGGAGGCGGACGGGAATCGAACCCGCCTGGCCGAGATGCTCGGCCACGTCGGCTTTAGAGGCCGCGGGGGCCACCAGACACCCTGACGCCTCCGCCGGGAACACTACGTCCCCGCCGGTCTCCCCGGAACTGTCGGTGGGGAGTGCGAGCATCACGACCCGTGAAGCGCACCGGGTCCCGCTCCCCCGCCACGCTGCCGCCGGTCACCCTCACGCCCGAGGAGGCCGCGGCGGTCGCCGTCGCCCTCGCCTCCTCGCCCGAGGGCCCCTACGCCGAGGCGGGCCGCGGCGCCCTGGAGAAGGTGCTGGCCGTCCTGGAACCCGATGCCCGGCGGCGGGCGCAGCTGCTCGCCACGAGCCTGTGGGTCAGCGCCGAGGCCGGCCGCTCGGCGCAGGTGCGCGGGCTGCTGGAGCGGGCGGTGACGGGCCGGCAGGTCCTGGCCCTGCGGTACCGCGACGGCCGCGGGCGGTCCTCGCACCGCGAGGTGGAGCCGCAGCTCCTGGCGCGCAGCGGCGAGCACTGGTTCCTCGTCGCGTGGTGCCGGGAGCGGCAGGCCGCCCGCTGGTTCCGGGAGGACCGCATCGAGAGCGCCGAGCCCACCGGCGAGGTCGCGGCGGCGCGCGAGCTGACCGGGGTCGGGGCGCCTCCTCCCACCGAGGCGTCGTCCGGCGCGCGGTCCCGGCACCCGGCCGGACGTGCCCGCCGCACGCCGGAGCAGGAGCCGGGGCGACCGCGGCTGGTGGTGCTGCCCGGCGGCCGCGGCCGAGCGCCGGCCGGACTACGTTCGACGCCGTGACGACCGCCACCCCGACCATCCGGCTGACCCAGTACGCCCACGGCGGCGGCTGCGCCTGCAAGATCCCGCCCGGTGAGCTGGAGGCCGTCGTCGCCGGCCTGACCGCGACCGGCCCGTCCGCCCCCAACGCCGAGCTGGTGATCGGCCTCGACGACGGTGACGACGCCGCGGTCGTCCGGATCGCGGGGGGTCAGGGCCTGGTGCTCACGACCGACTTCTTCACCCCGGTCGTCGACGACGCGCGCACCTTCGGCCGGATCGCGGCCGCCAATGCGCTCTCCGACGTCTACGCCATGGGCGGTACCCCGGTCGTCGCGGTGAACCTGCTCGGCTGGCCGCGCGACGTGCTGCCCGCCGAGCTCGCCGCGGAGGTGCTGCGCGGCGGGCTGGAGGTGGCGCAGGAGGCCGGCTGCCACGTCGGCGGCGGGCACTCCATCGACGACCCCGAGCCCAAGTACGGGATGGCCGTCACCGGCGTGGTCGACGTCGACCGGATCATCACCAACTCCGGGGCCGTGGCCGGGACGCCGCTGACCCTCACCAAGCCGCTGGGTGTCGGGGTGCTCAACAGCCGGATGAAGGCGACCGGCGAGGTGTCGGAGGAGGCGGTCGCCTCGATGACCGCGCTGAACCGGGACGCCGGGCAGGCCGCCGTCGCCGCCGGGATCCGCGCCGGCACCGACGTCACCGGCTTCGGGCTGCTCGGCCACCTCTACAAGATGGCGCGGGCCAGCGGGGTGACCGCCGTGGTCGACGCCGCTGCCGTCCCCTACCTGGCCGGCGCGCGCGAGGCGCTGGCCGACGGGTTCGTCTCCGGCGGCACCCGGCGCAACCTGGACTGGGTGCGCCCGCACACCGACCTGTCGGCGGTCTCGGAGGACGAGGCGCTGCTCCTGGCCGACGCGCAGACCTCCGGCGGCCTGCTGCTGGGCGGGGAGGTGCCCGGGGCCCCGGTCATCGGCGAGTTCGTCCCGCGCGGGGAGTTCGTGGTCGTCCTCCGCTGACGGCGTGTCGCCGCGGCACGCCGGAGACCCGGGTTCTCGCCCGCGACAGGCCCTCGCCCACGGTCCGGCCGCGCTGCCACGCTGCCGCCGCGACGGACCCGGAGATCCCGCGGTCCGGCACCGAGGAGGTCGGGATGAGGACGAGGACGGCTCGGCGGGCACTCGCCGTCGTGCTGCTGGCGGTCGTGTCCGGGGCGACGGCGACGGGCGCCGCTGCTGCCACCGAGGAGCGGATCGGCTTCGCCACCACGGGGCTCGACGGCACGGATCCGCGGACCGGGTGGACGCTGCACAGCGCCTTCCAGGTCTTCGACCCACCGGACCAGAAGCCGTTCGGCATCGCCGACTTCTTCATCGGCGGCATCGTCCCCGACGGCGGCGAGGGCATCCTCTACGAGTGCACCACCGAGGACCAGGTGCGGGCCCGCCTCGACGGTGTGGATTCGGCGTCCGCGGTGGGGCGCCTTCGGGTCGCCTGCTCCTCCCCCGAAGGATTGCCGGAGCGGACCGGCACAGCGCTGGTCGCCCTGCGCTGGCAGGGGACGGGCCCGGTCGAGCGGCTCGTCTTCCAGCGCGGCGACTGCACCGAGCACCTCGACGTGCGCGGCGCCCGGGTGACCGGCCGGGTCGTGCTCGCCGTCCCCGGCGTGGTCGTGGCCCCGCTGGTCAACGGGGACCCCGCCGAGAACGACCTCCGCCAGCAGCGGATCGTCTGCGGCTGACCTCCACCGCGACGGGTCGCGCGACACCCGCACCGACCCGTCGACGGCTCGGGAGGACGAGGCCCTCCTGCTGATGGCACCCATCGGCCCGGGTGCCTGCTGGGGTCGGAGAGGTGTCACGGGCGGGCGGGATCGGCGCGTTCCTGCCGCGCGCGCGGGTCCTCGGCGTCCGGTGATCGCCCGGGAGCAGCTGCTCGTGCGCGGTGCAGCACGAGCGTCACACCGACCGCGCAGACGGCGACGCCCGGCACGGCCGTCGGGCCGGGCGCCTGGCCGAACATGGCCCAGGCCCATGCGGCCGTCGCCGGGGGCGTCAGGTAGAGCAGGGTGCTGGCCCGGGTCGCCCCCGCCCGGCGCACGACGAAGAGGTAGCTGCCGTAGCCGCCGAGCGTGGAGAGGACGACCAGCCACACCATCGCGCCCCAGAACGCGCCGCCACCCGGCGGGGCGAGCTCCCCCCTGACGCTCGCGACCGTCCCGAAGACGACGGCGGCCGCGGCGGACTGCGCGGCGAGGGAGACGACCAGCGACTCCGCCGATCCCCACCGGCGCTCCAGGAGCGTGCCCGCCGAGAGGCCGGCGAGGGCGGCGACCGGCAGCAGGAAGGCCAGGGGTGGCGCGCCACCGGCACCGAGGTCGCCGACCACGACGAGGGCCACGCCGCCGGCGCCGATCAGCAGTCCGGCCCGCTGTCGTCCCGACGTCCGCTCGCCCAGGAACCGTCCGGCGAGCGCGGCCACCAGCAGCGGCTGGAGCGCCGCCACCAGGGCCGAGGTCCCGGCGGAGACCCCGGCGCCGGCGGCGGCGAAGACCCCGCCCAGGTACACCGCCTGGACGAGCAGCCCCAGGCACGCCTGGCGGAGCAGGGACCCGGGCCGCACGCGGTCGCGCCGGGCGAGCGCCCACCCGCCGAGCAGCAGGGCGGCCAGGAGCGTGCGCCACGCGAGGACCGTGGTGACCGGGGCCCCGCGGGTGGCGAACTCGGCGCCCACGAAACCGGAGGACCAGCAGACGACCAGGACCACGGCGGCGACGGTGTCGGGGCGATGCCGGCTCACCGGCCGAGGTAACCACACCGGTCGGTATACTCGCAGTGGACCACTGACGAGGAGGGCACATGCCCCGCACGCCACCGACGTCGCTCACGCCGGCCGCAGAACGGCTGCTCGCCGCGGCCTCCGACCTGTTCTACGCCCGGGGCATCCGCGCGGTCGGCGTCGACACCATCGCGGAGGCGGCCGGCACGACCAAGAAGACCCTCTACGACCGGTTCGGCTCCAAGGACGCCCTGGTCGCCCTCTACCTCGCGCACCGCGCGCAGCGGTGGCAGCAGTTGCTCGACGAGGAACTCGCCACCGACCGGTCCCCGGTGGACCGGGTGCGCAGCGTCTTCGACGCGGCCGGGCGATGGCTGGACGGCCAGGAGCGCGGGTGCGCGTTCGTGAACGCCTACGCCGAGGTCGGGGGCACCGACCATCCGGCGCTACCGGTGATCCGCGCGGAGAAGGAGTGGATGCGGCAACGCCTCGTCGCCCTCGCCGCCGAGGCCGGTGCGGCCGACCCGGAGCAGACCGGGGCGTCGATCCACCTGCTGTACGAGGGAGCCCTGGTCGCGACCACCGCGGGGAACGACCCCCACGCCCTGGACACCGCACGTGCGGCAGCAGCGCGGCTACTCGGCTAAGTTCCGATCATGCTGGCTGCCTTCGTCTCCACCCCTGCCCCGAAGGACCCGCTCTCCGTGCTGGAGGTCGGCGACCGCCCCGAGCCCGAGGCGCCCGAGGGCTGGACGACGATCCAGGTGAAGGCGGTCTCGCTCAACCACCACGACCTGTTCAGCCTGCAGGGCATCGGCCTGCCCGCCGAGCGGATGCCGATGATCCTGGGCACCGACGCGGCCGGCATCGACGAGGACGGCAACGAGGTCGTCGTCCACGGGGTCATCTCGACGCCGGACTGGATGGGCGACGAGACGCTGGACCCGAAGCGGTCGCTGCTGTCGGAGGTGCACCAGGGCTCGATGGCGGAGAAGGTCGCCGTCCCCCGGCGCAACTTGCTGCCGAAGCCGGAAGAGCTGTCCTTCGCCGAGGCCGCCTGCCTGCCCACCGCCTGGCTGACCGCCTACCGGATGCTGTTCGTGAAGTCGGGGCTGCGCCCCGGCCAGACCGTCCTGGTGCAGGGCGCCAGCGGCGGCGTCGCGACCGCGCTCGTCGTGCTCGGCCGCGCGGCCGGCTACCGGATGTGGGTCACCGGGCGCAGCGAGGAGAAGCGGTCCGCCGCCCTGGCGCTGGGCGCCGACCAGGCCTTCGAGAGCGGCGCGCGGTTGCCCGAGCGGGTGGACGGCGTGATGGAGACCGTCGGCGAGGCCACCTGGGGCCACAGCATCAAGTCGCTGAAGCCCGGCGGCGTGCTGGTCACCTCCGGCGCGACCACCGGCTTCAACCCGGGCGCGGAGCTCAACCGGGTCTTCTTCACCCAGCTGTCGGTCATCGGCTCGACGATGGGCACGAAGTCCGAGCTCGAGGCCCTCATCCAGATGTGCCGGGTCACCGGCATCCGCCCCCAGATCGACGTCGAGCTGCCGCTGACGGAGGCCCGCGAGGGCTTCCAGCGGATGCTCGAGGGGCGCACCAACGGGAAGATCGTCTTCACCCTCTGACCGAGGGGCACTGTCCCGAGAGGGCAGTTGTGGTCGCCAACCCGCGGGGGCGCTCCGGCGCGAGCGACCACAACTGCCCTCTCGTGCTTCTTCGGCTCACTCCACGACCTTGAGGCCGACGACGCAGCCGACGATCCCGGCCAGCAGCAGCAACCGGACCGGCGAGACCGGTTCGGCGCCGGTGACCATCGCGTAGACCACGGTCAGCGTGGCGCCGATGCCCACCCACACGGCGTACGAGGTCCCGAGCGGCAGCTCGCGCATGGCGAAGGCGAGCCCACCCATGCTCGCCGCCAGGGCGACGACGAAGACCGCCGTCGGCACGAGGCGGGTGAACCCCTCCGAACGGTCCAGGGCCGTGGCCCACACCGCCTCGAGCACCCCGGACACGATCAGCACCAGCCATGACATGGCGAACCCCTCTGGCGCCGTCTTGTCGCACACCGGGTACGGCCCCGCTCGTCCGGGAGCCGTGTCGCGGCCCGGGGCAAGTCTCCCACCACCTCATTCGTCAACGCATGTTGACAATTCCATCGGCGCAACCTAGGTTGACGGCCATGGCAGACACAGCGCAGGTCGCCGGCGCCGCCAGCAGCAAGGACCCCGCGGTCGGCCTGACGGCCGTCCGATCGCTCCGGGTGCTCGTGGAGCGCCTGGAAGCCCTCCAGGTGCAGAACGCCCGCGACCAGGGCTGGACCTGGGAGCAGATCGCCCAGCTGCTCGGCATCAGCCGGCAGGCCGTGCACAAGAAGTACGCGAGCGGCCGCGGGCCGCTCCGGCGGAAGGACTGACCATGTTCGAGCGGTTCACCACCGAGGCGCGGGCGACCGTCGTCGACGCCCAGCAGGAGGCCCGCCGGCTGCACCACGGCTGGGTCGGCACCGAGCACCTGCTGCTCGGCCTGCTGCGGCAGGGCACCCGCAGTGCGGCGACCCTCGCCCGGCACGGCCTGACGCACGACGACGTGGCCGCGGCCGTCGTCACCGCCGTGGGGGGCGGCGGGCTCGGCGCGGAGGCGCTCAGCACCGTGGGCATCGACCTCGACGCCGTCCGCAGCTCCGTCGAGGCCACGTTCGGCCCCGGCGCGCTGGACCGGCCGCGGGGATCCGTGCGCGAGGGCCACATCCCCTTCTCCCCGCGCGCGAAGAAGGTCCTGGAGCTCGCCCTGCGCGAGGCCATCGCCATGAAGTCCCGGAGCATCACCGACGGGCACATCGCCCTGGGTCTGATCCGCGAGGGCGAGGGGCTGGCCGCGAAGGTGCTGCACGACCGCGGCGTGGACGTCCCCGCCCTGCGGGACGACCTCAGGCTCGCGCTGAACTCCTGACCTGACCCCGCAGCAGCACCAGCGACGCCACCGCGGCAAGCCCGGCGGCGATCGCCGCCCCGGCGAAGACCGTGTGCAGCTGGGTCAGCACCGCGGCCTCGGTCGCGGCGTCGTAGGCCGCGCAGTCGGCGGGGGTGGCCGGGCACAGCTCCATGGGCGTGCCGATCGCCGACACCTCGGCGGTGAACCGGCGCAGCGCCACCGCGGTCAGCAGCGACAACCCCGCCAGCATCCCGACGGTCCGGGCGACGACGGCGAGCGCGCCCGCGCTGCCGTGGACCGCACCCGGGGTGACCGCCAGCAGGACGGCGTTCACCGGCGCGATGGCCAGCCCGAACCCGAGCCCGGCGGCCAGCAGGACGACGGTCGACCAGGCGCCGTCCAAGGAGCGCTCGTCCCACCCGGTCATGGCGACGAACGCCGCCGCGGTGAGGGCCATCCCGGTTCCCGCGACCAGGCGCGGCGCCACCAGCCGGCACAGCCAGCCCCCGGCGACGGCACCGACCGGCACGGCGATCAGCAACCGCAGCAGCACGAGCGCCGCGCCCAGCTGGTCCCCCGCCTCCGTCGTGGCGCGGGCGAACAGCGGGACGTCGACCAGCGCGGCGACCAGCGCGGCGCCCACGAACAGGTTGACGACCAGGGCGCCCCAGGCGCCGACCGGCCGCAGCGCGGCCAGGGGCAGGACCGGGTCGGGCGTGCGCCGCTCGTGCAGGACGAACAGCACCCCGGCGACGGCGGCCAGCGGCAGCAGCAGCCAGCCGTGCGCGACCACCTCCCGCGAGGTGTCGGCGGCCGCGAAGGCCCACACCAGCGCGCCGAGCGCCACCACGGCCAGCACCGACCCGAGGACGTCGACCTCGCGGGCGAGCCGGCCCAGCCCACGCAGCGGCAGGACGGCGCCCGCCGGGTGCACCAGCCCGCGGACCACCAGGGCCGCGGCGGCGAGGACGGTGACCAGCAGCAGCGGCGTGGTCCACGGCCGGCCGTCGACCAGGGGCACGTAGAGCAGCCCCAGGTCGACGTCCTCGGCCAGCGCCGCGGGTTCGGCCAGCAGCAGGGCGAGCGCGACGGCGGCTGCTCCGGCGAGCGCCAGGCCGACCGGGTCCGGCCGGCGCACCCGCCCGGTGAGCAGCACGCCACCGGCCAGGCCGAGACCCAGCAGCAGGTTGAGCCAGAAGATCGCCCGCCAGTCGGCCACCGCGAGCACCGCGGCGCCCGCGAGCGGCCCCAGGACGGCTCCGGCCTCCTGCACCGCGCCGACCACCCCCAGGGGCAGCGACCGGTGCTCCGGCGGCCAGCGGTCGGCGACCAGCGCCAGCGTGGCCGGCACCAGCCCACCGGCGCCGATGCCCTGCAGCCCCCGCCCGGCGACGGCGAGCCCGAGCGTCTCCGCCGTCGCGGTCAGCAGGGAGCCGAGCGCGAAGAGCAGCAGGCAGCCGATGAGGACCGGCGTCCGCCCGCGGAGGTCGGCCAGCCGGCCCAGCAGCGGCAGCGTGGCGGTGTACCCCAGCAGGAAGCCACCGACGATGGGGGTCGCCTTCTGCAGCTCGTCCAGGCCGACCCCGACCCCGGTGAGGATGTCGGGCAGCGCGAGGACGACGACGTAGGTGTCGGCCGCCGTGACCAGGACGGCGAGGGTGGCGAGGGCGATCGCCGCCAGGCCGGGGGCCTGCCGGAAGGCGGCGCCGGGCGTCTCAGCCGGTGGCCGGTGCGGTGATCTCGACATCGGCCCCGAAGTCGCTGAGCTCGAGGATGTAGGTGGCGTCCTCGCCGTCGGCGAAGAACGGGCCGGTCAGCTCCGCCCGGCGCAGCTCACCGCTGTCGGCGGCCACGGAGAACCGGGCCTGCACCGGCTGGGACGGGTCCTCGCTGGCGAGCACCTGCTCCACCAGGTCGCCGGGCAGCTCGGCGGTCACCTCGCGGACGACCTCGCCGTCGACCCGGCGCTCCTCCCCCAGCTCGGCCGAGCCCGCCTCGGCCAGCAGCTGGGAGATGCCTGTCTCGGGATCCAGCAGGTCGCCGGGGTCGCCGAACCCGAACTGCGCGGGCTCGATCTCGGTGAAGCCGCTGGTGAACGGCAGCTGCGCGTAGACGGTGCCGTCGACCGACACCACCGCCAGGTCGAGGGTCGATCCGAGCGCGAGCACCTGCAGCGTGCCGTCGAAGGAAGCCGGGCGGGCGATGTCGCCCTCCCCGCCGACCAGCACGGTCCCGGTCGTCGGCGCCCCCTCGCTGTCCAGCACGAAGTGCGCGCTCTCGGCCTCGTCGAGGGTCTGCTTGGCCCGGTCGAGCAGGTCGGTCGCCGACTCCTCCGGCTCGTCCGACCCGCAGCCGCCGAGCACCGGCGCGGCGAACAGCGCCAGCGCGAGCAGCGGCACGCCCGATCGGCGCAGCAGCATGGCGACCTCCCGTCGCGGCAGGACTTCCCCCGCCGTCGCGGCGGACCCTAGCGCGCCGGTCGGCTCAGCCGCGGACGGCTCGGGCCTCGATCTTCGCGGCGATCGCCGGCTGGTTCCTGAGCGGCAGGAACGCCAGTGCGGGCGTGAGCTGCGGCAGCCGGTACTTCTGCGTCGTGAAGGCCCGGAAGGTGAGCCCGATCGTCACCTCGTGCTCGGGGCGGGCCACGATCTCGACGTCGTCCCCGGCCCCGATCTCCCCGGTCTCCAGCACCCGTAGGTAGGCCCCGCTGGCGCCGTGGGCGGTGAACCGCTTGACCAGCTGCGGCTCGTCCCAGAACCGGGCGAGGTTGGCGCACGGGATCCGCGGCGCGGTGACCTCCAGCAGGGCCGTGCCGACCCGCCAGCGCTCACCGAGGAGGGCGCCGGTGAGGTCGAGGCCCGACGTCCGGAGGTTCTCGCCGAACATCCCGGCCGGCAGGTCGCGGCCCAGCTCGGCCGACCACCAGTCGGCGTCCTCCTGGGCGTAGGCGTACACGGCCTGCCCCTCGCCGCCGTGGTACTTGCGGTTGACCTGGACGTCGCCATCCAGTCCCAGCTCGCCGACGGCGACCCGGCCGGCCACCGGCTTCTTGGCGATGCCGCTGCGGTCCGGCCGGCGGCCGGGCAGCGGCAGCAGGTCCGGGCCGGACACGCAGACGGCGTCGAGCCGCGCCGTCACTTCGGCTTGGCGGAGGCCGTGGACTCGTTGGTGGACAGCGCGGCGACGAACGCCTCCTGGGGGACCTCGACGCGGCCGACCATCTTCATCCGCTTCTTGCCCTCCTTCTGCTTCTCCAGCAGCTTCCGCTTGCGGGTGATGTCACCGCCGTAGCACTTGGCGAGGACGTCCTTGCGGATGGCGCGCACCGTCTCGCGGGCGATCACCCGGGAGCCGACGGCGGCCTGGATGGGCACCTCGAACTGCTGCCGCGGGATCAGCTCGCGCAGCTTGCCGGCCATCATCACGCCGTAGCTGTAGGCCTTGTCCTTGTGCACGATCGCGCTGAACGCGTCGACGGCCTCACCCTGCAGCAGGATGTCCACCTTGACCAGCGCGGACTCCTGCTCGCCGGCTTCCTGGTAGTCGAGCGAGGCGTAGCCGCGGGTGCGGGACTTCAGCGCGTCGAAGAAGTCGAAGATGATTTCGCCGAGGGGCAGCGTGTAGCGGAGCTCGACGCGGGACTCGCTCAGGTAGTCCATCCCGCCGAGCTGGCCGCGACGGCCCTGGCAGAGCTCCATGATCGCGCCGGTGTAGTCGCTGGGCGCGATGACCGTGGCGTTGACGATCGGCTCGAAGACGCGGTCGATCTTGCCCTCGGGCCAGTCGCTCGGGTTGGTCACCGTGTGCTCGGTGCCGTCCTCCATGATCACCCGGTAGACGACGTTCGGCGCCGTCGAGATCAGGCTGATGCCCGCCTCGCGCTCCAGCCGCTCGCGGACGATCTCCAGGTGCAGCAGCCCGAGGAAGCCGACGCGGAAGCCGAAGCCCAGCGCCGCCGAGGTCTCCGGCTCGTAGACCAGCGCGGCGTCGTTGAGCAGCAGCTTGTCCAGCGCCTCGCGCAGCAGCGGGTACTCGCTGCCGTCGATCGGGTAGAGGCCGGAGTAGACCATCGGCTTGGGGTCGCGGTAGCCGCCGATGGACTCCGCCGCCGGCTTGCTCGACAGCGTGACCGTGTCGCCGACGCGGGACTGGCGGACGTCCTTCACCCCGGTGATGAAGTAGCCGACCTCGCCGACGCCCAGGGAGCCGACCGGCTTGGGCTCGGGCGAGATGACGCCGATCTCCAGCAGCTCGTGCGTGGCGCCGGTGGACATCATCTTGATCTTCTCGCGGGCCGAGATGCGCCCGTCGACCACGCGCACGTAGGTGATGACGCCGCGGTAGATGTCGTAGACCGAGTCGAAGATCATCGCCCGGGCCGGCCCCTCGGCCACGCCCGTCGGAGCGGGGATGTCGGTGACGATCCGGTCGAGCAGCTCGGGCACGCCCACCCCGGTCTTGCCGCTGACCCGCATGACGTCGTCGGGGTCGCAGCCGATGATGTGCGCGATCTCCGCGGCGTACTTCTCCGGCTGGGCGGCCGGCAGGTCGATCTTGTTGAGGACCGGGATGATCGTGAGGTCGTTCTCCAGCGCCAGGTACAGGTTCGCCAGCGTCTGGGCCTCGATGCCTTGCGCGGCGTCGACCAGCAGCACGGCGCCCTCGCAGGCGGCCAGCGACCGGGACACCTCGTAGGTGAAGTCCACGTGGCCCGGGGTGTCGATCATGTCGAGCACGAACTCGGTGCTGGTGTCCTCGCCGGTCCGCGGCGTCCACGGCAGGCGGACGTTCTGCGCCTTGATGGTGATGCCGCGCTCGCGCTCGATGTCCATGCGGTCGAGGTACTGGGCGCGCATGTTCCGGCCCTCGACGATTCCGGTGACTTCCAGCATCCGGTCGGCCAGCGTCGACTTGCCGTGGTCGATGTGGGCGATGATGCAGAAGTTCCGGATGCGGGCCGGATCGGTGGCAGCAGGAGTCGTCACAGTGCCGCCATCGTCCCACGTCCCGCCCCCGGGCCGAAGGCGGGCGCGTCGCCGGGTGCGTCCGGGGTGTGCCCGACGTCCCCGGACGGCGGGTTGGGGCCGGCGCCGGGACGCTGGTATCTTTGCAGGCCGGTCCTGTGGCGCAAGCCCGGACGCACTGTCAGAAGTACTCCCTCCTGTCGAGACACCGAGGCTCACGCGTGGCGAACATCAAGTCCCAGTTGAAGCGGATCAAGACCAACGAGAAGGCGCGTCAGCGCAACGTCGCGGTCAAGTCCGCCCTGAAGACGGCCGTCCGGCGCGTCCGCAGCGCCGCCGAGGCCGGGGACGCCGCTGCCGCGGGCGCCGCCTACCAGGCCGCTGCCAAGCAGCTGGACAAGGCCGCCAGCAAGGGCGTCATCCACAAGAACCAGGCCGCCAACCGCAAGTCGGGGCTGGCCAAGCAGGTCGCCGGCCTCTGAGCCGGTGATGCCGCGCCGTCGGCGCGGTCCCGAACGAGCCCCTGTCCCGCCGGGACGGGGGCTCGTCGCATTTCCTGCAGCCAGGGCGCGACACGCCGGCCGCCGGGACCCGCCCGTCGTTCAGCGACCGGTGCGGGCCGGCCGGCCGCGGCCGGTCTCGGCGCGGATCGTGACGATCCGCCGGATGGCCCGCTCGAGCGCGTAGTCCGCGCTGGCGGCGACCCCCTTGACGTCGGCGTTGAGGTCGGCAGCCACGCCGAGCGCCAGCTGCAGGCCCTCGATGCTCCAGCCGCGCGCCTGAGCCTGCGCCTTCTTCACCTTCCAGGGCGGCATCTTCAGCGTGCGGGCGAGGTCCCCGGGGTTGGTCGAGCTCAGCGAGGCCACCCGGGCGGCGGTGCGCACGCCGTCGGCGATCGCATCGGCGATCAGGACGTGCGCGACCCCGCGGTCCAGCGCCCAGCGCAGCATCTCGATCGAGCCCGCCCGGTCGCCGGTCAGCACCCGCTCGGCGACGGTGAAGCCGGTGACCTCCGCCTGCCCGCGGTGGAACCGGGCGACGTCGTCGGCGTCGATGCTGCCGCCGAAGTCGGAGACGAGCTGGCTCGCGGCGGCCGACAGGGAGCGCAGGTCGGCGCCGATGGCGTCGACCAGCGCGGTGACCGCCTCGGGGGCGATGCGCCCGCCCAGCCGGCGCACCTCGTTGCGCACGAACGCGATGCGGTCGCCGACGGAGCTGACCTTCGGGCACTCGTCGACCGCCGCGCCGGCGGCCTTGAAGGCCTTGACGAGCGCCTCGTTGCGCTTGCCCCCGGAGTGGACGATGACCAGCGTCAGGTCGGGGTCCGGGTCCTTGGCGTAGGCGGTGAGCGAGTCGGCAAGCGCGCCGGCCGACTCGTGCACCCCGGTGACCACCACCATCCGGTGCCCGCCGAACAGCGACGGTGCCAGCACGTCGGCCAGCTGCCCCACCGGCAGCCCGAGAGCGGCCAGCTCGTGCAGCTCCGCGTCGGGGTGGCGACCGAGGACGGCCGTGCGCACGGCGCCGACGGCACGTGAGCGGAGCAGCTCCTCCTCGCCGATCACCACCCGCAGGCGCGACGTGGGCTCGACGGCAGCGGCAGGCACGCCTGCATGGTGCCACGCGCGGCCGACGGTTCCCGCCGCCCGTCCGGGACCCGGCGGGCGCCGCCGGGGCGGTCGGTCCCGCCGCCCCGGCGGGGGCACCGGCCTCCTTGCCGCGGGCCGCGACGCCCCACTCCCCCGCCCGGCCCACCACCGCCAGGTCACCGTCCCGGTCGGTGCGGTGCACCCGCATGCCGGCCTCGGCCAGCCAGCGGAGCAGCCGGGGCGCCGGATGCCCGTAGGTGTTGTCCGCCGCCACCGAGATCAGCGCGGTGCCGGCCCCGGTCGCGGCGAGGAAGGCCGGGTCGGCGTCCCCGCTGCCGTGGTGCGGCACCTTGAGCACGTCGGCGCGCAGGTCGACCCCCTCGCGCAGCAGCCGGGTCTCGGCCTCGGCACCCAGGTCCCCGGTGAGCAGCAGCCGCAGGCCTCCTGGCGCGGTCACCCGGACGACCAGCGACAGGTCGTTGGCCTCGGCCCCTGCGGTGGCCCGTCGCGGGTCGGGTGCGAGCACCTCCAGCTCGACGCCGCCGAGGGTGCGGTGGTCGCCCGGGACGAGGACCACGCGGGTGCCCCCGGCGCGCCGCACCAGCGCGTCGACCGCCGTGGCCCGCGCGTCGGCCGGCGACAGCGTGCCGGTGGCCACCACCCCGACGGTGCGGCCGTGCACCGCACCCGCCAGGCCGCCCACGTGGTCGGCGTCCAGGTGCGAGAGCAGGACGAGGGGCAGCTCGTCGATGCCCAGCCGGTCCAGGCAGCGGTCGACCGGGACGACCTCCGGCCCGGCGTCGACCAGCACACCCTGCCCGGCGCCCAGCGGGAGCACCAGCGCGTCCCCCTGGCCCACGTCGCAGGCGACGAGCACCGCGTCGGCCGGCGGCCAGCCGTCCAGCTGCTGGCGCAGCGGCCAGCCCACGACGACGACCCCGACGAGCGCCGCCAGCCCGAGGGGGCGCAGCCGGGGGAACCGCCACAGCGCCCATACCGCGGCCAGCAGCAGCGCGGTGAGGGCGAGCGCGCCGACCGTCCCGGCCGGCCAGCCGGCGACCGCGTCCGGCGCTCCCGCGGCGCGCTCGGCGACGACGACGATCCAGCGCACCGGCCAGCCGGCGAGGTGGACGAGGAGGTCCCCGAGCCAGGGGGCGGCCAGGCCGGCCGGTGCCGCCAGCAGCCCGAGGACGGTCGCCGGGGGCACGGCGGGGGCGGCCAGCAGGTTCGCCGGCACGGACACCAGGCTCACCGTCCCGGTCAGCCCGGCGAGGAGCGGGGCGGTGGCGAGGCCGGCGGCCACACTGACGGCGACGGCGTCGGCCGCCAGCGCCGGCCAGCCGCGCCGGCGCAGCCGCCGGGCCCAGGCCGGGGCGAGCAGCACGATCGCCCCGGTCGCGACGACCGACAGCGCGAAGCCCGGGTCGCGCGCCAGCCGGGGCTCCGCCACGAGGAGCACGGTCACCGCCGCACCGAGGGCCGGCAGGGCCGCCCGCGGCCGTCCCGAGGCGAGGGCGACCAGCGTCACGGCCCCCATGGCCGCGGCCCGCAGCACGCTCGCGCTCGGCCGGGCCAGGACGACGAAGCCGACCAGCGCGAGCAGCGCGACCAGGGCCTGCACCCGCCGGTCGACGGCGCGGCGCCGCAACGGCCGGAGGACGCCGGCGATCAGGATCGCGACGTTGGCCCCCGAGACGGCGGTGAGGTGGGCCAGCCCGGCCGCGCGGAACTCCTCCTCGAGCAGGGGATCCATGGCGCGGGTGTCGCCGACCACCAGGCCGGGCAGCAATCCACCGACCCGCTCCCCCAGCAGCCGCGTGGAGGCGGCGACCAGGGACTCCCGCAGCGCGCCCGCCACCCGCTGGCCCGCTCCCGGCGGCGCCAGGCGCTCCGGTGGCCCGCGCGCCGACAGCACCGCGACGACGTCCCGGCCCGGCTCCGGCAGCGCGAGCCCCGCCCGCACGCGGAGCTCCTGGCCCGGGAGCAGGCTCCTCCAGCCCTCGGCCGGCGCGAAGACCAGGACGGCGTCGTGCAGCCGGTGGACCCCGGCGCCGTCGGCGTACCCGGTGGCGCGGGCGTCGAGGACCACCCGCGGGGCGCCCGGCCCGGCCAGGAGCCGTGGGTCGCTGCGCACGGTCAGCACCACCTCCGCCGTCCCGCCGGCCGTGGCCG
This sequence comes from Blastococcus sp. VKM Ac-2987, assembly GCF_026967805.1. Taxonomy (GTDB): domain Bacteria; phylum Actinomycetota; class Actinomycetes; order Mycobacteriales; family Geodermatophilaceae; genus Blastococcus. The sequence goes on from NZ_JAPVBG010000001.1 coordinate 485,234, forward strand.
CCGCCCGCAGCGGTGAGGCGTCGCGGGCGGCTCCCCGCGCCGCCGCGACGACGGAGGCGGCCGCGATCCCGGCCAGGACGACCAGCACCACGGCGGCCCGGTGGCCGCGAGCACGGGCGAGCACCGCCGCCGCGGCCAGAGCGGTGCCCGCCAGGGCGAGGAGGACCGGCGGTGCGAGGAAGGGAGCGGCCAGGCCCACCGCCCAGACCGCCCCGGCGAGCGGCCACAGCCGCAGGTCCAGCCACCGCCACCGGTCGGGCGGCGGATCCGGCGCCCGACGGGCCGCCCGGCGCGGTGCGCCGCTCACACGCCCACCAGCTCGGCCAGCTCCGCGGCGGTGGTCGGGCCGATACCCGGGACGTCGTCCAGTTCCTCGACGCTGCGGAAGCCGCCGGTGCGGGCGCGGTGGTCGACGATCCGCTGGGCGAGGACCGGTCCGATGCCCGGTAGCGCGTCGAGCTCGCTGACCCCGGCCGTGTTGAGGTCGACCCGGCCGCCACCGGTCCCGGCGGGAGCACCGCCGGCCGGGGCGCCGTCCGGGACCGCCCCGGGCACGCCCACGGCGACCTGCTGCCCGTCGGTCAGCGGAGCGGCCAGGTTCACCGAGGCGGGGTCGGCATCGGGCAGCATGCCGCCGGCCGCGGCGACCGCGTCGGCCACCCGGGCCCCGGAGGCCAGCGTGACCAGGCCCGGGCGCGCCACCTGGCCCACCACGGAGACCACCACCGTGGCGGCCGTCCCCGAGGGGGTCCCGGGCGCCGTGCCCTCCTCCCCGGCCGCGTCACCGGGTGGCGTGGAGAGGGACGCCGGGCTGCCGGGCGTGGTCGGTACCGCCGCGGCTGCCGGCTCCACCCGGGGCCGTTCCCACCACGTCCAGCCGAGCACCAGGAGCACCGCCGCCAGGGCGGCCGCCCAGATCGCCCGGGTGCCCGGCCGGCCGGGATGCCAGCGCACCGTCGTGCCGGGTGCCCGGTGCCGGCCGACACCCTCCGGCCGTTCCGCGTCGCCCCCGGCCTCGATCGGCACGGTCACCCGGTCGTCGGCCGGCGCCGACCATCCGGCTCCGTCCCCGTCGTCGTCGGGCAGCCAGCCGCCCGCGGACGTGCGCGGCTCCGCCAGGACGGCCCGCAGGCGGGCGCGGATGACGTCGGCGTCGTCGTCGCGGCGGAGGTGGAGGCGCACCCCGGGGACGCTAGGAAGGCCCCCTCCCCGCCGGAGCCCATCCGCCGGATCTGTGGATGCCGCCCCACCCTGTGGACGCCGGACGGCCCTGCGGCCCCTGTCCGGTGCACCCTGTGCCGATGCGTCCAGCCCGCTCCCGCTCAGTGCGTCCGGTCGTCGTCCTCCCCGGGAACGGCTCCCGGCTCGTCCGGGGCCTCGGCGCCGGTGGCGACGACGACGCCGACCGCGCCGGGGCCGACGTGCGCGCCGATCGCCGCGCCCAGTTCGCTCACGTACAGCTCGCGGAGGCGGGGCACCCGCTCGCGGAGCTCGGACACGAGCCGGTCCGCCCGCTCGGCCGCGGCGAGGTGGTGGACGGCGAGGGAGACCTCCCGGTCCCCGGCGTGCTCGACGACGTGCTGCACCAGGCGCCCGAGCGCACGGGCCGAGGTGCGCACCTTCTCCAGCGGCACCACCCGCCCGTCCACGACGTGCAGCACCGGCTTCACCGCGAGCGCCGACCCGAGCACCGCGGCCGCGGAGCCGATCCGGCCGCCGCGGCGCAGGTGCTCGAGGGTGTCGACGACGAACAGCGTGCGGGTGCGCGCCGCGGCCTCCCGGGCGATCCGGGCCACCTCGTCGCGCTCCGCCCCCGCCGCGGCCGCGCGGGCGGCCTCGAGGACGGCGAACCCGGTGCCCATCGCCGCGGAGCGGGAGTCGACGACCGAGACGATGTGCTCGCCCACCTGCGAGGCGGCGACCCGGGCTGCGTCCCAGGTACCGGAGAGCTCCGCGGACAAGTGCACCGACACCAGCCGGTCGGCGCCGGCGTCGAGCGCGGCCCGGTAGGCGGCGAGGAAGTCACCCGGCGTCGGGCGGGAGGTCGAGACCCGCTGCCCTCGCGACGACAGCGCCTTCGCCACGTCCGCGGAGCTGATGTCCTCGCCCTCGCGCCCCGAGCGGCCGGCCAGCACGACGTACAGCGGCACCACGTGGACGCCGTACTCGGCGGCGAGGTCCCGGGGCAGGTAGGCCGTCGAATCGGTGAGGACGGCGACGGGCACCCGGCGAGGCTAGCGGCCGCCGGGGCATGGAGCCGGACCGGAGCCCCTGGCGCCCCGCCGACCCGGCTCAGACGGCGTCGGCGTCCTGCGTCGGTCCGGCGCCGGCGTCCGCCGGGGCACCCGCCGGGCGGTCGGCCCGCAGCCGCTCCGCCGGTGGGACGGCGAGGCCCTCGGGCAGCGGTCCGGCCGAGGAGTTGTGCCGGAGCAGCCGCCACCGGCCGCTCTGGCGGGCCAGCTCGCTCCACGCGCAGTTGCCCAGCGGTCCGAAGACGCGCCGGTGGTCCGGCCCCAGCTCGAGCAGCCGCTCGATCAGCCGGCCGCTCGTGCCGCCGTGGGTCACCACGACCGCCACCTCGACCGGGGGCAGGTCGAGGAGCGCGCCGAGCACCCGCTCGGCCACCGCCGCCGTCTCCTCGCCACCGCGCCCCCGCACCGTGCCGCCGGCCAGCCAGTCGGCGTACTGCTCGGGAAAGCGGCCGGCCACCTCGTCGCGGGTCAGCCCTTCCCAGCTGCCCATGCCGTGCTCGCGCAGCCGGGGGTCCAGCTGCAGCGGCACGTCGAGCAGGTCGGTCAGCGCCCGGGCGGTGTCGGCGGCGCGCACCAGATCACTGGCCACCACCGCGGTGGACCGCCCCGCCAGGCGGGCGGCCGCCACCAGGTGCGGTGCGGCGTGACCGGCCTGCGCCCGCCCGACGTCGTCCAGCGGCGGGTCGAGCTGCCCCTGGAAGCGACCCGCGGCGTTCCACGCGGTCCGGCCGTGCCGCCAGACCAGCAATCGGGTCACCGGCAGCTCGGGCAGGGCCGGCGAGGTCACTGGCCGGCCGTCTCCGCGACGGACGGGGAGCCGGCGTCGGTCGACCCGCCGGGAACGGGAGCGGCGGCGTCGGTGAAGGGGATGGTGGGGCAGTCCTTCCATAGCCGCTCGAGGGCGTAGTAGGCCCGCTCCTCGGCGTGCTGGACGTGCACCACGACGTCGACGAAGTCGAGCAGCACCCACCGCGCCTCGGCGACGCCCTCGCGGCGCACCGGCTTCACGCCGTGCTCCCGGAGCCGTTCCTCGACCTCGTCGACGATGGCCTGGACCTGCCGCTCGTTGGGGGCGGACGCGAGGACGAACGCGTCCGTGATGGCGAGCCGCTCGCTGACGTCGACGATTGACACGTCGACGGCCAGCTTGTCCGCAGCCGCCTGGGCGGCCAGCAGAGCGGTCTCCCGGGCCTCGGGCGAGGCGGTCATCGGGGCACCTCCTGGAGGTGGGAAGTCGTGGATTCAGCAGGAGCGCCGTCGCGGGGCAGGGTGTTCCCCGTCGCGGCGGGGGGTGGGCGGTCGTAGGTGGGCCGGTCCCCGGCGGGGCGGCCGTCGCCGACCTCCCCCGGAGCGGAACGCGGCGCGTCCCGGTAGAGACCGCGCTTCTCGATGTACTGCACGACGCCGTCGGGCACGAGGTACCAGACGGGCATCCCCCGGCCCACGCGCGCCCGGCAGTCGCTCGAGCTGATGGCCAGCGCCGGGATCTCGACCAGGCTCACGCCACCCTCGGGCAGGTGCGAGTCGCCCAGCGGGTAGCCCGGGCGGGTCACCCCGATGAAGTGCGCCAGCTCGAAGCACCGGGCGCCGTCGCGCCAGGTCATGATCTGGGCCAGCGCGTCGGCACCGGTGATGAAGAACAGCTCCGCGCCGGGCCGCTGGGCCTGCAGGTCGGTGAGCGTGTCGAAGGTGTACGTGGGACCGCCCCGGTCGATGTCGACCCGGCTGACGGAGAAGCGCGGGTTCGACGCGGTGGCGATGACCGTCATCAGGTACCGGTCCTCGGCCGGGCTGACCGACTGGTCGCTCTTCTGCCACGGCTCACCGGTCGGCACGAAGACGACCTCGTCGAGCCCGAACAGGCCGGCGACCTCGCTGGCGGCGACCAGGTGGCCGTGGTGGATGGGGTCGAACGTCCCGCCCATCACGCCCACTCGTCGTCCTGCCACCGGCCGAGCGTAACCGGGGGCCACCGGGGGCGGCCCCGCGAGGACCGGCCCCGGCCCCCGCGGCACCGTCCGACCGGGCCGTCGGCCGGGCGGGCGCAGCCGTGCGCCCGGCTGGCCCGTGGGTCCCGTACCGACTCGTCGACGTGTCGACCTGCCGGTAGGTCGACACGTCGGCACGTCTACCGGTGGCAGCTCAGAGCGTGGTGACGAAGTCCGCCAGCTGGGCGGCGTTGCGGCACTCGACCATGTCGATGACCTCGCCGTAGCGGTCGGCCGCGGAGTCGCCGCTGCCCCAGAGCCGGCGCGGTTCCGGGTTCAGCCAGTGCGCCGACCGGGCCTTCGAGACGAGGCCGGCCAGCACCGGGACCCCCGGCTGCCGGTAGTTGGTCCGCCCGTCGCCGAGCACGAGCAGCGACGTCTTCGGGCCGATGGCCGAGGCCCAGCGGTCGGCGAAGACCTCGAGCGCAGTGCCGTAGTCGCTGTGCCCGTCGAAGCCGACCACCTGCGCCTCGCGGCCGATCCGGGCGATGGCGTCGGCGACGTCCACCCCGGGCCGGAAGAACCGGGTCACCTCGTCGGTGGAGTCGACGAACGCGAAGGCCCGCACGCCGGTGAAGTGCTCGCGCAACGCCTGGGTGAGCATCAGCGTGAAGTGGCTGAACCCGGCCACCGAGCCGCTGACGTCGCAGAGCACCACGAGCTCGGGCTTGTGCACCTTGCGCGGCCGGTGGTGGGTGACCACCGGGACACCGCCGGTGCCGAGCGAGGCCCGCACGGTCTTGCGGAAGTCCAGCCGGCCCTGGCGCCCCATCTTCCGGCGGGCGGAGAGCCGGACGGCCAGCCGGCGGGCCAGCGGCGCGACCGCCCGGCGCAGCTCGGCCAGGTCGGCGGCCTGGGCACGCAGGAAGTCCACCTGGTCGGCGAGCGGGCGCACCGCGTTCTTGGCGACGCGGTCACGCCCCTTCTCCGCCGCCGTCCGCCGCCGCACCTCCGCCTCGACCGCGGCGCGGAAGGCCGCCAGGCGGTCGCGGACGGTCTGCCGGGCGACCTGCTCGGCCAGCCCGCCGCGGCCGGAGTCGCCGAGCAGCCCGGCGAGCAGCTGCGCCACCAGCGTGTCCGGTGACAGCGCCCGCATGACCCGGTAGCTGAAGTACGACTGCCCCGAAGGGGTCGGCTGCCCCTGCCCGAGGAGGTCGACGGCGTCGCGGGCGAACCGGCGCAGCGTCTCGGGGTCGCCGTCCTGCAGCAGCCGGAGCAGCTCGGCCCGCATCTGCGCGGCCAGGTCGGCGTCGTCGGGGACGTCCAGGGTGGACTGCCCCGGCTCCCCCGTGCCGTCGCCGTCCTCCGGGTCGGCGGCCGGGCGGTCACCGAGCGGCCACCACAGGTCGAACAGGACGTCGTAGGTCGGACGCTGGGCGGCCCGCTGCAGCAGCACCGCGGCGAGCCCGTGGCGCAGCTGCTCGCGGTCGAGCAGGTCGACGACGGTGAGGATCTCCGCCGCATCGACCGCCTGGCTGATGCCCACCGGGATGCCGGCCTCGCGGACCGCCCGGACGAACCCGTCCAGGTGGCCGGCCAGCCCGCCGGAGCGCCCGCCGGGAACCACCCGCGCCTCCATCAGTTCAGCCGCAGCTCGGCCGCGGCGCGGGTCTGGTCGCTGGCGTGCTTGAGCACCACCCCGAGGGTCGACGCCATCGCCGGCTCGTCGAGGGTGTCCAGGCCGAGCTCGAGCAGCGTCTGCGCCCAGTCGAGGGTCTCCGAGATCGACGGCGACTTCTTCAGCTCCAGCCCGCGCAGCGCCCGCACCGTGCGGACCAGCTGGTCGGCCAGCCCCGGGGCGAGGTCGGGCACGCGCGAGAGCACGATCTCCCGCTCCCGCTCGGCGCTCGGGTAGTCCAGCGCCAGGTAGAGGCAGCGCCGCTTGAGCGCCTCGGACAGCTCTCGGGTGGCGTTGGAGGTGAGGACGACGATCGGCCGGCGGGTCGCGGTGATCGTGCCGAGCTCCGGGATGGTGACCTGGAAGTCGCTCAGCACCTCCAGCAGCAGGCCCTCCACCTCGACGTCGGCCTTGTCGGTCTCGTCGATGAGCAGCACGGTGGGCTCGGTGCGGCGGATCGCGGTCAGCAGCGGCCGGGAGAGCAGGAACTCCTCGCCGAAGATGTCGTCGTGGACGGTGTCCCAGTCCGCGCCGCCCTCGGCCTGCGAGGCCTGGATGCGCAGCAGCTGCTTCTTGTAGTTCCACTCGTACAGCGCGCGGGCCTCGTCCAGGCCCTCGTAGCACTGCAGCCGGATCAGCTCCGACCCGGTGGCCGCCGCCAGCGCCTTGGCCAGCTCGGTCTTCCCGGTGCCGGCCGGGCCCTCCACCAGCAGCGGCTTGCCGAGGCGGTCGGCGAGGAACACCGTCGTCGCGATCTGCGCGTCGGGCAGGTAGCCGGCGGTCGACAGCCGCTTGCTGACGTCCGCGACCGACGAGAAGTTCGGGGACTGGGACGGCGGGCGGGGCATGCGGCTCCTCGGTGGGGCGGGCGGGGTCAGCGGGTGTGCCCGGACCCCGTCACGACGTAGGTGGTGGAGGTCAGCTCGGGCAGGCCGAGCGGGCCGCGGGCGTGCAGCTTCTGGGTGGAGATGCCGATCTCGGCGCCGAAGCCGAACTCCCCGCCGTCGGTGAACCTGGTGGAGGCGTTGACCAGCACGGCGGCGGCGTCCACCCCATCGGTGAAGTCGGCGATGGCGCGGGCGGAGTCGGCGACGATCGCCTCGGTGTGGCCGGTGCTCCACCGCGCGATGTGGTCGAGGGCCTGCGGCAGGTCGTCGACGATCCGCACCGCCATGTCCATCGACAGGTACTCGGTCGCCCAGTCCTCGTCGGTGGCCGGCACGACCGCGTCGTGGGCGGACCGGGCGGTGTCGTCGCCGTGCAGGGTGACGCCGGCGCCGGCCAGCGCGGCCAGCAGCCGCGGGAGGAAGGGCACGTCCTTGTGCACCAGCAGCGTCTCGGCGGAGTTGCAGACGCTCACCCGGTGGGTCTTGGAGTTGAGCACGACCGCCTCGGCGATCGCCGGATCCGCGGACGCGTCCACGTAGACGTGGCAGTTGCCCTCGCCCGTCTCGATGACCGGCACCCGGGACTCGCGCACGACCCGCTGGATCAGCGAGGCCCCACCGCGCGGGATCACCACGTCGACGTGCCCGCGGGCGCTCAGCAGCTCCCCCACCGAAGCCCGGTCGGCGGGCAGCAGCTCGACGAACCCGGCCGGCAGGCCGGCCTTCTCGCCGGCGTCGGTGAGGACGGCGATCAGCGCGGTGTTGGTCCGGAAGGCCGACGCGGAGCCGCGCAGCAGCGCCGCGTTGCCGCTCTTGAGGCAGAGCCCCGCCGCGTCGACGGTGACGTTGGGCCGGGCCTCGTACACGATGCCGACGACGCCGAGCGGCACGCGGACCTGCTTGAGCTCCAGGCCGTTGGCCAGCCGCGAGCCGCGGACGACGTCGCCCACCGGGTCGGGCAGCGCGACCAGCTGGCGCAGCGCGTCGGCGACCCCGGCCACGCGGGCGGGGTCCAGCCGGAGCCGGTCGAGGATCGCCTCGGGCGTGCCGTCGGCCCGTGCGGCGTCGACGTCGGCGGCGTTCGCGGCGAGGATCTCCTCGGTCCGCTCGACCAGCGCCTCGGCCATCGCCGTCAGCGCGGCGTCCTTGGTGTCGGTGGGCAGGGTGCGCAGCACCCGGGCGGCCGACCGCGCACGCAGCGCGGCGGCACCGATCAGCGGCAGGCCGGAGACGTCGGACACGTCCGCGAGGGTACGCGGGGCCTACGACGGAGCACGCCCGTCGGGCTCAGCGGTCGCGCAGGGCCCGCAGCGCCGCCTTCCGCGCGTCGCCGGTGAGCCGGTCGAGGAAGACCTTGCCGTCGAGGTGGTCGACCTCATGCTGCAGGCAGCGGGCCATCAGCCCCTCGCCCTCCAGCCGCAGCGGCTTGCCGTCGACGTCGAAGCCCTCGGCCACGCAGCGCAGGGCCCGGACCGTCGGCGCCCAGATCCCCGGTACCGACAGGCAGCCCTCGTCGCCGTCCTGGATCTCCTCGGACCGCTCGACGATGACGGGGTTGACCATGTGCCCGATGACGCCGTCGATGTTGTACGAGAAGGCGCGCACGTTCACGCCGATCTGCGGCGCGGCGACACCGGCCCGCCCGGGGTGGTCGACGGTGTCCTCGAGGTCGCGGACCAGCGCGGCCAGCCAGCCGTCGAAGGCCCGGACCGGGTCGGAAGGGGTGCGCAGCACGGGATCACCGAGCTCGCGGATGGGGCGGATCGTCACCCGGGCAGTGTCTCAGCCCGGCCACGGCGCTCAGCGCAGGCGTCCGACCAGCACCATCTCGTCGCGGTGCACGACCTCCCGGCGGTGCTCCGGCGGCAGGTCACCGGTCTTGCGGCCCAGGAGGGCGGGCATCTCGCGGGCGTCGTAGGCGACCAGCCCGCGGGCGACGACGACGCCGTCGGGACCGACCAGCTCGACCGGGTCGTCGGCGAGGAACTCCCCGGCGGTCCCGGTGATGCCGGCGGCCAGCAGCGAGGCGTGCCGGTCGCGGAGGGCGACGACCGCGCCCTCGTCGAGGATCAGCCGGCCCCGCGGGCGGCTGGCGTAGCGCAGCCAGAACTGCCGGGCGCTGGGCCGCTTGCCCATCGGGGCGAACAGCGTGCCCACGCGGTTGCCGGCCAGCGCGTCGCCGGCCTGCGGGGTGGAGGTGACGACGACGGGCACGCCGGCGTGCGCGGCGATGAAGGCGGCCTCCACCTTGGTCGCCATCCCCCCGGTGCCCACGCCGTTGCGGGTGGCCGACCCGAGGGTGACCGCCGCGAGGTCGGCGGGGTTTCGCACGGTGTCGACCAGCTGCGCGGGGCCGGTGCGCGGGTCGCCGTCGTAGACGCCGTCGACGTCGGAGAGCAGCACCAGCGCCCCGGCCTGCGCGACGTGCGCGACCAGCGCCGCCAGCCGGTCGTTGTCGCCGAACCGGATCTCGTCGGTGGCGACCGTGTCGTTCTCGTTCACGATCGGCAGCACGCCGAGCGACAGCAGCCGCTCCACCGTCCGGTGGGCGTTGCGGTAGTGGCTGCGGCGGGTCAGGTCGTCGGCGGTGAGCAGCACCTGCCCGACGGTGATCCCGTGCCGGGCGAAGGCGTCGGCGTAGGTCTGCACCAGGCGGAGCTGACCGACGCTGGCCGCCGCCTGGGCGGTGGCGAGGTCGCGCGGGCGCCCGTCCAGCCCCAGCGGCGCGAGGCCGGCGGCGATCGCCCCCGAGGAGACGAGCACGACCTCGCGGCCGGAGGCACGCACCTCGGCCAGCTCGTCGACCAGCGCGGTGAGCCGCTCGACGTCCAGGCCCCCGGGCAGGGTGGTCAGCGACGAGGAGCCGACCTTGACCACGACCCGCCCGGCCGCGGCGATCCCGGGACGGGCGGCGGCGAGGGCGGTCACCGGGAGCCGTCCGCGGGTCCGGTGCGGGCCTCGTCCTCCGCGCCCTGGCCGCCCTCGATGTCCTCGTCGTCGGCCGGGTCGTCGTCGACCGGCAGGTCCTCGAGGTCCTCGTCGGTCCAGCCGCCCTCGGACACCTCGAACGGCACCCGGCGGGCGCGCTTGGCGGCCAGCCGCTCGGAGGCGCCGATCCGCTCGTTGCTCTCCAGCCGGTTGTCGGTGCCGCGGCCGCCCAGGCCGGCGGACTCCTCGACGGTGAGGCTGCCGGCGGGCAGCGTCGGGGACCAGTCGAAGGTGACGTCGCCGATGGTGACGGCGTCGCCCTCGTGCGCACCGGCCTTGGCCAGCTCCACCTCGACGCCGAGCCGGTTGAGCCGGTCGGCGAGGAAGCCCACGGCCTCGTCGTTGGTGAAGTCGGTCTGGCGCACCCAGCGCTCGGGCTTGACGCCGCGCACGACGAAGGCGTCCGCATCGTCGGGGTCGCGCTCGACGGTGAAGCCGCTGTCGTCCACCGCGCGCGGGGTGAGGGTGACCCGCACCGGCTCGGGTGCGGGCAGCGACGCCCGGTGCTCCTCGACGGCGGCGGCCAGCGCGTACCCGAAGGCGGCCAGCCCCTCCCCCGTCGCGGCGCTGACCGCGAACACCTGCAGCCCGCGCTCCTCAAGCGAGGTGCGCACCAGGTCGACCAGCTCCCGGCCGTCGGGGACGTCGATCTTGTTCAGCACGGCGATCCGCAGCCGGCCGACCAGGTCCAGCTCGTCGCCGCCGTACTCGGCGAGCTCGTGCTCCAGCGCCTCGATGTCGGTCTCGGGGTCGCGGCCGGGCTCCATCGTCGCCATGTCGACGACGTGCACCAGCACGGCGCACCGCTCCACGTGGCGGAGGAACTGCAGGCCGAGGCCCTTGCCGGTGGACGCACCGGGGATGAGCCCGGGGACGTCGGCCATCGTGTAGACCGTGTCGCCCGAGCGGATCACGCCCAGGTTGGGCACCAGCGTGGTGAACGGGTAGTCGGCGATCTTCGGCCGGGCCGCGGACATCGCCGCGACCAGCGAGGACTTGCCGGCCGACGGGTACCCGACCAGGCCGACGTCGGCGATGCTCTTGAGCTCGAGCACGGCGTCGAAGGCCTCGCCCGGCTCGCCGAGCAGCGCGAAGCCGGGGGCCTTGCGGCGGGCGTTGGCCAGCGCGGCGTTGCCCAGCCCGCCCTTGCCCCCGTGGGCGAGGACGACGCGGGTGCCGGCGCCGACGAGGTCGGCGATGACCCGGCCGTCGGGGGTGCTCACGACGGTGCCCTCGGGCACCCGGAGCACGCGCTCCTCCCCGCGGGCACCGTGCCGGTTGCTGCCCGCGCCGGGGCGGCCGTTGGCCGCCTTCTGGTGCGGCCGGTGGTGGAAGTCGAGCAGGGTGTGCACGTTGGGGTCGACCTCGAGGACGACGTCGCCGCCGTCCCCGCCGTTGCCCCCGTCGGGCCCACCGAGCGGCTTGTACTTCTCGCGGTGCACCGAGGACACGCCGTGCCCGCCGTTACCGGCGGCGACGTGGACGGTGACGCGGTCGACGAAAGCGGCCATGTGATCCGAGCGGACCGGGGTCCGCGCCGCCTCCTACCTACCTGTCAAGCGCCACGAGCGCACGGGCCGGTCGGCCCGTGCGCTCGTGAGCGGAACTGCTACTGGGGATCAGACCTCGACCGCGGTGATGGAGACGGTCTTGCGTCCCCGCCGCGTGCCGAAGGTGACCGAGCCGGGCGCGAGCGCGAACAGCGTGTCGTCGCCGCCGCGGCCGACGCCGAGGCCCGGGTGGAAGTGGGTCCCGCGCTGGCGGACGATGATCTCGCCGGCCTTCACGACCTGTCCACCGAAGCGCTTGACGCCGAGGCGCTGCGCGTTCGAGTCGCGGCCGTTGCGGGAGGACGAGGCGCCCTTCTTGTGTGCCATGTCGGCGTCAGCCCTTCGAGATGTCGCGGACCACGACGCTGGTCAGGGGCTGACGGTGCCCCTGCCGCTTGTGGTACCCGGTCTTGTTCTTGAACTTGTGGATGTGGATCTTCGGACCCTTGCCGTGCTCGACGATCTCACCGGTCACGGTCACCTTGGCCAGCGCCGCCGCGTCGCTGGTGACGGTGTCCCCGTCGACCAGCAGGATGGCCGGGAGGGCGACCGAGTCGCCCGCCGCACCCTGCAGGCGGTTGATCGTGAACGTGTCGCCCACGGCCACCTTGTGCTGGCTGCCACCGGCCTTCACCACTGCGTACACCACTGACTCCTCGTTCGCTTCTTCACGTCAAGCTCTGTGTCCGGCGCGCACGACCGGAACGGGCGCCGGGTGCTTGGACGAGTTGCCCACACCCTCCCGGCGGCACCCGGAGGCGCCTGCGCGGTGGCGCAGCAACCCGTCCAGCGTACCCGAGGTCGGTCGACGGGTCGACGTGCCCCCGGGCACCCCCTCCCCGCACGGCGGGGAGGGGGGTCGGTCCTCAGGCGGGCGGGCCCGCCGGGCGGCTGGCGGCCCGGCGGCGGCGCGGCCGGGACGGAGCCGCGGGCGGCTCCCCGTCGCCCGCCGACGGGTCCGCGGGCGGCTGCCCGTCGGCCTGCGCCCCGGAGTCGGCGGCGTGCGCCACCCCACCGGGGACGACGTCGGCGGCCGTCGTGGCCGGGGTGATCGGCATCGCGTCCTGCTCCGGCGCCTCGACCGCGCCGACCTCGCCGGCCGGCAGCACGTCGTCGAAGTCGAGCTCCGCCGTCGGCACCGGGACCGGCGCGGTCTCGGGCAGCGGCTGGACCATCGTGACCGGCGGGTCGAGCCGCTGCGCGGGCGTCATCGCCGCGGCCTCGTCCGTCCCGGCCGGGGCCTCCGGCTCGGTCTCCGACGACCCGGGCTCCGACGACGCGGCAGCCGCCACCGGGGCGATGTCCTCCACCGTCTCGGCCGAGCCGTCCGCCACCGGCTCCCCCGCGGGCGCGTCCTCGTCGGGGCGGGCGCCGGACAGCACGGCGGCGTCCTCGGCGGCACGCTCCTCGCCGGACTGCCCGCGGTTGCGGCGGCCACGGCCGCGGCGTCCCCCGCTGCGGCCGCCCTCGGTAGCCTCGCCGTTCCCGGCCGGCGCCTCGGCTGCAGCCGGCTGGGCGGTCTCCTCGGCCTCCGCGGCGGGGGCCTCCGGAGCAGGAGCTTCCTTGGCGGGGGCGTCCTTGCCGCCGCCGCGGTTGCGCCCGTTCCCGGAGTCCCGGCCACCGGGATCCTTGCCGCCGCCGCCGCCACCGCCGGAAGCGTTGCCGGGGGCATTGCCGCCCGGGCCGCCGCCCCGGCGCTTCTCGTCCACCGGGTCGAGGTGCACGAGGATCCCGCGCCCGCGGCAGTGCTCGCAGGACTCGGAGAAGACCTCCAGCAGGCCCTGCCCTACGCGCTTGCGGGTCATCTGCACCAGGCCCAGCGAGGTGACCTCGGCGACCTGGTGCTTGGTGCGGTCGCGGCCCAGGCACTCGGTCAGCCGCCGCAGCACGAGGTCGCGGTTGCTCTCCAGCACCATGTCGATGAAGTCGATGACGATGATGCCGCCGATGTCGCGCAGCCGGAGCTGGCGGACGATCTCCTCGGCCGCCTCCATGTTGTTGCGCGTCACGGTCTGCTCGAGGTTGCCGCCCGAGCCGGTGAACTTCCCGGTGTTGACGTCGACCACGGTCATGGCCTCGGTCCGGTCGATCACCAGCGAGCCACCCGAGGGCAGCCACACCTTGCGGTCCAGCGCCTTGGTCAGCTGCTCGTCGATCCGCAGGTCGTGGAAGACGTCGCCCTGGCCGGTGTAGCGGGCGAGCCGCTCGGTGAGCTCGGGGCTGACGTGCGCGACGTAGGCCTCGACGGTGTCCCAGGCGTCGTCGCCCTGGACCACGAGCTCCTTGAAGTCCTCGTTGAAGACGTCGCGGATCACCCGGATGGCCAGGTCCGGCTCGCCGTAGAGCAGCGTCGGCGCGTTCGACGTCGACTCGGACTTCTGCTTGATGACGTCCCACTGCGCCTTCAGCCGGTTGACGTCGCGGGTGAGCTCCTCCTCCGAGGCGCCCTCCGCGGCGGTCCGGATGATCACGCCGGCGTCGTCGGGGACGATCCGCTTGAGGAGGTCCTTGAGCCGCTGCCGCTCGGTGTCGGGGAGCTTGCGGCTGATCCCGGTCATCGAGCCACCGGGCACGTAGACCAGGAAGCGGCCGGGCAGGTTGATCTGCTGGGTCAGCCGGGCGCCCTTGTGGCCGATCGGGTCCTTGGTGACCTGCACCAGGATCTTGTCGCCTGACTTGAACGCCTGCTCGATGGAGCGCTGCTTGCCGGAGAGCCCGGCGGCGTCCCAGTTCACCTCACCGGCGTAGACGACGGCGTTGCGGCCCTTCCCGATGTCGACGAACGCCGCCTCCATGCTGGGCAGCACGTTCTGCACCCGGCCGAGGTAGACGTTGCCGGCGAAGGACGTCGCCTGCGCCTGGGTCACGTAGTGCTCGACGAGGACGTCGTCCTCGAGGACGGCGATCTGGGTCCGCTCGCCGCGCTGCCGGATGACCATCTTCCGGTCGACGGCCTCGCGGCGGGCGAGGAACTCCGACTCGGTCAGGATCGGCTGGCGGCGGCGCCCGGTGTCCCGGCCGTCCCGGCGGCGCTGGCGCTTGGCCTCGAGCCGGGTGGAGCCGGCGATGCCGCGGACGTCGTCGTCGCTGGTGCTGCGGCCGTTGCGGCCGGCCCGCTCCGGGCGGTCGTCGTCGTCGGTGTCGTCGGAGGAGTCCTCGGCACCGGAGCTGCCGCTGCGACGGCGGCGACGGCGGCGACGCCGGGTGCCCGACCCGGTCGAGCCCTCGTCCTCGTTCTCGTCCTCGCTGTCGGACGGTTCGTCGGCGGTGTCGGTGTCCTCGTCGTCGTCGCTCTCGGCGCCGGCGCGCTCGGGCGCGTCCTCGTCGTCGGCGTCGGCGGAGTCCTCGCCGCTGCGGCCACGGCCCCGGCCACGCCGGCCGCGACGGCGACGCCGGCTGGCCGAGGAGCCGTTGCCGTCGCTGTCCTCGCCCGACTCGTCGCTGTCGTCGGTGTCCTCGGTCGGCTCGTCCTCGGCGACGTCCTCGACGGGCGCCGGCTGCTCCTCGGCCGACCGGCGGCGCGAGCGGCTGCGGCGCGAGCGGGGCGCCTCGTCCGTGGTCTCGTCAGCGCTGTCGCGGTCGGCGCTGCGCTCCTCGAGCACCTCGGGGTCGGGCGACTCCGCCGGACGGCGGCTGCGCCGGCGCGGCGCCGGCGGGGCGTCGACGGGCGGGGCCATGAAGCTGATGAAGGCCGGGACCGGGGCCGCGGGTGCGGGGGGCGCGGCCTCGGCCGGATCGGGGGCGGCCGCGCCGGCCGGCCGGGTCGCCCGGCGGCGGGGGCGGGCGACGACGGCGGTGGGCTCCGGGGAGCTGAACTGGGCGCCGAACCGGGAGGCAGCGGACTCCTCGGCCTCGTCGGCGTCCGGCTCGTCGGCCGGTGCCGGCTGCTCGGCGTCCTCGGCCGGCTGCTCGGCGTCCTCGGCCGGCTGCTCGGCGTCCTCGGCCGGCTGCTCGGCGTCCTCGGCGGGCGCCCCCTCGTCGGGGGTGACCGGCATGCCGGTCGCCTCGGCCTCGGCGGGCTGCGGTGTGCCCGCCGGGACCCCGGTTCCCTGGGTCTCGTCGGTCTCGGTGGTCGGGTGGTCGGTGTCAGCCACGAGGGCTCTCGCCTCCTCATGTGCTCCCGGGCGCCAAGTGCTGGCGGCCGCGCAGGAGCACGGGGTTGGGGCGGGGCGGGCTGCCGCGCTGGGTACGGCGGACTGGCTCGCCCTGCGAAGTCTGTGGGCGGCTCCCGCGCGACGGTTGCCGCGGCGGGGAGCCGGACTGCGGTGGTGCCCGCGCCCGGTGACGCCGGACTGCGGTGGTGCGGGTGGTGCGGTGGTCTGCGTCGTCCGGGTCGGGGTGACCTGGAGCGGGTGCGTCACGTCTGGCAGCCGTGTCGCTGCGACGGCGCGGGCCCCGGGAGGCTCCGTCGGTCAGACCGCTGCGTGTTCTCCCGGTACGGGAGCGCGCGCCGCGCGGTCGGGTCCGAGCGGATCGGCCACGGTCCCGGTGTCGTCGAGCCGGCCCTGCGCCTCACGCACGGCCCGGGGGGGCAACGGCGGGCGCAGGTCGGCGACGGCAGCCAGGGCGGCCAACACGTCGTCGGGTCGTACAGCGGGCGTCACCTGCCGGACGACCATGTGCAGTATGGCACAACCTGCCTCTCCGGACGCCGATGCACCGGCCACGGCGGGGCGTGCGTCGATGTCCTTGAGCCCGTTCTTCGTCCGCTTCGCGACGGTGACGACCTCGCTGGCGAGGAACTTCTCCACGGCCGGCTGCAGGTCCGCGAGCGCGACGCCGGGCAGCTCGACCCGCCACACCGAGGTGTCGATCCGCTCGGCCAACGAGCCGGTCCCCTCCTGCGCCTCCACGACCTCCAGGACGGCGACGTCGTCCGGCAGGGCGGCGTCCAAGGCAGCCCGCACCGCGTCGGGGTCGCAGCGGATCGCGACGCCGATCTCCAGGTACTCCGCCTCGCTGGCCGCCCCGGTGGGCGCCGCGCCGATGTAGGAGATCTTCGGGTGCGGGCTGAACCCGGCGGAAAACGCCATGGGCACCTGCGCCCGGCGCAGCGCCCGCTCCAGGGCACGCGCCAGGTCGCGGTGGGAGGCGAACCGGAGCCGGCCCCGCTTGGCGTAGCGGATGCGCAGCTTCTGCACGGTGGGCGGCGGCGGCGGGCCCTCGGGCTGGCGGGCCATCAGACGACGGTGAGCGGGATCAGGCTGCGGCCGGTGGGCCCGATCTGGATCTCGGTGCCCATCGTCGGGCAGACCCCGCAGTCGTAGCAGGGGGTCCACCGGCAGTCGGCGACCTCCTCCTCGGAGAGGGCTTCCTGCCAGTCCTCCCAGAGCCACTCCTTGTCCAGCCCGGAGTCCAGGTGGTCCCAGGGCAGGACCTCGTGCTCGGTGCGCTCCCGGGTGGTGAACCAGTCGAGGTCGACGCCGAACGCGGGGAGCTCCGCGGCGGCCGCCTGGGTCCACCGGTCGTAGGAGAAGTGCTCGCTCCAGCCGTCGAACTTCCCGCCCTCGCGCCAGACCCGCTCGATGACCCGGCCCACGCGGCGGTCGCCGCGGGACAGCAGGCCTTCGATGACGCCCGGCTTGCCGTCGTGGTAGCGCAGGCCGATGGAGCGGCCGATGCGGCGGTCGGCGTTGATCGCCTGCCGCAGCACCCGCAGCCGGTGGTCGATGGTCTCGGCGCTGGCCTGGGCCGCCCACTGGAAGGGGGTGTGCGGCTTGGGCACGAAGCCACCGATGGAGACGGTGCAGCGGATGTCCTTGCGGCCGCTGGCCTCGCGGCCGGCCCGGATCACCTCGACCGCCAGCTCGGCGATCTCCAGAACGTCCTCGTCGGTCTCGGTGGGCAGACCGCACATGAAGTAGAGCTTGACCTGCGTCCAGCCGTTGGCGTAGGCCGTGGTCACCGTGCGGACGAGGTCCTCCTTGGACACCGTCTTGTTGATGACCCGGCGGATGCGCTCGCTGCCGCCCTCGGGGGCGAACGTCAGGCCGCTGCGCCGCCCGTTGCGGGACAGCTCGTTGGCCAGCGTGACGTTGAAGGCGTCGACGCGCGTCGAGGGCAGGCTCAGGCCGGTGTTGGTGCCCTCGTAGCGGTCGGCGAGCTCTTTGGCCAGCTGGCCGATCTCGGAGTGGTCGGCGCTGGAGAGGCTGAGCAGCCCGACCTCCTCGTAGCCGGTCGCCTTGAGGCCGGCGTCGACCATCGATCCGATGCCGGTGATGGTCCGCTCGCGCACCGGGCGGGTGATCATGCCGGCCTGGCAGAAACGGCAGCCGCGGGTGCAGCCGCGGAAGATCTCCACGCTCATCCGCTCGTGCACGCTCTCGGCGAGCGGCACCAGCGGCTGCTTCGGGTAGGGCCACTCGTCGAGGTCCATCACCGTGCGCTTGCCGACCTTCGCCGGGACGTCGTCCCGGGTGCGGGCGACCGCGGCGATGGTGCCGTCGGGACCGTAGGAGACGGCGTAGAAGCGGGGCACGTAGACGCCGTCGACGCGGGCGAGGCGGGCCAGCAGCTCCTCGCGGCCGCCGGGGCGCCCCTGCGCCTTCCACGCCTTGACGACGTCGGTGATGTCGCCGACGGCCTGCTCGCCGTCGCCCAGCACGGCGCAGTCGACGAAGTCGCTGACCGGCTCGGGGTTGAACGCGGCGTGCCCGCCGGCCACGACGACCGGATGGGTCTCGTCGCGGTCGACGGCGTGGATCGGGACGCCGGCGAGGTCGAGGGCCTCGAGCAGGTTGGTGTAGCCGAGCTCGGTGGCGAAGCTGACGCCGAGCAGGTCGAAGTCCCGGACGGCGCGGTGGCCGTCGACGGTGAACTGGCCGACGCCGTGCTCGCGCATGAGCGCGGCGAGGTCGGGCCAGACGGCGTAGGTGCGCTCGGCCAGGGCGTCGGGGCGCTCGTTGAGCACCTCGTACAGGATCATCAGGCCCTGGTTGGGCAGGCCCACCTCGTAGGCGTCGGGGTACATGAGCGCCCAGTGGACGTCCACGGACTCCCACGGCTTCAGCTGGGCGTTGAGCTCACCCCCGACGTACTGGATCGGCTTCTGGATCTGGGCCAGCAGCGGTTCGAGGCGGGGGTACAGAGTCTCACCAGTCATGACCGGTCCAGGGTAGCCGCCCGCACGCCCACCCCATGGTGATCAGGTGACCTGATCACTACGGGTCCTGGCTCAGCTCCGACCGTGAGCCAGGACCACACCAGGTGAGCCAGGACGGCGGACGCTCTCCCGAGTCGTTGTATTAATGCTATGGTTCGTTGCATGGGACGACAGCCGAAATCCGAGGCGGACAAGGTCCACGACCGCATCGCGGTGCTCCGGGCCGACCGCGGTGTGAGCCGCAAGGAGCTCGCCGACGCCGTCGGCGTCCACCCGCAGACGATCGGCTACGTGGAGCGCGGCGACTACAGCCCGTCGCTGGCCCTGGCCCTGCGCATCGCCCGCTTCTTCGACCTGCCGGTCGAGGCGGTGTTCTCGCTCGACCCGCTGCCCTCGCTCAGCGAGGAACTCCTCAGGAGGACGTCATGAGCATCTCCCCCGACCAGACCTACCTCGCCCGCACCTTCGACGACGGCCGCTACGACTGGGCCCGGTCCCGGCGGGTCCGCCGCCGTGCCGTGCTGGCGGAGGCGGCGCTGCTCGTCGCGCTGGTCGCCGTCACGCTGGCCGCGGCCACGACGAGCGAGGGGTGGACGACGTGGTACTTCGTCGCCTGGACCGCCGGCATGCTCGGGTTCATCCCGCTGCACTCGGTCCTCAACCTGGGCATCCGCGGCGTCTTCGACCGGGACAGCCGTTCGCTGGACGAGCACCAGCAGCGGCTGGCCGACCGGTCGCACAACGCGATGGGCTGGCCGAGCATGGGGCTGAGCTTCGCGGCGTGGACGGGTGCGGTCGCCGTCGTCGCGCTGACCGGGCACGTCGCGCTGGCGCTCTGCCTCGGCTTCCTGCTCTGGTTCACCAGCGGCCTGCTGACCTACTGGCACCTGGCCTGGACCGCCCCGGAGGAGCCGGCCGACGCCGACCTCTGACCCGCTCCAGGCAAAGGAAGCTATGCCTACGGTTTCGGCGCCGATCCCGTAGGCATAGCTTCCTTTGCCCGGGAGGTCAGCCCAGGTCGGGGAAGAAGAGCTTCACCTCGCGCGCGGCCGACTCCGGCGAGTCCGAGCCGTGCACGATGTTGTTCTGCACCTCGAGGGCGAAGTCGCCGCGGATGGTGCCGGGGCCGGCCTTCACCGGGTCGGTGGCGCCGGCCAGAGCGCGGAACGCCTCGATGGCGCGCGGCCCCTCGACGACCAGCGCCATGAGCGGGCCGCCGGTGATGAACTCGACCAGGTCGGCGAAGAACGGCCGCTCGCGGTGCTCGGCGTAGTGGGTCTCGGCGGTCTCGCGGTCGAGCGTGCGCAGTTCGGCGGCGACCAGGCGCAGGCCCTTGCGCTCGAGCCGCGTGATCACCTCGCCGACCAGGCCGCGGGAGACGCCGTCGGGCTTGACGAGGACGAGAGTGCGTTCGGTCACGGGGCGGCAGCCTACGGGGTGGGCGCGGGGCCGCTCCCGCCGTCGGCCGGGTCCGGCTCCTCCACGGGTCCGAAGGCGGTGCCGAGCAACTGCTTGCGGACCTGCAGGAGATAGGCCCAGATGAGCAGGAAGGCGCCGCCCACGAACCACATGGCGTTCGTGTACAGGCCGGTGAGCAGCAGGGGCACCTGCAGCGCCGTGCCGATGAGCAGGCCGCGCTCCCGGCGCTGGATGCCGCTGGCCAGGATGAGGACGACGGCGAGCCCGAGCAGCACCCACAGCCGGCTCCCGAGCCCGCCCTCGGTCTGCGCGATGGCGCGCGGCACGAACAGGACCGCGATGCCCTCCAGGACCAGCACCGCGGCGGCGGCCCCGCGCAGCGCCTTCGCCGCACGCAGTGGTTCCGGCGCGGTCACCGCGACCCCCGCGAGAGGAGGGAGCGCGCCTCGCCCGCGGTGACGACGCTGCCGGTGACCAGCACGCCGGAGCCGCCGAGGGCGTCGTCCGGGCCCGCCTCGGCGAGCTCGATCGCCTCGCTGATCGCCTCGTCCAGGCGCGGCGAGACGCTCACCCGGTCGGCGCCGAAGACGTCGACGGCCAGGGCGCCCAGCTCGTCGGCGGGCATCGCCCGCGGCGATCCGTTCTGGGTGACGACGAGCTCGGCGCAGACCTCCTCCAGCGCGGTGAGCATCCCGGCGACGTCCTTGCCGTGCACGACGCCGACCACCCCGACCAGGCGGGTGAAGTCGAAGGACTCCCGGAGGGCCGCCACGGTCGCGGTCATGCCGGCCGGGTTGTGCGCGGCGTCGACGAGCACGGTCGGGCTGGTGCGGAGCCGCTCGAGCCGGCCGGGCGAGCGGACCGCGGCGAACGCGGCGCGGACGGTCTCCTGCTCGATCGGCCCGGTGGCGGCGCCCGCGCCGAGGAATGCCTCGACCGCGGCCAGCGCCGTCACCGCGTTCTGCGCCTGGTGGGCGCCGAACAGCGGCAGGAAGATCTCCTCGTACTCGCCACCCAGGCCCTGCAGCCGGACCTGCTGCCCGCCGACGGCGACCTTCCGCTCCAGCACGCCGAACTCGGTGCCCTCGCGAGCGACGACGGCGTCGACCTCGACGGCGCGGCGGACCAGCGCGTCGAGCGCGGCCGGCTCCTGGTGGGCGAGGACGGCGATCGCGTCGGCAGTGATGATCCCGGCCTTCTCGCCGGCGATCGTGCCGACGTCGGGGCCGAGGTACTCGGCGTGGTCCAGGGCGACCGGCGTGACGACGGCGACCCGCGCGTCGGCGACGTTCGTGGCGTCCCACGTCCCGCCCATGCCGACCTCGATCACCGCGACGTCGACCGGCGCGTCGGCGAAGAACGCGTAGGCCATGCCGACCATGACCTCGAAGAAGCTCATCGGGATCTCGCCGGCGGCGTCGACCATCTGCACGTAGGGCGCGATGTCGTCGTAGGTCTCGACGAAGCGCTCGGCGCTCACCGGCTCGCCGTCGAGCACGATCCGCTCCCGGATCGACTGCAGGTGCGGGCTGGTGAAGCGGCCGACCCGCAGGCCGAAGCCGCGCAGCAGCTCGTCGATCATCCGCGCCGTCGTCGTCTTGCCATTGGTGCCCGCCACCTGGATGACCGGGGCGGCCCGGTGGGGCGATCCGAGCAGGTCCACGAGGGCGCTGATGCGGGTGAGCGAGGGCTCCAGGCGGCTCTCCGGCCAGCGGGCCAGCAGCTCGTTCTCGACCCGGGCCATGTCACCGGTGCTGCCGTTGCTCATCCTGCTCAGGATGCCAGTTGCTCAGTACGCCCCGGCGCGCCGTCGGGGCGCTCCCTGGACCACGCCGCCGCCCGCGTGCATCCAGTCCCGCGGCGGAGCGGTCTCCACCACCCGCTTGCCCAACGGGAAGAGGCCCACGGCGGCCAGCTTGAACGAGGCCACACCGAACGGGATGCCGATGATCGTGAGGCAGAAGCCGATGCCCGCGACCACGTGGATGACCGCGAGCCACCAGCCGGCGACGAGGAACCAGAGCAGGTTGCCGACCGCCGACGCGACACCGGCACCCGGCGCGCGCACCGTCGTCCGCCCGAACGGCCAGACGACGAAGGCCGCCAGCCGGAACGAGGCGATGCCGAACGGGATGGTCACGACCAGCAGGCAGGCCAGGACGCCGGCCAGCAGGTAGGCGAGCGCGAGGATCCAGCCCTGCAGCACGAGCCAGACCAGGTTGAGCAGCAGGCGCAGCGTGTCCACCCCAGGCTGACGGACGACGCGGGCGCACGGTTCCCCGGCGTGCGCGGAACCACGTTGTCGCGCCTTCCTAGGATGGGCGGCATGGTTCCCGACACCGCGACCCCGGACACCGCTGCCCAGGCTGCGACCGTCGGCGTACCGGAGAAGCCGTCGATCGACGGCCTCGAGGAGAAGTGGGTCGCCCGCTGGGCGTCCGAGGACACCTACGGCTTCGACCGCGAGGCCGCGCTGCAGGCGCCGCGCGAGCAGATCTGGTCGATCGACACCCCGCCGCCGACCGCCAGCGGCTCGCTGCACGTGGGCCACGTCTTCAGCTACACCCACACCGACTTCGTCGCCCGCTACCAGCGGATGCGTGGCCGGCACGTCTTCTACCCGATGGGCTGGGACGACAACGGCCTGCCCACCGAGCGCCGGGTGCAGAACTACTACGGCGTGCGCTGCGACCCGTCGCTCCCCTACGACCCGTCGTTCGAGCCGCCGGCCAAGCCGGAGAAGAACCAGCTGCCCATCTCGCGACGCAACTTCGTCGAGCTGTGCATGCGGCTGACCGAGGACGACGAGGCGGAGTTCGAGAAGCTGTGGCGCCGCGTCGGCCTGTCGGTGGACTGGTCGAACGTCTACCGGACGATCTCGGAGACCTCGCGGGCCACCGCGCAGCGGATGTTCCTGCACAACCTGGCCCGCGGTGAGGCCTACGCGCAGGAGGCACCGACCCTCTGGGACGTCACCTTCCGCACCGCCGTCGCCCAGGCCGAGCTCGAGGACCGGGAGCGCCCCGGCGCCTACCACCGGATCGCCTTCGCCGGCCCCGAGGGCCCGGTGTTCATCGAGACGACGCGGCCCGAGCTGATCCCGGCGTGCGTCGCGCTGGTCGCCCACCCCGACGACGCGCGCTACCAGCCGCTGTTCGGGAAGACGGTCACGACGCCGCTGTTCGGCGTCGAGGTGCCGGTCGTGGCGCACCGGCTGGCCGAGCCCGACAAGGGCTCCGGCATCGCGATGATCTGCACCTTCGGCGACCTCAACGACGTCACCTGGTGGCGCGAGCTGCAGCTGCCCACCCGGGCGATCGTCGGCTGGGACGGCCGGCTGCTGGCCGACCCGCCGGCCGACGTCCCGATGCACCCCTACGACGAGCTGGCCGGCAAGACCGTGTTCAGCGCGCAGGCCCGCATCGTCGAGCTGCTCCGCGAGTCCGGCGACCTGCAGGGCGACCCGAAGCCGATCACCCACCCGGTGAAGTTCTACGAGAAGGGCGAGCGGCCCCTCGAGATCGTCACCACCCGGCAGTGGTACATCCGCAACGGCGGCCGGGACGCCGACCTGCGCGACGCCCTCGTCGCCCGGGGCCGGGAGATCCAGTGGGTGCCCGAGCACATGCGGCACCGCTACGACAACTGGGTCGAGGGCCTCAACGGCGACTGGCTGATCAGCCGCCAGCGCTTCTTCGGCGTCCCGTTCCCGGTCTGGTACCGGCTCGACGAGGCCGGTGAGCCGGTCCACGACGAGCCGATCCTGGCCGACGAGGCGTCCCTGCCGATCGACCCGTCGTCCGAGGTGCCCCCGGGCTTCGACGAGTCGCAGCGGGGGAAGCCGGGCGGCTTCATGGCCGACCCCGACATCATGGACACCTGGGCGACGTCGTCGCTCTCGCCGCAGGTGGCGTCGGGCTGGGACACCGACCCGGAGCTGTTCGCCAAGGTCTTCCCGATGGACCAGCGGCCGCAGGCGCACGACATCATCCGCACCTGGCTGTTCTCCACGGTCGTCCGCGCGCACTTCGAGCACGGTGCGGTGCCCTGGACCCACGCCACCATCTCCGGCTTCGTGGTCGACCCCGACCGCAAGAAGATGTCGAAGTCCAAGGGCAACGCGACGACGCCGATCGACGTCCTGGAGCGGTACGGCACCGACGCCGTCCGCTGGCGCGCGGCCGGCGCGCGACCGGGGGCGGACTCGCCGTTCGACGAGGCGCAGATGAAGGTCGGCCGGCGGCTGGCCATGAAGGTGCTCAACATCGGCAAGTTCGTGCTCGGGCTGGGCGCCTCGACCGACCTGTCGGCGGCGGCCGTGACCGAGCCCATCGACCGCGGGCTGCTCGCCTCGCTGGCCCAGGTCGTCGACGAGGCGACCGCGGCGATGGAGGCCTACAACTACACCCGGGCCCTCGAGGTCGCCGAGACGTTCTTCTGGTCGTTCTGCGACGACTACGTGGAGCTGGTGAAGACCCGCGCCTACGGCACCGGCGACGGCGCCGCTTCGGCCCAGGCCACCCTGGCCCTGGCGCTGTCGGTGCAGCTGCGGCTGTTCGCCCCGGTGCTGCCGTTCGTCACCGAGGAGGTCTGGTCCTGGTGGCAGACCGGGTCGGTGCACCGGGCGCCGTGGCCGACCGCGACGGAGCTGCCCGCCGGTGGCGACCCGGCCGTGGTGACGGCGGCGGCCGAGGTCCTGTCGCTGGTCCGCAAGGCGAAGTCCGACGCGAAGACCTCGATGCGCACCGACGTCGCGTCGACGACGGTGACCGTGCCGGAGGCGCGGCTGGCTGCGGTCGAGGCCGCCCGGGGTGACCTGGTGGACGCCGGCCGGATCCAGTCGCTGACCGTGGTGGTCGGCGAGGGCCCGCTGCGCGTCGACGTCGTCCTGGCGGAGGCGGCCGAGAGCTGAGCGCCCGGAGCCCGGGGTCGGGCGAACCCGACCCCGGGTGGTGTCAGGCGGCGTCGATGGCCCATGCGGGAGCGGGCCCCATGCCCAGCCGCCAGCGCGCCGCCTCCTCCGACGGGCTGAACGGGCCGAGCGCCAGGCGCAGCGCCCGCAGCTGGGCGCGGGTCACGGCGAGCTGCGCCGCGCCGCCGCGACCCCGCCCGGGGACCCCGGCACACCCCGCGATCGACGGCGAGACCACGTACGCCGCGGCGCCCGACAGCCCGCGGTAGACCACCCGCTCCGGGGCGCTCAGGCCGGGCGGGGCGGCGAGGAACTCGCGGAGGTGGCCGGGGACGGGCCGCAGCTCGGGACCGTGCGCGGCGAGCGCCTCGGCCAGTTCGGCGGCCGTCGTCGGCAGGTCGGTGGCACCCAGTTCGGCCGCAGCCCGGGCCCACTCCCCCACGTAGGTGTCGGGCCAGCCGCGGCCGAACCGCCTGTGGAGGTCGCTGCCGACCGCCTGCTGGGCGGCGAGGAAGGCGTCGGTGAAGGCAAGGTGCACCCAGCGCAGCAGCGCCGGGTCGGACGCCGAGTAGGTGGTGCCTCCGACCCGGCCGCGGACCCGCGTGTGCATGCCCCGGACCCGCGCTGCCTCCCGCTCGGCCAGCTCCGCCGAGCCGAAGGTGCTGACCACCAGCCACCGGGCGGTCCCGGCCAGCCGCTTCCAGGGATCCTCGCGGTAGGCCGAGTGCCGCTGCACCCCGGCCAGCGCGAGCGGGTGCGCACCCTGGCCCAGCAGCGCCGCGACGCCGCCGACCAGCGTGGAGAGGTCGCCGTGCACCCGCCAGACGACGCCGTCGGGCTCGAACCAGCCGGGGCCGGTGCCGACGCGGGCGATGTCGCGCACCCAGTCCGGAGCGCCGGTCGGATCACCGGAGACGCGGGCCCGGAAGGCCTCCCGCGCCTGTTCGGGCAGGGAGGTGAGGGCGCGCACGCCCCCGAATGTGCCACGCGGCGCCGGGCTCGGTCAGCGGGTGAGCTCGACCAGCTTCCGGACGGTGTTCCAGTTGCGGTTGGTGCCCGTGGCGCCGAGCAGCTGCGCCCAGGTGCGCTCGGCCCCGCGGTCGCTCTGCAGGCCGTCAGGCAGCCAGACGTAGACCTCGCGGCCGCGCACGACGTACTCCCCGCTCTCGGCCGCCGGGAGCGCCGCCACGCGCTCGGGGTCCAGCGGCTCGGCGTGGAAGGTGACCGAGTAGCGGGCCGGGTTCGTGGCCACGTGACCGAGCGGGTCGGCGACCAGCACGTCGGCCAGCTCCTCCGCCGTCCGGATGACGACGGGGACATCGAGCGCGAAGTGCTCGGCGATGGCCGCGGTCAGGTCGGCAGCGAGTTCTGCCTCGGGCAACGGGCTCTCGAGCAGCACGTTGCCGCTGGCGAGGTGGGTGCGGACGTCGCCGTACCCGCGTTCAGCGAGGACCTCGCGCAGCCGCGGCATGGAGACCCGGCGGGTGGCGCCCAGGTTGACCGCCCGCAGCAGGGCCACGTACCGCGTCACCCCGTGGACGCTAGCGCCGCCGTGCGCCGATCCCAAGCCGTTCACCACCGGGAACGTCGTCCCCCACCACGCCATTCGGCCCGGCGGGATGTCGGCGCCCGGGACAACGCCTGCACCGCTGTCCACAGCTCGAGCCGTTCGGTCCCGACGTGGGCCGCGCGCCCCGCACGCTGTGGCCGTGCACGACGTCCTCGACCTGCTCGGTCCCACCCGTGTGTCGTCCACGGCGGCCCTGTCGCGGTCCGTCGCACCCCGGACCATCGGGCGCTGGCTCGCCGGTGGGCGCCTCGTGCAACTGCACCCCGGCTGGGTCACGGTGCCCGAACTCGTCGACGACTGGGCGGTGCGCGCCCAGGCAGCCGCCTCCTACTGCGGAGGGCCGCTCAGCCACTGGAGCGCGCTGGCCGTCCACGGCCTCGCGGAGGAGTACACCCGGCTGGACGTCACGGTGCCGTCCGGGTCGCGGGTGCGCTCGTCACGCTGGCTGCGCGTGCACCGGAGCCGGCTGCCATCCGGGCTGACCACGGCGCGAGGGCTGGTGACGACGCCGGTGAGCCGGGCCCTGGTCGACACCTGGGGCGACGCGTACCGCCGAACAGCGATGCGCGTCTCTCCCGGCCTGGCCCGGGCAGCGGTGCTGCGTGCGGTGCAGCGACGGTGCGTTCGGCCGACCCAGGTGGCGGCCGAACTGGACCGCCGCCCCAATCTGCCCGGTCGGGCCGCGCTGGACGAACTGCTGGGGCTCGTCGCCGGCGGGAGCCACAGCGAGCTGGAGATCTTCGGCCTCCAGCAGATCCTCACCGTTCCGGGGCTGCCTGAGTGCCGGCGCCAGCACCGGGTGCACCTGCCCGACGGGCCCGTCCTCCTCGATGCCGCCTGGCCCGAGGTGAGGCTGGCGGTCGAGCTGGACGGTGCTGCCTTCCACGGCTCGGAGGAGGCGCGGGAACGGGACCTGCGCCGAGACGCCGCACTGGCCGTGCTGGGTTGGCAGACGCTGCGCTTCAGCTACCGACGGGCGACGTCGGATCCGGCGGGCTGCCGCGCCCAGATCGCGGGCATCTACCGCCGCCGTCTCGGCGTTGTCCCCTGGGAGGACATTCGGTGAGCGCGAACGTCCTCGGCAGGGTCATCGCCTCGGGCACGTCCGGGAACGGTCCCGGAACGACCCGGACAACGCAGCGAGCCCGCCCCCGGGATCGGGGACGGGCTCGCAGACGAATCAGCGGGAGGTCAGGCCGACTTCTCGCGGGGGGCGCGGGTGGGCTTGCGCGGCACGATGGTCGGGTTGACGTGCTCCAGCACGACCTCCTTGGTGATCACCACGGAGGCGACGTCCTCACGGCTGGGGATGTCGTACATGACCGACTGGAGCACCTCCTCCATGATCGCGCGGAGCCCGCGGGCACCGGTGCCGCGGAGGATCGCCTGGTCGGCGACCGACTCGAGCGCGTCGTCGGTGAACTCCAGCTCCACCCCGTCGAGCTCGAAGAGCTTCCGGTACTGGCGGACCAAGGCGTTCTTCGGCTGGGTCAGGATGTTGATCAGCGCCTGACGGTCCAGCTTGCGGACGCTGGTGATCACCGGGAGCCGGCCGATGAACTCCGGGATCATGCCGAACTTCAGCAGGTCCTCGGGCATGACCTCGGCGAACGCGTTGGCGTCCTCGATCTCCTGCTTGCCGCGGATCTCGCCGGCGAAGCCGATGCCCTGCTTGCCGGCGCGCGCTTCGATGACCTGCTCCAGGCCGGCGAAGGCACCACCCACGATGAACAGCACGTTCGTCGTGTCGATCTGGATGAACTCCTGGTGCGGGTGCTTGCGGCCACCCTGCGGCGGCACCGACGCCGTCGTCCCCTCGAGGATCTTCAGCAGCGCCTGCTGCACGCCCTCGCCGGAGACGTCGCGGGTGATCGACGGGTTCTCGCTCTTGCGGGCGATCTTGTCGACCTCGTCGATGTAGATGATGCCGGTCTCGGCCCGCTTGACGTCGTAGTCGGCGGCCTGGATCAGCTTGAGGAGGATGTTCTCGACGTCCTCACCCACGTAGCCGGCCTCGGTGAGGGCGGTGGCGTCGGCGATGGCGAACGGGACGTTCAGCATCCGGGCCAGCGTCTGCGCCAGGTGGGTCTTCCCGCAGCCGGTGGGGCCGATCAGCAGGATGTTGGACTTCGCCAGCTCGACGGCGTCCTCGCGGTTGGCGCGGTCACCACCGGCCTGGATCCGCTTGTAGTGGTTGTAGACCGCGACCGAGAGCGTCCGCTTGGCCTTGTCCTGACCGATGACGTACTGGTCGAGGAAGTCGTGGATCTCCTTGGGCTTGGGCAGCTCGTCGAACTTCAGGTCCGACGACTCGGAGAGTTCTTCCTCGATGATCTCGTTGCAGAGGTCGATGCACTCGTCGCAGATGTAGACCCCGGGGCCAGCGATGAGCTTCTTGACCTGCTTCTGGCTCTTGCCGCAGAACGAGCACTTGAGCAGATCACCGCTCTCACCGATTCGTGCCACCTGCTGACCTCCACCTCGACAGTCGCCGGTCCTGGTGTCAGGTACCCGCGGGTTGGACCCTGCTTGCTTGTCTTCTGCCCCTGCTCGTCCCCGCTGACAGGCTGTCCCGCGAGGCTCTCCTCCCGGCGCTTCCGGCCGGGGATCGGGCGTTCACCGAACGTACCCGCCACCTCCGGCGAGGCCGGGCAATGACTCACCCGGTACGCCGGCGGTCCCACTTCTGTCCCGCCATGCCCTCAGACCCCCGACGGTACGGGCCGAACACG
The DNA here is from genome assembly GCF_026967805.1 of Blastococcus sp. VKM Ac-2987. Classification (GTDB taxonomy): domain Bacteria; phylum Actinomycetota; class Actinomycetes; order Mycobacteriales; family Geodermatophilaceae; genus Blastococcus. Next base: position 514,252 of record NZ_JAPVBG010000001.1, read on the forward strand.
CGTCCCGCGCGCCTCCGACCCGTACCGAATCAGGACGAGAGGGCGTTGAGCTTGCGGCTCTGGATGACCTGGTCGACGATCCCGTACTCCTTGGCCTGGGCGGCCGTCAGGATCTTGTCCCGGTCGATGTCGCTGCGAATCTGCTCCTGGGACCGGCCGGTGTGCCGGGCCAGGATCTCCTCCATCTGCACGCGCACCCGCTCGATCTCGGCGGCGTGGATCTCCAGGTCGGTGACCTGACCGCCGGCCTCGCCGGACGGCTGGTGGATCAGCACGCGGGAGTACGGCAGCGCCAGGCGCTTCCCCGGCGTCCCGGCCGCGAGGAGGACGGCGGCGGCCGAGGCCGCCTGGCCCATCACCACGGTCTGGATGTCGGGCCGGACGAACATCATCGTGTCGTAGATGGCCATCAGCGAGGTGAACGAGCCACCGGGCGAGTTGATGTAGATGGTGATGTCGCGGTCCGGGTCGGCGGACTCGAGCGTGATGAGCTGCGCCATCACGTCGTTGGCCGACGCGTCGTCGATCTGCACCCCGAGGAAGATGATGCGTTCCTCGAAGAGCTTGTTGTAGGGGTTGGACTCCTTCATGCCGTAGCTCGTGCGCTCCACGAAGGAGGGCAGGATGTACCGGCTGGAGGGCATCTCGAAGCTCATCTGTCTGTGTCCTCGCGCGCTCAGTTGTCGGAGACCGGGTTGGCGCTGTCGGTCATGGCCGCCTTGCTCACCACGTGGTCGACGAAGCCGTACTCGAGGGCCTCCTGCGCGGTGAACCAACGGTCGCGGTCGGAGTCCTTGTCGATCTGCTCGATGCTCTGCCCGGTGTGGAAGGACTGCAGCTCGTTGAGCTCCTTCTTCGTGCGGCGGAAGAGGTCGGCCTGGATGGCGATGTCCGCCGCCGTGCCACCGACGCCGGCCGAAGGCTGGTGCATCATGATCCGCGCGTGCGGCAGGGCGTAGCGCTTGCCCTTGGTGCCCGCCGTCAGCAGGAACTGGCCCATCGACGCGGCCAGGCCCATCCCGTAGGTGGCGACGTCGCAGTCGATGAACTGCATCGTGTCGTAGATGGCCATGCCGGCGCTGACCGAGCCGCCGGGCGAGTTGATGTAGAGGTGGATGTCCTGCTTGGGGTCCTCGGCGGACAGCAGCAGCATCTGGGCGGCCAGCTGGTTGGCGATGACGTCGTCGACCTGGGTGCCCAGGAAGATGATCCGCTCGCGCAGCAGGCGCTCGTAGACCGAGTCGCCGAGGTTCATCATGCCGCTGGCGCCACGCATCATGGGTGCGCTCGCCAGGATCGGGTCGGTGGTGCTCACGGGTGCGGTGACCTCCGTAGGACGCGTCGTGGCAGTGGGTCTCGGGGTGGTGCGGGCCCGGAACGGCCCTCCGGGGGTGGGGTCCCCCGGCGATCGCCTGAGTCCTGTCGACCCTAACGCGGACCTCCGACGGGACACTCCCCGTCGGGCCGGTGTTCGCCGTCGGCGCAGCGCCGGGGTCCGGTACGCGACGACGCCGCCCTCCCCGGTCGGGGAGGACGGCGTCGGCGGTGGTTGGACCCGCGGATCAGACCTTGTCGACGTCCTCGGTGTTCTCGGTCGCGCCCTCGGCGGCCTCGGTCGTGACGGCCTTGACGCCGATGTCCTCACCCGCGGCCGGGGCGGCCTGCGTGCCGTCCTCCGCGGCGGCCTCGGTGCTGTCCTCGGAGGCGGACTCGTCGCCGGCCGACGCCTGCACCGTCTTCGGGCGCAGGGCCTCGAGGTCGACCGGGTTGCCCGACGCGTCGGTGATCGTCGTCTGCTCGAGCAGCTGGGCCAGCGTCTTGGTGCGGCGGACGTCGGCGACGAACTCGGCGATGTTGCCGCTCTGCTGCAGCTGCTGGGCGAACTGCTCCGGGCTCATCCGGTTGCGCTGGGCCTGCGCCATGATCTGCGCCGAGAGGTCGTCGTTGGCGACGGTGACCTCACGGGCGTCGGCAATCGCGTCGAGGATGAACTGCGTCTTGACCGCCTCCTCGACGTTCTTCTTCTGCTCGGCGTCGTACTCCTCGCGGTTCTCGACGCCCGACATCTGCAGGAAGGCGTTCCAGTCCATGCCGGCCTGCGCGAGCTCGCGCTCGAAGGCCTGGTTGCGCCACTCGACCTCGCGGTCGACGAGGTTCTCCGGGATCGGCACCTCGACGGTCTCGATGAGGTGCTCGACCAGCTTGTCGCGCGCCTGCGCGCCCTGCTGGATCACCTTGGAGCGGGCCAGCCGGGTGCGGACGTCCTCGCGCAGCTCGTCGAGGGTGTCGAACTCGCTGGCGGTCTGGGCGAACTCGTCGTCCAGCTCGGGCAGCTCCTTCTCCTTCACCGAGCGGACGGTGACGGTGACGTCGGCCTGCGAGCCGGCGTCGGGGCCCGAGAGCAGCGCGGTCTGGAAGGACTTCGACTCGTCGGCCGACAGCCCGCGGACGGCGTCGTCGAGGCCCTCCATGAGGTTGCCGGAGCCCACCTCGTAGGACATGCCGGTGGTCGAGCCGTCCTCCAGGACCTTGCCGTCGAGCTTGGCCTCGAGGTCGATGGAGACGAAGTCGCCGTCCTGGGCGGCCCGCTCGACGCCGGTCAGCATCGAGAAGCGCTCGCGCATGACCGTGACCTGCTGGTCGATCTCCTCGTCGGTGACCTCGACGTCGTCGACGGTCACGGCCAGGGAGTCCAGCTCCGGCAGCTCGAGCTGCGGGGCGACGTCGACCTCGGCGGTGAAGGCGAGGGTGTCGTTGTCGTCGAGGCGGGTGACCTCGATGTCGGGCTGGCCGAGCACGCGCACCTGGTTCTCGCGGATGACCTCCGAGTAGACCTCGGGGATCGCGTGCTGGACGACCTGCTCCAGGACGACGGGCCGGCCGATGCGCTGGTCGAGCACCCGGTTGGGCACCTTGCCGGGGCGGAACCCGGGGACCCGGACCTGCTTGCCCAGCTCCTTGTAGACCTCACCGAAAGCGTGGTCCAGGTCCCCCCAGGGCACCTCGATCGCCAGCCGGACCCGCGTGGGGCCCAGTTCCTCGATGGTGCTCTTCACAGCGGCAGTGCTCCTCGGTAAGACAGCGGTTTGCAGGCGCCCGCGGGTCCGGTGACGCCGGGTCGACCCCCGAGTCTAGAGACGTCGGGGGCATGCGCGCGGTGGCGGGATGCGGGCACCCCGCGCCTCCGGTCGGGGTGACAGGATTTGAACCTGCGGCCCCCTGCTCCCAAAGCAGGTGCGCTACCAAGCTGCGCCACACCCCGTGGCGGCCCGAGTCTAGGCCGCTCCGCCCGGGCTCCCTCCCGGGAACCCGTCAGGCGGACACGCCAGGACGCCGGTCCGACCAGGGAGCCGCCTCCTCCAGCGCGGCGGCCACCCGGACGAGGACGTCCTCGCGACCGAAGGCCGCGACCAGCTGGACGCCGATCGGGAGGCCCTCCTCGGTCCAGTGCAGCGGCAGGCTGATCGCCGGCTGACCGGTGACGTTGAACTGGGACGTGAACGGCATCAGGCTGTTGATCCGCCGGCCTTCCTGCTTGGGCCCGGCGTCGGTGAGCCAGCCCAGCTCCGGTGGCCGCGCGGCGAGCGTGGGCGTCACCAGCAGGTCGTAGCCCTCGCCGCCCTGGTCGCGCGGCGTCCAGAAGGCGGCCATCCGGCGGGTCCACCTCCCCAGCCACATCCGCGCGCCGACGTAGTCCTCGGCGGACAGCTTCCGGCCCACGGCGCGGTACATGACGTTGCGCGGCTCGAGGTCGCCGTCCTCGATCGGACGGCCGAGCGCACCCCGCTCGAGCGCGGAGAGGGTGAGGGCGACGTCGGCGGCGATCGTGGTGGTGAAGAAGCGCGGGAACTGCGGGTCGAACATCGCCTCCGGCATGCCGGGCCCGACCTCGCACCCGAGCTCCTCCAGCAGCCGCCCGGCCTGCTCCACGGCGGCCCGGCACGCGGGGTCGTCCAGGTACTGCTCCCCCGGCGCCACGTCGAGCAGCCCGACCCGCAACCGGCCGACCGGCGCGCCGACCTCCCCCGCCAGCGGGCGCGCCAGCGGCGGTGCGACGTAGGGGTCGCCGGGCATCGGTCCGGCGAGGACGTCCAGGACGGCGGCGGTGTCCCGCACCGAGCGGGTGACGACGCCGTCGATCGTGGCGCCGGCCCACCCCTCCCCCACGTCGGGCCCCTGGCTGACCCGGGCCCGGGTTGGCTTCAGGCCGACCAGCCCGCACTCCGCGGCCGGGATGCGGATCGATCCGCCGCCGTCGTTGGCGTGCGCGACCGGCACCAGCCCGGCGGCGACCGCGGCCGCCGAACCGCCGCTGGAACCGCCCGTGGAGCGGTTCGTGTCGTAGGGGTTCCGGGCCGGGGATTGCGCGGCCGGCTCGGTGCTGATCGTCGTGCCGAACTCCGGCACGTTGGTGCGGCCGAGGACGACGAAGCCCGCTGCACGGAAACGCTGAGCGAGGTAGCTGTCGGTCGGCCAGCGGTATCCGGCGTCGCGGAGGAAGGAGGTGCCGTAATTGGTCTCCTCCCCGGCGACGTGGCAGCCGAGATCCTTGAGCAGCAGCGGGACGCCGCAGAAGGGACCGGCTGGCAGCTCGCCGCGAGCCTCTTCGCGCGCGGCGTCGAACCGGTTCCGGATCACCGCGTCCAGCTGCGGGTCGACCCGCTCGACGCGCTCGATCGCCGCGTCCACGAGCTCGGCGGGGCTCGCCTGCCCGGTGCGTACCAGCTCGGCCTGCGCGGTGGCGTCGAGCCACGTGGTCTCGGTCACGCCGCGCACGCTAGCGGCCGACGGCGACGGCGACGGCGACGGCGAGCACGAGCCGGCGTCCAGTTCCCGGACCCGGGGCGCCGTCCCGGCGATCTGTAGTTGGATCACCTACGAGGTCGGGGCACGCGTCGTGCTCCGCGGAGGCGGTCGGGGTCCGGTGCTCCGACGGACAGGGAGCGGACCGTGGCCGGTCGTCGAGCAGCGTTCGTCCTGGTTCCGCTGCTGTTCGTGGGTGCGTGCACGAGCGGCGACGAGGACGACGCTCCGGGCGGCGACGCCTCCCCCTCGGCTCCGGCCGGCAACGTGGAGATGGGCGCCTGCGAGTTCGAGGTGCCGGCGGGCGTGGAGATCGAGTGCGGCAGGCTGCCCGTGCCGGCCGACCGCGACGACCCCGACGCCGGGGAGATCCAGCTCGCCTTCGCCGTCGTCCGGAGCGGCGCCGACAGCCCGGCGGAGGACCCCGTCGTCTACCTGTCGGGAGGGCCGGGGCAGAGCACGCTGGAGCTCGTGCCGCAGGCGTTCGGCGCGATCTACGAGCCGCTGACCGAGAACCGGGACCTGGTGCTCGTCGACCAGCGGGGCACCGGGCTGACCGAGCCGTCGCTGGCCTGCGACGAGTACAGCTCGTGGGTACGGGAGTCACTGGGCTCGGACCTGCCGCCGGAGGAGCTGGAGGCCCAGGCGGTGCAGTCGCTGGAGGATTGCCGACAGCGCCTGGTGGACGAGGGCGTCGACTTCGCCGACTACAACAGCGCCGCCTCGGCCGCCGACCTCGAGGACCTGCGGGTCGCCCTCGGCCACGACGAGTGGAACCTCTACGGGATCTCCTACGGCACCCGGCTGGCGCAGGCCGCGCTGCGCGACCACCCCGACGGCATCCGGTCGGTGGTGCTGGACGCCGCCTACCCCGTCGACGCCGATCTGTACGAGGAGACGCCGGGCAACGCCGTCCGGGCCATGGAAGCCCTGTTCGCCACGTGCGCCGACGACCCGGGGTGCGCCGCGCAGTACCCCGACCTCCAGCAGACGTTCACGAACCTGGTCGAGGAGCTGAACGCCTCGCCGGCGCCGATCACCGTGGTGGACCCGACGAACGGGCAGCGCATCGAGGACGAGCTCGACGGCAACTCGCTCGTCGGCTTCCTGTTCCAGACCCTCTACTCGACCGAGCTGGTTCCGCACCTGCCGGAGATCATCACCGCCGCGGACGACGGTGATTTCGGCACGATCGGCCTGCTCCTCGGCGCACTCTCGGCGCAGCTGGAGCTGGTCAGCATCGGGCAGCAGCTGGCCGTGCAGTGCCAGGAGGAGGTCGCTTTCGGCTCCCAGGAGGACGTCGCCGCGGCCGCCGCCGAGCACCCGCTGGTGGAGGGCTTCTTCGAGGGCGCGCCGACCCTGGGCCCCGGCGTCTTCGACGTCTGCGCCTCGTGGGACGCCGGCGAGCCCGGGGAGGGGGCGAACGACCCGGTGACGAGCGAGATCCCGGCGCTGGTGCTGGCCGGCGACCTGGACCCGATCACGCCTCCGCGCTGGGGTGAGGAGATCGCCGCGGAGCTGCCCAACAGCTTCTTCGTCCGGTTCCCGTTCACCGGGCACGGAGCACTGCCCAGCCACGAGTGCGCGGTGGACATCGCCGTGGAGTTCCTGGACGACCCGGGCAGCGAGCCGGCAACCGGCTGCGTCGACGACATCGAGGCCCCGGCCTTCACCGCCGACGACATCCAGGTCGAGATGACGTCGTTCGAGAGCGAGGAGCTGGGTCTCACCGGGCTGCGGCCGGAGGGCTGGACCGAGGTGATCCCCGGCGTGTGGCAGGAGTCGGTCCTGGCGTCGCTGGTCCAGCGGGTGGTGCCCGGCGCCACCGCCGAGCAGCTGCTCCAGACGGTCGGCGCACAGCTGGGCACCGGTGAGCCGCCCCAGCCGGTCGGCGAGCTGGCGACCGAGTCGTTCACCTGGCAGCTCTACCGGCTGGACGACCTCGGGCAGAGCGTCGAGCTGGCGCTCGCCGACGGCCCGGACGGCCTGCTGCTGGTGCAGATGACGACGAGCCCCGCGCGCAACGACGTCCACCGCGGGCTGATCTTCCTGCCGGCCGTCGAGGCGCTCGCCCCGCTGTCCTGAACCGGGTGCCCGGTCCCCTGCCCGTCGGCGGGCGACGGCCGCGATAGGCTTCCCGCGGACCTCTCGCAGGTCTCGCGGGTGTAGCTCAATGGTAGAGCCCCAGCCTTCCAAGACGGGTCTACTAGGTATAAGCACCCCGCCACTCACCTGCTGATTCACCGAACTTGCCAGGTCAGCGGCGTGCGATGTGCCTACCAGCCTTGACCGCTGTTGACCGCCAAAAACCGCAACTGGCCTCTGCATTAGGCACGAATTAGGCACGCGGGACGACCCTCCACGTGTCCTCCGGGTGGCGCTCCTGCCCCCCCAGCTCCTCAGGTGTGGCGGTCGCGGGCGGTGTTACCCGGCGTTGGCTCTTGCCGGGCCGGTCGTACGGACTGGTCTCGCCACGCACGTTGCGCATGATTGCTGTAGCGGACATTCGGTAGCAGCCAGAGAGACCAGCCCACGAAACACCAGCTTCGTCGTGCAGCCGACGCACTTCTTCGACCTGTTCGAGCGTCAGCCGACGACGGGACCACTGCGGACCACCAAGAGTGCCGTGCTGCACCGTGTCCTACGCGTTCACGTAGGCGCCCCCCGATGCGAGGTTGCGCGCCTCACCAGCGGCAACCGCTGATGGCCGTGGTGGGCTTCGCCCGGCTCTAGCGCTCCATGCCCCTGTTCTGCTCTCGGGCGTACCAGGCTGCCTCAAACTCGGCGTCGGTGACTCCCAAGCTCTTACGGGTCTTTGTGGCGCGCTCGTGGGCTTCCACCACGTCTGTGAGCAGCTGGCCGGGCTCGGCGGCGTAGTCGATCACCGCATCTCTGGCCTCTAGCTCTGCCTCTACCGCGGCCCGTCGGCTCATCGGCTGCTCTTCGGCGCCCAAGCGGGGTGCCTCGTCATTCATGGCCGCATCGAAGCTGCTGTTCACCTCGTACTCGAGGTGAAGGTCGGCTCGCAGCCCATCTCGCTCCTCGGATCGGTGGCGCAACTCTTGGTTGAGCTGCTTGATCTCGTCCTGAGCCTCGCCCGCCTGCTCGCGTGCGTCATCGCGCTCCACGGCCAGCTTGGCGATTTCCTCGCGCAGCTCCCCTAGCTCGCGCGCCTGGGACTCGATGTCAGCCTTGATCTCGTCCCCGTGGGCCTCTAGGTGGTTGAGCACGTCGAGCTGGGCCTGCTCGACTGCAGCCGCCTGCTGGACCAGGGACTCCTCTGAGAAGCCGGCGGCGATAGCCGCGCGGTGTTCGAGGGCGCGGGCGTCGGCCTCGTCGTTCAGCTCAAACAGGCGCCGAGTTGCCTCGTCCACGCTGGCTCCTTGCCCTCAGGGTCGGGGCCAGTGTCCTCCTGGGTGCCGCGGTGGTCTACAGCTCTACAGCGGGGCCTCGGGGCTTGCTGCTGGGGCGGATGGCCGGCATCTGGGCGTCGGCTTCGGGCCCCTTACCCGCACAGCGGAAAGGCCGCGGGGGAACTCGGGGGTGCCCTCGATGATCTGATCCGTTGTTCGCTGGGCCTTGAAGGTGTCCGTCGAAAGTTCCCACTCCATCATCTTGTGGGCCGCGCGGCGGTTGACCTTCGCCCCGAGCGGCTCACTGAAGGACAGTTTGGCGGTCGGGCTACCGACGGCATGGCCTGCAGAGTGGGTTCAGATTCGACATAGCCGGCCTCACTGCCGTGGGGCCGATGCCGATCCTGATGGTGGCGGCTCAGGGGCTTTGCCCTGCGGGTAAGGGAACGGTGGCGGCTCAGAGGCCTTGCCCTGCGTAGGGGAAGCCACCGAGCGATCACGGGCCGAAACTGCAGCAGGCGCGGTCAAACTGTCATCGCCGGGAGGGGCGCCGGTAAGGGACCGGAGATAGGCGGAAACCCACGCGAACGCGCCGGCCCGCCGAATTGAAAGGACTCCGAGGCCAAACAACGCCACCCCAAGGCCGATTTGGGCCACATTTCCCACCAGCGGGATGGTGGGCGAACGCTCGATGTCGACCCCCAGTCTGATCGAAGTCGCGCCTACGCTGACCAAGGTCAGCCCGGGGTAGAGATACTTCCAATCGGGAGCGGTGGCCAGGATTTCGCGCACATCGTCACGGAAGTAGAGGATAAACACGCCCAAGAAGACGAAGCTGGCACCACCTAGCCCAGCGACCAGAATGGCGCCCATCGGACGAGTCGTTACCCCAAAACCGATGACCACCACCCCGGCGACAATGACGGCCACCCCGGTCAACAGGACGCTCCTCCGTAGGGCGGCCACCCCTAATCCGAAAACTGCCGCCCCCCACCCGATAAGCCACACCGCGGATCGAGACCCCCCAAAGTATTGGCTCTCCTCGACTATCAACCCCGCGCTGACAAATGTCATCGCTAGCAGAATGGTTGCCACTCCGGCTAGTGGAACACTCCTTAGAAGGACGGCCATCCCGTACCCAAAAGATGTCACCCCCCCGCCGATGAACGGCATCGAATCCGGTCCACCTACAAAGCGCAGGTGCCACACGCCAGCGCCAACGCACATTACCGCCCAGCCAATGAGAGCGATCCCGAGCAGCACGAGGAATGCATCCGCAACCTGGGTGGGAATAAGCACTGCCGTGGTGGCCAGAAGAACGGCCGCGAGCGTGGCATAGCCCGACAAGTGTCCGTCCCAAAGCGCGACGGCAACTATCGCCGCCATCGCTGATGCTGCCAGCAGGGCCCACGTGGTGATACGCACCATCGGCGCCTGCGGGTGGAGCCGCCGCAGCCACTCCGTGAGGTACATGACCGCGGCAAGCACCACCGCGCCTGCAACGCCGCGATACCGGAAGTCCGTGCTCAACGTGCTGGCAGCGACGCCACTGGCAAGCCCGATCAAGCCCGCGGCCAAGCTGAGGCGCCACGGCGGGCGCTCAAGACGTTGCGCTGACTGTCGTTCCCCCATGAGGATGCATGGTGCTCGCCGTGAACGGCTGCGCCTAGAGGTGAGAATCGGCTGCCCGCCTTGTTGCAGGAGCCCTGCAGCCTCCATCAGGGCGAAGGATGCCTGACACGGCACTAGGTGCTGCGGCCTGCCCAGAACAGACAGGTGCCGGTGCTCCTCTGGCCCCACGGGCCGACGCAGGCCGGCCAGCGGCGCGACGTCAGTGCGCGGCGTCGTAGGCCTGAACGACCGAAGCTGTAACTCGACCTCGGTCGGACACCTCGTGCCCGTTAGCTCGGGCCCACTCGCGGATCGCCGTGGTGTCCATCCGCTTGCCACTCGCGGATCGCTGCGGCGCCCTCCCCACGTCACGCCGTCGTGACGAGGAGACCTTGCGGGCCACGTCGACGTATCGCTTCAGCGATGCGCGCATCTCAGCGGAGTTCTCGCCAGACAGGTCGATCTCGTAGGACTGACCGTCCAAGCCGAAGCTCAGCGTCTCCCCGCGTCCCTCGTCCAGTACCTCACCGCTCAGATCGTCCTCGAGGACGATCCGGGTCCTGCGCGCCACAGAGATGCCTTTCGTCGTAGTTCCAGTTGGCGGGCTTTCACCGCTCTCGCCATCCGTTCACAGATCCGCGAGACAGATCCCCCGGCTTGTCCAAGCACGAACCAGCGTTTCAGCCCTTACAGCTGGCTCGTCCTCTTCACTCCGCTGGTCAGACGATCGAGGCGGGTGTACCGCTGCCCGAGAGTCCAAGCCCAGTTCCTTCCGGCTGCGGTTACAGTGTCGTTCTTGATGACCTCGGGCAACACCGTGGTAGCTGGGTCATGCGGAGGGGTGAGCAGCAAGACTCCATAGGTGTCGCCTGCCACTCGGCTGCCGTTCGCCAACAGCAGGTCGATGAGATCCCCGAGTCGCTGCTCGCCCTTAGCCCGGCGGGCGTTCGCTTCAGCTGCTGTGAATAGCACCGACGGCAGATGCTCCAGAATTCGCGGCACGAGCGGCTGTATCGCACCTTCGGCGTAAAAGCCAAAGTGCGTCAGACCCTCGCGAAAGACGCGATCAGGCTGACAGACGTAGGCGCCTGTCACTTGGTACTCCGGCCACGCCCTCCGAGCTGCCACGATGACCGTGTCATCGTTGGTAAGCAGCCCCTCGGCTTCGTACAAGGCGACAAGCTCCATGAGTAGGAACCGCGTCTGCTCACCAACGAGCCGTGAGGGGTCAGAGATGATGGCACGGATGGCCTCGGCCAGTTGTAGGAAACCAAGCCAGAGCACCCGTCCCCGCACCGACTCATCGACGCCATCGAGGTTGTCGAACCAGCCCGGGCAAACCGGGTCTGGTGTCAGAACGAACAGCCAAGCCTCTGGAGCTCCCTCGAGCTGCTCGGCATGCTTGCGCACTTGGGTCCGGTCATGGCCCTCCGCGCTGTAGCTACCCCTCACCGTCTTGGTTTCGAACCACCAGACGAAGCGTGAACTGATCCGCGCATCGGGGACTGAACCGCTCTGGACGACCTGGTTCTCGAAGGTGACGGTCGTCAGCTCCGTCCCCGCGTTCGTCGCCGCCTCGAGGACTTCCTGCACCAAGGCAAGATCTACGCGCTCGAACACCGCGAGAGTTGAACTGGTTACGCGGTTCTCACCGGTGCGGTAACTGGAAAACAACGGGTTCGGCACAGGAACACCGTGTCACCTAGTGCCGCCCGTGGCTACAGCGGTCCTACCGTGCCAGCATCGCCGTCCTATGGCTCCACAGCGGAGTTCTAGGCACTTCGACAGTACCGTCGTGACCATGTCGGCTCAGCCGCTGGCCTTCGCCGCGCTCAAGTCCGGCCTTGTCCCCTTGCAGGTGGCTCCACGCCTCGCCAGCTGGATGGCGGCTGACCACCCGGATCAGGCCAAGGTGGAGGAATTCTTGGCACACGCTGTGCATCTGGTCGGCGCGGACCTCGCTCAGCTACCTGACCCTCTGGCTCTGCGGTTGGACGTAGGCCTGCCCTCCAAGGTCGAACTGCTGAACGAGCACGACCTGGACAACTACCTGTTTCCCCTAGCGATGCGGTTGAGCTTGAGCAGCGGCCGTCAGTTCGCGACTGCCTGGGCAACCAAGGAGCGAGCGGAGACCTCGTTCATCGGCGTCGGGCAGGCGGTCAGGGTCGCTCCCGCTCCCCCATCAGGCGATTGGATCCGAGTTCGCACAACGGCATCAAGCGGCAGTAGCGCTTACAAGCAGCAGATCCACGACCAACTACAAGGCGTCGAAGCGCTACCCGCTGGTCCGGTGAGCCTGGAACTGAGCTTCACGGTGGGACCGACACGCAACTGGCTCAACCTGTGGAAGCCCACGATCGACGCCCTGGACAGCATCTTGGGCGCCAGCAAGCCGGGGCTCCAGTGGCACCCTCGCGATGGTCGGATAGTCGAGCTTGGCCTCCATCGACACGTTGACCCGACTTTGGGAAACGACGTCTCGATTGCCCTCTCAGCGACCCATCGTTGAGCGTCGCTGACCGGGAAATAGTCGACACCCGCCACCTGCCTTCGGCGGCTGGCTCACAACGCCGTTGAGTCCACGATGTCTCTTGCTGTCGCGCTCACCGGCTCGGGTTGTCCCTGCAGGTCGAACCTGAAGAGGGCCATGCGAGCCCGCTCCGCCCACTGCATCGCCGAAGTCGTGTAGCCGGCCAGGGAGAAGAACAGTGGCGTCCGGGTAGCTGCTTGGCAGACGCCGAAGTGCCGTTGTATGTCCGAGATCCCGGTGGGTGCTGTCTTAGCCTTGACCTGGGCGTAGGCCTCATCGCTGCTGACATCGACACCGCCATCTGCGCCGACGGGAGTGACTCTGACGTTGCTGTAGCCGAGGTACTCCATCCACTCAGCCGCTACAAGCTCCGCATCGCGGGCCGTCCTGACGAGCCGCCCCGCGGGCGCCGGCGCCTCACGGCGATGACGGCGATCCGCTGCCCGATCGCGCTCCCGACCGTAGAGCTGTACCTCTTTCCAGTCGGCCAAGCGCTCAGCTGCAGCATCCAGGGCGGCCTGGCGATAGTCCTGGTGGCTGAGGGGTCTTCCCAGTGGACCTTCCCCGTCGGGGAGCCTCTCCCTGCGCCCTCGTCGCCCCACCGGCTCGGCCCTCCCTCACGTGCTGGCTTGCGGGCAAGTATGCGTGACCGGCCCGTTCGACACGGTCACACAGCCTCGGCACCGGGAGAACTCCGTCGCGGTAAAGAGACAGCCGGGCCATCCGAATCACCTGTCGACGTTCGAGCCGGTCACTTCGCTCCCCACGCAGCAAGCAAACGGGCGCCGTCGCGGGCATCGTCTCGCTCTCGCTCTCGGTCCATGCAAAGAAGGCAGTCGCCGGCGTAATCGCCTGGCCGGTGACTGTGCCTCAAACGCGTCGGCGGCCAGCTCACCAGCTTGTCCCGGCACGAGCGAGTCGCCATTCGCCCGCTTTCAGACGTCGAGTCCATATCCAGTCTCCTAATCTTCGCTTCATCCATCCTCACCGTTCGTCATGCGCCAACTGCAGGCCCGGAGCGGAGCCCCTCGACATGGTCTACACCATTGGGACTCATAAGCAACATTGCCGACTCAATTTTGCTAGCTTTCCTTAACGTGACCAACGCAGAGATCAAGAGTCGTTTCGCCGCATTCATGCGCGAACAGCGAACCCGGCGCCATATGAGCAAGGCAGAGTTTGCTCGCCACCTGGGGGTGAGCCGGTCAGAGCTATCGCGCTACGAGGGTGAGCAGGTCATGCCGGGCTACCCGCGGTTCATTGACATATGCCAGCGGCTCAAGCTCGATCCCGGGCGACAGCTCATGCGGTTATCGCACCCAAAGACCTAAAGCACGAGACCCCCTCTCCGAAGAGAAGGGGTCCCAGTTCATCAATACCAGCTTCGCAAGCCACAGAAAGAGTATCAACAAATGAACAGTGAATCACTCCTTGGTTCCCACGGTCGGCGCATCGCCGAACGCATGGACGAACTAGATCGAGCTGGCCGAGCCGCGGTGGAAGACTTGCCTGACTGGCTGAGACGGCCGACTAGCAACTACCGGGGAACCCGCTGGAACGCGATTGCCTACGGCTACCAGCAGAAGGGGGTGCAGTTCTTCGACCTCCGCCGCTCCCCCTTACGGCAACTCGCCGACACGATCTGCGCAGACGACGTCCAACTCGTCAGAGTGGATAGACGGCGACCGCTCCGGACGATCTATGCCACGAGCCACTACTCGCTCTATCTGGCGATACTCGATCAAGAGACGCTTGAGGCACGCCTCATAGATCGAGGCATTGGGCCGTCCAATCGCCCGGCCATCGAGCGGGCACTCGCTGACTTCGACTTCCTCGGGGACCTCGTAGCGGCCGACGCGACCCTGGCCGTGCCTCACACCGTGGCGCTCTTTGAGGAGGCCTGGGAGCTGGGCTGCCTAGAGCAATTGCTCGGCGATGAGGTGGCTCAGCAGATCTACCTGGTCGGCGACGGAGGCGATCACTCGTGAGGCCCGCAGCCTCGACGCCGCTCCCCCATGATCGCGTCGCTGAGCGCGCCGTCGTTGGCGCATGCATCGCCAGCGCCGCAATGACAGCGGCCATTGCTGAAGGGGTCGCTCAGGACGACTTCTACGACTTGACGCTGGGACGCATGTTCGCCGCCTGCAAGAGCCTCGGCGACATCGAGCTCGCTCCCCGTCCGGACCTCATGGAGGTCGACCGCTTTCGCCAGTCGACCTACGTCCGAGTCGGTGCGGTCGCTGTGCTGACGGACACGTCCTTCATGGAGCTTGAGCAGCTGGCCCTCGATACACCCAGCACCACGCGAGTCCACCGGTGTGCGGAGCTAGTGGTCCGCTCGGCAGAGGAACGCCGGCGACTGCTCGAGCGACTCGGCCAGCTCCGACAGCTGCAGCGCGGCCCGGCCCTGGGTCGATTCGTCCAGAGAACCACACACAACACCACCGAACGCCCTGACACAGCAGGTCTGGAGGCATGACGGGGGCGGCGAACAGCACGGCGTGGGAGCGCGTCACGGGCCGGCTCACCAAGAAGGGCTCCGGTTACCTCTGCCCAGCCCACGATGACAGCAACCCGAGCCTTAGCGTGACGCCAGGCGACGGCAAAGTCCTGGTGAAGTGCCAAGCGGGCTGCACGTTCGAACAGATCACGACCGCGCTCGACCTCAGTCCTCAGGACTTCTTCGACACGCCACTACCGCGGCAGCAAGAGCGCCCCCAAGTCGTCGCGACCTACCCGTACACCGACGAGGCCGGCGAGCTGCTCTGCAGCGTCGCCCGCTTCCAGCCCGGCCTGAAGGGTGAGAAGAAGACCTTCCGTCCTGTCGGCCCCAACGGCGAGACCGGGAAAGGTGTCCTCGACGATGTCCGTCGAGTGCTGTACCGACTCCCGGAGGTCATGGAGGCTGCGGCCAGTGGGCGCACGATCTACGTCGTCGAGGGCGAGAAGGACGCTGACGCGTTGGTACGCGCCGGCGAGGTGGCCACCTGCAACATCGGTGGCGCTGGGAAGTGGCGCGCGGAGTACGTGCAGTTCCTCAGGGGCGCCCAGGTAGTCATCGTCGCGGACAGGGACGGCCCGGGACGCGAACATGCACGAGACATCGCGAAGAGCCTCGAGGGTGTAGCGAAGACGGTGCGCGTCGTCGAGGCAGCTCAGGGCAAGGATGCGGCGGACCACCTGGCTCAAGACGGCACACCAGCAACGTTCGTCGAGGTGGACCTAGAGGCCAGCGCGAGCGAGTCGATATCGGGACTCCCGCCACCGTCCGACTTCGAGCCCCCGGTCGATGGGTCGTCAGATGACGAACTTCCGGCCACGTCATGGCAGCGCGTCGACCTGACCGAAGCCCTCAAAGGGCAGGGCACCCCCCAACCAGTCATCTGTGATCGTGAGGACGGTCAGCACCTGTTCTATGCAGGCAAGGTCCACGACCTCAAGTCGGAACCCGAGGCTGGCAAGACCTGGTTTGCGCTGCATGCCGTCAAGGGTGAGCTGCGCAAAGGGAACCGAGTCCTCTACCTGGACCACGAGGACGAGCCCCTGTCCATCGTTGGCAAAGTCCAGGCCCTCGGTGTTGAGGATCAGGCCATCCTGGACCGGTTCATCTACATGCAACCGACAGAACCGTTGACCCCGGCCGCGGCCGCCGCACTCGCTGTGGAGATCAGCCGCCAGCCGGAGATCACCCTTGTAGTCATCGACGGTGTCACCGACGCCATGGGTTCGAGCGACCTAGACCCCGAGGCCAATAAGGACATCCGTGCCTGGATGACGGCCGTGCCCAAAGCCATAGCGAAATAGGGGCCAGCCGTCGTGCTCCTAGACCACGTCACCAAGAGCAAGGACACGCGTGGGCGCTATTCCATCGGAGGCCAGCACAAGCTGGCAGCCATCGACGGGGCTTCCTACGTGCTGGAAAACATCATGCCCTTCGGTCGAGGCATGAAGGGCATGTCCAAGATCTCTGTCGTCAAGGACAAGAACGGCTGGGTCCGAAAAGGTTCAGTCCTCGGCAAGGCCGTCGGCGAGTTGCTGGTGCATGCCAATGACGATGGATCGTACGTTCACGTCCGCATCGCGACTCCAGAGGGTCTGGACACACCAGGTGAGTTTTGGCCCACAACATTGATGCAGCGCATCAGCGACTGGATTGAAGGGCAGAAGCCCCGGATTCCCAACACCGGGGACATCCTCCGCAACGTTCAAGGCAACAACAAGGCCAAGTCCGAGGCCCTGAACATCCTCGCTAAAGAGGGCTATTTGCATCGTCAGCAGGATGGTGCCGCGGTCACTTTTGCCCTGCTCAAACCGTTCCCTGGAGGAAGGGAAAACCAATGACCTTTCCCATACCTTTCCCATCGAGTTATCCCCAGGCTTTCCCATACCTTTCCCACTTGCGACCAGGACTTTCCCAAGCATTCCCAAGCGTTCCCTCCTCCTTTCCCCAGACCTTTCCCTCGTTCCCCCCCGCCTATAGGCGGGGGAACGAGGAGAGAGGGGCTATCAGAGGATGACTGAGAAGGAGTTGAAGAAGCTGGCGAAGGCTTGGGTTCGGACCCAGGGATGCACCTGCAGAGTGGAGGTGCGCATCGAGTCATCACCTGATGGCTTGCTCCACGCAGCGAACTGTCACCACGATGACTGGTGCCGGCTCATCCGCTCACAAGAGGCAACGAATAACTGAGCCACGGACTCAGGACAGGAAGACCTGCAGCGTCACGCTCACCGCGGCCAGGAGCGCTGCGACCGCCGTCAAGAGTGCAGAGATCTTCTGCCATCGCAACGTGGTCCTCTGCTCCTGGAGGGTGTCGAGCTGAGCCTGTGCGACCAGGCCCTCCTTGACCTTGGAGATCCAGGTGTCGAAACGCTCACCGTTCCCCTGGTAGTTGAGGATGTACTCCGCGATGTCTGCGTTGGTGATCCCCTCGGGGACCGGGTCGCCTGAGAAGGGCTCACGTACCTGGCTCATGGCTATGACATCGGCAGTCTGTTCGGTCGATCGAACCATCCAGACGAGACAGGGCCACGGCCCGCGTCGAGCCGCTGTCGCTAAGCAACACCACTACCGACACCATGTGTGGTGTCTCGACCACGCAGGGGGGTGGGGTGAAACTCCAAAGCTTCTCGTTACGCCCCAGACCTGTGCCCTGTGTCTACTTTCTGTACAACCTTTGGCCGTTTTTTCCTACGCTTTTCGCTTTCCCAGCGTGTCTTTTTGTCCCAGCTCGCGCCCGACGCGCCGGCCAGTTGCACCGCCCTGGAGCAAGCGAAACAGCAAGAACCTGCAAGTCACAGGCCATGAGCCCTGCCTGGGTGGGGACACCCCGGAGAGCCCTGCCCGCCGACGGAGACCACAGGAGTGCGGAATATACGATGACAAAAGTCGCCGAAAAATCTCCGTGACGCACGTCGGGCCGGCTCCTGGTGCCGCACAGTTCAGGCGCTCAGCAGCGGTGGAGCCAGCTCTCCACCCCAGCTGTAGCTCCACAGAACCGGATCGATGTCCCTGATGCCCGCAGCAAGGACGTCCAGGCACCGTAGGACCTTGGCCTCGTCCAAGTGTGCGACATAGCTCCAGAAGCCGTCATCCTCGCTGAAGCGAAGCCGCTCGTCGGCAGTCCGTAGCTGACCGCGCTGGTGCGTCAGGATGTTCCGGAGCTCAAAGATCTCGTGCACCGCCAGCGGCCGGGCCTCGATCCCCAGGAGCCTGCAGGCCTCCCGCACCTTGCGGAACTGAGGGAACGAACCGTCCAGTGATCGGGGATGCCCGTGGGCGTTGCAGACCTCGGCGTACGCCTTGATCACGTAGACCTCGTATGCGGTCACTGCATCACGCACCACCGCGGCCAGGGTCATCCAGTGCCAGTCCCCCGGCGACATGCCGATGTGGTCCTCGAAGATGTCGATCGGATCCGGGCTGTCCTCATGGCCAGGTGATTCCAGGATGGCCCGCCACTCAGCTTGGAACCGCTCCTCCATCCACCGGAGGGTCAGATGCAGGTAAGCCCGCTGGTCGCGGCTTGTCAGCTGCCACTCGTCATAAGCCCGGGTGACGTGTCCACAGCCGTCCGCCCGTGCATACCACCCCAGCTCGTGGGCCTCCTCCAAGGTCAGGGGTCGCCACGGTCCCTCCTCGTCCATGGTCCGAGGGTGACACGGCACTGCGGATACGGTGACGCGCCCTCCGACCGACGCGCCGTCCGGGGCGGTAGGGGGAGGGAGGGTCGAAAGTCCAGAGCCCTCGAACCCGCGAGACGTCCCTAGGCGCGCCGCGTTTTCGGCATTTCCGAAGCGCGTTTTGGGCCGTTCTTTTTTTCTGAGGGGTTTGATATGCCCCCTGACCAGCGACGATGCTCAGACAGGCCTCCGAATGCCGAAGCCTCACCCACGGCCCTGGTGGCTGGCTCCCGCGAGCTGTCGCCACGAAGCGCCCTCCCCATGGGCGACATGCCGCCATGCCATCACCGTCCATGTAGCGAGTTCCAGTTCAACTTCTGCAACAGCAACATCTCTGCACCCCCGGCGACCTTCCCCGGGGTGTACCGCGATGCATCTAAAGCCTTCCGTAGCCGGTCAGAAGCAACCCAATAGTCAGCGATCGCCAGGACGTACCCAGAGAGGTTGGACTCCTTGGTTCCGCCTGGCTCCCTGACCTGGACGCCGCCTGGTTCGTACGGGAGGTCATCCATCACGAAGAAGATGGTCGCTCCGTTCACCTCCGCCAGCGCAGCGCTCACCGCAGGTTCGTACGCGTGCAGAATCGGCTCGATCTTCCGGTACTCGTCGCTGTGCCACTTAAGCCGGTCCTGGATGACCTGTCTGACGTTCACCTGGGGAGGAGTCAGAAGGTCCCCGAATCCGATCCGCGAGCAGACGTCGCGCAGGTAGTCCACCGTCACCGGCTTGCTGTGCAACTGGTCGGCCAGGAACTCGAGGTCGTCCACCATTTTCGGAGCATTCATCGCGATGTTGCAGAGAGAGAACCAGGTCGCCTCGTAGAAGGATCGCAACGCTGCAGCTCTAGGCCTGACGACGACAAGCCAGTTGAAGATGTACGCCGCAAGATACGAGAAGCCCAGTCCTCCGGCAGCAATCCCGACCTCATGCCCCCACGGGACGACCTCTCCTACGTCCGAGAAGGCGCTGACCACGCCGACCCCGATACCCGCCGCAACGAGAAGCGCTTCGGGGGCGTGATCCTTGATCCAGGCCTTCACCGGGGGAGAGTACCTGCCCGCCTGCAGCTCCTGCCTACAGCGGTAGCCCACCGAGCATTCCTGCGGATCGCATTATTTCGCCTACGGAAATGCCATAATGGGTACGCATGCAAGACACCTCCCCCACCTGCCCCGCTTGCTTTAGGCCCGTCCCTGTAAATACAGGAAGGGGCCGTCCTCGCGTCTTCTGCAACGCCACCTGCCGTAACGCTCGCAGGAGCCTTGTCGATAAGGAGACGGGCAAGAGGCGGATGGAAACTCCCGACGAGATGCGGCAGCGCCACGATGCGCACGTCGCTCTGAACCGACGGATCAGCCGCGCGTTGGGGTCGGCGCAATGACCTGCGCCTCAGCGGAATCGCCGCCCACTCGTAACCACCATGCTGGCCAAGCCTCGATCGGTAGGACTGCCTGGGGCGGCCACCGTGATCGCCGCCCCAGGCTCGCTGACGCCGACCACCCGCACAAGGAGAACCATATGGCAGGAAAGCCAGAACCAATAAGGGTTGAGGGATTGCGGGAGCTTCGCTCGACGCTAAAGAACTCTAACAAGGAACTGAAGAAGGACTTCGATAAGTCGCTTCGACTGATAGGTGTCGAGACAGCACTGGACGCACGACGGCGTGCGTCCAGTGAGGGGGGCGCTCTCGCGAAAGGTGCGTCGTCCATCGTCGGCGGTGTGGACTTCCGAGGCGCGTTTGTGCGCTTCGGTGGCCCGAAAGCCCCGTTCATGGCAGGTGCTGAGTTCGGCGGTGGAGCCCACGGCAAGGGCAATCCAACTGCCCGCGGCGGCTACACCACGCAGTTTCGTCCCTGGACCGGGAACAACGACGACGCCGGTTACGCCATTTGGCCGACCATCCGTCATCGCCAAGACGGCCCGAACCGGGAACTCACCGAAGCGCAGATCAACCAGTTCATCCACCGCAACAACCTCGGCTAATCAGCCGACTTCACACGACAACGAGGGTTTCATGACCACTACCAAGACTAAGACCGCAGGCACCAAGCCGCCGAAGAAGACGACTGGCGGACGTGTAACGCCGAAGAAGGTGAAGGTCGATCCGACCAAAGAGCTTGTCATTGACACTCGCGAACTCAATCGCCGGGAGATGGCTGAGATCGAGCGACTAGCCGGCAAGCCAGTCAAGGAGCTGACGTTTGACGACGGAACGCCAACTCAAGAGCTGGACACGATCATCACCTACATCCGTTTGCGGGAGCATCACCCCGACATCACCCTCGACGAAGTGTGGGACCTGCCCATCACGAAGGAGATCAAAGTGCGTGGTGCTGAGGTCCCTACCAAGGCCGCCAGTTCCCCGAGCTAGCGGCCCTCGTTCACTTTTACGGCGTAGGTCCAGCGGACCTGTTGGACCTACCCATGACGATCTACAACGAACTGATCATTTACTTCAACGACTACACCACTGAGCAGAAGAAGCTCGCGGAGAAGCGATAAACCCAATGGCTGCTAAGCCAATCAAGATCACCATCCTCGCCGACGACCAGACATCCAAGTCGTTCAAATCCGCTGAAGAGAATGCCGGCAGGTTCAGCGGCACCATGGAGAAGGCCTCAACTGTCAGCACCAAAGCACTCGGCGCCATCGGTGCCGGTGCTGGCATTGCGGCAAGCGCCATGGCGGGCTTTGCAAAGGCGTTAGACGTCGGTGCTGCGACCGACAAGATGACAGCACAGCTCGGTCTAACGGCTGAGGAGTCAGGCCGCTACGGGAAGATCGCTGGTGACCTATATACCCAGGCATACGGCGACTCCATGGACGAAGTGAACTCAGCAATTGGTGCTGTCCGCACTTCCATCGAAGGCATGGCGACTGCTACGTCGAGCGATTTGCAAGAAGCGAGTGTGAATGCCATCAACCTCGCGAAGATCTTCGACATGGACGTGAGCGAGTCGGCGAGCGCAGCTGGCAACATCATCCGCACCGGCCTTGCAGACAATGCAACTGAAGCCTTCGATTTGATGACGGTCGGCCTGCAGAAAGTGCCCGCGGCAATGCGTGGCGATCTGCTTGAGGCGACTAATGAATACGGCACTTACCTAGATTCACTTGGCCTCACTGGCCAGGAGTCCTTCGGTCTTTTGGTCGAGGGCGCCAAAGGCGGAGCCATCCAACTCGACAAGACCGGTGACGCACTAAAAGAGTTCACCATCCGCTCAACGGACATGAGCACCGGCAGTGTTGCTGCCTATGAAGCTCTTGGCCTCAATGCCCAAGAGATGAGCAACAAGATCCTCGCCGGTGGTGAGACTGCACGAGGCGGCTTTGATCAGATCGTTGAGGGCCTTGTGAATATCAAGGACCCAACAGAACAAGCCAACACGGCCATTGCACTCTTCGGCACGCCACTTGAAGACATCGGCACAAACAAGATTCCTGCGTTCCTTGAGAGTCTCGACAACGCCGAGACCGCGCTTGATGATGTGAGCGGTGCTGCAAAGGAAGCTGGTGACGCATTTAACGAGAACGCGAAGACCAAGATCGAGGAGTGGAAACGCAAATTGGAGACCAGCGTCGTGAACTTTATTGGCGGCCATGTCATTCCCAAAATCGAAAGCATGACCCAGTCGCTGCGGGAGAACGAGCCCGTGTGGGACGCAGTCAAGATCGTCGCCGTTGGAGCATTGGGTGTTCTCGGTCTGGCGATGACTGTCACTGCCGCCCAGGTTGTCATCGGTTGGGCTGCCATGGGGATTGCCAGCATGGTCAATGCCGTGAAGATGGCCGGCGCCTGGATCGTGGCCATGGGGCCGATCGGCTGGGCGATTGCTGCGATAGCCGGAATCGCCATCGTCGTCTACAAAAATTGGGACACGATTGTCGAGAAGACCGGTCAAGCTTGGGGCTGGGTCAGTGACAAGATTTCCGGGTTTATCGAGCACTTCAAGACCTTGCCGGTCAAGATTGCCTTCATCGCTCTTACCCTGTGGGACGGCATCAAAGATTCCTTCAGGTCGGCGCTCAACTGGGTCATCGACAAGTGGAATGGGTTCAGCCTGACCGCCAAGGTTCCTGACAATACGATCACGTCAGCATTGGGTATTGCCGGAAAGGGCTTCGCGTTCGAGACTCCCAACATTCCTCGCTTCGCTTCTGGTGGTGTTGCTCCGGGTGGCGTGCCGATCATCGTCGGCGAGAGAGGGCCGGAACTCGTAACCCTCGGTGAGACGTCGCGTGTGTACAACGCACACGACACCGCGAGTCTTGCAGGTGGGTCGAACCGTCCCGTAGAGATCCACAACGCGTTCAACATCACGGGCCCAGATCCGCAGGCAATCGCTCGGCAGATCGAGGATGCGCTTGAGGAGAGTTTCGAAGAGAGCCTGCGCCTACTAACCATGGGCGCTCGGTAGGAGACTGATGGCGACGACTCGGATCAACGTCGCCTCGGTCAAGCAGATCGTCGGTAGCTATCTAGTAGGTCGCGTGGCGACATCCGTTCGAAGAGCCATATCTGGCGCAGAATGATGTCTAGGAGGCTCTGCCATCGCTGTTGGATTCGACCGCAGGTTCTGAGAGAACGAACCCCGCAGCGGGGCTTAGACGGCGTTGCCGGGGATCGACAGCTCGTGGCCGCGGCTGAGTGGCGGCCGCCGGGCTGCCGCTCCAGGCTGGCCCCAGACCTTCAGCAAGTCCGGCTTGGCAGTGGTTCGCGACCACGATGGGGCACACAGAGAGAAAGCCCAGGCTTCGGCCCCCGGTGTGGGTAGCGGGTCAAAGTTGATTTCTTAGTCGGCTGCTCGACTCTGCGGTGAACCGCCCCGTCAGCGCGGAAGACGTGAACTGACGGGATAACTCGGTGGGATGTCTGCTCACGGAGCTGGGCAGCGCTGGACCAATCATCGATGCCGGCGTGCTGCTGTACCTAACCCTCATCGCCCTTCTTGCCTGCATAGCGGTGCTGAGCAAGAAGGCCTTCCGGCGCAAGAGCGCGTACAAGGTGCTGCGGCTGTTGTGGCTGCGCCGGCCACAGACACGGACACGTTAGATCAGTCGCCGCGCTGGGCCTTATCGCTCTCGGCCCGCTCACGCGGAGACACATCGCTAGCCTTGGCCCTCAACTCTTCGAGATACCGGCGCTTAGACTCATTGGCACCTGCGGGCGGTGGCGGTGGCGGTGGCGGTACTCGCGAGGGCGCCGGCCGTTCTGCTGTGGCCCAAGGAACCCGCAGCGGCTCAACCGTCGAGTGTGTGGCCCCGGCCACCCAGCCAGCCGCGGCCTGCTCGTAACTTTCGATGGTCACCGCGACCGCCTCGTCGCGGGTGTTGAAGTGGCGCCGGACGCGCCGCAGGGCTGGCGCGTGGATGGGCTTGCCGTCTTCGTCCAGCTCGTCACGGAAGACGCCCTCCGCGTTCGCGAGCTTGCGTAGCATCGACTCGGGCCGCAGTCCCGCCGACTCGAGGGCAGCGACTTCGAGCTGGGCAGCCTCAACTTCCTGCCGCGTCACCTTCACGATCCTCATCGGGCTGCACCTCCTCGTCCTCGTCGATCAAGTAGACGTAGCCAACCTCGTCGTTGTCGATCTCCTCTACCGTGCGTCCTTCTGACAGTCTGCGCTCTACCAGCGGCCTTGTCAGCGTTTGGATCAAGACCCCATCATCGGGTGACAGACCCGACATCTTCGACAGCCCTGACAGCAGAGCCCACCCCTGACGCCTGGTCGTCGCATCGTCACTCCGGGCAAACTCCAGGGCCTGAAGGATCAACTGACGGTCGGACTTGGACGACTCAAGGGTGTGGGTGTCCTTCGCGGCTTCGGAGTCAGATGCCGTCTTCTTCGCGGCCGCTTGGTAGGTGAGCCAACCGGTGACGACCGGAGCAACGGCCGCGATGACGGCCAGCAGGATCGCCAGCCACCACGGGAGTACCAGGCCCTCGGCGCCCTCTGCGGCCCATACTGACCGCGCCCCCGTGCTGGTCACCCGCAAACCGTATCCGTCCGGGTGACGCGAGCCTCAGTCCGGCGTCCTTACGCTCACTGAGTGCCGTATCCGCCGCGACCGCAGCTCAAAGCGCTGTCTGAGTTCGCTGGCACGGCCTCGCCGCGGCCGGACCCGGCGCGACAAGCCGAGTCGAGCGCTACATCGTCGACCAGTACGCCGCCGGCCGATCACTGCGCGAGCTGGCGGAGCTGACCGACCGCTCGCACTCCGCTGTCCGCAACATCCTCACCAAGCACGGCGTGATCCGCCGGGGCGCGGGAGCTGTCGTCGTGGCTGAGTGGGTCCAGCATGGACACCGTGGGAGCTAAGAGCCAACACGACCTTCGCAAGCTGGCCGGTGATCTGCTGCGCTTTGCCCGCGCCAGGACTCAGACCACGGAGGCTGACCTCGCCGAACTCGCTGGGGTCTCCCAGTCCACCGTGGAGCAGATCGAGGCCGGTACTCGAGAGCCCTTGGTGTCGACGCTAGGAACGCTGCTGTCTGCTATTGGCTTCGACCTGCGGGCCCAGCCAACCAAGCAGGCAGGCAGGCTCCCGGATCTCACACCGGAGCAGGTAGTTCGGTTGCAGGACGCGCTACTTGCCAACGCGGACGCGCTGCTGACTTCCGCGCTGGCAGTACTCGAGCTGGGCAATGTTGCCCTGGCTCGGTCTCTAGCGATCCTGGGTCTTGAAGAGTCGGGAAAGGCGATTGCCATACATGATCGCCGGATTCAGATGGCACACGAGCCAGAAGGAACACGCTTCAGATGCGACAGCCTGGACCGGTTGTGGGCCAACCATCAGAAGAAGCTGGAGACGGTCCACGACTTCTTGGTGGAAGAGCGGTACTGGTTCGGCACCGAGCCGTCCAACCCAGAGGAGAACGAGGCCTACCTGGGAAAGATCAAGAAGTGGGCGGGCCGACACGACAAGCTCAAGCAGCGCGGCTTCTACGTTGGCCTCGACAAGACGGGAACCCTCCTGTCTCCCGAGCACGTGGCCGATCAAGAGTCACTTGCTGACGTCATCAACCACGTACACCAGATTGGCTGGCAGCTACGACTTGGCGAGCACATTGAGGGGAAACGTCAGGACGAGCAGGAGAGGGGCCTCCCGCCAGCCGATGCCGCCACGATGGAGCTGCTCGAATCGGCAGGCCTGCCGGAGGAAGAGCGCGACTCGCCGTTCGGCGACGAATTCTCACACCTTCTGCGAGAGGGCACTCCAGGGAGGCCGCTGAACAATGCCTCCTACAGGTTCAACCCGCCATCGGATGACAGGCAGCCGTTTCGAAACCTGGGCAAGCCCGGCTACGAAGCCGAGACCCGAGAACTTCAGCGCTTGATGGAGGAGTTGGGCGAGCAAGAGGAGTCGTGAACTCCAAGCGGCTACGTATCTGTGCCGCGATAGGCGACGGCTCTGCCAGCTAGCAGAGTCCCAGCGACGCTCCGGTCCGCCGGCTAAAGGTCTGCCTTGAACAGCGAGTACTCCAGTAGCTCAGGTGCGACCTCAAACCTGTCCGCAGTCTGGCCCATCCACGCGAGGTAGACGCCGTACCGGTAGTGACTCCAGTGGTGGGCCTTGCCACGGATGAGCAGGTAAGGAAGCCCACCTAGCTCTGTCACCTTGGTCGCAAGCACCGCGTCGAGGATGAGTGCTGGTCGTCTGTGGTCTTGGTCCCTCAGCCCGGCGTATAGAGCCTTCGTGAAGAAGGCGGAACCCCAGTGCTTGGCCGCCACAGGTCCCGGGTTGTCGCCCCGAAGGCGGTAGTAGGCGGCCATGGGTCCGTGTTCGAGCCCCTCCTCCAACGCCCCCTCGAGGAGCACCTCCATCTGGGCCTCCGGGGTCGCGCGCTCGACCTTGGCCAGACGGGACGGTCCGTAGCCCCAGGGGCCGTAACCCCACACCTTCGACGCCACGAACAGTCGCCACATGGCTCGGTCGGCGTTCTTGTCAGCGGCCACGGCGAACAGGTCGCCACGAGAAATCCGGCCGGTCGCCATGCACTGGGCTGGCAGGGCATCTCCGACCTGCTGCCACTTCTCGGGCTCAAACAGCACCGTGTGGCTCTCGACACTGTCCCCGCCGAGCCGCCGGCGAGCGGCTTCGATCGCCTCCCGTACTGCGGCCTCATGCTCTGACTTCAGGGGATGACGGGCGGCTTCCTCTTCGGCTTGCGCTGCCAGCCGCTGCCAATCAGCCTGGGTGCCGTCGGTCGTGGTCACGGCCTAGTTATCGGCACCGGTCCGCGCCGCTAGCCGTACCAAGGGCGACGGCCTGGGCTCAACTGCCTCAGGAGTGCCGCTACTCCCCCGGGGTGACGGCGGGCGCGTCACGAGCCGCCGCGTCGTATGACTCACTTACCCTGCGCTCGACTATGAGCGAGAAACCACAGCAACAGCTCCCTGCCGAGCAGCGGGCTCGTGTGCTGATCGACGCGCAGCTCACCGCCGCAGGGTGGATGGTGCAGAACCGCAAGGCCATGAACCTTTTTGCCGGCCAGGGCGTAGCGGTGCGCGAGACCACCATGGCTAAGGGACACGGCCGCGTCGACTACCTGCTGTACGTCGACAAGGCGGCGGTCGGAGTCATCGAAGCGAAGCCCGAGGGGACCACCCTGTCTGGCGTCGAGTGGCAGTCCGCCATGTACGCCACCGGGCTACCTGCGGACGTACGCCTCAAGGCACTCACGGTCGACGGGCGCCTGCCCTTCATCTTCGAAGCCAGCGGGACGGAGACCCACTTCACCAACGGGTACGACCCGTCACCGCGGGCGAGGCGCATCTTCGCCTTCCCGAAGCCCAGCACGCTGGCGCGGATCCGACGGAGCGCCGAGACGGACCCGGATCTGCCGACGTGGCGAGCGAAGGTCCAGCGGATGCCCGAGCTGGATGTCGCGCCGCTACGGCCGGCGCAGATCCAGGCCATCAGTGGCATCGAGCGCAGCCTGGCCGAGCAGCGATATGACCGGTCGCTCGTGCAGATGGCGACTGGGGCCGGCAAGACCTACACCGCGGTAACCAGCTGCTACCGCCTGCTGAAGCACGCTGGCTTTCAGCGGGTGCTCTTCCTGGTGGACCGCAACAACCTCGCCGACCAGACACTCGCTGAGTTCCAGAACTACAGGACGCCCGACGACGGTCGACGCTTCACGGAGATTTACAACGTCGACAAGCTCACCAGCGCGGGCACGCTCGCCAGCAGCCACGTCGTCATCTCGACGATCCAGCGGGTTTACAGCTTCCTCAACAACAAGCCAGTCGGCCAGGACGACGACCCGGATCTCGACAACTTCGTGCCCGACCAGCCTGTGCCTGCGGTCTACAACCCCGCCATGCCGCCCGAGGCGTTCGACCTCGTGATCGTCGATGAGGCGCACCGGTCGATCTACGGGGTCTGGCAGAACGTCCTCCGCTACTTCGACGCCCACGTCGTCGGCCTGACCGCAACGCCCGGGAAGGCGACGTTCGGCTTCTTCCGCCAGAACCTCGTTAGTGAGTACACGTACCCGCAGTCGGTCGCCGACGGGGTCAACGTCGACTTCGACATCTACAAGATCCGAACGAAGATCACCCAGGACGGCTCGCGCATCGACGCCGGCACCGTGGTCCCCACGGTCGACCGTCGGACCCGCGAGGAGAAGCTCGTCGCACTCGACGACGACCTCGAGTACACGGGCAAGCAGCTCGATCGAGCGGTCACCTCGAAGAACCAGATCCGCTTGGTCCTCGACACCTTCCGCGACAAGCTCTTCACGGAGATCTTTCCGGGGCGTTCGACGGTGCCCAAGACCTTGATCTTCTGCAAGGACGACGCTCACGCCGAGGAAGTTGTCACCACGGTGCGGGAGGTCTTCGGCAAGGGCAACGACTTCGCAGCGAAGATTACCTATGCCGCAACAGACCCCAAGGGCCACCTGCAGCGCTTCCGGACCTCGGCCTCGCTGCGCGTTGCCGTGACGGTCGACATGATCGCCACAGGCACGGACGTGAAGCCGCTCGAGTGTGTCTTCTTCATGCGCGACGTGCGATCCGGCCAGTACTTCGAACAGATGAAGGGCCGTGGCGCTCGCACCATCCCACCAGCTGACTTCCAGGCCGTCACACCGGACGCTGAGGCCAAGACACGCTTCGTCCTCGTGGATGCCATCGGTGTGACCGAGCATGAGTTCGTGGACCCGCCGCTCAACCGGGAGAAGGGCGTCAGCCTTCAGCAGCTTCTGGGCAAGGTGGCGTCGCTGACCATCACCGAGTCCGAGACCGCGACCCTGGCATCACGGCTGGCCGCCCTTGAACTGCAGGTCACACCGGCGGAGCGCCAGGAACTCGACGCCGTGGCCGGCCAGCCCCTTCGAGGAGTGATCCGCGGGCTGGTGGACGCGGTTGACCCAGACACCCAAGCCAAGGTCGCTGAGGGTGCCGCCGATCCTCAAGCTGCGATCCAAGAGCTGGTCGACAAGGCCATCGAGCCGCTGGCGGCCAACCCGGAGCTGCGGAACCGGATTCTGGAACTGCGAAGGGCTCACGACCGGGTAGTCGACGAGATCAGCATCGACGTGCTGCTTGACGCGCACGGCGTCGTGGACACCTCGCGTGCGCAGTCCATCGTCGAGTCGTGGAAGCAGTACCTCGAAGACCACCGCGACGAAATCACCGCCATCCAGCTGATGGGCGAGGCCAAGGAGCGCCGCATCTCGTTCAGTGACATCAAGGAACTGGCCGATCGGATCAGTCGGCCACCACATAGCTGGACGCCCGAGCTCATCTGGGCTGCGTACGAGGCAGTCGAGAAGAGTCGAGTTCGGCGCAGCGAGCGACACACGTTGACGGATCTCGTCTCGCTGCTGCGCTACACCCTGGGCGACGACTCTGAGCTGGTTCCCTACAGCGATCGCATACGCGAGCGCTACACCAACTGGCTAGCTCAGCAGGAGCAGGCAGGTACACAGTTCACAACGAGTGAGAGATGGT
This sequence comes from Blastococcus sp. VKM Ac-2987, assembly GCF_026967805.1. GTDB lineage: Bacteria > Actinomycetota > Actinomycetes > Mycobacteriales > Geodermatophilaceae > Blastococcus. The sequence continues at coordinate 543,690 of NZ_JAPVBG010000001.1, forward strand.
GGCTCGACCGGATGGCTGAGGTCGTGGCTACCTCCGCGGGCGTAAGCCCGGACGACTTGGAGTCGGCCCCCTTCACCGAGCGGGGCGGCGTCGATGGCGCTCTACGCGACCTGGGCGATCATGCTGGCACTCTCATCGAGACCTTGAACGAGGAGCTGACGGCGTGAGTACTCCCCTCGATGAGTGGTCAACGGCTCCACTTGGTGAACTTGTTGACATTCTTGACTATGCCCGGATCCCAGTCAGCGCAAAGGAGCGAGAGAGTCGCCTGGGCGATGTTCCGTACTACGGCGCTACTGGCAGGGTCGGTTTCATCGACAGGCCTCTATACAACGAAGAGTTGGTGCTCTTGGGAGAGGACGGTGTGCAGTTTTTTGATTCGGACAAGCCCAAGGCCTACCTAATCAATGGCCCCTCGTGGGTGAACAACCACGCACATGTACTCCGAGCCCACCGCCAACAGATTGATCACCGCTATCTTTGCCACTACTTGAACCACTTCAATTACAGTGGCTATGCGAACGGGACAACTCGGCTCAAGCTGACTCAGGCAGCGATGCGTCGGATGCCTATCCAGTACCCGGACCTGGCAGAGCAACGCCGGATCATCCTGGAGCTTGAGGACCACTTGTCGCGACTCGAAGCCGCGCAGGCCTACATCAACACCGGTGCGGCGAGAGCTGACACGCTCGTAGCGGCCACTCTCGGGGCGGACATTGCGCTGGAACGAGCTCCGACTTCCCGACTGGTGCATTTGCTTGCTGAACCGCTAGCAAATGGACGATCTGTCACCACAAGAGAGGGGGGATACCCGGTCCTACGGCTGACCGCCTTGACCGCAGGAGGCGTCGACCTCTCTCAACGTAAAGGCGGCGCCTGGACCAGCAAGGAAGCCAGCCCGTTCAACGTCGTTCTTGGGGACTTTCTTGTCTCCAGAGGGAACGGGAGCCTGCGTCTCGTTGCGCGCGGCGCCCTTGTTCGCGACGAGCCAGATGGCGTCGCCTTCCCTGACACGGTGATCCGTGTGCGTGTCGATAGGGACGCCCTTGATCCCGAGTACCTGAACCTGATCTGGAACTCGCGAGTAGTAAGGCGACAGATTGAGGGGATGGCTCGCACCACTGCGGGCATCTATAAGGTGAACCAGGGGCACCTAGAAAGTGTTGAGATCCCGGTCCCCGCCTACAGCGATCAACGAAGGCTCGTCACACTTGCTTCGCGCGCCTTCGAAGCCTCCGCTGGACTGGGGGGTATGGCTACTCAACTCTCGCGCAGAGTCAATGCGCTGCGACGGTCACTGCGGACAGCCGCCTTCAGTGGTCGCCTTTTACAATCATCGTCGACGGAGTCAACGAAGGAGATGGCGGGTGTCTGATTCTCGTCGGCTGGTCGAGAAGCTTTGGTCCTACTGCAATGTGCTTCGTGACGACGGTGTCGGAACCATCGAGTACACAGAGCAGCTGACCTACTTGCTGTTCCTCAAGATGGCTCACGAACGCGAGACTCGTCCGTTGAAGCCCGAGTGCATCGTTCCGGCGGACTGCTCCTGGCAGCGCCTGCTCGACGCCGATGGGGATGACCTCGAGGTCACGTACCGGCACATCCTTGAGAAGCTGAGCCGCCAGACCGGCGTACTGGGCACCATCTTCCGCAAGGCCCAGAACCGCATCCAGGACCCCGCCAAGCTGAAGCGCCTTGTCGTCGATCTAATCGACAAGGAGAACTGGTCGGCTACCGGGACCGACATCAAGGGCGACGCCTATGAGGAGCTGCTGTCCAAGGGCGCAGAGGACATCAAGTCAGGCGCCGGTCAGTACTTCACCCCGCGGCCACTCATTTCGGCGATGGTCGACTGCCTTCAGCCGACCATCACCGACACCGTCACCGACCCCGCGGCCGGCACTGGCGGATTCCTCCTCGCCGCCCACGAGTACGCCGCGCGCCATGCAGAGTCGCTGACGCCAACTGAGCGCGAGCACCTGCGTGACGGCTTCGTCCATGGCGTTGAGCTGGTTGACGGCACCGCACGCCTCGCGGCGATGAACCTGATCCTGCATGGCATCGGCAGCCCGAACGGCGACAGCCTGATCGAGGTTCGTGACTCCCTCGCCGGTGAGCCGCCGAGTAAGCGCTGGTCCGTCGTACTGTCCAACCCGCCGTTCGGGCGCAAGTCCGCCCTCGCCATGGTCGGCGCCGATGGACGCGAGGTTCGCGAGGACCGGGAGATCGAGCGCAAGGACTTCATTGCGACCACCTCCAACAAGCAGCTCAACTTCCTGCAGCACATCTTCACGATCCTCGACATCAACGGTCGCGGCGCCGTCGTGCTCCCGGACAACGTGCTCTTCGAGGGCGGTGCGGGCGAAAAGCTAAGGCGCCGGCTCCTTCAGAGCTTCGACTTCCACACGATGCTGCGGCTCCCGACCGGCATCTTCTACGCCCAGGGCGTCAAGGCGAACGTGCTCTTCTTCGACAAGAAGCCCGCAGCTGAGCGTCCCTGGACCGAGCGCCTCTGGGTCTACGACCTTCGCACCAACCAGCACTTCACGCTCAAGCAGAACCAGCTTCGTCGGCAGCACCTCGACGAGTTTGTGAGCTGCTATCGCCCTGGAGAGCCACGTTCGGAGCGCGTCGAGTCTGAGCGGTTCAAGTCCTTCACCTACGACGAACTGGTGGCGCGGGACAAGGCTAACCTCGACATCACGTGGCTGCGTGATGAGTCGCTGGAGGACACCGACAACCTGCCGGCACCCGAGATCATCGCGCGCGAGATCGTTGAGGACCTCACTGCGGCACTGGCGGAATTCGAGGCCGTGGCGGCGGCACTGGAGCTTGAGTCGAGCTTCGCCGCCGACTCGACGGGATGAGTGACGAGCTGTGGGTTGTCCGAGCGGGTGAGAAGGCAAGGTTCGTCGACGAGTTCATCGCCGAGTCCTTCGTCGCCATCAGCTTCGTTGACTTCGCGCCCGAGGACCTGAGCCGCACCGACGAGGCAGCGGTCAGAGCGCGCATTGCTTCGCCCGCGGACCAGACCTACGCCAACCAAGTGATCTCCTTCGCCTACCGGATGCAGGTAGGCGACCTCGTGGTCGTCCCGCGAGTGGTGGGGCGCCATAAGGACTACCTCGTCGCACGCATCGTTGGTCCGTACGAGCACGTCGCGGATGCACCGGCGTCCGGCCCTCACCGTCGGGCCGTCGAGTGGCTGGGTCGCTTCGAGAAAGATGCGCTAACCAGGACCGCGATCAACACTCTGGGCGCCTTCCTGACGATCTTCAGGCCTACCGCTGTTGAGGCGGAACTGCGCGGCTTGTTGACTGCACTGTCTCCGCTGGAGGCGCAGGCACCAAGGGTCGCAGAGGCCGTCCCACGTCCTACGGCGGCGCTGGAACAGCCCACCGCCGCTGCCACCCCCGTAGCAGTAGCGCGCCCGTCCCTCCCCTTGCCTGAAGCGCTGCTGGACATCCATCTCGACACCAAGGGAAGAGCGCGCATCACCAGCCGCCACCCGGCGCTCCTGATGGAGCAGACACCCCGCCACGTTGATCCGAGAGAGGACTGGCGGGATGTGCCTGGCATCTACGTCCTAACCGGCACCGACGTACAGCAGTCGATCACTCGCACCGGAAACGAACGAACACTCACCTCTACGCTGATCGTCAAGCCTTGGGCCTACGTCGGTCTGAGCGAGGACTTCCGTGGACGGATCAGCAGCCACCGGCTGTCCAAGCCCGAGTGGCGCCGGGCCTTGCTGGTTCGTGCCAACGGCCTTCCATTCACCAGCGACGACATCAAGTACTTGGAGCAAAGAGTCCATGCTGTGCTCGAGGAGACGGGCGAGGTCACGCTGCCTCAAACGACGCCCCGCGGAAACCGATCCGCACAGCCGCGCGACGTGCGGATGCTCGACGACTGTGCGGACACGGTCGTGGCTGTTCTTCGACTGACTGGCACGTTGATCTAACCAAGGGGCGTGCTGCGCCTCGCATCGTGGTTTCACTGGGGGATGCACTATGAGGCATGAACCTGGAGGCGATCCGTCGAGCCCTTGAGGCCGCCCATGCCCGAGACACCGACGAGCCCCTCATCACCGAGCTGATCCACCAGGGCTGGATACCGCCCGCCGAGGTCAGTGACCACCCGCCGAGGATGCGTGCAGGCCGCGAAGAAGGCCGGCTGGCACGAGCTCTGCAACAGCAGGAGCTCTCAGCGACCCAGCAGTACCCCATCTACAGCGGCCAGCTGACCTACTTCGTAGACATCGTGTGCGGCCGGGTAGCTATCGAGGTGGAGTCTGCCGGCGTCCTCTCCCAGCGCTACGACCGCCTCGAGCGCGCCAACGACATCATCGAAGCGGGCTGGTTCCTCGTCTACGTGGACGTAGGCAAGGTGACTTACTTCGCTGACACCTTCCCGAAGACCCTGGCCGAGCACATCGCCAAGGTGGAGGCCGACGAAGCTCCTGCCTACGCCGGGTTCCGTCACACCGGACTGCTAGTGGAGACGGGCACCTACGCCGGCGGACGGCTCCACATCGTCCCCGCCCCGCCCCCGGCTCCTGTACTGCCACAGGAAGCCAAGGAGCCGAAGCCCTTTCGGCGTCACCAGATCGGCATACCGAACCGCATACCGCCGTACATCCCCGGCTTGGCACACCCACCTGATGAGCGGCGCTTGCCTGACGAAGCCCCCGCACAAGACGAGGGCACGTCGAGAACAAAAGAGGAGCGCGAATGAGCGACACAGCAGTAGGCATTCGCGCTAAACAGTAAGTCGTATGGCTCCACCGGAATCCGAGACTGGGCTTGCGGCCAAGCAAGCCCTAGCCCCCACGACATTCGCAACCACTGCGGTCGAAGGCGAGTGCGTCCGTAGTGGAAGGTAGCAATGCATCTGGCGCAAACCATGCGCGACCCTGGCTGGAGATAGAGCCAAGCGATCAACTGTCCCATAGCTATGAACTCCTCCCGCCTGACGAGGACTATGGCAAGTGGACGCTCTACTGCCGGGGCGAGCTTTGCGATGGTGACTTCGACGAGTGGGACCATGAGCCCAGCGTCGAAGAAGTTGAGCAGGCCAAGGAGTCGCATCCCGCCGAACGCGCAGAGGAGTTGGGCGAACAGCAAGACGCCCGTCGCTCCATGGGCGGCATGGGCCTATGAGCAAGCTCATCTGGAACGTCTCTCCCGCCTACTACGCAGGCCCTGCGGTATGCGCCCTTGCTGGCGCCGTCACCACTCGTCTGCTCCAGGCCAGGCTCTGATGACCCCGGGACCCGCACATCGCATGGCCGCCATCAAGAGGGCCCTGCGGCTCCGCGTCGGCCATACCAACGACCCCATGATCGTCGTAGACGTGCCCTGGCTCATGGATCGGGTCGAGGAGTTGCAGGCCAAGTTGGACATCGCGGTGAAGGCCGGCGACGAGCTAGCAGAGCGCGCACCCGAAGAGTCCGGTCCCTGGTGGGAAGCCACAGCGGACCTCTCCCGGGGCCCTGAGCCAAGCCGTGGCGACATGGGGCTGACGTGACCGATTCGGCCCCAGATCCTTAGCCCTCGTCAGTCAAGAGGGATCTCAATCTCTTCCCGAACGTCAGAGACGAATTGATCCGTAGCCAACTGCGGCCAGTAGCTTTCATCGGGGGGCAATAGCTCGGGCGACTCGGTGCACCACCTCAGGGCCGACGGATCTTCGTGACAGGCGGCAATCGATTGTAGAATGAAGAACTTGGTCAAGGCGTTCCCGAGCAGTTTCTCTGCCGAACCCTGAACGTCCGTTTCGGCCAATATTTCGACTTGCGCCCTAAACTCTGACGCCCGCCCGAGTAGGCCCAATAGGTCTTCCAGCTGTTCCTCGCTTGGAGCAGGCACCTCCACAAACGGCCGCGCGGCAACACCACCCGCTGGCACGTGCTTCTCGAAGGCAGCCTCGGCGTCGTAGATCGCCCCTAGGTACTCACCGTAGACAGCAATTCGCTGAGTACGTAAGAACTCCCTGTCCGCTCGTTCATCGTCTCTTCCTGCCGCCATCCAGGCGCCGATAAGGACCCCTCCCAGGCCGAAGACTGCAGCCAGCAGCGCGGCCAGGAGAGTCGCTAGGGCTGTGTACTTGGTGCTCCACCGGTCCACGAGCCGGTTCCTGTGCCCTTCGCGTTCCTCAACCGTGGGTCCGGCACCGCTAGCAGTGGCCACGCGCGGAGGGTACCGAGCAGTTCCGGCGCGAGAGGCCGTCTAACGCGGCGCAGTTGGGCGGGCCCGCAAGATCCCCGCACCGCCTCTGCCCAGACCGTGACAGTTTGTGAGCGCGGGGCCAGCGAACTAGACCAAATGCGTGGCTACCGACCGGATCGACCAGCGCAATGATCAACAACTTGCCGGTCTCGCGTCAACCAGCGACCTCCTGAGCGAGGTCGCCAAGCTGTACCGCCGCGCTTTGCACCGTGAGTATGGCGCTGAGGCGACCTCTCCCCAGCTGGATGCATGAGGAAGCCTCAACGTCGATGCCTTGACTGCTGGAAACTGACTCGCAACGGCTCCCGCTGCCCACCGTGTACCGCACGCCGGAAGGCCATTCGCAACGCGGACCGTCCTATCGCGCGTGCTGTTGTAGCCGCTGCGCCAGTCTGTGTCTGTACGTCCGACTGCCCTTGGCACCGAGGCAAGCGCACATGTGGGGCGACTACGGACCTCACCGCGGACCACGTGGTACCTCTTTCACAAGGTGGGACCAACGAGGGTCCGCGACGGGTCCTGTGTCGGCGGTGTAACAGTCGGCGGGGAGCAGGACGCTACTGAGTCTCCCGAGCCGCGTCACGCTCCTCGGGGAAGGAGAACCCGCCCCACACCCCCCGGGTGGCCGCGTCCGCAAGAGCAAAGGCTTTGCACTCCTTCTGCACCAGGCACCGGTCACAAACTTCCCGCGCTGGCTGTGCGTCCTTGACCCGCTCCGGGAAGAAGTCAACGTCCGGGTACTCCTTGCAGAGTCCGTCGGCTTGCCAGTCGGAAGCCGGCATGGTGATGACGTCCACCTTGATTCGCCTCGCTGCTGCAGTTAATACCCGTCTAGTCGGCAGGTCGACAAGCGGATCCCAACGACCTTGGTTGATTGCCCACTCCCGCACATCGGCCCAAAGCCACAGGCGTTCATTCCTCTCGTAGCCAATAGCGGCCGGGAAGCCGGTCTTCGGTCGATGCGTCCACTGTCGTGCCGCTTCCCAGCTGACGGCTAGCCGTTCGCTGATGGCTCGTATGGTCATCAAGTCGACGCCGACTGCTGTCCTCTGGAAACCGTCTGCCCGACTCACTGGTGGCACTCTGGGATGTAGGAAGCACGCGACAGGTACTCGTAATTGACCGCGTCGGAGAGTGCCTCCATTGCCTTCCAAGCGCTGCGCCGAGTCGGGTTACTAGAGCATGGAACGCTCAGATCGCTATGTTCGGGAACGTCGACGAAGTGCTGTTGAATTGAATGCTCTAACGCAATCCACCGGTCAGCTGCTCGCTCAACGAACGCCAGCAGTGCCGAAAGTTCCTCTGCGACCGCCTCAGCCTCTGCGGTGAGCTCAGGCGTCAGGTCGTAAGCACCCGTGCGCCAGAGCACCTTACGGAGGTGGCGCAACTCCCTCCCGTGACGTTCGTCCTTAGTGACGCTGCATGGTTGCTCGTGCACCCACTCTGGCGGTTCGCCTGTCTTTAGACACGGTTGATCCATGTTGTGGTCGCTCATACGTGCTGGCCTTTCACTGACTGCTAACTGCGACCGCCAAAGCAACAACGACCGCATCGTTTCCACCTGGAAACGTAGTCGCGCTATTTGCCACTCGGCAAGTATCTTTCTTTATGTGTCCGAATCTTTGATGAGTGCGAAAGAGATAGCCCGAGCTCTCGGGCGAACAAAGCAATACGTGAACCTGCTGGCAAGGCAAGGCGGGGCGTTACCTGAACCGTTGGGCCAACTATCGACGGGGCAACGCGTTTGGAGGCGAGACGACGTGGACCGTTGGCTAGAAGCAAGGCCTACCTCGTCTGGATCGCCAGTTGCAGCGAGGCGCGAGCGATGAGGCTGCACTCAGGAGCGCCCGGGCTCGGATTACTTTGCGTTACCGACGTAGCCGGTCAAAGGTCAGCAGAGGCTCGCGCAGGCGAGCACCGGACAGTAGGGGTCTGCAGTGGTGAATACCGCTGGTCAAGCAGCTCGGCGCAGCCGAACTGCGTCTACTGGTTCAGTCTTCTTCTTTGCCCCTCAGCGCTTGCGCTGGCTCTGAAGAGCGTGCTCTCCTGTGACGTAGCGTGATCGGCAGGTAGGAGGCTTCAGTGGCTACCTCGTCAGTCAAGATGCGCGGTTCGGCAGCTTCGGCTCGGGACTATTACAAAGACGAAGAAGCCACCCTTGGGTATTACAAAGGTGGTTCGGAAAAGGACGGGTTCGACACTGTCTGGGGCGAATTGGGCCGCGAACTCGGGCTAGAGCACGGCATCACTGACGCCCAGTGGGGCGAGCTGTACGACGGCGCGTGGAACGGCGAGCGCCTTACTCGGCGTACTGGCTACCAAAAGGTGGTCCATAAGGACGGCACGGTGGAGGTGGTGGCTCATCGCACGCCCGGCTTCGACGTGGGCTTCTTTGCGCCCAAGAGCATCTCTGAGGCATACGCCAAAGCCGCTACCGCCGAACACGCCCAAGCCATCGCAGAGGCAGTGTTCAGTGCTGCAGAAGTGGCTTGGAAGGAAGGCGTAGAGGGTCACGTTCGTCTGGCCCGCGTTCCGGACGGTAGCGGCGGGACCAAGCCTGTGACGGCGAAGCTGGCGGCCACCCCAGTCATGCAATACACCGCTCGTCCAACCCAGGAGACCCTGGACCGAGGCGCCCCTGCGGACCCTCACCTACACGTCCACGTTCCAACCTTCTCGCTCTGCAAGGTCGGAGACCGCTGGTACACCGCTGATGAGGCTGGCATCAAGCGCACCGCGGAGTACCGGGACCAGATATTCATGGGCGAGTTGGCTCGCCGGATGGAGGCGCTGGGCTACTCGATGGACTACGCAGTGTTCGACGAAGCCCGCGCTGGCAGAGTCACCTGGGAGCTAGCTGGCTCGGATGCGGCCCTCCGGAAGCACTGGTCCTCGAACCACGAACGCACCTTCGCGTTGGCCCGCGCCTTCGAGCTGGGGCACGGTCGACCTCCGACGGACCGCGAACTGGGATCCCTGATGAAGGTGACGAAGGGCAAGAAGGCCGACAAGGAGATGGATTCGAACCCCACCCGAGAACGGTGGATCATCGACGCCCGAGCTGCTGGCTTCGACGTGTCTCCGATCCTTCCTGGGGATCCTGTGGAAGCACTCGAGAACCGCTACGCGGAACTGAGGGTGCGTCTTATGGGTGCCAAGGGCCTCGTCCGGGAGGATGCCGCGTTCGGGGCAGAGTCGATCCGTCCGGCCATCGCCCGCTGTGCTGTGGGCCTGGGCTTCACCCGTGAGGAGCTGGGGGCCTACGAGGCAGTGCTGAAGGAAGACCTGGTGGTCCTTCGTCCTGCTGTTGATCCCAACCACGTGCTCTACACGACCAAGCGTCACATCGCGCTCGAAGACTTCATTGTCAAGGCACGCCAGGACAAGGCGCGCTTCAAGATGGCTGCCCCTGATGAGGCTTCTGTTGCGCTCGCAATCTCGCGCCAGGACGTCGAGCTTGATACTGAGCAGCGGAATGCCGTAGCCGCTGCGTGTTCGGGTTCTGGCTGGGTTCACATCGAGGGCTCAGCTGGATCGGGGAAGTCGAGCAGCAGCCGCGCGATTGTCGATGCTCACCGGATCTCAAAGACTGCCGATCAGGTGGTGGCTGTCTCGGTCGCTGCCAAGACGGCCAACGACTACGGGCGCAAGCTCGAGGCCGACCGCTGGGGTTCGGTTGAGTCTGTGCTGCGCCAAATCGAGCGCGGACAGATCAAGCCCACCGACAAGACGCTCTGGATGGTGGACGAAGCCGCAATGATGGACACCCACCGCATGGCGGCACTCATCAAGGCAGCTGGCCGCGGTCGAGTCGTTCTTGTGGGCGACTCTGCCCAGCTGACTCCCATCGGGGCTGCTGGCTGGTACGCAGAATCGGTCGAGAGCCACGGATCGGCCAAGCTCACCCGCGTCTTCCGTCAGCGTGACGAGAACGACGTGGCGTCCTACCAGAAGCTCCGAGACGGCAACGGGGCCGAGGCAGTGGCGTCTATGGCCGAGCGAGGCCGTGTGCATGTCTCCAAGGACTCATCAGAGCGCCTGGGCCGTGTCATGGGCGACTACAAGGAGCTGCGGGCCAAGGGCTACAAGGCTGGCCAGGTGCGCCAGGTCATCGAGACCTCGAACCACGACGTGGACACCATGAACCGCTTTGTCCAGCGGGACCGCATTGAGCGCAATGAGGTCCACCCTGACGGCTTCCGGGTCGAAGACACAGAGCAGGGCCGGCGCTGGGAGCTCCACCAGGGCGATCAGGTCATTTTCCTTCGCAGCTACTACGAGCGCGGGGTCGATCCCATCCGCAACGGCTCTACCGGCTTGATCCGCAACATCGACCGTCACGGCAACGCCGTAATCGATCTAGGCACGAGAACCGTAAGCATCGGACTACAAGAGGCCGAGCGTGTTCAGCCTGTGGGTCTGGCCTATGCCCAGCACGCGGCCAAGCTCCAGGGCTCCGAGGTCGAGCACGTCCAGGTGCTTCCGTCCCTCATCACCGCGAACGCCAACTCGGGCTACAGCCAGGTCACGCGGGCCAAGCACCAGGCGCACGTCTACCTCAGCCAGGAAGACGCACCCGAGGCCGATCCCGTGGAGGCCCTGGGCCAGCGGTGGTCGACACCGGCCGAGAAGCGCAGCGCCCGCAGCTACCTGCACGAGCCCGAGCCGATCAAGGTCGAGACCAGGCACGAGAACATCTACGAACGGATCATGGCCGACCGGGCACGCGAACAGGCGCGGGAACCGGTTGGTATGGAGCGTTAACGCTGGGTCATGTTCAGGCCGCCGTGGTTGACGGACGACGGCGGCTCGGTTCTAGTTCGGGCACGGACCCCGACGAGAGGCCAGGCCATGAGCTTCCTCAGACGCCGCCGCTACGAGCCCCCGCCCCCAGTGGTCCACGTCTCGGTCTCCATGGCCCGCCAGTCGGACCCCTTCGCGGCCTACTGGCGTGCTCGTGCCCTGAACCCTGTCTACCGGCGCTCCATCTATCTCGGGATGGACGCTGTGGGGCCGCGGTACGGCGCAGACGACACCAACGTGCTCGTCGTTGCCCCCTCGCGCTCGGTGGCTGGCAAGACCACCAGCGCCGTCATCCCCAACGTCATAACGTGGATGGGGCCGGTGGTCTCCACCTCGACCAAGGGCGACGCCTATGTGGCCTCTGCCATGGTGCGCTCTGCTCTGGGGACCGTCTGGCACTACAACATCGACGGCGGCAGGGTCCAGCGCGGAGCCAAGCGGCTCTGCTTCTCCTTCGTGGAGGCGTGTGCTGGCGACTGGGAAACGACTCTCAAGGTGGTCGATCAGATCGTCGGCTCCACAGCCCATGGGGCCACCAGCGACAACGCCCAGTTCTTCCGTGACCGTGCTCGGACGCTGGGCGCAGTGCTCTTCTATGCCGCCTTTGTGCTGAAGAAGGGCCGCGAGTCCTGGGTGGTCAAGCAGGTGCGCCGGGAGGACACCGAGGCACTGAGCCGGCTCATGGTCCAGCTCAAGGAAAAGGGCCACGCCCACCAGGCTGACATGCTGCTGTCTGTCGTCGGCACCGATGCCCGCCAGCGCTCTGGCATCTTCGGCACCCTCGCTGCTGCTTTCAAGGCGTATGAGTCCGAGGCGGTGCTGGCGTCTACCGAGGACCACAACTTCCACGCTGCCACCTTCGTTCAGGGCATGCCGTTCGCGCACAACAAGAACCTGATCCTGCCCCCTGACATCGAAGCCACGTTCGACCTTGCCTCCCAGCCGGTCGGTCGCTTCGACACGATCTACTTGACCGCCAGTGAGCAAGAAGTCGTGGCCCCCATCGTCAACGGCTTCCTGACTTTCCTTCGCATCAAGGCAGCCGAGGCGTACGAAGAGGCGAGGGAGGACTACCCCGACACTGAGCCGCCTCGCGTTCTGTTTGCTCTCGATGAGCTAGCCACGATGGCGAACCTCCCCGACCTTCCGGCGCAGCTCGCCAAAGGCGGGGTCGGCACGCTTACGCTCGGCATCTTCCAGACCATGAGCCAGGCGCGTGATCGGTGGGGTCACGAGCTGGGCATGGGAATGCTCAGCCTGTTCCAGAACATTGCCTACTACCCCGGCAGTCGTGACAAAGAGACGATTGAACTGCTGACCTATCTCGCCGGTGAGCTAGACCGCGAGCGATGGACGCAGAGCGATAGCAAGACCAATCAGTTCATGTCGCCGGGTTCCACCACCAGCGGAGTGAGTCAGCACTTCGACCGCGTTTCCCGCCTCCCTCCTGACGTGATTGCATCGGGACGCCAGGACAACCCCTACGGCGTGCTGTTGTTTCCTCACGGCTCCTCACGTCATGAGTGGCTGCACGCCACGCCTCATTACATGGCGACCCCTTGGCCGGAACTCATCATCGCAGAGGCACGCAAGGTGCTTGCCGCGCGCGACTCGTACCGCCTCAGCCTTCCCTTCCCCACCCTCGAACGTGACGGCCAGCTGCATCGAGAGATCAGCAGAGAGGCAGCGATGCTCTACTGGCCGACGAAGAGCGCATGGCCGACGGCCAAGAAGATCGCGTCATGAACCGCGACGAGTGGGACGACGAGCTACGGCGGGAATGGGTTGCCCAAGGCAATGACCCCGACGCACTAGAAATCGGCCGGCCCGACTGGCTGCCCGATGACTTCATGCAGCCGAAGAACACGGGAGCCACCCGCTATACCGAGTTCGGACCTCTCGGGCATGAGCAGACAAGCTTCGGGCCCCCTTCCGACCCTGACGGATGGGGCATGTGGAAGGGCATGACGCTCGCTAACGGCTGGAACCGCGGGCGCTCTGTGCTCATCGACTGGTCGGTTTTCCTCATTGCTCCGATCATCGGCTTGCCTAGTGGGATGGCTTGGCTGCTGTTCTTTGCCAACGTCGTCGTCTTACAGGCCCGGACCGGGCGCAGCTTGGGCAAGTACGCCAACGGCACTCAGCTCATCGTGGCCTACGAGCACCGTCACTCCCCCGACACCGGCGTAACTATTCAGCCTGGCATGGGGCGATTGTTCGTGCGTCAACTCCTGCACGTCTTCGACCTGGTGTTGCTTATCGGCCTGGTGCTCATCACCTTCAGTCACCGCCGCCAATCCATTGCCGACCGGGTGACGGGTACCCTCGTCATTCCCATGATGGGCAACGGCTGGGACGAAGCCAGGATCATGACTCTCGACCAGGCGCGAGAGCACGGTTTCTGGCCTCTCAAGCGCATTGCATAGCCCGATGCCGATTCTTATGGGAGCATCAAGCCATGGAGCCACTGAAGACCACAGGACGCGGAGGCGAGCTTGTTGAGGTCGGCTACTCCGCGGAGTGGGGCGGCTACCACTTCGCCATGTTCGAGGGCAACGATACCCGGCCTTGCTTCCAGACTGAACCGGATGACTGCCCGACCATTCTCCAGCTCATTGCAATCACCAGCGGCGAAGTCGACTGGTCCGAGCATGGCGAAGTGATCCGTGCCCTCGTCGCCATTGCCGAGCCCGGACAAGCCAGGGCGACACGCATCCTCGCCGACGCCCTCTGCTGATCCACTCCTTAGCTGTGGAGAAGTAGCCGAACGCCTGGGGACAGGTGAGCGGTTCGTTAGGCGTCTTGTTGCTGAAAGGCGACTGCGCTACGTAAAGGTGGGGAAGTACGTCAAGTTCCGCCGTGAAGACGTCGAGGCGTGGATCGCTGCGCAGATGGTTGACCCCGTGGAGGACTGATGGGCAAGCGCATCTATGGCACTGTGCGTCGCCTCGCCTCCGGGCGCTACCAGGCGCGCTGGTTCGGTCCTGAAGGTAAGCAGCACCCTGCCCCGCGCACCTTCGCAACGAAGACGGACGCCAACCGCTGGCTTGCTCATCACCAGGCAGCGGTGGACAAGGGCGAGTGGATCGACACCCGCGAGTCCAAGGTGATGCTCAAGGGCTACGCCGAGCAGTGGATCACCACGCGGCGGGTCAAGGGCAAGCCCCTCGCACCCCGTACGGCTGAGCTGTATCGCTCGCTGCTGAACAAGCACATCGCCCCGGTCCTGGGCACCTACGAGATGCGAGGGCTCACAGCTTCGGCCGTTCGATCCTGGTATGCCGAACTGTCGAAGAAGATCGGCGAAGGCTCCACCGTCCCGGCCAAGAGCTACCGCTTCCTCCGTGCCGTCTGTCAGACCGCCGTGGAAGACGAGATGATCGGGCGGAACCCCTGCGCGATCCGGGGGGCGGGCCAGGAGCGCACGAGCGAGCGGCCCATGTTCACCCTCGCTCAAGTGCAAGCGCTGGCTGATGAGGTTGACGAGCGGTGGCGGGCGCTGATCCTCATGGCGGCATGGACGAGTCTGCGCCTGGGCGAGCTGGCGGCACTGAGGCGAGACGACGTTGACCTCAAGGCAGGCACCGTCACCGTCATGAAGGCCAAGAGCGAGGCCGGCAAGCGCACTGTGGCTGTTCCTCCCCACGTCATGCCTGAACTCTGTAGGCACGTCGAGAGCTACTCCGAACCAGGGCCCCGCGGCCTCGTCTTCGTTGGCCCCAAGGGCGCACCCATCCGGCGCAACAACTTCGCCAATCGTGTCTGGGTGCCCGCCCGTGATGCTGTGGGGCTGCCCGAGCACAGCCACCTACATGATCTTCGAGGAGTCGGGGCCACCTGGGCGGCTCGTGCCGGCGCAACAACCAAGGAGCTACAGGCCCGTCTCGGGCACGCCTCCCCGGCCATGGCACTGAGGTACCAGCGAGCGGAGCAGGACCGGGATGCGACACTAGCTGCGGCGATGAGCGAAGCGATTAGGCAGCCTGTAGGCACGGCCTCGTAGTAGAGCTGTTCGTCACGGCCTGTTCTTGCAGGTCACGCGGGTGTAGCTCAATGGTAGAGCCCCAGCCTTCCAAGCTGGCCATGCCGGTTCGATCCCGGTCACCCGCTCCATGTACTGACCAGCTCGTATTCCCCCTCGGCGCAGCTCAGCGCGGCCTTGGCGCCGCTCTCGTGCCTCAACGGTGGTACCCCCCCTGACCGCTGACCACCGGCTTTGGCCGGTGCTTAAGCCTGGAGCGAGACGGGGTCGACCATCGTCGGTGCCATGGAATTGCCTCCTCTGACCAGCCGGCGGCGACGGGGAGCCATCCGGTGGACCGGTCTGCGACCGGACCGTCTGTGGCCGGCTGCCGGGCCCTGTCACGGTCGCACTGCCTGCCACCGACGGCTTCCGGAGACCCGAGGCGGTAGCCGATCGTGCCGGCGGCCGTGGCCTTCGGCTGTGCGGAGTTCGACAGCGGAGCCGCTGGTCAGCGGCCTGGACGGGGCGGCGCTGCTGACCGCCCCGGCGGAGGGCCGGACACAGGTCCGTGGCCGACCTTCCGCGTCCGACGCTCGTCCCTCGGCCCGTCCGGATCAAGCCCTCGAACATGCCGTTCTCGTGACGTCGCAACCAGCCGGCGGGTCACGCCAGGTTCCGGGCTGGTGCGAAGAAGTCGGTGAGGACCTCGGCGAGCTCCTCGGGATGAGTCAGGGGGATGGCGTGTCCGGCGCCGGGGATCTCGTGCAGCCGTGCGCCAGGTACGTGATCTGCCACGTATCGGGCGCTACGGGCGAAGAAGGGCTTGGTGTCCGACCCGTGCAGCATCAACGTGGGGACCGATATGGCGCCGAGAACGGCCGGATCGCCGGGCAGCGGACCTTGGTACTGCATCAGCTGCCCGAAGACGGCGAGGGTGTTCGGGACGTAGCGCCCGGCGGCCTCGATGTAGCCGGCGGCCTCGGCCGCGGCCAGGTCATGATCGGTCAGCGGCCAGGCAGCCAGCGCGCGCACGGCATCGGTCGACCTTCCTTCGGCGGCCAGCTGCCCCATGCGGGTGACGGCGGCCCCCATCGCCGCCTGTTCCTGCTCGTCACGCAGGGCGTCCATCGGGGGCTCCACGGCGGCGACCGCGTCCACCGCGTCGGACTGCGCCGTCGCGGCCAGCCCCCAGGCGGCGCCGCCCGACCAGCCCACCAGCCCGGTCGGTCCTCCGATGCTGTCGACGTAGGTGAGGACGTCGTCGAGCATGCGACCGATGTCGGGGGCGCCCCCGCTCCGGCCGCGGCCCCGCTGGCTCGGCAGGTGGCAGGTGAACCGGCCGGCCAGGTGCGGCAGCAGCGGTTGCCAGTCGATGTCGCCGTCGCCGAGTGCTCCGTGCACGAGAACCAGCGACGGCCCCTGGCCGTGCACCGTGCCGCCGATGACGACGCCGTCGGGAGTCGTGACGAAGTGGGTGCTCGCGGTACTCATGGCGATCTCCTCCGGGTCTCGTGCGGTTCCACGCACCACGGACGCAGGGGAAGCCGGAGAAGGTCACCCGGCCGGGTCCTCCCGCCGAGCGCTACGGGTCCCGGCGGGCCGCCTGCCCGTCGATGCGGCGTACGTGGCCGGCCCATCGCCGCACCCTGAGGTCGTCCTCGCGTCGGTATCGGGCGCTTTCAGGGCGCGGAGACGAGCTAAGCGGAGCCGCCTTGCAAGTGGCGGACGACCGCCTCGAACCCGGCCGTCGGCGAGATGTCGAGGTACTCCGAGTCCTCGAGCGCCTCTGGCGCGTGCCCCGGCGCCCAGTAGAAGGCCTGCCCGGCCTCGTATGTGGAGTCGCCGTTCTTGGTGTGCATGAGCACTCTGCCCGACACCATGTAGCCCCAGTGCGGGCACGGGCAGAGGTCACCGGGCAGACCCACCAGAGCCGGCCGGAGGTCGGTGCCGGCGGGGACACGGACCCACGCGATGATGTTCTCGTCGGCCTGGCCGGCCCGGAACTCGAGCCCTTCGCCCTCCATGATCATGGGCAGGTCCGTGCGGTTGATGACGCGCATGGTGTCTCCTCGGTTCGGGTGCCGCGTGGGCACCGGTTCAGGGCTGGATGTTCTGGTTCAGGTGGAACAGGTTGGCGGGGTCGTAGCGGCGCTTCACCTCCCGCAGCCGGGCGTGGTTTGTGCCGTAGTTGGCGCCGGCTCGCGACTGGTCGTCGGCCGAGGCGAAGTTGACGTAGCCGCCGGGCTCGGAGTGCGGGGCGATCGCGGCGTAGTAGTCGCGGACCCATGCCGTGTTGCGCTCGTTGTCCGCCGGGTCCGGCCACATCCCGGCGATCACGGGCGCGAAGGATGCGTCGCGGTGCCCGAATGCCGTGGCGTCGGCCGCCACGTCGTGGACGGCGCCGTTGATCGGGTACAGGTGCACTGTCGAGTTCACGGTCGGCACCTTCGGCCCGTGCTCCATGTGCGCGGCGATCGCGTCGTCGGTCAGCTCGCGAACGAAGGCGGCCTTCCAGTAGTGCTGCAGCCCCGGCGGCACCAGTCCGTCGAACGCGCTATTGAGCGCCGCGTAGGGCATCTCGCCGATGTGCTCGGCCACCGGACGGGCCACCTGGCGGAACCCGTCGAGGATCCGCTCGCCCTCGGCCGGGCTGCCGGTCCAGCAGGACACCACCGCCACGAACGGCTCCCCGACGCGGTTCTCCGGGACGAAGGGCAGCGGCGGCGCGATCTGGAAGGCGGGGAAGCCGCCGTACTCGCGCGGCGCCGCCCGGATGAACTCCCGGAAGTGCCTCAGGATCGCCGGGCCGTCGGACAGCTCGAAGAACATCGGTCCGCCGAAGACGGTGGTCACCGGGTGCAGCCGGAAGGTGAACCGGGTCACCACGCCGAAGTTGCCGCCCCCGCCGCGCAGCGCCCAGAACAGGTCGGGGTGCTCGGACTCGCTCGCGGTGACGACGGACCCGTCGGCGGTCACCACCTCGGCCGAGAGCAGGTTGTCGCAGGAGAGCCCGTAGCCGCGGCTGAGGTAGCCGATGCCGCCCCCCAGGGTCAGGCCGCCGACGCCGGTGGTGGAGATGATGCCGCCGGTCGTCGCGAGGCCGTGGGCGGCGGTGACGTCGTTGAAGCGGCCCCAGGTGGTGCCGCCCCCGGCGGTGGCGGTACGGCTCTCGTCGTCGACGTCCACCGCCTGCATGTCCGACAGGTCCGCCACGACCGCGTCGTCCGCCGTGCCGAAGCCGGGCACGCTGTGCCCCCCGCCCCGCACGGCCAGCGGGCTGCCGCTCTCGGCGGCGTACCGCACCGTGGCGACCACGTCGGCCGCGCTCGCGCACCGGACCACCACCGCCGGATGCGCGTCGATCATGGCGTTGTAGACGTGCCGGGCGTCCTCGTAGGCCTCATCGCCCGGGCGGACCAGGGGCCCGCTCACCCGTTCGGCGAGGGTGTCGAGTGCTGACATGACCATGGCTGCTCCTCGGGATCGGTCCGCCGCTCGGGCGTGTTCCTCCGACGCTAGGGACGCCTAGGCGGCCGGCACATGACCAGAAGTGCGGAATCGTCCCGGCGACCGCCCATAGCCAGATCTGGTCATCGACGCATGTCTCCAGGGAGGTCTAGCGTCGGACGCATGTCCGGCTGGACGCCACCGCCGCTGCCGGCGCGCTGGTCCTCGCCGGCGCGCCAGGCCTTCGTGGGCCGGTGGGCAGAACTCGCCACGCTGGAGGAGGTCTGGTCAGCGGTGCTGACCGGGAGCCGGCAGGTCGTCTTCGTGGGCGGCGAACCGGGGGCCGGCAAGTCCCGCCTGGTGGCCGAGGTCGCTTCGACGCTGCACGGACACGGTGCGGCGGTCCTCGTCGGCAGCTGCGCTGCGGAGTTCGGTCCCCCGTACCAGCCTTTCGGGCAGCCGCTCGACGCCCTGCTCGGCATCCGAGCGGATCCCCGCCACGACGAGCGGCTGTCGATGCTCGCAGGACGAAGCCCTCCCGAGGGCACCGACGCTCCGTCGCACGAACACCGGCGGGTGCTGTACGACGCGGCGGTCGAGGCGATCTGCGACGTCGCCGCCCGGCAACCACTGGTCCTCGCCCTGGAGGACCTGCACTGGGCCGGACCGTCGTCATTGCAGCTGCTCGCCCACATCGCGGAACGAACTCCGGACTGCCCGATACTTGTTCTGGGCACCCACCGGACGACCGCGCCGGACCGATCGCCCGCGCTGGTCCGCACCATCGCGCGGCTGCACCGGCTCGATGGCGTGCGCCGCCTCGACCTGGCGGGCCTGACCGCCGACGACATCGCTCAGTACCTCATCCAGGTCGGCAAGCTCTCCGCCCACGAGGCGCGCAGCGCCGCCACGGCGCTGCGGGACCAAACCGGCGGCAACCCGTTCTTCCTCCGGGAGCTGTGGCGAGACGACGCCATCCACGGCAGGCCGCCGGGTCGCAGCATGGCCCCGCGGCACGCACCGGCCTCGGTCCGCGACACGATCCTCGACCGGCTGGAACGCCTCACGCTGCCCGGGCGCCAGACCTTGGAGCTGGCCGCCGTCATCGGGGAGGACGTCGAGGTCGCCACAGTGCTCGTCGCGGCGGAGTGGGGCAGGGAGACGACCCTGGCCGGCCTGGACGAGGCCGTCGCCTTCGGGCTGCTCGAGCCCGTGCCCCCGACCGACGGCGTACTGCGGTTCCCCCACGCCCTGTCCCGCCAGGCGGTGCTGGACCTGATGCCGCCCTCACGTCGCCTGAACCAGCACGCCCAGGTCGCGCGCGCGGTCGAGTCCACGATCCCTGCCTCGGAGCGGCGGACCCAGCAGCTGGCCTTCCACTTCGCGCAGGCGCAGGCACTGGGCCACGCCGGCGATGCGGTCCGGTATCTCACCGAGGCCGCCCGCTCCGCGGCGCGCAGCCTCGCCCACGAGGACGCCGCGGAGTGGTTCGAGGAGGCCGCCGCGCTCGTCGACGCCGGAACGGAACGCGGCCGGCTGGTACTCGCCGCTGCCGACAGCCACCTCCTGGCCGGCGACTTCGCCCGCGCCCGCGCGCTCGCCGAGCACGTCGCCCTCGGCGCGACCGACGCAGAGCAACGGCTGGCAGGGGCGGTGTCCTACGAGGATGCCTCCTGGCGTCCCGGACTGCCCGGCCACCGCGCGGTGCAGCTGCTCGTCGACGCCCTGGCGAAGATCGAGCATGATGCCGCCGAGCCCGCCTACGTCCGCGGCGTGGCCAGCCTGGGACGGGCGCTGGCCTTCACCGGCGACACCGAGCAGGCCGGTGATCTAGGCCGTCAGGCGATCGAACTGGCCCGGACGCTCGGGGATGACGACCTGCTCGCCCACGCCCTGCAGGCCAGTCTGTGGAACGGTCTGCGCCCGAAGGACGCACCCGACAAGTTCGCCCGCGCGGGAGAGCTCTCCCGACTCGCCGACCGGACCGGCGCATTGGGCCACCTGGGCCCGGCGGCCTACTACCGGGGCGTCATCTCGTACCTGCAGGGTGAGCCGGAATCCCTCGGACAGGCCCATGACGACCTGGTCCGGATGGCACGGGTCACGGGGCAGGGCTTCTTCGACTACATGGCCGGCTGCGTGAGCTACGCCCGGCAGTTCCTCGTCGGGGACCTCGCCGCGGCTCAGAGCACCTGCGATGCGCTGCTGGAGCTGGGCACCTCCTTCGGCAGCGACGACACCGAGGGCCCGTGTGCCGTCCAGAGCTACATGATCCGGCGCGAGACCGGCGCGGTCGAGCAGGTCCGGTCGCTGATCACCGGCGACGAGCGGCCGGAGGACCACTGGGCGCCCGGCCTGCTCGCCCTCTACACCGAGCTGCACCTGGCCGGCCCGGCTGCACGCCTGCTGGCGTGGCTGCTCGACGGGCGGCTGGCCCGCCACCAGGACTCGGCGCAGTGGCCCTGCGTTCTGGTCTACGCCGTCGAGGCGGCGCTGTTCCTGGAGGACGAGCCGGCCGCACGGACGCTCCGGCCGCTGATCGCCGAGTACGCGGGCACGAACCTCGTCGCCGGCCAGTTCGTCGCCGTGTTCGGCAGCGCGGACCGGTACCTGGGTGCCCTCGATTCGCTCCTGGGCGCAGCGACGGCCGACGCCGAGCTCGCCGCCGCGTGGGAGCTGGACACCAGGATGGGGGCGGCGCTGCACCAGGCACACACCCTCGCTGCGCAGGTCGCGCACGGCCGGCGGCACGGGGTCGACGCCCGGGCCCTGGACGAGCTGGGCGGCCGGGCCCGTCGGCTGGCCGAACCACGGGGGCTGCGGCGGGTGCTGCGACTGCTCGACGCGACCGCGCCGGGCCGGGCCCCCCTCCGGCGTCCGGGTGACCTCACCTGCCGCGAGACCGAGGTGCTGCAACTGCTCGGCCAGGGCCTGCTCAACCGGGAGATCGCCGAGCGTCTGGTGATCAGTGAGAACACCGCCGCCAACCACGTGCGCAGCATCCTGCTGAAGACCGGCTCAGGGAACCGGACGCAGGCGGCGATGTTCGCTGCGGCCCACGGACTGCTCGACTAGCGACCGGCGTGCCTCGATCGGGACCGCCTTCGGTCAGAGCGGCTCCGAGGAGCCGTCCGGCCGCACCATCGCCCTCATCTCGACGACGACGTCAGCCGGCAGCCCGGCGCGTGCGGCGGCGCCTCTGATCGCCTCGGCCGAGGGAGCTTCGTAGAGGCAGTACGTCTTGCGCTTGTCGGCGGAGAGGAACGAGTACAGCCACTCGACGCCCTCCTCCGAGTTGATCCGGTTGACACCGTTCGCGTCGTCCGCGGTGAGTTCCAGGTCGTCGGCGTAGCGGCGTTCGATCATGAAGACGGGCACGGCAGGCCTTTCGACGGGATCCCGACCGTACCCGCGCACCATGGGCGCGGACCGGGGCACGGGCTGCGACGAGCCCGTTGACGTACGGCATTTCGGTCGACGTTCGATGGCCCTCGGCACGGGTAGCGTGGTGATCAGGGCCTGCACAGCGGGGGACCCTGGCACCACAGCTATGCACCCGTCGCCGCGGTAGCCACTCCAAGCAGAGCGGAAGCCGCCCCCATGTCCACCTTGCACGCAACGCTCGACTTTCCCCCGGTGCCGCGCAACGTCCCGGCAGCCCGCCACGTTGTGACCGAGCTCTTGGCGGCCTGGAACGCATCACAGGATCAAGAAGACGTCGAACTGTTGGTCACCGACCCGTCACCAACGTCGTCGACCACGTCGGCGGCGAGGCTGCGTTGACCGTCGAAGGTTCGATGTCCGGAGACCTGCTGCGCATCGCCGTGGTGGACGGTTCGTCCATACGCCCAGTCGTTCGAGAGCTCGACACCGGAAAGCCGCGCGGTCGTGGACTCCGAATGGTCCAGACGATCGCCGACCGCTGGGGCAGCGACGATCACCACGGCGGCAAACGGGCCTGGTTCGAGCTCGGGCCCACTGGGTCGGTCAAGCCCTGACGGGCCGGAGCCCCGCAGTGGCTCCACCGCCACCGACAGCGCGCGAGGCCGCCCTACGATCGGCCGTTCGACACGGGAGTAGGTCTGGGCTCCCGTGTCTGTGAGCTCGTGTCCAGCCCAAGGGCGGCAGACTGGACGGTGAGGGAGCCCCGCGTCAGGCTCAGCCATCCGAGGGCGAGCACGCCGACCGAGAGAAAGGCCGCGATCTCGATCGGCCCTCCCGGCCCGATGTCGGTCAGGAACGGGTCGGGGGAAATGCGAGTGATCGCCGACAAGTCCTCGCTGCCGGCGATGTCCGTGCGGGAGAAGCCGGCGTTGTAGGTGATGTTGTACGTGGCGTGCGCACCGATCGCGAGAGCCAGATTGCCGCTGTACACGTAGATGACGCCGAAGACCACGCCGGCCAGGATCCAGGTCAGGATGAACGCCGGGATCTCTGGCTGCCCGAGGTGGCCCAGTCCGAACACGATCGAGCTGACCGCCACGCCTCCGGCGACGGCACGGCGGGGAGACAGCCATCGCCGAAGTCCGTCAGCTGCATTGCACACGAACACCCCACGGAGGACGAGCTCCTCCCACAGCCCCGTGCACAGCATCGCGAGGCCGTACAGCCCGATCCCCGACCAGAGCGCGAGTTCGCCGCGGTGGAACACTGCCACGACGTCCAGCCATCCCATGCCGATGCCGATCAGGAACGGGATGGAGACGCCGACGACCCCGATGCCGAGCCCGGCCAACAGGTCGACCACCCAGCGCCGATCGACCCGGAGCCCGTAGTCGGCAAGCCCGCGGCGAGCGCCGAGGAATCGCCGGCTCAAGAGGATGAGTGCGACGGCCACGATCGCCGGGGCACCGCTGACCACCAGCTGTTGCGCCGGCGCGGGAAGCGCACCGTCGACGACCTCGCCCGCCACGATGATGGATGCGTATGCACCGACGAGCGGTAGCGCGATCAACCACGGAATTCGCGCCCGCCGTTTCTCGCCGTTCCAGAAGATGCTGCGTGCCCAGCGAGTGGACATGATCGCCTTTCCTGGTGCATCTGGACTTCACGTGCGAGTCGGCCGCTCGCCGAAGTCGTCGCCTGGGCTCGCCCGCCAGTGCCGCATGAATCGGGGCGGGGGCCGGAACTCCTGGGAAGTTCCGCTGTGACGACGCTAGGTCGGGACGGCGGGACCGAGAACCGCCGGACGGACCAACGTGGCCCCACAGAAAGGAGGGGGCCGGCAGAAGAGCCGCGGAAGCAACTTCCTGTCTCCGGATGACTATTGCGATCCTCGGACCCCCGCA
Source organism: Blastococcus sp. VKM Ac-2987 (assembly GCF_026967805.1). Taxonomy (GTDB): domain Bacteria; phylum Actinomycetota; class Actinomycetes; order Mycobacteriales; family Geodermatophilaceae; genus Blastococcus. The sequence continues at coordinate 567,422 of NZ_JAPVBG010000001.1, forward strand.
CCGTCGCCCCCGAGTGTGCGGGCACCGGATATCACGATCACCGTCAACGCCAATGCCCAGACCGTTGCGGCGAGGACGAGCTGGGAGGTCGTCCCAGCGATGGGATAGGCCGCGACGGTGGCCGCGTTGGCCGCACCGTGGGCGAGGACGCAGAGAAGGACGCTGCCCCCGGTGGAGTTGTAGATCCAGGCCAGCAGCACCGCCATGCCAGGGGCGTACAGCAACAGGACGCCGAAGTTGAGCCCGGTTCCGGATTGAGTCGCGCCGGGAACGGCGAACAGCGGCAGATGCCAGACGGCCCACAGCACTCCGACGATGAGGCTGCTCGACAGTGCGGAGAAGCGGCCTTGGAGGGCGGGCTGGGCATAGCCTCGCCATCCTGGCTCCTCCTGGCCCCCGCCCAGCACGATGCTGAACGCAAGTGCGGCGGGAAATGCCGCCCATCCCATCGGTTGCTGCCCGGCTCCGGTCCCGACAGCGTTGGCGACGGCAGTCGCGGCGACGATGGCCAGCACCGGACCGACGAGGACGACGAGATACCAGCGCACTCACACCCGCCAGCGCACGAGCGGCCGCCACAGAGGCTCGAGGCTGCCGTGTCGCCGTCGGATCGACATCCCCGCGGCCACGAACGGCCCGAAGGCGCCCGCAACGCCGAGCAGTTGCCCACCGGGGAATCGACCGAAGGCCAGTAGTGGTGCCCACAACGCCCAGCTGATTCCGAAGGCCAAGGCGAAGAACCGCCCGGCGTCGGATGCGAGGGAAAGGTACTGGCGACCCGTTCGCTCGGTCCTGGTCACAGGTTCAGGTCACCACCCCGGTCGATCAGTGATCGCCCATGTCGGCCATGGAGGAATTGCCTGCTCATCCGCTGCGCGGGACGTCAGTCAACTCGGGCGTCGCGGGGCATTGCAGAGGTTGCTCGGTCACCGGACCGCTCCTCTCCTGGCATCAGGACTTCGGTGGCTGCGCCGCTGCGGCTCAGCATGGTTCTCCGATTCACCAGCACGACGAGGACGGCGACGGCAGCGAACAGGAACATGTCCCAGGGCTGGGCGTCCGGCCACGCCGGCCCGTTCATCTGGAAGTGGAAGAGGACCGCGACGAGCAGGCTGCCGCGGGCCGCGTTGAACATCGGCGTGAGAATCACGGAGATCGCCACGACTCCGAGGAGAAAGGGGCCGACCGCCCAAGCGCTCTGCCTCGTGCCACTGAGCATGAACGCCGGCAGGTGCCACACCGCGGCGACAGCGCCGAGCATCAACGCGGACACCAAGGGCGTCCAGCGGCGCTGGAGGAGCGGTAGGGCCACGCCGCGCCAGCCGAGTTCCTCGACCGGACCGATGAACAGAGCGATCGCCAGCGCCGGCAGCACCCCGTACCACGGCGAGTACGGGAAGGGGTCGGTCAGGCTGCCACTGATGGCGGCGCCCGCGTAGAACACCGCCGGCATCCCGACCAGCAGCACGAGCCACCACGCGAGCGACATGCGCCAGAGCGTCAGGCGACGGAAGAAGCTCCCGAGCCCTGTGAGCCCGTAGTGCTTCCACACCATGAGAAGGACGACGATGCCCGGGGCGTACACCGCCAGGATGAACACGGGATTGGTGTAACCCATTTCCCCGAACATCGCCTCGATGCGATCGGGAAAGGCGATCAGGAGTGCAACGATTCCCCAGGAGAGTGCGAACGTGAGGGCGAAGAACGCCCACACCGACCTGAACGTCATGCCTGTCGGGCGATCAACCGCAGGCGATGTGGCTGCACCACGGAATTCATCCATGTCCTGTTCTCCTTCAGCCAGGTCGGTATCGCCGTGGGAATGGTCTCGGCCCGTTCCGAGCGGAATCCACGGGATCACGACGTCACGTTCGCCGTGGTGGCGCGACGGTTCCTTGCGCGGCGGGTCACGAGCTCGACCCCGTCGCGCTCGGAGTCGTGGAGGTGCCGAGGGTCAGCGGCGTCCGGGCCTTCCGCACCGCGAGGACGACCAACAGCACACCGACGACGAGGACGGCGAGGCCGGCGACGACCAGCCCGCCGGCGAGCACGGCCAGGCCGGGTGAGCCGGCAGCGATGCGCACGTCCGCGGCGACCCCCGCGCCTCCGTCGGCGCGCATGAGGACCATCTGCCAGTTCCCATCGACCGGCTGCCACTCCAGCGTCAGCGGGCCGGGGCCGCTGGCCTGCGCCACCCAGAAGTCCAGCTCATCGGGCGCCGCCGCCGGGGCGTCTCCGGCCCGATCGGTCATCGCGGGCCGCATCATCCAGGCCCACGCCCAGGGACGGGTCGAACCGAGCTCGCTGACCTCTACGTGCCCGACGCCCCGCAGGTACTCCGCCACGTCATCGGCGTCCGCGACGCCGATGAACAGGTCGCCGTCCGCGGTCGTCGGCACGGCCTCGAGTCGCGTGGCGCCCAGCACGCCGTCCACGGCCCACTGAGCGCCGCCGCTGTCCAGGGGGATGACCTCGGTCGTGACGGCGTACCGGCTGGTGACCAGTTCCGTGTCCGCGGTCCACAGGTATCCGTCGCTGTCGCGCTGCGTCTGGTCGGCCCAGAGCAGCGCGGCGGCGCCTACGAGACACCCCGTGGCGACGAGGAGGAGGACGACGCCGGAGATGAGCGCAGCGACCGGTCCGGTCGTCCAGCCACGCCGCCGCGGGCCGGGGGTTCCCCCGGCGGCCCCGGACAGCGGTCGCGCAGGAGATCCGTGCAGGACTTCGGCCATCGTCGTTCGTTCCCTTCGATGCACTGCCGAGGCAGCCGGTCAGGACGTTCGGGGAGTGGGCGGCGCGTCCTCGGTATCGCGGAGGACGGCTCAGACGTCACGCCGGCGCAGCAGCGCGGCGGCTGCTGCCAGGGCCAGCACGACCCAGGCGAGCATCACCGCGTAGCCCTGCCAGGGCGTGAGCTGCGGCGTGGTGGACGTCTCCGCGACCATCGCCAACGTCTCCGACTCCATCAGCAGGCGGCCGCCCGCCGTCGCCGGCAGGAACGCGCCGACGTTCTGGAAGAAGGTCATGGGGATGACGGCGAAGATGTTCTCGATCACCAGCAGGATCCCCAGGACGATGGCCAGCCCACCGGCCGAGTTCCGGACCAGCGATCCGATCGCCAGCGCGAAGACGGCGATCGTCGCCAGGAACAGCGAGGTGCCGAGCAGGATGCGCAGGGTCTCCCCGTCCGACAGGTCGAGCGTCACGCCGACCTCCGACTGGAACGGGAGCGTGGCCAGGTGGGACAGCGCGACACCGATCGCCGAGACGACCGCTACCACGGCCGCGAGCACGACCACTCGGGCCCAGAGCACTGGTAGGCGCCGCGGAACGGCCGTCATCGTGGAACGGATCATCCCGGTGGTGTACTCGCCGGTGATCGTGAGCACGCCCAGGACCGCGACGGTCAGCTGTCCGAGGGAGATGCCGGAGGTCACCAGCGAGGCCGCCGTGCCGGTCGGCTGCTCCCCCGCGTCCTCCGTCGTTGCGGCCCAGCCGATCAGCACGCTGACGAAGACCATGGTGGCGACGGTGATCAGCAGGACCCAGAGGTTGGAGCGCAGGCTGCGGAAGCGAATCCACTCCGAGGCGACGATCCGAGGAAAGGATAGGTCGCCGCTCGTCGGTGCATCGGGGCGGTCGAGGACCGCGGTGCGGCTGCTCGGTGTCGTCATGACCGTGCCACCTCGTCGAGCGGCGCCGTGGCGCCGGCAGGATCGGAACCTTCGGAAGCCGGCAGCGGCGTCGAGGAGTACTCGACCTGATCGGCGGTCAGTTGCATGTAGGCGTCCTCGAGGGAGCCGCGCAGCGGGGTGAGTTCGTGCAGGACGATTCCTGCGCTGGCGGCCGCGGCGCCGATGGCTGGGGCGGTCCCGCCGGTGACCTCCATCAAGTCCGGCTCCACCGACGCGATCGAGATGTCCGGCCCGCGCAACAGGTCGGCCAGTGCGGTCGCGTCGGGTGTCCGGACCCGCACCGTGGTTCCGGCGGCGCGGGCGATGATGTCCGCGACCGGGGCGTCGGCGACGATCCGGCCGCGTCCGATGACGATGATGTGGTCGGCCGTGAGCGCCATCTCGGTCATGAGGTGCGAGGACAGGAACACGGTCCGGCCCTCAGCGGCCAGGTCGCGGACCAGGTGACGCACCCAGCGCACGCCCTCGGGGTCCAGGCCGTTGACCGGCTCGTCGAGGATCAGCGTCCGGGGGTCGCCCAGCAGCGCCGCGGCGATGCCCAGCCGCTGGCCCATGCCGAGGGAGAATCCGCCGACCCGCTTGCCGGCCACCGGCTCCAGGCCGGTCAGTTCGATCACCTGCCGCACCCTGGCTTTACCGATGCCGTGGGTGGCGCCCATAGCCAATAGATGGTTGCGGGCGCTGCGGCCGGTGTGGACGGCCTTGGCGTCCAGCAGCGTGCCGACTTCCCGCAGGGGGGCGTGGTGCTGCGCGTAGGGCTTGCCGTTCACGGTCACCGCGCCGGCGGTGGGCCGGTCGAGGCCGACGATCATCCGCATCGTGGTGGACTTCCCGGCGCCGTTGGGCCCCAGAAAACCGGTGACGGTGCCGGGCTGGACGGTGAAGGTGACGTCGTCCACGGCGGTCTTGCTGCCGTACGTCTTGGTCAGTGCTCGGGCCTCGATCATCGGCCTCTCCTGGATCGGTCGGACCGCAACTGCGGCACGCCCTCACACTTGTCGCGACGCCGGCCGGCCAGAACCGTCGTAATGACCGACGGGGCTCCACCTTTCGATGGACCGCTCCATGGACCGCAGAGCAGCGGTGCGTGAGGGCGGTGCGCCCCTCACTCGTAGGCGAGGGCATCCCCGACGGGAAGCCGCGCTGCCATGCGGGCCGGTGGGATGGCGCCGAGAGTGCCGATGGCCAGTGCGACGGCGGTCCAGATCGCGACGCCGGCATCGGAGAACGCGAACGGCACCGCGGCTGAGATCAGGGAGCCGCCGATCGCGGCGCCGAGCAGCAGAGTCACCGGGACGGACAGCAGCACACCCAGAACGGCCCCCGCGGCGGCGACGAGGAGCCCTTGAGTCAGCAACAGCCGGCGCACCGCCCAGTAGGTGGCGCCGATGGTGCGCAGGACGGCGATCTCCCGGGTCTCCTCGACGACGCCGAGCGCCAAGGTGCCGGCCACCGCGACCACGGCCACGATGCCGAGGACGCCACCCAGGACGAGCAGCAAGGCCACCACGATGTCGACCATGCTGTCGACGCCGTTCCTGAGCTCGGCGTTCGTCACGGTCTCCGCGACGGGTAGTCCGGCGTCCAGGGCGCGGGTGGCGAGCTCCTCTGCGGTGGCGGCGTGGTCGGCCCCGCTGCGGACATCGATGGCGAGCACGTCGGCTGTGCCGGGGACACCCAGCAGGGCCGCCAGGTCCTCGGCCGGGACGTAGCCGACCGGGCCGACCAGGGTCGTGGTGGCGATGCCGACGACGCGCCACTGCTGACGCCGGCCTTCGACCTCGAGCAGCAACTCGCTTCCGACGGTCAGCTCCGGCTCGTCCTGCGCGAGGTGAGAGTTGATGACGATGGCGTGCTCGTCCCCGACGTCGAACCAGCGCCCTGCCAACAGCGTCGGTGCGATCAACTCGGAGTCGGCCGGGACGCCGGTCAGGTCGAAGCGGGTCCCGTCCGGACGCAACCGGAGAGCCTCCCTGGCCAGCCAACCCTCGATCGAGTCCACTGCGGGGGCGACTCCCAGTACGCTCCTCGCCTCTTCCACGTCGACCGGTTCGGTCGCGGCCAGTGCCACGTCCTGGGCGGCGTAGCCGGCCACCCGATCGGCGAGCTGGCCCAAGGCGCTCCCGGTGTTCAGGGCACCGACGCCGACCGCCACGCACAGGCTCACCGCCCCCATCCCGAGCCCCAGCCGCAGGCGGCGTCGGCACGCGTTGCGGTAGGCGAGCACCGTCGGACGGCCGAGCTGCGAGCTGCCGGCGCGGGTGCAGTCGCTGCCGGCCGGTCCGCGGTCGGCGATGGCGTCGAGCACTGTCCTGCGGCTGGCTCGGCGCACCGTCCACACCACGGGGAGTACGGGCAGCAGTACGCCGACTACCAGGTGCAGGGCGATAGCCGCGAGGGGAATGCCGATCGGCTCGAGCTCGATGTTGGCGAGCCAGGCGATGTAGCCGCTGACCGCCCGGGCCGTAGCGATCGAGAGCGGGATCGCCAAGGCGACTGCGATCGCTGACAGGAGCACCACGTACGCCAGGTACTGGGCGGTCAGCTGCCGGGTGGTCGCGCCGATCGACTTCATGACGCCGAGCTGTGTGCGCTGCTGGGCGAGGCCAACAGCGACGGTACTGACGACAAGCGCAACGGCGACCGCGAGCACGAGCAGCGACAGGAGCTGCATGGCCAGCGCCAGGAATGACACGGCGTTCTGCGCCGGGTGCCGGCCCGGGTCGCCGATCAGCGTGGCGACGACGGGAACGCCTGCCGGGGACAGCACGTCCTCTCGGACCGCGGCGGTCATCTCGACCACATCACCACGGCTGACCGGAGTATCGGTGGTACGCAGGTACAGCACGTCGAGGTGGTCCGAGCCGGTCAGCTCCACGATCGTGTCCATCGCGACGTACGCGCGCAGCGACCCGCCCAGCGTCGGCGCCACCTCCGAGGCGTCGAACGCCGTCCCGGCGACGACCATCTCCATCGGGGGTCGACCCGGGACGTCGACCTCGAGCGGGTCACCCAGGGTCACACCAAGCGCGCCGAGCGAAGCGCGCTCCATGACGATCGACCCCGGACGCGGCGGCCACTGCCCCTCGGCGGCGGCGGCGATGCGTCCGATCCGGTTCTGCGCGAAGGCGGTCATCGCGACCAGCTGCACGCTCGACCGCTCACCGGAGCCGTTCGACACCCGGGCCCGGTGCAGCCGCCGTCCTTCGGCCTGGCCCACCAGCGGGTGGTCGGCCACCTGCTGGACGAGACCGGCCGGGAACGGCCCGGTGCTGAGCACGGCTGCCGGCTGGTTCGCCGCCCGCAGATTGGCGGCCAAGGAAGCCTCGACCGTCGTGGCGGAGAGGAACATCGCCGCGACCGCCGCCGCGCCGACGGCCAGGGAGATGATCACCAGCATCGACCTGAGCTTGTCGGTAAGCAGGTCGGCGAAGATCTTCCGGCCGCGCGCGCCGGTCATCGCGCGCCCGTCGCGTCCTCGGTCACGGTGCCGTCCCGAAGCCGGACAGTCCGGCCGGACCGTTCGGCCAGCGTGGCGTCGTGGGTCGCCAGGAGCACGGTGCGGCCGCTCTCGACGAGCCCGTCGAACAAGGCGAGCATCGACGCGGCGGAGGCGGAGTCGAGGTTGCCGGTCGGCTCGTCGGCCACGAGCACCGGCGGGTCGTTGGCCAGGGCCCGGGCGATCGCGGCGCGCTGCTGCTGGCCGCCGGAGACCTGGGACGGCAGCTTGTCGACGTGCCCGGCGAGCCCGACCCGAGCCAGCAGGTCACGCGCGATCTCCGCGCGCTCATCCCGGCCGTGCACGCCGCACAAGTCCATCGGCAGCGCCACGTTGTCCGCCAGGCTGAGCGTCGGCAGCAACTGGAAGAACTGGAAGACCACACCGACGTTGCGTCCCCGCCACCGTGCCGCATCGTCCGCGCTCAAGATAGAGATCAGGACGCCGTCGACCTCCACCCGGCCGGCGGTGGGCCGGTCGATCGCGGTGACCAGATTCAGCAGAGTCGACTTGCCGGAGCCGGACGGGCCCACGACACCGACGTATTCGCCCGCCCGGACGCTCAGATCGACGCGGTCCAGTGCGGTGAAGCTCACCGAACCAGTGGTGTACGTCTTGGAGACGGCGCTCAGCGAGATCAGCGCCGCACCCTCAACAGCCTTCGTCGCCAGGTCCCGCGCCTGTAACGGCGGAGCAGACCACGACGTCGAGTTGCGACGCATGCCGGCGACGCTAGGCAGCGGCGACCGGAGTCAGAACCGCCCGGAGAAGGGGTGCGTCCCCGCCGAAAGGAGGAGCCGAGGCCCTCACACGTCCTTGAGCAGGTCCGCGTAGCCCACGGTGCCCGGCTGGACGAGACCGGTCTCGTAGGCCAGGACGACGGCCTGGACCCGGCTGCGCAGGTGCAACTTGACCAGCATGTTGCTCACGTGGGACTTCACGGTCGCCTCGCCCAGGAACAGGGCCGCCGCCACCTGGGCGTTCGACATCCCTCGCGAGAGCATCGTGAGCACCTCGCGTTCCCGGCTGCTCAGCTGCTCCAGCAGTTGCGGGTCGACGGCGCCGGCAGGCTCGTCCCGCTGCCGCATCGCGTAGTCGATCAGCGACCGGGTCATCGCCGGATCGACCAGCGCGTCACCGCGCACCACCGTGCGCACCGCCTCGATCAGCGCGGACGGCTCGATGTTCTTGAGCAGAAAGCCGGCCGCACCCGCCCGGAGCGCGCCCACGACGTATTCGTCGAGCTCGAAGGTGGTGATGACGACGACACGGACCTCCGGGCAACGCTGAGCGACTACTGAAGTCGCCGCGATGCCGTCCATGATCGGCATCCGAACGTCCATCAACACCACGTCCGGACGAAGCTCCTCCGCGACAGCTATCGCGGCGGTGCCGTCGCCGACCTCGCCGACGACCTCGATGTCGTCCTCGCCGTCCAGCACCATGCGGAATCCCAACCGCACGACCTGCTGGTCATCGGCGAGCAGAACCCGGATCACGTCACCACCGAGGCCGGGCCGCCGGCCGGAACCTGACTTGGCGGCGCCTGACTGCCCGCGTGGCCGGTGGGCAGCGTGGCCTCGACCCGGCAGCCGCCCCGCGGGCTGGGGCCGAAGACCATCGCACCCCCATGCAGTTCGGCGCGCTCGGCCATGCCGACCAGCCCGTGCCCGGTCGGCGTGCAGCCCCCATCCAGGCCGCGCCCGTTGTCATCGACCTGCAGATGCAGGTCCTCGCCGTCGAACCACATCTGTACCCACACCCGCTCGGCAGCACCATGCCGGATGGCGTTGGTGAGCGCCTCCTCCACGATCCGGTACGCGTTGAGCCCCAGCGCGCGAGCGACCGAGACACCGCTCGTGTGGAGGTCCTCGTGCACGACCAGCCCGGTGCGGCGGAAGGACTCGAGCAGGTCCGGCAGGTCCTCGAGAGTCGGCTGAGGAACCAGCTCGTCCCGACCACCGGCGGCGACCTCACCTCGGAGTGTCCCGACGAAGCTGCCCATCGCCGTCAGGGCCTCCGAGCCCGCTTCGGCGACGTAGCCGAGGGCGTCGACAGCCGCTTGCGGGTCGCGCTCGGCGACATGGTGGCCGGCCCGAGCGCGAACCGTCATGGCGCTGACGTGGTGCGCAACGACATCGTGTAGCTCCCGGGCGATGCGGAATCGCTCCGTCTCGACGGCGTGGTCGGCGGCCTGCTGCCGCAGGACCACGAGTTCGGCGTTGCGCCTGGTGAGCTCGGTGGTGGTGCGACGCGCGTTGCGCACGGCCTGGCCGAGCACGACCGGCAGCACCGAGATCCCGGCGATCAGGATGAGATCGCCGGCGACTTGGTCCACGACGAGCTCCGGCCAGTAGTCCAGGTGCCCGATGACGAGCGCGAGAGCGGAGATGCCAGCTACGGGCGCCGGTCGGACCCGCTCCCGGTAGGCCACGAGGGTGTAGCTGACGACGGCCAGGAACTCCATACCGGTCGTGGCGAAGACGACGGTGAGCAGACCAGCGGCGTAACTGGCCGCGGGCCAGCGGCGCCGAACAGTCAGAGCGACGCCCATGACGACCACGATCGCGACCGCTCTAGGAAGCGATCCCCCGTCACCGTAGATCTGCTGGGCGATGACGAAGATGAGGATGATCGCCAGAGCCCCGACAGCATCACGTAGCAGCTCAGGTAGAGCACGCCACCACGTCACCGCTCGAACGTAACCCCGTCGGAGGCGCGACGGAACCTCCCTAGCTAGGGCGCTTCAGGGCGGCGCTGCGAGTCATGTGGGCCGGGCCGCGAGTCCCGGCGCCCGCCCGCGCTCGCGGTGGACGTCGCTGTGGACAGCCCACGGCTCCAGCGTCCCGTCGACCCGGCTGTGGCCTCGCGGCTTGCGAGCCGATCAGGTGTCGACGCGGTGCGTCTCGTAGGCCCACATGGCGATCTCGACGCGGTTGCGGGCGTTCAGCTTGCGCATCAGGGCGGCGATGTGGGTCTTGACGGTGCTGAGGCTGATCGACAGCTCAGTACCAATCTCGCTGTTGGTCCTCCCCCGAGCGGCAGCGAGCAGGACCTGTTCCTCGCGAGCGGTCAGCGGCTCGACGGGCTCGGGTGGCATCGGGCGCGAGCGGTTGTCGGCGAAGGAGGCCAGGAGCCTGGCGGTGATGTTGGGTGCGATCAGGGCGTCGCCACGGGCGGCGGCATGCACGGCCTGGGTGAGCAGTTCGGCGCCGGCGTCCTTGAGCAGGAACCCGCGGGCCCCTGCCTTCAGCGCGCCGTAGACGTACTCGTCGAGGTCGAAGGTGGTGATGACGACGACGGCCAGAGGATCGACGACATCGGGCCCGGCGAGCTGCCGGGTGGCCTCGATCCCGTCGACGTCCGGCATGCGGATGTCCAGCAGGCACACATCGGGACGCAGCGAACGCGCCATCGCGATCGCCCGTCGGCCGTCAGCGGCCTCGCCCACGACCGTGATGCCTGGCTGGGCGTCCAAGATCATGCACAGCCCCGCCCTGACGATGTCCTGATCGTCGGCGACGAGCACGCGGATGGTCATGACGCCCGCACGGTGTGAGGCAGCGAGGCGTCAACGCTCCAGCCGCCGTCCGGGTCAGGTCCCGCCTGCAGGGTGCCTCCGAGCAGGCTCGCCCGTTCCGCCATGCCGCGGAGCCCGAAGCCGGCCGGAGCAGATCCGGCCGTCCTTGCCGCGCCGTCGTCATGAACTCGCAGGCACACCTGGCCGCGGGACGCGGCGACGTCGACGGTGACCTGGGTAGCCCCGGATGCGTGCCGGGTCGCGTTGGTGACCGCCTCGGCGGCGATCAGGTAGAGGGCGGTGCTGACTGCCGGGTCTACAGCATCGACGTCACCGGAGACCTGCACCCGGATGCCCAGCACCTCGCCGCCGGGGCGAGCGAGCCGCTCGATGTCCGCTACGCCCCGGCGGGGGGCGAGATCGGCGTCCGTTCCGTCGCGCAGCACACCCACCAGCGCCCGCATCTCCTTGAGCGTCCGGGACGCCTCTTCTTCGATGGTGCTCAGGGTAGCCAGCGCGCGCTCAGGATTGACGGCCGACAGCGCGCGACCTGCCTGTGCCTGGACGGCGATGGCCGAGACGCGGTGGCCGACCGTGTCGTGCAGCTCGCGGGCGAGTTCGTTGCGCTGGCGCAGCCGCACCTGCTCGATCTCGCGGTCGTGGCTTCTGGTGCGGTAGCGCACTGCCGCGCCCAGCGCGGCCGAGAACAGGAACAAGCCGTAGCCGCCGACGATCTCCGCGGGTGAGGTCGGGACCGCGGCGAAGGTTACGGGCAACCAGATGAGGATGATGCCGAGTCCGAGGGCAGCCTCGCGACCTGCCCCCCAGCGCAGCAGGGCGTAGGGCAGCACGAGCAACCCGGCGATGCCCAGCAGACCGGTGGTATCGACAGCCACGATCCTCGCGATGTCGAAGGCAAGGACGGCTCCGAAGGCCACGGCGACCGCGGCCAGCGGCTGCGTGCGTCGCCACAGCAGGCACGCCGCGACCACGACGCTGACACCGATCAGGAGTGGCGCCCATGCTCTGTCGTCGCGCAGCAGCATCTCGACGAGCGAGATCGCGACAAGACCCGAGGACAGCGCCCAGTCCCGCCCGACCCGCGCCGGCGGGCACGCGGGGCGCGGCTCGGCCCACACTCCAGCAAGCATGCTTCCCCCTCCCGGCCAACGTAGAGGGGCCGCCGCTCGGGCGGATCAGCCGAAAGTACTGCGGATGTCCCGTCCCTGCGGCCAGGACGGCTGGAGCCCGCAGGCGGATGTGTCGCCTGTCAACGCTCGTCATGGTGACGACATCGACTGAGCCGACCTGGCCAGCTCGCCAGCACACAGGAGAAGTGATGACCAGAAGCAGCGCAACCGCCGGCGCACTCCAGGAAGCGCGACTCCCGGTTCAAGCGAAGCTCGCAGCGGCCTGGACCAGCGTCATGTTCCTCTACATCTACGTCGACTACCTCGCCCTGTACAAGCCCGGGAGCATCGACGACATCCTGGTCGGCGTCGTCCACGAGTTCGACACCGGCCCGACCTTCGTCGCCCTTGCGCTCACGCTCATGGCCATCCCGAGCCTCATGATCTTGCTCTCCACGACACTGCCCGCCCGTGTCAACCGCGCCACCAACCTCGTCGTGGCAACGCTCTACATCCCTGCCTCGCTGTACAACGCGGACGGGGAGTCCTGGGCGTACTCCTACTTCTACGGCCTCTCCATCGGACTCGAGGTGCTGCTCCTGGCCTTCATCCTGCGCGCCGCCTGGACCTGGCCGCGGACCACTCGAGCCACCGCCGGCCGCGACCTCGCCCAGGCCCGGGTGTGAGACTCGAGGCAGGCCCGGTGCCCGTCGTCGGTGACAGCGACTCCGGGAAGCAGCGACTGGGGTTCCCGTGGTCGAGCCGGTGACCGTCTCGCGGAGGGGCAGTGCTCACGAGGGCAAGCAGCCCCCGTCCGCACGGGAACTGCTGGCTCTGGGCTGCTGTTCGCTCCCGTGCTGCCGGGCTTCGCGCTGAGCCTCGTCGGGGGGACGTTCGGGTGGGGCGTCGGGATCAGTCTCGGGTGCGTCGCCGGCCTGGCTCTTTTGTGGTCGTCGACGTCGTGGACCACCGCGGAGAAGTGCGTGGCCACCGGGGTGTGGCCCGGCAGCATGACCCCGGTCTTCCTGCTGCTCACGACCGGCGCCGCCGTGTGCGAGCAGACAGCCGGGAGCAGAGGTGTGTAGCAGCGCCACGCTGCCGCTGTCGCTCGGGCTCCCGATTCTCGTCGGCAGTGTGGCAGCCCCGCTGACCGTCGCGGTGATCCTGCTGCGCCGCAGTGCCGCCCGCCGTGAGCGCTCAACCGCGAATGCCGTGGCCGCGCTGTGAGCCGCCGTCGCGAGAACGATGCGCCTCGTACGGACATGCACTGATGTCGAAGACGTCTCTTGCTCTTGGCGGCGGCGCGAACGGCGCACGCGAGTTCCTGCCAGGAACTGATCGTTCCGGCCTCGGCGTGGTGCTCTACGTGCTGAAGGAGCTGTTCCAGCACCTAGGCCATATCGAGCTGGCGGCGGACGCACTGCGCCAGTCGCCCGACCCGACACCGCCTTGACCGGACGTTGCGCAGCCCTTCCCGTCCGCGCATGAGGCGAGCGACGACCGCAGCGCTCACCCTGCTGCTCGGGTGCGTTGCGGGTCTCGTCACCTGGGGGTCTGGCTGTGGGACAGCGAGTACCACTGGGACGAGGTGTCCCAGTCCTTCCAAAGCCCCTACCGCACGGCGCAGGTCGTCGGCTGCGCCCTGACCTACCTCCTGGTCGCGGTGCTGATGTCCTGGAAGCTGAGGCCGCTGCTGGTGACTATGGGAATGGCCATCGGGTTCGCGGCCGTGTGGTCCGCCCACGCCGCCGGTCGTGACCAGACAGGGATGTTCCTGTTCGGAACTGTCTTGCTCGTGCCGGTCCTGCTCGGTGCGGGCGTCCTCGCGAACGTCGCCGGGACGTGGCTTCGACTGCTGTGGCCGAGCCTGCCCAGGTTGCCCTCTGGCTACGCGACAGCCCGGCTTCCGCGCTGTGGACTGTGATCGCATCGGGGCACGGCGGGGTCGAACCCGCGTGGGGGAAGCAGATCTCGATGACCGGTCATGGCGGTCGTCCGGCCTCGTCTCGCCTCCGACGTGCGCGGCCGGCGGAGGGCGCACGCACCCGGCGCAAGCTCGTTGCCAGCTGCCGTGCGCTGGTGTCGACCGAGGGGACGCGGCTCGCTGCTCGCTCATGGCCCGCCTCGTCCGATGCGGTAACCGGCGGTGCGCCTGACCAGGTTCCTGAGATCGGCCCCAGGCATGGTCCCGCGCCCATGCTTTCGGCTAGGTCAGGACTGGCCATCACACCGATGTGCGCACGCCGCGACGCGGCGAGGGTTGTCACATGATCACTGTTGAGTCACTGACCCGGAGGTACGCCGGCTTCACCGCCGTCGACAACGTCTCCTTCACCGCCCTGCCCGGTCGCGTCACCGGCTTCCTCGGCCCGAACGGCGCCGGCAAGTCCACCACGATGCGCGTGATGGTCGGCCTGACCGTCCCGACGTCCGGCACCGCGACCATCAACGGAGAACGGTTCGCCGACCTCCCCAACCCCGGCCTCGAGGTGGGCGTCCTCCTGGACGCCTCCGCCCAGCACGCCGGTCGCACCGGACGCGAGATCCTCACGCTCGCCGCCGACACCATGGGTCTGCCCCGCCGCCGCGTCGACGAGATGCTCGAGCTCGTCAGCCTGACGTCATCGGAGGCCAAGCGCCGCGTGCGCAACTACTCCCTCGGCATGCGTCAGCGACTGGGCATCGGCACCGCGCTGCTCGGCGACCCCCGGGTGTTGATCCTCGACGAACCGGCCAACGGGCTCGACCCTGCCGGGATCCGGTGGATGCGCGACCTGCTGACGGGCTTCGCCAGCCAGGGCGGCACCGTCCTGTTGTCCTCGCACCTGCTGCACGAGATCGAGGTCATCGCCGACGACCTGGTCGTGATCGGGAACGGCAAGATCGTCGCGTCCGGCAGCAAGGAAGAGCTGCTGGCCGCAGCGGGGACGCTCGTCCGGTCGACGTCACCGCGCGACCTCGTGCACGCCCTCGAGCTGGCCGGGGTCCCCAGCACCCTCGCAGGGGACGGCTCGGTCCGCACGGACGCCGACCCCGCTCGGGTCGGGGCCGTGGCCCTGACAGCGGGCATCGCCCTCACCGAGCTCCGGTCCGCCGAGAGCGCCGGGCTCGAAGACATGTTCCTGTCGCTCACTGCCGACACCCAACGCGAAGGAGTTGCGGCATGACCGCCACGATCATTTCTACGGCCACCACCCCGGAGGCCGCACCGGTCCGCCGGGCCGCCCGTCCCATCCCGACCACCCGGCTCGTCACGGTCGAGCTGCGCAAGATGTTCACCACCCGCTCGGGACTCTGGATGCTCATCAGCATCGGCGTCCTGTCGCCCATCGCGACCGGGTCGGTCATCATCTTCGCTCCCGACAGCGACGTCACCTACGAGAGCTTCGCGAGGGCGAGCGGGTTCCCGATGTCGGTGATCTTGCCGATGATCGCGATCCTGGCCGTCACAAGTGAGTGGAGCCAGCGCAGTGGGCTCACGACATTCACGCTGGTGCCGAGCCGCGGACGCGTGATCGGCGCCAAGGCGATCGCGACCCTCCTGGTGGGCCTCGGCTCCGTGGCCGTTGCCTTCGCTGTGGGCGCCCTCGGAAACGTGGCCGGATCCGCACTCGCCGGCGTCGACACCGTGTGGGACATTTCGATGTCCATGGCGCCCCAGATGGTGCTCTTCAACCTGGTCGGCATGGCCATCGGCTTCACCCTCGGTGTCGTGCTGCGCAACTCCGCGGCAGCGATCGTGGGCTACTTCGTCGTCTCCCTGGTCCTGCCGGGCATCCTCGTCCTCCTGGCCCAGGTGCGCTCGTGGTTCGAGGACCTGCAGCCGTGGATCGACTGGAACGAAACGCAGGTGGCGCTCCTCGAGGGCGCCACGAACACCGGTGAGGAGTGGGCGATGCTCGCCTCGACCACGATGATCTGGATCGTCATTCCCCTCGTCGTCGGGCTGCTCTCCCTGCGCCGCTCCGAGGTCAAGTAGTCACACACACGGGCGGCGGTATCCGGAACTAATCTGTGCGTTCCGGATACCGCCGGTTGCCGGCTCGGTCGTCATGTCCGGCCTCACGGTCACCGGCATCATCGTGGTCGGTGTCCCGCTGTGACTGCCCATTGCCGGCGCAATGAGCGCGACAAGACCTGGCGACCGTGAGCCCAACCCCGCCGACCATCCCCACTCAGCGAGACGACCGGTCTAGATCCTCGTCGTAATTGCGGGATGCCGGCACCGTGCCTTTCTCCTCACGAAAACAGCTGCTCGGCCAGATTCCGGGATGGTTCACGTGGCTTCGTGGAGTGCGAGCCACGCTCACCGCCGTCCAGGAGCATCAGCGCGTCCTCGCATCTCTGGGTCCTGGTGCGCGCGGTCGCCGTTCGCCGTGGGGTCGGATTCTGGTTGCTCGGGCACGAGGAACAGGTACAGGCCCACTGCCGCGATCCAGGCGAAGCCGAGATAGAGCCCGAGTTGCATGGTCATCGACAGGTCGGAGTAGCCGGTCTGGGCTTGGGTGATGGCGAATGACAGGGCTCCGAAGCTTGCTACGACGCTCAGCCAGGCCATGGTGCCCGACCATCCCCCTCGCAGGACTCCTCTTGCGGTGGTGAAGAAGGCGACGGCGAGCAGGCCCGCAGCGATGCCGAACAGCAGCCACTGAAGGCTGAACAGCCCGCCTTCGACCTGTCGAACTGCGAACGCCGTCTCGTAGAGCAGTCCGCGTTCGTCGGGTCCGGCTTCGGCCCAACGACGCACCATCACGCCCAGGGCTACACCGTCAACGGCGGCGAAGACCGCGTACACCCCGGCGCAGAGCAGCATCGCTGCAGCACCCAGGAACGCCCACACTCCCGGAACCCCACGCCGGAGGCGATACGCCAGGGCCAGGACGGCACCGGACATGAATAGGATCCCGAGGAACTCACCCAGGTGGTACAGCGCCCAGCCACCTTCGCTGGCGTAGTCGGCGAAGGCCGTCTCCGTTTCGTGCGGTGGCGTCCATGGGTGAAGCAGGGCTGATACCACGTAGATGACGATGCCCAGGGCCGCTGCAATGGCTCCGACCCTGCAGAAGTGCCTTTCATTGGGAGCCATGACGCTCCTCCCGAGACTGATGACGTGCCGTCACCTCATCGACGGTGAACTCCACGGCAACGAAATGGTGGAATGTCGTCACGCCAGGCTGATGCCACCTGAGCAGAGGTGGCCGGCAGCGGAGTGCCCCGGTATGGGTGAGCACCTTCTTCCCAGTTCAGATCTGGGCGCCCCGCATCACCACCGTGCGCGAGCCGCGCCCGGAGGACAAGACGTTGCGAAGAGGTTCACCGAACCGCAAAGCTCTCGGGCGGCATCCACGTCGAGGAAGTCGCTCTGCCACGACTCTGACACGCCACTGAACCCGACCCGATACCGCGCGCGTCACCTGCGGGATTGCGTTCGCCAGCGCGTTGGGCCGGGCCGCCCGGTGACGTCACCGGGCGGCCCTGATCGGGGTCGTAAGTGGTGCGCCGACAGCCCGCATCCACGACTGTGTCTGCCAGCCGCGACTGCCCGGCCGGGGGCTCTACGCCGACAGCAGGACCGGCGCGGGAGTCGACTCCTGCGTCGGGATCCGACGGAAGCCACGTGCGATCAGCAGGACGGGCAGGATCAGCTCGAACAGGCCGCCGGGCACGTAGAGGAGCATGCCGGGACCGGAGTCGAGGGTGGCGACGTCGAGCAGCGTGCCAGGGATGGCCAGCAGGATCGCGACGTAGCCGACGATCCCGAGCCACGAGAGCCACCTGGGCACCAGGCGAGCCCGGTGCAGGATGTAGGAGAGCATCAGGCCGGCGGTGCCGGTGAAGCCGTAGATCAGGATCTCGTAGTGGGCCACCAGGCTGGTGGTGGCGAGGATGTAGACGCCGATGGCCAGGATGGCGACACCCTCCAGGCTGCGGAATGCCAGATAGCCCCTGGCCAACGCCTTGCTGTGGCGGCTCAGCACCCCCAGCAGGGCGAGGCCGATGCCAACGCCGGCCAGGGCGCAGACCGCCTGCAGCGCGACGCCGATGGTCAGGCTGCTCGTGCCCGTGTGGCCGGCGAAGAAGCCCGTGATGAGCGAGTCGCCGAGCATGAAGGTCACGGTCGCGGTGAGGAACAGCAGTCCCGCGACGATGGCGGCCTTCCGGCTGGTCGGGTCGTAGCGAAGGTCGGATGCGGTGATGGACACAGCAGTCATGACGAGCTCCTGTGAAGTCGGATTGGGGTGTCGGTCGGGTGGTGACCTGCCGACTGTCGGAGTTGGCGGACTAGGAGGGTCGGTCGCGGCGAGAGCGGACGTCGCCGGGGTCAGCTGCGCCGGGGATCGGGGGTCGGCAGAATCCCCGGCTGGATGGGCCTCTCCGGTGTGGAGATGCGCCGGCTGCCGATCGTCAGCCAGAGGGCGAGGAGGAACTCGCCGACGAAGGTGACGGTCGAGACCTCCGGGACCGGAGCAGATGCGAGGAACGCGGTGACGAGCAGGTGGATCCCGAAGAGGATCAGCCCGACGTCCCAGATGGTGTGGAAGGCGTCGGTCCTGGCCAGTGCCCGCGCCTGCAACTCGCCGGCGTCGCCGGCGGTGGCTGTGTCGGAGTCCAGGAGACCCAGCGCCCCGACGAGTTGTGCGACCGCGACCGCGAACACGCCCGCGTAGAGGACGCGGACGACCGCGGCGGCCATGGACCAAGTCGGGTGCACCGGCAGGAAGATCCGGTACAGCGCCCAGGCGACGACGACGTCGAGCGCGATGACGGCGAACAGGCTGAGGATACCGAGCCGGAACAGGCCGGCGGAGGCCATGATGTCGCTGGCCGTCGCGGTGGCGTCGCCCGGGGTGACCAGTCCGTCGATAGCGACGAAGTTGCCGAAGCCGGCCAGCACCGACATGAGCAGCAGACCGATGCCCGCGATCAGGCAGGCCTGTCGTGACGGTCGTCCGGGCTGGCGGCCGGCGCGTGCACGGACCCACGCTGAGCCGGGAGTGCGGGCGGTGTCGTCGAGCAGGGTGCGACGGTTCATGAGAGGCCTCCAGCACTGGTAGCTGTGGTGGGCGGCCCGTCAGGCGTGGACGGCGGGGTCGATGGTGATGACGACCTTTCCGGCGGCCCGCCCGTCGATCAGGTGCCGAACGGCGGTGGCGGCCTCGTGCAGCGGAAAGGTGCGGTCGACGGCCGGGGCAACATGACCGGCGGCGACGTGCTCGACCAGCACGGCGAGGTCGGCGTGCTTCTCGGAGCAGACCCACGGCTTGCCGAGGTCCTGTCTGACGAACAGCGACACCAGCGGCGCCCGCAGCGCCCGTTCGAAGCCGCCGAGCCACCGCCCGCCGGTCTCGCCGCCGATGATCGTCAGCCGCCCGGTCGGCGTGAGGGCACGCCGCAGGCTGCGCAGCGGGGTGTTGCCCCCGATGTCGAGGATCTGGTCGTAGCGACGGCTGCCGTCGGTGGGGTTCGTGCGGGTGTAGTCGACGACGTGGTCGGCGCCGAGGGCACGCACGAGATCCGTCTTCGCGGTGCGACAGACCCCGGTGACGGTGGCAGCGCGGGCCTTGGCCAGCTGCACGGCGTAGGTCCCGACGCCGCCGGACGCGCCGAGGACCAGGACGTGCTGGCCGGGTTGGATGTTCGCGTGGTCGCGCACGGCCTGCAGGGCCGTCAGGCCGGAGACGGGAAGGGCGGCGGCCTGGACGAAGGTGAGCGCGGCCGGTTTGTGCACGAGTTTGGCCTCCGGTGCCCGGACGTACTCGGCGAACGCGCCGGTGCCGATCCCCAGGACCGCGTCACCGGGGCGGAAGCGGGTCACTGCGGTACCGACGGCTTCCACGACGCCGGCGACGTCCCCGCCGGGAACGGGGTTCTTCGGGACGCGGACGCCGTAGCCGGCGAGGCGTACCGGGTAGGGCAGCCCGGTCATGAGGTGGACGACGCCCCGGTCCACGCCGGCGGCCCGGGCGCGGACGAGGACCTCGTCGTCGGCGACGGACGGAATCGGCATGTCGCGCAGTCGCAGGACCTCCGCTCCCCCGTACTCGTCCTGCACGACCGCTCGCATGGTGGTGGAGCGGGTGGTGGTGGTCGTGGGCATGACGGCGGCCTTTCGTCGGTGGCAGGGCTGGAACTGGTAGACCGACAGTGGCAAGCGCTGGTGGAGCTCCGGTGGGAGTCCGGTGGAGGCCGGGTAGAGCCTGGGGCGGCCCGTAGCAGTGCAGCGGAGAGGCTGGCGTGGTGGTGGAGGTCCGGCTCCTCGGCGGTGTGACCGCCGTTGACGGGAACGGGGCCCCGCTGACCCTGGGGTCGCCGAAGTGCCGGGTGGTGCTGGCTGCGCTGGCCCTGGCGGTCGGCGAGCCGGTACCGGTGACCCGCCTGATCGACCTGGTGTGGCCCGACGACCCGCCACGCACCGCGGACAAGACACTGCAGGGCTACGTGGCGGACCTGCGCCGCGCGCTCGGGGCCGCCGCGATCGCACGGACCGGCGCGGCCTACCGGCTCACGCTGGAACCCGACCAGGTCGACGTGGTCCGGTTCCGTCGGCTCCTGGCCACCGGGGACGTCGATGGAGCGCTGGACACCTGGACCGGCAGCCCGCTGGCCGGGCTGGAGGCGCCCGGACTGCAGGCGGCGGCGGATGCGCTGGTGGACCGGTGGCTGAATGCCACGGAGGACCGGCTCCGTCGACAGGTGGCCACCGACCCGGCGGCCGCCATCGCTGCCCTCACCGAGCTGACCGCGGAGCATCCCTTCCGGGAGCAGCTGTGGGCGCTGCTGATGACCGCGCTGTACCGGGCAGGACGGCAGGCCGACGCGCTGACCTCCTTCCAGCGCGCCCGGCAGCACCTGATCGACGAGCTGGGGATCGAGCCGGGCCCGCGCCTGCAGGAGCTCGAGGTGCAGATCCTCGCCCATGACGGGGACCTGCAGCGCACCGCCGTGGGCGCGTCGCCGGCGTCCCCTGCCGGAACCCGGCCGACCGGGACCGTGACGTTCGGCTTCGCCGAGGTCGCCGCCGCCACGCAGCTGTGGGCCGAGCACCGGCGCAAGATGGCTCTAGCGATGGCCCGGCTCGACTCCGTCGTCGAAGACGTCACCGCGCGGCACGGCGGCACCAGGGTCGTATCCGGCGGTGAGGCGGTCGGCGTGGCGTTCCACCGCGCCGACGACGCGGCCGCATGGGCGACCGAGCTGCAGCTCGCGGTGGACGTCGAGCCCTGGTCCGGCGGCATCGAGCTGCGTCTGCAGGTGGCCCTGCACACCGGCGAGACGGATGAGCACGACGGCGGCTACTTCGGGCCGGCGGTGCACACCGCCGCACGGTTGGCCGCTGCCGCCCACGGCGGCCAGATCCTGGTGTCGGACGTGACCGCCGCGCTGCTGGAACGCGACGACCTCCGCGACCTGGGCTCGCACCGGCTCGACGGGATGGCCGGTGAGAGGGCACTGCTCCAGCTCGACGCCGGCAACCACCCCCCGCCGCAGACCACCTCCGCCGGGCGGGGGAACCTGCCCGGCCGTACGCGGAGGCTGCTCGGCCGCGACGGCGATCTCGCAGACATCGCCGACGCGCTCGAGGAGTCGCCGGTCGTCACCCTCGTCGGGCCTGGCGGCGTCGGCAAGACCAGCCTCGCCCTGGCGGCCGCGCATCGCGCCCGGACCGGGCGCCGCTGGCGGGTCCGCCTCGCCGAATTGGCCCAGATCACGGACGACGACGCCGTGCCGCACTCGGTGGCGGAGTTCCTCGGCGTCACCGGCGGCGGCGGCCGGTCGTTGAGTGACTCGGTCGCGGCAGCCCTGCGCGCACGTCCGACGCTTCTGGTCCTGGACAACTGCGAACACGTCGTGCGGGGCGCCGCGGCACTGACCGAGGCCATCGCATCCGCCGGCGGGGACACGCGGGTCCTGGCCACCTCGCGGGAACCGCTCGGTATCCCGGACGAACGGGTGCTGCGGGTGAGCCCGCTCGATGTCACCGGCCCCGCGGTGGAGCTGTTCGCGGAGCGAGCCCGCGCGGCCGGCGGCACGTTCGAGCTCGATGACGTGCGAGCGGAGGTCGCGGAGATCTGCCGCCGGCTGGACGGCCTGCCGCTGGCGATCGAGCTCGCCGCTGCACGGACCGCCAGCTTGACACCGAGCCAGCTGCTCGAGCGGCTCGACGACCGGCTCCGCCTCCTCGGCGGCAGCCGACGGGGCAGCGCGGATCGGCACCGCTCGCTGCACGCCACCGTCCAGTGGTCCTACGACCTGCTGTCGCATCCCCAGCAGTTGCTGTTCGAACGGCTCGCGGTATTCGCCGGCCCCTTCGACCTGTCCGCCGCCGAGACCGTCGCGGCCGGTGAGGAGCTGGACGCCGTGGAGACCGACCGGTTGCTCGGCGACCTCGTGGAACGCTCGATCCTCGGTGTGGAACCGGGCCGCTTCGGCAGGCGGTTCCGCCTGCTGGAGACCCTGCGGCAGTTCGCACTCGACCGACTCACCGCCCACGGCAACCGGCAGGTCCTCGCCGCACGCCACGCCCGATGGTGCGCCGCCCGAACCACCGACATCGGCCGCCTGCTGACCGGGCACGGCGAGGTCGAGGGTGTCGCCCGACTCACCGAGCTGTGGCCGGATCTGCGCGCCGCGTTCGACTGGGCCTGCACCGCCGAGGACCTCGACCTCGCCGACGCCCTGGTCCGCCCCGTCGCCTCCGAGGTCAGCCTGCGCCGGCAGGCCGAGATCGGGGACTGGGCCGAACGGATCCTCGAGCTGACGCCACGCGACGACGAGCCCCGGCTCGTCTACTGGCTGCTGTGGGCCGGGCACCGTCGCGCGCAGGCCGGCGACCGCGCGGCGCTCGACGGGCTCGTTCGACGCCATGGCCACCGCGACCATCCCGTGATCCGGTTCAACGACAACTACCTGTCCGACATGGAACCCGACGCTCACGCCGTCTCCGCGGCCGCGGTGGCGTGGCTGCGCGGGCGCGGCGAGAACCACGCGGGGGACATGCTCGAGGTGTCGGGCCTCGCAGCATCCCTGATGGTGTCGCAGCGTCTCGACGAACTCGACGCCCTGGCCGCAGCCATGGAGCAGCGGCACCGCCTCCGCGGCCCGCCCACGCTGCTCTACTTCGCTCTGGGGATGCGCGGCTACGCCGCCGAGTACCAGGGCCGGCACGATGACGCGGTCTGCTTCTTCTCGCAGGCCGAGCAGATGGAGCTCCCGGCCGGGACCTACCGCGTGCTGCAGACCGCGCAGGCACGACTCGTCTTCGACGCCGGCGATCACCACCGGGCATACCGGCTCCTGCGCGACAACATCGGCACGCTGCTGGACAGGGACTACACCGACGTGACCCGCATGGTCGCCATCGAGTTCATCACCATGATGGCGGCCATCGACCGCCTCACCGATGCCGCTCGTGTGCTGCCCTACCTCGACACGACCGGCGACTTCGCCCACCTGGCGCGGGAGAGACTCATCGCCGACCCCGTGCGCCGCATCGAGGCCGACCCCGACCTCGCCGACCACCCCCGTGGGGACCCGGACGCCCGCCGCGCCCTGGCCTTCATGCGCGCCGTGCTCGACGAAGTCCTCACCAGCACCGACCCGTGAGGCCGCCTGCGCCGGATCCCGTCGATGGCGGCAGCGCGCGCGGGCCAGGATCGCTCACCGCGATCTCGTAGCCCTCGACATGCCGGCAGGCCTTGCGCCCGGTGCCCTGCTCTCGGCGGTCATCGGGGGCCTCCGTGGCCGCGGCTCTCCGCGTTCGGACCCGTCGGGCTCGTCGGCCCCGGAGGCGTCGACGGTGCAATGCCGGGGGCAGCAATACCGCTCGACGGCGGGGAGCGGTGTGCTCTGTGCACCGCCAGCGCCACGAGCAGCCCCCGACCGGGCGCGGTCAGGCGGCCGCACTGACCGTCACGCGCTCATCGGGTCGCCGCCAGGGACGCCGAGAACGCGGGGGATACCCGGTCTTGAGCCGTCAGGTCGTGCCGGTGGCCCCACCCCCTGCACGATGCGCTGGCGAATCATGATCGGCAGACCCGTCGGCTCACCCAACTGCTGCAGAAGGAGGGCGCGCGGGCCAAGCGCAGTACCCGCGGCGGAGGCTGGGCCCGGCCGCCCGGCGGGGCGCACTTGCATCAGGCCAACTGCGGCACTCGGCTGGCAACGCGCCGAGCGGAAGCGTGGCGCTAAGGCACCTGAAGGCACGGCATCCCCCTGACTCGGCCCTGAGCAGCTGGATGGCGCCGGGAGTCCCAAGCCTTCCAAGCTGGCCATGCCGGTTCGATCCCGGTCACCCGCTCCACGCACTGACCAGCTCGTATGCCCGATCCACCAGGTCAGAACGGTGCTAACCCTGCCGTCGGTCGAGGCACGTCCCCAACGTCCGCGTCCGTCGGCGTCACTGGGCGCATCCGGCCATCGCGGCTCGGAACAGTGCGGCTCACGCCCCCGCGAGCGCGACGCCGTGGCGCCTGGTCACCGATCGGATCGCCGCCATCGAGTCCTCGACCGGCCGGTCCACCGGAACGGAACTGGCGAAGTCGGCGAAGAACCGCCCAGCGCCGTCGCCGGAGGTGGTCACCAAGAGCCGGGCGGACTCGCCGACGACTCCGAAGGTGGTCGGCGTACCGGCCGGCACGACGACCAGCCCGCCAGGCTCCACGTCGTAGGAAGTGCCGTCGACGAGCGCGGTGATGCGGCCCTCCAGCAGGAACAGCACGCCGGCCCAGGGCGAGATGTGCGGGGGCGCCATCGGCGCGGCGGATGCGATCACCTCGAAGACCTCGAAGGCCCCGCTGGCGTCCCGGACCGCGGCCTTCGCGATGTGGTCGCCGTCGATCATGCGGTGGTGCTGTCCTTCTCCGGGCCGGACGTAGATGGCGCTCATGACTCCTCCTCTGGGTGAGTGCGAAGAGCCTCCGGCGGCGGAGCGGCAGGAGTGCGAGTAGTGCGCTACCCGACTCCGAGGACGTCCGCCAGCGCCGTGCGCTCGGAGACGCCGAGCTTGAGGCCGGCGCGGTAGAGATGACCCTCGACGGTGCGCACCGACACGGTCAGCCGCGCGGCGATGTCCTTGTTGGACAGCCCTCGGGCGGCCAGCGCGGCTATCTCGCGCTCCCGGGTGGTCAGTGGCAGCGGGCGGACTGCGACCGCCAGGGCCGGGGTCCGGGCGCCGGAGCGGCCGGCCAGCTTCTCGGCGAAGGCTGCGGCGGAGAGCGCCGATCCCCGCCCTCCCTGCCGGCGGTGCACGTCGGCTGCCTGGGCCGCGGCGTCGCCGGCGGCGACGAGGTCACCGAGCCGGGCCCAGGAATCGGCGGCCGAGAGCAGCCTCTCGCCGTCCTGGTCCGCCCAGGACCGGGCATGGGCGTGGGCCACCACGGCGCGAGGGCCGCGCTCGAGCAGTGCTGTGAGCCGGGGCAGCGCCGCATCCGCGTCGCCGAGTTGGACGGCGGTCTGCCAGGCGAGCACCTCGTAGGCAGGGGCGCCCGTCTCGCGAGCGAGCTCGGCTGCGGCGACGGCGCGGCCCAGCGACTCGGTCGTCGATCCCTCGGCGGCTGCTCCCCACGCCAGCGCAAGGAGGTCGTCGGGCGCGTACAGCCGGTAGGCGGGATGCCGCCCGGCGGCGATGCCGGCCAGGAGCGGAGCGGCCTGCTCCGCCTGGCCGGCCTGCGCCAGGGCCGCCGCCAGCAGCGTGCGACAGCGGAACCGGAACTCGTGCCCCGAGTCCGCCAGCCCGGCCCACGCCTCGCGCAGCAGGAGCAGCGCGTCGCCGACCCGGCCTCCCGCGAGGCCGGCATGCCCAGCGACGACCAGCCCCATCAACCTGGCCGGGCCCGGAAGGTCGGCCGACGCGGCCTGCATCCGCCGGGCCTGGTCCACAGCCCGGTCCGGTGCCCCGGCGAGGCGGTGCCCGAGCACCTGCAGGTCCGCGAGCCCGAACCCGGGAATGACGGTGGGCACCCGGTCGGCGGTGAGCCCACCCACCACCGCAGCCTCGTCGAGCAGCCCGGACTCCCCGGTGACGGCGGCCGCCGCGGACACCGCTGAGGCGACCAGGATGCGAGCCAGGTCATCGGGCAGATCCTCGTGCAACAGCTCCCGACCGCGGAGGAGTACAGGTGAGAACTCCCCGCCCGCGGCGGCCAGGGCGAGGGACATGCCGGCGACGTGGAGCGGGGCCGATCCGGTGGCCTCGGCCGCGGCCAAGGCCTGGCGGGCCTCGTCGGGCCGGGCCAACGTCCAGAGCAGATTGCCGGCACGGTGGAGCTGGGCCCGCGCGCGCGTCGCGCTGTCCGGTGCCTGCTCGGCGAGGTGGGCGAGGATCGCCTCGGCCTCGTCGCCGCGGCTGAGCCAGGACAGGGCTGCCGCGTGCACCAGCCGGGCTGCGGGGTCGCCGGTCGCGGCGGCCGCGCGGGCCAGCCGCTCGGCCAGCGGCAGGTCGTACATCCGGGTCGCAGCCTCAGCGGCCCTCAGGAACAGCGCGGAGTCCGGGGGCAGGTCGGAGTCGAGGGTGAGCACCGCCCGGTGGATCGGGTCCGGCGCCGCGTCCAAGGTCTGCGCGACCCGGCCGCGCAGGCGACGCGCCCGCAGGGTGCCCATGGCGACGCGGCGAGCCTCCCCGTAGAGCGGGTGCGCCAGCCTGGCGACCAGCCCGTCGGTGCGCACCAGGTCTCGCTCCTCGGCCGCCTCCAGGTCCGCCGGCGAGGTCAGCGCGGACAGCGTCGGGACCGCCACCGGCTCGGCCAACGCCACCAGGTCGACGACGTCCTGCACCCCGGGCCCGAGGTCGCCGATCTGCTGCTCGAGGAGGTCTACCAGCTCCGGGGAGATCGCCGGCTCGCTGGTCCACCGCCAGATCCCGGACGCCGGAGTGAAGCGGCCCGCCGACACCTCCCCGGCCAGCAGGTGCCGCAGGAACAGCGGGCTGCCCTCGGTCAGTGTCCACAACCGACGCGCGGAGGCGGACTCGACCGGACCGCCGAGGACCCGGGCGACCAAGCCGCTGGTCCGGGCTACGTCCAACGGCGCCAGGTCCAGGCGCGGGAGGTGGTCGCCCTTCCACAGGGACGTCACCGTTTCCGGGGCGGGCTCCCCGGTCCGGAGGGTGACCACGACCGGTGCCAGCCGCCGCACCACCACGCGGTGCAGCACGATCGCGGAGTGCTCGTCGAGCAGGTGTGCGTCGTCGACGGCCAGCACCAGCGGCTGCTGCCGGGCGAGTGCGTCCAGCGCCCGGCCGATGGTCTCGACGGCGTCGCCGGCCGGGACGTCGAGCAGGCCGGCGAACGCACCGAGGGGAAACGGCCGAGCGGCCGTGCTGCCGTGGGCCCAGACGACGGTCGCTCCCCGGCGCCCAGGAAGCGCCAGCGCCTCGCGAGCCAGCCGGGTCTTGCCCACCCCGGCCGGGCCTGCCACGACGATCCCCACCGCACCGGGCCGGATCGCCGCTGCGACCCTGCGCAGCTCCGCGTCCCGCCCGGTAAGCGGCCACGGCCGCTCCATGGCGTCAGGCTAGCGAGCCTCAGTCGAGTACCGCACTACTCACAGCCCTCGCCCCAGCTCACGCGAGGGTCGGCCGCCATCAGCGTCGGGCTGAGCGACGGCGACGGATACGCGGAGTTACGGGTGCGCGACGACGGACCCGGATTCGATCCCTCTGCCGCCGAACGCCTGTTCGAACGCTTCCACCGCCGAGCGGATCCGGGGCGCCGAGCGGCCTGGGACTGGGGTTGGCCGTCGTCCGCGGCATCGTCCAGTTGCACGACGCGGTCACGACCTCTGCGCCGCGGACGGCGAAGCGCACCGGCTGGATCGTCGGCAGCGCTGCCTCACTCGAGCCGATCCGCCCGATCGGCACCGTTCCCCAGCAGCTGCCGGCATTCCGGCTCGGCGAGCTCCTGGAGAAGGGGACGGACTCCGTACTCATGGACCTTCGTTCTCCCAGCCGATGTCGTGCAGTGCTCAGGTCACCCGTCGTCGGACCGGAGTGCCTCCCGAGCCAGACTCCCCCGCCCCGTGACCCGCGCCCACGGACGTACGTCCCTGCCGACGGGCCTTGAGCACTGGAATTCGTCCAGGTTCCGTTGAAGTTCGTCCGCCGGCCGTGCTCGACCCGCGCCCACCACCGCCCGAAGAGCTCAGCCACCTGGCCGTGCCGCTTCGATCCCGGTCACCCGCCACGTGGCACCGCAGGCCAGTCGGCCTGTCCGGCCTGGTGCAGGAGTCCTCGAGGACCCTCTGAAGGACCCCGTCGGCCCCCTGCGGGACCCACGCTCTCCGATGGGGAGGTCATGAACCGGTCACGCCGGGGGCGGGGCCTGGTGCTGGACCGCTGCCGGCGCGCGTGACGAGTTCGCGGGCGACCTCGTGCCGGCGGACGTAGCGGGTCTGGGAGATGCGCCGCAGGAGCCCGAACGCGTCCTCGGCGTGATGTGCTCGTGGGCGATGATGATGCCCACGGCCTGGTCGATCTCGATCACCCCGCGGGTGCTCAGCGCCCGGTGGAGACGCTCGGTGAGGGTGATCTCATCGACGTTCTTCAGCGCACCGGCCATGCCCGCCGCGGCCAGGTCGCCAGGGCGCGCACGAGGCCCTGGACCTCCGGGGTGAAGGCGCCCGGGGCCAGGGCGTACCTGTTCAAGGCGCCCATGGTGTGCCCGTTGACCAGGAGTGGTTCGGAGTGGATCGACCCGATCCGTGCCCGAGCACGGTGGCCGGGTAGCCGCTCCACCGACTCTCGGTGGCGACGTCGGGCGCGCTGGCGACCCGGCCGGTCCGGACGATCTCCAGGCAAGGTCCCTCGTCGAGGTCGTACTGCTGCTCGTCGAGCAGCCGCCCGATCGGGTCGGCCCTGCGACGGTCACGACCCGACCGTCCACGGCGAGGGTGATGGCGCAGGTGGCGGCCACCGGCACCGTGCGCGCGGCCAGTTCGGCGACCCGCTGGGAGAAGTCGTCGAACGTCTCGCTGCTCAGCAGCAGCCCGGCCAGCTCGGCACAGGGCTCGGACAACAGCGGTTGATCGGATCGACAGACATGCCACACCAGACTTCTGGTGGACCCCTCCGGGCTGCACCACTCGGCGTACCGCCAAGAACGGTGCGAGTCGGCAACGCACTGGTCATCCCGATTACCTGAAGGTGCTACACCTCGGCGTCCCCCGGACGATCGCCCGTCCGGACCTCCGCGAGGTCGTCATGCGAGGCATCGCGACGGCGGTGCCCCCCCGGCATCTACCATGCCGATGTCGCACGTGCTGCTGCCGGCAAACGAAGTACTCGCCTCGAACGCGATCCGGCACGCCCGCTGCCCGTCACGGTGACGAGCATGACCGACGGGTGGCTGGTCGACGTCGACGACGGCGCGAGCGAGTGACCGCACGGAACCGGAGCCGGGACGACGGTCGTCCCGGCTGCTGGAGGCAGGGACCTGGGTTCCGCCTACCGGCCGGCTTGGTCGAGGAGGTCGTCGAGGACCCGGTCCATCTGCATGACCAGGGACACGTGCCCCTCCCCCTCGACCAGGTGGGCTCGCGCGCCGGCGACGTGCTGGGTCAACCAGACCGCGTGCGCGAACGGCACCATGCGGTCCTCGGTGCCCTGCCAGATCGACACCGGCACGACGATCTCCCCGAGGTCGAACCCCCACGGCCGGGTGTGCGTCAGGTCGTCGTCGCGCCAGCCCACAATGCCCTGCGCACCGGCGTGACGCGTCGAGGCAGCCAGATACTCCGCCAGTTCCCCGGTCAGCGCGGCCTTGTCGACATCCGGCAGCAGCGCGCCCAGGCCCAGGACGATCAGGTCGGCGGTCACCGAGAACATCGGCGTGCCGTGCTCCTCGAGAAACGCAGTGAGCGCGGCCGGGCCCTGCGCGACGGCGGTGTACTCGGCCACGTTCTCCGGGGCCATCCCGGCGAGGCGGTCCAGCCCGACGGCATCAGGTGGCGCGATGCCGACCCCGCACGTCGCCGCACGGCAGCGCTCTGGCAGCACCGCCGCGCAGGCCAACGCCCGCGGACCGCCACCCGACCAGCCCAACGTGACGAACTCACCCGCGCCGAAGTGGTCCAGGATCCTCGCGACGTCGACAGCATCGTCGGCGACGGTCGCCGTGGTCTCCGCGT
The DNA here is from genome assembly GCF_026967805.1 of Blastococcus sp. VKM Ac-2987. Lineage (GTDB taxonomy): Bacteria > Actinomycetota > Actinomycetes > Mycobacteriales > Geodermatophilaceae > Blastococcus. The sequence goes on from NZ_JAPVBG010000001.1 coordinate 597,386, forward strand.
CGGCCCGAGGCGTCGAGCCCCCGTAGCCAGGCCGGGAATAGGCGATGGTCCGCAACCCCCGGGCCGACGCCGGTCGCTCCAGGATCCCGTACGGGACGGCGGCCTGCGGTGTCCCGTGGTGGAACACCAGAGGAAGACCGTCCTCCGGCCCGGTGGTCAGCACCTCGAGCACCCGGCCATCCGCCATGACCACCTCCTGCGTCGCGGAACTGCGCATCAGCTCGCTCCTCCCCTCGTCCGGTGTCCGCCAGCCTGCCAGTCCAGATGGCGGACGTGGTTGCGCTGTCCGCGCTCCCAGCAACCCGGACGCCTCGCTTCCTCCGCGGGAAGACGGCCACGCCGGACGCGATCGGTGATGTCCGGGCGCGAACCGCGCGTCGAGCCGGTGACCTCGTGGGGCGGTGGCTGGAGCCGGCGCCGCTGGTGGGAACGGTGGGCCTGCTCGCGACCGGGAGCACGGCCCGGACGATGCGACGACGACATGCTGTGGGCCACGGCCACGCTCGTCGCGGTGCTGCCGTCGGCGTGGTGGGTCGTGGCCGCGCTGCTGCAGCGGCGACTGGGGCGACGAGGAGGAACCCGTATGCGCACTACCACCGAGAAGCAGCTCAACGCCATCCAGCGGCCTGACGCCTACCGGGAGGTCCTCATCCCGTCGGCGGGTGCACCGATCGTGCTGTCGGTGTGGGATGGGGAGCCCGATCGGCCCGCGGTCGTGTTCCTGCCGGGCACGATGACCCATCCGCTGTTCTACGAGGACTTCCTCGACGCACTCAACCGCGCCGGAGTCACCGCTGTCGGCGTCCACTCGCAGGGCCACGGCAAGAGTCCACGTGTGCACCGGCCGCTCGTCTTCTCCACGCTCGTGACCAACGCCCGCGACGCCGTCGCCTGGACCCGCGCCGAGTTCCCCGGCCGACTGGTCGCCGTGCTCGGCTCCAGCCAGGGCGGCGTCGTGGCGATGGCGCTGGCCGGCTGCGGGGAACGGCTCGACGCCGTGTTCGCGCACAACGTCCTCGACCCGACGCTGCCGTCGTCGGTCGGGATCACCCGGTTCCCCGGGTGGGTGTCTCGGGTGTACCCGGCGCTGACCGCGGCGTTCCGGGTCGGTGGGCGGCTGCTGCCCCGCGTTCCCGTCCCGTTCGACGCCTACCTCGACATGGCCCGCGTGGCCCGCGACCCGGCAGACGCCGAATACTTTTACACCGACCCGCTCGGGCTGCGGGCCTACCCGCTGGGGTTCATGGCGAGTCTGTTCACCGCGGACCTGTCGGGAATGACCGACGGCAGCATCCACTGCCCGGTCACCGTCGTCGCCGGCCGCGGCGACCCGCTCTTCCCGCTGACCTACACCCAGCAGGTCTACGGGCGCATCGTCGCGCCGGCCAAGGAGCTGCTCGTCGTCGACTCCGACGCGCACCTGCTGTTCAACGAGGACCTCGACGTTGTCCTGGCACCCCTGCTGGACCGGCTGCTGCGGCAGTCCTCGGCAGACCCGACGGCCTGACGGTGACCCACCATCGAGGACACAACCAGGCACGGCCGGTCGACGGCACCGACGGGGGCTTCAGACGTGGTCCGGCCGGCAACCGCGATGGAGCACGCATGGGCGACGGGTCGCCTGGTCCCCGCATGACCGCTCGCCTGTGGTGCGCAAGGGCACGGCCGTCTCGCGGAGGCCTGGCCGGTCACGCGGCGGAGATGCGCAGCTCGGAACCCACCCGCATGGTGCGGTACCCGTCCCCGAACGCCTGCCGGAAGGCGTCGAAGGTCCAAGGCGTGCTGTCGTGGCCGGACAGGGCGACCACGCGAGGGCCTCGTGCCCCGATCTGCTCGATCACGTCGGCCGCGTCGCGCTCGCCGATGGGCTGCCACGGCCAGTGGGGGTTGCCCAGCACGGCCTGGGGAACGAACGGCGTGCCCCATGGGTGGACGGGCAGGTGCAGCCCGCCCACGACGGCGCGGATGGGAACGTCGAGCACCTGCTCGGTGACGCCGAGGATGCGCTCCATCGGTGGGTGCCCGCAGCCGGTCAGCACGACCAAACCGAAGCCGCGCACGTTGACGACCATCGCCTGCTCGGCCACAGGTCCCAGGAACACCACCGCGGGCAGCGGCGGCAGAACGGCGACGCCGGGGGCGATCACCCGGGGACCGCTGATGGGCACGACGTCGGCGCGATCGTGCGTCATCTCGGTGGGCACGTAGGCGGGCAGCCCGCGCGGCTCCAGCGGCGCCGGGGAGAGGCCGAAGGTGCGGCGGCGGGCCATCCGCAGCCCGCCGACGTGGTCGGGGTGCAGGTGCGAGACGACCACGCCGTCGAGGGCCGTCAGATCGACGCGGAGGACGTCAGCGTTCTCGACGAGGGGGGACCGCTCGTCCCCCCGCAGGTTGAGTCCGGTGTCGAACAGGATCGACGTCTCGCCGGCCTTCACCAGGTAGGAGAGGCCCGCCTCCCCGCGGAGCCGGGAGTGCCCGGCCTCGCCGATGGTGAGGCGCTCCACCAGCGGCAGGATCGTGACCTCCGCCACCTCGCCGATGCCGGTGAGTCGGGATTCGACACGCCCCGCCCAGTCCCGATCGGCGGCCGCCCTGGCCCGCGTGAAGCGGGCGGCGAGCCCGGCCAGCCCAGCGACGGCCAGCGTGCCGGCGGCGCGGGGAACTGTCGCGCCCGGTCGTCCCTCGTGGGTCATGGCGGCCTCCCAGCCGTGGTCTGCGACCGAGTCTCGGCCCAGCCGCGCACCCGACAGGAGGGACCGACGTCCCTGGTCGGCGGGACGCCGGTCAGGCTGTCGATCCCGTCGCTCGGCACCGGTCCGTGGCAGGTCACCGGCGCCTGCGCGGGGACGCGGCGGATCGGCGGCGGCGGCGGACCGCGCTGCCCGACCGGGCCGGGCCGCCGAAGGACACCGACAGTCCGAACACGAAGCCGAAGTCGTACCAGTTCCCATCGTTGACGACCTCGTAGATGTTCACGTCGTCGGTGAACAGCGAGACCACGAACGTGATCGGGACGATGATCCCGTGCCACAGGCCGAGCCAGAAGCCGGCCTCCGGTGCCGGACCGGCGGCCACATTGGGCCCGGCTGCGCAGCCGACGGCCACCCAGACCACGAGGACGAGCAGAGCGGCCAGCCGGCCGCGCGATCGGGTCATGGGCGCCTCCGGTGCCCAGCCAACGGGGCGGCAGGCGCTGCTCTCCAGGCCCGAAGGTCCCCGCGCACGGCGGCCTGCGCCTCTGCCGTGGTCCGGCTGCCCGGGACGGCATAGGAAGGACGCACGTGCCGATCGGAGATCCGAGGACGCGGCGCTCGGTGATGCACTGCTGGCCGAACTCGCGTTGACCGGCAGCGGCGCCCCGGACACCAGGTGGGTCCGCTTCTCCCGACGATGCGATCATCCGCCGCCGCGGAGTCCGCAGCGTCGCCCCCGAGCAGCTGGCCCTGCGTGAGACGCCGCCCTGCGCGGGCAGCGGACGGCCACGGAGAGATCGATGCGCTCCCTGCGGCCAGGCCCGGGGGCGGGTAGCCGCAGCGGCCCGCTCAGCTCGGCGGTCCGCTTATCAATTGGGCGAGAATTTCCCCGGCGTGGTGTCGCATCAGTGACAGATGTGCCTCGTCGGGATAGAAGCGTGTCCGGCTGGACGGAATCGCGGCGGCCAACCGGCGACTCGTCTGCGGCGGCACGTTGCGGTCCTGCTCCCCGTGCCAGATGTACACCGGCGCCCGGATGTCCTCGAGCCGGAATCCCCACGGGCGGGCCAGAAGAGCGGCGTCGTGCTGGGCCCCCCGTGCGCCGGTACGCAGCGCCTCTCGCACCTCGGCCAGGAATGCCTGCTGCACCTCCGGGTCGGCCATGAGCACACGGTCCGGGGCCGCCCTCGTGCGCCGGGTCAGCATTCGGGGATACCGGCTCGCGACCACGCCCATGAGTCGCAACAGCGCCCGGCACACCGCTGGTCGGTCGCGGGCCAGCTGGAGGAATCGGCGCGCTCGCCCACCGACCTCGCCGGCGAGGATCCCGTCCTCGAACGGGGCCAGCCCAGCCACCATGCCGACCGCGGTCACCCGATCCTTCAGGAGCGCGCCGCAGGCCGCCGCGTAGGGCCCGCCACCGGAGCAGCCCAGGACGGCGAACGCTCCGATCCTCAGCCGATCGGCCAGGGCGAGAACGTCACCGGGCCAGTCCGTGACCCGGCGCCCCGGCTGGAAGTCCGACAACCCCATGCCCGGGCGGTCCACCGCGATGATCCGGAGGTCCAGGCTCCGAGCGGCCTGCTCCCCTCCGAATAGCCGCCACTCCCGCCGGGCTCCCGGAGTGCCGTGGAGATAGAGCAGTGGACTGCCGCCAGGCACCCCGTACTCGTCGTATCCGAGCAGCCGGCCGTCGGGCAACCTGACTTGCTGGTCAAGCGTGGTCATACGGCACCCGGCCCTCGATCGCACACACACCAAGGTGTCCGGCCCGCGGGGGTCACATCATCCTCACTGCCGGCCGGCCTCGACGATGCCCATCATGCCGTTGTCCTCGTGATCGAGGATGTGGCAGTGGTAGACGGTCCGGCCGCTGAAGTCGTCGAAGGCGACCCGGACCGTGACCTCGCCGCCGGCGGGGATGTTGACGACGTCCTGCCACCGGACGTCGTCCAGCAGCCTGCCGCCTTCGGCGACGATCTGCATGGGCCACACGTGCAGGTGCATCGGGTGGGCCATCGGCGAGGTGTTGGCGATCACCCACTCCTCCACCGCCCCGACGAGCACCGCCTGGTCGACCCGGTGAGGGTCGAACTCCCGGCCGTCGATGGTGAAACTCATCCCCCCGGGTCCCATGCCCCCGCCCATCCCGCCACCCATGCCCATGTCGAACGTGAGCCGACGTCGCTCGGCCACCTCGACTCCGCGCAGGTCGCGGAGCCGCTGCTGGGGGACCGGGCCCGGTGCGGCCGCCTCGGCGCCGGCGACTTCCAGGGTGGCCAGCGGTCCGACGTCCCCGGACACCGAACCGCCCATCATGCCGCCCATGCCGCCGCGGTCGACCCCCAGCGCCTGCAGCGTGCCGGTACCGGCGGCCGTGGTCACCAGCAGGTCGGCACGGTTACCCGCGGCCAGCACGATCTCCTCCACGCGGCGCGGTTGGGCGTGGCGACCGGAGTCGATGCCGAGCAGGTCCAGCTGCTGGCCGTCCAGGCGCAACCGCACGTAGCGCGAGGTGCACGCGTTGACCACCCGCCACCGCTCCCGCTCCCCCGGACGGGCGGTCAGGATGGGCCGGACCTGGCCGTTGAGCAGGACCAGCTCGCCCTCGCGGCCCATCATCCGCTCCATCGTCGACGGCTGCCGCAGCCGGCCAGCAGCGTCGAGGCTGATGTCCGAGACCACCAGCACCCGTTCCCGCGCCACCGGTAGTGCGTCGACGTCCTCGACCACGATGGCGCCGTAGAGGCCGCCGAAGAGCTGGTCGGCGACCGTCCCGTGGTGGTGCGGGTGGTACCAGAACACCCCGGGCGGGTGATCCTCGGGCAACCGGTAGTCGTAGTCGAAGGACTCCCCCGGCGCCACGGTGATGAAGACGTTGTCCCCATTGCCCTCCGGGGAGACGTGCAGGCCGTGGACGTGCAGGTTGGTCGGGGCGTCCAGCCGGTTGACCAGCTGGATCTGCAGCCGGTCACCGGGGCGCAGCCGGAGCGTGGGACCAGGGACCCCACCGTTGTAGCCGTAGGCAGTCGCCTCGCGACCCGCGATGCGCAGCCGGCCCGCGACCGCCTCGAGCCGCACCTGCAGGGCGCCGTCCTCGCTGCGCAGCGTCTCCGGTTCGGTCAGCTCTGGACCAACTTCGGGATTCAGCCGCGACCTGCCTCCGAGCACCAAGCCGGTGCCGCCGACCGCGGCGCTGAGCAGTCCCAGGCCACCCAGCTGGAGCGCCCTGCGCCGGGTGATCGGCCGCAGTAGGCGCCGCCACCCAGCACCCGCAGCCGCTCCGCGTACTCCTCCGTGCTGATCTCACCCCGCGCGTAGCGCTCGTCGAGGACCTGCCGCGCACGGCTCTGCTCCCGCGGCACGCCGCCCTCCCCGCCGTCGCCCCGAGCGACACCGCCGCCGAGCGCCCGGGCGGTGACCACGGCCAGCAGCACCGCCCCGATGATCAGCAGCAGCCAGAACAGCCACATCCAGCCCATGCCCATGTCGAATCCCACGTTCTCCTACCCCTCGTCTCGTCCGTCAGGTCGACGCGGACGACGACGCTGCCACCGGACGCCCGGGACCTGCGAGCACGTCCTGCCATCCGGTCACCTGCGCTTCCCGTGCCTTCTGAATCGACCGTGGGACCCTCGCGGGGCCTCTACGCCGGGCTGGTTCGACAGCGTGGTTGCGCGTGTCCGCCCGTGTTCTCCGACCGCGCCAGCACCCTCACGGTACCCCCGGGGGTACCGTGGAGCCAGCGCGGTTCGACGACCTCCCGACGGGCGAACGGCCGGTGGTCGACGTCCATCCGCCGTCACCGGACCGGTGGAAGCTGCCCCGGCACGAGACCGCCTTCTGCGAGCTGCTCGTCTCGGCGCGCTGACGCGCTGACGACGTGCCGGTGGGCTCCTGGGGGCCCACGGCGTCGTGAACGTGCCCCCGCTGTCGAGCGACTCCGGCCAAGCCTGCACCGCTGACGACGGCTGTCCGGACCGCGCCGCCCACGGGGCCGCGACCGCCGGGTGCGGGGCAGCGCCGGCATCGGCGGCCGGCTACCAGGTCGGGGCTGCGTCGGCAACGGACTCGGCAGGTCGCTCGGGGCGACATCTCGCAGCTCGGGCACGCATCCCGGCGAGCTGGCTACCGGGATCGCCGGAACCTTGCGAAGAAGCCACCACCGGCGCGCCCGGCCTCGCGATCGTGCCCCGGGCAGCGCTCCGCGGCAGGGACGCCTCCCATCACCTGATCCACGTGCTGGCCGCAGCCGGCCCACGTGGTCTTGCCGCAGGTCTTGCAGGACACCGCTCGACACATCCGTCCTTCTCCTTCGCTCCGAGGGCCGCCGCGCGGGCAGATGCCGGTCTCGCAACGGCGCTTTCGCCACGTCCGTCGCGGTGGCGCCGGCTTGGTCGACAACCGCTCCGAACATACCCCCGGGGGAATGGCGACGGCGGTGCTACGGTTGAGGCACACATACCCCCCCGGGTATATGTCCCAGTCGTCAAGGAGCTGACGTGATCCCCGAGATGGACCAGAACGCCTTCGCCGCCCGACTCGCCGAGGGCGACGCGCTCGTCGTCGACGTCCGCGAGTCGCGCGAGTACCGCCCGGGCCACGTCCCCGGCGCCGTCAACCTCCCGCTGAGCCTGCTGCCCGTGCGGCTGCCCGAGGTGCCGAAGGACCGCCAGGTCCTCGTCATCTGCCAGGCCGGCGGACGCAGCGCGCAGGCCACGGAACTCATGCGCGCCGTGGGCATCGACGCCACCAGCGTCAGCGGTGGCACCGGCGCGTGGATCGAGGCCGGCCGTCCGGTCGCGACCTCCGCCTGATCACCCCCCGACCCTCCCGAGAGGACCGTCCGATGACGATCACCGTCCTGCCCCTGGACACCCCCGGACTCGGCGACCGCACCTACGTGGCCCACGACGGCGCGGTCGCCCTCGTGGTCGACCCCCAGCGCGACTACGACCGCGTGCTCGGCCTCGCCGAGGCGGCCGGCGTCCGCATCACCCACGTCTTCGAGTCGCACATCCACAACGACTACGTGACCGGCGGGCTGGAACTGGCTCGCGAGGTCGGCGCCCGGTACCTGCTGAACGCCGACGACCAGGTCTCCTTCGAGCGCACCGGCGTCTCCGACGGCGACGTCGTCGAGGTCGGCGACCGGATGCGGGTGAAGGTGCTCCTCACCCCGGGACACACCCACACCCACCTCTCCTTCGCCCTCGAGGCCGACGGCCGGCCGGTCGCGGTGTTCACCGGCGGCTCGCTGCTGTACGGCTCCACCGGCCGCCCGGACCTGCTCGGCCCCGACCACACCGACACCCTGGCCCACGCGCAATGGCACTCGGCCCGGCGGCTGGCCGCCGAACTGCCCGACGAGGCGGCCGTCTACCCGACGCACGGCTTCGGCAGCTTCTGCTCGGCCACCCAGTCCGGCGGCACGGCCAGCACCATCGGGCAGGAGAAGCTGGCCAACCCGGCGCTGACCACCGACGAGGCCCGCTACGTCGAGGACCTCCTCGCCGGCCTGGACGCCTACCCGGCCTACTACGCGCACATGGGCCCGGCCAACTCCGCCGGCCCGGGCGGCCCCGACCTGTCGCTCCCGGAGCAGGCCGACCCGGCCGAACTCCGCCGGCGCATCGAGGCCGGCGAGTGGGTCGTCGACCTGCGCAACCGCACCGCCTTCGCCGCCGGGCACGTCCGCGGCACCCTCAACTTCGGCCTGGACGGTCAGTTCGTCACCTACCTCGCCTGGCTGATGCCGTGGGGGACGTCGGTGACGCTGCTGGGCGACACCGCCGAGGACGTCGCCGAGGCGCAGCGCGAACTGGTCCGCGTCGGCATCGACCGGCCGGCCGCCATGGCCACCGGCACGCCCGCGGAGTGGGCCGGCGGCGAGCCGCTGCGCAGCTACCGGACCGCCACCTTCGCCGACCTGGCCACGCAGCTCGCGCGGAACCCGGCGACCGCCGTCCTCGACGTGCGCCGCAACCAGGAACGCGCCGAGAGCCACATCGCCGGCTCGGCCCACATCCCCATCCACGAGGTGCTCGGCCGCCTCGACGAGGTCCCGTCCGGAGAGGTCTGGGTGCACTGCGCCGGCGGCTACCGCGCCGGCGTCGTCGCGGCCCTCCTGGATGCCCACGGCGTCGACGTCGTGGCGATCGACGACTCCTTCGACAACGCCGGCCCCGCCGGCCTCCCCCTCACCACCGCGACCCTCCAGGAGATCTCCGCATGACCCGCACCGTCGACGCCCCCGCCCTCGCCGAGCGCCTCGGGAGCACCGACCACCCCGACCCGACCCTGATCGACGTCCGCACACCGGTCGAGTTCGAGGCCGGGCACATCCCGGGCGCGGTCAACATCCCGCTCGACGAGCTCAAGGGCTCCCTCGACCAGCTCTGCACGGTGCTGGACGACCACCACGACGTCGTCCTGGTCTGCCGGTCCGGCCAGCGCGCCGGCCAGGCGCAGGAGGCGCTGCACCGGGCCGGGCTCGGCAGCAGCCGCGTCCTCTCCGGCGGCATCGTCGACTGGCAGGCCACCGGCGGGGACCTGAACCGCGGCCGGCAGGCCTGGGAGCTGGAGCGACAGGTGCGGCTGGCCGCCGGCTCGCTCGTGCTCACCGGCATCGCGGCCAGCACCGTCGCCCCGCGCGCCAAGTGGCTGTCGGCGTTCGTCGGCGGCGGCCTGGTGTTCGCCGCCGCCTCCAACACCTGCGCAATGGGCATGGCGCTGGCGAAGATGCCGTGGAACAAGCGGGGCGCCCGCTCCACCGGCTCGGCGCTGGACCAGCTGACCGCGACGAGGTGACCCGGTGCTGATCACGCTCACCGTCGCGCTCGCCGTCGTCGTCGGGGTCACCCTGGGGCTGCTCGGCGGAGGTGGATCGATCCTGATGGTCCCCCTGCTGGTCTACGTCGCCGGCATGGACGCCAAGGAGGCGATCGCCGCCTCGCTGGTCGTCGTCGGCGTCACCGCGGCGGTGAGCGTGGTCGGCCACGCCCGCGCCGGTCGCGTCCGCTGGCGCACCGGACTGCTGTTCGGGGTGGCAGGGATGGCCGGCGCGTTCGCCGGCGGGTTCGCCGGTGGTCACCTCCCGGGGCAGCTGCTGATGGTCGGCTTCGCCCTCATGATGGTCGCCACCGCGGTGGCCATGCTCCGCGGCCGCAAGGACGTCGACCCCGCGAAAGCGCACACCGAGCTGCCCGTGGGCCGGGTGCTGCTGGACGGCGTCGTCGTCGGCCTGGTCACCGGGCTGGTCGGCGCCGGTGGCGGCTTCCTGGTCGTGCCGGCGCTGGCCCTGCTCGGCGGGCTGCCCATGGGCGTGGCCGTGGGCACGTCGCTGCTCGTCATCGCCATGAAGTCCTTCGCCGGGCTGAGCGGCTACCTCACCACCGTCTCCCTCGACTGGGCGCTCGTGGCCGCGATCACCGTCGCCGCGGTCGCCGGCAGCCTCGTCGGCGCCCGGCTCGTCGACCGGATCCCGGCCGACGCGCTGCGCCGGGCCTTCGGCTGGTTCGTCCTGGCCATGGGCGCCTTCGTGCTCGTCCAGGAGGCGCCGGACGGGGCGCGCATCCCCGCGCTCATCGCGCTCCTCGGTGTGGCCACGGCGATGGGGACCTGCTCGGCGTTCGTACCTCGCTGCCCCCTGCGGCACGCCGGGGTAGGCGGCCCTCACGCCGCGGCCTCGGCCTGACGCCGCAGCGGGAGGGCACCGGGAATGCCTCCCTGCCGCGCGGCGCTCCACCCAGCAGTACCCGCCCGGGTATCACGCCCGGCGGGCGGGAGAGGATGAAGGACATGCAGCTCGAAAACACCCAGGTCGTCGGTGACGTCGTCAAGCGGCTTCGGCGCGCTGAGGGCCAGCTCGCGGGCGTCATCCGCATGCTGGAGGCCGGCCGCGACTGCGAGGACGTCGTCACCCAGCTGGCCGCCGTCTCCCGGGCGCTGGACAAGGCCGGGTTCGCCATCATCGCCACCGGCCTCGAGCAGTGCATCACCGCCGGCGAGGACGGCGACGCCCTCGACCGCGCCCGGCTCGAGAAGCTGTTCCTCTCCCTGGCCTGAGCCGGACGGAACTCAGGCCCCGGCCGGCCGCACCTCCAGCCCGGCCTCCCCGGCCGCTCCGTAGTCGTCGTTCACGAGCACCACGGAGCGACCGGGCCGGTCCAGCACCGAGGCGGCGATCGACGCCCGGTAGCCGGAACCGCAGTAGACCCACACCTCGCCCTGCGGGACGTCGTCGAGCCGGTCCGCGAGCTCGTGCAGCGGGATGTGCTGCGAGCCCCGGACGAAGCCGTCGGCCCGCTCGTCGTTGCGCCGGGCGTCGAGGACCTGCACCGGCCCGCACTCCATCGCCTCGGCCAGGCCGGCGAAGTCGCTGACCGGGTAGGACCGCAACGGCCGCCCGTCGGCGAGGGACCCGACGTCCCCGATCGCGGCCCCGGCCAGCTCGTCGACGCCGATCCGCACCAGCTCGCGGCGGGCCTCGGCCACCTGCTCCTCGCTCTCGCCGATGAGCGTCAGCGGCGCTCCGTAGCGGTACAGCCACCCGAGATAGGTCACGAAGTTCGTGCCGAGCTCGACGTTCATCGAGTCGGCGAGGTGGCCCGCCGCGAATGCCGTGCGCTCGCGCAGGTCGACCACCCACTCCCCCGCCTCGATCCGCCGGCGCAACTCGGCCGGGTCGACGCGTTCCGGGACGGAGAGATCGACCGGCGCCGGCCCCCGCCGGTTGATCGGGGCCATGCGCGAGTAGTAGGCCGGGTAGGCGTCCAGCCCGGCGAGCAGGGTGTCGACGTACTCCTGCTCGGCCTGCGTCAGGGCGGGGTTGACCCGCTGCTGCTCGCCGATGGTCGACGACGTCCCGCTGGTCGGGGTGGCCGAGCAGAAGCTGCCGAAGCCGTGGGTCGGGAACACCTGCGCCTCGGCCGGCAGCTCCCGGGCCAGCCGCCGCACCGAGTGGTACTGGGCGTGGGTCAGCTCGTCGGTGGCTGCCGGGCTCACCAGGTCGGTGCGGCCCGTGGCGCCGTACAGCATGGAGCCGCCGGTGAACACGGCCTGGACCTCGCCGCCATCGGCCGCCAGGGCGTGGCAGACGTGGTGATGGGTGTGCCCGGGGGTGTGCAGCACTGCGAGACGCATCCGGCCGGCGTCGAGGACATCGCCGTCGGACACCGCCACGTGGTCGACCTCCGCGTCGCTCCCGCTCGGGAGGACGTAGGCCGCCCCCGCATGCCGAGCGAGCTCCGGGCCGCCGGTGACGTAGTCGTTGTGGACGTGCGTCTCGACGACGTGGGTGATCCGCACGCGCCGCCGCTCGACCAGGTCCAGCACCCGGTCGATGTCCCGCTGCGGGTCGACGACCACGGCCACCTCGCCGTCGTCGATGAGGTAGCTCCGGTCCCCGAGGCTGGCGGTCTCGATCGTCTGCACGTCGAACATGCCGGTCCCCTTCCCCTACCCGGTGGGGTACCAGCGCCACTGTGCCGCACGGCTCCTGAGCGACGCCGGCGCCGCATCCCGGCGGGCCTCCGGCCGGCACCCCGCCGTGTCGTTCGTACCGCCGATCACGGCTGTACGCGACGCGGGGCGACGACCCCGGTCTGACCTGCGGCGTTGCCCTGCCCCTCGCCCCGTGTGGACCGTGGCCGCGATCCTGCTCGGCGCCGGGACCGCGATGGTCCACCCCACCCTGCTGGCCGCGATCGGCGACGTGGCGCACCCGGCCTGGCGAGCGCGGTCCGTGGGCATCAACCGGCTGTGGCGGGACGGCGGCTTCGCCGTCGGCGCGCTGCTCTCCGGCGTTCTCGCCGACCTGTTCGGCATCCGCACAGCCGTCTGGGTCGTCGCCGGGCTCACCGCCGCCTCCGGTCTGCTGGCCGCCGTCCGCATGTACGAGACGCACCGGCAGCCGTTGATGAAGCCGTCCAACACGGGCTCGATCGGCCGCCCGGAAGCCGACGCACGCCGCTGAGCCGGTGTGCGAAGCCACAGCCCCTGTCGGGACCGAACCGCAGTGCGGCTCAGTCAGAGCCGTTCGACCCTCGTGGTCCGGGTCCGGCGTCGATGGTGCTCCCATCCTGGGACAGGGAGGGTCGGATGTCGGTCGGCGTGGGACGACCGTCATCGGGAGGAGACGCGCGTGTCCGTCGTCGAGTCACCGCCACGTCACCCTGACTCGTCCGGGCCGGAGCCCGGGCTGCGACGGTGGCTGGAGCCTGCGCTGCTGGTGGTCACGCTGGGGCTGCTGGCGGCCGGCGGGCTGGCCTGGGTCGTCGGGGCCGACCGGTGGGACGACGTCCTGTGGGCGGCCGCCACGATCATCGCGGTGGTCCCGGCGGCCGGCTGGATGCTGGCTGCGCTGCTGCGGCGGAGGCTGGGGGTCGACCTGATCGCGCTGCTCGCGCTGCTCGGCACCCTGCTGGTCGGCGAGTACCTGGCGGGCGCGCTGATCGGGGTGATGCTGGCCACCGGGCGGGCGCTGGACGCGGCCGCGCAGCGGCGGGCGACCCGAGACCTGCGGGCGCTGCTGGAGCGGGCGCCGCGAACCGCGCGCCGCCGGGTCGGTGACACCGTCGCCGAGGTACCGGTCGACGACGTCGCCGTCGGCGACCTGGTCGTGGTCGGGCCCGGGGAGGTGCTCCCCGTCGACGGGTTGGTGGAGGGCGGCCTGGCGGTGCTGGACGAGTCGGCGCTGACCGGGGAACCCGAGCTGGTGGAACGGGCCGCCGGCGACACCGTGCGCAGCGGCACGCTCAACGGCGGCGGCGCATTCGAGATCCGCTGCACGGTGCCGGCGGCGCAGAGCACCTACGCCGGCATCGTCGCCCTGGTCCAGCAGGCCGGTGCGGAGAACGCCCCGGTCGTGCGGCTGGCCGACCGTTTCGCGGCCTGGTTCCTGCCGCTGTCGCTCGCCGTGGCCGGGGTGGCTTGGCTGGTGAGCGCCTCGATGGAGCGCGCCGTGGCGGTACTGGTCGTGGCGACGCCCTGTCCGCTGCTGCTGGCCGCACCGGTCGCCATCGTCTCCGGCCTGTCCCGGACCTCCCGGCTCGGTGTCGTGGTCCGCAGTGGCGGGGCGTTGGAGAGCCTGGGGCGGGCGCAGACGATGCTGCTCGACAAGACCGGCACGCTCAGCGCCGGCCGCCCGGCGGTGACCGAGGTGCTGACCGCGCCGGGATGGCCGCCGACGGAAGCGCTGCGACTGGCGGCGTCGGCCGACCAGCTGTCCCCGCACGTGCTCGCCGAGGCGGTGGTGGCCGAGGCCCGGGCCCGCGGCCTGACGCTGTCCCTGCCCGAGGACGTCGACGAGGAGGCGGGTCGCGGTGTCGTAGCGACCGTCGACGGACGACGCGTTCGGATCGGCAAGCGAGAGGTGGAGCCGGACACCGCCTGGGGCCTGGCGGCGCTCGCCCGCGCCCGGCTCGACAACTGCGCGCTGGTGTGGGTGGAGGTGGACGACACGCCGGTCGGCGCGGTGCTGCTGAAGGACCCGCTGCGGCCCGACGCCAGCCGAACGCTGCAGCGGTTGCGCGCCGCAGGCATCCAGCGGCTGGTGATGCTGACCGGTGACCGGCCGGAGCCGGCGCGGGAGGTCGGCGCGGTGCTCGGCCTCGACGAGGTGCGGGCGCAGCAGACGCCGGCGAGCAAGGTCGCCGCGGTTCGCGCCGAGCAGCAACGGGCGGTGACCGTGATGGTCGGCGACGGGCTGAACGACGCCCCCGCGCTGGCCGCCGCGACCGTCGGTGTCGCGATGGGTGCCCGCGGGGCGACCGCCTCCTCCGAGGCCGCCGACGTGGTGCTCACCACCGACCGGCTCGACCGGGTGGCCGATGCCATGGAGATCGCCCGACGCGCCCGCCGGATCGCCGTGCAGAGCGCGGTCGCCGGCATGGTCATGTCCCTGGTGGCCATGGCGTTCGCCGCCGTCGGGCTGCTCCCGCCCACCTTGGGCGCCCTGCTCCAGGAGGGCATCGACGTCGCGGTCATCCTCAACGCCCTTCGCGCGCTTCGCGGCGGCCAGGCCGGCGGCCCGGCCGTGCCGCCCAGCACCCGTACCCTCGTGCGGCGCTTCGCCGGAGAGCACGACGACGTGCGGCAAGTCCTCCCCCTGCTCCGGATGGCCGCCGACGCGCTGGCCGGCGGACCCGCCCAGGACGCGGTCGACGCCCTGCGCCGCGCGCGGTCCGCGCTCGTCGACCGGGTGATGCCGCACGAGCGCGCCGAGCAGTCCCAGCTCGTCCCGAACCTGGCTTCGGTCCAGGGGGCCAGTGAGGGGGCGGCTGCGATGGAGAGGTCGCACGCGGAGATCAGCCGGCTGGCCGAGCGGTTGCAGGTCCATGTCGACGCACTGGACGAGGGCGGCGAGCTGGACGCCGAGCGCCGGGCCGACCTGCTGGCCTGCCTGTCGGCGCTGCACACGCTGCTCCAACTGCATCTCGCCGAGGAGGAGACCTACTTCGCCGTCGTCGCCGAATGAGCGACCGGGTACGCGGGCCGGCACTTCCGTAGCGGGAGCCCGCGGATGCGCTCGACCACCCAGCGACAGCTCACCGCCGTCCAGCGATCCGCCGCCCACCGCGAGGTCCTCATCCCGTCGGCGGGGGCACCGATCATGCTGTCCGTGTCGGACGGGAAGCCCGACCGGGTCGCCGTGGTCTTCCTCCCCGGCGCCATGACCCGTCCGCTCTTCCACGAGGACTTCCTCGACGACCGGTCGCCGTGCCCGGCTCCAGCCAGGGCGGCGTCGTGGTGATGGCGCTGGCCGGCTGCAGGGACCGGCCCTCGCGGAGCCCGAGGCCGACCTGGTGCTGCCCGACCCGGGTCTGCCCGACGTCGACGGGCGCGAGGTCTGCCGGACCCTGACCGGGCCGTCGGCGACGCCGGTCATCGTGGGCACGGCCCGCGGCGACGAGTTCGACCGGGTGCTGCTGCTGGAGATCGGCGCCGACGACTACGAGGTCAAGCCGTTCGGCTTCCGAGAACTGGTGGCCCGCATCCGCGCGGTGCTGCGGCGCGGTGCCCGGGTGCCCGCGGCCAACGGGCGGCAGGCACTCGGGCCGTTGACCGTCGACCGGCGCGGCCGGCAGGTCCTGCTGCCGGGGCAACCGGTGGAGCTCACGAACAAGGAGTTGGAGCTGCTCGCCGAGGAGCCCGGCACGGTCCGACGCCGGGAGGAGCTCATCGCCCGGGTCTGGGACGAGAACTGGTGGAGCTCGACCAAGGCCCTCGACGTGCACGTCGCGTCGCTGCGCAAGAAGCTCGGCGACCCGCGCTGGACCGCCGCCCTGCGCGGCGTGGGTTACCGCCTCGATTCCCCGTCATGACCCGCCGCCTGCTGGTCTCCTACCTCACGATCACCGCGCTGGTGCTGGCCGTGCTCGTGGTGCCCCTCGGCCTGATCTTCGCCGACCACGAGAGCGACGCGCTGTTCGCCGCCCTGGAACGGGACGCCACCTCGGTCGCCGCCGTCGTGGAGGACGACCCGACTCCGCGCACATCGGCGCGGTGGGTGAGGACTTCACCAACCGTCGGCGCCGTGCTGCACGAAGCGATCCTGGGCGGCAACGGGTTCGTGTCCGGGCACTCCGCTGTGGCTGCCGCCCTCGCCACCGCAGCGGCGCCGTACCTGTCCCGGCGGCTGCGGCGGGTGGCGTGGGCGCTCGCGGTGACGGTCGGGCTGGCCCGCATCTACGTGGGAGCGCACCTTCCGCTGGACGTCGTGGGCGGTCTGCTGGTGGGCTGGATCTGCGGCTCGCTGGTGCACTACGCGTTCGGGGTGCCGCGCTGGTCGCCTGCCGTCCCGCACGTCGCCCGTCTGCTGGCCCGGTTCGGCCTGCCGGCGCAGCAGCTGCGTCCGGCAGCCGTTCCCGCGCGCAGCTCGCACCCCTTCTGGGGCACCGGCGCGGACGGCAGTTCGCTGTTCATCAAGGTGCTCGACCCCGACCCCTTCGACCGCGACTGGCTCTACCGCGGGGCCCGGATGCTCGTCGTCGGGGACGTCAGGGACGTCGGTGCACTCGCACCGCTGGGCCGGCAGGCCGCCGACGAGGCCGTTGCCGCGATGACCGCCCGGGAACGCGGCGTACGCGTACCGACGGTGCTCCTGGCCCGCGGCACCGACGGCCGCGCCCTCGTGGTGCAGAAGCGCATCGACGCCCGCTCCCTGGACAGCCTCGCACCGGAGGAGATCACCGCCGTACTCCTCGATCGCGTCTGGGAACAGGTCGCCCTCCTCCGGGCGGCCCGCATCGCCCACCGCGATCTGGTCGCCTCGAACGTGCTCGTCGACCGTGCCGGGAACCCGTGGATCGTGGATTTCGGCAACGCCGAGACCGGCGCCGGCGACGACACCCTCGACCGCGACGTCGCCGAACTCATGGCCTCGCTGGCACTGCGGACCGACCCGGGACTGGTGGTCGGCAGCGCTGTCGCGGGGCTCGGCGGCGACGTCCTGACCCGCGCACTTCCGGGCATGGAGCCCTTGGCACTGTCGGCGGTCACCCGCGCCGGGTTGCGCACCGAGCCGACGCGACTGGACGGCCTACGCCGCGAGACGCACCGCCGGCTCGGCCTGCCGGATCCGGAACGGCCGCGCCTGCAGCCGGCCGGCGTCCTGGTCTGGCTGGCCGTCGTGGCCGGGGCGGCGACCGTGTTCGTCGGCCTGGAAGCGATCGGTGGAACCGCCGGGGTGCTGGCGGAGGTGGAGTTCGAGGGGTGGCGGTGGCTGGGCGCGGCAGTAGCTCTCACCGTGGTCGCCCGTGGTCTGCACCACCTGGCGGAGTCCGGATTCCGTGCTGGCCCTCCTTGCGCTCGGTGTCGCGGCCTTCCTCCTGGTGTCGCTCGGGCAGTCACTCACCCGGCGGCGGGCGTCGCCCGCGTCCGCTACGCGGCAGCCCCCTGAACTGCGCCGGCTGGGTGCGCGGCGCATCGCGGCGGGGGCCGGCTGGTCCGCTGCAGCGATCGCGCTCGAGGCCGCCGCCCTCGTCGCGGCGCTGCACGCCGTCGGCGGGCACGTCCCGGTGACCGTCACCGCCGCGGTGTACACGGCTCTCCGGCTCTTCTGGGCCGCGCTCCCGGTGGCCGGAGCACCCGGGATCGCGGAGGTGTCGCTGACCCTCGCGCTCACCGCTCTCGGCGAACCCCTGGGTATCGCATGCGCCGGCGTCCTCGCCTTCCGGCTGCTCACCTTCTGGGCGCCGGCCGTCCTCGGCTCGTTCCTCGCTGCCCGATTCGCGCATCGCCTGTTCCTCTGACCGGCTGAGGTCGTGGTTCCACCTTCACACGGGGACTCCGCCGCCACTGGCAGGATGATGCTCCGGACATCGTTCGGCGGAACGCCCGTAGCGGGCGTCCTCGATGTCACCGTCCTGCGCGTAGATGACAGCTTCTGGCGCTTCCACCGGCTCGTCGCCTGACGCAACCGGAGCGCCTTGTCGTCGGTCGGGCGACGGGCGCTGGGGTGAGGGCACGAGGCGCCTGTGGATGGGTGCCCCTGGCACTGGTGTCTCGACGGCCCGGCTGCCGGCGGGGCACGCACAGCGCTCGTGGCCGAGGACGTCGTCCTGCGCTTCCTACCGGAGGAGGCCGACCCCGGCGGCGAGTTCACGGACAGCGGGTACATCGTCCTGGGAGCACGTCGCGGGCCCGGTAGGCCGCCGCCCGGCGCAGCTCTCGCAGCTCCGCCGAGTGGCGGCGTCCCTAGACGGACGGGTCCCCCTCCGGCACTTCGGTCGCGATCACCTCTTCCACCTCCGCGTCCTCGCCGGACAGCCCCTCGGCTTCCTCGTGCTTGTCGTGAAAGGCCAGCCACTGCATCCCCAGGGCCTCGCGTTGCTCCTCGTCGACGGCCTCCTTGAAGGGTGGGAAGAAATCCGTCTCCTCCTCGGCCATGTGGTCGGCGTTCACCTGTCGGGCGTTGCGCACCGCCTCCCACCATCCCTCGCTGCCGACCTCGTGCTCCCCGACGGCGGCCGCGGCGTGCCGGATCTCGTTGTGGTCGTGCACCCCCTCCGCCGTCTCCTGCTCGCCGTCCGCCTCCTGGGCGAGCAACGGGTAGAACAGCTGCTCCTCGGCCACGGCGTGCACCTCGAGCTTGGCGTGCAGCGCCTCCCAGGCGGCGGCGAGCTCGTCGGCGGGCAGGTCGTCGAGCGCGGTGAACTCCCGCCGGAAGACTTCGTGCTCGGCCAGGACGAGGGCGGTGATCTCGAAGTCGGACATGCCGGGCCCCCTACCCGCATCGACCGCAGCCACGCCGTTCGCAGGATGTGGGCCGCGCCGCACCCGCAGGACCCGGACTTCCAGCTCCTGGAGAGCCCAGCTCTCCATCGCGTGCACCGCGGCGCAGCGGGCGATCGAGCCCCTCGTCGGCCTCGGCAACTCAGGTCACGGCACCGGGGGCAAGCCAGGGACGAGTACGCCACAAGGGGGCCACCGAGGCTCGTCCACGAAGCCGGGACGGACCCGGCCCGAGAGGCATCGCCGTGCCACCGTCCCGCCCCTGCCTCGGGCGAGCGGTGGTCTACCTCGGGGACGACGACGACATCATGGTGCGGACCTTCGCCCGCTGCCTGGACGGGCCGCGTCTCGCGGATGGGACGGCGTCCTTCCGCCTGCTGCGCCGAATCTCGAGGCCGACCTCGCACCGGGAACTCCGCACGACCAGGCAGCTGCTCGGTCGGGAGCCGCGGTCGTTCGAGACCTACGTCCACGACACCGTCGCGGCGTGGCGGGCAGCCGGTCTGCTGGACAGCTCACCGGGCACCGCTCACAGCGCGGGCGCGTCCTCCGAGGTGCGCCTCACCCGGTAGCGCGGGCCTACACCGTGGTGCGGCTGTCGTGACCACCCCGCAGCACCTTGGTCATCGGCCGCCCCTTGGCGATCTCGTCGACGAGCTTGTCGAGCATGCGGATCTTGCGCATGAGGGGGTCATCGACGTCCTCCACCCGGACCCCGCAGATGCTGCCGGTGATGAGCGCCGCGTGGGCGGTCATCGCCGGTGCGCGGTCGAAGAAGGTCGCGAAGTCCACCTCGTCCTCCAGCGCTGCGGCGAGGCCTGCATCGTCGTAGCCGGTGAGCCAGCAGATCGCCTCGTCGACCTCCCCCCGGGTACGCCCCTTGCGCTCGACCTTGGCCACGTAGTGCGGGTAGACGCTGGCGAACGGGGTGGTGAAGATGCGGTGTGCGGGCACGGCGGGGCTCCCGGTGTGCAGTCGCAGCGGCCTGGTGCCCCGGACGCTAGCGCGCCGCACCTCACCGGGCCAGCAGCACGACCGCCGACGACGGTTCCCCAGCGTGTCCGGTCGGATCGCGGTCGACGGCTCCCCACCCGACCACGACGACGCCGCCCGACCCGCCGCGCCACCACCCACGGAGCGAGCAGCGCCGCGAACCACCCCGTCGACGCTGCGATCGCCGGCCCCACGGCGGGGGTGCTGACCGTCGGCGCGAGCAGTCGGGTGCCCAGCCGCTGCGCCAGGGCTTCCCCGCCCTCCTCCATCAGCTCCCGGTGGTTCCACACGAACACCGGGCGCGCCAGCGGCGACAGCACCCGCATCCACAGCAGCTGCGGCCGCACCTCCCAGTCGAAGCTCACGACCGCCCCGCCCTCGACCTCGGCGATGTCCCACCGGCCCTCCCCCTCGACCCGGCCGGTCACCGTCGTCCGCACGCCGCGCAGCGGGTCGTCCCGCAGCACCCGCGCCTCGAACTCCATCCGGTACGGCAGCCGGGTCCGGAACACGAACCGCCACACCTCGCCGTCGCCGTCGCCGGAGGGCACCCGCGTGACGCTCTGCACCGACGGCCACCACTCCGGCCACGACTCGACGGCGCGCACCACCTCCCGCACCGCGGCCGGCGGCGCCGCGACCCGCCACTCGTCCCGGAACACGAACTCGGGCACCGGAGTCAGCCGTCCACTGCGACCGCGGCGGCCCACGCCAGGTACTGGTGCACCAGCGCGACCGCGATGGCGCCCGCCCCCACCCCGGACGCCACCCGTTTGACCGAGCCCGCCCGGACGTCGCCGGCAGCGAACACGCCCGGGACGCTGGTCTCCAGGAACATCGGGGGCCGCTCCAGCGGCCAGCCCGGCGTTGCGCCGTCCAGGTCCGGCCCGGTGAGCACGAACCCCGACTGGTCCTTCGCCACCTCCGGCCCCAGGCACCCCGACGCCGGCTTCGACCCGATGAGCACGAAGACGGCGTCCGCCCGGATCGTCTCCCGCTCCCCCGTGTCGAGGTCCTCGACGACGACCTCCTCCAGGACCTGCCCGCCCGACCCGTCCACGAGCTGCACCCGCGAGCGGACGTCGATGTTCGGCGCCTCGTCGATCTCGTGCACCAGGTACTCCGACATCGTCTCGGCCAGCCCGCGCCGGACCAGGACGGTCACCCGGTCGGCGTACCGGGCCAGGTGCACGGCCGCCTGCCCCGCGGAGTTGCCCCCGCCGACCACCAGGACGTGCTTGCCCGACATCGCCCGCGCCTCGCTGACCGCGGCTCCGTAGAAGAGGCCGCGGCCCTGCATCGCCTCGAGGCTGGGCACCTCCAGGCGCCGCCACTCCGCCCCGGTCGCGACCACCACCGTGCGGGCCCGCAGCGTCGCGCCGTCCGAGAGGTGCACCCGGTGCTCCCCGTCGGTGCTCGACATCCCCACGACGCTGCGGGACCAGATGAAGCCGGCGCCGAACGACCACGCCTGCTGGTACGCGCTGGCCGCCAGCCGGTTGCCGCTGATGCCCCGCGGGAAGCCGAGGTAGTTGCGGATCAGCGAGCTGGTGCCGGCCTGCCCGCCCATGGCCAGCGGCTCGACCACCACCGTGCGCAGGCCCTCCGACGCGGCATACACGGCGGCGCTGAGGCCGGCGGGCCCGGCACCCACCACGACGACGTCGGCCAGCGTGCTCTCGTCCACCGGCTCCAGGACCCCGAACGCGGCGGCGATGTCCATCGCGCTGGGGTCGGTCAGCGCCGGCACCTCCGGGCGGAACCGGAGGACGACGACCGGCAGCGCGGGCTGCTCCAGCCCCAGGCCCGCCAGCAACTCCTGCCCATCCGAAGCGGAGGCGTCGTAGAAACCGACCGGCACCCGGTTGCGGGTGAACATGTCGCGGAGCTCCTGCGAGCGGGCCGACCAGCGTTCGCCGATCACCTGCACCGCCTCGTAGCCGGTGCCCTGCCGGCTGTCCCACTCCGCCAGCAACTCGGTCACCGAGAGGTGGAAGTCCTCGTCGCCGGCCCGGTCCGGGCGGTAGAGCCACCCGTCCAGCCGGCCCAGCGTGATCGCCTCGAAGATCGGCGCCGCCGTCTCCAGGTCGCCCCACCGCACGATGCAGGCCCGCACCGCGCCCGGCGCCAGGGCGCCCGCCCGCGCCAGCACGTCGAGGCCGTCGGGGTCCGCCGGGCTCAGGCCTGCCAGGATCGCCGCGATCGGGATGCCGCCGTCCTGCAGCTGGGCCAGCCGGGCGGCGAGGTCGTCCTCGGCGTCGCAGACTGCCACCGCGTAGTCGGCCCCGTAGCGCTTCGCCAGCTCCTGCCCGACCTGGTCGCGCACCGGCGGGTCCCGGCTCACCAGGACCAGTGCCGCTCGCGCGGTCAATTCGTTGTCGGCGTCGGAAGCGCCCATATAGCATGCCTAGGGCGTCACTGCACGGGGGGTCAAGGGGATTGGTGCTCTGCACCGATCCGGTCCTCCACCGCACCGAGGTCTGATCATGATGGATCCGTCTGGATCCCGTCCCGTGCTCCCCGGCACCCGCCTGCTGCTCGTCGTCTTCACCGCCCTCACGCTGCTCGCGTTCGTCTCCCTCTTCCTCGGGTCCGGGCGCACCGACGAGTACTTCGCCTGGACCATCGCGCCCCCGGCGAGCGCCGCCTTCCTCGGCGCCGCCTACGCCGCCGGCTGCGTGCTCGTCGTCCTGTCCCTGCGGGAGGAGCGATGGGCGCGCATCCGCGTCCCGTTCGTCACCGTCCTGGTGTTCACGCTGCTCACGCTGCTCGCCACCCTCCTGCACCTGGACCCCTTCCACTTCGAGGAGCCCGGCCTGGTGGCACGGTCGGCCGCCTGGTTCTGGCTCGCCGTCTACGTCGTCATCCCGGTCGGGATGCTGGTGATGCTGGTCCGGCAGGAACGGTCCCGGCAGGCGGAGCCACCCGCGGCGCTGCCGCTGCCCGGCGGGCTCGCCGCGGTGCTCGCCGCGCAGGGCGCGGTCTTCCTCGTCGTGGGGGCGGTGTTGTTCGTCGCGCCGGCCACCGAGTCGGAGCTGTGGCCGTGGCCGCTGACCCCGCTCACCGCCCGGGCCGTCGCCTCGTGGCTGCTCGCCTTCGGCATCGGCATCGTGCTCGCCCTGCGCGACCGCGACCTCCACCGCCTGGAGCTGGCCGCGGTGGCCTACGCGGTCTTCGGGGCGCTGGAGCTCGTCGTCCTCGCCCGGTACGTCGACGTGGTGCGGTGGGGTTCCCCCGCCACCTGGGTCTACATCGTCCTGATGGTCTCCACCCTGCTCAGCGCGGGGTATGCGCTGCGACGGCTCCGCGCCGCCCAGCCCGTCCGCGCCGGGGCGACGACGTGACCCGCCGCCGGAGGGACCTGGTGGCCGGAGCGCTGGGCGGCTACGTAGCCAGCCGCACCATGGACGTCGCCACCCGGTGGTTCTACCGCCGGCACAGCGAGGCGACGAAGATCCGCGAGGAGGAGCTGGCGCCGGGCGGCACGCTGGTCCAGCTCGGCAAGAAGCTCGGCGGCGCCACGGGGCGCGACCTCGACGACGAGGCGGCGGGCCGGGTCGGGCTGGCGGTGCACCGGTCGTTCGGGGTGACCTACGGGGTCCTCGCCGCGGCTCTCACCCGGCGGGGGATGCGACCGCTGGCTGCGGGGCTCTGCGTCGGTGCCGGCGCGTTCCTGGTGGTGGACGAGGGGACGGCGCTGCCCCTGCTCACCGCCTACCCCCTGGAGAGCCACGCCCGCGGGGTGGTCGGGCACGCGACCCTGGGGCTGGTCACCGGCGTGCTGCTCGAGCTCCTCGACGTCGGCTGAGGACGGCGGCGCCGTGACCGCCGGCCGATCAGGACTGCGGCGCCCCCGCCTGGGTGCCCAGCAGCGACCGGCACACCAGGGTGAGGTCGACCAGCCCGAGCAGCCGGCCCTCCTCGACCACCGGGAGGTACTGCAGCCCGCTCGAGAGCATCAGCTCCGCGGCGTCCGCCACGGTCACGTCCGGGCCCACGGTGACGGGCGCGGGACGGTGCAGGTCGGTGATGCGGGTCTGCTCCGGGTCCTTGCCGTCCGCGACCGCCTGGATGATGTCGGCGTCGCAGAGCAGCGCCACCGGCCGGCGCTCGACGTGGTCGTCGATGACCACGAGCGCGCCGTCGTGCGCACGTTTCATCAGGTAGGCGGCACCGGCGAGGTGCGCGGTGAGCTCCACCGTGGTGACCGGTGGCCGCATCACGTCCGCCACCGTGGGCAGGCCGGCGTCCGTGGCGGCAGGCGGGTTCTCCGGCATCTGCGGTCCCTTCCGAGACGGCGTGGGGACGTCGGCATTGTGCCGCCGATGGCCGCCCGGTGGCACCCGTCCCGCTCCCCCGATCACCGCCGGAGGCACCGACCGTGACCACCGGCGGGACGACGGTCGTGGACCGCCCGGAGACCGGCCGCTTCGAGGCGCTGGTCGACGGGAAGGTGGCCGGGCTCGCCGAGTACCGGCGGCGGGGGTCCTCCGTCGCGTTCACCCACACGGTGGTCGATCCGGAGTTCGAGGGCCGCGGTGTGGGGTCGGCGCTCGCCCGGGGAGCCCTGGACGCCGTGCGGGAGGAGGGCGCGTCGGTCCTCCCGTTCTGCCCGTTCATCCGGAGCTGGATCCAGCGCCACCCCGACTACGCCGACCTCGTGCCCGCGAATCGACGAGCGAAGTTCGGGCTCGCTGCCCGCTGACCGGCGGGAACCGATCCGCTCGGCCGCCCCGTCCACCGGGCATGGACACCGTTCCTGCCAGGCGCCTCCTCGTCCCGGCCGCGCTGATCCTGGTCCTGCTCGTCGGCTGCACCGGCTCCTCCGGCGGGGAGTCGGACAGCGTGGACGGCGCCGGGGGTGTTGTCGCGCCCGTGATGGCCGTCCCGGGCAGCGACGAGGCCGCTCCCGACCGGCAGGTGGTCACCACCGCCAGCGCCTCGCTCGCCGTCGACGACCCGGCCGAGGGCGCGCAGCAGGTGAGCGAGCTGGTCGAGTCCGCCGGCGGGCGCGTCGACGAGGGCACCGTGCACGCAACCTCCGTCCAGGACGGGGTCGAGGGCACGGTCGCCGACCTCGTGGTGCGCGTGCCGGCCGCGGAGCTGACCGGCATGCTGGCCGACCTCGAGGAGCTCGGCGACGTCGGCAACGTGTCGGTGTCCCGCTCCGACGTCACCGCCACGGCGGTCGACCTGGACGCTCGGATCACCGCGCTGCAGTCCTCCGTGGCGCGGCTGCTCGCCCTGATGGACGACGCCGCCACCACCGAGGCGCTGCTGGAGGCGGAGCAGGCGCTGTCGCAGCGGCAGCAGGAGCTGGAGTCGCTGCAGTCCCGGCGGGCGGCGCTGGCCGACCAGGTGGAGCTGTCGACCCTCCGCGTGCACCTGGAGCCCTTCGGCGTCGCGCCCGCCGGCGGGCCGGACGGCTTCCTCGACGGGCTGGGAACCGGGTGGCGGTCGCTGGTCGCGGTCACGGGCGCGGCCGTCGTCGCGATCGGCGTCGTCCTGCCCTGGCTGGCGGTCACCGCTCTCGTGGCCGCCGCCGTGCTGGTCCCGCTGCGCCGGTCGCTCCGGCGGGCCGCGCCCCCGCCCCCGGCTGCGGCCGAGGGTTGAGCCGCGCGGCCGGACGTCCGGCCGCGCCGTGACGCGGCTGGACGTCCGGTGGCGCAGCTCGACCTCACCGGCTCGTGAGCACCACCAGCCGCGAAGTCGCCCGGGTCATCGACACGTAGCGGTCCACAGCTCCCCCGACGCCGGTCCCGAGCGCCTCCGGGTCCACGAGGACGACGAGGTCGAACTCCAGTCCCTTCGCCAGCGATGGCGTCAGCGACCGCACGCGGGGCCGCCCCGTGAATGCCGGCGCCCCGATCACGCAGGCGACCCCCTCGGCGTGCGCCGCCAGCCAGCCGTCCAGCACCGACCCCAGTTCCGCGACCGACCCGCGCGCAACCGGCACCCCCGTGCTGCGGACCGACGTCGGCACGTTGGCGTCCGGCAGCACCGTCCGGATCACCGGCTCCGCCTCGGCCATCACCTCCACCGGCGTCCGGTAGTTCACCGTCAGCGACATCCGGCGCACCTCGGTCAGCCCGACCCGGCGCAGCCGCTCCTCCCACGGCTCGGGGAAGCCGCGCCGCGCCTGCGCCCGGTCCCCCACCACGGTGAAGCTGCGGGACGGGCAGCGGCGCACCAGCATCTGCCACTCCGCGTCGGTCAGCTCCTGGGCCTCGTCGACGACGACGTGCGCGAACGTCCCCGCCAGCGGATCGGCGTCCACCGGGGGGAGCGCGTCCTGGTCGACCAGGGCGTCGCGCAGGTCGCCGTGCCGCAGGGTGGTCATCAGCAGCAGCTCGGAATCGTCGGCCGCGATCAGCTCGTCGATGACCGCGGACATGCGTTCGCGCTCGCGCGCCACCACAACCGCCTCCCGCTGCCGGCGCCGCACCGCCCCCGGGTCGCCCAGGCGCATCCGCGCGGCGTCGAGCAGCGGCAGGTCGGAGACGGTCCACGCCTGCGGTTCCGCCCGTTGCAGGCGGCGCACCTCCGCGGTGCTCAGCCACGGCGCACACCGGCGCAGGTAGGCGGGCACGGACCACAGGTCACCGACGACGTCGCCGGCGTCCAGCAGCGGCCACGCCCGGTCGAAGGCGGCCCGGAGCTCGCGGTCCTGCTCCAGCGCGGCGCGCACCTGGTCGGCGTCGAGATCGGGGTCGTGCGCGTCCACCAGGATCTCCAGCAGCGCGCCCCGCACCTGCTCGCGCGCCTCGTTGTGCGGCGTGCCGGGCTCGGCCGCGTCGAACGCCTCGGCCCAGTCCGCGGGGGTCAGCCGGACGTCGTCCCACGGCGTCGTCACCGTCGTCGCCCGGACCGGCGGCTCCTCGTAGAAGCGGACGGCCGCCTCGATCGCCGTCCCCATCTCCGCCGACGCCTTCAGCCGGGCCGCCTCGGGGTCGGCCTCGGGCGCGGCGGCGGCCCCCTCGGGCACCAGGTCGCGCAGGGTGCAGGTGCGCACGCCCTCCTCCCCCAGGCCCGGCAGGACGTCGGCGACGTAGGCCAGGTAGGGCTCGTGCGGGCCGACGAACAGCACCCCGCCCCCGCGCTGCCCCAGGCGCGGGTCGGAGTAGAGCAGGTAGGCGGCGCGGTGCAGGGCGACGACGGTCTTCCCGGTGCCCGGCCCGCCGTCGACGACCAGCGCACCGCGGGAGCCTGCGCGGATGATCGAGTCCTGGTCGGCCTGGATGGTGCCGAGCACGTCGCGCATCCGGGCCGACCGGTTGCCGCCGAGACTGGCGAGGAAGGCGGACTGGTCGTCGAGGGCGGCGTGCCCCTCGAGCCCGTCGGGGGTGAAGACCTCGTCCCAGTAGTCGGTGATCCGGCCGCGGGTCCAGCGGTAGCGGCGGCGGCTGGCCAGCCCCATCGGATCGGCGTGGGTGGCGGCGAAGAACGGCTCGGCCGCCCGCGACCGCCAGTCGACGAGCAGCCGGCGGCCGGCGCCGTCGGTGAGGCCCAGCCGCCCGACGTACACCGGCTCCCCGCCGTCGGCGGGCACGACGCGGCCCAGGCACAGGTCCAGGCCGAACCGGCGCAGGGTGCGCAGGCGGGTGGCGAGCCGGTGCACCTCCAGGTCGCGGTCCAGCGCCGCCTGGCCGGTGCCGCCCGGGGCCGCGCGCTCGGCGGCCAGCCGTTCGGTGAGCTCGGCGATCGACCGCCCGAGGCTCTCGGCGATCAAGGTGAAGTGCCGCTCGTCAGCGGCGATCAGCGCCGGGTCCGCCTTGGCGGCGAGGTGGTCGGGCAGGGCGAAGGCGCGAGTGGACACGGTCATGGCGGCGGCTCCGATCCGGGGGGCCGCCGCGCCCGTCCGCGCGCGGTCAGCCGCCCCCGGCGGGCGAGTGTGCGGCCCGACCAGGGTCTTGCCGCAAGCCCCGGGGTGCGCTATACGTTCGAGTGGGACGAGAACACGTCACTGCTGCGCGGCCGGGGCCTCCGCCTCCGGCGCGGCGCCACCGGGCGCCGGCACGGTCACGTCGTCCACGAAGCAGTAGGCCCAGCTCTCACCGGGCTCGGCCGAGGCGATCAGCGGGTGGTCGTCCGCGGCGGCGTGCCGCCGCGCGTGCCGGCGCGGCGAGGCATCGCAGCAGCCGACGTACCCGCACCCGAGGCACACGCGCAGGTGCACCCAGTCGGTGCCCTCCCGCAGGCAGCCCACGCAGACCGGGGCCCACGGCACGACCGGCCGGGAGGTGCTCCCGTGGTCGCAGCCGCTGCCTTCCGGCCACGCGTAGCGGACCACCCGGGTCGTGTCGACGGCGGTCCGCCGGCCGTCCGGGTGCGCCACCGCGTGCCCCAGCTCGGAGAGGACGGCACGTTCCAGCGCGTGGCCGGAGATCCGGTCCCGGTCGAGGACGTGGTCGGCGCCGGCGTCCGCCAGCTCGACGACGTCGACGGCACCCAGCGGGCGCGCCACGATGGGCGCGCTCGTGACCGCCCGCGCCGCGGTGACCACCCGCACGGCCTGTTCCGGGTCGTCCTCGGCGACGACGGCGAGGCGGGCGGCGGGCACCCCGGCCAGCCGCAGGATCTCAACCTTGGTGGGATCCCCTCGCACCACGGTGTGCCCGTCGGCCTCGGCCTGCGCCGCCCCGTCGGGGTTGAGCGTCGTCATCACCACGCCCACCCCCCGGTCGCGCAGCGTGGCCGCCAACTCCAGGGCGGTGGGCCCCCACCCGATGATCGCCACGTGGTCCCGGTGCTCGCCGTCCTCCTCGGGTGCGCCGGGGCCGCCCGCGGTGGCGACAGGTGCGCGGTCGAGCCGGGCCGCCGCCGCGGCCAGCTGCGGGGTGCCCAGCATGAGCAGCACCGTGGCGGCGACGACGACCTGCGCGCCGTCGTCCGCGAGCCCGAGCGGCGCGAGCCCGGCGGCCGTGCCCACGGTCAGCAGGACGAAGGAGAACTCGCCGACCTGGGCCAGCAGCAGCCCGGTGGCGGCGGCGGTGCGCCAGCGGATGCCGACGGCGGTGGCGGCGACGGCGGTGGTCAGCGTCTTGAGCACCAGGGCGCCGGCGGCGGCGCCCAGCACGAGCGGCAGGTTGGCCAGCATGAAGCCGACGTCGAGCAGCATTCCGACGGAGACGAAGAAGACCGCGCTGAACACGATCTGCAGCGGCAGCACCTCGGCGAGCGCCTGCGTGCTGGCCCGGCTCTCGCTCACCACCAGGCCGGCGAGGAAGGCCCCGAGCGAAACGCTCACGCCGGCGAGCGCGGTCAGGTAGGCGGTGCCGAAGCAGACGGCGACGATCGCGAGCAGGAACACCTCGGGCGAGCAGGTGCGGGCGACGACGTCCAGCACGGCGGGCATGACCCGGCGGGCCAGCACCAGGACGGCGACGATGACCCCCACCGCGGTGAGGACGGCCCACAGCAGCGCACCGCCGGCCGAGCCGCCGCCCTCCGCGGTCGGGCCGAGCAGCGGCACGACCAGCACCATCGCCACCACCGCGAGGTCCTGGGCGATCAGCACGGAGAGCGCCAGCCGGCCGCGGACGGCGGAGTTCTCCCGCCGCTCCCCCAGCAACTTGAGCACGATCGCCGTCGACGACAGGGCCAGCAGGAACCCGGTGAACAGCCCGTCCCGCCAGTTGCCGCCGAGGGCGAGGGTCACCCCCAGCCCGGCGCCGGTGGCCAGCACCAGCTGCAGCCCGCCGGCGACGGCGATCCACGTCCAGACGCGAGCGAGCCGCTCCAGCGAGAACTCGATGCCGATGGTGAACAGCAGCAGGATCACGCCGATGTCCGCCGCGGCCTCGACGGCCTCGCTGCTGTCGACGACGCCGAACTGCGCGGGGCCGATGAGGACGCCGGCCACCAGGAACCCGACGATCGGCACCACCCGGACGCGGGCGGTGAGGTAGCCGATGACCGCTGCCGCGACGACGAGGGCGGCGGTGGGCGCCAGGTAGCCGGGCATCTCGCCGGCCGCGATGACGAGGTCTGCCTGGGGCGACATGCCGACATCATGCGCGCCGCCCCGGGGCCTCCCAAGGCCGCGCCCGCCTGATCGGGCGGCCGCAGGAATCGGCGGGCCGCGCAGGCGTTGGACAGCGACGAGCGACGCGCTGGATGCTGTCCGGCAGCCGGCGGAGAGGAACCCCGATGACTGCGCCAACCCCTGCCGGCACGGGCCTGCGCATGGGCACGGCCCGGGGACGCTGGGTCCTCCTCGCGACCGTGCTGGGCTCGGGCGTGGCCATGCTGGACGCCACCGTCGTCAACGTGGCCCTGGAGCGGATCGGGTCCGACCTGGACGCGGACTTCTCCGGCCTGCAGTGGACGGTCAACGCCTACACGCTGACGCTGGCCGCCCTCATCCTGCTCGGCGGCTCGCTGAGCGACCGCTACGGGCGGCGGCGGATCTTCGTCGTCGGCGTCTGCTGGTTCGCCGCCGCCTCGCTGCTGTGCGGGCTGGCGCCGAACATCGGCACCCTCGTGGCCGCCCGGGCGCTGCAGGGCATCGGCGGGGCCCTCCTCACCCCGGGCAGCCTGGCGATCATCTCGGCGTCGTTCTCCGGGCCCGACCGGGCCGCCGCGGTCGGTGCCTGGTCCGGGCTCTCCGGCGTCGCCGCCGCGGTCGGGCCGTTCGTCGGCGGCTGGCTGGTGGAGTGGAGCTGGCGGGCGGTCTTCCTGATCAACCTGCCGCTGGCGGCGCTGGTGGTCCTGGTGGCCGTGCGGCACGTGCCCGAGTCGCGCGACCCGGCGGCCGCCCCGCGGCTGGACTGGGCCGGGACCTTGCTGGTCGTCACCGGCCTCGGCGCGCTGACCTACGCGCTCACCGCCGCCGGCGAGACCGGTGCCGGCGCCAGCACCTGGCTGTGGGGTGCGACCGGGCTGGCAGCCCTGGCCGCCTTCGTCGCCGTGGAGCTGCGGTCGCGGCACCCCCTGGTGCCCCCGACGCTCTTCGCCGACCGGCAGTTCTCCGCCACCAACGCCGTGACCCTGTTCGTCTACGCCGCGCTCGGTGCGCTGTTCGTGCTGCTGGTCCTGCACCTGCAGGTGGTCTCCGGGTTCAGCCCGCTGCTGGCGGGCACCGCTCTGCTGCCCGTCACCGTCCTCATGCTGCTGTTCTCCGCCCGCGTCGGGGCGCTCGCCCAGCGGATCGGGCCGCGCGCCCTGCTCACGGGTGGGCCGCTGGTGGCCGCGGCCGGGGTGCTGCTGATGCTCCGGATCGGTCCGGACGCCTCCTACCTGCTCGACGTGCTCCCCGCAGCGGTGCTCTTCGGCGCCGGTCTCACGCTGCTGGTCGCCCCGCTCACGGCGACCGTGCTCGACTCCGCCGCGGACCGCTACGCCGGGGTCGCCTCGGGGGTCAACAACGCCGTCGCCCGCGCGGCGGGCCTGCTCGCCGTCGCGGTCGTCCCGGTCGCGGCCGGGCTAGGTGGCGCCGACTACTCCGATCCTGAGGTCTTCGCCGACGGCTTCCGGACGGCGATGCTCATCCTCGCCGGGCTGCTGCTGGTCGGCGCGCTGGTGGCCGCCGCGTACGTGCGCCGCCCGCTCGGCGACGCCGGACCGGAGACCCCGGCGCGGCCGTCCGGCGCCGGTCGCATGCGGATCGAGGAGTGCCTGCACTGCCCGGTGACCGGCCCGGCCGTCCACCCTCCGGACGAGGCGCCGGCCCCCGAGCCGCGCCCCGCCTCGTCCTGACGCCCCGCGGCCGACGTCTGCCCGCGCGCGGGAAGCACTGTCCGGACCTCCGACCGGGGTGTAGCCAGGAACCATGGACCCTCTCCACCTGGGTCGCTCGGCCGTCGAGCGCCGCGCGTGGGAGGAGGCATGCACCCACCTGGCCGCCGCGGACGCCCAGGGCGAGCTCCATGACGCCGAGGACCTGATGCGGCTCGGGCTGAGCGCCCACCTCACCCGCAGGGACGAACTGGCCGACAGCGCATGGGAGCGGGCGTACGAGGCGTTCGTCGACCGCGGCGACGTCCTGGCCGCCGCTCGGTGCGCGTTCTGGCTGGGGCTGGTGCTCATCTCGGTCTGCGGCGCGGAGGCGCGGGGCACCGGCTGGCTCGCCCGGGCGCACCGGGTGCTGGAATCCGCGCCGCGGGACTGCGCCGAGCGGGGTTACCTGCTGCTGCCCGACGGGCTGCGTGAGCTGGACGTCGGGAACCCGGCCGCGGCACACCGCCTGTTCGCGCGCGCCACCTCGATCGGCCTGCGCTCCGGGGACGCCGACCTGGCCACGCTCGGCTGCCTCGGGCAGGGCCAGGCGCTCGTCCGGGAGGGCGAGGCGGCCCGCGGGCTGGCGCAGCTCGACGAGGCGATGGTGGCCGTCCAGGCGGGGCGCGTCTCGCCGGTCGCGACCGGCATCGTGTACTGCGCCGTGATCACCGCCTGCCAGCAGGTGCTCGACCTGCGGCGGGCCCAGCAGTGGACGGCTGCGCTGAGCAGCTGGTGCGAGGCGCAGGCAGGTCTCGTCCCCTTCCGGGGGCAGTGCCTGGTGCACCGGTCCGAGCTGGCCCAGTGGCGGGGCGACTGGGCCGAGGCGGTGGCGGAGGCGGACCGCGCCTGCCGCTGGCTGTCGGACCCGCCGGACGCCGCCGCGGGGATGGCCTACTACCAGCGGGCCGAGCTGCACCGGGTGCGCGGCGAGCACGACGCCGCCGAGGCCGCCTTCCAGCACGCGGTCGCTCTGGGCCACGACCCGCACCCGGGGCTGGCGCTGCTGCGGCTCGCCCAGGGACGCACGAGCACGGCGGCGGCCGCCATCCGCTGCACCGTCGACCGGTCGTCCTCCGGCCGACGGGACGTCGTGGACGACGTGCGCGCACCCCGGCCGCGGGCGGAGCTGCTGGCCGCCGCCGTGGAGATCCTGCTGGCCGCAGGGGACGTCGAGGCGGCGCGCAGCACCTGCGTCGAGCTCGACGGCATCGCCGACGCCATGGGCACCGGCGTCGTCCGCGCCACCGCGGCGCGCGCCCGGGGAGCGGTGTCCCTCGCCGAGGGCCGGTACGGGCCGGCCCTGGAGGACCTGTCGACCGCCCTGTCGGGCTGGGCGGTGCTGCCCGCCCCCTACGAGGCGGCCCGGACCCGCGTCCTGATCGGGCGGGCCCTGCGGTCGCTCGGCGACGAGGACACGGCGGCCATGGAGGTGGCCGCGGCGGAGCGCGTGTTCGCCGCGGTCGGGGCCGCGCCCGACCTCGCGCCCCGGGGATCGGGCGCCCCGGGCGCCGCGGCCGGGCTGACCCCCCGCGAGCTCGACGTGATCCGCCTGGTCGCGGCGGGGCGCACGAACCGGGAGATCGCCGAGCACCTGGTCATCAGTGACAAGACCGTGGCGCGGCACCTGCACAACGTCTTCACCAAGCTGGCGCTGCCCAACCGGTCCGCAGCGACCGCCTACGCCTACGAGCACCACCTGGTGCAGCCACCTGCACAGGATGGTGCAGCCGGCTCCGGGCCGACCTGCACCATCCGGTCGATGCCGGCCGGCCGCCGCCGCTCCTAGCGTGGGCAGACACCACCGCTGCTGCCGCGAGGAGGATGCCGTGACCCGCCTCGGAGAACACGCCGTCGTGCTGGGTGCCGGGATGGCCGGGCTCGTGCACGCCGTGCCGTTGGCCCGCCGTTTCGACCGGGTCACGCTGGTCGACCGGGACGTGCTGCCCGACGGGAACGTCGACCGCCGGGGCGTGCCGCAGGGCCGGCACATCCACCTGCTGGTGCCCGGCGGACTCACCCGGTTGGAACTGCTGCTGCCCGGGATCGTCGAGGACCTCGCCGCGGGCGGCGCCCACGTCATCCCGGCACGGGAGTGGCGCTTCCACATGGGTGGCGGCCGGCTGGACCTGAGCGACTCCGACCTCCGCATCACCGGGGCCACCCGGCCGCTCATCGAGAATGTCGTCCGCGACCGGGTGCGTGCGCTCGGCGGGGTGGAGGTGCTCGACGGCTGGGCCGCCCGGGAGCTGCGGACGACCGCCGACCGGACCCGGGTGACCGGGGTGCGGCTGCGGTCCGAGGCGGACCCCACCGAGGAGCGGGTGCTGGTAGCGGACCTGGTCGTCGACACCACGGGTCGGGGGTCCGGGACGCCGCGCCGGCTGGCCGATCTGGGCTACGCCCCGCCCGCCGAGGAGCGGCTGAAGGTCGACATCCACTACACGACGCGCCTGTTCCGTCGCGACCCCGCAAGCCTGGGCGGGGACCGCAACGTGCTGGTGGACGTCCCGCCGGACGGCCGCCGGGGCGGGGTCGCGCTCGCCGTCGAGGAAGGGCGGTGGCTGGTCACCCTCATCGGCATGCTCGGCGAACGCCCTCCGGCGGATCTGGGCGGCTTCACCGACTACGCGGCCGGCCTCTGGAGCAGCGACCTGCACGACGTCGTCGCCGGCGCCGAGCCGATCGGGGAGGCCACGCGAGCGGCTTTCCCGTCGTTCACCCGGCACCGGTACGACCGGCTGCGCCGCCTGCCGGAGGGCTATCTCGTCGCCGGCGACGCGGTCTGCTCCTTCGATCCCCGCTTCGGGCAGGGCATGACCGTGGCGATCATCGAGGCCCTGGAACTGGACCGCGTCCTGGACGCGCACGGCCTGGACCGCGTCGGCCTCCGGACGCTGTCGGCGGCGCGGTGGGCCGTCCAGGACGCGTGGGACCTCGCCACGGGGTCCGACCTCGTGCACCCGGAGGTGGACGGCCCGCGGCCGCTGTCGTGGCGCCTCATCACCGGTTACCTGCAGCGCCTGCTCCCGGCCGCCCACCACGACCCCGAGGTGGCGGCGGCCTTCATCCGGGTCATCGGGATGCTCACCCGTCCACCGGCGCTCATGCGCCCGCGCCTGCTCGGGCGGGTCCTGCTGGGTGCCCGCCGGGACGCCGGCCGAGGTGTGACCGGCGCTCCCGCAGAGGACCGGTCCCGCACGAGCGCCTGACCTGCCCGGCTGCCGTCCGGTGGTGCAGCCACCGGACGGTCAGCGGGGTCGGCGCGCAGCCTTCCGCACCGCCCAGCCGCCGGCCGCATCTGCGGCCCGGCGCCACACCGGCTGCCGCTCGCGCTCCAGCCGCGCCAACCGGTCCTCCAGGTCGGCGACCTGGCTGGCGTCCGGGCCGACGACCCGCGGTCGCGCGGCCAGCGTGGCCAGGCCCTCGGTCAGTCCGGCGACCAGCCCCGCCGCGTCGTCGGGCGCGAGCCGGGCCGTGCCGACGCAGGTCTCGCCGCGCCAGAGACTGAGGTTCACCAGCCCCCGCTCGACGTGCGCCGAGACGCGGACCGCACGTCCCTCACCACGGGCATCCCACGTCCATCGCCCGTGAACGGGCAGCACCACCGCCGTCATCGCCCCAGGCTGGCCTTGCAGCGGTCGGGGGTCAAGCGGACGCGGACCGTGGCGGACCCGGCGACGACCCGCTCAGTCGAAGCCCGCGGGCAGCCCGAGCGCGACGAACAGCTCGCAGTCGAGGTTGAGGAAGCTGGAGATGTGGGCGACCCGCCCGCCCTCGATCTCCAGCACGTGCAGACCCCAGGGCACGTGACCACCACCCTCCGCCGGGCGGTACTGGGCGATGGCGGGCGTGCCGTTGGCCGAGGTCTCGATGAGCCGGGAGCCCTTGCAGCCGGCGCCCGGGCCGGTCATCCAGACGCCGATGTCCTCCCGCCCGCGCAGCCACATCTCGAACGGCGGCATGTGCTGCGTGGCGTCCTCGTGCAGCAGCTGCACGAACGCGTCGATGTCGTAGCGCTCGAAGGCGTCGAGGTAGCGGGCCAGCAGCGCGCGGTCCTCGTCGTCCAGCGTGCGCGGCGCCGGGCGGCCCCCCGCGTCGGCGAGCGTCGCCCGGGCCCGCTGCAGCGCGCTGTTCACCGAAGCGACGGTGGTGTCGAGCAGCTCGGCCACCTCGTCGGCCTTCCAGCGGAGCACCTCCCGCAGGATCAGCACCGCCCGCTGCTTCGGCGGCAGGTGCTGCAGGGCGGCGATGAACGCCAGGCGGACCGACTCCCGGGCCACGGCCTGCTCGGCCGGGTCGCCGTCCTCGGGCAGCACCTGGCGGTCGAGGATCGGCTCCACCCACGCCGTGGTCGGGCGGCGCCCGGCCAGCGACGCCGCCACCGGAGGCGACGGGTTGCCGGCCAGGTCCATCGGCAGCGCCCGGCGCTGCCGGCCGGAGAGCTGGTCGAGGCAGACGTTGGTGGCGATGCGGTACAGCCAGGAGCGGACCGCCGACCGGCCCTCGAAGTCGGCGAGCCCCCGCCACGCACGGACCATCGTCTCCTGCACCGCGTCCTCGGCGTCGAAGACCGAGCCGAGCATCCGGTAGCAGTACCCGGTCAGCTCGCGGCGGTGCTCGAGCAGCCGGGGGTCCAGTTGGTCGGTGGGGCCGATGGCGACGCTGGTCACTGGAGAACACCCCTCGGGGTCGGTCGATGTGCGGTCAGCAGACCACACCGCACCGACAGAACGGGAGCCCCCGGAGCGATGACCTCCGGTGGCTCCCGGCCCTGCCCGCCGTCGTCGGGCGGGTCGGTGTCAGTGCGTCACGGGAGCAGCGGCTCGCCGTTGCGCACCAGCCGCCAGTTCTCTACGAAGAACTCCGCCGGGTCGATCACGCCGACCTCCTCGGCCCGCTCGATGAGCAGCTGCCGGATCTCCAGCTGCTCGTTGTAGACGACCGGGGCCGTGCTGATCGCCGGGAAGCCGCCGCCCCCGCTGCGGCGGTAGTTGTTCACCGCCACGACGAACCGGGCGTCGTCGGCCACCGGCGCCCCCTCGTAGGAGAGGTCGACGATGCGCGAGCCGGCCGGCTGGGACACGTCGATGCCGTAGTCGACGCCGGACAGGATGTCGAAGTTGTAGTCGGGGATCCCGTTCGGGACACCGTCCACCACCGCGTTGGTGATCGTCTCCGGGTCGACCACCCCGGTCGCCGGCACCTGCGTGAAGTACCGGCCGGAGAACTCCAGGTACTCCTTCAGCTGCGCCCCGGTGAGCTCCACGGCCTCGAGGGTGTTGTCGTAGATGTAGAGCCCGGCGATGTCGCGGATCGTGACGTCGCCGGCCGGGAAGACCGCGTCCCGGCTGAACGGCGCCGCGATCGACAGCACCGGCAGGTCGGCCCGGTCGGTGCCCTCCAGCGCGGCGGCCACCGTGTCGGTCTGCACGTCCTGGATGAAGTCCAGGATCGCGGTGTCCTCGTACCGGCTGGTGCGCGCGGAGAGCTCCTCCGCCGAGGTGGCAACGACCTGGTTGACGTACTCGACCGTGGTCGCGTGCGCCTCGGCCGTGGCGTCCAGCACCTCCTGCGACTCCGCGACCCCCGCGGTGCTCAGAGCCTGCGCCGAGGTGCCGACGACGTCCCACCGCCCGCGGTCGAGCTCCAGCTCGATGTCGACCTGCGAGACCGTCGCGCCCCAGCGGTAGGGCTGGGTGAGCAGCACCTCCTCGCCCGTGACCTCGTTCGTCACCACCTGCGAGGGGGCGTTCTGGTGCGTGTGGCCGACCACCATCGCGTCGATGCCCGGCACGGTGCGGGCGATGACGTCGGAGGGGTTCTCGGTGGGCACCTCGGGGCCGTAGGACGACGACCCGCCGACGCCGGCGTGCGAGAGGACGACGACGACGTCGGCCTTCCGGTCGACGATCGGGACCCACTTCTCCGCGGCCTCGACCATGTCCTGGAACGTCACCCGGCCCTCGACGTTGCCCTTGTCCCAGATGGCGGACCCGGGCGTGGTCAGGCCGATGATGCCGACCCGGACCGGCTTGTGGCCGGGCACGCGCATCGTCTCGATCGTGTACGGCTTCAGGTACGGGCGGGGGGTGCCGTCGCGGAGCACGTTGGCGCCGAGCACCGGGTGGTCGACGTCCTCCTCGTAGGCCCGCAGCAGGTCCAGGCCGTAGTTGAACTCGTGGTTGCCGACGACCTGGGCGTCGTAGCCGATGGCGTCGAACGCCGCCGCCATCGGGTGCTCCCGGCCGGTCTCGGTGACCGGCTCCTGCTTGGCGTAGTAGTAGCTCAGCGGCGTCCCCTGCAGGAAGTCGCCGTTGTCCACCACGAGGACGCTCTCCTCGCCGCGCGCCGCGCGGACGGAGTCGACGACCGTGGCCACCTTCGCCAACCCGGTCTCGAACCCGGCCCGCTCGGAGTACGGCCGGTCGGCGAAGTAGTCCCAGTTCTGCGCGCGCCCGTGCAGGTCGGTCGTGGCGAGCATGGTCAGCGTCAGGTCGTCCGCCGTGCTCGGCGCCGCCGCGGCCGGGCTCAGCGGCGCCAGGATCAGCGCCGCCGTCCCGGCCGCCACGGACAGCGTGGTGCGCCGTCTCATGCGGGATTCCTCTCGATCGCGTGGTCCCCCGTGACGGTGCGCAGGGGGATCCGGATCGACCGTAACGACCGGTACGCGGACGCGGGTGTCGGGACCCTTACTGGTAGGTGACCAGCTCCGGCAGGGGGTCGACCTGCTCGATCGTCTGCGCCGGGGTCAGCATCGGGATGTCCTCGTCGTAGAAGTTCTTCCAGCCCCAGAACAGCCCCTCCGGGGCGTTGCGGTGCAGCACCTGCCAGGTGGCCTGCTTGGCGCCCTGGCCGCCCTGGCCGTCGGCGTGGACCATGATCGCCAGCTCGTCCCGGGAGGTGTCCAGCCGCTCGAGGCCGGGGATCATGTCGACCCGGAACTGGTGCAGCACCAGCAGCTTCTGCGGCAGCTCGTTCTCCCGGGTCAGGTCGGCCAGCCAGGTGACCACCCGGTTGACCTCCTCGATGTCCACCGAGCCGATCTGGACCAGGTGCACCTCGTTCGGGCCCAGCCGCCACTCGGGGTCCAGCGCCAGCCCCACGTAGGGCAGCTCCAGCAGCGGCCGGTAGAGCTCCGCCTGGGTGACGAAGTCGGTGCGGCCCGGCTGCAGGTCGAGGATGACGTAGAGCCCGGCCTCGCCGGCCGCCTCGACCCAGGGCCGCAGCATCTCCACCTCGCCCTCGGCGGAGTAGTTGCCGTCCGGCCCCGCGGACGCGGACGCGACGGTCGCGATGATCTCGAAGGTCGGGACGACGGTCGTGTCGACCAGCGGCTCGTACGGGGCGGCGTGCTCCCGCGCCCGCTGGATGGCCGCCTCGACCGGCTGCTCACCCAGCACGCCGAGCGCGCCGGTCTCCGGGTGGCCGTAGAGCGCGACCATCATCCGGCCCGGGAAGAGGACCTGCCCGCCGCCGGGCAGCTGGGTCCCGGTGGCCGCCGTCGCGAGCTTCCAGTCCAGACCCTCTTCCGCGCCGAAGCCGGCACCCAGCGCGACCACGTGCTCGGCGTCGTCCTCGGCGAGGGTGCTGATCAGCTCCTCCGAGGCGCGCGGGTCGGTGGTGCCGCCGGTGACCAGCACCCGGGCGCCGGCCGCGCGCGCGGTGGCCGCGGCGGCCAGCGCGTCCGGGGTCCCGGTGGTCATCACCAGCGTGCCCTCGAGCGGCTCGGCGGCCTCGATCTCGGGCAGCGAGCCCTCGGCGTCCGCCTCCGACGAGGACTCCTCCGCCGCGCCGCCGCGACCGCTCTCCGGGCGCAGCGCGGCCGGCTCCGCCGGGTCCAGCGCCGCCACGGCGGCGACCTCGCCGCCCTCGGCGACCGGGTCGGCCTCGGCGAGCTCCTGGTCCAGCACGGCCGCCACGGCGGCCGGGTCGGCGGGCACCCCGATGACCTCGGCATCGGTCTCCGCCGGGGACGACGACGCCGCGGACGACGACGATGCGCCGGCGGGCGCGGGTGCCGCGTCGCCGACGGCCAGGACCGTCGTGGTGCCCAGCCGCTCCAGCTCGGCCAGGACCGGCTGGTCCACCCCGGAGCCGTCGGCCCCCACGAGCAGCGGGACGCCGAGCGCGACGGCGGCGGAGGCGCCGAGGAGCGTGCCCTCCCGGTCGTCCTCCGCCACGAGCACGACCACGCCTGCCTCGTCGAAGAAGGTGCGGCTGGCGCTCGCGGCCATGGCCACCGGGTCCTCGTCCGCGACGAGGGTCAGCCGCTCCCCCGGGGCGGCGGTGGCGACCTGCGCCGCCTGCTCCTCGGGGTCCGAGCCCTCGTCCGGGGAGCTGGTGCAGGCCCCGGTGAAGAGCGCGGCGGTCAGGGCGATCGGCAGCGCACGAGCGCGCACGGGCATCCTCCGTCCGCCGGGCACGCCCGTCCTGCGGGGGGCACGACGACGTCGGCGTGGCCAGCGGCCCACGACGATAGCGGGGAACGGCGCCCGGCCGGGCGCCTGGACACCGGTGGCGGCCGGGCGGGACGATCCCCGCGAGATGCTCGGGCTGATCGCCGAGGGGCGCCCGAACACCGCGATCGCCTCCGCGCTGGTGGTCACGCCGGGTGCCGTGGAGAAGCACACCCAGCACATCTTCGTCAAGCTGGGCCTGGCCCCGGGCGAGGACCGGCACCGCCGCGTGCTCGCCACGCCGGCCTGCCTCCGGAGCCGACTCAGCCCCGGCCCAGCGCGCGTTCCATGTTCTCGACCATCCGGGCCAGGACCGTGATCGCCCGCTCGTACTCCTGCCGGGAGAGGCCGTCGGCGGCATGGCGGCGCACCCGCCCCACGGCGCGCCAGACCCGGTCGTGGGCCGCGGCGCCGTCATCGGTCAGCCGGAGGCGATCCGGCGCCGGGCGGGTCACCCATCCGCGGGCGGCGAGGTCGGAGACCGCCGCGGCGACGTCCCCGGGGAAGTCGCGCAGCGCGTCCTCGATCTCCGTCCCGGCCGCCTCTCCCCCGGCCAGTGAGTGCAGCACCTGCCAGTGCCGGCGGGTGAGCCCCTCCCCGGCGACGGCGGCGTCCAACGCCTCCTCGAGCAGCGCGTCGAGCCGCCTGACCCACCAGCCGATCGGACGCTCCGGCTCCGCCATGCCGGCATCCTGGCAGCCGATGTCGATCGCCGGCCTCCCGTGCGGGCGGCACCGGCCGTCAACTCGTTGGCGTCCCGTCGCACCCGGACGGTAGACACGACGCGTGGCCGACGACCTCTCCGCCCAGCTCCGCCCGATCACCGCCGACGAGTGGCCGGCCTTCACCCGCGCCATGCACACCGTCTTCGGTGATCCGCTGACCGGGCCCTACACGGACTCCGTGCCGCCGGTGGCCGAGCTGGACCGCTCGCTGGCCCTCTTCGACGACGACGGGCGGATCGCCGCCACCTCCGGGCTCTACAGCCTGCGGATGAGCGTGCCCGGCGGCGCCGTCGTCCCGACCGCCGGCGTCACCTGGGTGACCGTCTCCCCCACCCACCGGCGCCGGGGCGTGCTGACGGCGATCATGCGCCGGCAGCTCACCGAGCTGCACGAGCAGGAGCGCGAGCCGGTGGCGGCGCTGTGGGCCGCGGAGGGCTCCATCTACGGCCGGTTCGGATACGCCCCCGCGTCGTGGCGCGGCGGGTGGAGCGGAGAGGCCGGACGGCTGCGGCTGCGCGCCGACGTCGACACCGGGGACGGGCGCGTCCGGCTGGTCGACGCCGAGGAGTTCCGGCCCGCCGCGGCGCGGGTCTACGAGGCCGTGCGGCGCTGGGTGCCGGGCAACCTCGTCCGCGACGACCGCTGGTGGGGCCGCCGGCTGCTCGACGTCCCGGAGGAGCGGCACGGGGCGAACGAGCGCCAGTACGCGCTGCACGTCGGCGCGGACGGCGAGGTGGACGGCTACGCCGCCTACCGGATCAGGGGCAGGTACAACGCGGCCGGCGAGGCGGAGAGCACGCTGACCGTCGAGGAGGTGCGGGCCACCGGTCCCGCCGCCTACGCGGCGCTGTGGCGCTTCCTGCTGTCCCACGACCTGGTGCGCGCCGTCGCGGCGCCGCACGCCTCCGCCGACGACCCGGTCCGCCACCTGCTGACCGATCCGCGCGCGCTGCACGCCTCCCCGGTCGACGCGCTGTGGGTGCGGCTGGTCGACGTCGGCCGGGCGCTCGCCGCCCGCCGCTACCCGGCCCCCATCGACCTGGTGCTCGAGGTCCGCGACCCGTTCTGCCCGTGGAACGACGGGCGCTGGCGGCTCTCCGGGCACCCCGCGGGCGGCTACTGCGGCCGCACCGACCGCGACCCCGACATCGTGCTGGGCATCGAGGAGCTCTCCGCGGTCTACCTGGGCGGCGCCTCGCTGGCCGGGCTGCAGGGCGCCGGCCGGGTCACCGAGGTGAGCCCCGGGGCAGTCACCCTGGCCTCCACGGCGTTCGGCTGGCCGGTCGCGCCCTGGTGCCCCGACGAGTTCTGACCGCCCGGCCCGGGCGGTCAGAACTCGGGCTCAGTCGTTGCCCAGCTCCATGGCGGCGCGGTCGAGCAGCTCCTCCTCGGCCGACACCTCGCCGCGCGAGGCGATCACCTCGGCGCCACCGACGTCCATCGCACCGATGAGACCGGTGGCGGCGGCCTGCGCGGCACCGATCGCGGCCGGCGTCGTCCCGCCCACCATGCCCAAGACGGCGTACTGCTCGAGCTTGGCCCGGGAGTCGGCGATGTCGAGGTTGCGCATGGTCAGCTGACCGATCCGGTCCACCGGCCCGAAGGCGGAGTCCTCGGTGCGCTCCATCGAGAGCTTGTCCGGGTGGTAGCTGAACGCCGGGCCGGTGGTGTCGAGGATCGAGTAGTCCTCGCCGCGCCGCAGCCGCAGGGTCACCTCGCCGGTGACGGCCATGCCGACCCACCGCTGCAGCGACTCCCGGAGCATGAGCGCCTGCGGGTCCAGCCAGCGGCCCTCGTACATGAGCCGGCCCAGCCGGCGGCCCTCGCTGTGGTAGTTGGCGAGCGTGTCCTCGTTGTGGATCGCGTTGACCAGCCGCTCGTAGGCGATGTGCAGCAGCGCCATGCCCGGCGCCTCGTAGATCCCCCGGCTCTTGGCCTCGATGATCCGGTTCTCGATCTGGTCGGACATGCCCAGGCCGTGCCGGCCGCCGATGGCGTTGGCCTCCAGCACCAGCTCGACGGCCGAGCCGAACTCCTTGCCGTTGATCGACACCGGCCGGCCTTGCGCGAAGCCGATCGTGACGTCCTCCTGGGCGATCGGGACCTCGGGGTCCCAGAACCGCACGCCCATGATCGGCTGCACCGTCTCGACGCCGGTGTCCAGGTGCTCGAGGGTCTTGGCCTCGTGCGTGGCCCCCCAGATGTTGGCGTCGGTGGAGTACGCCTTCTCCGCGCTGTCGCGGTAGGGCAGGCCGTGCGCGACCAGCCACTGCGACATCTCCGTGCGGCCACCGAGCTCGGTCACGAAGTCGGCGTCCAGCCACGGCTTGTAGATGCGCAGCGACGGGTTGGCCAGCAGGCCGTACCGGTAGAACCGCTCGATGTCGTTGCCCTTGAACGTCGAGCCGTCGCCCCAGATCTGGACGTCGTCCTCGAGCATCGCGCGCACCAGCAGCGTGCCGGTGACGGCGCGGCCCAGCGGCGTGGTGTTGAAGTAGCTGCGGCCACCGGTGCGGATGTGGAAGGCGCCGCAGGTGAGCGCGGCGAGCCCCTCCTCCACCAGCGCCGCCCGGCAGTCGACCAGCCGGGCGAGCTCCGCGCCGTACGCCGTCGCCCGGCCGGGGACCGAGGCGATGTCCGGCTCGTCGTACTGGCCGATGTCCGCGGTGTAGGTGCAGGGCACCGCGCCCTTGTCGCGCATCCACGCGACCGCTACGGAGGTGTCGAGACCGCCGGAGAAGGCGATGCCGACGCGTTCGCCGGTGGGCAGGGAGGTGAGCACCTTGGACACGAGGGCAAGTATGCACGATGTTGCATAGTCATTCAGCGCCGCCTCTCCCGTCTCTGCTGCGGGAAACGGGACGCCGGGCCCGTCAGGGGTGCTGCGAGCGGGTGGGCAGGCCGCCGGCGGGACGGTGCCGGTCCCGCTCGTAGTCGGTGATCAGCCCGATCCGGCGGACGTGCCGCTCGTCGCCGCTGAACGGCGTCCGCAGGAACTCGAGCACCAGCGCGGTGGCCTCCTCGGCGCTGTGCTGCCGGGCGCCGATGGAGACCACGTTCGCGTCGTTGTGCTCCCGGGCGAGCTGGGCGGTGGCGGTGTTCCACACCAGCGCGGCGCGCACCCCGGGGACCTTGTTCGCCGCCATCTGCTCGCCGTTGCCGGAGCCGCCGATGACCACGCCGAGCGATCCGGGCTCGGACACCGTGCGCTCCCCCACCTCGAAGCAGAACGGCGGGTAGTCGTCCTGGGCGTCGTACTCGAACGCACCGCAGTCGACCGGCTCGTGACCGGCCTCGGTCAGCGCCTGCTTGAGGTGCTCCTTGAACTCCAGGCCGGCATGGTCGGTTCCGACGAAGACGCGCATGCCGGGGAGTCTGACAGGCTGCCCGGCATGGCGGTCCTGGGAGTCGACGGCTGGCGCGGCCGCTGGGTCGGGGCGCTGCTCGAGGGCCGTTCGGTGCGGCTGCTGGCGCTGGAGGACGTCGCTGGGGTGCTCGCCGTCCCCGACGTCGACGTGGTCGCCATCGACATGCCGATCGGGCTCTCGGACGACGGCGTCCGCGCCTGCGACGTGGCCGCCGCCAAGCTGCTCGGCGCGAGAGGGAGCTCGGTCTTCCCGGCGCCCGTGCGAGCGGTGCTGCGGACCGGCGACTACGCCGAGGCGCGGGCCATCTCCCGCGTGCACACCCGTCCCCCGCGCGCCCCCTCGGCCCAGGCGTTCCAGCTGGTGAAGGCAATCCGGCAGCTTGACGACGCGCTCGGCGATCCACCCACCGAACGAGTCGTGGAGGTGCATCCCGAGCTGTCGTTCTTGGCGCTTGACGAGCGAGTGCGCGACCCGAAGGTCACCGCGCGCGGCACGGTGCAGCGGCTCCGGGCGCTGCGCGAGGTGATGGACGTGGAGGACGCGCTGGCGGACGCGCCTGCCCGGGTGCCGGCGGTCGACGCGCTGGACGCCTGCGCGGCGGCGTGGTCGGCCGGGCGGATCGCGGCCGGCACGGCGCAGAGCGTGGGCGACGACGTCCGCGACAGCCGGGGCCGCCCGATGCGGATCAGCTGGTGACCACCGGCTGGCAGGAGGTGGCCGACGGGGTGCTGGTGCG
The DNA here is from genome assembly GCF_026967805.1 of Blastococcus sp. VKM Ac-2987. Lineage (GTDB taxonomy): Bacteria > Actinomycetota > Actinomycetes > Mycobacteriales > Geodermatophilaceae > Blastococcus. The sequence continues at coordinate 642,311 of NZ_JAPVBG010000001.1, forward strand.
GCGACACCCTGGCCTCGACCTCAACTGCGGGCTGGTCGTCGGCGACGGCGCCTGCCTGGTGGTCGACACCCGGTCGGACCTCGGCGAGGCGGCCGATCTCGCCGCCGCCGTCCGCGCCGTCACCACCCAACCCTGGACGGTGGTCAACACGCACGCCCACTACGACCACTGCTTCGGCAACGCGGCCTTCCGCCCGGCACCGATCTGGGGCTCGCGGCGCAGCGCGGCGGTCCTGCGCGACACCGGGGAGCGACAGCGCTCCGATCGGGTCGCCGAACTGCGGGCGACCGGCGATGCCGAGGGAGCGGCGCGCGTGGCCGCCGTCCCGCTGGACCCACCGGACCGCCTGGTGGACGACATCGCCGTCCTCGACGTCGGCGGCCGGGAGGTGGTGCTGCGCTTCCTCGGCCGCGGGCACACCGACCACGACCTCGTGGTGGAGGTGGAGACCGAGAGGGACGGCACCGTGCTCTTCGCCGGGGACCTGGTCGAGGAAGGCGCACCGTCGGCGTTCGAGGACGCCTGGCCGGCGGAGTGGCCGGCGACGCTCGGCCGGCTGCACGCGCTGGCCCGCGGCCCCGTGGTGCCCGGCCACGGCGCAGTGGTGGACGCGGCGTACGTCGGGGCGCAGCGAGCGGAACTGCTCGCCGTCGTCGCCGCGCTGCGGCAGGGCCGACCCGAGACGGGTCCCTACCCCGAGGCGACCATGCGCATCGCCGCGTCCCGCCCCGGCTGAGTCCCGGTCCCGGGACCTGCACCGCTCCGCTACCGGGCGGTCAGGAGCCGGTGACGCGGCGGACGACGGAGAGCGGGAGGACGCGCAGCAGCCGGGCGATCGGGCGCCACGGGAGCTCCGGGACGTAGCCGCGCACCGGTTCCCGCTCGACGACGTCGACCAGCGCCGTCACGCCCTTGTCCAGGCCCACGGTGAGCGGGCCGCGGCGGCCCTCGTTGATGTCGGTCGCGATGTAGCCCGGGAGCACCGTCGAGACGACGATCTGCGAGCCGTAGACGTCGGACCGGATGCCCTCGGCGAGGGAGTTGAGCGCCGCCTTGCTGGCCCCGTACGCGGTGCGGGTGCCGGGCATGCCGCGCACCGACGCGACCGAGGAGATGAGCACCAGGTGGCCCATCCCCTGGCGGCGGAAGATCTCCATGGCCGCCTCGCACTGGGCGTGCGAGCCGAGCACGTTGGTCAGCAGGACCGCCCGGTTGACGGCGGCCCGGCCGGTGCCCACCGAGGCGCCCTTGCCGATGCCGGCGTTGACGATCACCCGGTCCAGCCCGCCGAGCCGGTCGGCGAGCTCGGGCAGCACGGTCGCCACCGAGGCGGGGTCGTCGACGTCCATCGCGGCGACCTCGACGCGGATGCCGGGGTGCGCGGCGCGCAGCTCGGCCTGCAGCGACTCCAGCCGCTCGATGCGGCGGGCGCAGAGGGCGAGGTCCCGGCCCATCGCGGCGAAGCGGCGGGCCATGCCCTCGCCCAGGCCGGAGCTCGCTCCGGAGATCAGGATGCGCTGGCGGGTGGGGTGCGGCACCCGATCATGGTGCCGCACCCCGTCGCCCGGCGCTTTTCCGCGGTGAGGCTCCGGGGCTTTCCGCGGAGAAGCGCGGAAGGCGTCAGCGGCGGGTGAGCTCCAGGGCGTCGGCCGGGACGGAGGCCATGTCCGGGCCCGACGTGCGGGTGCGCTTGAGCTCCCAGAAGTCGGGCAGGTTGGCCAGCAGGACGGCGCCGTCGAAGGCCTTGCCGGCGTCCTCGCCGGTCGGGACCTTGCTGATCACCGGGCCGAAGAACGCCACGCCGTCGATGTGCATGACGGGGGTGCCGACGTCGTCGCCGACCGGGTCCATGCCCGCGTGGTGGCTCTTCTCGAGCACCTCGTCGTACTCCGTCGACCCGGCGGCCTCGGCCAGCTCGGCCGGCAGCCCGACCCGCTCCAGGGCGGGGGCGATGAGCTCGTCCAGCTCGCGCTCCTCGTGGTGCCGGAGCGTGCCCATCGCGGTGTAGAGGTCACCGAGCACCTCGTCGCCGTGCTGCTGCGCGGCCGCGATCGCCACGCGCACCGGGCCGATCGCCGTCTTCATCATCTCGGCGTAGTCCTCCGGCAGGTCGCGCCCGCGGTTGAGCACCGCCAGCGACATGACGTGCCAGTGCAGGTCGATGTCGCGGACCTTCGCCGCCTCGAGCACCCACCGGCTGGTGAGCCAGGCCCAGGGGCACAGCGGGTCGAACCAGAAGTCCACGCGGGCCCTGGTGGGGGCGCTCTGCACTGCGTCGGTCATCCGTGCTCCTCGCTCCGTGGCCCGGGCCGGGAGTGCCCGGGGCCGCTACTGGTGGCTGCCAAGGCCGGTGCCCGGCGGGTTGTTCCCGGCCGGGTCCGGCGGATGCGCCCCGGGCGGGGCGTCGTCGCCGCATGACAAGCTGCCCGCGTGGCCGTACCCAACCTGACCCGCACCGATGCCGCCGTCCGCGCCGAGCTGCTCGCCGTCCAGAGCTACGACATCTCCCTCGACGTCACCGACGGGGCCGGTCATCCCGGAGAGCGCACCTTCCGGTCGACGACGACCGTCGAGTTCACCTGCCGCCGGCCGGGCGCGGACACCTTCATCGACCTGGTCGCCGAGACGGTGCTCTCCGCGACGCTCAACGGAACCGAGCTGGACGTGCGCGGCTACACCGAGGACGGCGGCCTGCCGCTGCCCGGCCTCGCCGAGCAGAACACCCTCGTGGTGACGGCGGACTGCCGTTACTCCAACAGCGGCGAGGGCCTGCACCGCTTCCTCGACCCCGAGGACGGCCAGGTCTACCTCTACACGCAGTTCGAGCCGGCCGACGCCAAGCGCATGTTCACCTGCTTCGACCAGCCCGACCTCAAGGCCTCGTTCACCCTGCACGTGACGGCGCCGTTCGACTGGCAGGTCATCTCGAACACCGGTGACCGCACGATCGAGGCGGGCGAGGGCGGCTCGCAGCTGGCCCGCTTCGCCCCCACGAAGCGGATCTCCACCTACCTGGTCGCGCTGATCGCCGGGCCCTACGCCAAGGTCACCGACCTGCACGAGGGCATCCCGCTGGGCCTGTACTGCCGCGCCTCGCTGGCCCAGTACCTGGACGCCGACGAGATGTTCCGCATCACCAAGCAGGGCTTCGACTTCTACCACCGGGTGTTCGACTACCCGTACCCGTTCGACAAGTACGACCAGCTGTTCGTGCCCGAGTTCAACGCCGGGGCGATGGAGAACGCCGGCGCGGTCACCTTCCTGGAGGACTACGTCTTCCGGTCGAAGGTGAGCCGGGCGCGCTACGAGCGCCGCGCGGAGACGGTGCTGCACGAGCTGGCGCACATGTGGTTCGGCGACCTGGTGACCATGCGCTGGTGGGACGACCTGTGGCTCAACGAGTCCTTCGCCACCTACATCAGCACGCTGGCCCAGGCCGAGGCCACCGAGTACACGACGGCCTGGACGACATTCGCCAACACCGAGAAGGCCTGGGCGTACGCGCAGGACCAGCTGCCCTCGACGCACCCCATCGCGGCCGACATCCCCGACGTCGCCGCGGTCGAGGTCAACTTCGACGGCATCACCTACGCCAAGGGCGCCTCGGTGCTCAAGCAGCTGGTGGCCTACGTCGGCCGCGAGGAGTTCCTCACCGGCGTGCAGCGGTACTTCCGCCGCCACGAGTACGGCAACACGACGCTGGCCGACCTGCTGGGCCCGCTGTCGGAGAGCTCCGGGCGCGACCTGTCGGAGTGGGCCGACCAGTGGCTGCGCACCAGCCAGGTCAACACCCTGCGCCCGGTGTACGAGCTCACCGACGACGGCCGGTACGCCGGCTTCGCCATCGAGCAGACGGCGGTCGCCGAGCACCCGGTGCTGCGCAACCACCGGCTGGCGGTCGGCCTCTACAGCGAGGGCCCCGACGGGCTCACCCGCACGCACCGGGTGGAGCTGGACGTGGCCGGCGCGCGCACCGAGGTCCCCGAGCTGGCCGGCCACCCGGCGGCCGACCTGGTGCTGGTCAACGACGACGACCTCACCTACGCCAAGCTGCGCCTGGACGAGCGGTCGCTGACGACGCTGCGCACCCGGATCGGCGCCATTCCCGACCCGCTGGCCCGCGCGCTGTGCTGGTCGGCGGCCTGGGACATGACACGCGACGCCGAGCTGCCCGCCCGCGAGTGGGTGCAGCTGGTGCTCGCCGGGGTCGGCACGGAGACCGAGAGCAGCGTGATCCAGTCGCTGCTGGCCCGGGTGCAGGCCGCCCTGTCCTCCTACGCCGACCCGGCCTGGGCGCCCACCGGCTGGGCGCAGCTGGCCGACGCGGCCCTCGCCGCGCTGGAGACGGCCCCGGCGGGCAGCGACCAGCAGCTGCTGTGGTCGCGCACCCTGGCCGCCGCCGCCCGCACCGAGGAGCACGCCGCCGCGCTGCGCGGTCTGCTCGACGGCTCGCGGACGGTCGCCGGGCTCGAGGTCGACGCCGACGCCCGCTGGGCCTTCCTGCACGGGCTGGTCGCGATCGGCGCGGCCGGGGACGCGGAGATCGACGCCGAGGCCGAGCGGGACGCCACCGCCACCGGAATACGGCGGGCGGCCACGGCGCGGGCGCTGCGGCCGACGGCGGAGTCCAAGGAGGAGACCTGGCAGCGGGCCTTCACCGACGAGACGCTGCCCAACGCCGTGCACGAGGCGATGCTGCAGGGCTTCTGGCACCCGGCCCAGCGCGAGCTGACCGCCGGGTACGTCGACCGCTACTTCGCCGAGGTCCGCCCGGTCTGGGACCGCCGTCCGGGCGAGATCGCCAAGAACGCCGTCCAGTACCTGTTCCCGCCGGTGGTCGAGCCGCGCACCATCGCGGCGGCGGACGCGTGGCTGTCCGACGCCGAGCAGCCGCCCGCGCTGCGCCGGCTGGTGTTCGAGGGCCGGGACGGCATCGCCCGGGCCCTGCGGGCCCGCGAGCGGGACGCCGACGCCGGCCAGCGCTGAGCCGTACCCGCATCCGACGGAGCCCCGTCCACCAGCCGGTGGGCGGGGCTCCGTCGTCGTCCGCGCCCTCGATGATGATCAGGTCACCTGATCAACAGGGGTCCTGGCTCACCACCGGTGCTGAGCCAGGACCCGGAACGATCAGGTCACCTGATCAACAGTGGGGCGGGCAGACAGCACGGAGGCGCCGCACTCCCGAGGGGGTGCGGCGCCTCCGTCGTCGTTCAGTGCGGGCGCAGCCCCGCCGGGTGGCCGGCCTGGTCGGAGAGCTGGCGCAGGCCGTTGACGATGCCGCCCACCAGGTCACCGGAGCCGAAGGCGCTGGTCATGGAGAGCACGGCGAGCGCGCAGGCGCGGTCGGGCAGCCGGCGGGCCGCCCCGGCACCGGTCACGACCTCCACGACCCGCTGGCCGGGCGAGACGGCGAGCAGCACCGCGTCGGTCGGGTGGTGGCCGGAGCGGGCGTGCAGCTCCTCGGCGTGCGCGCGGGTCGGCGCGCGGAGCTCACCCACGTACAGCGTGAAGCGCAGCCCGGTCTCGCGGGAGGACATGGTCAGCGCCTCGTCGAGGCGCGCCAGCTCCCGGAAGCTGAAGACCTCGTCGAGCTTGGCCTCCGCCGTGCGCGGGTGGAGGGTGTCGCCGACGTCGGTGCCGGTGCGGGGGGTGTTGAGCTCGGGCGCGCGGGTCATGGCCGGCCTCCGGGGGTGGTCGTCGGAACGGAGCAGGGGGTCACCGGGTCACCAGGTCCCACGGGCGCCGCCGAGCGGCCCGGCGGGGTGCGGGAGGCGGGCGGCCGTGGCTCCGCCGTGCGCCCCGCCGGAGCCGGTGCCGACGGCGGGGCCGACCCCGTGCCCGGACTCCAGGGCGCGCTCACCCGGCTGCTCCGGGTACATCGAGGAGCCGAGGGCCGCGGTGCCGCTGCCCGGGACCGCGGCCGGCCCGTGCGCCGGGGCCGGGCCGTGCCCGCCGGTGGCCGCGGGATGCGGCTCGTACCAGACCGGGGCGTAGTTCCAGGGCTGGCCGGGCTTGTAGCGGGGGCGCCGGTCGGCGCCGGGCCTGAGCGTCAGCAACGCCAGCACGAGGACGATGGCCAGCGGGATGCCGGCGTAGACGAGGAGGGTCTCGGCGACGGTCACGCCGGACAACTTACCGGGGACCCCCGCGGTTCATCGGCTGTCGGTCCAGACGGCGGGGCGCCGGTGCGCCCAGGGCCGGGCCGCCTCGAGCTGCGCGGCCAGCGAGATGAGGGTCGCCTCGTCGGCCGGGCGGCCCACGAGCATGGTGCCGACCGGGAGGTCGTCGGCCGTCCAGTGCAGCGGCACGCTGACCGCCGGCTGCCCGGTGACGTTGAAGAGCGCGGTGAACGCGGCGTAGCGCTTCTGCCGCTCGAAGTCCGGCGCGCCCTCGCCGTCGGCCTGGAACCAGCCGATCGGCCGCGGCGTCATGGTCAGCACCGGGGCGAGCAATACATCGAAGCCGGCGGTGGCGCGGACGAACTGCCGGGAGAAGACCCGCAGCGCGAACATCGCCTCCATCGCGTCCCGGGCGGACAGGGCCAGCCCTCGGTCGCGCATCCAGCGGGTCAGCGGCCGCAGCTGGTCGAGCCGGTCGGGCGGGACCGGCAACGTGGTGGCGCTCAGCGCCCACACCCGCTCGAAGGACGGCAGGACGGCCGGGTCCAGCAGCCCTGCGGGCACGTCCTCGACCACGTGGCCGAGGTCCTCGAGCAGCCGGGCGGCGTCGTCGAACGCCCCGGCGACCTCCGGCTCGAGCTCGACGCCGGGCATCGGGGACTCGGAGTAACGCCCGATCCGCAGCCGGCCCGGCTCCCGGTCGGCGAGGGCGAGGAAGGTCTCCCCCGGCGGCAGCGGCGGCGCCCAGAACGGGTCGCCGATCTCCGGGCCGGCCATCGCGTCGAGCAGCGCCGCGGCGTCCCGGACGGTGCGCGCCAGCGGCCCGCTGGTCCCCAGGCCGGTGACCTCGCTGCCGTAGGGGGCGTTGCTGATCCGCCCGCGCGTGGGCTTGATGCCGACCAGGCCGTTGATGCTCGCCGGGATGCGGACCGACCCGCCGCCGTCGCTGCCCTGCGCGACGGGCACGAAGCCGGCGGCCACCGCGACCGCGGCGCCCCCGCTGGAGCCGCCGGCCAGCCGGGAGGGGTCCCACGGGGACCGGGCCGACCCGACCAGGTCGTTGTCGGTCCAGCAGGGGAAGCCGAACTCGGGGGTGTTGGTCTTGCCCACGCTGATCGTCCCGGCGTCGGCCAGCCGGGTCACGACGGCGTCGTCGACCGTCGGCACGAAGTCGGCGAACGCGGTGGAGCCGAACGTCGTCCGGACACCGGCGGTGTTGTTGAGGTCCTTGATCGCCGTCGGGACGCCGAGCAGCGGCGGCAGCTCGCCGCCCTCGCGCACCCGGGCCTCGGCAGCCGCCGCACCGGCGAGCGCCCGCTCGGGGGTCACCGTGATGAACGCCCCCAGGCCCGCGTCCAGCGCGTCGATCCGATGCAGCGCGTGCTCCACCAGCTCGGTGGGGCTCACCTCCTTCGCGCGGACGGCGGCGGCCTGCTCGAGCGCGGTGAGGTCGTGCAGCGAGGTCACGACCGGCACGCTAGCCCGTGGGGCTCACCCGGGGTCGGGAACGCCGATCGGGTTGCCGGCCGGCCACTCCCCCGCGGCGACGACGGCGCGCCGCACGGGGAGCAGCAGCTCCGCGAGCCGGTCGCAGCGGCGGTCGCCCAGCGCCCGCCACGGTCGGAGCGCCAGCCGGTCGGTGTCCGCCTCGACGTCGGCGACCACCACGGCCCCGGCGGCGGTCAGCCCGTCACCGGCCAGCCAGCCGCGGTCGCCGAGCCGCGCCGCGGCCTCGTCCCACGCGGTGTCGTCCCAGCCCCGCGCCTTCTGCAGCCAGGCGCGGTCGGAACGGCCGGCCGCGGCGGCGAGGACGTGCGCCTGCACGCCGTCGATCTCCCGGTGCACCAGCGCCACCGCGTGCCCGTCGCCCCGGTGCTCGCGCAGCGTGGTGAGCGCCTGCCACAGCACCAGGTGCGGCTCCCCGGGCACGGCCACCGCGGTGTTGGCGGCGGCCAGCGGACGACCGGGCAGGTCGACGGCGGCCGCCGCGGTCGCGGCCAGCTCCATCGCCTCGCTCGCCGCGGCGGAGCCGACCCACCCGTCCCCCAGCACCCGCCGGACCGCGGCGTCGACACCCTCCAGCCGCGCCGCCAGGGCCGCCGACGGCGTCGCCGACTCCCAGACGGCGGGCACCCGCCGGGCGACGAACCCCGGGGCGAAGTTCCCGAACGTCGCGGTGACGACCTCGGGGCCCACGGCGCCCAGCGGCGCCGCCCGGCCGGCGAAGTAACCCGCCCAGAAGCCGCGGATCCCCGCCGCCTCGAAGGCGGCCCGCGCCTCGCCGGCGAAGTAGGTCAGCGCGTGGAACGGCTCGGCGAGCGCCCACAGCCGGCGGGCGGTCGCGGGGCGGGCTGTCACGCGCTGACGCTCTCCGGCATGCCGAGCCACTCCCGCCACCGCGGGTCGACGGTGCGGTGGCCGAGCAGCCGCCACGCCGCACCGCTGGGGGTGCACGGCGGGTGCGGGAGCTTCCAGCCCAGCTCGGCCAGCGAGCGGTCGGCCTTGGTGTGGTTGCACCGGCGGCAGGCGGCCACCACGTTGTCCCAGGTGTGCGTGCCACCCCGGCTGCGCGGCACCACGTGGTCGATGCTCGTGGCCGAGCCGCCGCAGTAGACGCAGGTCTGCCCGTCGCGGGTGAACACCGCCCGCCGCGACAGCGGGACCGACGCCGGGTAGGGCACCCGGACGTACCGGGTGAGCCGCACGACGACGGGCACCGGGAGGCTCAGGGTCTCGGAGTGGCAGACGTCGGCGGCGACGTCGACGGACTCGGCCTTCTCGGCGAGCACCAGCACGATCGCCCGCCGGCTGGACACCACGCACAGCGGCTCGTAGGTGGCGTTGAGCAGCAGGGTGGCGCCCGTGGTCGCGGGCGAGGGCACGGGGACGAGCGGCGGGACGGGGTCGCGCCGCGAGCCTGGGTGACCCGCCGGCGTCGACCCGGGCGCGGAACGCGGCACGGATCACCTCCGGACGCCCCGGACCGCCGGGTGCTGCACGACCCGCGGGCAGCCCCATTCTGACCCGGGATCGCCGGGATGGCGCACTCGAAATCCGTCCGGTCCGGGCTCGCTGTCCCCGGCGCCGACTAGCGTGCCCGCCATGCGCTACCCGGAAGCCCCGCGGCTGGACCTCGTCGACGAGCTGCACGGCCACCGGATCGCCGACCCCTACCGCTGGCTCGAGGACGCCGCCGACCCCCGCACCCGCGCGTGGGCGCAGGCGCAGGACGAGCTCACCGCGGAGGTGCTGTCGTCGCTGCCCCTGCGCGAGCGCTTCGCCGGGAAGCTGGGCGAGCTGGTGCGCGCCGGCGCGGTCGGCCTGCCGGTGTGGCGCGGCGAGCGCGCCTTCTCCACCCGCCGCGACCCCGGGCAGGAGCACGCCGTGCTCCGGGTGCGCGAGGCCGACGGCAGCGTCCGGGTGCTCGTCGACCCGATGGCCCTGGACCCCGAGGGGACGACGACGCTCGACGCCTGGTCGCCGTCCTGGGAGGGCGACCGGCTCGCCTACCAGGTCTCCACGGGCGGCGACGAGGAGTCGCAGCTCTACGTCCTCGACGTCGCCACCGGCGAGCTGCTCGACGGGCCGGTCGACCGGTGCCGCTACTCCCCCGTCGGCTGGCTGCCCGGCGGGGAGGAGCTGTTCTACGTCCGCCGCCTCGCCCCCGACCAGGTGCCCGCCGGCGAGGAGCAGTTCCACCGCCGGGTGTGGCGCCACCGGGTGGGCGCGCCGGCCGACGACGACGTGCTCGTGCACGGCGAGGGCAGCGACCCGGCGAGCTACTTCGGCGTACGCACCAGCCGCGACGGCCGCTGGCTGGTCGTCTCCCGGTCGGTCGGCACCGCACCGCGCGACGACGTGTGGCTCGCCGACCTCGGCGGGGACGGCGCGCTCCGCGAGCTGCAGCTCGGCGTCGACGCGCAGACCGCCGCCTGGGTGGCCCGCGACGGGCGGCTGTGGCTGATGTCCGACCGCGACGCCCCGCGCTGGCGGCTCGCCGTCGCGGACCCGGCCGACCCCGCCACGTGGGCGCCGGAGCGGTGGCAGGACGTCGTCCCCGAGCAGGACGGCGCCGTCCTCTCCGACCTGGCGCTCGTCGACGCCCCGGACGGCACCCCGCAGGTGCTCGCCGTGCACGCCGTGGACGCCACCGACCGGCTGTCGCTGTGGGCGGCGGACGGCAGCGGCCGGATCGCCGACGTCGCCGCTCCCGGCGCGGGCAGCATCTCCGGCGTGAGCGCGCCGCCCGAGGGCGGCACCAGCGCCTGGGTCGGGTACACCGACTACGGCACGCCGCAGTCGGTGCTGCGCTGGGACGCCGCCTCGCCCACCGGTCTGGACGGCTGGGAGCGGGCCGACGTCGCCGGGGAGGTGCCGGAGCTCACCGTCGTCGAGACGCACGCGACGTCGGAGGACGGCACCCCGGTGCACCTGTTCGTGCTCTCCGGGACGGGCACGGCCGACCGACCGCGCCCGGCGGTGCTTTACGGCTACGGCGGCTTCAACGTCTCCCTCACGCCGGCCTACACGGCGCAGGCCCTGGCGTGGGTCGCCGCGGGCGGCGTCTGGGTGGTGGCGAACCTGCGCGGCGGCTCCGAGCACGGCGAGGAGTGGCACCGCGCCGGGATGCGCGAGCGCAAGCAGAACGTCTTCGACGACTTCGCCGCCGCCGCCGAGCACCTGGTGGCCGGCGGGTGGACGACGCACGGGCAGCTGGCGGTCATGGGCGGGTCCAACGGCGGTCTGCTGGTGGGCGCCACCCTGACCCAGCGCCCCGAGCTCGCCGCCGCCGTCGTCTGCAGCGCGCCGCTGCTGGACATGGTCCGGTACGAGCGCTTCGGCCTCGGCCGCACCTGGAACGACGAGTACGGCACCGCCGACGACCCCGTGGAGCTCGGCTGGCTGCTGGGCTACTCGCCCTACCACGCGGTGCGCGAGGGGACGGCGTACCCGGCGGTGCTGTTCACGACGTTCGAGTCCGACACCCGGGTCGATCCGCTGCACGGGCGCAAGCTCGCCGCCGCGCTGCAGCACGCCACCAGCTCCGCGGCCCCGGTGGTCCTCCGCCGCGAGGTCTCGGTCGGGCACGGCGCCCGTGCGGTCAGCCGGACCGTGGGCCTTGCCGCGGACCAGCTCGCCTTCCTGGCGGCACACACGGGCCTCACCGGCTGAGACAGCCGTGCGTCAGCATCCGGACACGCACTGTTGGCTGCACCGCCACCGCCACCCGCACCTGAGAGCATTCCGGTAATGACCGGACCCACCACGGTGCTCGCCGCGGACGACGGGGCGGGCGTCGCCGACTGCGCCGACTACTGGCTCTGCCAGGAGGTCTACGACTGGTCCGGCATGGACTGGCTGGCCGAGAACGCCGAGACGCTCATCGCCACCCCGGCCCGCATCCTGCTGATCGTCGTGCTGGCGGCCGGGCTCCGGCTGCTGGCCCACCGGGCGATCGGCCGGCTGACCGACCGCACGGCGACCGGGGCGATGCCCACCATCCTGCGGCCCTTCCGCAGCCGCACGCCCGCCGCCGAGGAGGTCATCGACCAGATCACCGCGCGGCGCACCCAGCGGGCCGAGGCCATCGGCTCGGTGCTGCGCAGCTTCGCCTCGATGGTGATCATGGGCATCGCCGTCGTCCTGGTGCTCGGCGAGCTGGGGATCAACCTGGCGCCGATCCTGGCCAGCGCCGGCGTGGTCGGCGTCGCCCTCGGCTTCGGCGCGCAGAACCTGGTCAAGGACTTCATCGCCGGGATCGGCATCATCCTGGAGGACCAGTACGGCGTGGGTGACGTCGTCGACCTCGGCGAGGCCATCGGCACCGTGGAGGCGGTCGGCCTGCGGATCACCCGGCTGCGGGACGTCAACGGCGTCGTCTGGTACGTCCGCAACGGCGAGGTGCTGCGGGTCGGCAACAAGAGCCAGGGCTTCGCCCAGGTGGTCATCGACATGCCGGTCGCCCACGACACCGACCTGGAACGCTGCCGTGCGGTCATGCAGGAGGTTGCCGACGCGATGTACGCCGAGGACGAGTGGGCCGGCATCCTCCTGGCCGAGCCGGAGTCCCTCGGGGTCGAGCAGATCACCGCGGAGGGGGTGTTCCTCCGGCTCACCGTGCGCACCACCAACGCCGCCCAGTGGCGGGTCGGCCGGGAGCTGCGCATGCGGCTCAAGGAGCGGTTCGTCGCCGAGGGCATCCGCACGCCGGTCCCGCTGCTGAGCGCCTCCGGCGCCGGGGCGGGGTCCCGCTGAGCGCGCCCGCACCGCAGGGCCCCGTACCGGGAGCCCCGGTGCGGCAGGCCACCTTCCGCGAGGTCTTCGCCGTCGGCGAGTTCCGGCCGCTCTTCGGCACCTTCGTGCTGTCCGCGGCCGGGGACGAGCTGGCGCGGGTCGCGCTCACCGTGCTCGTCTACGACCGGACGGCGTCCCCGCTGCTGGCGGCGCTGACCTTCGCGATCAGCCACCTGCCCTGGCTGCTCGGCGGGCCGCTGCTCTCCACGCTGGCCGACCGGCTGCCACGGCACCGGGTGCTGATCGCCACCGACGTCGCCCGCGCGGTCCTCGTCGCGATCATGGCCATCCCCGGCACGCCCCTCCCGGTGCTGCTGGGCCTGCTCTTCGTCGTCGGCATGTGCGCGCCGCCGTTCGAGTCGGCCCGCTCCGCGCTGATGGCCGACGTGCTCGACGGGGACCGGTACGCCGTCGCCACGTCGCTGACCGGCATCACCCTGCAGCTGGCCCAGGTCGCCGGGTTCCTCGCCGGCGGCGCGCTGATCGCCGTGCTCAACCCCTCCGCCGCGCTGCTGGTGGACGCCGCGACCTTCCTGATCTCCGCCGTCTGGCTGTGGGCACGGCTGACGCCGCGGCCGGCCCCGGTGGCCGAGGGCGGCGGCGCGCCGGGGTCCCTGTGGCGCGACACCGCCGAGGGCCTGCGGTTCATCGGCCGCAGCCCCCGGCTGCTGGCCATCGTCGGCGTCGTCTGGGTGACGACGGGCTTCGTGTACGCCTCCGAGGGCATCGCCGCGCCGCTGGTGGACTCCCTCGGCCAGGGCACGACGGCGGTCGGCGTCCTCCTGGCCGCCAACCCGCTCGGGGTCACCATCGGCGGGCTGGTGATCGCGCGGCTGGTGCCCCCGGCGCGGCGGGAACGCCTCGTCGTCCCGCTCGTCGTGGTCTCCCTGGCCCCCGTCCTCGTCGGCGGCCTCGTCGCGGCCGCGGCCGGGCCGGGCGCGGTGCCGTTCTGGTTCCTGGTCGGGATGCTCTTCGTCTCCGGCCTGGGCGCGGCGTGGTCGATCCCGCTCAACGTCGCCTTCGTGCAGGCGGTGCCCAGCGCCTACCGCGGGCGCGCATTCGGCGTCGTGGCCAGCGGCCTGGCCGGCGTCCAGGGGCTCGGCGCGATCGGCGCCGGCCTCGCCGCGGAGGAGTTCGACCCGAGCGTCGTGGTGGCCCTCTCCGGGGTGCTCGGAATGATCGCGGTCGCCCCGGCGCTGATGGCCTATCGGCGGACGCGCGACCGGGCGGACGCCCCGACCGAGGCTGAGGGAGCACCAGGCGCATGAGCGAGTCGAGGCGGTCCCTGCCGTCGGCACGGACCTTCTACGACGAGGTCGGCGGCGCGGAGACCTTCCGCCGGCTGGTCGCCCGCTTCTACGCCGGCGTGCGCACCGACCCGGTGCTCGTGCCGATGTACCCCCAGGACGACTGGGAGGGCGCCGAGACCCGGCTCCGGGGCTTCCTCGAGCAGTACTGGGGCGGTCCGACGACCTACTCCGAGGAGCGCGGGCACCCGCGGCTGCGGATGCGGCACGCCCCGTTCGCCATCGGCCCCGCCGAGCGCGACGCCTGGCTGACGCACATGCGCGACGCCGTCGACTCGCTCGAGCTCCCCCCGGACCAGGACGCCACGCTCTGGGGATACCTGGAGATGGCCGCGGGGAGCATGCAGAACCGCTGAGCCGCCGGCGCCCCTGCCGGGGTGCCGTCCCGGTCCGCCGCACGCCGCCGGACCGCCCGCGCCCGGCGATCACCGCCGGCGCGCCCGCACACCCGAACGCCCACGAGAGCCCCCGAGGAGCCCGGTGAGCCCGGAGCCGAACCGCACCCTGTCCACGACCGACACCGACTGGTGGCGGGACGCGGTCTTCTACCAGATCTACATCCGCAGCTTCGCCGACGGGAACGGTGACGGCGTGGGCGACCTGGCCGGCATCCGGTCGCGGCTGCCCTACCTGGCCGACCTCGGGGTCGACGCGCTGTGGATCACGCCGTTCTACCCCTCGCCGATGGCCGACCACGGCTACGACGTCGCCGACCCCCGGGACGTCGAGCCGGTGTTCGGCGACCTGGCCGGGTTCGACGCGCTGCTGGCCGATGCGCACGCCCTCGGCATCCGGGTGACCGTCGACCTGGTGCCCAACCACAGCTCGCACGACCACGAGTGGTTCCAGGCGGCGCTGGCCGCCGCGCCCGGTTCGCCGGAGCGGGCCCGGTACCTGTTCCGCGACGGCCGCGGGCCGGACGGCGCCGAGCCGCCGAACAACTGGCCGTCGGTGTTCGGCGGGCCGGCGTGGACCCGGGTGCCCGACGGGCAGTGGTACCTGCACATCTTCGCGCCCGAGCAGCCGGACCTGAACTTCGCCAACGCCGAGGTCGTCGCCGACCTCGACGAGACGATGCGCTTCTGGCTCGACCGCGGGGTGGACGGCTTCCGCATCGACGTCGCCCACGGCATGGCCAAGCCCGACGGGCTGCCCGACATGGTGCCGATGGACGACACCGGGCTGCTCGACGACCACGGCCCCGGCGACCACCGGTTCGACCAGGACGGCGTGCACGTGGTGCACCGCCGCATCCGCAGCGTCCTCGACCAGTACCCCGGCACGATGGCCGTCGGCGAGGTGTGGGTCTCCGACGACGAGCGGCTGGCCCAGTACCTGCGCGAGGACGAGCTGCAGCTGGCCTTCAACTTCAAGCTGCTCACCGCCGAGTGGACCCCCGAGGGGCTGCGCGACGCGATCACCCACTCCCTGGCCGCGGTGGCGGGCACGCCCGCACCGGCCTGCTGGGTGCTGTCCAACCACGACCGCCCCCGCCACGTCACCCGCTACGGCGGCGGCGAGCTCGGCACCCGGCGGGCCCGGGCGGCGGCGCTGCTGCAGCTGGCCCTCCCGGGTGCGGCCTACCTCTACAACGGCGACGAGCTCGGCATGCCCGACGTCGACCTGCCCGACGAGGTGCTGCAGGACCCGATCTGGTTCCGGTCCGGCGGCGCCGACCGGGGGCGCGACGCATGCCGCATCCCGGTGCCCTGGTCGGGGACCGAGCCCTCGTACGGCTTCTCCACCGCCGCCGACACCTGGCTGCCCATGCCCGAGGGCTGGGCGTCGCTGACCGCCGAGGCGCAGCGGGCGGACGCCGGTTCGATGCAGTCGCTGTATCGGGATGCTATCGCCCTGCGCGCCTCCTCGCCCGCCTTCGCGGGGGACGAGGTGCAGTGGTTACAGGCACCCGACCGTTGCGTCGCCTTCCGCCGTCCGGGCGGGCTGGTCTGCCTGCTCAACCTCTCCGGCTCCCCGGTCCTCCTGCCGGAGGGCCGGGTGCTGCTCAGCAGCGCCCCGGTCGAGGACGGTTCCCTGCCCGACGACGCCGCGGTGTGGCTGCAGGGCTGAGCGCACCGGCCGGTACCCGGGCGCCGGACGGCGCTCGGGTACCTTGCCGCAGGTGACGCCGGGACGGCGGCGCCCGTCCACCGGCGCATCGCAGGAGTGAGCATGAAGACCCGGGACCTGGCCTACATCGCGCTCTTCGCGGCCATCATCGCCGTGCTGGGCACCCTCCCCGCCGTGACCATCGGGCCCGTCCCGATCACCGCGCAGACCCTCGGCGTCATGCTCGCCGGCAGCGTGCTGGGCGCCCGCCGCGGCTTCCTCGCCGTGCTGCTGTTCCTGGTCCTGGTCGCGATCGGGCTGCCCCTGCTGGCCAGCGGTTCGGGCGGCCTGGCGGTGTTCGCCGGCGCCACCGCGGGCTACCTGTTCAGCTGGCCGGTGGCGGCGTTCGTCATCGGCTGGCTGACCGAGCGCTTCTGGGCCCGCTACAACGTCGCGTGGGGCGTGGTGTTCAACGTGGTCGGCGGCATGGTCGTCATCTACCTGGTCGGCGTCCCGGTGCTCGCCGCCGTGGCGAACCTGTCCCTGGGCGAGGCGATCGTCTCCGGCGCCCTGCCCTTCCTCCCCGGTGACGCCGTCAAGGCGTTCATCGCCGCGGCGATCGCCGCCCAGGTGCGCCGCAGCTACCCGGTGATCGAGCGACCGCAGCGGGCGGTCGCCACCCGGTGAGGTTCCGCCGGCCGGAGCCGCGGCCCGACGCCGTCGCCGACCCCGCACGGGGGATCGAGCTGCGCGGCGTCTCCCACCGCTACGGCGACCGCCCGGTGCTCACCGACGTCGACCTGCACCTGACCGAGGCGCGGATCGGCGTCGTCGGCGCCAACGGCTCGGGCAAGAGCACCTTCGCGCGGCTGCTCAACGGGCTGGTGCTGCCCACGTCCGGGCAGGTGCTGGTCGACGGCCTGGACACCCGGGCGTCGGTGCGCGAGGTGCGCCGGCGGGTCGGCTTCGTGTTCCAGGACCCCGACGCCCAGATCGTCCACCCCACGGTCGCCGAGGACGCCGCCTACGGGCTGGAGAACCAGGGCGTGCCCACCGCCGAGCGGGCCGAGCGGGTGACCGAGGTGCTGGCGCGGTACGGGCTGGCCGGGCACGCCGACCATCCCGCGCACCTGCTGTCCGGCGGCCAGAAGCAGCTGCTCGCGATCGCCGGCGTGCTCGTGATGCGCCCCGCCCGCGTCGTGTTCGACGAGCCGACGACGCTGCTGGACCTGGTCAACGCGCGGCGCGTGGCCCGGGTCATCGGGGAGCTCGAGCAGCAGGTGGTCGTGGTGACCCACCAGCTCGATCTGCTCGACGGGTTCGACCGCGTCCTCGTCGTCGACGGGGGCCGGATCGTCGAGGACGCCGCGCCCCGTGCCGCGATCGCGGCCTACCGGGCGCTCATGGAGCGGCGATGACCCTCGCGCTCTACGTGCCCCGGCGCAGCGTCGTCCACCGCGTCCCCGCCGGCGGCAAGCTCCTGGCCCTCGCGGCCCTGGCCGTGCTGCTGTTCGCCGTGCCGACGCTGCCGGTGGTCGTCGCCGCGCTGCTCGGGGTGCTGGCGGTGGGCCTGGGCGCCGCGCGGCTGCCGGCGACCGCGCTGGCCCGGCAGGCACGGACGGTGCGCTGGTGGCTGGCCGGCCTGCTCGTCTTCCACACGCTGTTCAGCGACCTGCCGACGGCCGCGGTGACCGTGCTGCGGCTGCTGGCCCTCGTGCTCGCCGCCGCCGTGGTGACGGCGACGACGCGGGTGACGGAGATGGTGGCGGTCATCGAGCGGCTGTGCGCGCCGCTGCGGGTGGTGGGCGTGCGCCCGGCGCGGATCGGCCTGGTCATCTCCATGGCGCTGCGCTTCATCCCGGTGCTGGCCGAGCGGGCCGACCGCATCCGCGAGGCCCAGGCCGCGCGCGGCGGCTCGGCACGCGGCATCCGGGGCCTGCGGACGACGGTGACCCCGCTGCTTGTCCAGCTGCTGCAGATGGCGCACACCATCAGCGAGGCGCTCGACGCCCGCGGCGCCGACGACGTCCCGCCCGCCCGGGGACGCCGCTCCCCCGCTCCCGCCGCCTGACCCCGGAGGTCTGGAATGGATACCGGTTCGCTGCTGGAGATCTGGATGACGCCCGCGGCCGCCGCGCCGATGCGCCGGGCGCCGTCGGCACGTCTGGTGCCCGGCATCGGGCTGGAGGGCGACCGCTACGCCCTCGGCGGCGGCACCTGGGCGCAGTACCCGGACCTGGAGAAGCAGCTCACGCTCATCGACCGGGACGACGTCGCCGCCGTCGGCGCCGAGGTCGGCGGGCCGTTCACGACGGCGGACACCCGCCGGAACCTGGTGACCACCGGCGTGGACCTGCCGGCGCTGGTGGGCCGCTGGTTCGCGGTGGGCGACGCGCTGCTGTTCGGCATGAAGCGCTGCCCGCCGTGCACGCACCTGGAGCGGCTGACCGGGCTGAGGCTGGTGAAGGCGATGGTGCACCGCGGCGGGATCAACGCGGCGGTGTTCGGTGGCGGGCTGGTGACCGCCGGCGCCGTCGTGCGGCCGGTGCCGGACGAGGAGGCCGCCCAGCGGGGTGCGCCGACCGGGGCCGACCGACCGGTGCCGCGGATCGTTCCCGGCTGAGTGCCTGGGCGCCGGGTCGACCCGGGCGCGGCGAGGTCGAGCCGGATGCGCGCGCGGCTCCACCCGGCGCGATCCGGGTCGACCCGTGCGCGGCGACGGCCGAACACCCCGTCCCACGCATCACCGGGAGCGGCGGGCGCGTCACCCGTACGCGGCCGCCGCGATGACTGCGGAGGGCGCGGCCTCAGCCGAAGAGGCGGTAGAAGCGGAAGAAGTCGTCGGCGATCGGGAGCACCTCCAGATCGTCGAACCCCGCCTCGCGGGCGTACCCGCGCAGGACGTCGGGCCGCATCACGGTGCCGGTGCCGACCGAAGGCTGGGAGGACAACCCGTCGGCGAGGCAGCACATCACGCTGTAGCCGTACATCAGCCGCTCGACGTCGTCTCCGGGCGCGCCGAAGGTCTCGGCCACCCGCTCGTCCATGACCAGCACGTAGCCGTCCTCGCCGGCCAGTCGGCGCATGGCCGCGAGGACGTCGACCGGCTGCGGCAGGTCATGGATGCACTCGAACGCGGTGACGACGTCGTAGGTGCCGTCCCGGCCGACCGTGGCGGCGTCGGCGACCTCGAAGCGGACCCGATCGCCCACACCCGCCTCGGCGGCGTGCCGGCGCGCGGCCTCGACGGAGGGGACGTCGACGTCGTACCCGTCGACGGTCGCCGCCGGGTAGGCCAGGGCGATGCCGATGGCGGACCAGCCCTCGCCGCAACCGACGTCGGCGACGCGTCCCCCGGTGCTCAGCGCGCGGTCCACCTCGGGCAGCGACGGCAGGTGGTCCCGCCCGAGAGCGCCCAGGAAGAGCGGCCGGTTCGCCGCAGCCTGGGCCTCACGCACGTCGTCGCCCAGTTCCGCCCAGCTCACCCCGCCGCCGGTGCGGTGGGCGCGGACCAGCGCGTCCACCTGCTTGCCGACGCCGACGAGGAAGCGAGCCAGCGGGAGGACGTGGTCGGGGCTGAGCTGATCGGTGAACGGCTCGACGGCAGCGGCGGGCAGGGCGAAGCGGCGCAGCCGTGGGTTCCCGGGTCCGGCCGGGGAGTCCACCGCAGTGAGGAAGCCGGTCACCGCCTGCTGCTCGAGCCACTCTCGGGTGTACCGCTCGGCCGTCCCGCACCGCGCGGCGAGCTCGGCCGGCGTCTGCGGCCCGCCGTCGGCCAGCGCCCGGTAGTAGCCGAGCCGGTCGCCGAGGTACGCCGTCTGGACGTCGAGGGTGGCCAGGACGGCGGCGAAGAGCCGCTCGACCAGGTCTGCGGTGCCCGGGGCCGGTTCCGGGGAGCTCCCGGGGGGAGGCGCGGGCACTGTCGGCTGGGTGGTCGGTTCGGTGGAGGTCACGGCGGGGTCCTTCCGCTGGGTGGCAGCGTCCCGTCGTCCCGGCCGGGGACGCGGGAGGCCCGTGCCGGCCGGGCCCGCGTCGAGGCCGACCGCCCCCGCAGGGGACACCCTGCCCCGGCCGCGGCGATCGCGGAACCGCTTTCCCGCCCAGGCATCTCCTCGGATCCGGCCGGGGTCGCCGGCCGCCCCACCAACCGGTCCACGGGCACTCGCTCCCTCGCCCAGTCCCGTTGGACGGGCAGCGACTGCCCGCCAGGCCGCGGCTCCGGCGGCGTACCGAGGGCGCGGCACCGGTCCGGTGTCAGATCCGGTCGTCGGCCCAGCGGGCGAGGAACTCCTTCTCCTCCACGGTGAGCCGGCGCGGCCGCGCGAGCGCGAAGTCGAAGGGGACCAGCAGCGTGCTGCCGGTGACGGCGAGCTTCCCGTGGTCGAAGAGCTCGTAGTGGCAGGTGAACGCGGCGGCGCGGACACCGGAGACCCAGACCTGGACCTCGAGCGGGTCCGCGTCGTAGACGACCGACCGCTTGTAGGCGATCTCGTGCGACGCGACGACCAGCCCGCGGCGCATCCCGGTGTGGTCGTCGTGCGTCGGCTGCTCGAAGAACAGCTGCACCCGCGCCATCTCGAAGTAGCCGAGGAAGGCCACGTTGTTGATGTGCTGGTAGGCGTCCATGTCCGACCAGCGCATGGGGACGTGCGCGGTGTGCCTCACGGCGTCCACCCTGCCGCATGGCTCCGGTCGGGCGCCGCCCGGGCGAGCGGACGACGGCTCAGCCGCCGAGCCGTGGGGCCAGCCGCGCCTGCCCGGGGCCGGAGAGCTCCGTGGCGACTCCGCGGCGCCCGGACACGGCCATCAGGATCGCCTCCGCCGTCCCCCTGACCTCCGGGCCGCGCCCGAACGTCCAGTCGATGTCGGTGGCCACCAGCCGGACCCCCCGGACGCGCAGCACCCCGAGGAGCGTGGGCGCGAACAGGGCCGTGCGGAGCGCCGGCGCCAGCCGCTCGGCCGGGATGCTGCGGGGCAGGCCGAGCGGGCGGCGGATGTCCTGCTGGTGGATCATCCCGTCGGTCAGCGCGATGGCTCCGCCCATCCCCGCGGTCAGCCCGGACGGCGTGAGGTGGTCGTCCAGGAGCTGCATCAGCTGGGCAGGGGTCCGCGTCGCGTACGCCCGCAGCCCGACGGCGTTGACGCGGTCGACCATGAACAGGCCCCGGGAGAACCGCTCGGCCAGCTGGCGCGGCCGGAGCTCCTCGTAGCTCAGCATGTGCGCCACCACGTCCCGGACCGTCCAGCCGGCGCAGAGCGTCGGGGCGCACCACTGCTCCGGGGCGAGCCCGGCCAGGAGCTCGCGGAGTTCCTCGCGCTCGGCGCGGGCCAGGGCCATCACGTCCATGCGCACTCCGGGGCTCTCGCGGTCGCGCCGTTACGCGACGGGAGTGCCGCGAGAGTAGGCAACCGGCGCCCGGTGGGCCAGGGGTCGCTCAGCGAGGAACTCGATTCCGCACCGGCGCGGGAACGCCGACGGCCGGCGCGGAGCGGGTGCTCCACGCCGGCCGTCGGTGGGGACGTGCCGGGGGTCTTCCGTCAGTCGCGGGAGAGCTTGCGGTAGGTGGCGCGGTGCGGACGAGCCGCATCCGGGCCCAGCCGCTCGACCTTGTTCTTCTCGTAGTCGGCGAAGTTGCCCTCGAACCAGAACCACTTCGAGTCGCCCTCGTAGGCCAGGATGTGCGTCGCCACGCGGTCGAGGAACCACCGGTCGTGGCTCACGACGACGGCGCAGCCGGGGAACTCGAGCAGCGCACCCTCGAGGCTGGTCAGCGTCTCGGTGTCGAGGTCGTTGGTGGGCTCGTCCAGCAGCAGCAGGTTGCCGCCCTGCTTGAGGGTGAGCGCCAGGTTCAGCCGGTTGCGCTCACCGCCGGAGAGCACGCCGGCCGGCTTCTGCTGGTCCGGGCCCTTGAAGCCGAACGCCGCGACGTAGGCGCGCGAGGGCATCTCGACGTTGCCGACCTTGATGTGGTCCAGGCCGTCGGAGACGACCTCCCACAGGGTCTTCTTCGGGTCGATGCCGCCTCGGGACTGCTCGACGTAGGAGAGCTTCACCGTATCGCCGACCTTGATGTCGCCGTCGTCGGGCTTCTCCTCGCCGACCAGCATCTTGAACAGCGTGGTCTTGCCGACGCCGTTCGGGCCGACGACGCCCACGATGCCGTTGCGCGGCAGCGTGAACGACAGGTCGTCGATGAGCACGCGGTCGCCGAAGCCCTTGGTCAGGTTCTTCGTCTCGACCACGACGCTGCCCAGACGGGGGCCCGGCGGGATCTGGATCTCCTCGAAGTCCAGCTTGCGGAACTTCTCGGCCTCCGACGCCATCTCCTCGTAGCGGGCCAGCCGGGCCTTGCTCTTGGCCTGGCGCGCCTTGGCGCCGGAGCGGACCCACTCCAGCTCCTCCTTGAGGCGCTTGGCGCGCTTGGCGTCCTTCGCGCCCTCCACCTGGAGGCGGGCGGCCTTGGTCTCGAGGTAGGTCGAGTAGTTGCCCTCGTACGGGTAGGCGCGACCCCGGTCGAGCTCGAGGATCCACTGCGCCACGTTGTCCAGGAAGTACCGGTCGTGGGTGACGGCGACGACGGTGCCGGCGTACTTCTCCAGGTGCTGCTCCAGCCACGCCACGCTCTCGGCGTCGAGGTGGTTGGTGGGCTCGTCGAGCAGCAGCAGGTCGGGCGCCTCGAGCAGCAGCCGGCACAGCGCGACCCGGCGGCGCTCGCCACCGGAGAGCACGGTGACGTCGGCATCGCCGGGCGGGCAGCGCAGCGCGTCCATGGCCTGTTCGATGCGGGCGTCGAGCTCCCAGCCGTCGGCGTTCTCGATGACCTCCATGAGCTCGCCCTGCTCGGCCATCAGCGCGTCGAAGTCGGCGTCGGGCTCGCCCATCGCCGCGCTGACCTCCTCGAAGCGGGTGAGCGCGTCGCGGAGGGGCTTCACGGCCTCCTCCACGTTGCCGCGGACGTCGAGGTTCTCGTTGAGCGGCGGCTCCTGCAGCAGGATCCCGACCGAGGCGTCGGGGGCGAGCGTCGCGTCACCGTTCGAGGGCTGCTGCATGCCGGCCATGATCTGGAGCACGGTGGACTTGCCGGCACCGTTGGGGCCGACGACGCCGATCTTGGCGCCGGGCAGGAACGACAGGGTGACGTTGTCGAGGATCACCTTGTCGCCGTGCGCCTTGCGCGCACGGACCATCGTGTAGATGTACTGAGCCACTGGGCTTCGGAGCCTTCCGTCGTCTCGCGGGGAATCCCGCCTGGCGAGCCTACCGGGGGCGGGGATGGCGGACGTCCGCTCTGCTGGGGGCGCAGGCGTTCCGCGGCCGACCGTCCGGGCGCGGCCGGCCATCGATCGATCCGGTGCAACGCCTCGTCCGTCCCCTCGGATTCCCGACGCGGCGGTAGACCTTGCCGATCGATCGAGCCGCCCCGCTAGCATCGCCGCATGACGATGCCGCCGCGGCGACCGACCGGGCAGATCCGGTGAGTGCTGCCACCCTCACCCCGGCCGAGACCGAGCGGCTGACCCGCCGCGGTCTCCGGCTCGCCTGGTTCACGGTCGCCTACAACGTCGTCGAAGGCGCCGTCGCGATCACCGTGGGAGTTCTCGCGGGCCTGGTCTCGATGGTCGGCTTCGGCGTCGACTCGGGCATCGAGTCGGCGTCGGCCGTGCTGGTCGGCCTGCGGCTGGCCGCTCGCCTGCGCCACGGGCACGCGGACGAGGTGAAGGAGCGCCGCGCGCTCCGGGCCGTCGCCCTCACCTTCTTCGTGCTGGCCGGCTACGTGACGGTCGAGGGGATCCGGAGCCTGGTGGACGGCGAGACGCCGGACTCCTCCCCCGTCGGCCTGGTCCTCCTGGCCGCCTCGATCGTGGTCATGCCGATCCTGGCGCGGGCCAAGCGCAGGGTCGGCGAGCAGCTGGGCGGCGACCCGCTGATCCTGGCCGACGCGGCCGAGACCCGGATCTGCGTGCTGCTCAGCATCTCCACCCTCGTCGGGCTGGGCCTGTACGCCCTGGTCGGCTGGACCTGGCTGGACCCGGTCGCCGGGTTCGTCATCGCCGTCTTCGCCGTCATGGAAGGGCGCGAGGCGTGGGAGGGTGAGCTCGAGGACTCCTGCGGCCACTGACCCGGCCGCCGACGGGACGGACCGGGCAGCGCCCGGCCCGTCCCGAATCCCCTAGCGGCCGACGAGCGCCCCGGCGGCCTCCTCCAGCTCCTCGGCGTCCGTGGTCGCGAAACCGGTGTCGGTCTCGTACAGCTCGCCGGTGACCGGGTCGCAGCCGGCGCCGGGGAAGTCCTCCCCGGCCGGCGCCTCCGCCGGGGCCGGGCCCGCCTCGGCCGGCTGGGCGGTGCGCACCGCCGGGGTGCGGCGGAAGACCGACGTCCCCTTGGCCAGGTTGCACCCCACCGCGAAGGCCTTGATGCGGGGCTTGCTGCGCGGCCCGCTGTCGGACTCCCAGCTGTGCGTCGTGAGGGCGCCGTGGACGATCACCGGATCGCCCTTGCTGAGGGACGCGGACACGTTGCCGCTGAGGCCGTTCCAGCACTCGACGTCGACCCAGAAGGTGCCGGAGTCGACGAACTGCTCGCTGCCGGAGTCGTAGCGGCGGGCGGTGGAGGCGAGGCGGAAGTTGGTCACCGCGCCGTTCTGGGTGCTGTTGCGGCGGGGGGAGTCGGCGACGTTGCCGACGACGGTCACGATGGTGTCGTTCACGGTGCTCCTCCAGGAGTGGGCGCCGGGTCGGCGCCACCGGCGCGGTGCCGGTGTGCCGTCGACACTGGCCGCCGCCGCCCGGCGGGAGCAGGCCGGAACGCGAACTGTGGACGCAGCCGCGCCCTGTGGACGACGCGTCGCGGACCCGCAGCACGCCGTCGCCGGGCGATGCGATGATCGGCGGCGCGAGCGCCCGTAGCTCAGCGGATAGAGCAGGTGCCTTCTAAGCACTTGGTCGCAGGTTCGATCCCTGCCGGGCGCGCTCACCGGTACCCGGCCCGTGCCGGCACGGGGACGCCTCCGGCAGCGGCGTCCCCGTGCCGTCCCGTGGCAACGCGCCACCTCCGGCGCTTGCCCTCCCCCGGGTCCGTGGCCTACGAAAGACACGTGGAGACGCGCGGCCGACGCCCGAACCCGACGTGGTACTTCGTCCTCGGGGCGATGTGGACGGTGCTCGCCGTCGTGATGTGGGCCTCGGCCGAGAGCACGGCCGCGGCGGTGGCCTTCGTGCTCCTGGGCATCGCCAACCTGGCCCTGGGCGCCTCCCTCCTGCGGAAGCAGCGGGCCGCTCAGCGCGCGCGCGACGACGGCGGTCTGAGCACGGCGAACGGGTCGGTGACCTCGAGCGACGACGTGACGAAGCGGTAGAGCGCCGCCGGCCGGCCGCCCGCACGGCCGGAGGCCGCCGTCTCGCCGGTCGCCTCGAGGACGCCGCGGCGCAGCAGCACGCGCTGCAGGTTGGTGGCGGTGACCTCGTAGCCGAGGGCGGCCACGTAGATCTCGCGCAGCTCCGCGACGGAGAACGTCGGCGGGGCCAGCGCGAAGCCGACGTTGGTGTAGGACAGCTTGGCCCGCAGCCGCTCCAGCGCCGAGGTCACGATCGAGCCGTGGTCGAACGCCGTCTCCGGCAGGGCGTCCACCGGCTGCCACGCGGTGTCGTCGGGCAGCACGGGATCGAGGTGTGACGGCACGAGCCCCAGATAGGCGGTGGCCACGGTCCGCCCACGGGGGTCGCGGTCGGGATCGCTGCGCGTCTCGAGCTGCTCCAGGTGGGCGAGCTGGCGCACCTCCACCTTGCTGGCCAGCTGCCGGGCGACCGAGGTGCCCAGCCGCTCGTCGGCCAGCAGGGGGCCTCCCGGCAGCGCCCAGCTGCCCGAGAACGGCTCGTTGGCCCGCCGCCACAGCATCACGTGCAGCCGCGCCGACCGGACCTGCAGCACGGCGGCGAGCGCGTGGTGCGGAAAGGCAGGCCGGTCCGGCGAGGACCACACAGAAGGCACGACCGGAATGCTACGGTCGTGGCACAGGTTTTCGACTGCGAGTATGAAACCCCACTCCTCCGGAGGTCCCGGTGACCGCAACGCTGCCCGCCCCCACCAGCACCAGCTGGACCCCCGACCAGCGGGACTCCTGGCGCGACGAGGTCCGCCGGCTGGCCGCCGAGCGCGACGCCGTCGTCCTGGCGCACAACTACCAGGCCGCGCAGATCCAGGACGTCGCCGACCACGTGGGCGACTCCCTCGCCCTCTCCCGGATCGCCGCGGCCAGCACCGCGAGCACGATCGTCTTCGCCGGCGTCCACTTCATGGCCGAGACGGCGAAGATCCTCAGCCCCGGCAAGACCGTGCTGGTGCCCGACGCCGCCGCCGGCTGCTCGCTGGCCGACACCATCACCGCCGACCAGCTGCGCGCCTGGAAGGCCGAGCACCCGGGCGCCGCCGTCGTCTCCTACGTGAACACGACCGCGGAGGTGAAGGCCGAGACCGACATCTGCTGCACCTCGTCGAACGCCGTCGAGGTCGTCGAGTCGATCCCCGCCGACCGCGAGATCCTCTTCCTCCCCGACCAGTTCCTCGGCGCGCACGTGCAGCGGGTGACCGGCCGGACGAACATGCGGATCTGGATGGGCGAGTGCCACGTGCACGCCGGCATCTCCCCCACCGACCTGCGGCAGAGCATCGAGGACGCCCCCGACGCCGAGGTGCTCGTGCACCCCGAGTGCGGCTGCGCCACCAGCGCGCTGTGGATGGTCGGCCAGGGCGACCTGCCCGAGGACCGGGTGCACGTCCTCTCCACCGGCGCGATGCTCGACCAGGCGAGGCGGACGACGGCGAAGCGGGTGCTGGTCGCCACCGAGATCGGCATGCTGCACCAGCTGCGCCAGGCCAACCCGGCGGCCGCCTTCGAGGCGGTGAACCCGCGCGCCGAGTGCCCCTACATGAAGATGTCGACGCCGGAGAAGCTGCTGCGCGCGCTGCGCGAGGGCCGCGACGAGGTCACCGTCGACCCGGACGTCGCCGCGCGCGCCCGCTCGGCCGTCGAGGCGATGATCGCCCTCGGCACCCCGTCGCTGGTCGGCGAGTGACTGTGGGGCCCCGCCGCACCGCGCCGGTCGCCCCCGCCGTCGTCCCGGCGCTGCCCCTGCCCGCGGCCGGCTGGTCCCGCACCGTCGACGTCGCCGTCGTGGGCAGCGGCGCCGCCGGGTTGATGACGGCGCTCGCGCTGGCCGGCGCGGGCCGCCGGGTCGCCGTCGTCACCAAGGGCGCGCTGGGCGACGGCAGCACCCGCTGGGCCCAGGGCGGCCTGGCCGCCGTCCTGGGGTCCGACGACGACGCCGCGCTGCACCTGCAGGACACCCTCACCGCCGGCGCCGGGCTGTGCGATCCCGACGCCGTGGCCGCGCTCGTCGCCGAGGCGCCCGACGCGATCGCGCTGCTGCAGGACCTCGGGGCCCGGCTGGACCTCGACCCGCGGGGCCGCCCCGCGCTCACCCGCGAGGGCGGTCACAGCCGGGACCGGATCGTGCACGCCGGCGGGGACGCCAGCGGCGCCGAGGTCACCCGCACCCTGGTCGCGGCGCTGCGGGACGCCGGCGTCGAGATGCACGAGCACACCGTCGCGCTCGACGCCCTGCGCACCGGCGACGGCACGGTGGTCGGCCTGCGGGTCGCCCGCGTCGCCGCCGACGGCGCCCTGACCGACGCCGGGGACCTGCGCGCGCACGCCGTCGTCCTGGCCACCGGCGGGTACGGCCAGGCCTACGCCGCCGCCACCAGCCCGGCCGGCGCGACCGGCGACGGGCTCGCGCTCGCGCTGCGGGCCGGGGCCGAGGTCGCCGACGTCGAGATGGTCCAGTTCCACCCGACCGTGCTGTGGCGGGGACCGGGCGCGCGCGGGCAGCAGGTGCTGATCAGCGAGGCGGTGCGCGGCGAGGGCGCCGTGCTGGTCGACGGCGCAGGTGCCCGGATCATGCCCGGCGCCCACCCGCTGGCCGATCTCGCCCCGCGCGACGTCGTCTCCGCGACGATCGCCGCGCACCTGGCCGCCACCGGGGAGGACTGCGTCTTCCTGGATGCGACCGGCCTGGGTGCTCCGTTCCTCACCCGCCGCTTCCCCGGCATCGTGCGAGCCTGCCGCGCGGCCGGGTTCGACCTGCGCACCGAGCCGGTGCCCGTGACGCCCGGCGCCCACTACACCTGCGGCGGGGTGCTGGGCGACCTCGACGGCCGCACCGGCGTCCCCGGCCTCTACGCCGTCGGGGAGGTCGCCTGCACCGGCGTGCACGGGGCCAACCGGCTGGCGTCGAACTCGATCACCGAGGGGCTGGTCGCCGCCCGCCGCTGCGCCGCCCTGCTCGCCGCGGAGCTGCCGCACGGCGCACCGGCCGGGCCGGCAGCCGGTGGGGCCTCGTCCGCCGGGGCGGTCGACCCCGCGGCGCGGCCGGCGATCGGGGCGGCCACCAGCCGGCACGCCGGCGTCGTCCGCACCGCCGCCGGTCTCACCGAGCTGACCGCCGCGCTCGCCGGTGCGGCCCGGCTGCCCGCCGGCCGGCCGCTGGACCTCGCCGCCGTCGAGGCGACGGCGGTGCACACCGTGGCGACCCTGCTGGCCGCCGCGGCGCTGGCCCGCCCGGAGAGCCGCGGCTGCCACCGCCGCGCCGACGCCCCGGGCACCCGGCCGGAGTGGCAGGTGCGGCTCGCGCACTCCGTCGACGCCGCCGGCCGGCTGCACACCCGTACCGTGCCGCTCGGCGTGCCCGGCGCCGAGCAGACCCAGGGAGTGGCATGACCGGCACCGAATGGATCCCGCTGCGCGCGGAGCTGGCCGACGTCCTCCGCGACGGCGGCCTGGACCCCGCCACCGTGGAGCGGGTGATCCGGCGGGCGCTGGACGAGGACCTCGCACTGGGCCCCGACGTCACCACCCTGGCCACGGTGCCCGCGGATGCCCACGCCACCGGGGAGGTCGTCCCGCGGTCGGCCGGGGTGCTGGCCGGCATCCCGGTCGCGGCGGCGGTGTTCGAGATGGTCGGCGGGCGCGACGTCGAGGTGGTGCTGCACGCGGCCGACGGGATGGCGGCGCGCCCGAACGCCCCCGTCCTCGGCGCCGCCGGCCCCACCCGCGCGCTGCTCACGGCGGAACGGACGGCGCTGAACCTGGTCGGCCGGCTCTCCGGCGTCGCCACGCTGACCCGGCGCTGGGTGGACGCGGTGTCGGGCACGGGGGCGGCGATCCGGGACACCCGCAAGACCACCCCGGGCCTGCGCGAGCTGGAGAAGTACGCCGTCCGGTGCGGGGGCGGGGTCAACCACCGCATGGCGCTGGGCGACGCCGCCCTGGTCAAGGACAACCACGTCGCCGCCGCGGGAGGCATCACCGCGGCGGTCGAGGCGGTGCGCGCCCACTCGCCGGAGATCTCGCTCGAGGTCGAGTGCGACACCCTCGACCAGGTGCGCGAGGCGATCGCCGCCGGGGTCGGGCTGGTGCTGCTGGACAACTTCGCGCTCGCCGACACGGAGGCGGCGGTGGCGCTGGTGCGCGGGACCGACGTCCGGCTGGAGGCCAGCGGCGGGCTCACGCTGGAGCGGGCCGCCGAGGTCGCCGCGACCGGCGTCGACTACCTGGCCGTGGGCGCGCTCACGCACAGCGCCCCGGTGCTCGACCTGGGCTTCGACCTGCGCTGACCCGGCGCTCTGGGGGTGCTCCTCGCGCTCCGGGAGTCCCGCAGGACCCCGGAAGGACGAGAGGCACCCCTGGAGCGTGGCCGGGGCCGGGTGCTCGTACGACAACGGCACGCTGCACGACGAGCCGGCACCCGCGCTACCGCTGGTCGGGGTGCAGCCAGCCGATCGCAGGTGCCACGTGCTCCACGATCGTCCGCAGCAGGGAGGCGTTGTACTCGACGCCGAGCATGTTGGGCACGGTCAGCAGCAGGCTGTCGGCCTCGCGGACGGCGACGTCCTTGGCCAGCTGCTCGGCGAGCGCGTCCGGCTCACCGGTGTAGCTCTTGCCGAACCTGGCGCGCACCCCCTCGAGGATGCCGACCTGGTCCTGCCCGTCCCGCGCGCCGCCGAAGTACTGCCGGTCCAGGTCGCTGACGATCGGCAGCACGCTGCGGCTCACCGAGACCCGCGGCTCGCGCTCCCACCCGGCCTCGGCCCAGGCGGCGCGGTAGCGGGCGATCTGCTCGGCCTGCAGCTCGTCGAAGGGGACGCCGGTGTCCTCCACCAGCAGCGTCGAGCTCATCAGGTTCAGCCCCTGCTGCGCCGTCCACTCGGCGGTGGCGCGGGTGCCCGAGCCCCACCAGATCCGGTCGGCCAGCCCCGGCGACTGCGGCTGGATCGCGAGCCTGCCGGCCGCGCCGCCGGTCATCCGCGGGTCGGCGTCGACCAGCGGCTGCCCGGTGATCGCCGCCAGGAACAGCCCGGTCTTCTGCCGGGCCAGGTCGGCGTCGCTGCCGTCGGGGCCCGGCACGTAGCCGAACGCCTCCGAGCCGCGCAGCGCCGTCTCCGGTGATCCCCGGCTGACGCCGAGCTGCAGCCGGCCGTCGGCGAGCAGGTCGGTCGCCGCGGCCTCCTCGGCCATGTAGAGGGGGTTCTCGTACCGCATGTCGATGACGCCGGTGCCCAGCTCGATCCGGCTCGTCCGCGCCGCCATCGCCGCCAGCAGCGGGAACGGCGAGGCCAGCTGCCGCGCGAAGTGGTGCACCCGCACGTAGGCGCCGTCGAGCCCCATCTCCTCGGCGGCGACCGCCAGCTCGACGCTCTGCACCAGCGCGTCCCGCCCCGTGCGCACCTGCGACCCGGGAATGGGCTGCCAGTGCCCGAAGGACAGGAACCCGATCCGCTTCTCCACGACACTTCCCTCTCGTCGATGTCTGCTGCACCAGCACCCCGGGAGGGGTCCGGATTCCCGGCCGCTGTGGCAATCACCCGTAGCGGGCGCGACCGGTGGGGCCGGTGTGACCTGGTGCGACGGAGTGTGATGGGCTGATCACGACTCTCCGTGATGCGGTTCCGTCACTTCTTGCCTGCGATGCGTGACGCTGTCCCGGTGAGCCTTCCCGCATCCGAGACGCCCCGATCCCCGGGCGCGCCTGGCGGCGCCGCCGGGCAGCGCTTGCGGGCGATCGACACGCTGCTCGCCGACCGGGGCCAGCTGTTCCAGGCGCTGTTCCTCTCCGCGCCGATCGCCAAGGCCCTCGTCGACCTCGACGGGCACGTGCTGGTCGCCAACCCGCGGATGTGCGCCCTCACCGGCCGCACCGCCGAGAGCCTGTCGGGCCGGCACATCGACCTGCTCGCCCACCCCGACGACCCGCCGGTCGGCGACCTCGGGCTCGCGCCGGCTCCCGGCGAGCCCGACCTCGACCCCAACCTGCTCCTCGACGGCGAGCGCCGGCTGCGCCGCTCCGACGGCACGGAGCTGTGGGTCGTCCAGTCGCACGAGCTGGTGCTGCAGAGCAACGGGACGCCGCAGTTCGTCGTCCTCTCGCTGGTCGACGTCACCGACCGCCGCCGCGCGGAGGAGGACGCCGTCCGCCGCGCGTTCATGGACCCGCTGACCGGGCTGCCCAACCGGCGCGCGCTCACCGACCGGCTGCGGCACGCCGTCGCGCTCTCCCGCCGCCGCGGGCTGCAGGTGGGCCTGGTGCACCTCAACATCGACCGGTTCCAGGCGGTCAACGACGCCCTCGGCCACGAGGCCGGCGACCTGCTGCTCAGCCAGTTCGCCGACCGGCTGCGCTGGAGCACCCGCGTCGAGGACACCGCCGTGCGCCTGGGCGCCGACGAGTTCCTCGTCGTCGCCGAGGACGTCGAGGACCTCGACGGGCTCCGGGCGCTGGCCGACCGCCTGCTGAGCGTGCTCGACGAGCCGTTCGTGGTGAACGGCCGGGAGATCACCCTCTCGGCCAGCGTCGGGCTCACCCTCGGCGCCGACATGACCCCCGACGACCTGCTCCGCCAGGCGCAGAGCGCGCTGACCCGGGCCAAGGCCGATGGCCAGCGCGCCCGCATCGAGGTCCACGAGGGGGCGCTGAGCCGCAACGACGTCGACGCGCTGCAGCTGGAGACCGAGCTCCGGCACGCCCTCGACCACGACGAGCTGCGGCTGTTCTACCAGCCGATCGTGCACCTGGCCGACGAGACGCTGCTCGGCTACGAGGCGCTCATCCGCTGGCAGCACCCCACCCGCGGCCTGCTCCCGCCCGGCGCCTTCCTGGACGTCGCGGAGAACAACCGGCTCACCTCGAAGCTCGGCGCGTGGGTGCTGCGGCGCGCCTGCCTGGACGCCGCCACCTGGACCGAGGACCTGCGGGTGCACGTCAACATCTCGGCCCGCCACCTGGGCGAGGAGGGCTTCAGCGAGCTCGTCGCCGCGGCGCTCGAGGAGTCCGGCCTCCCGCCGCACCGGCTCGAGCTGGAGATCACCGAGTCGACGGCGCTGTTCGCCGCGGAGGCCACGCTGCACGCGGTCGCCGTCGTCACCGACCAGGGCGTGACCCTCGCGCTGGACGACTTCGGCACCGGCTACTCCGCCATCACCGCGCTGCACCGGCTGCCCATCCACACGGTCAAGATCGACCGCTCCTTCGTGGCCGACGTCGTCACCGAGCCCTCCACCGCCGCGCTCGTGCACGGGCTGCTGCAGCTGGGTCGCGGCATGGGCCTGCAGGTCATCGCCGAGGGCATCGAGGACCTCGACCAGGCCGCCTGGCTGCTCGACCACGGCTGCGCGATGGCCCAGGGCTACGCGTTCGGCCGCCCGGCGCCGCTGCCCAGCCCGGCGGAGGTGCTGATCGGCGAGGTCACCGAGGCCCCGGCCGAGGACGTGGCCGGTGAGCTGCTGCCCGAGCCGCCGGTCCCGCCCGCGCTCCCCCGGCAGCGGACGCCGTTGACCCCCGAGGGGCACGACGTCACCGACACCGGCCGGTTGTCCGCCCGCACGCTCTTCGACGAGCTCGCCGACGACGACTGAAAGAGGACCCGGTCCCTCTCACCCCTCGCACGCTCGAGGTGAGCCTCCGGACCGGGCCGTTCCAGCACGTCACCCGCGGGGCAGGGCCAGGGGCACCGGCCGCTTGGCCGCCCGGCCGTCGCCGGAGGAGCGGCCGCGCAGGCGCCGGCCGATCCACGGCGCGACGAAGCCGCGCACCCACGCGGCCTCCTCGGCCAGCGCGGCCCGCAGCTCGCGCGGTGGCTGCGGCGGGAGCGGGGTGCGCCAGTCCTCGCCGTCGGCACCGGGCAGCCCCAGCGCCGCCGCGGCGGCCAGCGCCATGCGGCGGTGCCCCTCGTCGGTCAGGTGGATCCGGTCGGTGTCCCAGAGCCGGAAGTCCTGCACCCAGCCGGCGCCCCACTGGTCGAGGACGGCGGCGCCCTGCCGCGCGGCGATCGACCAGACGTTGGCGTTGAAGATCGCCATCCTGCCGCGGACCCGGCGCAGGATCGGGGTGTTGCGGGTGTCCACGCCGGTGGCCAGCAGCACGTCGGCGCCGGCCGCCCGGAAGCGGACGACGGTGGCCTCGAGCTGCGCGGCCAGCTCGTCCGGGTCGGCGCCGGGGCGCATCAGGTCGTTGCCGCCGGCGACCAGGCTGACCAGGTCCGGCGACGCCTCGAGCGCCACGGGCACCTGCTCGGCGAGCACCTGGGCCAGCAACCGGCCGCGGATCGCCAGGTTGGCGTACTCGACGTCCGCGTGCGGCGCCGCGGCGGCGAGGTGCCCGGCGAGCCGGTCGGCCCAGCCGCGGTACCCGCCGGGGCGGCCGGGATCCGGGTCGCTGAGCCCCTCGGTGAACGAGTCGCCCAGGGCGATGTAGCGGTGCCAGGAGGAACGGGACGATCGGTCGAACTGCACGGCTCACTCCAGCACGCCCCTCCCCGCACCGGGAACCGGGGTGGGATCCGCCCGCGACGACCTCAGCCCCGGTAGGTCTCCAGCAGCCGCAGCCAGATCTCGCTGATCGTGGGGTAGGCCGGGACGGCGTGCCACAACCGGGCGATCGGCACCTCGGCCACGACCGCGATCGTCGCCGCGTGCAGCAGCTCGGCGACCGCCGGGCCGACGAACGTCATGCCCAGCAGCACCTCGCGCTCGGTGTCGACGACCGCGATCGCCGTCCCGGTGTAGCCGTCGGCGAAGACCGCGGCGCCGGCGATGCTGCCGATCGGGTACTCGACGACGCGGTGCGGCAGGCCCGCCTCCTGCGCCTGCGCGGCGGTGCGCCCGACGCTGGCGACCTGCGGGTCGGTGAAGACCACCGACGGCGTCGCGACGTCGTCCGCGGTGTCGACGAAGGGCGACCACGGAGCGGTGTCGACCTGCTCCCCGCGGGCCCGCGCCACGATCGCCGCCCCCGCCTGCCGGGCCTGGTACTTGCCCATGTGGGTGAGCTGCTGCCGGCCGTTGACGTCGCCGACGCCGTAGAGCCAGGGGATCCCCTCGACCTGCAGCGTGGCGTCGACGGAGAGGTACTCCCCCGGCTCGAGACCGACGGTGCCGGCGCCGATGTCGGCGGTGCGCGCCGAGCGGCCGACCGCGACCAGCACCTCGTCCCCGCGGACCTCGCCGTCCGCCGTCGTCAGCACGACGCCCGTGCCGTCCCGGCGCGCGGCGGTGACCTCCGTGCCGAGCCGGACGTCGACGCCGGCCTTCCGCAGCGACTCGGCGACCGCCTCGCCGGCCTGCGGCTCCACCCCCGGCAGCAGCCGCTCGCCGCGCTGCAGCACGGTCACCTGCGACCCGAGCGCCTGCCAGGCGGTGGCCATCTCGCAGCCGACGTAACCGCCGCCGAGCACGAGCAGCCGGGCCGGGGCCGCCGTGGCGCTGGTCGCCTCGCGCGGACCCCAGGCGCTGACGTCGGCCAGCCCCTCGACGGGCGGCACCGCGGCGGCCGACCCGGTGCACACGGCGACGGCGTGCCGGGCGGTCAGCCGGGTCCGCGTGCCGTCCTCGGCGGTGACGACGACGGTGCGCTCGCCGTCGAGCCGGCCGGTGCCCCGGAGCAGGTCGATGCCGGCGCCGTGCACCCACTCGACCTGGCCCGAGTCGTCCCAGTGCGAGGTGAACGAGTCGCGGCGGGCGAGCGTGGCCGCGACGTCCTGCTCCCCCGTCACCGCCTCGGCCGCGCCGGCCACGGCCCGCGCCTCCGCGAGCACCTCGGTGCCACGGAGCAGCGTCTTGCTCGGCATGCACGCCCAGTACGAGCACTCCCCGCCGACCAGCTCCGGCTCCACCAGCACCGCCGACAGGCCGCCCCGCACGACGACGTCGGCGACGTTCTCCCCCGTCGAGCCCGCTCCCAGGACGACGACGTCGTACGTCCGCTCTTCTCCGCTCACGCGCCAGATACTCCCCGTGTGGTCGACTGGCCGCCATGCCGGTCGATCGAGGCGAGTTCACCGCCGCCCTGGCCCAGTACGCCGCCGGGGTGTGCCTGCTGACCGTGCGCGACGGCATCGACGACGTCGGGACGACGGTCAGCTCGGTCATGAGCGTCTCGGCCGCACCCCCGCTGGTCGCCGTCGGCCTGACCGCCGACGGCTACCCCGCCGAGGTGCTGGAGTCGGTCGGCAGCTGCGCGCTGACGGTGCTGGCCGCGCCGCACGCCATCGTCGCGTCCCGGTTCTCCTCCGCCGGCCGCCCGAGCGCCCGGCACCTGCTGGAGTCGGTGCCCTGGACCCGGGCCGAGGGCAGCGGCGCCATCGTCCTGCAGGAGGCGCCGGCCGCCCTGGACTGCCGCCTGGAGCGGCTGGTCGAGGCCGGCGACCACGTGCTGGCCCTGCTGCGGGTCGAGGACGTGCCCGTGCTGAACCCCACCACGACACCCCTGCTGCGGGTGCGCGGCCGCTACCAGTCCGACCGAGAGGCTTCCCGATGAGTTCGTCGTCCCCCGTCGCGAGGCGGATCCTCGAAGCGTTCGCGGCCGCCGGCGTGCAGACCGCCTTCGGCCTCCCCGGGGTGCACAACCTGTCGTTCTGGCGGGAGACCGGCCCGGGCCTGCCCCGGATCGTCGGGGTGCGCCACGAGCAGACCGCCGTCTACGCCGCCGACGGGCTCGCCCGCGCCACGGGCGGTCTCGGCGTCGCGCTGACCACCACCGGCCCCGGCGCAGCCAACGCCGCCGGCGCCTTCGGCGAGGCCGCCGCCTCCGGCACGCCCCTGGTCCTCGTGGCCAGTGAGGTGTCGACCAAGCTGACCCGCCCGGGGGTGTCCCGAGGCATCCTGCACGAGTCCCGGGACCAGGCCGGCATCTTCGAGCCCCTGGCCAAGGCGGTGTTCCGCCCCCGGACCGCCGAGGACGCGTGCGCGGCCGTCGCCGAGGCCATCCGGACGGCCCTGACCAGCCCGCGGGGACCGGTCTACGTCGACGTCCCCACCGACGTGCTGAACCAGCCGGGTCCGGCCGTCCCCCCGCTCCCGATCTCGTCGGTCGCCCCGGACGATGCGTCCGTCCAGGCCCTCCACGAGCTGGTCGAGGCGTCGCCGTCGGTGGTCCTGTGGGTCGGCGGGGGCGCCGTCCAGGCCGACGCGGCCGAGGAGGTGGCGGCGCTCGCGGAGCGCCTGCAGGCCCCCGTCGTGACCACCTACACCGCCCGGGGCATCCTCCCGGCCGACTCCCCGTACCTGGTGGGGCTCCCGCCGCACGAGCCCGAGATCGCCGAGCTCGTCGCGGGCGCCGACCTGCTGATCGGCATCGGCAGCGACTTCGACGGGATGATGACCCGCAACTGGTCCATGCCGGTGCCGCGGGCCATGGCGACGATCAACTGCGCCGCCGAGGACCTCACCAAGAACTACCCGTTCGACGTCGCGGTGCTCGGCGATGCCAAGCAGGCCCTGCAGGCGTTGCTGGCCCTCCCGACCGGGCCCCGTCCCGCGGGAGCCGCACGGGTCAGCGAGGTCCGCGACCGCTGCTGGACGCGGCTGTCCGGCGATCCCCGCGCGGCGGCCGGGCTGGAGCTGCTGGAGTCGCTGCACACCGCGCTGCCGGAGGGCGCGGTCGTCGTCGCGGACATGGCGATCCCCGGCTACTGGTTCGGCGGCTACGGCACGGTCCGGCGGCCGCGGACGCTGCAGTACCCCGTCGGGTGGGGGACGCTCGGCTACGCCCTGCCGGCCTCGGTCGGCCCCGGGGTGCTCGGCGACCGGCCGGTGCTCGCCGTCTGCGGCGACGGCGGGTTCATGTTCGCCGTGGGTGAGCTGGCGACCATCGCGCAGGAGGCCCTCCCCGTCACGGTCCTCGTCGTCGACGACGGCGGGTACGGCATGCTGCGCTACGACCAGGACCACGCCGGCGACGAGCACCGCGGCGTCGACCTCGTCCGCCCGGACTTCGCCGCGCTCGCCGAGTCGTTCGGCATTCCGGCGACGCGGGTCACCGGGCTGGGCGCGCCGCTGGCGGAGGCGCTGGGCGCGGCCCTGGCCAGCAGGCAGCCGCGGCTGGTCGTCACGGAGGCGACGCTGACCCCGCCGCGGACGACCTCGCCGCGGTGGGCGGAGTGACCGGGCGCGGCTGAGCGGGCACGTCCGGAGGACCTGCCGGGCCGGTTGTCACATCCGCGGGCCCGGCGGTGCTATCCGTACATGGACCTCGTACGGAACGGACGGCCGGCACCGGCGGCCGTCCTGACATTTCCCGGTCCGCTGGGCCGGGTCGGAGGGACGGGCGGCGTGCCGGCAGCAGCGACCCGCGGTGCGGTGCGGCCCGACCTCGAGGAGGTCTTCCGGCGGGACTACTCGCGGGTCGTCGGCGTGGCCGCCCGGGTGCTCGGCTCGCGCGACCAGGCCGAGGACGTCGCCCAGGAGGTCTTCCTCTCCTTCGGCCGCTCGTCGGTCCCGGCCGCCGAGGCCCCCGGCTGGCTCTCGGTCGCCGCGGCCCACACCGCGCTGAACCTCATCCGCTCGGGGCGCCGCCGGGCCTCCCGCGAGGAGACGGTGGCCTCCGCCGCCGACACCGTCACCCCCGACGTGGCCGACACGGTGCTCACCCTCGAGGACCGCAGCCGCGTCCGGGCGGCCCTGGCCCGGCTCCCCCGCACGCAGGCCACCGCCCTCGTCCTCCGCCACAGCGGCCTCAGCTACGCCGAGGTCGCCACCGCACTCGAGCTGTCCCCCGGCAGCGTCGGCACCACCGTCCGACGCGCCGAAGCCGCACTTCGCAAGGAGCTGAACCGTCATGCGTCACCCGAATGAAGGCGTCCTCCGCCGGCTGATCGACGAGCCCGCCGGCGTCTCCGACGCCGACCGCGCGCACGTCGCCGGCTGCTCCGTCTGCCTGCGCTCCCTCGACGACGCCCGCGCCGACGCGCAGCTCGTCGGTGCGGCGCTCGGCGGCCCCGGCGCCGTCGACCCGGACGCGGCGTGGGCCCGGTTCTCGGCCGCCTCCGCCCCCTCGTCCACGACCGCCTTCCGCCCGGCGCGCGTCCCGGGGCGTAACCGCTGGGGCACCGCCGTCCGGCGTCCCGCCGTGGCCGCGCTCGGCGCGGTGG
Organism: Blastococcus sp. VKM Ac-2987; assembly: GCF_026967805.1. GTDB lineage: Bacteria > Actinomycetota > Actinomycetes > Mycobacteriales > Geodermatophilaceae > Blastococcus. The sequence continues at coordinate 680,557 of NZ_JAPVBG010000001.1, forward strand.
TGCTGCTGACCGGCGCCGGCGTGGCGGCCGCCAACGACTGGCTGCCGATCTTCCAGACCGAGCGGGTCGACCCGGTCGAGATCACCGCCACCGACCTGGTGCAGGTGCCCGACCTCTCGGCCTACGGCGACCTGCAGATCACCGAGGAGCCCGACCCCGAGCAGGTGGCCGACGCCGCGACCGCGCGCGAGCGCACCGGTCTCGACGTCCCCGAGGTCGCCGAGCTGCCCGAGGGGGTGACCGGCGACCCGGCGTACCAGGTGGCCGGCGTCCTGGGCGCGACCTTCACCTTCTCCGCCGACCGGGCGGCGCAGGCCGCGGCCGCCGAGGGCGAGGTCCTGCCTCCCCCGCCGGCCGGGATCGACGGGAGCACCCTGCGGTTCGAGGCCGGCCCCGGGGTCGCGGCGATGTGGTCGCAGCCGACCGGCGTGCCGACCCTCGTCGTCGCCCGGGTGGGTGCGCCGAAGGTGCTGTCCTCGGGCGTGCCGTTCGAGACCGTCCGCGACTACCTGCTGTCGCTGCCGGGCCTCCCCGACGGCCTCGCCGACCAGCTGCGCGACCTCTCCCCCGACGCCGCGACGCTGCCGCTGCCGGTCCCCGCGGAGATGGTGACCAGCTCGACGGCCGACGTGGACGGGTCCGAGGCGACGGTGCTCACCTCGCGCGACGGGCTCTTCGCCGGCGTGGTCTGGGTGGAGGACGGCGTGATGACCGGCGTGGCCGGGACGCTCAGCGCCGACGAGCTGCTCACCGTCGCCCGTGAGCTCGGCTGACACCGCTACCGTCCGCGGGGTGACCTCGAACGCTCCCGCGGCGGGCGGGCTCGACGACCTGCCGCCGTCCCCGGCGGTCTGGTGCTCCGGGCTGCGCAAGCGGTACGGACGCCGGACCGCCGTCGACGACGTCTCCTTCACCGTCGGCCGCGGCGAGGTCGTCGGCCTGCTGGGCCCCAACGGCGCCGGGAAGACCAGCGTCATCAAGATGCTGCTCGGCCTGGTGCGGCCCGACGCCGGTGAGGTGCTGCTGCTCGGGCGCCCGTCGACCGATCCGCGCTCCCGCAGCGCCGTCGGGTACCTGCCCGAGCTGTTCCGCTACCAGCCGTGGCTGAGCGCCGCCGAGGTGCTCGACCTGCACGTCCGGCTCTCCCGCCTCGACGTGCCCGCCGAGGAGCGCCGCGAGTGCCTGGCGCTGGTCGGCCTCGGCGAGCGGACCGGTGACCGCGTCGGCAGCTTCTCCAAGGGCATGCAGCAGCGGCTGGGCCTGGCCGTCGCGCTGGTCGCCCGCCCGCAGCTGGTGGTCCTCGACGAGCCGACCAGCGCGCTGGACCCGCTGGGCCGGGTCGACGTCCGGGACCTGGTGCTCGCGCTGAAGTCCCGCGGGGTCGCGGTGCTGCTCAACTCGCACCTGATCGGCGAGGTGGAGCGGGTGTGCGACCGGGTGGTGATCCTCGACAAGGGCCAGGTGGCGGCGTCGGGCACGCTGGCCGAGCTGCTCGGGCAGCGCGAGGTCCGGCTGCGGCTGGGCGGCGTCGACGACGGCGTCGAGCAGCGGCTGCGGGCGGCCGGCCCGCTGGCGCGCAGCGGGGACTGGTTCACCGTGCAGCTGGCCGCGGACGACGACGGCGTCACCGTGCCCGACCTGGTCCGCGACCTCGTCGGTCTCGGCGTCCGGGTGCACGCCGTCGAGCCGGCGCGGATCAGCCTCGAGGAGCGGCTGCTCGCCGTCCTCCGGCACGAGGAGCCGGCGCCGTGATAGCCCTGACCGTCGCGGGGCTCACCCTGCGGGAGGCCGCCCGGCGCAAGGTCGTCTGGGCGCTGCTGGCCCTCACGGTGGTGCTGCTCGCGCTCAGCGGCTGGGGCTTCTCGAAGCTGATCGGCCTGGACACCGAGCTCGGCACGCTGACCAGCGGCGAGGCCCGCCTGGTGGCCTCGATGCTGCTCAACCTGATCATGTTCGGCTTCAGCCTGATCGCGGCGATCGGCACGGCCTTCCTGGCCGGGCCCACGCTCTCCGGCGAGGTGGAGTCGGGGCAGTCCCTGGCGATGCTGGCCCGGCCGGTCCGCCGGTCGTCGGTGCTGCTCGGCAAGTGGCTGGGCCTGCTCACCTTCGGGTGCGGCTACGTCGTGCTGGCCGGCCTGGCGCAGCTGCTCGTCGTGCGCGGGGTGGTCGGCTACTGGCCGCCGTCGCCGGCCGCCGGGCTCGCGCTGCTGGCCGCCGAGACGGTCGCCCTGCTGACGCTGGCCCTGCTGCTGTCCAGCGTCATCTCGCCGATGGCCTCGGGCATCGTCGCGGTGGGGCTGTTCGGGGCCACCTGGGTCGCCGGCGTGGTCGGGGGCATCGGCGGGGCGCTGGGCAACGAGGGCGTCGAGCGGGTGGGCAGCGTCTCCCGGGTGCTGCTGCCCACCGACGGGCTGTGGCGCGGCGCCATGAACGCCTTCCAGGACCCGTCGGCCCTGATGCAGATGGGCCCCGAGGGCGGCTTCCCGTTCCTGTCCGACGCCGCCCCGACGCCGGTCTACCTGGCCTGGGCCGCGGTGTGGATCGCCGTGGTCCTGGGGCTGACCGCGCTCTCCTTCCAGCGCCGCGACATCTGACGCAGGGGGTCAGCCCGCCGGTGGTCCGCCGCCGCCCCGGGGCCGGACGCGGCCGCGGATCAGCAGCAGGCCGACGACGAGGGCGAGCGCCGCGGAGCAGGCCATGGTCGAGACCATCAGCACCGGTGTCGTCCCGCCGATGGCGATTAGCGGCGCCACGGTCCCGCTGATCCCGAACTGGGCCATCCCCATGAGGCCGGTGGCCGTTCCCGCCCGTGCGCGATGGGCGTCGAGCGCGAGGGCGGAGGACGTGGACAGCACCAGGGGGATGCAGCTCACGCCCGCGGTGAGTAGCGGCAGCACGACGGACCTGCCCAGGCCCAGCACCACCGCGGTGACGAGCACGGCGTTCAGCGTCGCCGTCGTGACCAGCCCGGCCCGGAGGGTCCAGGCGGCGCCCCGCCGGCCCACCAGCCAGGCGCTGAGCTGCCCGGCGGCCATCATGCCCACCGCCGTGGCGGCGAACGCGTAGGAGAAGGCCTGCGGGCTGAGCCCGAAGCGCTCCTGCAGCACGAAGGGGCTCATCGACAGGTAGGTGAACAACAGCGTCGTCCCCAGCGCCAGGACGCCGGCGAAGCCGAGGAAGCGGCCGTCGCGCAGCACCGTGGCGAACCGGCGCCCCGTGGCGCGGAACCCGCCCCGGTCCCGGGCCTCCACCGGGAGGCTCTCCCGGACCACCAGCGCGGTGGCGGCGAAGGTCAGCGCACCGATGACGCCGAGCGCGACGAAGAGACCCGGCCAGGACGTGACGCGGACGAGCTGCCCGCCGAGGATGGGCGCGGTCACCGGCGCCACCCCGGTGACCAGCAGCAGGAGGGCGAACACCCGCGCCACCGAGTCGGTGTCGAAGCGGTCCCGGACGATGGCGCGGGCGATGACGATCCCGGCACCGCCGGCCATCCCCTGCACCAGGCGCAGGCCGATCAGCAGCACCATGTCCGGCGCCAGCGCGCACAGGAACGAGCTCGTCGTGTAGGCGGCGCCACCCAGCAGCAGCGGACGCCGGCGGCCGTAGCGGTCGCTGAGCGGCCCGACGACGAGCTGCCCGAGGGCCAGCCCGACCATGCAGGCCGTCATCGTCAGCTGGGCCAGCGCGTCCGTGCTATCCAGGTCCTCCGCCAGCTGCGGGAGGGCCGGGAGGTACATGGTGAGCGAGAGCGGGCCGACCGCCGTCAGCCCGCCCAGGACCAGCACGAGCCGCAGCGGCAGCTCGCGGCGGGAGACGTCGCGGGCGGAGACGGAACCCGGCGCGCTCACCCGTACGCCCCGGAGCCCACCGGCGGACGACGAGGAGCCACTCCGGTCCCGGCCAGCATCCTGCTCCTCACGGTCGACGACGGGGTGTGCCCTCCCGGCCGGCGCCACGGAGTCGCGAGACCGGCGGGCGGGGACGGCGTCAGACGGTCCCGGCGTCGTCCCCCCGGGCACCCTGGAGGTCGAGGGCGATGTCGACGATCATGTCCTCCTGGCCGCCGACCAGACCGCGCCGGCCGACCTCGAGCAGGATGGTCCGGACGTCGATGCCGTAGCGCTGCGACGCCGCCTCGGCGTGGCGGAGGAAGCTGGAGTAGACGCCCGCGTAGCCCAGGGTGAGGGTCTCCCGGTCGACCTGGACCGGCCGGTCCTGGAGCGGCCGGACGATGTCGTCGGCGGCGTCCTGGAGCGCGAACAGGTCGCAGCGGTGGGTCCAGCCCTGCAGGTCGGCGACGGCGATGAAGGGCTCGATCGGGCAGTTGCCGGCCCCGGCGCCGTGACCGGCCAGCGAGGCGTCCACCCGGGTGACCCCCTCCTCCACCGCCACCACGGAGTTGGCGACCGCGAGCGAGAGGTTCTGGTGGGCGTGGATGCCGACCTGCGTCTCTGCCGCCAGCACGTCGCGGTAGGCGCGCACCCGCTCGCGGACGCCGTCCATGGTCAGCCGGCCGCCGGAGTCGGTGACGTAGACGCAGTGCGCCCCGTAGGACTCCATCAGCGCCGCCTGCCGGGCGAGCTCGGCGGCCGGGGCCATGTGGCTCATCATCAGGAACCCCGACACGTCCATGCCCAGGTCGCGGGCGGTGGCGATGTGCTGGGCGGCGACGTCGGCCTCGGTGCAGTGGGTGGCGATCCGGATCGACCGCACGCCCAGGGAGTAGGCGTGCTTGAGCTCGGCGATGGTGCCGATGCCCGGCAGCAGCAGCGTGGTGAGCACCGCCCGCTCCAGGTTGGCCGCGGCGGCCTCGATCCACTCCCAGTCGGTGTTGCTACCGGGGCCGTAGTTGAGGCTGCCGCCGGCCAGGCCGTCGCCGTGGGCTACCTCGATCGCGTCCACACCGGCGGCGTCGAGCGCGGCGACGATGCGGCCGACGTCGGCGGGGCTGATCCGGTGCCGGATGGCGTGCATGCCGTCCCGCAGGGTCACGTCCTGGACGTAGACGTCCGGCGCGGCGGTCACGCCGTCACCTGCGCGGGGACCCGGCGGGCGAGGCTCTCGCCCACGCGGAGGGCCGCCGAGGTCATGATGTCCAGGTTGCCGGCGTAGGCGGGCAGGTAGTGCGCGGCGCCCTCGACCTCGAGGAAGATCGTCACCTTCGTGGTCACCGGTCCGGCGCCCTCGGGCAGCAGGGTGTGCACCGGCTCCCCCTCGGGGATCGGGGCGAACTGCACCTCCTGCTTGAGGCGGTAACCCGGTACGTACTCGGCGACGTCCGCGGCCATCCGGGCGACGGAGTCGCGGATGGCGTCCTGGTCTGCGTCGCCGATCAGGCAGAGCACCGTGTCGCGCATGATCAGCGGCGGCTCCGCCGGGTTCAGCACGATGATCGCCTTGCCCCGCCCCGCGCCGCCGACGGCCTCGATGGCCTGCGCGGTGGTCTCGGTGAACTCGTCGATGTTCGCCCGCGTCCCCGGGCCCGCCGACTTCGACGCGATCGAGGCGACGATCTCGGCGTAGGCCACCGGAGCGACCCGGGCGACCGCCGCCACCATCGGGATCGTCGCCTGCCCACCGCAGGTGACCATGTTGACGTTGGTCACCTCGTCGGCGAGGTGCTGGTCCAGGTTGACCGGCGGGACGACGTAGGGCCCGATCGCGGCCGGCGTCAGGTCCACCAGCCGCTTGCCGTAGGGGGCCAGCTTCTGCGCGTTCGCGACGTGCGCCTTGGCCGAGGTGGCGTCGAAGACGATCTCGATCTCGTCGAAGCCGTCCATGGCGATGAGCCCGTCCACGCCCTCGGCCGTGGTCGGCACCCGCATGCGCCGCGCCCGGGCCAGCCCGTCGGAGTCCGGGTCGATCCCGACCATCGCCCCCATCTCCAGCACGTCCGAGTGCCGGATCACCTTGATCATCAGGTCCGTGCCGATGTTGCCCGACCCGATGACCGCGACCTTGGTCCTGCTCATGCCTGGCCCTTTCCCGAGAACGTGGCGGTGACGGTGCCCAGCGGGCCGAGGTCGGCCGAGACGACCGATCCGGGCGGGGTGGCCACCATCGGGCCCAGCGCACCGGAGAGGACGACCTGCCCGGCCCGCAGCGGATCGCCGAGGTCGGCCGCGGTCCGGGCCAGCCAGCCCAACGCGACCAGCGGGTCGCCGAGGCAGGCCGCCCCGGTGCCCGTCGAGACGACGTCGCCACCGAGCCGCATGGTCATGGCGACGTCGACCGGCTCGAACTCCGCCAGGGTCAGCCGGCGCTCCCCCAGCACGAACAGCCCGCTGGAGGCGTTGTCCGCGACCGTGTCGCCGAAGGTGATGTCCCAGCCGGCGATCCGGCTGTCCACGATCTCCAGCGCGGCGACCGCGTACGCCACGGCGTTGCGCACCTGGTCGACGTCCAGCAAGCCCTCGGCCAGGTCCGCGCCCAGCACGAACGCCACCTCGGCCTCCGTCTTCGGCTGGATCAGCCGGTCCGAGGGCACCTCCGGCAGCGCGCTGACGTCCATGTCGTCGAACAGCACCCCGAAGTCCGGCCGGTCCACGCCCAGCTGCTGCTGCACCGCCGGCGAGGTCAGGCCGATCTTCCGGCCCACGACCCGGGCACCGGCGGCCAGCCGGCCCTCCACCAGCCGCTGCTGCACCGCGTACGCCAGGTCCACGTCGTCGGTGCCGATCAGGTCCCGCACCGGAGGGCACGGGGTGCCGGTCCGGGCAGCGGTCCGGAGCCGGTCGGCCGCCCGGTCCACCGCGGAGCTCCCGGGGCGGGCGGGGGCCGGTGGGGTGGTCGCTCGCGTCATGACGTCCTCGGCTCGACGGTGGGCGGTGGGCGGTGGAACCCTCACCATGACGGGCGCCCGTCCCCGGACCTAGCCCGGCGTTCCACTGGGCGGGTCAGCTCTCCGCCGGCCCGCGGCGGGCCAGGACCGCCGCGATGCCCGCGGCGGCGGCCTGGACCGCCGGTGCGGCAGCGCCCGGACGGAAGCGGATGACCGGACCGGTGACGCTGATCGCCGCCACCGGCCGGTCGTCGGGGTCGAGCACCGGGGCGGCGACGCACACGATGCCCACCGCCGACTCCTCGTGCTCGAAGGCCGTTCCGGTCTCGCGGACCAGGTCGAGCTGGCGGCGCAGGAGGCCGGGTGCGGTGACCGTGTGCGGCGTCCGCCGCTCCAGCCCCCCGGCCACGGCGCGGGCGAGGACCTCGGCCGGGGAGTGGGCCAGCAGCGCCTTGCCGATCGCGGTGCAGTGCAGCGGCATCCGGCCCCCGATGCGCGACGGCGCCGCCGCCTGCCGGTGCCCCCCGATCTTGGCGACGTAGACGACGCTGTCCGCGTCGAGGACGCCGAGGTGCACCGTCTCGTGGGTGCGCTCGTAGAGGTCCTCCAGGAACGGGGTGGCCACCTCCAGCAGCCCGCGTTCGACCGAGGCCCGCATCCCGAGCTGGAACACCTGCCCGCTGAGCCGGTAGCGCCCGTCGACCCGGTCCAGGAGCCGCACCTCGACGAGGTCGGAGACCACGCGGTGCAGGGTCGCCTTGGGCAGACCGGTGCGCCGTCCCAGCTCGGCCAGGGTGACCCCGTGGTCCTCGGCGCGGAACGCGAAGAGCACCGTGACCACCTTGCCGAGGACCGTGCCCCGGTCGACGGCGGGCGCAGCGGTGCCCTCCGCGTCCCGGCCGCCCGGCGCCGGACCCATCAGCGGTCGCGGATCACGGCGACGATCTTGCCGACGGTGCGGCGGGCCGCCATGGCGTCCAGCGCCCCGGGCACCTCGGCGAGACCGACCGTCTCGATCAACGGCGCCACCGAGCCGTCCCGGACGCCGGCGAACAGCTCGCCGTACACCCGGCGCACGTCGTCCCGGCGGGTCCACGGGTACTGCGAGCCCCAGCTCAGCCCCACCAGCGAGCCGTTCCGGGCCATGAGGCGCCCCGGGTCCACCGACGACGGTCCGCCCGTCCTCCCCACCGCGACGAGGAAACCCTCGAACGCCAGGGAGTCGACGAGCGGCTCGGTCAGCGCACCGCCGACGGAGTCGACGATCGCGTGCACCCCGTCCCCGGACGTCGCCTCGGCGATCCGGGCGCGCAGGTCCTCGGTCGTGTAGTCGATCGTGGTCCCGGCACCCAGGCGCCGGCACAGGTCGAGCTTCGCGTCCCCGCCGGCGGCAGCGATCACCCGGGCGCCACGGGCGAGCGCCAGCTGGATCACCGCGGTACCCACCCCGCCCGCGGCGGCGGTCACCAGGACCGTGTGGCCCTCCCCCACGCCCGCGCGCTCCATCGCCCACCACGCGGTCTGGTACGCGACCGGCAGCGCGGCCGCGACGACCGGGTCGATGTCCGCGGGCCGCCGCACGACCAGGTCGGCGTCGACCACGACCTCGTCGGCGAGCGCGCCGTCCGGGAGGGCCGGGCAGGCCACCACGTCAGCGCCCTCGAGGTGCTCGGCGCCGGCGCCGGCCCCCACCACGCGACCAGCCACCTCGACGCCCGGCGTCAACGGCGGCGGCGAGCCGTGCCGGTGACCACCGCGGCACAGGTACACGTCCAGGAAGTTGAGCCCGACCGCCTCGCAGGCGATGCGGACCTGACCCGGTCCGGGGTCCTGCGGCTCCGCCTCGCCGAGCTCCAGCACCTCCCCCGGCTCGCCCAGCCGCTGGGCCCGCAGGACCCTCACGAGGTCCCCCCGGCGCTGCCCGGCCCCGGGACGACCTCGGCGTGGTGGTGGACGATGCGCCAGCCGTCGCCGGTCCGGCGGAGCAGATCGGTGACGCGGGTCGTCTCCTCGGCTCCGTCCGGGTCCGGCGGGGAGACGACGAGCTCGTAGCGGGCGGCGGCGACGTCGCCCCACACGTCGACCCGCACCGGCTCCACGCGCAGGCCTCGGGGCCGGCTCCCACCGGATCGGGCCGGGTCGTCCCGGTGGGCGTCGAGCTGGGCCCGGCTGAGCAGCCCCGGGACGCCGGACTCCCAGGTGGTCACGTCGTCGGCCAGGTGCCGGTCGAACCGCTGCCGGTCGCCGGCCATGAACGCGTCGTACATGTCCTCGAGCCCGGCGAGCACGGCGGCGGCCTCGGGCCCGCCCGGCCCGGGCGGGGCGGCGTCCGTCACCGTCACCGCGGGGACCCGGCGCCCGGCGGGACCCGGTCGGCCACCAGGGCGGCGATCGACGTCCAGATGGCGTGCTCGGGGTCGATCACCGAGAAGTGGTTCCCCGCCTCCTCGAGCACCGCGACGTCGTCGCCGGCCGCCACCGCGGCGGCGGCGAAGCTGCGGCCGATGTCCAGCAGGTCGAGGCTGTCCTGCAGACCGCAGACGACGGCCACGGGCAGGCCGATGGGCAGCCGCGCCACCGGCGAGGAGCTGCGGTAGACCTCCGCCAGCTCGTCGCGCCGGCCGCCCAGTGCCGCCGGGATCGACCCCTCGCCCAGCCACCGCCGGTCGGCGACGTCGAGGTCCAGGACCCCGGCCAGCGACACGGTGAGCGCCGGCCGGACCGCGGCCGAGGGGTCCGCCGCGAGGTCGGCGGCCAGCCGGGCCACGAGTTGCCCGCCCGCGGAGTGGCCGAGCAGGACGACGCGGTCCAGGTCGAGCTCGGCACCCGGGTCGGCCGTCGCCAGCGCGGCGACCCCCGCCGCGACGTCGTCGGCCGTGGCGGCCCAGCCGTGGTCGTCCGGGCGGCGGTACTCGAGGTTCCAGGCCACGTAGCCGCGCTCGGCGAGGTCCACCGCCAGGGCGTCCATGAGGTCGACCTCCCAGCGGGACTGCCAGTAGCCCCCGTGCACCAGGACGGCGACGGGGCACGCGCCGCCGCCGGAGCCCCGGGGCAGCCGCACCTCGACGTGCTGGTCGGGATCGGGCCCGTAGCTCACGTGCCGGGCGGGCCACGCCCGGTGGAAGTGCCAGGCGTCCACGGCGAACCGAAGGCTGTCGATCCCGCGGCCGCGGATGTGCCGGCGGACGCAGGCCGACCGGTCCGCGCCGCGCTTGTGGACGTCGATGCGGAGCACCGATGCCGGCGCGCCGGGGAGGTCCTGGGCGCCCAGGTCGGCCTGATCGGCCGGGAGGTAGCCGAACTCCCCGGCGGCCGCCACCTTCCCGAGGGCCTCCTCGAGCTCCGCCGCGCTCCCGGGGAAGAGCAGGGTCCCCTGCTCGCCCCGCCGGTCCAGCGCCCGGGCGAACACCTCCTCGGCCGTCCGGCGGTCGGCCAGCACCCCGGGCGCGACGACGACGTCGAACCGGCTCACCGCGTCGCCGCCTGCCCTGTGGGGAGCAGACCCGTCCCGTCGTCCGCAGCCGGCCGCGGGCGTCGGTCGAGCAGCGGCACGACCCGGCTCCCGATCAGCTCGATCCCGGTGTCGTCCTGCAGCCCCTGAGGGGTGCCGAAGTCGATCCGCGCGGCACCCGCGTCGATCAGCCGCTGGGCCTGCACCGCCACCTGTTCCGGCGACCCGGAGAAGGCGAACAGGTCGAGCAGGTCGTCGGGGATCAGGGCGCCGGCGCCGGCGTGGTCCCCGACGGTCACCAGGGCCTGCACCTCGTCGAGCAGCCCAGGCCGCAGCTCGACCGTGGGATCGAGGTCGGCGACCACGGCGAGGTACATCGCGACCTCGGCGCGCGCCTTGGCCCGCGCCTTCTCGCCGTCCTCGTCCACGACGGTCACCGCGCCGAGGGTGACCCGGGTGGTGCCGGGGGCACGTCCCGCCCGCAGCTCACCCGGGGCGAGGCGCTCCCGCATCACGTCGACCAGCGCGGGGTTCGCGCTGCCACCGATCTTCACCTCGTCGGCGAGCTCACCGGCCACCGCGGAGGCCTGCGGGCCCCAGACACCCAGCAGCAGCGGCACGTGCGGGCGCTGCACCTGGTACCGCAGGCGCACGCCGGCGTCCCGCCGGAACACGCTCCCCTCCACGCCGGCCGCCTCCCCGGCCAGCAGGTCGCGCACGTAGCCGACGGACTCGCGGAGGTACGCCAGCGCCCGGGGCTGCTCGATCCCCACGCTGCCCAGCCAGGTCCCCCGGGCCAGCCCGAGGTAGGCCCGCCCGTGCGAGGCGAGGTCGAGCGCGGCCACCTGGCCGGCGATCTCGTAGGGGTGCATGGAGTAGGGGTTCCAGCAGGCGGCTCCCAGCCGCACCCGCTCGGTGGCGGCGGCCATCTCCAGCAGCGCGAAGATCGGTGGCTGGAACATCAGGTCCGAGAACACGCTGATGACGTCGATCTCGTGCTGCTCGGCGATGCGCGCCAGGCGGGCGTACTCCCCCGCGGGCTTGTCGCTCTGCAGCCCGAGCCCGATCTCGACCCGGTCGGTGCGCGGCCAGGTCCCCGCGCGCTGCGGGCCGGCGCCGGGTGCCGGGACGTCGCTCACGTCAGGTCACCGGACTTCAGGTGGGACGTGCCGATGCGGTCGATCCGCATGATGAGGCGCTCCTCGGGGTCGGGGCAGGCGACGTGGGAGTCCTGGCTCATCCAGTCGCAGGCGGGCAGGTCCCGCTGCTTGGCGGCGAGCATGGGCAGGACGGCGGCGAAGGCGTACATGCAGAAGTGCTTGCCCTCGGGGAGGCGCATCTCGTTGGACCGCACCACGTCGATGTGGTCGCCGACCTGGAGGCCGCAGACCGACCGGCCCTCGATGCGGTCGACCGAGATCCGCAGGTCGTGGAGCTGCATGTCGGTTCCGCCGGGTCCCGGCTCACCGGCGGCGGACGTCGGGGCAGGCACGTGCTCGTTCGGCATCAGCGGTGCTTCCAGGTGTGGGAGGGCGCGGGGTCAGGCGACCGGCTGCGCTGGGCGGACGGGGATCTCGGTTCCCGGGTGGATGAGCCAGCAGGCCGATCGGCCGGCCCGGTGCGGCCAGAGCTCCGGCTCGCGGGTGCACTCGTCGGAGGCGTGCGGGCAGCGGGGCCGGAAGGCGCAGCCCGTCGGCACGTTCGCCGGGTCCGGGACCTCCCCGGCGAGGGCCACGGGGAGGCCGGCACCCGCCTTCACCTGCGGGATGGCCGCGATGAGGGAGCTGGTGTACGGGTGGCCGGGCTGGCTCCACAGCTGCGCGGTCGGCGCCGTCTCGGCCAGCTTGCCCAGGTACATGACGGCGGTCGTGTCGGCGATGTGCCGGACCAGGGCGAGGTCGTGGGAGATGAACAGCATGCCGACGTCGAGGTCGCGCACCAGCTGGGTCAGCGTGTTGACCACGTGCACCTGCGACGAGGCGTCCAGCGCGGTCACCGGTTCGTCGGCGATCAGGACCGACGGCCGCGTCACGAGCGCGCGGGCGATCGCGATCCGCTGCAGCTGTCCACCGGAGAACTGGTGCGGGAACCGGCCGGCGACGTCCGGGGCGACGCCCACCCGGTCCAGCTGCTCCAGCACGTAGCTGCGTCGCGACCGCCGCGGGACGTCCGCGGGCACGCCGTCGAGCAGCTGCGCGTCGATGCGGCGGCGCGGGTTGAGCGACGAGTACGGGTTCTGGAAGACCATCTGCAGACCCAGTTCCCGGCGCGGCCGGCGCTGCCAGCTCAACGGGGCCACCGGCTCCCCGTCGAAGAGCACCGAGCCCTTGCTGGCCTTGATCAGACCGGAGGCCACGCGGGCGAGCGAGGACTTCCCGCACCCGGACTCCCCCACCAGGCCGACGACCTTGCCGGGCTCCACCGTCAGGGACACCCCGTTGACGGCACGGACCATGCTGTTGTGGGCACCGCGGTACTCCACGACGATGTCCCGCAGCTCCAGGCTCATGGTGCTCCCTCGCGGTGCGCCGGGACCGCGACCGGCACGGGGGCCGCGGGCGCGTGGACGTGACAGGCCGCGGCGTGCGCCGCCTCCCGGGTGCCGACGCGCGTGGCCGACACCTGCACCAGCGGTGGCGTCACCTGGTCGCAGACGGCGACGCGGTCGGGGCAGCGCGGGTGGAACGGGCAGCCCGGCGGGGACGAGGCCGCGGTGGCCGGCTGGCCCGGGATGGGGCGCAGCGGGACCGGCTCGCCACCCGTGTCCGCCGTCTCGGGACGCGCCGACAGCAGGGCCCCGGTGTAGGGGTGCTGGGCGCGGAGGAGCAGCTCCTCGGTCGGCCCCGTCTCCATGACCCGACCCGCGTAGAAGACGTAGGTCCGGTTGGCCAGGGCGGCGAGGACGCCCAGGTCGTGCGTGATGAACATGATGCTGAGGTCCATCTCCCGCACCAGGCGGTCGAAGAGCCGGAGGATGCCGGCCTGCACCGTGACGTCCAACGCGGTCGTGGGTTCGTCGGCGATGAGCAGCGCCGGTTCGGCCGCGAGGGCGATGGCGATCGCGATGCGCTGCCGCATGCCGCCGGAGAACTGGTGCGGGTAGGAGCGCAGGGCGCGGGCGGGATCGGGGATCCGCACCTGCTCCATCAGCTGGACGGCGCGCGCGTTGGCGTCGCGGCGGCCCAGCCCGAGGTGACGGCGCATGTGCTCGGTGAGCTGGGTGCCGACGGTGAGCATCGGGTGCAGCGCCGCGGTGGAGTCCTGGAACACCATGGCGATCCGCCGGCCGCGGACCTTCCGGAACGCCTTTCCCGAACCGGCGGCGAGGTCGGTGCCCTCGAACACGATCGACCCGCGGACGCGCGCCCCGTCCGGCAGCAGCCCGAGCAGCGCCCGCCCGGTCATGCTCTTGCCGGACCCGCTCTCGCCGGCGATGCCGACGATCTCGCCCGGATCGACGTCCAGGGTGACGTCCTTGAGCACGTCGACCGGCCGGTGCAGGCCGGGGAGGCTCACGCCGACCCCGGACATCGACAGCAGCTCGCCCATGTCAGCGTCCTCCCACGGACTGCGGATCGAACCTGTCGCGCAGGGCGTCCCCGATGATGTTGCAGGCCATGACGACCGTGAGGATCGCCAGCCCGGGGAACACGCTCACCCACCACCGGCTGATGTCGTTGGTCCCCAGCGCGATCATCGCGCCCCACTCCGCCGCCGGGGGCCGGGGACCGAGCCCCAGGAAGGACAGCGCGGCCAGCAGCAGCATCGAGTTCCCGAGCTCCAGGGTCGCGAGGACGACGGCCGGGCCGAAGCTGTTCGGCATCACGTCCCGGCGCAGTGCCGCGACCGGCCCGACGCCGAGCATCCGCGAGGCGTTCAGGTAGTCCTCGCTCCGGATGGACAGGACGGCTCCGCGGATGACGCGGGCGTAGATGGGCCACGAGACGATGACCAGCGCGACCACGGCGTTCAGGGTGCTCGGCCCGAAGGCGGCGGCGACCGCCATCGCCAGGATGATCTGCGGGAAGGCGAAGAACAGGTCGGTGAGCCGCATGATGCTCTCGCCGATGATCCCGCGCACGTAACCGGCGACCAGCCCGAGCAGCCCACCGAAGGCGAGTGCGCAGAGGACGATGGTCAGCGCCAGCGGGATGGACAGCCGCGCGCCGTAGATGACGCGGCTGAGCACGTCCCGCCCGAGCGCGTCGGTGCCGAACAGGTGGTCCCCGCCCGGTGACGCGTAGACGTCGGAGGACTGCTGGAGGGGATCGAACGGTGCCAGGAGCGGCGCGGCGATCGCCACGACCAGCCACGCGCCGGCGACCAGGAGGGCGACGACGACCACCGGCTGGCGCCAGATCCGGCTCGCCTCCGTGCGGGCCTGCCACCACCGCCGGCGCGGCGCGGCGGGGTCGTCGGACGGCGTGACGGTGGCCGCTTCCTGTTCCTCCGTCAGCTCGGTCAGGGAGGAGTGGGTGCGGGTCATGTCAGCCGCACCCTCGGGTCGGCGAGTCCGTACAGCAGGTCGACCACCAGGTTGACCCCCAGGTAGACGGCGGCGATGAACAGGCTGGCGCCCAGGATCGCGGAGCGGTCCAGCGCGGTGGCGCTCTCGTAGGCGTAGGAGCCCAGCCCCGGCCAGGAGAAGATGCTCTCCACCAGCACCGTGCCGGCCAGGAGCGACGCGAAGGTCAGCCCGGCGATGGTGAGGATGGGCAGCAGCCCCGCCCTGAGGAGGTGCTTGGTCAGGACGACACGGCTGGACAGCCCCTTCGCGCGGGCGGCCAGCATGTAGTCCTTGCGGAGCACCTCGAGGAGCGCGGAGCGGACGAAGCGGGTCAGCGTCGCCACCGTCACCAGGGTGAGGACCAGGATCGGCAGCATGGCGTGCTGCGCGGCGTCCCAGGCGAGGAGGACGTCCCCCTGGAGCAGGGCGTCGACGGTGTACAGCCCGGTGACCGGCTCCGGCGGGCTGAACTGGGGGCTCAGCCGTCCGCCGCTGGGCGAGACCCCGAGCACGAAGAAGAAGAGGTACAGCGCCAGGATCGCCAGCCAGAACGGCGGCGTGGAGAGCCCCACGAGCGAGAAGACCCGCACGGTCTGGTCGGCGGCGCCGCCGTTCCGGATGGCCGACAGCAGCCCGAGCCCGATGCTGATCACCAGGGAGATCAGCAGCGTCGGCACCGCGATCTCCATCGTCGCGGGCACGTAGTCCAGCAGCTCGGTCAGCACCGGGCGGCCGGTGCGCTGGGACGTGCCCAGGTCACCCTGGACCAGGTTGCCGAGGTAGGTGACGTACTGGACGGGCAGCGGCTCGTCCAGGCCCCACTTCTCCTCGAAGGCCGCGACGATGGCCGGGTTGCCGAGCGCCGCGTCGGAGAGGTTCGCCGCGACCGGGTCGCCCGGCGCCAGCTGCACCAGGCTGAACCCGATCACGGTCGTGCCCAGGAGCAGCCCCACGGTGACCAGCAGCCGCTGGACCAGATAGCGGAGGAAGCCGTGGCCGGAGCGCTTCGGCCGGGCCGTGGTCCCCCCGGCCGCGTCGTCGGTACCCGTTCCGTGCACGGGCGCCGACGTCGATGTGCGTTCGGCGCCCGTACCGGGCTCCGCGGGTGCCGCGGAGCCCGGCCGGTGCGCGGTCATGCCGGTTCCACCGCGGCCAGGTCGAGGATCCAGCCGGCGGGGGTGTACTCGGCGTCCGCCACGTCCTCGGTCGACACGACCGAACCGGAGTTCTGCGCGACCGGGAGGTAGGGCGAGCCGTCCCGCATGGCCTGCTGCCAGTCGACGAGCGCGCTCTCCAACTCGGTGCCGTCGACCGCGGTCAGCACCCGCTCGGCGGCCGCCGTGACCTCCTCGGCCGCCGGCCCGTCGCTCCAGCGGACGCGCTCGGCGTTGACGCCACCGGGGCTCAGCTGCCGGACGAGCGACTCGGGGCGGGGGTAGATCAGCGCGTGCGGCGTGAGGCCCATGACGACGCTGCCGCCCCGCTGCTCCTCCAGGAACGCCGGCAGCGCCAGCGGCGTGAGCTCCAGGTTGATGCCGGCCTCGGCGGCGTCACCCTGGATCTTCGTCGCGACCGTGCCGAGGTCCACGCCCCGGTAGGTGATCGACGGGTAGATGAAGCGGACCGGCTCGTCCCCGACGCCGGAGGCCTCGAGCGATGCCCGGGCCGCGTCCAGGTCGCGCTCCGGGCCCTCCTCGACGGGCAGCGAGCCCGGGTAGGCGTTCGCGAGGAAGCCACCGAGGCGGTCGCCGCCCTGGCCGTACAGACCGGCGAGCCCCTCGTAGTCCAGCGACGACCGCAGGGCCGCCCGCCAGTCGGGGTTCGAGGTGGCCGGGGAGATGGCGGGGTCGGTGCTCATGTAGAGCATGTACAGCGTGTCCTCCACCTGGGACACGTTGACCGACTCCGGCAGGCCGTCGAGCAGGTTGCCGGTGACGTCGAGCGCGATCTCGTCGCCCTGGGAGCGGCTGATCGCCAGCTTCTGGTTCTGCGCGTCGGCGTTGCGGATGACGACCCGGGAGTAGCCCGGCGCCTCGCCCCAGTACTCCTCGTTGGCGGTGAGCACGATCTCGTTACCGGGGTCGTTGCGCTCCAGCACGTAGGGACCGGCGCACGCGGAGGTGCTGTCCAGGAAGGTCTGCGCGGTGTCGGCCGTCTCGGCGTCCTCCGCGTCGGTCGCGCCGTTCGCCGTGGCCACCTCCTGGTTGAGGATGCTGGTCACCGGCATCGCCATCAGTGTGGGCACCTCGGCGGTGGGCCGGTCGGCGGTCACGACGACCGTGGACTCGTCGGGTGCGGAGAACTCCAGCCCCTCGAAGAAGGCCGAGCCGCTGCCCTTGACGTTCATCATCCGGTTCAGGGAGAACAGCACGTCCTCCGACGTCACCGGCGAGCCGTCGGAGAAGACGGCGTCGTCCCGGAGCGTGAAGGTGTAGGTCGTGCCGTCCTCGGAGACCTCGAAGCCCTCGGCGAGCTCCGGCAGGGGTTCGCCGACGTTCCCACCGTCGAAGGTCATGAGCGTGTCGCACAGGCTGTGGATCGTCAGGTACCCGGTCTGCTCGTACGCCCGGGCGGGGTCGAGCGTCGAGTAGACGAACGAGGTGTTGACCAGCAGCGTCTCGCCGCCACCGCCACCGCCACCGCCGCCGTTGCCCCCGCTGCCGCCGGACGACGACGACGAGCCCGCGGTGCAGCCGCTGACGAGGACTGCTGCACCGACTGCGACGGCGGCGTACCGCGTGGGGCGTAGCCCCCGCGCGGATGAGATTGCGATCGACATGGATCTGTTCCTCTGGCCGAAGGGCGGCAGCGGCGCTGCCGGGTGTGAAGAAGAACCTAGGGGGCGAATGTATCGCCAGTGTTTACACGGCGATAGCCTTGGTGAACAAAAAAAGTCTGACGATCGGTCGTCGTCGGACCGGGGAGGAACTCATGCTCAACGAGCGGGTGCGCACCCTGCGCAAGAGCCGGGGCATGTCCCTGCGTGAGCTCGCCGCGGCGACCGGTGTCTCGGCGGCACTGCTGAGCCAGGTGGAGCGCGGCACCACCGATCCGAGCCTGAACACCGTCCGCAAGCTGGCCGCCGTGCTCGGCGCCGACCTCGCCACGCTGTTCGCCGAGGAGCCGCCGGCGCAGGTCCACCACAGCCGCCCGCGGCAGCGTCCGCTGCTGTCGGCCGGGGCGGGGCTGATGTCCTACGAACGGCTCACCCCCGGGCGGTCCGACCTGGAGGTGCTCCACGGGCGGCTGGCTCCGGGGCAGGCGACGTCGGAGGAGCCGTGGGCGCACCCGTCGACCGAGTGCGCCGTCGTGGTCGTGGGCAGCATGAGCGCGGAGGTCGACGGCGTCCGCTACGACCTCGCGATCGGCGAGAGCCTGACCTTCGACTCCCGGCTGCCGCACCGCTTCTTCAACGACTCCGGTGCGCCCGCCGAGTACCTCCTGGCGGTGACCCCGCCGGTCCCCTGAGCGCGAGCACGCCGTCCCGGGCACGGGTCAGGCCCCGGTGGCGACGTCGTCGCGGACCACGGCGCCGCCCTTCATGACCCACGACAGCGACCGGTAGGTGGCGACGTCGGCCGTGGGGTCGCCGTCGGTCGCGACGAGGTCGGCGAGCTTGCCCGCCTCCACCGTGCCGATGTCGTCCTGCGCGCCCAGCCAGGTGGCGGGGACGAGGGTGGCAGCCGCGACGGCGGCGGGTGCGTCCAGGCCGTTCTCGGCCATGTGCTCCAGCTCCCGCACCGCCGCGCTGGTGCCCTCGAACCGCCAGAACGGGGGCATGTCCGAGCCCAGCATCACCGAGACCCCGGCGGCCAGGGCGCTGCGGTAGCTCTCCAGGTGCCGCTCCCCCGCCCCCAGCGAGCGCTGCTGCATCCACTCCGGGACACCGAGCTCGTCGAAGAAGGACTTGCACCGGGTGACGACCAGGGTCGGCACGTAGGCGCAGCCGGAGGCCGCCATCGCCGCGGTGACCTCGTCGGTCAGCTCGTAGCCGTGCTCGACGCAGTCCAGCCCCAGCTCCACCGCCTCGCCGGTGACACCGGCCGGTCCCGCGTGGGCGGTGACCTTGCGGTTCCACTCGTGCGCCGTGGTGATCGCCGCCTCGAGCTCGTCCCGGGCCACCTGCCGGGTGGAGATCGTCTCGTGCTGCCCCGAGATGCCGCCGGAGATCATCACCTTGATCAGGTCCGCGCCGGCCCGGATCTGCTGGCGGACCCCGTTCCGGAAGCCGATGGGGCCGTCGCACTCCAGGGCACCGGAGGACCCGTGGCCGTGCCCCCCGGTGCAGGCGATGGGCCGCCCGGCGGTGAAGATCCGCGGGCCGACGACGTGCCCGGCCTCGATGGCCTGTCGCAGCGTGAAGTCGACGTGCTTCTTCTCCCCCACGCAGCGGATGGTCGTGACCCCGGCCCGCAGGGTCGCGGCGGCACCGCCGGCCATGTACAGCGCCAGCTGGGCCTCGTCCATGGCCTTCACCTCGGCGCCGCGGGGACCGGGCAGCGACAGCGACAGGTGGGTGTGCATGTTGACCAGGCCGGGCGAGAGCCAGCGGCCGCCGAGGTCGATCTCCCGGTGGTCGGCGTCGTCCAGGCCGGCCCGGACCTCCGCCTCGGGGCCGACCGCCAGGATGCGTCCCCCGCGGATCCAGACGGCCGCGTCGGTCAGCGGCGCCTTCCGCGCGGCGTCGGTGACGGAGCAGCCGTGCAGCAGGATCGAGTCAGACATGGAAGGCACTCCCTGGGGTGGACGGGTCGAGGTGCACGGGGCGGCCACCGATGACGACGGCCAGGGGCTCCTGCCGGGGCCACTCCTCCGGGTCGAGCTCCAGCGGGTCCTCCGGCCAGACGGCGAGATCGGCCCGCGCGCCGGGGGCGAGGTGCCCCAGGTCCGGCTCGCCGACGTAGTTCCCGGCGTGCCGGGTGTACATCGGGAACGCCTCCCGGGGCGTCAGTGACTCGTGGTCGCCGAGACTCGAGCCGTCCCAGACCCGCCGCGTCACGGCCATCAGCGCGCCGTGCATCGGGGCGCACGGGTGGGTGTCGGACCCGGCGGCGAAGCGGAAGCCGAGCGCCGACATGGTGGCCAGCGGCATGGTCCGGCCGGCGAGCGGCCCCCACGCGGCGCGGATCTCGTCGCTGTACACGAAGCCGAGCGGCGGGTTCACCGAGATCTTGATCCCGAGCCGGGCGCACTCGCGCAGGTCGAGGACGTCGACGAGGAAGGCGTGCGCGATGCTCACCTGACCGCTCTCCAGCGGTGCGCCCGCCCGCCGCACGTCGTCCACGGCCGAGATGATCTCGCCGATCGCGCCGCCGCCCATGGCGTGGATGCACACCGGCCACCCGCGGTCGGCGGCGAGGCGCAGCAGCGTCCGCAGCTCCTCGCCGGTGTAGTGCGGGTGCGCGTCGCCGATCTCCTCGCCCGACCGCATCCACGCGGTGGCGAACTCGCCGTCGAGCAGCAGCTTGACGGCCCAGGCGCGCAGGTTCTCGTCCCCCGTCATCGGCAGGGCCGTGGCGGCGAGCAGCCGGTCGAGCTCTTCCTGGAACGGCTTGCGCCAGTCGAACCGGTTCATCAGCCGCACCCGCAGCGGCAGCCGGTCGCGCCGCCGGGCCTCCCTGTAGAGCGCCCACGAGGGCTCGAACGCGCCGGCGAGACCGGGGTCGACGACCGTAGTGACGCCCATCCGGAGCAGCCGGCCGCAGGCCTCGTCGAGGATGGCGAGCCGGTACTCGTCGTCGTCCATGCTCTGGGTGTAGATGGCGTCGTTCACCACCCGGACGGCCTGGCCGTGCAGGTACCCCGTCGCCGGGTCGTAGGACTCGACCGGCAGCCCGGCCAGCCGGTCGGCCATGCGCTGCGCCCCGACGGTGTTGATGACCGCGCGGTCGGGTCGCCGGTAGAGGTAGACCGGCGTGCGCGGTGCCGCCGCGTCGAGCTCGTCGCGGGTGGGCAGCCGGCCTTCGGCGAGGTTGCGCTCGTTCCAGGCGGCGGTGTCGGCGAAGCACCGGATCCAGACGTGCTCGCTCGCCGCCCGCGCGCGCTCGCGCACGATCCCGACGACCTCACCGACCGACCGGGCCTGCTCGAGCCGCAGCATCTGGAACTCGTGCGACACCTTCTCCAGGTGGATGTGGGTGTCGATGAACCCGGGCCAGACGGTGGCCCCGCCCAGGTCGGTCCGGCGGGTCGCCGGACCGGCCAACTGCTCGAGGTCCGCGTCCGTGCCGACGGCCAGGACCCGGCCGTCGGCGATCGCCAGCGCGGTACCGCCGCCGGCGTCGGGTGAGAAGGTCTCGACCCGTCCGCCGGTCAGCAGCCAGTCGGCGGTCACGACGCGGCCTGCCCGGCCGGGACCCCGGGCGCCGCGGAGCGCGTCGTCGCGCCGCTGCCCGCGCCCGGGACCACGCGACCCCGCTGCAGCACCATCGAGACGCGACGGACGGCAGAGGCATCGGTCAGCGGATCCCCGTCGACGACCAGCAGGTCGGCCTCCTTGCCCTCGCCGACGGTGCCGACCCGGTCGCCGACGCCGAGCCACGCGGCCGGCACCGTGGTCGCTGCCGCCAGCGCACCGCGCGGACCTGCCCCGTGCTCGGCCATGAGCCCGTACTCCCAGGCCGTGGCGTTCGTCCCGTCGATGTCCCAGAACGGCGGCAGGTCGCTCCCGAGCATCACCGGGACGCCCGCGTCGAGCGCCATGCGGTAGCTCTCCACGTGCCGCGGACCGGCGCCGAGGGCGCGCGCCTGCATCCACGACGGCACGCCCAGCGAGTCGAAGAACTCCGTGCAGCGGGAGACGCCCAGCGTGGGGACGAGCGCGCAGCCGTGCCGCGCCATGGCCGCGGCGGTCTCAGGCGTGAGCTGGTAGCCGTGCTCGACGCAGTCGAGACCGAGCTCGACCGCCTCGAGGATGACCGGCGCCGGCCCGGCGTGCGCCGTCACCTTCCGGTTCCACTCGTGCGCCGTGGAGATCACCGCCGCCATCTCGTCCGACGTGAGCTGGCGGGTGTCGATGGACTCGTGCTCGCCCGCGATCCCGCCGGAGATCATCACCTTGATCAGGTCCGCGCCGGCCCGGATCTGCGCCCGCACCCCGCGCCGGAAGTCGTCCGCCCCGTCGCACTCCAGGGTGGAGCTCGTCTCGTGGCCGTGCCCGCCCGTGCAGACCAGCGCCCGGCCGGCGGTGAAAATCCGCGGGCCCTCGGCCCGCCCGGCCTCGATCGCCGCGCGCAGCGCGAAGTCGGCGTGGTCGCTCTCCGCGACGCACCGGACGGACGTCACCCCGCACAGCAGCGAGCGCCGGGCGCCGTCGGCCATGTAGAGCGCCAGCTCGTGCGGCGTCATCGCCGCGATCTGCGCCCCGAGCGGGCCGGGGAGCGCCAGCGAGAAGTGCGTGTGCATGTTGAACAGCCCGGGCATCACGGTCCGGCCGCCCAGCTCGAGCTCCGCCGGCCGGTCCTCGCCCGGCAGTTCCTCGCGCAGCTGGTCGAGGACCCGCTCCTGGGGCCCGACCGCACGGATCGTCCCGTCGTCCACCCAGACGGCGGCGTCCTCCAGGAGGACGTCGCGGTCCGCGTCGGCGACGTGGCACTGCGAGAGCACCACCGAGGTTCGCTGCATCGGTTCCTCCGGACTCACGGGTGGCTGGTGCGGTCGTCGGTGGGCATCGTGCCCGGCCGGTCAGGCCGGAGTTTCGGCCAGGTGGCGGGAGGTGGTGGTCAGCCGGCGGTCGCGCGCCGGGCCGGTTCCTGTGTCACTGCTGCCCGGTCAGGTACCGGCGGGCGTTCCCGGACAGCAGCTGCCGCTGCTGCTCCCCGGGCAGCCCCGCCTGGTGGACGACGGCGCCGACGGGGCGCTCGCCCAACGGGTAGGGGTAGTCCGACCCGACCATCACCTGTTCGGGCCCGAGCGTCTCGACGAGCATCCGGAGCGCCGGCGGGGCGAACACCACCGAGTCGACCGAGAACCGGCCGACGTACTCCGACGGCGGTCGGGTGGAGCTCCCCCGGACGACGTCGCCACGCCGGTGCCAGGCGTTCTCCAGGCGGCCGAGCCAGAAGGCGAACGAGCCGCCACCGTGGGCGAAGCAGATCCGCAGCGACTCCGGGACGCGGTCGAACACGCCGCCGAGCACCATCGCCAGCACCGACAGGTGGGTCTCCGCGGGCATGCCGGTGAGCCACTGCGCCATCCACCGGTCCAGCCGCGGGCCGCCGGCCATGTCCCACGGGTGCACGAACACCGGGACGTCCAGCGACGCCGCGTGCTGCAGGAAGGTCACGACGCCGGCGTCGTCGAGGTCCCGGTCGCCGACGTGGTTGCCGATCTCGACACCCCGGTGACCGGCCGCCAGGGCGCGCTCGAGCTCGGCGCACGCCGCGTCGGGGTCCTGGAGGGGCACCTGGCAGAACGGGACCAGCCGGCCACCGGAGCCGTCGGTCAGCTCGAGGGCGAGGTCGTTGAAGATCTCGCACACCCGGGCCGCCTGCGCGGGCGGGCGGTCGTAGGAGAAGAACACCGGGGTGGGTGAGACCACCTGGACGGCGACCCCGTCGGCGTCCATGTCGGCGAAGCGGGTGGGCGCGTCCCAGCACTCGGCGCCGATCGGGCGGAACTCCATCTCGCCCACCATGATCATCGCCGCGCGCTCGGAGTCGATGCGCAGCGAGGGCCACGTGCCCGGCCCGCAGGCGGCACCGAGGTCTGGCCAGCCGCGGGGCACGAAGTGGGTGTGCACGTCGATGATCTGCCCGTCGCCGATCTCCGCGATCCCGCCGGGCTGCCTGGGCGAGGTCACCGCGACCGCCACGCTCCCCCGCCGATGGCGGCGAGGACCGCGAGCCCCGCCGCGGCCCCCGCCGCCACGAGCCGCCGCTGGCGCCGCACGAGCCGGACGACCTCGGCGTAGGGCACCGTCGTGAACGACACCAGCTCGTAGCGGGTGCGGTAGACCGGCAGCCACTTCTCCAGCAGGTGCTCCCCCCGGGTGGTGAGCTGGAAGAGCCGGGAGTTCACCTTGTCCCGCATCTCGGTGAAGTTGTCCGCGGCCATGCCGGCGATCGCCTCGGCGTTCTCCCGCCGCGCCGACTCGAACAGCGGCAGGGCCAGGCGGAGGTCGTCGCCGGTGCTCTCCAGCAGCTGGTCAAGGGCGACGCAGTCCTCGAAGCCGGAGTTGGCCCCCTGCCCGAAGAACGGGAGGATCGCGTGGGCGGCGTCCCCCATCAGGACGAACCGACCGTCGTGCTGCCACGGGGACGTGTGCAGCGTCCCCAGCGGGCCGATCGGGTTGTGCAGGTAGTCCGACACGTGGTCCGGCGCCAGCGGCGGGACGTCGGGGTAGTGCCGCCGGAAGTGCTCGGCCACCTGCTCGGCGGTGGTGATCTCCGCGAAGCTGCCCGGCCCGTCGAGCGGCCAGAAGAGGGTGCAGGTGAAGGACCGGTCGGGGTTGGGGAGGGCGATCATCATGGAACCGCCCCGCGGCCAGATGTGCAGCGCGTCGGGGTCCATGGCGAACTCGCCGTCCCGGGCCGGGATGGTCAGCTCCTTGTAGCCGTAGGGCTGCCAGTCCTCCTCCGCGGTCACCACGCCGGCGGCCATCAGCGCCTGGCGGACGGCCGAGCCGGCCCCGTCGGTGCCGACCACCCAGTCCGGGGACACCTCGAGCGGCCCGTCGGTGGTCTCGAAGGTCAGCTGCGCGGTCCGGACGTCCAGCCCGGTGAGCCGGTGCCCGAAGACGACCCGGACGTCGGGGGCCTTCTCCGCGGCGTCGAGCAGGGTCGCGTTCAGCGCCGACCGGCTGATCGAGTTGATGTGCTGGCGCCCGTCCGCGGAGTAGGAGCGGAAGGTCTGCGTGCCGTCGACGCCGTGCACCATCCGCCCGTGCATCGGGAGGGCGGGGGCCATGACCTGCTCGTCCAGGCCGAGCCGCCGCAGGGCGTCGATCCCCCGCTCCGAGAGCGCCAGGTTGATCGAGCGGCCCCGCTCCTCGGCGGTGAGGCGCGGGTCCGGGCGCCGTTCGTAGACCGTCACGGCGTACCCGCGACGGGCGAGGAAGCACGCCGCGAGGCAGCCGACGAGCCCGGCGCCGACCACCGCCACGGAACGCTGCGCCGTCGGGTCGGACGAGGTCAGGATCGGATCGCTCATCGGGGTGCCACCTCGCGGGCCAGCGCGACAGCGGCGCGCCAGCAGTCGTGGAACGTGACGTACATGGGCACGGGGGCGAACCGGACGATGTCCGGCTGGCGCGCGTCGGCGATCACCCCGTGCCGGACCCGCAGCGCGGCGGTCAGCTCCTTCGCGGTGCGGCCCTCGATCCGGACCGAGAGCTGGCTGCCGCGCGCGGCCGGGTCCCGCGGCGTCACCTGGGTCAGCGGGCGGTCCCGGAAGACCTCGTCGAACAGCGACTCGAGGTAGGCGGTCAGCCGCAGGCTCCGGGCGCGGAGCGCGGGCATCCCGGTCTCGTCGAACATCTCCAGCGAGCTGCGGACCGGTCCCATGGCGAAGATCGGCGGGTTGGACAGCGCCCACGCGTCGGCCGTCGGCGGTGGGTCGGCCACGGGCGCCATCTCGAACCGGGTCGACTCCCGCGTCGTCCACCAGCCCTCGAACCGCGGCCGGTCCCCGGCCAGGTGCCGCTCGTGGACGAAGACACCGGCCACCGCACCGGCGCCGCTGTTGAGGTACTTGTAGGTGCACCAGGCGGCGAAGTCGACGTCCCACTCGTGCAGCGCGAGCGGGACGTTGCCGGCGGCGTGCGCCAGGTCCCAGCCGACGACGCACCCCGCCTCGTGGCCGGCGCGGGTGATCGCCGGCATGTCGAGCAGCTCGCCGGTCAGGTAGTTCACGCCCCCGAACAGCACGAGCGCGTGCTCGTGCCCGGAGCGGCGGAGGAGGTCCACGACGTCCTCGGTGCGCAGGCTCTCCTCGCCCTCCCGGGGGCGCATGCGGGTCACGACCGCGTCCGGGTCGAGCCCGTGGAAGGCCGCCTGGCTGCGCACCGCGTAGCTGTCGGAGGGGAAGGCGCTGTCCTCGATGAGGATCTTCCGGCGGGCACCTTCCGGCCGGTAGAACGACACCATCAGCAGGTGCAGGTTGACCGTCAGCGAGTTCATCGCCACGACCTCGTCCGGCTTGGCACCGACCAGCCGGGCCATCGGCTCGCGCAGGAACGCGTGGTAGGGCAGCCACGGGCGGCGGGCCTCGGTGTGGCCCTCGACGCCCCACTGCGCCCAGTCGTCCATGTCCTCGAGCAGCTCGACCGAGGTGCGCCGCGGGCGCAGGCCCAGCGAGTTCCCGGCGAAGTACGCCGTCTCGGGGTGGTCCCCGCCCTCGGCGGGCGGGACGTGGAACTCGGCGCGCCGGGTCGGCAGCTCGTCGGCCGCGTCCAGGGCGAGGGCCTGCTCCTCGCGGGCCAGCAGGTCGGCGAGCAGGTCCCGGCCATCGGGCCGGGCGGTCACGGTCTCGGTCACCGGGGTCAGACCGCCGTCCGGGCCGACCACACCTCGGGGAAGACGACCCGGGCCAGGCTCTTGGCCAGCCAGTACGTCCCCGAGGAGCCGCCGGAGCCCACCTTGTCGCCCATGCCCCTGCGGACGGCGAGGAGGTGCTTGTGCCGCCAGTCGGTGAAGGCGGCGGAGATGTCGGTCAGCACCTCGGCCAGCTCCCACAGCGGGTCGCCGTGCTGCTCCCGGGTGTAGATCTGCAGCCAGGCGGCCTCGACCTCGGGACGGGCCTCGTAGTCCTGCCCGAAGTCGCGGTTCACGACCTCCTCGGGGATGTCCATGCCGCTGCGGGCGAGGGCGGCGATCGCATCGTCGTACAGCGAGGGGCCCTCGAACGCCGCCATCAGCGGCTCGTAGACGGCCGGGTTGCCGCGGTAGAGCTCGGTGAGCCGGCGCTGCTTGATGCCGAGCAGGAGCTCCAGCCGGCGGTAGGCCCACGACTGGAAGCCCGACGCCACCCCGAGGGTGTCGCGGAAGCGGTTGAAGGCCATGGGCGAGAGCCAGTCGATGGTCGACCAGGCGGCGACGAGCCCCTCGAACTGCCGGACGGACCGGCGGAGGACGGCGACCGCGCCCCGGACGTCGTCGGCGCGCAGGTGCTGCTGCGCGAGCTCCCACTCGAACTGGAGCTGGCCGAAGTAGAGCTCCATGATCTGCGACGCGACGAGGAAGGCGCGCTCCTCGGGCACGTCGGTCATCGTGTCCTGGATGCCGTGCAGGACGTCCGTGCGGACGTAGTGGTCGTACGGGGTCGCGCCGTCGAACGACATGTGCGGCTTGCCGCCGGTCGCCTCGGCGAGGGCGGCACGGCTCTCCGCGGTCGCCGTCCCGTTGCCGGGGTGGCTGTCGACCTCGCTCGCCGTACCCCTGTCGCGCTCTTCCACGGTCACTGTCGGCCCTCCTTCACGGGTGAAGTCTGCGCGGGTGCAGGACGTCCGGGAATGGCGAGCGGGGGTCGTATAGTCCATCCGACCTTTCGATCGGAAGGTCGGATCGGCAAACGACTTTCGTGTCGTGGAGGGGGGGTGTGGGCGCGTGGACACCACGGACTGGGCCATCCTCGCCGAGCTCCAGGACGACTGCCGGGTCTCGTTCAGCGAGCTCGGTCGGCGAGTGCACATGTCCTCGCCGGCGGTCGCCGAACGCGTCCGCCGGCTCGAGCAGGCCGGGGTCATCACCGGGTACCACGCCGCCGTCGACCTCGAGGCGGCCGGCTGGAGCGTGCTGGCCCTGGTGCGCATGCAGTGCTTCGGGCCGCGCTGCATCCTGCAGCACGCCGAGAGCGTCGCGGCCTGGCCCCAGGTGCTCGAGCTGCACCGGGTCACCGGTGACGTGTGCTGCGAGCTGAAGGTCGTGGCCGCCTCGATGCAGGCGTTCGAAGCGGTGGTGGACCGGCTCGCCGACTACGGCCAGCCGTCGTCGACGCTGGTGCTCTCCAGCCCGCTCGACCGCGGCCGCGTCCACCGACCCGACTGAGGGCCGGCCGGGCCGCGACGCGGGAGTCCGGACCGCGGGACCGCTCAGGCGGGCGCGGCGAGCCCGTCCAGCGCGCCGAGCACGACCGGCCACGCCGTGCTGCTCGGGTCGATCAGCGCGAAGTGCCCCACCGGGAGCGCGGTGAGCGCTGCAGCCGGGTGCCGGCGACGGTAGGACTCGCTGACCACGGCCGGGACGATCCCGTCCCCGGTGCCGTGGACGATGTGCACGCGGGCGTCCGGGGTGGCCAGCCGCGCCGGGTCGAGGTCGGCCCGCCCGGCCGCGGGTCCGCCCAGGAAGGCCGGCACCGCGTCGGTGTCCAGCGCCAGGGCCGCGGCCACCTCCAGGTCGGCCACCGGCGCGAGCGCGAGGACGCCGACGACGCCCGCCGGCGCCCCCGCGGCCGCGAGCAGCGCGAGGTGGCCGCCCGCCGAGTGGCCGGCGACCAGCAGCCGGCCGTCGCTGTGGGCGGTGGTCACGTCCGACCGCCGGACCTCGCGCAGCGCCGCGCGGACGTCCGCGACCATGGCGTCGGGCCGGCCCGGGATGCGCCGGTACTCCGGCGTCGCCGTCGTCCAACCGGCCCGGGCCAGCGCATCGGTCATCGGCCGCACGTGCACCCGGTCGTACTCGGGACGCCAGAAGCCGCCGTGCAGCAGGACGACCAGCGGCCGTCCCGCCGCGCGCGGACCACCGAGGCGGACGTCGCAGACGTGCTCGTCCGCCGCTCCGTACCGGAGGACGAGGTCCGGCCCCGGCGCGGGACGCGACAGGACCGAGCGGTCCTCCGGCCGGAGCGGGCCCGGGGCCTCCACCACGTCCACGGCGATCAGGCGGTGGCCGGGGCCCCGGTCACCGGGCGCAGGTGGTCCGGCCACTGCTTCCCCGGGTGGAGGGCACCGCAGTTGTCGCAGGTCCGCGCCTGCTCGTCGGAGAGGAACGAGTCGAAGACGGGGAGCAGGTCCTCGACGATCGACTGCAGCTGCAGCTCCGCCCGGAAGATCCGGTGGTTGCACTCCATGCAGTAGTACTCGACGGCGTCCCGCTGACCCGTGGGGCGGGCGAACTCGACGACCAGCCCGATGCTGCCCGGCTCCGGGCGCTGCGGGGAGTGCTTCACGTGCGGGGGCAGCAGGAAGACGTCGCCCTCGCTGATCTGGATGTCCGTCGGCGGCTGCCCCTCCTCGGCCATCACCCGCAGCACCATGTTGCCCTTGAGCTGGTAGAAGAACTCCTCGATCGGGTCGTCGTGGAAGTCCGTGCGCTGGTTCGGCCCGCCGACGACCGTCACCATCAGGTCGGCGTCCTCCCAGACCTGCACGTTGCCGACGGGCGGCTTGAGCAGGTGCTGGTGCTCCTCGATCCAGCGCTGGAAGTTGAACGCCTTGAGCTCGCGGGGGTCGGGCATGGTGCCTCCTCGGGTGGGCTTGTCTTGGTCAGTCGCGGGCCGGCAGGACCGCGACCGCCTGGATCTCGATGAGCAGGTGCGGGTGGGGCAGCTCGGCGACCGCCACGGTGGTCCGCGTGGGCCCCGACTCGTCGAAGTGCTCGGCGTACACCGCGTTGTAGGCGTCGAAGTCCGCCATGGACGTGAGGTACGTGGTGACCTGCACCAGGTCGCCCAGCCCGGCGCCCACGGAGGCCAGGATGTCGGCCACGTTGCGCAGCACCTCCCGGGTCTGCACGGCGATGTCCAGCCGCAGCTCGCCGTCGTCGCCCACCTCCGCCCCGGCGATGGTGTCGTCGGGGCGCCGGCTGCTGGTGCCGGAGACCCAGGCCATCCCGGAGGCGACCCGGACGTGGGGGAAGCGTCCGCGGGGCGTCGCCTTGCCGGCGACGGTCACGGCCCGGCTGTCGCTCATTCCGCTCCTCCGCGGACCTCGATGCGCACCGAGCCCAGCCCGGTCACCCGCCCGACGACGCCCGACCCCGGCCTCAGCGGGACGGCGGCGGTGGCGGCGCCGGCGAGGATCACCTGCCCGGCGCGCAGCCGGAAGCCACGCCGGAGGGCCATGCCGGCCAGCGCCGGCAGGGCCTTCAGCGGGTGGCCCAGGATGGCGTCGGTGGAGCCGGTCTCGACGACCTCGCCGTCGACGACCAGCGAGACCGGCAGCCCACCGAGCTCCCCGGCGTCCCGGAGCGACGTCCACGGACCGATGACGAACCCGGCGGCCGACGTGTTGTCCGCGACGACGTCGGCGAGCGTGAACCGGAAGTCCTGGTAGCGCGAGTCGATGATCTCCAGCGCCGGAGCGACGGCGTCCACGGCGGACAGGATGTCGTCGACCGGCTCGTCCGGGGAGACGTCCCGCGCCAGGCGGTAGGCGACCTCCGGCTCCACGCGGGGGTGGATGAGACCGGGCAGGTCCACCGAGCCGCCGTCGGGCACGAGCATGTCCGAGGTCAGCCGGCCGACGATGACGTCGGAGACGCCCATCTGCGCCATCTTCGCCAGGCTGGTGAAGCCCAGCTTCCAGCCGACCTGGACCGCACCCCGGTCCAGCCGGCGGGCGACCAGGGCCTCCTGGACGGCGTAGGCGGCGTCGACGTCCGTCGCCTCCGCGTTGCGGATCTCGCGGACGCCGGTCACCGCGTCGTCGAGCCGCTGCACGAGCGCGTCGTCCACGCGCGGGGTCGTCGTCACAGCTTCACGCACACGTTCGTCTGCTCCGTGTAGAACTCGAGGGAGGACTGGCCGCCCTCCCGACCGATCCCCGACAGCCCGCTGCCGCCGAACGGGGAGCGCAGGTCGCGCAGGAACCAGGTGTTCACCCAGCTGATGCCGACCCGCAGCTGCTGGGCGACCCGGTGCCCGCGCTGCAGGTCGGTGGTCCAGGTGGCCGCCGCCAGCCCGTAGTCCGTGTCGTTGGCCAGGGCCACCGCTTCCTCCTCCGTGTCGAACGGCACCAGCGCAGCCACCGGGCCGAAGATCTCCTCGCGCAGCACGCGGTCGTCCTGCGGCAGGCCCGTCCAGAGGGTCGGCTCGATCCACGCCCCTCCGTCCAGCTCGGCACCGAGGGCGGGGATCCCGCCGCCCACGAGCTCGGTGGCCCCGGACCGTCGGGCCAGCTCCAGGTAGGACAGCACCTTCTCCCGGTGGCCCCGGCTGATCAGCGGGCCGGTCGTGGTGGCCTCGTCGTCCGGGCGGCCCAGGCGGAGCGCCCGCGCCGCGGCGGCCAGCCGCTCGGCCACCTCGTCGAAGACCGGGCGTTCCACGTAGACCCGCTCGGTGCAGAGGCAGACCTGGCCGGTGTTCGCGAACACGGACCTGGTCAGGCCCTCGATCGTCGCGTCCAGGTCGGCGTCGGCGAACACCAGCGCCGGGTTCTTGCCGCCGAGCTCGAACGACAGCGGCCGCACCCGCGGTGCGACCGACCGCATGATGGCGCTCCCGGCGGCCGTCGACCCGGTGAAGGTCACCCCGTCGACACCCGGGTGCGAGGTGAGGAACTCCCCGGCCGAGCCGGGACCGAACCCGTGCACCACGTTGTAGACGCCGTCGGGCACGCCGGCGTCGCGCAGCACCTCGGCCAGCAGGGTCGCGGTCGACGGCGTCTCCTCCGACGGCTTGACGACCACGGCGTTGCCGCACGCGAGGGCCGGGGCGACCTTCCAGGTCAGCAGGAGGAGCGGGAGGTTCCAGGGCACGATCACGGCGACCACGCCGAGCGGCGAGCGCACCGCGTAGTTCAGGGCGCCGCGGCCGTCCGGCGTCTCCGTCTGGTACGAGGTGAGCCCGGCGGAGGAGATGGTGTCGGCGAAGGACCGGAAGTTGGCCACGGCCCGGGCGACGTCGAGCGCGCGGGCCTGGGCGACGGGCTTGCCCGTGTCGGCGACCTCGGCCCGCACGAAGTCGTCGAACCGCTCCTCGATCCGGTCGGCGACGCGGCGCAGGAGCGTGGCGCGGGCGCTCACACCCAACCGGCCCCACGGACCGTCGAGCGCCCGGCGGGCAGCCGCCACCGCGCGGTCCACGGTGACCGCGTCCGCTTCGTGCACCCGGGCGACGGTCGAGCCGTCGACCGGGTTGATCTTGACGAACAGCTCGCCCGTCTCGACGAGCTCACCGTCCACCACGTTGCAGATGATCGGTGCCGACGCGTCGGTCACCGGCTGAGCTGCCGTGGTCGTCTGAGTCACTGCGGGATCCACCTTCATGTGCGGTCGAGGCGGTACGGACGGCAGGGTGTGCCGTCGCCGGCGGCAGCCGTGGCGCCGTGCACGGAGAAGTCTCAGACAGGTGATCCCCGGCGTGGAAGGGGCAATGACGGTCACATGCCCCGCCCCGCTTTCAGAGCGGAAGGTCGCTCCGGGTGTCGCCTTAAAGTCGGCCGGGCCCCGGCGGATGGCGTCCGGAGCCGATGAGCGCAGCGATGACCTGGCCCGGCCGTGCGGCGTCCGACCGGATGGAGACCGCACTGAACGAGGCAGTGCCCGGTGACGAGCGGGACACCAGCACCCCGCGGGCGCTCGCCACGGACCTGCGGGCCTTCCTGCTATACGGAGCCCTGGCGCCCGGGGACCGGGACCTCCTCACCGGCTGGATGCGGGACAGCACCACCGGCGCGACCCCGATCGACGCCGGCGTCCCCGCCGGCTGGGACGTGGCGGACAAGTCCGGCGCCGGTGGCTAGGGCACCCGCAGCGACATCGCCGTGGTGCGCCCTCCGGACGGCGCGCCGCTCGTGCTGGCCGTCCTCTCCAGCCGGGCGTCCGCCGACGCCGGGTACGACGACGCGCTGGTGGCCCGGGCCGCCGCGGTGGTCGCCGGCGCCCTGCGCTGAGCGTCTGATCCGGCTTCTCGCCCAGGACGGTCCGGCTCTGCCCACCCCGGCTGGGCAGAGCCGGACCGCCGGCCACCCCACCCGCCCCGACCGGGTCGGCAACGCCACCGTCATCCCGGCGGGCTAGCGTCGGACGCGCTATGAGCGCTCTGCCTGCACCGTCCGAGTCCGCCGTCCGCCGTGCCCTGGTGCGCGCCGAGCGCGGCGTCGCCCTCGACGCCGTCGAGGCGGAGACCCTGCTGCACGCCCGCGGCCTGGGCGAGGGGGAACCGCTGGACCGGCTGCTGACCGCCGCCGGCCGGGTGCGCGACGCGGGGCTGGCCAGCGCCGGGCGTCCAGGGGTGGTGACCTACAGCCGCAAGGTGTTCATCCCGCTCACCCACCTGTGCCGCGACCGGTGCCACTACTGCACCTTCGTGACGACACCCGGTCAGCTGCGGGCCCAGGGGAAGGCGCCCTACCTCTCCCCCGACGAGGTCCTCGAGATCGCCCGGGCCGGTGCGGCGCTGGGCTGCAAGGAGGCGCTGTTCACCCTCGGCGACCGCCCCGAGGACCGCTGGCCGGTCGCCGCCGAGTGGCTGGAGGCACACGGGTTCGACTCGACGCTGGGCTACCTGCGCGCCATGGCGATCCGGGTGCTGGAGGAGACCGGCCTGCTCCCCCACCTCAACCCCGGCGTCCTGTCGTGGGAGGAGATCCAGCGGCTCAAGCCGGTGTCGGCGTCGATGGGGATGATGCTGGAGACGACGGCGACCCGGCTGTGGTCACAGCCCGGCGGCCCGCACTTCGGCTCACCGGACAAGGAGCCCGCGCTGCGGCTGCGGGTGCTGGAGGACGCCGGCCGCTCCGCCGTCCCCTTCACCACCGGCGTGCTGCTGGGCATCGGTGAGGACTACGCCGAGCGGGTGGACGCCGTCGCCGCGATCCGGGCGAGCGCGCAGCGGCACGGGCACGTGCAGGAGGTCATCGTCCAGAACTTCCGGGCCAAGCCGCGCACGGCGATGCAGGCCCACGACGACCTGGAGCTGCAGGAGTACGTCGCCGCCGTCGCCGTCACCCGGCTGCTGCTCGGCCCCAAGGCGCGGGTCCAGGCGCCGCCCAACCTGTCGGACTCCACCGAGCTCGGGCTGCTGCTGCGTGCCGGCGTCGACGACTGGGGCGGCGTCTCGCCGCTCACGCCGGACCACGTCAACCCCGAGCGGCCCTGGCCCAACATCGACAAGCTGGCGCAGCTGACCGCCGACGCGGGCTTCACCCTCCGCGAGCGACTGGCCGCCCAGCCGCCGTACGTCCTGCAGCCCGAGCCGTGGCTGGACCCGCGGGTGCGCCCGCACGTCGACGCGCTCGCCGGGCCCGACGGGCTCGCCGTCCAGGGGCGGCTGCCGGTCGGCCTGCCGTGGCAGGAGCCGGACGAGGCGTGGACCTCATCGGGCCGGGTCGACCTGCACGTCGAGGTGGACACCGTCGGGCGCACGTCGGACCGGCGCAGCGACTTCGACGCCGTCTACGGCGACTGGGCCGAGCTCCGCGACCGCACCGAGAGCGCCCGCGACGGACACTCGAGCGCCCTGGCCGCCGGCGACCCGGAGGTGCACGCCGCGCTGGCGCACGCCGAGACCGACCCGGCCGGGCTGTCGGACGCCGAGTACCTGGCGCTGCTCGGCGCCGACGGGAACGACCTCGAGGCGCTGTGCGCGCTGGCCGACGCCGTCCGCCGCGACGTGAACGGCGACGACGTCACCTACGTGGTGAACCGGAACATCAACTTCACCAACGTCTGCTACACCGGCTGCCGGTTCTGCGCCTTCGCCCAGCGGCGCACCGACGCCGACGCCTACACGCTCTCGATGAGCCAGGTGGGTGACCGGGTCGACGAGGCGTGGGCGGCCGGGGCCACCGAGATCTGCATGCAGGGCGGCATCCACCCCGACCTGCCGGGGACGGCGTACTTCGACCTCGCCCGCCAGGTGAAGCAGCGGCAGCCGGGCATCCACCTGCACGCCTTCTCCCCGATGGAGATCGTCAACGGCGCCGCCCGCACCGGGCTGTCGTTCCGGGAGTTCCTGACCGGGCTCAAGGAGGCCGGGCTCGACTCGATCCCCGGCACGGCCGCGGAGATCCTCGACGACGACGTCCGCTGGGTGCTGACCAAGGGCAAGCTGCCCACCGCCACCTGGCTGGAGATCATCGGCACCGCGCACGAGATCGGCATCCCGACCACGTCGACGATGATGTACGGCCACGTCGACACCCCGGCGCACTGGGTCGGGCACCTGCGCACCCTCAGCCAACTGCAGGACCGCACCGGCGGGTTCAGCGAGTTCGTGCTGCTCCCCTTCGTGCACCACAACTCCCCCATCTACCTGGCCGGCGTCGCCCGCCCCGGGCCCACGGTGCGGGAGAACCGCGCCATCCACGCCGTCGCCCGGCTGCTGCTGCACGGCCGCATCCCCAACATCCAGACCTCCTGGGTGAAGCTCGCCGACGCCGGGACCAAGGCGGTGCTGCAGGGCGGCGCCAACGACCTCGGCGGGACGCTGATGGAGGAGACGATCAGCCGGATGGCCGGCAGCGAGAACGGCTCCCTGAAGACCATCGCCGAGCTGGAGGCGATGGCCGCCGCGATCGGCCGGCCCGCCCGCCAGCGCACCACCGAGTACGGCACCCCCTCGGCCGAACGCCTGGCCACCGCCCGCTCCGACGAGGGCCGCGCCCGGCTCACCCTGTCCATCACCCCCCGCTGAGAGCGGCCAGCTCCACGACCGCCGAGACCACCTCCTCCCCGGAGAGCAGGACGAGGTCGTTGTGGTCGGCGCCCGGCACCTCCACCACCCGGTGCAGGCGCGCGGCGGCGTCGGCCACCGCCCGGCTCTGCGCCGGCGGGACGATCGAGTCGGCACCGCCGTACATGACGGTCGTGGGCACCTCGATCCGGCGGACCTGCTCGGCCACCGGGTAGCGGTCGCGCAGCAGCGCCCGCACCGGCAGGAACGGGTAGTGCTCGCTCCCTACCGCGGCCAGGTCGACGAAGGGTGAGCGCAGCACGAGACCGGCCGGCGGGTGCTCCACCGCCAGCCCGGTCGCCACGGCCGCGCCGAGGCTCTCCCCGAAGTAGACGAGCCGGTCGGCCGGCACCCCGCCGTCCCCGAGCAGGAACTCCCGTGCCGCCCGCGCGTCGCGCGCCAGCCCGGCCTCGCCGGGGCTGCCCGGGTTGCCGCCGTAGCCGCGGTAGTCGAAGAGCAGGACGGCGAGCCCCTCGTCGGCGAGCGCACGCGCCAGCGGGGCCCGCATCCCCCGGTGGCCGCCGTTGCCGTTGGCGACCAGCACCCCGGGGGCGTCCGGCGTCCGGCCCGGTACGAACCAGCCGGACAGCCGCAGCCCGTCCTCGGTCTCGAGCACCACGTCCCGGGCACCCGGCACGGCCTCCGCCGCCGGGCCGACGGGCCCGGCGTCCGGCAGGTAGACGAGGTGGCGCTGGAACGCCCAGAGCAGGCTCACCAGGACAGTGCACAGCAGGACGACGACGGCCGCTCCCAGCACCGCCCTGCGCAGCATCCCCCGATGGTCCCGCCTGCCGTTCACGGCCGACCAGCGCTAGCGTCCGCTCATGGCACACGACCACGCCGCCGACGGCACCGACCACTGGCACGCGCCGCTCCGCCACGTCCGGGCGGCCGAGCTCTCCACCGCCACCGGCCAGAGCAGCGGCATGACCCGCAAGGAAGCGGTGTCCGGCAAGAGCGTCGGGGCGGAGAAGGTCTGGATGGGCGAGGCGCACGTCGCGCCCGGCACCGCCTCGGCGAACCACCACCACGGCGACTCGGAAACCGGCATCTACGTGGTCTCGGGCCGGCCGGTGTTCGTCTTCGCGCGCGACGGCGAGGAGATCCGGCTGACCCCGGAGCCGGGCGACTACGTGTTCGTGCCGCCGTGGACGCCGCACCGCGAGGAGAACCCGGGTGACGAGGAGGCGGTCGTCGTCCTGGCCCGCAGCAGCCAGGAGGCGATCGTGGTCAACCTCGCGCCGGGCTCGCTCACCGACCTCTGACCACCGGCGGGACGACGCACCGCCCGGCCGGCCGGGTCCCGACGGCTAGCCTCGGGCCATGGGTTACTTCGGCACGCTCGTCTACAGCGAGGGACGCTGGCGCACGGGCCGGCCGACGGCGGTGCCGTTCCTGATGGTCGACGTGCACGACAGCGACATCGCGACCGTGGACTACCGCGCGGCCGACGCCTCCGGCGGCCGGTTCTTCCTGGGTTACGAGCCCCGCGTCTACTTCGACGAGCCGGATGCCTCCGCGCCGGTCGACACCGACGCGCAGGCCGAGGGCTTCGCGCGGTGGGTGCGCGACGCCGTCGGCACGCAGCTGGAGCCGGCCGAGGTGCGCGGGCTGATGGCCTCGCCCGGCGGGGTGCCCCCGACCGACGAGGTGGTCGAGCAGACCGTCGAGCGGCTGCTCGTCCTCGCCGGGCTCCCGGTGCCCGAGTGGCCCACCGACGACGACGCGCCTCCCGGCTGACGCATCCTTCGCCGGACGCCGGGTAGCGGGCGACGGTGCGAGCGATCTCCTACACCCGGCCCGGCGGCCCCGACGTCCTGCAGCTCACCGACCGCCCGGTGCCCGAGCCCGGCCCTGGTGAGGTGCGCGTCCGCGTCGCCTTCTCCGGGGTGAACCCCACCGACTGGAAGTCGCGGACCAACGCGCAGCCCGGCCCCGCGGGGCAGGTGCCGAACCAGGACGGCTCCGGCACGGTCGACGCCGTGGGCCAGGGCGTGGACCCCGCGGTCGTCGGCCAGCGGGTGTGGATCTGGGAAGCCGCGTGGCAGCGGCCGTGGGGCACCGCCGCCGAGTTCACCGTCGTCCCGGCCCGGCACGTCGTCCTGCTGGGCGCCGACCCGTCGTTCGAGCTCGGCGCCGCGCTGGGCATCCCGTTCCTCACCGCGCACCGCTGCCTCACCGTGGCCGAGTCGCTCCCCGACCGGCTGGGCGCCGGCGCGCTGACCGGTGCCACGGTGCTGGTGCAGGGCGGGGCGGGTGCCGTGGGCAACGCGGCGATCCAGCTCGCCCGCTGGTCCGACGCGACGGTCATCGCCACGGTCAGCAGCCCGCGCAAGGCCCAGCTGGCAGCAGCGGCCGGTGCCGACCACGTCGTGGACTACACGCAGCAGGACGTCGTCGCCGAGGTGCGGAAGATCGCGCCGAAGGGCGTGGACGCGATCGTCGAGGTGTCCGCGGCGGTCAACGCCGGCACCGACGCGCAGGTGATCGGGATGCACGGGGCGGTCGCCATGTACGCCGACGACGGCGGCGCGGAGGTGACCGTGCCGGTGCGCGCGCAGATGGGCCCGAACGCCCGCTGGCAGTTCGTGCTGGTCTACACCGAGCCCGAGCGCGCCAAGGTGCTCGGTCTCGAGGACGTCGCCACCGCGGTCGCCGACGGGGCCGTCCGGGTCGGCGAGGAGGCCGGCCTGCCGCTGCACGTCTTCGGCCTGGCCGAGACCGCGCAGGCGCACCAGGCCGTGCAGGACGGCGCCGTCGGCAAGGTGCTGATCGACGTCACCGCGTGACGCGGCCCCTAGGTTCAGGGCATGAGTGATCCCGGAGTCGTCGTCGACCTGTCCGCGCTCGCCGAGGAACTGCTGGGGAAAGCCACCGGTGAGCGCTCGGGCCGCGCCGGCCGCACCCTGCCGCACCCCGTCGACGGACTGCGCCAGACCGTGATCGCCCTCCGCGAAGGGGCCGAGCTCGCCCAGCACGAGAGCCCCGGTCCGGCCAGCCTGCTGGTGCTCCGCGGCCGGGTGCGGCTCGTGGCCGGTGAGCACACCGACGAGCTGAGCGGCAACCAGGTGGCACCCATCCCGGACCGCCGGCACAGCCTGCACGCCGCCGAGAACTCCGTCGTCCTGCTCAGCGTCGCGGTCCCGCAGCGCGCACCCGGCGCGCGCTGAACGCGGCGGCCCGCGCCGGGATAGCGTGCGGCGGGTGACCGGCTTCCCCCTGCGTCCGCCCTCCCCGCTCGACCAGCTCGCCGACGGCTTCGTCGAGAGCTACGCGGCCTCGCAGCCGACGGTGGCCACCTACATCGGCGTCCGAGGGCACGACGACCGGTGGCCGGACCTGAGCACGGACGGGCACGCGGCCCACGCCGACCTGCTGCGCCGGACGCGCGCCCGGGCGGAGGCGATGGAGCCGGTGGACCGGCGCGACGAGGTGGCGCGCAGCGCGATGCTCGAGCGGCTCGGCGCCGAGCTCGACCGGTACGACGCCGGCTACGCGCAGGCGGAGCTCAACACCATCAGCAGCCCGCTGCAGGAGTTCCGCGAGACGTTCGACCTCATGCCGACCGAGGCCGAGGAGGACTGGACGACCGTCGCCGTGCGGCTGGCGGCCATGCCCGCCGCCCTGCTGGGTTACGCGCGTGGCCTCGACGACGCGGCCGACCGGGGCCGCGTGTCCGCCGCCCGCCAGGTCCGGCTGGCCGCGGAACGGGCCCGGCAGTGGGCCGGCACCGACGAGCGGCCCGGCTTCTTCACCCGCCTGGTGCGCGACGCCCCCGTCGCCACCTCGCTCGGCCGCGACCTGGCCGATGCCGCGGAGCGGGCCTCCGGGGCGCTGCACGGGTTCGCCGGGCACCTGGAGCGCGTCCTCCTGCCGCTGGCGCCGGAGACCGACGCGGTGGGCCGGGACCGCTACGTGCTCGAGTCGCGGTTCCACACCGGCGCCCGGCTGGACCTGGACGAGACCTACGACTGGGGCTGGGCGGAGCTGGCGCGGATCGTGGCCGAGAAGGAACGGCTGGCCGAGGAGATCGCCCCCGGGCAGGGCGTCGCCGGCGCGATGGCCGCGCTCGACGCCGACCCGGCCCGGATGATCCACGGCCGGGACGCGCTGCAGGCCTGGCTGCAGGAGACCGCCGACCGCGCGGTGGCCGCGCTGGACGGCGTCCACTTCGAGATCCCCGAGCCCGTCCGCCGGATCGAGGGACGGCTGACGCCGACGTCCGGCGAGGGCGTCTACTACAGCGCGCCGACCGAGGACTTCAGCCGTCCGGGGCGCATGTGGTGGTCGCTGCCCGAGGGCGTCGACGACATGACCACCTGGCGCGAGACGACGACGGTGTTCCACGAGGGCGTGCCCGGCCACCACCTGCAGATCGGGCAGGCCCTGCACGACGCGGACCGGCTCAACCGGTGGCAGCGGCTGCTGTGCTGGTGCTCCGGTAGCGCCGAGGGGTGGGCGCTGTACGCCGAGCGGCTGATGGGCGAGCTGGGCTTCCTCGCGGACCCGGGCGACCGGATGGGCATGCTGGACGCGCAGGAGCTGCGGGCCGCGCGCGTCGTCCTCGACATCGGGCTGCACCTGGACCTGCCGATCCCCGCCGGCGCCGCGGCGGGCAGCCGCTGGAGCTACGACGTCGCCCTGGCCTTCCTCCGCCGGCACGTGAGCATGGACGACGCCATGCGGGTCGACGAGCTGCACCGCTACCTCGGCTGGCCCGGTCAGGCGCCGGTCTACAAGGTCGGCGAGCGGGTCCTCCTCACCTGCCGGGAGGAGGCCCGCCGGCGAGGCGGGGACGCGTTCGACCTGAAGCAGTGGCACCGCTCCGTCCTCCAGCTGGGCCAGCTCGGCCTCGACCCGCTGGCGGCGGAGCTCGCCCGCAGCTGACTCGGCAGAGGCTGGGGGTCGAGCCGGGCAGCCACGGGTTGAACCACGGGCGCACGCGGCTCGGCCCTCAGCGGTGCGGCCAGACCTGCCCTCTGCCGCGGCCCGCGCGGTCGGCGTGGCGTCAGCCGAGGCCGAACCCACTGGTCGGCTTCCGCCCCCGGTCCGCTCCTCGCTCGCTGGCGCTCGCTGCGATGCTCCCGGCGGCGTCAGCCGACGCCGAGGTCACGGGCGATGAGCATCCGCTGCACCTCGCTGGTGCCCTCGCCGATCTCCAGGATCTTGGCGTCGCGGTAGAACCGGCCCACCGGGAAGTCGTTCATGAACCCGTAGCCACCGTGCACCTGGGTGGCGTAGCGGGCGTTGTCCATCGCCACCTCGGAGCTGTACAGCTTGGCGATGGATGCCTCGCGCTTGAACGGCTCGCCGCGCAGCATCTTCTCCGCCGCCCGGTAGTAGGCCAGCCGGGCGGTCGAGGCCCGCACCTCCATGTCGGCGATCATGAACTGGATGGCCTGGTTGCGCCCGATCGCCTGCCCGAACGCCTCCCGCTCGCCGGCGTACTTCACCGACTCGTCGACGCAGCCCTGCGCCAGCCCGACCGAGAGCGCCGAGATCGCGATCCGTCCCTCGTCG
Source organism: Blastococcus sp. VKM Ac-2987 (assembly GCF_026967805.1). GTDB lineage: Bacteria > Actinomycetota > Actinomycetes > Mycobacteriales > Geodermatophilaceae > Blastococcus. Next base: position 721,369 of record NZ_JAPVBG010000001.1, read on the forward strand.
AGGATGGAGAGGAACTGCGCGTAGCCGCGCCCCCGCCCCCCCACCAGGTTCTCCTCGGGCACGCGCACGTCGTCGAACGACAGCTCCCGGGTGTCCGAGGCGTTCCAGCCGACCTTCGAGTACCGCTGGCCGACGACGAAGCCCGGCGTGCCCGACGGCACGATGATCGCCGAGATCTCCTTCTTGCCGTCCGGCTTGGTGCCGGTCACCGCGGTCACCGTCACCAGCGTCGTCAGGTCGGTGCCGGAGTTGGTGATGAAGGCCTTCGAGCCGTTGATGACCCAGTGCCCGTCCTCGAGCCGCGCCGTGGTGCGGGTCGCCCCGGCGTCGGACCCACCACCGGGCTCGGTCAGGCCGAAGGCGCCCAGCGCCTCCCCGGTGCACAGCCGGGGCAGCCACTCCTGCTTCTGCTCCTCGGTGCCGAACCGGTAGATCGGCATGGCGCCCAGCGAGACGCCGGCCTCCACGGTGATCGCCATCGAGCTGTCCACCCGGGCCAGCTCCTCGAGCGCCACGCAAAGGTCGAAGTAGGTGCCCCCGGCGCCGCCGTACTCCTCGGGGAAGGGCAGGCCGAACAGCCCCAGCTCGCCCATCTGGCGCACGATCTCGGTCGGGAACTCGTCGCGCTCGTAGAACTCGCCGATCTGCGGGGCGATCACCTCGCGGGCGAACTCCTGCACGGTCTTGCGCAGCGCCTCGGTCTCGTCGCTCAGCCGGTAGTCCAACATCAGTTCTCCTGCTGCTCGGGCCCGGCCGCCGGGGTCACCAGCGCCAGCCGCTCGTCCAGCGCGACCGTCTGGCCCGCCGTCACTGCGAGCTCGGCCACCGTCCCCGCGACCGGGGCGGTGAGCACGTGCTCCATCTTCATGGCCTCGACGACGAGCAGCGGGGTGCCCGCCGCCACCTCGTCGCCGACGGCCGCGCGCACCACCGTCACCGTCCCCGGCATGGGGGAGGTCACGGCACCATCGCCGGCGGCCATGCCGGACGACGACGCCAGGCGCTCCTGCTCCCGGAACGCGGTCACGTGCCCGTCGGCGGCCAGCCACACCGCATCGCCTTCGTGCACGACGACGTAGCCGGTGGTCTGGTCGCCGAAGGTCACGCTCAGCCGGTCGCCCTGACGAACGGCGCGGGCGGGGACCACCCCGTCGCCGATGCGGATCTCGGCGTCGGCCGATGTGCCGCGGACCGCCACCTCCACGGGCTCACCGCCGGCAGCGGTCAGCCGGCGAACGGTCCAGGCCGGCTCTCCCGGCCGCCAGCCGTCTCGACGGTCCCACGGGTCGACCACGCGGCCGCCCGGCTCCGACTCGAGCAGCAGCGCGAGCGCGGCCGCGGCGTAGTCCGTCATCGGCACCGGCCGCGCCGCCGCGAGCCCCTCGCCGCGGCGCTCGATCAGCCCGGTGTCGAGCTTCCCGGCGGCGACGTCGGGGTCGCGCAGCAGCGCCTGCAGGAAGGCTGCGTTGGTCGTGACCCCGAGGACGGCGGTGCGGCCCAGGGCGCCGACCAGCCGGGCGCGAGCGGTCTCCCGGTCCGGCCCCCAGGCGACGACCTTGGCCAGCATCGGGTCGTAGTCGGTGCCCACCGTGGCGCCGACGGCGAGGAAGCTGTCGACGCGGACCCCCGGACCCGTCGGCTCCACCAGACCGAAGACGGTGCCCGCCTGCGGCAGGAAGCCGCGCGCCGGGTCCTCGGCGTAGAGACGTGCCTCGATGGCGTGCCCGTCGAGGGAGACGTCGCCCTGATCGATCGGCAGCGGCTCGCCCGCGGCCACCCGCAGCTGCAGCTCCACCAGGTCCAGCCCGGTGATCATCTCGGTGACCGGGTGCTCGACCTGCAGCCGGGTGTTCATCTCGAGGAAGAAGAAGTCGCTCGGCCGGTCGGCGTCGACGATGAACTCGACGGTCCCCGCCCCGGTGTAGCCGACGGCCTTCGCAGCCTCGACGGCGGCGCGGCCCATCGAGGCGCGCATAGCCGTGTCCAGCAACGGGGACGGCGCCTCCTCGATCACCTTCTGGTGCCGTCGCTGCAGGCTGCACTCCCGCTCGCCGAGGTGGATGACCGAGCCGTGGGTGTCGCCGAGGACCTGGACCTCGATGTGCCGCGAGTTGCCCACGTACCGCTCGACCAGCAGCGTGTCGTCGCCGAAGGAGGCGCGGGCCTCACGCCGGGCCCCGGCGATCGCGTCGGGCAGCTCCTCCTTCGCGCGCACCACCCGCATGCCCTTGCCGCCACCGCCGGCGCTGGGCTTGAGCAGCACGGGGAAGCCGGCCGCGACGGCCGCCTGGGCCACCTCGTCGTCGCCCATCCCCGGCTCGCTCCGGCCCGGCACGACCGGCACACCGGCGGCCATGACCGTCTGCTTGGCGCGGATCTTGTCCGCCATGGCCTCGATGGCGGCGACCGGCGGGCCGATGAAGACGACCCCCGCCGCCTCGCAGGCCCGGGCGAACTCGACGTTCTCCGAGAGGAAGCCGTAGCCGGGGTGCACCGCCTGCGCCCCGGTCTGTGCCGCGGCGGCGAGCACCCGCTCGATGGCGAGGTAGCTCTGCGCGGCCGGAGCCGGCCCGAGCCGGACGGCGACGTCGGCCAGCCGGGTGTGCAGCGCGCCGGCGTCGGCGTCGCTGTACACCGCCACCGAGCGGATGCCCATCTCGCGGAGCGTGCGGATCACCCGGACGGCGATCTCGCCGCGGTTGGCCACCAGGACGGTGTCGAACATCAGTTCCTCACATCCGGAAGACGCCGTAGCCGACGTCCTCCAGGGGCGCGTTGGCGCAGGCGGACAGGGCCAGGCCCAGCACGGTGCGGGTGTCGGCGGGGTCGATGACGCCGTCGTCCCAGAGCCGGGCGGTGGCGTAGTACGGGTGCCCCTGCGACTCGTACCGGTCGCGGATCGGCGCCTTGAACGCCTCCTCCTCCTCGGCCGGCCACTCCTCGCCGCGCGTCTCGATCCCGTCGCGGCGGACGGTCGCCAGCACCGAGGCGGCCTGCTCCCCGCCCATCACCGAGATGCGCGAGTTGGGCCAGGTGAAGAGGAACCGGGGCGAGTACGCCCGGCCGCACATCGAGTAGTTGCCCGCGCCGAAGGAGCCACCGATGACCACGGTCAGCTTCGGTACCCGGGCGCAGGCGACGGCGGTGACCATCTTGGCGCCGTGCTTGGCGATGCCGCCCGCCTCGTAGTCGCGGCCGACCATGAAGCCGGTGATGTTCTGGAGGAAGAGCAGCGGGATCCTCCGGCGGTCGCAGAGCTCGATGAAGTGCGCGCCCTTGAGCGCGGACTCGGCGAAGAGCACCCCGTTGTTGGCGATGATGCCGACCGGGTGGCCGTGCAGCCGGGCGAACCCGGTGACCAGCGTCTGCCCGTAGAGCGGCTTGAACTCCGCGAAGCGCGACCCGTCGACCAGCCGGGCGATGACCTCGCGGACGTCGTAGGGCGTCCGCGGGTCCGGCGGCACGACCTCGTAGACCGACTCCGGGGCGTGCACCGGCTCCTCGACCGGCGCCACGTCCCAGGGGCGAGGCTCGCGCGGGCCGAGCGTCGAGACGATCTGCCGGACGATCCGCAGGGCGTGCGCGTCGTCGTCGGCCAGGTGGTCGGTGACCCCGCTGACCCGGCTGTGCAGGTCCCCACCGCCGAGGTCCTCGGCGGTCACGACCTCACCGGTCGCGGCCTTCACCAGCGGCGGCCCGCCGAGGAAGATCGTGCCCTGGTCGCGGACGATGACCGCCTCGTCGCTCATCGCCGGGACGTACGCGCCGCCCGCGGTGCACGACCCGAGGACGGCGGCGATCTGGGCGATGCCCGCCTTCGAGAGGTTCGCCTGGTTGTAGAAGATCCGGCCGAAGTGCTCGCGGTCGGGGAAGACCTCGTCCTGCATCGGGAGGAACGCGCCGCCGGAGTCGACCAGGTAGATGCAGGGCAGCCGGTTGTGCAGCGCCACCTCCTGCGCGCGCAGGTGCTTCTTCACCGTCATCGGGTAGTAGGTGCCGCCCTTGACGGTGGCGTCGTTGGCGACGACGACGCACTCGCGCCCGGACACCCGGCCGATGCCGGTGATGATGCCGGCGGCCGGGGCGTCGCCGTCGTAGAGCCCGTGCGCGGCGAGCGGGGACAGCTCGAGGAAGGGGCTGCCGGGGTCGAGCAGCGCGTCGACCCGCTCGCGGGGCAGCAGCTTGCCCCGGTCGACGTGCCGCTGACGGGCCCGCTCACCGCCGCCGAGGGCCACCCGCTGCAGCTGGGCGGCGAGATCGGCGGCCAGTTCGGCGTGCGCCGCGGCATGGCGGGCGGCCGCCGCGGGATCGGCCGAGAGGGTCCGGGGAAGCACCGGTGCGTCCACGGGCCCGAGGTTAACGGTGGTTCACGCCTGCGGTCCACCCCACACGCGCGAGGGGTTAACGCGCGTTCACGGCGGGGTTAGCATCCCTGGCATGACGCCGGCCGGCACGCGCCCGGACCAGGGCTCCGCCGCCCAGGACACCGCACTGCTCGCCGATGCCGGACGCCCCTCGCGCCGGGAGCAGATCCTGCAGGCGGCGGCCCAGCTGTTCGCCGAGCGCGGCTCGCGCTCGGTCGGCGTGGACGACGTCGGCGCGGCCGTCGGGGTGACCGGGCCGGCGATCTACCGACACTTCGCGAGCAAGGACGCGATGCTCGCCGAGATGCTGGTCCGGATCAGCGAGCGGCTGGCCGACGGCGGCCGCGAGCGGGTGGCCGCAGCGGGCCCCGATCCGGCCGCCCAGCTGCGCGCGCTGATCGACTTCCAGGTCGACTTCGCCCTGGACAACCCCGCGCTGATCGTCGTGCACGACCGGGACCTCGCCTCGCTGCCGGAGGCCGAGGCCGGGCAGGTGCGCCGGCTGCAGCGCCGCTACGTCGAGGTGTGGGTGGCGGTACTCGCCCGGCTGCACCCCGGCGCGGAGGCGGCCGCCTGCCGCGCCCGGGCGCACGCCGTCTTCGGGCTGATCAACTCCACCCCGCACAGCGCGGGCCGGCTCGACCGGACCGCCATGGCCGGCCTGCTGCGCGGCATGGCCTGGGCGGCCGCCACCGGCTGACGGCCCCCGAGCGGTCAGCCGCCGGGCGACGGCGGCACGGGGAGGGCCAGCCCGTCGGAGGCGGCCTCGTCCACCGCGGCCGTGCTGCCGGCGGTGGACGGATCCGCCCACGCGGTCTCCACGACGGTCACGGTCGGGCCCGAGACCGCGCTGGCGTACTGCGCCGAGCGCAGCTGCGCCGGGGCGCCGTCGTAGCCGACGCCCTCGCGGAGGAGGTCGTTGACGTTGCCGCTGCCGTTGCGGTCGGTGAGCACGCGCAGCTCGCGGGCCACGGCGGCGTCGGACATGGTCACCCGCGACACCGACACGACGACGGGTGCGCCGTCGACCTCGGCGGAGTACAGCGCCCGGGAGAGCCCCGCGCAGTCGGTCGCGGCGAAGAAGTCGGCCACCGCCCCGTAGGCGTGGCCCGCGCACGTGTCGTCGACCTGCACCGCCTCGACGGTGAAGTCGGTGCCGTCGACGGCGCGCACGTCGCCCGCGGCCGGCCCGGGCGCAGCGGTGCCCGGGCCGGGCGTCGCGCTGCCGGGGACGTCGTCCGGGCCGTCGCCGAGCAGGAACCAGGCACCCGCCCCCACGAGGGCGACCAGCACCACGACGGCGCCGAGGAGGACGGCGCTCCAGCGCCCCCGCCCGGGGGTCGCCGGATCGGCGCCCCGATCGGCGGCGGTGACACCCCGCCCGGAGGCGGTGGCGCCCCGGCCGGGGGCGGCGCCCCAGGCCGGGGACAGCGGTGGCCTGGCCGGTGGCTCGGCTGCCCGCGGGGTGGCCGGCAGCACCGCGGTCCGGGGCCCAGCGGGCGGCACCGTGCCGCCGTCCCGCTCCGCGCCGGCGAAGAGGCCGCCGATGCCGTCGTCACCGCCCGGCGGGGCGGGCGTGCCCTCCACCTCGACGGTGTCGCGCCGCCCGGGCCGTCCCGGCACCGGCGCGGCCGCGGCCACCGCGGCGGCGTTCGCCGAGGCGACCGAGGCCGCCACCGCCCTCGCCACGGCGGTCGCGCTCAACGGACCGCCCGCGTGCACCGGCGCAGCCGTCCCGGCGGCGTTGACGGCGCCGTCCGGGGCCGGGTCGTCGCGTCCCGCCGGCGGTGCCACCTGCGGGGAGGCGGCCATCGCCGCCGGGGTGAACAGCTGCGGACGCCGCAGGACGTAGGGCGAGTACGGGAACGCCTCGCCGTTGAGCTCCTCGACCGTGGGGCCGCGGCCGGGCAGCTCGAGCGCCTCCAGCGCGGCCCGCACGTCGGCGGTGGTCCACAGCCGCGGGTTGTCCACGCCGACGTGGCGGCCGGCCCGGGCGAAGGCGAGGAGGAGCGAGCGCGGGTCGAGGGTGGCGACCTGGTCGCCCTCGCCGAGGTCGCCGTCGGCCGGCACCAGGCCGGTGACCTCGCCGACCAGCACGGTGAGGCGGGCGATCCGGCCGGGCTCCAGCCCGGCCCGCCGCAGCTTCACCGCGGTGTCCATACCGGCCCGCATCAGCCCGTCCAGCGGCGTGGACCCGCCACCGGAGAGCTGCAGCACCTCGCCGGGAGCACCCTCGGGGCCGATCGTCCAGGCCCCCTCGGGCCGGGCCGTGACGACGCCGGACTGCCGCAGCACCTCGACCACCCGGATGACCGCGACGCCCTCGGGCACGAGCAGGACGGCGTCGGACTGGCGGCGGCCCAGCGGCCCGTCGACCAGCGGCAGGGAGGCCACCACCGCCGCCCGCACCGACGCGCCGGTGTCCCACCGCGCGAGCTCGCCGAAGAAGGCGCGCTCCCCCGCCGTCTCCAGCGGCGCCGGGGTCAGGGCCAGCACGTCGTCCTCCGGGGGCACTCGGGTTCTGCGGTCAGGGCTCCGCCGACACGCGACGCGGGGCACCGGTCCGGTCGGTTCTCCGTGGCGCAGCCGTCCCCTGACGCTACGTCACGGGTGCGGGTGCCCCGGCGCCGCCGGCCGGTGCGGTGGGTCAGGCGGCGACGCGCTCCGGCGCGGCGGCCGTCTCGTCCGCGACGCGCCAGCGGGCGAGCCAGGAGCTGCGCTCCAGCACGTCCACGCCGCCCCAGAGCACGGCGAACCCGACGGCGACGGGCAGCACCGACCACCAGTCCCACGGCGGCAGCAGGCCCAGCGCGTCCAGCGGGAACGCGAGGGCGTAGACGGCCGCCGTGACGACCAGCGCGGCCGCCCAGCCGGGGATGCGCCGGGTGACGGCGACGTCGATCAGCACCGCGCCCAGGATGAGCACGACCGGCAGCACCGAGGGCGGGAAGCCGGTGGCGGACAGCCCGAGCCACATGACACCGCGGTAGCCGAGGTAGACGACGGCGATCACCGTCGCCGTCCAGCGCAGCCGGACCACCTTGCGGGCCACCACGAGCGCGAGCAGGCCGGCGCAGACCAGCCACGCCGGGTGCACCCAGGAGGGCACCGGCAGCATGAACATCGTCGGCGTCTGGCCCTGCGCGGCGGCGAAGTCCAGCAGGGACGGCTCGGCCGTCGTCAGCCCCGCTTCGTAGGCCTCCAGCGAGAGGACGCCGTACTCCTGGTGCTGGTTCGGGAAGAGGACGTTCTCGACGAAGAACAGCCACAGGCCGAGCGACACCAGGTCCCGGGTGCGGCCCGGTGCCGCGTACAGCCACCAGCCGCGCAGCGCGCCGGCGAGCATGATCGCCGTCCCGATGTAGAGCAGCGCGTGGCTCGGGCTCCAGCTGGTGATGTCCAGCCCGTTGACCCGGTGGTTGACGATGTCGATCGGGACCGCGATCAGGAACAGGCCGATGCCGGCCTGCATCAGCCGCAGTGCACGACGGTCGACGCCGTAGCCGCTGTAGCTGTGGAACAGCACCAGGACGACGACGGCCGCGGTGCCCACCGTGTTGAGCAGGTGCGGGGGCGCGAGGTCGTCACGAAGCCACTTGAAGTGCCAGGAGACGTCCCACGAGGAGCCGAGCATCTTCAGCAGGAAGGCCGCCAGCCACGCGGTGTAGATCCAGCGCAGCTCCGTCTGGTCCGTGGCCCGGCCCGGGCGACCGGGTGTCATGTACCCCGCCCACAGCCACCGAACGAGGGCGATCGGGTGGGCCAGGCCGGCACGGAGCGTGCCCGGCGCCGCGGGCACGGGGGGCGCGGCGGGGGCGGGGGCAGAAGACACGGGCGAACTTCCTGACGAGAGGACGTTCCGGGGACCCTAGCCGTGATCGGTTCCGATTCCGAGCCATTCCGGTCACGGCTCCGGGCGGCGTGGGGCACGCGGGCACCCGCGGGGTGATCGGGGCGGCCGGGACGGGCGGTGCGTACTGTCGGGCGGCGTGGCGGAGAGCGCGGGGCACCTGGTCTGGATCGACTGCGAGATGACCGGGCTGGACCTGGCCAAGGACAAGCTGATCGAGGTCGCGGTGCTGATCACCGACTCCGAGCTCAACGTCCTCGACCCGGGGCTGGACCTCATCATCTCCGCCGAGGACGCCGACCTGGACGGCATGACGGAGTTCGTCGCCGAGATGCACGCCAAGTCCGGGCTGACCGACGCCGTCCGGGCGGCGACGCTCACCCTCGCCGAGGCCGAGCAGCAGATCCTGGCCTACGTGAAGCGGTTCGTGCCCGACCGGCGCACGGCCCCGCTGTGCGGCAACTCGATCGGCACCGACCGGGGCTTCCTCGCCCGCGACATGCCCGAGCTCGACGACCACCTGCACTACCGGATGGTCGACGTCTCCTCGGTGAAGGAGCTGGCCCGCCGCTGGTTCCCCCGCGTGTACTTCGCCCAGCCGCCCAAGGGGCTAGCCCACCGGGCGCTGGCCGACATCATCGAGTCGGTGCGGGAGCTGGCCTACTACCGGCGCACGCTGTTCGTCCCGGCGCCGGGCCCCCACGGCGACCAGGCCAAGAAGGCCGCCGGCGAGGTGGTCGACGCGTTCGCCGAGCTGCTGCCCTCCGGCGACGCCGGCCCCGCCTGACCGCTCCGACTCCCCCGGTGGAGCCGAGTCCGGGCTCCGGTATCGTTGTCCCGTTCCCTCCGGGCGGCTGCGTCCGGGGAGCATCACGGTGGGTGTAGCTCAGTCGGTAGAGCACCAGGTTGTGATCCTGGGTGTCGCGGGTTCGAGCCCCGTCACTCACCCCAGCGGAAGTGCTGGTCAGCGGCTCGCTGACCAGCACTTCCTGCGTTGTGGCGGCACCCGGCCCGCACCTCGCGGAGCAGCCGGGCGTGCGGGGGGAGCGCCGCTCGGGCTCCTATCCCGGCCGGACCGCACACGCCGAGGGGTGTGCGAATCCTGCGTGTCACCTGGGGCGTTGGTAGCGGAGAGCACTTGTCCGGTTGCAATGTGTCATCAGACCCGGTTACTTGTTGTCCATGACCACAACGGAACGTCTTCAGCCGGATCGGTGCGGGCACGAGCGGCAGTCGCCGCCTGACGGTGGCGTTCCCGCGGGCGGTGGCCGAGCGGGCGGCGCTCATGCCCGTCCCCGGTGGGGCGTCGGTCGTGTGAACCGCAACCTCCTGGCCTCCGGCGCGCTCGCGAGCGTCGCCCTCGTCGCCTTCTCGTCCATGGCCATCGCCGCTCCCGAGCGGCTCCCCAGCGGCGCCGAGGTCACCGCCGAGGACTACAACGAGCTGCTCGAGCAGGTGGAGGCGCTCGAGGCCGTCGTCCGCGCCGAGCACCCGGGCGCCTTCCCGACGGAGCCGACGGGGCCGACCGAGCCCCCGGCCGGGCCGACCGAGCCCCCGGCCGAGCCGACCGAGCCCCCGACCCAGCCGACCGAGCCCCCGACCGAGCCCGAGCCGGAGCGCGCCGTCCTCCCGGCTCCGACCGACTTCACCGTCCGCTCCGTCGACCAGCGAGCCGTCGCCGACTGGGCCGATGTCGAGAACGCGACCGACTACGTGATCCGGGAGCGTCGGACGCCCGAGGAGCTCCGCGTCGTCACCGAGAGCACCCGCACCTCGCCGGTCCTCTCGCTGACGGAACCCGACTACTACTACTCCGTGGCGGCCCGCGACGCGGACGGCGTCATCGGCACGTGGTCCGCGGAGGTCCACGTCGTCATCACGGCCCCCACGACGGAGGCGGCGCCCACCCAGCCCCCGCCGGCCGAGCCGGAACCCGCGCAGCCGGCGGCCCAGCCGACCCGCGTCTGGGACTACGAGGCGGGCGGCTCCCTCGTCCCGCCGTGGATGGAGATCCACGCGCTCCGGTCCGACCAGCACGGCATCACCACGGAGAACCCGTACCCCGGCACCACGCGGTCGGCCTTCTTCACCGTGAAGCGGGGCGACACCGGCTGGAACGGCACCCGGGGGACGCTGCGGTCCGAGGTCCGCGACTCGATCGCCAACTCGGGGAACGTGAAGGAGGGGACCGACCAGTGGTGGGCGTGGCCGACGTTCTTCCCGGCCGACTTCAACTGGGACGAGCGAGGCCAGTTCCTCATCTTCACCCAGTGGCACCAGACGGTGAACTCGGGCAACCCGAACGTCCACTTCTGGTCGGACGTGAACGAGCACCTCATGGTCGACGTGCGCGGCGGGACCGGTGGCCGGGTCGCCGGTGACGCCCAGTACACCCGGACCTTCGACCTCGGCCTGATCGACAAGGGCTCGTGGAACGACTTCATGGTCCACTTCGTCTGGTCCTCGGACCCGAGCAAGGGCCTGATCGAGGTCTGGCACCAGGGCGAGCGGGTGCTGTCCGAGAACGTGGCCAACCTCTACGTGGGCCAGTCGGTCTACATCAAGCAGGGGATCTACTCGGCGGCCGGGACCAACCGGGTCCACCGCATCCAGCACAGCGTGCTGCGCCACGGCCCGACGCGCGCGTCCGTCGAGGGGCTCCCCTCGCTCGACTGACGCGCGGCTGCGCAGGCTGATCGGACCGCCCCGGGTCCGGTGGAGGCACGACACCCCACCGGCACCGGGGCGGTCCGGCGGCCCGGCGGCGCAGCCCGTGAGGATGCGGTCGAGTCGCCGTCGCTGGTCGGGTGTGGTCCGATGCCGGCGGGAGACGGGTCGAGCGTAGTGGGGGCGCGGGTGAACCGGAGCCAGCGCGACGTCGCCGTGATCGGGGCCGGGACGATCGGGGTGTCGTGGGCGGCCTTGTTCGCCGCCCACGGCTGCACGGTCCGGGTACAGGATCCGCGTCCCGACGTCGGCTCCGAGGTCGAGGCGGCGGTCCGTCACTACACCGGCCTGCAGGCCGGCACGGCCGGCGAGAGCCCCGGGCAGCTGCTGGCCCGCATCCAGGTGGTCGACGACGTCGAGACCGCGGTCGCCGGCGCCGACGTCGTCCAGGAGAACGCCCCGGAGCGGCTGCCGCTGAAGCAGGAGCTCATCGCCCGCATCGAGGCCGCCGCCCCCGTGAGCGCGCTGATCGCGTCCTCGACGTCGGCGCTCATGCCCAGCGACCTGGCCCGGGAGATGCGCACCCCGGAGCGTCTGGTGGTCGGGCACCCGTTCAACCCGCCCGAGGTGATCCCCCTGGTGGAGGTGGTCCCCGGCCGGCGCACGTCACCGGAGACGGTCGAGCGGGCGGTCGCCTTCTACCGGTCGGTGGGTAAGACGCCCGTCGTCCTGCACAAGGAGATCAGCGGGTTCGTCGCCAACCGGCTGCAGTCGACCCTCTTCCGCGAGTGCGTCTGGCTGGTCTCCCAGGGCGTGGTGAGCGCCGCCGAGCTCGACCGCATCGTCACCGAGTCCATCGGGATCCGCTGGGCGACCGCCGGGCCGTTCGAGAGCTTCCACCTCGGCGGTGGCCCGGGCGGGATGCGGCACTTCCTCGAGCACCTCGGCCCCGGTATGGCCCGGCGCTGGAAGACCGTCGAGCAGCCCGAACTCGACGAGGCCACCGTCGAGCTGATCAGCGGCCAGGTGGAGGATCGCTTCGCCGGGCGCGGCTACGACGAGCTGACCGACGTCCGCGACCGCGCCCAGCTCGCGGTCATCGAGGCGAGGGACGCCGTGCGGGGCGGGCAGGACTGATGGACGCCGACGAGGTCCGGCGGCAGTCGACCACCCCGCTGGGCGCGCCCGCCTACCCGTCGGGCCGCTACCGGTTCACCGGCCGCGAGTACCTCAACATCCTGTACCGGACCGACGCCGAGGCGATGCGCCGCGTGGTGCCCGAGCCGCTGACGATCGGTGACCCGCTCGTGAAGTTCGAGGTCATGCGGATGCCCGACGTCACCGGCCTGGGCGCCTTCACCGAGTCCGGGCAGGTGCTGCAGGTCGAGTACGAGGGCGAGCGCGCCGACTACCTGCACGCCATGTACGTCGACAGCCTGGCATCGATCGCCAGCGGCCGGGAGATCAGCGCCTTTCCGAAGAAGTCGGGCACGCCGCAGCTCTACGTCGACTCCGACACCCTCGTCGGCACCCTCGACTACGGGACGCTGCGGGTCGCCACCGCGACGATGGGCTACAAGCACGCGACGCTGAGCGAGGAGGACGCGGTCGCCGAGATCGGCCGGCCCACCTTCGGGCTCAAGATGCTGCCCGGCTACGACCGGCGCCCGCGCATCCTGGAACTGGTCCGCAGCCAGATCACCGACGTCACCGTCCGCGGCGCCTGGACCGGCCCGGCCCGGCTGCAGCTGTTCGAGCACGCGCTCGCCCCGCTCGCCGACCTGCCGGTCCGGGAGATCGTCTCGGTCAGCCACATCCTCGCCGACCTGACGCTGGGCCGGGCGAGCCTGGTCTTCGACTACCTGCAGGACTGACCCGACGCCGGTGGTCGCACCGATGGCCCGGCGGGTCCACGCTGCGCCCGGGAACCGGCCCGGCCCGGCCGGCGCGGTCGGCAGGGACCGGAGTGCGGGCGCCACCGGCTCCCCGGAGCCGGTGGCGCCCGCCGTGGACGTCTGCCCGGTGTCAGCCGGCCACGGTGATGCGGTCGGTCTCCGGTGCCGGCACCGGCTCACCCGACAGGTAGGCCTCGAGCGCGTCGACGTCGAACCCGGGCTGGTTGACCGGGTCGGCGCCCTCGGTGAGCACGGTGAAGCCGTCCCCGCCGCCGGCCAGGAAGCTGTTGACCGTGATGCGGTAGGTCTCCGCCGGCGCGACGGCCTCGCCGCCGATGGTGAGCGAGCCGGGGACCACGCTGCCGCCGTCCGCCGCCACCTCGTAGCGCACCGAGTCCGAGGGGGCGAGCACCCGGCCGACCTCGAACTGCTGGTCGAGCAGCGCGTACAGCTGCTCACCGGTCAGGTCCAGCGTGGTGAGCAGGTTGTTGAACGGCTGGACCTCGAAGGCCTCGCCGTAGGTCACCACGCCATCGCCCTCGCCGGCATCGGAGGAGGCGTAGAGCAGGTCGGCGCGCACCCCGCCGGGGTTCATGAAGGCCGCGACCGCACCGGCCTCGTCGTCGGTGGCCGCCAGCTGGGCGTCGGCGATCAGGTTGCCGAGCGGCGACTCCCCCTGCACCGACCCGACGAGGGTCTCCTGGGCCCGGACGATGTCCTCGGTGATCGAACCGACCGGCTCGTCGGCGATCGGCTGAGCGAGCTGGGCGTAGCGGTCGACGAGCTCCTGCGCCTTCCGGTCGGGCTGGACGTCCCGGGTGACCACGACGTTCTCGGCGCGCGCGGCCACGACGTCGCCGCTGCGCCGGTCGAGGCTCAGGTCGATGTCGGTGATCAGCCGCCCGTTGGACAGCGCCTGGGTGACGAGCTTGCCGTCGACCTCGTCCTCGCCCTGGCAGACGAACCCGTTGTGGTAGTGCCCGGTGAGGACGACGTCGACGGCGTCGTCGACCGCGCGGGCGATGTCGAAGGCCGGGCCGGTCGGCTCCTCGCAGGCGTTGATGCCGCCACCCGCGTTCCCCCCCTCGTGCAGCGCGACGACGATCGCCTCGACGCCGTCGGCGCGCAGCTCGGCGACGTAGCGGTCGATCGTCTCCACCTCCTCGAGGAAGCGGACGCCGGCGATGCCCTCGGCCGAGACGATGGTGGGGGTCTCGTCGAGGGTGAGCCCGATGACACCCAGCTCCACACCCTTGAAGCGGTAGACCTCGTAAGGCGGCAGGATCGGCTCGCCGGTCTCCCGGCCCACCACGTTGGCGGCCAGCCAGTCGGCGTCGGACCCGTTGTACCCGGTGCCGTCCAGGCAGCCGTCCTCGGGGTGGCACGCGCCGCCCTCGATGACGCGCTGCAGCTCGTCGACCCCCTCGTCGAACTCGTGGTTGCCGACCGCGGCGACGTCCAGGCCGAGCCGGTCCATCGCGTCGACGGTCGGCTCGTCGCGGAAGAGGGCCGACAGGAACGGGCTGCCGCCGAGCAGGTCGCCGTTGCTGATCGTGAGCGTCTGGCGGTTCTCCGCCTCCAGCTGCCGGAGGTGGGTGGCGAAGTAGGCGAGGCCACCGGCGTCGACGACGCTGCCGTCGGCCAGCGTGACCCGCCCGCCGGAGCCGGCCGGCGGCTCCAGGGCGCCGTGGAAGTCGTTGAAGGCGAGCAGCTGGACCTCGACCGGCTTCGGTCCGGCCGGTGGCTGGGGCGCAGGGCCGCCGGCCACCGCGGGCGCGGCGGCGGCGAGGGCGAGGGCGGACAGGGACGCGGTCGCGGCGAGCGTGACCACGGGACGGAGCCTCATGCGGTACTCCTCGGGAGGGGTCGGGGCCGTGTCACCGTAGGTCGGCCGTGCGCGATCCGGGCGAGGCGCCGGTGGACAGCGGGCGACACCCGGCGGGTCCCGGCGCGGGTCGGCCACGAAGCGTCACCCGGTGGACGCAGGCGATGACGCGGATCACACTGACCGCATCCGGAGGCATCGACCGAACGGGAGCACGGGCCATGCGCCGCTGCTTGATCGTCGCCAACCAGACCCTTCCCACCGACACGCTCAGCCAGGCCGTCCAGGAGCGGATGACGGCCGGACCGCACGAGTTCCACCTCGTCGCCCCGGCCACCCCGGCAGCGGACGAGGTCGACGGCCCGAGTGCGTACGCAGGCCTGGGCCCTTCCGCGGGCGACCGCGCCTACGCCCTCGCGCGGCAGCGCCTCGACCGTGCCCTGGACCAGCTGCGCACCCTGGGCGCCACGGTCGAGGGCGAGGTCGGCGACCCCGACGCGCTGCAGGCCGTGCGCGCCACGCTCCGCCACTTCCCCGCTGACGAGATCGTCGTCTCCACCCTGCCGCGCGGCCTCTCCCAGTGGCTGCGCCGCGACCTGCCGACGCGGCTGCGCAAGGGCTGCGGCATCCCGGTCACCCAGCTCACCGCCGAGGCGACCGCCGCGACGCGGACCTGAAGCCCGCGCCCTGCCGCTGCTGGTGGCCACCGGCGAGCAGCACGCCGCGGACCTCCTCGAGACCGGGACGGACGACCGGCGACCGGCCCGAGACGCCCGCCCCTGACGGCGCCGCCGAAACCGCCGGGGCGGTCGCTGCCCAGCCGCTCCGGGTCACCACGGCCCGTCGGCCGATCAGACCGCCCGTCCCCGCATCCGCCGGTACTCCGCCACCAACGCCGTCGTGGACGCGTCCTGGTCCGACGGGACCGGCTCCTGGCCGGTCAGCGCGGGAGCGAGGTCCCGGGCCATCACCTTGCCGAGCTCGACCCCCCACTGGTCGAACGAGTCGAGCTGCCAGACCACGCCCTGGGTGAAGACGACGTGCTCGTACAGGGCGACCAGCTGACCGAGGGTCGCCGGGGTCAGCCGCGGCGCCAGGATCACCGAGCTCGGCCGGTTCCCTGGCATGACCTTGTGCGGCACCAGCGACGCCGGCGTCCCGTCGGCCGACACCTCGTCGGCGGTGCGGCCGAAGGCGAGGGCCGCCGACTGGGCGAACATGTTGGCCATGAGCAGGTCGTGCATCTCGCCGAGGTCGTGGTTCGGCTCGCCGAAGCCGATGAAGTCGGCCGGGACGACCGTCGTCCCCTGGTGCAGCAGCTGGTGGAAGGCGTGCTGCCCGTTCGTCCCGGGCTCCCCCCAGTAGACCTCGCCGGTGTCGACGGTCACCGGTTCCCCGTCCGCGCGCACCGACTTGCCGTTGCTCTCCATCGTCAGCTGCTGCAGGTAGGCGGGCAGCCGGGACAGGTACTGGCTGTAGGGCAGGACGGCGTGGCTCTGCGACCCGAAGAAGTCGCGGTACCAGACGTTGAGCAGCCCCAGCAGCACCGGGACGTTGGCCTCGAGCGGCGTGGTCCGGAGGTGCTCGTCGACGGCGTGGCAGCCGGCGAGCATCTCGTCGTAGGCCTCGGGGCCGATCGCCACCATGAGCGAGAGCCCGATGGCCGAGGTGAACGAATAGCGGCCGCCGACCCAGTCCCAGAACCCGAACATGTTCTGCGGGTCGATGCCGAACTCCCGGACGGCCTCGCCGTTGGTCGAGACGGCGACGAAGTGCCGGGCGACGGCGGTGTCGTCGGCCCCCAGCCCACGGAGCAGCCAGTCGCGGGCCGCCGTGGCGTTCGTCAGCGTCTCCAGGGTGGTGAAGGTCTTGGAGCTGACCACGAACAGCGTCTCGGCCGGATCCAGGTCCCGCGTCGCCTCGGCGAAGTCGGTGGGGTCGATGTTGGAGACGAACCGGACGGTCAGGCCGCGGTCCGAGTAGTCGCGCAGTGCGGTGTAGGCCATGGCCGGGCCGAGGTCGGAGCCGCCGATGCCGATGTTGACCACCGCCCGGATCGGCCGCCCGGTGTGCCCGCGCCACTCCCCCGAGCGCACCCGGTCGGCGAACCGGCGCATCCGCTCGAGGACCTCGTGCACGTCACGGACGACGTGCTGGCCGTCGACGACGAGTTCCGCGTCCGCCGGCATGCGCAGCGCCACGTGCAGCACGGCGCGGTCCTCGGTGGTGTTGATGTGCTCACCGCGGAACATCGCCGCGATCCGCTCGCGCAGTCCCGCCCGCTCGGCCAGTGCGACGAGCAGGCGGAGCGTCTCGTCCGTCACGCGGTGCTTGGAGTAGTCGACGTAGAGGTCGCCGACTTCGCCGGTCAGCCGCCGGCCGCGGTCCGGATCCCCCGCGAACAGGTCGCGGAGGTGGGCCGGGGCCACTGCCCGGTGGTGCTCGGCGAGGGCACGCCACTCGTCGGTCGCGGTGATGTCCATGCTCGCTCCTCCTGGTTGCGTCGTACGCCCACGGTGTCGTGGTGACCATCGCTCCGCCGATCGAGTCCGGAACGTGACCAACGGCTCACCACTCAACCCTGACGTGACAGACGAGTTCCCGGCAGACTGTCCGTGACCCGAGCGATGCCGCCCGAGCGCAGCGACGAAACGAGTCGGCCGATCCTGACCGACGTCGCCGCCACGGCGCGAGCCCCGCTCCTCCGGGTGCACCGTCGCACCCACTCCTGACTCGGCACCGCCTCTGGTGCTGCCCGCCTGCGCCGGCGACGGCGCCTCGAACGAGACGGACCCATGTCTTCTGCTCTGCCCGTCCTCCCCAAGCCGCGCCCGGGCCGGCCCGCCTGGCTCTCCCCGACCGTCGCCCGCACCGAGATCCTCGCCGGTCTCGTCGTCGCGCTGGCGTTGATCCCGGAGGCCATCAGCTTCTCCATCCTCGCAGGGGTCGACCCGCGGGTCGGCCTGTTCTCCTCCTTCGTGATGGCCGTCGTCATCGCCTTCACCGGCGGCCGCCCGGCGATGATCACCGCCGCCACGGGCGCGATCGCCCTGGTCGTCGCGCCCCTGGCGCTGGAGTACGGCGTCCAGTACCTGTTCGCCGCGGTCATCCTCGGCGGCGTCTTCCAGATCCTGCTGGCCGCGACGGGCGTCGCCCGGCTGATGCGGTTCATCCCGCGCAGCGTCATGGTCGGCTTCGTCAACGCCCTGGCGATCCTGATCTTCACCGCGCAGCTGCCGCAGCTGATCGACGTCCCGTGGCTGGTCTACCCGATGGTCGCCGCCGGGCTGGCGATCATCTTCCTGCTCCCCCGGCTGACGACGGCCGTCCCCCCGCCGCTGGTCGCGATCGTCGTCCTGACGACCCTGGCGGTGGCCGCCGGCTGGGACCTGCCCGACGTCGGCGGTGAGGGCGAGCTGCCCGACAGCCTGCCGTTCTTCCTGCTGCCCGACGTGCCGTTCACCGTCGAGACGCTGAGCATCATCGCGCCCTACGCCCTCGGCGTGGCCTTCGTGGGGCTGATGGAGTCGCTCATGACGGCGAAGCTGGTCGACGACATCACCGACACGCACTCGGACAAGACCCGCGAGTCCTGGGGCCAGGGCGTCGCCAACATGGCGTCGGGCTTCTTCGGTGGCATGGGCGGGTGCGCGATGATCGGCCAGACGATGATCAACGTGAAGGCGTCGGGCGCCCGTACACGGCTCTCGACCTTCCTGTCCGGGGTCTTCCTGCTGATCCTCGTGGTCGCCCTGGGCGACATCGTCAGCATCATCCCGATGGCCGCCCTGGTCGCCGTCATGATCTTCGTGTCCATCGCGACGTTCGACTGGCACAGCCTCCGGACCATCCACCGGATGCCGAAGAGCGAGACCGCCGTGATGCTCGCGACCGTCGCGGTCACGCTGTTCACGCACAACCTGGCGATCGGCGTCGGCGTCGGCGTGCTCGTGGCCTGCGTGCTCTTCGCCCAGCGGATCGCGCACCTGGTGGACGTCGACCGCGCCCTCGCAGCCGACGGCACGGCGCACTACACCGTGGACGGCGCCCTCTTCTTCGCGTCGAGCAACGACCTCTACACGCAGTTCGAGTACGCCGACGACCCGGAGAACGTGGTCATCGACCTCTCCCGTGCCCACGTGTGGGACGCCTCGACCGTCGCCGCCCTGGACGCCATCACGCACAAGTACGAGACCCGCGGCAAGAAGGTGGAGATCATCGGCCTGCAGGGGCACTCCGCAGACCGCTTCGACCGGCACACCGGCCAGCTCGCCGGCTCCCACTGATGCCACAACGTCTGCTCAGGACCGGCCGGGCGGACGGCCGTCGCGGCATGCCCTACGAAGAAGGGGTGACCGACACACCTCGCGGCGAGCTCATGCAGATCGGCACGGTCGCCGAACGCACGGGTCTGAGCCTGCGGACGATCCGCTTCTACGAGGAGACCGGGCTGGTCATCCCGACCGCCCGCTCGGAGGGTGGCTTCCGGCTCTACAGCGAGGACGACGTCGCCCGACTGGACGTCATCAAGCGCATGAAGCCGCTGGGCTTCACCCTGGAGGAGATGCAGGAACTGCTGGTCCTGCTGGCCGACCTCGACTCCGGCACCGGCGACCGGGCGCCGCTGCTCGACCGGCTCCGGATGTTCCACGAGGCCGCCACGGCACGCGTCACCGCCCTCAAGGAGCAGCTCGCCGTGGCCGAGGGTTTTGCCGAGACACTGTCCGGGCGGCTGGACGCCAGCCGCTAGGCCCATCGGACCGGAGGCCGGCCATGGCAGGACCGATCCCTGCGGACGGGGGCGTGCGTCGGCAGGACCCCGCGACGGCGACCCCGATCGGGAGGCGGCCGGCGCAACCGCCGCCCGACCGGGTGACGCTGTTGCAGCGCGAGGCGACCATCGCCGGGCGCCTCCTCGTCATCGGCCTGGCCGCCGTCGGGGCGATCTGGCTGGTGCTGCAGGTCCAGTTCGTCGCGGCCGCGGCGATGCTCGGCCTCGCCCAGGTGGCGCTGCTGTGGCCGATCGCCCGGTGGCTGCGGCAGCGGGGCGTCCCGGCCGTCCTCGCCGCCATCGCCTGCGTCGTCGCCTACCTGGCCTTCTTCGTCAGCGTGCTGACGTTCCTCGTGCTGCAGCTGATCGGCGCCTGGCCGGGCCTGGTCGCCGCCGGCGCCGATGCGGTGGACTCGGTCACGAGCTGGGCCCAGAGCCGCGCGGACGACCTGGACAACGCCGGGCTCAGCCAGGTGCTGGACCAGCTCGAGTCCTCCGTGGGCGGCGCGGTGAGCGGCCTCGGCGGCGCAGCCGCCCAGGGGCTGAACGCGGTGGGGAACGTCGTCACGGTGCTGGTCATCGCGCTGTTCTTCACGCTGTTCGCCCTGACCAGCGGCGACCGGCTGTGGCGGCTGTTCGTCGACGTGCTCCCCGCGGAGCACCGGGCGCCGACCGACGCGGCCTTCCGCGCCGGGATGGGCACGGCCGGCGCGTGGTTCTACGCGTCCACCGCCACCGGTCTCATCGACGGGGTGCTCATCGGTCTCGGGCTGTGGGTGCTCGGCGTCCCCCTGGCCCTCCCGATCGGCGCGCTCACGTTCCTGCTGGGGTACGTGCCGCTGGTCGGGGCGACGATCGCCGGAGCGGTGGCGGTGGCCGTGGCCGGCGTCACCAACGGCTGGGTGACGGCAGTGTGGGTGCTGCTCATCGTCGTCGTGGTGCAGCAGATCGAGGGCAACGTGCTGGCACCGCTGCTGCTGTCCCGCGCGATCTCGTTCCACCCGCTGGTCGTCCTGCTGCTGACGACGGGGGCCGCCTCGGCCTTCGGGCTGCTGGGCCTGTTCGTCGCCGTCCCGGTCGCCGGGGTGCTCGCGGCGGCGGTGCAGGGCTGGCGCCGGGAGGTGCGCCGCTCGGTGGAGGCGACGGCGGCCGAGCCGGACGACCCGACCCCCGGGGCGGACATCGCCGGCGCCCGCACCGCGCCGCCCCCGCCCTGAGGCGGACGGCGTCTCCCCGGAACGGGGACGGGTGGACGCGGCCCTCAGCACGGTACGAGGGCCGCCGCACCCGTCGGTCAGACCTTGGAGTTCCGCTTCACCCAGCCGTAGGCGGCGGTGGCCAGGAACAGGACGACGCCGACGACCAGGAGCCAGAACAGCCCCTCCACCACGGCGCCGACGACAGCGAGCACCAGCCAGATGACCAGCAGCAATCCGATGAGTCCGAGCACGAGTTCCTCCTTCTTGTCGATTGTCGTGTCCCAGGCGCCTACCCCGTCCGTCCCGGCCGCCACCCGTTACCCGCCGATCGACACCCTCCCGTGACGTCGGGGCGCGACGGAGGACCACGGACCGGCTGCAGAACGGCACCGTCTCGACCTGCCGGGGACAACCGATCGGGGCTACGGTTCGCGCCACGTCGTCGTCGGCCACCGGAGGTGCGCTCGTGCCCGAATCGATCGTCGTGGGTCTGGACGGCAGCGAATCGAGCGGCCGGGCCGCCGATGCCGCTGCCGACGCCGCCCGCCGCCACGACCTGAGCCTGGTCCTGGCGTGCGTCGTCCCCTGGTCGCCGTACTCGTTCACCACCGCGGAGGAGAACGAACGACGCTCCGTGGAGAAGGCGCGGGAGACCGCCGCCGCCCAGGAGCGCGTGCTCGACCCGGTGATCGCCCGGCTCTCCGAGCCCGGGGACCTCGCCGTCGAGGGGGTCGTCCGCCACGGTCACCCGGCGGAGACGCTGGTGGCCCTGGCCCGCGAGCACGACGCCGCGTGGATCACCGTCGGGCGGGTGGGCCAGAGCCGGGTGCGCACCCTGCTGTTCGGCTCGACGCCGAGCAGCCTCATCCAGCTCTCCCCGATCCCCGTCCTCGTGGTGCCGTGATGACCTCGCCGTCCGACTCCCTCCTGGCCGCCACCTTCGACGAGCAGGTCGACGGCTTCTTCGCACCGATCTCCGACGTGATCACCACGATCGTGTTCTTCGCGGTGCCGCTGGACTTCATCGACGAGGGCGTGGAACTGCCGCTCATCGTCGTCTGGCTGGTCATCGCCGGCCTCTTCTTCACGATCTACCTGCGCGGGTTCCAGTTCCGCGCCTTCACCCACGCGATCCAGCTCATCCGCGGCCGGTACGACGACCCGCGGGACGCCGGCGAGGTGACCCACTTCCAGGCCCTGGCGACGGCGGTCTCGGGCACCGTCGGGCTGGGCAACATCGCGGGCGTCGGGGTGGCCATCACCCTCGGCGGGCCGGGCGCCACCTTCTGGATGATCGTCGCCGGCCTCCTCGGGATGTGCACCAAGGGCGTCGAGTGCACGCTCGGGGTCAAGTACCGCAACGTCTACCCCGACGGCCGGGTCTCCGGCGGCCCGATGTACTACCTGACCAAGGGGCTGAAGGAGAAGAGCCCGCGGCTGGGCACCTTCGGCAAGGTGCTCGCCGTCCTGTTCTGCATCTTCACCCTCGGCGGCGCCGTCGGCGGCGGCAACATGTTCCAGGCCAACCAGGCCTTCAGCCAGGCCCAGTCGGTCACCGGCGGGGCCGACGGGCCCCTGGGCGGGGGCGCCGCGGGTGCGGTGTTCGGCCTGGTGCTCGCCCTGGCCGTCGGCGCGGTGATCATCGGCGGGATCCGCAGCATCGCCCGGGTCACCGACAAGCTCGTGCCGTTCATGGCGATCTTCTACGTGCTGGCCTGCCTCACGGTGCTGTTCGCGAACGCCGGGCAGATCCCCGCCGCGTTCGGCAGCATCATCACCGAGGCGTTCAGCCCGGAGGCCGGCTACGGCGGCATCGTCGGCGTCCTGATCCAGGGGTTCCGCCGGGCGGCGTTCAGCAACGAGGCGGGCCTGGGCTCGGCGGCGATCGCGCACTCGGCGGTCAAGACGGAGCACCCGGCCACCGAGGGGCACGTGGCCGTCCTCGAGCCGTTCATCGACACCGTCGTCATCTGCACGATGACCGCGCTGGCCATCGTCATCACCGGCACCTACCTCGATGACGCGAGCGACGCGGGCGTGCAGACGACGTCGGCGGCCTTCGAGACGGTCGTCAGCTGGTTCCCGATCGTGCTGGCGGTCGCGGTCATCCTCTTCGCCTACTCGACGATGCTGGCCTGGAGCTACTACGGCCTCAAGGCCGCGACCTACCTGTTCGGCGAGTCGATGGTCGTCGACCGGACGTGGAAGCTGATCTTCTGCCTCTTCGTGGTCATCGGCGCCTCGTCGACGCTGGACGCGGTGATCGGCTTCTCCGACAGCATGATCTTCCTGATGTCGCTGCCGAACATCATCGGGCTCTACATCCTGGCCCGGGTGGTCAAGCGGGAGATCAACGGATACCGCGCCCAGGTGGAGAGCGGCGAGATCCTGCCGATGGCCGACCGGACCTGACGACCGTCCGCGCCGGGCCCGCGAGGAGCCCGGCGCGGGCGGTCACCCGGGCTGCGGGCTCAGGAGGCGGTGAAGGCCTCGATGATCGACTGCCAGTGCTCGACGTGCGGGCCGGTGCGCGGGGCGTCGGGCTGCAGCGAGTAGGTGAGCGCCTGGCCTCGCATCGAGGTGAGCAGCACCTGGTAGACCGCCTCGGCCTGCGGGTGCCGCGCCACCTGCTCGCCGAACACCTCCATCGCCAGCGACCGCAGCTGCACGCCCAGCCGGCGCTCGTGCGGCAGCAGCGCCGCCCGCAGCTCGGCGTCGGTGCGGGCGGCGCCCCACAGCTCCATCGCCGCGACGAAGAGCTGGCCGTGGAACCGTTCCCAGACCAGCTCGACGCCCAGCCGGATGCGGGCGGCGGACTCGGCCGGGAGGTCGGCGGCGGCCTGCCGGACGCTGGCGCTGAACTCCTCGTAGAGGTGGTCGACGGCGGCCAGCACCAGGTCGGACTTCGCCGTGAACTGGTGGGTGAGCGCCCCCCGGGAGACCCCGGCCCGGCGCTGCACCTCCTGGGTGGTGGTCCGCGCGTAGCCCAGCTCGACGAGCGACTCGACCGTCGCCCGCACCAGCGCGTCGCGGGTGCTCGCGCGGCGCTCGGCCTGGGTCCGGCGCACCGGAGCGGTGGTCACCTGCAACTCCCCGCTCTCGGCCATGACCGGAATCGTAGGAAGGACGGCGGGGCGGGGCGCCGCACTTCGGCGCCGCCCCGCTCCCCCGTGCTCAGACCGCGGCCGCCGCGCGCAGGCTCCCGGCGGGGACGGCCCGCTCCAGGAGCAGCGCCGGCGGGCGGAACCGCTCGCCGTAGCGGTCGGCCAGCTCGTCGGCGCGGGCCACGAACCCGGCGACCCCGCCCGCGTACTGGTCGACGTACTGCAGGACGCCGCCGTACAGCGCGGGGAAGCCGATGCCCATGATCGAGCCGATGTTGGCGTCCTCGACGGTGCGCAGCACCTGCTCCTCGAGGCAGCGCGCCGTCTCGACAGCCATGGCGAACAGCAGCCGCTCCTGGGCGTCGCGGAAGGGCAACGCGTCGCTGGCCGGGAAGAGCTCGGCCAGCCCGGGCCACACCCGCTTCTCCGGCTGCCAGTCGAAGAAGCCGGCGCCGGCGGGCTTGCCGGTGCGGCCGTGCTCGACCAGCGTCCGCAGCACGGCGACGCCCGGGTGGTCGTCGCCGGCGCCGGCCTTCGCCGCCTCGTCCCGGATCTTCAGCGGCAGGGTCAGGGTCACCTCGTCGAGCAGCGTCAGCGGACCGGCCGGGAAGCCGGCCTGCAGGGCGGCCCGCTCGATGCTCATCGGGGCGAGCCCCTCGGCCAGCAGCGCCGCACCCTCCATGACGAGGGTGCCGAACACCCGGCTGGTGAAGAAGCCGCGGCTGTCGGAGACGACGATCGGCGTCTTGCCGATCTGCCGGACGACGTCGTAGGCGCGGGCGAGCGCGGCGTCCGAGGTCCGCTCCCCCACGATCAGCTCGACCAGCGGCATCTTGTCCACCGGCGAGAAGAAGTGCATGCCCACCACGTCGGCGGGCCGCGAGACGCCCTCGGCCAGCCCGGTGATGGGCAGCGTCGAGGTGTTGGACGCCAGCAGCGCACCCGGCGCCGCGTGGGCCTCGGCCTCGCTCAGCACGCGGTGCTTGAGCGCGGTGTCCTCGAAGACCGCCTCCACGACCACGTCGCAGCCGGCCAGGTCGGCGGCGTCGCCGGTCGGGGTGATCCGGGCCAGGACCGCGTCGGCCTCCTCCTGGCTCATCCGGCCGCGGCCCACCTGCTTGCCGACCAGCCCGCCGACGTGCGCCCTGCCCCTCTCCGCGGCCTCGGCGCTCACGTCCTTGAGGACGACGTCGACGCCCACCGTGGCGAAGGCGTGCGCGATGCCCGCGCCCATCATCCCGGCGCCGAGCACGCCCACCTTGGCGGCACGGAAGGTCTCCGCGACCTCCGGCCGGGAGCCGCCGCCGTTGATCCGGTTCAGGTCGAACCACAGCGCCTGGATCAGGTTGGTCGAGATCTGGCCGACGACGAGATCGACGAAGTAGCGCCCCTCGACGGTGAACGCGGTGTCGACGTCGACCTGGAGGCTCTCCACCGCGGCCGACAGGATCCCGTACGGCGCCGGGTACGGCGCGCCCTTGAGCTGCTTGGTCAGGTTGGCCGGGAACGCCGGCAGGTTCGCGGCCAGCGACGGCGAGGACGGGGTGCCGCCGGGCACCTTGTAGCCCTTGGTGTCCCACGGCTGCGCGGCGGTCTCGTTCGCGAGCACCCAGGCGCGGGCCCTGGCCAGCAGCTCGTCGCGGTCGGCGGCCGTCGCGTGCACCAGCCCCAGCGCCAGCGCCTTCTCCGGCCGCACCTGCCGGCCCTGCAGCAGCAACTCGAGCAGCGCCGTCGTCAGGCCGAGCAGCCGGACCGAGCGGACGATGCCACCGCCGCCGGGCAGCAGGCCCAGGGTCACCTCGGGGAAGCCGAGCTTGACCTTCGGGTCGTCGAGGACGACGCGGTGGTGGCAGGCGAGGGCGATCTCCAGCCCACCACCGAGTGCGGCGCCGTTGATGGCGGCCGCGACCGGGATGCCCAGCGTCTCCAGCCGGCGGAGCTGGCTCTTGACCAGCGTCACCTGCGCGAGGACGGCGTCCTTGTCCTCGGGGGTGGCCTGGATCAGGCTGCCGAGGTTGCCGCCGGCGAAGAAGGTCTTCTTCGCGCTGGTCAGGACGACCCCGCGGATCGAGCTCTTCTCGCGCGCGAGCCGGTCGATCGTCTCGCCCATCGACCGCACGTACGCGTCGTTCATGGTGTTCGCCGACGAGGAGGGGTCGTCGAGGGTGAGCGTGACGACGCCGTCGGCGTCCTGCCCCCAGCGGATGGTGCTCTCGGACATGCGTGGGTGCTCCTCAGACTCGTTCGACGACGGTGGCGATGCCCATGCCGCCGCCGACGCACAGGGTGGCCAGGCCGTAGCGCAGGTCGCGCCGCTCGAGCTCGTCGACGAGCGAGCCCAGGATCATCGCGCCGGTGGCGCCCAGCGGGTGCCCCATCGAGATGGCGCCGCCGTTGACGTTGACGTGCTCGTGGTCGAAGCCGGTGTCGGCCATGAACCGCAGGACGACGGCGGCGAACGCCTCGTTCATCTCGACCAGGTCGATGTCGTCGACGGTGAGCCCGGCCTTCGCCAGCGCCTTGTGCGTGGCCGGCGCCGGGCCGGTCAGCATGATCACCGGGTCGGAGCCGGAGACGGCGGCGCTCACGATGCGGGCGCGCGGGGTCAGCCCGTTCCGGGTGCCCGCCTCCTCGGTGCCGACGACGACGAGCGCGGCGCCGTCGACGATGCCGCTGGAGTTGCCGGCCGTGTGCACGTGGTCGATCCGCTCGACCCGGTGGTACTTGTTCAGCGCCACCGCGTCGAAGCCACCCATGTCGCCGATGCCGGCGAACGCCGAGGGCAGCGCGGCCAGCGACTCGACCGTGGTGCCGGGTCGGACCAGCTCGTCGGCGTCGAGGACGACGGTGCCGTTCCGGTCGACGACGGGGACGACCGACCCGTCGAAGTAGCCGTTGGACCACGCCTTGGCCGCGCGGGCGTGCGACTCCGCGGCGTAGGCGTCGACGTCCTCCCGGCTCCAGCCGGCGAGCGTGGCGATCAGGTCCGCGCCGATGCCCTGCGGCACGAAGCCGGTCCGGGCGGCGGTCTCGGGGTCCATCGGCCAGGCCCCGCCGTCGGAGCCCATCGGCACCCGCGACATCGACTCGACGCCGCCGGCGAGCACCAGGTCCTCGAAGCCGGAGCGCACCTTCTGCGCGGCCAGGTTGACCGCCTCCAGCCCGCTGGCGCAGAACCGGTTGATCTGCACGCCGGCGACGGTGTCCGGCAGGCCGGCCGCAAGGGCGGCGGTCCGCGCGATGACCGCGCCCTGCTCGCCCACCGGGGAGACGACCCCGAGGACGATGTCGTCGACCAGCTGCGGGTCCAGCCCGGGGTTACGCGTGCGGACCGCGTCGATGAGGCCGGTGGCCAGGCTGATCGGCTTGACCGAGTGCAGCCCCCCGGTCTTCTTGCCCTTGCCGCGCGGGGTGCGCACGGCGTCGTAGATGAACGCCTCGGTGCTCATGCTCGTACCTCGGTGGCCATGACTCGTCCTCTCGGGAGCGTGCTGTGGTGGGGTCAGACGCCGAGCGAGCGGCCGACGATCTCCTTCATGATCTCGGTCGTCCCGCCGTAGATGGTCTGGATGCGCGAGTCGACGAACGCCTTGGCGACCGGGTACTCGAGCATGTAGCCGTAGCCGCCGTGCAGCTGGACGCACCGGTCGATGACGCGCTTCTGCAGCTCCGTCGTCCACCACTTGGCCATGGCGGCGTCCTCGACGGTGAAGCGCCCGGCGTTGTGCTCGAGGATCGCCTTCTCCAGGTAGGTCTCGGCGATCGTGACCTCGGTGTGCATCTCGGCGAGCTCGAAGCGGGTGTTCTGGAACGCCCCGATGGGCTTGCCGAACGCGGTGCGCTCCTTGCAGTACCGGACCGTCAGGTCGAGCACGTGCCGGGCGGAGGCGACGGCGCCCGCGGCGATGGAGAGCCGCTCCTGCGGCAGGTTCTCCATCAGGTGGAAGAAGCCTTGGCCCTCGGTGCCCAGCAGGTTGGCCGCCGGCACGCGCACGTCCTCGAAGAACAGCTCGGCGGTGTCCTGCGCCTTGAGGCCGACCTTGTCGAGGTTGCGCCCGCGCTCGAACCCGGGCATGCCCCGCTCGACGACGAGCAGCGAGAACCCGCGGGCGCCGGCCTCCGGGTCGGTGCGGGCCACGACGATGACCAGGTCGGCGTTGATGCCGTTGGTGATGAAGGTCTTGGAGCCGGTGAGCACCCAGTCGTCGCCGTCGCGGCGGGCCGTCGTCCTCAGGCCCTGCAGGTCCGACCCCGCGCCCGGCTCGGTCATGGCGATCGCCGTGATGATCTCGCCGCTGACGACGCCGGGCAGCCAGCGCCGCTTCTGCTCCTCGGTGGTCAGCGCGGTGAGGTACGGCGCGACGACGTCGTTCTGCAGCGTGAAGCCCAGGCCGCTGGCGCCCACCCGGCTGACCTCCGCGGAGAGGATGGCGTTGTAGCGGAAGTCCGTGATCCCGCCGCCGCCGTACTCCTCGGGCACGTCCATGCCGAGCAGCCCCTGCTCCCCCGCCTTGAGCCAGACCGACCGGTCGACGACCCCGGCCTCCTCCCACGCTGCGTGGTGCGGGACGACCTCCTTGGCCAGGAAGTCGCGGAGCATGGCGCGGAACGCCTCGTGCTCGGCCTCGTAGAGCGCGGACTGCACAGGGAACCTCCGGAGGTCTGCGGCCACCCGGCGATCACCGCGCCGGGAACCCGAACATACAGACCGCTCGTTCTGTATCTTTGTCCGCCACGTCACAGCCGCCGTGGCACCCGTCAGCGTCAGGAGCCCACCCGTGCAGGAGCACTCCAGCCCCGCAACGTTCGAGATCCCGGCCACCGCCGCCCTGCCCGATGCCGTCACCGAGCACGCCGCCACCTCACCCGACCGGGCGGCGTTCAGCCGCAACGTCGGCGGCACCTGGGTGCCGGTCACCAGCCGGGAGTTCGCCGAGCAGGTCGCGGCGCTGGCCCGCGGGATGATCGCCGCCGGGGTGGGCGCCGGGGACCGGGTCGGCATCCTCAGCCGGACCCGGTACGAGTGGACGCTGGCCGACTACGCCGTCTGGACCGCCGGCGGCGTCGCCGTCCCCATCTACGAGACGTCGTCGGCCGAGCAGGCGCAGTGGATCCTGTCGGACTCCGGCGCGGTGGCCGTGGTCGTCGAGACCGCCGACCACCGGTCCATGGTCGAGTCGGTGCGCGAGGGCCTCCCCGGGCTGCGCGAGGTCTGGCAGATCGACGCCGGCGACCTCGACACCGTCGCGGCCCGGGCGGCGGAGGTGCCCGAGGGCGTGCTCGCCGAGCGGCGCGCGACGCTGTCCGCCGACACGCTGGCCACGATCATCTACACGTCCGGCACGACCGGGCGGCCGAAGGGGTGCGAGCTCACCCACGGCAACCTGATGTACGTCGCCGAACTGGCCCCCCAGGTCATCCCGGCCATGGCCGCCGAGAACGCCAGCTCGCTGCTCTTCCTGCCGCTGGCCCACGTCTTCGCGCGGATCATCGAGGTCGGCTGCGTGGAGAACGGCGCCCGGCTCGGGCACACCGCCGACCTCACCGAGCTGCTGGCCGATCTCGGCACCTTCCAGCCGAGCTTCCTGGTCGCGGTCCCCCGGGTGTTCGAGAAGGTCTACAACGGCGCACGGCAGAAGGCGCACGCCGGCGGCAAGGGGGCGATCTTCGACCGCGCCGAGCGGGTCGCGGTCGCCTGGTCCAAGGCGCAGGACACCGGCGGCGCCGGCCTCGGGCTGAACCTGCAGCACAAGCTGTTCGACGCCCTCGTCTACGGCAAGCTCCGGGCGGCGATGGGCGGCAAGGTCGAGTACGCCCTCTCCGGCGGTGCCCCGCTGGGCGAGCGGCTCGGTCACTTCTTCCGCGGCATCGGCGTCACGATCCTCGAGGGCTACGGGCTCACCGAGACCACCGGACCGAGCACGGTCAGCGGCCCGGACGCGATGAAGGTCGGCACGGTGGGCCGGCCGGCGCCGGGCTCGGCGGTGCGCATCAGCGAGCACGGCGAGATCCAGGTCCGCGGCCCGCAGGTCTTCCGCGGCTACTGGAACAACCCCGACGCCACCGCGGAGACGATGCGCGACGGCTGGTTCGCCACCGGCGACCTCGGGGTCATCGACGACGAGGGCTACGTGACGATCACCGGCCGGATGAAGGAGATCATCGTGACCTCCGGCGGCAAGAACGTCTCACCGGCCGTGCTCGAGGACAAGATCCGGGCGCACCCGCTGGTGAGCCAGTGCATCGTGGTCGGCGACAACCGCCCGTTCATCGGCTGCCTCGTGACGCTGGACGCCGAGGCGCTGCCGGGCTGGCTGGAGACGAAGGGCCGGCCGACCGACACCCCGCTCGCGCAGCTGGTGGACGACCCGGAGGTCCTGGCGGAGATCCAGGCCGCGGTCGACCGGGCGAACACCCAGGTGTCCAAGGCGGAGGCCATCAAGTCCTTCGCGGTCCTGCCGGTCGAGTGGACCGTGGAGGGCGGCCAGCTGACGCCGTCGCTGAAGCTCAAGCGCTCGGTGGTCATGAAGGAGTTCGCCGGCGAGGTGGAGAAGATCTACGCCTGAGCCCCGCCCCGCAATCCCGGAGAGCCCCCGCCCGCCTCGTGCGGACGGGGGCTTTTCCGGCCGTCCGGGGCACTTTAGGTGCCGTTTCCGGCACGGGTGGGACCGGTGTGACGCGTGCGGCCGACACGTGACCGGCGGTGGTGGCGCAGCGGGCGGAAGCCTCGGACTCTGGTCGGCATGACCAGCGTCTACGCGTACGGCACGGCTCACGCGGTCGTCATGGTCGGTTCCTTCGGGGCCGAAGGCCTGGCGCCCCGGCAGATCGGCCCGGCCCACGCGACCATCGGCCGGGTGAGCGGGCAGAGCCGCAAGGCGCTGTGCGGCGCCTACGTCTCCATCGACGAGCAGCTGCCGTGGCCCCCGGAGGGCTACGAGGAGACCCAGCTCTGCCCGAACTGCGCCACCCTCGCCGCACTCTGACCCCTCCCCCCCCCCAGGCATAGGAAGCTATGCCTACGGATTCGGGCGCCAAACCACAGGCAAAGCCTCCTATGCCTGGTCAGCCGCCGGCGACCGACGGCAGGACGTGCACCACCGCGCCGTCGGGCACCGCCGCCGCCAGCCCGCCCTGCCAGCGGACGTCCTCCCCGTCGACGTAGACGTTCACGAACCGGCGCACCGCGCCCGCCTCGTCCCGGATCCGGCGGCCGAGCACCGGGTGCGTGGCCGCCAGGGCGTCGAGCACCGCCGCCAACGTGCCGCCGTCGGGCCGGAGATCCAGGTGCCGCGCGCCCCCGGCCAGGTCGGCCAGGGCACCGGGCAGCACCACCTCGACGCTCATGCCCGCCTGCTCACGGCAGCCGCGCGGCCCGGACGACGAGCACGTCGGGCAGGTGCTCGGCGACGGTGCTGAAGGTGTCGCCCTCGTCGGCGCTGGCGTAGACGCAGCCGTCCCGCGTGCCGACGTAGAGACCGGTCGCCTCGTGGTCGTCGGTGCAGAACGCGTCCCGCAGCACCGCGGTCCACGAACCGTCGGGCAACCCGGCGCCCACCTCGGTCCAGCTCGCGCCGGCGTCCCGGGTGCGGTGCACGCGCAGCCGGCCGTCCGGTGGCACCCGCTGCACGTCGGCGACCAGCGGCACCACCCAGGCGGTGCCCGGCGTGGTCGGCGAGGCGGCGATCGGGAAGCCGAAGTCGACGGGCAGACCCTCGGCGATCGAGGCCCACGAGGCGCCGCCGTCGTCGGTGCGGAAGACGCCGAAGTGGTTCTGCGCGTACATCCGGCGCGGGTCGCCGGCGTCGGCGGCGACCTTGTGCACGCACTGGCCGTACTCCGGCGGCTCCGGCAGGAACACCGCGCTGATCCCGCGGTTGTGCGGCCGCCACCCGGTCGCGCCGTCGTCGCTGACGTAGACGCCACCGGTGCTCATGGCGACGGTGACCCGCCGGGTGTCCGGGTCGGGGAGCACGGTGTGCACCGCGCCCCCGCCGGCGCCGGGCTCCCAGGTGGGCCGGTGCGGGTGGTCCCACAGCCCGCGGACGAGAGAGAAGCTGCAGCCGCCGTCGGTGCTGCGCCACAGCGACTGCGGTTCGCAGCCGGCCCAGACGACGTCCGGCCGGTCGGCGGTGTCGGGCCGCAGCTGCCACACGCGGCCGAGCGCCGCGCCGGTGTCGGCCGGGAAGCGGATCGCGCCGGAGTCGGTCTCGTGCCAGCTCCCGCCCAGGTCGTCGGACCAGGTGACGCTCGGCCCCCAGTGGCCGTACTGAACCCCGGCGAGCAGCCGGGGCGCGGCCCGGCGGTTGTCGATGGACACCGCCGCGACCTCCTGGGCCAGCAGGTGCGGCCCGTCGAGGGTCCAGGTCCGGCGGTCGTCCTCGCTGCGGGCCAGCCACAGCCCCTTGCGCGTCCCGATGGCCAGCAGATCGGTCATTGCACCCCTCCGGTTCGGCGGTCTCGAGGGTGAGACCGCCGGCGGGGCCGGAACTGAGCGGTGGGCTCAGCGGCGGGTGGCGCCGCCCTCGGGGTGGGGGTGCTGGCCGTCGGCGACGACGTCGGGCGCCAGCCGCTCGGCCTCGGCCCGCAGCTGCTCGGCGGCCGTGCGGTCCTCCGCCGCGCCGGCGGCGCGGCGGCGGGCCTCCTGCTCGACGCGCGCGGCGCGCTCCTGCACCTCGGCCAGCTCCCGGCGGGCGCGGGCGGCCTGCTCCTCGGCGAGCGCCTGCTCCCGGTCGGCGCGGGCCGCCCGGACCTGCGCCTCCTGCAGGTTCTCCCGTGCCTGCTCGCGGTGCTCCGCCTCGCGGCGCACGCGCGAGACGCGGTTGCGCTTGGAGTACGCGAACGCCGCGAGGGCGATCAGCACCAGCACCACGACGACGATCAGGACGATCAGCCAGGCGTCCACGGCAACCCCTCCTCGGTGTAGCGGACGGGTGATGCCCCTGGTCAGGCGGGAGGAAACGCCGTATCGCGGCGGTGCGTCCTCACGCCAGGGCGCTGCCGGCCTGCCAGTCCTCCCAGGAGATCGCCCAGTCGTAGATGGCGCCGTCGGCGGCGGACAGGGTGGGCCCTTCGGAGTTCACGATCTCCACGACGTCACCGGGCCGGGAGAAGTCGAAGAACCAGGCGGCGCGGTCGGTCGAGAGGTTGATGCAGCCGTGCGAGACGTTCTCCCGGCCCTGCTCGGCGATCGACCACGGGGCGGCGTGCACGAACTCGCCGTTGTCGTTCAGCCGGACGGCGTACTCGACCGGCGTGCGGTAGCCGTTCGGGCTGTCCACCGGGGTGCCGTAGGTGCTGGAGTCCATCACCCGGTTCCGGTTGAGCTCGGTGACCACGTGCGGACCGTTGCGGCTGGGGAAGTCGGGGCCGCCGGCACTCATCGGGAAGGTCTTCACCAGCTGGTCGCCGTCGTAGACCTCCAGCGTGTGCGCGGCGGCGTCGGCGACCGACACGTGCCGCTCGCCGACGGAGAAGGACACCGAGCGGTCCTTCTCCCCCCACACGCCCTCGCCGAAGTCGACGCCGTAGAGGTTCGCGTCGAGGGTGACCTCGATGTCCTCCGGCCAGTACGTCGACGGGCGGAAGTGCACCTCGCTGTCGCTGAACCAGTTCCAGACGCCGTCGGTGGGGGTCGTGCTGGTCACCTGCAGGTGGCTCTCGACGGCGGCCTTGTCGGCCACCGGGTCGTCGAAGTAGACCCGGATCGGCATGCCGACGCCGACGGTCTGGCCGTCGAGGGGGCCGATGCCCGGGGTGGAGAGCGTCTGCGGGTCCACCGTGGTGAAGGTCGACGTCGCCGTCGTCTCCTCCGCGTCCTCGTTCGTGGCGGTGGCCGTCAGGGTGTAGCTCGTGCCGTAGGCCAGCGGCGTCTCCGGCGTCCAGACCTGCGCACCGTCGTCCGCGGCGGCCGCCGGCTCGTCGGCCACGGCGCCGGGCACGGGGGCACCGGCGCCGTCGGTGACGGTCACCCCGGCCAGCTCCCCGTCGTCCACCGAGATCTCCAGCGGGACCACGGGTGAGACGTCGACCGCCCCGTCGGCGACCGCCAGCCCGATCGTCGCCGGCTCGGCGGCGGCCGGGGCCTCCCGGTCACCGGACCGGCCGGCGGGCTCCTCCCCGCTGCACCCGGCCAGGAAGACCAGCGCCCCGGTGGCGATCACTGCGGCTGTCCGTCGCACCTGTCCCGACTCCTTTCCCCCCACCCCGCCCGGACCCGGGCAGGACTATCCCCACCAGTGTCCACGCCGCTACGACACCCGACCGTGCAGTAGGTCACGACCCGCGGGCGGAGCCCTGGTCCCGGTGGAGGTCACCGCGCGACAGCCCCGGCACGAGGGGGATGCCGTGGCGAAGAGCACGCCACCCCGCCACCGGGAACCGGGGCCGGCGCTGGTATCGTTCCCTCTCGTTGCCCGGCACGCCGGGCGCACCGCGCCATTAGCTCAATTGGCAGAGCAGCTGACTCTTAATCAGCGGGTTCGGGGTTCGAGTCCCTGATGGCGCACCACACGATCGATCAGCGGCGACGCCTCCGGGCTTCGCCGCTTCGTCGTTCTCGGGGGCCGTGGCGCGAGGTAAGCGCATTCATCGGCGGGGCGATTGCAGGCTCGAGTCCGTGGACGTCGGCTTCCTCGATCGACTCCGCCGGCCCCTCACCCGTCGACGAGATCATCCGCCCTGCGGCGATGTCGATCCGCCCAGCGCATCCGGTAGCTCCCGGACGCAGCGGCGCCGACAGCGCGAAGACCCCTCCCGCCGGCAAGGAGGGAGGGGTCTCCTTCGCGCCCGGCTATTGCTTCACGAACGTCCCGCAGCGGTTGTTCTCGAAGTCCTGCCCCTCGCGCAGGGTCACCGTGGGGAAGCCTCCCTGGACGATGTCGTTCTCGATGATGTCGCTGCCGTTGGTGCCCGAGGCGTAGATCCCCCAGTAGCAGTCACCCAGAACCGGCTCGGAAGTGCGGTACGTGCCCGGCTCGACATCCACGCCGACGGTCCACGTGCCCACGCCGATGGACGTGGCTGCGATCTGCCGTTCCACCTGCGCGACGGCCTGCTCGCGAGCGGCGACCTCGGCGGCCTGTTCGTCGAGGGCCGCGCGCTGCTGCGCCGCCTCCTCCTGAGCCTCACGAGCACGGCCGTCGGCCTTGCGCGCCGCGTCCGACATGGCGATGACCCGCGCCTCGGCTTCGTCCAGGTCGCCTTGCAGCGCCTGGTACTCCTCGGAGGTGGTGGGGTCGCTGGTGGCGATCGCAGCACCGACCCCGCCACCGACGAGAAGTCCGACGACGAGCGCCGCGGCCGGCACGGCCCAAGCCGCCCGCTGCCGTGGCGTGGCCGCCTCGGGGCCCACCTCGAGCGGCACGGCCGGCCCCGTCTCCGCCGCCTGGTGGATGTCCTGCGTCATGGCTGCCCCCGTTACGGATTGATGGTGAACGGCAACGTAAAGGAACTGCGAACGCCGGAGGGGGTGGCGATGATGCGCGTCACCACAACGGGTCCCACCCGTTGGCGGCGCCCCTCACCCCGCCCCCGGTTCGCTGCCGACGTCTCGGCCGAGGCGTAGTAGAGGCCGGCAGGCGTGGCGGTCATCTCGGCAGCCAGAGCACGGGCTGTGCTGGCAGAAGGAGGACAGCAAGGCGGTCCTTCGAGGACGCTGTCGATGCGGGAGGCTTCGAGCGGGCAGGCACGGTCACCCGGTCAGGTGCTCATACGCGCACAGCACCCGTGCGCGGGCCGGTGAGCGCGAGGCTGGACGCATGCCGAACGCCATCCCGACGACCACCCTGCGCTGGCCGGCCGTCGTCGTCTTCCTCCTCGGCACGGCGTCCCTGGTGATGGGCGCACGCGCGATCTCGCGGCGGTGAGAGCTGCCCCGGGTGGGCACGCGCCGACACGGAGGCGTGAGCGACCCCCATCCCGGTCTGCCGGCCTCCCCGGACGGCGGACGGCCGACGCGGCCGACCTGGGACGGGGTGACCGGCAGCGGGCCGTAGGGTCGCCCGGTGATCTGGAAGCGCGCCGTGTTCGCGCTCTTCGCCGTGGCAGCGGGCACCAACGTCCCCACCCCGTTGCTGCTGGTCTACCAGGAGCGGCTGGACCTCTCGGCCGAGGTGCTGACGGCGCTGTTCGGCTCCTACGCCGCCGGGCTCGTCCCCGCTCTCCTGCTGGCCGGGCCGCTGTCCGACCGCCTCGGCCGCCGGAAGGTCGCGATCCCCGGCATCGTCCTGTCGGGGCTGGCCTCGCTCGCCTTCGCCGCGGCCGGCGACTCGCTGGCGCTGCTGTTCGGCGCCCGCTTCGTCCAAGGGGTCGTCAGCGGGATCGTCTTCAGCGTCGGCAGTGCCTGGGTGGGCGAGCTCTCGCGCGCGTCCGGGGAAGGGGCCGGCGGACGGCGGGCCGCCTTCGCGATGACCGCCGGGTTCTCGCTCGGCCCGCTCACCAGCGGGCTGCTCGGTCAGTACGCGCCGTGGCCGACCGTGCTGTCGTACCTGGTGCACACCGTGCTGGTCGCCGTCGGGCTGGCCTTCGCCCTGCGGCTGCCCGAGACGGTCGACCTGCAGCGGGACCGGCCGACCGGGACGGACGCGGCACCCGCCGCACCGCTGATCCGGCGGGGCGACGGCGCCCTGCTGGTGACCGTGCTGGCCCCGGTGGCGGTGTGCGTCTACGCGTTCCCCTCCACCGTCATCAGCGCCGTCCCGCTGCTGGTGGAGCTGCCCTACGGCGGCGTGGCGGTCACCGGCGTGCTGGCCGGCGTGACGCTGGGAGCCGGCACGGTCGTCGCCGGTCTGCAGCGCCGGCTGGGGACGTGGACGGCGGTCGTCGGCACCGCGCTCGGCGCGCTCGGGTTCGCCGGTGCCGCGTCGTTCGCGGAGAGCGGCGCGCTGGCCTGGCTGGTGCTCGCCGCGCCGCTGCTGGGCGCGGGCGGCGGGCTGTGCCTGGCCGCGGGGCTCACGCTGGCGGCACGGCTGGCCCCACCGGCCCGCCTCGGCGCCCTGACGTCGTTGTTCCTGGCCTGCGCGTACCTCGGCTTCGCGGTGCCGTTCGTCATGGCGGTGGCCGCGCGGGCGACGTCGGCGGCCCTGCCGCTGGCCGTGGCGGCCGCGGTCACCGCGCTGCTCGCCGTCCGTCTCCTGCCCGTCGCCCGCGCCCGACGGTTGTGACGACGCAGCGGCGCCCCCTCCCCGGAGGGAGGGGGCGCCGCCGGTCGTGCGGGGTCAGCCGGCGATGTCCGCCGCGAACTCGCCCTCGAAGGCGTCCTCGAGGACGGTGGCACCACCGGGCACGTCGGCCGGCTGGAGGATGAAGCTCTCCAGGCTGGGCGACTGGCCCACCTCGAAGCCGCGGATCGGGACGACGAGGCCGCCGGTGTCGACCTCCTCCAGTTCCTGGAAGGCGGTCAGGACGCCCTCACGGGTGAGGTCGCCGTTCTCGCAGGCGGCGTCGAGCACCTGCTTCATCATCTCGCTCATGCCGAAGCCGACGACGACGCCCAGGCTCGGGACGGCGTCGGGGTAGGCCTCCTGGTACTGCTGGAGCAGCTCCGGGTGGGCGTCGAAGGACGACACCGGCGAGGCCACGTACAGGTGGGTCTTCAGCCACTCGGCGGCCGGGCCCTCGAGCAGGCCGGGCGCGAAGACCGGGTTGCTGCCCAGGATCGGCACGTCCAGCCCCTGCGCAGCGGCGACCGTCGCGACCGAGGCCGTCTGCCCCGGGGCCACGGTCAGCGCGATGAGGTCGACGCCGGCCGAGTTGAACTGGGTGATCTGGGCGCTCATGTCCTGGTCGGTCGCCTTGATCTGCGCCTCGATGACCTCGAGGCCCTTGGCCTCGGCGACGGCCCGGGTGCCCTCGACCCCGTTGGCGCCGTACTCGCCCTCGAAGTAGATGTGGCCGACGGTGTCGCCCTCCTGGAGGAGCCCCTCCCGGAACAGGTAGTCGTAGCCGTTGGCGATCTCGACGTCGTAGGTGGCCCCCACGACGCCCGTGCCGGGGATCTCGGTCAGCGTCTTCGACCAGGCCGAGGGGAAGTTGACGATCTGGTCGGACTCGTACTCCGGCGCCAGCGCGGTGTTGATGGGCGACCCGATCGTCTGCTGCATGGCCAGGACGTTGTCCTGCATCCCGCTGTAGAGCTGGACGCCCTGCTGGGGGACGTACCCGGTGTCCTGGACGTCGAGGGTGACGTCGTAGGTGTCGCAGACCTGGTTGTTCTGCCAGAACAGCGTGTTGGCGTTGGTGATGTCGTTGCCCAGGGCGGCGAAGACACCGGTGAGGTCGGTGAGCACGCCGAGGTTGATCGTCTCGCCCTCGACCCCGACGTCGGTCGTGACGTCGCCGGCGGCCGCTCCTCCCCCGCCGCCGCCGGAGGACTCCGGTGCCTTGGTGCTGCAGCCGGTGGCGGCCAGGACGAAGCTGGCGGCCAGCATCGTGGCGCCGGTCGAACGCTTGCTGAGTCTCACGTGGTGCTCCCTTGGGCTGGTGGATCGGACGGAGTGGGTTCGCTGGAACGGCTGGGTGTGTCGGGTGGGCGCTCGGTGAGCCGCCCTCCGGGGCGGCGGCGGAACCGGCCGAAGATGCGGTTGGCCAGGCCGGCCAGGCCGGCGGGCTCGAAGAGGATCACCAGGACGATGGCGAGGCCGAACAGGAACCGGGCCGCCTCTCCGGCCGCCAGTCCCTCGCCCCGGCCCACGAAGGGGATCAGGTCGGCGTACCGCTGGAAGATCAGCGGCAGGGCGCTCACGAAGATCGCCCCCAGCACGGCCCCGTTCACCGAGCCGAGGCCGCCCAGGACGATCATGGCGAGGTACAGGATGGACAGCTCGAGGCCGAAGGACTCCGGTGCGATGCTGCCGATGCTCAGTGCGTACATCACCCCGGCCAGCCCGGCGTACATCGAGCTGACCAGGAAGATCCTGGCCTTGTAGCCCTGGACGTTTACGCCCATCACCGACGCCGCGACCTCGCTGTCCCGCTGCGTCTGCAGTGCCCGGCCGGGGCGGCTGCGCAGCAGGTTGCGGGCGAAGAGGTAGGCCGCCAGCGCCAGGACGAGCCCGAGGTACCAGAGCCGCTCCGCCTCCCGGAAGGGCACGCCCAGCACGAACAGCTCGGGGTCCCGGTTGGCGAAGGTGAAGCCGAACAGGGAGAAGCTCGGTGCCGCCCGCCCGTTGAAGCCGCCGGTGACCTCGGTCCAGCTGTTGAGCACGTGGATGCCGATGAAGACCAGCGCCAGCGACGCCACACCGAGGTAGATCCCGCGCAGCCGGGCCGCGAGGGGGCTGAAGATCAGCCCCGCCAGGCCCGCGAGGAGGACGCCCACGATCATGCCGATGATCGGCGGCAGACCCAGACCACCGAGCTCGGCGACGCCGAGACCGCCCGGCTCACCGGAGACGTAGACGTAGCTGACCGCCCCCACGGCGAGGAAGAAGGCGTGGGCGAGGGAGAGCTGACCACTGGTGCCCACGAGCAGGTTCAGGCCGATCGCGCCCACGATCGCGCCGAAGGCGGCGAACCCCGTGCGCAGCCAGAACTCCTCCACGTAGAGCGGCAGGGCCAGCAGGACCAACAGGAACGCGACCAGCAGCAGCGGCCGCAGCAGCGACCGCAACCGGGAGCCGCCACCACCGGCCGACGACTCCGCATCGACGCCCGACCGGTGCGCCCCCTGCGCCGCCGTCATCGTCGACTCAGACACGGGTCAGCTCCTTCGTCCCGAACAGGCCGGAGGGCCGGAACATGAGGACCGCGATCATCACGATGAAGGGGACGACGGCGCTGAAGCCGCGGCCGAGGAAGAGCAGCTGGTCCTGGTAACCGGCGGCCATCGCCTCGGCGATGCCGATGAGGAGCCCGCCGACGAGCGCGCCCCCCGTCGAGTCCAGGCCTCCGAGGATCGCCGCCGGGAAGGCCCGCAGCGCGACGGCGTACGCCGTCGGGCTGACGCCCGGGGTGGGCGAGCCGACGAGGAAGAGCGCCGCGACGGCGGCGAGCACGCCGGCGACCACCCAGGCCAGCGCGGAGACCCGCCCCTGCCGGATGCCCATCAGCGCCGCCGTCTCGCCGTCCTCCGCCGAGGCGCGCATCGCGATGCCCCAGCTGGAGTACTTGAAGGCCGCGAAGAAGGCGGCGATGAGGACCGCCGCGACGACGAAGGCGATCAGCCGGTTCTGGCTGAGCCCGATGCTCCCGACCCGGAAGGACTCCCCGCCCCACGGGTGCGGCACGTTGAGGATGTCCGAGCCGATCTGCCGGATCAGCTCGGTCAGGATGATGATGTCGACGCCGATGGTGACGATCGCCAGGCTGATCACCGCGGCCCCGCGGAGCCGGTTGATGATCAGGCGCTCGATGACGAACGCGGCGAGCGCGGTGATGAGGATGCCCACCACGACGGCCGGCAGGAACCCGATCGAGTCCGACAGCCGCGCGATGGAGTAGGCGCCCAGCAGCAGCAGCGAGCCGTGGGTGAAGCTCACCACCTCGCTGGACTTGAAGATGATCACGAAGCCCAGGGCGATCAGCGCGTACAGCGCGCCCAGGGAGATCCCGTTGAGGAGCAGGGAGAGGAACTGGGTCACGAGGTCGCCCCTGGCGTGTCGGAGGGGTGGTGGTGAGCGGCGGCTTCGGAGGGGCTCTCCTCGTCACCGGAGCCGAGGTAGGCGCGGATCACCTCGGGGTCGGACTGGACCTCGGCCGGGGTGCCGTCGGCGATCCGCCGGCCGAAGTCGAGGACGGTGACGCGGTCGGCCAGGGACATGACCATCCCCATGTCGTGCTCGACCAGGACGACGGAGATGCCCAGCGCCGACCGGATCTCCAGGATGGCGTCGGCCATCCGGTCGGTCTCCTCGGCGTTCATGCCGGCCACCGGCTCGTCGAGCAGGAGCAGCCGCGGCTCCGTGCACAGCGCCCGGGCCACCTCCACCCGCTTCTGGTCGCCGTAGGAGAGGACGCCGACGGGCGTGTGCAGCTTCTCCCCGAGCTCCAGGAAGTCGGCGATCTCGGCGACGCGGGCACCGTGGATCTTCCCCTCCCGGGTGGCCCGCGGGAGCCGCAGACCGGCCGCCAGGAACCCGGCCTTGGTCAGGTGGTGGCGGCCCAGCATCAGGTTCTCGGCCACCGACTGGGTGCCGGAGAGGGCGATGTTCTGGAACGCCCGGGCCACGCCGATGCCGGCGATCTGGTACGGCCGCATCTGGTCCAGCCGGTGCTCGCCGAAGCGCACCTGCCCCTCGGCGGCCTTGTAGACGCCGGAGAGGACGTTGAACATCGTCGACTTGCCCGCGCCGTTGGGCCCGATGATCGCGTGGATCGAGCCCGGCGCGACCGTGAAGGACACCTCCGAGAGGGCGTTGATCGCCCCGAACCGGACGCTCACGCCGTCGACCTCGACCGGCGGGATGTCCGACCGGGTCTCCGACCCGGTGTCCGGCCCGGTGGTGGGCGAACCGGCGGCGTGCGAGCCGGCGGCGTGCGGGGCGGTCATGCCGTCCACCGGGAGAGCTTCTTGCCCGAGGGCACGCGTACCCGCCGCTCACCGGCCTCGCCGCCGCCGTCGTGACCGAGGTACAGCCGCTGCACCTCGTCGGTCTGGGACAGCTGCCGGGCGTCGCCGGAGAGGGAGACCTCCCCGACGTCGAGCACGTAGGCGAGGTCGGCGACCCCGAGCGCCATCGTCGCGTTCTGCTCCACCAGCAGGACCGAGGTCCCCTGCCGGTTGATCTCGGCGATGACCTCGCCGATCTGGCCGATGATGCGGGGCGCGAGACCGAGCGAGGGCTCGTCGAGCAGGAGCAGCTTCGGGCTGGCCATCAGCGCCCGGCCGATGGCGAGCATCTGCTGCTCACCGCCGGACAGCAGGGCCCCGCGCTGCGAGCTGCGCTCCTTGAGCACGGGGAACATGTCGTAGACCCGGTCCTGCGCCTTCGACTTGGCCGCCTTGTCCCGGTTGCCCATCCCGCCGGCCCGCAGGTTCTCCTCCACCGTGAGCCGGCCGAAGATGCGCCGCCCCTCGGGCACCTGGACGAGCCCGAGCCGGACGGCCTGGGCCGGGTCGCGGGAGACGAGGTCGGCGCCGTCGAAGGTCACGCTGCCGGACTCCACCTTGCCGCGGTGCAGCCTCAGCGTCCCCGAGATCGTGCGCAGCAGCGTCGTCTTCCCGGCGCCGTTGCTGCCCAGGACGGCGACGACCTTGCCGTCGGGCACCTCCATGGACACCCCCCGCACGGCCTGGACGGCGCCGCCGTAGGTCACGTGCAGGGCGTCGATGCTCAGCACGGGCGGCTCTGCCGCTCGGCGCCGGCCGCCCGTACCGGGGCGTCGCTGCGGCGGGGCGCGCGGACGGTCGTCACGAGACCGTCCGCCGCACGGCGGACCGCCGGGACCTGCGGCCCGCGGGACGTCGAACGAGTGATCTGGCACACATGAGGCGTGACTCTAGGGGTAGATCACGCGCAATCAACCAGCAGAACGGTCACGGATTGATCACCTTGCCAACGGCCCCACGGCGTGCCGGAACGGTCAGGCCCGCACGAGCCCGTCGATCTCCACCCGGATGCCGTCCAGCGCGGTGACGGCCCGCCGCCGGGCCTGCTCCGCGGTCTCCCCGACGGCGACGACGTGCCCGAGGTGCTCCCCGGTGCAGGTCGGCGGTGCGGTGACCCCACCCAGGTCGGCGAAGACCTCGGCCGCGAGCAGCCCCGGGATCCCCCCGGCCTGACGCACGCCCGAGACCGCACGCACCCGGCCGGTGGCATGGGAGGACAGGTGCAGGAGCGTGGCCGCCCCCACCGCCGGGACGACGCCGCCCGCGGGCTCGCCGAGCAGCTGCGCCACCGCCAGGTCGGCGGTGTCCACGCCGCTCACCTGGTCGACGCAGTTCCGGGCACCGGCCCCGGCGAGCCGCGGGTGCAGCGCGGCGAACCGCGGGCCGGCCGACCCCAGGACGAACTCCAGGTGGAACGGCCCGAGGTCGTACCCGAGAGCGCTCACCCAGGCGCCGACGTGCCCGGCGGCGTCCGCGCACGGCGCCGCCGTGGTCGTCGTCCGCGCGAGCTCGGTGAGGTGCGGCGGCGGGGACATGACCAGCTCGGACCAGGCCAGGACGACGGGGCCGCGCTCGTCGACGAAGCCGTCCGCGGCGTACCGCCGGCCGCGGACCCGCTCCTCCACCACCAGCCGGCCCCGGGGACGCATACCGCGGCCGGCGGTGCCGCGGGCCATGTGCCGTGCCGCGAACGCCCGCAGCTCGGCCTCGTCGGCGACCAGGCCGGCGTCCCAGCCGGCCCAGGTGTCGACCGGCCGGACCACGCACGGGTACCCGACGGGCGAGGTGGCCGCCGCGCCGGCCGCGATCTCGCCCCAGGCGACGTCGGTCGCACCGGCCGCCGCGAGGGCGGTGCGCACCGCGGCCGCGTCGGCGGCCAGCGCCGCGGACCCCGGCGTGGGACCGCGCGACCCCAGCAGCCGGGCGGCGACGGCGGCCGGACCGGCGAAGCCGTCGACGGAGCTGGTGACCGCGGCGACCTCCCCGCCCAGCGACCGCGCCGCGGCGGCGATCGCCGCCGGGTCGGCCGTGTCGCAGTGCACCCACCGGTCCACCGGCCAGTCCGCGCCACCGGCCGCCTGGCACCGGTCCCGGGTCAGCACCGCGGTCCGCAGGCCCCGGCGTCCGGCACGGTCCAGCTGCGCCGGCCCGGGGCCGTCCAGCCGCTCCCCCGCCCCGAACTCGGGCCGCGCCGCGCCGCGGGGCTCGTCCAGCTCGACGGCGACGAACCACGCCTCGTCCGGCTCGGCGAGGTGCAGGGCAGGATC
Source organism: Blastococcus sp. VKM Ac-2987 (assembly GCF_026967805.1). GTDB lineage: Bacteria > Actinomycetota > Actinomycetes > Mycobacteriales > Geodermatophilaceae > Blastococcus. The sequence continues at coordinate 764,859 of NZ_JAPVBG010000001.1, forward strand.
GGGTGCGTCGGGCCTCGACATGTCCACTGTCCCCCGTCGTCGTCGAGTGGCGGCCGCACCATACCGGCCGGTCGGTTTCCAGGGAACGGGTACCGGCGGGTCCGTCGGAGAAACCGCGGCGGCCGCCGGACGGCCGGGAAGCCCGGCGTCCGGTGCCGGGTTGGTGCAGGCGTGACCGGTGCGCTCCTCCCCCGCGACGTCGACGTCGACGTGGTCGTCATCGGCGCGGGGCAGGCCGGGCTCTCGACCGCCTGGGCCCTGGCACGGCAGGGGTTCGAGCGCGGCACCGGCTTCGTGGTGCTCGACGGGGAGCCCGCTCCCGGCGGGGCCTGGCGGCACCGCTGGCCCTCGCTCACCCTGAGCACCACCCACCGGGTGCACGACCTCCCCGGCCTGGCCTTCGACCGCGCCGACGGGTCGACACCGGCCGTCGAGACGGTGCCGGCCTACTTCGCCGGGTACGAGCGCCGGTTCGACCTGCCCGTCGTCCGCCCGGTGCGGGTCACCGCCGTGCGCCGCACCGACGACGGACGCTTCTCCGTCGAGACCGACCGAGGGGCCTGGACCGCACGCGCCGTCGTCAACGCCACCGGCACCTGGACCCGCCCCTTCGTCCCGCGCTACCCGGGCCAGGAGCTGTTCCGCGGCCGGCAGCTGCACACCGTCGACTACCGGTCCGCCGAGGAGTTCCGCGGGCAGCACGTCGTCGTCGTGGGCGGTGGCGCCTCCGCCACCCAGCTGCTCGGCGAGATCTCCCGCGTCACCTCCACGACCTGGGTCACCCGCCGCCCGCCGGTCTTCCGCGAGGGGCCGTTCGACGAGGACGTCGGCCGCGAGGTCGTCGCGAAGGTCGAGGAGGCGGTGCGGGAGGGACGACGCCCGGGCAGCGTCGTCGGGGTGACCGGGCTGCTGGTGTCCACCCCGTACGTGCGCGACGGGCTGGACCGGGGTGTCCTCGAACGGCTGCCGGTGTTCGACCGGATCACCGCCGACGGCGTGGTCTGGGACGCCGCGGACGGGCAGGAGGCCCGGTTCCAGCCTGCCGACGTGATCCTGTGGGCCACCGGCTTCCGCGCGGCGGTCGGCCACCTCGCCCCGCTGCGGCTGCGCGGGCCGGGCGAGGGCTTCCGCATGGACGGCACGCAGGTCGCCGGCGAGCCCCGGCTGCACCTGGTCGGCTACGGCCCCTCGGCGAGCACGATCGGCGCCAACCGGGCCGGCCAGGCCGCGGCCCGGGCGCTGCGCCGCGAGCTGCGGCCGGGGACTCCCCTCCCCCGCGGCGCCTGACCACCTCGGGGACGGTTCAGGGTCGGGTCAGGGCGCTCCCCGATGTCGCCGGGGCCCCCGCCGCCGACAGGCTTGCCGCATGACTCACCGACCGCTCCCGGGAGCCCCGCGATGATCGAGGCCCAGGAGCTCACCAAGAAGTACGGCGACCGCACCGCGGTCGACGCCGTCTCGTTCACCGTCCACCCCGGCCGGGTCACCGGCTTCCTCGGCCCCAACGGCGCCGGCAAGTCGACGACGATGCGCATGCTCCTCGGGCTGGACCGGCCGACGGCCGGCAGCATCACCGTCCGCGGCCGCAGCTACGCGGACTTCCCGGCGCCGCTGCGGCAGGTCGGCGCCCTGCTGGAGGCCCGGGCGCTGCACCCCGGCCGCTCCGCTCGCGACCACCTGCGCTGGATGGCCGCGAGCAACGGGCTGCCGGTCCGCCGCGTCGACGAGGTCCTCGACGTCGTCGGGCTCACCGACGTCGCCGGGCAGCGGGTGGGCCGCTTCTCCCTCGGCATGGGGCAGCGCCTCGGCATCGCCGTCGCCCTGCTGGGCGACCCGCCGGTCGTCGTCCTCGACGAGCCGGTCAACGGCCTGGACCCGGAGGGCATCCGCTGGGTGCGCACGCTCACCCGGACCCTGGCCGCCGAGGACCGCACGGTGTTCCTGTCCAGCCATCTGATGAGCGAGATGGCGCTCACCGCCGACCACCTGGTGGTCATCGGGCGCGGCCGCGTGCTGGCGGACTGCTCGATGGCCGACTTCATCGCCGAGCACGCAGCCTCGTACGTGCGGGTGCGCAGCCCCCAGCGGACCGAGGTCGCCGAGCTGCTGCGCCGCGACGGCCTCGACGTCGGCGTGGTCGACGACGAGCTGCGCGTGCAGGGGCGCGACGCGGCCGCCATCGGCGAGCTGGTCGGCCGGCAGGGGCTGCTCCTCCACGAGCTCTCCCTCGTCAGCTCCTCCCTCGAGGACGCCTTCATGACCCTCACCGCCGCCAGCGTCGAGTACGCCGCGCGCGACCGGACCCCCGCAGGAGCCACCCGATGACCGGAACCCTGAGCACGCCGGTGCCCGACACCGTCGCCCTGGACCCGAACCGGCACGTGCCCGGTGTCCGGGACCCCGGCTTCGCGCAGACCGTGCGGGCGGAGTGGATCAAGTTCTGGTCGGTGCGCTCGACGCCGTGGTCCATCGGCGCGCTGGTCGTCCTGGGCGCCGGCCTGACCGTGCTGGTCTGCGCGGTCAGCGCCGCGGACCTCGCGGGGGGCACCACCGGCGAGGCCGCCGGCTCCTTCATCACCTGGGGCATGACGGTCGCGCAGATCACCGCCATCGTCCTCGGCGCGCTCGTGGTCACCAGCGAGTACGGCACCGGCATGATCCGGGCGACGCTGACCGCGACCCCGCACCGCGGCCGGGTGCTGGCGGCCAAGGCGCTCGTCCTCACCGGGACGCTGTTCGTCGTCGGCACGGCCACCGCGGTGCTCGGCTACCTGGGCGGCAACTGGTTCCTCGAGCGCGAGGGCATCGGCCTGGCGCTCGGCGACGACGGCGTCCTCCGGTCGCTGCTGGGCAGCGGGCTCTACCTGGCCGGCATCGGCCTGTTCGCGGCCGCGGTCGGGCTGCTCGTCCGGCACACCGCCGCGGCGCTGTCGATCGTGCTGGCGCTGCTGCTGGTGGTCGGCAACATGGTGATGCTGCTCCCCGGCGCCTGGGGCGAGTGGGCCACCAAGCTGATGCCGGGCAACGCGGGCTCCGTCGTCGCCACGCCGGTGTCGTTCAACCCGAACCTGCTCGAGCCGTGGACCGGCTTCGCGGTGTTCTGCGCCGAGGTCGCCGCCGTCCTCGCCGTCGGCTACCTGGCGCTCCGCCGCCGCGACGCCTGACGACAGCCCCGGGAGCATCGCAGCGAGCGCCAGCGAACGAGGAGCGGACCGGGGCGCGGAGTCAGGCAAGTAGGCGACGCCTGAGCCGACCCGCTGTGCCCCGGCCCCGGCGGCCGGGGCACAGTGGTGCGGTGACCACGCCCGACCCGGCCGCCGAGGGCCGCCGCCGCGCCGACGAACTGCTCACCGCGCTGACCGCGTCCGACGACGCCGCCGCCGACCGGCTGCTCGGTGGGCTGACCGAGATCCGCGAACTCGTCTTCGTGGGCGCGGGCCTGACCGCCGTCGCCCGGGCCGAGGGGCGCGCGCTGCCCGCCGCGCAGCGGGCGCAGGCCAGCACCCGGCAGCTGCGGCTCGGCCAGCTGCGCGACGCGAACCGGGACGACCCGGAGGGGCTGCGGACCTGGCTGCGGCGGTCGGGCGAGGAGGTCCTCTTCATCCGGTCGCTGCACGCCGCCGCCCGCGCCCGCTGACCGGCCTCAGCCCCGGGTGACCGCGGGCCGGGCGGCGATCCTGGCGAGCGGCAGGACGGCGCTCAGCACGACGGCGGACAGCACCAGCGTCCAGGGCAGGCCGACGGCGCCGAAGGCGAGACCGAGCAGCAGGGCCCCGGCCCCCGTGCCGGCGTCGAAGGAGGCGTTCCACAGCGCGCTGGCCGCCGTCGTCCCCCGCTCGCCGGCCCGGGCGAACGCCCGCAGCAGGGTCAGGTTCTGCACGCCGCCGAACCCGGCGCCGAACAGGGTCGCGCCCACGAGCACCCACGCCGGGCCCCACCACAGGCCCGCACCGACGGCCGCCAGCCCGGCTGCGCCGACCAGCAGCGACAGGGGCAGCAGCAGCCGCGTGCCCAGCCGGTCGGCGAGCACGCCGGCGCGCCACCGGGTCACCGCGCCGGCCAGCCCCCACAGCAGCAGCGCCACGGTGGCCAGCTGCCCGTCGGGGCGGTCGATGGGCAGGAAGGTCAGGAAGCCGCCGCCGGCCGTCGTCACCACGAACAGCACCAGCGACGGCGCCAGGGCGGCGCGCACCGCGGCGCGCGCGTTGCCCGCGGGGCCGCGCTCCTCCCGCGTGTCCACCGACCGCAGCAGCAGCGGGAGGAAGAACAGACCGAGCACCGGCGACGCCGCCAGCCACGAGAGCCAGCCGATGTGCCCACCGAGCACGAGGGCGACTCCGACCGGGACGGCCGCCATGTTGGGCAGCGCGATGGCCAGCCCGTACAGCCCGATCGACTCGCCGCGCTGCTCCAGCGGCGCCACCCGGGCCGCGAGCGTGGCGCCGAGCACCGTGATCACCGCGAACCCGGCGCCCCGCACCGCCGACAGCGCCGCGATCGAGGCCACGCCGTCGTCGAGCGCGTAGAACGGCGCCGGCAGCCCGAGCGCCAGCAGGCCGCCGGCGAACACCGGGCCGAGGCCGAACCGTGCGGTCAGGCCGGGAACCAGGGCCTGGGCCGCGATGGTGACCCCGAGGAAGACGGCAGTGACCACCCCGGCGGTGTTCTCGGCGGCGCCACCGGCCACCGCGTAGGTGGGCAGGGACGCCAGGGTGAGGAAGTAGCTGCTGAAACCCAGGGCGGTGACGCCGACCAGCGCCTGCACCCCGCGCGACCGCCAGAGGGGGGCCCGCACCTCCACCACCGCTGCCCCCGCCTCCGCCGCTCCGCCGTCGTCCCGTGCCCGTCGATCATGGCCGCTCCGGCGCCGCCCGACGCACTCGGGTAGGCAGGAGGGGTGCCGCTGCTGACCGTGGGCCACGGCCCGGAGGACCGCGACCGGCTGGGTGCCCGCCTGGCCGGCGCCGGGGTGGGGGTGGTCGTCGACGTGCGCCGCTTCCCCGGCAGCCGGAACAACCCCGACGTCCGGCGGGAGGCGCTCGAGCAGTGGCTCCCGGCCGCGGGCATCGGCTACCGGTGGGAGGAGCGGCTGGGTGGGCGACGGCGGCTGCCGCCCGGCGAGCCGGTGGCCGACGACTGGTGGACGGTCGCCCAGTTCGCCGCCTACGCCGCTCACACGCGCACGCCCGGGTTCGCCGCCGCCCTGGACGAGGTGCTCGCCGAGGCGGCCGGCGCGACGGTGGCGGTGATGTGCAGCGAGAGCGTCTGGTGGCGGTGCCACCGGCGGCTGGTCTCCGACGTCGCCGTGCTGGCCCGGGGCACCGCCGTCGGGCACCTGATGCCCGACGGCCGCGTCAGCCCCCACCGGCCCTCCGCCGGCGCCGTGCTCGCCGACGACGGCCTCGTCCACTGGCCCGCCGCCCGGGATGTTGATCAGGTGACCTGATCGAACTGGGTCCTGGCTCAGCGCCGACCGTGAGCCAGGACCCCGTGAGGTGAGCCAGGACGACGGTTGTCCACAGATCTGCCGGTCCCCGCCTCGAGCCCTCGCGAAGCCGTGAGACTTCTCCGGTGCACCCGCTGCTGCAGCGTTCCGCCGACCAGCGCCTCGGTGTGTTCACCAGCCGGGAGGCTGTGGCCGCCGGGTACTCGATCGACGACATCCGGACGGCGCTGCGGGTACGCCGGTGGACGCGGCTGCGCAAGGGCGTCTACACCGAGTCGGCCCGGCTGGCGGCGTCGACCGAGGTCGACCGGCATCTGATGGCCGGCATCGCCGTTCTCATCAGCCTCGCCCCCGGCCCGGTGCTCAGCCACGCGTCGGCCGCCCGGAGGCACGAGCTGCTCGTTCCGGCGTCTGCCGGCGCCGACGTCCGGGTCACCGCGGTCGACCAGTGGCGCGCCGGCCGTGGCTACCGCGTGGCCCGTGCCCAGCTCCCCAACGCGGACGTCGTCCCCTGGATCGCGCCGTTCGCGACCACCTCGGCTCCCCGGACCCTGATCGACTGCGGCCGGGAATGGTCACTGCTGGACACGGTGATCGCGCTGGACGCCGCGTTGCACGAAGGCCGCGTCCTCCGCTCGGACCTGCTGAAGGCGGTGCACGCCGCCCGCCACCGGGCAGGGGCCTCCCGGGCGGCACGCGCCGTCGGTCTCAGCGACGGACGGGCCGAGTCGCCGCTGGAGACCGAGGGACGGTTGGCGCTGCTGGCCGCCGGCCTCCCTCCGCCCGAGCTCCAGGTCGATCTGCATGACGCGCATGGGTTCGTCGCCCGCCTGGACGCGTGGTACGAGGAGGCGGCCCTGGCGATCGAGTTCGACGGTCGGGTGAAGTACCGCGACCCGTACCGGGGGCGCTCCCCGCACGACGTCCTGTGGGAGGAGAAGCGGCGGGAGGACCGCGTGCGCCGTCTCGACGTCCGGATGCTGCGGCTGACCAAGGCGGACCTGGGCGGCGCGTGGCCGCGGACGGTCGCCGACCTGACCAGGATGCTGGGGCAGCCGTACCCGGGGCCGCGCCGGTTCACCGTCGTCCGCCGTCCCGAGCCGGGGTCCGGGCTCGACGCCGCCTGAGCACGACCTTCCTGGCTCACCTCCTGTGGTCCTGGCTCACGGTCGACCATGAGCCAGGACCCGGATTGATCAGGTCACCTGATCAACATCGCGGGCGGCAGGGGTCAGCCCATGTGCGGGTAGCGGTGGTCGGTCGCGGCGGCGAAGGTCTCCTTGATCGACCGGCTGCTGGTCCAGCGCATCAGGTTCTGCGCGGCGCCGGCCTTGTCGTTGGTGCCCGACGCCCGCCCGCCGCCGAAGGGCTGCTGGCCGACGACGGCGCCGGTCGGCTTGTCGTTGACGTAGAAGTTGCCCGCCGCGTGCCGCAGGAACCTCTGCGCGTGCGCGATCGCCACCCGGTCCTGGGCGATGACGGCGCCGGTGAGCGCGAACGGCGCGGCGGACTCCATCTGCGTGAGCACCGCGTCGTAGTCGGCGTCGTCGTAGACGTGCACGGCCAGCACCGGCCCGAAGTACTCGGTGGTGAAGACCTCGTGGCCGGGGTCGGTCCCCTCGATGATGGTCGGGCGGACGAAAAAGCCCTCGCTGTCGTCCGCCGTCCCACCGGCGACGATCGACAGCGCCGGGTCGTCCTCGACCCGGTCCAGGACGCCGGACAGCTTCGAGAAGGACTTCCGGTCGATGACCGCGCCCATGAAGTTCGAGAAATCGGTGACGTCGCCCATCTCCAGCGACTCGGTGGTGGCGACGAGGTCGTCCTTCAGCCGCGCCCACACGCTGCGCGGGACGTAGGCGCGGGACGCCGCCGAGCACTTCTGGCCCTGGTACTCGAACGCGCCGCGGACCAGTGCGGTGCGCAGCACGTCGACGTCGGCCGACGGGTGGGCGACGACGAAGTCCTTCCCGCCGGTCTCCCCCACGATCCGCGGGTAGCCGCGGTAGTTCGCGATGTTCTCGCCCACGGTGCGCCACAGGTGCTGGAACACCGGCGTCGACCCGGTGAAGTGGATGCCCGCGAGGTCGCGGTCGGCCAGCGCGACCTCGGAGACGGCGATCCCGTCGCCGGTCACCAGGTTGATGACGCCCGGCGGGAGCCCGGCCTCCTCCAGCAGCCGCATGAGGAAGTGCGCGGCGAACTGCTGGGTGGGGGCGGCCTTCCACACGACGGTGTTGCCCATCAGCGCCGGTGCGGTGGGCAGGTTGCCGGCGATCGCGGTGAAGTTGAACGGCGTGATCGCGTAGACGAAGCCCTCGAGCGGCCGGTGGTCGGTGCGGTTCCAGACGCCGGGCGAGGACTGGGGCTGCTCGGCGAGGATCTGCCGCGCGAAGCCGACGTTGAAGCGCCAGAAGTCGATCAGCTCGCAGGCGCTGTCGATCTCCGCCTGCTGGGCGGTCTTGCTCTGGCCCAGCATGGTGGCCGCGTTGAGGGTCTGCCGCCACGGCCCGGCCAGCAGGTCGGCGGCCCGCAGGAAGACCGCGGCCCGGTCGTCGAAGGAGAGCTCCTGCCACGCCGGCGCCGCCTCCTTGGCGCAGCGCACCGCGTCGGCGGCGTCGGCGTGCGTGGCGTGCGCCGCGGTGCCGAGGACGGCGGCGTGCCGGTGCGGCTGCACGACGTCGAACCGGTCGCCGGCGGCCATCCGCTGCCGGCCGCCGATCGTGCTGGTCAGCTCCACCGGGGCGGCGGCGAGCTCACCCAGGCGGGCCTGGAGCTCGTCGCGCTCCGGGGTGCCCGGGGCGTAGCTGAGCACCGGCTCGTTGACCGGCGCGGGGACACGGGTGACGGCGTCCATGGGGAACCTCGTTCTCAGGAGCGGGTGATGAGCGAGCGGAGGAAGAAGGTGACGTTGGCCGGGCGCTCGGCCAGCCGGCGCATGAAGTAGCCGTACCAATCGGCGCCGTAGGGCACGTAGGCCCGGACGCGGGTGCCGGCGGCGGCCAGCCGGCGCTGCTCGTCGGGGCGGATGCCGTACAGCATCTGCACCTCCCAGCTGTCCGCGGCCCGGGAGTGCTGAGCCGCCAGCTCGTGCGCCCGCTGCAGCACCGCCGGGTCGTGCGAGCCGACCATGGGGTACCCCGGCCCGCTCATCAGGATCTCCAGGCACCGGGCGTACGCGGCGTCGACGTCCTTCCGGTTCCGGTGGGCGACGGTCTCCGGTTCGTCGTAGGCGCCCTTCACCAGCCGCACCCGGCTGCCGGTGACGGCCAGTGCCTTGGCGTCGTCCTCGGTGCGGAACAGCATCGACTGCAGCACGGCGCCGGTCTGCGGGTGCTCCTTGCGCAGCTCGGCGACCGTGGCGAGTGTGGCGTCGACCGTGCGGTGGTCCTCCATGTCGAGCGTGACGGTCGTGCCGGCGGCCGAGGCGGCCTCGACGACCGGGCGGACCAGCTCGAGGGCGAGGTCGTGCCCGTCGGGCAGCGCCTGGCCGAAGGCCGACAGCTTGACCGAGACCTCGGCGGCGGGCCCGAGGCCGAGCGGGGCCAGCGCCTCGAGGGCGGCGAGGTAGGCGTCGCGGGAGCGCCGGGCCTGCGCCCGGTCGGTGACGTCCTCACCGAGGTGGTCGAGGGTCACCGCGATCCCGTCGGGGACCAGCGAGCGGACGGCGGCGAGCGCGTCGTCCAGCGACTCCCCGGCGACGAACCGGTCGACCACCCGGCGGGAGGCCGGGGTGCCGGTGACCGCCCGCCGCAGGGCGGGCCGGCGGGAGGCGGCGAGCAGGGCGGTGGAGAGCAGCACGGGACCTCCCGGGAGCGGACGACGCCGACATCCCGAACGCTAGGCACGTCCACCCGTCCGGGCCAGGGACAGATGTCCGGAATTCCGGGATCTGCTCTCATACAGCTGTATGACGGAGCGCTTCCGCGGAGACGCCGGGGTGGGTTCCCGCGGAATGCAGGGGGATGGGGACGGCGGTGCGCGACGACCTGCAGGAGCTGGTCGACCAGGTCTCCCGCGTGCTCGCGGCGCCGGCCACCCTCGAGGACGCCGGGTTCACGCTGCTGGCCTTCTGCGCCCACGACGACAGCGGCGCCGACCCGATGGACGCCGTCCGCACCCGCTCCATCCTGACCCGGGGATCCGCACCGGCGACCCGTCGCTGGTTCGAGGAGTTCGGCATCGCCTCGGCGACCCGGCCGCTGCGGACCCCGGCCGACCCGGCCGCCGGCATCCTCACCCGGCTGGTGATCCCGGTGCGCCACGGCGGCCGCACCCGGGGCTACCTGTGGCTGCTCGACGACGGCCGGATCGACCCCGACGACGACGGCGACCCGGCCCTGCTGCGGGCGCTGGACCTGGCCGCCGCCGCGGGCCGGCTGCTGGCCGGCCGCCCGGCCGACGACCTGGGCGGGGCGCTCGCCGACGCCCTGACCGGCCGGCCGGGGGCGCGGACCCAGGCGGCGCGCCGGCTGGGCGAGCGGCTGGCCGACGACGCGGCGCAGGTGCTGGTCGCCGTCTGCCCGGAGGGCGGTGCGGTGCCCCCGGGGTGGCGGCTGCCCTCGGCCGGCGCGGTGGCCGGCCTCGTGGACGACGGCGCCGCCGTCCTCGTGCCCCTGCCGACGTCGACCGACCTCCGCCCGGCCGGCGCCGTCACCGCGGCCTCGCTCGCTGCCCTGCCTCCGGGCAGCACCGCCGGGGTGTCGGCGGTCCGCCGCGGCACCGGGGAGCTGACCGAGCAGTGGTCCGAGGCCCGCGCCGCGGCCCGCGTGGCCGCGGTGGTCGAGCGGTTCTCCCCCGTCGCCCACTGGGGCGAGCTCGGCGGGTGGCGGCTGGCCGCGTCGCTGCCCGGGCCGGACCCGGCGATCCGCCCGCTGCTGGCCGACCCGGTGCTGACCGCGACGGCGGAGGCCTTCCTCGACTGCGCCGGCAGCGCCGTCCGCACGGCCGGGGCGATGCGCATCCACCGGCAGACGCTGTACTACCGCCTGGGCCGGATCGCCGCGCTGACCGGGTTGGACCTCGCCGACGGCGACGCCCGCCTGCTCCTGCACGCCGGGCTGCGCGCGGCACGGCTGACCGGCGATTCCCGGGCTCACCGCTCCTGATCGCTGCCGGTCACCTACGCTTTCCGGGATGGCTGCGGGAGAGACGGCTGCGCACCAGGACCACCACCGCAGCGGGGACGACGACGTGCTGCGCGTGCTGCGCACCGGTACGGCCGAGGAGCACCAGGGCCTCGAGGACACCCTCGACCTGCTGGACCCCGAGCTCGGCCGGGATCGGCTGGCCCTGGTCCTCGGCCTGATGCACGGCTTCTGGACGGCGGCCGAGGCCGGGCTGGACGAGTGGGCTGCCCGCCGTCCCGCCGACGCCGGGACCGTCGACTGGGCCAGCCGCCGCCGCGCCGGGCTGTTCGCCGCGGACCTCGCCGCGCTGGGCGCCCCCGTGACGGCCGCCGCGCCCGCGCTGCCCCCCGTCCCCGGCACCGACGAGGCGCTGGGCCGGCTGTACGTGCTGGAGGGCTCCACCCTCGGCGGGACGTTCATCGACCGGCACCTGGCGGGGCTGCCCGGCCTGGCCGGCGTGCGCCTCCGCGCGTTCTCGCCGTACGGGCCGGAGACCGGCGCGATGTGGGCGGCCTACCGGCGGGTCACCCGCGACCACGTGGCGGCCGGTGGCGACGTCGAGCGCATCCTCTCCTCCGCCCGGGGGACGTTCCGGGCGCTCGCCGCGTGGTGCCGCCCCGCCGGCCGCATCCAAGGAGTGCCCGCGTGACCGACGTCGAGCGCGATGCCACGTTCCTGGCTCCCGGGGCTCCGATCGACCTCTCCAACTGCGAGCGCGAGCCGATCCACATCCCGGGCAGCATCCAGCCGCGGGGTGTGCTGATCGCGGTCAGCGACCCGGACTGGCTGGTCCAGCAGGTGTCGGAGAACCTCGCCGAGGTCACCGGCGTGCCGTGGGAGAAGGCCATGGGACGTCCGCTGTCCGACGTCCTGGGCGTGGCGGCGGCCGATGCGGTGGTCCGCTCGGCGAGCGCCTTCGGCGACCTGCGGGAGCGGAACCCGGTCGAGGTCACGCTGACCGTCGACGGCGCGCCCGTGCCGGTCGACGCCCTGCTGCACCGGGCGGTGATCCGGCCGGGAGGCGCCGTGCCCGACGTGCACGGGGAGCCGGTCGCCGAGCCGGGCACCGAGCCGGCGCTCACCAACCTGGTCGTGGAGCTGGAGCCGGCGTTCGGCCCCCGGCCCTTCTCGTTCCCGAACACCTACCAGGCGGTGCGCGGCACGATCGCCGCGCTGGACCGGGCCACGAGCCTCCAGGAGCTGTACGACATCACCGCCCGGGCGGTGCGGACGCTCACCGGCTTCGACCGGGTGATGGTCTACCGCTACGACGCCGACTACAACGGCGAGGTCGTGGCCGAGGCGAAGGCCGCGGACCTCAACTCGTTCCTCGGCCTGCACTACCCGGCCTCGGACATCCCCGCCCAGGCGCGGGCGCTGTACGAGAAGAACTGGATCCGGCTGATCTCCGACGTGGACTACACGCCGGTGCCGCTGGGGCCGGTGGACCACCCGGTCAGCGGCCAGCCGCTGGACCTCACCTACTCCACCCTGCGCAGCGTCTCGCCCATCCACGTCGAGTACCTGCACAACATGGGCGTGCGCGCCTCGATGTCGATCTCCCTGCTGCGCGGGGACAAGCTGTGGGGGCTCATCGCCTGCCACCACTACAGCGGGCCGCACGCCCCGCCGTACGCCACCCGGGCCGCGGCGGAGTTCCTGGGCTCGACGCTGTCGGTCCGGCTGATCGACCGGGCGCAGGAGGACGAGTTCGACCGGGCGCTGCGCGCGCGGTCGACGCTGGCCTGGCTGACCGCGGCCGCGATGGACGAGGACCGGGTGCTCACCGACACGGTGCTGGGGTCGCCGAACCTGCTGGACCTGCTGGACGCCGACGGCGTCGCGGTGAACCTGCAGGGCAACCGCGGCGCCGCCGGGGCCGGACTCCCCCCGGGCGTGGCCGACAGCATCGCCGAGTGGGCCGCCTCCCGGGGCCTCGACGTCGTCGCCACCGACATGCTGGCCGCCGAGGCCGGGGAGATCCAGCAGACGGAGCTGGCCGCCGGTGTGCTGGTGCTCCCCCTGCCGGAGGGCCAGTACGTCCTGTGGTTCCGCAGCGAGGCGGTGCGGCACGTCGACTGGGGCGGCGACCCGAACAACAAGGCGATCGCCGAGCGGGAGGGCGACGAGATCCGGATCAGCCCGCGCAAGTCCTTCGAGCGCTGGCAGGAGACCGTGCGCGGCCGGTCGGACCCGTGGACGACGCCGGAGCTCGGCGAGGCCGCCGAGATGCGCACGCACCTGCTCGAGGCCCTGTACGCGCGCTCGCGCAGCCAGGTCCGGGCCGCGGAGACGTTGCAGCGCAGCCTGCTGTCCGATCCGCCCGAGCCGGACCACCTCGACGTCGCGGTGCGGTACGTGCCTGCGGCGCGCGAGGCCCAGGTCGGCGGCGACTGGTACGACGTCTTCCAGCAGCCGGACGGCTCCACCGTGCTGGTCATCGGCGACGTGGTGGGGCACGACACGGAGGCTGCGGCCACCATGTCCCAGCTGCGCGGCCTGCTGCGCGGGATCGCCTACGACGACTCCTCCGGCCCCGCCGAGGTGCTGTCCCGGCTGGACGCCGCGATCGAGGGGCTGGACCTCGGCGCCATGGCCACGGTGCTGTTCGGCCGGCTCGACCCGCCGGGCGGCGACCCGTCCGGTGGCGTCCGGCTGCGGTGGGCCAGCGCGGGGCACCTCCCCCCGCTGGTCGTCGCGCCCGACGGCAGCCAGCAGCTGCTCGTGCCCGACCGCCCCGGCCTGCTCCTGGGCGTGGACCCCGGCCGGCCGCGCACCGGGCACATGACGGTCATCGAGCCCGGCTCGACCCTGCTGCTCTACACCGACGGGCTGGTCGAGCGCCGGGACCAGGTGTTCGACGACGGCGTCGAACTGCTGGGCCGGGCGCTGGCCGAGCTGCGCGACCTGCCGGTCGCCACGATGAGCGACCGGCTGATCGCCCGGTTGCTGCCCGAGGGCGCGGAGGACGACGTCGCGCTCGTCGCCGTCCGGCTGCGCCCCCGGGACAGCTGACGGGCGGAGCGCTCAGCCGGGCTCGCTGAACCGGGGCGTCAGCCCGTCGTCGGGCACGCCGCCCTCGGCCGGCAGCGGCGCCTCGTCCTCGGCCGCCCGCACGAAGGCGGCCGTCTCCTCCGGCGAGTACGGGCCCGCCGCCCGGCCGTCCCGCTCGAGCGCGGCGAGCAGCCGCTCCTCGTCCGGGGCGAGGTCACCCGGGCCGAGGTGGCCGCCGGGCCCGCCGGCGTCGGACCCCGAGGCCATCGCGGTGTCCGGGGTGGGGTCGTCGGGGGCGCTGACGCGGTTGTTCCTCATGTCGGTCAGCGCGGGAAGTTGGGCTCGAGCCGGGGCACGATCTGCATCTCCGGGATGAACGCGGCCGGGTGCAGCAGCAGCAGGGTGCGGATGGCGTCGGCGACCGCCGACGGCGGCATCATCAGGTGCCCGGGGATGCCCCACTGCTCCATCATCGGGGTGTCCATGGCGGCCGGGATGACGCTCTGCACACGGCAGGGGAACGGCCGCTCGCCGCCGCCGGGGAGCGTGATCGCCTTCTCGCGGAGCTCCCGCTGGATGCACTTGGTGGCGTTGAGGAACCCGGCCTTGGAGCCGTTGTAGGCGATCGCCCCGCTGCCGGAGGTGATGGCCGAGAGCGAGACGACGTGCACCACGTCGGCGGTACGCCCCTCGGGCAGGTGCTGCACCCGCTTCATGAACTCGCTGGTGAGGAAGATCGGGCCCTCGCAGTTGACCGCCTGCACCCGCTGGTAGTCGGCGAGGTCGATGTCGGTGATGTAGCCCGGGCGGTCGATGCCCGCCACGTTGACCAGCACGTCGAACGCGTCGCCGTGCCGGTCGAACAGGTCGGCGACGACGGCGCGCCGGCTCTCGTCCTGGGTGACGTCCAGGCCCAGCACCTCGCCCGAGCCGCCGGCGGCGCTCACCCGGGACAGCGTCTCCTCGCTGCCCGCGGCGTCGATGTCGGCGATCACCACGTGCGCACCGGACTCGGCCAGCGCCAGGGCGGTCGCCCGCCCGAGGCCGCTCGCCCCACCGGTCACCAGTGCGACCCGGCCCTTCAGCGACGTCTCCATGCGGCCCTCCGTCGTCGTACGTGTCCTGTCCCGACAGCCTTGTCGATGATCGTCGGGACCGCAGGTCGGGCAGCCCGGCCGGGACGGGGCGCCGCGGACAGGGTCAGACGCGGTGCAGCCCGGCCTGCTCGATCAGCCGGGCCTGCTCGCGGCACCACGGCGACCAGGCGTCGCCCTCGGTCTCCTGGCGACGGCGGAACGCGGCCCAGTCCAGCAGCTCCCACTCCCCCACCTCGGTCGGCTCCGGCGCCGGCTCACCGGCGAAGCGGCCGACGTACACCGGGCAGACCTCGTTCTCCACGACGCCGCGGAACTCCGCCCGGTACCGGTAGCCGGGCAGCGCCGGGCGCACGTCGGTCACCCGCAGGCCGAGCTCGAAGCCGGCCCTACGCGCTATCGCCGCGCCGTCGTCCTCGCCCGGGCCCGGGTGCCCGCAGACCGTGTTGGTCCACATGCCGGGGAACGTCGCCTTGTCCTCGGCCCGGCGGGTGACCAGCAACCGGCCCCCGTCGTCGAACAGGTAGGCGGAGAACGCCCGGTGCAGCGGCGTCTCCCCGTGGTGCACCTGCGGCTTGGGGAGGGTGCCGATCTCCCGGCCGTCGTCGTCGACCAGCACGATGAGCTCGACAGGAGACGCAGTCACCGCACCATGGTCCCCGATCGGCGCGAGCGGCGCCTCCCTGTGTGCGTGACGACCGCGTGGGGAAGAGCCGTCGGATGGACAGCTACCGCCGGAACGGCCTGACCTTCGACGTCCGGGACGCCGGTCCGACCGGCGGCGAGCCCGTCGTCCTCCTGCACGGCTTCCCGCAGGACTCGACCGCCTGGGACCGGGTGGCGCCCGCGCTGCACCAGCACGGCCTGCGCACCCTCGCACCCGACCAGCGCGGGTACTCACCCATGGCCCGCCCGCGTGGGCGGTCGCACTACCGGCTGCGCGAGACGGCGGACGACGTCCTCGCCCTGCTCGACGCCGCCGGGCTCGAGTCCGCGCACGTGGTGGGCCACGACTGGGGCGGGATCGTCGGCTGGGCGCTGGGCTCCTGGAACCCCGAGCGCGTGCGCACCCTGACTGCGCTCTCCGTGCCGCACCCGGGTGCGATGGCCCGCGCCATGGTGACCAGCGACCAGGCGCTGCGTTCCTACTACGTGGGGATGTTCCAGCTGCCCGTGCTGCCCGAGCAGCTGCTGCTCGCCGGCGACGGCGCGGCGCTGCGCCGGGTGCTCTCCTCCGGCGGGCTCCCCGACGACGCCGTCGACCGCTACGTGCGACGCATGCGCGAGCCGGGTGCGCTGACCGCGGCGATCAACTGGTACCGCGCCCTGCCGTGGAGCGGGCGGGACCCGGTCGGGAAGGTGCGCGTGCCCACGCTGCACGTCTGGAGCACCGGAGACGCCTTCCTCGGCCGCGCGGCCACCGAGGACACCGCCCGCTTCGTCGACGCCGCCTACCGGCTCGAGGTCCTCGAAGGCGTGCCGCACTGGATCCCCGAGCTCGCCGCCGAGCGCACCGCCGAGCTGGTCACCGCCCACGTCCGCGGCTGACCCGCGGCATTGCGAGACTGCACGGCATGACGGAGCCGACGTCCCCGCCGACCCGGGCCGAGCGCCTCGACCGGCTGCCCTTCACCCGGGAGCACGGGCGGCTGGTCGTCGGCTCCGGCACGGGCTGGGCCCTCGACGCCATGGACGTCGGGCTGATCTCGTTCGTCCTGGCCGCCCTCGCCGCGCAGCAGCAGTGGGGCGTCACCTCCTCCGAGCTGTCCTGGATCGCCTCCATCGGCTTCGTCGGCATGGCCCTGGGCGCCACCCTCGGCGGTCTGCTGGCCGACCGGATCGGCCGGCGCCAGGTCTTCGCGCTGACCCTGCTGGTCTTCGGACTGGCCACCGGCGCCGCCGCGCTGTCCTGGTCGGTCGGCTCGCTGCTGGTCTTCCGCTTCCTCATCGGGCTCGGCCTCGGCGCGGAGCTGCCGGTGGCGTCGACGCTGGTCAGCGAGTTCGCCCCGGCGCGGGTGCGCGGCCGGGTGGTCGTCTGGCTGGAGGCGTTCTGGGCGCTCGGCTGGACCATGGCCGCGCTGGTGGGCTTCCTCGTCGTCCCGCGCAGCGACGAGGGCTGGCGGTGGGCGCTCGCCATCGGCGCCCTCCCCGCGCTGTACGCCGCCGTGGTCCGGTGGGGGCTGCCCGAGTCGGTGCGCTTCCTCGAGACCCGCGGCCGGGTCGACGAGGCGGAGGCCGCGGTGCGGCGCTTCGAGCAGTCGGCCGGCGTGGCCGCCGTGGCCTCGCCCGTGACGGAGCCGGTCCCGTCGCCCGGCCCGCGGGCGCTCTGGGCGGCCGGCTCCCGGGGCCGAACCCTTGCGCTGTGGGTGGTCTGGTTCAGCATCAACTTCGCCTACTACGGCGCCTTCATCTGGCTGCCGACCCTGCTGGTCGCGAACGGCTTCACGCTGACCCGGTCGTTCGGCTACACCCTGGTCATCACGCTGGCCCAGCTGCCCGGGTACGCCCTGGCCGCGTTCCTGATCGAGAAGTGGGGCCGCCGGCCGACCCTGGCCACGTTCCTCGTCGGCTCGGCCCTGGGCGCCGGGCTGTTCGCCGCCGCGGACAGCGACACCACCATCCTGATCACCGGCATGGTGCTGTCGTTCTTCAACCTCGGGGCGTGGGGCGCGCTCTACGCCGTGACACCGGAGGTCTACCCGACGGTGCTGCGGGCGACGGGCGCCGGCGCCGCGGCCGGCTTCGGCCGCCTCGCCTCGATCGCCGCGCCGCTGTGCGTGCCACCGCTGGTCGCCGCCGGCGGCACCGGGCTGGTCTTCGGCACCTTCGCCGCCTTCTTCGTGCTGGGTGCGCTCGCCACCTGGGGGCTGCCCGAGCTCCGCGGCCGGTCACTCGAACCGGATCCGGACCGGGCGGCGGCGGCCTCGCCCCGGTAGCGTCCCCGCTCCCCGGTTGGCGCCGGGAGGGCCGGGTAGCGGCATGGGCATGGCCAACCTCTCCCCCGGGCACCTCGCCGGCCGCACCGTCGCCGTCACCGGCGCCAGCGGCAACGTCGGCACCGCGCTCCTGCGCCGGCTCACCCGCCCCGAGGCCGGGCCGGCCGAGGTGCGCGGGCTCGCGCGGCGCCGTCCGCCGGCCATCGCGCCGTACGACGGGGTGCGGTGGCACCTCGCCGACCTCGGCGAGGCCGCCTCCGAGGCCGAGCTGGCCGAGTTCATGGACGGCGTCGACGCCGTCGTGCACCTGGCCTGGGCGCTGCAGCCGGGGCGTCAGCCCGACCGGCTCCGCCAGGTCAACGTGGCGGGCACCCGGCGGGTGGCGCGCGCGGCGGCCGCCGCCGGCGTCGACCAGTTCGTGCACATGAGCTCCATCGGCGCCTACGCCGGCGGGGCGCGTGGGCAGCGGGTCACCGAGGACTGGCCGACCACCGGCATCCCGAGCGCGCAGTACAGCCGGGACAAGTCCGAGGCCGAGCGGGTCGTCCGCGAGGTGTTCGGCCGTCACCGGGACACCGCGCTGACCGTGGTCCGCCCCACCCTGGTGCTGCAGCCGGAGGCCGGCAGCGAGATCGGCCGGTACTTCCTGGGTCCGCTGCTGTTCGCGGCCGCGCGGATGCTGCCCGGCGCGGTCGCCCGGCTGCTGCCGCTGCCGCTGCCCGCCCTGGCGGTCGCCTTCGTGCACGCCGACGACCTCGCCGACGCCCTGGAGCGGATGCTGGACCGGCGCGCGCCCGGACCGTTCAACATCGCCGCCGAACCCCTGCTGGACGCCGATGCCCTGGCCAAGGCGCTCGGCACCGTGCGGGTGCCCACCCCGGCGGCCGTGCTGCGCGCCGGGCTGTCCGCCGCCTTCCACGCGCACCTCGTGCCCACCGAGCCCGGGTGGCTGGACATCGGCACCCAGGCACCGGCGCTGGACACGGCCCGGGCCCGCAAGCTGCTGGACTGGGGGCCGTTCCACACCGGCGACGACGTGCTGCGCCAGTTCGTCGCGGCGCTCGGCGACGGGGCGGGGGCGCCCGGCGCGCTGCTCCGCCCGGCCGGCGGGCCCTCCCTCGACCCGGGTGGCGACCCGGCCAACGCGCCGGGCCCGCGCGCGAACTGACCGGTCAGCCCGGCGCGCTGACCAGCAGGGTGCGGGTCATCGCGTTGCGGGTGTCCAGCAGCTCGTCGAGCGCCGCGCCCAGGTCGTCGGCGGACACCGCGAGCCGGTCGCCGTCCGGGATGCGGGACGCCGCCAGCAGCGCCGCCCGCCGCAGCAGCTCCGCAGCGGTTCGACGCGGTGACGCCGTCGGACCGAGGCCGGCTGGACCGCCCGGGTCACCGAGCACGCCTCCGCGACGAGGTGCAGGGCGGTGCCGGTCACGGGTGCCGGGCGGCTCCCGAACCGGTGTCAGCTCCGGCTGGTCCAGGCCCCCACGTCGCGCCCGGTGCGCGCGAAGACGTCGGCGGCCCGCTCGGGCCGCAGCGCGACGAACAGCCCCTCCGCTTCGGCCAGCGTCGTCGCCGGGGCGTCGGCCGCGGCCAGCCGCGCGGTGGCGGTGGTCCGCCGGCCCTCGGTGGTGCCCAGCTCCGCCGTCACCACCAGCGGCACACCCAGCTGCACCGGACGCCGGTAGGTGACCGTCAGCGTGGCCGTGAGCCCGCCGCGCCCGGCCGCCCGCACCGCGCGGGCCAGGACGTGGTCGAGCAGGGTGGCCACGACGCCCCCGTGCACCAGGCCGGGCGGCCCTTCGTGCGGCTTGCCGAGCGTGACCCGGCCGGTCGCCCGGCCGTCCGGGGTGCTGGACACCTCCATGGGCGGGGCGACCGGGTTGCCCGGCCCGTAGACCGGGCTGTACCAGCGCTCGCCGGTCGCCGGGTCGTCGACCGAGGCGATCTCGTGCACCTCCCGGCCGTCGGCCCGCAGCCGCCCGGCGAGCTGCCGGACGGCGACCGCCACGTCGGCGAGTTCCGTCATCGGCACCTCGGTGCGCACCGCGGCGTCGACGAGGTCGCGCAGCGCCGACCCGAGGTCGCCGACGGCCGTGCGCCGGGCGTCGCGCTCCGCGGTGGAGAGCTGCGGTCGCTCAGCCACGCGCCATGCCGGCCTCGCGCAGCAGCGCGCCGCCGACGATGACCCGCTGGACCTCGCTGGTGCCCTCGTACAGGCGGAAGAGGCGGGCGTCGCGGTAGAAGCGCTCCACCGGCGTCGTCCGCAGGTAACCCATGCCGCCGTGCACCTGCACGGCCTTGTCCACGGCGCGGCCGACCATCTCGGTGCAGAACAGCTTGGCCGACGACGGGCCGACGGAGGTGTCCTCGCCGGAGTCGTACCGGGCGGCGACGTCGCGCACCATGCTGCGGCCGGCGAGCAGTTCGGCGTGCATGTCGGCGAGCATCGCCTGCACCAGCTGGAAGCGGCCGATCGGCGACCCGCCCTGCTTGGCGGTGGCGGCGTAGGCGACCGACTCGTCGAGCACCCGCTGGGCCATGCCGACGCAGAGCGCGGCGATGTGCAGGCGACCGCGGGAGAGGACGGTGAGGGCCTTGGCGTACCCCCGGCCCTCCTCGCCGACCAGCGCCTCGGCGGGCACCCGCACGTCGTCGAAGTAGACCTCGCTGGTCCAGGCACCGGCCTGGCCCATCTTCTTGTCGCGCGGGCCGACGGTGACGCCCGGCGTCGTCGTCTCGACGACGAAGCTGGAGATGCCGCGGCCGCCCTTCTGCTCCGGGTCGGTGCGGGCGAAGACGACGAACAGGTCGGCGATCGGCGCGTTGGTGATGTAGCGCTTGCTGCCGTTGATGACCCATTCGTCGCCGTCGCGGCGGGCGGACGTCCGCAGCGCGGAGGGGTCCGAACCGGCCTCGGCCTCGGTCAGGGCGAAGGAGCCGATCAGCTTCCCGGCGGAGAGCCCCGGCAGGTACTTCTTCTTCTGCTCGTCGTTGCCGAACCGGGCGATCACCTGCCCGGAGATGCCGTTGTTGGTGCCGAACAGGGAGCGGAACGCCGGCGTGGTGTAGCCGAACTCCATGGCGAGCTCGACGTCCTCGCTCATGGTGACGCCGAGGCCACCGTGCTCCTCGGGCAGCGCGTAGCCGAACAGGCCCATCTCGGCGGCCTGCGCGCGCAGGTCGTCGGGGATGCGGTCCTCGTCCTCGATCTGCTCCTCGCGGGGCACGACCGATTCACGGATCAGCTGACGAACGGCGGTCTTGACCTGGCGGAAGTCCTCGGCGTCCACGGAGCCATGGTGACGCCTCACCGAGCGACATGTGGCGCCGGGTCCCCCGCCGCCGACCCGGCATAGGAGGCTTTGCCTGCGCCCGAAGCCTCCGGACGCGGGCAAAGCTTCCTATGCCTCTGCCTCGCCGGGCGGGTCAGGCCAGCGCGTCGAGGCGGGTCATGTCCTCGTCGGAGAGCGTCAGCTTCGCCGCGCCGAGGTTCTCGGTGAGGTGGTCGACGGACTTCGTGCCCGGGATGGGCAGGATGACCGGCGACTTCTGCAGCAGCCAGGCCAGGGCCACCTGCGACGGCGTGGCGCCCAGCTCGCGGGCGATGGCGGCGACCGGGCTGTCCGGCGCGGCGAGGTCACCGGTGGCGATGGGGAACCACGGGATGAACGCGATGCCCTCCGCGGCGGCGTAGTCGAGCACGTCCTGGCTCTGCCGGTTGGTCAGGTTGTAGAGGTTCTGCACGCTGACGACGTCGACGATCTCGCGGGCGGCCTCCAGCTCGTCGACCGACACCTCCGAGACACCGATGTGCCGCACCTTGCCCTGGTCCTGCAGCTCCTTGAAGGCGCCGAGCTGGTCGGCCAGCGGCACCTGGGGGTCGATGCGGTGCAGCTGGATGAGGTCGATGCGGTCGACCTTCAGGTTCCGCAGCGACAGCTCGACCTGCTGGGTGAGGTACTCCGGCCGGCCGCACGGCGGCCACACGCCGGGGCCGGTGCGGGTCAGGCCGGCCTTGGTGGCGATGACCAGGCCGTCGGGGTACGGGAAGGCGGCCTCGGCGATGATCTGCTCGCTGACCTGCGGGCCGTAGGAGTCGGCGGTGTCGATGAAGTCGACGCCCTGCTCGATCGCGGCGCGCACGACGGCGAGGGCACCAGGACGGTCGACCGGCTCGCCCCAGACCCCGGGCCCGGTGATCTGCATGGCGCCGTAGCCGAGCCGGTGGACGGGGAGGTCCCCGCCGATGGAGAAGATGTCGGTGCTCTGCGCGGTGGTCATGTCCGGGCCAGCACGCCGGGCCGCGCCGCTGTTCCCGGCAGCGTGTTCGATGGGCCCATGGGCGAGATCGTGGTGCTGCGGCACGGGCAGACGGAGTGGAGCCGGAGCGGTCAGCACACGGGGTCCACCGATCTCCCGCTGCTGGCCGACGGCGAGCAGCAGGCCCGCGCGCTCCGCACGGTCCTCGGCGGGCGGACGTTCGCCGAGGTCCGGGTCAGCCCCCTGCTGCGGGCCCGCCGCACGGCCGACCTCGCCGGGCTCGGGTCCACCGCCGTCGACCCGGACCTGGTGGAGCTCGACTACGGCGGCTACGAGGGACGCACCACGGCCGAGATCAGCGCGGAGCTCGGGCGGGAGTGGTCGATCTGGCGGGACGGCACGGCCACCGCGGCGGTACCCGGGGAGACGCTGGACGACGTCGGCCGGCGGGTGGACCGGGTGCTGGACCGCGCCCGCGCCCGGCTCGACGACGGCGACGTCGCCCTGGTGGCGCACGGGCACGTGCTGCGGGTGCTCACCGCGAGGTGGCTCGGCCTGGCTCCCGAGGCCGGTGCGCTGTTCGCCCTGCCCGCCGGGCACTACGGCATCCTCGGCCACGAGCACGGCCGCCCGGTGCTCACCGGGTGGGCCCTCGGCTGACCCCGCGGCGGCGAGGGCGCTAGACCGGCTGCCAGCGGCTCTCGGGCTCCTCCACCGGCGCCTCGGGCCGGACCGGCCGGCCGAACAGCCAGCCCTGGCCCATGTCGGCGCCGAGCGCGGTGACCTCCTCCGCGAGCTGCTCGGTCTCGATGCCCTCCGCGACGACGACGGCGCCGAGCTGGTGGGCCAGGTCGGTGACCGCCTTGAGCACGGTGCGGGCGCCGTCGTCGGGCAGCTCCTGCACCAGCTCCTTGTCCAGCTTCACGACATCGGGGCGGACGGCGGCCAGCAGCGACAGGCTCGACCAGCCGGCGCCGACGTCGTCCAGCGCCACCCGCCAGCCCAGCGAGCGGTAGTGCTCCAGCACCGACACCAGGTGCCCGCGGTCGGCGATCGCGTGCGACTCCACCACCTCGAAGACCAGCTGGCGCGGGTCGATGCCCGTCTCGTGGGCGACCCGCTCGGTGCTGGCCAGGCACACCTGCGGCCGGTAGATCGAGGTCGGGTTGAAGTTGATGAACAGGTCGTCGTCGCCCAGCCACGGCATCGAACCGGTGATGGCCGCCTCCCGGCCGATCCGGTCGAGGCGGTGCAGCCAGCCCGCGGACTCGGCCACGAAGAACAGGTCGCCACCACCGACCTCGCGGCCGTCGACCAGCCCCCGCAGGAGCGCCTCGTGGGCGACGGCGGAGCGGTCGGCCAGCGACACGATCGGCTGGTAGACCGACCAGAACTCGGCGTCGGCGAGGACGCCGACCTCGACGGTGACCCCGCGCCGGGCCAGTTCGACGGCCAGGGTCGGCGCGGTGAGCAGGCGGGCGGTGAACGCTGGATCGTCGGCCGGCGGGTCGGTGACCACCCGCACCGCCTCGGTCTCGGCAGCGGTCAGCTCACGGGCCAGCCGCTGGAACAGCCGCTCGAGCCCGGGGCCGCCGCGGTCGTCGGCGACGTCGACCAGCTGGGGCGCGGAGTGGACGGCCAGGCCGAGGGCCTTGGCCGTCCGGGCGACGTGCGGCAGGACGTGCCCGATCGAGGTGGCCAGCAGCGCCCGGCTCGCCCGGCCGGGCACCTCCCAGTTCTGGCGGCATCCGCAGACACCACCGCAGATGGTTCCCACGGATGCCAGGGTGACCTACCGGCAGTGACGCACGGGACAGGCGCGCGGCGGTATCGGAACCACTTCCGGGGGTACCGCGGGGGACACTCAGCATCTTCACAACTTGACTGTCTAAGGTTTGCCCATGGCCGCTCTCCCCACCGCCGACGTCGCCCGTCCCAGCCGCGGCGGCCGGCCGCGCGACCCCAGCCGGGACGGCGTCATCCGCGCCGCGATCCTCCGGTTGCTGGCCGACGTGGGCTACGGCGCGCTCACCATGGACGCGGTCGCGGCGGAGGCCGGGGTCGGCAAGGCGACGATCTACCGGCGGTGGCGCACCAAGCAGGACCTGGTCGTCGACACCATCTCCGACCTCAACCGCGACGAGGCGCACAGCCCTGACACCGGCTCCCTCGAGGGCGACCTGCGGGAGATCATGCACGCGCTGGTCGGCGTGGTGAACGGCCCGACCGGCGCGGCCACCCTGTCGCTGCTGTCCACCGTGCCGCGCCACCCGGCGCTGGCCGAGGCCTTCAAGAACGGCCCGCTGGCGGTCTGGCAGCAGTCGTTCGAGCAGGTGTGGACCAACGCCGAGGCGCGCGGCGAGGTGCGACCGGAGTTCCGGACCTCGGTGGCCGCCGAGACGATCAGCGCCCTGCTCGTCCAGCGCTGGCTGCTCACCGGCCGCACCGTGGACGTCGCCTACGCCGACGAGGTGCTGGACACCGTCGTGCTGCCGCTGGTGCGCGACCAGGCCTGAGCTCCCGTCACCAGCCGAGCGTGCCGGGCCCGCCCTTGACGGGCCCGGCGACCTCGTCGGTGATCCACCCGCCGTAGAAGCCGCCCGGCTGCGGCCGCACCTGCTCACCGTCGACGAGCGCCCGGTCCACCTTCCCCGGGTAGAACGCGACGGCCGAGCGCAGGTGCTCGTACTCCGGCGCCGGGTCCTCGTAGGACCAGCCCACCCCGGGGTACCGGCGACCGTCGACGACGACGTCCCAGTAGGTGGCCGCGCCCTTCCACTCGCACACCGAGCTGCCGGCGGCGCGCACCAGCACGCCGTCGGCGACGTCCTCGCGCGGGACGTAGTACACCGGCGGGTGGCTGGTCTCGCAGACCCGCACCGCCCGCCGGGTGTCGGCGAGCACGCGTCCGCCGAGCTCGACGACGACGTGCCGCCCCGTCACCTCGGCCGAGGGCGGCCGGGGGTAGTCCCAGACCGACTCCTGGCCGGGTCCGACCGGGTCGCGGCGCACCGGATCAGTCGTTGCGGCGCCGGGCCTTCCGGACCACGACCGCGTTGGGGTGCCGGACCTTCTGGACCACGACCTTGTTGCGGTGCCGGACCTTCTGGACCACGACCAGCGTGACCAGCAGGCCGACGGCGCCCATGGTGGCCTGGCCCGCCGGGGTCTGCAGGAAGCGCTGCACGGCGTCCCTGCCCTGCGCCTTCAGGCGCGTCGGGCTGCTCCGGTAGGCGATCTGGTCCAGGGTGGCGGCCAGCGACTCGCGGGCCGAATCGATCTCGAGCTGGATCTGTCGTGGGTCGCGGGGCACGGCGACAGCCTGCCAGACGCGGCGCAGGTCAGCGCGGTCACCGTCGTCGGGGGCGCCCGACCGGGGTGCTCCTACACTCCGGAGCCACGCGGGAGTGGTGTAACGGCAGCCACGCCAGACTTAGGATCTGGTGCCTTCGGGCGTGGGGGTTCGAGTCCCCCCTCCCGCACGATCCGACCGCACCCGACCGGGTGACGACGGAGGCGGTGACGGCGGCCTCCTCGCAGGATGCCGGTGTGGACGAGTGGATGCTGCGTGCGCCCTGGTGGAAGCTCGCCGTCGCGATGGGGCTGCTCCTGGCGCCCTTCGCCGTGCTGCTGTTCCGCCTGACCGGCGACCACAGCTGGCCGGCCGCCGCCCTCATGGGGGTCGCCGGAACGGTCGTCTGCGCCCCGGTGCTCGGGTTCCTGACGGCGACCACGATCCAGGACTCGACGGCGGGCGCCGGGCAGCTGCCCGAGCACGAGCGGGCCGTCGTGGAGCGGGCGGCCCGCCGGGGCCCCGCGCCGGAGGACGCCGGTCAGCGGGAAGCCGCGCTGCGCCTCGTCGAGGACCGGCTGCTCGGGCTCCGCGCCACCCGGACGCGCGCGCTCACGTCCGCCGCCGTCCTGCTGGTCGTCAGCGGCTTCCTCGCCGTCGCGCGGTCGCCCTGGTGGTGGCTCGCCGCCGCGGCCTGCGCGGCGCTCCTCGTCGTCGTGCTCGCCGCACCCGCACGTCTGGCGCGGCGGGCCGAGCTCCTCCGTGCGGGCGACTGACTCCGGCTCTCCGGCACGGACCCTCAGAACGCGCTGACCAGCAGCCCCAGACTCAGGCCGGCCATGACGACGGCGATGGCGGCGTCGAGGACCCGCCAGGCGGCCGGGCGCGCGAACAGCGGGCGGAGCAGGCGCGCGCCGTAGCCGAGCGCGCCGAACCACAGCAGGCTGCCGACGACGGCGCCCGCCGCGAACCACCACCGGCCCGCGCCGTGGCTGTCGGCCACCGACCCCAGCAGGAGCACGGTGTCCAGGTACACGTGCGGGTTGAGCCAGGTCAGCGCCACGCAGGTCAGCACGGTGGCCAGCAGGCCGTTCCGGGTGCCGCCGGCGTCCACGGCGATCGAGGTCGGACGCAGGGCCCGGCCGGCCGCGAGGGCGGCGTAGCCGAGCAGGAAGGCGGCGCCGCCCAGCCGGATGGCGGTGATCGCGTCGGGCACTCGCGCGCTGAGCCACGAGTTGCCGGCCACCCCGGCGAGGATGAGGACGGCGTCCGACACCGCGCACACCGCCACGACCACGGTCACGTGCTCGACGCGCAGCCCCTGCCGCAGCACGAAGGCGTTCTGGGCGCCGATGGCCACGATCAGCGAGAGCCCCATCCCCAGCCCGGCCAGCGCGGCCAGCAGTCCCGTCGTCACGGAGGCCTACGCTAGGAGCGGTCCCCGCAACAGTCCATCTCATCTTTCTCATGCCGGGTTAGCGTTGCTTCATGGACGTCGACCTCGGGCAGCTCCGCACACTCGTCGCGGTCATCGACGAGGGCTCGCTCGAGGGCGCCGCGCGACGGCTGCACGTCACCCCGTCCGCGATCTCGCAGCGCCTGCGCGCCCTGGAGGTGGCCACCGGCCGGGTCCTGGTGCAGCGCGGGCGGCCGGCCACCGTCACCACCGCCGGGGAGCCGGTGCTGCGGCTCGCCCGCCAGGTGGGGATGCTCGTCGACGACACCGGCCGCAACCTGGAGGCCGCCTCACCCGGCCGGCCGCCGGTCGTGCCGATCGCGGTCAACGCGGACTCGCTGGCCACCTGGGTCCTGCCGGCGCTGGCCCCGCTGGCCGGGGAGCTGCGCTTCGACCTGCACAGCTCCGACCAGACGCACACCAGTGCGCTGCTCCGGGCGGGCACCGTGATGGGTGCGGTCACCTCCGACGCCGAGCCGGTCGCCGGCTGCCGGGTGACGCCGCTCGGCCGGATGCGCTACCTGCCCTGCGCCGCACCGGGGTTCGTGGAGCGCTGGTTCCCGGACGGCCCCGATGCCGCAGCGCTGCAGCGGGCGCCCGTGGTGGTTTTCGACCGCCGCGACGACCTCCAGCACGCCTACCTGCACCGGCACCTGGCGGCGGCCGACCCGCCCCTCCACTACGTCCCCTCGTCGGCGGACTTCCTCACCGCCGTCGCGCTCGGTTTCGGTTGGGGACTGCTGCCCGAGCTCCAGCTGGCGGACCGCCGCCCCGCACTCCCGGACCGGCGCGACGGCGCGGTCGTCCCGTTCGACCCGGCCGGCGCGGTCGACGTCCTGCTGTACTGGCAGCAGTGGCGGCTGGAGTCCGGACCGCTGGACCGGGTCGCCCGTGGGCTCGTCGACGCCGCGCACGCCCGGCTGCGCCGCTGGGACGGTACGGACGCCGGCTAACGGCTCGGCGCCGCGACGTGCTCCGCCAGCCGGGTGAACCAGCGCGCCAGGTAGGGGCTCTGCCCCCGGGCCAGCGCCCGACGGATGCCGTCCTCGACGAACTCCGCCGTCCAGTGGCCCCGGCGGACGAGCTCGGGGATCACGAAGTCGGCCATCCGGCGGCCCGGGCGCTCGCGTTCGTCGCGCTGGGCGAGGGACGCTCCGCGGATGCCGTCCACGTCGAAGATCCGGCGCAGCGTGACCTCGACGAGGCACGGCCGGGCCTCGAGGTAGCGGAGCAGGTCCGGCCCGTCCTGGGCACGCGGCACCGAGGTGATCAGGTAGAGGACGGCGCCGTCGTCGACCGGGGCGGGGATCAGCCCCTCGTGCGCCCAGTCGAAAGGCGCATCCAGGCCGCCGATGCGGTCCCACGCCTTCGGGTTGCGCCGGAACCTGGCGAACCACTCGCGCGCGAAGGCGTCCAGCTGCCCGGGGAACAACGCCTTCGGCAGGTCGGCCGAGTCCGGCGGGATCAGCGGGGCGTAGGTCACCGCCTGCTCCACCGCCGAGCAGCCGAGGACCGCGGCCGCGGCCGCGGAGTGGTGCCCGGCGCGGAGCTCGCCGGCCCACTCCCCCGCCGGCGCCCGCTCGCCGATCGCCCGGCTGCCCACCAGCCGGTCGTGCCGCCGTACCGGCGCACGCAGCCGCCGGCGCCGGTCCGCGGGCAGCGCCAGGAGCGCCCGGACGGCGTCGTCCCGCCGTCCCTCGCGCAGCGCGGCCCACAGCAGCGCCTCGGCCGGCTCGTCCACGACCACCTCCGCACGCATCGGACGGCGTCCGGACGACCCCGGACCCCGGACCCCGGACCCCGTGACATGGTGCCGCAGGTGCCGGAACCCCCCGCCCCGGGAGTCAGCCGAGCTCCACCCGCAGGTCCAGCGCGGCCGACGGTGCGTCCGGGTCGTCGTCGTCCACCACCGCGAGCAGGTGGACGACGCCGTCGTCGACGTGCCGCAGGGCGAGGCCCTCCACCTTGTGCACGTGGCCGCCGACCTCCGGGACCGGGGTGACCGCGACCACGGTGTCCCCGTCGACCAGGGCCAGCGCGGTGGCCACCACCGGGCCGTCGTCCACGGCGTTCGGGGTGTCCTCGGCGGCGGCGCTCAGCAGCACCCGCCCGTCGGGCAGCGCGACCGCGTCGGTGACCGCCAGGCCCACGCCCTCGACCTGGCCGAGCTCGTACTCCTGCGGCCGGTGCACCGGCACCTCGGACGCCGCCACGCGGCCGAGGACGGCGGCGACCAGCGACTCCAGGGGCACGTCCACGCTGGCCGAGCGGACGCCGGCCCGCAGGTTGCCGCGGTTGAACCAGCGGACCACGTCGCCGGAGCGGCTCGCGCCCTCCAGGTTGACCTCGTCCATCGGCAGGTCCAGCCGCTCGGCCACCCGCTCGTAGAGGGCGGTCAGCTCGGCGGCCCGGACCACCGGGTGCCCGCCGTCGAGCCGCACCACCACCCCGCGCATGCGCCGCGGCGAGGAGCCCGACCCGAGCAGCAGCGCGGCCGGTCCGCCGTCCACCCCCACCGGGCAGGCCACCTCGAGGTCCGGCTTGAGGTGCTTGGTGCCCTCGCCCTCGCGGAACACGTCCAGGCCCTCCACCGGCGGCAGCACGCGCAGCCGCGCGACCCCGCCGGGCCGCCACCAGGCGGCGATGGTGGCGTCGTCCTGCACCACGACCCAGCCGTCGCCGAGCGGCCCTACTCCGGACGCGGCGGTCACCGGCGTCCCGTCGTCGAAGCGCAACGCCCTGGAGCCGTCCACGAAGACCCGCATCGCCGCTGTGTGCCCCCGGCGACGGCGGCTCACGCCCGCCGTCAGTAGTAGCCCGTCCGCCCGTCGAGCAGCTCCCGGATGACGTCGAGGTGCCCTACGTGCCGGGCCACCTCCTCGACCATGTGCCCCAGGATCCAGCGCAGCGACAGCGTGGCCGCCCCGTACCCCTCGTACCGGCCCCGGTCGTCCAGCGACGCGGCGGCGGTGATCGCCGTCGAGATCTCGCACTGGCGGGCGTACTCCGCCAGCAGCCGCGCCAGCGGGACGCCGTCGACGCGGAAGTCCGCGCTCGGGTCGGCGCCGAACTGCGGGTTCGGCCCGGCGGGGCGGCCGAGGAAGAGCACCTCGAACCAGCAGTGCTCGACCCAGCGCAGGTGGGCGACGAGGCCGGCCACCGTCATGAGCGGCGACGTGGGCAGGAGGGCGCGGTGGGCGTCGTCCTCGCCCAGCCCATCGCACTTGTGGTGCACCAGCGACCGCTGCAGGTCCAGCCAGCCGACGAGCTGCGACCGCTCGTCGCCGGCCCCGGGCGGGCGGACGCGCGGAGGCGGGCTCACGGGGCCGGACGCTAGCGCCCGGCCCCGGACCTGTCAGCCGGGTTCCGGTGCGGTCGGACGGCGCGCGGCCACCCGCCCGGGTGCCGTCGTGAACTCCCCCCGCCGCCGCGACCGAGCGGCGGCGGGCTCAGCGGGCGCCCAGGACCTCGGCGAGGACGGGGACCAGCGCGGCGAACGCCTGCCCCCGGTGGCTGCGGGCGTCCTTCTCCGCGGGAGTGAGCTCCGCGGAGGTCTGCGACAGGCCGGCCGGCTCGAACACGGGGTCGTAGCCGAAGCCGTTGCTCCCCCGCTTCGCGCGGACGACCGTGCCGCGCCACTCCCGCTCGAGCACGTGCTCCGTCCCGTCCGGGGTGACCAGCGCCGCGGCGCACACGAACGCCGCGCCCCGCCGCTCGTCCGGGACGTCGGCGAGCTGCCCCAGCAGGAGGGCGGTGTTGGCGTCGTCGTCGCCGTGCCGGCCCGACCAGCGCGCCGAGAGCACGCCGGGCATGCCGTTCAGCGCGTCGACGCTGAGCCCCGAGTCGTCGGCCACCGCGGGGAGGCCGGTGTACCGGACCGCTTCCCGGGCCTTGAGCAGCGCGTTGTCCGCGAACGTCGCACCGGTCTCCGGCGCCTCGGGGTACTCCTCGACGTCGCGCAGCCCGATGACCTCCACCCCCGGCATGGCGCTCTCCAGCAGCCGCTGCAGCTCGGCGAGCTTGCCGGCGTTCCGGGTGGCCAGCAGCAGCCGGGTGCTCACCGGGCCAGCGCCTCGGCCTGGATCCGGGTGAGGTCGCCGCAGCCGGCCACCGCCAGGTCGAGCAGCGCGTCGAGGGTCGGCCGGTCGAAGACCGCACCCTCGGCCGTGCCCTGCACCTCGACGAAGCTCCCGTCGCCGGTGCACACCACGTTCATGTCGGTGCCGGCGCGCACGTCCTCCTCGTAGGGCAGGTCCAGCCGCGGCTCGCCGTCGATGACGCCCACGCTCACCGCCGCGACCGACTGGACGATCGCCTTCGGGCGGGCCAGCTTCTTGCGCTCGTCGAGCCACGAGACGGCGTCGGCCAGCGCCACGTAGGCACCGGTGATCGCCGCCGTCCGCGTCCCACCGTCGGCCTGCAGGACGTCGCAGTCGATCGCGATGCTGTTCTCCCCCAGCGCGCCGAGGTCGACGGCGGCGCGCAGCGAGCGGCCGATCAGCCGGCTGATCTCGTGCGTGCGCCCGCCGATCTTCCCCCTGACCGACTCGCGGTCGCTGCGGGTGTGCGTGGCGCGCGGCAGCATCGAGTACTCGGCGGTGACCCAACCCAGGCCCGAGCCCTTGCGCCAGCGCGGGACCCCCTCGGTGACGCTGGCCGCGCAGAGCACCCGGGTGCGCCCGAACTCCACGAGCACCGAGCCCTCGGCGTGGTCGAGCCAGTTGCGGGTGATGGTCACCGGACGGAGCTGGTCGGCCGCACGGCCGTCGGGGCGGGTCACGGCCACCGAGGGTAGTGGGCACCGGCCGCCGCCCCGCCGCGCGGCCGGACGGGTGCACGCCCGGCCGGCGGACGGGGCAGGATCGGCGTCATGAGATCGGAGCTGCGTGCCGTCCGGACCGGCGGCGTCCCCGTCGTCGTCGACCTGACCGACGAGTGCGCCGAGTTCGTGCGGTCGGAGGCCGACGGCCTGCTGCACGTCTTCGTGCCGCACGCCACCGCCGGCCTGGCGATCCTGGAGACCGGCTCCGGCAGCGACGACGACCTGCTGGCCCAGCTCGACGAGCTGCTGCCCCGCGACGACCGCTGGCGGCACCGGCACGGCAGCCCCGGGCACGGCCGGGACCACGTCCTGCCCGCCTTCGTCCCGCCGCACGCCAGCGTGCCGGTGCTGGAGGGCCGGCTGATGCTGGGCACCTGGCAGCGGATCTGCCTGGTGGACACCAACACCGACAACCACCAGCGGCAGGTGCGCTTCTCCTTCCTGGCCGGGTGAGGTGCCCGCCCCCTTGCGGGCGGAGCACCGGGACACGGCAGGATGCGCGGCATGACCGAGACCGACGCCGCCCCCGTCCGCCTGACCGCCGGCGACCCGGCGCCGGAGTTCACCCTGACCGACGCCGACGGCAATCCCGTGTCGCTGTCCTCGTACCGCGGCCGGCGCGTGATCGTCTACTGCTACCCCGCCGCCCTGACGCCCGGTTGCACCACCCAGGCGGTCGACTTCACCGCCGCCGCCGGCGACCTCGCCGAGGCCGGGGTCGACATCATCGGCGTCTCCCCCGACCCGGTGGAGAAGCTCGCCCGGTTCCGGGAGCAGGAGGAGCTGCGCATCACGCTGGTCTCCGACCCGGACAAGCAGGTCCTGCAGGCCTACGGGGCCTACGGCACCAAGAAGCTGTACGGCAAGGAGGTCGTCGGGGTGATCCGCTCGACCTTCGTGATCGACGCCGAGGGCCGGATCGAGCGCGCCTCCTACAACGTGAAGGCGACCGGGCACGTGGCCAAGCTCCGCCGCGACCTCGGCCTGGACTGAGCGTTCACGCCCGCCACGTGCCCGGCCGCGGCTGGCACTCCGGCGGGCAGGGGTACCCCGGGTCCCACGGGAAGCCGCCGTCCGGGTGCGCCCACGTGAGCTGGTACGCGGGCACGGAGTACTCGTCGGGGCGCTCGTAGAAGCGGTTGGCGCTGTACAGCACCTCCCCCGGGTTGGGCAGCTGCTCGACCACCAGCAGCTCCGGCCCACCGTCGCCGATCACCTCGCCGGGCACCAGGTCGCGGCCCCCGAGGACCAGGCCGGCCACCCGGTTCAACAGGCCGCAGGCCGTCTCGTACCCGACCCCCACCACGACCAGCTCCGGGTGGCCGACCCCGAACAGGCCGACGGTGTAGCCGAACGGGGGTTCGTCGGACTCGTCCCCCCGCACCACGTACTGCACGGCGACCCGGTGCGCCCGGATCGTCTGCGCCAGCCGGCTGTCCTCCTGGTCGAGCCAGGCGAGCGTCTGCGGGTCGGTCGTCATGCCGGTCAGCCTGCGGGCCGGTACCGACATCCGGACGGCGCCGGGGCGGATCTGTGGACGGGCGCGCACCTGGGGACGGCGCCCCGGTCCCTCCTCCCGAGCAGCGATGAGAACTGCCGGCTCCGGAGGTCGTACCGTCATCGACCACCCGGGAGGGCCCCGTGCAGCAGCTGCTCAGAGTGCAGAACTTCACCGTCTCCAGCGACGGGTTCGGTGCCGGCGAGCACCAGAGCCTGGAGCGACCGTTCGGCCACGCCGACCCCATGCAGCTGATGTCCTGGGCCGTCGCGACGGCGAGCTGGCCCAACCGCACGCAGCCCGGGGGGAGCCGCGGCCTCGACGACTACTTCACCCGCGACTTCGCCCACGGGATCGGCGCCGAGATCATGGGCCGCAACAAGTTCGGCCCCCAGCGCGGACCGTGGCCGGACCACTCGTGGCAGGGGTGGTGGGGCGCCGCACCGCCGTTCCACACGCCCGTCTTCGTGATGACCCACCACCCGCGGCCCTCGTTCTCGCTGTCGGACACCACGTTCCACTTCGTCGACGACGACCCGGCCACGGCCCTCGGGCTGGCCCGGGAGGCGGCGCGTGGCCAGGACGTCCGGCTCGGCGGCGGGGCCACCACCATCCGGCAGTTCCTGGACGCCGACCTCGTGGACACCCTGCACGTGGTGGTGGCGCCGGTCGAGCTGGGCTCCGGGGTGCGGCTGTGGAACTCGCCGGACGAGCTGCTCGACCGGTTCTCCCGCGACGTGGTGCCGAGCCCGAGCGGGGTGGTCCACCACCTCTTCTGGCGGTGACCGGAGCCCCCTGGCACCGGCCCGGCGGACGACGCCCGCGGCGGGGCCTCAGGCCGCCTCGAGCCCGAAGACGCTGAGCACGAGCGCGTCGATGACCGTCGTGGCGGCCTTGAGGTCGGGCGCCCGGGACGCCAGCACGTCGGAGTAGAGGAAGGACTCGCCCAGGCGGACCACGGCCAGCGCCAGCAGCGGTACGGGCACCTTCGGGAGCAGACCGTGCTCGTCGACGTCGCGCTGCAGGAGGGCGGTGTAGCCCTCCACCACCCTGGGCTGGACCCGGCCCTGCGGATCGGTCAGCACGCGGATCGCGGTCGCGGGCTCCTCGTCGATCAGCAGCCGGAGTGCGGGGGCGGTGCCGAGGGCGAAGCGGAAGTCCTCGCTGACGGCGAGCGACCGCAGCCGCCCGCCCGGCTCCCCGCTCGACGGCCGGGCGTCGTGGTCGCGCTCGATCGCCGCGAGGGTGCGGGCCCCCATGGAGGCGAGGGCCTCCCCGAGGATCGCGTCCCGGTTGCCCGCCCGGCGGAACAGCGTGGCGCGGGCGATGCCGAGCTCGGCCGCCAGCGCGCCGGTGTCCAGCCGCCGGCCGCTGAGCAGGGTGCGCGTCGCGGCACGCACGATCTCCTCGTGGGGCGCTGTCACGCCCGCAGCGTAGGACAGCGCGGGCGGGCCCCGACCCGGTCGGCGCCCGCCGCAGCGCTCCGGGCTCCCCTCGCCGGACGCACCCGGAACACCGTGGTCCCTCGGCCGGGGACGCCGATATCGTCGGTCCGGTGACCGCGCCCGTCACCCCCCTGCCGCGGCCCGCGACGCCGCCGGCGCACGGCGCCGTGGTGCTCCGCGAGTTCGTCGACGCGGACGTCGCCGTGGGGCTCGACCTGTCCACCGACCCCTACGTCCCGCTCGTCAGCACGCTGCCGCCGCACGCCACGACGGACGACGCGCGGGACTGGGTCGAGCGGAACCGGGCACGGTGGGCGACCGGGAAGGGGTTCTCCTTCGCGATCGCCGACGCCGGCACCGGGCAGGGGCTGGGGCAGATCGGCCTGTGGGTGGACGAACTGCCCCACGGCCGCGCGTCGGCGGGCTACTTCGTAGCACCCGGCGCCCGGGGACGCGGCCTCGCCGCGGATGCGCTGACCGCCCTGACGACCTTCGCGTGGACGATCCCGGGGCTGCACCGGGTGCAGCTGTTCATCGAACCCTGGAACACCGCATCGATCCGGACGGCGGAGCGCGCGGGGTACGCGCGGGAGGGGCTGCTGCGCGGCCACCTGGAGATCGGCGGGCGGCGCCGCGACGTCCTCCTGTACGCCGTCGTGCGCTCCGGCTGAGCGGCGCGCGCAGGCCTCATCCCTCGCCGGCCGCCCGGGCCGCCCGCTTGCGCCGCTTCCCCTCGTGCATGGCCTGCACCCGCGCCACCGGGATCTCGTGGCCCTCCGCGACCAGGTCCGCCGGCAGCCGCTGCGGCGCGGGCAGGAGGGCCGCCCAGTCCCCGAGCCGCTCCGCACCCGAGGCGACGGTCACGTCACCCGGGCGCACCGCGTCCAGGTCGGCCCAGTCGACGGGCGCGGACACGGGGAGCCCGGGTCGCACCCGGGGGCTGTAGGCGGCGACGACCGTGCCCGTCCCCGAGCGCGTGGAGTCCACGAACACCCGGCCCGCCCGCTCCTCCTTCAGGAAGGCCGTCGTCGCAACGGCGGGGTCGAGCCGCGCCGCCCGCTCCGCGAGCGCCCGCGTGGCCGCGGCGACGTCCTCGACCGGGGAGCCGTGCACCGGCACGACGACGTGCAGGCCCGTCGAGCCGCTGGTCTTCACCGCGCCGGCCAGACCGACCTCCTCCAGCGCCCGGCGGGCCAGCCGGGCGACGGCCACGACGGCGGAGAAGTCGGCCCCGTCGGGCGGATCGAGGTCCAGCACGAGGCCGGTGGGCTCGCGCGAGCCGGCCGGCAGGAACGGCACGTGGAACTCGACCGCGCGCTGGTTGGCCAGCCACAGCAGGGTGCGGCGGTCATCGCAGAGGACCTGGTGCACCTCGCGGTGCGCCGACTCTGCCCAGACGGGCACCGTCCGCACCCAGTCGGGGGCTCCCTTGGCCACGTTGCGCTGCATGAACGGCGCCTGGCCGGGCCGCACCCGCATGATCGACAGCGGACGCCCCGCGAGCAGCGGGACCAACCGGTCGGCGACGGCGTCGAGGTGGTCCACCAGCGCCCGCTTGGGCACGCCCAGGCCGTCGCCCAGGGGTGAGTCGAGGCTGCTCAGCGCCACACCGTCGCGTTCCTCGTCGGCCACGCCCGTCACGCTGCCCGGCCGGAGGAGCCGCGGCAACCGTTCGTCACCCGGCGCGCCCGAGCTGCTCAGATGTCGTAGGTGGCCTTCGGGTGCACCAGCTCGGTCTCCGAGAACACCGAGCTGGCGGCGAAGAGCTGGCCGATGTGGTCGACCCACGCGGGGATGTGCGTGAGCAGCAGCCGCCCCACTCCCGCCGCCGCCGCGTGCTCGGCCGCCTGCCGGCCGGTCAGGTGCAGGCCCGGGGGCTGCTCGGGGACGTTGTCGGGGTGCGCCGCCTCGGCCAGCAGCACGTCGGCACCGCGGGCCAGCTCGACGACGCGGTCGCACGGGCCGGTGTCGCCGGTGTAGACCAGCGAGCGGCCGCCGGCGGTGAGCCGGATGGCGTAGGTCTCGACCGGGTGCGCCGTGCGGGCCAGCGCCACCTCGAACGGGCCGATGGTGAGCGCGCCGGGACCGACCGGCACGAAGTCGAAGACGTCGGTCAGCCCGTCGCCGTCCATGTCGTAGGCCAGGGCCAGCCGGCGCTCGGCACCCACCGGGGCGTACAGCGGCACGTGCTTGCCGGGCGAGCGGCCCGAGTAGCGGTGCCAGACCACGAACGGGGCGACGTCGAGGCAGTGGTCGGCGTGCAGGTGCGAGAGGAAGACCGCGTCGACGCTCCCCGGGTCCAGCACACCCTGCAGCGCGCCGAAGGAGCCGTTGCCCAGGTCGAGCACCAGCCGGAAGCCGTCGTGCTCGACCAGGTAGCAGGAGGCGGGTGACTCGGGGCCGGGACCGCTGCCGCAGCACCCCACCACGGTGAGCTTCACGCGGCGCCCACCCGCCCGGCGCTCAGCACCGCGCCGACCTCGGGGCCCAGGAACCGGCGGCCCAGGCGGGCGAAGGGCTCGGGGTCGCCGGTGGCGAGGAAGACGTGCTCCGGCGGTGCCGCGTCGGGGTCGCGCAGCAGGTCGGTCCGGGTGAGCACCCGGTAGACGTCCTTCGCGGTCTCCTCGGCGCTGGACACCAGGGTGACGCCGTCGCCGAGGACGACCGACAGGACGCCGGTGAGCAGCGGGTAGTGGGTGCAGCCCAGCACGACGGTGTCCACGCCGGCCGCGAGCAGCGGGTCGAGGTAGGACTGCGCCAGGCCGAGCAGCTGGCGGCCGCTGGTGACGCCCCGCTCGACGAAATCGACGAAGCTGGGGCACGCCGCCGAGGTGACCGAGACGTGCGGCGCCGCGGCGAACGCGTCGTCGTAGGCACCGCTGGTGACCGTCGCCTGGGTGCCGATCACGCCGATCCGGCCGTTGCGGGTGGCCGCGAGGGCCCGGCGCGCGGCGGGGAGGACCACCTCCACCACCGGGACGCCGTAGCGCTCGCGGGCGTCGCGGAGCGAGGCCGCGCTGGCCGAGTTGCAGGCGACGACGAGCATCTTGACGCCGCTCTCGACGAGCTCGTCCATCACCGCGAGGGAGTGCCGGCGCACCTCGGCGATCGGCAGCGGGCCGTAGGGACCGTTCGCGGTGTCCCCGATGTAGCGGACCGCCTCGCCGGGCAGCTGGTCGAGCACCGCGCGGGCGACGGTGAGCCCACCGACCCCCGAGTCGAAGATGCCAATCGGTGCGTCGGCTCCAGGTTGCATCCCCATGACGCCGGTCAGGCTAGACCGCGGCACCGACAGCCCGTGCGGCGCACCCGCCCGCGGGACCGGGCCGGGACGCACGCGAGCGCCCCTCCCGGCGCGGGGAGGGGCGCTCGTCACGGGTGCGGGAGGTCAGGCCCAGAGCTGGCCCTCCAGCGCCGAGGTGGCCTCCTCGAGGGTGCCCGCGTAGGCGCCGGTCGAGAGGTACTTCCAGCCGCCGTCGCAGACGATGAAGACGATGTCGGCCGAGCGGCCCGCCGCGACCTCCTTGTCGGCGATGCCGAGGGCGGCGTGCAGGATCGCGCCGGTGGAGATGCCGGCGAAGATGCCCTCGCGCTCCACCAGCTGGCGGGTGCGGTGGATGGCGTCCTCGGGGCCCACGGAGAACCGCGAGTCCAGCAGCGAGGCGTCGTAGAGCTCCGGGATGAAGCCCTCGTCGATGTTGCGCAGCCCGTAGACCAGCTCGCCGTAGCGCGGCTCGGCGGCGATCACCTGGACGCCGGGCTTGTGCTCCCGCAGGTACCGGGAGACGCCCATCAGCGTGCCGGTCGTGCCCAGTCCCGCGACGAAGTGCGTGATCGACGGCAGGTCGGCCACGATCTCCGGCCCGGTGCCCTCGTAGTGCGCGAGCGCGTTGGCCGGGTTGCCGTACTGGTAGAGCATCACCCAGTCGTCGTGCTCGGCCGCGAGTTCCTTGGCCATGGCGACGGCCTGGTTGGAGCCGCCGGCCGCCGGCGAGCCGATGATCTGCGCCCCGTACATCTCCAGCAGCTGGCGGCGCTCCACCGAGGTGTTCTCCGGCATGACGCAGATCAGCTTGTAGCCGCGCTGGCGGGCCACCATGGCCAGCGAGATCCCGGTGTTGCCGCTGGTCGGCTCGAGGATCGTCGAGCCCGGTTCCAGCAGCCCCTCCTTCTCGGCCGCCTCGATCATCCTGATCGCGGCGCGGTCCTTGATGGAGCCGGTCGGGTTGTGGTCCTCGAGCTTCGCCCACAGGCGCACGTCGGAGGTCGGCGACAGGTTGGGCAGGCCGACGAGCGGGGTGCCGCCGAGCGAGTCGACGAGGGAGGCGAAGCGGGCCATGGGAACTCTTCCGGGAGGCGGGGACGGAGGGACGGGGAGCGGCGACCGCTCAGCAGCCGCCGGCGACCGCCGGGAGGATCGTCACCGAGTCGCCGTCCTTGACCTGGGTGTCCAGGGCGCCGGTGAAGCGGACGTCCTCGTCGTTGACGTAGACGTTGACGAAGCGGTGCAGCTTGCCCTCCTCGGTGACGAGGCGGTTCTTCAGACCCGAGTGCTTGCTGTCGAGGTCGTCGATGAGCGCGGCCAGGGTGTCCCCGCTGCCCTCGACGGTCTTGTTGCCGCCGGTGTGGGTGCGCAGGATGGTCGGGATCCGGACCTCGATGGCCATGGCGTGCTTCTCCTCGGGAACGTCGATGTGAGGGGCGCTGCGAAGGGCAGCGGTGGTGCGTCTGATCCGGGGCAACGCCCGGTGGCCGCCGTCGATTCCGGACGGCGGCGTGAGCTGCCCGTCAGTCGTAGACGACGGTCGTCGGCGAGTGCCCGAAGAGGTAGGACTCGACGATCTCGACCTCCTCCTCCGACACCTCCCCGTCGACGATGCGGTAGCTGCGGAACTCCACCTCGTCGCCGACCAGGCCGGTCTCGGGCCCGTGGTGGCGGGTGGACACCAGCACGTAGTGCGTGCGGGGGTCGGCGGCGGGGCCGGACGCGTACCCGATGTCGGTGCGCGACGGGTAGGCCTCGGTGGCGGTGTGCGAGTGGTAGACGACGACGGACCACTCGTCCCGGTCGTCGAGGTCGCGGTACAGCGCGAGCAGGTCGGCGCTGTCGAACTCGTAGAACGTGGGCGAGCGCGCCGCGTTGAGCATCGGGACGAAGCGCTCGGGTCGCTCGGTCCCCTCGGGCCCGGCGACGACGCCGCAGGCCTCGTCCGGGTGGTCCTTCCGGGCGTGGGCCACGATGGCGTCGTAGGTCGCGCGGTCGATGCGCAGCACGAGGGCAGTCTAGGCGTGCCCGTGCGGCCGTCCCGGCGTCGCCCCCGGACGGCACCGGGCGGGGGACCGCCGGGAGACCGGTGCGGACCGATACGGTCGCTCCCGTGTGGGTCCCGTCACTGCTGACTGCCGGCGTCGTGCTGCTGGCCCTGCCGGCGTTGCTCCTGGGCGTGCGGGGGCTGTTCCGGCACCGCGGTTACAGCTCGGCCCACCCCGGCGACCGGGCTCCGGTCGTGGTCATCGTGGTGCTGCGCGCGCTGCTCGTGCTGCTGCTGTTCAGCATCTCGGCCGTCCTGCTGGTCTCCACGATCGGCGCGATGGTCGTCGACGTCGAGCTGCACGGCATGGTCTACGTGCTCTTCGTGCTCGACCTGCTGGTCGCCGCGCTGGTCCTGCTCACCTTCGGCCGGCGCGAGCGGCGACCAGTGCGTCGACGAGCGAGCCCTGCAGCGCGGTGAGCCAGTAGTAGACCGCCAGCTGGTGGTCGCCCTCGTCGACGATCTCCTCGGGCGGCTCGGAGTCCTCGCTGATGTCCAGCCGCGTGCCCAGCGCCAGCCGGAGGTCGTTGCTGGTGCGCAGCCAGGCCCCGGCCTGGTCGGTGTCCAGCCGCACCTCTCCCCCGTCGGCCGGCAGGGTGGCGCGCACGGTGGCGAGGTCGTCGGCCTTGCCACCGCGCAGCGACTGCTCGGTCAGGTCGCGGTAGTCGTCGGCCAGCGCGGCGTCCGAGCGGTGCCCCGCCGGGAACAGCCGGGCGATCACCGGGTCGCCGGTGCTGTCGGCCCGGTCGGCGTCCAGCAGCTGCTCCAGCTGGTCGAGCAGCAGCCCGACGATGCCGGCCTCCGCCCGGTCCAGGCGGGCGACCAGCCGGCCGCCGCGGGCACGGAAGGGCTTCACGCGACCTCCTCGCCGCTCGTCACGGGTGCGCTCACGAGTCGCGCTGGTAGCTGGCCCACAGCCCGTAGGCGTGCAGCCGGCTGGTGTCGTGCTCCATCCGCTCCCGGGGGCCCGAGCTGACGATCGCCCGGCCGTCGTGGTGCACCTGCAGCATCAGGGTGGTCGCCGTCGGCTCGTCGTAGCCGAACAGCTCCTGCAGCACGAACGTCACGTACGTCATCAGGTTGACCGGATCGTTCCAGACGATGGTCACCCACGGGCGGTCGAGATCGCCGAGCTCCTCCTCGGTCGTCTCGGGGGCCCGGGTCGGGGCGAGCGGTCCGGCCACGGGTCCACCTTAGGACGTGGCGCGGCCCCCGGGCGGGGTCGGCGCCTACGCTCCGGTGCCATGCCGACGGCTACCGCGCTGCTCACCGACCGCTACGAGCTGACGATGCTGGCCGCGGCGCTGGCCGACGGCACGGCCGGCCGGGACTGCGTGTTCGAGGTGTTCGCCCGCCGGCTCCCCCACGGCCGCCGCTACGGGGTGGTCGCGGGCACCGGCCGGCTGCTGGAGGCGCTGCCCGCGTTCCGCTTCGGCGACGCGGAGCTGGCGACCCTCCGGGACCAGGGGCTGACCGACCCGCGGCTGCTGGACTGGCTGGCCGGCTTCCGGTTCAGCGGGGACGTCGACGGCTACGCGGAGGGCGAGCTGTTCTTCCCCGGGTCACCGGTGCTCACCGTGCGCGCGCCGTTCGGCGAGGGCGTACTGCTCGAGACGCTGGCCCTGTCGATCCTGAACCACGACTCGGCCATCGCCTCGGCCGCCGCCCGCATGGTCGCCGCCGCCTGCGAGCGGCCGTGCATCGAGATGGGCTCGCGCCGCACCCACGAGGAGGCCGCCGTCGCCGCGGCCCGCGCCGCCCACCTGGTCGGCTTCGGGGCCAGCTCGAACCTCGAGGCCGGCCGGCGCTACGGCGTCCCGACCACCGGCACCAGCGCGCACGCGTTCACGCTGCTGCACGACGACGAGCGGGCGGCCTTCCGCGCCCAGGTGGACACCCTCGGGGTCGGGACGACGCTGCTCGTGGACACCTACGACGTGGAGCAGGGCATCCGGACGGCGATCGAGGTCGCCGGCCCGGGCCTCGGCGCGATCCGGCTGGACTCCGGTGACCTGCCGACGCTGGCGACCCGCGCCCGGCAGCTGCTCGACGAGCTCGGCGCCACCGGCACCCGGGTGATCGTCACCAGCGACCTCGACGAGTACGCCATCGCCGGCCTGATGGCCGCACCCGTGGACGGCTACGGGGTGGGGACGTCGCTGGTGACCGGATCCGGGGCGCCCACGGCGGGCATGGTCTACAAGCTGGTGGCCCGGGACGGCGTCCCGGTCGCGAAGCGGTCGGAGGGCAAGAACTCCGTGGGCGGCCGCAAGTCCGCGGTGCGCCGGCACGCCCCCGACGGCACGGCCACGGCCGAGGTCGTCAGCAGCGCCCCCGTCGAGCCCCGCCCCGGCGACCGGGACCTCGTGGTGCCGCTCGTGCGGGACGGGGAGCTGTGCCAACCCGCCTCACCGGGCGAGGCGCTGCAGCGCGCCCGGCAGCACCACGCTCGGGTGCGGGGGACCCTGCCCGCCGAGGCCTGGGCGCTGTCCCGCGGCGAGCCCGCCCTCGAGACCCTGTCCGCCTGAACCGGGATGATGCCCACATGACCCGCGCCCTGATCGTCGTGGACGTGCAGAACGACTTCTGCGAAGGCGGCAGCCTCGCCGTGGCCGGCGGCGCCGCGGTCGCGGCCGCGATCACCGAGCACGTCCGGACGGCGGGCTACGACCACGTCGTGGCCACCCGCGACCACCACATCGACCCCGGGCACCACTTCGCCGCGGCGCCGGACTTCGTCGAGACGTGGCCGGAGCACTGCGTCGTCGGCACCGGCGGTGTGGAGCTGCACCCGGCGCTGGACCGCCGCCCGATCGAGGCGGTGTTCGACAAGGGCGAGTACGCCGCCGCCTACTCGGGCTTCGAGGGCGCCGCGGACGGCGTCGGGCTGGCCGACTGGCTGCGCGGCCGGGGCGTCGGGACGGTCGACGTCGTCGGCATCGCCACCGACCACTGCGTGCGCGCCACGGCCCTGGACGCCGTCGCCGCCGGGTTCACCACCCGGGTGCTGCTGCCCCTCACCGCCGGCGTCGCCGAGGGGACGGTCGAGGCGGCGCTGGAGCA
Organism: Blastococcus sp. VKM Ac-2987; assembly: GCF_026967805.1. GTDB lineage: Bacteria > Actinomycetota > Actinomycetes > Mycobacteriales > Geodermatophilaceae > Blastococcus. The sequence continues at coordinate 807,603 of NZ_JAPVBG010000001.1, forward strand.
GCTCCGCACCGCGGGCGTGCAGCTCGAGGGATCGGTGCACCCCGCATGATCGCGACCGGGCGTCGACCGCCGACGGCCGTGCGGTGAGCGGACCGGCCCTCGATCCGCAGGACCGGGCGCGACTGGAGGCCTGGTACAAGTCCCTCAGCGGTCGCCACGTGAACCGGCTGCACGACGCGGTCGGCCACAGCACGACGTCCGGCCCGGCGCCACGGCTCGGGAAGGCCCTGATGGCAGCGGCGCTCGTGCTGTGCGTCGGCGGGGCGGTCGTGCTGGGGCTGGCCGGCTTCGACAACGCCGGCGCCGTCTACCTCCTGCCGTTCGTCGCGCTGGCCGGGCTCGGGAGTCTCCTGGTGCACGGGCTGAGCCCCGGCTACCAGCTGACCGACGAGCTGCTGGTCTCGCTCTGGGAGGCCGACCAGCGGCTCAGCGGCCGCTGACCGGGACTGCGTCGATGACCTCGTCGCGGGTGAAGCCGAGCACCTGCAGGACCGCGTCCAGGTAGGGCTGGTTCAGCGCGGTGTGGGCCTGCTCGCGGACGAACGGCTTGGCGTTGAACGCGATGCCCAGTCCCGCGGTGTTGAGCATGTCGAGGTCGTTGGCCCCGTCGCCGACGGCCACGGTCTGGTCCAGCGGGATGCCGTACTGCGCGGCGAACCGGGTCAGCGCCCGCGCCTTGCCCGGCCGGTCGACGATCTCCCCCACCAGGCCGCCGGTGAGCCGGCCGTCGACGACCTCCAGGGTGTTGGCCGCCGCGAAGTCCAGCCCGAGGCTCTCCGCCAGCGGGTCGGTGATCTGGGTGAACCCGCCGCTGACGATCCCGCAGCGGAAGCCGAGGCGCTGGAGCGTCCGGATCAGGGTCCGCGCCCCCGGGGTCAGGACCAGGTGCTCGCGCACCTCGTCGAGGACCTCCTCGGGCAACCCGGCCAGCACGGCCACCCGGGCGCGCAGCGACTCGGCGAAGTCCAGCTCGCCGTTCATCGCCGCCGCGGTGATGCGGGCGACCTCCGCGGCCCGCCCGGCACGGGCGGCCAGTTCGTCGATCACCTCCCCCCGGACCAGGGTGGAGTCCACGTCGAGCACGATCAGCCGCTTGCTGCGCCGGGCGACCCCGACCTGCTCCACGGCGATGTCGGCGCCCGTGGACGCCGCCACGGAGGCCAGCGCGGTCCGCAGGGCGGTGGCATCGGCGCCCGAGACGGTCAGCTCGAAGCTGGTGACCGGGTAGTCCGAGAGCCGCCGGATGGCGTCGATGTTGCCGCCGATACCGGCCACGGCCTGGGCGGCCCCGGCCACCGCCTCGGGCGGCACCGGGCGGCCCAGCACGATGACGTGGTGCGGCCGGTCGGCGCCGGCGACGTCCGCTCCGGAGGCCGGCTCCACGCTGACGTCCACCCCGACCGCCGCGGCGACGACGTCGGCGGTGCGCCGCAGGTGCGCCAGGAACGTCGCGTCGTCGATCGCGGGCCGGCCCTCGTCCGGCAGCGCGCCGACGACCACCCCGAGGACCAGGTGCCCGTGCACGACCACCTGCTCGACGTCGAGCACCTCCACCGCGGGCGCCTCCCCCGCGACACCGGCCAGTGCGGAGAACAGCCGGGCGGTCACCCCGGGGCGGTCGGCGCCGGTGACGGTGAGCACCGCCCGTGGCGCGGAGGCGTCCGGGACCGGGAACTGCAGCGGCGGGGCATCGAGCGGCACGCGGTCATCGTGCCGCACTCCTCACGCCGCCCTGGGCACTCCCCCCGGGCCGGGAACCCGACTCCGCCCGGAACGGCCGAACGCCCCGCCGGCCGGGAGGCCTGCGGGGCGTTCGAGGTCGTTCCCTCGCGGGAGGGGGAACCGTGCCTTACGTGGGGTCGGGGTCGTTCTCACCCTGACGCCGGCCGGTGCCGCCGACCAGTTCGCTCACGCCGCCGTAGGGCGTGTGCCGCTTGCCGGCGTGCGCCTCGTCCTGCAGTCGCTGGACCAGGTGCGGGTAGTGCGCCTCGAACGCCGGGCGCTCGGAGCGGATCCGCGGGATCTCCACGAAGTTGTGCCGCGGCGGCGGCGAGGAGGTGGCCCACTCGAGGCTGTTGCCGTGGCCCCACGGGTCGTCGCGCAGGGCGAGCTCGCCGTACTTCCAGGACTTCACCACGTTGTAGAGGAACGGGATGATCGAGGCGCCGAGGATGAACGAACCGATCGTGGAGACCGTGTTCAGCACCGTGAAGGCGTCGGTGTCCAGGTAGTCGACGTACCGGCGCGGCATGCCCTCGTTGCCCAGCCAGTGCTGGACGAGGAACGTGGCGTGGAAGCCGATGAAGGTCAGCCAGAACTGCAGCTTGCCCAGCCGCTCGTCCATCATCCGGCCGCACATCTTGGGGAACCAGAAGTAGATGCCGGCGTAGGCGGCGAACACCACGGTGCCGAAGACGACGTAGTGGAAGTGGGCGACGACGAAGTAGCTGTCGTTCACGTGCCAGTCCAGCGGCGGGCTGGCCAGCAGCACACCGGTCAGGCCACCCAGCAGGAACGTGATCATGAAGCCGATGGAGAAGAGCATCGGCGTCTCGAACGTCATCTGGCCGCGCCACATGGTGCCGATCCAGTTGAAGAACTTGATGCCGGTCGGCACGGCGATGAGGTAGGTCAGGAAGGCGAAGAAGGGCAGCAGCACCGCGCCGGTGGCGTACATGTGGTGCGCCCACACCGCCAGCGACAGGGCCCCGATCGACACCGTCGCGAAGACCATGCCCTTGTAGCCGAACAGCGGCTTGCGGGCGAAGACCGGGATGATCTCGGTGACGATGCCGAAGAACGGCAGCGCGATGATGTAGACCTCGGGGTGCCCGAAGAACCAGAACAGGTGCTGCCACAGCATCGGGCCGCCGTTCTCATCCGAGTAGATGAGGGCGCCGAGGTTGCGGTCGGCCAGCATGCCCATGATCGCGGCGGTCAGGATGGGGAACGCCAGCAGGACCAGCACGCTGGTGACCAGCGTGTTCCAGGTGAAGATCGGCATCCGGAACAGCGTCATGCCGGGGGCGCGCAGGCAGACGATCGTGGTGATGAAGTTGACGCCACCGAGGATCGTGCCCAGGCCGCTGACCGCGAGGCCGGCGAACCACATGTTCGCGCCGGCGCCGGGCGAGTTCACCACGTTCGACAGCGGGGCGTAGGCGTACCAGCCGAAGTCGGCCGCGCCGCCCGGGGTCAGGAAGCCCCCGACCACGATCATGCTGCCGAAGAGGAACAGCCAGAAGGAGAAGGCGTTCAGCCGCGGGAAGGCGACGTCGGGCGCGCCGATCTGCAGCGGCATGATCAGGTTCGAGAACGCGAAGAACAGCGGCGTCGCGAACATCAGCAGCATGACCGTGCCGTGCATCGTGACGAGCTGGTTGTACTGCTCCGGCGACAGGAACTGCAGGCCCGGCCGGGCCAGCTCACCGCGCATCAGCAGGGCCATCAGGCCGCCGCCGATGAAGAAGACGAACGAGGTGGCCAGGTACATCAGGCCGATGGTCTTGTGGTCGGTGGTCCGCAGCAGGTTCGAGAGCCGCGAGCCCTTTTCGACCACGTGAGCCGGGCTGGGCCGGCTCACGATGGGCGCCGGTGCAATCGTCACGGCTCGCAGCTTAGACCGTGCCGCGCGACACCTCAGTCCGGGCAGGTCGGGCGCGCCGGGGCGATCACCGGACCCGCCGGTAGGTGGTGACGTCGACCGAGATCGTGACCTGCACGTCGGCCGGCAGACGCGCCAGCGACGCCCCCAGCCGATCGGCGTCGAGATGCCGCGCGTGCGGCCCCATCCCCACCAGGGTCGCGACCGCGGCGTGGTCCAGCAGCAGGGTCCGCCGGTGGCCCGCGGCGGCCTCGCGCACCAGGTGCGGCTCCAGCGTCGCGCTGAGCCGGCCGGCCTTGCCCGGGTCCACCCGCAGCAGCCCGAGCGGCCCCACGATCTCGGCCAGGTGGTCCGGTCCCGGCGTCACCACCACCAGCCGGCCCTCCGGGCGGAGCACCCGGGCGATCTCCGGGCCGTTGCGCGGCGCGAACACCACGAGCACCCGGTCGACGCTGCCGTCCCGCACCGGCAGGCGCGCCCACGTGTCGGCGACCACCGCGATGGCGCGCGGGTGCGCCCGCGCCGCCCGGCGGGCGGCGTAGCGGCTGGCGTCGAGGACGACCCCGACCGCGCCGGGGAGCCCGTCCAGCAGCCGGGCCAGGTGGTGCCCGGTGCCACCGCCGAGGTCGAGCAGGGTCGCCGGCTCCCCCGGTGCGGTCACCGCCCCGGCCAGGGCGGAGGTGACCGGGTCGTAGTGACCGGCCGAGAGGAACGCCACCCGGTCGGCGACCATCGCGGCGGAGTCGCCGGTGGCCGGCCGGCGCCCCGGCGGGAGCAGGGTGACGTGGCCCTGGCGGGCGCGGTCGACGGCGTGCCCCTCGGCGCAGCGCAGGCCGGCGTCCTGCGGCTCGACGGCGAACGGCGCGGCGCAGACCGGGCAGGCCAGCAGCGCGACGGCGCGGGGGTCCAGGGGCGGGGTGCTCACCGGCGGGGCGGCAGCGGGTGGAAGGTCACGTCGTGCAGCCGCCCGGCCGCGGCGACCGCGGTGACGTACGTGCCGGCGGGCTGGCGGCGCCGGTCGGTGGGCGACCCCGGGTTCAGCAGCCGCAGGCCGGACGGTGCGGTGGTGTCCCACGGGATGTGGCTGTGCCCGAAGACCAGCACGTCGACGTCGGGGAACCGCGCGGCGCACCGCGCCTCGCGCCCCTTCGCGTCGCCGGTCTCGTGGACGACGGCGAAGCGGATGCCCTCGATCTCGGCGCGGGCGACCTCCGGCAGCCGCTGCCGCAGCGGTCCGTGGTCGTTGTTGCCGTACACCGCGACCAGCCGCCGGGCCCGCTCCTCGAACCGGTCGAGCAGCGCCGCGTCGACCCAGTCCCCGGCGTGCACGACGACGTCGGCCGCGTCGATCGCCGACCACAGGGGATGAGGTAGGTCACGCGCCCGCTTCGGGACGTGCGTGTCCGAGGTGAACACCAGGGAAAGCGGCACGACCGCATCGTCGCAGGCGGCTACCGTCCTGCCGCGGCCGATCGACCGGCCGCCATCTCGCACGACGACGAGGACGACCGTGACCCACCGCGCCCCGACCGCCCCCGCAGCACCTGCTGGCGAGCCCTACGAACGGCGCTGGCTGGCGCTCGGCGTCATCGCGATGACCGTCCTGCTGGTCATCCTCGACGCGACGATCGTCAACATCGCCCTGCCGGCCGTCACCGTCGACCTCGGCATCAGCGCCGCCAGCCAGCAGTGGATCGTCACCGCCTACACCCTCACCTTCGGCGGCTTCCTGCTGCTCGGCGGCCGGATCGCCGACTTCTGGGGCCGCAAGCGCACCTACCTCGTCGGTGCGGCCGGGTTCGCCGTCGCCTCCGCCCTGGGCGGGTTCGCGCAGAACGAGGCGATGCTCTTCGGCGCCCGCGCGCTGCAGGGTGTCTTCGGAGCCCTGCTGGCGCCGGCCTCGCTCGCGCTGATCACCGTGCTGTTCACCGACCCCAAGGAGCGCGCCAAGGCGTTCGGCGTCTACGGCGGCATCGCCGGCGGTGGCGCGGCGATCGGCCTGCTGCTGGGCGGTGTGCTCACCGAGTACGCCGACTGGCGCTGGTGCTTCTGGGTGAACCTCCCGGTCGCGCTGCTGGCCATCGTGCTGGCCGTCCCGATCGTCCCGGAGAGCAGGGCCCCGGGCGACACCAGCTACGACATCCCCGGCGCGGTGCTGGTCACCCTCGGCCTCGGCTCGATCGTCTACGGCTTCACCCGCGTGGCCGAGGCCTCCCAGACCAACGCGGCGGAGGCCGCGGCGGCGAACGCCCGGGCCGCGGCGCAGGGCGCCCCCACCCTCGTGACGCCCGACAGCGGCTGGACCGACGGACTCGCGTGGGTGTTCATCGTCGCCGGGCTCGTCCTGGTGGCGCTGTTCGTCGTCCTGGAGCTGCGCACCCGCAACCCGCTGCTGCCCATGCGGATCGTGCTGGACCGCAACCGGGGCGGGGCCTACCTGACGTCCACCCTGGTGGGCGCCGGGCTCATCGGGGCGTTCTTCTTCCTGAGCCTGTACTTCCAGCAGGTGCTGGGCTACGAGCCCGTGGTGGCAGGGCTCGCCTCCCTGCCCACCACCCTCGGCGTCTTCATCTCGGCGGGCGCCTCCAGTGCCCTGCTGCCGAGGGTCGGCCCGAAGCCGCTGATGGTCCTCGGTGGCCTGCTGGCCGCCGCGGGCCTGTTCACGCTGTCGTTCGTCGGGCTGGACACCGGGTTCTGGCAGCTGCCGTTCCCCGGCCAGCTGCTGCTGGGCCTCGGCCTCGGCTTCACGTTCGTGCCGCTGTCCAACCTGGCGCTGGTCGGCGCCGGGCAGCACGACGCCGGCGCGGCCAGCGCGATGCTCAACGCCACGCAGCAGGTGGGCGCCTCCATCGGCACCGCCGTCCTGGCCTCGCTCTCGGTGGCAGCGATCAGCGCCTACACCGCCGACGCGCTCGCCTCGGGGGCCGACCCGCGGGACCCGGCGGTCGGGCTCGCCGCCCAGGTCGAGGGGTACACCACCGCGTTCACGTGGGCGGCCGCGCTGCTCGTCGTCGGCGCACTGGTGTCCGCCTTCGTCATCAAGGCGACCAGGGAGGACCTGCCGGCCGACGGCGACGCCGTCGTCCACGTCGGGTAGCGCCGTCGTCCCCGGCCGGGCCGGACCGGTCCCGTCGGGGACGACGCCACGGCTCCCCGCCGCGTCCGGTCACCCGGAGCGGGTCAGCGCTGCTGCTGGGCCATCGCCCGGAGCCGCGCGTTGTAGGCCTCGAGCTCCACGCCCCCGTCGCGGTCCGCGGCGCGGTCGATGGTGCGGGCCTGCCGGTCGTCGGACCGCGCCCAGGAGAAGAAGACGACGGCGAGGACGAGCACGGTGGGCAGCTCGCCGAAGGCCCAGACGATGCCGCCGGCCACGCCCTGGTCCCGGAGCGGGTCGATGCCCCAACCGGCCGGCGGGTCGGCGAAGGTGTCGACCACCAGCGACCCGGCCATCATGATCGCGACGCCGAAGAAGGCGTGGAAGGGCACCGGCAGGAAGAGCTCCAGCATCCGGCCGGGATGGCTCATCGTCCGCGGCCACGGGTCCTGCGCGACGATCGGGCCGAAGAAGAGCAGCCCGGTGACGACGAAGTGGGCGAGCATGAACTGGTGCCCCGCCGGGTTCGACATCAGCGCGTCGAACAGCGGCGTGAAGTAGACGCCGTAGAGGCTGGCGATGAACAGCGGCACGGTGAACAGCGGGGACGCCAGGAACCGCGCGACGCGGCTGTGCAGCGCATCCAGCAGCAGCGCCCGGGGCGCGCCGGCCGCACCGCGGCCCCGCGGCAGGGTGCGCAGCGCGAGGGTCACCGGAGCGGCGAGGAGCAGCAGCAGCGGCGTGATCAGCGACAGCACCATGTGCTGCGTCATGTGCACGCTGAACACCACCATGCTGTAGCCGTTGAACCAGGTGCCGGTGACCGCGAAGAGCGACACGGTGCCGCCGGTCCAGGCCGCCGTGCGCCACCACGGCCACGCCACCCCCGAACGGCGCAGCCGGACGACCGCGGCGAGGTAGCCGACCAGGCCGACGATGCTGAGGACGGCGAGGACCGACCAGCCGTCCAGGTGCGGCAGGAACATCCGCCCCCAGGTCGGCGGCTCCTCGGGGACCCACATGCCCGAGTGGTGCCCGTGCTCCACCGCGATCCCCTCCTGCCGCCCGGTCGTGCGGCTCCACTGTCCCACCTGCGCGGACCGCCCGGCCCGGGAGGAGGGCGACCTCTCAGTCGTGGACCGGCGCCTCGTGGGTCGCGTGCGTCCCGGCCTCCAGCTGGAAGGTGCAGTGCGCCATGTCGAAGTGGTCCCCGAGGCACACGCAGAGCGCGTCGAGCACCCGGCCGCCGTGGCCGGCGGCCAGCGCCTCGTCGGTGACGACGACGTGGGCGGACAGCACGGGCAGGCCGGAGGTGATCGTCCAGGCGTGCAGGTCGTGCACGCCCACGACACCGTCGACGGCGAGGATGTGCGCCCGCACCTCGTCCAGGTCCACGCCCCGGGGCGCGGCCTCCAGCAGGACGTCCAGGGCGTCCCGCAGCAGGTGCCAGGCTCGCGGCAGGACCAGGCAGCCGATGACCAGGGAGGCGACGGTGTCGGCGGGGGTCCAGCCGGTGGCGGCTATGACCACGGCGGCGACGATGACCGCGACCGACCCGAGCGCGTCGGCCAGCACCTCGAGGTAGGCCCCACGCATGTTCAGGGACTCGCCGCGGCCGCGGTGCAGCACCGCGAGGCCGATGAGGTTCACCGCCAGCCCGACCACCGCGATCCCGAGCATCAGGCCCGAGCCCACCTCCGGCGGGTTCCCGATCCGCCGGACCGCCTCGACGAGCACGTAACCGGCCACGCCGAGCAGGAGGATCCCGTTGACGACCGCCGCGAGGATCTCGGCGCGCTGCCAGCCGAAGGTCCGCCGGCCGCGGGCCGGCCGCTGCGCGAGCGTGACCGCCCCGAGCGCCAGCGCGATGCCGGCCGCGTCGGTGGCCATGTGCCCCGCGTCGGCGAGCAGGGCGAGGGATCCCGAGAGCACCGCTCCGACCACCTCGGCGACGAGCACCCCGACGGTGAGCACCAGGACGACGCCGAGCCGGCGGCGCTGCGGCCCGGCGGCCGTTCCCGCACCGTGCGCGTGGCCGTGCCCCATGGACCCGCTCTCCCCTGCCCCTCTCCGGACGGACACCGGGGAGTCTCCCCCATGCACGACGCCCCCCGCCGGACCGGTCCGGTGGGGGGGCGTCGTCGCGGTGGTGCCGCCGATCAGATGTCGACGCCGCGCTCCCGCAGCCACGGGAGCGGGTCGATCCGCTGCCCGTCGATGCCGCCGACGTGCACCTCGAAGTGCAGGTGCGGGCCGGTCGACTGACCGCGGTTGCCCAGCAGGGCGATGGTGTCGCCGGCGCGGACGACCTGGCCCGGCTCGACCAGGATCTCGTCCATGTGGCCGTAGACGGTGACGTCGCCGTTGTCGTGCTGGATGTACACGACCAGGCCGTAGCCGCTGGCCGCGCCCGCCTCGAGCACGACGCCGTCCATCGCCGCGTACTCCGGCGTGCGCATGGGGGCGGCGAGGTCGATGCCGGCGTGCAGGGTGCCCCACCGGGCGCCGAAGCCGCTGGTGAGCCGGGCCCCGGCGACGGGGAGGACCGCCTTGGGCCGGGCCGCCTCGGCGGCGACGCGCGCGGCCTCCTCGGCGGCGAGGCGGTCGGCCTCCGCCTGGGCGTCCGCGGCGGCGGTCCGCTCGGCGTCGCGCACGTTGCGGCTGACCACCATCTCGCGCAGCCGCGAGGTGTCCTCCTCGTCGACACCCTCGGGCGCGGCGGTCGCCTCAATGCCGAGCTGCTCGGCCACGCTGATCGAGTGGCTGACCGTGCGGGTCTCCACGGCGAGCGGCTCGCTCACCGAGGCGCCGCTCACGCCGAGCGCGCCGACCAGGACGGCGGCGAGGTAGAGCGCGGAGCGCCGGCGTTCCGTCGGCAGGCGGCGGGCCAGCAGCCCGCGGCGGCCACCGGCCACGGCGACGGCACCGGCCGGGGCGGCGTCGACCAGGGGCTCGACGACCACGACCGCCGGGGCCGGCGCGGCCGGGACGCCCTTCACCACGACGACGGCCTCGGGCCCGGCGGACGGCGCCTCGACCAGCGCGGTCACGTCGGTGACCGGGGCCAGGGCGGCCAGGTCGACGGCGGACCGCTTGTACGGCGTCGGCCGGCGCCGCGCGGCGGCCGCATCGGCGGCGACCTTGGCGGCGATCGCCCGCACGACGGCGGCGCGTGCGGTGGGGAGCGCGGCGGCGGCCGGCGTCGCGGCGCTGGGCCGGCCTCCGGAGCGGGCCCGCGGCGGGCGCGCCGCGGTGGCGGGCTTCCCGGCGGCGGTGCGGGCGGCGGTGGCCGCCCTGCGGGTCGCGGCCCGGGCCGTGGCGGCCTTCGCGGTCGCCGCCTTGGCGGTCGCGGCGGTCGCGGTGACGGCCTTCGTGCCCGCGGCCTTCGCCGTGGCCGTGCGGGTGGCCCTGGCGCGGGCCACCGGGGCGCCGTCGGCGCGTGCCGGGGCAGGACGGGTGGTCGGGTCGGTGGCCCGGCGGACCCCGGCCGACTGCGCCTTCCCCTGGCGCTGCGGCGGGACCGTGGACGCGGCCTTCCCCTCGACGTCCCCCTGGGTGGAGCGGGACGGGGCGGGTGCCGTGGTGGCCGTCCGGGCCGGCACCGCACCCCCCTCGAGGAGGCGGTCGTGGTGGAGCGAACTCATGCACCTGACTTCCGTCGGCGGACATTGCGGAGCGGCTCCCGGGGAGAGGAGCGGGGCCCATGTAAACACGCCGTGATGGATTCGTGATCTGACGGGAGGGGTATCTACCTGCAGTTATGTGAACCGGGTCACCGAGCTGCACCGCTGTGGTTCGCCTGAGCGTAAGCACGGCTTGACGCAACGTGACGAACACGCCGTGGATGGTTGAGAGTGACGCGATCCGGCTCACGAAGAGGCAGAAGCCCCTTAACAACGGCCCGATCGAGGGAGATCCCGCATGCGCGCAGTGACCTGGCACGGACGAGGAGACGTCCGGGTGGACACCGTCCCGGACCCGACCATCCAGGACCAGACGGACGTCATCGTCGAGATCACCTCGAGCGGCATCTGCGGGTCCGACCTCCACCTCATCGAGGTGCTGGCGCCCTTCATGACCGTCGGCGACGTCATGGGCCACGAGCCGATGGGCATCGTGCGCGAGGTCGGCCGCGACGTCACGGCCGTCAAGCCCGGCGACCGCGTCGTCGTCCCGTTCAACGTCTCCTGCAACACCTGCTGGATGTGCGCCCAGGGGCTGCAGTCGCAGTGCGAGACCACCCAGAACCGCGAGCAGGGCATGGGTGCCTCGCTGTTCGGCTACACCAAGCTCTACGGTCAGGTGCCCGGTGGCCAGGCCGAGTACCTCCGGGTGCCGTTCGGCAACACGCTGCCGATCAAGGTGCCCGACGCCCCGCTCGACGACCGGTTCGTCTACCTCTCGGACGTGCTGCCCACCGCGTGGCAGGCGGTCCAGTACGCGGGGATCCCGGAGGGCGGCAGCGTGCTGGTGCTGGGCCTCGGCCCGATCGGCGACATGGCCACCCGCATCGCCAAGCACCTGGGCGCCGGCCAGGTCATCGCCTCCGACGTCGTCCCCGAGCGGCTGGCCCGCGCCCGGCGCAACGGCGTCACCGTCATCGACTCGACCGACCAGGCCGAGGTCGTCGCGCGGGTGCGCGACCTCACCGACGGACGAGGAACCGACGCGGTGATCGACGCCGTCGGCATGGAGGCGCACGGCTCCCCGCTGGCCTCCATCGCCCAGAAGGCGACGGCCGTGGTGCCCGACGCGATCATGGAGCGGGTCATGACGGTCGTCGGCATCGACCGGCTGGCCGCGCTGAACACCGCCATCGAGGCGGTCCGCCGCGGCGGCACCATCTCGCTCTCCGGTGTGTACGGCGGTGCCACCGACCCGCTGCCCCTGATGCGCATGTTCGACAAGCAGATCCAGCTGCGCATGGGCCAGGCCAACGTCTGGCGCTGGGTGCCCGACATCCTGCCGCTGCTGCTGGAGGGCGACCCGCTGGGCGTCGACGAGTTCGCCACCCACCGGGTGTCGCTGGAGCAGGCGCCCGAGGCCTACGCCAACTTCCGCGAGAAGAAGGACGGCGCCGTCAAGGTGCTGATCCAGCCGTGATGCCGGGCCGGGCCGGGAGGACGCGTCCTTCCCGGCCCGGCCGCGCATGTCCGCCCGGCAGCGGGTAGGGCACTGCCATGACGCTCCCCACCGCCGAGAGTTCCGGCACCTACCGCCTCGGCGACCGCGAGGTCCACCGCCTGGGCTACGGCGCCATGCAGCTGGCCGGCCCGCACGTCATGGGACCACCGGCCGACCGGGACGCCGCCGTCGCCGTGCTCCGCCGCGCGGTGGAGCTCGGCGTCGACCACGTCGACACCAGCGACTACTACGGCCCCACGGTCGTCAACGAGCTGATCCGCGAGGCGCTGCACCCCTATCCCGAGGGCCTCGTCATCGTCACCAAGGTCGGTGCCCGCCGGGACGCCGACGGCGGCTGGCCCGAGGCCCTGGACGCCGCCGACCTGCGCCGCGCCGTCCAGGAGAACATCGACCACCTCGGCGTCGAGGCCCTCGACGTGGTCAACCTGCGGATGCCCGGGTTCGCCGAGCCGGTGCAGCGCTCCCTGGCCGAGCCGTTCGAGGCGCTGGCCGCGATGCAGCAGGAGGGCCTCGTCCGCCACCTCGGCGTCAGCAACGTGACGCCGCAGATGTTCGCCGAGGCCCGGGCCATCGCCCCGGTCGCCTGCGTGCAGAACCACTACAACCTGGTGCACCGCGCCGACGACCCGCTCATCGACGCCCTGGCGCGCGAGGGCATCCCCTACACGCCCTTCTTCCCGCTCGGCGGGTTCACCCCGCTGCAGTCCGCCGCCCTGGAGACGGTCGCCCGCCGCCTGGAGACGACGCCGATGCAGGTGGCGCTGAGCTGGCTGCTGGCCCGCTCCCCGAACCTGCTGCTGATCCCGGGTACCTCCTCGGTGGCCCACCTCGAGGAGAACGTGCAGGCCGGCGCGCGCGTGCTGGGCCCGGCCGAGCTGGACGAGCTCGACCGGATCGGCGGCACCGGCGGCACCGGCGGGCCCGTCGTCGACCTCTGACCCGGCCCGCGCCCACCGCACCCTCCCCGGGATCCGGCGCAGCCCTGCCGACGCGCCGCGGGCCGGCGGTCAGGCCGGACGCAGTTCCGGCGCCGGGCCGAACCCGGCGACCGCCCCGCGCAGCTCGTCCGGCACCTCCCGCCGCGGATCCCCCGAGGGACCGCCCCGGGCGAGCCACCGGCGCAGCTGGGCGCCCCGCTCGGCCCCCTCCACCGCCCACAGCCAGACGGCCGGCGACGTGCGGCCGCCGCCACCCGCCCGGTGGGCGACGCCCGCCAGGGCCCCGAGCGCGCAGGGCCCCAGGCAACCGGTCGTGACGAGCACTCCGCCCGGGGACCCCGCGACGGTCGCGGGGACCTCGGTGGCGCCGGTGCCGCCGTCGGCCAGCCGGCGCAGCGCCGCGCACCGGTGCCCCTGGCACAGGACGACCAGGGGGCCGCCCGGGTCGCCGTCGGCCGCCACGGCTCAGCCCGCCCGGGCCGGGCGGACGCGCCGGCCGTAGCGCTGCTCGAACCGTTCGACCCCCCCGGCGGTGTCCAGCACCCGCTGGTTGCCGGTCCAGAACGGGTGCGAGACGGCGGAGATGTCGACGACGACGAGCGGCAGCCGCTCGCCGTCCACCGCGATGCTCCGGTCCGTCGCGATGGTCGACCGGGTGCGGTAGGTGGCGCCGCCGGCGGCGTCGCGGGAGGGGTGCTCGGCACCTGGGCCCCACCGGCGCGGCACCCGGCCGGCGGCTACCCGGAGGCGGTCATCGACCCGGTGTCGGTCCGGCCGATCGACCCACCCTCGGACACCTACGAGGACTGACGACGCGTACCGGCCGGGCGGGCCGTCCCCGGCCCGGTCACCGGGCGCGGACCACCCGCGTCTCGTCGAACACCGGCTCGGCCGACTCGTAGACCCGGCCGTCGGCGCCGAACACCAGGAATCGGTCGAACGACCGGGCGAACCAGCGGTCGTGGGTCACCGCGAGGACCGTGCCGTCGAACGCGGCCAGCGCCTCCTCCAGCGCCTCCGCCGACAGCACGTCCAGGTTGTCGGTCGGCTCGTCGAGCAGCAGCAGCGTGGCGCCGGACAGCTCCAGCAGCAGGATCTGGAACCGCGCCTGCTGCCCGCCCGACAGGGTGCGGAACGGCTGGTCCGCGGAGTCGGAGAGCCCGTACCGGCGCAGCGCCGCCATCGCCCGCCCGCGGTCCACGCCGGGTCGGCCCGGCTCGCCGTGCCACAGCAGGTCGACCGGGGAGCGGTCCTGCCACTCGGGATGGGCGTGGGTCTGCGCGAAGAAGCCGGGGACGACGCGCGCGCCCAGCCGCCACCCCCCGGTGTGCGCCACCGCCTGGCCCGCGAGCAGCCGCAGGAAGTGCGACTTCCCGGCGCCGTTCGCCCCGAGGACGCCGACCCGGTCGCCGTACCAGACCTCGAGGTCGAACGGCCGCATCAGGCCGGTGAGCTCCAGCTGCTCGGCCATGACCGCCCGCACCCCGGTGCGGCCACCGCGCAGCCGCATCGCGACCTTCTGCTCCGGCGGGCGCTCGGGCGGCGGCCCGGCCGCCTCGAACTTGGCCAACCGGGTCTGCATCGCGTGGTACCGGTTGGCCATGTCCGGCGAGTTCGCGGCCTGCTGCTGGAGGGTGCGCACCAGGTCCACCAGCCGCTGGTGCTCCTCGTCCCAGCGCCGGCGCAGCTCGGCCAGCCGCTCGTGCCGCGCCGTCCGGGCGTCGGCGTAACCGGCGAAGCCCCCGCCGTGCACCCACGCCGTCCCGCCCTCGACCGTGACCACCCGGTCGGCGACCCGGGCGAGCAGCTCCCGGTCGTGGCTGACGAACAGCACGGTCTTGCGGGTCTCCAGCAGCCGCTGCTCCAGCCACCGCTTGCCGGGGACGTCGAGGTAGTTGTCGGGTTCGTCGAGCAGCAGCACCTGGTCGGGTCCGCGCAGCAACGCCTCCAGCGCCAGCCGCTTCTGCTCACCGCCGGACAGCGTGGACAGCTCCCGGTACTTGCAGCGCTCGTAGGGGACGCCCAGCGCCGCCACGGTGACCGTGTCCCAGGTGACCTCGGCCTCGTAGCCACCCGCGTCGCCCCACTCCGCCAGCGCCCCGGCGTACGCCATCTGCGCGCGCTCGTCGTCGGACTCCATGAGCGCGAGCTCGGTCGCCTCGACAGCGTCCCAGGCGGCGCGGACGGCGGGGGGTGAGAGGTCGACCAGCAACCGCTGGACGGTGGTGTCGTCCCGGACCGAACCGATGAACTGCCGCATCACCCCGAGCCCACCGGTCCGGGCGATGGAGCCCGCCTCGGGCGGGACGTCGCCGGCGATGATCCGCAGCAGCGTCGTCTTGCCGGCGCCGTTCTCGCCCACCAGGGCCGCGCGGGCGCCCTCGCCGATGCGGAAGGTGACGTCGTCGAGCAGCACCCGCCCGTCCGAGAGCGTGTGCCGGACCCCGCTCACGTCGACGTATCCCACGCCGCCATCCTGCCCCGTCGGGCAATCCGGTTTCTCGGGCGCTCAGCCGATGTGCCGGTCCAGCCGGTAGCGCGCCAGCCGCTCGACCAGCTCGGGCATCGCCCCGACCGGCGATCCACCGAGCTCCCGCCGGCAGTCCCGCACGACCCGGACCAGCATCCGGCGGCCCACCCGACCGGAGAACTCGCCGCTGAGCCGGCCGACCGCCGCGCTCACGGCCTCGTCACCCGGTGCGGTGGCTCGCAGGGTGCCGGGCAGGTCGGAGGGGCGGACCTCGTCGGCCGGCCCGGTGGGCTCGTCGGCGGCGGGTCCGGAGGCGCTCGGCGGGACGACCAGGGTCATCGGCGGTCCTTCGTTCCGGGATCGGGAGCCCGGCCGGGAGCGGCCGTGGCGATTTCATACGGTGTCGTTCCGCCTACTGCCGCGCCAGGGACCAAAGGCCCCGAGGGTTCAGCCGAAGGCGATGGAGAGCACCGTCGCGCCGGCCGCCAGCACCATCGCGAGGACGACGAGCGCCGCCACCAGCCGCCGGCGCCGCTCCGCGTCCGGCCCGTTCGCCCCACCCATGCCCATCACGCCCGACGACGCTACTAGCGCCGGCGCGGATCAGGCCGGCCGCCGTCCCAGGAGCAGGGCGTCGAGCGCGATGCCGTGCGGCGTGGGCCGGCGGACCTGCGCCAGCCGGTCGACGTCGAGCAGCCGTGCGACCGGCTCGAGGCGGCCGACGCTGTGCAGGATCTCCGGGTCCTGCGGGCCACCCACCCCCTCGTGCAGGTTCGCCACGTCGTGGCCGAGGACCAGCAGCGATCCGCCGGGCCGCAGCAGGCCGACGGCGCGGGTCAGCAGGTCGGCCATCTCCTGGACGGGGAGGTGCAGGTACGCGACGAGCACCAGGTCCAGGGAGCCCGGCGCCGCGGTCCACGTGCGGACGTCGGCGGTCACCCAGTCGACCCGGTCGGCACCCGGGCGGGCGCGGCCGCGGTCGAGGCCGACGTCGGAGAAGTCGACCGCGGTGACGCGCCAGCCGCGCTCGGCGAGCCAGAGCGCGTGCCGCCCCTCGCCGGCGGCGAGATCGACCGCCGCCCCGGGCGGGAGGCCGGCGAGCAGCTCGGCGACCAGCTCGTTCGGCCCGGACGACCACTGCGCCTGCTCGGCGTACCGCTGGTCCCAGTCCTCCGCGCGCACCGGGGCAGTCTCCCAGGGACCGCGGCCCCGGGCACCGGGTCGAGGTGCCGGACGGGCCCGGCCGTCGTACCGGTCTGCCACGGTGTGCCCGTGACGACGCTGCACGACGTGGCCCTGATGCGGCTGGTCGCCCAGCGGCTCGCGGGGCCGCCGGCGCCCGACGCCGCGGCGGCCGTCCACCGGCTGGGCGCGCTGCAGGGCCAGGACTTCCCGGGTGCGGTCGCCGCGGTGGCCCTGCGCACCGCGGGGCGCGACCGGGCGGCGGTGCTCCGCGCGCTCGACGACGGCACGGTCGTGCGCTCCTGGCCGATGCGCGGCACCCTGCACCTGCTCCTCGCCGAGGACCTGCCCTGGCTGCTGGACCTGCTGGGCCCCCGGGCCCTGACCGGGCTGGCCGGGCGGCGCGCCGCCCTCGGGCTCACCGACGCCGACGCCGAGCGGGCCCGGGAGCTCGCCGTCGCTGCGCTGACCGGCGGCGGGCGGCTGTCCCGCAGGGCGCTGCTGTCGGCCATCGACGCGGGCGGGGTCGCGACCACCGGGCAGCGGGGCTACCACCTGCTGTGGTTCCTGGCGCAGACCGGCACCCTCTGCCTCGGCCCGACGCAGGACGGCGAGCAGCTGTTCGTGCTCCTCGACGAGTGGGTGCCCCGGCCGCGCCGGCCGGCGCGCGAGGAGGCGCTGGCCGAGCTGGTGCTCCGCTACTTCCGCGGGCACGGCCCGGCCACCGTCCACGACCTGGCCCGCTGGGCCGGGACCACCGTGCGGGACGTCCGCACCGGCCTGGCCGTGGCGCGGGACCAGTTGGAGCGCGTCGAGGTGGGGGGCTCCGAGTACTTCCTCGACCCCGGGACCGCGGACCGGTACGCCGAGCACCGCGAACAGGCGCGCGAACCGCTGCTGCTGCCCGGCTTCGACGAGTTCGTGCTCGGCTACGCCGACCGCGGCGCCGTGCTCGACCCGGCGTTCGCCGAGCGCATCGTCCCGGGGCGCAACGGCGTCTTCCGCCCCACCGTGGTCGTCGACGGCCGGATCACCGGCACCTGGCGCCCCGCCGGGCGGGCCCGCGGCAGTGCACCGGAGACCGAGCCGTTCACCGCCTGGGACGCCGACGTGCGGAAAGCCATCGCCCGGCTCGCGGACGGCTGGCCCTGACCCGAGCCGGCCGGGCGCGGCTCAGCGGCGTTCGACGAGGAAGACCGGGATCTGCCGGTCGGTCTTCTCCTGGTAGTCCGCGTACGAGGGGTAGGCGGCCACCGCCCGCTCCCACCACTCGTCCCGCTCCGCGCCGGAGATCTCCCGCGCCACGCCGTCCCACGGCTCGGGGCCGTCCTGCACGGTGACCTGGTCGGGGTGCGCCCGGAGGTTGGCGACCCACGCGGGATCCGTGGGCGCCCCGCCCTGCGAGCCCACCATCGCGTAGACGCCGTCGTGCTCCACCTTCATCAGCGGCTGCTTGCGGACCTTGCCGCTGCGCACCCCGCGGGTGCTGAAGACAACCACCGGCAACCCGGTGTCCCGGAGCGTGTTCGCCTCGCGGCCGCCGGTCGCCTCGTAGCGCTCGACCTGGTCGCGGACCCACTGCTGCGGACTCGGTTCGTACTCACCCTCCAGCGGCATGGACCCGAATCTAGGGCGACCGCAGCCGGTCCGCCCGGCGACCCGGGTCGCGGGCACCCGGCGGGCGGTGGCACCGTTCGGACGGCCGGTCAGCGGGAGGAGCAGCACGGGATGCGGTACAGCGAAGGCGCCGACCTCGACACGTCGAGCGTCCGGGACGTCCGCGGCGGCGGTGGCGGGTTCGGCGGCGGGCGTGGGCTCGCCGTCGGCGGAGGCGGGCTCGGCGTGGTCGGCCTGCTCGTCGTGGTGCTGCTCCAGGTCCTCGGGGGCGGCGACGGCGGCAGCGGCGCGGGCGTCGGCGGGCTGTCCGGCCTCGGCCAGGGGCAGACGACGGACAACGGCCGGCTCGAGGAGAACTGCCGGACCGGCGCCGACGCGAACGAGTCGGTGGAGTGCGCCGTGGTCGCCGACATCGAGTCGATCCAGGACTACTGGTCCGGCGTGCTGGGCCCCGACTACGTCCCCACCGACACCGTCTTCTTCTCCGGGTCGGTGCAGACCTCCTGCGGCGGCGCGACCAGCGGGTCGGGGCCGTTCTACTGCCCCGCCGACCAGCTCGTGTACATCGACCTGAGCTTCTTCGACCAGCTGGAGCAGCAGTTCGGTGCCCAGGGCGGGCTCTTCGTCAACGCCTACGTCATCGCCCACGAGTACGCCCACCACGTGCAGAACCTGCTGGGCATCAACCGGCAGGTGACCCCCGGCGAGAGCGGGCCGACCAGCGGCACCGTCCGGCTCGAGCTGCAGGCGGACTGCTTCGCCGGCGCCTGGGCCAACCACGCCGAGACCGTCCCCGACGAGTCGGGGACGCCGCTGATCGCCGAGATCACCGAGGACGACATCGCCCGCGCGCTGGACGCCGCCGGCCGCATCGGCGACGACTTCATCCAGGAGAACCTGGGCGGGGGCACGGTGGACCAGGACGCGTTCACCCACGGCTCCTCCGAGCAGCGGCAGCTCTGGTTCCGCACCGGGTACGAGACCGGTGACCCCAGCCGCTGCGACACCTTCGCCACCGACGACCTGGGTTGAGATGACCGACCACCTCCGCGTGACGCGGGACGGTTCCGTCGCCGTCCTCACCATCGACCGCCCCGACAAGCGCAACGCCATGACGGTCGGCATGTGGGCGGCACTGCCCGGCGTCCTGGCCCCGCTCGCCGACGACCCCGTGGTCAGGGTGCTGCTGGTGACCGGCGCCGGCCCCAGCTTCTGCGCGGGCGCCGACATCTCCGACCTGCTCGGCGGCGGCGACCCCGAGGACCCGATGGCCGACGTCCGGCGGCACAACCTGGCGGCCCAGGCCGCGCTGCGCACCTTCCCCAAGCCGACGGTGGCGGTGGTCCGCGGCCACTGCATCGGGGGCGGGGTCGAGCTGGCCACCTGCTGCGACCTGCGGTTCGCCGACCCGTCGGCGGTCTTCGGGGTCACCCCGGCGAAGGTCGGCATCGTCTACACCCCGTCGTCCACCAAGGCGCTCGTCGACCTCGTCGGGCCGGCGACGACCAAGTACCTGCTCTACAGCGGCGAGCTCATCGATGCGCCCACCGCGCTGCGGACCGGACTGGTGGACCGATTGGTAGAGGCGGGCGACCTGGACGAGGAGGTGCGCCGGTTCGCCGACGTGCTGGCCTCCCGCTCGGCGCTGACCCAGCGCGCGACCAAGGAGGCCGTGGCCGAGCTGGGCGACGGCGGGGACGGCGAGGCGCTGGCCGCGGCGCGGTACCTCGAGACCATCGCCGCCGGCGAGCTGGCCGAGGGCGTGACGGCCTTCGCCGAGCGCCGTCCACCCCGATTCCGCTGGTCGGGCTGATCTTTCGGTTTCATCCACCCCCCGATGCGGGTACCCCACCCGCTGCGCGGAACGGTGCTCTAGCGAGCGGCGCAAGGAACGGCGCAGCGCCAACGCTGCCCTCCCTCGCCTCCCCGGTCCCGCCCCGAGACGCATGGACGCGCCGGGCGACTTCGGTCAGCTCTCCCGCCCGACACCAGCGGCGCTGACCCGACGTCGGAACGGCCACCCGGGCCGGTGAACGACCGTCCCGGATGTGTGCCGCAACGACGGCGGGGTAGCGCCACCACCGACCACGAAGCATGCCGAGGAGGACCGATGACTCACTCCATCGATGCCCCGTTCCCGCCACCGGTTCCGGCCAACACGGGCGCCAGCACCACGACCGACAGCTCGTCGACCAAGGACGCCGCCAAGAACGAGGCCAAGCACACGAAGGACGTCGCCAAGGGCGAGGCCCAGCAGACCAAGGACGTCGCCAAGAACGAGGCCCGCAACGTCGGGCAGACCGCCGCGCAGGCCGGTAGCCAGGTCGCCTCGACCGCGGCCGACCAGGCCAAGCACGTGGCGAACGAGACCCAGCGCCAGGCGAAGGACCTCATCGACCAGGGCCGTTCGCAGCTCAAGGAGCAGACGGTCTCGCAGCAGCAGAAGGCCGCCGAGGGCCTGAACGCCATCGCGCAGCAGATGCGCGGGCTCGCCGACGGCAGCAGCGAGGGTGCTCCCGGCCCCGTCCGCGACCTGCTCCAGCAGGCGTCGGGTTCGGTCGAGGGATTCGCCTCGATGCTGCAGAACAAGGAGCCCGCCGAGCTGCTCGACGAGGTCCGGCGCTTCGCCCGCCGCAAGCCCGGCATGTTCCTGCTGGGTGCCGCTGTCGCGGGCATCGCCGCCGGTCGGCTGACCAGCGGCGCGAAGGCCGCCCACAGCGACTCCGGTTCCGGGAGCAACAGCGGCCAGCGCAGCACGCCGACCAACTACGTCGACGCCGCGCCGACGTACTCGGACTACTCCAGCGCCACCACCGGCGCGGGGGCCGGCGCCGGTACGGGAGCCCCGCTCCCCCCGCCGCCGTACGGCACGGTGCCGCCCGCCGGCAGCATGGTGCCGCCGACCACGCCCGCGGGCTGGGACGACCCGGCTCGTCGCCCTGGTGAGGTGCGCTGAGATGAGCTCTCCCTACTCCGGGGCCACCCCCGCAGGGGCCACCCCCCAGGGCTACGCGGACCCGTCGTCGCAGAACTACACGGCCGACTACTCCGAGGGCCAGCAGTACAGCGGCAACATGGGCACCCCGACCACCGACGCCGGTCACCCGGACGTCGAGGGGATCTCGGTCGGCACGCTGATCGGCGAGGTCACCAAGGACCTCTCCACGCTGATGCGCCAGGAGCTCGAGCTGGCGAAGGTCGAGATGAAGGCCGAGGCGAAGAAGGCCGGGCAGGGTGCCGGCATGTTCGGTGCCGCCGGCTTCGCCGGCTACATGGTGGCGCTGTTCCTCTCCCTGGCCCTCATGTGGGCCCTGGCGAGCGCCATCCCCACCGGTTGGGCCGGGCTCATCGTCGCCGTCCTCTGGGGCATCGTCGGGGCCGTCGCCTTCGTGATGGGACGCAAGAAGTTCCAGCAGGTCAACCCCAAGCCCGAGCGGACCGTGGACACCTTGCAGCAGGTGCCCGGCGCGCTGAAGCCCCACTGACCACCAGACCGCGAGGAGTCGCAACAATGACCAGCAGTGACCCGGACGTCATCCGGCGGCAGATCGAGGACACCCGGCGCGAGCTCAGCTACGACGTCGACGCCCTCAACGAGAAGGTCAACCCGTCCCGCGTCGTGGACCGGCGGGTGACCGCCGCCAAGGGGCGCATGAGCAACCTGAAGGACAAGGTCATGGGCTCTGCCCACGACACCACCTCTTCGGCCCAGCACCGGGCCTCCGGCGCGGCGGGTTCCGTGCAGGACGCGGCATCCAACGCGGCGGGCACCGTGCAGGGCGCGGCGTCCGATGCGGCCGGCAGCGTCCAGCACGCGGCCTCGTCCGCGGCCGGTGCCGTCCAGCAGGCGCCGGACGCGATCGTGCGCCAGGCGCAGGGCAACCCGCTCGCCGCCGGGCTGATCGCCTTCGGTGCGGGCTGGCTGATCTCCAGCCTCATCCCTGCCTCGCAGAAGGAGCAGGAGCTCGCGCAGCAGGCCGAGTCCAGCTTCCGCGAGCACAAGGACCAGCTGCTCCAGCCGGCGAAGGAGGCCGCGCAGGAGATGGGCGAGCAGCTCAAGCCGGCCGCGCAGCACGCGATGGAGGAGGTCAAGTCCACCGCGCAGGACGCGGCGGGGACCGTCAAGCAGGAGGGCCAGTCCGCGGCCCAGGACGTGCAGGGCCAGGCCGAGCAGTCCAAGCAGAACGTGCAGGGCCAGGCCCAGCAGTCGAAGCAGTCGGTCCAGAACAAGTCCGGCTCCTGAGACAGGCGGGTCCCCGACCCGCACCGTTCCGCACCGCGCCCCGCCGGGTTCTCCCGGCGGGGCGCAGTGCTGTCCGGGCGCCACCCCCAAGGGGTGAGCCGCGGCGGTCCCCGCTGCAGGCCCCCCGTCGGGGCGCCGTTCCTCCCCGGGACGACGCCACCGGTCCCATCGCCTCCCGCGGTGCGGGCCACGACCGACGGGAGCTCCCGTGGACCCGGCCCCGCACCCTGCCGGCGGCTCCTCCGCCCGCCCCGGCCCGCCCGGGCCCGCCCGGGTGCTGGTGGCCGACGACGAGGACGACATCCGCGAGCTGGTGGCCCTCGCCGTACGCAAGGCCGGGTGCCAGGTGGTCACGACGGCACCCGACGGCGGCACGGCGCTGGCCGCCGCGCGGTCGCAGCTGCCCGACCTCGCGGTGCTCGACGTCTCCATGCCGGGCATGACCGGGCTCGAGATCTGCGCGGCCCTGCGCGCCGACCCAGCCACTGCCGGCGTCCGGATCGTGCTGCTGTCGGCGGGCGCCTCCCCCGACGAGGTCGCCCGCGGCCTGGCCGCGGGGGCCGACGCCTACCTGGCCAAGCCGTTCACCGTGGCCGGCCTGGTGCGCCAGGTCCGGGAGCTCGCCGTGCGGGAGCCGGCGGCATGACCGTCGCCGTCCTCGACCGGGCGCGGCCTCCCCGGCCCCGCCCCCGGCTGCTCGACGTCGGCACCTGGCGGTCCGCCGCCGGCGGCGCGCTGCCGGGCGCCCTCGTGTCCTCCGTGGCGGCCGCCCTGCTGCTGGCCGGCGTCGTGCCGGTCGTCGGACGCGGCGCCGTGCACGCCGGGCTGGCCGTCCTCCTCGCCGCCACCGCGGTGGGCTGGTCCGCCCGCCGCTCGACCGGCGCCGTCCGCTCCCTCGCGGTGCCGGTCGCGCAGCTGGTCGCCGTCGGGCTGCTCTACGCCGGCACGGCGTCGCCGACGATGCTGCTCCTCCTCCTCGGCCCGCTGTGGGCGCTGGCCACCCACCCGGGCCGCCGGGGCCTGGCGGTCGCCGTGGCCGGGACGACCGCGGTCCTGGCGGTCCCCCACCTGGTGGGGTCGCTCCCCGCGGCCGCCGACCTCCCCGGGGCCCTGCTGCTGGGGCCGCTCGCGGTGGCCGCCGGCGGCATCGCCGTCCACGGGACCACCCGACGCCTCGCCACCCAGACCGACCACATCGCCCGGCTGCAGCGCGAGCAGGCGGCGCTGCTGGAGCAGGTGCAGAGCCGCGCCGACGAGCTGGACACCGCCTCCCGCATCCTGGCCGCCCGCGCCCAGACCATGACCAGCGTCATCGACGCCGTGACCGAGCAGTCGATCATCGGCACCGACCGGGACGGCAGCATCCGCGTCTGGAACCCCGGCGCGGAGAAGATGCTGGGCCTGCTGCGCCCCGACGTGGTGCGCACCCGCACGATCCTGGACTTCCACCTCGCCGAGGAGCTCACCGCCGCCGCCGCGGACAGCGGCTGCGGAACGGGGCTGGAAACGCTGGTGCACGTCGCCCGCGAGCAGGGTAGCGACGTCCGGGACTGGACCTACGTCGCCGCCGACGGGAGCCACCGCACGGTGTCGGTGGCGATCACGCCGCGCTCGGACGACCGTGGCGTCCACGCGGGCTGGAACTTCGTGGGCACCGACATGACCGAGGCGCGCGCGACCGAGCGGATGAAGGACCAGTTCGTGAGCCTGATCAGCCACGAGCTGCGCACCCCGCTGAGCTCGATCCTCGGCTACCTCGAGCTGGTCATGGACGACGAGGACCAGCCGCTCACCGACGAGCAGCGCTCGTACCTGACCACGGTGGAGCGCAACGCCCAGCGCCTGCTCCGGCTGGTCGGCGACCTGCTGTTCACCGCCCAGGTGGAGAGCGGCCGGTTCACCCTGCAGCCGGCCGACGTCGACCTGGCCGGCGTGGTGCGCGCCGCGGAGGAGACCGCACGGGTCGCCGCCGCCACCGCGGGCGTGCAGATCGTCGTCGACGTGCCGGACGAGGGCCTCGTCGTCCCCGGGGACGCGGTCCGCCTCGGTCAGGCCTGCGACAACCTGGTCTCCAACGCGGTGAAGTTCACCCCCGCCGGAGGACAGGTACGCCTGGTCCTCCGGTCCGCGTGGCGGACCGCCGACGGCGAGCTCGCCGAGCAGGCGCTCCCTGGCACCGTGCCGGTGGCCCTCCTCTCGGTCGCCGACACCGGGATGGGCATCCCCGCGGGTGAGCAGGGCCAGCTGTTCACCCGGTTCTTCCGCTCCTCCACCGCCCAGCGCAACGCCGTCCCCGGGGTGGGCCTCGGGCTCACCATCACCAAGGCCATCACCACCGCGCACGGCGGCACGCTGGACCTGGTCAGCAGCGAGGGCGCCGGCACGACGTTCACCATG
The DNA here is from genome assembly GCF_026967805.1 of Blastococcus sp. VKM Ac-2987. Taxonomy (GTDB): domain Bacteria; phylum Actinomycetota; class Actinomycetes; order Mycobacteriales; family Geodermatophilaceae; genus Blastococcus. The sequence goes on from NZ_JAPVBG010000001.1 coordinate 832,293, forward strand.
ACCCTGCCCGTCGCGCCGCCCGCCTGAGCACCCGGCACCCTGCACCCGCGCCCCTGTCCCGCTCCGGGACGGGGGCGCGGTGCGTTCCGGCGCCGGTACGCCGCTCCCCCGCCGCGGGTGCGCCACGAGCGGAACCGCTTTCTTGCGGATTCCTTGCGGAACGCCGGCGGGTGGCGTGCGGATCGGCGGCCAGAGTCCTCGGTGTCGCCGGAGGAACCGGTGGCTTCACGGACACAGGAGACGCAGGACATGAGCACCAAGACCGCCGCCACCGCCGCCGGCTCCACCGCCCGCAAGGTCGTCGGCTCCCTCGGCGTGCTCGGCGCCGCTGCCGCGGTCGCCGGCCTGGGCACGTTCGGCAGCTTCACCGACAGCACCTCGGTCGACACGACCATCAGCTCGGGCACCGTCTCCATCGACCTCACCGAGCCCGCCGCCATCCCGGTGACCACCGCCGGCTTCGTGCCCGGCGACACCCTCACCCGTCCGGTGACCCTGGTGAACGACGGCGACACCGCCCTCGCCGCGGTCAACCTGAGCGCGACCGCCGCCGCATCGAGCGTCCTCACCACCGACGCCACCGAGGGCCTGCAGCTGAGCCTGAAGTCCTGCGCGGTCGCCTGGACGCAGGGCGGCACCCCCGCGGCGCCGACCTGGACCTGCGCCAGCGGTGAGAAGGCCCTCGGCTCGGGCGCCGTCCTCGCCCCCATCGCCCTGGGCGCGGTGAACTCGCTGGCCGTCGGCGGCACCGACCACCTGGCCTTCTCCATCTCGCTGCCGACCGCGGCCGACAACGCATTCCAGGGCAAGACCGCCGCGCTGAGCCTGACCTTCACCGCCACGCAGCGCACCGGCACCGCCCGCTGATCACCGCCCGACGACCGCTCGGAGATCCCGCCATGACCACCGTCCTCCCCGTCCGCGCCCCGGGTGCAGCCACGTCGCTGCGCCCGGCCGGGGACGAGCGCTCCACGGCCGGTTCGCCGGCCGGCCGGGCCCGCCAGATGCTGGGCCACCTGGTCCCGTGGCTGGTCCGCGGGGCCATGGGGGTCGCCGTCCTGGCGTTCGCCGTCCTGGCCGTCGGACCGCACCTGCTCGGCTACCGCACCATGACCATGCTGACCGCGAGCATGGCCCCGGAGATCGAGCCGGGCGACATCACCGTCGCCACCCCGATCGACGTCACCGGGCTCACCGAGGGCATGGTGATCACGTACCACATGCCGGTGGGCGACCACAGCCTCGTGACCCACCGCGTCGTCTCGGTCGACCACGCCGAGGACGGCAGCGTCACGGTGCAGACCAAGGGCGACGCCAACGACGCGATCGACCCGTGGACCGCCGGCCTCGAGGGCGACACCGTCTACCAGGTCCGCGCCGTCATCCCGGAGTTCGGCCACCTGGTCCAGCTCCTGCGCACCCCGGTCGTCAGCCAGGTGCTGCTCTACGGGGCCCCCGCCCTGCTGGCCGGCTGGCTCCTCATGACCATCTGGCGCCCCACCCACGACGAGAACGAGGAGGTCCGGCCGTGAACGCCGTCCGTCGCGCCCTGGCCGTCACCGGCCTCGCCGTCGCCCTCGCCGTGGGAACCGCCGTCCCCGCCTCGGCCACCTACTCCGACAGCGCCGCCGTCCCGACGTCGGTCTCCACCCTCGTGGTCACGGCGCCCTCCTCCGTGACGATCGACGACAGATGTCGCGGCTGGTGGTACGAGGCCGTCGTGACCTGGCCGGCCAGCACGACGCCGCGCGGGGTGGTCGGCTACCGCGTGATGGCGCACCTGAACACCGGCCAGTCCGTCGTCATGGGCGAGACCGACGCCGTTAACCGGACCGTCAGCGCCCGGGTGGACCGGGCCTACCTCGGCCACCAGCCCCGGATCTCGGTCATCACGCTCACCAGCTACGGCTGGACGGCGGAGACGCCCCGGTCGGCGGTGCTGTCGTGCTGACCGCCCTGGTCGTCGATGCCGACGCCACCACCCGCGGCCAGGTCGCCGACCTGCTCCGCCTCGGGGGCTGGCACGTGCAGCAGGCCGCCGGCCCCGAGGACGCCGTCCGCCTCTCCCTGGTCACCGACGTCGACCTGGTCGTGACCGACCTGGTGCTGCCCGGCGGCTCGGGCGCCCAGCTGCTGCGCCGGATCCGGCGCAACGGGTCCCGCGCCCGGTTCGTGGTCGTCACCGCCGACCCGACCGACGAGGACCGCGCCGAGGCCGCCGCCGCCGGCGCGCTGGTCACCGTGGCCGCGCCGGTCGGCGCGCGTGCCCTGCTGGACCTCCTGCGCGCCCGGACCACGGGGCCGGGCGCGCAGGCCGGGGACGCCGGTGCGGACGACGACCTGGTCGACGTCGAGCTCATGACCCGGCTCCAGGGCATCTACGCCGACGCGCTGCCTTCCCGGCTCTCCGCGATCGACCGGCACACCCGGTCCGGCGACGCGACCGCGGTGGCCTTCGCCGCGCACACCCTCGCCGGCACGAGCGGTCAGCTGGGCCACCCGGAGGTCGCCTCGATCTGCCGGGAGATCGCCGCCGACGCCCGCCGCGGTGTGCTCGCGCACTCCCGGGTCGTGCGGCTGCAGGAGCTGGCCGGCGTCTGACCGCCACCCGCTCGTCGCACCGGCCGCCCCCAGGCATAGGAGGCTTTGCCTTTGGTTTCGGCCCTCGATCCGGAGGCATAGGAGGCTTTGCCTGTGGTTCCGGCCCTCGATCCGGAGGCATAGGAGGCTTTGCCTATGGTTCCGGCCCTCGATCCGGAGGCATAGCTTCCTATGCCTGAGTCGGATCAGGCGGCGACGAGGCGGTAGCCGACGCCGCGGACCGTACGGATCTCCGGCGAGTGCAGGCCGGCCGCGACCAGCTTCCGGCGCAGGTTGGACATGTGCGCCTCGACCAGCCGGAGGTTGCCCTCCCAGTCGGTCTGCCAGACCTCGCGCAGCAGCGTCTCCCGCTGCAGCACACGTCCCGGCCGGGACGCCAGCGCCGCCAGCAGGTCGAACTCGGTCCGGGTGAGATCGACGACGGCGCCGTCGACGCGGACCTCGCGGCTGTCCTCGTCCACCTCCAGCTCGGCGAGCCGGCGCACCGACTCGAGCACCGGGTCGGCCTCGGCCGTCGCCGGCGCGGCGGTGCGCGGGAAGCGCAGCATCGCCTGAACGCGCGCGACGAGCTCGCGGGGCGAGAACGGCTTGGCCATGTACCCGTCGGCGCCGACGGCCAGCCCGATGAGCAGGTCGACCTCCTCGGCGCGGGCGGTGAGCATCAGGACGTAGCAGGGCGTCTCGGTGCGGATCCGGCGGCACACCTCGGTGCCGTCGGCGTCCGGGAGCCCGAGGTCGAGCACGATCAGGTCCGGCGGGTCGCGCCGCACCTCCTCGAGCGCCGCGGCGCCGGTGCCGACGGCCCGCACGGTGAACCCGGCGCGCTCCAGCACCGTGGTCACGAGCTCGCGGATCTCCGGGGTGTCCTCCACCACGAGCACGGACTGATCCGGCACGACGACTCCTCCTCGCTGCACGCAGGGTGCGGAGGCTGGTCCTCCGGTCACCTGACCGGGTGATCGGCACCGGTGCGGACCGGCTTGAGCGGGGCGCGGACCGCCCGGTCGGGTGGTCCCACCCGACCGGGTGAGGCCCGGGGGCCTCAGCTCATGCGACGTGTCCGAACGGCCGTCAACTCCCGCGGGGACACCGGTCCCCCTCCCGGACCCACCCGGGGGACCCCACCGACGGGAGCCGGAACCGTGGACGGTGCCCTGCACGTCCTGGTCGTCGACGACGACCCCGACACCGCATTCTTCGTGCGCACCGTGCTGAAGCGGGGCGGCATGACCGTGACCACGTGCGCCGACCCGCTCGAGGCCCTGGCACTGGCGTCCCGCATCGAGTTCGACGCGGCGATCACCGACATCGAGATGCCGGGGATGACCGGGCTGGAGTTCCTCGACCGGCTCCGCCTGCTGCGCGCCGACCTGCCCGTCACCGTGATGACCGCGCACGCATCGGTCGACTACGCCGTGGACGCCCTGCGCCGGCAGGCCGACGAGTTCCTCGTCAAGCCGGTGCCCAAGGACACCCTGGCCGCGACGATCCGCCGGCTGGCGGAGACCGCGCAGGCCAAGCGGGCCGCCGCCGCCCCGCGGCAGACCGTGCTGGCGATCGGCGCGCACCCCGACGACGTCGAGATCGGCGTCGGCGGCACGCTGGCCGCGCACCGCTCCGCCGGCGACCAGGTCGTGATCCTCACCCTGTCCCGCGGTGCCCGCGGCGGTGAGGCCGGTGACCGGCAGAACGAGTCGCTGGCCGCCGCCGAGCTGATCGGTGCCCGCCTGTTCCTCGAGGACCTCGAGGACACCCGGATCAGCCCGATGGACCCGACCATGTCGATCATCGAGCGGGTGGTGGCCGAGGTGCGGCCCACGATCGTCTACACGCACTCGGCCAACGACCGCCACCAGGACCACCGGGCGGTGCACCAGGCCGCGAGCGTGGCCACCCGCGACGTGCCGACCGTGGCCTGCTTCCAGAGCCCCTCGGCCACCATCGACTTCCGGCCCACCCGGTTCGTGAGCATCGACGGCTTCACCCGCACGAAGCTCGACCTGCTGCAGAGCTTCGCCTCGCAGGCCGGCATCCGCGCGTACCTCGAGGACGACTTCGTCCTGTCCACCGCCCGCTACTGGTCGCGGTACGGCACCGGTGGCCGTTACTGCGAGCCGCTCGAGGTGGTACGCGACGCCGGTGGCGTCGTCGGCGCGACCAGCGGGACGGCCGTCCAGCAGTCCTCCCCCGCCACGTCGACCACCCCGGAGCGCTTCGGTGTCTGATCCCACCCCCATCCGCGTCCTCGTCACCGGAGCCGGCGGCCCAGCCGGCATCGCCGTGCTGCGCTCGCTGGCCCGCCGCGACGACGTCGAGCTGCTGGCGGCCGACATGGACCGCTTCGCCAGCGGCCTCTACCTGGTCGACGCCCCCGCGCGGCACCTGGTCCGGCCCGGCCTCAGCGAGGACTTCGTCGACTCCCTCGTCGCCCTGTGCGAGCGGGAGCGGGTCGACGTCCTGTTCTCCACCGTCGACGTCGAGCTCCCCCGGCTCGCCGCCGAGCGCAAGCGGCTGGACGCGGTCGGCACCACGCTGGCCGCCCCGAGCCTGGAGACCCTCGAGGTCTGCCTGGACAAGTACGCGCTGGCCCAGCGCTGCACCGACGTCCTGCCCACCCCGCGCACCGCGCTGCTGGGCGAGACGGACCCGGACGGCTGGGACTACCCGGTGATCGTCAAGCCACGGCGGGGGGCCGGCTCCCGCGGCGTGCACCTGGTCGAGGACGCCGCCGCCCTGCGCGCCCTCGGCAGCGACGAGGACGTCCTGGTGCAGGCGCACCTGCCCGGGGACGAGTACTCGGTCGACACCCTGGCCGACGCCGACGGGCACGTGGTCGCCGCCGTCCCCCGGTCGCGGCTGCGGGTCGACTCCGGGGTCTCGGTCGCCGGCGCCACCGTGTCCGACCCGGAGCTGGAGGAGACCGCCCGCCGGGTCGCCTCGGCCATCGGCCTGGTGGGCGTGGCCAACGTCCAGCTCCGCCGCGACGCCGACGGCCGCCCCGCGCTGCTCGAGGTCAACCCGCGGTTCCCCGGCGCCATGCCGCTGACCGTCGCGGCCGGCGTGGACATGCCCTCGCTCGCGCTGGACCTCGCCCTGGGCCGGCCGCTGCCGGCCGAGGTGCCCTTCACCGAGCTCGCCGTCGTCCGGTACCTGGAGGACGTCTTCCTCGCGCCGTCCGACGTCGTCACCGAGGGGACCGCCCGATGACCGCACTCCTGGGTCAGCTGGACCTGCTGCTCACCGACCACCACGTGCACTCCACCTGGTCCGACGACGCGCTCAGCGCGCCGATGGAGAACCTGGTCGCCGCCCGCGACACCGGGCTGGCCAGCATCCGCATGGTCGACCACGTCCGGACCACGACGGCCTGGGTGCCCGGCTTCCTCGCCGAGGTGGCGGCGCTGCCCCGCATCGACGGCCTGGAGGTACTGACCGGGGTCGAGGCCAAGATCCTGGACGCCTCCGGGCGGCTGGACGTGCCCGAGGACCTGGTCGTCGGCCCCGGCGGGGTGGACCGCATCCTCATCGCCGACCACCAGTTCCCCGGGCCGGACGGCCCGTGGAGCCCGCGGCGCACGCTCGACGAGATGGCCGAGGGGCTGTCGGCCCAGGACGCGCTGTCGATCCTGGTCGACGCGACCGTCCGGGCGATGGACCGGGCCGGGCGGGGCCAGCTGGCCCACCTGTTCTCCCTGCTGCCCAAGATCGGCATGCACGAGAGCGAGCTGCTCGACGAGCACATCGCCGCGATCGCCACCGCCGCCGTCCGCACCGGGACGACGGTCGAGGTCAACGAGAAGTGGCGCTGCCCCGGCCCGCGCGTGGTGCTGGCCCTCGCCGCGGCCGGGGTGACCCTGGTCGGCTCCACCGACAGCCACGAGGCGACGACCGTGGGCCGCTACTCGTGGGTGGCCGACGCGGCGTCCGCTACCCGGCTGGTGGGTGCCCGGTGACCGACGTCCTCTCCGCCGCCCCCGACGTGGCCTCGATCGGGGAGACCGTGCTGACCTGGTTCCTGCTCGTGCTGGTCGCCACCGGCGCGATCCCCGTCGTGGCCGGGCTGGCGCAGTTCCTGGTGATCCCGTTCCACGCGGTGCGCAACCACTACCGGGAGACCGGCCCGTACCTGCCCAACGTCGCGGTGGTGATCCCGGCCTGGAACGAGGCCGCGGTGCTCACCACCTCCATCGAGCGGCTGATGGGGCTGGACTACCCGCCGGACCGGCTGCGCGTGTACGTGGTCGACGACGCCAGCACCGACGACACCCCTGCCGTGCTCGCCGCCTGCGCCGCGCGCTTCCCCGGCCGGGTCGTGCACCTGCGCCGCGAGAAGGGCGGCGAGGGCAAGGCGCACACGCTCAACCACGGGCTGCGCGAGATCCTCGCCGACGACTGGATGGAGGCGCTCCTGATCATGGACGCCGACGTCAAATACGAGCCGGCCTCGCTGCGCAAGATGACCCGCCACCTGGCCGACCCCACGGTCGGCGCGGTGACCGCGTACATCCGCGAGGGCAGCGGCGACCCCGAGGGCATCACCCGCTTCATCGGGTTCGACTACCTGGCCGCGCAGGCCGCCTCGCGCCGGGCGCAGAACGTGGCCGGCGCGATGGCCTGCCTGGCCGGTGGCGCGCAGCTGCACTCGCGGGAGAACCTCGTGGCGATCGGCGGCCAGATCGACACCTCGTCCCTGGCCGAGGACACCGTCACGACGTTCCGCACCCAGCTCGCCGGGCGCCGGGTCGTCTTCGAGCCGCACGCCCGCGTGCTGGCCGAGGAGCCGGCCGGCGTCGACGCGCTGTGGAAGCAGCGGCTGCGCTGGGCGCGCGGCAACGTGCAGATCACCTCGATGTACCGGCACCTGTGGTTCCGCCGGTCGGTGCACCCGGGGCTCGGCGGCTTCTTCTTCGGCGTCTTCTGGTTCGCGATCCTGCTGCTGCCGGTGGCGATGCTGCTGACCTCGATCGGCCTCACCGGGCTGTACCTGCTCGACAGCGAGCTGGCCTCGCAGGTCTTCGGCGCGGCGGTGTTCGTGCCGATCGCGACCTTCGTCTTCATGATCACGCTGACCATGTCGGTCGACCCGCGGACCGGTCTGAAGGTGTGGCGGGAGGCGCTGCTGTTCCCGGGCGCGATCTCCTTCGTCGTCCTGCTGTCGGCCGCCTTCCCCGGCGTCGTCCCGCTGTCGGGCACCGCGGAGACGGTGTGGACGCTCTTCGTCTACAGCTGGCTGGTGCTCTGCATCCCGCTGGCCTACGGCGTGCGGAAGCTGGAGGGCACCCGCTGGGGCCGGCCGGTCACGCCGCTGGCGCTCTACCTGGTCGGCTTCGGGCCGATGATGTGCGCGATCACCGTGGACGCCTACGTCAAGGAGTTCCGCGGGGCCGCGATGACCTGGGACAAGACCGAGAAGACCGGGAGGGTCACCGTATGAGCACCGTCCACCGCCTGGTCGGGGCCGGGCAGCCGTTCCGGGTCAGCCCGCCCGTCGTCCTCACCGAGGAGCTGCTCGTCCGCTGCGGCGGGCTGCCCCCGGTGTGGGCCGACCCGGTCGCGTTGGCCGACGAGACGGAGGCCGACCGGGTGCGCGAGCGCCGGCTGTGGGTCGGGCTCGCCGTGGCGGTCGCCGTCGTCGTGCTGCTGTACCTGGTGCGCACCGCCGTCCTCGGCGCCTGAGACCGCGGCCCGGCCGTCCCCCTGCCCCTGGGACGGCCGGTCCGCACTCGTCGGCTGCCTCAGACGAAGGCGCTGATCCCGGTGAGCGCCCGGCCGACGATGAGCTGGTTGATCTCCCGGGTGCCCTCGTAGGAGTAGAGCGCCTCGGCGTCGTTGAAGAACCGGACGACGTCGCGCTCGAGCAGGATGCCGTTGCCACCGAGCAGCTCGCGCGCCCAGCCCACGGTCTCCCGCGCCTGGCTGGTCACGTAGCTCTTGGCCAGCGCGGCGTGGTCGTCCCGGAACACCCCCTCCTCCTGCAGCTGCGCCACGCGGACGGCCATGCCGAGGCTGGCCGTGACGTTGCCGGCCATCCGCGCCAGCAGGTCCTGGATCAGCTGGAAGCCGGCGATCGGGCGGCCGAACTGCTCCCGCTCCTTGGCGTAGGCCAGCGCGGCCTCGAACGCCCCCATCTGGCAGCCGACGGCGTTCCAGGCGACCCCGCCGCGGGTCAGCTTGAGCACCCGGTTCACGTCCTTGAACGTGTTGCCGTGCTCGAGCTTGTTCTCCGCCGGGATGCGGCAGCCCTCGAAGGTGATGTCCGCGTTCTGCACCGTGCGCAGCGCGTACTTGCCCTCCATCTTGGTCGCGGTGAACCCGGCGGTGCCCTTCTCGACGACGAACGTCTTCACCGAGTCGTCGGCGACGTCGCGGGCGAAGACGACAACGAGGTCGGCGAAGGTGCCGTTGCCGATCCACCGCTTGGCGCCGTCGATCACCCACTCGTCGCCGTCGCGCCGGGCCGTGGTCTCCAGGCCGAGCGCGACGTCGGAGCCACCGTGCGGCTCGGTGAGCGCGAAGCAGCCGATCTTGTCCAGCGCGAGCATGCCCGGCAGCCAGCGGCGCTTCTGCTCCTCGGAGCCGAGGGTGACGATCGATCCCATCGCCAGCCCGTTGTGCACGCCGAGGAAGGTGGCCATCGACGGGTCGACCCGGGAGGCCTCCAGGGAGATGAAGCCGGTGAACAGGCGGGAGCCCCGCGGGGAGCCCTCGGTGTCGTAGCTGCGGCCGACCAGCCCGGCCTCGGCGAACCGCGGGATCAGGTCCATCGGGAAGGTGGCGGCCTCCCAGTGCTCGTTGACCCCGGGCTTGACCTCGGTCTGCAGGAAGTCCCGGATGCCGGCCAGTTCCTCGCGCTCCTCGGCCGACAGCAGCGACTCGTAGGCGTAGAGGTCTCCGGTGATCACGTCGTCGCTCACGTGCAGGTCCTCTCGTCGATGTCCTCCGGCCCCTACCCGTCCGGCGTGGGCCGCAACTCGATCGCGGCCGACGGCGTCGGTGCCGTGGCGGCCCGGTGGACGGCGTGCTCGGCGAAGCCGCGCTCCCCGGCGACGCGGCGGACCGCCGTCCGGATCGCCTCGTCGGCGCCCGGGCCCATCACCGAGAAGGCCACGAGGACGCGACCGCCGGGCGCGAGCACGCGCCGGACGACGTCCCACTCCGGCGCCGGCGGCGTCCAGAACGCCCGGACGTCGAACGACACGACGACGTCGAACGAGTGCTCCAGGAGGTCGGCCGTGGCCAGCGTCGCGGTCTGCAGGCTCACCCGCCCGGCCTCGATCGCGGCGCGGTTGCGCCGGGTGGCCGCGGCCACCATGGTCGCCGAGCGGTCGACGGCGACCAGCGGACCCGCTCCCGGCCGTCCGGCGAGCAGGTCGACGAGCACGCCGTGGCCGCAGCCGACCTCCAGCACGCGCTGCCCCGGGGCGGGTGCGACCACGCCGGCCGCCCAGGCCAGCCGCTCGGAGGCCCGCACGGGCACCTCAGCTGAGCATCCGGGTACCGGGCGGCAGCGCGCCGCCCGCCAGCAGCGCCGCCGTCGCGTCCTGCAGTGCGGTGAGCGCCACCCGCTGCGCGAACGGACCGGTGGAGACCCGGGCGACGCCCAGCCGCTCCAGCTCGGCGACCGGTGGCGTGGCCCCCGGGACGGCCAGCACGCTGAGCCGCCCGCGCCCCAGCGCCTCGACCAGCGCGGCGATCTCGGCGGCCGCCGCCACGCCCGGCACGAACACCGCGGCCGCCCCCGCCGCCAGGAAGGCCCGCCCCCGGCGCACCGCCTCGTCGAGCAGCGCGGCGCGGTCGGCGCCGTCGGGAGCGTGCAGGACGGCGTCGGTCCGGGCGTTCAGCACGAAGTCGAGGCCCGCGGCGCGGCCGGCCACCAGCACCTCCCCCACCGCGGCCACCGCCTCGTCCAGCGGCCGCATCCCGTCCTCCAGGTTGCCGCCCACCGCGCCGGCCGCGATCGCGCGCTGCGCCGTCCCGCCCGGATCCCCGTAGCCGGCCTCCAGGTCCACCGACACCGGCAGGTCCACGGCGGCGGTGATCCGCCGCACCACGTCCAGGTGCAGGTCCAGCGGGATGCGCTCGCCGTCCTCGTACCCCAGGGACGCGGCGATGGAGTGGCTGGCGGTGGCCAGGGCGCCGGTCCCGGCCGTCCCGGCGACGACCCTGGCCGAGGTCACGTCCCAGACGTTGGCCAGGACGAGGATCCGCGGACCGGTCTGGAGCCTCAGGAGCGCGCGGGCGCGGGACGCCGGGTCGGGCATGACGGCAACCTAGGGGCCGCCGGCAGAACCTGACCAGCCGGTCTGGCGCGGAGCGGTTAGGAGAGGCTAACCTCCACCCGACGCCCCGGTGCCCGCACCGGGGCCCGCCCGCCCGCCGTCTCCCGTAAGGCGACCGCTGCATGTACGTGTGCCACTGCAACGTGGTGACCGACCGCGACATCCTCGAGGCGATCGCCAACGGCGCGACCTGCATCGCTGACGTCGCCCGGGCCACCGGTGCCGGACGGACCTGCGGCAACTGCGTCGACTCGCTCCGGGACCTCGTGTGTCAGCATTGCCCGGTGCGAGCCGAGCGCACCACCGAGCGCCCGGCCGAGCGAGAGCTGGGAGTATCCGGTGCAGCCCGTTAGCCCCCGCGTGGTCGAACTGCTGAACGACGCGCTGACCTTCGAACTCACGGTCACCAACACGTACTTCCTCAACGCCCGGATGCTCGACGCCTGGGGCCTGCCCAAGCTCGGCAAGGTCTTCTACGACCTCTCCATCGACGAGATGCGCGACGCCGACGCCCTCATCCAGCGGATCCTGCTCTTCGACGGCCACCCCAACCTGCAGCGTCTCGGTGCGATCCGGGTGGGCGAGACCGCCGAGGAGATGCTGGTGCTCGCCCTCGACAGCGAGAAGGCCGCCGTCGCCCAGTTCAACGCCTCCGCCAAGGAGTGCCACGACCTCGGTGACCACGGCACCGCCTCGGTCTTCGAGGAGATGGTCCTCGACGAGGAGAAGCACGCCGACTGGTTCGAAGCGCAGCTCGCCGCCATCGAGCGGGTCGGCGCCCCGCAGTACCTGGCCGCGCAGATCGTCACCGACACGCCCTGAGCGGACCCGCCCCGGCGCACCGAGGGCCCCCTCCCGATCCCGGGAGGGGGCCCTCGCCGTCCCCGCGGTGAGCCGACCAGGAAGCCCTCGAGCGCGTCGAGCCCGGTGGGCACGCTCTGGATCGCCCGGCCGGCGTGTGCAAGACTGCCGGAAGCCAGGTGAGGCTAGCCTAAGTCGAGAGACGGCCTGCACCTGCCGGAGCCCGGGAGACGCCGTGACCGTCGAGACCCTGCAGGTTCCCGCCTACCGCACCTTCCCGGTGCGGGTCGCGCGGGTGCAGCGGCTGAGCCCGAGCTTCCTGCGGGTCACCTTCACCGGTCCGGAGATGGACGCCTTCGCCTCCAACGGCTTCGACCAGCGGATCAAGGTCATGCTCCCGCTGCCCGGTCGCGGCACCCTCGACTGCCCGGCCGGCGACGACTGGTACGGCGCGTGGCGGGCACTGCCGCCGGAGCGCCGGATGCCGATCCGCACGTACACGATCCGGGCACTGCGCACCGAGGTGGGCGAGGTCGACGTCGACTTCGTGCTGCACGGCGCCACCGGCCCGGCGTCGGCCTGGGCCGAGCGGGCGGGCGTCGGCGACGAGGTGGTGCTGGTCGCCCCGAACGCCTCGTTCCCCGGACCGACCGGCGGCTTCGAGTGGCACCCGCCGGCGGACGCCTCGTGCCTGCTCCTCGCGGGTGATGAGACCGCGGTCCCGGCGATCTGCGCGATCGTCGAGAGCCTGCCGGGCGGGCAGCACGCCCGGGTCCTGCTCGAGGTGCCGACGGCCGCCGACGCGCTGGACGTGGCGGCCCCGAGCGGCGTCCGGATCAGCTGGCTCCCCCGCTGGCCCGCCGACGGGACGGCCGCCGCGCCGCGGGGGCAGCTGCTCGCCGCCGCGGTGGCCGAGACGGTCCACGAGCTGGGCGACCTGCTGGCCCCCTCCCCCGTGGTCGAGCTGTCCGACGTCGACGTCGATGCCGAGATCCTCTGGGAGATCCCCGCCGTGGACGCCGCCCCGACGGCGTCCTCCGGCGTGTACGCCTGGCTGGCCGGGGAGGCCGGCGTGGTCAAGGGGCTGCGCCGCCACCTGGTCCAGGAGGTCGGCATCGACCGCCGGTCGGTGGCCTTCATGGGCTACTGGCGCGAGGGCCGCGGCTCCGACTGACGGGCCTGCGCCGACACCGGGCCGGCGCGCCGCGCCTGCCCCTCCGGTCCCGACCGGCCGGTCACCCGATCGGGCGTAGTCGGCCGCGCGGTGCTCCAGCACGGGCTCCCGGGCGCCGATGGCCCCGGTGCCGGACCGATCTCCGGGCCGGTCCACCGGTCCCCGGGCCGACTGGTGCGAAAGGACCGCTCTGGTGATCGCAGTGACCTGCCTCAACGGCGAGCACTTCTCCGTCGACCCCGACCACATCGAGCGCATCGAGCGGCGCGGCGACACCGTCGTCCACCTCGTCGACGGCACGCACTACGTGGTCGCGAGCGACTTCGAGGACGTCCTGCGCTCCATCGCGGTGCACCGCGCCGGCGCGCTCGCGGCCCGCGCGAAGCTGGTCAACGGCTACGCCGCCACGCCGACGGCGACCCGGCTCGCCCGCCGCGCGGCCGCCCTGGCCCGCGCCGTCCCGGACCGGAGCGCCGCGCAGGACTGATCACCGCAGGTTCAGGCGGGCGGGCGGGTCGCCTCGATGTGCGCGCGCAGGCCCGAGGCGAGGTCGTAGCGGCGCTCGTAGCCGATCAGCTCGCCGAGGGCCCGGCCGCTCACCTGCGTGGCCAGGCCGGCGACGTCCCGCTCCCCGTCCGAGGTGACCTCGAACCGGGCCTCCGGCACGATCTCCCGGACCAGCGCGGCGAGCTCCCGCATGGTCGTGGCGTCGCCTCCGGTGTTGAAGAAGTGGCGGTCGCCGAACGCCGCCGCGTCGAGCTCGACCAGCCGCACGAGCTGCTCGGCGACGTCCTCGACGTGGACGAGGCTCATCCGCGCGTCGCCGCGGCCCACCGTGACGGTCCGCCCCGTGGCGGCTCCCTCGATCGCCCCGGAGAGCCACCCCGACACCCCGCGCACCCCGCCCGGCCCGTAGACCGGGCTCGGCCGGATGCCCACGCACAGCAGGTCGTGCGTGCTGCGGTACACCCGGGCGAGCTGCTCGAGGTAGAGCTTCCCGGCGCCGTAGAGCGGCATGCCCGCGGCGAGGTACGGAGCGGCGTCCTCGGTGAGCGGGAGCTCCGCCGGCGCGTACGCCCCGTCGGCGCCGTAGACGGCGATGGAACTGGCGAGCACCACGCGCTGCACCCCGAACAGCCGCGCCGCCTCGAGCACCGTCGCGGTGCCCTGGACGTTCAGCTGGGTGGCGGCGTACGGGCGCCGGTTCGTGGCCTCCCCGAGGCTGTACGCGAGGTGCACGATCACGTCGACGTCCCGAGCCGCTGCGCCGACGTCGCCGAAGGACAGCACGTCCCCCGGGACGACCTCGACGTCGCCGGTCTGCCCGCCGTTCCGCGCCAGCGCGACCGGGTCCGGGGCGACGTCGAGCAGCCGGACGCGGTGGCCGCGCCCGGCGAGCGTGCGACCGGTCAGGCTGCCGATGATCCCGGTGCCACCGGTGACGAGCACGTGCATGTCTCCTCCTCGGGCCTCACGCGGCCATGTCGCGCCGCAGCTGCCCCGCGTACGTCCGGAAATCGACCTCGAGGCGGTAGCGCGCCGAGTTCACGAAGGTCGCGTCCACCCACCGGCGGTGCGCCGCGATCTCCTGAGCCATCGTCTCCGCATCCGGTAGCGGCACCTCCTCGGTCAGCACCCGGGCGATCCACCGGCCCTGGATCTCGACCAGCGGGATCGTCGGCCCGACGGGCTGCACCAGGCCCGCGAAGTACAGGCCGGGCGCCTCGGGGTGCGCGATGCGGCGGTACAGCTGCCCGCTCTCGGCCCGCGCCACGAGATCGGCGGGCAGGAACGGGAACGAGGGGTCGTACCCGGTCGCGTAGACGACGGCGTCGGCGGTCGTGCTGGTTCCGTCGGTGAAGCGGACCTCGCGCCCGTCGAACGACGCGATGTCGGGCCGCACCCGGATCCAGTCGTAGGCCACGTACTGCAGCAGCTCCTGGCCGATCGTGGCGTGCTCGCGGTGGATCGGGTGGGCCGGCTTCGGCACGCCGAAGCGCTCCTGCGGTCCGACGGCGACGCGGGCCACCGTCTTCACCACGTTCCGGGCGAGCGGCGTCGGCAGCCGCAGCTTGCGTGTCAGGAACGCCGACCACCGGTCGGTCGGCACGCCCAGGAGGTACTTGGGCAGGACCCAGGCGCTGCGCCGCGTGGAGAGGTGCACCTGCCCGGCGACCCGGGCGAGGTCGACGGCGATGTCGCAGCCGGAGTTGCCCATCCCGACCACGACGACGGACCTGCCGCTGAACGGCTCCGGCGTCCGGTAGTCGTGGGAGTGCAGCTCCTCCCCCGTGAACGTCCCCGGGAAGGAGGGGCGCCGGGGCACGCTCAGGTGCCCGTTGGCGACGACGACCGCGTCGTAGGTCCGGGCGCCGTGCCGGTCGGTGGTGACCGACCACCGGCTGCCCAGCCGCTGCACCGAGAGGACCTCGGTCGACGTCTGGACCGCGTCCGCGACGCCGAACTCGGCCGCGTAGCTCTCCAGGTACTCCAGCACGTGGCGCGCACGGAGGTACGCCGGCCGGCCGGGCGGCACCGGGAAGTCCGGGTACGCGAGGCTGCGCGAGCTGGTGTCGATCTGCAGCGAGCGGTAGGCCGACGAGGTGCCGCTGTCGTTGTCGTAGCGCCACAGACCGCCCAGCGCCGACCCCTTCTCGAACCAGTCGAAGTCGACACCCCGCTGCCGCAGGCTCTTGGCGACCGTCACGCCGGAGGCCCCCGCGCCGATGATGCAGACCTCCAACGAGCGCTCCGTCCCGTGCGTCGTCGCCATTCCTACCGGCCGGTCGGAAGGCTAGTGAGCGGCGTCTCTGGCTGTCAATGCGCTGGTACTGTCCGGCCCCGTGAGCAGCGCCGGAGCCGCGAACCCGCGGCGCGCCCAGATCATCGGGGTCGCCGCCGACCTGTTCGACCGGAACGGTTACCACGAGACGTCGATGCAGGCGATCGCCGACCGCACCGGAATCCGCAAGGCGTCGCTCTACCACTACTTCCGCAGCAAGGACGAGCTGCTGGTCGAACTGCACGGCACGCTGATGACCGTCGTCATCGACCGCCACCTGGACCGGCTCGGGGCCGGGCGGCTCGGGCCGCGCGACGAGCTCCGGGCGATGATGCGGGACGTCATCGGCCTGATGGACTCCCACCCGGGGCACCTGCGGATCTTCTTCGAGAGCTACCGGGAGCTGCCGCCCGACGCCCGCACTTCGGTCGCGGCGCAGCGATCCCGCTACCGGCAGCTGGTCGCCGACGTCATCGCGGCCGGCAACGAGGCCGGCGAGTTCGGCGACGTGGACCCGGGGATGACGAGCCTCGCGGTGCTGTCGCTGATGAACTGGACCTACCAGTGGTTCAGCCGCGGCGGCCCGCTCTCCACCGACGAGGTGGCCGACCACTTCTGGTCGATGCTCCTGAACGGCATCGGCACGTCGTCGGCGGCGCCCGGGCCCCCGCCTAGCGCCAGGTGAACTCGGCCTCCAGCTCGGTGAGGCGGAGGATCCGCTGCATCGCACGGGACGGCCGGTGCAGCTCCGGCCGGCGGCCGGCCGCGCGCAGGGCGGCCGTCTGCCGCAGCACCAGGCTCACTCCGGCGGCGCCGATGAACGTCACGGCCGCGGCATCGACGGCGACGACCGCGCCGGCCGACGGCGGCGGCGCCGAGGCCTCGAAGGCGAGGACGACCGCGGCGTCGACCTCCCCGGCCAGCACGAGGAGGAGGCCGCCGTCCGTGGGCGCGGTCCGGATCGAGCCGGCAGCAGGGACGTCGATCGGGGGCATGCAGACGGGCTCCGGGAGGTCGGGGGCGGCAGGCCGACGCTGGACCCCAGTGTTTACGACGTAAACAACCTGTCACGGCGACCCCGGCCGACGCAACCCCGCGGCGTCCTCACCTGCTGTTTCGATCCGACCCGATCCGATCCGCCGCCGGGCCAGGCCCGGGTCGGGGCAGACCTACACGGCTTGCGGAACAGCCGCCCGGTGCAGCACCTCGGCGTAGAGCGCCTCGTAGCCGTCGGCCATGACGGCCGGCGCGAAGCGGCCGGCGGCCGCCGAGGCGCACGCCGCCGGGTCGATCTCGTCGAGGCGGTGCAGCGCCGCGACGAAGGCGTCCTCGTCCTCGGCCAGGAAGCCGGTGACCCCGTGCTCGACGAGGGAGGGCAGGCAGCCCCGCGGGTGGGCGATGACCGGCGTTCCCGCGGCGAGCGCCTCGCACACCGCCGTCCCTCCGGGTTCGGGCCACCGGATCGGGAACAGCACCGCCCGCGACCGGCGGAGCAGGTCCTCCTTCTCCGCGCCCGACACGCTGCCGATCCAGCGGGCCCGGTCGTCGTCGAGCAGCGGGTCGACGTGCTCGAGGAACCACCGGACATCGGGGTAGCCGGCCACCGGGTGGGCCGGATCGGCGAGCGCCGCCTCGAGGGAGGCGCGGTCGGGCTGCCCGCCGACCGGCCCGGCGAGGACGAGCGGCACCCCGGCCGCACGGCAGGCACGCAGCGCGACGTCGGTGCCCTTCGCCTCGCACAGCCGGGACAGGACCAGGACGGCGTCGGACCGCTCGTCCCGCGGCACCGGCGGCTGCGCCGGGATCGGGACGGCGAGCGGCACCGCGCCCAGGGTCTGCCGCCGCAGCGCCGCGGGCCCCCGGGCAACCTGCGACTCCGAGACGCCGGCGAAGAAGACCCGACCCCGGCCGTCGAAGCGGGCGTAGAAGTCCGCGTTGCGCCGCAGGTCCCAGTGCAGCGTGTGCAGCACGGGCGGCGCGGCCGGGCCCAGGGCACCCAGCACCGCCGGGCCGACGACCTCCAGGTGCGTGTGCACCAGGTCGAAGGGGACCCCGGCGTCCTCGTGCCGGCGGATCTCCTCGACGACCGCGGACGCGTGCGCGTGCGCGACGCCCGTGACCTCCGGGTACGGGGCGGCCAGCCGCTCGAAGCGCCCGCTCGGGAAGGCGGCCACCCGGCCGTCAGCCGGTAGCGTGCTGTCCCCGACGGTGGCCAGGACGACCGTGTGCCCGCGACGGCGCAGCTCGGTGGTGAGCGTCGCGACGACGTTCTCCAGCCCCCCGTAGCCGACCGGCGGCACCGGCAGCCACGGGCCGGCGTCCATGAGGATCTTCACCGGCCCGCCCCGGGGACGCGCGCTCCGCGGTAGCCGGGCACCGTGCGCATCGGCGGCCGCTCGCGCACGCCCACCTCCCAGGTCACCGCCTCGATCGCCATGCCCGTCCGCACGTACTGCACCAGCGTGTCGCCGGGGACCCCGACGCCCGGGCAGCGGGCCAGCGCCGTCTGCAGCACCTGCCCGGCCATCCGCCCGAGGGCGGCGTCGCTCTGGTGGCCGTGCCGGCGCGTGCCGAGGTCCACCTGGGCCAGGGCGTCGATGCCGGCGAGCTCGGCGAGGTCGATGAGCAGACCCAGCTCGACGCCGTAGTGGGAGACGAACGGCACCTGCTCGAGCAGCTCCCGCCGGCCGGCGTACTCGCCGGACAGCGGCTGCACGAACCCCGACAGGTGCGGCCACAGCGCCCCGAGCAGCGGGCGCGCGGTCAGCTCGGTGACCCGCCCGCCGCCGGTGGGCGCGAGGCCCTCGCTGGTCGCCAGCGGCCGGTCGTAGAGCCCCTTGACGTACCCGATCGTCGGGTCGGTGAGCAACGGGCCGAGCAGTCCCACGACGAAGACGGGGTCGAACGCCACGAGGTCGGAGTCCACGAACGCCAGCAGGTCCCCGGACGTCACGTACAGCGACTTCCAGAGCGCCTCGCCCTTGCCCGGGACGTGCCCGCGCTCGGGCAGGACGTCGTCGACGTGGACGACGCGCGCCCCGGCGTCCCGGGCGCAGGCCGCGGTCCGGTCGGTGGACCCGCTGTCGACCACGACCACCTCGTCGACGAGCGGCACCCCGTCGACGAGGTCGCGGCGGAGGGCGGTGACGATCGCGCCGACCGTCCGCTCCTCGTCCAGCGCGGGCAGCACCACGCTCACCGTGAGGTCCTGGCAGCGTTTGCGCTCGAGCAGGAGGTGCGGGTCGTAGTCCAGCGCGCGGAAGGTCCGGCGGTGCAGCCAGTGGGCGACGTCGGTGCGCATTCCTGCCCTCTCGGTCGGGTGCTGCCGTCTCATCCCCGTCGGCACTGGATACCGGTCGGCGGGCCGCCCGTCACCGGGAACGCGCGCGGCACCTGCACCGGGACGGCACGATGCCGGCATGGGCATCCGGGTGGGCTTGGTCGGGGCGGGCGGCGTCGGCGCCCGCCATGCGCGTGTGCTGTCGGGCTTCGAGGACGTCGAGCTGACCGGGATCTGGGACGCCGGCCCCGGTGCGGCGGCGGCCCTGGCCGCCGAGGTCGGGGCACCGGAGGCCCGCGACCTGGCCGACCTGCTCGGCCGGCGGCCGGACGCCGTGTGGCTCTGCGTCCCACCCTTCGCCCACGGCGACCTCGAGCAGGCGGTGATCCGCGCCGGGCTGCCCTTCTTCGTGGAGAAGCCGCTGGCCGCGGACCTGCCGACGGCCGAGCGGGTGGCCGCGGCGGTGGCGGCCGCCGGCCTGCCGACGGCGACCGGCTACCACTGGCGGCACCTGGACACCGTCGGCCGGGCGCGGACCGCGCTGGCCGGCCGCCCGGTGCGCCTGGTCGACGCGCGCTGGTGGGGCACGACGCCACCGCCGGCCTGGTGGAGCCGCTCGGACCGGTCGGGCGGTCAGCTCGTGGAGCAGGCAACGCACGTGCTGGACCTGGTCCGGGTACTGGCCGGCGAGGTCGCCGAGGTGGTCGGCGGCGCGGCGCCGTCCACGCGGGAGGGGCGCGACGTGCCCGACGCGACCGCCGCCGTGCTGCGGCTGGTGTCGGGCGCGGTGGGGACGGTCAGCACCTCCTGCGTGCTCCCGGCGCCGACCGCGGCCGGGCTGGAGGTGGTCGCCGACGGGACGTCGGTCCACCTCACCGAGACCACGCTGCGGGTGCGCACCCCCGCGGGCGACGAGGACACCGCCCCGACCGTCGAGCCGCGCACCGCCGTCGACCGGGCGTTCGTCGACGTGGTGTCCGGCCGGGCCGCACCGCCGGGGCTGGTGGACGTCGCCGAGGCCCTGGCCACCCACCGCCTGGGCTGGGCGGTGGCCGAGGCCGCGCGCACCGGGACGTCCGTCCGGGTGGGCCGGTGAGCACCGTGCGGACGCTCGTGGTGCCGCGGGCCGGGGTCCTCGAGATCGAGGAGACACCGGAGCCGCCACTGGCCGACGGCCGGTTCCGGGCGGAGACGCTGTACAGCGGGGTGTCCGCGGGGACCGAGCTGACCTGGTACCGCGGGACCAGCCCGTACCTGGCGACCGGCTGGGACGCCGAGCTCGGCCTGTTCGGCCCGGCCGGGGCCACCCGGTCGTTCCCGGTGCGACGGCTGGGCTACATGGAGGTCGCCCGGGTGACCGACAGCCGCACCGCCGCGGTGGCCGCGGGGGCGGTCGTGGCGATGGCCTACGGCCACTCGACCGTCGTCCACGGCGACCCGGTGGGCCAGCACGTGGTGCCGCTGCCCGCCGGGCTCGACCCGCGGCTCGGCGTCTACGTGGCCCACCTCGGGCCCATCTGCGCGAACGGGCTGCTGCACGCCGCCGCCGACGCCGGGGGCACGAGGCTGGCCGACGGCGTCGCCGGCCGGCTCGTGGTGGTGGTCGGCGGCGGGGCGATCGGCCTGCTGGTCGGGTTGCTCGCCCGGGTGCACGGGGCCGCCGAGGTCGTCGTCGTCGACCCCACCCGCGAGCGGCGGGCCGCCGCAACCGGCCTCGGGCTGACCGCCGTCGACGACACCCCGGACGTGGCCCGGGAACTCAAGACGAGGTGGCGGCACGGCACGGCCGACCACGGCGCCGACGTGGTGTTCCAGTGCCGCGGGCAGTCCGCGGCACTGGCGACCGCCCTGCGCTGTGCCCGGCCCCAGGCGACCGTGGTCGACCTCGCCTTCTACACCGGCGGCGCCGCCGACCTCGCCCTCGGCGAGGAGTTCCACCACAACGGGCTGTCGGTGCGGTGCGCCCAGATCGGACGGGTGCCGCGGGGACTGGCGCACCTGTGGGACCGCGCCCGGCTCTCGCGGGAGACCCTGGCCCTGCTGGCGGGCTCCGGCGACCTCGTCCGCGCACACCTGCTCACCGACGTCGTCCCCTTCGACGACGCGCCGGCCTTCTTCGCCGACCTCAGCGACCGGCGCCGCCACGCGCTGTCGGCGGTGCTCGAGGTTGCGCCGTCCTGAGCGGCCGGCCGCGACCGGGATGCACCTCGACCAACGAGAACGGACCAGAGCTATCGCGTGCACTCCCGATTCGACGTCGTCGCCGGCATGCTCGGCCGCCAGTTCCCGCAAGTCGAGGCGATCCTGCGCGGCGCATCCGATGACGTGCTTGCTTGGCGTCTTCCGCGCATCTGACGCAACATGTGCGTTCGACACTGGCCGTCACTGGGGGATGGCTCCATGCCGAACGTCGCAGGGGTAGACAGGAAGACGGCGGAGGACGGGCTTCCGGTCTTCCATGAGTTGTTGCGGTGGATGGAGCGCACGGCCGTACCGACATCCCGACCGGAAACCTCTGCGGCTGACGAGGCGGCGGGACTCGTCATCCTGGACCTGTCCTTGCGGCTCGAACACGTCTCACGCGTGACCGACAGCCTGCGCGTCATCGACAAGAGCCATGTCCGCCGACTGGTCACGCTAGACGTCGACCTCCGCGGCCTGACGGGCGAACAACGTGCAGCACTCACCGTCCGGCGGGGCCTCATCCCGCCGGACGCCTCCACCGAGGCCGATGGCGCGACACACCTGTGGGTACCGGTCTCCCGGCACAGCCGGATGGACCTGAGTCCCGTCGTCGTCCGGGATGCGTCCGACCAGGTGCTGCCACGACTGACCCAGCGCGCAGCGTCGAAGACCTTGGTCGCCGGGCTCAGCCGGCTACTCAAGCTGATCCGGGGATCGCGGGCCGACCGCCTGACACCCAAGTCGATGTGGTTGATCATTCGGGCACTGGAGTCGCTGATCGAGGAGGGGCCGATCGGCCGCGACTCCCCGGAGCCTCCACCGACGTCGGCCGACGGGGCCGGCCGGCGACCCGTCGAGGACGCCCACGCGGACGCCCGGGCGTTTCTGGCCGGGATGCCGCCGGATCTCCAACAGTCCCTGGACCGGCTCATCGAGGTCGCCTACACCGAGTACGTCCTCGTGGTGATGCTCCCGGCGAAGACGTCGCAGTCGCACCTGCAGTTCGAGGCGCCGCTGATCCCCGCCGCGCTCCAATCGAGATCGCGGCTCTTGCAAATGACCCCTGGCCGCGAGTACACGATCGACTACCGCACCGAGATCGCTCGATCCCTCGGCTCGTACCACGTGACCGTAGAGGTCGCGGAAGAGATCTACGTACGCCGATACATCCTCTGCAGCGATGTGGACAAGGCCGCGGTGGCCGACCTCGGCCGCGAGATGAAGGACCTCTCCACCGCGCTCGAGCAGCGCGGGCGAAGCGGACCAGAGGAGGTCGAGGAAGAGGCGCTGTGGCTCGAACTCGAGGCCGTGGTCTCTAAACTCGTCCAGCTCGGGCGGCGGCGAAACCTCGAGTACCGGCGGTACTGCCGGTACATCGAAAATCAGGAACTCGGCTCCGCGTCCCTGGATTCGCCGGGCGCCGATCCCTCCGGAGACCCGAAGGATTCGCCGCTCGCTGCGCTGGCCCGGGGCGACGTCAGCTTGGCCCAGCTGGACGAGCTGGCCGATCTCCTCGCGACCCGAACGTTCCGCGACTGCCTCGAGACCGAGAACCTGCGACCGGGGCACTTCACCCTGGGGTTGCCGAGAATCGCCGGCTGGCTGAGCGACGCCCGGCTCGGCGAGGAGATTCTCGTCGAGAACGATCCTCGGGAGAACGGGGCACACGCCCAGTGGCGTCACCAGCCACTCGGCTTCGGAACCCCCAGTCTCGAACCCATCCGGGCGCGGGTGTTCCTGACCCTGGCCGACGAGAGGCCTGCGCTGGCCGACAGCGTGTTCTACATGCTCCTTGGGTTGTTCGGCATCGTCGTCGGCCTCGGCGCCGTGCTCCAGTTCAGCGGAACCGCGAAGAAGGACATCCAGGCCGACGCCTTGGTAGCCGTCCTGTTGCTCGTGCCCGGCATCCTGCTAGCCCGTCTCGACATACCGAACACCAACTCGGTCCTGGGGCAGCTCCGCGCCGTGCCGCGCAATGTCGCCTACTTCTCGGTCATCCTCACCTCGGGCCTCGCCGTGGCCGTCGCCACGGCATGGGCACCCCCGCCGCACCTGTTGCCGTGGGTGGAGGACCACCTGGCGCCCTACGTGTGGGTCGCGGCTGCCCTGTTCTTGTGTTGGCTCTTCAGTGCAGCGGAGAAGGGGCAACGCCGCCGTCGCCGAAACCGCTCGATCCCCGCATCGGCGGACGTCCCCTGGTGGTTGCGGAACCACACCGGAGGCCCGGCCGAGGCCCTCCAGACGGAGGAGCGCTCCGCTGACGTGGTCTTCGACGCCATCGACGCCCGGCCGGTGCAGGTCGCCCGGTGGGACCGCCGGGTGGAGTCGGCGTGGGACGGAGTCGGGGTCGGGAAAGAGCTCGCGGCGCTCGAGCAAGCTCTCCCCTGGCCCTGGCCCTGGCCCTGGTCCTGGGGCGTTTTGGCGGAGGAGAACACGTCGGCTCGGGCGGACCGGCGGACGTCAACTAGCCGACGGTCACTGCGCGGCGCCGAGCTGGCGCGTGCCGCTGCTCGTGCCGTCACCGCCGGGAGGTCGGGTGTCGAGCTGGTCGTCGAGCACTCGTCCGATACCCGGAGCGACACTTACCTCCGGCGCCGTGTCACCGCCGGGCCGTGGCCGAATGCCGGCGCCACAGGGACACCGTCACGAGCCGTCGACGCCAGCTGGACGCCCTCGCCGGACGAGCCGATCGAGGCCCTGACGAGCCGCGAGGGCCACTTCACCGTCCGTGTCCGTGCCCGTCCGCTCAACGGTGCTATCCCGGACCGTCCACAGATGACCAGCGCTGCCTCCACCGCGGCCGGTGGAAGTTACGTCCTCGCGGCACCCCTGGGGCCCGGCGCCTTCGCGCGCACCCTCAGCACGTTCCACTTCCTGATCGAGGTCACGGATGGGGCACGGGGAGCGGAGCTGCTCGAACGCCTCTTGGACGGGTCGGCCAGGCCTGGGTCGGTCGACATGATGGTCAGAGAGCTGGAGTACCCCGGAGCGCCGAGGGCGTCCCACTCCGAGACGGCGGCCGCTGGGCCCCGGGGCAGAGAGCGGCACGTGCTGCGGCTGTCCGTCGCGCTGCCCGACGGCGAGGTCACTGCTGGCGCCGCGGCGGCCTCCCGGCGGGAAAGCGACCTGCCGAAGACGGATGGAGCCGAGCGACGCAAGGCTGAGGAGCAGACACCCGGGCAATCCACTGGTCGACTGGCGCTAACCCGGTACCTGGCCGGGCTCTGCGCCGAAATGGACGCTCGACTTTACGTGACAGACGCCGCGACTGGCGCAGGACCCCACTGGCGGCCGGTTGTGCGAGACCCCCGGCCCGGGAACGGAACGATGTGCGCCTCCGAGCCATGGGATGCGGATGCCGCCATCGTGGACGGACGGCGCCACGATGGTCACGTGGCGCTCGTGACGATGGCAGGGTCCACGACCGGCTACGACGTCGGCGCCGCCGTCAGCATGTGCAGCCTGGTCAAGAAGGCCGGAGTGGACGTCGTCTCGGTGTCGGTGACGCGGCTACTGGATCAACCGTTGGTCTCGCTGGTGCTGCGCAGACCCACAGCCCCACCACCGTCGTCGGCTGGATCTCCTCACGACGCGACGTCGAGGCCAGCCCTGGCATCGCTCGCGGGCTTCCTCGCGATCAGTCCCCGCGACCACGACCTGATGGGCGCCGTCGAAGGGCGCGCCCTGATGGTCACTCGACTTGACGTCCCGCAGACGTGCTGCCAGGCCGAGGCCAGGACCGGCTCGCCGCCGGAGACGCTCTGGCTGCAGTGGAGCTGGCCGGGCAGTCACGCCGACCACGTGACACTCGACCCGGCAGAGCTGGTGCAGGACGCCGTCGCGGACGCGCGCGTGGTGCATCAGCGTTTCCGCCGGGACCGCGACGGCCGGGTGAAGGGGGACGCTCGGCTGGTGGTAACAGAGCCGCGCGGCGAGGCGCTGGGCAAGCGCGCCTACGCCGTCGAGCGCACCGTGCAGCAGGATCTCGCCAGGACCCACCGGAGCCCGCACGAGGTCCAGCTGCGCGTGGTCAGAAACGAGGGTTGGCTGTCTCAGGACTGAGGGGTCCTCATGCCGCTTCATCTGGTTCTACACACCTGAGCGAACGTTCCCGGGGTGGTTGAGCGGCCTCGAACATGACCGGAACAAGCCACCCACCTGGACTCAAGTGCACAGGGCGGCGCTACCAGGCGGCACCGGGGAGCACCGCGGCGAAGGCGGCCTTCAGCCCGCTGCTGACGTCGGAGATGACTGCCGCTGGTCGCCAAAATGCACCGGCACAGGGCCGCGCAGCTCGGCGAGCGGATGCTGGCCGGCTCCGAGTGGCACGACGAGGACCTGGTCTTCGCCCAGCTCAACGGCCGGCCGATCGACAAGAAGACCGACCATGACGACTGGACCCGCCTGCTGCAGGCAGCCGGCGTCCGCCACGTTCGCCTGCACGACTGCCGGCACACCGCCGCCACCTTGCTGCTGAGCGAGAACGTGCACCCGCGGGTGGTCATGGAGCTGCTGGGCCACGGCCAGATGCGCACGGCCATGGACATCTGCAGCCACGTCATGCCGGCGCTGGCCCGCGAGGCCGCCGACCGGCTGGACGCCCTGCTGCTGCCAGGTCAGGGCAGGCAAACTGCAACTAGAGACGACTCAGGCCGCTCCCCCGAAGGGGAACGGCCTGGTCATCGGGGTGGAGCTGAGGGGACTCGAACCCCTGACCCCCACACTGCCAGGCCGTCATGATCGCGTTCGCCAAAGTCCGCAGATGTCCGAAAGGGTCGGCTGAGCAGGGAGTTCGCGCTCCGTCGGACGAGGGCGAACGACCGCGAACCAAGATCGAACCGAGCCAACTGCAACCAGAAATGCAACCAGAGATGGCCGCCGATGCGCCCCACGCCGCTCCCGCAGCCACGCTTCGCCTGTCTCCCCGTCCATCTGCCGCGTGGGCGCTTACCGTCGCTTCCGGCAGCGATTTGCACCTGCGTCGGAACCTGCGTTCAGCAGCGGCGTAGCCGCGATGCGAGCCCGTGATGGGTCCCGCTGCCGAGGCAACTCACCCCCGGTGTCCCCACTGGAGGCCCTGCCGTGGACGGCACGCACAACACTCACCCCGCGACGGCTACCGAGGCGCTTGAGCAGCTCGCGCGGCTGTCCCTGCGTGGTCTGTCGATGGAGACCCTGCTGCAGCCCGCTCGCTCACGGTGCGGTCACGACCTTCGCGCGGTCGATCCAACGGGCCAGGACGCTGAAGGCAGCCAGCTGCTCCAGTGCCTCGTCCTCCGTCATCTCGTCGAGGTCATCATGGGCGGCGGGGTTGCGGATGGCGGCGAAACAGCCTTCAGCGTAGGCGCGGATGCCCCGGCGCATGCTTTTCGCGGTCTTGCCATCGTCGTCCTCGGGTAAGCGGAGCCGCGGGCGGTCAGTCTTCGGCAGGTCGTCGCTGAAGGCTTGGTTTGTCAGGTCGGTTTCTGAGCTAGCCCGGGTAGTGAGCTTGTTCTGAGTCTCGGCGTTGATGCGCTTAGCGGCGTCGACCACTGCCTGGCGGAAGTGGCCGCTCTGCCACATGGACCGTGCCCCTTCCCACACCCACGGATGCAGGTGTCCGGCGTTGAGGGTGGGAGCGTCGTCGCCGAGGCGTTGCCGGAGCTCCTCGGCGCGACTGAGCATGGTCATCGCCCGGCGGGAAGCTTCGCGGTGCTGGAGCCACCGGTCCATCGGGTCTTGGTCGACTTGGGAGCGCCAAGCAGGGGTGACTCGATCCAGGATTTGCTCGATGACTGGCGCTTCAGCGACCAACGGGTGGTCCGCGGTGTCGTCGTAGCCGCCGCGCCGCGCCGCGGTCAGCTCCCGCTGCTGGCGGAGATCGTCAAGCGAGATGAACTGCTGGAGCTGGCCGAGCGCCCAGCCAACGTCGATGACCACCAATCCAACATAACGTCCATAATCTTGTGCCCAGGTCGCCAGTACGTCTCCCCTCCCTCCCCTGGGCTGCTCCAACTCCCGCGAGATCCACTGACGGTGTCGGTCTGGGTGGCATCATCTGGGCAAAGGTGAGTGCGACGAGGCAGGAGCTAGCTGAAGTGATGGTCGTCGTCGCTTGCTGCTACCAGGACGGAAGGGGCGCTAGCGCCCACGTCATCTGCTGCTGCCCTCACGGTCGCATTCGGTGATAGCCGGCCGTCGAGGACACGTCCAGCCGGGAAGCCTCCAAGCTCCCGCGAAGCGCTCTCCAGGTGCGAGCAGCGCGGACCATCCGGCCTGGATCGTGATATTCGCACGATGACCAAGCCCGACCTTCTTCGACCCAGCCGTGACGGCGACCAGTTTCACTACACGTGGGCGGCACGCCAATCCTTGCGCCTCCTCGACAGGGACTCGGGACTGCACGCACTATTTGTCGAAGCCGTTGACCTCAGCGAACAACCGACGGCGCCTGACCCGGACGTCTCCGACGCTGACGCTTCGACTCCTGAGGACGACAGTGATGGCGGGAACGAGGTTATCGACCTCGCGGAGTACTGGGGCTCGAGCGACATCGACCACACCGATCGCGTGGTGTACCGCCAGTTCAAGCACTCCACTCGGCACGCCGACGAGGCTTGGACGCTGTCGTTTCTTACCAAGACGCTGGTCGGCTTCGCACGCAAGTATCGCTCGCTGAAGGCGGACCACCCGGCGGTTCTGGATCGCGTTCTATTCGAGTTCATCACCAACCGGGCCCCCGCGCAGTCCGCTCTTGATGCGCTCAAGGACCTCCGCCACGGCATCCCCTCAACAGCGACGAAGGCGATTCGCGCCCGGCTCACGGCCATCCTTCGCCCGGACGACGTCGCCGACCTTTGCCGACAGCTCGTGGTCGATGAGCGCGCACCTTCGTTGCTGAAGCTCAGGCACCTCCTCGACCTCGAGGTCGCCGACCTGCTGCCCGGCGCGCCGGGGGATCAGGCACTCCTGCTGCGAGAGATGATTTCCAGTCGGGCGACCTCGGTCGCCGGAGACGACCCCGCGGTCCTTCGTGCGGACGTGCTGGCCTCGCTGAAGACCTCAGAGGACCAACTGCTCCCCGCGCCAAATCTGATCGAACCTCCGAGGCGACCGATTACCAGACGCCAGTTCGCCGAGGTCGCCGCCAAGATCGGGGAGGCCGCCACCGTCCCGACACTTGTTCACGGACCTGGTGGTGTGGGCAAGAGCGTCCTGGCTGGCGCCCTCGCACACCACCTGCCGCACGGCTCAATCACAATCGTGTTCGATTGCTTCGGGAACGGCTCCTATCGACGTCCTAGCGCGCCCCGCCACCGACCCAAGCAAGGGTTCGTCCAGCTCGTGAACGAACTAGCAGGCCGAGGGCTGTGCGATCCCATGATTCCCTCAGCCACTGCCGACGAGGAGGACTACGCCCGCACTTTCTTGCGCAGACTCGTCAATGCTGCCGAGACGCTTGCCACCATCGCCCCGGACGGGTTGCTCACCATCATCCTCGACGCGGCCGACAACGCCGCCATGATCGCGGAGGAGATGGGCGAACGTTCCTTCGTCCGCGGCCTGATCCGCGAGCCGCTCCCACAGAACGTCCGCCTTGTCGTGACTTGCCGGACTGAACGGATCCACCGACTGGGGTTCCCGGCCAACTACCAGGACATCCCGCTCCACGGCTTCGAACTTAATGAGACCCGGTCGTATCTTCAGACCGACTACCCCGACGTCTCCCCCGCCGACGCCTCGGAGTTCCACACCCGCACTGGCGGCAACCCGCGAGTGCAGGCAACCGTCCTGGACGCCACGACGGATATCCGTGAAGCGCTGGCCTGGTTGGCACCCAACCCGAGCTCGCCTGGTGCGGCCCTCGACTCCCTCCTTGAGCGGCAGGTCGCCGAGATCCGGGACCGACAGCACGCGGCCGGCGCGGACATCGACGCGATCTGCGTCGGTCTCGCGGCCCTACGGCCGATGATCCCCGTTCGCGTCCTGGCCGAGTTGGCCGGCGTGCATGCCTCAGTCGTGCTGAGCTTCGTCTCCGATCTGGGCCGCCCGCTGCTGGTAGACGGCGGCTCCGTTCAGTTTCGCGACGAACCCACCGAAACGTGGTTCCGTGATCGATACCGCCCTGCGGGGAAGGACCTGGACGCCTTCCTCGGGCGCCTGCTACCGATCGCTGATGAGGACGCCTACGTGGCCGCCTCATTGCCCGCCCTGCTCTTCGAAGCCAACCGGTTCGACGACCTTGTGCAGCTTGCGCTTTCCGACGATCGGCTTCCCGACAACAAACTCCCAACGGAACAGCGGAACGAGATCCAACGTCGCGAGATCGCGCAACAGCGAACCCACTTCGCCTTGACCGCGGCGCTGCGCGCCGACCGCGACTTCGAAGCAGCACAGCTAGCCTTACGGCTGGGAGCCTTGACCGCCGGACGCACGCGGCGCCTCGACCTGATCCGCGACAACACCGACCTGGCCGCACGGTTCCTGGACCCGAGCGTGCTCGAGCAACTCGTCGCGACCCGAAGCCTGAGCGCAGGCTGGCCCAGCTCTAACCTGCCGATCGAGGGCGCGCTGCTGGCCGGCGCCGACGGCCAGACCGACCAAGCCCGAAACCGTCTGCGAAGCGCGACCACCTGGATGAGTGCTTGGGCGAATCAAGCGCGACGCCACGACACCGACTCAGGCTTGGGGGAACTCGACATCCTCCAGGTCACCTGGGGACTGCTCAACACCGATGGCGCCGCCGCATGCGTTGGGTTCCTGCGACGCTGGCGACCGCCTACCCTCGCCTTCGACGTCGGAGTAGACGTCGCCCGTCGCCTGCTCGACGCAGGGCGCTTGACGGACCTACATGAGCTGGCCCGCGCCGCCCGAGGTGCGCATCTTCAACTCGCGATTGCCCAGGCATGCGCGGAACGCGACGTGGCGATAGAGCGCACGATCGTGGCGCGTCTTCTGCGCCCCTTCCTGAGGAGAAGGACGGCGCTGCAGCCAAGCCGTCACGACGACTATCGGCATGCTGCCGCAGGCGATCCCCTCCACAACGGATTGACAGCCATCGTTTGGTTGGTCACGCGCGCCGTCGCCCACAACCTCACCACGCCTGCTAAGGCCGAGCAGATCTTGCACCGGTATCTTCCCGAGAATCTCGGGCACCGAACCGGAGGCCCGTACGACCGTGACGTCTGGTACCCGATCCTGGGTTTCGCACTGTGCGCTCGTCTCGAGGGACGTGTTCTCGACCCTCTGGACATCCAGGGTCCGCAGATTCGAGAGGCGCGAGAACGCGAGAAGTTCGAGTCGTCCAGCAGGCTGCGGGAATACCGTGCGAACGTCGAGCCTCTGGTTGCCTGGGCCTCAGCGTGGCTCGATGTTCAACTCGACCCCAGTTCCGAAAATAGGGCCAGTTTCGCCCAGCGCGCAGCCGCCTTTTTAGATGCATCACCCCCGGTGTGGCGAGAGGAACGGATTGACCAGACCAAGGTCAACACCGTCCTGCGTCTCATCGGGCGTGCCGTAGCCCGTTTTCCCGACATCGTCGACCATGCTGCGCTGCTCGAGTTCGAGGCCCGCAACAACGACGCGATCAGTCGGCGCACTCTGGTAGAGGTCACACGACAGACGGCTACCCAGCCGGCGCTTCACGCGCTCTCCTCGCAGCTCGCCAGACGCTGCCACCAGCGCTTGGCCAGCGCCCGAGAGGACGCCGGCGAACTCGCCACCGACTTCGTGCGGCTCGCGCGGGCCACCTACCGCATCTCTCCCGACGAAGCCGCGGTCCACTTTCAGGCCGCCCTAGACATCACGGACGCTATCGGCGATGACGCCTGGGCCCGCTGGGGCGCATTGCTCGCCATCGCTGGCCTGGCCGGGCGAGGCACCTCCAACGAGCCAGGCCGCGCCTACCGGCTGGGCCAGATCGCCGAGAGCGTCGAGCCCTACCTCGGCGACAACCTGTACCACGCCGACCTCCTTGCCGCCGCCGCGCAACTCTCCCTGACCGAGGCCCTCGCCACTGGATCGCGATGGCGCGATCGACGCATCGCCTCGATCGGAAACCTTGCCGACGGAGTCTCAACAACTCCTGCGGCACTGCTGAACGACGACCCGCTGGCGGCTCTCATACTGCTTCCATTGGGTCAACGGCATCCGGATCACCGTGCGCTGGCTTCGACGCTAGCCAAGAGCCCCCAGGACGCTGCGTCGACTGTCATCTCGTATCTCCAGTTCCGACGCCCCAGCCCACTCACGACCGACGCGCTCGACGAGCTCCTCACGATGTCCGGGGTCCCGCGGACATCCGTTGAGCAGGTCGATCCGTCCTTGCTCTGGACTGCACGTGCGACGGATGACAACCCTTCCGACGACGGCCACTCCTACAAGCCACGCAAGGTCTCCTTCGTCGACCTAGACCTCACCACGAGCGGCGGATGGGCAGAGGCGCTGAAGCGCCGCCAGCTCGCGCACGCCGGAGACGACCTCTTCGCCTACGTCGCTACCGACCTTGGTGCCACGCCCACCATCCTGCGCGCCTTCGAGGCATGTCCGACATCGAGCTACTGGGACCTCGATCGCCTACTCGAGTCACTCCACGGCAAGTCGCTCTCGATGGCCACACAGGCGGCGCTCGACGAGATCCTGGCGAAGCTGCTGAATCGCTTCGCGTCAGACTTCCTGCTGGTCTCCTGGCGCACGCTCGACCTCGACAGCGCCCGAGCCCTCACCGGCCGCGACACCGACTACGAACACGTCGCAAGCCGCGCCTTGGGAGATCATTCAAGCTTTACCGCCGACCAGGCCTACGCACTAGCCATCCACCTCGGGCGCCGCCTCGACGTCGCCCATGCCCTCCGATTGTTCGACGCCGCCGCCTCGCTCTTCGACGACGCCGCCCCTCTCGACGCCCACGACGGACATCACCCCAACGGAACGACGGAGGGCTGGGAGCCAAACGCGGCCGTCGCCGCCGTCATCTGGACAGCCCTGGGAGATCCCGCCGGAAAGACACGCTGGCAAGCCGCGCATTGCGTGCACCTGGCGCTCACCATGGGGCACGTCGGCGTCGTATCGCGACTGCTCGACCTGGCCTTCGGACGGATCAGTGCAAAGCCCTTTCTCGACGATCGCCTCGAGTTCTACGCACGGCACGCGCATCAGTGGCTCTTGTTCGGCATCAGTCGCGCGACCGCCGAGCCGGCGGCTCTGACCACAGCAGCGCTCTGCAAGCCCCTGCTGACACAGACCGCCACGGGTACCCCGCACGCAGTGAACACGCCGCTGGCCCGCGACAGCCTGTTACGGCTTCAGGCTGCCGGCGCAATCGCGCTCGATCCAGCCGAGAAGACCCGCATCGAGCGAGTGGGCAGACCCATTGGGACAGTACGCCGCGATTGGCACGCCGACCTCGAGGAACTCGCCTGCCTGAGCGAGATCACAGCCGCCACCGGCGATCGCAGCTCGTCGTCCCCCGAGTGCGACCGGAGAACGACCAGACCGACCGAACTCCCTGACCGCGCGTCAGGCGGCTCCGGGTCCACCCCGACCGCCACCGACGCGAACACAGACGCCGAAGTTGACACGAACGACACCGAAGACGAGCGATTCAGGTTTTTCTTCGACTTCCGCCAGTATTGGTGCGACCCACTTGGCGATGCCTTCGGTATCAGCGACAGCTCTATCGAAAAGCTGGTGGCAGAAGTGCTTATCGATCGGTGGGCGGCTTCATCACGTGGCCGGGCCGAGGATGATGCCCGGCACACGCTCAAGCTCTATCCCAAAGGCAGCTACGTTCACAAGGGTGAGTGGCCAGAGGAGGAGGACCTTGATTTCTACTTGGCCGTCCAGGGCCTCTGTGAGGTCGCGGGAGTTCTCCTCGAAAACCGGCCCGTCGTGCAGCGATACGACGAAGATCTCGAGACCGGAGAGTCTGAGTACACCCGATTCCTGCAATGGCATATTCCCAGCCGCACTGACGGGCGCTGGCTGTCCGACCGGCGTGATCCGGCGCCCCGGAATGCGGTCATAGAGCCAGACCGCCGTTCGGGAACCGGAATCACTGACTACGACGCGCACTGGACATACCGCATCACGTCCAGCAGGTTCAACGAAGAGCTGTTTCCCTCACCGGAGCAAGTCGTTGTGTGGGAATTCCGACAGGTACAGCACTACTCACGGAGCGAGACGGTAAGCGTGCGTTCAGCGCTCGTGACTCCGGCCACCGCCCCAGCTCTGCTCAGGGCATTGCAGACAGCGCCCGACACGCACGCATACCGGATTCCCGACACGGCCGACGAGGAGCACAGCTCTACCATCCCGGGCTTTGAGCTAACCGGCTGGATAAGACCACCCGGGCACGCCTACGGGCGCGACCGACAAGATCCATACGCCGGCGCGGCTGAGTTCCCGCCCGCGCGCCCTACGCACGCCGTTCCGGCACTCCAGGCCCTGACCGCCGACCCGGACTACCGCCTCTGGCGATCCGGGCCAAGCATTGTGGCGGTCTCGATGACTTGGGACGACGGGAGCGGGGAGAGACACACGATCGGATCCACCGGGGACACGCTGACCGTAAACCGCTCGTGGCTCGCTTCTGTGCTCGCCGAGCTGGACCGATGGCTCATCCTCGAGGTCCAGATCCGTCGACGCTCGGACGACACCTCATATCGCGTCACGCAGCGTGCCGGTGGCGAACAAGAGGAGGACGAACGATTCCGCTTCTTGCAGCCGTACACCAAGTACTTCCTGATGGACACCGCAGGGGCCGTCCATGAGTTCTGACGCGGACCCCATCCTCCAACTGGGTCGTGACCTTGCAAACGCACTAGATCCCAGCGACGTTGTTGGGCGCTGGATGTCCCACCACCTCGCTGAGCTGATCAAACGGTGCGAGGCGAGTCCCGACGACGCGGAACTGGCGGTGACCACGAGAGACGTCGTGCTGAAACTATGGGAACGCAAACGCGGCGCACGCTTCCAGACCGAACCGTACGGATACCTGCAAGCCGTCCTCCGCGCGATCGCGCGACTGGATCCCGACCCGACCCCATGGGCGTACTACCGCCCCTTTGACAATCAAGGGCCGAACGCCGAAGCACTGACGACCTACCCGCTGTTACAGACGGCGTGCGAGATTGATCGAGAGGTCGGGCATCTCATCCGTCTTGCTGTGGCAGTCGCGGCTCGGGAGGCGACGTCACTCGAGGAGCCGTGGGTGGTTGCCGGTATGGAGATAGCGGACACGGAAGAGGACCGAGCAGCCCGCGCGGTCGAGCAACTCGTGCGCCGCCTCCAGTTGCGGATAGGGCGGGATGGTCCTGAGGCGCTGCAAGCTGACAATCACGCGACTGCGGCACCTGGCAGCGTGCAGTCAACAGGACCCGTGCCCGATGACGTAGGAACGGAGGAACCCGCAGCTGCCGGTGAGGACCTGGACGACTTGGCTGAGAGGCTCGAATCAGCGGACGCTCTCACAGTGGCGCTCGGCAGCGCCGTCATCCGATGCCGCCGTTTGATCGATCAGTTCGCAGGCTTGTTTGAGGAACGATCTCTGGGCGAGGGCGAAGGACCCACTGGTCTGACCGAATCTGTGCCTCATGGAGAAGGACCCGGCGCCCCCGACTGATCGCCAGCCTTCGCCGCTGCTAGTTCCCACTGGAGCTCGGCGAGCACGACACCCCTCGCCAGCCACAAACTGAGGAATCCAAGATCGCGAGCCGACACACGTCTTGCATCTGAGGTAGCGGGTACTCGTTGTGACGGCTCGGCGAGCAACCGCTGCAACCGGTTCACCCGGCCCCTCATCCTCCTCCCCCGTAGCCGCGTTGCTGAACCAGTAAGCTGCCGAC
The DNA here is from genome assembly GCF_026967805.1 of Blastococcus sp. VKM Ac-2987. Classification (GTDB taxonomy): domain Bacteria; phylum Actinomycetota; class Actinomycetes; order Mycobacteriales; family Geodermatophilaceae; genus Blastococcus. Next base: position 867,217 of record NZ_JAPVBG010000001.1, read on the forward strand.
GTCCGCGACGCCCAGATTGCCCGCGCCATCGTCGCCATGCTGAGCGCGGCCACAAGTCACCGACGATCTGCAACTCTCTCGGTTGCAGCTGTAGGACGCGACGGGGCACGTGCGTCAGGAGCGGACCTCCAGGGAGCGCATAGACGGCTGACCAGCAGAGATCGATCCAACGTTCCAAGCCGGCATGCCGGTTGAATCTCGGTCTCCCGCTCCACGCAAATCCGCAGCTTAAGCGCCCGATAAGCATACTGGAGGAGTCCTGAGGGCCTGGATGAGTCCTGGAGGCCTGGAGGACCCTCTGAGGCCCCGACTGCAACCCTTCAAGACCCCTGTTCACTGATGGATAGATCGTGAATAGATCACGCCGCTCGTCAGGAAGCCCTAGTGAGAGCCCTTCGCTCTGCACCACCGAACCGCGTCATGAAACCAACTGTGTCACGCCGCCGGCTGCCCTTTTCAGCGGCGCCCGAAACGAACTGCCCCCCTCGCGACGGGCGGGTTTCACGCGCGTGCACGTAGTCGTCGCAACGGAAGCCTCGTGGACGGTGTCGGCCGGCATCCGACCCGACGAGCGACCCGTTCGCCGCTTCCCAGCAGTGCTGTCCCAGTCGGCGCCTTCGCGGGCCAGACCGTTGCACCGGATAAGCGGCACGACCATCGGTACGCGTATGCGAGGGTGCGGAGGCGGCCGTTCCGCGGGATGACGAACTCGGCGGCCATACGAGGGCCGTGGTGAGCGGGGGGCTGTTAGACAGGTAGGTCTCGAGGCGCTTGGCCGGTACGCGCCGCTCGACATGGGTGACTATCCGTCGGGCGGCGTCCCCGCTAGCCCGGCGCTATCTCACGTGCCCCCCGGCCATTTTGATCCGCTTCGACGCCCCTAATCGACTTGACATATCCTTCTCGACCGGCCCACACGCCCCCATATGCGTCTCGAAAGCGGACCTCACAAACCGCCCGATCCGAAACGCTAACACCGTCGTACAATAAGCCGACATTGCCCTGATTCACATGGAACTCAATGGAACGGTTGGCGCCTGCCGCGACCGTACCTACCCGAACCTGCCCGACCCTTTGGGACCGCAGATAGGCAACCACAATAACCTCGAACACAGGTAGGGTACCTCCATTCGTAAGAATGGCATGCAGTTGCGCCTGCGCACCTGTGCGGCGGATCTCCCAACCGGACGCCACGACCGCCCGCGCCAACGCCTCAAGCTCGCGCCGGCGGAGATCCTCATTCGATCGACGGTAGTCTCGCACCTGCACTGCCGCTATCACGAGGCCTCCCCCCGTCGCTATCGCGCCAACATAGTCGCCGAGGACTCCGAACTTTAGACTCCCATACCAACCCGGGACAGACACATACAACTCCAAAAGGGCTCCAACAGCCATCCCAGCTAAGAAGGTGACTACGAAGCCGATGTGGCGCCTCCTAAGCATCCGTCGACCATCGGTCGACTGGCCGCGCCTCGTTCGATAGAAGTTCTGCGAACGCCGCGGACCACAACGCGAGTCCCGACGTTTTCCTATTGATTAGTCCGTAGTCGATCAACGCGTCAAGTTCCGTCGACGGCACACTATGGCCATCGACTGCGACATCACGGGCCGCCTGCAAAAGATCGTCCTCCTCCAACAGGACAAGCAGTTTTTTGAAGTAGGAGTTCAACGTGTCCCGCGACCGTTCGATTGCCTCCTCGTAGTGACAGCCCTCAGCCAACTCGAAGAGGAATGCCTCACTGAGGAAGGGGTGCCCCCCGGCTATTTCATCCAGTGAATCGGCCTCAGCCTTGGGCAGCCCCTCCTTCCAACGACGGGCAACCATTTCGGTCAACTCCGCCGGAGTAAAAGGTTTCACGTAGATGGCCTGACATACCCCTACCAGATCGGAAAGGTTGGGTATCTGCTTTTCAATGGAGGAGAGGCGGCGCCGGCAACACAGCAGAACGGTAAGACCGAAGTCGGAAGGTCGTGAGATTAGCTCCCTAAGCCGCCGGACAGATAGATTCGAACTTTCCATTCCGCGAACGGCGTCGAATTCGTCGATGACCATAACGTGACGTCGACCGTCTGCTGTGCTCGAACGAAGGAGCTCCTTCGTTCCAGTGAACGGCACAGCGGATGATCCTGCTTGTCGGAGACTCGGCAGATGGACGGTCTCGACCAATGCGTCGTAGATGGCATCAAAGAGCGTGAGATTCGTCTCCACGGAGCTCAGGTCAACCCAGGAGGCATTGATCTTCCGGTCACCCGACAACTGGTCTAGGAACAGTCTAGCAATTGAAGATTTTCCTATTCGCGGCTCTCCTACCAAGGCCCTACTGCTATAGCCAGCGCCAACCGTGCGATGCAAGAGCCCTAGTGTATTCTCCCTTCCAACGAATCTCTCCCCGGTGACGACGGTTCCGTACCCTGCATACGGGTTCACCGGACTGATGGCCACGCTCAACTTACGGCCATGGTGACTGGGCGATTCATTCGCAACCATTCCTCGAAGAGACCTACCCGAATACGTAACCGGTTCATGTGATCCCGCGTCAGAATTTCCCGCTCGATCATGTCCTCTATCAGCACATCCATGTCAGCCGATCCGCTCAGCCCCACCACAGAAAGATCGCTACGAGGCGCGCCTGTCAGCGGAGACGAATAAGCTGCGATTGCCGCGAGTATGGCCATGTAGTCTTGGCGGGCTGCGAGGCCAACCGACTCACCTGCCGCAGTGATAAGCGGATCGAAGCGTTCGATCGGCAACATGGCGGAACCATTCACTAAGGTTCGTACCACACTATCGATGTCGAACTCCGTGATTAGCGGCGCGCGTCTGTGGTTTAGGTGCCTCACTAGCTCATCGCACAGGATTTGAATAAACCAAGGACTACCCGCAGTCAGGCGGTAGATTTTGTCCAGTGATTTGCCACGATACCTAGACTTACCCTCAAGAAATATCGGTCTCTGGGCGAGCTCAAGAGCATCCTCTCTAGGGAGGTAGGAAATGCGCTCGTCGCGCGTAACCCCGAACTCGTTGGGAAATTCCTGCTTGAACCTAGGCATAGAATCCTGGCCAATGATGACCGCGCTGAAGAGTCGACTCTCCAATAGGGCCTTCCATTGCCTCATAAAGGACCGGTCGACGAGACCTTCGGAGATATACTCGTACATGTAGGTGAACTCGTCGACCAGGTAGACGATCCGGCCCGGCTGACCCGTCAGGGTCCCGAGAGCCTCCGTAGCAGACCTTAGGACGCGGCGGAACGCCTCGATCGGTGACTCCTTTAGGGCATCGCTAGTCGGCCACGATACATACTCGACAAAATTGTGGCGCCTCGCGGCCACCTCTAGCTCTTCTATGCAGGCGCGCAAGAAGCTTCTGTTCGCGGACTCGGCATCGATCTCCCCCAGCGTTACATTGACCGCAACGACTGGGGGCGAGAGACGTTGACTCACCTGCGATAGGACCGAAGACTTGCCCGACCGCTTCTGGCCATACAAGACAAAGCATTGGCCGGTGGGGCCCAGCGTCACCTGCGCCAAGATGTCTTCGAGCAGATCACGCCGGCCGAAGAACATGTGCGGGTCAGCGACGACACTCCCGCCCGAGTAGGGTTCATATGGGTTCGGATCGATCTTTGCGAAGTCTCGTTCCTCGTTCAAGCGGACCGCGAGCGAGAACGGCTTCTCCACGCCCTGAGAACCGCTCGAGGAGTACGTGACAACGCCGTCCAGGGTGAACGCCAGGTCTTTGACGTGTTCCTCAGAGGGGCGCAGCTGAAGGCGAACCTCCCGCACCGTCCCCGCGCGCATGACGTCGCCCACGGCCGTCTGCTTGATGAGCGCAATGCCGCTGCCTGCACTAACTCCAACCTCAACGTCCTCGATCGGCGGACTTCCAGGCGCAAGCTCCAGCTGCAGAGCAACTGTCACAGTGCCGTCTTCATCCAGGCGGTACTGGTCGTCGGCCAGAATGTTCTCAACGGTCAGCGCTGGCTTCGCATCGCTCAAGTACTTCTCAAAGGCAAACTGGACCCGCTCGCTAAGGTTCGCGACGATGGCGAGGATCCAGGACACCGAGAGCGCCGTCGGTTGCTGATCCATTCGATCCCTGAGCCGGTCCAACGCGGCCTTCGCCCGACTGAATGATGACACCCGTTCCGTGAAGTCTCTTTCACCCCAGTAGCGGGCCATGTCGCCGACGATCTGGTTGATCTCGAGAAGGCGTTGCCTATCCAAGGCGAATCGCGCACTCTTGGCAACATCGGCAAGCGTGCCGGCTATATCCTGCAGCCGCGAGAGGCTCAGCTCACCGATTATCTTGACGTCCTCGAGTCGAGCACTTTCAAGGACCTGACGGTCCCGTTCCAGTTGTGTGGTTGCCGAGAAGTCCGCACGGATTTGGAGCGTCGGCCTCTTGTTGCATATTTCAGTCCGCACGACGTCCTGAAGATTGCTGCTGCGGGTAACGTAGTAGGCTAAGTCATCCAGAAACGCCGACCATGCGGCGAGATTCCCCTCCAAACGTGCTCCAAGTTCGTGAAGCCTTTCCCGGTACACTGGATTCTCGGGAGTATCGCCGATGTAGGTCGACACTAATACCGGAGCATCGAGCAGAACCTTGTCCGGCGCTGCCAGGGCAAGCGCCTCGGTGGCATAGGCGCGTACTGTGTCCCGATCCGCACCGCCGATGGCTGCCGACTCCGCCATCAGGCTGAAGTATCGCCTCAACAGGTCGCTGAGCTGTACATCACCGGCTGCCTGTGGGTTCTGCCAGCACATGTATGCGAGCGTCAGGGCGACGTCGGCCCGTTCCCGCGGTCGCCGCCCTCTAATACGCGTCAGGAAATCGTTTACCTCCTGGAAGTCGCGCTCATCGTAATATCCTCGAGCTTTTGATCTTTCATCCGCTCCCACGAGTTGGGCACCCTCGAGCGCGTAGACGGCGAAGGGCGAGAGACCAGTGACGTAGCTTTGCAGACTTTGCAAGTCTGCCTCCGCCAGACCTTCGCTCAGAGAATTGGTGCGCTCAAGCAGTTGCGGCAGGGTAGCGTCGTTCGGGTACTCCTCGATCGCCTGCTTAAGCAACGCCTTCGCCGCGGGGATATCGTCCATGGCGATCAAGCAGAAGACATCTTGTTTGGTGAGACTCATACGCCGCTGGCGGTCGGATGACTCATAGAGGAGCGCAATAACCTCCCGCGCTTGCGGGTACTGACGCCCCTTGAGCAGAATGCTCAACCGCAGGTTGTCTACAGCCCGTGTCTCTCCCGCGAAGTCATTGCGATGCTTCTCGAGCAAGTGCAATGCTGGCTTCCACTCATCGAGACGGTTCAACAGCCAGGCGAGGTCCTTGATCGCACTGAGGCGGCGGGGGCCCTTATTGCTAATCTCGAGCTGGTAGAGTTGCTTGGCTCCGTTTAGTTCGCCAGCTCTCTCCAAACGCTTAGCTTCACCCCAGGCGGCGCCACCAGCATACGACCGCTTCTGGACATCCACGTCTGCCGCTGCCCTAGCCGCGCTCCGATTGGCGCGTTTAGTTCCAAAGTTACCTAATGGCTCAAGGGGGCGGAGGTCGTACGCGACCGTACGTTTTGCGCCAGCGGGCGTGATGCGCTTCTCGCTCGAGAATTCCACTCTTCCGCGCCACCCGGAGCGAAGGGCTTGTTGGAGCTGGTGATCGTCTAGGTTCTGTACTTCAAAGTAGTGCAGTTGGCCCGCGCCGTCCGCCAGGAAGCCGTGCCCTTTGGTGGAATCCAATCTCTGGACGTGACCACTGATTCTGTCCGGCGTCCGAGTCCGGTGAGTGTCCGTTGTTACCTCGGCGGCGGTGTTCGCTTTAACGCTTACTAGGTCGCCAGGTGGTCCACTGTTGTTCGGCGGAGTATGCGCGCCGCAACCGAGGTCCCTTCGGGAGAGAATTTGATTCACCATCAAGCTTTCCTGTGGCGTCAGAGCCCGCTGCTGTATAAGCGGAAGTAGCTCCCGCAGTAGGTTATCGGGAAGCACGTCGGATTGGATGGAGAATTGGGCGAAGAGGGCGGCCCAACTCGGGCCTGGCACGGTCGTTTCCGCGCGGCCCAGGTATTGCGCTAGATATCTCGACGCCACAATGGGGTCGTGCTCGTCGAAGAGCATCGCAGCAGCGCCGTACTCTGCGTCCGGATCTCCTTGAAGGGCCGCGTCTTCGAAGAGTGTGAGGGCATCATCTGCGCGCCCCCCAACGCGGGCGAGGCTGGCAGCCAAGGCCAATATATCCGGTCGATTCTCCCGTTCGGCAATCCAGGCGAGGCGTTCGACGTCCTGGGCACATCGCTCCGGCTCGCCAATCTTGATCGCATAGCGATAGCGGTTCATCGCCTTGACGATCTCTGCGCGGTCGTCAATCGAAATACCGGAAAGTTTGAAGTTTGGTGGGGCAGGAACCAAATGGATCAGCGTAGGGATGCCGGATTCGGGTAAAACCCGTTCGTTCTCCGCATGGTCATCCGGCCCTGGTCTGTGCGGGTGCTCGTGGGCATGCAACGCGGAAGGCTCTGCAGCTGCCACCGGATCATCAATCCGGGCTCCTGTCGTCGCCTGCGCCTCAGCTGCACTCTGCGGATCGGCTGAACCTGCCGTCGCCTGCGCCTCAGCTGCACTCTGCGGATCGGCTAAACCTGCCGTCGCCTGCGCCTCAGCTGCACTCTGCGGATCGGCTGAGCCTGCCGTATGTTCTCCCGGGTCCGGCACGGAGGGGCTTGATGAATGAGAGCGGGGGTTCGTGTCCCATAGGTCGCGGCCCGTGTCATCCTCGCTGTCCGGCGAATCTGGCAGCGGCTCCCGCCTCTGTCGCTGATTGTGATCAACGGTAGCGTGTGGGCTAGTGGTCCCGGTCGCCCTCAATGTGCTGAATGAGCTGTTGACCGGCGCAGAGTTAGCGGACAGAGACGGCATCTCGGATTCTCCGGGCATGGAGAATCCGAGCAATTCACCGGCGGATATTGCTTCTATCCCGTCCCCCGTGCGGACTGCTACAAGTTCCGGCTCAAGGTGGATGACGGAACCCTCCACGGCTCTGACCACGCCATCGGTCATATAGCGCAGGCGAACGGTCAAGCCGATTCCGGCGGATTTGAGGAAGAGGTCATACATAGCGGCCATTTTTAGCGGGTTCTCCGAGAGCCGGGATGGTCGGAAGCGCTCAGCGTCAGCACCGGAAGGGTAGTCGAACAAGGGGAGGGGGGCACACGGCATGTCGTCCATGGCCACCACTACGTACTTGCAGCGCTCCCCTCACAACGTCAACGCGAGTGACCGGAGCCAGACGCGGAGCCACGGTTGTTCGCTTGTATCACGCTCCATTGATCAACAGGGCTTATCGCTCGATCTGCCCGCCGAGGGGCGGCACGCCCGCCCATCGCTCACCTCGCAGACATGGCCACCTCTACGGTCGCCGCGGGCAACCTGGGGATACCGGCGCCACCGCGACAGTCCGTGTCGCTAACAATCGACCTCCTGCTGTCGAGGATCATCCCGTCCTGGTGCGTGACCTCACGAGGATTCAACTGATGCCCTTGCTGGTGTGAGTGATCTTGATGTGGCCGTTGCGCGCCCGCGAGCCGACCGGCGGCAGGTCAGGCCCCGTGCCTCGTCGGAGATCCAGTTCCCCAGTCCGACTCGTCCGTGTCGCTCCGCCCGGCAGCCCTCCCTGGGCGCATCCCCACGGACGAGGAGCTCGCACGGGAGCCAGCCGGAAGCATTGGACGCCCCAAGATCCTGAGTCATCACAGCTCCTGCATTTATGGTCTGGGAGCTCGTGGTGACGGGTTACAGGAGGATCCACAGCAGACTGAGGGCATGGGAACCAGCGGCACCCCTGAGTACCGGGAAGGAAGGCGGGCAGGCGAGCAACAACGCCGTCAGCGCCACCAGGAGACCGCAGTGAACCGCCCCCGTCCGGACCAGGCCGGCCCTGCGGCGGACGGGCCCGAACGCCGGACCGCCGCGACGACCTGCGGATGGTGCGGCGGACCGATCCCCCCGCACAGCCGCGGTCCGATCCCGAAGTGGTGTTCGGCCATCTGCCGGCACCGGGCCTGGAAGCAGAGCCGCGCGGCGAGCTCCGGCCGGACGGCAGTGCAGGTGGTCGAGCGGCGGGTCGAAATCCGTGTACCCCTCGAGCCGACCCGCCGTGACTAGCCAAGGTTGCTCGGTGAGCTTGCCGGTCAACTGAGAGACGGCCGCGTCTATGACCGGGACCTGCCCGACCTCGGCCGGGCACTGGACCCGGTGCTGCGGTCCTACCGGCGGCGCGCGCGGTGGAGCGGCGCACCTGACCTCCACTGAGTGCCCGAAGGGCGGAGCTCCTTTACTGCTCCTGTAGGGCACCGGCGTCCACGGTGACGTCGGGACGGTTGAGCGGGAGGCCAACGGGGGTGACGTAGGTGACGGGGCGGCGGCGACCCGACCAGCCCGACGTCACCCCAACCGGCGCGCCACTGGCCCTCGCTGGCGACATGACTTCCAGCTCTGCTGGACGGCAGTGCCCCTGGCCGCGCAGCACGCCCCGTCGAGGGGCGCACCGGTCCGGTGCGAGGGGTAAGGCGCCCGGTGACGCCCCCGCCGCATGCCCTTCGATGGCCGGCTCCACCTCTGTCACCCCCGTCGTCGGCTACTCGTCACAACGGATTGCGCAGTCCTGGATGCATAAGGTGTGTCGGCTCGTGATTTTGTCCGGTTCGGCAGTCGAGATGGCCGCGGAGAGCGCGCAGGCGAGGACGCATGTACGTAGCCGATCGGGTCGACCATGCGGAGGTCCGCTGACGGGGTGACGTGGCGCCGCACGCGGCGGCGACCCTGCCGAGGACGTGGGGTTGGACCCTTCGCTCAGGTGTTAGCGCACCAGCTCCTCACGGGCCAGCAACGGCCCCGTAGGCGGCGGCTGCCTGCATGCCTTCCGAGGTCAGGGTCGGATACTCCGCGACAACGTCCTCGGGGCTCATCCCGGCGGCCAGGCAGTCGAGCACCACGCTGACCGGCACGCGGGTGCCGGCGATCGAGCTCGGACAGCAGGGACTGGAGAAAAACAGGACCTTCGCCGGGCACTGTCACCAACCGGCCGGAAATGGCGCCTTCTCCAGGTGGGCGTGCGGCGCCGGACGCCGGCGCATGAGGCCACATGACGAGGAGGGCGAGATGGGCGACGCGCAGCGACCTCAGAAGCGGGTCTCCAGCGACCCGCTGCTGCTCACACCCGAGGAGGCCGCCAGGGTGCTCCGCCTCGGGCGCACGACGGTCTACGCGCTGATGAAGGCTGGCGACCTGCACCCCGTCCACATCGGCCGGAGCTGCCGCCTCTCCCGCAGCGAGCTCGAACGTTACGTTCGCGGCCTGGAAGCCCCCCGCACCGCTCCCCGTGCGCTGCGCCGTGCCCGGACCACCACGGACCAGCGCGGACTCTTCGAGCTCGGCCCGACGTCGCCCGATGCCGCATGAGTCCACAACCGCTCCGCCGGTGTCGGACCGCTCGGCCAGACTGACCCTCCAGTCCACGACCCAGGGGTGACCGATGGCGGGACGCGCCTCGAACGGCGAGTCGACGATCTACAAGGGCGCCGACGGCCGCTGGCACGGCTACGTCTCCGTCGGGTTCACGCTCGACGGCAAGCTCGACCGCCGGCACGTCAGCAGCAAGAGCCGCGGCGTCGTGGTCACGAAAATCCGTGAACTCGAGCGCAAGCGCGACTCCGGGACGGTCGGCGAGACGTCGACCCCGACCGTCGCCTGGTGGCTCGAGCACTGGCTGACGACCATTGCCCCGCGCCGGGTGCGACAGCGGACGCTGGAGAGCTACGAGTCGGCCGTCCGCAAGCACCTGATCCCCGGCATCGGCCGGCACCGCCTCGACCGGCTGCGGCCGGAGCACCTCGACCAGCTCTACACCGCCCTGCTGGACGACGGCTACTCCCCCGCCTCGGTGCTGCGGCATCACCGCATCCTGTCCCGTGCCCTCACCGTCGCCATGCAACGTGGCCACGTCGCCCGCAACGTGGCCGGGCTCGTCGATCCACCGGCTCAGAAGCAGAGCGACATCGCCACCGCCCTCGACCTCGGTGAGGCCCGCGCCGTCCTGGAAGCCGCGGCTCACGTGCGCAACTCCGCCCGCTGGACCGTCGCCCTCGCGCTCGGCCTGCGCCAGTCCGAGGCGCTGGCCCTGCAGTGGAAGGACATCGACCTGCTCACCGGCACGCTGACGGTCCGGCGCAGCATCCACCGGGTCCGCGGCGGCGGGCTGATCTACGAGGAGCCCAAGACCCGCCGCAGCCAGCGCACGCTCGCCCTGCCGATGCCGCTCGTCGCCTCCCTGCACGAGCACAGGGCTGTCCAGCTCGGCGAGCAGATGCTGGCCGGCTCCGAGTGGCACGACGAGGACCTGGTCTTCGCCCAGCCCAACGGCCGGCCCATCGACAAGAAGACCGACCACGACGACTGGACCCGGCTGCTCAAGGCGGCCGGCGTCCGGCACGTCCGGCTGCACGACGGTCGGCACACCGCGGCCACCCTGCTGCTGAGCGAGAACGTGCACCCGAGGGTGGTCATGGAGCTGCTCGGCCACAGCCAGATGCGCACCACGATGGACATCTACAGCCACGTCATGCCGGCCCTCGCCCGCGAGGCCGCCGACCGGATGAGCGCCCTGCTGCTGCCAGGTAAGGGTGGGCAAACTGCAACCAGAACTGCAACCAGGGACGACTCAGGCCGTCCTCCAGATGGAGAACGGCCTGGTCATCGGGGTGGAGCTGAGGGGACTCGAACCCCTGACCCCCACACTGCCAGTGTGGTGCGCTACCAGCTGCGCCACAGCCCCGAACCGGCCCGGTCTGGTGCGTCCGAGCCGGGAGTAACTGTACAACCCCACCCACCGGGACCGGCGGAGGGGGTCGGCGCCGCGCGGGGCGAGGCGAACCGGTGCTCAGACCTGCTTCATCTGCGCGATCCGCAGGTGGTTGCCGAAGGGGTCGCGGAGGCCGAAGTCGATGCCGTAGGGCTGGTCGACCGGCTCCTCGGTGATCTCCACGCCCTTCGCCACCAGATCGGCGTGCGTCCGGTAGGCGTCGTCGCAGGCGAAGAAGAGGTGCCCACCGGCGACCCCCTTGGCGATCGCCTCCCGGACCTGGGCTGCCGTCTCCTCGCTCATCGAGGGCGGCCCCGGCCGCTCCAGCAGAACGGCGCGGTCGGGCTGCCCGGGCAGGGCGACGGTGAGCCAGCGCATCGGGCCGAACTGCATGTCGGTCTGGACCTCGAACCCGAGCTTGCCGACGTAGAAGTCGAGCGCCTGGTCCTGGTCGGGCACGTAGATCTGGGTGATGGTCAGCGAGGTCAGCATGGGAGCGACGCTAGGGAGCCTCACTCCCCCGGCGCTTCTCCGAAACTGCTCGGCCGCAGCCAGGCCATCGCGAAGCAGGAGGGCACCGCCGGCAGCGGTCCGCGACGCCGGTAGGCGCTGGGCGGCTCGCCGACGACGTCGCGGAAGACGCGGCTGAACGTGCCCAGGCTGGAGAAGCCGACGTCCATGCAGATGTCGGTGACGCTGCGGTCGCCGGTGCGCAGCAGGAACATCGCCCGCTCCACCCGCCGGCGCTGCAGGTACCGCTTCGGCGTCTCGCCGAACGTGGCCCGGAAGGTGCGGATGAAGTGCGCCTCCGAGACGTGCGCGATCCGCGCCAGCGTCGGCACGTCGAGCGGCTCGGCGTAGCGGCGGTCCATGGCGTCCCGCGCGCGCAGCAGCCTCCGGGTCGCGTCCTCCGCGGGTCGGCTCACGCCGGGATGATGCCCGGCCCGGGCCTCAGATCTCGACGCCGCGGGCGGCCAGCCACGGGATCGGGTCGACCTTCTTGCCGCCCAGGCCACCCTTGTGCACCTCGAAGTGCAGGTGCGGGCCCGTCGACTGCCCGCGGTTGCCGAGCAGGGCGATCGTCTCCCCCGCCTCCACGTACTGGCCCGGCTGCACCAGGATCTTGTCCATGTGGCCGTAGACGGTGACGTCGCCGTTGTCGTGGAGGATGTAGACGGCCAGTCCGAAGCCGCTGGCGGCTCCCGCGCGCAGCACCACGCCGTCCACCGCCGCGTACTCCGGCGTGCGCATGGGCGCGGCCAGGTCGATGCCGTAGTGGAAGGTGCCCCACCGGCCGCCGTAGCCGCTGGTCAGCCGGGCCCCGGCGACGGGCAGGACGGCCTTGGGCCGGGCCGCCTCGGCGGCGGCCGCCGCCGCCGCGGCCTCGGCGGCCTCGCGCTCGGCGCGGGCGGCGCGGGAGGCGGCGACCTCCTCGAGCCGGGCCTCGGCCTCGGCGACCGAGATGGACGCCTGGGGCAGGACCTCGACACCCTCCTCGGTGGTCATCAGCACGTCGGAGGCCTCGATGACGGAGGTGGCCTCGGCCGAGGGGGCGCCCGGCAGGCTCACGCCCGCCGCGACGACGCCGCCGAGCAGCACCGCGGCGAGCAGCAGCGCGGGGCTCCGCCGGGCCTGCGCCTGGGCCGGACGGCGACGGGCGCGCCGCTCGGCGGCCCGACCGGCGGAGGGGTGCACCGCATGGAGCTGCTCCGTGCGGGCCTCCGAGCCGATCGCTGCGTGCATGCACCTGTCCGTCTCGCGTGGGGAAGTCGCGCGCCCTGGTCGGGCGGCGCCCATCGAAACATTCCGTGACGAGTCCGTGACCAGGCCACCGGCGCGTCGCACGGGACACGCCGCGCGAGCCGCACCACTTGCCCCGCAAGTCACACGCGTTACTGACAGCGGTGTGATTCCCCCCGGTGGCCGGCGCCGGATAGGCATCGGTGATCATGGACACGCGCCGCGGAAGGCTGGGGGGCGTTTCGGGGCCCCCGCAACGGGCATTCCCTTCCTTCCGGCGTGAAAGATCCGCGCCGGCCCGGCGCCTCCGCCTTCGCGAAGCGGCGCCGGACCTTGCGCGGCACCCGGCATCACCCGTGTACTGCTGACCTCCGGAGAACCGGAACCGGTCGGCCTGGTGCGGCGCGCTCAGGACAGAGAAGGAGGGACGCGATGTCACAGGCCGAGCTCCTGCCCCTGCGGGCACCCGACGGGACGGCTCCGGCCGGGCATCCGGCGGTTCCCGTCCCGGCCGCACCCAACGTGGTGGCCGCCGCCGACATTCACCCCCTCACCGATGCCACCCTGCCGCTGCACGAGGCGCAGCTCAGCGTCCCGACCTACGACCGGTCGGCGCTGACCCCGGCCGTCGTCCACTTCAGCGTCGGCGGGTTCCACCGGGCGCACCAGCTCCTGTACTTCGACGAGCTGGCCGAGCGCCGCATCAGCGAGGACTGGGGCGTCGTCGGGGTCGGCCTGCACAGCCGCACCATGAAGGACGCGCTCGCGCCGCAGGACCACCTCTACACGGTCGTCGAGCGCAGCCCGGACGGCGAGCGCGCGCGCGTCGTGGGCGTCATGGTCGGCTACCACTTCGCGCCCGACGACCCGGCCGCCGTGCTCGACCTGCTGAGCGACGAGCGCACGCGCATGGTGTCGCTGACCATCACCGACAGCGGTTACCGGCTCGACCCGCAGACCGGCTTGTTCGACCCCGACGACGACATCCGCCAGGACCTGGCGGAGCCGTCCTCCCCCAGCACCGTGTTCGGCTACCTCGTGGAGGCGCTCGACCGGCGCCGCCGGGCCGGCCTCGATCCGTTCTCCGTCGTCTCCTGCGACAACATGCACCGCAACGGGGACGCCGCCCGCGCCGCCGTCGTCGGGTTCGCCCGGCTGCGCGACGAGGTGCTCGCCCGGTGGATCGCCGACCGGGTGGCCTTCCCCAGCAGCATGGTCGACCGGATCACGCCGCACACGAGCATCGAGGAGCGGGCCGCGGTGGCCCAGCGCTACGGCGTGGACGACCGGTGGCCGGTGATCACCGAGCCGTTCTCGCAGTGGGTCATCGAGGACACCTTCTCCGCCGGCCGCCCCCCGCTGGACGCCGTCGGCGTCCGGTTCGTCCCGGACGTCGGCAGCTACGAGCTGATGAAGACCCGGCTGCTCAACGCCAGCCACTGCGCGCTGGGCTACCTCGGCTCCCTCGTGGGGTACGCCAGCCTCGACCAGGTGATGGCCGATCCCGTGCTCGCCGGCTACGTGGCCCGGCTCATGGACGTCGAGGTCACCCCGCTGCTGCCGCCGCCGGACGGCATCGACCTGGCCGAGTACAAGCGCACCCTGCTGCAGCGGTTCGCCAACCCGGCGATCGCCGACGGCCTGCCCCGGCTGTGCCGGCGCGGCTCGACCAAGATGCCCCACCACCTGCTGCCGTCGCTGCGCCAGGCGATCGAGGAGGGACGGCCGCACGGCCTGCTCACCCTCGCCGTCGCCGGGTGGTTCCGCTACCTGCGGGGCACCGACGAGGCCGGTCGCCGGCTGCCCGTCGAGGACGCCCTCGCCGAGCGGCTGCAGACCCTGGCCCGCGCCGGCGGCAGCGACCCGCGGCCGCTGCTGACCGAGACGTCGGTGTTCGGGGACCTCGGCTCCCACCCGGCCCTGGTCGCCGACCTGGCAGAGGTCCTGACCGCCTTCGACCGAGACGGCGTCCGGGGCACCGTGGCCGCCCGCACGCCCGGCCCCGCGGCTCTGCCGCGGTGACCACCCCCTCCACCACCCCGTCCCCGAAGGGAGCCCACCTGGTGCCGATCGTTCCGCCGACGCTCATCGAGCGGGTGCAGTACCTGCTCTGCGACGCCGACGGCAACCTCTTCCCCTCCGAGGAGCCGGCGTTCGACGCCTCCGCCGAGGTCACCAACGCCTTCCTCGCCGCCATCGGCATCGACCGCCGGTACACCGCGGACGAGCTGCGGCATGCGGCCACCGGCATGAACTTCCGGTCCACCGCCCTGGCGCTGGCCACCGAGGCCGGCGTGACCGACGTCGACGTCGAGCCGTGGGTCGTCGAGGAGCGCCGGGCCGTCACCGAGCACCTCGGCCGCACGCTGCGCCCGCACCCGCTCACGCTGGATGCGCTCGGCGCGCTGACCGGCCGGCTGGAGCTCGCCGCGGTCAGCTCCAGCGCGCTGTCCCGGCTGGCCGCGTGCTTCACCGCCACCGGCCTGGACGAGCTCATCCCGCCCGCGCGCCGCTACAGCGCCGAGGACTCGCTGCCGGTGCCGACCAGCAAGCCCGACCCCGCCGTCTACCGGCACGCCTGCGCCGACCTGGGCATCGCGCCCGAGCAGGGGCTCGCGGTGGAGGACGCCGTCGCCGGCGTGCGCTCGGCCGTGGGCGCCGGCTGCCCCACCGTCGGCAACCTGCTGTTCGTGCTCCCCGAGGAGCGCGCGGCCCGCGCCGAGGCCCTGCTCGCGGCCGGTGCCGTGACCGTCGTCGAGTCCTGGCAGGAGCTGGCCGACCTGGTCCTGCCCGTGCTCGCCGGCCGACCGGACTCCGACGACGACGCCCTGACGGGAGCCGCCCGGTGAACATCGTCTACGCCGCCTTCCGCGGGCACTTCTCCGACAGCCCCCGCGCGCTCTACGAGGCCCTGCGCGCGCAGGGCGTCGACGCCACCCACACCTGGCTGTCCGCGCCGCACACCCAGGCAGGTTTCCCGCCCGACGTCCGGACGCTGACCTTCGGCAGCCCGGAGTCGATCGCGGCGCTGGAGGGGGCCGACCTGGTCATCTCCAACGACCACATCCCGCTGGACTGGGAGAAGCGGCCCGGGACCACCTACCTGCAGACCTGGCACGGCACGATGCTCAAGCGCATCCACAACGACGTGCTCTGGGCGCCCGAGGGCCGGCTGGCCTACCTGGACCAGGACATCGCCCGCTGGGACCTGCTGCTGTCGCCGAACTCGGTCACTACCGAGCGGCTGCGCAAGGCGTTCGGTTACAGCGGCCCGATCCACGAGACCGGGCTGCCGCGCAACGACGTGCTTTCCAGCCCGCGCCGGGACGAGATCCGGGCGCGGGTGCGGTCGGACCTCGGCATCGGCGCGGACCAGACGGTGGTGCTCTACACCCCCACCTGGCGCGACGACCTGGTGTTCGAGGGCAGCGGCGAGCGGGACTTCGAGTTCCCGATCGACCTCGACGAGTTCAGCGCGCGCCTGGGCGAGGACCACGTGCTGCTGCTGCGGCTGCACAACATGGTCATGAGCCGGCTGGAGATCACCGACGGCTCGGCGGTCCGGGACGTGTGCAACCACCCCGACATCGCGGACCTCTACCTCGCCGCCGACATGATGGTGACCGACTACTCGTCGACGATGTTCGACTTCGCGGTCACGGGCAAGCCGCAGCTCTTCTACACCTACGACCTGGACCGGTACCGCGACCAGCTGCGAGGCTTCTACTTCGACCTCGCCGAGGTCGCGCCCGGTCCCCTCGTCGCCACCAGCGCCGAGCTGGTCTCGGCGATCGCCGACATCGACGCGGTCACCGCGGAGCACGCCGAGCGCTACGCCCGGTTCCGCGAGACCTTCTGCCACCTCGAGGACGGCGCCGCCACGCAGCGCGTCCTCGACCTGATCCTCCCGTCCGCGACCGCGTCCGGGCAGCACACCAGCACGACCACTGAAGGAGATGATGTCCGTGCGGACCGGTGACCACGTCCTCAACCCCGTTCGTCGGGGTGGCTCCCCCCTGTCGGCCCGCACGACGTCCCGACGGCTGCAGGCGCCCTCGGTGCAGGTCGTCATCCTGGCCGCGGGCATGGGCACCCGGCTCGGCCGGCAGGACCCCAAGCCGCTGACCCGGCTCGACGACGGCCGCAGCATCATGCAGCGGCAGCTCGACGGTCTGCGCACCGTCCTGGGCGCCGACGTGAGCGTGACCGCGGTGGTCGGCTACCGCAGCAAGCGGATCATGAAGGCCTCCCCCGACCTGCTGTTCACGTACAACCCCGACTTCGCCGTCACGAACACGTCCAAGAGCCTGCTCCGCGGGCTGCGGACCACCCGCGAGGGCGGGGTGCTCTGGCTCAACGGCGACGTGGTCTTCGACCCGGCGGTGCTCGAGGTCGCCCTCCCGTACATGGCGGCCGACCAGAGCTTCGTCTGCGTCGACACCAGCACGGTCGCCGAGGAGGAGGTCAAGTACACCCTCGACGGCGACGGCTACATCCGCGAGCTGTCCAAGATCGTCCGCGGCGGGCTCGGCGAGGCGGTGGGGATCAACTACATCTCCTCGGCCGACAAGGCCACGCTCGTCGAGCACCTCGAGCAGTGCTCGCACGAGGACTACTTCGAGCGGGGCCTGGAGACGGCGATCGCCGAGCGCGGCCTGCGGGTCCGGCCGGTGGACATCTCCGCCTACGCCGCGGTCGAGGTCGACTTCGAGGGTGACCTCCAGCGGGCCAACACCCTCTTCGGCACCGAGGCGCCGAACATCGCCGCCGAGGTCGGCTGACCTCCGGGGACCGCCGTCAGGCCACCGGCACCGGCCGGCCGGCGGCGGTCCCCGCCGGTGCGGTGTCGGCTTCCCGGAACCGGCGCACCGCCGCGATGCCGCCCACCACCAGCCCGAGACCGAGGGTGGCCAGCAGCCCCACCGCGATGCGGGCGGCCGGCTGCGGCCCGGCGGAGAGCACGTTCGCCGACCACAGCACGTCGACGTCGGGCAGCCCCTGCACCAGCAGCAGCCAGCCGGTGACGACGGCCAGCAACCCGGTCATCGCCCCGCGGCCGCGCAGCGCGGCGCGCACCCCGAGGACGGCGCACAGCAGGGTGGCCGCGGCCGGCAGGAGCGCCGAGACGACGGCGCCCGCGTGCGAGCCGGTGGTCACCGACGGCGCCGGGGTGGCCAGCGCGTGCCACAGCGCCGCGAGCGCCCCCACGGCGAGCAGCCCGCCCAGCAGGCGCGAGGTGCGGGCCACGAGCCCGGCGGCCACCGCCGTCAGCAGCACGGCGGTTACCAGCGGCCACACGACCCACGGCGAGGGCGGGGGGCTCCAGGTCAGCACCCCGGCGACCTCTGCCTCGGTGCTGCCGTGGCGCAGCGGCACGATCCACTCCGACACCACGTGCTCCCGGGTCGGGTCGGCGGCGACCTGCGGCGGCAGGAGGTCCTGGCTCATCCAGTGGGTGCGGTGGTCGTGCCAGACGTACTCCGGCTCCGTGGAGATCCGCTCCCACCGCGGGGTGGCGTCGGGGTCGGCGGAGTCGGGCAGCGTCGTCCGCCCGTACCGGTCGAGGTTGATGTACGTCGCCGGGCTGTGCGCGTTGCGCCAGACCCCGTCGGGGCCGATCCGGAGGTAGGGCTCGTCGGAGTACCCCGGCACCACGACCTCGGTGCCGGACCCGTTGACCAGCTCCAGCTCGTCCCCGAACTGCAGGACGCGCACGGTGATCCCGGGCAGCTGCGGGGTCACCGCGACCACGCGGCCGTCGAAGTCGCTGCCGGCCGCCTCTCCCCCGACGTGCGCCGAAGCGGGGCCGGCCAGGGCCAGCAGGGCGAGGACGCCGGCCAGGACGGTCAGGAGCCGGGCCGGCACCCGGCTCACGCGCCCGTCACCAGCCGGAGGTCGCCGGCGATGTCCTCGGCCGTGTTCCCCGCGTCGAAGGCGACCCGCGCCTCGTCGTCGGTTCCGTACAGCAACAGCAACGTCGAGTGCAGCCGGCCCTCGTCCTCGGCCATCTCCACACCGGCCGAGAGCTGCGCCTGGTCGATCGCGTCCTGGTCGCCGGTGAGGCCGACGAACGAGGTCGCCAGGTCGGCGTCGAACCGGTCCAGGTACTCCCCGAGCACCTCGGGGGTGTCGGTCGCCGGGTCGGTGGTCACGAAGACCACCTGCATCTGCTCCACCAGGGCCGGGTCGACCCCGCGCAGCGCCACCGCGACGTCGGCCATCGTGGTCGGGCAGATGTCCGGGCAGTTGGTGTAGCCGAAGAAGAGCAGCGTCGGGCGGCCGGCCGTGGCGGCCCGGAAGTCGTACGGCGCACCCGTCGTGTCGGTGAGCGTGAACGTCGGCTTGCGGTAGGACTCGGGCAGGTCGATGCCGGCGTACCGGTCCTCGGGGCCCTCGACCACGGCCGGCGCGCCCGCGGAGTGGTCGTGCGCCTCGGTGCCGCCGTCGGCCGCGCCCCCGCAGCCGGCCAGCAGCAGCCCGGTGGTCAGGAGCAGTGCCGGAACGGCCCGGCGGGGACGGCGGCGGACGGCTGCGATCACGAGGACACGGTACGTCGGTGGGCGCGCACGCCGAGGACGACACCGGCGAGCGCCACGAACAGCGCCAGGATCGCGAGGAACAGCGCGAGGGCGGCCGGGCCGGCGGTGTGCTCGCCGGCGTCGGCGGTGTCCGCGGCGGCCGCGGTCTCCTCCGTGCCGGCGTCGTCGCCGGCCTGCCCGGCTCCCAGGGCCAGCACCGGGGCGGGCCGCTCGGGCTCGTCCTGCCCGGCGACGGTCGGCTCGATCCAGGCCGCTTCGCTACCGTCGCTGTAACTCTGGATCGCCGGGAAGCTCAGCTGCTCGCCGTCCAGGAAGGGCCCGCCGGAGAGCGCGAACTCCTGGAACTGGCCGGGTGCGATGCCGCCGCCCTCGTCGGCGCGGTACTCCACCACCGAGACGTAGGAGCTGATCTCCTGCCCGTGCACCTCGACCGGCTCGGCCAGGTCGGCGGTCGTGGTGGTCACCGTCCAGCCGGGCAGCGGCTGGGCCCGCAGCGAGCCCATGGCGGACTCCTCTGGGATCTGGATGCGCAGCGCGACCGTGCTGGCGGTGTCGCTCTCGTTGGGCACGCGGAAGGTGAGCTTGCCGTAGCCGCCGGGCGCGGCGTCGCCGGAGGAGACGGTGACGTGCGCGGCGGCGGACGTGGCGAACGCCACGGCGGCCGCGCCGGCCACCAGGGCGGCGACCAGCAGCACGGCCAGCCGGTGCAGCGGGCGGGTCGGGGACATCGAACTCCTGTTCATCGGGAGGTGGAGCGGTCAGGGGCGTCAGCGCACCGGGAAGTCGGTGGCGGCGCTGAGCGCGGTGAACTCGTCGAGCCGGACGGTGACGGTGAGGGTCCAGGTGCCGGCTCCGGGGATGGCCATCCCGTCGCCCACGAAGTGGCCGGGCCCGGCCGGGGCGAGGTCGACGTCGAGCGGGCCGATCTCCTGGCTCCGCTCGGTGAGCGTCACCCGGATCTCGGCCGGCTGGGTGAGCCGACCGGCGTCGTCGAAGAGGTAGACGTGCAACGCGTTCTCGCCGGGGCGCGCGGGGTCGACCGACACCTGCACGCTGCCCGACGCCGCGCCTGCGCCGCCCTGCAGCGGCAGCACGGTCTCCACCGGCTGGGCCAGCGCCGTGCGCGCGGGCGGTGTGGCGACCAGCACCGCCGACAGCGCCAGCACGACCGCGGCCACGCCGGCCTCGAGCAGCACCGAGCGGCGCAGCGAGGGCAGGTGGTCGATGGCGTTCTCGGCCTGCGCGCGGTCCCGCTCCGCGGCGGCGGCGATCTCCTCGGGCGCGGCCCCACCGCGGGTGGTCCCGGCGGTGGCGGCGGCGAAGGCCTGCGCGGTGACCGTGCGGCGCCGCCGGGGCCGGCGGACGCCCAGGCGCTGCTGCACCCACACCCGCGACACCCCGGCCGCGGCCAGGAGGAGCACCACGAGCAGCAGCTTGACCGCGAGCAGCTGCCCGTACGTCGTCTGCACCAGGGCGGTCGGGGAACCGACCTCCCGCACCGACTGGACGATGCCCGACACCACCAGCGCCACCACCGAGCCGAAGGCCAGCCGGGAGAACGCGGGCAGGACGGCGGCCACCTCGCCGGGCGCCGTCCCCGGCCGCACCACCGCGGCCAGCAGCCCGGCGAGCCCGCCCAGCCAGATCGCCATCGCCCCCACGTGCACGGCGGCGACCAGGACGGCCGGCACCGGCCACGGTCCGGCCACCGGGTGGCCGACCGCGGCGGTCGCGAGCACCAGACCACCCCCGAGGACGGCGGCCGCGGCGGTCCAGGCGGCGGACGTGGGGCCACGCCAGATGCGGCGCAGCACCACCAGCAGGGCCAGGGCCAGGGCCACCCGGGCCAGCGCCGCCCAGCCGACCCCCGAGCGCGCCGTGGCGCCGAGCAGCGCCGGGTCGGCGATCGCACCGAGCCCGGTCCCGGCGGCGTACGGGCCCTGCAGCAGGAAGGTCGCCAGCGCGGAGCCGGCGACCGCGACGGCGCCGCCGGCGGCCATCCGCCGCAGCCGGTCCGGACCGCGGCCGGCCGGCCGGCAGGTGAGGACGAGCGCCGGGACGCCGAGGGCGAGGGCGAGCCCCGCGTACCCGACCCAGCGCGCGACCGGCAGCAGCACCCCGACGACGGGGTCGGTGCTGCCCGCCTGGTCCTGCGCGGCGGCGGTCAGCAGCTCGCCGTCGCCGACGGCGAAGGAGAAGGCCCCGGAGACGGGGTGCGAGTCGGCGGAGATCACCCGGTAGGTGACGAGGTACCCGCCGTCGGGCAGGTCGCTGCGCAGCGGGATGGTGACCTCGTCGCCGTCGACCGAGGCGGACCCGGTGTCGACCCGCTGCTGGTCGGCGCCGAGCACCCGCGCGTACCCGGCGCCCAGCGCGACGCCCTCGCTGAAGCGCAGCGTCACCTCCCCGGGTGCGGCGTCCACGCGGGCGCCCTCGCCGGGCTCGGTGGCGACCAGCGTGGCGTGCGCGGCGGCCGGGCCCGCCGTCCCGATCCCGGCCCCCAGCCAGCCGGCGACCAGCAGGAGGAGCAGCAGCGCCGAGCGCCTCACGCGGCCACCCGCCGGTCGCCCACCGCGGGGAGCGGACGGCCCCGGCGGCCGCGCCACGCCAGCGTGGCGACGAGCACGACGCCCGCCACGAGGAGCAGGTGGGCCAGCGCCCGGTCGGCGTGCACGTGGCCGGCCTGCAGGTCGGCGACCGTCACCGGCAGCAGCAGCGCGGTGAAGGAGCCGAGGAACGGCAGCGCACCCGCGGCCAGCCGCGGGCCCGCGGCGACGGCGAGGAACGCCGCGGCCACCGCCAGGTTCCAGGCGCCGCTCTCCCGCGCCATGTGCACCGGGGCGCTCATGGCGCCGGCACCGGAGACCAGCACCGGCCAGGACAGGGCCGCCTGCGCGACGCCGACCGCGAGCAGCACCAGCCGGAGCGCGGTGTCCGCCAGCCGGGCGCGGGCGGCAGACCGGGCCCCGGGCAGCTCGCGGGGCAGGGCTCCGAGGATGGCGACGGTGAGGTCGGGCACCGGCGGGGCGGGGGCCAGCCGCGCGCGGCGGGTCACCCGCTCCGCGGCGGCCGCCCAAGCGGTGCACCCCGGGCACGCCGCCAGGTGCCGGTCGAGCTCGTCCGCAGGCACCCCCGACGGCTCGCCGTCCAGGCGCGCGGAGAGCGCTTCGCGGCAGGTGTGGCAGGACATGGTTGATTAGTCGCCGCCGGACGCCGTCCGGTTCCCGGCTCCCCCGGTGACCTGCGTGACACCCTGACGAGGACATGGACGACCTGGCCCGCACCGCCGCGGACGCCGCCGACGGCGATCCGCTCGCCGCGGCCACCCTCGTCCGGGAGACGCAGTCCGACGTCTGGCGGCTGTGCGCCGCGCTCGGCGACCGCGAGTCCGCCGACGACCTCACCCAGGAGACCTACCTCCGGGCCTTCGGCTCCCTGCACCGGTTCGAGGGCCGGTCCTCCGTGCGCACCTGGCTGCTGGCCATCGCCCGCCGCGTCTGCGCCGACTCGCTGCGCTCCCGCCGCCGGCGCCGGCTGTCGCTGGTCCGCGAGACGACCGACCTGGAGCTGCTGGCCGCGCCCGGCCCCGGGGACACCGTGGCCGAGGGCGCCGCGGTCAGCGACCTGCTGGGCCGGCTGGCGGCCGACCGGCGGGAGGCCTTCGTGCTGACCCAGCTGCTGGGGCTGTCCTACGCCGAGGCGGCGGAGGTGGCGGGCTGCCCCGTCGGCACCATCCGGTCGCGGGTGGCGCGGGCACGCGCCGACCTGGTGGCGTCCCTCGGCAGCGGTGTCGCGGACGGCGGACGGGGCGATGCCGCGCACAGCTGACCGGCTCCAGGGTCGCCCGCGGGGGCCGGTCCGGGTGCGCCGCCGGTGGTCCGTCCCACCTGGTGGACCGAATTGACGCCTAAGTGCATCGATCTGGTAGACATATCGCCGTGACACGGTCGACGGCGCTCCTCCTCGTGAGCCGCCTGCACGTCGACCTGCTGCGCGTCTGCACCGCCGCCTGTCCGGGGTCCTGATCCGCCGCGCCACCTCGTGGCGCCGTTCGAACCCCCAGCCAGGCCGCTCGCCGCGGCATCCGTGAGACCGGAGCCCCTTCCCCGTGAAGACCTTGATCCTGCTCGCCCTCGCCGGCCTGGGCGCCCAGCTCGTCGACGGCAGCCTCGGCATGGCCTACGGCGTCACCTCGACGACGCTCCTGCTGGCGATCGGCACCAACCCGGCGGCGGCCTCGGCCACCATCCACCTCGCCGAGATCGGGACCACGCTGGCGTCCGGGCTCTCGCACTGGAAGTTCGGCAACGTCGACTGGAAGGTCGTCGCCAAGGTCGGCGTGCCGGGAGCGGTCGGCGCGTTCGCCGGCGCGCACTTCCTGTCCAGCCTCTCGACCGCGGTCGCCGCCCCGGTCATGTCGCTGATCCTGGTCTCGCTGGGCGTCTACATCCTGGTGCGCTTCACCCTCCGGGGCATCGACCGGCGCAACCTCGGCAAGCCCGTCCGCGCCCGCTTCCTGGGCCCGCTCGGCCTGGTGGCCGGCTTCGTCGACGCCACCGGCGGCGGCGGGTGGGGCCCGGTCGGCACGCCCGCGCTGCTGGCCAGCGGCCGGATGGAGCCGCGCAAGGTCATCGGCTCGATCGACACCTCGGAGTTCCTGGTCGCGCTGGCCGCCAGCGCGGGCTTCCTGGTGGCGCTCGGCTCGCAGGGCATCGACATGCTGTGGGTGGCCGGGCTGCTCGCCGGTGGCCTGGTCGCCGCCCCGATCGCCGCCTGGCTGGTCCGGCACATCCCGCCGCGGCTGCTGGGCTCCCTGGTGGGCGGCATGATCGTGCTCACCAACGTCCGCACGCTGCTGCGCAGCGACTGGGTCGACGCCGGCGTCGCCACCAGCACCGTCGTCTACGCGGTGCTCGCCGCGATCTGGGTGGCGGCCGTCGTCCACTCCTACCGCCAGTACCGCAAGGACAAGGCGGTGGAGTCCGCCGACGCCGTGGCGGAGGTCGCCGAGCGCAACGTGGTCGCCGACGTGACCCTCACCGAGGACGAGCCGGTCGGCGCCGGCCGGCCCAGCGCCCCGCGCGACTGATCCCCCGGCGCCGGGGTCACCGCGCCGGCAGGAGGGCCGCCTCCAGCTCGGCGGGGAGACCGGGGCCGGGCTGACCGGCGGGGCGGTGGGCCGGCGGCGCGAGCCGGCCGGAGGTCCGCAGCCACTCCCAGGTGTCGGCCACCGTGCGCTCCAGCGCCCGGGTGGCGAGGCCGAGCTCGACGGCCCGGGAGGTGTCGACGTCCCAGGCCGTCCGCGCCGTCTCCTGCCGCAGCCACAGCGGGAGGTGCACCCACTCCTGGACGCCGGCGGCGAGCAGGTCGGCCTCGGGCACCGGCGCCCACTGCGCGCTGCCCCCGGTGACGGTGCGGCAGAGGTCGAGCAGCCCGCCGAGCGTCGTCATGCCGGTCGGGCCGGTGGCGTTGACGGCGCCGGTGCGGCCCTGCTCGGCCATCTCCACCAGCCACGCCGCCAGGTCGCGGGCGTCGACCAGCGCGATCGGCTGGGCCAGGCCCTCGGCCGGGACGACGACCCGCCCGCCCCGGGCGATGCGCTCCAGCCACCAGCCGAGGCGCCCGACCGCTGCGGCGAGCTCCCGCTCGGCGGACGCCTGATCGGCCCGTACTCGTCGTCCTCGGTGTCCCAGGTCGGCTCGCCGGCCTCCGGGCCGACGGGGCCCGGAGGCCAGTTCCGGTAGGCGTTGAGGCTGCTGACGAAGACGTAGGCGCCGACCCCGCCGAGCACGGCGGCGGCGTTGCGGGCGGCGGCGCGCGTCTGGCAGGAGGTGTCGACGACGAGCTCGGGCGCCCACTCCCCCAGCGCCCGCGGCAAGGCGCCGGGGTCGTCCCGGTCGCCGTGCAGGTCCCGGGCACCCTCCGGCGGCGCGCCGGTCACGCCACGGGTGAGGGTGGCGACGTCGTGACCGCGGGCGAGCGCCGCGGCGGCGACGTGCCGGCCGAGGAAGGAGGTGCCGCCGAGGACGAGGAGCCGCATGCGCCTCAGCTCAGCGCAGCCGCTCCCCCGTCGTCCAGCCGGTTCGCGGTGGGCGTACCCGCGGCAGAACCCTCACACGGCCCGGCTGGCCGGCAGGTCGGGGACCTGCGGCAGCGGCGTGGAGCGGGCCGCGGCGAGGACCATCTGCGGCGACGGCGGCAGGCCCCGGCGGGTGCACAGCCGCAGCGCCCGGGCACCGGTCAGGACGTCGGTCTCCGGCGGGACGACGAGCAGGTCGGCCCGTCGGTTGCCACCGGCCCACGTCAGGCAGACGACCTGCGGGTCCATGCTCCGGAAGCCACCCGCCCGGACGGTGCGGCCCTGCACCTCGAGCTTGCGGGGCGCGGGCTGCCAGGCGTCGAGGGCGTAGGTGAACCGCTCCACCCGCACGCCGTGCCGGTCCAGGGCGGCGATCAGCTCGGGCAGCTCCACCGCGAGGTCCCGGCTGCGCGGGAACCAGGCACCGTCGAAGGCCGAGCCCCCCGAACCGGCGTCGGCGCGCAGGCTCACCCGGACGTCGATCCCGCCCCGGAAACCCTCGGACACCGGAACCGTGCGGGTGGTCGTCGCCATCAGCGTTCGGCCGCCTCTCGTCGCTCGCTCGCCGTGGGCCCGGACAGCAGGCCCCGACACGAACCTAGGCCGCGCCGGGCGGGGTTGCCGGTGAGCGTGGGACGGGCGGGTCGCCGCCGTACGGCCGGTCATCACGAACCGTTACCTCGCGACCACTATCTCCTGCCCCGACCCCGACTTTCCGCGGAGAAGCTGGGTGGGGCGCCCCGGAACGCAGCGCGCCCCGCCGCGGTCGGGCTGCGGCGGGGCGCGGTGGTGCAGCGGGATCAGGCGGGCTTGGGCTTGCGGTTCTTGGCCTTGCCGCGCTCGGTCTGGTCCAGCACCACCTTGCGGATGCGGACCGTGGCCGGGGTGACCTCCACGCACTCGTCCTCGGCGCAGAACTCCAGCGCCTGCTCCAGGTTCAGCACCCGCGGGGGGATCAGCCGCTCGAGCTCCTCGGAGGTGCTCTTGCGCATGTTGGTGAGCTTCTTCTCCTTGGTGATGTTCACGTCCATGTCGTCCGGACGGGAGTTCTCACCGACGATCATGCCCTCGTAGACCTCGGTGCCGGGCTGGACCATCATCTGGCCGCGCTCCTGCAGGGAGAACATCGAGTACGTCGTCGCCACGCCGGAGCGGTCGGCGACCAGCGAGCCGGTCGGGCGGGCGCGCATGTCGCCCAGCCACGGCTCGTAGCCCTCGAGGTTGTGGTTGAGGACGCCGGTGCCGCGGGTCTCGGTGAGGAACTCGGTGCGAAACCCGATGAGGCCACGGGACGGCACGATGTACTCCATCCGCGCCCAGCCGGTGTCGTGGTGCACCAGGTTCTCGAGCCGCGCACGCCGGACGGCCAGCGCCTGGGTCAGCGTGCCCACGTACTCGCCCGGGACGTCGATCGTCACCCGCTCGACCGGCTCGTGCAGCTTGCCGTCGACCTCCTTGGTGACGACGGTCGGCCGGCCGACGGTGAGCTCGAACTCCTCGCGGCGCAGCTGCTCCACGAGGATGGCCAGGGCCAGCTCGCCACGGCCCTGCATCTCCCAGGTGTCGGGGCGGTCGGTCGGCAGCATGCGGACCGACACGTTGCCGACGAGCTCCTGGTCGAGGCGGTTCTTGACCAGCCGGGCGGTGAGCTTCTTGCCCGACTTGCCGGCCAGCGGCGAGGTGTTGATCCCGATGGTGATCGAGATGGAGGGCTCGTCCACGGTCAGCGGCGGCAGCGGGCGCGGGTCGTTCGGGTCGGCGAGGGTGTCGCCGATCATGACGTCCTCGATGCCGGCGATGGCGACGAGCTCGCCGGGGCCCGCACTCGCGGCCGGCGTGCGGGTGAGGCCCTCGGTGACGAGCAACTCGGTGATCTTGACGTTCTTGATCGTGCCGTCGACCTTGCACCAGGCGACCTGCTGGCCGCTCTTCATCTCACCGGAGTGGATGCGCAGCAGCGCGAGGCGACCGAGGTAGGGCGAGGCGTCGAGGTTGGTGACCTGTGCGCGCAGCGGCTCCTCGGCGTCGTAGACCGGCGCCGGGATGGTGTCCAGCAGCGTCTTGACCAGCGGGGCCAGGTCGTCGCTGTCGGGCTCGGTGCCGTTCTCCGGCCGGGTGAGCGAGGCCTTCCCGGAGCGGCCGCTGCAGTAGACGATCGGGAAGTCGAGGTTGTCGGCGCTCATGCCGGCGTCCTCCATGAGCTCCATGAACAGCTCGTAGCACTCGTCGACGACCTCGGCGATGCGCGCGTCGGCGCGGTCGGTCTTGTTCACCGCGAGGATGACCGGCATCCCCTTCGCGAGCGCCTTGCGGAGCACGAAGCGGGTCTGCGGGAGCGGGCCCTCGGAGGCGTCGACGAGCAGGCAGACGCCGTCGACCATCGACAGACCGCGCTCGACCTCACCGCCGAAGTCGGCGTGGCCGGGGGTGTCGACGATGTTGACGACGACAGGGTTGCCGTTCTCGTCGGCCAGGTGGATCGCGGTGTTCTTGGCGAGGATGGTGATGCCGCGTTCGCGTTCGAGGTCCATCGAGTCCATCACGCGGTCCTGCGTGGAGTCGTTGTCCGTCCCCTCGCCCTTGGCGCGCCCGAGGGCGCCTGCCTGGCGGAGGAGGGCGTCGACCAGGGTCGTCTTGCCGTGGTCGACGTGAGCGATGATCGCCACGTTGCGCAGGTCGTCGCGAGTGGGCATGCGGAAGGGCACCTCGGGGAGCTCGGGAGCGCGCCGCGCGGACGCGCGCGGGCATCAGGTCAACACCCTTCGGGGCCCCGACCTTCCCTCCACTCTAGGTGCTCAGCGGGCGGCGACCGTCTCCCGCTGCCGGTCGACCACCCCGTAGGTGGCCCCCGCGGCGGCAACAGTGACCAGACTCACCGCGAACCAGGCCGGGAAACCGGCGCCGAGGGCCAGGACGTGGGCCAGGACGAACGCCCCCACGTAGAGCGCAGCGAGCCCGGCGGTGACGACCGGCCCGCGCCGGCGGGCGGCGATCCAGGCCGCCCCGACCCCGCAGACGACGAACACCGCGCCGCCCAGCGCCCGGATCCCGGTGCCCTGCGCGATGCCGAAGCCGGCCGCGAGACCGACGGCGACCAGGAGCCAGGCGGGGGTGCGCGTGAGCGAGGACGTCGACATGGTGCCCAGTCTGCCCCGCTCCACGACGCACGAGGGCCCCGGACTCGCGTCCGGGGCCCTCGTGACACAGCTACCCGTTGATCATCGTCGTCTGGCTGGCCGACACGCCGGAAGGGGGTGCCATTCGGCGATGATCAACCGGGATCAGGCGGCGCGGAGCACGGCCTCGATCTCGAGCTCCACGGTGATCTTGTCGCCGACCACCACGCCGCCGCCGTCCATCGGCATGTCGATGTCGACGCCGTACTCCTTGCGGGAGATCTCGGTCTTGGCGCTGAAGCCGGCCCGCGTGCCGCCGTAGGCGTCGGGGCCGAAGCCGTTGAGCTCGAGGTCCAGCACGACCGGCTTGGTGATGCCCTTGATCGTGAGGTCGCCCTCGACGGTCCAGTCGGCGCCGTCGGTCTTCACCGCGGTGGAGCGGAAGGTCATCGCGGTGTGGTTGCCGACGTCGAAGAAGTCCGCGGACTTGATGTGCGCGTCGCGCTGCTCCTGGCGGGTGTCGATCGAGTCCATGTTCACCGTGGCGGTGACGGTGGACAGCGTCGGGTCCTCGGCGGTGACGATCTCGCCGGAGAACTCGCGGAAGTAGCCGCGGACCTTGCTCACCATCATGTGGCGGACGGAGAAGCCGACGGTGGAGTGGCTGGCGTCGATGTCCCAGGTGCCGGCGAGGTAGCCGGGGATCTGGACGGTGCTGGCGGTCATGGGATCTCCCAGGGTCGTGACGAGGTGGGCGGGACGTCGTCGGTAGCGTAGTTGAGCGCTTGACTATTCCGCCAGTACTCTATGTGCATGACCGCATCCGTGTCGCCGGAGTCCCTCCCCACGGGTGAGCCGCGCTGGCTCGACACCGACGAGCAGAAGGCCTGGCGCGCCTGGCTCTACAGCTCGCAGCTGCTGCAGGACCGGCTGGACCGCGAGCTCACCCACCGCACCGGCATCTCGCACGCCTACTACGAGATCCTGGTCGCGCTGTCCGAGACGCCCGAGCGCATGATGCGGATGAGCGAGCTCGCCGACCGCTGCCTGTCCTCCCGCAGCCGGCTCTCGCACGCGGTCTCCCGGCTGGAGGAGCGGGGCTGGGTGCGCCGGCAGGTCTGCGCCGAGGACGGCCGCGGGCAGCTGGCCGTCCTCACCGACGAGGGGTTCGCCGCCCTGGAGGGCGCGGCGCCGATCCACGTCGAGGGTGTGCGCCGGGAGCTGTTCGACCAGCTCTCCCCCGAGCAGGTGGCCGCGATGCGCGACTTCGGGGAGGCGCTGCTGCGCCACCTCGACCCCAGCCGCATGCCCTGATCCGTTCCGGGACGGCCCCACCCGGCTGGGCCGTCCCGGGCGGGAGCTCGGCCGGGAGGCGTCAGCCGGTGACGTCGTCCGGCGGCGCGGGCCAGCGGGGCACCCCGGCGACGGCGCCGTCGGGCAACCGAGCGGCGAAGCGCGGCGGCCGCTTCTCCAGGAACGCCGCCACGCCCTCCGCGGAGTCCGGCCCCTCCCCCAGCTCCACCAGCGCCCGGGACTCGGCCCGGTGCCCGTCCCAGGGCGAGGGCGCGCCCAGCATCGACCAGAGCAGCTGGCGCGCCGCCGCGACGGCGACCCCGCTGGTGTTGGCCACGATCTCGTGGGCCAGCGAGTAGGCGGTCGGGAGCAGCTCGGCGTCCGGCACCACCCGGGACACCAGCCCGCCGCGCAGCGCCTCGGCCGCGTCGAACACCCGGCCCGTGGCGACCCACTCCATCGCCTGGCTGATGCCGACGACCCGGGGCAGGAACCAGGACGACGCCGCCTCCGGGACGATCCCGACCCGGCCGAAGACGAAGCCGAAGCGCGCCGACCGGGCCGCGATGCGGATGTCCATGGGCAGGGTGAGGGTCGCGCCGATGCCGACGGCCGGCCCGTTGACCGCGGCGATGACCGGCTTGCGCAGCGCCGCGAACGGCAGCGCGGCGACCCCGCCCGCGTCGCGGGGGACGCCGTCGATGTCCTGGCTCAGCGGTCCGGGTGGACGCTCGCGGGTACGCCGACCGGCGAAGGTGCCGATCCCGCCGCCCAGGTCCGCGCCGGCGCAGAACGCCCGGCCGGCGCCGGTCACCACGACCACCCGCACGTCGTCGTCGGCGTCCGCGGCCGCGGCCACCGCCGCGAGCTCGTCGGCCATGGTCAGGGTGAAGGTGTTGAGCCGGTCGGGGCGGTGCAGCGTGACCGTCGCGACGCCGTCGGCCACCTCGTACTGGAGCTCGGTGAGGTCCGTGGTCTTCCTCCTGTCAGCGGGCGGCGCTCCGGTGCCGGGAACGCCGGGAACGGGTGGTCAGCCGCCGAGGGCGCCGGCGACCGCGAGCCGGGCGACGGCGTCGAGGTGCTCGGCCTCGTCACCCAGGAGCAGCCGGTCCACCTTCGCCCGGCGCCAGAAGAGGTGCGCGTCGTGCTCCCAGGTGAAGCCGATCCCGCCGTGCACCTGGACCAGCGTCCCGGCCGCCCGCTCGAAGGTGCTCGCCGCGTACGCCTTCGCGGCGGACGAGGCCAGCGGGAGCTCCGCGGGCGCGCAGTCGGCGGCCCAGGCTGCCCACCAGACCAGCGAGCGCAGCTGGTCCACGCCGGCCCAGGCGTCGACCAGCATGTGCTTGACCGCCTGGTAGGAGCCGATCCGCCGGCCGAACGCCTCGCGCTCCTGCGCGTAGGCGATGCCCAGCTCCACCGCGCGGTCCGCGCCGCCGAGGTCCTCGGCCGCCAGCACGACGGCGGCCACCTGCCGGGCACGGGTCCACAGCTCGCCCGCGTCCGCGGTGAGCACCCGCCGCGAGGTGAGCCGCACCGAGGCGAGGCCCCGCGTGGCGTCCAACGGCCGGCCGGGGACGACCTCGCCCTCCCCGACCACCAGGTCGCCGCCGTCCAGACCGAGGAACAGCGTCGCGTCGGCCGCGTCGACCGACGGCGCCGAGCCGCGCACCGGCCCGTCGAGGACGGCGAAGGCGGTCGACCCGTCGGCCAGCTGCGCGGCCAGCTCGGGCTGGTCGGCCAGCAGCACCGCCGCCCGGGCGGCGGTGACCAGGGACGGCGCCGCCAGGACCGCGCCACCCTGCTCGGCGACGACGGCGAGGTCGAGCACCGACCGCCCCGCGCCGCCGGCCGCCTCCGGCACGGTGATGCCGAGGAAGCCGATGTCGGCCAGCGCCTTGCGGCCCGGTTCCAGCCGGCCGCCCTCCAGCCCGGCGCGCGCCGCGGCCGGGGCGGCGTTCCCGCGGAAGAACTCGCGGGCGCCGGCGGCGATGTCGCGCTGGTCGGTGTCGAGGTCGAAGTTCATCGCCGCCCTCCCGAGAACGGTTCGGTCTTGTCGCTGCGCGGCTCCGGCGGCAGGCCCAGCACCCGCTCGCCGAGGATGTTGCGCAGCACCTGGTCGGTGCCGCCGGCGATGGCGATGCCGGGCACCCACGACTGGGTGCGCTGCCAGCGGTCGTCGCCGTCGGAGGTCGCGGCGTAGACGGCGTCGTCGCCGAGCAGCCGGACACCGGCGTCGGCGACCAGCCGCGCGGCCTCCGTCCCGGCGAGCTTGCCCGCGCTCGCCTCCGGACCGGGGATGCCGCCCTGGCTGAGCACGGTGAGCCGCCGGTAGCCGGTGTAGCGGGCGGCGAGCGCGGCGACGACGGCCCGGCCGACGGCCTGCCGCGCCAGCACCTGCCGGTCGCCGTCGAGGGCGGGCAGCCGGTCCCGGGCGTGCTGCACGAGGGACTCGACCGGCAGCCCGATGTCACCGCCGGCCCCGCCGATGGCGACCCGCTCGTTCATCAGCGTGGTGAGCGCGACCCGCCAGCCCTCGCCCGGCTCCCCGAGCCGCTCGCCGTCGGGGATGCGGACGTCGTCGAAGAAGACCTCGTTGAAGTCCGACTGGCCGCCCATCTGGCGCAGCGGCCGGACGGTGACGCCGGGGGCGTGCATGTCGACGACGAACATCGTCAGCCCGGCGTGCTTGGGCCGGTCGGGGTCGGTCCGGGTGAGCAGGATGCCGAAGTCGGCGACGTGCGCCAGCGTCGTCCACACCTTCTGGCCGTTGACCACCCAGTCCTCGCCGTCGCGGACCGCCGTGGTCCGCAGCGCCGCGAGGTCCGAGCCCGACGCCGGCTCGCTGAACAGCTGGCACCACACATCGTCGGCGCGCAGCAGCCGGGCGAGGTAGCGGTCGCGCTGGTCCTGGCTGCCGTGCGCGATGACGGTGGGGCCGCACATGCCGATGCCGATGTGGTTGATCAGCCCGGGCACGCGGGCGCGGGCCAGCTCCTGGACGACGATCGCCTGCTGCACCAGCGTGCCGCCCTGCCCGCCGTACTCCCGGGGCCAGGTGACCCCGACCAGCCCGGCGTCCGCGAGCACCTGCTGGGTCCGGCGCATCTCGGGTTCGTGCCGGCGGGCGTCGACCCCCTCCTGGCCGGGCGCGAGGTGCAGCAGCTCACCGGCGTGCTCCTCGAGCAGCGCCCGGACGCGCGCCCGGTACCCGGCCTCGTCGGGGCTGTCGTCGAAATCCACGGGCGGCACCCTTCGTCGATGGACGGACGGTGCGCAGCGTGACAGCCGTCACCCGTAACGGTCAACGATGACTGCCAAGCGGCCCGGTCGCGGCTACGCTGCGCCGATGCCCGCCGCGCCGCTCGCCCGGAACGCCGTCCGGGCCGCGCGCTCGCGGTCGGAGAGGACCGCAGACAGCCGGCTGCTGATCCTCGACGCCGCGGTCGCCTGCCTGGTCGAGGAGGGCTACGCGGGCGCCTCGACCCTCGCCGTCCAGGCCCGGGCCGGCGTCTCCCGCGGCCGGCTGCTGCACCACTTCCCCTCCCGGGCCGAGCTGCTGGTCGCCGCCGCCGAGCACCTGTCGTCGACCCAGCTCGCGGAGGTCCGCCGCCGGGCGGCGGCGCTGATGGAGGACGAGCCGGCCGGCCGCGACCGGGTGGACCGGGCCATCGATCTGATGTGGGCGACGTTCCAGGAGCCGCCGTTCTGGGCCGCGATCGAGCTGTGGACGGCGGCCCGCACCGATCCCGAGCTGCGGACGGCGCTGCGCGGGGAGGAGCGCCGGCTGCGGGAGGCGATCGCCGCGGTGGCCCGGGGCATCTGGGGTCCGGCGATCTCCGCGGCGCCCGCCTACGACGACCTCTGCGAGCTGCTGTTCACCAGCATGCGGGGGGTCGCGCTGGTCTACGCCTTCGAGGACCGCCCCGCCCCGACCGATCCGCACCTGGCCCTCTGGAAAAGGCTCGCCGCCCGCCTGCTCGACCTCGACAGTCAGGGTTGACCGCCCGACGGCACCCCGCCAGCATGACGCAGGTCACACCCGCGTCCTACGTCGAGGAGCAGCCGTGAGCGTCGAGATCCCCGCCCTGCAGGGCCGGGGCATGACCATGAGCGACCAGCTGGCCCGCTGGAGCCGCGCGAGGCCGGACGCGCCGGCGCTGCGCTTCGAGGGGACCGGGCGCAGCTACGCCGAGCTGGACGAGCGGGTGACCCGGCTGGCCCGCGCCCTGCGGCAGCGCGGCGTCGGCACCGGGGACCGCGTCGCCGTCCTGGCCCTCAACGGCATGGCGGCGTGGGAGGCCTACCTCGCCGGGGTCCGGCTGGGCGCGATCGTCGTCCCGGTCAACTTCCGGCTGGTGGCCGACGAGGTGGCCTACGTGCTCAGCGACTCCGGCGCCGTGGCCCTCGTCGTCGACGCCGCGCTGGCGCCGGTCGCCGCCAAGGCGCGCGAGCAGGCCCCGGACGTCGGCACGGTGCTGGTGATCGGCGACGGCAGCGCCGGCCCGGGCAGCGAGGCCTACGAGGACGCGCTCGCCGCCGCGGGCACCGACCCCCTCGACGTCGCCGTCGACGAGGACGAGGCCGCCTTCATCATGTACACGTCCGGGACCACCGGCCGCCCCAAGGGCGCGGTGCTCACCCACCGGAACCTGCTCCTGCACGCGTTCAGCCAGATCACCACGCTCGGCTGGGACCCCGACGACCGGGTCGGGGTGCCCGGCGCGCCGCTGTTCCACATCGCCGGGCTGGCCGGCGGGCTGCCGCCGCTGCTGCTCGGCGGCGTCCACGTGATCCTGAGGTCGGGCGCCTTCGACCCGGCCGGGACCCTGGACCTGATGGAACGGGAGAAGGTCTCCAGCATCTTCCTCGTGCCCGCCATGTGGGCCGCCGTGCTCGCCGTCCCCGACCTCGCCGCCCGCGACCTCTCGCACCTGCGCCGGGTCTCCTGGGGCGCCGCGCCGGCCTCCACCACGCTGCTGCGCGCGCTCATCGACGCGTTCCCGCAGGCCGAGGTGGTCACCGCCTTCGGGCAGACCGAGTGCAGCCCGGTCACCTGCCTGCTGCGCGGCGAGGACTCGGTGCGCAAGATCGGCTCGGTCGGCACGCCGATCCTCAACGTCGAGGTCCGCGTGGTGGACGAGGTGATGGAGGACGTCCCGCGGGGCGAGGTCGGGGAGATCGTCTACCGCAGCCCGATGGTGATGAAGGAGTACTGGAACAAACCGGAAGAGACCTCGATCGCTTTCGAAGGTGGCTGGTTCCACTCCGGCGACCTGGTGCGCCAGGACGAGGACGGCTACTTCTACGTCGTCGACCGCAAGAAGGACATGATCATCTCCGGCGGGGAGAACATCTACTGCGCCGAGGTGGAGAACGTCCTGGCTGCGCACCCGAAGGTCGGCGAGGTGGCGCTGATCGGCGTCCCCGACAACCGGTACGGCGAGGCGCCGCTGGCCGTCGTCGCGCCGCGGGACCCGGCCGACCCGCCGACGTCGGACGAGCTCGGCGCCTGGTGCCGCGAGCGGCTGGCCCGGTACAAGAACCCGCGGGAGTACTCGGTGGTCGGGGCGCTGCCCCGCAACCCCAGCGGCAAGGTGCTCAAGACCCAGCTGCGCACCGAGCACTCGGCCGGCTCGCTGGTCGCCGAGCCGGTGGTCTGACCCGGCGGTCCGGCGGAGCGGGCGCTCCGCCGGACCGACGGTCCGGCTCAGGCGGCCGGTGCCAGGCCGGTCACGAACAGCGCGCGGGAGACGACGCCGGTGTCCGGGTTGTCGGTGAACATGCCGTCGATGCCGGCCGCCCAGAAGGCGGCGTGCTCCTCCAGCGCCCGGCCGTAGTCGTCCGGCTCGGCGCCGTCCCGCAGCGCCGGCGGCAGGAAGACGTTCTCGTTGCGGAACGTGTACGGGTGCACCAGCAGCCCGGCCCGGTGCGCGTCGTCGACCAGCGCCGTCGGGGTGCCCAGGGTGCCGTCGGCGTTGCGCGGGATGACCTGGTTCTTCTCCGGCCCCACACCCTCGGCGTAGGCGGCGATCTCCTGGAGCCCGGCGGCGGTGGTCAGGTCGGCGTAGGTGCGCGGGTCACCGGCGGCGGTGAGGTCGTAGGGCTGCCCCGAGCCCGACAGCAG
This sequence comes from Blastococcus sp. VKM Ac-2987, assembly GCF_026967805.1. Taxonomy (GTDB): domain Bacteria; phylum Actinomycetota; class Actinomycetes; order Mycobacteriales; family Geodermatophilaceae; genus Blastococcus. The sequence continues at coordinate 902,972 of NZ_JAPVBG010000001.1, forward strand.
CTGCACCAGGGGCACGCGCACGCCCTGCTCCTCGAGGTCGCGCAGGTTGGCCGTCTCGAAGGACTGGATGAACACCGGCGAGTGGTGCTTGTGCACGCGCGCCTCGCGCAGGTCGGCCATCAGCGGCTCCTCGAGCGAGAGCCCGATGCCGTCGAAGTAGGTGGGGTGCTTGGTCTCGACGTAGACGCCGATCTCGCGGCGCAGCTCCTTGGTGAGCCGGGCCCGCAGCTCCAGCACCTCGTCGAGCGTCGGCACCTGGTAGAGGCCGTCGTAGAGGGTGTTCTCCTCGCGCACCTCGGGCAGCCGCTCCACCGCGCGCAGCGTCCGCAGCTCGGCGAGGGTGAAGTCCTCGGTGAACCAGCCCGTCAGGGGCGCCCCGTCGATGACCTTGGTCGTGCGGCGGGCGGCGAACTCCGGACGGTCGGCCACGTCGGTGGTCCCGGAGATCTCGTTCTCGTGCCGGGCGACCAGCACGCCGTCCTTGGTGCTGACGACGTCGGGCTCGATGTAGTCGGCGCCCATGCGGGCGGCCAGCTCGTAGGAGGCGAGCGTGTGCTCGGGCCGGTAGCCCGAGGCGCCGCGGTGCCCGACGACCAGCAGGTCGTCGGCCAGGGCCTCGCCGGGCTCCACGGCCGGCGGGCGGGGGGCGGCCCCGGCCGGCGCGGCGGCGGGGATGACGAGGGCCAGCGGCACCGCGACGGCGACGGCTGCCATCGAGGCCCGGAGGCGGTTCTTGCCGATCATGAGGACTCCCGCGGGTTCGGGCGGCGACCCTCGCCGCCGACCCCACGGGGCATCACACCGACCCCGGGTGGACGACACGCCCGTCGCGGGGAGAACCCCGGGTGACGACCGGACGGACACGCGGTCCCCCGGCCGCCGTGAGCGGTGGAGCGGTCAGGCGGTCCAGACCTCCGCCACCCGTGCGGCGACCGTCGCCGCCTGGGCCCGGCCGGCCCGCGCCGAGGGCTCCCGGGCGGCGGGGTCCAGGACGTTGCGGCCGATGGCCGCGCGGCTGCCCTCGTCCGGCGCGACGACGGCGACGCGCGCAAGCATGCCGGTGACCTGGGCGTCGACGCTGGCCAGCGGCCCGACGCCCCGCGCAATGGGCGCGAGGACGACCAGCCGGTCGTAGCCCTGCGCCAGATCGGCGTTCGCCGCCGAGCGCATGCCGCCGTCGACGTACCGGCGGCCGTCGATGGTGACCGGGGGGTACACCCCCGGCACCGCGCAGCTGGCCGCCACCGCCTGCAGCAGCGGGACGCCGGACTCGCGGTCGAAGGGCCGGAACTCGCCGGTGGCGGCATCGACCGCGGTGACGGTGAGCGGCCGGTCGGGCCACTCGCGGGAGACCAGCCGCGAGCCGATGACGTCCAGCCGCTCCTGCTCGGTGGGGGTCAGGCCCGCCTTCTCCGCGGCGAGGGCGAGCGCGCCGACGCGCCGCCGGAACTCCACGTCGCGGCCGCGGCTGACGAGCATCGCCCAGGCGTACCGGGCCAGGTTCCCGCGGGTCATCCGGGCCACCCGCTCCCGGGTGGGCGGCTCCAGCTGGCGGGCGTACATCTCCTCCAGCGACGCCCCGCTGGTCAGCTGCGCCCCCACCACCGAGCCCGCCGAGGTGCCGACGACCAGATCGGCGCCGGTGAGGTCGACCCCCGCCTCGGCCAGCCCGGCGAGCACGCCGATCTCCCACGCGATGCCGGTGATGCCCCCGCCGCCCAGGACGAGGGCGGTGCGCTGGTCGCTCATGGCTCCATCCTCACAGAACCCTCGACACCGGCTGTGAGCTGGGCCACCCTGTGGTGCCACCGACGAGAGGAAACGCATGACCACCGTGCAGTCCGCCCCGGGAACGACGACGGCCGGCTGGCCGCCCGGGCTGCCTCGGTCCCTGGACTACCCGCGGGTGCCGGTGGGTTCCATCCTGAGGGCCGCCGTGCGCCGCTGGGGCGACCGGACGGCGTTCCTGGACCACGACGTGCCGCTGACCTTCACCGAGCTGGGCGCCCGCGCGCACGCCGTCGCCGGCTGGCTGGCCGACCACGGCATCGGGCGCGGCGACGTCGTCGCCGTCCACATCCCGAACTGCCGGCAGTACCCGCCGCTCTACTACGGGATCCTGCTGGCCGGCGCGACCTTCTCCCCGACCAACCCGCTGCTGCCGGCCGCCGACCTCGCCGCCCAGCTCGACGACGCCGGCGCGAAGGTGCTCATCACCTGGGACCAGGTGCTGCCGTTCGTGCGCGGCGCGCTGGCCCAGACCGCGGTGCAGACCGTCGTCGTCACCGGTGAGGCGCACATCCTCGACTTCGCCGGGCGGATCGACGGGCTGGAGGACACCGACGTCGACCTCGCCGACCTGCTGGCCGGCGACCCCACCGACCGGCACCTGGACAGCGCCGTCGACGTCGAGGCCGACCTCGCGCACCTGGCCTACACCGGCGGGACGACGGGCGTCAGCAAGGGCGTGGAGCTGCCGCACCGCCAGGTGGTCACCAACGTGGTGCAGGCGGGCTGCTGGACGTCGGGCTCGGTGCCGGTGCTCGACGAGCACGGTGACGTGACGCTCGAGCAGGTGCTCGGCCCGGACGAGTGCCCCACCCGCCTCGGCGAGGCCCGGATCATCAACCTGACGCCGTGGTTCCACGCCATGGGCTCGATCGGCTACCTCAACGGCATGGTCATGGGCGGCACCATGACCGTCATCCACATGCGCTTCGACCCGGTGAAGTACGTCGAGGACATGGTCCGGCACGAGGTGACCTCGATCGGCGGCGCACCGCCGATCTTCGTCGCCCTGCTGCAGGTGCCCGGGTTCGCCGAGGCCGACCTCTCGCACGTCCGGGGGGTCAGCAGCGGCGCGGCTCCGCTGCCGGTCACGCTGATCGAGAAGCTCCAGGCGCTGATGCCCAACGCCACCATCGGCGAGGGCTACGGGCTGACCGAGGTCACGATGATCGCGACCGGCAACCCGTCCTTCCGCTCCGGCACCCGCAAGGCGGGCACCGTCGGGGTGCCGCTCTTCGACACCGAGATCAGCATCCGGCCGCTCGGCGGCGGCGACCCGCTGCCCGCCGGCGAGCGCGGTGAGGTCTGCATCCGCGGCCCGCAGGTGATGCGCGGGTACGCGCACCGCCCGGAGGCCACCGCCGAGTCCATCGACCCCGACGGCTGGTTCCACTCCGGCGACGTCGGCATCCTCGACGAGGACGGCTACCTGGCGATCGTCGACCGCACCAAGGACATGCTGCTCTACAAGGGCTACAACGTGTTCCCGCGGGAGCTCGAGGAGATCCTGTTCGGTGTCCCCGGGGTCGGTGGCGCCGCCGTCGTCGGGCGGCCGGACGAGGACGCCGGAGAGCTGCCGGTGGCCTACGTCGTGCGCAAGGACGACGCCGACGGCGCCGCGCTCACCGCCGAGTCGGTCATGGCCGCGGTGAACGACAAGGTGACGCCGTACAAGCGGCTGCGCGACGTCCGGTTCATCGACGCGATCCCCGTGTCGGCGGCCGGCAAGGTGCTCAAGCGCGAGCTCGCCGCGCGCGAGCGGGAGGCCGTCGAGGGCTGACCGGAGGCGCGCCGCCGTCCCCGAACGGGTGCGGCGGCGCGCGTCCGCGGTCCGCCCTCACTATCGTCCGCGGGGTGGACGAGGAGCGGAACGGTCTGGAGACCGAGCACACCGGCGTGCGGATCGCGCACGTCGAGCAGTCACCCGTCCGCCAGGTGGGGCGCCGGGTCCTCATCGCCGCCGTCGTGCTCGTCGTCGTGATCCTGATCGTCTACCTGGACCGGGACGGGTACGAGGACAGCCGGGGCGGCGAGATCTCCGTCCTCGACGCCGCCTATTACGCGACGGTCTCGCTCTCCACCACCGGATACGGCGACATCACGCCGGTCACCCCCGGCGCACGGCTGACCAACGTCCTGCTGATCACGCCGCTGCGCATCATGTTCCTGATCGTCCTCATCGGGACCACCCTCGAAGCGCTGACCGCCCGGTCGCGCGAGGAGTTCCGCATCCGTCGCTGGAGGTCCCGCGTGCGCCAGCACGTCATCGTGTGCGGCTACGGCACCAAGGGCCGCAGCGCCATCCGCTCGCTGCAGGCCAGCGGCACGCCGCTGGAGAAGATCGTGGTCGTCGACCCGGACCCGCGGTCGATCGACGAGGCCAACGCCCTCGGGCTCACCGGCATCGTCGGCGACGCCGGCCGCACCGAGGTGCTGCGCCGGGCGTCGGTCGAGCGGGCCCGGGCGGTGATCGTGGCGGCCAACCGCGACGACGCGTCGGTGCTCATCACGCTGACCGTCCGCCAGCTCAACCCGAGCGTGCCGATCACCACCAGTGTCCGCGAGGAGGAGAACGCCAACCTGCTGCGGCAGTCCGGCGCGGACACCGTCATCACCACATCGGCCACCTCCGGGCGCCTGCTGGGCCTGTCCACCGACGCCCCGCGCGTGGTCGCGGTCGTCGAGGACCTGGTCACCGGCGGGCAGGGCCTGGACCTGCACCAGCGGACGGTGACCACCGACGAGGTCGGGCTCGGGCCCCGCCAGCTGCGCGACATCGTGCTGTCGGTGACCCGCGGCGGGCGCACCCTGCGCTTCGACGACCCGCTCATCGGCACCTTGCAGTCCGAGGACGTGCTGGTCGTGGTGAAGGCGCACGAGCCGGGCAAGGCGATGCGGCCGCCGACGCAGTGACACTGCGATCCTCCGGATCGCACCGCGGCCAATTGCCTTTCCCCTGCTGCGTTGAGCCCTGCCCGTCCTTCCTCTGGGGAGCCTGCGGCCCCCCGTCGTCAGGACCCGCTCCGCGGAGGTCAGGCCGTGCCTCGGGGACCCTGCGGGCCCCACTCGGCACGACCTACGGCGCGGGTCGGCGGTACAGCGCTCCTACGGGCATCGGTTGTCGCTGGTCGGTCCTACGGTGACCACGTCGTCCCGTCGCCGTCGGAGGCAGCCATGACCGCACTGGAGAACCGCCCGCGCACCGCCCTGCTGGTCATCGACGTGCAGAACGGACTCGTCGGCAACGCCTACGACCGCGACCGCGTCGTCGGCAACATCCGGCAGCTCGTCGACCGGGCCCGCGCCGAGCAGGTGCCGGTGGTCTGGGTGCAGCACTCCGACGAGGACCTGGCGCAAGGGTCGGAGGAGTGGCAGTACGTCCCGGAGCTGACCCGCCTGGACGCCGAGCCCCTGGTGCACAAGACCTACGGCGACTCGTTCGAGGACACCGACCTGGAGGAGCACCTCGCCGAGCACGCCGTCGGGCGGCTGGTGGTCACCGGCGCGCAGACCGACGCCTGCATCCGCTCCACGCTGCACGGCGCCCTGGTGCGCGGGTACGACGCAACGCTGGTCGCCGACGCGCACACCACCGAGGACCTGCGCCAGTGGGGCGTCCCGATCGGTCCCGACCAGGCGATCGCCTACACGAACGCCTACTGGGGCTTCGCCTCCGCGCCGGGCCGCCGGGGCACCGTCACCCCCACCGCGGAGGTCGACTTCGCCGCCGGCTGACCGGTCCCCGCGCGGGCCTCGCGTGCCGCAGCCCCGGAGTGAGTGCGGGCGACCGGCATCATCACCCCGACGCCTGGGCACGCGCCCGGCCCGGAAGGAGGAGGCCCGTGCCAGCGCCCCGACGGTCCGACCGCGTGCGCACCCGGCGGCGGATCGACGTCATCGGAGTCCTCCTGCTCGCCCTCGTGGTGGGCGTCCTCACGAGCGTCGTCGCCCTCGCCGGGGGCGGTGAGCGGGTCCGGCTGCTGTGGGTCGCGGCGACCGTCGCCGAGGACGGCAGCGCCCGCGTCACCGAGGTGGTCGACTACGACTTCGGGGGCGAGGAACGGCGCGGCATCCTCCGCCAGGTCCCGGGCCTGGACGCCGACGCCCCGGTCGAGGCGTCGTCGCCGGACGCCCCCGACGACGTCACAGTGACCGAGGCCGGGGAGATCCGGGTCGGGGACCCCGACCGGACGGTGACCGGCCTGCACCGCTACGAGCTGACCTACACCCTCGACGGCGTCCTGTCGGGGGACGCGCTGGCCTGGGACGCCGTGGGCACGGGGTGGGACGTGCCGATCGACGTCGTCCGGGTGCACGTGAGCGCACCGGCCGAGCTGGCGCAGGGCCGGTGCGCGGCCGGTGAGCCCGGGTCCACCGAGCCGTGCGACGTCGAGCGGGCCGAGCCGGGCCACCTCCTCGCCCTGGTCGACTCGCTGGACCCCGGCGAGGGGGTCACCGTCTCCGGGACGACCGGCGCCGCCCTCGCCGACGCCCCCGCGCTCCCCGGGCCGCCGGAATCCGCTCCGCCGGTGGAGGGCTCGAACGCGTTGCTGCCCGGAGCCGTCGCCGGCGGCGTCGCGCTGCTGGCGGCGACGGTCGCGCTGGTCGCGGTCCGGCGCGCGGGGCGGGAACGGGTCCCGGCGGTCGGCATCCCGGTGACCTCCGCCCCCGGCGAGCAGGCGCGGATCGACCTGGCTGCGCTCGCCGACCACGCCTCCCCCTCCCCCACGCTCCCGGCGGGGCTCACCCCCGCGCAGGGCGGCGTGCTGCTGGCCGGGTCCGTCACGGCGGCGCACCAGTCCGCCTGGCTGATCGACCAGGCCGTGGCCGGCACCGTCGACCTCGAGGCGGCGGACGGGCGTGCCGACGAGGTGACCCTGGTCCGGCGGGAGCCCGGGAAGGGGCCGGTCCGCCGGCTGCTCGACCTGCTCTTCCGGGACCGCGAGCGGCTGCCGCTCGGCGAGTACGACGAGGGCTTCGCCGAGGGCTGGGCGGAGCTGAGCAAGGACCTCGCCGCCTGGCAGGCGGCGAGCGGTCTCTGGGACGTCGACGCCGACCGGCGCACGGTGTGGATCCGGGTGCTGGGCGGTCTGGCCGGGGTGGCAGGTTTCGCGCTGGCCCTGTTCGCCGGGTACCTGTCCATCTCGGACGTCGGGCTGCCCCTGGCGCTGGCCGGGATCGGCGGCGCGCTGGCCGGGGCGGGCGCGGCCGCGGCGATCGCCGGCTGGGAGCTGCGCGTGCTCACGCCGGCCGGCTCCGCGGCCTGGCTGCAGGTGGAGTCGCTGCGGCAGTTCCTCGCCTCCTCGCCCCTTACAGCCGTGGACCAGGCGATCGGCTCCGGTCAGCTGGGCCGCTACACGGCGTGGGCCGTGGCGCTGGGCGAGGCGGAGCGCTGGGCGGAGCTGGCCTCCGCCGTCTCCGTGCCGGCCCGGTCGTCCTCCGACACCCGCTACCTCCACTACGCGGCGTACGCACCGGTCTTCGTCGCCGGCTGCGGGACGGCCAGCACCGCGCCGTCCTCGTCCAGCGGGACCGGCGGCGCGAGCGTCGGCGGCGGGGCCGGCGGTGGAGGCGGCGGTTCGTGGTAGCCGCTCGTCAGGGCACGGGGCGCACGGCGTGGTCAGGCAGCGAGGACGAATGCCAGCGCGAGGAGGCCGACGAGAACGCCCGAGCAGGCGAGCCCTGCGATCGGTGCCCCCGCCAATCGGACGGCGGCGAGGTTCCCCTGAGTGGTGAGCGACTTGTGGACGATCCAGTACCGACGCCGGGAAGCTTCGCTCACGAGCAGCGCCTGGAACAGGCCCAGTGCCGCAATCGCGAGTGCCACCGCACCCAGGACTGGGACGGCCAGCCTGCCCGCACCGACCGCCGCCACCGCCATCGCCAGAGCAGTGCGCCGCCAGGCGAGCGCCGTGCGTTCCGCCTGCAGCCCCATGTCGAACACGCGGCCAGTGGGGCGGCTCACCGCAGCAGCAATCCGATGAGGACGAGCATGCCGGAAACACCGGCTCCGACCGCCGTGACCAGCCCCAGCCGGGGTGATGGCAGCGGTCGCGATCGCCGCAGTGCCCGTTCGGTCGCCATCCAGCCGAACCAGGCCTGCACGGGAGCCAAGAGGCCGAGGGCGATGAAGACAAGGGCACTGGCCAACCGCAAGCCCTCGGCAATGGGCAGGTCGAGGGCCTCCAGCGCCACCCCCGCAGCCAGGAACGCCAGCGATGTCCGCATCCAGGCCAGGAAGGTCCGTTCGTTGGCGAGGCTGAATCGCGGGTCGGGCTCCTCGCCTATCGTGTACACCCGCCTGGGATAGCGGCGGCTGAGCCGCTCTGCGATCACCCTCTCTTCTGGCACTGCTTCCACACCCTCTGTGAGCTATTCGCCGGCGGCCACGACAGTCGGGTGGTGGTCCACGCTCGGCGTCACGGCGCCTGACGTGCGCTGTCCGCGCTCTCCGACTCAGCCGCTGCGGGTGGCGGGGGCTCGCCGTCGAAGCCGTTGGCCCAGAAGCGGCCGTACCGCGACAGGTCCAGCAACATCTGCGTGACCTCCTCAGCCGTGAGGCTCGGCGTCTCGGGCTCCAGCCACCACTGGAGCACTGCGGCCTGCTCTCCGACCCACGCCCTGGCGAGCACGTCCGGATCGATCCGGAGCTGGACACCGAGGAACTCGGCCCGCTGGGCGAAGACGCGCTTGGCGCTGGCCGTCCGCGCCTCGAGGAAGGCGCGCAGCGCGATGCCGTTGCCCTCACCGCGCAGGATCAGGCGGTACGCCGCTCGCTCCTCCTGCGCATGGCGGAAAAGTTCGAGCACCGGCTTGCCCGTGAAGCCGCGGGTCGATGCCAGATCCAGCGGCTCGAGGCGCTCGCCCAACTCTGCCTGGAGGTCGTCGACGATCTGGCGCAGCAGAGCCTGCTTGTCCCGGTAGTACTTGTAGAAGGTGGCCCGGCCGATCTCCGCGTGCTCGGTGATGTCCTCGACGGTGACCTGGTCATAGCCGCGCTCCAGCACGAGGGTCACCAATGCGTCCTTGAGAAGACGCCGAGTGCGACGGGTACGACGGTCTTCGGTCGCCACGGCCATTCCTCTTTCCATCCGGACGCTGTCCCCAGAACGGACAGCTCGGTCAGTATCGTACATCTCGTCCGGATGGCTCCATTGTGTCCATAGCAGAGGGGGTGTCGCTCTCCGCAGGAATGGGCTCTGCACTCCGCTTGCGGCGTGCGAGGTGGACGCCCCGCACGACGGTGAGCGCGATCAGCGCCACGCAGAGGGCGAGAAGAACCACGGAGATCGTCGACCCCCAGAAGATGGAGTAGTCACCTCGGGACGTCAGAAGAGCCTGCCGGAAGTTGTCTTCCAGCATCGGCCCGAGGATCACTCCCAGGAGCAGGCTCCCCAACGGATAGCCGGCCGTTCGCATGACGTACCCCACGACACCGAAGACCACCATCAGAAGCACGTCGAAGGCACTGTTCCGCAGCGAGTACACGCCGAGAACGCACAGGCCGCTGATGACCGCGGTGAGATAGGGGTCGAGCAGCTGCAGCGCCGACGCGAACAGAGGCACCAACATGGTGTTCATCACGAGCAGGAGGACGTTGGCGACCAGCACCGCCGCGATGACCGTCCACACGATGTCCTGGGAGTTCTGGAACAGCAGCGGCCCGGGCTGCAAGCCGGCCATGATCAAACCACCCAGGATGAGCGCACCCGCAGCCGAGCCAGGGATCCCGAGGCTCAGGGTGGGAATGAGCGCACCGCCCACCGATCCGTTGTCCGCTGCTTCCGGCGCGCACAGTCCGCGCGGATCCCCCTTGCCGAAACGGGACCGGTCTCGGGCGATCCCCTTCTCCGCGGCATACGCGACGAAGGTGGACATCGAGGCACCGGCGCCCGGCAGGATGCCGATCAGGAATCCGATGACTCCGCCACGAAGCATGCTGGGGGAATTGGAGGTGACACTCCGGATCGGTGGGAGCAGCGAGCGGAGCGAGACCGAACGGCGTTCTCCCGACATGGCCGGGGCGCCCAGGCGCGCGAGAATCTCCGAGAGGCCGAAGAGGCCGACGGCGATCACCACCAGGTCGACGCCGTTCCATAGTTCCGGGATGCCCCACGTGAAGCGCTGGGAGCCCGAGACCGAGTCCAGCCCGATGAAGGCGACGAGGATCCCGATCACGACGGCCGCCACGGACTTGAACACCGAGGCGTTCGAGACACCGGCGGTGGCGAGCAGCACGAAGCACACGAGCATGAAGTACTCGGCCGGCCCGAAGAGGATCGCCGCCTCGGCGAGGATCCCGGCGAGCGCGGCGAGACCGACGAAGCCGATGAGTCCGCCCACGAAGGACGCGACTGCACTCAGCGTCAGTGCGAAGCCGGCCTTCCCCTGACGAGCGAGTGGATGCCCATCGAAGGTCGAGACGACCGAACTCGCGTCGCCGGGGATGTTCAGCAGGATGGAGCTGATGCGCCCGCCGTACATGCCGCCCAGGTAGATGCTCACCAGGAGCACCAGGGCACTCACGGGGTCGAGGCCGAACGTGAGCGGGAGGAGCACGGCCATGGCAGTGACCGTGCCGATTCCGGGGAGAGCGCTGACGAGCGTTCCGATCGTCACACCCAGCAGACACCACAGGAGGGTGGTCGGACTGGAGAGGATGGCGCTGAGGCCCTCCCCGAGCATCGGGAGGATGTCCATGCGTGGCTTCTTCCTCGGGGGCGGATCAGCTGGGGAGCAGGGGGATCCGCACGTTCAACAATGTGTCGAAGAGCAGGTACAACAGCGTGACGAGCACTGCAGTGACGAGGAGTGAACGCGCCCAGGTGCGCTCTTCCACGACCTTCATGCTCCACAGGACCAGCGCGGCCACGGCCGCCAGCACGCCGATGGCATAGGTGATGACCGCGCTGATGACCACGGCGACCAGGTAGAGCAGCTGCTTCGTGTTGGTCGGACTGCTCCCGTCGCCGGCGCCCGCGTCCGCGACGGGGCGGCGGACGAGCGCCAGAGCGATCTCGGCGAGCGCCATCCCGAGCAGCAGGAGGCCCAGCACCAGCGGCATGAAGCCCGGCCCCACGTCGGCCGGCGTGGCGGCCGACGTGGGCATGGACGTCGCCTCGACGATGACGCTGACCGCCCAGCAGGAGAGCAGGAAAGCGAAGCCGAGTCGGACGTACCGGTGCTGCCGCTGGACCTCAGTCGAGGCTGGCAAGGTACTTCTCATAGGCCGCGACTTCCTCGTCGAGCCACTCCTGGTACTCGTCAGGAGCCTTGTACTCGCTGACGTAGCCGTTGTTCGAGAGGAACTCAGCCCACGCATCCGTCTCGGTCATCTCCTTCAGTGCGTCAGTCCAGTACTCCTGTGCCTCTGCCGAGGCGGCCGCGTTCATCACCAGGCCCTGGGGGCGGTAGAAGGTGACGTCCGAACCCTGTTCCCCGAGAGTGGGCACGTCGGGATAGTCCTCGAGGCGTTCCGTGGACGTGACCGCCAGCGCCCGGATCTGGCCGCTCTCCAGGTGGCTCTGCGCCACGTTGGGCACCATCATGGCCGCGCTGACCCGACCTGCCAGCAGTTCGGGGACGACCTCGCTGATGCCGGCCGAGGGAACGAAGTTGATCTCCGGTGACACGCCGAAGCCCTCGGCAATCTGGTACCACTTGCCGGCTTCGCGAGAGTCGATGGTGGACGGCAGTCCGACCACCACGTCGTCCGACTCCTCCATCGCGGTGAAGAGCTCCTCGGCGGACTGGTACGGCGAGTCCGCCGGGACGACGATGAGCAGGGCGTTCGTCGCCACCTGCCCGATCGGCACGAAGTCGTCCATCTCCACCGTCGCACCTTCGACGTACAGGCCGGAGGGGATGTCGACGAGCTGCATCACCGTGTCGTCGTCTCCCTGACGCACCAGGGTGGTGAACGCCTGGAGGCCAGCACTGCCGGTCAGGTTCTCCACGGTGAAGCGCGCGTCGACGACGCCCTCGCTCTCGAGCGTCTCGGCCGCCTGCCGAGCGGTCAGATCGGTCCCACCGCCCGCCTGGTAACCGACGAGGTAGCGAACGGTGCCTGCGGGCGAATAGCCCTCGCCGCCGCCGCCCGCCGCATCCGCACCGCATCCCACGAGCGCCGCAGATGCCGCTGCGGACACCAGCGCGGCAAGCGTCTTCTTCGACTTCATCGTGCTCCTTGGCTCCCTTCGTCCGAGTCCGATGACGCTGATCTCGAACGGCTCAGACGCATAGGCGTCGTGTCCATGTGGAGACAGCATGTACTGCTTCGGACACTGTGTCAACGGTCACAGCGGGTTGTAGATAGAGTGACTCACCTCATACAGTGTGTTCAGATTCGAACAAGTCGTTGCAGTCCCTGCCGGAGGTGGACACGTGTTGAACCTGGGTCGCTTCGTCGCGAGGAGCGCCATCTACTGGCCACAGCAGGAGGCGGTGGTCTGCGGCTCCCAGCGCTGGACCTATGCCGACCTGGACGGCCGATCCAGCCGGCTGGCCTCGGCGCTGACCGACCGAGGGATCACCCGGGGGGACGCCGTGGGTACGTTCTCCTCCAACCGCGCGGAGCTGGTCGAGACGGAGATCGCCCTCTACAAGGCGGGGCTCCTGCGGGTTCCGATCAACGCCCGCCTCGGTGTCGACGAAGCGCAGCACATCCTGGCCGACGCGGACGTCAAGTTCCTCCTGGTGGACGCGGAGCATGCTGACCTCGCCGTCGAGGCCGTGCAGCGGTCGGCTCGCGACATCCCGGTGGTCCAGTACGACGCTTCCCCCGGGGGGCTGCCCTCCTACGCCGCTCTGCTGGCGTCAGGGGCAGCGGACCCGGTGTCCGTCGACGTCGAGGAGGACGCGCCCTGCGTCCTCAACTTCACCTCCGGTTCGACCGGCAAGCTGAAGGCCGCGGTGCAGACGACCGGCAACCGACTGGCGAACATGCGCAAGCGGCTGATGGCGCCCGAGGGGGCCGCGTCCGTGTCCGAGCGCTACCTCGTGGCGGGACCGATCACCCACGCCTCGGGCATGGGCATGCTGGCCTCGCTGTCGCGCGGGTCGACGATCGTCATCCTGCCCGGCTGGAGCGCCGACGCCTTCCTCGAGACAGTTGCTCGCGAGCGGATCACCACCACGTTCCTCGTCCCCACGATGCTCAACATGGTGCTCAACGACCCGAGGGCCCGACAGGCGGACCTCTCCTCGTTGCAGTGCCTCCGCGTCGGCGGAGCGCCGATCTCACCGCAGCGACTCCGCGACGCCGTCGGCCTGTTCGGCCCGATCGTGATGCAGGGCTACGGCCAGGCGGAGACCACCAGCGGGGTCACGGTCCTGACCAGCCAGGACATCGCCACGGCGATCGAGAAGGACCCCGAACTGCTGCTCTCCTGCGGCCGGGCGGTGTTCGACACCGAGGTGCAGATCCTCGATGACGCCCTCCAGCCGGTGCCCCTCGGCAGCAAAGGCGAGCTCGCCGTCCGCGGTCCGGACTGCGTCACGTCGTACTGGAACGAGCCGGATCTCTCCGCGGAGACCTTCCGTGACGGCTGGGTCCTCACCGGCGACATCGGATACATGCGGGACGACGGCTACATCTTCATCGTCGACCGCAAGAAGGACATGGTCATCTCGGGCGGCTTCAACATCTACTGCACCGAGGTGGAGAGCGCTCTGTACGAGCACCCGTCGGTGAGCGAGGCCTGCGTCGTCGGCATCCCGGACGACAAGTGGGGCGAGGCGGTGAAGGCCGTGGTCGTCCTCAAGCCTGGTCACTCGCTCGAGGAGGACGTGCTCGTCGACTTCTGCGCAGAGCGTCTGGACCGGTTCAAAAAGCCGCGCTCGGTCGACTTCGTCGACGGGTTGCCGGTCAACCGCAACGGCAAGATCGACCGCCGCGAGATCAAGCAGCGTTACTGGGCCGGCTCTGCCCGGACAGTCAACTGAGGAGTCAGCGAAGATGTCATTCGAGCTCTTTCCCGATTACCGGGAGACGCCGTCCATCCAACCCGTCGTGGACAAGCTCCGCGCCTACCTCTCCGGCGAGCTGGCTGATTACGAACGCCGGCTGGAGCTGGGACCCGAGTCGGAGTTCGACCGGGCCACGTTGCAGCAGGTGTGGAAGCGAAGCCGGGAACTCGGCTTCTACGGCATCCACCTGTCCCCCGAGTACGGCGGTCTCGGGCTGACCAACACCGAACTGGCGGCACTGAAGGAGGAGGTCGGCGCGTCCGGCCGGGTCCTGTACCACTCCGTGCTCGGTGACATGGGTGGTCCGCTACGTGCCGGCGCCATCTTCAAGTACGCCACCGCCGAACAGCTGGAGCGCTACCTGGTGCCCGTGGTCGAGGGAGACCGGGCGTGCTGCTTCTCGCTGACCGAGACGGACGCGGGCTCCGATGTACGGGCCATGCGGACAGTGGCGACGCCGGATGGGGACGGGTGGCGCATCACGGGGCACAAGGTGTTCAGTTCGGCGGGTCCGTTCGCCGACTTCTCGGTGCTCATCGCCCGCATGGCCGACACCGAGGAGGCCTACTCCGCATTCCTCGTCGATCTGGCTTCTCCGGGCTGTTCCGTCGAACCCGGCGACGTCCCGATCTCCGGTCAGCACATCGAGTCCGACATCGTCCTCGAGAACTGCTATGTCGGCCCGGGCCAGCTCCTCGGGAACGTCGGGGACGGTCTGCGAATCGGGCTGGGCCGGGTCACGACCAATCGCCTCCTGCACTGCCCGACCGTGCTGGGCCACGCTCGACGCGCCATTCAGCTGACCGTCGACTACGCCAAGCAGCGTGCCATCTTCGGTGGCACGTTGGCCGACATCCAGGTGATCCAGCACAAGATCGCCGACATGACCACGAACTACTACGCCGCCCGCAGCATGACCTACGACGCGCTGGCGGCCCTGGATCGTGGGGAGGACCCCAAGACCGAAGCCTTCATGTGCAAGCTGTTCGTCGCCGAGACAGCTTTCGACATCGCCGATGAGGCGATGCAGATCCACGGCAAGGCCGGCATGGTCCAGGGCTCGGAGGTCGAGTGGCTGTTCCGTCGGCTCCGGATGTTCCGCATCCTCACCGGCTCATCGGAGATCCAGAAGAACGGCATCGCGAAGGAGATCCTGCGCTGAGGTCCCGGCGGCAAGCCCTCCACGGTTGACAGGCACCGGCTACCCCAGATCACAGGAGAGGAACGAACACTGCGCCTTCCTGTACGCGGTCCGGCCCGCCCGCCACCCTCGATGTGGGCAGGGGCGGTCCCGGGCGGAGCGAGGCGATGGTCGACGGCCACCGGGGACCACGCGGTTCGGGATCGACCTGCCGCACGCGGTGTGCGAGCGCGCGCCCGACCGCAACGTGCTGCTGTCCCCGACTCGGCGGTCGTGTCGTTCGACCGTTCCTTCCTGCTGGTGCTGACCGACACGGCGACCCGGTCGCCGCTGTTCGCCGCCGTCGTGCACGACCCGTCGGCCTGACGGCGGGATCCGGGAGAGTCGGTCCCCGGGGCGGACGCACGAGAGCCCCGGTCATCGACCGGGGCTCTCGCACGCAACAGGGGTGGTGGTGGAGGTGGCGGGAATCGAACCCGCGTCCTTCGACGCATATCCAGGGCTTCTCCGAGCGCAGTCCGCTACTGCCTCTGCTCGACCCCATCGATCTCGCGGACAAGTCGATGTGACGGGCCCAGTCGCTGTTTGATGTCCCGCGAGCACCCGCGACCGGCACTCACGGTGAGTCATCTAGCTGATGCCAGGATCCGGGCCGATGACGAACCCGGGCTGACAGAGTCGCCTCGCTACTTAGGCAGCGAGGGCGAACTCGCGCTGACTGGAGTCGGCGCTTGTGTGTTTTGCAACGCGTGGTTAACGAGCTCATCGTTGCCTTCCTCGGCTCGCTTCCCCTGGACACCCGACCGAAGTCGAGACCAATCACCCCCTGTGTAGTTGTGCAGACAGCGTAACGGGCGGCGCCACCCCGTTGTTCCACCCGGGCTCCGGCATCACCCGTCCGCGAGCCGCCGGAGCCAGCGGCGCTGCCACGGCGTCTCGACCGCCCGCGGGTGGTACCCGGCCCGCGCCCACCGGACGGCGGCCTCCGGCGGCAGGCCGTCGAGCACCGCCAGCGCGGCCAGCGCCGTCCCCGTCCGGCCGATCCCGCCGGAGCAGCCGACCACCACGGCCTCCCCGGCCACCGCCCGCCGGTGCGCCTCGCGGAGTGCGTCCACCGCGTCGGCGGTGTCCACCGGCACCCAGAAGTCCGGCCAGCGCACCCGCCGGTGCGGGCCGTCCGGCGCCGGCCCGCGGCCCAGCACCAGCGCGAAGTCGGCCGGGACGGCCGGCTCCCCCAGCCGCCGTCCCCGCACGCGGGCACCGGAGGGCAGCACGACCACCCCGTGGCGGACGTCGGCCATCGCAGCTCCCCGGCGGGTCAGATCCAGTCGCGGCGCTTGAACACCAGGTAGAGCGTCAGGCTCACCCCGAACATCAGGAGCAGCGCGAACGGGTAGCCCCACCACTCGTCGAGCTCGGGCATGTGGTCGAAGTTCATGCCGTACACGCCGCCGACCAGGCTGGGCGCGAACAGGATGGCCGCCCAGGCCGAGATCTTCTTGACCTCCTCGCCCTGGGCGATGCTCGTCTCGGTGAGCTCGCGGATCTCCTCGTTCTGCCGCTGCGCCACCAGGGTCGCGTTGACGGTGAGGATGTCGCGCAGCTGCAGCCGGAAGCCCTCCACCCGCTCGGTGACCTGGATGACGTGGTCGGCGACGTCGCGCAGGTAGCTGCGCAGCTCCTCGTCGACCCCGTACTTTTCGAACCCGGCGGTCAGCGCGGCGATGATGCCGCTGAGCGGCTGGGCGGCGCGCTGGAACTCCAGCACCTCCTGCGACAGCTCGTAGATGCGCCGGGAGACCCCGGGGTCACCACCGAAGACCTGGGTCTCGATCTCGTCGATGTCGTTGGCGAGCCCGTCGACCACCGGCCGGTACCCGTCGACGACGGCGTCCAGCGTCGCGTACAGCACCGACTCGCTGCCCTTGGCCAGCAGCGCCGGGTCGCTCTCCAGCCGGCGGCGCACCCGGGAGAGGTCGGGCGACTCGCTGTGCCGCACCGTGATGGCGAAGTCGCGGCCCAGGAACAGGTGCAGCTCCCCGAACTCCACCTCCTCGACCGCGTCCAGGTACCGGGCGGACTTGAGGACGACGAACAGCGTGCTGCCGTACCGCTCGAACTTCGGCCGCTGGTGGGCCTTGATCGCGTCCTCGACGGCGAGCTCGGGCAGGTCGTAGAGCTCGGCCAGGGCCCCCAGCTCGTTCGGCTGCGGGCGGTAGAGGCCCATCCAGGCCAGCCGCTCCTCGCCGGCGGCCAGCTCCTCGCGGCTCTCGGCCGCGGTCTCCGGCGTGGCGATGCGGCGGCCCTCGGAGTAGACCGCGTTGTCCACGATCCGCGCCTGCGCGGCGGGGCCGTCCGGCAGCGCCGCGGACGCCGTGGCACCGCTCGGCGGCGGTACGGGCTCCAGCCGGGGACGGCGGGTCAGCGTGGTGAGGGCGGTCAGCGGCGCGAGACGGCGCTCGGTCATGACGGGCTCCCGGGGCGAGGGGACGGCGATGGGCACCGGAGCGGCCCTCCTCGCCCGCGCCCCCGTCCTGCCGACCCCCGGGCATGCGTGCACGGTGCGGGCGGGACCGGGTCCTCGATCAGGCGGGGAGGACCTCAGGATCGGTACTGGGAGGCTCGCTGCGCACGACGTCCTCCTCCCGGGTCCGGCCGCCCGCCCTCGCGGCACGGCCGTCGACCATGGTCCCACGCGAACGGCCCCGTCCCGCCGGTGTCATCGCCCACACGGGTGACCACCCGCGACGGATCAGCCGGCGACCTCGCCGTCCGGCAGCGGCACCTCGAGGGCGACCAGGAACCGGGAGACCATCGCGTAGCCCGCCACGGTGGCGGTCAGCTCGACGACCTGGCGGTCGTCGAGGTGCTCCCGCACCGCCGCGAACACCGGGTCGGGGACGGCGACGGCCCGGGTGGAGGCATCGACGAACGCGAGGACGGCGGCCTCCGCGTCCGTCCAGCCGGCGCCCGCCGTCGGGTCGGGCGACCTCAGCTGCTCCAGCTGGCCGTCGGTCAGCCCCGCCCGCTGCCCGATCGGTGCGTGCGCGGCCCACTCGAACTCCGCGTCGTTCAGCACCGCGACCCGCAGGATGACCAGCTCGCGCAGGTCGGCCGGCAGCGTCGTTCCCGAACGGATCGCCCCCAGCAGCGCGTTCCACCCCTCCGCGACGGGCGGGCTGTGCAGCAGCAGCCGGTCCAGCGAGCTCAGCCGCCCGCCCCGGCGCACCCGCATGCGGTCGGCGACCTCGCCGTCCTCCGCGGCGAGCGGCAGGCGGGCCTCCGCGCCGTGCGCCACGTCAGCCGCGACCGAAGATGCCCTGGCCGAACGCGCCGTTGGCGGTCAGCACACGCGACAGGCCCTTGCCGAGCTCGACCACCCGGCCGGTCTTCTCCGCGCCCAGCGACAGCCACGGGTCGGCGGCCAGGGCGTCGGTCTGCACCTCGATCCGGGCGCGTAGCTCCGCGCCCTCCTCTGTGAGCCCGGCGTCGTCGAGCAGCCCCCGGTCGGCGAGCGCGGCGCAGGCGGCGTCCCACTGCTCGTCGCTCCACCCGCGGGTGGCCTTGGCGGCCGCCACGGTGAAGCCGCGCCCGGTGGCGCAGTGGGTGATCAGCGCCTCCAGGCCGGTCAGGCCGGCGTGCACCAGGACGGCGACGTGCCCGTCGCCGCGGTGCTCGCGCAGCAGCGAGGCCCCGTGCCACAGGGCCAGCAGCGGCTCCTCCGGCCACGGCAGGTCGGCGTGGCCGGCGTAGAGCGGCCGCCCCTCGGCGCTCAGCCCGGTGCAGGCCTCGCGGAGCAGCCCGGCCAGCTCGGCGACCTCCGGCGAGCCGGCGGCCTCCTCGCCGAGCAGCCGGGTGAGCGAGGCGCGGGCGGCGTCGAGCCGGGCGGCGCGCACCTGCTCGGGCGAGGCGAGCGTCCAGGCGCGCGGGATCATGTGCGCGACCAGGGACGGGGAGAAGTTGTAGAAGGTCGCCGTCACGACACCGGCCGCCACGGCGCCCATGGGCGCGGCGCGGCCGGCGAAGTACACCATGCGCCCCGGCCGCAGGCCGAGCGCACCGAGGTGCTCGTCCTGCTCGGGGGCGAAGTAGAGGTGGGAGTGCAGCGGGTCGATCGCGCGGTGCGCGCGGCCGACGAGTGCGGGATCGAACGCGGGCTCGGGCTGATCGACGCTGACCATGGCCGGACCCTAGCGAGTCGTCATGGGCGGCCGCGCGACCGACCACGCGACGCTGGTGCGCACCGTCCCGTACCCGAGGCGCTCGTAGAGCCGCAGCGCCCCGGTGACGTTGTCGCTGTCGACGTCGAGGGCCGACGTGCGGCACCCGGCCGCGGCCGCCTTGCGCAGCGACTGGAGGATGGCCGCCGCCGCGATACCCCGGCCCCGGGCGGGCGGCAGGACACCGATCTGGCCGAGCACCACCTCGCGGTACCCGCGCGCCCGCGCGTCGGACTCGTAGACGTAGGCGAGGAGGTAGCCGAGGACGGCGCCGTCGGCCACGGCGAGCACCGACAGGTCCGGCCGGAACGAGCGCTGCCCGGTGAACAGCGCCCGCCACGACGCCGCGTCGCGCTCGCTGGACCCGTGGTGCGCGGTGAACGCTGCGTTGTGCGCGTGCCGGACCTCCTCGTCGCGGTCCCAGGTGAAGGGCGCGAGCTCCACGCCCGGGACAGGTTCCGGCGCCGGCAGGTCGGTGAGCTGCCGCTCCATCACGCGGTACCACCGCTCGGCCGCCAGCCCCCGGCGCTCGACCAGCCGCTCGAGCTGCGGCTGGGTGCCGAGCACGCGCACCACCAGCCGAGCCGGGGCCCCGGGGTGCCGCTCGGCGTGCACCTCCGCGCCGCGGGCCAGCTCCCAGTCCAGCAGGGCGGCGCCGAGGCCGGAACCGCGGTGGTCCGGGTGCACCCGGCCGTCGAGGGTGATCCGGAAGACGTCGCGGAAGGTGGCGCTGGCGGAGACGACGGCGAACCCGGCCAGCGCGCCACCGGCGTCGAGGACGGCGACCCCGTCGCGGGCCGGGTCGACGCCCCACCCGGTCCACTCGTCGGCGACGTCGTCGGCGTCGGGGAACTCACCGGTGTCGTCGAGCGGCTCAGCGGCGACGAGCAGCGCCGCCACGGCCGGGATGTCGTCGGTGTGCAGCGAGCGGGCGGTGAAGCCGGCGGGGACGGCGGGAAGATCGGCCACGGAGCAGAAGGCTAGGCAGACCGCGACGCCGCTTCCACCGGATTTCAGGTGCGGGCGAACAGGCAGAACGGGTGCCCGGCCGGGTCTGCGTAGGTGCGCACGTCCTCGTGCGGATCGGTGTAGGCGTTCAGCAGCCGGGCGCCGGCCTCCTCGGCGACCGCCGCCGCCGCGGCGAGGTCCTCGACCTGGAAGTCCAGGTGCGCCTGCATCTGCTGCGCGCCGGGCTCGGCCGGCCACACCGGGGGCACGTGGTCCTCCTCCCGCTGGAAGGACAGCCCGGGACCGCCGTCCTCGGGCCGCAGCGTGGCCCACGCCGGCTCGTCGTCCCGGATCGGCCACCCCAGCAGCCGCTGGTAGAAGCGCGCCAGGCCGCCCGGGTCGGGAGTGCCGAGGACGGGAGCGGCGAGCCGGATGTTCGCGGTCACGCCCCGATCCTGAACAGCCGTGCCCCGTTGTGCCAGAGGACGGCGCGCAGCCACTCCTCCCCCAGGTCGAGCCGGTGCAGCGCCTGCAGCTGGTGGGCGTAGGGGTACGGGATGGACGGGAAGTCGCTGCCGAGCAGGACCTTGTCCTGCAGCGCCGCCAGCCGCGGGCGGTCGGCCGGGTCGAAGGGCATCAGCCGCTCGGTGAAGTCGGTGGCGAACATCGTGGTGTCCAGGTGCACCCGCTCGTACCGCTCGGCGAGGTCCAGGAACTCCCGGTACTCGGGCATGCCGAGGTGGGCGATCACCAGCTGCAGCCGCGGGTGCCGCTCGAGCAGGCCGGCCATCGGCGCGGGCCCGGTGTGCTCGCCGGCCAGCGGCCCGGAGCCGCAGTGGATGACGACCGGGGTGCCGGTCTCCTCCAGCCGCGCCCACACCTCGTCGAGCAGCCGGTCGCGCGGATCGAAGGCGCCCACCTGCACGTGCACCTTGAACACGCGCACACCGCCGTCGAGGGCGGCGGCCACGTAGTCCGGCGCCTCCGGCTCCGGGTAGAACGTCGCCGATCCCAGCACCTGCGGGTGGGCGGCGGCGAACCCGGCGGACCACTCGTTGAGCCAGGCCGCCATGCCGGCCTTGTGCGGGTAGGGCAGCGTCGGGAAGGCCCGCACGCCCAGCCGATCCAGGACGGCGAGCCGCTCGTCCTCGGGCAGCGGGTAGGCGACCGGCCAGTCCGCGCCGTAGTGCGTCCCGGCCGCCTCGAAGTACTGCCACACCTTCGCCTGCACCCGCTCGGGCAGGAAGTGCACGTGCACGTCCACCAGCCCGGGGAGCCCGAGCTCCCGCCAGTACCGCGGGACGTCCGCGTCGTCGACCGGTGGCGGAACCGTCACAGCGTGACGACGACCTTGCCGCGCACGTGCCCCCCGGCGACCAGCCGGTGGGCCTCCACCAGGTCGGCCAGCGGGAACGCCTTGGCGATCGGCACCCGCAGCTGACCGGCGTCGGCCATCCGGCCGAGCTCCTCGAGGTCGTGCTGCTCGGGTCGGACGAACACGTACCGGCCACCCATCTCGTTGACGCCGGGGTCGACCACCGAGGCGATCCGCGACCGGTCCCGCACCTGCTCCGGGGCGTCGGCGAGCGTGTCGCCGCCGACCAGGTCCAGGACGGCGTCCACCGGCTCGTTGAGCTGCTCGCTGATCGGGCCGGCGGAGTAGTCGAGCACCTCGGCGCAGCCGGCGTCGGTGAGGAAGCCGTGGTTGCGCGGGCTCGCCGTCCCGATGACGTGCGCACCCAGGGCGACGGCGATCTGGACGGCGTTGAAGCCCACGCCGCCGGACGCCCGGTGGATCAGCACGCGGTCGCCCTCGGTGACCTCCAGCGCCTCGGTCAGCGCCTGGTAGGCGGTCAGACCCGCCAGCGGCAGGGCCCCGGCCTCGGCGAAGGAGAGCGACTGCGGCTTGTGCGCCAGGCAGCGCTGCGGGGCGGGGACCAGCTCGGCCGACGTCCCCCACTGGACGTCGTCGCGGCGCACGTAGCCGAACACCTCGTCGCCCGGGCGGAAGGCGACGATCGCGGGGCCGACCGCCTCGACCACGCCGGCGACGTCCCAGCCCGGGATGATCGGGAAGCGGTGCGGGAAGAAGCTCGCCAGGCCGCCGGCGCGGATGCCCATGTCCACCGGGTTGACGCCGGCGGCGCGCACCCGCACCAGCACGGTGTCGGGCCCGACCGGCGGCTCGGGCAGGTCGTCGCGCAGGGTCAGGACGTCGTCGTCCCCGAACCGGTCGTAGGCCATTCCTCGCATGCGGCCAACCGTAGGCGGAGCGCCCGGGGACGGCTCGCGGACCACGTGCTCAGCGGCGTCCCCGCCGGCGGTCACCGCGCGCGGCCGGGCGCCCCGCCGGGGTCGGCCACTCGACCACCCACCGCTCCCCGACCGGGAGGGCGGCCCACCGACGGGCCGCCTCCCGCACGGCGGGGACGGCCGACCCGATCCGCTCGGCGGGCACACCCGACCCCGCCACCTCCTGCGGCAGGACCTCCTCGCCGCGCGCCAGCCGGCCGACGACGTCGGCCAGGCTCTCCGCGCGCTGCACCGCCGGGACGCGCTCCCGCTTCAGGCGGTCCGACCGCTCGGCGGAGTGCGGAGGGAGGCGGCCCGACACGTGCCGCATGCTGCCCCAGATCACCCCGTCGGCGACGCAGCCCCAGACGCCGTCCGCCAGCGGCAGGGCCGTCTCGACGACGGCGTGCACGAGGTCGTGCGGCAGGTCGGCACCGCCGCCGGCCCCGCGCATCAGGAACACGACGCCGTCGTCCCGCTCGACCAGGGTCTCGACCGGCCGGCGATCGGCCATCCGCTGGAACGTCATCCGCACGACCGGATCCTCTCCGGCCGCTGCAACCGCTTTTCCGCGCGATCAGCGCCGGCCCTTCACGTACCGCCCGAACGCCTTCTGGATCTCGCGGCGCGAGTCGCGCTCGGCGAGGTCGTGCCGCTTGTCGTAGGACTTCTTGCCCTTCGCCAGCGCGAGCGTGGCCTTGACCTTGCCGTCCTTGAAGTACAGGTCCAGCGGCACGAGCGTCAGCCCGCCCTCGCGGGTCTTGCCGACGAGCTTGTCGATCTCCTCGCGGTGCATGAGGACCTTGCGCTTGCGGCGCGGGGCGTGGTTGGTCCAGGTGCCCTCGGTGTACTCGGGGATGTGCACGTGCTGCAGCCACACCTCGCCGTCGTCGATCGAGGCGAACCCGTCGACGAGGGAGGCACGGCCGGCCCGCAGGCTCTTCACCTCGGTGCCGGTGAGCACCAGGCCCACCTCGTAGGTGTCGAGGATCGAGTAGTCGTGCCGCGCCTTCTTGTTCTGGGCGATGAACTTGCGCCCCTGTTCCCGCGGCAATGTTCCTCCGTCATCCTCCGGACGACACCGCGGCCAGGTGCCGTCCCCATCTGCGACGAGCGTGCCCCGGCCCTCGTCGTGGAGGCCTCCGGCCCCCACTCCTCGGCCGCCTCGCAGGGCGACTCGCCTCTACAACCTTACGTACAGGCGCAGGGTCACGTAGGCGGCGACCGCGGCCAGCGCGACGCCGACCCCGGAGACGACCACGCTGTTGGTGATGATCGCGTCCCACTCGACCGGGGGGATGATCCCCGCCTTGATCGGGCCGGCCAGGGTGCGGTCGATGAAGAGCACCTTGGTCAGGATCAGCCCGCCGGCGGCGAGCAGGCCGCCGATGAGGCCGGCGAACGCGGCCTCGAGGATGAACGGCAGCTGGGTGTACCAGCGCGAGGCGCCGACCAGCCGCATGATGTTGGTCTCGTTGCGGCGGTTGAACGCGGCCAGCTGGATGGTGTTGGAGATCAGCAGCAGGGCCGCCAGCGCCTGGACGACCGCCACGGCGATCGTCGCGTTGCGGGCGCCGTTGAGCAGGCTGAACAGGCGGTCGAGGAAGTCGCCCTCGTCGCGCACCTGGTCGACGCCGTTCTCCCCGTTCGGGAACTCGGCGGCGATGACCTCGTAGCGCTCGGGGTTCACCAGCTCCACGCGGAAGCTCTCCGGCAGCGCGTCGGCCGGGGTGTTCTCCACCAGCTCCGGCTGCTGGCTGAACTGCTGGCGGAACCGCTCGTAGGCCTCGTCGCGCGTCTCGTAGATGAAGTTCGCGACCTCGGGCGAGCCGGACAGCTCCTGCTCGATCGCCGTCCGCTGCTCGTCGGTGACGTCGTCGGCCAGGAAGATGGAGACCTGCACCTTGTCGTAGTAGATCTCCTTCATGTCGGAGATCATCCCGGCGATCAGCAGGCCGGTGCCCATGAGTCCGAGGGAGATCGCCGTCGTCAGGATCATCGCGACCGTCATGGTCAGGTTGCGACGAAGCCCGGTGGCCACCTCGGAGAGGACGAAGTTGACGCGCATGGATTCCCTGTCGTGGAGTGCGTGCGGACGCGGTCGGCGGTGTCGGTGCGGCGGGCGCTGTTAGCGGCCCACGCCGTAGACACCGCGCGACTGGTCGCGGGTGAGGACTCCCCCGTTGAGCTCGATCACGCGGCGGCGCATCGAGTCGACGATGTGGTAGTCGTGCGTCGCCATGATCACCGTGGTGCCGGTCCGGTTGATCCGCTCGAGCAGCAGCATGATGCCCTCGCTGGTCTCGGGGTCCAGGTTCCCGGTCGGCTCGTCGGCCAGGAGCACCAGGGGGCGGTTGACGAACGCGCGGGCGATCGCCACGCGCTGCTGCTCACCACCGGATAGCTCCCCCGGCAGCCGGCCGGCCTTGCCCTCCAGCCCGACCATCTCCAGCACCTCCGGGACGACGCGCTTGATCGTCCGGTGCGGCTTGTTGATGACCTCGAGGGCGAAGGCGACGTTCTGCGCCACGGTGCGGTTGCGCAGCAGACGGAAGTCCTGGAAGACGCAGCCCATGGTGCGGCGGAGCTTGGGCACCTGCCACTTGCTCATGGTGTTCAGCGGCTTGCCGTTCACCGAGACCGTGCCCGACGTCGGGTCGTCCTCCTTCAGCAGCAGCCGGAGGAAGGTCGACTTGCCCGAACCGGAGGATCCGATGAGGAAGACGAACTCCCCCTTGTCGATCTCCGTGGACACGTCGTCAAGGGCCGGCCGGCCGCTGGCCGGGTACAGCTTGG
Source organism: Blastococcus sp. VKM Ac-2987 (assembly GCF_026967805.1). Taxonomy (GTDB): domain Bacteria; phylum Actinomycetota; class Actinomycetes; order Mycobacteriales; family Geodermatophilaceae; genus Blastococcus. Next base: position 928,124 of record NZ_JAPVBG010000001.1, read on the forward strand.
TGACGTGTTGCATTTCGATCACGAGGCGCCACGGTACTAGTCCCGGGGGCCCGGACGGCTCGTTCGCCACGGAACGCTCCGGACTCGTTCTCGCCCTGCGTCACCGTAACCCCGCAACGGCCCGGTCGCCCGGTCACGGACGGTGGCATCCGGCTCCGGACGGCGCCGAAATGTGACCTCGCTCGCGGCGGGCCGGCCGGCCGGCCTCAGGCGGGGGTGACCTCCTGCTGCTTGCGCCACCGGATGCCGGCCTCGATGAACGAGTCGATGTCGCCGTCCAGCACCGAGCTGGTGTTGCCGGTCTCCTGGTCGGTGCGGAGGTCCTTCACCATCTGGTACGGGTGCAGGACGTAGGAGCGCATCTGGTTGCCCCAGCTGCTGCCCTCCCCCTTGAGCGCGTCCATCTCGGCCCGCTGCTCGGCCTGCCGGACGACGAGCAGCCGCGCCTGGAGCACGCGCAGCGCCGCCGCGCGGTTCTGGATCTGCGACTTCTCGTTCTGGCACGAGACGACGATGCCGGTGGGGATGTGGGTCATCCGGACGGCGGAGTCGGTCGTGTTGACGCTCTGCCCACCGGGCCCGGACGAGCGGAAGACGTCGACCCGGATCTCGCTCTCCGGGATGTCGACGTGGTCGGTCTGCTCGACGACCGGGAGCACCTCGACGCCGGCGAAGGACGTCTGCCGGCGGCCCTGGTTGTCGAACGGCGAGATGCGCACCAGCCGGTGGGTGCCCTGCTCGACCGAGAGCGTGCCGTAGGCATAGGGCACCTTCACCGAGAAGGTCGCCGACTTGATGCCGGCCTCCTCCGCGTAGCTGATGTCGAGCACCTCGGTCGGGTACTTGTGCCGCTCGGCCCAGCGCAGGTACATCCGCATGAGCATCTCGGCGAAGTCGGCGGCGTCGACGCCGCCGGCCTCCGACCGGATGGTCACCAGGGCCTCGCGGGAGTCGTACTCACCGGAGAGCAGGGTGCGCACCTCGAGCTCGGCGATGGCGCTGCGGATGCTCTCGAGCTCCTGCTCGGTCTCGGCCGTGGTGGCCTCGTCGTTCTCCTCGGCGGCCATCTCGTGCATCAGCCCGACGTCCTCGAGCCGGCCCCGCAGCTCCTCCACCCGGCGCAGGTCGCCCTGCATGTAGGAGAGCTTGGAGGTCAGCGCCTGCGCGGCCTCGACGTCGTCCCAGAGATCGGGGGCGGCGGCCTGCTGCTCGAGCTCGGCCACCTCCCGGCGGAGTCGGTCGACGTCGAGGACGGCCTCGATCGACTTCAGGGTCGTGTCGAGTTCGTCCAGGACGACGGAGAAGTCAGCGGCCACGTCGACCCAGGGTAGTGGGCCCCGGGGCCGGGTAGGCAGGAGTGCCATGAGCGACCCGAACCGACCACGCTCCCGGGAGGACTACGCCCGCGGCCTCCCCGACCACCACGACCCCACGGCCGGCCTCGGTGGAGCACCCCCCGCGCGGTCGGCGCTGACCCTGCGGCTCGCCCTGGCGATCTTCGGTCTGATCGTCTGCACCGGGGGCGGGATCCTCATGCTGCGGGCCGACCCGGTGCCGGTCGCCTTCCCGATCGTGCTGTTCGTGCTCGCCGCGATCGCCGTGGTCGACATCGTGGTGATCCTCCGGCGGAAGGCGCGCGGCGAGCCGGGCTGACCCCACCCGTCGCCTTCGGGCTCAGCGGCGGGCGTAGACGTAGGGCGCGAGCACCGGCTCGTCGTCGACCTCCGGGGCGTCGCCGTCGCTGTCGACCGCGTAGCCGACGAAGGCCGCGTAGTCGGCGGTGAAGGTGGCCGGGTCCACCCCCGGCTGGAACGCCTGGGCGCAGGTGGTCAGCGGGATGCGCCCGCGCACCGCCGGCCCGTCGTGGGTGAGCGCGTCGGCCACGATCGCGTAGCCGACCGGGTCGTAGCTGCCGATGGCGAAGTGGTCGGCGGCGTTGGCCGGGCAGACCTCCTGGGTGGCGATGTTGGCGATCCGCCCGGCGCCGGTGCGCAGCGCGGAGCTGGCCACCGGCGGGGTGTTGGGGACGACGATCTCGTCGGCGGCCGTGTAGGCGACGGTGTAGTCGACGCCGGCGAAGGTCTCCGCCCCGCTGTTGAGCGCCGCCATGAACTCCGACTGCGAGGCCTGCTGGTGGTTGGCCGGCGTGCACGGGCCGGTGCTGCACGAGGTGTCGGCCAGCACCGTGCCGTGGTTGGACGGCGAGAGCCCCACGAGGTCGTCGACCAGCTCGCGGGTGTCGGGCCAGAAGCGCAGCGCCCAGCGCGGCACCATCCCGCCCTGGCTCCAGCCCACGACGTCGACGTCGCGGCGGGCCTCCTTGCTCATGGTGCGGATGGCGTGCACGAGGTACTCACCGGCGACCTGGATGTCGTCGGTGGCGTCGAAGGGCAGGGTGACCGCGCACCAGCGCCAGCCGCGCTGGTCGAAGGCGCGCATGTAGTTCCAGTCGAAGCCGACCCGGGGGTCCATGGTCGTGCCGGGGACCAGCAGGATCGGGTCCTGCCGCAGATCGCGCAGCGGGCCGTTGCAGGTGAGGCTCGCCTGGAGGGTGGCCGTCGGCACCGAGAGCGCGGGACCGCGCTGGTCCAGCGGGGCGTACTCCCCCGTCGACGCGGCCGGTGCCGCCGAGGCGACGCCACCGCCCAGCAGGACGGCGGCGGCCGCCGCGGTCAGGGCGGTCATCAGCCGGGACCTCGGCATGCGGTCGTCTCCTCGGGCCGGGCGCGCGCGACGGCGCGCTCTGTGCAACACAACGACGAAGTGTCCACACGGTTGTGCTCCGCGCCACTCGAGCCGCCGCCCGGCGACTGGGACGAGCGGATCAGCCGGCCGGCGGGCCCTGCTCCGGCCGCGACCGGAACCACCGCAGGAACTCGTCCCCCGGCATCGGCCGGGCGATGTGGAACCCCTGGGCGTACCGGCAGCCGAGCCCGGCGACCCGCTGCAGCTGCGCCGCCGTCTCCACCCCCTCCGCGAGGCTGCGCATGCCGCAGGCCTCCGCCAGCCCGACGACGGCGGCCACCACGGCGGCCGACTGGCTGCCCGGGTCGTCCGCGCCAGCCACCAGGCTCTTGTCGATCTTGAGCACGCCGGCGGGGATGGCGACCAGCTGGCTCAGCGACGAGAAGCCGCGGCCGAAGTCGTCGATGGAGGACTCGACGCCGAGCTCGCGCAGGCGCCGGAACTGCTGCGCGGCGCGGGCCGGGTCCTCGGCGGCGCTGGTCTCGGTCAGCTCCACGACCAGCTGCCGGGCGTCGAGGCCGGCCCCCTGCAGCGCGGTCACGACGTCGTCCACCAGGGTGCCGGTGGCCAGGTGCACCGCGCTGACGTTCACCCCGGCGACCACGGGTGCGCCGGCGTCGCGCCAGCTGGCCGCCTGCCGGCAGGTTTCGCCCAGCACCCAGCGGGTGAGCGGGATGATCAGGTCGTGCTGCTCGGCCACCGGCACGAAGTCGCACGGCGGCAGCACCCCGCGCTCGGAGTGCCGCCAGCGCACCAGCGCCTCGGCGCCGGTCACCAGCCCCGTCGTCAGGTCAATCACCGGCTGGTAGTGCAGCAGCAGCTGGTCGTCGGAGATCGCGCCGCGCAGCTCGGCCGCCAGCTGCACCTTGCGCTGCACCCGGTAGCGCAGGTCGGGGCTGAAGACCCGCACCCGGTTGCGCCCCGCGGCCTTGGCCGCGTACATCGCCAGGTCGGCGTCGCGGACCAGGTCGGTGGAGCGCACCCCGGCGCGGTCCCCGGCCGGGACGGCGGCGATCCCGATGCTCGCGCTCAGCCGGTGGGTGCGGCCGCCCAGGTCGAACGGCTGCTCGAAGGTGGCCTGGCAGCGGTGCGCGAGCATCTCCGCGCCCCCGGCGTCGCAGTCCCGGCAGAGGACGACGAACTCGTCGCCACCGAGCCGGCCGACGGTGTCCTGGGCTCGGGTGCTGTCGAGCAGCCGGCCGGCCAGCTGGCGCAGCAGCTCGTCCCCGACCTCGTGGCCGAGCGAGTCGTTGACGTCCTTGAAGCCGTCGACGTCGAGGAAGAGGACGGCGACCGCGGGGCAGCGGTCGTGCTGCAGCTCGGCATCGATGAGCTCGTGCAGGTGGGCCCGGTTGGGCAGCTCGGTGAGCGAGTCGTGGCGCGCCCGCCAGGCCGAGGCCCGCTCCGCACGCACCCGGGCGGTGATGTCGAGGTGGGTGACGACGACGTGGCCGGCCTGGTCGACGCGGGACGCCTGCACGTGGAACCAGCTCGTGGCGGAGCCCGCGGGGTCGGGGACCGAGCGGTCGACCGAGACCTCGGTGCGCTCGCCCCGGGACAGCTCGCGCAGCTCGCGCACCAGTCGGCGGGCGTCGGCGTCGTCGCGCAGCTGCAGGGCCAGCGCGTGGTAGTCCGCGCCCGGCAGGATCGGCGCCCCGCGCTCCTTCCCTGCATCGGTCCACGCCGAGTTGGCCAGGACCACCCGGCCGGCCGGGTCGAGCAGCACCGTCGGGGAGGCGAGGGCATCGAGCACCGCCTCCACGAGCGCGGCGTCCCGGCCGGACGAACCCGCGCTGCGGCGCACGTCCAGGGGTAACCCGGCTCTGCCCGGTTCTGGTCGCACGACTCCTCCGCTGGTCCCGACGCGCCCGGCGGCGCACCCTCCCGCTCGGCACGGGGCACCGCCGGCACAGCCGCCGAGCGCCTCGGGAAGGGTGGGACACAGGGTGCCGTATCAGGGCTGCCGCGTCTCCTCGGCGATCCACCGCAGGTAGTCGGGGTTGCCGCCGACGAGCGGCATCGCGATGACGCACGGCACCTCGTAGGGGTGCAGCTCCCGGGTGCGCGCGACCACCGCCGGGACCAGCGATCGGCGGGTGTGCAACGCGACCCGGGCCTCGGTGGCGTCGTGCACCGCGCCCTCCCAGCGGTACACCGAGCGGATCGGGACGACGTGGTGGCCGCAGGCGACCAGCCGCTCCTCGACCAGCGTGCGGGTGCAGCCCACCAGCCACCCGGCGTCGTCGGCGGTGACGACGACCTCGCAGAACTCCTCGTCCATGCGGGCATCCTGCCGCCTCCGATCGCCGTCCTTGCGTGGAACCGGTGGCCCCGGGGGTAGGGGGCGGTCATGAGCGACGACATGACGATCCAGCTGGACGGCGAGGAGTACGTGCTGCGCCCGGAGGGCGACGGCCTGCAGGTCGGCCGACGGATGGGCGGCGACGTGACCTGGTTGGACACCGTGGCCGGCAGCCTGCTGCCGGCGCCGGCCCGCGAGGCGCTCGAGCGGGGTGACACCTCCGACGAGGCGCTGCTGCGTGCGGTGCGCGGCGTGGCGCAGGCCGAGGTCGAGCGCGGCGGCTGACCGCGTCCGGACGGTCGTGGCGGTGCCACCGTCGCGGCCGTCCGGCCCCCCGACTCCCGTCGGCCGAGCAACCGTTCGTTCCGATGCGCGGAACAATGGCGGGAACACCAATGTCAATCTGCTGCAACGCGCCGCCTTTCTCGTTTCAGCCATTGCCATCCGCGCCCGCGACTCCTTGAATGCCCGCAACGCACGCGACCAATTGTTCCGATCAGCGGAACAATGCGTGCCGGCTCGGGGAGGCCCGCGTGACGATCCGCCCGCGCACCACCGGCCGAGGGCGGGTGGGCGTCGTGCTGCTCGCCCTCGTCGCCCTCATGGCGTTCGCCGTACCGGCGACGGCCGCGCCGCCGTCGGCCGGCCCACCGCCCGGCGCACCCGCCGCGGAGCGCTGCGCCGCGCTCGTCGGCAGCACCGTCAAGGTCGACTCCGGCCGGGCGGTCATCGACACGGCCACCGTCGTCCCCGCGGCCGACGGCACGCCGGAGAACTGCGACATCGGCGGCCGCATCGGCGACATCGGCTTCCGCATGCAGTTCCCGACGGAGAGCTGGAACCAGCGGTACTTCCAGACCGGCTGCGGCGGGTTCTGCGGCTACATCCCCATCGACTCGTGCGGGGACGCGCTCTCCCGCGGCTACGCGGTGGCCGCGGAGGACAGCGGCCACCAGGGCCAGAGCGACGGCTCCTGGGCGTTCAACGACAGGCGGGCCGAGATCGACTGGGGCTACCGCTCGCCGCACGTGGTCGCGGTGGCGGCCAAGCAGTACATCCAGCAGTTCTACGGCCAGGCGCCGGCCTACTCGTACTTCCAGGGCTGCTCCACCGGCGGACGGCAGGCGCTCTCGGAGGCGCAGCGTTACCCCGACGACTTCGACGGGATCGTGGCCGGCGCCCCGGCGCTCTACCAGAACTACCTGGCCCCGCTCTCCCAGGGCCACCTCGAGACGGTCAACCGGCGGGCCGACGGCACGGTCATCCTGCCGGGCACGAAGGCCCCGGTCGTCGCCGCCGCGGCGCTGGCCCGCTGCGACGACCTCGACGGCGTCGTCGACGGGGTGCTCGCCGATCCGGAGGGCTGCGACTTCGACCCGGGCACCCTGCTGTGCCCCGGCGACGTCGACCAGCCGGACTGCCTGACGTCGGACCAGGTCGAGGTCGTGCGGGCGTTCTACGCCCCGCCGGTCGACGACCGCGGCCGCCAGCTCTACCCGGGCGGTCTCGTGGTCGGGTCCGAGGCCGGCTGGCCGGGCTGGTCCATCGGCACCGACACCGCGCTGTCCGGCGGCGGCAACTACGCCCAGCAGGTGCTCCAGTACCTGGCCTTCCCGCGGGACCCGGGCCCGGACTACTCGCTGTTCGACTTCGACCCGACGCGGGACGCCCCCAAGCTGCGGTCGATGGCGAAGATCTACAACGCCGACCAGGTGAACATGCAGCGCTTCGAGCGCTCGGGCGGCAAGCTGCTGGTGTGGCACGGCTGGGCCGACCCGCTGATCACGCCCGAGGGCACGATCAACTACGTCCGCGACGCCGTCGCCGCCAACGGGGGCCGGGCGGCGACCGAGGACTGGATGCGGCTGTTCCTGCTGCCCGGCGTCTACCACTGCGCCGGTGGCCCGGGCGAGGACACCGTGGACTGGCTGACCGCCATCGAGCGGTGGGTCGAGCACGGTGAGGCGCCCGACCAGGTGACCGCCAGCAAGCTCGCCGACGGCGACGTCGTCAGCACCCGGGTGGTGCCGGAGTACGTCGCCGGCTGACCCTGCGGGGCGACCTGTCGCACGGCCGTTCCCCGGTCGTGCGGCAGGTCGTCCGGCGTCCATGGTGTGGCGCCCGGTCTCCGGCCCGTAACGGGGACGACACCCCGCGGAGATGGACGGACGGCACCGTCCGCGCCAGGGTCGGCGCACGGATCGGCTCGGACGAGGAGACACGATGACAGTGCCGCTGGATGCACGGACCGCCCGCTCGTGGTTGGCGGTGGCGATCGAGGAGGCCCGGGCCGGGCTGGCCGAGGGAGGCATTCCCATCGGGGCGGCGCTCATCGGCCGGGACGGCGACGTCCTGGGCCGGGGGCACAACCGCCGGGTGCAGCACGACGACCCGTCCGTGCACGGGGAGACCGACGCCTTCCGCAACGCCGGGCGGCAGCGGTCCTACCGGGGCACCACGATGGTCACCACGCTGTCGCCCTGCTGGTACTGCAGCGGGCTGGTGCGCCAGTTCGGCATCACCCGGCTGGTCGTCGGGGAGGCGGCCACCTTCTCCGGCGGGCACGACTGGCTGGCCGAGCACGGCGTCGAGGTGCTGGTGCTCGACGACCCCGAGTGCCGGGAGCTGATGACCGACTTCATCGCCGCGAACCCGGCGCTGTGGAACGAGGACATCGGCGAGGACGAGCCGACCGCGGAGGAGACCCGATGAGCACCGTCCGTCCCGAGGACGCCCCGGCCGTCGTCGACCCCGACTACCCGATCGACCCGGTGCCGGCGCACGCCCGGAAGTCGCTGTTCTCCCTGGCGATCGTGCTGCTCGGCTTCACCTTCTTCACGCCCACCATGCTGGCCGGCGCCCAGATCGGCGCCGCCTTCGACGTCGGCTCGCTGATCTGGGTGCTGCTGCTGGGCAGCGCCGTCCTCGGGGTGTACGTAGCCGTGATCGGCGGGATCGGCGCCCGCACCGGGCTGACCACCGTGATGATGTGCCGCTACGCGCTCGGCCGGCGGGGGGCCAAGCTCGCCTCGCTGCTGCTGGGCGGCACGCAGGTCGGCTGGTACGGCGTCACCGTGGCCACGCTGGCCGGGCTCACCGCCAGCGCCCTGGAGTGGGAGGGGCGGGCCACCGAGATCGTGCTCATGCTGGCCGGCGGCGCGCTCATGGGCGTCACCGCCTACTACGGCTACAAGGGCATGTACGCCCTGTCGGTGGTGTCCGTGCCGCTGATGCTGGTGCTGGCCGGCTGGGTCACCTGGCGCTCGCTGGAGGAGGTCGGCGGCTGGAGCGGGCTCTCCGCCGTCGAGCCGGCCACCACGATGCCGCTGGCCACCGCGGTCACCATCGTCGTCGGCACGTTCGCCTCCGGCGGCACCCAGGCGCCCAACTGGACCCGGTTCGCCCGCACGCCGCTCAGCGGTTTCTGGGCCTGCCTGATCGCGTTCCTCATCGGCGAGCTGCTGATGCTGGGCTTCGGCGCGATCGGGGCGATCTCGTTCGGCGAGGGCGACTTCGTCCTGGTGCTCTACCAGCTGGGGCTGGTCGGCTGGGGGCTGGTCTTCCTCGTCGCCAACCTCTGGACGACGAACGACAACACCGCCTACAACTTCGGCGTCGCCGGCGCGGAGATCGCCAACTCGCCGTCGAAGAAGCCCTTCGTGATCGGCGGCGTGATCATCGGGACGCTGCTGGCCATCACCGGCATCTACGAGAACCTCATCGACTACCTGGTGTGGCTGGGCATCCTGATCCCACCGCTGGGCGGCGTGGTGATCGGTGACTTCCTGGCGCGGTGGCGGCGCGGCATGCCGGAGAGCGTGACGCTGCCGGACGTCGAGTGGCGGAACATCGCCGTCTACGTGGTCGCCGCCCTCGCCGCCTGGTGGAGCAACGAGGCGGGGTGGTTCATCCCGCCGGTGGTCGGGGTCGTCGTCGCCGTCGCCGGGGTGCTGCTCGTGCAGCGCGGCCGGCGTCCGGTGCGGGAGAACGTCCCGGCCTGATCACTGCACGCCGGCCCGCGTTCCCGCCGGCGGGGTCACCTACTAGAAGTAGGTGTCCCCGCCGGCGAGGGCGGTCAGCACCGCCATGAGGACGAAGACCAGCACGACGATGGCGAAGATGCCCAGGCCGAGCAGCCAGGCCCGGTCCTCGGCGCCCCGCTTCTCCGGGGGTTCCTTCGCGGCCGGCCGCTGAGGGGCGGCGGGGGGCGGGGCGACGTGGGGGCGGTGCGGGACGTGGACGCTCATGGCGGCTCCCTGTGCAGGGCCAGGGCGCCGGCCGGTGCCCGGACCAGGTCCGCGTTGGACCCGGTTCCATGCTTCTCCCGGCGCAGCGCCGCCAGGAGGGCCGAAAGGTCCTAGTTCAAGGAACGGGACGTCCCTGCGTTCGCCGCTCTCAGTCGCGCGTGCTCTGCGCCGGAATGCGCATCATGGCGGCTATGTGCGGGCCGATAACCGCACAGGTACGCATCCCGCCGGTATCGACTCAAGCGTCAGCGGTGTGACATCACTGTGCGCAAGCACGACCACCGCGCCGCGTGTTGCCGCGCTGCAAGGTGCCGGCGGCCGTGCGCGACCTCGGTGCGCCGGTCGTGGGGCCTCGTACCGTTCCGCCGATCGGTCCGGACGGTCGCGGCGTCCAGGTGCCGCCCCCGGGCGGTGACCTCTTCCTCCGCACGCCGGCCAGCGCTCAGGGACGGGGGACGCCATGTGGGACCGGCTCCTCAAGCAGGCCACTCCTGAGCGAATCCATGCCAGGGAGGTCAACCGATACCGCTGGGCGTGGTGGCTGAGCTGGCTGCTGCCGCTGCTCGGGGTCGCGGTCGTCGCGCTCTGGGCCTACGGGACGGCGACGACCGCGCCGGAGTTCTGGGCTCTCGTGGCCGCACTCCTGCTCGTGGCCGCCGCGGCGCTGGCTGTCGGCGGTTTGCTGGGCTTCCTGTTCGGCGTCCCCAAGGTGCTCAGCGAAGGCGGTTCCACCGAGACCACGACCGCCCCGGCCGCCCCCGGAGTGCAGGGCACGGTGACCAACGCTGTCCGGGGCGGGGTCACGGCCAACACGAACCTGGAGCAGATCAGCGACTGGCTGACGAAGATCCTGGTGGGCGTCGGTCTGGTGCAGATCGCGCAGGCGCCAGGAGCGTTCGGCCGGCTGGTGAGCAGCATCAGCGGGGCGTTCGACCTGGCGAACGCCGACCACGTGATCGGCAGCCTCCTGCTGTTCTTCGCCATCGTCGGATTTCTCGACGCCTATCTGCTGACCCGTCTGTCGCTTACCGGAGCGTTCTCCGCCGCCCTGACCGACGGCCCGCCGGCCGCCGACAGCAGGAAGTGATCGTGATGAGCCCCTACGCGACCACGAACGACGCCGCGGGCCCCGGGCTGCTGGTGTATGTACCTGGGCTGGGCGCCGACCGGTCCGCAGAGTTCCTCCGGCGCCTCGGCGCCGACCTGGGCCCCGGGTGGCAGGTACGGGCCTGGCCGCATGGGCTGACTCCGCTGAGTTCCCAGCGGATGGAGGACGTGGCGCACCGCCTCGCCGTGCAGGTGCGGACCTGGGCCGGGGACAACGGCGTCGACCGGCCGGTGGAGCGGATCCTGCTGGTGGGCCACAGTATCGGCGGCCTGCTGGTCCGGCACGCGTTCCTGATCGACGCGGGGCTCGCGGGTGGGCACCCCGCGCGCTATCCGTGGACGGCGAAGGTGGAGCGCATTGCGCTCCTCGCCGCGCCCAACGCGGGTTTCCGGGCGCACCGGCTGCCGCTTCGGCTGCGACTGCCCTACACGGTGGCCGCCGGTATGCGGCGGTTGACCGCCGAGGACCTGCACGCGGGCTCGCCGTACCTCACCGAGCTGCGGCTGCGCTGGGTGAACGCCTTCCGCGGGGAGTCACCGCCGGCGGTCGTCGTCGTGCAGGTGCTGGGCGACCGCGACGACCTGGTCACCCGGGACGACAGCCTCGACATCGAGTACATGGCCGGCGCGATGCGGATCGACGTCCCCGGGGCCGACCACGCCAGCGTCGTCGACGTCGACGCCGACGAGAGTCCGGACCGGTACGGGATCCTCCATCACGCCCTGCGGGGCGACCTGGACCACGAGCGCCTACTGGCCCAGAAGCCCTCGAACGCGCCGGTGGTCATCGTCCTGCACGGCATCCGTACGAGTAGGTACACGAACTGGGTGGGGCAGCTGAGCAGCGAGCTGACCGCGCGACCCGCCACGCCGGACCGGCCGACGCCCATCGTCTGGGCGCCCAGCTACGGCTACTTCAGCGCCGTCGACTTCGCGCTGCCCTTCACCCGGTCGCGCAATCTGCGACGCTTCCTCGAGTGGTATGGCCGGGTGCACGTGACCCACGGCAGCGTGCGGCACTTCGCCGGCCACAGCAACGGCACCTATCTGCTCGGACGGGCCCTCGAGGCGGTACCGGCCATGTACTTCGACCGGATCTACCTCGCCGGTTCGGTGCTGCCCCGGGAGTATCCGTGGACGCGGATCACCGACCGGCAGCAGGTGAAGAAACTCGTGCTGCACGACCGCGCGACCCACGACGTGCCGGTCGGCTGGCTCTGCGCCGCGCTGCGGGGCCTCGGCATGCGGGACGTCGGGACGGCGGGGGTCAACGGATTCGACGACCGGCCGGCGCTGGTGGTAGAGCAACCCGGCGCCTACCGCGGCGGCCACGGTGCCGCCCTGGAACCCCGGGTGCTCCCGCACGTGACCGCGTACCTCCTGGACGGCAGCACGGACGACGAGCAGGACGGCGCGTCGCCGTACTGGTTCGGGCTGGTCGGACGGTTGGCCGGGGCGACGGCCGCTCCCCTCGCCGTGGGCTGCACCGTGGCCCTGGCACGGTGGGTGGCGCCGCGCGGCAGCCGCCCACGCCTAGCCGTCGCGGCCCTGGGCGCCGGACTCGCCTGGGCCATCGGCCGCGCCGCCTGACGATGAGAAGTACTGGTCGCCCGCCACAGCGGCAACGTGAGGCGATCCAGTTCACCAATCTGCACAGGCCGAGAACTTGGCCGTTTCTTCCGCCGGAATGCGCATCGTCGCGGTTGTCGGCCGTTTGATAACCGCACTCGTGTGCGTCCGAGCGGTGGGGCTCAGCCGTCGACGTAGCGGTCGCGCTCGACGACGAACTGACCGGTCGCGGTGTTGGCGTCGATGAACTCCGGTAGCAGCGGGATCCGCACCGTCACGGTCACGCAGACCGAGAACTCCTCCCCCGGCGCCAGCGCCGGCGAGTAGCTGCCCGCGCCGTCGCAGCCCGCGCCGGCCGGGGCATAAGCAAGCCGCATGTCGGTGACCTCCACCGACTGGTCCTCCACCGCCAACTGCGCCGCCCGCAACGCCCGCTCGTGCCCGCTGACCGGGTCCGGAGCGGTGCCCATCGCCCGCCCGGCCTCTCGCGCCGCGGCCTGCGAGGCGAACACCCCGCGCTGCACCGCCGAGAACCCGGCGATGATGTAGACCAGCGGCACGAAGACGACCAGCGCGATGAACACGAACTCCACGAGCGCCGAGCCGCGCTCGCCGTCGCCCTGCCCTAGCCGGGCCCGCAGCCACCTCACGCCGCCTCCTTCATCGACCGGCCGGTGACCTCCAGCGGCAGCACGTTGCCCAGCGCGGCCAGCAGCGAAGGCACCGACCCCGAGCACCGCACCACCACCAGCGTCGCGCCGCCGGGGTCCGCCTCCTCCCCCGACGTGCACGCCAGCCCCTGCGCCGTCCGCACCGACGTCGCCCCCGCCACGATCTCCACGGTCCGCGCCGCACCCAGCGCGGAGTCGACGTCGGCACTCGCGGCGTACCGCGCACCCTCCTGGGCGCTGGCGGTCACCACGTTGCGCACGTGCACGTAGACCGCCACCTGCAGCACCGCCAGCAGCAGCGCCACGATCAGCAGCGACACCATGACGAAGTCGACGACCGCGCTGCCCCGCTCGTCCCGGAGCCGCTGGAACGGCCTCGGTGCAGGGGCCCGCTGCGAGCCTGCGAGCGGTGGGGGGCAGCGAGGTCCTTCTTCAGCCCGCACCTGTGACCGACGTCAACGCGTTGGTGACCGCGTCGACAATGGCCGTGCGGAACGGGATGAGGATGGCCAGCACCAGGGCGGCGGTCATCACCGTGATCATCACCCAGCCGGGCACGTCCCCCCGCTCGGGATCCTCCCCGCGCAACCGCTCGGTCAGGGCGACGAGGGTCGCGGCGATGAAGGCGTAGGCACGCATGGCCGCTTCCTTTCCAGTGGTCCGCGGGCTCACTGCGCCAGCGAGACGATGCTGATCAGCCCCGGGAACAGGGCGAAGAGGACGGTGACTGGCAGCACCAAGATGGCGACCGGCACCGCGCGAGTCGTGCTTGCACTGTCGCCTCGCGACTAGCGAAGGTGCGGCCTGACGGCATGCGAACATCCCGAAGCGGCACGCGCAATGTCCCGAGGTTAGCTAGACGCGAGCACCCCTCCCAGCATGTCGTGAAGCATGGGCAGCGATTCGTCTGGTAGTGCTTACCCGCCTCAGGGAGACCCGAGAGGTGGAGGGATCACAGAGAGGGCGACATGTCGGCTCAAATTGAGGAGACACTGCTTGAACGCTACCGCCTGGATACCGAAACACTGAGAGACCTTGACGCCATTCTGCACCAAAGGTGTCAGGAGATTGACCCTGCCGCTGATATCGAGTACCACCTTAGGCGGCGGGATGGCCTACTGTATAAGACTCTTGATGTAGAAGAGGTCCTTAGGGAGCGGAATGGACTAGAGACCCGAATTGACTCGGTGACAGCTAACTCGACAGGATCTAACAGGGTCCAGTTGACGCTAGGCTTGGGTCAATCGCTTACTCTCAGCCTTCAAAGCGAGGATCGGGCGAAGGCCGTCTTGACAGCTTCCGATCTTAGGGCACTCGCGCGAGAGCGAATGAAGGCGTCAGTCTCGCCGTTCAAGGCACGCCATCGCCGAATAGCAGCCTTTGCTGCATTGGCGTTTTTCATCGGATCTTTCATCTACTCAGTTTGGGCGACTGATGTGCAGGCGGACGAGTACAACGCGGCGGTGTCGCGGTACGACTCCGAGTACGAGGCGTGGCGCGAAGGCAGAAGCGAACGGAATCAAGAGGATGCCGAGACATTTCGCGCGCAAGTTGACGAGTTGATCACCTCGGGCACCACCGACGATCGACTGAATCTACTGCTTGAACGATGGGCTCTAGATCTAGAACAACTGGCGGAGGATAATCGAGCGGCTCCTGAATATCCAGACGAGGCTGAAAGCGCCGGCCTTTCCGGTTATGTCACCTTAGGCGGCACACTGCTGGCATACGCATTGACCCTAGCGGCATTGAACCTCACATGGCCGACGCACCACACCGCCTTTCTTATCGGCGATGGACTAACTCGGGACACCAGATGGCGACGCAACCGCGAACGACTTGTCTGGGGCGTCATTGTTGCGTTGGTCCTCGGCGTGGTGTCGTCCGTGATAGCGAGTGCCGTCTTCGGCGCTTGATGGCGAGTGAGGCCCTGCTGACCACCTGCCCGGGCGGCATAGCGGGTCATGCGCAAGTCCCCGAACCGCCAGCAGCAAGGCTTGCTGTCACTGAGCCCTAACCCCCTCCCATCCGAGGGTCCGTCGGTGATCTTCCAGAACGGCTCGGACGCAATCACGGAAATCCTCGTGACTTGATGGATCCTCAGCGAAAGCGGCTTGCTCGTCCGGACCGTACGGCATCGGACTTTCGATGATGGCGGTACCTGCCTCCATCCCGGATTCTTGCCCATCATGCAGTATCTCCACTGATAATTGATACGCATGACTGCCAGCGAGCGTCCTGTCCTCGTCGGGAACTTGTAGAGCGAACTCGAAGAAGTCCGTTTCCCCTTGTCCGACCTCTTGGGAGACGAAGACGTCAAGCGTCGGGTTCGGCGCCGGGGTGGCCGGCAGTGACACATCGTAGGTCTCGCTGACCGTGAGGGTGCCCCCCGCTTCGCAGTACGGTAAGAGTTGATAGTCGACAATTTTCAGTCGAGCGCCAGAGATCACCGAAACTTGGTCACCGACATTCCGAACTCTCACCTGGACCCTAGGTGGCTCCCATGCATCCTCCGCCGGATCATAAGAGCCAGCGAGAACTCTCAGGTCAACGATGTCGAGTTCCGTCTCGGGTTCGTTAGCCAGGCTGGTCAGCCAGACGGTGAAGCCCGCGACTAGGAGCGGGCCGATGATGATGGCGAGGGCCTTCTCGCGAGTGAGCCAAGGTCCTCTAACCGAATCAGACCATTGTCTGGGTTTCGTCACGGTTCCCCCTCATTAGGCTGAGGCTGCCACCTGGGCTGTGTGGCCCAGCATGCGGCTTGTCGACTCAGCGAGCATGGCTTCTCAGCGAAAGGTCACGTTCAGAGGTCCGCTGACCCGGCCTGTCGCGCGCGCCTGTCCGCTCGGGACGACAACACCGGGGCGCTACTGCGCCTGTTTCAGACCGGCAGGACCCCGTCGGCACCCCCCTGCCAGGCTGGCCCGCTGGCGGATGCGCTCTGCACGGCGTGCCGCCACACGAAGGCGTCGCAAGCGTCCGGCGTCAACGCCTCGCGTGCTGCGGTCAGTCGCCGGGAGCTAGAACGTCGTCCGAGTTGAGGACTTCGACCCATTCTTCTTCATTGATGTTCCAGTCCCAGGGGACGTCAGACCCCAGCACCAGGTTGACGTCCCCTCCCACCCACCTATACGGCGCTTCCGGAGTGCCCAACGTCAGCGTCTCCGGCTCCCCGTTTATCAGGGCCTCCACGATTATAGATGCCTGGTACAGATAATGGTCCGACTTGATGGATATGTTAGCTACCTCCACATCAAGGCCGTTCAACTTGGCTACGGCTGGTGGCATTGGCATCGGTTCAGTTGCCGCCCCGATTTCCTGGACGGTCGTCGCCCCGGTTGCTGTCTCAACCTCAATGAGTAGACCCGCACCCGCATCAGCCCCATGATTGCATTGAATGAGCGCATAGTTTGAGTCGGGAACTTCCTGGCGGTTATATACCTGAACCGCCACGTCCGTCAACGTAACCTGATCCTCGACACCGGAGACCATGGTCAGGTATGCGGCACCGCCTATGGCATATATCTGGGGAGTCTCCGCGAGCCAGTCAACCCAGTCGGGGCAGTGGTACAAGACATCGGAAGGCGGGTACTGCGGGGGAGACGGCAGCTCCGAGGATTGACCATTGAAGAACCACGTGCCAAATTGTGGATCCACGGTGAAGCTTATGTTCGCTGACGATTCTGGCTGACTGTCGAAGGTGCAGTTCACCGAGTTGTCTGAGCCTTGGGCGTTGCAGTCGCCGCTGTTTTTGTTGGTGTCAGAATCATCGTCGTCCCCGTTGGCAGTGACGACGCTGAGTGCCAGCGCTGCAATGGCGACAAGGGCACTGATGCCGGTCCACCATGGATGCGCAAGGATGAATCCCAAAGCGCGACGAGGACGCGGCACCGTCGGCGGATTGGCCACGCGACCTCCAAGGCCGAGTGTGGGCGGTGGGACGAAGAGCGTGAAGCGCTACGCACCGTATACCTCGACGGGGCCGAATCGCCCTTCGGAGAGCCAAGCCGAGCGGAGCCGTATGTGAGCCCGCTCAAACAGTGCCGTTTCGGACGGGCAGCACCAGGAAGACGACCGGGACCACAAGAGCCATGGTCTACCCGTGCCGCCGGGCACCCGGGGCACCGAGAGGAGACCGCCGCCATGACCAGCACTCCCAAAGAGATCAGCACGCGCCCGACGACGACCCACGAGCACGAGTCCTGGTGCGACAAGGACGAGCACGCCAAGGTGGCCGCCGAGGGGTACGGCCCGTACGGCTGCGTGGGCAGCACGATCGAGGTGTCCGGCAAGATCATGGGCCAGGCTCCCGGCGGCTGGTAGTTCCAGGGTGAGCCCGGCGACGAAGCACGGTTCGCCGTGGACTGGGGCGTGACGTGCCCCTCCTTGTCCGTCGACGACATGCGGTTCGCGTACCGACTGCTGCTCACGGTCGGGCCCAGGGAGATCGACACGGCCCTCGAGCTCATCGCCGACGCGCCCACCGCGCACGACGGGCACCACCCAGCAGACTTGGACCCGCCGCTGTAGCCAGCCCACAACGCAACTGAGCCCCGCCGACCCGTAGTCGGCGGGGCTCAGTGTCGAGCTAGCGCGAGAGGAAAGGAACCGAGGCCCTTGCCCGAGATGGGACAAGGGCCTCGGTCCTCGACGTCAGAGCCCGAGGGCACTCGTGCCGTGCTCGGCCTCCGCCTGGGTGAAACCGTCCCCGACGGTCAACTGCTGGATCATGCTACTGCGGGAAAACCCGCCGATGGTGTCCTGGTACTGCTCGGCCTTCTCCGCGGCTTGGGCGTTCCAGTCCACGTTCAAGTTGTCGACAGCCCACGTCGCATCCTCCGTGGAGAACCCGTCCCCGACCGTCAGCTGCTGAATCAGGCCGTCGTGGGAGAAGCCGCCCATGACGTCGAGGTACTGCTCCGCCTTGTCCAAGGCACTCTCTTGGCTCACGGTACCGGCGTCCGGTGCCGGTGCCGGTGCGGGTGCCGGTGCCGGTGCCGGTGCGCCTCCGTTGTCGGCGGGCTGCTCGGCGGTGGGCGAGCTGGAGTTGGCCGACGTGCTTGATTCCCCGCCGCCGCTGTTTGAAGACGTCGCCGCGATGATGACGACGAGTCCGACGATTAGCCAGAACCAGACCTTCTTGTAGAAGGGCTTCTTGGCTGCAACTGTCTTCGGCTCTTCGAGAGTCGTTGCCATGTTCTTCTCCTAAGTCGTATGCACGTATCGCCCGCTTCAGTTCTGAGCATCGGCAGTGCCGACGGCGAGGGGCACGGTGGGCGCATCAAGTCACCCGGCTGCCACTCAGGCCACTGCCCAAGCGGTTGCCGCTGCCCCAGGGCCACGCGAGCCACCTGGATCTCTGACCTGTCCGGGCTCCGTGCTGTCTCTGGCGACGCGGTCTTCTTCGACGGCTTCACTGAGCAGGTCGCGCCCGCCGACCACGGTGACGGTGGGCTTCCACTCGAACCACGACGCCCCGTGCGGCCCTGGCGCCGTGGTCGCCCCGTCGACGGTCAGGCTGGACCAGTCCACGTTGCCGCCGCCGGCTATCGCCATGAGCCGAAGTTGCCCACGAAGCCCGGACGTAGCCCGCTCACGGTCCTCATATGGGTACGCAGCTGCCGCCGTGTAGAACATCGCCCAATGGTCCCCACGGGCAGCGGCGCCCGAACGGGTCATCACCCAAACGAGCGTGACCCGGTACCTGAACAGCCGAGCCCCCCGCCGATCCGTAGTCGGCGGGGGCTCAGCGCGCAATCTCCTAGGTGCAGCCCTGTGCGACCGGACACCGTAGCGTAACTTCCGTAGATGGAGTCCAGCGGACGATGGTGGCGCTTGGTCGAGTGGTTGCGGACCTCGACCTTTATTACAGTTCTCGAGAAACTTAAAACGATCTTCGGGTACGCCAGCCTGACAGTAGCGGCAGTGGTAGTGGCGTGGAGTCAAGCGCATTCGGCCCGCTCAGCGGCCGCCACTTTTGTTAGCGAGCATCCCGAGGGAATACTGAACTCGTTCTTAGCCGTAGTTGGTGGCCTCGTAGTGGCGGTGGCTGTGCTGTGGGGCGCCTGGCAGAGTACCGCCAAAGAGTTGCGCAAGGCGGGTAGCCGCCAGCTTCCCGTAGCCGGGCAGATCGGGCCGGTTCTCAAAGGCGACGACGTCGAGGCACGCCTGGTACCGGTCAAGGGCTACGAGCATCGACTCGAGATCCGTTCCACGAGCGGAGAAGTGCGTAAACTGCGGTGGGTTCTCCCGCTAGACAAAGGCGAATGGCACATACCTCCTACGGAGGCAACGATCCAAGGTCAGACGGTGGAATACCCTCTGGAGCGGCTTCCCCTAGGCGTCACGTTACGTGTGCCGGCTGTGGCTCGGGAACGCGTACGGGCCCTCTGCATCGAAATTAGGTGGGAAAGGGGTCTCCCCCCCAACGTGGAGGAGCACGTCTTGCCGGGGCACCTCGAGCCCGACACGTGGCGTTAGCGGCTGCAGGGCCTGCGCGCGTCCGCTCAGAGCGGCCCCTAAGCTGCCACCGGCAGGCGCTACTTCCCGACATCCTCCAATCGTCGGCAGTGCCATGTACAACGTCGTGCGCTTCACTCCTGCAGACGTGCAGCAGATTCTCGACGAGGCGTACCGCCCGCCGATATAGCAGCGAACAGCTGTCCCGCCAGTCTGTCGTCAGCTGGACTCAGTGCGGACCAGAGGATTGCGATGGCGAAGGCGTCACCACCGCTCCCGCCCCTGCCACCGACACCGGTGGGGGGGTAGTAGACGCCAGCGCCGGCCGTTCCGGCGCTGAC
Source organism: Blastococcus sp. VKM Ac-2987 (assembly GCF_026967805.1). Taxonomy (GTDB): domain Bacteria; phylum Actinomycetota; class Actinomycetes; order Mycobacteriales; family Geodermatophilaceae; genus Blastococcus. Next base: position 947,565 of record NZ_JAPVBG010000001.1, read on the forward strand.
CCCCACAATGGCCGCCAGCGCGACGCCTACGGTTGCACCGCGTACGGCCCAGCGCCGACCGGGACCCGACTTGGACATAGCGATTCCCCCATCCGCAGGTGTGCGGCGACGTAGTGCCGCCGCAGCGCCAGCATCCCGAGGTGTCGCACCGGCTTCTAGGGACTTGGCCTCTGAACCCGTCCGGGAGCGAACGCAGCCATCCGCTCATCACAGCGACGGTGGCCTTCTACACGGACCGCGTCGTCCCGTGCGGCCCTGGGGCCGTGATCGGACCCTCGACGGTCAGACTGGTCCAGTCCACGTTGCCGCCGCCGGCTATCGCCATGAGTTGGAGCTGGCCGCGCAGCCCGGACGTCGCCCGGCGCGCTACCCACCCGCAGTCGCCGCAAGGCCTCCACCGGGCCGACGTCGTCGACCTAGCCGCAGCGCCGCGGCGGCCAGAGCGACGACGGTCTACGCCACTCGGAGGGCAACGGTCTAGCCGATTTTCAGTCGCTCGGCGAACCGGCGCTGTCTACTGCGGGCGGACCCGGGCGAGGCAAACCCCTGACCCGTTCGAGCCAGCCACGCAGGTCGGCTGAAATGGCATGGAGCGAGTCGTCCCATAAGCGGTCATCGTTGCGACCGCTTAGGTGGTGTGTGCCCCTCGACCCTGGGAAGGGGCTGCGGTCGCGAAGCTCGTCACAGAATCCCCACGCTAATATCGGCGCCGACTCAACCGACCGGCCCAGCGCGTCCTTAGCCTCCACCCGCATATGCACGCAGCCGCGGTTTACGTTCCAGGACATGGGTATCCGCGGCAGAGCCCATTCGACGCTCTGGAACGGCTCAATTCTGATTGGTGGTTGGGGCCCATCGAGGCCTTGCAGGACCGTCGGGTCGACCGCTAGCCGCACGTATCGGTGAACTGGCCGCCGAACGGAACCTTCGTGGTCATCTATGTGCATTACCACCTCTTGAAGAACGGTCGGGTCAGTGCCGTTGACTACTCGGACGATCCAGTGCTCAATACCAAGCCGCAGGCGCGCACCAGCGAGACGACCCCGCGAGTCGATGGCCTGCTGCGCCAGGACGACGGCACGTCGCGATGTCCGGCGGCTGGACAGGAAGCTCACGGTGGCTACAAGGAGAGCGAGCGCAGCGATCACGTCCGAGGCAGCGGCCTGCGCCAGATAGGCGAGGACCTCTTCGTACAGCTCCACGGAGCAATACTGAGGCCCTTCTTGCCGCGCACGGCGGTATGGCGCTGCGTTGCTTGGCTGCGGAGCGGTACATCGGCCTACTGGGGGACCGTGTCGCCGCCCCCCTCTGATGCGCCGGCCAGTTCGCGGGCGCGTACCGCCGGCGTGTTGGCGCGCTCGACGAGGAGCGTGTTCTAGTTGTCGCTGAAGAGCGAGTCCGGCAGCAGTGCGCACTGTATGACGCATCGAGGTTGTCGGCCGAGTGCTTGCGGTAGATCAACGAGCCGGCGGATTTACGGCCGGGTGACCCCAGGGTCGGCACTCCGGGAGCGGTGCAGGATGTGCGGCGTCTCGGCCAAGGCCAAGCGGTCGGTCCAGTCGTCTGCCAACGGCATGACACCGAAGTCGACCGCCCAGCGGATAGCGTTCTCGAACATCATCCGGCCCGTCGGGAGATGCGTCTTTGACGTCACCGGCGCCTGAGGGGTGAGAAGCACATCGCCGAGGTGCAGATGAGGGCGCCGCTCCCAGGACTGCCCATCCGGATGCCAGTGGAGCGCCCACAATTCTGTGGCCTCCCCCATGACGAGGGAGTACTCGTGACAACTCAGCGATCGTGTGACTCTCGTCGCCGTCGTCACGAGCGCGATAGTTCGCTCAGCACGAGCCTGGCGAATGCTAACCCTCGGGACGCCCCGGCACGGCCCACGCACGTCGCAGAGTGCCGCGAGCTGACCGGCAAGCTCTTCGGCCAGTGCGTCGCCGGTCGCCACGAGGTGCCCGTCGAGGAGCAGTTGACGGTCAGGCTGGATGCCACCTACGACCCCGCCTGGCAGGCGGTCCGCAGCGGCCTTACGTTCAGCGGCCCGAACGACACCTACGAAGTCGTCCTCGCCGACGGCATTGCTTCGCAGCCGTACACCGGCGTGTACTGGGTGTACAGCGTCGAGGTAGTAAACGGCGTAGGGACGATCTTCCCGCTGCCGCGCGGCACCGGCTACAGCGGTGGCTTCGGCGGTCCCAGCGACACCTGGACCGTCTTCGTGGACGGGCAGACTTTTCAAGTCACGTACGAAGACTATTACCAGGCGAGCCCGGTTCGGACCCTGCCCAATGGCCTCTACCCCGTCGGCGAGATGTGCTCCGGGGAGATTCCGCTGTACGGCGATATACAAGAGTGGCACGACGTGCAGTTTCTCGACTCGTCCGAGGGATTGCCGTACCGGGCGACATTCGGTGGCGGCATGGGCCATCTTTTCGACAACAACGGGCTCCTCAACCCGTAGGTGCCAGCGGTCCCCAACGGCGAGATGGTGACCCTTGTAATCGACGGCGAGATCATCGGGACGTACACGATCAACTGCTGATTCTGCGCTCGATCCGACTCGCCATGGGGTGCGTGATCTAGTCCCGCCGGTTGGTTGAGACGCCCTGCCTCATATCAACGGCTGCCCTTTGGGATTTTTGGAGCGTCGCTCTCCGGTCGCAGGGTGATAGCCCCAAAGGAGAATCAGCAGCGTGTCAGGTAGGCGATGAAACCAAGGAGCGAAAAGGTACTTCCACACCCTCGGAAGTCGCTTCTCGACTCCTTGGACGATTCGACTCCACCACGGGCTCCAGGAAGTGTCAAAAAGTTCATCCGTGGCCGGCCTCCACTGGTACGTCTTTCCCCGTACATCCGTAACCTGGAGCGTTACGGCGGCTTTCTCTCCTGGATTGACTTGGTAGGCCGTCGATAGAATCTCGTGAGTGTGCTCTCGACCCGGCCCGAGATATGGGATGTGCGCCAGCCCGAGCCAGTCTGGCCGCAAGGCATGCACTTCTCGCACGGGCCAGTCGCTACTATTCCGGATCACCAATGACCCGCCGGTGACGATCCAACCCCCGGCCTGCCCAGGGATGGGCTCTCGCGACTCCGTAATACTGGCGGTGACCAGGCGTACGTGGCGCCGCTGCTCTCGCCGCTCAACGATTCTTGCCACCCAGAGGCCGCTGATCAGACCGGCGATAAGGCCGCTGACTATGCCGACCACGAGGCCGGGCACCTGGGACAGCAAGAAGTCGACCACGCCCGTGAGCATGTCAGCGGGGTCCGACGACTCGGTCGGCACGCCGTGTACCGACGACCGAGCTCCCACCACCAGGGCGCCACGCCAGCCGCACGGATCCGGACGCCGCCTGGCGACCGGCGTCCAGCCCTGGACGAACACGCAACGTGCGTTTGCCGTTTACCCAGTGTCACTGGCCTGGTTTCGTAGTCGTCGGGCGCTTGCAACAGCAAGCACCATCGCAGCCGGTGCCACCGTGGCCCCCGACGTCGAGATGCCCGCGCCCTCCCGCAGGGACGCCACGCCCAACCCGTTCACCGGGCTGGTCACCAAGGCGGCCAAGGACGGCAAGCGCTACGACCTGCCCGGCCGGTTCTCCCTGACGCCGTACGAGGGCCGCAAGGGCGCGTGTGAGGCGTTCACCGTGGTGGGCAAACTGCACGCCGCGGGGCGCTCCGCTGGCGTCAAGCTCAACGTGCGCCGGTTCGACACCAATGGCCAGGGCTGCCGCATCACCTTCAAGGTCGTGAAGTGAGCGAGCCACTCCCCCACCCTGGCGACGACCAGGCCGACGGCTACGACGAGCGCAACGGCCCGCCCGAGGATCCCGACGACGACACCAGGGAGGCAGACTGATGCGCGTCGTCGCCTATGTCCGTGTCTCCACCCGCGAGCAGGCAGAGGACGGCCACGGGCTGGACGCGCAACGGGCTGAGATCACGCGTACGGCTGAGGCACGGGGCTGGTCGATCGTTGCCTGGGGCTGCGATGCCGGTGTGTCTGGGGCACACCTGGACGGGCGAGACGGCTGGTCGCGGGCGATCGAGCTGGTTGAGTCCGGCCAGGCCGACGGCATCGTGGCGACCAAGATCGACAGGGTCAGTCGGTCGGTCGCTGACTTCGCTGCCCTGGTGTCGCGGGCCAAGGAGCATCGCTGGAACCTCGTGGTGCTCGACATCGGCCTCGACCTGTCGACCCCCACGGGCGAGTTCGTGGCGACGATCATGTGCGCCGCCGCGCAGCTTGAGCGCCGCATGGTCGGGCAGCGCACGAAGGACGGCCTCGCAGCGGCGAAGGCCAAGGGTGTGCGGCTCGGCCGGCCAGTCGTCATCACCGACGACGTCGCACGGCGGGTGGCTGAGCTGCGCGCCACGGGCGCCACCCTGGCCGAGATTGCCGATCAGTTGACCGACGACGGCGTGCCCACGGCTGGCGGCGGCGACCGCTGGTGGCCGTCGACTGTCCGAGGGGTGCTCGCTCGCTCCGCCTGACCCGCCCGCCCGCCAGGCGGCTGAGCGCCGCGCTGCGCACACGACTACGCCCACTGCGATCGAATCCGCAGTGGGCGTTGTTGTCGGCGCCAGAGGGTCAGTCAGGAGAACCGCCCGGTCGCTCCATGTGAAGCGTGCATCAGCGCCTCTGCGCCGCGTACGGCACGCGCTGGTCGACTGCAGAGTTTCCCTGTCCCCCGCTGGGGGAGCCAGGTCAAACGCTGCTGCACGCACCGAGTGTCAGCGCCAGCCCTTAGCCTGCCTCCCATGTCATGGGGGCAGTTCTGGTCCGACCACGGAGCGTCCGCCGTCACCACGGCGATCGGGGCCCTGCTCGGGTTTCTAATCAGCTGGTCGTTCTTCCGTGCGTCCCGAAAGCGAAAGTACCTCGCATGGCACCTAGCTTTCGATGAGTGGCTAGTAGCACCGAACGCCCCGGAGGGCCTTGTGGTTAGCTATGACGGAAAAAATTTGACGCGGCCGCGCATGGTCTCTATCAACATTCTGAATGCAGGAAATCGAGGCATTGACCGCGAGCATTACACGGATGACGTGGTCGTACATATCGCCGATTCGTTGATCCGGTCTGTGACGTACAACCCGCTTCGCATGGCGCCTAAGACCCAGTTCTCTTTCCAAGAGGAGAGTGACCGGCTGACGATAAGGCCCGTCCGTATGAATCAAGGCGACGCCTATAACCTGCGCCTACTGGTGGACGGTGGCACCCGCGGCGACGTGAATGTTTCCGCCACCTTATTCGAGGAGTCCAGCGCGCCGCGTCGCGAGGCCGACTGGAGCCCTCCCTCGTCCACATTGAGCTACGCCATGAACTATGTGCTGCTAACTCTACTTTTTGCGCTCTTCTTTTCCAGCCTCATCATCGCAGTGGCTGGCGGACTTCCCTTGCCTGCCGTGATTTTCGTGTTCGTTCTCTGTATTATTTTGAGCTACGACGTCTTCCAAACCTTGAGGCGCGAAAGACATTCGCGGCGGTCCGTGCGTTTGGCAAAACAACCCGGCGAAGCCGATGATGCAAGCCTCGGACGCCGCCTTCTCGCTCGACGCCGTTGACCTAGCAGTTTGATTCACTTGCTGAATGTATAAATGTAGTGGAGCGACGGCCCGGCGCCTGACGGCGAGGGCAGCAGCGGTGACACCGGCGACGCACCTGGCGTTGTGGCGGCCCTTCCGATTGTGCGAGTCGATCACTTTCGTGATCACGTCACAGGGAGTCACACGTGGACCGCGTACGAGAAATGCTCAGCCGCATCACCGACCTGTCAGACGACGAACTGACCGAGCTGCGGGACCTGATCCTTCGGGCCGCCGAAGGTCGCACGAATCCGCCCTCTGGTCAGGTGGTCGGTGAGGCCGCAATCGAAGAACTGGAAGTGCTGGCCTCCGCCGCTACGGCTGTGAAGCGTGAGTCCCAGCGGCGAGAGCAGAACGTCACACGCGGGCACGACGCTCAGCAGATCCTGGCGTCGTTCCGGCGCGAGCCTCTCTCGCGGGCTGGCGCGATCGTCCCTGCCGATCGACGTCCCCGCTTCTCGTCGGGTGGCACGGCACGGGCGCTGACGGCCAGCGGCATGGCCGTTCCCGACAAGGGCAGCCTGGCCGACGAGTTCGTGTCCGCGCTGCGGACGCACCAGGCGCTCTCGGGTGGGAACGGCGAGAAGGTCCGCGTAGCGACGTTGCGCGCCGAGCGGGGGCCGAACCGGACGCTGCGAATCAGCGACTCCGCCGAGTCGGTCGCCAACGCGCTCGAGGTCGCCGCCGATCAGCAGGCGCTGAGCGCTATCGAGGCCATCACCGCCGCCGGCGGCCTGGGCGCTCCGGAGGACACGGACTACGCGCTTCCCGGCTTTGAGGTCACCGAGCGGCCGGTGAAGAGCTCGCTGCCCACCTTCACCGCCGAGCGAGGCGGCATCCGGCTTATCCGTCCTCCGGCCCTGGGTGATCTTCAGGGGGCCGTGGGCATTTGGAACGTGGCCAGCGACGTGGACGCCGTCAACAACCCGGCCGTGCGCAAGCCGAGCCTGCGCGTGGTGCCGAACGGCGAGGTTGTGGTGAACGTCCAGGCGGTCACCAACATCCTGACCTTCGGCAACATGCTGGCCAGGGCCTATCCCGAGTTCGTGCAGCGCGTGATGGACCTCGCCTTGGCCGCGCACGCCAAGATCGCAGAGCAGCAGCTGCTCACGCAGCTCGGTGCGCTATCCACCTCGGTGACTGGCCAGGCGCAGGAAGGCGGCGGCCTCGGCGCGACCCGCGTGCTGCTTCCCCTGCTTGACCGGGCGGCGACGGGGATGCGCAACCGGCTGCGGACGGACCCGAACGCGCCGCTGCAGTTGATCCTCCCGGCGTGGGCGCGTGGGCTGCTGCGGTCGAACCTGGCGCTGCAGGAGCCCGGTGACTCAACCGTCGGGGTCAGCGACGCCGACCTGGCCGCCTACCTGGCGACGCGCAATCTGGCTCCGACGTGGGCGCTCGACGGTGAGGCCGGGCAGGAGTTCAACCCGCAGGCTGCGGGGCCGGTTAACGGATGGCCGACCGAGGTCGTCTCGTACATGTTCCCGGCGGGGGGCGTTCGCCTTCCTCGACGGCGGAACGCTCGACCTGGGTCTGGTGCGCGACAGCACGCTGAACGCGGCCAACGACTTCTCGACGTTCACCGAGACGTTCGAGGCCGTGATCTTCCGAGGCGGCGAGGCGTTCCGCATCGCCCAGGCCCTCACTCCGTCGGGCATCGCCCGCGCGGCCGAGCTCGCAGCCTGATGGGGCGGCGCGATCCGCGCTGCGAGTTCCCCGGCTGCACGTACATCGCGGTCCCCGTCCAGCCGATGTGCGTGCAGCACGGGGGCACCCGACAGGCGCGGACCTACATGAACGCACCCGTGGACCACATGCGCCTGTGTGGTGCTCGGCGGCGCGACGGCGGCAACTGCACCCAGCCGGCCATGCGAGGACAGGAGCGGTGCCGCATGCACGGTGGTTCGGCCCCGATGGCGCGCACCAAGGCCGTCGAGCGCATCGCGGAGGCCCAGGCCGTCGGCCTGGCCAACCGGCTCGGCATCCCGCGTTCGATCTCGGCGGTCGACGCACTCCAGGAGGAACTGAACCGCACCCAGGGGCGGATCGACTGGCTAGAGAGCGAGCTGGCCCAGCGGCCCAACGACGGCGCGGTGCTCGCGGTCTACACCGCCGAGCGCGGCCACCTGCGACAGCTCGCCGGGGGCATGGTCAGCAGCAAGACCGACGAGCGCCGGTCCATGCTCAACGAACAGACGGTCGACGCGCTGGAAGCCGCCATCACCGGCATCGTGCGCGACCTCGGGCACGATCCCCACACGACCCGAGTGCGGGACGTCGTGGCACGTCACCTACGCGCCGTCGCTGAGCCCACGAGACCCAGGGCCGGATGGTCGTGGATGCGGAGATCGTCAGCCACGAACCGCTGCCGGAGGCTGTGGCCTTCTAGCTGACCACGCCGGGACGACGCAGTCAGCAGACCAGAGCGACGCCGCAAATCCGCCACGCCGGGCTGCCGTTGGCTGAAACTGTCAGTGGGATGTGCCAGCCGGAGCGGCATGTGAGTCACAGCACACAGCCCAGGCAGGCGCAAGCACTGCTGAATCCAGCCTTAGACGGCTTCACTGACTGAGAGTCAAGGAGACACGCCCAGGAATCCGTCTTGAATACCCGCAACTGTTGATCTACTGGCAAGTAACTTAGGCCGGGATTTTTTTTTGTTGCACCCCAGAGACGGATTGCGCGGCGATTGCCGCGGAGGCTGCAGCACCTAATCCAAGGTAGCAGCAATTCGCGCCCATTCAGGAATGTATGAAGCACTAGCGAGCGCAGTTGCTGATGGCACCACGCCAGCCATGGCGCACGCGGCGATGACCCGAGGGTTCATCGACCGACGAGGCACGGCTTCTCTCCCTTGACAGAGCTATGAGGTTATGATGGACGTCCAGGCGGCGAGCCGCAAGGCGAGACTGCGCGGCGTGCCGATCGGCCAGCCCTGGAGCTGATCGACTGCGTCTGACCTGGCGCAGCCTGCGTTTGTTCAGGCCGACTCCGACAGGTCCAGGCACTCCTCCTGCCGCACCTCCCCCACCACGATGCGGGACGGCCGCATCCGCAGCGCCTCCTTCACCAGCCGGCGCAGCGGGATCTCCCCGGCGCCCTCGAGGTTGGGCTGGCGGGTCTGCATCGAGACGACGTCGGGCAGCGGCACCCGCGCCTCGAAGGGAGGGCTACTACACAGGTGGGGCGGCCGGGGTCGGCTTAGCTGCGTTCTCCTGTAGAGGACGACTGTTCGCCATCCGCCGCGAGCGAGACACTGGCCCAGTGGCCAACCTGGCGGTGGTGCGTCGCAGCGCAGTCGTCCCGAAGCGGGACCTGCTCCTCTTTGATCGAGTGTATGTACCCAATCTCGCCGCCGAGCTCGAGCGCCTGAGCGATCATGAACTTGCCGACGCCCAGTACCTCGTCGATCAAGGCCTTCTCGCATCCCCGAGCGTGCAGATTGACGGGGTGGTCGCGGGCTCGGTTTCATTACGCTCGAAGGAGCAGCGACAGAATAGTTCCACGGCTAGTATGCCAAGAAGCCTTCGAGTTGGGGATTTTTATTTTGACGTAGTTGCGAGCCAGCGGGTGGATACGTCCAAGCGGTTGACCTATGCCCCTGGCAGGTCACACCTGCCCATAGGCGCCGAGCGATTTATTGCCGCCACGCTGACTAGGACCCTCGAAAGCTGGGGACACTGCACGTATGTACCAGGACAGCGTGACGCCGGAAAAGGTGTCGTCCGGCTGTTCGACCCGCTGCCTTTGTATTGGCCCTCACTGGGGGCGCCTGGATCCACGCTCTACGCGCCCTTGAACGCAGGAGTTGCGGTCAGGCTACAAGGACTTTGGCGTGAAGGTTCTGGTGCTCCACCAGCAACGAACAACGCAGAGTGGGAACTGTTCGAGGCGATTATTGATGCAATGCCAATCCCCGGCGAGCTTGAGCCCCTCGAAGCGATCCTCGACTTCAAACGGGCGGCTCAGGAGAAAAAGAGGCTGGAACGGTTGACACGTTGGTTACAGCGGACTCTGCTGGAGGACAGGACATCGCCAATGCGCCTGCGGTTGGACCTAGAGGATCTGATCCAGGAGTACGAGTCCCACATGCGGGCGGAGAAGATGACTGTACGACACGAGCGCATAAGGATCCTACTAGCCCTGCCCTCTGGCCTAATCCGAGCGGTGATCGGGCGCCCAAGTCGAGACGCACTCGACTTTCTTACGCTCCGCGAACATAAGGTCAGATTGTCGCAAGCAGAAATGAGGGCGCCTGGGCGAGAGCTTGCCTACATAGCATCTGCCCGGGAGCGATTCGACCATCATCGCTGACAATGCTGGCTCGGCACGTCATCAAGGGCGTCGGAGGGCCCAGACACCTGCTACACACGTCGAACGGGCTCTGCCGAGCCTGTTCGTCTGGCTTGAGCAGGCAGCCCCGGGGGCGCTGGCCTGTCCTCAGGTGGGGCTAGCAGCACGCTGGCGAGAGCGCGGAGTACAAGGTTCCCCCGGTTGTAGAAGCCGCCGCAGCAAGAGCGAACTCGCTCCCATTCCCCGCCGTTCGACTCGAGATGGTGCTCGGGGTGGAGGTCGCGGAGGAGTCAGCCGCTGCAGCTAGGGCGCGACTGAAAACGAATGGCCAACCAGAGGCCGAGACGATGGCAGCGACGGCGACCCCGGTGACGACGACGCGGATCAACCGACGGGCATCTCGCATGATTGCCTCCTCCTGAGCGGCGGATTGCCGTCTACCTCATCGCTGCCGAGTTCTGTCAGCAGCGCGCCCCGCCTCTTGCGCGACAGACGAAGCCCCCGTGTGTGAGAGAAAGTAGGCAGGGAGCCCGTCGATTGACGCCCCGTCGAGGGGCTAGCTGCGGAAGGAAATGTGGACGTGGTCCTGGTGGGAGGCTGACCCGGCCGCAGGGGCTGGGGTCGAACCCAAGGCCAAAACGAGTCCGGCCACGGCTACCGGGATGACGAGTGCCCTGCGGATGTGCACAGTTTCCCCTCGGCAGACTGGACGCTGTCTACGGCGACAGCGTCAATGGCGGGACCCTAGGGCCCGTCGCCGCTCCCAAACAGAGACGAAAGCCCCGCGCTGGCAACGCTCGGTCGCGATTACCGCTGCGTGTCAGGCGGCTTCGTCGCCGACCGGCTCGCTAACGAGGTCTCGTCCGCCAACCACGGTGACGCTGGCCCGCCACTCGAACCACGTCGCACCGTGCGGCCCTGGCGCTGTGGTCGGCCCCTCGACGGTCAAGCTGGCCCACTCCACGTTGCCGCCGCCGGCTATCGCCATAAGGCGCAGTTGGCCGCGGAGGCCGGTCGTTGCCCGCTCGCGATCCTCATACGGGTACGCAGCTGCCGCCGTGTAGATCATCGCCCGATGGTTCCCACGGGCAGCCGCGCTCGATCGGGTTGGCTGCAGGCCATCACCCCAACGAGCGTGATCGGGGCGCCGGGATGGAGTCGCCCCGACCCCCACTTACACGGGCAGGTTGCGTTGCCACACTTGGACACCAGGCCCGCCGTTGCTGACGTGCCGCATCCCGTGGCGCCGATTCATCTTCTGCGAGGCATGGTTCTCCTCGTACACGTAGCCGATGATCTTCACGTTGGAGATGCCGGCTTCTATGGCACGGGCGGTCAGTTGATCAAAGACGTCCCGACACATCTCATCGGCATAGCCGCCACCCTTGCCCCGTAGCCGCAAGGCGACAGCGCCGAACTCCCACTCAACTTCTGCAGGACCGTCCAGCTCCTGAACGACAGAGACAGCTCCGAGGCCCTCGCTGTCGTAGCCGAGGCGTACATAGCGACCAGCAGAAAATTCCGGCGCAAGCGCGCGCACGCCGCTCTGGACCTCGTACTCCCACCACCCAGCGTGGGCGTCACCCTTAGGCGGCCATCCACGGAGGGTTCGAGGGGGCTTGTAGGTGCTACAGACGAACCCTTGCAGGTGCTTTACGTCCGAACCCTTGCAGTCCCGCCAATCAAGAAGGCCCGTCACCCAGCGATGCGGTCGCGGCGCGCCGGTGCAACCTCGGTGAGGGCGCGAGCACGGTCCCGCCGCTGCTCAAGAGGTAGGTCACGGCCCATGGTGCGGGCATGGTGCGCCGCAGCAGCAGCCTCAACGTCGAACTCCTCCGACGGGTGCAAGCATCGATTGAGCGCCTCAAGCAGGCTGGTCATCGAGACTCCTTCCCGACCCTCAGCCTGGCGCTAAGGGCGTCTACCTCTAGACGTCTTTCTACGCCTATCGGCAGACGTTTGCACGTCCTTGACCCGTACGAGCAGGTCACAGCGACGCAACACTGCCGCCCAGCTCGCCACGTCTACGAGGTGAACGTCCCGACCACCGTAGCGATGTGGAGGCGTCGTGTCGGTAGTGCTGCGGCCGGCGGTCTTCGCGCCCCCACATGCCTCCCCGCTCACTGGCGGCCACGGCGTAGGCCAGGCACTCGGCGGGGCCGGCCAGCGCCCGTCGATCTTCCAACCCTGGAGCCACGAGTCGTCAGCGTTGGCTTGGTGGCACGGAACGGTGCCCGCGTCGTCCAGCGCGGCCGACAGCTCAGACCACTCCTTTAGCACCTTCGGTGGGATCAACCACGCAGCGTTGACTACCGATGCACTTTCGCCACGGTCTCCATTTCGTCACCCCACCAAAGCGAGCGATTCGAGGCGCACCTCAAGGCAGGAAACGTCCGGCACCCTGTTGTGCACCCCGTAGCCGGCAATCTCATGGACATCTAGCCCCGGCGCGCCCGTCAGACAGCCTGGGGCAGCGGTGGCGCAGACGGCTCGCTGGTAGCCGGCGGCTGACGCTGCGTCGAGCACGGCCAGCAGCAGGCGGCGCGACCATCCGCGACCACGAGCAGCCGGGGCGACGTAGAACCGGCGCAGCTCGCAGGCGCCCGGCTCGTGTCTGCGCCAGCAGGAGACCGCGACCGGCCTTCCGTTCTCGTAGCCGACGAGACAGCCGGCGTGCGGCCGGGCGTAGTCGGCCGGGTCATCCGCGTCGAGGTCGTGCGCCCCGTAGGCCCTCACGTAGTGGCCGGCGAGCTCGTCGAGCAGTCCGCGCGCGGCCGGGCTGTCGTAGCGCGCTGCGGCGATCATGCGAGCTCGGTCAGCTCGTCGAGCTGCTTCCGAGGAAAGGCGACCTGAGCGACCATGCGCGATCGGGTCACTAGCGCGCCCGCCGACTCGGCGGCGACCAGGAACGGTGCGGCCTTGCCTCCGTTGACCATGCGTACGTAGGCCGGGCGATCGGCGACCACCCGGCCGTAGTTGACGGTTGCCCGATCGCGGGCGGTCAGCAGGTTCGACAGTTGGGACGGCCACAACCGTTCCACGGCGTCGGCCAGGTCGGTGCAGGACGCGACGGTCAGCACGCCATGCGAGCGGAGGGCGTGCAGCAGCGGCGCCAGCTCCTCGTCGACGTCCACCGTCTTGCCCAGCACCGTCAGTGGCGCCTGAGCGTGCACGTCGCCGTGCCGGGTGCAGACCGGGCAGGCGCAGGTGAACGCCTCGGTGACGCTCCAGCAGGCTCACGACGCCTCACCCTGCTCTGGCGAACCGGGCTGCGGCATCGTTGCGGTGAGCTTCTCGAGCGTCCGCCCGAAAGATTGCCTTGCGGCGGGCAGCATCAAGTCGAGCGCGTCCATGCCTTCGGTCACGGCGGGGTCGATGATGTCGTCGCCATCGAGGCTGACCGACCGCAACGGCGGCGCGCCAGCCACCTGCTCGCCATCCAGTCGCTGCGTCCACATTGCCGCCCCCTCGCGTGTGAGACCGTGCGGGCGGCGGCGGTGGTACTCCTCCCACGACCCGGCCTCAGCCAGCGACTCCAGCTCTCGGAGCCCTGCAGCGACCGAGCCGCCGCACTCCCGTGGCTGCGCGTTCGCGGGGGGCACGATGTAGCCCATCGCGACCCACTCGGGATTGGCTGGGCCTGGCCACTTTTCACGGTCACCCACCGTGGAGTGGCAAACCCACGAACGGCCCGTCCGCATGGTCGCCCACAGCTCGACCGCTGCTCCCGCTTGAACACATGCGACGTCGCCGGCACCGGCCGATCCACGTTGCTACTCAGCCAGGGGCACTCCGGGCACGGCCTGGCCGGTGCTCGGTTCAGCTCGTTGTCGTCAGCGCTCGTCATCGTGTCGGGATCTCCTTCGCGTTCGGATGTGAATGCACTCAGTGGTCGCGAGCAGGGAGCTCGTTCGGGCGCCCTGGCGGCGCGCGTGGTCAGGCCGTCGGGCTGAGTCCGCCCTCAGCTCGCAAAGCGCGCCGACGCAGCTGCACCGTCTGCTGAAACAGCTCGACGAAGTCCAGCCCGCCCGGCCAACCGTGCTCCTCCTGCCAGTCGCTCCGAGCGCGGCTGAACAGGTGCCATGCCTGGTCCCGACGCCAGTCCTCGAACTCGAACCTCACCGGGCCATACGGGACGCGATCTCTGACATTCCGCCAGTCATCCGGGTGGTACTCCGAGACGTCCACCAGCGGGCCCCCAAAAGGCGGTTCGAGGCCATCGCAGTGATGGCCGGCGAAGGTCTGCCCGTGCAGGCAGCCACCCGCATCCTGGACGTCACCGACTCCGGCTACTACGCCTGGCGCAGCCGGGGCCCGTCGACCCGGGCGGTGCGGCATGCGTTGATCACCGAGACCATCCGCCAGGTGCACCTGGCCTCCCGGGGGACCTACGGCTACCGACGTGTCCATGCCGAACTCACCATGGGCCGCGGCATCATCGTCGGGCACGGCACCGTGGAGTTGCTGATGGCCCGCGCCGGGATCAAGGGGATCACCGGGGCCCCGAAGTGGCGCCGAGCCCGCCCCGACCTGCTGGCCACCGACCTCGTCGACCGGCGCTTCACCCGCGAGGGCGTGGACCAGTTGTGGGTCACCGACATCACCGAGCACCCGACCCGGGAGGGCAAGGTCTACTGCGCGGTCGTGCTGGACGTGTGCTCGCGGCGGGTGGTCGGGTGGTCGATCGACTCCTCACCGACCGCGGCTCTGGTCACCAACGCCCTGGGCATGGCCATCGACACCCGTCGACCACCGGCCGGCGCGATCATCCACTCCGATCACGGCGTGCAGTTCGGTTCCTGGGCCTTCACCACCCGAGCCAGGCAGTCCGGACTCGTGCCCAGCATGGGGTCAATCGGTGACTGCTACGACAATGCCGTCATCGAATCCTTCTGGTCCCGCATGCAGGTCGAACTCCTCGACCGACAGCGCTGGCGCACCCGCCTGGAGCTGGCCAACGCGATGTTCGACTACCTCGAGATCTTCCATAACCGCCGGCGCCGGCACTCCGCCCTCGGCTGGCTCACACCCATAGAGTTCGAAAACCGTCAATCAATCACCGTGGCATGAGGTCCAGCAACTGAACTCCACAAAACAAGGGGCTGACCAGAGCCTCCATCAGAACCCGGGGCGGGACAATCGTCGAGTTCAACACAGGCGCCGGCGTGCACAGCATCGGCTCGACCCGGTTGGTCGTACTTGCTCGGCGCCACCGTGGCAGCTTCCCGGCTGCTATGACATGGCGGTCCCAGGTTGAGGGCCGAACATGCCGTACCCCATCTGGGCCGTTGAGACGTCATCGGGTCCGCCCGTCGGGGCCGAATCCGACGGAGCTGATCTGCGAGCCAACAGGCGCCTTTGCGTTAACCGCGACGGTGCGCAAGCTCACCAGTTACGGCAAATCCATCACCTGCTGAGCTGGCTCCGGCCGTTTTTTGGCCCGTAGACGCGTCATGTGATCCCGCCCTTTGGGCGTAAGCGTCCAGTAGGTCTGCTTGTCTTGCACTGGGTGGCGTCGGGCGCTGTGGTCGATGAGACCCAGAGCAAAGAACTGCACCTTGACGTCGTTGAACTCATCGAGTCCCGCCTCAATCCCACCCGCCTTGCCAGCGTCGGGCGGCAGGTTCACCTGCTCTCGACCCACCACCGCAGCAAGAACATCTAGCTCTTCACTTAGAGCTTCCTCACTGGCTTCATCAAGCATGAGAGGGGCTAGGTGGGAGAAGATCTCATCCCACGAGATTTCTAGGTGGAAGTAGTGAGCCTTGGAGTTGCTACGAGTGGTTCGACCCGCTTCCGCATCTTCCTTCGTCCAATACCGAATAGTGCAGAAGAGGTCGTTCAGGTCGTCACCTTGGGCGTAGATGCTAGTGTCTCGAACGGTGGCACCACCGGATTTCTCAGCCTCTAGCTGAGCGGTTAGAGTAGCGACGGTAGCGCGCAACTCCGCCATGTCCTTCTCTACCTCAGGAGTCAGGGCCTGACTCGCCCTAACCCACCCCTCGGCCGGGTGTGTCTTGCGGGTCTGAATCAGACTTAGCGCCACCGCGCCAGCGAGGTCTGCTGGCGTGGTCCAGAACTTGACCATTCGCTGACTTGCTTTGTCCCGGAAGGCGTCCAGCAGCTCCCTGGCCCTTGGAGTTACTTCTGCCTTATCGACTGGGATGTTGCCCGGCGCACCGTGCAGGAAGGCCATGACCGGCGTCTTCGTTTCGACAGCATAGTCGAACTCTTTCTCCGTAAAGCTAAGTCCGTCTTCGTCGACGCTGCCGTAACGCCCCCCGATGACGACGACGTAGTAGTCGCTGTCGTCGATCACCCGCTTAATCAGGTCCCATTTCTCGTCATCCGAGGCGGGGAATAGCTCCATCCCGGCTGGGAAACAGTCGGCCTGGAGAAGCGTTTGGATTACCGCTTGGCGTTCCTCTTGGAGATCAAGGAAGGTGGAGCTTACGAATACCTGTTCGCGCTTCTCGACGGCCACGGGCTGAGCCTAGTTGGGAGACGGGTCGGCCTCCCGGACCTCACCTTCGTGAGAGCCGCACTGCGTAGATCAGGGTTTCGTCATTTGCCTGCTGACCGCGTTGTCATGGGGATGACCACGTGCAGCCGGGAGCCGTCGGGCATCATCGCGTCGACGAACGGCGTCGACATGTCGATCCGTCGACCCGAGATGCGCAGCATCCGCTCCACCAGGTCGGCCAGCTCTCCCGGCCCCAGGATCGTCGTGGTCAGCTCGCTGCGGCCCCGCCGGGCGATGAACACCCGGCCTGGTTCGTTGACCCAGATCTCCTCGATCTCCGGGTCGTCCAGGTAACGCTGCAGCGGCCCGAACCCGGCCACCCGGTCCAGCACGTCGCGGACCACCGACTCCGCATCCCCGATCGGCGGCAGTGCCGAGGACAGCGACCGCTCGGAATAGTCGGCGACGACGTCGCGCACCAGCAGCCGCACCGGGCCCGGATCGGTGAACGGATCCAGCCCACGCCGGCGGATCAGCTCGCGGACCTCGCCGTCCACGACGTCCAGAGCAGTCGGCACGCCCATCCCCCGTCGAGCAGTCGTCGAATCGGGTGGGACTGTAAGGAAACGGATCAGTCCGTAGGGGTGGCGTCAGGCGATCTGTGGACAAGATCGGCCGCGAAGGGGGCCACGAGCACCCGGTCGGGTGACGGAACCAACCGCTCGGCGGCGCAAGGCGGCCGGTCACCCGCTCCCGGGCGGGCACGGCCGGGCACTGGCAGTCGAGGGAACGACTCGGAGAGAGTCGATCGGTCGCTCAGCATGACGACAGGTCACGGTCTCGGACGGCCCGCCGGCATGACTCGTCGACATTCCCGCAGAGTGATGCGGCCAGCGCGGCAGGATTGGGAACCTGCGACCGCTCCCACGCGAGGCCGCCCATCCGACGCCATGTCCCGATCATCGCGTTCCCCCCTTCTCGAGCGCAGCGCTCGTGAACGCGGATGCAAACAGCCGTGGATGACCCCGGCACCACGTCCGGGTCGGCTGGGCACTGTGACGGGCAACGACGCCAAAGCTTCGGTGATCAAGCGGTGACAGCACCGTGACAGTCAGCCTGCGACCCTGCCAAGGGTCATGGACAGCGCCTGCAAGATTTTCGCTCCCTACGAGGGGCCACCCCGGAATCGGACCTCCGACGGCGACGCGGGATCCGACTCCGCGAGCGTCGGGAGTCCTGCACGAGGAGCCGATCTTGCACACGTCACGAGAACCCCTTCGGAGGAGCATCCTCATGGCGACGGAACGAAGAATGATCCACCTCCGCGACTTGAACTCGCTCAGCCAGTCAGAGCAGGAGCGGGTCCGTCATGTCATCCCCCACCGTGCATACGTCGAGGGGGCGCCCGCGGACCCGTCGGCAGGGAAGCCGGAGTTCGGGCTGGACTGCCAGATCGCAAGCAGCGGCGAGGGGCACGACATCTTCTATCCCGTCGAAGGGGGCGGCGGCTGGGGAGTCGCCTGCGACGTCTTCGTCTTCTGGGTAGAGGAGAACTGAGTCGACCGATCCGGTGGACGCCGCCTCGCCGACCCGGTGCGACGGGGAGTGCAGCCGGGACGGATCGACGCGCCCGAAGGGCCAAACGGCAAATGACCAGGACATGAGGTGCAGCAACATGCCGAGCGCCGCCGCGTACACCCCTGTCTTCGACGGAACCTTCAGCCTGCGCGGAACGGAGGACAGCGCAGACTCCACCAGGGCCCTGACCTTTTCCCTGCCACCCACTCTTGACGGCAGTGTGAAGTGCTGTCTGCTCTGGGAGTTCTTCTTCCCGAACGACCAGCGCACGGACGTCGAACTGTTCATGGAGATTGGCGAGACCGAGTCGGTAAGCAAGGGTATTGGACGGTTCACCTGGCCTGGACCGCCTCAGTGGGGCTGCATGCACCTACTCGTCCCGACTGATCTCGTTCGACCAGGAGCGAACTCGCTCTCTTTCGTCGCCCATCCGACGGTCATCCAGTCGGATGGCGGTCTCGTCGGACAGACGGTGCTCGTCAGAGATGTGGTGCTCTGGCACCACATCACTGTCTGACCACCTGCAGCACCGAAGCGCGGGGGGCCCTCGCATGTCCTGAGGTTCGGCGCTGGCAACGGGCCTACGGGCTGAAGGGGCCGATCTTCGGGCCGTCCATCGCTCCGGCGTGCGACCGGTATGACTTCGGTCCCGGTGGCGTTGCCGCTCGACCAGGTGGTCGGTTGGGTCAGGCCTCGGTGATGGTGATCCGAACGACGGCGGCCGGGTGCGCAGTGACGGGGGCCCCGACACCCTCGGCGAGCGCCTGGGCCTCGCCGAGGGTGTCGAGGTCGGCGAACGCGGTCCCGGCGTCGACGGTCTGCACGTTCCCGGCCCTTGACGCGGGACGGCAACAAGGCGCTGCTGGACCACAAGGCCGACGGCCGGACCGTGCTCCTGTTCGGCCTGACCCTGGTCGGTGATGCGGCCCTCACGACCGACTACCTGTGGGGGGTCGGCTGCGGATGGGCGCTCGAGTCCTCCGCATGGCTCGCCGACGAGGTCGGTCCCGTACTGACCCAGCCGGCTCCGTCCGCGGCCGACGTCGACCGTGCTCTGCAGCGATATGCCCGCCGGCACCACCACGAACTGGCCGCACACCACTTCTTCATCGCCGACCTGGCGGGCGGACGGATGCTCAACCCCCTGGAACGCCTCATGTTCGCCGCGGCCGCGCACGACGAACGACTGGCGTCGAACCTCGCCCACTACGGGGGAAGGGTGATCACACCGTGGCAGTTCCTCAGCCCCGCCAAGGTCGCTCGCAGCCTGCGCGTCCAGACGGCGGCTTCCAGAGCGACGCGAGCCACTACCGCTGCCACCCGATAGGGCACGCAACCCGCTCGCTGCGGATGCTCGTGGTCAACGCCGTGACCTTCAGAGATTTTGGCGTCCCCGTGATTTTCGGGCTGGCCGCGCCGTCGACCGCGTCGGAGAGGTCCGCGGCGTAGCGTCGCCCCACGGAGCCGTCCAGGCTCCCGATGAGGGAGCGAACACCATGGGTGACAAGTCCCCGCGACAGTCGATGACCAAGGCCGGCGGCAAGTCGATCAAGGAGAAGCGGCTCGACCGCAAGGCGAAGGGCGACCCGACGCCCCCGCCGGAGATCGTGGCCCGCGGCAAGAAGCGCTGACCGCCTTACCCGGCGGAACGGTCCGGAGCCGGCTCCGCGGGGCGCCCCCGCGGAGCCGTCGGCATGCTCGGCGACGACACGATCAGCAGGGCCCGCGGACGTCGTAGTCGCGCACCACCGGCCAGGTGTCCGCGAGCGTGGTGGTCCAGTCGAACACCGACACCCCGACGGCGCCGGTCTCCGCCGCCGCACGGACCATGCCGCCGTAGTCGGTCGCGGTCTCGGTCGTACCGAAGCCACCGATGGTCGCCACCGCGGCGCAGGGCTCGCCCAGGTTGGCCCGCAGCCGGGTGATGTTCTCCCGCGTGTAGCGGTAGGCGTCGCTCCACGTCGCGTCGGTCCGGTTGGACCAGTACGCCATCGGCAGCCAGACCTGGTACAGGCCGGCGAGCTGCTGCCACGGGAAGCGTGGCCAGTACGACGGGCTGATCACGTCGGTGACCACCGGCGGCAGCACTATCGCCCCGAGGGTCACGCCCGGGAGCGCGTCGTACAGCCGCCGGGAGAGGTCGACCAGCCGGGCGTTGCGCAGGTCGACGTCGGCCACCGTGCGGTCCTCGATGTCGACGGCCACCGCGTCGAATGCGTGCCCGTCCGCGCGGAAGTCGGCGATCGCCCGCAGCCGGCGCAGGTCGGCGGTGACGTCGGTGAAGTGCGGGAGGTACCACCCGACCACCTGCATGCCGCGCGCGTGGGCGCGGACCAGGAACTGGCCCAGCAGGTCGGGGCTGATCAGGTCCGGGTACTGCGGTTCGTCGGCGGCGGCCTGCAGGTAGATCGTGTCCACGCCGGCGTCGGCCATCGCGTCCACCGATGCCGGAGTGATCGGCGGGCTGGCACCGGCGTACTCCCGGCTGAACCGGAAGCGGGTCACCCAGGTGCCCGACCGGTCGTAGGGGTCCAGCAGGGCGACGCGCGTCGCGCCGGTGGCCGCGTCGAAGCGGATGAACCCGTGCTCGAAGTCGCTCTGCCGCCCTCCGGGCACCCCGTACTCGTCCGTGACGGGGTATCCCAGCGCGCTCCGCTCCCAGCCGAGCGACCCGTACCGGGCCCAGATCGCGCCGCGTACCTCGTGCGCACCGGTCCGCGGGGTGAAGTAGATGGTGCCGTGCTCGAAGTTGCTGTACCGGCCGACGCCGTCCGGGGTGCCCCGCTCGTCGGTGATCGGGTAGCCCAGCGCGCTCCGCTCCCAGCCCAGCGACCCGTACCGGGCCCAGATCGCGCCGCGCACCTCGTGCGCACCGGTCCGCGGGGTGAAGTAGATGGTGCCGTGCTCGAAGTTGCTGTACCGGCCGACGCCGTCCGGCGTCCCCCGCTCATCCGTGATGGGGTACCCGAGCGCGCTCGACTCCCGACCCAGCGCGTTCCACGTCCCCCAGATCGCACCCCGCACCTCGTGCGCGCCCGTCGCCGGCGTGAAGCTGATCGACCCGCGCTCGAAGTCGTTGTAGCGCCCGCGACCGTCCGGCGTCCCCTGCTCGTCCGTCACGGGGAAGCCCAGCGCGCTGGACTCCCGGCCGAGGGCCCGCCACGTCCCGAGGACGGCGCCGTGCACCTCGTGAGCGCCGGTGGCGGGCGACCAGGAGATCGTTCCCCCGGCGTAGTCCTGAGCGCGTCCGCCGGCCACGGCGAACGGCGCACCCACCGGTGCGCCGAGGAAGGATGCCGCCCCGCCGAGCTCGCAGTAGTGGCGCTCGAGCGGGTCGGTCTGCGTGCACTCCGCCGCCCCCGCCGCGCCCGGGACGAAGCCCGCGCCCACGGTCAGGAGCGCGACCAGCAGGACGGTGAGCGGCCTCGACCCGACCCGGATGCGCATGGTCCCCGCCTTCCGCGACGGCGCCCGGGGCAACGGCGCCCCGCTCCCCTCGCCGTCGCCCCGATCGTCGGGGACGGCCCTGCTCCTCGGCCAGGGCTGTTGGGCTCCGGTCGCCAGGGCCGGTCGACCGGCTCCCGCGTCGCCACCGGATGCAGCGGACCGGGATGCCCACGTCAGCTCCCGGGCACCGGGCGCCGCAGCACCGAGGGCCGGCACACCGCGGCCGCGGCCAGCACGATCACCGCCGTCGTCCCCAGAGCGGCGCGGACCGACACCAGGTCGGTCAGCGCACCGTTGAGCGCCGCGGCCAGCGGCCGGGAGCCGACGAAGCCCATCAACCAGAGCGCCATGATCCGGCCGATGTACTCCCGCGGGACGCGGTCGTAGAGCAGCGTCGTGACGCCGTTCATGGCCAGCGTCAGGCCGAGCCCACCCACGACGAAGGCGACGACGGCGGCGGTCACCGACCAGCTCAGCGCCAGCCCCACCGCCGAGGACGCGAGCAGCACCATCCCGCTCGTGGCCAGCCATGCGTGGTCGATCCACCGCACCAGCCCCGCCTGCACGAAGAAGCCCAGGAAGGCGCCCGCCCCGAAAGCCGAGGCCAGCACGCCGACCAGCTCCGGGCCGCCGCCGAGGGTGTCCGCCAGCGACGGGCCCAGCGTCACCGCCGGGTCGGCGCCGATGCCGACCGCGGTGACCCCGAGCAGCAGCACACCGACCACCGGGTCGGTGCGCAGGTACCGGACGCCGGCGGAGACCGACAGCCGCGGACCGGGGACGGTCGCCGCGCCGGGGGTCCGCAGCCGGAACACCGCGACGAGGAAGACCAGGTGACCGACGGCGGCCAGCAGGAAGGCGACGCCGTAGCCGGCGGTGGCGGCCACCACGCCGCCCACGGCCGGCCCGACGGCGCGGCCCACCGAGAAGGTGAGGTTGTCCAGGGCGACGGCGCGGGCCACCTCGCCCGGGCGCACCAGCGACGGGAGCAGCGCCTGCATCGCCGGCCCGCCGACGGAGAACCCGATCCCGACGACGAGCGCGGTGACCATCACGACCCACGGGGGCACGTCGGACACGTCGGGCGTCAGCAGCACCCAGCCGGCCAGGATCGCCGCACCCAGCGTGCACAGCGTCCGGCCGAGCAGGATCTGCTTGCGCGGGCTGCCCCGGTCGGCCATCGCACCGCTCAGCGGGGTCAGCACCAGCTGCGGCACGAACTGGGCGAAGCTCACCAGCCCGACGAGGAACGCCGACGAGGTCAGCTGCCAGACCAGGGCCGCGCTGGCGATGTTCTGGATCCAGATGCCGACGTTGGCCAGCAGCTTGCCCGCCCAGTAGGGCCCGAAGACGGGGTCGGTGACCAGCCGCCGCGACGGACGGGGCACGGCGGGTCCGGGATCCTGCTCCGCGTCGTCCACTTCCAGGCAATCTAGGCAGCGCGGTCCGACGCCGGCCACCCGGGGTGGCCCGTGGTCAGGAGCCGGGCCGCGCCATCCGGAAGGTGCGGTCGAGCACCGAGTACTCGTCGTAGCCGAGGCGGCCGACGAGGCGCATCGCCGCCGTGTCCACCCGGCCGTCCCGGACGAAGCGGTCGTCGATGTAGACGCCCACGACCTCGCCGAACACCAGGTGGAACCGGTGCGTCCCACCGCGGTGGGGCACCGGCAGCGCGTCGACCACGACGCACTCCAGGGCCGCCGGTACGCCGGCCACCCGGGGCGGAGCGACCCGCCGGGACGGGACGAGCTCCAGCCCGGCGTGCTCCGCCTCGCTCTCGTCCCGGGCCAGCTCCAGCGAGGTGGCGTTCATCGCCTCGCGCAGGTCGTAGGAGACGAGGTTGCAGACGAACTCGCCGGTCGCCGCCGCGTTCGCGTGCGAGTCCTTCAACCCGCCGACGTCGCCCGCCGGCTGCACCACCTCGGTGCTGAACATGACGACGTCGGGCCGGTCGGCCACCGCCTGGAAGAAGCTGAACGGGGCCAGGTTCACCACCCCGGCCGGGGTGAGGCTGGAGATCCAGCCGATCGGCCGCGGCGCGACCAGCGCCTTGAACGGGTTCCACGGCAGCCCGGCGTCCCCGTCGCCGCGGGCCCCCCGCTCGCTGTCGTAGTACATCGCCGTCCTCAGCGTCGGGATGCGCAGCCGGCGCCGGCCGCGGCGCTCACGCGTCCACCAGCCGGATCACCTGCTGCTCGTGCAGCCGGCCCAGCTCGGCGTCGGTGAGCCCCAGCAGCGCGGTCAGCACCTCCGCGGTGTCCGCACCCAGCCGCGGCGCCGGCTGCGGCGGGAGCCCGCCGTCGGGCCAGCGGAGCGGGGAGGCGGCGGCCAGCATCCGGCCGATCCCGGGCTGGTCGACGTGCCGGACGACCGGGTCCTGGTCCGGGGCGTACCGCGCCGCGGCCTGGCGCACCGTGCGGTACGGGCTCCACAGCACGCGGGCGACGTCGAGCTGCTCGGCGAGCTCGTCGAGCGGGCGGGCGGCGAACCACGGGCGCAGCACCGCGGCGATCGTCTCCCGCAGCCGGTAGCGCTCCGACTCGCTGTCCAGGTCGGTGTCCAGCGCCCGCTCCAGCGCCCGGAACACGTCCTCGGTGGCGGTCACCCGGCACAGCGCGCGCCACTGCTTCTCGGTCAGCGCGACCACCATGAGGCGC
Source organism: Blastococcus sp. VKM Ac-2987 (assembly GCF_026967805.1). Classification (GTDB taxonomy): domain Bacteria; phylum Actinomycetota; class Actinomycetes; order Mycobacteriales; family Geodermatophilaceae; genus Blastococcus. Next base: position 971,595 of record NZ_JAPVBG010000001.1, read on the forward strand.
TGCCCGTCGGACGTGGCGAAGTCGGCGCCGAAGCTGCCGTAGACGTGGTTGCCCAGCCGCGAGCGGTCGCGCCCGCTGAGCTCGGCGTCGGCCAGCCAGCCCAGGTTGGCCACGCCGGCGAGGGCGACGTCGGCGAGCGCGATCTGCACGTGCGCCCCGCGGCCGGTGACCGACCGCTCGTGCAGCGCCGACAGCAGCCCGGCCACCGCCGTCGCCCCGGTGAGCAGGTCCCACGCCGGCAGCACGTGGTTGACCGGTGCGTCCATCGACTCGGGACCGGTCATCTGCGGGACGCCCACCTCGGCGTTGACGGTGTAGTCGACCGCCGGGCGCCCGTCCCGGTGCCCCTGCACGCGGACGTGCACCAGGTCGGCGCGGCGGGCGGAGAGCGCCTCGTAGGACAGCCAGCGCTGGCCGACCGCGTTGTCGAGGAAGACCCCGCTGCCCGCCGTCGCCAGCGCCGCGACCAGCTCCCGGCCGGCCTCGGACCGGACGTCGACGGTGACCGAGCGCTTGCCCTTGTTCAGCGAGGCCCAGTAGATGCTCGCGCCGTCGGGCGCCACCGGCCAGCGGTGGTGGTCGTTGCCCCCGCCGAGCGGATCGACGCGGACCACCTGCGCGCCGAGCTGGGCCAGGGTCATGCCGGCCGACGGGCCGGCGACGAACGACGAGAACTCCACGACCGACAGGTCGGCCAGCGGCCGGCCGGACGCCGGCGCCGGGTCCGCGGTGGGACCGGTCATCGCACGCACCTCCTCCTGGTGGGCCGCCTCACCGGAAACGGGGCGGTCGCTTCTCGAGGAACGCCTGCCGCCCCTCGGCGAGATCGGGGCTGTGCCCGTTGAGCGCGACGGCGACGTGCTCGTCGTCGAGGAAGCCGTCCAGCGTCCGGTCCGGCGCGCGGCGCAGCAGGGACGTCGTCAGCGCGATCGCGTCGGCCGGCCCGGCGGCGAGCCGGCGGGCCAGCGCCAGGGCGGATTCCCCGGCCTCCCCCGGCGCAACCAGCCGGGTGACCAGCCCCAGCTCGTGCGCCCGGTCCGCCGGCAGTCGCTCCCCGAGCAGCAGCAGCTCCGCGGCGCGCTGGTGCCCGACGTGCCGGGACAGCGACCAGGCGAGGCCCGCGTCGGCGACCAGCGCGCGCTGCGCGAACGGGGCGGCGAAGAACGCCTCCCGGCTGGCGACCACCAGGTCGCAGGAGAGGACCAGCCCCCACGCGGCCCCGACGGCGAACCCCTCGACGGCGGCGATCACCGGTGCCCGGCAGGTCGTGAGGGCACGGACGACGCGGTGCGCCAGCCGCACCCGGGCCGCGGGCGCGGTCACCCCGCTGCCGGGGTTCGAGCCCATCGAGGTGACGTCCCCGCCCGCGGAGAACCAGCGGTCGCCGCCGGTCAGCACCACCGCGCGCACGTCGTCGCGGTCCAGCCCGGCCAGCTGCTCGCCGAGGGACTCCCAGGCGGCCCAGTCCAGCGCGTTGCGGGCCTGGGGCCGGTCGAGGGTGACGACGGCGACGCCGTCGTCGTCGACCCGGCTGTGCACCCCGGTCATGCCGTCACCGCCGGGCGCTGGCTGAACCGCCGGCCGGTGACCTGCTCGGCGATCAGGTTGCGCAGGATCTCCGAGGTGCCGCCGGCCAGGGCCATGCCGCGCACGTCCCGGAAGTACCGCTCCACCGGCGCGTCCCGGGTGTAGCCGCGATGGCCGTGCAGCTGGATCGCCTCGTTGGTGACGAACTGCGCGGCCTCGTTCGCGACCAGCTTCGCGACCGCGGTGTGCCCGAGCGCGGGGAAGCCGTCCTCCGACGAGACCGCCGCCCGCCACAGCGCCAGCCGGGCGGTCTCGATGCGGACCGCCATGTCGGCGAGCTTCCACTGCAGGCCCTGGAACTCCACGATGGGGCGGCCGAACTGCTCGCGCTGCGCGGTGTAGGCGATCGAGTCCTCCAGCGCGGCCCGCGCCACCCCGATGCACATCGCCGCGTTGCCGCACCGCTCCGGGTTGAACTGCCGCAGCAGCAGCCGGGCGCCGGCGGTGGAGTCCGGATCGGGCGGGATCACCACCTGGGCGTCGTCGACCTCGACGTCCTCGAAGCTGAGCGTCGCCTCGGCCACGCCCCGGCTGCCCATCTTCGGCGAGGTGTCGACCACCTCGAACCCGGGCTGCCCGCGCTCGACCACCACCGCACCGATGCCCCGGGAGCCGGTGGAGCCCGGCGCGCGGCAGAACACCAGCAGGGTGTCGGCCCGGTCGCCGCCGGTGATGTAGCACTTGGTCCCGTTGAGCCGGAGCACGCCGTCGGTCCCGCGGCCGAGCTGCGTGGTCAGCTCGGTCCCGCTGGAGCCGGCCCCGGGCTCGGTCATCGCGATCGCGAAGTACCGCTCCCCCCGGGCCACCCCGGGCAGCAGCCGCTCGCGTTGCTCGGCCGTGCCCACCACGGCCAGCGCCCGCGGCGGGCCGTTGAGGAACATCTGCGCCACGATCGCCGTGGCCATGCAGCCGGCGGCGATCTCCTCCAGCACCAGGCAGGCCTCGAACACGCCCTTGCCGCGGCCGCCGTGCTCGACCGGCACGGTCAGCCCCAGCAGGCCGGAGGACCGGAGGACGTCGAGCGAGGTCTCCGGGAAGGACTCCTCCTCGTCCCAGCGGCGGGCCTGTGGCCGCACCGCGGCGGCCACCTCGCGGGCCAGCCCCTGCAGCTCCCGCTGCTCGTCGTCGAGCTCGAAGCCGATCACGCGCCCGCCCCGGCCGTCTTGATCATCATGCCGATCTCGCCGGTCTGGACCACCTCGTCGTGCTGGTCGAGCAGCGTGAACCGGCGGCCGATGATGCCGCGGTCCCCGGCGCTGGTCAGCCGCTTGGCGAGGATCTCCATCTCCCCGCGCAGGGTGTCGCCGATCAGGATCGGTTTCCGGAAGGCCCACCGCTCGATGTCGAGCATCGCCAGCGCCGACTCGGAGAACCACCCGGCGCGCTCCATCAGGCCGGTCAGCATCGAGACGCCGAACAGCCCGTGCACGACCCGCTGCCCGTAGAAGGTGGTCCGGGCGAACTCCGCGTCGCTGTGGATGGCGGCCCAGTCGCCCGACACCATGGAGAAGGTGACCAGGTCGGTCTCGGTCACCGTCCGGGCCGGCGTGCGGAGCACCTGGCCGACCTCGAGGTCGTCGTAGAACAGGCTCACAGCTGATCGTCGCCTCTCATCGCGTCGGGGACGTGCCGAGCAGGGCCGTCACCTGGCTGGACAGCACCCCGCCGTTGCCGTGCACCAGGGCCACGTCCCCGCGCACCTGCCGGTCCCCCGCCTCGCCGCGGAGCTGCCGGACCGCCTCGACCAGCGCGAAGATCCCGTACATGCCCGGGTGGCAGTAGGAGAGGCCGCCGCCGTTGGTGTTCACCGGGAGCCGGCCTCCCGGTGCGATCGCGCCGGAGGCGACGAGGTCGCCGCCCTCGCCCTTCGCGCAGAACCCGAGGTCCTCCAGGAACAGCACCGGGTTGATCGTGAACGCGTCGTAGAGCTCCAGCAGGTCGACGTCGGCCGGCGTCAGCCCGGCCTGGGCGAACGCCCGGCGGCCGGAGTCGACCGCGGCGGTGACCGTGAGGTCGGGCATGTGCGTGATGCTGCGGTGCCAGTGCGCCTCGCCGTGCCCCAGCAGGTACACCGGCGGCCGGCGCAGGTCGGCGGCGCGCTCGGCCGACGTCAGGAGCAGCGCCCCACCCCCGTCGGTGACCAGGCAGCAGTCCCGCACGGTCAGCGGCGAGGAGACCATCCGCGAGGAGAGCACGTCGTCCACGGTGAGCGCATCACGGGCGAACGCGGCCGGGTTCAGCTGCGCCCACTGCCGGGCCGCCACCGCGACGGCGGCCAGCTGCTCCCGGGTGGTCCCGTACTGGTGCATGTGCCGGGCGGCCGCCAGCGCGTACATCGTCACCGGGTACCGGGGCCGGTACGGCCGCTCGTGCGGCGACCCCTCCGACTGCGACACCAGCCGGCCGGAGTCCGACCGCTGGGTGCTGCCGTACACGACCAGCGCGACGTCGCACTGACCGGCGGCGATGGCCGCGGCCGCGTGCCCGACGTGCGAGACGAAGGAGCTGCCGCCTACCGCCGTGCTGTCGGTGTGGCGCGGCCGGACCCCGAGGTACTCGGCGACGTCGAGCCCCGGCAGCTGGTAGTAGGCCGACGCGGTGAACAGTCCGTCGACGTCGGACAGGGCCAGGCCCGCGTCCTCGAGCGCCACCCGGGTGGCGCGGGCCACCAGGTCCAGCGGGGTGCTTCCCGGCACGGCCAGGCCGACGCCGTCCTCCCCCACGCCGACGACCGCGGTCCGCCCGCTGAGCTCACTCATCGGTCCCTCCCTCGACGACGGCGACCAGGCGCGCGTCCCCCGCGGGCCCGTCGACCGGCTGCGGGGTCAGCCGCACCCGCGCGCCCAGCGGTGCGGACGTCCCCTCCACCACGCTCATCACCCGGAATCCCTCGTCGAGGTCGACGAGGACGACGGTGTACGGGTCCTCGTCCCGCGGGGTGAGCGTGCTGGCCGAGTAGACCGTCCCGGCACCGGCGCTCGGCTCCCAGCGCAGCGCGTCGGCGCTGCAGACCGGGCACAGCACCCGCGGCGGGAAGAGCGCCGAGCTGCACCGCTCGCACCGCTGGTGGACCAGCCGGCCGGCCCGCAGCGCCTCGAAGTAGTACCGGCTGGGACCGATGTCCCCGGCCGGGGTCGGGTCAGCCACCGGCCACCTCCAGCACGGACCGGCCGCTGCCGCGCCCGGCCTCCATGTCCTCGTGCACCCCGCGGGCGCCCGTCAGCGGGGCGACGTCGGTCACCTCGGCGACCAGCCGCCCGGACGCGACGGCTTCGAGCAGCTCGGTCATCTCCGGAGTCGTGCAGGACTTGGTGCCCAGGAGCGCGACCTCCTTGAGGATCAGGTAGGCCGGCGGGATCGACACCTCCTTGCCCTCCACGTTCCCCACCACGACGACCCGGCCGCCCGGCCGGACCGCGTGCAGCGACTCGCGGAGGGTCGGCGCACCGACGACGTCGACGACCACGTCCACCTGCCGGCCGAGCCGGCTGCGCAGCTCCTTGGCGAAGGTGCGCGTCGGCGAGACCAGCACGTGGTCGGCGCCGGCCGCCTCGACCGACCGCGCCTTCTCCTCGCCGGAGACGATGCCGACGACCGTCGCGCCGAGCATGCGGGCGATGCGCACCGCGTGGACGCCGACGCCTCCGCTGGCACCGGTGATGGCCACCGTCTCGCCGGCCTGCACCGCGCCGCGGGTGGCGATCGCGTGGTAGGCGGTGCCCAGCGTGCAGGTGGCGATCGCCGCCTCGGGCAGGGACACCGCGTCGGGCAGCGGCACGGTCACCCGCGCCTCGACGGCGACGTACTCCGCGTACCCGCCGTCGCGGTCCTCCCCGAGGAACTGCGGCCGGGTGCCGACGCAGAGCGCGTCGTTGCCCTCCTGGCACCGCGGGCACGTCCCGCACCCCGTGTAGATCATCGTCATGACCCGGTCGCCGACGGCGAAGCCCTCGGCCGCGGACCCCACCTCGACCACGCGCCCGCTGACCTGGTGGCCGAGGGTGAGCGGCAGCGAGATCGACGGGAAGGCGCCGGCGCGGGTGAGCAGGTCGTGCCGGCAGATGCCGCAGTAGGCGACCTCGACCAGCAGCTGCCCCGGTCCGGGCGCCGGGACCGGCACCTGCTCCTGGACCAGCACGTCGGGGCCGCCGAACCGGTGCATGCGGATGGCGCGCATCCGGGTGGTCATCGCGTCTCCTCGTCGAGCACGGCGGTCGCGGTCTCCCGCAGCCGCACGCGCTGGATCTTGTCGCCGTTGGCGCTCCGGGTGGTCGGGAACTCGTCCACGACCAGGACCCGCCGCGGCACCTTGAACCGGGCCAGGTCGGCCTTGCACGCGGCCAGCAGCTCGTCCTCGGCCGGCGGGTGCGAGCCGTCGCCGAGCACGAAGGCCACGGCGACGTCGCCGTCGTCCCGGGTGACCCCCACGACCTGGGCCGCGGCCACCCCGGGCAGCGTCTCCAGGTAGGACTCGATCTCCCGCGGCCCCACCAGGAAGCCGCCCAGCCGCAGCGCGTCGCCGAGCCGGGCGAGGTAGACCATGTCGCGGCCGGGCAGCTGCCGCCCCAGGTCGCCGGTCCGGAAGAAGCCGTCGTCGGTGCGGCTGCGCGCCGTCGCCTCGGGCTGGCGCAGGTACCCGGTGCTCACGTTGGGCCCGGCGATCTCGATCTCGCCCTCGCCCTCGGCGACCAGCTCCCCGGTGGTGGTGTCCCGGATGCGGAAGGAGATGTCCGGGTCCACCGGCACGCCGCCACCGAGGCTGCGCCGCTCGACGTCGGCACCCGGCGCGGGATAGGTCATCAGCGCCTGCACCTCGCTGGACCCGTAGGTCTGGAAGAACGACGCGCCCAGCGCCTCCGCCGCCGCGACCAGGGCGTGCGGGTCGCCGCCGAAGCTGGCGAACGCCCCCTCGCGGAGCGAGCCGATCCGCGCGGCCGGCTCCGCCGCGGCGAGGATCCGGCGGAGCATCTCGTCGGCACCGGTCGTGTGCGTGACCCGGTGGCGCTCGATGAGCCCGACGGCCTCGTCGCCGTCGAACACCGCCTGGATCACCAGCGGCCGGCCCCCGGCCATGGCCGCGATCAGAGTGTTGAAGCCGAAGACGCCGCAGAACGGCAGCATGCCGAGCACGACCGCGTCGTCCGCCCGGTAGCCGAAGGCCCCGGCCACCGCGTGCCCGTGCCGGACCAGCGCCTGCTGGACGTGCAGCACCAGCTTGGGCGCCGAGGTGGTGCCCGAGGAGGTGAAGGCGTTGCACGGCAGGTCCGGGGCGGCGGCGGACTCCTCGTGCCGGCCGGCGCCGAACAGGTCCTCGTACGGCCGGGCCCGGTCCCGCAGGCCGGCCGGCACCCGGTCCGGCGGCACGGGGTCGCCCAGCAGCAGCACGTGCCGCAGGGAGTCGGGCGGGTCCTCCCCCAGCCGGTCGAGCATGCCCAGGAAGTCGATGCCGTGGAAGGTCGGCCAGAGCACCAGGACGTGGGCCTGCCCCTGGTGCAGCAGCTGGCTGACGTCGTGCGAGCGGAGCTTGGTGTTCACGCTGAGCACCAGCGCACCCAGCCGGGCGGCGGCGAACTGCAGCTCGACCCAGGCCGTGGTGTTGGGCAGCCAGACGGCCACCACGTCTCCGCGCCCCACGCCCAGGCCGGCCAGCCCCGCCGCCAGCCGCCGCGCGCGGTCGTCGAGCTCGGCGAAGCTGGTCGTGCGGTCGCCGTCGACGAGGCAGGTCTCGCCCCCGCGCTCGGCGGCCAGCCACTCCAGCATCGCCGGGAAGGTGAGCTCGTGCGGGATCGCGAGGCCCGAACCGGTCCCGGCGCTCACAGCAGCTGCCAGATCCGGTCGGCGGTGACCTCGGCGACCGGCGCGTCCATCTGCACCAGCCCCTGGTTGATGACGACCACCCGGCCGGCCACCTGCAGCACCTTCTCGATGTTCTGCTCCACCAGGACCACCGTGATGCCGTACTCGGTGTTGACCTGCGTGGCGACCTCCATGACCCGCGCCACCAGGTTGGGCTGCAACCCGACCGACGGCTCGTCCAGCAGGAGCAGGCGCGGGCTGGACATGAGGGCGATCGAGATGGCGACCATCTGCCGCTGCCCGCCGCTCATCGTGCCGACCAGCTGCGCGCGGCGGTCGCGGAGGATCGGGAACAGCTCGTAGATCTCGTCCAGGCCGATCCGCCCCTCGGCGCGCGCACCGAAGGTCAGGTTGTCGGCCACGGACAGGTTCTCGAAGTAGCCGCGCTGCTGGGGCACCAGGCTCACCCCCTTGCGCACGACCTGCGGCGTCGCGGTGCGGGTGATGTCCTCCCCGGCGAGCGAGATCCGGCCGCCGCGCACCGGCACGAGACCGAGCACGGTGCGCAGCAGGGTGCTCTTGCCGGCACCGTTGTGGCCGAGGACGGCGACGAACTCGCCCTCCGCCACGTCGAGCGAGACGCCGCGCAGGACCGGCTGGCCGGCGACCTCCGCGTGCACGTCGTCGAGGCGCAGCAGCGGGGTCGTGGACGACGACCGGGCCGCCGCGGCCACGTTCCCGTCAGGCACCGAAGTAGACATTGCGCAGCTCCTCGTTCTCCATCAGCCGGTCGGGGGCGTCGACGGCCAGCACCTCTCCGGTGCTGAGGAACACCGCCCGGTCGCACAGCTCGCGCACCAGCAGCATGTTGTGCTCGACGAGCAGCACGGTGCGGCCCTCGGCGATCAGCCGCCGGAGCACCGCCCGGAACTCGTCGAGCGAGCCCTCGTCCAGGCCGGACGTCGGCTCGTCGAGCAGGAGCAGGTCCGCTCCGGTGGCGAGCAGCCGGGCGATCGAGACGAGCTTCTGCTCCCCGTAGGAGAGGCTGCCGGCGAGCTCGTGGTGGACGGACGCCGGCAAGCCCACGTAGTCGAGGCACTCGGCCGCCCGCCGGAGGCTCTCCTTCTCGCTGCCCACCGCCCGCCAGGGGCGGGTGAAGACGGTGCGCAGCCGCTCACCGGGCTGACCCTGGACCCCGACCACCACGTTGTCGAGCACGGTCAGCCGGGGCAGCAGGCGCACGTCCTGGAACGACCGCGCGATCCCGCGGCCGATCCGGGCCTGGGGCGTGAGCCCGGTGATCTCCTGGTCCCGGTACCGGATGGACCCGGCGTCGGCCCGGATGGTCCCCGAGATCATGTTGAACAGCGTCGTCTTGCCGGCCCCGTTCGGGCCGACCAGCCCGGTGACCTGCGCCTCGGGCACCTCGAAGGTGGCGTTCTTGACCGCCTGCAGGCCACCGAAGCTCTTGGAGACGTTCTCGACCTCAAGCAGCATGGACGGCCTTCCCCTCGGCTGCGTCGCCCACCGCGTCCGTCGACCGGGTCGGGCGCCGCCGGGAGCCGCCCAGCAGGCCCTGCGGCCGCACGAACATCAGCAGGATGAGGAGCAGGCCGAAGAAGACCTGCTCGAGCGGGCCGGCCGCGGAGCTGGCGATGTCGAGCTGCCGCAGCCCCTGCGGGATCAGCACGATGACCGCGGCGCCGATCACCGCGCCCACGACCGAGGTCATGCCCCCGAGCACCACCATCGTGATGATCGAGACGGAGGTGGCCACCTCGAAGGTGCCGGGGCTCAGGTACAGCAGGTACTGGGCGTACAGCACGCCGGCGAGCCCGGCGAACGCACCGGCCAGGACGGTGACCGAGACCTTGGCGAAGCGGACCGGCTTGCCGAGCGTCGCGGCGACGACCTCGTCGTCGCGCACCACGTGCAGCATCCGCCCGTAGGGCGAGCGGACCAGCCACAGCGAGACGGCCGCGACCAGCAGCGCCACGACGACGGCGAGCCCGAGGAAGGCACCGCTGTCGCCGAAGTCCAGCGGACCCATGGCCGGGCGCTCGATGCCGGGGATGCCGCCGGTGCCGCCGGTGACCGACGTCCAGTTCTCGAAGACGCTGCCGGCGACGACCTGGAGCGCGAACGACGCCACCAGGAAGTAGTCGCCGGACACCCGCAGCGACGGGACGGCCATCACCGCACCGGCCAGCGCCGCGAGCAGCAGGGCCACGACCAGCGCCGGACCGGGGGCCCAGCCGAACTGCACGGTGAGGACCGCGTAGGTGTAGGCACCGACGCCGAAGAGCGCGGCGTGCGCCATCGAGAAGATGCCGGTGTGCCCGACGAGCAGGCTCAGCGAGACCGACAGGATCGCGTAGATGGCGATCAGCGTGGCGATGGAGAGGACGTATTCGTTCATGCCGAGGCCTTGACCCTCCGGAAGTTGATCTTCGCCAGACCTTCAGGGCTCACCGTGATGAGGACGAGGAAGAGGACGAAGATCGCCGCGAGCGTCCACTCCGCCCCCATGACGAGCAGCAGGACGTTCTGCAGCAGGCCGAGCAGCATCGCGGCGACGAAGGAACCGGTGATGCTGCCGATGCCGCCGATGATCACCGCCATGACCGAGACGATGAAGAACGTCTCACCCAGCCCCGGCTGCATCCCGGTGTCGGCGGCCACGTAGACCCCGGCCACCGCAGCGAGCAGCGAGCCGAGGGCGTAGACCACGACGAGGACCACCTGCGGCTTGCGGCCGACGATCTCGACGAACTCCGGGTTCGCGGAGAACGCCTGCACGAGCTTGCCCATCCGGGTCTTCGCCAGCAGGGTCACCAGCCCGCCGAAGAGCAGGAAGGCGACCACGATGAGCGCCACCTGCCCGGCGATCAGCGACCACTCCCCGATCGCCACGGTGGTGGTGAACCAGCTGCCCGCCGCGAGACGGGCCGGCTGCGCGCCGAGCCCCACCGTGAAGACGTTGTCGATGACGATCAGCGCCCCCAGGGAGACCAGGAAGAGGACGAAGCCCGCTCCCCCGCGCCGCTCCAGGGGCCGGTAGAGCAGCGTCACGAGCGCCACCCCGAGGACCACCGACAGGAGCACCGCGGCGGCCACCGCCGGCCCGACCGGCAGGAAGTCGGTCAGGAAGTAGGCGAAGTAGCCACCGGCGGCGAAGACCGCGGCGTGGGCGATGTGGAAGTGCCGGGTCGCCGCGAAGATCAGCGCGAAGCCGACCGCGACGAGCGCGTACAGGCTGCCTGCGACGAGCCCGTTGAGCAGCAGCTGGACGAAGAGGTCCATGCGTCTCCTTCGATGGTGGGTGCGGCGACCCGGCCGGCCAGGATCCAGTTACTCGGCGGGCTGGACCGCGCCACCCTCGATGACGGCGAGCTCGATCGGACGGCTGGCGGTGCCCTCCTCGAAGGTCAGCTCGGAGCCGTAGACGGAGTCGAACGTGCCGATCTCCCGCATGGCGTCGGCCAGCGCCGCGCCGCTCACCGTCTCGGCGCCGGACTCGCAGACCTGCTCGAACGCCTCGGCGAAGATCATCACGCCGTCGTAGTAGTTGCCGATGAAGGCGCTCTCCGGGGCCTCGCCGTACTTCTGCTCGTACTCCTGCTGGAAGTCCTCACCCGGCTCGAAGGGGATGGTGGTGAGCCGCAGCCCCTCGGCCGCCGGGTTCGCCAGCACCGCGGGGATCGCCACCCAGGAGGTGTTGGCCAGCGGCACGTCCCAGCCGATCTCGCGGACCTGGCTGATGATGTTGTCCGAGTCCTGGCCGAAGGCGCCGAGCACCAGCACCTCGGGGTCGGTGGCGCGCAGCTTGGTCAGCTGCGAGCGGAAGTCGGTCCCGCCGAACTCCGCGCTCTCGACCCCGGTGATCTGGCCGCCCTGCTCGGTGAAGGCCTCCTCGAAGTTCTCGCGGGCCGCCTCGCCGCCGTCGTCGCTGGTGTAAATGATCGCGGCGCTGCCGACGCCGTCCTCGCGGAGCTTCTCCGCGAGCGCCACGCTCTCGTTCCGGAGCAGCGGGATGGTGTTGAACAGGAACGGCCCCTGCTCGCCGAGGGCGTCGCTCTGCGCGCCCCCGTTGATCAGGACGACCTCCTCGTTGGCCGCGATCGGCGCGAGGGCCAGCGTCTGGCTGGAGAACGAGCTGAGCACGTACTGGATCCCGTCGGAGACCATGCCCTGGAAGGCGACGACGGCCGGCTCGGGCAGCGCGCGGGTGTCCTCGACCTGCAGCCGCAGCTGGGTCTCCCCGCCGATGCCGCCGGCGTCGTTGATGTCCTCGACCGCCATCTCGGTGCCGGCGGCGAACCACTCGCCGTAGGCGGCCTGCGGCCCGCTCTGCGCCCAGAGGCCGCCGATGGTGACCTCGTCGGCGCCGCACGCGTAGCCCTCGCCGTCGGCGCCGCCGGCCGCGGCGCCGCCGCCACCGCCGGATCCGCTGCTGCTCGTCCCGCAACCCGACACGACGACCGCAGCCGTGGCCGCTGCCACCGTGACGACCAGCCGGTTACCTGTCTGCACCCGCATGTGGTTCTCCCGTCCTGATCGGTGACCCGCCTCTCGGCCGGCTCCCGCCGAGCGACGTGGTCGTCGCACGAACGATCGTTCGTTCCGGGGAACGTACGAGTGAGGGTGGTCACACGTCAAGGGGTACGAACGCGCTCCTTTCGACCCGCCGGCAGCATCTTGACGCCTCTGCCGGGGCACGGTTTCCTGGTGGTGAACGATCGTTCGTACGCCCTTCGCGCGACCTCCCTTGAGGCCGCAGTGACCGGGGCGTCCCACCGTCTCCCGGCCGTGCGGCCGGGTGGCGCAGCGCCAGGGAGAGGCTGCACATGAGCGTGGAGGCGCAGCAGCGCGGGGACCGGGGAGCGCTCCCAGCGGGCCCCTGGTTCGAGGACTTCGGCGTCGGCCGGCGGATCGGCACGGCCGCTGCGCTGCCGCCCGGGGCGGACGTCGTGTCCGCGCCGACCACGGTCCTCCGTCTAGCCGTTGACAGCGAGGTGCTGCCGCACTCGCTGCTGCGCGTGCTGGAGACCCGGTGGCAGCACGTGTTCCCGACGCCCGTCGGTGAACCGCTGGAGGCGACGTTCACCGTGACCGCCTGCCGGCGGGTGCCTGCCGAGGAGGCGGGAGCGGTGCAGTGGCACGCCGACGTGCGCGACGCCGGGGGGCGCACGGTGCAGGAGGGGACCATCACCGTCCTGCTGCCGGCGCGGCCGGGGTCCGACGGGTCCGCCGACCGGGCGGAGCGGGCGTTCTGCACCCGCCCCTGGGGCGAGGCGCTGGCCCGCGAGCTGGCCGACGACCCGGCCTTCGGCTCGGCGACGGCCACCTGGGACGGCGCCATCGGGCTGCGCACCGGGGGCGGCTCGGTCCAGCTGCGGATCTACCGGGGCGAGGTCATCGAGGTGGCGCCGCGGACCCCGCTCGGTGCCACCTTCACGCTCGAGGCCGCCGAGCACGTCTGGACCGACCTGCTCACCGGCCCGTCCAACGACTTCTTCCGGCGGGCGATGAGCGGCAACTCCTTCACCGTGACCGGCGACGCCTACGAGTACCTGCGGATGTCCCGGGCGGTCATGGCGCTGGTCGACGCCGCCCGCCGGCTGGCGACGGGAGCCCCGGCGTGATCCGGGCGAGCTACCTCCCTGTCGGGGGTGCACCGGCCTACGTCGAGCGCAGCGGCGAGGGCCCGGCGGTCCTCTGCCTGCACACCGCCGGTCAGAGCGGCGTCCAGTGGCGGGGCACGACCGACCGGCTGGCCGCCCTGGGCTACTCCGTGATCGTGCCGGACCTCCCCGGCCACGGCCGGTCCGAGCCGGCGCCGGGTGGTCCGGTCAGCGACCTGGGCGAGTACGCGCGGTGGTGCCTGGAGCTGCTGGAGCTCCTCGAGGTGGAGCGGCCCTTCGTGGTCGGCTGCTCCATCGGCGGGAAGATCGCGCTCGACCTGGCCGTGCGGGCCGGGGAATCGCTCGCCGGCGTCGTCGCCATGGCGGCGGACGCGCGGAACAGCCGGACCAGCGTCTCCGGCCTGCGGCGGGAGCTGGAGGACGCCGCCGCGCCCAGCCGCAGCGACCGCACCTACTTCGGCACCCTGGCCGTCGTCGGCCGCCGCGTGCCGCCCGAGCGCGCGGAGCTCATCGCGACGATGCACCGGCGGGAAGACCCGCTGGTCTCGACGTCGGACCTGCTCGGCTGGGCGACGCACGACCTGCGCGCGTCGCTGCACGGGATCGCCTGCCCCACCCGTCTGGTGGTCGGTGACGACGACCTCTGGCTCGATCCCGCGGACGTGGTGTGGACTGCACAGCAGATCCCCCGGGGGGAGGTGACCGTGCTGGAGGGCATCGGGCACTACCCGATGGAGGAGATGGACGACTTCCCGGCGGTCCTGCACGGCTGGCTGACCGACCTCGGGGCCGGTCGCACCACGGCACCGGGAGCGGGTGCACCGGGAGCAGAGGAGTGAGACGGATGGCTCTAGCTGGAACCGCGGGGGCGTCGGTCCCCGGGCACGGCGCGCCGGCGGTGGCCGGGTGAGCGCCCGCACCCGCTGCCTGGCCGCGGCGCTGGAGCTGATGGCCGCCAACGGCTTCAACGGGACGTCGATGCGCGACATCGCCCGCGCCGCGGAGACCAGCCTGTCCAACCTGTACAACCACTTCGCCGCCAAGTCCGACGTCCTCGTCGCCCTGCTGCGGGATGCGAACGACGAGCTGCTCCGGCGGATCCGGGCTGAGTTGGATGCGGCCGGCCCCGGCGCCACCGAGCGCATGGCCGCCGGGGTCCGCGCGTACGTGCGGTTCTCCGGCGAGTGCCAGACGGCGGCCGTGCTGTCGCTGAGCGAGTTCCGCTACCTGACCGGCGAGGGGCGGCTGGCCGTCGTCGAGGCGCGCGACACCACCGAGAGCATCTTCCGCGGCGTCATCGAGGACGGCGTGCGGCTCGGCGAGTTCCGCACGCCCCACCCGGAAGGGGCCACCCGCGCGATCGTCTCCATCTGCGCGGCGGTCCCGACCTGGTACCGCCCGGACGGTCCGCTGTCGCTGGGCGAGGTGGCGGACGTGCACGTGCGGTACGTGCTGGCGATGCTGGAGGCCGCCGAGCTGCGGTCCCCGGCCTGACGGTGCGTCCGGCGGCCCGCGAGGGCCGCCGGACGCCGCGTCCTACAGGCCGCCGCGCCGCACCAGCTGGGCGGCGATGACGTTCCGCTGGATCTCGTTGGTGCCCTCGCCGACGATCATCAGCGGCGCGTCGCGGAAGTAGCGCTCCACGTCGAACTCGGTGGAGTAGCCGTACCCGCCGTGCACCCGGATCGCGTTGAGCGTGATCTCGGCGGCCACCTCGGAGGCGAACAGCTTGGCCATGCCGGCCTCCAGGTCCGACCGCACCCCGGAGTCGTAGGTCCGGGCCGCGTGCTGGAGCAGCTGCTGGGCGGCCGACAGCTTCGTGGCCATGTCCGCGAGCAGGTTGCCCACCGACTGGTGCTGCCAGATCGGCTTGCCGAAGCTCTCCCGCTCCTGGGCGTAGCGCAGCGAGTCCTCCAGGGCGGCCCGGGCGACGCCGGTGGCCCGCGCCGCGACCTGGATCCGGCCGACCTCCAGCCCCTGCATGAACTGGCTGAACCCCTGCCCCTCCGCGCCGCCGAGGACCGAGGACACCGGCGTCCGGTAGTCGTCGAAGGACAGCTCGCAGCTCTCGACGCCCTTGTAGCCGAGCTTCGGCAGGTCCCGGGACACCTCCAGCCCGGGCCCCTTCTCGCACAGCAGGATGCTCATCCCCCGGTGGGCCGGGCTGGCCTCGGGATCGGTGCGCACCAGCAGCGCGATCAGCTGGGACCGGCGCGCGTTGGTGATCCACGTCTTGGTCCCGCTGACCACGTACTCGTCGCCGTCCCGGCGGGCGGTCGTGCGCAGCGCCTGCAGGTCGGACCCGCCCCCGGGCTCGGTGAGGGCCATGGTGGCCCGCACCCGGCCGGTCGCCATCGCCGGCAGGTACCGCTCCTTCTGCTCCTCGGTGCCGTGGGCCAGCAGCAGCTTGGCGACGACGGTGTGCCCGCCCATCGCCCCCGCGAGGCTCATCCAGCCGCGCGCCAGCTCCTCGGTCACCATGGCGTAGCAGGGGGTCGAGACGGCGGCGTCCCCGTAGGGCTCGGGGATGGCCAGCCCGAAGACGCCGAGCTCCTTCATCTGCTCGATGAGGGCCTTCGGGTACTCGTTCGCCTGCTCCAGGTCCCGGACGACCGGCTTGACCTGCCGGTCGACGAAGTCCCGGACCAGGTCGACGATCGCCTGTTCCTCGGTGCTCAGCTGCGTCATGGTTCCTCCGGGGGTCACACCACGCCTGTGCGGCGCAGCTCGGCGATGCGGTCCTCGTCGTACCCGAGCGCGACGAGGATGTCCGTGGTGTGCTCGCCGACGGCGGGCACCGGGTCCATCCGCGGCTCGGCGCCGTCGATGGCGAGGGGCGGCAGCAGGGCAGGCACCGGCCCGGCCGGGGTCTGCACCTGCCGCCAGCGGTCGCGTCCGGCCAGCACCTCGTGGTCGAGCAGGCCCTGCACCTGGTTGATCCGGGCGTGGGCGACGTCGGCCTCGGTCAGCAGCCGCCGGCACTCCTCCTGGCCCAGCGCGGCGAACCGGGCGGAGATCAGGTCGTTGAGCGCACCGCGGTGGGCCACCCGGTCGGAGCCGCGGACGAAGCGCGGGTCGTCGGCCACCTCGGGCGCGGCCAGCACGGTGCGGCAGAAGGCGCGCCACTCGCGGTCGTTCTGCACGGCGACCAGGACGACATCGCCCTCGGCGGTCGCATAGGGGCCGTAGGGGGCGATGGTGGCGTGCTCGACGCCGACCCGGGACGGCTGCCGGCCCAGGCCCGCCGTGTAGTACATCGGCGACCCCATCCACTCGGCGAGCGCCTCGAACAGCGAGACCTCGAACGCCGGGGCGACGCCGGTCGTGGCCCGCTGGAGGAGCGCGGTCAGGACGCCGCTGAACGCGTACATCCCGGCGGCGATGTCGGCCACGGAGATGCCCGCCTTGGCCGGCGTCTCCGGCGTCCCGGTCAGCGACACCAGCCCCGCCTCGCACTGCACCAGGAGGTCGTAGGCCTTCTGGTCCGCCCATGGGCCGGTGCTGCCGAACCCGGTGACGCCGCAGACGACCAGCCGAGGGTGACGGGACTGGAGCGACGCGGCGTCGAGCCCGAGGCGGGCGGCCGCCCCGGGCGCCAGGTTCTGGACGAACACGTCGGCCCGGCCCAGCAGCTGCTCGACGACGTCCCGCCCCTCGGGTGACTTCAGGTCGCAGGTGAGCGACTCCTTCGAGCGGTTGAGCCACACGAAGTAGCTGGACTGGCCGCGGATCGACTCGTCGTACCCGCGGGCGAAGTCGCCGTCCCCGGGGCGCTCCACCTTGATGACCCGGGCGCCGAGGTCGGCGAGCTGGCGGGTGGCGAAGGGAGCCGCCACCGCCTGCTCGACGCTGACGACCGTGATCCCCTCGAGCGGCCGGCCGGGGATCACGCCGCTCCCCCGGTGTCGGTCCGCGCGTCGGCGAGGGCTCGGCCGTCCCCGGTCGGGGACAGGGCGACCGCCCACCGGGCGAGGTCGCGGGCGTGGGAGGGCACGGGTCTCCGTTCGGTGCGGATCGGCTCAGCCGCCGGAGCGGCGCAGGCGGACGCGGTAGGAGTAGTGGTCGGGGTGGAACCAGCTGACCGCCAGCTCGACCGGACGGCGGTGCGCGTCGGAGTAGAGGCGGTCGATCCGCAGCACCGGCCGCCCCGGCTCCAGCCCCAGAGCCGCCGCGGCGTCCGGCGGCAGCGGAGCCACGCTGATGCTCTGGTCGGCCTCCACCACGTCCACGTCCGTGCGGGCGTCGAGCAGGCCGAGGACGGTGGCCGTGCTGGTCGCCCCCGGCCGGTGCAGCTCGGGCACGTCGGCGAGCAGCCGGCCGATCGCCGGTGGGAGCGCCACGGTGGTGACGCAGAGGGGCAGGCCGTCGTGCAGCCGGCGGAAGGTGACGCCGGAGACGACGTCGGTCTCGAGCGCGAGCCGGCCGGCGGCCGCGAGGTCGAGCCGCCGCTGGAGCGGGTCGACCAGCTCCAGCAGGGTGTCCCGGGACAGGCCGATGAGGTCCTCGATGGACCCGAACTGCCGGAGGTAGCGGCGGTCCCGGGCGACCGGGAAAGTGCCGCGGCCGGGGACCCGGAAGATGAGGCCCTCCGTGACCAGCTCCTGCATCGCCCGGCGGACGGTCTGCCGGCTCAGCCCCCGGGTGGCGGCCAGCTCGGCGTCGGTGGGCAACCGGTCCCGCTCCCCGTACCGGCCGGTGCGCACCGCCGTGCGCAGCTCCCGGGCCAGGGCCCGGTAGGCGCTCTCCTCGGCTGCCCTGGGAGCGGTGACGGTGCCTCCTCGGCCGGTGGGCGGTACGGTCGCGATTGGTACGGCCAATAGTGGAACTTTGGCCGGTCGAGGTCAAGCGACGACAGGAGCGTCCGTGCCCGGTACCGAACTCCCCCTCCGCCGCCGGTCGGTCCTGGTGGCCCCGGGCAGCGACGCGCCCAAGGTGGCGAAGGCACTGTCCGGGAGCGCGGACGCCGTCGTCATAGATCTCGAGGACGCGGTGGAGCCCGCGAGCAAGGACCGTGCGCGTGCCCTGCTCCCCGCGCACCTCGGGAACCTGACCGAGGGCGGGGCCGGGCGCACCGCCGTCCGCGTCAACCCACCCGGATCGCCGTGGTGCCACCTGGACGTCGCGGCGCTGGTCGAGCTACCGGTGCCGCCCGGCGCGATCGTGCTCCCGAAGGTCGACGGCCCGGAGGACCTCGCCTTCCTCGACCGGCTGCTCGACGGCGTCGAGGCCCGGGCCGGCAGCACCCGCCGCATCGCCGTCCACGCCCTGATCGAGACGGCCACCGGGCTGGCCCGGATCCGCGACATCGCGCGCGGCAGCCGGCGCCTGGAGGCCCTCGTCCTCGGCTACGCGGACCTGGCGAATTCGCTCGGCCGCCCCGGCGGGTCCGACGCGCAGCTCGACCTGTGGCTCCCGGCCCAGTCCGCGGTGCTGGTGGCGGCGCGCGACGCGGGGCTCCAGGCCATCGACGGACCGCACCTGGGCGTGCACGTGGACGAGGGTTTCCGGGTCGGCGCCGACCGGGCGCGGGACCTCGGCTACGACGGGAAGTGGGCGATCCACCCGCGCCAGGTCGAGGCGCTGAACGCGGTGTTCACCCCCACCGACGAGCAGATCCGGTACGCCCGCGAGGTGCTCGCCGCGCTGGCGCGGCACGCTCGGGAGCACGGGGCCGGCGCGGTGGCGCTCGACGGTCAGATGCTGGACGAGGCCGTGGCCGTCGGGGCCCGGCGCGTGCTCCGGCAGGCGGGGGTGCGGCTGTGAGCGAGTTGGCGGCCGAGGGCCCGTACTTCGACGACCTCTCCCCCGGGGACGTCTTCGACACCGCACCCCCGACGACCCTCACCGAGGGCGCCGCGGCGGTGCACGGCGCCATCGTGGGCGAGCGCCTGCGGCTCGCCCTGGACGCCCCGCTGGGCCGAAGGGTGACCGGGGACGACGCCCCTCCCGCCCCGCCGTCGCTGGTGTGGGACCTGGCGGTCGGGCAGTCGACGCCGGTGACCCACCACGTGCGCGCCAACCTCTTCTACCGCGGGCTGGCGTTCCGCCGCCTGCCCTCCCTGGGCGACACCCTCCGGACCCGCACCGAGGTCGTCGGCCTGCGGCAGAACTCCCCCCGGCCGGACCGAGCACCCACGGGGCTGGTCGCCCTGCGGATCACGACGGTCGACCAGGACGACCGCACGGTGCTCGACTTCTGGCGCTGCGCCATGCTCCCGCTGCGCGACGGCTCGGCCCGGACGGGGCACGACGACGACCTCGGCCGCGTGGGCCGGGACGTCGAGGACCCCGCCGCCTCGGTGGCCGCCTGGCGGCTCGAGCCGTTCCGGGCGTCGCTGCCGCCGTCGCTCCGGCGGGACGTGACCCCGGGAACGCGGTGGCGGGTGGTCGGCGGCGACGTGGTGTCCAGCGCACCCGAGCTGGCCCGGTTGACCCACAACATCGCCCGCACCCACCACGACGACGAGGCCGGGACCCGGCTGGTCTACGGCGGCCACACCATCGGGCTGGCGCTGACCCAGGCCGTGCGCGCGCTGCCCGAGATGGTCACCGTCCTGGCCTGGCAGGGCTGCGACCACACCGGTCCGGTGCGCGAGGGCGACACGCTGGAGAGCACGGTGGAGGTGGCCGGCGTGCGCCCCGGGCCGGACGGCGGCCGCCTGGCCGACCTGCGGTCGCGGGTGACCGCCCGGAGCGGACCGGGTGACGAGCACCGCGACGTCCTGGACTGGCGCTACACGGCCCTGCTGCCGTGACGCCCCTCCGTCACTCCGGCGGGGTCGGGAGAGCCGAGGGGTGCCGGGCGAGCGCCGTGACGGTGACGTCCAGGTAGGGGAAGAGCGGCAGCGACGTCAGCAGGCCGTGCAGCTCGTCGTGGTCGGCGACGTCGAACACGCTGTAGTTCTCGTACCGGCCGGCCACCCGCCACAGGTGCACCCACCGGCCGTCGCGCTGCAGGTCCTGCGCCAGCTCCCGCTCCGCCCGCTTGAGCTCCTCCACCCGGCCGGGCGCCAGGTCGTGGGGCAGGTCGACGCGCATGTGGACGAGGTACAGCATCGGGCGACCGTAGGGCCCGCGGCGCCGCCCGTCCACACGGGCCGGCCTGCGATCCCGCGCCCGGTGGGCCGGGTCGGACGGCAGCGGGCCCTCCCTCCCGGGAAGGGAGGAAGGGCCCGCTGGCCGTGCTGTGGTGCTGCGGGGATCAGCCGCCGGGGGTCGGCACCGGGCACTCGTCGTAGAAGACCCGGGTACCGGTGCGCACCGGAGTGGTGAACTCACACCCGTAGTTCGGGTCGGCGACGACCTCGGGGTCGAGCACCGAGGCGCCCTCGGGCGTCACGCCGTTGTCCACCCAGTCGACGAGGTCGAGGAACTGGTCCGCCGCCTCCTCGGGGGTGAACTCGCAGTGCCCGGCCGCGCGGATGGCCCGCTGCACGAGCAGGTCCGCGTTGCCCTGGGCGGCGACGTCGGCGGCGTAGTACTGCTCCATCGAGAACGGCACGTAGTAGTCGCCGAGGGTGTGCGAGGAGAGCACCGGGACGTCGATGTCCCCGGTCAGCGCGGGGACGGGGACCGCCTGGTAGGTCGACCGGGTGCCCGGCGCCGGCGCCACCCGCTCCACCTGCTGGTCGAGGGTGGTGCCGTCCTCGAACGTGTAGTCGACCGGGTAGTCGGTCTCGACGTTCGACCAGAGCGCCCCCTGCGTCACGCCGTCCAGACCGCCCGGGTCGGCGGTCACGACGCCGTAGACGAAGTTCTGCCCCTCCCAGTAGCCGAAGGCCTCGTCGTCTCCGGGGCGCTCGCCGCCGGTGATCGCCGTGATGTTGTCGCGGAAGACCTCGCCCGCCTCGGTCAGCCCCTCGTAGACCGGGGTCGCCGTGGTCGGGGTGCCGAGGGCGGCCTTGAACTGCGGCACGACCTGCGAGAAGTACTCCGCCTGGGACGGGAACGGGTAGGCGTCCACCCCGGACAGGGTCTGCGCCAGCAGGTTGTAGTCGAGGAAGAAGTCGTAGAGCTCGTAGTCGCCCATGACCCCGCACATGGGGGCCGCGCCGTCCCACTCGATGCCCCGGTCGCGCTCCAGCAGCGCGCCGATCACGTGCCCGCCCATCGAGACGCCCTGCAGGTAGCGCTGGTCGGCGCGCCCGACGCGCGCGTCGAAGATCTTCGCGAGCCGCTCGGTGGCGAGCGCACCGGCCTCGATGTCGTACCGGTTCTCGCCGTAGGACGACGCCGCCCAGGCGTAGCCGTTCTCGATGTAGGTGCGCCGGAGGTCGTAGCTGGGGTCGCTGACGTACACGGTGGTGCCCGTGCCCCGGTAGCCGTGCTCCCAGAAGACGACGTCGCCGTTCCAGTCGATGGGCACCTCGATGCGGTAGGCCGAGCCGCGGTCGATGCCGTAGAGCACCTTGCTGAGGGGGTTGCCGGCCTCGTCGGTGAGGGGCACGAACTCCGCCCCCGCCTCGCCGTTCACGTAGTCGTACCTCGGGTCGGCGACCGTCCAGCGCAAGTTGTAGGCCTGCTCCTTCGGGGACACCTGGACCGGCTGCCAGCCGGGGTTCGACGCCGGCTGGTCGGTGGACTGCGGGGCGGCGAGGGCCGGTCCACCGACGGTGAACACACCGAGGCCCACCCCTGCGGCTACGGCGAGGGGGACCAACCGGTTGCGGTGCTGGGACAAGGCGCGACTCCTTCGGGACTTCCGTGACTGGGCTCACAGCACCTTCGCCCGCGTCCGGCCGGGGAGCAACAGCGAGGTGACAGTCCGGTCCGGCGCGCACGGCCGACCTGCCCGGCGAGCACGGAAAGCAATCAGCCTGTGACTGAAATGGCGAGGTCAGCTACGGCGGACGGTGAGGTGAACCGGCCCGGCCAGCGACTGCGCCACCACGCAGTACCGCTCGGTGAGCTGGCCCAGCCTGGTCAGCGCCGCGTCGTCGGCGTCGGTGTCGACCTCGGCGACCACCTCGACCGCGCCGAAGCCGACCCGCGCCTCGCGGTCGACGCCCAGCGTGCCGCGTGCGTCCATGTCGGCGGAGGCGGTCAGCCGGGCGCCCCGGACGTCGATCCCCATCGCCGTCGCTACGCTGCGCATCGTCACCCCGGCGCAGGCGACCAGGGCCTGCAGCAGCATGTCGCCGGAGCAGGCGTCGCTGCCGTCGCCTCCTGTGAAGGGGTGCAGCCCGGCCCGCACCGGCCCGCTCCACGTCGGAACCGTGCAGGTGATGCCGGGCTCGGCGAAGGTGCCCTCGGCGTGCATCGGCGCGCGGGCCGAGCCGGGGTCCTCGCGATACCGCTGCTTGAGCGGTGCCTGCAGTGCGCGCAGCGCGGTGGCGTCCATGCCGCCATGCTGCCCCGCGGACGACGGGCCGGGAACCCTTTCCCGACCACGACGGCGGCCGACCACCGCCGGCCGTCGACAGCTCCCGCACGGCCGGCGGCGACGCCCTGCTAGGAGCGGAGGACGGCGTCGATCAGGTGCGGCCCCGGCTCGGCGAGGGCCGTCCGCAGCTGGTCGGCCAGCTCCTCCGCCGTGGTGGCGCGGGTGGCCGGTACCCCCATGCCCTGCGCGATGGAGACGAAGTCCAGCCCGGGGCCACCGAGGTCGAGCAGCGTGGCGGCCCGCTCCCCGTCGTTCGCCGCGCCGACCCGTGACAGCTCGTGCTGCAGGATCGCGTACGAGCCGTTGTCGCAGATGATCGTGGTGATGTCGGCCTGCTCGCGGGCGTGGCTCCACAGCGCGGAGATCGTGTACATGGCACTGCCGTCGGCCTGGATGCCGATCACCGGGCGGTCGGGGCAGGCCACCGCCGCCCCCAGGGCCATCGGGAGCCCGTCGCCGATGGCGCCACCGGTGAGCGCCAGCCAGTCGTGCCGGGGGGCGCCCGAGGTGAGTTCCATCAGGCCCACCCCGGAGGTGAGCGCCTCGTCGACGACGATCGCGCGCTCCGGCAGCAGCGCACCGATGACCGCGGCCATCGTGCGCGGCGTCAGCTCTCCGGTGGGCAGCTCGGGGCGGGATGCCTCGATCAGCACCGGCTCGGCGTCCGGCGCGGCGAGCCCGGCCAGCGCCCGCAGCGCGGCGACGCCGTCCTCCCCCGGCTCGCTGAGCAGGTGCACCGTGCAGTCCTCCGGCACCGGGTGCCCCGGGACGCCGGGATAGCCGAAGAAGTGCACCGGCGCGGTGGCCCCGGCGAGCACCAGGTGCCTGGTGCCCGCGAGCGCGGCGATGGCCATCTCCGGCGGGTAGGGCAGCCGGGTCACGTCGGGCAGCCCGGCGCCCCGGGCCGTGCGGGCGGGGAAGGTCTCGGTCATCAGCCGGGCGCCGGTGCCCGCGGTGATCTGCCCGGCGGCGAGCAGCCCGTCCTCGCTCACCGCGTCGCCACCGAGGAGGAGCACGACCGGCTCGTCCCCGCCGAGGACGGCGGCCACCCCCTCGACCACCGACGGAGCGACCTGCGGGGCCGGCCGCACCGACCGCGGGGCGGCCGGCTCGGCGCCGTCCTCCCAGGACACGTCGGCCGGGAGGACGAGCGTCGCGATGCCGCCCGAGCCGACGGCGGCCACCGCGTCGACGGCGTCGGCGGCGACGTCGGCCGGCGAGAGCGAGCGGCGCACCCAGCTCGAGAAGGTGCCCGCGACGGCGTCGATGTCGGACTCCAGCGGTGCGTCGAGCCGCTTGTGCGAGCGCGCGTGGTCGCCGACCACGTTGACCATCGGAGCCCGCCCGCGACGGGCGTTGTGCAGGTTGGCCAGGCCGTTGCCCATGCCGGGGCCCAGGTGCAGCAGGGTCGCGGCCGGACGGCCGGTCATCCGCGCGTAGCCGTCGGCGGCACCGGTGGCGACCCCCTCGAAGAGGGTCAGCACGGCGCGCATCTCCGGCACGTCGTCCAGGGCCGCGACGAAGTGCATCTCCGAGGTGCCGGGGTTGGCGAAGCAGACGTCCACGCCTGCGTCGACGAAGGTCCTGATCAGTGCCTGGGCGCCGTTCACGTCCGGACCCTCGCACGGACCGCCGGAGGAGGCGACCCGAGTCGGTGCCCCTCCGGACCACCTCGTGGCGGCGGTCACCGGCCCGGCTACGGGGGCTTCCCGGGGGCCTGTGGACAACGCTCCGGAGGGGTCTCCGGCGTTGTTACGTTCCCGCTCACACCCGCTGATCCGCCGCTTCCGCGCCCGCGGACCGGCCCTCCCGATTGGACACCACCATGGCCAACGTCAACGTCACCTACCAGCAGATGGAGAACGCCGCCGGCCGGCTCACCAACGGCCGCGCCGAGATCGACGGCATGCTCGGCCAGCTCAAGGGGCTCGTCGACCAGCTCGTCGCCGAGGGGTACGTGACCGACAGCTCCAGCCGTACCTTCCAGGCGTCCTACGACGAGTTCACCACCGGCGCGCGGAACATGATCGCCGGGCTGGACGGCATGGCGCAGTACCTCAACCAGGCCGCGGCCACCTTCCGCGACGCCGACACCCAGCTGGCCGGCGCCCTCGGTCGCTGACCGGCTGTCCTGCGCACCGGAGGCCGCCTCGCACGCAGCGAGGCGGCCTCCGGTTCCGTCTGGAGGGCCTCCGGGCGAGCAGCTGCCTCCACAGCCGCCGCTCCTCCCAGGCTCGCCGGACGACCGCGATCGCCGTGGCAGCCCCGGCCAGGGCGGCCAGCACACCGATCGAACCCGTGACGGCCGCCGACACGGCGGCGGTGGACGTCTCCTCGATCGCCACGCCCACGGGCCGTGCACGGCGGTCATCCCGACCGGTCCTCCCCCTCGTCCGCGGCGGGCGCCGGGTGCAGCCGTGAACGTCCGGCGACGACCGCCACCAGGCCGGCCAGCTCCCAGACCTGCGCCGGATCCAGGCACACCCCGACGACCAGCAGCGCCTGCGTCGCACCGGGCGCGCACGCCAGCGCCACGGCCACGCCCATCCGCACGGGGTCCGCGACGACCTCCAGCCCCCGCACGGCGAGGTCGGCCAGCCCGGGCGGCGGCGGGACGGTGCGCTCGGCGACGACGCCCACCCCGAGACCCATGTCGGTCTCGTAGGTCTCCACGTGGTGCGGCCCGGCGCCCCACCGGGCACGCACCAGCTCGGCGACGACGGCGGGGACGTCGACGTCGGGCACGACGGGCAGCGGCACGACGCTGGTCTGCACGTGCCAGTTGGCGGGCGTGCCCTCGGGCCGCGGTGCGATCACCACCCCGTGGCTGACCACACCGGCGTCGAGCATCGCCGCGCGCCACTCCATCAGCGCGCGGGTGCTCCCGGTCCGCGGCCCGGCCGGGCCGCCCGGCCAGGTGCTGCGCACCAGCCGGTCGAGGTGGTCCCGTGCCTCGTCGTCGTCCGGAAGGAGGAGCTCGGTCCAGTCGCGCGGGAGGCAGAGCTCCACCAGCCCCGAGGTGGCGACCGTCACCGCACCACGCTCGGCTGCCGGGTGAGCGAGCGGTCCCAGAGCCAGGTGCCCTCCGACCGGATCGGGTCCCCGGCCGCGACGGTGCGGGCCAGCCCGGCCTGGTTGACCTTGTACCGCGCCACCCGCCAGAGCAGCTCGGTCTCGCCCATCCGGTAGCTGGTGCTGCGGGCCAGCTGGAACCAGCTCGCCGCCGTCTCGGTCGGCGGGCCGAAGAGCTGCGTCCGCCCCGCCGCGCCGCCGGCCACCGAGGCGCTGCTGCCGGTGCGGGCCGCCGCGACCACCTGGCTCCCCACCTTCAGCGCGCCGAACCCGAGGGCCACCCCCGCGGCGTCCATGAGCACCGTGCCGTCGGTGAGCGCCTCCGTGAAGCTGCCCGTGTCCCCGACCGCGGTCAGGTAGTGGAACCCCGTCGACACCAGCCCCAGCACCAGGGCGGGGCCCGCCAGGAACTGCAGGCCGGGGACGAAGGCGAGGAAACCGCACGCGGTGCTGAGGAGGCTCGTGACGTCGCCGATCAGGTCCAGCAACGGTGCGAGCCCGTCCAGCCCTTCGAGGATCCAGTCGTCGACGTCGTGCGCGAACTCCTGGATCTCGGCGAGCGCCTCTCCGACGTCCTCGGCGAGCCCCGCCCAGAAGCCGGGCTCGTCCGGGGCGATGTCGATGGCCCGCTGCAGCCGGCCGGCCGCGTCCTGGCCGGCCTGCTCGTAGCCGGCGAGGAGGGCGCGGGCCTCCCCGGCGATCCGCTCGACCTCCGCGTCGGCCGTTCCCGCCGCCCGCCCCGCGGCCGCCCGGGCCCGGAGCCGCTCGGACTCGGCGGCGGCCTGCTCCGGCGTCGGCGGCGCGGCATCCGGGTCCGGAGCCGGAGCCGGAGCGGCGGCCGGGATGGCTGCGTAGGTGGCGTGCGCCGACTGCGCGCGCCGCACCGCGGCCGCGTGCTCGGCCTCCAGGGCCAGGGCGCGGCGCCGGCCGGCGTGCATGGTCTCCAGCCAGTCGTGCAGCGTGCGGCTCGCCTCGTCGAACGAGCGGGCCGCGGTCTGCACCTTGGGCCGGAACTCGTCGGACAGCAGGTTCCGGAAGGCGATGGCCGCCGAGCCGCGCCACTCGCCGTCCGCAGCTCCGGTGAGCACCTCGGCGATCCGCTCGAGCACCTGGGCCGCCCCGGTGACGCCGGCGGCCACCTGCCCGGCGACCGCCACGTCCCCGGGGGCGGGGTCGAACCCCAGCGAGGGGAACCGGCCGCTCATCGCCCGCCCGCGTCCCGCAGCGCGGCGCTGAGCGACACGTCGGCCTCGCGGAAGGCCGCGGCGACGGAGTCGAGGGCCTCGGCGGCGTCCGCGGCGAAGCCGCCCAGCCTGCCGATGCCGTAGGCCCACTCGTCGCCGAACTCGTCCATCCGCCGGGCGAGGGCCGGCGCACCCATCGCGGCTCCGGACACCTCGCGCATCTCCCGCGCGGGCTGCTCCAGGAGGTCCCGGATGCCGAGGAGGTCGGACCGGACGCGGGCCAGGACCGCTCCGTCGATGTACAGGTCGCTCACTCCGGCCTCCGCCTCTCCGCCGTCTCCGGCCCGCTCACGCTAGAGGGATCGGAGAGGGTCGACGGCCGTTGTCCACAGGCCCCGGCCGGACCCCTCGCCGCCCGGTCAGGCGACGTCCGGCGGGGTGGGGACGGCGATGGTCCGCAGCACGCCGTCGCCCAGGTGCAGCAGCCCCCGCCCCGGCCGCACCGGCCCGCCGACGGCGCTGCGCGGCAGCCGGACGCCGATCAGGTCGCCGTCGGTGCCGCCCTGCGGCGAGAGCAGCAGCCCCTGCCGCGCCTTGCGCACGTCCACCTGCCACCCGGAGAGGCCGGTGCAGATGCCGTCGGCGCTGCCGGCGAGCACCAGGCTCCGCCCGGGCGGCCCGGCGCCGGTCGCCACCCCGCGGAACACCTCGCCGGCCGGGCAGTCGCGGAGCACGTCGCCGTCGTCGAGCAGCAGGACCAGCGGGCGCCCGGGGTCGGCGGTGAGCAGCTCCCGCCACAGCGCGGCCGGTGCGGCGGCGTCCGTCACCACCGCGACGACGCCGGGGCGCCCGGCCAGGGCCCGCAGCGGCGACTCCTTCGGCGCGCCCACCACGATCGGTGCACCCTGCCGCAGCAGCGACTCCGCCATGACCGCCAGCACCGAGCTCCGGCCCGACCGCGCCGGCCCGGCGACCACGAACGCCCGGCCGCCGCCCAGCAGGTCCGGGCCGGCGACGGCCAGCTCGTCACCACCGACCCCGACCAGCGCGGGACCCGGCCCGGGGACCGCCGGGCGCATCGCCCACGCCGTGTCGAAGGAGATCCGGGACGGCAGCGCGTCGACGCGGAACGGGCGGGCCGACCGGGGCAGCAGGGCGTCCCGCACGTGCGCGGCCTTGGCGATCTCGGCGAGCGCCGCCGCCTGGCCCTTCCCCGACCCGTCGTCGGTCAGCAGCGCCACCTGCGTCTCGACGGCACCGTCGACGGCGACCCCCCGCCCGGGCGGGAGCACGCCGGGTACCTGCCGGCCGGCGACGCCGACCAGCGGGTAGTCGCCCCGGTCGGCCAGCCGGAGGACCAGCTTGCTGTCGGTCAGCGAGGCCAGCCGCGCGGTGCCCAGGGACCGGTCACCGGTCAGCACGACGGAGATGCCGGCCGACGCCCCCTCGCGCACGAGGGTCAGCAGGACGTCGGTGAGCCGCCCGCCGTCGACCTCGCCGAGACCGGGGGTGAAGCCCTCCCACCGGTCGACCAGCAGCAGCACGTGCGGCAGCCGCTGGTCGGCCGGAGCCGAGCCGCGCTGCTCGGTGATGTCGGCGAAGCCGCCCTCGGAGAGCAGCTGCTGCCGGCGCTCCAGCTCCCGGGCGAGCCGGTCGAGCAGCCGGGCGGCGCGCTCGGTCTGGGCGCGGGGGACGACCGCACCGCAGTGCGGCAGGTCGGCCAGGGGCAGCAGCGCACCGTTGCCGCAGTCGAGCGCGTAGAGGTGCACGTCGCGGGTCGAGCACCGCGTACCGACCGCCCCGGCCAGCGTCCGCAGCAGCTGGGACCGGCCGCTCCGGGGCGACCCGATGACCAGCAGGTGCCCGTCGGTCGCGGGGTCGAAGACGGCGGTCCGGCGCTCCTGCCGGGCCGGCAGGTCCTGCAGCCCGTAGGGCAGCCGGAGAGGCGCCGTCCCGTCCTCGTCCAGATCGCCGGCCAGGAGCCGGTCGGGCAGCGCCGCCAGCCACGGGCTGCGCTGCACCGGCACCGCCTCGGCGACGGCGGCGTCGCGCACCGCCGCCACGAGCACCGACAGGTCGGTGACCTCCACGTCGTCCCGCGGGCCCGCGACGGCCGGCCGCCGCGGTGCGGGGTACCCGAGCTGGTGCCAGCCCACCGGGACGGCGGACGGCGCGGCGGCTCCCGCGCCCTGCCCCGGACGGCGGCCACCGATCCGGCCGGCCTGGAACGGCACCAGCGCGCCGTGGCCGAGCCGGGCGAACCCGCGCCCCGGAGCGGACTTGGGGATCCGCGCGGCGTCGGAGGCGTCCAGCACGTCGCTGCTGTCCGCGCCGTCGGTGACCCGCAGCGAGATGCGCAGGTTGGTGTTCGCCCGGATCTCCGGGGACACCACCCCGCTGGGCCGCTGGGTGGCCAGCAGCAGGTGGATGCCGAGCGACCGGCCGCGCTGGGCGATGCCGACCAGCCCGGCCACGAAGTCGGGCAGCTCCCGCGCCAGGGAGGCGAACTCGTCGATGACGATCAGCAGCCGCGGCAGCGGCGGGGCGCCGGGCTCGCGCGCCTGCAGGTCCTGGTAGTCCTCGATGTCCTTGACGCCGGCCGCGGCCAGCCGGTGCTCGCGGTACCTCAGCTCCGCGCCCAGCGAGGTGAGCGCCCGCTCGACGAGGTGGGCGTCGAGGTCGGTGACCATGCCGACGGTGTGCGGCAGGTGCACGCAGTCCTTGAAGGCGCTGCCGCCCTTGTAGTCGACCAGCACCAGGTTGAGGGCGTCCGGGCGGTTGGCCACCGCCAGGGAGGCGATCATCGTCTGCAGCAGCTCGGACTTCCCCGCCCCGGTGGTGCCCGCGACCAGCCCGTGCGGGCCGTCGGTGCGCAGGTCGAGGTCGAACGGCCCGTGCAGCCCCGCGCCGACCACCATGAGCGTGGACCGCCCCGACAGCTGCCAGCGCGCGCGGATGCCGTCGACGGTGGGGGGCTCCAGCCCGAGGACGTCGAGCAGCCGCACGCTGTCGGGCAGCACGGCGTCGTCGTCGGCGAGGCTGACGTCGCGCAGCGGCGCGAGCGCGCGGGCCGCCCGCTCGGCGAGCTCGCCCGCCACCGGTTCGGCGAGCACGGCGGGCACCGGGTCGGAGCCGCTGCGGCGGATCGACAGCGTGGCCCCACCGTCCGGGTCGAGCACCGCCGTCGCGGTGGCCGCCTCGGGCAGGAACCGCTCCTCCTCGTCGGCGCACACCGCGTAGACGCCGACCGCCGGACCGTCCTGCAGCACCTGGGCCAGGCCGGGGACGGCCCGGAGCAGGCGGAAGCCGTGCACCACCAGCACGTGCGCGGGGAAGGACTCCGGCAGCACCCGCCCGGCGCCGGTCGTCGTCACCTCGCGCCGCGCCTTGACCAGGGCGGTCAGCTCCGCCACCCGTGCGGACACCGTCTCGGGATCGTTGCCGACGGACGCCACCGGCCCCTCCCCGTCGGCCGGGCGGGCGTGCGGCAGCCAGCGCACCCAGTTCCAGTCGGTGCGGGCCGACGGCGCGAGGACGGTCAGCCCGAGGTCCCGCGGCGGGTGGTGGACCGCCAGCTGCAGCACCACCCAGCGCAGCAGCCCGGCCAGCGGCTCGGCGGGGCCGGCGAGGCCCACGACGCCGGCCTCGCGCAGCGGCACGACCGCGGGCACCGCCCGCACGGTCCGCGGCTCCTGCGGCTCGTCGCGCGCGGAGCGGTCGGTGACCACCACCTGCGCGGGGAGGTCCGCCGACCCGAGCCGGAGGTCGAGCGCATCGGGGTCGGTGCGGCGCCGCTCCCACAGCCGCCGGCCGGGCAGGACCGCGGTGAGCAGGGCCGTGGCGGGATCGGGGTGGGCGGCGCGCCGGCGGGTGGTCTCCTCGGCCACCGCCGTCCCGATCCGCTCCAGTGCGCGGGCCAGCTGCCGCGCGTGCTCCGCGCGGGCGAGCCGCGCCTCGCGGGCGCCCTGCCGGCGGTCGGCGACGGCGTTGGCGACCATCATCACCGGGCCGGCGACGGCGAGGACCAGGTACAGCGGTGAGCGCAGGACGACGGCCAGCACGACCCCGACGGCCAGCGGCGACAGGATCATGACCAGCGGGAACCGGCGCGGCTCCCGGGCCCGGGGCTCCGGCGGCAGCTCGACGCGGACCTCCCGCTCCGACGGCAGGATGCGTGGCGCCCGGACGAACGCCCGGGCCCCGGGGCCGGCCGGCTCGACGGCGGCGTCGGCCACCGGTGCCGGCCCGATGACCAGCCGGGTGTCGCCGAGCTGCACCAGCTGCCCGGGCCCGACCGCGGCCCCGGGCTCGTCCTCGGGCACCGGCTCGCCGTCCAGCAGCGTGCCGTTGGCCGAGCCGAGGTCGCGCAGGGTCGCGCCGTCGGCGCCCACCCGCAGCAGCGCGTGGCGGCGGGACATGGCCCGGTCGGCGAACCCGAGGGCGCCGCTGCGGCCGAGCTCGTGGTCGCCCATCGGCAGCTCGGCGACCAGCCCGCTGCCCGGGCCGCTCACCACGCGCAGCTGCCACCCGCGCGGGGGCCGGGACACGTCCGGCGGGGCGGACAGGTGCACCACCGCGCCGTCGACCAGCGGGCTGTCCCCCACCGGCCGGTCGTCGTCGAGCCGCTCGCCGGCGACCCAGATCCCCTCGGCCGGCCGGCCGGTGACCCGGCCCAGCTCCGCAGCCACCCGGCCGACCGGCAGGTCGTCGTCCACGTCGACGGCGACGTCGAGCAGGGCTCCGTCGCCCTGCCCGACGCTCACCTGGACGCGCACGCGCCACCCCTCGCCGGTCCCGCCCGCCCCGTGCCCGGCCCCGCCGGGAGGAGCGGCCCATCCCGGGACGGTCCGCCGGTGAGGGGTCCGCCGGGGCCGGATGCCGCGGGAACGCTAGACGGACGCGCCGGTTCCGGTCCATCGGCGCCTGTGGACATCCCCGGTCGGGGGACACCCCGGCACCCGGGCGGGGGTCAGCTCGCGGTCTGCACCTCGAAGTGCACGAAGGAGACGCCGCCGGTGGCGAAGTTGGCGAGGTCCGCGCCGGCGGCCCGCCCCTCGGGCGAGGTGAGCGCCTGCCCCATCGCCGCCTCGGAGTCGAAATCCAGCTCGGCGACCAGGTAGGGCGCCGGCTGGGCCGGGTCCATCGCCTGGCCGTGCCCGAAGGTGAGCCGGACCAGCCCGGGCTGCTTCAGCGCCAGCGGGGTGTGGGTCTCCCGGTAGTAGGAGTCGAACGCCGCCGGGTCCTCGGGCGTCCCGTAGCTGACCACCAGCCTGTGCACCATCTCGCCGCACCTCCCGATCCGCCGGGCTCCGCTGCCCGGGCCGTCCCTGCACCCAACCAGGGAGGAGGCGTGCCCCGCGACCGGTCGGTCAGAAGGTCAGCACCAGCCGGCCGCGCACGCCGCCGGCCTCGAGCACCCGGTGCGCCTCGGCGGCCTGCTCGGCCGGGAAGGTGCGCGCGACGCGGAGCGTGACCGTGCCCTCCTCGACCTGCTGCCGCAGCCGGTCGAGCGCCGCGCGGTCGGTGGCCACCTTCCGGACGAGGGTCGGGAAGAACCGCAGCCCGCGCTCGCCGTTCCCGCGGTAGCCGCGCACGGTGGCCACCGCTCCCCCGTCCCGGACGGCGGGCAGCACCTGCGCGTCCTGCACCGAGCCGTCGGCGAGCCCGTCCACGCCGTCGGGGAAGTGCTCCCGGATCCGGTCGGCGACGTCCTCGCCGCGGCGGACCACGACGTCGGCGCCCAGCCCGCGGACGAGCTCCTCGTCCGCCTCCGAGGCGTCGGCCACCACGGTGAGCCCGTCGGCCTTGGCCAGCTGGACCACGTAGCCGCCGTAGGCGCCCGCCGCGCCGGTCACCGCGAGCACCTGCCCCGGCTGCAGGCCCATTAGGTCCAGCGAGAGCCGGGCGGTGAGCCCGTTCATCGGCAGCGTCGAGGCGGCCACGGCGTCGGTGCCCGCGGGCGCCCGGACCACCGAGTCGCCGGGCAGCACCTTCTCCTCGCGGTAGGCCCCGTACGGGCCGGACGGGACGACGATGCCCATCGCCAGGTCGCCGACGACGAGGTGCGCCACGCCCTCGCCGACCTCGGTGACCGTGCCGGCGACGTCCATGCCGGGCACCCACGGTGGGGTCTTCACCGGGTCCCGCTCGGCGTAGGCCCCGGAGCGGGCGTGCGTGTCGGTCGGGCTGACCGCGGCCGCCTCGACCCGGAGCCGCACCTGGCCCGGGCCCAGGGGCTCGGGCTCCACCTCGACGATGTGCAACGCCTCCGGCCCGCCGAACTCGGTCACTCCCGCTGCACGCATGCCTCCTGCCTACACGCTTCCGCCGACGGACGGGCGCGGCGGCACTGTGGTGTCATCAGACCTTGCGTATGACACCACTGTGGCGTCACAGTGGTGTCATGGACCTCACCCCCTTCGTCGAGCAGCTGCGCCGGGACCTCCTCACGGCTGCCGAGGCCGGTGGCGAGGAGTCCCGAGCCCTGGCGGAGCGGCTGACCGCCTCGCTGGAGTCCTCCGTCCGCCTGGCGCTGCTCAGCGCGCTCTCCCAGGCGGCCGAGGAGATCACCGGCCAGCTCGCCCCCGGCACCGTGGACGTGCGGCTCCGCGGCAGCGACCTCGGCTTCGCCGTCACCCACCCGCCGGCCGAGCCGCCCACCGGCACCCCAGCCCCCGAGCCCGCCGTCGACCTGGACGAGGGCAGCACGCTGCGGATCACGCTGCGGCTCCCCGAGCAGCTCAAGGCCCGCGTGGACGAGGCGGCCGCCCGCCTCGGCGTCTCGGTGAACACCTGGCTGGTCCGGGCCGTCGCCACCGCGGCGGAGCCCGGCCCGCGCCCGTCGTCCGACACCCGCCGCGGCCGCTGGTCCGGCGGCGGCTCCCAGTACACCGGCTGGGCGCGCTAGCCCCGCGCCCTCCCCGCTCCGCACCACGACCCCGGCCGACCGGCCCGGGGGCACCCACCCCTGCCCCGAGGAGGGCGCAGCCATGCCCACGTTCGACACCCCCGGGCCCATCACGGCCCGCATCGAGGTCGTCTCCGGAGGCGTGCAGGTCCGCGCGGACGACCGGCACGACACCACCGTCACCGTCCGCCCGCGCAACGCCGGCAGGCCCGCCGACGTCACCGCCGCCGAGCAGACCCGCGTGACCTTCAGCGACGGCGAGCTGCTCGTCCGGTCCACCAGCCGCCCGCGGTTGCCCTTCTTCGGCTCCGGCCCGGAGATCGAGGTCGACGTCGTCCTGCCCGCCGGGTCCTCGCTGGAGGTCCGCACGACCGCCGGCGACGTCACCTGCACCGGCCGGCTGGGCGACGCCGAGCTGGAGAGCCGGCACGGCGGCATCCGCCTGGAGCAGGCCGGGCGCCTGCGCGCCCGGAGCTCCAGCGGCAACATCTCCGCCGCCGCCGTCACGGGCGAGACCGACGCCAGCACCTCCTACGGCGACGTCCGGATCGGCGAGACCGCCGGACCGGCCCGGCTGGAGACCGGCTACGGCAACGTCACCGTCGACCGCGCGCTGGACTCCCTGACCGGCACCACCAAGTACGGCCAGGTGCGGGTGGGCCAGGCGGTCCGCGGCTCGCTGGTCCTCGAGACCGCCTACGGCGAGGTCGAGGCCGGGGTGCGCGAGGGAACCGCGGCCTGGCTCGACGTCTCCTCGGGCGCCGGCCGCGTCCGCAACCTGCTCACCGAGAGCGAGGGGCCGGAGGGGTCGGCGGAGACCGTCGAGATCCATGCCCGCACCTCCTACGGCGACATCCTGATCCGCCGGGCCTGAGAGGAACTGACCGTGAACCCCACCGCCGCCATCTCCGTCCGCGGGCTGCGCAAGTCCTTCGGCGACCACGTCGTGCTCGACGGCCTGGACCTGACCGTCCCCGAGGGCTCGGTCTTCGCCCTGCTCGGCCCCAACGGCTCGGGCAAGACGACCACCGTCGACATCCTCGCCACCCTGACGCCCCCCGACGGCGGCGAGGTCCGCATCGCCGGCTCCGACGTCGTCCGCGAACCGCGGGCGGTGCGCTCGGCCATCGCCGTCACCGGCCAGTTCACCGCGGTCGACAACCTGCTGACCGGTGCGGAGAACCTCCGGCTGGTGGCCGACCTGCTGCACCTCGGCCGCCGGACCGGCACCGCGCGCGCCGCGGAGCTGCTGGACCGGTTCGACCTCACCGAGGCCGCCGCGACCAGCCCGACGACCTACTCCGGCGGCATGCGCCGCAAGCTCGATCTCGCGATGGGGCTGATGGGTGAGCCGCGCGTCGTCTTCCTCGACGAGCCGACGACCGGCCTCGACCCCCGCAGCCGCCGGGCGGTGTGGGACGTCGTGCGCGGCCTCGTGGCGGACGGGGTGACCGTCCTGCTCACCACCCAGTACCTCGAGGAGGCCGACCAGCTCGCCGACCGGATCGGCGTGCTCGACGGCGGCCGGCTGGTCGCCGAGGGCACCTCGGCCGAGCTCAAGCGGCTGGTCCCCGGAGGCTCGCTGCGGCTGCAGTTCACCGACCGGCGGCCGCTCGACGCCGCCGCCCGGGTGCTCCGGGGAGCCACCGTGGACGCCGATGCGCTCGCCCTCGAGGTGCCCAGCGACGGCAGCGTCCGGGCGCTCCGGGACGTGCTCGCCCGCCTCGACGACGCCGCGGCGGAGGTCGCGAACCTCACCGTGCACCAGCCCGACCTCGACGACGTCTTCCTCGCCCTCACCGGCCGCACCACCGACGAGAAGGTGACCACGCCATGACCACGCTCAGCTGGACCGTCGCGGACTCGGCCACGATGCTGCGGCGCAACCTCAAGCACGCGCTGCGCTACCCGTCGCTGACGGTGATCGTCGCGGCGATGCCGATCGTCTTCCTCCTGCTGTTCGTCTTCGTGTTCGGCGGCACGCTGGGCGCCGGTCTCGGCGGCGTCACGGGTGGCCGCGCGGAGTACGCCGACTACCTGACGCCCGGCCTGCTGGTGCTGGCGATCACCGCGGCGGCGCAGGGCACCGCCATCTCGGTCGCGATGGACATGACCGAGGGCATCATCACCCGGTTCCGGACCATGTCCATCGCCCGCGCCGCGGTGCTGGCCGGGCACGTCGGGGGCGCGGTCGTCCAGACGATGGTCGGGCTGGCCCTGGTCGTGGGTGCGGCCCTGCTGGTCGGCTTCCGGCCGGACGCCGACCCGCTGGAGTGGCTGACGGCGGCCGCGTTCCTCGTCCTGGTCAGCCTGGCGCTGTCCTGGCTCTCGGTGGCCATGGGGCTGACGGCGAAGAGCGTGGAGTCGGCCAGCAACATGCCGATGCCGATGCTGCTGCTGCCGTTCTTCGGCAGCGCCTTCGTGCCCACCGACTCCATGCCGGCCGGCCTGCGCTGGTTCGCCGAGCACCAGCCGTTCACGCCGATCATCGAGACGGTGCGCGGCCTGCTGTCCGGCACGGAGATCGGCAGCAGCGGTGTCGTCGCCGTCGCGTGGTGCGCCGCGATCGCCCTGGTCGGCTGGCTGTGGGCGCGACGCAGCTACGAGCGCCGCCCCGCCCGGTAGCGGCGCCCGCCAGGCTTCCCTGTGCGCGCAGTCGGCTTCTGCCCACCAGTGGTGGGCAGAACCCGACCGCGCGGTGGGGAACATCCGGCGGCCGGCCGGCGCTGCACGCGGCACTCCCCCGCTGCTGCTCGCCCTGGACGACCTGCACGAGTACCACGCGGCGACGAGCGGGTCCAGCTGCTGGCGACCGGCACCGTCGACAACCACGTCGACTTCGCGGCCCTGGACGGCGGTGCCGTGAGCCTCTCCGCCGACGGCACGACCGCGACCATCGAGCTGCCCGCGCCGCGACTGGGCGAGGTCCGCATCGACCCGCAGGAGAGCCGGGTCCTCGACCGCGACCGCGGGCTGGTCGACCGGATCGGCGACGCGGTCGGTGACGATCCGGTCGACGACAGCGCGCTCTACGCGGTGACCGAGGACCGGCTGACCGCGGCGGCCGCGGCGAGCGACCTCCGCGAGCGCGCCGAGACCAACACCCGCGCCATGCTGACCGGTCTCGCCCGGTCGCTCGGCGTCGACGAGGTCGAGGTCCGCTTCGAGGACACCGCCGACAGCGCCGGCTGAGCGAGGACGCACGTCGGCCCCCGTCCCCTTGCCGGGGAACGGGGCCGACGTGCGTGCGGGGTTCAGCCCTTGAGCTTGTAGGTCCTGAGCAGACCGCGGCTGATGATCGTCTTCTGGATCTCGCTGGTGCCCTCGCCGATCAGCAGGAACGGCGCCTCGCGCATGAGGCGCTCGATCTCGTACTCCTTGGAGTAGCCGTACCCGCCGTGGATGCGGAAGGACTGCGTGGTCACCTCGGCGCAGTACTCGCTGGCGATCAGCTTGGCCATGCCGGCCTCGACGTCGTTGCGCTTGCCGGCGTCCTTGAGGCGGGCCGCGTTGACCATCATCAGGTGGGCGGCCTCGACCTTGGTGGCCATCTCGGCCAGCTGGAAGGCGATCGCCTGGTGCTGGGCGATCGGCTTGCCGAAGGTCTCCCGCTGCTGGGCGTAGGCGACGGCGAGCTCGAAGGCGCGGATGGAGATGCCGCAGGCGCGGGCCGCGACGTTGACCCGGCCGACCTCGACGCCGTCCATCATCTGGCTAAAGCCCTTGCCCGGCTGGCCGCCGAGGATGTCGCCGGCCTCGGCGTGGTAGCCGTCGAACACCAGCTCGGTGGTGTCGACGCCCTTGTAGCCCATCTTGTCGATCTTGCCGGGGATGGTGAGCCCGGGCTTGACCTCGCCGAAGCCGGCCGGCTTCTCGACGAGGAACGTCGTGAGGTTCTGGTGCGCCTTCTCGGCGCCCTCGTCAGTGCGCACCAGCGCCGCGACCAGGGTGGAGCTGCCACCGTTGGTCAGCCACATCTTCTGGCCGTCGATGACGTAGTTCCCGTCGGCCTGCTTGACGGCCTTGGTGCGGATGCCGGCGACGTCGGAGCCCAGCCCCGGCTCGGACATCGAGAAGGCGCCCCGCACCTCCCCGGTGGCCATGCGCGGGAGGTAGTGGTCCTTCTGCTCCTGCGTGCCGTGCTGCTTGATCATGTACGCCACGATGAAGTGGGTGTTGATGACGCCGGAGACGCTCATCCAGCCACGCGCGATCTCCTCCACCACCAGCGCGTAGGTGAGCAGCGACTCGCCGAGGCCGCCGTACTCCTCGGGGATCATGAGCCCGAAGATGCCGAGCTCCTTGAGCCCGTCGACGATCTCCTGCGGGTAGGTGTCGCCGTGCTCGAGCTCCTGCGCGTTCGGGATGATCTCGCGGTCGACGAAGCTCCTGACCGTCGACAGGATCTCGCGCTGGATGTCGGTCAGATCAGCGGTCTGTGCCAAGCGGGTCAACGGGTGCGCTCCATTCGGGACTGCGGTGTCCGAGTTACCGAGGAGTATGGGTCACGCTCGGGGCCCCTCCGGCGTGTGCCTGCTCACCTTTCCCCGCCGCACCGCCCGTCGCATCGGCCGCGTGGCGCCTCCCGCGGTCGCGCCGCGGGCGTGGTGGAGTAGCCGCTCGGCGGCACCGCACGGCACAGGAGGACCCATGACCCACGGCGACGACGGGCTGTACCGCGGCGATCCGCCGCCGGCGGCGCCCGGCGCGGGCGCCGTCCCGCCGGGAGCCGGGTACGCCCCGCCCGGCTACGCGCAGCCGTACGGTCCGCCGCCCGGGTACGGCGCTCCGCCCGGGTACGGCATTCCGCCCGGGTACGGCACTCCTCCGGGTCATCCCGCGCAGTGGGGCCGGCCGACGAGCGGCCTGGCGATCGCCGCGCTGGTCATGGCCTTCGTCTTCCCACCGGTGGGGCTGGGCCTATGCATCTCGGCGCGCCGGCAGATCCGCCGGACCGGCGAGGAGGGTGACGGCATGGCGCTGGCCGGCGTCATCGTCGGCGGCATCGGGACCGGCATCTACGTACTGGTCCTGCTCGTCTGGATCATCGCCTTCGCGGCGCTGACCAGCACCGGCTTCGGCCCCTGAGCCGCCCGCGGGCCTGTCCCCGGCCCCGCCCGGTCCCTACGCTCCCGCCATGGCGGCCGAGCACCCGGTAGGAGACCCCCGGGCGGTCGAGCTGGCGCTACCGTTCACCGGCCGCTGGCTGACCCGCAACAGCCCGGCCCGGCGGGTGCCGAGCCACGGCACCGACCTGCTCGGCGAGCGGTACGCGGTCGACTTCGTCGGGGTGGACGCCCAGGGCCGGACGGCGGGGATGCGCGACTGGCGGACCCTCGTCGCCACCGAGCCGCCCGAGCGCTTTCCCGGGTTCGGGCGGCCGATCCTCGCGCCGGCCGGCGGCACCGTCGTCGCCGTGCACGACGGCGAGCCCGACCACGGGGCCCGGCGGTCGCAGCTGGCGCTCGTGCCCTACGCGCTCGGGCAGGCCGGCCGCCTCCGGGCGGGGGTGCACGCCATCGCCGGCAACCACGTGATCATCGCGCTGCCCGGGGCGCAGGCCTACGTCGCCCTGGTGCACCTCCGGCGCGGCTCGGTCCGGGTCGCCGCCGGCCAGGTGGTGGCGGTGGGCGAACCGGTCGGCACCTGCGGGAACTCGGGCAACTCGACCCAGCCGCACGTCCACCTGCAGGTCATGGACAGCGCGGACCTGTCCGTCGCCCAGGGCGTGCCGATGGTCTTCCGCCGGTTCCGCGAGCAGCTCCGCACCGGCACCGTGCTCGTGCGGGAGCTGGGGATGCCCGGGGAGGGTTCGGTGGTG
Organism: Blastococcus sp. VKM Ac-2987; assembly: GCF_026967805.1. GTDB lineage: Bacteria > Actinomycetota > Actinomycetes > Mycobacteriales > Geodermatophilaceae > Blastococcus. The sequence goes on from NZ_JAPVBG010000001.1 coordinate 1,010,989, forward strand.
GAACCCCTGCCCGGCGAGGCATAGGAAGCTATGCCTACGAATTCGGGGTCGGATCCGTAGGCATAGCTTCCTATGCCTGGTGAAGTGCGGCTCAGCTCTCCGGCGGGGTGAAGGACGAGGTGCGGGACAGGCCGGCGGCGCGGCCCTTGCCCGCGATGACCAGCGCCATCTTGCGGCTGGCCTCGTCGATCATCTCGTCGCCGAGCATCGCCGAGCCCTTCTTGCCACCGGCCTCCGACGTCGCCCAGTCGTAGGCGTCGAGGATCAGCTCGGCGTGGTCGTAGTCCTCCTGGGACGGCGCGTAGATCTCGTTGGCGGCGTCGATCTGACCCGGGTGCAGGACCCACTTGCCGTCGAAGCCGAGCATCGCCGAGCGCTTGGCGACCTCCTCGAAGGCGGGCACGTCGCGCACCTGCAGGAAGGGGCCGTCGATCGCCTGGACGCCGCGCGCGCGGGCCGCCATGAGGATCTGCATGAGGATGTAGTGGAACGGGTCGCCCGGGTAGTCCGGGTGCAGCGCGCCCACGACCAGCGACTTCATGTTGATGCTGGCCATGAAGTCGGCCGGGCCGAAGATGATCGTCTCGATCCGGTCGCTGGCGAACGCGATGTCGTTGACGTTGATCAGGCCCTGGGCCGTCTCGATCTGCGCCTCGATGCCGATCCGGCCGATCTCCAGGCCGTTGGCCTTCTCGATCTGGGTCAGCAGCATGTCCAGCGCCTTGACCTGGGCGGCGTCCTGCACCTTCGGCAGCATGATGGCGTCGAGGTTGGCGCCGGCCCCGCCGACGACCTCGAGCACGTCCTGGAAGGTCCACTCCGTCGTCCAGTCGTTGACGCGGACGGTGCGGATCTTGTCGCCCCAGCCGCCCTCGTTCAGGGCCGCGACGATGTTCTTCCGCGCACCGGGCTTGGCCAGCGGCGCGCAGGCGTCCTCCAGGTCCAGGAAGACCTGGTCGGCCGGCAGGCCCTTGGCCTTCTCCAGGAACCGGGGGTTGCTGCCGGGAACGGCGAGGTTGGAACGACGGGAGCGGAGCTCGGCCACGGTGCCTCTCTTCGTGCAGACGACGGCGTCTTCAGCTACCGGAGGGTAGCCAGGCGACTCCCGGGCCGCTGATCACCGGATCGCGTCGAGTGCGCAGTTGTGGTCGACGACACTTCTCGACACGCCGGATCGGGTGACCAGGACTGCCCGGTCGACGCTCAGGTGCCCGGCTCGACCAGGGTCGCGGGCCGGCCGGCGCGCACGACCAGCGCCACCCCGGCCATCACCAGCACGACACCCGGGAGCGCCAGCAGCGGCGGGACCTGGCCGAGCAGGACGAGGGCGAACAGCAGCGCGCCCGGGACCTCCAGCAGGATCGCGAGGCTGACGACGGTCGGCCCCACCGACGAGAGCACCAGGTTGAGCAGCGTGTGCCCGAACAGCTGCGCGGTGACGGTGATGCCCGCGATCAGCCACCACTCCCGGGCCTCGAACCCGGCCAGCGGCGCGTCGAGGAGCAGGGCGGCGACCGCGATGACGACGGCGCACACGGAGTAGCAGACGATGGCGTAGGCCGAGGTCGCCAGCCGCCGGCGGGCGCGCGCTCCCGCCAGCACGTAACCACCGGCGCAGACCGCCCCCAGCAGGGCCAGCCCGTCCCCGGCGAGCGCCTCGGCGCTCACCGTCACGTCAACCCCCACGATGAGCAGGACGCCGGCGAACGCGAGCAGCAGTCCCCACCACACCGCGGCCGGCAGCTGCACCCCCGAGATCCGCGCCGCCAGCGCCGTCCAGATCGGCGTGGTGGTGACCAGCGCGACCGAGGCGGCGACCGTCGTCATCGACAGGCTCGGCAGCCACGCGGCGAAGTGCGCCGCGAGGAACAGCCCGGCGACGACGGAGCTGCGCAGGTCGCGCCCGCGCAGGCCGGTCAGCGTCGCCCGCTCCCGGGTGAGCAGCACCGGGACGAGTGCGGCCGCGGCCGCGGCGTTGCGCCAGAACGCCAGCGCCAGCATCGGCGCGGTCACCACCGCCGTCAGCGGCGCCGACAGCGAGATGCCGACGACGGCGAGGGTGAGCAGGCCGACGTCCCGGCTCCCCGGGCGGTGCAGCGCCCAGGCCTCGGCCGAGGCGGTGCTCACTCCGGCACGCGGATGCGGCCGCGCGCGACCGGGACGACGGCGCCGCGCACGGTCGCGGCGACCGCCCGCCCGCCGGCGGCGGTCACGGTGCACAGGAGGACCGAGGGCCGACCCATGCGCTCGCCCTGCCGCACGGTGTAGGAGGACGTGCCGTCGCCGGCGAGCAGCCCGCTCTCCACCAGCCACACCCCGGTGCCGAGCGCGGCCGACCCGGTGGCCGGGTCCTCCCCCCAGCCCAGGTCGCGGGCGAAGACCCGCGCCCGAATGGTGGCCGAGGCGGCGTCCCACGACAGGACGGAGACCCCCTCCCCCACGTCGAGCGCGTCGAGCGCCGCCCGGTCGGGCACGGCCCGGTCGACCGCCTCCGGGCGCACCGACACGTAGGCGAACGGCAGGCCGCAGCCGGCGACGTCGGCGGGCACGCCCGTGGCGTCGGGCTCCCCGAGGCCCAGGGCGGCGGCGAGCTCCGCGGGGGCCGGTCCGTCCTGCAGGGTGGGCCGGCCGCCGGAGAGCGTCGCGCCGTCGGCGTCGACCACCACGTCGAGGATGCCGGCGCCGCACTCCTGGCGAAGCGTCCCGGCCGGCAGCCGCCCGGTGCGCACCAGCGTGTGCGCCGCGCCGACGCTCGGGTGCCCGGCGAAGGGCAGCTCGGCGAACGGCGTGAAGATGCGCACCCGGTAGTCGGCCGCCGGACCGCCGGCCGACCCGGGGTGGTCGGCGCCCGGCCCGGTCGGATCGGACAGGAACGAGGTCTCGGACAGGTGGAACTCGTTCGCCAGCGCCTGGCACTGCGCCGTCGTCAGCCCGCCGGCGTCGAACACCACGGCCAGCGGGTTGCCGGCGAACGCCCGCTCGGCGAACACGTCGACGACCTCGTAGTCCAGCTCACCCGGGGCAGCCACGGCGCCGACGGTAGCCTTCGGGCCGTGACGACGGTGACCAGGGCGTACGTCTCCCGGCTCGCCGGGTTGACCGTCTTCGACCCCAACGGCGACCGGGTCGGCAAGGTCCGCGACGTCGTCGTCGGCCTCCGCGTGGGCACCGCGTGCCCCCGGGTGCTCGGCGTGGTCGTGGAGGTGGTCGCCCGGCGCCGGATCTTCGTGCCGATGGGCCGGGTGACCGCCCTCGACCCGGGCGCGGTGATGCTCGCCTCGGGCACGCTCAACCTCAAGCGCTTCGAGCAGCGGGCCGGCGAGACGCTGGTGCTCGGCGAGCTGCTGGACCGGCAGGTCCGGATCAACGAGTCCGGCAAGGACGCCCACGTGGTGGACGCCGGCATGGAGCAGACCCGCACCGGCGACTGGCTGCTCTCGCGACTCGCCGTCCAGGAGCCGGGCCGGCTCGGCCGCCGCGGGCAGCTGCACCAGCTCGCCTGGGACGAGGTGACCGGGCTGGCGCTCCCGCAGACCGGGCAGGGCGCGGAGACCCTGATCGCCACCTACCGCGAGCTCAACGCGGCGGACATGGCGCACGCGCTGCAGGAGCTGCCGATCAAGCGCCGGCACGAGGTGGCCGAGGCGATGGACGACGAGCGGCTGGCCGACGTCCTCGGCGAGCTGCCCGAGGCCGAGCAGATCACCATCCTCGGCACCCTCGACGAGGGCCGGGCGGCCGACGTGCTCGAGGAGATGGATCCCGACGACGCCGCCGACCTGCTGTCGGAGCTGCACGACGTCGACCGGGACCGCCTGCTGGAGCTCATGGAGCCCGACGAGGCGGAGTCGGTGCGCCAGCTGCTCAAGTACTCGGAGGACACCGCCGGCGGGATGATGACCAGCGAGCCGGTGATCCTCGCCCCGGACGCCACCATCGCCGAGGCGCTGGCGCGGGTGCGCCAGGAGGAGATCACCCCGGCGCTGGCCAGCCAGGTCTACGTATGCCGCCCGCCGTCGGCCACGCCGACCGGTCGGTACCTGGGCCTGGCGCACATCCAGCGGCTGCTGCGGGAGCCCCCTTCGACGCTGGTCAGCGGGGTGCTCGACGACCTCGAGCCGCTGAGGCCGGAGGCCCCGCTGGCCGAGGTCACCCACTACTTCGCCACCTACAACCTCGTGGCCGCGCCCGTGGTGGACGCGCAGGGCCGGCTGGTCGGTGCGGTCAGCGTCGACGACGTCCTGGACCACCTGCTGCCCGAGGACTGGCGGGAGCGGGCCCGCCGTGGCTGACGGTCCCCGGCTCGACGTCCCCAGCGGCGGCGCGCGGCGGTTCGGCAGCTTCCTGCGGCTCAACCCCGACGCGGTCGGGCAGTTCGCCGAGAGCATCGCGCGCTTCCTGGGCACCGGCCGGTTCCTGGCCGTGCAGACGATCCTCGTCGTCGTCTGGATCGCGCTCAACGTCTTCGCCGTGCGGCTGCGCTGGGACCCGTACCCCTTCATCCTGCTCAACCTGGCGTTCTCGACCCAGGCCGCCTACGCCGCCCCGCTGATCCTCCTGGCGCAGAACCGGCAGACCGACCGCGACCGGGTGCAGGCGGAGGAGGACCGTGCCCGGGCCGCGTCGACGCGCGCGGACACCGAGTACCTCGCCCGCGAGCTCGCCTCGGTGCGGGTGGCGGTCGGTGAGCTGGCCACCCGTGACTTCATCCGCAGCGAGCTGAACCGGCTGCTGCCCGAGGACACCGACGACGACGGCGGCGGCGAGCGGAAGAAGAAGGGCAAGAAGCGCCGGGAGCAGGCCGACCCGGTCGCCTGACGCGGCGGGTCAGATGATCCCGGTGTCGTGGAGCAGGCGGTTCAGCAGCTCCTGCGCCAGCCAGGCCATGGGCAGCAGCAGCCCGAGCGCCCAGAGGCGGGTGCTCCGGTGCCGCGGCAGGACGAGCACGACGACGAGGGCGACGACGATCTCCACGGCCGCCTGGACCGGGTGCAGCACCACGTCGCTGCCCGTCCGCTCCAGCCAGACGCCCCGCAGGGCGCCGTTCGCCAGGGCGGTACCCGCCGCCAGGGCGAGCACGGCACCGGCCGCCGGACCAGGCCGCCGGGTGGCCCAGCACGTCCCCATGGCGAATACGGCCACGGCGGTGGCGGACAGGGCCAGCCAGGCCAGGATCAGCTGCGGCTCGTAGCCGAACCCGAGCACGAACACCGCCCAGCCGTAGTACGCCGCGGTCATCGCGGCGAAGAAGGCCGCGGCGCGGAGGGCCGCCGCGCCGACCCCCGGCGCGAACCGGCTGATCAGCGCGACCACCAGCACCCAGGCCGCGGGATAGGTCCCCAGGTCGCCGGCCCACTGCCAGCCCGACTCGTCCGCGGCCTTGGCCGCGACCCCGGCGAGGGCACCGAGCACGGCGAGACCGGCCGGCCGGCGCAGCCCACGCGAGCGGGATGCCGTCCGGGCGGGCGCCGGCTCCTGCTCGCGCACCTCGGTCACGCGGCGATCGTGGCCGACGGAGGGCCGATCCGGTGGTTCCGGCGCGCAGCGGTACCGGTCAGCCGGTGAGGACGTGCACGAGCGCCCCGGCCGCCCCGGCGAGGACCAGAACCAGGATGAACGGCGCCCGCATCGCCAGGGCCAGAGCTGCGACGGCGAGCCCGGCCAGCCGGCCGTCGACCACGACGTCGTCGCCGCTGGTCAGCCCCTGCACCACGACCAGCGCGGCGAGCAGCGCCGCCGGCACGAAGTCCACGACCCGCGCCACCCACGGCTGCTCCACCCACGACGCGGGCACCGACAGCCCGGCGAGCTTGAGCAGGTAGCAGCCGACGGAGGCGACGAGCACCGCCGTCCAGGTGGCGCTCACGACGTCACCGCACGCCGCGGCCGGCCGGCCAGGGCGACCGCCACGACGGCGGCGACCACCTGCACCCCGGGCGGGACGAACGGGGTCAGCGCCAGGGCGACCACCGCGCCGCCGAGCGCCACCCGGCGCTGCACGGCGGGCTCGGGGAACCCGCGGCCCAGCCGCGGCCAGAGCAGGGCGAGGAACGCGGCCGGGACGACGGCGTCCAGCGCCGCCCGCGCGGTACCGCCCAGCGCGGCGGCGCCGAGCGCACCGACGACGGTCGTGGCGTTCCAGGTCAGGTACAGCGTCGCCCCGCCCACCCAGAACGCCAGCCCGGCGAGCGCCCGGTCGGGGGCCGCAAGCGACAGCGCCGTCGTCTCGTCGATGACCCAGTGCGCCGTCCCCGCGCGGCGCAGCGGACCACGCGGTCGCAGCAGCGGCACCAGCCGCACGCCGTAGACGGTGTTGCGGGTGCCCAGCAGCAGCGCGCTGCCGACGGCGGCCAGCGCGCTGCCACCGGCGCCGAGCACGCCGACGAGGGCGAACTGCGAGGCCCCGGTGAACATGACGGCCGACAGCACCAGCGCCTGCCAGACGTCCAGCCCCGCCGCGTCGGCGGCGGCACCGAACGCCACCCCGTACAGGCCGACGGCGAGGCCCAGGCCGACGGCGTCGCGCAGCGTGCGGGCGCGGGCGGGATCGGGCACGTCCGCCAAGGCTAGGGGTACTGCTGAGCGCCGCTCCCGGGGGTGCCGGGCCCCTCCCCCGGGACCACGCGGCTCCCCTCGATCCGCTCGGTGGCGCGGCCGGCCGGCGGTGGAGCCGCGTCCGGGCTGGTCATGCGCCCGAGCATGGCACCGACCTGAGCAGCAGATCACCCCCGCACCCGGGGGAGTGCCGCAGGAGCCGCCGTACAGTGGCTGGAGACCCGTGGAGGCAGTGACGCCGAGGCCCGGAGGCCGGTACGGGTGCCCCGTCGAAGGAGACACACATCCCGATGTCCGACACCCTGACCGGCCAGCCGGCGCTCGACGCGATCAACGCCGCCCTGGCCACCGTCCAGGACCCGGAGATCAACCGCCCGCTCCCCGAGCTGGGCATGATCAAGGACGTGCGGATCGGGCCGGACGGCTCGGTCGCCGTCGAGGTCTACCTCACCGTCGCCGGCTGCCCCATGCGCGAGACGATCACCAACCGGGTCACCCAGGCCGTCTCGGCCGTCCCGGGCGTGACCTCGGTGCAGGTCAGCCTCGACGTGATGAGCGACGAGCAGCGCAGCGAGCTGCGCAAGACCGTCCGCGGGTCCGACGCCGCCGAGCCGGTGATCCCCTTCGCGCAGCCGGGCTCGCTGACCCGCGTCTACGCGGTCGCCTCCGGCAAGGGCGGCGTCGGCAAGTCCAGCGTCACGGTGAACCTCGCCGCGTCCCTGGCCAAGCGCGGTTTGGCCGTCGGCGTCGTGGACGCCGACATCTACGGGCACTCGGTGCCCCGCATGCTGGGCGTCGACGACAAGCCCACCCAGGTCGACAACATGATCATGCCGCCGCAGTCGATGGGCGTGAAGGTCATCTCGATCGGCATGTTCACCCCCGGCAACACCCCGGTCGTGTGGCGCGGGCCGATGCTGCACCGCGCGCTGCAGCAGTTCCTCGCCGACGTCTGGTGGGGCGACCTCGACGTCCTGCTGCTGGACCTCCCCCCGGGCACCGGTGACGTCGCCATCTCGATCGCGCAGCTGCTGCCCAACGCCGAGATCCTCGTCGTCACCACGCCCCAGCTGGCCGCCGCCGAGGTGGCCGAGCGGGCCGGCGCGATCGCGACCCAGACCCACCAGCAGGTGGTCGGCGTCATCGAGAACATGAGCTGGATGGACCTGCCCGACGGCTCCCGCGTCGAGGTGTTCGGCTCCGGCGGCGGGCAGACCGTCTCCGACGCCCTCACCCGCACACTCGGTGCGCGGGTGCCGCTGCTCGGTCAGATCCCGCTGGACACCCGGCTCCGCGAGGCCGGCGACGCCGGCGCGCCGATCGTGCTCGCCGATCCGGACTCCCCGGCCGCGCAGGCGCTGGAGAAGATCGCCGACGGGCTCGCCGTCCGCCAGCGCGGCCTGTCCGGCATGTCCCTGGGGCTCACCCCGGTCAAGCACTGAGTGATCTGTCGGCCTCCGGCCGACGACCGCGGCCAGGAGCCGTCCCCGACCTGCGCTGAGCCCTGCCCAGCGCCTCGTCGGGGACCCTCCGGGCCCCGCTCCTCGGCGTGCCCCGCGGGGGCGGCTCCCGGTCGGTCCCGCTCCCGGGTGCTGTTCCCGATGTAGCTACGCGGCGCCGGTGACGTGACGCCTCGGGAGGGCCTCCGGCCCCCCGCTCGGCGTCACGTGGCGTCGATGTCGAAGGGCGGGGGGACGGCGCGGTCGCGCATCTGGGCGGCCACCACCGTGGCCGACGTCGCGCCGGCGGGCCCGGTCCGGCGCACCGGCACGTCCTCGTCGTCGCCCATCAGCTGGCTGCGGATGAAGGTCCTGGGGTGGTACTTGCGCAGGTCGATGTCGCGCAGGTCGGAGAACTCGTCGCCCAGGGAGTCGTTGACCTGCTCGCGCACCCCGGTGATCGCCGAGCGCACCTTCTTGAGCCCGGACGCGGCCTCCTTGGCGAGGTCGGGCAGCCGCTCGGGGCCGAAGATGAACAGCGCCGCGAGCAGCAGCACGGCGATCTCGCCCCAGCCGATCGAGTCGAACACCGTCGCTCCTGTCTGACCGACCGCCCGCGCGGTCGCCGGCTCCAGCCTAGGCGGGTGGCGCCCGCGCGGTCGCCCCCCTGATCAGGCGGTGCCGAGCGTCACCTCGACGGTGCGGGAGCTCCCCCCGCGCACCAGCTCGAGGGTGACCTGGTCGCCCGGCTCGCGGGCGTCGACCGCCACCGCGAGCTCCTCCGAGCTGCCGACCGGCGTGTCGTCGACCGCGATGATGATGTCCTCCTCGCGCACGCCCGCCTGCGCCGCGGCGCTGGCCGGCTCCACGTTGAGCACCAGGGCGCCGTCGCGGGTGCCGTCGGTGACCGACCGGGCGTTGACCCCGAGGGTGGCGTGCACGGCCGAGCCGGTCGAGATCAGCTGGTCGGCGATCCGGGTCACCGTGTCGATCGGGATGGCGAAGCCGAGACCGATCGAGCCGCCGGTGCCGGTGGAGGCGATGGCGGTGTTGATGCCGACGAGCGCCCCGCTGGCGTCCACCAGCGCCCCACCGGAGTTGCCCGGGTTGATCGGGGCGTCGGTCTGCACGGCGCTGATGACGGCGTTGGTGTCGGTGCCCTCGCCCGAGAGGCGGACCGGCCGGTCCAGCGCGCTGACGATCCCGCTGGTGACCGTGCCCGCCAGCCCCAGCGGCGACCCGATGGCCACCACCGGGTCGCCGACGACGACGTCGCCGGAGCGGCCGAGCGACGCCGTCACCAGGCCCGGTTTCTCCACCTTGATGACCGCGAGGTCGCTGGCCGGGTCGCGGCCGACGATGCGCGCGGCGGACCCGCTGCCGTCGGAGAACACCGCCCGGATCTCCGCGCCCTCGACGTCGTCGGCGCCGGAGATGACGTGGTTGTTGGTGACGATGTAGCCGTTCTCGCCGTCGATCACGACGCCGGAGCCGGTGGCGCCGGCCTGGCCGACGCGCACCTCGATGGAGACGACCGCGGGGATGACGGCGTCGGCGATGTCGGACACCGAGCCCGGTTCGCGGGTGATGCCCGGGTCGACCTGCGAGAGAGTCGTGCCCGGGGTGAACAGCGGCGTCTCGTCGGCGGTGCGGGTCAGGTACCAGCCGACCCCGCCCCCGACCAGGCCGACGACGAGCAGGGCGAGCACGGCGAGCGTGGCCAGGCGCACCGAGACGTCGCGCAGCCGGACCTTGCGGCGCCCCTGGGCGTCGACGACGACCGGGCCCGGCTGGCTGTCCTCGACGTACACGGCCGGGGCGCCGAGCGCGGCCGGGGACGCCGGGTCGCGCCAGGGATCGCTGCGCGCGTCGGCCTTCCACCACGGGCCGCTGGCGGTCCGGCGCGCGCCCGGGCGTCCGCCGGGCGGGTCCTGGAGCCCGCCGCGGCCGGGGGCGGGCGGGCCGAAGGCGCGCAGCAGCGCCTCCGGCGGGGGCGGCGGGACGGGGCGCGGCGGCGCCGGCGGGCGGCTCCCGGCGAAGCCGCCCGCCTCGCGCTCGGGCCGGCCGAACGCACCGGCCTGCGCGGGGGTGGGCTGCGGCGCGGGCACGGGGCGGGGGCTCAGCCGCTGCGCCGCGCTCTCGTCGAAGGCGCCGGACTGGCCGTCGGGCCGGGCGAAGGTCGCGTCGTCGGCGGGCGGGCCCGCCGCGGGTTCCCGGGAGTCGCTCAGGGGGTGCCGCCCGGGGGGGTCAGACCGGAGGAGTTGTCGACGGTGACGGTGCGCAGGACCGGCGGGGCGACCTCGGTGTGCTGCCCGGGACGCGCCATGTCGGTGCCCGGTGCGCGGCCGGTGTCGGCGGGGAGCGTGAGCGCCAGCGCGGTCACCCCCGCGCCCAGGCCCACGATCGTCCCGGCCACGCCGCGGCGGAACCAGCGCCCGCCGAACGGACCGCGCCGGTGCGCGCCCTCGGTGAGGTCGAGCGACCACGCGCCGGTGCTCCCCGAGACGGTGAGCTCACCCGGCGTGGCGCTCATCGACCCGCTGCCCCCGCCGGAGCCCGGGACGTCGGCGGTGAAGGGGATCGCGCACAGCCGCGACACGAGGTCGCCGGGGACCGCGACGTCCGCGGAGTCGTGCAGGGCCTCCTTCGCCTCCCGCTGGGCGGCCACCGCCATGCGGCAGGACGCGCAACCGGCGAGGTGCCGCGCCGCCCGGTTCGCGGGCCCGGCGGTCAGCTCGCCGTCGACGAGCGCGGCGATCGCCTCCTGCGCGAGGTGGCTCTCCGGGATGCTCACGCCCCGACCTCCCCGGGGACCATGCCCCCGCGGCGCGGGGCCAGGTGCGCCAGCGCCTCGCGCAGCTGCACCCGGCCGCGGTGGATGCGGCTGCGGACCGTGCCCAGCTTGATGCCGAGGGTCGCGGCGATCTCCTCGTAGGTGAGGCCCTCGATGTCGCAGAGGACCACGGCCACCCGGAACTCCGGGGAGAGGGCGTCCAGCGCGGCCTGCACCTGGGGGTCCAGGTGGGTGTCGGCGTAGACCTGCTCGGGGCTCGGCGCCCGGCCGGGCAGCCGCTCGGTGTCCTCGGGCAGCGCGTCGAAGCGGATCCGCTGCCGGCGGCGGACCATGTCGAGGAAGAGGTTCGTGGTGATCCGGTGCAGCCAGCCCTCGAAGGTCCCCGGCGAGTAGTCGGCCAGCGACCGGAACACCCGGACGAAGGTCTCCTGCGTCAGGTCCTCGGCGTCCTGCGGGTTGCCCGAGAGCCGGTAGGCCAGGCGGTACACGCGGGCGGAGTGGTCGCGCACGACCTGCTCCCAGGAGGGGGCCACCCAGGCGTCGGCCTCCGCACCAGGGCCGGCGGGCTGCGCTGCGGGAGCCTCGGACACGCCACCAGGATCGCAGACGGGGGCGGTCAGGACCTCCCCGGCGTCGGCGGGTCGGGCGGGCACGGCTCGCTTCAGGCGCACGTACTGATCAACGGACGACCGGCACACAGGTGTTCCCGTGCACCGCGGCTCACAGGAGACGCACAGGTGTGGCCGCGCACGCGGTCGCGGAGGCCCGGGCCACTACCCTCGGCCGGTGATGAGCGCCGAGGAACCGCCGCGCGGGCGCGGCACCGACCAGGGCGCCGCCTACGCCGACCGCTACGCCGCGGAGTCGCCCGAGATGGCGGCCGCGCGGCACCGCGCGCAGTTCCTGTCGGGGGCCGCCCCGGTCGAGCCGCCCGTGGGGGCCACCCTCGCCGTCCTCGCCGCCACGTCCGGGGCCCGCTCGGTCGTCTCCGTCGGCAGCGGGGGCGGCCTCGCCGCGCTCTGGCTGCTCCGCGGCATGCGGCCCGACGGCGTGCTCACGGCCCTGGACGCCGATCCCGAGCAGCTCCGGGCGGCACGCCAGGCGCTCGCCGAGGCCAAGGTGCCCGCCAGCCGGGCCCGGCTGATCTTCGGCACCCCCGGCGAGGTGCTCCCCCGGCTCTCCCCCGGGGGCTACGACATGGTGTGCTGCGCCGGCCCGCCCCGCGAGTACTCCGAGCACCTGCCCGCGCTGCTGTCCCTGGTCCGCCTCGGCGGCACGCTCACCTGCCACGGGCTGCTCGAGGGCGGCCGGATCGCCGACCGCACGGCCCGCGACCCGCAGTCGGTGGCCTGGCGCGAGATCGCCCGCACGATCCGCGACGACGAGGCGCTGCTGCCCGCCGTCCTGCCCATCGGCAGCGGCCTGCTGGTCGCCACCCGGCGGGCCTGACCCCCGCGCGGGCCTACAGGTACGCGCGGGCGCTCTTGCCGAGGACGGTGATCCCGCCGGCGCTCACGTGGTAGCGCTCCCGGTCGAGGTCGTGGTCGTACCCGATCCGCGCCCCCGCGGGCACGACCGCGTTCTTGTCCAGGATCGCCCGCCGGACGTGCGCGCCCTCGCCGATGTACGCCCCGTCCATGACGACGCTGTCCTCGACCCGGGCACCCCGCTCGACGCGGACCCCCGGGGAGATGACCGAGCCGCGCACCGCGCCGCCGCCGATGATCGCGCCGGCGCTGACCATCGACTCCTCCGCCCGCCCGCCGAGCACGAACTTCGCCGGCGGGCGCTGCGGCGGCAGCGTGTAGATCGGCCACCGCTCGTTGTAGAGGTTGAACACCGGCGTCACCGAGACCAGGTCCATGTGCGCGTCGTAGTAGGAGTCGATCGTCCCGACGTCCCGCCAGTAGCCGTGGTCCCGGTCGGTCGCCCCGGGGATCACGTTGGTGGAGAAGTCGTAGACCCACGCCTCCCCGGCCGCGGCCAGCATCGGCATGATCGAGCCGCCCATGTCGTGCACCGAGTCCGGGTCCTCGGCGTCGGTGCGCAGCGCCTCGAGCAGCGCGTCGGTGCTGAAGACGTAGTTGCCCATGGAGGCGAAGCTCTCCTCGGGCGAGTCCGGCAGGCCGGGCGGGTCGGCCGGCTTCTCCAGGAAGCCCCGCACCCGACCTTCGGCGTCGGAGTCGATCACGCCGAACTCGGTCGCCTCGCGCCGCGGCACCCGCAACCCGGCGATGGTGACGCCGGCCCCGGTGTCCAGGTGCTGCTGGATCATCTGCGCCGGGTCCATGCGGTAGACGTGGTCGGCGCCGAAGACGACGACGATCTCGGGCCGCTCGTCGTAGATCAGGTTCAGGCTCTGGAAGATCGCGTCGGCGCTGCCGGTGTACCAGCGCGGGCCGAGCCGCTGCTGGGCCGGCACCGGCGTCACGTAGTTGCCCAGCAGGCTCGACATCCGCCAGGTCTGGGTGATGTGCCGGTCGAGGCTGTGGCTCTTGTACTGGGTCAGGACGGCGATCTGCCGGACGTCGCCGTTGACCAGGTTGGAGAGCACGAAGTCGATGAGCCGGTAGTTGCCCCCGAAGGGGACGGCCGGCTTCGCGCGGTCCTGGGTCAGCGGAGCAAGCCGCTTCCCCTCACCGCCCGCCAGGACGATGCCGAGCACCCGAGGACCGCCACGCATGGGACGCACCGTATCCGCTGCGCGGGGACGCGGCGCCATCCGTCCACCGGGACCGCCCCCCTAGGGTGAGCGCGTGCGCATCGGGATCGTCACGCGTGAGTGGCCGCCGGACGTCTACGGCGGCGCGGGGGTGCACGTCGAGCACCTGGTGGCGGCGCTGCGCGCGCTGCCCGCCGAGCCGGGGAGCCCGCTGGAGCTCGACGTCCACTGCTTCGGCGCGGCCCGTGCGGACGCCACCGGGCACAGCGTGCCGGCCGGCCTGCGCGAGGCCAACGGCGCGCTGCAGGCCCTGGGGGTCGACGTCGAGATCGCCGCCGCGCTCGCCGGGGCCGACCTGGTGCACAGCCACACCTGGTACGCCAACACCGCCGGCCTGCTCGCCGCGCTGGTGCACGGCGCACCGCACGTGATCACCGCGCACTCCCTGGAGCCGCGCCGGCCGTGGAAGGCCGAGCAGCTCGGCGGCGGCTACCGGCTGTCCTCCTGGGCCGAGCGCACCGCCTACCTGGCCGCCGACGCCGTCGTGGCGGTGAGCGCCGGCATGCGCGACGACGTGCTGGCCGTGTACCCCGACCTCGACCCCGCCCGCGTGTACGTCGTGCACAACGGCGTCGACGCCGAGGCCTACCGCCCCGTCCACGAGCCGGAGACCGTCCGCGCCCTCGGCGTCGACCCCGACCGCCCCTACGCGCTGTTCGTCGGGCGGATCACCCGCCAGAAGGGGCTGGCGCACCTGCTCGCGGCGGCCGACCAGCTGCCCGCCGGCGCCGGTCTGGTGCTCTGCGCCGGCGCCGCGGACACCCCGGCCGAGCGGCAGCAGGTCGCCGACGCCGTCGCCGCGCTCCAGGCCCGCCGCGACGGCGTCGTCTGGATCGAGGCGATGCTCCCCCGCGAGCAGCTGGTGCCGCTGATCACCGGCGCCACCGTGTTCGTGTGCCCGTCGGTCTACGAGCCGCTGGGCATCGTCAACCTCGAGGCCGCGGCCTGCGGCACCGCCGTCGTCGCCAGCGCCGTGGGCGGCATCCCCGAGGTCGTCGACGACGGCCGGACCGGCCTCCTGGTGCGCTACGACGAGGCCGACCCGGCGGGTTTCGCCGCGGGCCTGGCTGCCCGGATGGGCGAGCTGCTGGCCGACCCGCAGCGCGCCGCCGCCATGGGCGCGGCGGGGCGGGAGCGGGTCGTCGCGGAGTTCGGCTGGGCGGCGATCGCCCGGCAGACCGTCGAGGTCTACGCGGAGGTCCTCGCCGCCCGCGGGTGAGCCGTCGGCGGGTGGGACGGGCCCCTCACATTGGGGGCGCGGACTCCCCACCCCTCGGCTGTCCGCCGACCGGCGGGGCGCCCGACACTGTGCCACGGGTCCGCTCCGCCGGAGGGGCTCGGAGACCCGTCCGCCCAGGAGAACCGCATGCCGCCCCGGATCCACGCCCCGCCCGACCGCTGATCATCAGGAGACCCGCCCCCTCCCGCTGCGGCGGCGTGCCCGTTCCGCACCGGGCACGACCACCCCGACGACCCGGCCGACGCGCCGAAAGCCGTCCGTGCACGATTGGCGCTCGGCCTGCCGGGGCAGAACCGTTCTCAGCCGGCTTCCTCCCTCCGCCGCACCGAGCCGGAACCACCGGTGCACGCGGCCGTCACCTCAGGACAGGGGCGCACGTGATCCGCCTGTTGATCGCCGACGACCACACGGGCGTCCGGCTGGCGCTCGAGGACCTCTTCGGGTCCACCCCCGACATCTCGGTCGTCGCCGCCTGCTCCGACGGTGACGAGGTGCTGCCGGCCGCCCGGTCCACCCGCCCGCACGTCGCCCTGCTCGACCACGTCATGCCCCGGATGACCGGGCTGCAGGCCGCCGCGCAGCTGCGGGACGAGTGCCCCGAGGTCCGGGTGGTGCTGCTCACCGGCACTGTCCTGTCGAGCGTGATGGCCGAGGCGCGGGAACTGGGCGCAGCCGGCTTCCTCGCCAAGGGCGAGGACTCCGACGCGCTGCCCCAGCGCATCCGCACCGTCGCCGACGGAGGAAGTGCCTGGCCCGAGCCGGTGCCGGCCGGAGGGCAACCCGGCTGACCGCGAGCGGCGGCCGTCCGGTTCCTGGAAACCGACGCTGAGCAGCACTTTGGCGACGCAGCGCGAGGGCACGACGGTCCCGCGTCACCCGGACCGGGGACCAAGGTCCCGATACGGGCCGTTGCCGTACCACAAGAAGCTTGATCACCCCATACTCCCCGCAATGGAGGCCGCCCCCCGGGGGGCCGTGCGAGCTGGGAGTCCACCGTGCCCCTCATGACCATGACCGATCGCCCTGCTCGCGTCGCCGCGGCCCGCGTCCTGATCGTCGACGACCACCGGACCTTCGCCGACCTGCTGGCCGTCGCCCTGCGGTCGGCCGGCATGGACCCGGTGGGCACGGCGACCTCGGCCGCGCAGGCGGTCGCCATGGTCCGCGACCTCCAGCCCGACATCGTGATCATGGACATCGAGATGCCCCGGCAGGACGGCCTGTCGGCGACCCGGCAGATCCGGGAGGTCGCCCCGCGGACCGTGGTCGCCGTCGTCAGCGGGCACTGCGACCCGACCTGGGTGGTCCGCGCCGCCCAGGCCGGCGCGTCGGCCTACATCCCGAAGAACGGCTCGCTCGACGAGATGATCGACGTGCTCTCGCGGGTGCGGCTCGGCCAGATGCTCGTCGCCCCGTCCGCCTTCACCGGCGGGGGCCAGTCGGCCCCGGTCGCCCGCGCGGCCGCGCCCCCGCTGCTCACCCGGCGGGAGCAGGAGGTGCTGGACTGCCTCGGCCGCGGCATGCAGGTCAAGGGGATCGCCCGCCTCCTGGGCATCACCGTCGAGACGTGCCGCGGTTACGTCAAGTCGCTGCACACCAAGCTCGGCGTCCGGTCCCAGCTGGAGGCGGTCATCAAGGCCCAGGAGGTCGGGCTGCTGCCGGCCTCGCGCGAGCGCTGAACCGGGGCGATGGCCACTGCCGCACCGCCCCCGTGGTACCGGCGTCTTCCCGGATCGGGCCACGCCCGGGAACTGACCTACTTCGCCGGCGCGGCGGTCCTGGCGCTGATCGCCGTGTCGACCGCCACCGTGCTGATCAGCGAGCGCATCGCCCGGTCGAACGCGCTGGAGGAGGTCGAGCGGACCACTGTGCGGATCGCCGACCTGGCGATCGGGCCGCTGGTGCCCGGCTACCTGAACGGGTCGGTCGCCGACCGCGTCGAGTTCGAGCGGGCGGTCGCCAACCGCCTCCGGGACCCGACGATCGAGTCCGTCGTGATCTGGGACGACGAGGGCCGGGTGGTCTACTCCAGCCGGCGCGAGCTGATCGGGGAACGGTTCCCCCTCAGCGACGAGCTGCGCAGCGCGCTGGCCGGCACCCTCGTGGCGGAGGTCGCCGACTCCCCCGAGACCGCGTACGAGGGCAACGGTTCCGGCCCGGCCCTCGAGGTCTACGCGCCCCTCTCGGGGAACGGCCGGGACCTGGTGCTCGAGGTCTACTACGACGACACCGTGATCGAGCGCCAGGCATCCCGGCTGCGCGGCGAGGTCCTGCCGATGGCGCTCGGCGGGCTGGTGCTCCTGCAGCTGGTCCAGTTCCCCATCGCCGCCTCGCTGGCCAGGCGGGTCCGGCGCAACGACGAGGAGCGCACCGCCCTCGCCGACGCCGCGCTCGTCGCCTCCGAGCGGGAGCGCCGGGCGATCGCCGCGGACCTGCACGACGGGCCGGTGCAGGACCTGGCCGGTGTCAGCTACGCCCTGAGCGCCCTGCGCAACAGCGTTCCCGAGCCTCGGCAGGCGATGGTCGACCGGCTGGCGGGCGTCGTCCGGACCGCCGTGGCCTCGCTGCGCCGCGTCATGCTCGACGTCTACCCGCCCGACCTGTCGGCGGACGGGCTGCCCCGCGCGCTGGACGACCTGGTCCTGCCGCTGCAGGAGCAGGGGCTGACGGTCGACGTGCGGACCGGGCCGCTCCCCCCGCTGGGCCCGCAGCAGGCCGCGACCCTCTACCGCACCGCCAAGGAGGCGCTGGCCAACGTGGCGCACCACGCCCAGGCGCAGCACGTGTGGGTGTCGCTCGAGGCGGCGGGCTCCGGACGGCGGTCGGTGGTCGCGCTCGAGGTGGCCGACGACGGCGTCGGCTTCCCCTCGTACCACCAGGGCAGCCCCGACGGCCACCTCGGCCTGAAGCTCAGCTGCGACCGGGTCCTCGCGCTGGGCGGCCGGTTCGACACCGGCAACCGGCCAGGCGGCGGCGCCCGGGTCGCGGTCGAGCTGCCGGTCGACCGCCAGGTGTGACGCGCGGTGGTCCCCGGACCACCCACGTTGGGGGGGGTCCGACGCCCCAGGGCGCGGCTGCCCGGGTCGCGTCCGGCCCGGCACGGTGGGACCGACCGCACGGACGGCGAGCAGCCGACAGGAGGACCCGTGGACGCCCCCGGACCGCCGGCGCGGCCGTCGTGACCGGACGGCACGCCGCCCAGAGCGCCGGATCCCGGGCGCACTCCCCCGCGTGGGTGCGCCTCGCGGCGGGGGCCCTGGTCCTGCTGGTCCTCTCCGTGATCGGCGTGCTCCCGGTCCAGCTGGTGCGGGTCGCGGCCGGCAGCATGGCGCCCACGCTGGACGACGGCGAGACCGTGCTGGTCCTCCGGTGGCCGGTGTCCGTGGACCGCTGGGACGTCGTGGTGGCCACCCCTCCCGGGCCGGACGCCGAGCCGGTGGTCAAGCGGGTCGTGGCGCTGGGCGGGGAGTCCGTCGCCATCGAGGACGGCGCGCTCGTGGTGGACGGCGGAACCGTCTGCGAGCCCTGGAACGACCCGGCGCACCTCGACGGCGTCTGGTTCGGCCCGGTCCGGGTCCCGGAGGGCTCCGTCTTCCTGCTGGGCGACGAGCGGGACGGGACGATCGACTCCCGCGTCTTCGGGGCGGTCGGCGAGGACCGCGTCGACGGGGTGGTCGTCGCCGGTGCGTGGCCGCTGCCGCACCCGCTGCCCACCACGCCCTGCTGAGCCCGCCCCGGCCGATCCCGCACGGCTGGTCCCGCCCCGGGGCCGACGCGGCCGCCTGCCGTCCGGCCGCTGGTACCTTTCAGGCCGCCGGCGTGTGCCGGCGGTGCAGCCGCAGCGAAGTCCGGTGCGAACCCGGCGCTGTCCCGCAACTGTGACGGCCCTCCGCGGGCCGGAGCCAGATCGCCTGCCCTGCGCCGTGCAACCGACCCTCGCGGCAGGGGTCGCGCATCGGGCGTCGGGTCGGCTCGGGGGCGACGCCCGCCGCCTCCTCTGGAGGCCCCTCCCTTGCTCGGCACCTCCTCCCGCGCGGCGCGCGCCGTCCGGCACGCCCCGCGGCGGCCCTCCCGCGCCGCCCTCGCCCTCCTCGCCGCTCCGCTCCTGGCGCTGCCCGCCTGCGGCGGGTCCTCCGAGGGCGGCGACGGCGACGCCGCTGCGGTCACCACCTCGGCCGGCGGCGACGCCTTCCCGGTGACCCTCACCGCGGACAACGGCGAGGTCACGCTCGAGGAGCGCCCGGAGGCCATCGTCTCCATGTCGCCCTCGGCCACCGAGATGCTCTTCGCCATCGGCGCCGGCGACCAGGTCGAGGCGGTCGACGACAACTCCGACTACCCGGCCGAGGTGCCGACCACGGACCTGTCCGCCTTCACGCCGAACGCCGAGGCCATCGCGCAGTACGACCCCGACCTGGTGGTGCTCAGCAACGACACCAACGGGATCGCCGACGCGCTGGAGACCCTCGACGTCCCGGTGCTCCTGCTCGAGGCCGCCCAGGACCTCGACGGCACCTACGAGCAGCTGGAGCTGCTCGGCGAGGCGACCGGGCACAGCGACGAGGCCGGCGAAGTGGTCGCCGACGTGCAGGAGCGGATCGACGCCGCCGTCGCCTCCGTACCCGACGACGTCAGCGGCACGCGCGTCTACCACGAGCTCGACCCGTCGATGTACTCCGCGACCAGCGACACCTTCATCGGCGGCATCTACGGGCGCTTCGGCCTGGAGAACATCGCCGACGGCGCGCCCGGGGCCAGCGGTGGCTACCCGCAGCTGTCCGCCGAGTACGTCGTCGACCAGGCGCCGGAGCTGATCGTGCTGGCCGACACCGAGTGCTGCGGGGAGAGCGCCGAGACGGTCGCGCAGCGACCGGCGTTCGACTCGGTGCCCGCCGTGACCGAGGGCCGGATCCTCGAGGCCGACGACGACATCGCCTCCCGCTGGGGGCCGCGCGTGGCCGACTTCGCCGAGTCGGTCGCCGCGACGCTGCGGGGCTGATCCACCCGGCATGAGCACCACGACCCAGGACACCCGGTCCGGCCGCCCCGCGCCCGGCTCGGGTGTCGTGCGGTCGCGCCGGTCAGCGGCGCTCGCCGTCTGCGGTGCGCTCGTGGCGCTCGTGGCGGCGGTGCTGGCCGGGGTCGGGGTGGGGGCGGTGCCGCTGGCCCCCGGCGGGGTCGTCGCCACCCTGCTCGACCGGGCGCTCGCTCCGCTCGGGGTCGACGTGCCCGGCGCCCTGGAGGGCACCGCAGCGGCCGTGCTGCTGGAGCTGCGCCTCCCCCGGGTGGTCCTCGCGGTGCTCGTCGGCGCCGGGCTGGCCGTCTCGGGGGCGGCGTACCAGGGGGTGTTCCGCAACCCGCTGGCCGATCCCTACCTCCTCGGGGCGGCGGCCGGCGCCGGCCTCGGCGCCACCCTGGTCATCGCCTATGCACCCGGGCAGCACGTCGGGCCCGTCGCGGTGGTCCCCCTGGCCGCCTTCGCCGGCGCGCTCGTCGGCGTCGGGTGCGCCCTGGCCCTGGGCCATGCCGCCGGTGGCGGCTCGCAGAGCGCCCCACTGCTGCTGGCCGGCATCGCGGTCGCCGCCTTCCTGGCGGCGGCCCAGACGCTGGTCCAGCAGCAGAACACCGACAACCTGCGCGAGATCTACGGATGGCTGCTCGGGCAGCTCGGCGGCGCCCGGTGGTCCGACGTCGGGCTGGTGCTGCCCTACCTGGGCCTGGCCGTCCTCGTCCTGCTGCTGTGCGGCCGGGCCCTCGACGTCCTGGCGGTGGGCGACGACGAGGCGCGCTCGCTCGGCGTGCACCCCGGGCGGCTCCGGCTGCTGGTCGTCCTCGCCGCCTCCCTGGCGACCGCCTCGGCCGTGGCGGTCAGCGGGCTGATCGGCTTCGTCGGGCTGGTGGTGCCGCACATCGTGCGGCGGCTGGTCGGCGGGGCGAACGCCCGCGTCCTCCCCGTCTCGCTGCTGGTCGGCGGGGCGTTCCTCGTGCTGGCCGACCTGCTGGCCCGGGTGGTGCTGGCGCCGGCGGAGCTGCCCCTGGGCGTGGTCACCGCGTTCGTCGGCGCCCCGTTCTTCGCCGGCCTGCTCTGGGCGGGGGCCCGGCGGCGATGAGCCGGTCCCCCGAGGTCCCGCTCGCCACCGGCGGCGGCGCCCGCGTCGAGGTGCTCGGCCTCAGCGCCGCGTACGGGCGGCGGCCCGTGCTCTCCTCCGTGCGGTTCACCGTCGAGCCCGGCGGCTGGCTGGGCATCATCGGGCCGAACGGGTCGGGGAAGTCGACCCTGCTGCGCTCGGTGCTGGGCCTGCACCCGCACGACGGGCAGGTGCGCATCGACGGTGTCCCGCTGACCGGGATGCCGCGGCGCGACCGCGCCCGCCTGCTGGCCTACGCGCCGCAGCTGCCGGTCCTGCCCGACGGCGTCAGCACGCACGACTACGTTCTGCTCGGCCGCACCCCGCACCGCCCGCTGCTGGCCGCGCCCCGCCGGAGCGACGCAGCGGTCGTCGCCGAGGTCATGCAGCGCCTCGAGCTCGAGGGGCTGGCCGACCGGGCGGTGGTCACCCTCTCCGGCGGGGAGCAGCAGCGCGCCGTCCTGGCGCGGGCGCTGGCCCAGCAGCCGCGCGTGCTGCTGCTCGACGAGCCGACCGCCGCGCTCGACCTCGGCCACGCCCAGCAGGTGCTCGACCTGCTCGACCGGCTGCGGCGGCAGGACGGCCTCACCGTCGTGAGCACGCTGCACGACCTCACCCTGGCCGGCCAGTACGCCGACCGGCTGACCCTGCTGGCCTCCGGGCGGGTGGCCGCCGAGGGCAGCCCGGACGAGGTGCTCACCGCCGCCGCGCTGGCCGACCACTACGGCGCCCGCGCGCGCGTCGTGCCCGGGCCGCACGGCCCCGCCATCCTGCCGCTGCGATGACCAGGCGATCCTCGCGGATCGCACCGCGGCCAGGTGCCGTCCGGCGCCGCCCCGACCGGCGCCCGAAACGATGGCCCACGAGATGTAGATCACACCAGCCGGGCGGACAATCGGGCGTGACCATCGGGAGCCGCTTCGACGCCGCGCTCGCGCGCGAGTCGGATCCCGAGCTCGCCGGGCCGGAGCTGCTGCCGGTGCGGCTCAGCCGCGCGTGCGCCGCCCTGCTCGGCGTCGACGGCGCCGGCCTGAGCCTGGTCGACGGCACCGGCCGGCTCGTTCCGCTGGGCGCCAGCAGCCCCGTGGCGTCCAGCGCCGAGCGGATGCAGTTCACCGCCGGCGAGGGCCCGTGCGTGACCTCCCAGACGACCGGTCAGCCGGTGTTCGCCGTCGAGGAGGACCTGCGACGGCGCTGGCCCATGTTCGCCGACCTCCTGCTCGGCGGGACGCCGTTCCGGGCCGTCGTCGCGCTGCCGCTGCACCCGGGGCCCGTGGGCGACGGGGCGCTGGACCTGTTCTTCACGCGCGCCTCGGCGGTCGCCGAGCTGGACGTGTTCGCGTCGGTCGCCGTCGGCGAGCTGGTGACCTCCGCGCTCGGCGACGCCGCGGTGTGGTCGGACTGGACGCCGGCGGAGGGGCCCGGCTGGTTGCGCGGGCCGGCCCCGCGCCGGCGGGCCGCGGTGTGGGAGGCGATGGGGAAGGTGAGCGTGGCGCTGGACATCGACACCGCCGAGGCGCTGGCGCGCATGCGCACCGACGCCTACACGTCCGGGCGGTCCGTTGACGACGTCGCCGCGGAGCTCCTCACCGGGCGCCGACCGGTCGAGGACCTCCGCCGCGGCGGCTGAACCCTCAGGCGGCGAACGGGCCGACCCGGAGACCGGCGGCCTCGAGCGCGCTCCGCACCGCCCGCGCGAGCTCCACCGCGCCCGGGGTGTCCCCGTGCACGCAGACCGACCGCACGTCCACCCGCACGGTGCTGCCGTCCACCGCGACGACGGTGCCGTCGGTGGCCATGCCGACGGCCCGCCCGGCCACCGCGGCGGGGTCGTGCACGAGCGCGCCCGCCGCCCCGCGCGGCACCAGCGTGCCGTCCGGCGCGTAGCCCCGGTCGGCGAAGCCCTCCCCCACGGTCGGCAGCCCGGCCGCCGCCGCGCTGCCGAGCAGCGCCGACCCGGGCAGCCCGAGCACGGCCAGGCGGCGGCCGAACCCGGTTAGGTCGCCGTAGGACATCTGCGCGCCGATCGCGACCCCGCCCGCCACGGCGGCGGCGCACACCCGGCGCATCGTCACCGGGTCCCCGGCGTGGAAGCCGCAGGCGACGTTGGCGCTGCTCACGACCCCCAGCAGCGCGTCGTCGTCGCCCAGCCGCCACACGCCGAACCCCTCCCCGAGGTCGGCGTTGAGGTCGATCCGACGGGCCCCCGGTGCGCTCACCGGGGCAGTCTCGCACCGGAATGACGACCGGCCCCGCGACGCTGCACCGGGCATGGGAGCCGCCGAGCCGCTCACGCTCTTCGACGTCGGGCCGCCGCCGGCGCCGATGCCGCCCAACCACCTCCTCCGGGTGCGCCGCGTCTACGCCGAGCCGGCGGCGGCGGAGTCCCCCCGGGGCCGCGAGGTCCTGGGCCGGTTCCCGGACGCCGAGGTGGTCGAGGTGCCGAGCCACTGGCAGATCCCGGAGCTGCACGGCAACGCCGGCAACGTCGACCGCTGGGTGCGGGTGAAGACCGAGACGCTGGTGCTCGGCGTCCGCAAGGGCCTCGCCACCCGCCCCAACGGACGGTCCGCGAACTTCATCGCGCCGGGCCCGGCCAACGGCTGCGCCATGGCCTGCGCCTACTGCTACGTGCCCCGGCGGAAGGGGTTCGCCAACCCGATCACCGTCTTCACCAACATCGAGCAGATCACCGCGCACCTGCGCCGGCACGTGGCCCGGCAGGGCCCCAAGACCGAGCCCGACCAGTGCGACCCGGACGCCTGGGTCTACGACATCGGCGAGAACAGCGACTGCTCCGTCGACGCGCTGGTCAGCGACAACGTCGCCGACCTGGTGACCACCTTCCGGGGCCTGCCGACGGCCAAGGCGTCCTTCGCCACCAAGTACGTCAACCGCGGGCTGCTCGGGCTCGACCCGGCCGGCCGCACCCGCGTCCGCTTCTCCCTGATGCCCGACGACGACGCCCGGGTGCTCGACGTGCGCACCAGCCGGGTCGCCGAGCGGATCGCCGCCGTCGACGACTTCGTGGCCGCCGGGTACGAGGTGCACCTGAACCTCTCCCCCGTCGTGCTGCGCCCGGGCTGGGAGGAGGACTGGGGCCGGCTGCTGGAACGGCTGGACGACGAGCTCGGCCCCGCGGCGAAGGCGCAGGCCGCCGCCGAGGTGATCTTCCTGACCCACAACGAGGCGCTGCACGAGGTGAACCTCGGGTGGCACCCCACGGCCGAGCAGCTGCTGTGGCGGCCGGACCTGCAGGAGCCCAAGCGCAGCCAGAACGGGCAGGACAACGTGCGCTACCGGGCCGGGATCAAGCGGGCGGCGGTCGCCCGGCTGCGGGAGCTGGTGGCCCGGCACGCGCCGTGGCTGGACATCCGGTACGCGTTCTGACCGGTCGCCGTGTCGCGATGTCGACAAGGCCACATATCGACTGTTCGTGTCCGCACCCTCACCCGCTGTGTGAGAGGCTGAGCGCTGTGACGGGGCTCTGACGCCCCGTCGGAGAGTCATGGTCGAGGGGGAACGGTGCCCGAGTCGACCTCCGGAGTGCCCGCGGCGACCCTGCTGGCGGCGTTGCCCGACACGGTCGTCGTGGCCGGTGGTGACGGGCGGATCGCCTACGTGAGCCCGGCCGTGACGGTGCTGCTGGGCCACGACCCGGCGGCGCTGGTCGGCCGTCCGTTGCAGGTGCTCATGCCGGAGCGGCTGCGCAGCGGGCACAACGACGGCTTCTCCCGGTACCGCGCCACGGGCGTGGGCAAGCTCGTCGGCGCGACGACGCAGCTGCCGGCGCTGCACGCGGCCGGCCACGAGGTCGCGGTCGACCTCACTCTGTCCCGCCTGACCCCGACGGAGGGGGCCTCGCCGGACGACGCGCTGGTGGTCGCCGTCCTGCGCGACGCGAGCACGACGATCCTGCTGGAGCGGCAGTTCGCCGTCAGCCGCTACCTGGCCGCGACGCTCCGGGTCACCGCGGCGCTCACCGAGGCGCGCGACGCCGACGTCGCCTTCCGCCAGCTGCTGCCCACGCTCTGCACCGAGCTCGACTGGGACGCCGCCCAGCTGTGGCAGCCCGACGGCGACGGCGGCCGGCTGGTGCACGCCGGCACCTGGACCGCGCCCGGCGCCGCCGTTCCCGCGCTGGAGTCCGACGCCGCGCGCCGGAGCTTCCGGCGCGGCGAGGGGCTGCCGGGCCAGGCGTGGCTGCGGCGGGCCCCGGTGGTGGCCGAGGACCTGGCGTCGGACGACCAGCTCATCCGCGGCCGGGCGGCCCGAGAGGACGGGCTGCGGACCGCCGTGGTCTTCCCCGTCCTCAGCGGCGGCTCGCTGCTCGCCGTCTGCGAGCTGTTCTCGACCGCGCACCGGCCGGTGCCCGACGAGCTGGTGGAGGTGCTGGCCCACGCCGGCCGGCAGATCGGCCAGTTCCTGGCCCGGCTGCGGGCCGAGTCGGTGGTCCGCGAGCTGGCCGACACCCTCCAGCGCAGCCTGCTGCCCTCCCACCTGCCGACGATCCCCGGTGTCCGGCTGGCGGCCACCTACCGCGCCGGTGGCGAGGCCGCCCTCGTCGGCGGCGACACCTACGACGTCATGCCGCTGCCGGACGGGCGCTGGATGGTGCTCATCGCCGACGTCTGCGGGACCGGGGCGGAGGCGGCGGCCGTCACGGCAGTCACCCGGCACACCGCGCGGGCCGCGGCGGCGGCGGGCGGCGCCGCGGACATCCTGGCTGCCGTGAACACCGCCTTGCTGCACGAGCAGGGCGGCGGACCGCTGCGCTTCGTCACCGCGTGCTGCCTGCTGCTGGAACCGGTGGCCGAGGGGCACCGGGCGACGCTCGGCGTCGCCGGCCACCCGCTGCCGCTGCTGCGCTCCCCCGGCGGCGGCGCCCACCCGGTCGGCCGGGCCGGGCGGCCGCTGGGCATCGATCCCGACGTCGCGTTCCCGGAGGAGGAGTTCCTGCTCCCGCCGGGCGCCACGCTGGTCCTCTACACCGACGGCGTCACCGAGGCGCGTGACGACAGCGGCGCCCAGTTCGGCGAGGACGAGCTGCTGCGGGTGGTGGCCGAGACGCCCACCGGCGAGGCGCAGGAGACCGTCACCGCGGTGTCCGCCGCGGTGGAGCGGCAGCTGGCCGGCTCCCGGCACGAGCACGACGACCTCGCCGTCCTGGCGCTCTCCGTCCCCCGCTGAGGCCAGCACCTCCCGGCGACCGGCCCGCCCTGCTGGCTACGGTGGGCGGATGGCGCGGGTCGTGGTGGTGGGGGCCGGCCTCGGCGGGCTCGCCGCCGCCGCCCGGCTGGCCGCGCTGGGGCACGCGGTCACCGTGGTCGAGCAGGCGCCGGGCATCGGCGGGAAGCTCGGCTGGTTCGCCCGCGACGGGCACGCCTTCGACACCGGCCCGAGCCTGGTCACCCTGCCGCAGGTGTACCGCGACCTGTTCGCCGCCACCGGCGGCCGGCTCGAGGACGCCGTCGACCTCGTCCGGCTGGACCCGGCGGTCGCCTACCGCTTCGCCGACGGCACCCGGCTGACCGTGCCCGGGGACCCGGCCGCCGTGCCCGCCGCCCTCGACGAGGCGCTGGGGAACGGCGCGGGCCGGGAGTGGAGCGCGCTGCTGGACCGGGCCGCGACCATGTGGCGGATCAGCGAGGGCCCGTTCCTCCGCACCCCACTGGCGGGCGCCGCCACGCTGGCCCGGCTGGCCCGGCGCCCGGCCGACGTCGCCGCCATCGCGCCGTGGCAGTCGCTGCGCGGCCTCGGCCGCCGGCACCTGGGCCACCCCCACCTGCGCACGCTCCTGGACCGCTACGCCACCTACTCCGGCTCCGATCCGCGCCGGGCCCCTGCGGTGCTGGCCACCGTCCCGTACGCCGAGCAGGCCTTCGGCTCCTGGTACGTGCGGGGCGGGCTGCACCGGCTCGGCCTCGCGGTGCTCGACCGGGCCCTCGCGCACGGCGCGGTCCTGCGCACCGGCTGCGCGGTTCGCCGGGTGCTGGTGGAGGGCGGCCGGGCGGCGGGCGTGCAACTGGCCGACGGCGAGCGGCTGCCCGCCGACGTCGTCGTCTCCGGCGTCGACGCCGCCGCGCTGCACGCCGACCTGCTCCCTGCGGACCCGCGCACCCGCGGCGTCCGGCGGGACCTGGCCCGCACCACCCCGTCGCTGTCGGGGTTCGTGCTGCTGCTGGCGCTGCGCGGCCGGACCCCGCCGCCGGCGCACCACACCGTGCTCTTCCCCGCCGACTACGACGCGGAGTTCGACGCGGTCTTCGGCACCGGCCGGTACGCGGGCCGCCCGTGCCCGGTGCCCGACCCCACCGTGTACGTCAGCGCACCCGACGATCCCGCGCTGGTCCCCGACGCCGACAGCTCCTCGTGGTTCGTGCTGGTCAACGCGCCGCGGCACGACCCCGCGCGCGGGGTGGACTGGGACGCCCCGGGGCTGGCGGAGGGCTACGCCGACCGCGTGCTGGAGGTCATGGCGCGGCGCGGGCTGGACGTCCGCGACCGCCTCCGCTGGCGGGTGGTCCGCACACCGGCGGACCTGGCGCGCGGCACCGGCAGCGTCGGCGGGTCGATCTACGGCACCTCGAGCAACGGGTCGCGGGCGGCGTTCCTGCGCCCGGCGAACGCCTCCCGCATCCCCGGGCTGTTCCTCACCGGCGGCTCGTCGCACCCCGGCGGGGGCCTGCCGCTGGTCGGGCTGTCGGCCGAGATCGTGGCCGGGCTGGTCGGCGCGGCCTGAGCCGCGGCACTCAGCCGGGCCGGACGGCCGCCACGGCGACGAGGGGCGCTCCCGGTGCGATCCGCCGGGGCTCGCCGGGCCGCAGACCCGCCGCGCGCAGCCCGGCCGCGAGATCCTCGGCCCCGGGCAGCGACATGCGGCCCTCCTGGGCGCGCAGCAGGAGGTCGAAGTGCCGGCTGAACAGCTGCGGCGTCGCCACCGTGCTGACCACCAGGAGCGTCCCTCCCGGCACCAGCCGCCGGGCCACGTCGGCGAACAGGGCGGCCCGCTCCTCCGCCGCGACGTAGTAGACGACGTTCGCCAGCAGCGCGAGGTCGAACGCCGCCTCGTCCGCGAGCTCCCGGACGTCGGCCGGCACGATCGTGGCCCGCCCGGCCAGGCCGCGCTGCTCCAGCGTCCGCACGGCGAGCGCGGCGGCGCCCTCGTCGGTGTCCACGCCGACCCCCTCGGCGTCCGGGGCCGCGGCCAGCATCGCGGCCAGCTGCAGACCCGCGCCGCAGCCGGCGTCGAGGACCCGCCGCGGGGACACCGCGGCCACCGTCTCCCGCAGGACGTCGTCGACGAACGGCTCGAAGGCGGCGGAGATGCGCGCGATCACCGCCCCCTGCTCGGCGACGTCCCGCCGTCCGGGGCCGCCGGCCAGCAGCTCCCCGAGGTGGCGGTAGAGCCCGGTGTGGAACCCGGCGAAGGCCTCGTAGGAGGCCCGCACCAGGTCGTCGGACACCACGGCCCGGCCCGCGGGCGCCAGGGACCAGCCGGCGGCGGCCTCCCGGACGAGCCCGGCCGCGGCGAGCACGCCCAGGAAGGCGCCGAGCAGGTCCTCGTCGGCTCCCCCGAGCCGGCGGGCGAGCGCGGGGGTCGCCGCCGCACCGCCGTCGAGCGCGTCGAGGACGCCGGTCGCCAGCCCGGCCGCGCCCAGGTTCAGCCGGACGGCGGCCTGACCGTCGCGCGTGGCCCGCAGGCGGGCCCGGGCGTTCCCGGTCCGCACGACGGTGAGCAGGGTGCGTGCGCTGAACAGCCGGGCCATGTCCGCTCCTCCGGGTGGACGGGCGACCACTGTGCTGCTCCGGGGCGACCGGCACCAG
Source organism: Blastococcus sp. VKM Ac-2987 (assembly GCF_026967805.1). Lineage (GTDB taxonomy): Bacteria > Actinomycetota > Actinomycetes > Mycobacteriales > Geodermatophilaceae > Blastococcus. Next base: position 1,039,694 of record NZ_JAPVBG010000001.1, read on the forward strand.
TACCCACGCGCCGGTCAGCCGCGGGCGGCCCCGTACCCGAGCAGCGCAGCCAGGCCCAGTGCGCTGCGCGGCTGGTAGGCCGCGCGCCAGAGACCGCCGTGCGCCGCCTGGTACGCCTCGTCCTGCCACGGGTGCTCCTGCGCCGGGCCGCCGCCGGTGTGCAGGTCGTGCACGAGCAGCGCGGCCATGAGCACGTTGGCGGTGGCCGGCTCGAAGATCTCGACACCGAACCGGTGGGCGCCGGCGTAGGCCGCGGCCAGCGCCCGGTTCTTCACCACCGACCGGGTCCGCGTCGGCGGGGCGACGTTCATCGAGACCGTGCTGCCCGCGGCCCGCGCCACCGTCGCCCGCCACCGCTGCAGGCGCTTGGCCAGGGCGTAGTTCGGCCCCTGCTGGGCCACCAGGCTGTCGGCGATGCCCGGGTCGGTGCCGGGCACGTAGGCGCGCTGCAGCAGCCGCCCGCCCGACACCGTGCGCAGCGGCCGGCCGAGCAGCTTGGCCGTGCGGGTGCGGCCCGCGTACGCCCGCACCGACTGCGCCACGGCGTCGGCGGGCACGGCGAAGACGTCGGTGGGCGTGGCCAGGAACGCCAGCGCGAGGTCGGCGCGCTCCGCCGCCACCCGCACCGTGAGGGCGTCGACGGCCGCCGACACCCGCACGTTCGTGGCGCCGTCGGCGTAGACGTAGTTGCCCAGCACCGGGTTCCCCCCGGGCAGCCCGGCGATCCAGTCGGCGACCGCCGGCACCTCGGCGATCAGGTCGGCGCCGGCCCGCGCCGGGTCGGCGTCCGGTGCTGCGTCCGCCGTCGGCACCAGCAACGTCCCGGCCCCCGCGCGGGCGGTGTCGAGCACCCGCTCCCACAGCGGCGCGCGGGGCAGGTCCACCCCGGCCACCTGCGCACCCCAGCGCAGCAGCGCGGTCAGCGGGCCCATCTCCGCGCCGGCACCCAGCACGACGACGGTGCGGCCGGGCAGCGACAGCCACTCCGGGTGCGCCGCGACCGTGCGCACCGCCGCGGCGCACGACGGCTCGACCACCCCGGCCGCCACCCAGTCGTCCAGCCGGCGCAGCAGGGCGTCCCCCCGCAGCCGCCCGCCGCGGAAGGGCAGCGAGAACTCCCGCTCCGGCTCGGCGGTCCCGGTCACCGACGCCGTCCGCAGCGACCGGCCGGCTGGCTCGGTGGCCAGCGCGCCCAGCCCGCTCTCGCCGTCGGGTCCGGCCACCTGCATGCGCCGGTGCAGCGCCACCAGGCCGGCGTCGGCGATGGCCCGGGCGGCCTGAGGCGAGGGCAGCCCGGCCTCGACCAGCCGGCGGAAGTGCGTCAGGTAGCCCGCCCGCCAGTTCGTCTCCCGCTCGGCGGCCATCGCCCCGGCGGCGTCGACCGGCCGCAGCGCATCGGCGACCACGGCGCGGCCGAGCGCCGCGGTGCTCCGCCGTCCGTCGGGCCCGGCCGGGAACACGACCCCCTGGTCCTCGTTCATCGCTCGTTCCACCACGCCGACCAGCTTCTCCCGAGCCGCCCGCGCTCGGCCAGCGGGGTCGCCGGGGCGCCGTCGCGAGGCCCCGGGGCAACTGGGTTGAGCACGTCCGGTCCTGGCTATCAATGCGCCATGCCTCCTGCAGCCACCGACTTCTACGCGGCAGCGCTGCAGTCCACGGGGACATCACGAGGTCCGGCGCCCGAACCCTGGTCGGTGCGCGACGCCGACGGCCGCACCTTCTCCCTCGCCGGCGCCCTCGACCGGTGGACCGGCGACGCCGACGCCGTCGACCGGAACTTCCTCGCCCGTGCCCGCGGCACCGTCCTCGACGTCGGGTGCGGCCCGGGGCGGCTGGCCGCGGAGCTGGCCCGCCGCGGCGTGCACGCGCTGGGCCTCGACATCTCCCCCACGGCGCTGCGGCTGGCCCGCCGGTCGGGCGCCACGGTGATCCGGCGCTCGGTCTTCGAGCCGGTCGTCGCCGAGGGCCTGTGGGGCACCACGCTGCTGGCCGACGGCAACATCGGGATCGGCGGGGACCCGACGGCGCTGCTGCGGCGCTGCCGGGCACTCGTCACCCCCGGCGGTCTGGTGCTCGTGGAGACCGAGCGCCCCGGCGTCGGGCAGCGCACCACCCGCCTGCGCCTCGAGCGGGCCGGCGAGGTGAGCTCGTGGTTCGACTGGGCGCACGTGGGCTGCGACGCGATCGAGGAGCTGGCGGCCGCCGCCGGGCTGCGCCTCACCGAGTCCTGGGCGGACGGCGGCCGCTGGTTCGCCGCCCTCCGGCGCACCCCGGCGCCCGTCGGCTGACGGGCCCGATCAACCGGCGCCGGTGACGGGCGCGCCGGCCTCCAGCCAGTGCAGCAGCGTGCGGGTGCCGAACCCGGTGCCGCCCCGCGCCAGCTCCCCGTCGTCGGACGCGGCACGCGCGGGGCCGGCGATGTCGAGGTGGGCCCACGGCAGGTCCCCGGCGAACGGCCGCAGGAAGAGCGCGGCCATGGTCCCGCCCGGACCGCTCGGCGCATCGGTCGCGTCGGCCACGGCGCTGTCGAGCAGTGCGCCGTACTCCCCGTCCAGCGGCATCCGCCAGGCCGGCTCACCGGCCTGCGCCCCCGCCGCGCCGAGGGCGGCCGCCAGCCCGTCGGTGGTGGTGTACAGCGCCGCGGTGCGGGCACCGAGCGCCACCTTCGCCGCCGCGGTCAGCGGCGCGACGTCGACCAGCGCGGTGGCCCCGAGGTGCAGCCGGGCGTGGGCCAGCGCGTCGGCGAGCACCAGGCGACCGTCGGCCGCGGTGGTGCGCACCTCGGTCGAGCGCCCGTCCACGTGCCGCACCACGTCCGACGGGCGATAGGACGAGCCCGACACCGCGTTCTCCGACACCGGCACGACGGCGGTCACGGCGACCGGCAGCTCCAGCCGCGCGGCGGCGTCCACGGCGGCGAGGACGGCAGCGCCGCCGGCCATGTCGGTCTTTGTGTGCCGCACGGCGGCCGAGCGCGTGATCGACAGGCCCCCGGTGTCGAAGGTGGTGCCCGGGCCGACGAGCACGGGGTGCCCCGGCCCTGCCTCCGGGTGCCGGTAGGCCGCGACGACGACGGCCGGGGGGTGGGCCGAGCCGCCGCCGACGGCGAGGACGCCGCCGAACCCGCCGGCCGCCAGCTCGCGCGGTCCCAGCACGTCGACCGTGACGTGCGGCAGCCCGGCGAGCCGGTCGACGGCCTGCGCGGCCAGCCACGCGGGGGTCTTGGTGCTGGGCGGGGTGTTGACCAGGTCGCGGGCCCAGCCGACGGCGCCGGCGGCCACCTGCCCGGCGCGCACGGCGGCACCGGCCGCGTCGGCGTCGGCGAGGACGACGGCGACGGTGCACAGCCGGGGCGGGTGCGGTCGCGACGAGTCCCGGAACCGGTAGCCGGCGAGCAGGGCCCCCTCCACGGCGACCCGGACCTCCGCCGCTCCCGCGGGGGCGGCGGCACCGTCCAGGGGCAGCACCAGCCGGCGGGCGCCGTGCCGCGCCAGCGTCTGCCCCCGGCGGACGGCGGTGGCCGCGTAGCGGCGCACCTCGGGGAGCGTCCCGTCGCCGATGCCGACGGCGACCACGCTGCGGGGCCGGCGCCCCGCGATCGGCACGTTCGTGACGGCGCGCGGCCGGCCGGTGTTCCCCGTGTCGGCCAGCGCACCGGCCAGCAGCCCGGGGTCGACCACGGGCGAGGCGGCGGCGGTGAGCCACGGCGGCAGGACGGCGCCCGTGGCGACCGGCACCGCCAGCACGTCGTCGGCCCCGAGCTCCGGGACGGCGGCCAGCACCTCGAGCCGCGGGAACGGCGCGGCCCCGGTCGCCGGCGGTGTGCCGACGGCCGGGGCCGCGTCGTCCTGCGCGGGGCTGCCCGGGGGCAGGCTCGCAGGTGGTCTCAGCTGGTCGCGCCCTTCAGTGCCTCCGACAGCGCAGCCGCCTCGTCCGGCGACAGCTCCACCACCAGGCGACCGCCGCCTTCCAGCGGTACGCGCATGACCAGGCCGCGCCCTTCCTTGGTGACCTCGAGGGGACCTTCACCCGTGCGCGGCTTCATGGCCGCCATGCGTGCCTCCTTCGCCAGCCACGCGCCTGCCGTGGGCAGCTGCGTGGTGTCCGATGCTGTGAGCTCTCGCAATGATCCCGTATGAGCGGCCGTCGTCCAACATCAGGCCCGTCAGGGTGACGCGCGGAAGCACTCCGCGACGTGGTCGTCGACCATCCCGGTGGCCTGCATCAGCGCGTACGCGGTGGTCGGGCCGACGAAGACGAAGCCCCGCCGCTTGAGCTCCCGGGCCATCGCGACCGACTCCGGGCTGGTCGCCGGCACGTCGGCGAGGGTGGCCGGGCGTGCCCGCGGGCCGGTCGGGGCGAAGGACCAGAGCAGGGCGGAGAGGCCCTCGGGCAGCTGCTGCGCGGCCCGTGCGTTGGCGACGGCGGCGGCGATCTTGGCGCGGTTGCGCACGATCCCCGCGTCGGCCATCAGCCGCGCCTGGTCGTCCGCGGTGAAGGCGGCGACCGCGTCGATCGAGAAGCCCGCGAACGCCGTCCGGAAGGCGGGGCGCTTGCGGAGGATGGTGATCCAGGAGAGCCCGGACTGGAAGGCCTCGAGGGTGAGCCGCTCGAACAGCGCGTCGTCCCCAGGCAGCGGCGTCCCCCACTCCTCGTCGTGGTAGGTGACGTACTCGGGGGCGCTCGTGGCCCAGGCGCAGCGCTGCACCCCCGGGACGCTAGCGCCGGCCGCCGACGGTTCGCGCCGACCGGCGGGCGCGGGCGGCCGCCAGTAGCGTCGCGGCTCGTGCGCGTCCTCGTCACCGGCGGTGCCGGCTTCATCGGTTCGGCCGTCGTCTCCGCCCTGCGCGACGCGGGTTCCGAGGTGCGGGTGCTCGACGCCCTGCTGCCGGCCGTCCACCCCGACTACCCCGACGGCCCACCGCTGCCGGCGGGCGCGGAGCTGCAGGTCGGCGACGTGCGCGACGCGGCCGCGGTGGACCGCGCGCTCGACGGCGTGGACGCGGTGTGCCACCAGGCCGCGATGGTCGGCCTGGGCGTCGACGTGCAGGACATGCCCCTGTACGCGGGCATCAACGACCTCGGCACGGCCGTGCTGCTGGCCGCCATGGCGCGCGCCGGGATCGGCCGGCTGGTCCTGGCCAGCTCCATGGTCGTGTACGGGGAGGGCCGCTACTCCTGCGCCGAGCACGGTCCGGTGCCGGCGGCGCCCCGGCGGCGCGCCGACCTCGACGCCGGCCGGTTCGAGCCGCCGTGCCCCCGCTGCGACCGGCAGCTGGGCTGGGACCTGGTCACCGAGGACGACGTGCCGGACCCGCGCAACACCTACGCCGCCACCAAGCTCGCCCAGGAGCACCTCTCGGCCGCGTGGGCCGGCGCGACCGGCGGGAGCGTCGTCGCCCTCCGGTACCACAACGTGTACGGCCCCCGGATGCCGCGGGACACCCCCTACGCCGGTGTCGCGTCGATCTTCCGCAGCGCCCTGGAGTCCGGCCGCGCCCCCGCCGTCTTCGAGGACGGCGGCCAGCAGCGCGACTTCGTGCACGTCTCGGACGTGGCGGCGGCCAACCTCCGCGCGCTCGAGCACCCGCCCGCCGGGTCCTCGCTGCGCGCCTACAACGTGGCGTCGGGCCGGCCGCACTCGGTGGGCGACATGGCCCGGGCCCTGGCCGAGGCCATGGGCGGCCCGGAACCCGCCGTGACCGGCGAGTACCGGCTCGGGGACGTGCGGCACGTGGTGGCCAGCCCGGCCCGGGCGGAGGCCGAGCTGGGGTTCCGCGCCGAGGTCGACTTCGGCGACGGCATGCGCGAGTTCGCCACCGCCCCGCTGCGCCCGGCGCCGCGGGGCTGATCCGGGCGGGTCACCACTCGGTGCGGACCAGCACCTCCACGGCGAGCGCGGTGACCGCCGACAGCCCCAGCCAGAGCCGCGGTCGGCCGGCCGGCAGGAAGGCGGCCGCCGCGGGCAGCCAGACGGTGAACGGGAGCCAGATCCGCTCGGTCTCCCCGCGGACCAGGCCGGTCAGGTCGCTGACCAGCAGCCCGGCCAGCACGGCACCCAGGAGCAGGGCCAGCCGGGTGCGGCGCAGGCAGGCCAGCCCGGCCACCGCCGCGGGGCCGGCCGCGATCGCCGCCGCCGCCAGGTTGGCCACCAGGAAGAAGGCCAGCGGCCGGTCCGCGTACGACGGCCCCGAGCGCACCCGCTCGGCGGTCAGCGAGAGCCCCTCGAACCAGTCGTAGCCCCCGACGGCGAACAGCGCGAACACCACGAGCACGCCGGCGGCCGCGACCGCCAGCACGCGGACCACCCCCGCCCAGCCGAGCCGGTCGCGGTGCACCAGCACGACGGCGAGCGCCAGCAGCCCCAGCGACGCCAGCCCGAAGGACAGGTGCAGCGCCAGCCCGAGCAGCAGCCCCCCGGCGATGGCGGAGCCGGCGGCGCCCCGGCCCGGCGCCCGCGCGGCGGCGATGGCCAGCAGGGCGACGCCCCAGGCCATCACCCCGGCGAACAGCGCGTCGGCGCTCGTCGCCACCCAGAGCGCCGTCGGCGCCAGCACCAGGAAGGGCGCCACCGTGCGGGCGGTGCCCTCCGCCGCCACCGCCCGCACGGTTCCCAGCACCGCGGGCACCGCCAGCGCGCCGGCTCCGATGCACATCGCCGCCGCCCATCCCAGGGCACCGAGGCCGGCCCGGTCCAGGAGGACGAAGGCGAGCAGCGCCCCCGGCGGGTGCCCCGACACGTGCGTCGTCCACGGGTCGGCGGAGTCGGCGAGGACGGAGTCGTTGAAGGTGCGCAGCAGCTCGCCGATGCCGCCCACCCGGCCGACGTCGTAGGGGTACTCGTACCGGCTGCCCAGCGGCTCGGCCAGCCGCCCCCACCCGCTCGCCAGGGCGAGGGCGACCGCCCAGCCGGCCGTCGCCGCGGCCGAGCCGGCCAGCAGCACCGGCCACCGGGCCCGGCGGGCGGCGGCCGGCCCCCACAGCACGAGCGCGAGCCCGACCGCGACGGGCAGGAGCACCCGCGGGGAGAGCTGCGGGTCCCACGCACCGCGCAGCACCAGACCACCGATCAGGTGCAGGTCCACGCCATCGCGGGTCAGCCGCCAGCCGGCCAGCGCCGTGCCCGCGACGAGCAGGACGGCGGCGAGCAACCCGGCGCCGGGGCGCCACCAGCGGACGCCCGCGACCCGAGCCGCCGTGCGCGGTTCCTCCGTGGTCGCCCCGGTCACCAGCCGGACCCTAGGACCCCGGCCGGACGGGGCCGGCGGAGGGTGCCGTCGGCGGGCGCGACCGGCGCGTTCGTGGTTGTGTCCTGGCGTGCCCGACGTCGTGCTGCCCTGCCTCGACGAGGCCGGCGCGCTCCCCTGGGTGCTCGGCCGGCTGCCCGCCGGCTACCGCGCGATCGTCGCCGACAACGGCTCGACCGACGGCTCGCCGGAGATCGCGGCCGCGCACGGGGCGACGGTGGTGCACGCGCCGCAGCGGGGTTTCGGCGCTGCCGCGCACGCGGGGCTGGAGGCGGCCACCGCCGACGTCGTCTGCTTCTGCGACGCGGACGGGTCGATGGACCCCGCCGACCTGCCGCTGGTCGCCGATCCGGTGCTCGCCGGCAGCGCCGACCTCGTGCTCGGCCGCCGCCGGCCGACCCGGCGGAGCGCCTGGCCGCTGCACGCGCGGGTGGCCAACGTGGCGCTGGGCGTCATGCTGCGCCGCCGCACCGGCCTGGCGCTGCACGACCTGGGCCCCATGCGCGCCGCCCGGCGCACCCCCCTGCTCGGGCTCGGGCTCACCGACCGCCGCTTCGGCTACCCGCTGGAGATGGTCACCCGCGCTGCCGACGAGGGCTGGCGGGTGCGCGAGGTCGACGTGCCCTACGCGCCGCGCGCCGAGGGCACCCGCTCGAAGGTCACCGGCACCGTGCTGGGCACGGTGCGCACCATCCGGGACATGCGGCAGGTGCTCTCGTCGTGACCGGCAGCCAGCTGCTCGTCATCACCAAGGCGCCCGTGCCCGGACGCAGCAAGACCCGGCTCAGCCCGCCCTGCACCCCGGAGCAGGCGGCGGCCATCGCCGGGGCGGCGGTCGCCGACACGCTCGACGCGGTCCGCGCGGCCCCGGTGGCCCGCCGGGTGGTGGCCCTCGACGGGGACGCGGGCGCGCTCAACCTGACCGGCTGCGTCGTCGTGCCGCAGGCCGAGGGCGACCTGGGCGTGCGGCTGGCGGCGGCCTTCGCCGACGCCATGGCCGGCCCCGGCGGAGCGCTGCCCACCCTGCTCATCGGGATGGACACCCCCCAGGTGACCGGGGACCTGCTCGCCGGCTGCCTCGACCGGCTGGTGGCGGCCGGCCCCGGTTCGGCCGTGCTCGGCGGCGCCCCCGACGGCGGCTGGTGGGCGCTGGGCCTGCACGCGCCGGAGCCCGCGCAGGTGCTCAGCGGCGTGCCCATGTCCCGGGAGGACACCGCCGTCCGCACGCGGGCGGCGCTGGAGGGCGCCGGCCTCACCGTGCTCGACCTGCCGGTGCTCACCGACATCGACCACTTCCCCGACGCCGTCGCGGTCGCCGCGCTGTGCGACCCCGGCACCCGGACCCACCGGGTGGTGACCGGGCTGCGCGAGGCCCTCGGGACGGCGTCGTGACCGGCCGGCTGGACCGGCTGCTGGGGGCCCGCATCCCGGACCCGCCCGAGGGCCTGCGCCGCGGCCCCTTCCGCGCCGGCGCCTTCCCCAGCCCGCTGCACTCCGAGCGCCGCTCGGCGCGGGTGGGGGTGTGGCTGGGCCTGGCCTTCCTGGTGTGCTTCCTGACCGGGCTGGTCAGCGACCTCATCCAGTCGGGGCCGGAGTGGTTCTACTGGCCGTCGTCCCCGGTCTGGCTCTACGGCCTGACGCAAGGCCTGCACGTGGCCACCGGGCTGGCGGCGATCCCGCTGCTGCTGGTGAAGCTCTGGACGGTCTACCCGCTGCTCTTCGAGTGGCCGCCGGCCGGGTCGCTCGCCCGGCTGGTGAGCCGGCTGTCGATCCTGCTGCTGGTCGGCACGGCGGCCATGCAGCTGGTCACCGGGCTGATCAACATCGCGCAGTGGTACCCGTTCGGCTTCTTCTTCCCGGTCGCGCACTACTGGACCGGCTGGATCGCCATCGGCGCCGTCGCGGTGCACGTCGGGGCGAAGGCCCCGGAGATCCGGCGCGGCCTGGCCCGTCGCGGGTCACCCGGGGCCACGGCCGGGCTGGCACCGGAGCAGGCCGCGGAGCTGGCGGCCGCGGACGCCGCCGAGGAGGAGGGCGCGATCGGCCGCCGCGCGTTCGTCCTCGCCGCCGGGCTGGGCGTCGGCGCGGTGACCGTCACCACCCTGGGGCAGTCGGTCTCCGCGCTGGCCCCGGTGTCCCTGCTCGCGCCCCGGCTGCCCACGGTCGGGCCGCAGGGCCTGCCGGTCAACCAGACGGCCGCCGCCGCCCGGGTGCGGGAGACCGCCACCGATCCCGGGTACCGGCTGGTCGTCGACGGCCCCCGCCGGCTGGAGCTCTCCCTGGCCGACCTGGCGCGGCGGCCGCAGCACACCGAGACCCTGCCGATCACCTGCGTGGAGGGCTGGAGCGCCTCCGGCCGGTGGACCGGCGTCCGCCTCGCCGACCTGCTCGAGGAGGCCGGCCTCCCCCGCGGCACCGAGGTGGTCGTCGAGTCGCTGCAGACCGGCGGGCTGTACCGCACCAGCGTGGTGGCCCCGCCGCACGCCGCCGATCCGCGCACGCTGCTGGCCCTGCAGCTCCGCGGCGAGCCGCTGGCCCTCGACCACGGCTACCCGGTGCGGCTGATCGCCCCGAACCGGCCGGGTGCCATGCAGACGAAGTGGCTGACCCTGGTGCGGCCGGCATGAGCACCGGCATCTCGCGGGACGACCGCGCGGCCCGCCGGGTCGGCCGGGGGGATGCCTACGCCTCCGATCCCGCCCGCCCGCTGGCCTCGGCCGCCCGGCCCTGGTGGCGGTGGCTGTTCCTGGTCCCGGGCCTGGCCGCCGTCGGCTGGGGGGTCGTCGGGCTGCTCGGCGCGAGCGACCGGGTGCCGCTGTCGGGGTGGGCGCCGTGGTTCCTCGGCAGCGCGCTGCTGCACGACGTCGTCATCGCCCCGCTGGTCCTCCTCGGCGGCGCCGTGCTGACCCGCCTGCTGCCGCGGCCGGCCCGGGCGCCGATCGCGGTCGGGCTGGTGGTGAGCGGGATGCTGACCCTGGTGGCCCTGCCCTTCGTGCTCGACCCGGGGAACGTGCCGGAGCCGGGGTTCCTGCCGCAGGCCTACGCCCGGAACCTGCTGCTGCTCGTCGCCGGCGTCCTCGCCGCCTCCACGGTCTGGGCCGTCGTGCGGACGCGCCGGGCACCCCGCGGCTGACCGGGGCGCTACCGTCCGCCGGTGGCCGTCCGCACCGCTCCCCACGCGCCCACCCCCGAGCGGCCGGCGCTGCACCGGGGGCCGCTGCTCGCCCTCGCCGCGGGCGTGGCCGCGCTGCTGCTGGCCCTGGCCGGGCGCTACGGCTACCACCGCGACGAGCTCTACTTCCTCCGCGCCGGCCGCGAAGCCGCCCTCGGCTACGTCGACCAGCCGCCGTTCACCCCGCTGCTGGCCGCCGCGCTGGACGCCCTCGCCCCGGGCTCCCTGACCGTGCTGCGGCTGCCGTCGGCGCTGGCGGCCGGAGCGGTGGTCGTGCTCACCGGCCTGATCGCGCGCGAGTTCGGCGGCGGCCGGGGTGCGCAGCTGTTCGCGGCCGCCTGCACGGCGGTCTCGTCGATCCTGCTGGCCGTCGGCCACCTGCTCTCCACGACGACGTTCGACCTGCTGTTCTGGGCGCTGCTGTCGTGGCTGCTCGTGCGGGCGCTGCGCGACGGCGGCGCTAGCTGGCTGGTTCCCGGCCTGGTCGCCGGGCTGGCGCTGCAGAACAAGGTGCAGCCGGCGTTCCTGCTGGCGGCCGTGGTGCTCGGCCTGGTGCTGGTCGGCCCCCGGTCGGTGTTCCGCTCGCCGTGGCCGTGGGCCGGCGGCGCGGTCGCGCTGGCGGTCTGGGCGCCCAACCTGGTCTGGCAGGCCGCGCACGGCTGGCCGCAGCTGGCGCTGGCCGAGGCGATCGCCGCGGGCGGCTCGGGCACGAGCGAGCCCTGGTACCTCTTCCTGCCCTTCCAGCTCGTGCTGGTCAGCCCGGTGCTCTTCCCGGTCTGGATGGCCGGGTGGTGGCGGCTGCTGCGCGATCCCGCGCTGGCGACGTGGCGCTGCTTCGCCGTCGCCTACGCCGTCCTGGCCGTGCTGTTCCTCGTCACCGGCGGCAAGCCGTACTACCTGGCCGGTCTGTACCCGCTGCTGCTGGCGGCCGGTGCCGACCCGGCGCTGGCCTGGGCCCGCCGGGGCGGCGCCCGGGCCCGGCGCACCCTCGTCCCGGCGCTGGCCCTGAGCCTGGCCGCCGGCGCCGTCCTCATGCTGCCGGTGCTGCCGGCCCGCTGGCTGCCGGCCACGCCCGTGCCGGCGGTCAACTACGACGCCGGGGAGACCGTGGGCTGGCCGCGGTTCGCCGCCGCCGTGGAGCGGGCACGGGCCGGGCTGCCCGCCGGGGCGGAGGTCGTCGTCCTCACCGGGAACTACGGGCAGGCCGGCGCCGTCGACCGGTTCGCCCCCGCCCTGGGCCCGGCCTACAGCGGGCACAACTCGTACTGGACCTGGGGTCCGCCACCCGAGGGCGCCGGCGCCGCCGTGGTGGTCGGCCTGGCACCGCAGGACCTGGCCCGCTGGTTCGGCGACGTCCGGCCGGCCGGCCGCATCGACAACGGGGTGGGGCTGGACAACGACGAGCAGGGCCGCACGGTCTGGCTGGCCACCGACCGGCGGCTGCCGTGGTCGGAGATCTGGCCGCAGCTGCGCCGGCTGGGCTGACTAGCGCGCGGAGGAGTCGACGGCCGCGACGCTCGGCTCCGGCCCGGCGGCGCTGCGCCGGGTGGCGAGGACGCAGCCGAGCAGCACCAGCGGGAGCCCGAGGGCCAGGCCGAGGGTGAACGGCTCGCCGAGCAGCCAGACGCCGAGGAGCACGGCGACCGCCGGGTTGACGAAGGTGATCACCAGCGCCCGCTGCGGGCCCACCTCCCGGATCAGCGCGAAGAAAAGCGCCAGCGCGACGGCGGTGCAGAGCACGCCCAGCCCGAGCAGGGACAGCAGTGCCTCCGACGGCGCGGCGGCCACCTGCCCCAGCCGCGGCACCGCGAACGGCGCGTAGACCGCCGCGGTGACGACCAGGGCGACCGAGGCGGCGGCCACGCCCGGCACCTCGGGCAGCGCGCGGCTGACCACCAGCGGTGCGGTCGCGTACCCCACGACCACGAGGGCGACGGCGGCGACCGGCAGGAGCCCGGCACCCCCGGCGTCCAGGCCCAGGAGGACGGCGATGCCGACGACGCCGATCCCCATCCCGAGGAGCCGCAGCGGGGTCAGCCGCTCCTCCTCCCCGGCCAGCCGGGCGGCGAGCGCGGCCACGAACGGCACCCCCGCCACCAGCAGACCGGTGAGCGAGCTGGACAGGGTCTGCTCGGCGTAGGACAGCAGCAGCCACGGTGCGGTCATCTCCAGAACCGTGAACAGCAGCAGCGGCCGCCAGTGCCGCAGCGCCGGGCGCAGCTGCCCCCGGGTGATCGTCCACGGCAGCAGCAGGGCGGCGCCGACGACGCAGCGGGCGAAGACGACCGAGACCGGGGACACCTCGCCGACGGCCACCTTGATCAGCAGGTAGGGCACGCCCCAGATCACCGACATGGCGACGAACAGCGCCCAGCCCCGCCGGCTCACGAGCCGCAGCCGGTCAGAAGGTGCGCGCGAACGCGGCGAAGCGCTTCAGCGACAGGCGGATGCCCACGAGCGCGAACGGCCGGGCCAGCACCCAGCCGACCCGTCCCAGCAGCCCGAAGGGCAGGTCGAGCCGCTCGGTCCACACGAAGGTGCTGTGCTCCCCGCGCGGCTCGATCTCGAAGATGCCGGGGCCGCGCACCAACCGCCCGGTGTGCTCGACCTCCACCCGCCGCGGCGGGTCCCACGCGGTGATCACCATGGTGTCGAGCAGCCCGACGTGCCGGCCGCCGGGCAGTGGCAGCCCCGTGCGCGCGGCCAGCCGGCCACCGACGCCCTGCGCCGGCCCGGAGACGGTCCGCACGTCCGTCGCGAGCATCCACTCGCCCTGGCGGGTCCACGCGGTCAGCGCGGCCCACACCCGCTCGGGTGGCGCCGCGACCTCGATCCGCTCGACCAGCTCAGGCATCCCGGGTCCCTTCTCCGTCGGACGACACGACCTCCGGGTCGGTCGGCAGCTCCTCGCGGGCGTGCGCGGCCAGCTCGGCCCGCAGCGCCGCGATCTGCGCGTCGCGCTCGTCCAGGGTCAGCGCCAGCTGGTCGATCAGCCAGTCGACCTCGGCCATCCGGTAGCCGCGGAGGGTGACCGCGATCCGCAGCGCCCGGAGGTCGTCGGACACCACCGGGCGGTCGTCGGGCAGGTGCACCGGCGAGCGGTCCGGCTCGGCCGGGGGCTGGGTCTCCCCCCGGCCGAGCAGCAGCGACGCCACCACGAACAGCACCCCGCCGACCAGCAGGACGGCGACGACGAAGACGACGAAGGAGAGCACCTCAGGCGTCGGAGGGGCGGGTGTCGATCGGCGCCCGCATCCCCCCGCCGTTGTCCCCCGCCTGGCGCGACGCCTCGGCGGCCTGGATGACCGCCACCGCCTCGGCGACGTCGTCGGTCACCGTGACCAGGTCGAGGTCGTGGGGGCTGATCGTGCCCTCGGGGACCATCGTCTCGCGGATCCAGGTGAGCAGGCCGGTCCAGTACTCGCTGCCCATCAGCACGACCGGGAAGCGGGTGACCTTGCGGGTCTGCACCAGGGTGAGCGCCTCGAACAGCTCGTCGAGGGTGCCGAAGCCGCCGGGCAGGATCACGAACGCCTGCGCGTACTTCACGAACATCGTCTTGCGCACGAAGAAGTAGCGGAACGAGATGCCGACGTCGACCCACTCGTTGAGCTCCTGCTCGAACGGCAGCTCGATGCCCAGCCCGACCGACATGCCGCCGGCCTCGGAGGCGCCCCGGTTGGCCGCCTCCATGACACCGGGACCGCCACCGGTGATGACCGCGTACCCGGCCCGGGACAGCGCGGCGCCCAGCTCCACCCCGACCGCGTAGTGCCGGTGGTCGCGGGGCGTGCGGGCGCTGCCGAACACGCTGACCGCCCGCGGCAGCTCGGCGAGCAGCCCGAAGCCCTCGACGAACTCGCTCTGGATCCTGAGCACCCGCCACGGGTCGGTGTGCACCCAGTCGCTGGGGCCCCGCTTGTCGAGCAGCCGCTGGTCGGTGGTCGATCCCCGCTGCTGCGGGTCGGGCTCACCACCGCGCAGCATGATCGGCCCGCGGTGGCGGGTGGGTCGCGCCCGGCGCTCGCCGCTCGGTGGGGTGGTCATGCCTCGCTCCTCGTGACGGGGGTTCCGGACAGGTAGGCGGTCAGCGCGTCCTCCGCCGGCTGGAGCCGGTCGACCCGGACGTGCTCCTCGCGGGTGTGCGCCAGCTGCGGATCACCCGGGCCGTAGTTGATCGCGGGGATGCCGAAGGCGGCGAACCGGGCGACGTCGGTCCAGCCGAGCTTGGCCCGCGCCGGGCGGCCGACGGCCGCGACGAAGGCGGCGGCGGCCGGCTCGGCCAGCCCCGGCAGCGCTCCCCCGGAGTGGTCGACGACGGTCAGCGTGGCGCCGGCGGCGATCGCCTCGGCGAAGACCTCGCGCACGTGCGCCTCGGCGGCGTCCTCGTCCCGGTCGGGCGCGTAGCGGAAGTTGACCGTGAGGGTGGCCTCGTCGGGGATCACGTTGCCCGCGACCCCGCCGGCGATGCCCACGGCGTTGAGCCCCTCGCGGTAGGCGCAGCCGTCGATCTCCACCTCCCGGGCCCGGTAGGCCGCCAGCGTGGCCAGCGCGCCGGCGAGCCCGTGGACCGCGTTCTCCCCGAGCCAGCTGCGGGCGCTGTGCGCCCGGCGGCCCGTCGTCGCCAGCACCGCGCGCAGCGTGCCCTGGCAGCCCGCCTCGATCTCGCCGTCGGTCGGCTCCAGCAGGATCGCCAGGTCGCCGTAGAGCCAGCCGCGCCGCTCGCGGGCGACCCGGCCGAGGCCGTTCTTGACCGCCTCGACCTCCTCGTTGTCGTAGAAGACGAACGTCAGGTCGTGCGCCGGCTGCGCGCCCGGGATACCGAAGCGGCCGGCCAGCCGCAGCATCACCGCGTCCCCGGCCTTCATGTCGCTGGTCCCGCAGCCGTAGAGCCGGCCGGTGGCCGCGTCCAGCCGGCTGGGCAGGTTGTCGGCGATCGGCACGGTGTCCAGGTGACCGGCGAGGACCACGCGGGTCGGCAGACCCAGGTTCGTCCGGGCCAGCACCGCGTCGCCGACCCGCTCCACCTCCAGGCCGCCGAGGCCGCGCAGGGCGGACTCGACCGCGTCGGCCAGCGCGGTCTCGCTGCCGGACACCGAGGGGGCGTCGACCAGGGCCCGGGTCAGCGCGAGGACGTCGGCGGACAGGTCCAGCGGCGGCAGGGTGCTCACGACGAGGCAGCCTAGGGCCCGCACCGCGGCCCGGCCGCCGCGGCGCGGGCAGCCGCTCGGTAGCGTTCCGGCCGTGACCGACGCAGCGTCCGCTCCCGTCTCAGCCGTAGCCGCCGGTCTGGCGACCGTCACCCCGTCCGGCACCGTGCTGGACACCTGGTACCCCGAACCCCGGTTGGGTGCGCCCGCCGGTGCGGCGACCGGGACCACCCGGCTGGGAGCGCTCGAGCTCTCCGGCGAGCTCGGCCCCGACTACGGCGGCCTGGTGCGCCGCGACGAGGCCCGCGGCGTCGAGGTCATCGCCGTCCGCACGGTCATCGCCGACCTCGCCGCGCCGCCGGTGGACACCCACGACGTCTGGCTCCGGCTGCACCTGCTCTCCCACCGGCTGATCCGGCCGCACGGCGCGGACATGACCGGCGTCTTCGGCCTGCTCACCAACGTGGCGTGGACCAGCGCGGGCCCGGTGGAGGCCGCCGGCTTCAACGCCCACCGCCTGCGCGCCGCCGTCGGCCACCTCACCGTCTTCGGCGTGGACAAGTTCCCGCGGATGGTCGACTACGTCATCCCCTCCGGCGTGCGGATCGCCGACGGCGACCGGGTGCGCCTGGGCGCCCACCTGGCCGAGGGCACCACGGTCATGCACGAGGGCTTCGTCAACTACAACGCCGGCACGCTCGGCCCGTCCATGGTGGAGGGCCGGATCAGCGCCGGCGTCGTCGTGGGCGCCGACAGCGACATCGGCGGCAGCGCGTCGATCATGGGCACCCTCTCCGGCGGCGGCACCCAGGTGATCTCGATCGGCAGCGGCTGCCTCCTGGGCGCCAACGCCGGCGTCGGCATCTCCCTCGGCGACGGCTGCGTCGTCGAGGCCGGGTGCTACGTGACCGCCGGCTCCCGCGTCACCCTCCCGGACGGCTCCGCGGTCAAGGCCAAGGAGCTCTCCGGCCGCAACGGGCTGCTGTTCCGGCGCAACAGCATCAGCGGCGCGCTCGAGGCGCTCCCGCGCGACGGCGACTGGGGCACGCTCAACGCCGAGCTGCACGCCAACTGAGCGGCGCACCGCCGGGGTGACCTCGCCGCGTCCCGGCGATGCCGCGAACGGCACCTACAGTCGGTAGGCGATGACCAGCCCCCGTACCGCGGCGCACGCCGCCGCCGCGCGGGCGGGCACCACCACCCGGTCCCGGCCACCCGCCCGGCGCGGCACCGCTCGCCGGACGCCGGCCCGCCGCACGCCGGCGCGCCGCCCGGCTCGCCGACCCGCCGCCCGACGGCCGGGACGGCGACGTCCCGGGACCGTCCCCGCGGTCGCCCGATGGTGGCCGGCGCTGCTGGTGGCCGCAGCTGTCTTCGCCGGCGTCGGCTGGGGTGCCGACCGCCACTGGGAGGCCCCCGCGAGCGGGACCTGCACCGTGCCCGACGGCTCGGTCACCGTGACCGCCGAGCAGGCCGGGAACGCCGCGACGATCGCCCGGGTCGGCTGGGACCGCGGCCTGCCCGACCGCGCCGTCGTCATCGCCCTCGCCACCGCGCAGCAGGAGTCCCGGCTGCGGAACCTCGACTACGGCGACCGGGACTCCCTCGGCCTGTTCCAGCAGCGCCCCTCCCAGGGCTGGGGCTCACCGGAGCAGGTGCGCGACCCGGTCTACGCCGCCGGCAAGTTCTACGACGGGCTGGTGACCGTCCCCGGCTGGGAGGCCGGCCGGCTCACCGAGATGGCCCAGGCCGTGCAGCGCTCCGGCTTCCCCGAGCTCTACCAGCAGTGGGAGGGCATGGCGCAGCAGCTGACGGCGGCCCTGGCCGCGGGCACGCTCGACTGCTCCTGAACCCGCCGCCGGGCGCTCACCCCGCCGGCGCGGCGATCAGCAGGGCCGCCGCGCCCGCGGCCGCGAGGGCCCGCACCGTGTTCCACCCGGTCCACCGGCGCACCCAGCCGGGCCAGTGGTCCGCGGTCCCGGCGGAGCCCGGCTCCAGCCGCGCCAGCGCGTCGTTGAGCGGCACGTTGGCCCCCACCGTCACCCCCAGGACGCCGAACACGTAGAGCGCCGCCGCCGCGAGCACCGCCGGCCGCCGGGCGCTGCCGAGCTCGGCTCCCGCGGCCGCCAGGCACAGCACCCCGGTGCCGAAGAGCAGGGCGAGGAACGCGGGGCGGATCGCCGTCCGGTTCACCGACTGCATCGCCGCAGCACCCGCGGCGGCGGGCAGCGCGGCCAGCGCCGGCATGACCATCAAGCTGAAGACGGCGAACGCCCCGGCCACCAGCCCGGAGCCCAGCGCCGCCGCGGCCACCACCACCTCGCGCACCGGGTCAGCTCCGCCCGGCCGGCGCGTGGCGCAGGTGCGCGGCGACATCGGCCGGCTCGCGGCCGAGCACCCGGCGGGCCCCGTCGGTGGTCGCGGTGTCGCGGCCGTCGAGCACCTCGGTGAACAGGTGCCGCATCACCTCCCGGACCTCGGCCGGCACGCCCTGGGCGGCCAGCCCCGCCAGGTGCTCCTCGACCGGCTCGGATCGGAAGCGGACCGGCCGGCCGGTCCCGGTACCGCCCGTCACCAGGATCCCGCTCGTCGTCATGCGAGAAGCACAGCCGCAGCACCGTGAGACGGTCCATCGCCCGAGCGCCCGTTCGCATGCGCGAGCGTCTACGGTGCCGGCATGGACGCCGTCTCCGGGTTGCTCACCGGGCCGCGCGCGCAGGGCGCCTTCCTGCTGCGCTCGGTGCTGCGCGCGCCGTGGGCCATGCGGATCGACGACGGGGCGCCGCTCACCGCGATGACCGTCCTCCGCGGCTCGGCCTGGGTGCTGCCCGCCGACGGTGCCGCGACCCCCGTGGGGCCCGGCGACGTCGCGCTCCTGCGCGGCCCGCGGCCCTACACCGTGGCCGACGACCCGGCGACGCCGCCGCAGGTCGTCGTCGGCCCGGGCCAGGTCTGCACCCCGCTGGACCCGGCCGGGACGACGACCCGGATGACCACGCTCGGCCTGCGCACGTGGGGCAACGACGCGGGAGGCGGGACGGTGCTGCTCACCGGCACCTACCCGGCGCCCGGGGAGGTCGGGTCCCGGCTGGTGCGGGCGTTGCCCGAGCTCGCCGTCGTCCCCGGCGACGAGAGCACCCGGGCGCTGGCCGGGCTGCTGGCCGCGGAGCTGGCCCGCGAGGCGCCGGGCCAGAGCGCCGTGCTGGACCGCCTGCTCGACGTGACCCTCGTGTCGGCGCTGCGCGCCTGGTTCGACCGGCCCGACGCCCGGGCCCCCGCCTGGTACTCCGCGCACGGCGACCCGGTGGTGGGCCCCGCGCTGGCCCTGCTGCACGCGCAGCCCGCCCACCCCTGGACGGTCGCGTCGCTGGCCGCCGAGGTGGGGGTCGCCCGCGCGACGCTGGCCCGCCGCTTTCCCGCGCTGGTCGGGGAGCCGCCGCTGACCTACCTCACCGGCTGGCGGATCGCGCTCGCCACCGACCTGCTGCGCGACCCCGACCTGACGCTGGCCGCCATCGCCCGGCGGGTCGGGTACGCGTCGCCGTTCGCGCTGAGCGCCGCGGTCAAGCGGGTGACGGGTGCGAGCCCGGCCGAGCACCCCGCGCGGCGCCGACCGGTCAGGCGGTGAGGCGCTGCACCGCCGCGTCGATCCGCTCGTCGGTGGCGGTCAGGGCCAGCCGGACGTGGCGGGCGCCGGCCGGGCCGTAGAAGGTGCCCGGGGCGGCCACGATCCCCAGCGCGGCCAGCCGGTCGATGGTGACCCAGCAGTCCTCGTCGCGGGTGGCCCACAGGTACAGCCCGGCCTCGGAGTGGTCGATCCGCATGCCGGCGGCGCGCACGGCGGCCGCGAGCCGCTCCCGCCGGCCGCGGTAGCGCTCACGCTGCGCGTCGACGTGCGCGTCGTCGGCGAAGGCCGCGGCCATGGCGGCCTGGACCGGGCCCGGCACCAGCAGCCCGAGGTGCCGGCGCACCTCCCACACCCGGCGGACCAGCTCGGGGTCGCCGGAGAGCAGCCCGCCCCGGTAGCCGGCCGCCGTCGACTGCTTGGACAGCGAGTGCACGGCCAGCAGGCCGGAGTGGTCCTCCCCCGCCACGTCGGGGTGCAGGATCGACCGGGGCGTCACGTCCCAGCCCAGGGTGATGTAGCACTCGTCCGCCACCACGGGCACGCCGTGGGCACGGCCCCACGCCACCCAGCCGCGCAGCTGGTCCGCGGTGAGCACCCGCCCGTGCGGGTTGCCCGGCGAGTTCAGCCAGACCAGGGAGATGCCGGCCCCTTCGGCCGGCGGGCTGTCGATCCGGCGGACGGCCAGGCCGGCGAGCACGGCGCCCACCTCGTAGGTCGGGTAGGCGACCTCGGGCACGACCACCGTGCTGGCGGTGCCCTGCAGGCCCAGCAACGTCGGCAGCAGCGCGACGAGCTCCTTGGAGCCGACCGTCGGGATCAGCGGCGGCACGGCGCCCAGCGGATCGGGGACCGCGACGCCCAGGCGCCGCCGGAGCCAGCCCGCTGCGGCGGTGCGCAGCGCGGCCGTGCCCAGCGCCGTCGGGTACCCCGGGGAGTCGGCCGCCCCGGCCAGGGCCTCGCGGAGCACCCCGGGGGTGCCGTCGACCGGGGTGCCGACCGACAGGTCGACGACCCCGCCCGGGTGCTCGGCGGCGCGTGCCCGCGCCCCGGCCAGGGAGTCCCAGGGGAAGTCCGGCAGGGCCCGGGAGGGCCCTGCGGCGGGAGCCGTCAGTGCTCTTCGCCCTGCGGCGGCAGGGCGGCCACCAGCGGGTGGTCCCTGCCGACCTTGCCGGTCTTGGCGGCACCACCGGGGCTGCCCAGGTCGGAGAAGAACTCCACGTTGGCGTTGTAGTAGTCCTTCCACTTGTCCGGGACGTCGTCCTCGTAGTAGATGGCCTCCACCGGGCACACCGGCTCGCACGCCCCGCAGTCGACGCACTCGTCGGGGTGGATGTAGAGCATCCGGTCACCCTCGTAGATGCAGTCCACCGGACACTCGTCGATGCACGCCTTGTCGAGGACGTCGACGCAGGCCTGGGTGATGACGT
Source organism: Blastococcus sp. VKM Ac-2987 (assembly GCF_026967805.1). GTDB lineage: Bacteria > Actinomycetota > Actinomycetes > Mycobacteriales > Geodermatophilaceae > Blastococcus. Next base: position 1,060,318 of record NZ_JAPVBG010000001.1, read on the forward strand.
AGGTCACGGGGTTTCCCTCCCGGGGACGATCTGACGGCGCCACCGGCCGCGGCCGGAGCACCAGATGCGCACCTAGTATCACCTCCGGCGCCCGGCGGCGTTCGACGGGCCACCCGCCGCATCCCCCGGGTGGGTGCCGCGCGGTCGGGCGCACCGGACCGTCTCCCCCCGACGGGGTGGTGGTCGAAGGTGCTGCTCAAAGGCGGCGGGGCAGGCGCCGATGTCGACGACGTGTCCGAGACGTCGCATCCCGAGGCCACGCCGCGGCGTTCGTCGCCGGCGTCACCCTTCGACGCCCAGGCGGCGCTCGTGCAGCTGCTGTCCCGGCTCCGCTCGTCCTCCGGGGCGACCCGCGTGTCGGTGTGGGTGCACGAGGCCACCACCGGGCTCGCCGTCCCCTTCCGGCAGGCCGTCTGCGCCTCCGGGGAGCCGCCGCCGCAGCACCCGGCGCTGCGCACCCCCGTGTCGGTCTCCGACGCCCCCTTCCTCTCCGCCGTCATCACCTCCCGCCGCCCCGTCGTCGCGCACGCCGACGGCCGCCGCGCGGTCGACCGCCAGCTGGCCGGGATCGGCATCCGCTCCGGCCACGGCGAGCCGCTGGTGCTGGACGGCGAGGTCGTCGGCGTCCTCACCGTGGAGCCTGCGGCGGCCGCCGCACCGCACCTGCTGCGCCAGGTCGCACCGAAGCTGGCCGCGGCGCTGGCCGAGGCGTGGACCCGCCGGTCGGAGCAGCGCCGGCTGGAACAGGCCGCCGTGCTCCTGCGCCTGATCGAGTCCGCCGGGCAGGCGCAGTCCATGGACCACCTGCTCGGCTCGGCGTGCCGCCAGCTCGCCGAGCTCGGCGAGGTGGAGCGCGCCTGCATCTTCCTGCTCGAGGACGGCCGGCTCGTCCCCCGGATGGCCGCCTACGCCGACGGGCGCCGCGACCTCGCCACCTGGCAGCAGTTCCGCACCGCCCCCGTGGCCCTCCCGCTGGCCGAGACGGTGCTGCGCACCGGCCAGGCCCTGACCGCCGACCGCGACTCCGCCCTCCTCTCCGGCTGGTGGGTCGACTCCTTCCGCATCGCCTCCGCCCTGGCCGTCCCGCTGGGCCGCGCCCCGGAGCTGGCCGGCGTCCTCATCCTCGACAGCACGCACGTGCGCCCGTTCTCCGAGGACGTCCGCCGGCTGGCCGCCGCCGCCGGGGCGCACCTCGGCGGGGTGATCGAGCAGGCCCGCACGAGCCAGGCCCGCGCCGCCTCCCTCACGACCGCCCGGGTGGTGCACCAGCTGCTCGTGGACGGCTCGGGGGTCACCGGGGCCGCCGAGGCGGCGGAGGTGCTGGCCCGCGCGGTCCAGCGCCTCGCGGGCACCGACCGCAGCGCCGCCTACCTGGTCGACGACGACGACCGGATCGGCGAGATCCGGCACGTGGACTGGCCGGAGTCGCACAAGCAGGTGGTCCAGGCCCGCCTGGTCGGCCGGGCGGCGGACGACGTGGGCCTCTGGCGGCTCACCTCCGAGCGGCGGGCCCCGGTCTTCGTCGAGGACGCCGCCGCGGGCGACCTGCTCGACCCCCAGCTGGTCCGGGCCCTGGAGCTGGCCTCCTACATCAGCGTGCCGCTCCTGTCCGGCGACCGGCTCCTCGGACTGGTCGTCACCGGTTCGGTCGGGTCGGTGCGCACCTGGAGCCCGTCGGTCCGCGACGCCGTCCGCCAGGTGACCCTGGAGGGGGCGCTCGTCGTCGAGAACGCCGAGCTGCGCGCCGCCGAGCAGCTGCGCCTGGCGCAGCTGGCCACCGAGGCCCACCACGACCCCCTGACCGGGCTGGCCAACCGCCGCCGGTTCATCGAGGAGGTCGAGAACACCGTCTACGGCGACCGCGACCGCCGGTGCGCGCTGGTCATGATCGACCTCGACCGGTTCAAGGAGATCAACGACAGCTTCGGGCACAGCGTCGGCGACGACCTGCTCTGCCTGGTCGGCCCCAGGCTCCAGCGCGCGCTGGGCCCGGACGACCTGCTCGCCCGCATGGGCGGTGACGAGTTCGCCGTCCTGCTGCCCGACGCCGACGCCGACCGCGCGCGGCAGGTCGCCGAGGACATCGGCGCAGAGCTGCGCGACGCCTTCGTGCTCGACGGCATGTCCCTGCACGTCGACGCCAGCATCGGTATCGCGCTGTGCCCCGACCACGGCCGCGACCGCTCCCTGCTGCTCGCCCGCGCCGACACCGCCATGTACGCGGCCAAGCGGGGCCGCATGGGGCACGAGGTATGGGCCCCCGACGGCACCCCGGCCACCCGCGACCGCCTGGAGACCCTCGAGCAGCTGCGATCGGCCCTGGACGGCGAGCAGCTGGACAACCACTACCAGCCCAAGCTGGACCTGCGCACCGGCACCGTGGTCGGGCTCGAGGCGCTGGTCCGCTGGAACCACCCCGACCGCGGGCTGCTCTACCCCGACGTCTTCCTGCCGCTCGCCGAGCAGGCCGGCCTGATGCGCCGGCTGGCGCTGCGCGTGCTGGAGCGCGCCCTGCGCGACCTCCGCTCGTGGCGGGCCCAGGGCCACGACCTGTCGGTCGCGGTGAACCTCTCGGTGTCCAACCTCCAGGACGTCGCCCTCCCCGAGCAGGTGGCGATGCTGCTGGACGCGTTCTCCGTGCCCGCCGAGGCCCTCGTCCTGGAGATCACCGAGGACGTGCTCATGGCCGACGCCGCCCGCAGCCAGCAGGTGATGGCCGGGCTCCGCCGGCTGGGCGTCCGGCTGTCGGTCGACGACTACGGCACCGGCTACTCGTCGCTGTCCTACCTGCGGGCGCTGCCGGTCGACGAGCTCAAGCTCGACCGCAGCTTCGTCACCCACCTGACCAGCGACACCCGGGCCGCCGCCATCGTGCGCAGCACCCTGCAGCTGAGCCGGGACCTGGGCATGAGCATGGTGGTGGAGGGCGTCGAGGACGCCGACTCGCTGGCTGCGCTGCGCGAGTGGGGCTGCGACGTCGCGCAGGGCTACCACATCTCCCGGCCCATGCCGGCCGGGCGGGTGCTCGGCTGGCTGGACGCCCGCCCGACCCCGGCAGCCTGGCGCTCCGCTCCCCGGCACCGCCCCTGATCGAGGGGGTGGCGCCGCTCCGGCCGCGGCCGGGCACGAGGATCGGGAGCGTGCCCGCGTCCTCCGCCGTCCCCTCCGTCCCCCCCGTGCCCGTCGGCGACCTGGAGCGGCTGGCCGCCCGCACCTGGCGGGGGCTCGAGGAGCAGCCCTACGGCGACTGGCTGCTGCGCGCCGGCGGCGGCTTCACCGGCCGGGCCAACTCGGTCCTCGTCGTCGGGGACCCGCCGGCCGGGCCGGCCGCCGCCGTCGCGGACGTGACCTCCTGGTACGCCGACCGCGGCCTGCGACCGTGCGCCGCCGTCCCCTCGTCCGGCGCGGAGGACGCCGACGCGGCCTTCGCCGCCGCGGGGTGGACCCGCGACGAGGACACCCTGGTCCTCACCGCCCCCGCCGGCCCGTGGCCGGGGACCGGCGTCCCGGTCGAGCTCGCGGATGCCCCCGATGCGGCCTGGCTGGCCGGCTACCGGTACCGCGGCGCCGCCCTCCCGCCGTCCGCGGCCGCCGTCCTGCGCAACGCCGACCAGCCGCGGTTCGCCACCGTCCGCCTCGTCCCCGAGCCGGCCCCGCCGGCCGCCGTCGCCCGGGGCGGGCTCTGCGACGGCTGGCTGGTGGTCAGCGCCGTGACCGTCGACGACGAGCACCGGCGGCGGGGCCTGGCGACGGCCGTGATGGCGGCGCTGGCCGCCGACGCCCGAACCCGCGGCGGCCACTCCTGCCTGCTCCAGGTCGCGGCGTCCAACGGCCCGGCGCTGGCCCTCTACGCGCGGCTGGGGTTCACCGAGCACCACCGGTACGCCTACCGGTGGGCGCCCGTCCCGCCGGCGTGACCGGGCGGCGCGGTGCCCCCATCGCCGAACCGGCGGCGAGCGCCCCGGCCAGCACGCCGAGCAGCAGGAAGACCAGGGTGACGCCGCCGAGCGCCCCGCCCGCACCGAGCAGCAGGTCCCCCTCGGGGCGGCGCACCATCGCACCGATCACGACCACCAGCCAGGTGACGGCGGGGAGCGCGGCGACGGCCGCCGACCCGCTGAGCCGGAGCGCGGCCCGGACGAGGAGCACGTTCCCCACGACCGCGGCGGCCACCGAGACCGGCACGAGCACGCCGCCGATCCGCAGCGGCAGCCAGAACACCTCGACCAGCGCCAGCCAGGCGGCGAGGACGACCGCGCAGGCCCCCCAGGCCACGACGGCCCCCCGCCCGCGGCTCACCCGGTCAGACCGGCGAACAGGTCGTCCTCCCGGTCGTGCGGCCCGCTCCCGGGGCCCCGCTCCCCCGCCACGAGCCGGTAGTACTCGACGGCCATGACCTCCTGGCCGAGGTTGTTCGACAGCGCGAAGAACGGGCCGTCGACGGTGATCTGGGTCGGGTGGGCGCGCATGGCGGCGTCCTTGCGCCCGGCGTGCGCCCGGCCGTCGACGGCGCAGGTGACCACCTCGTCGGGCACGACGAAGGGCACCTCGTCGATGTCGCCCAGGCTGTCGAACGGCGAGGCCTCGCCGAGGGCGGCCATCGCCTCGACGCCCTCCCGGACCACCGAGCGCGGCATGGCGTTCCAGTAGACCTTGGCCACCTCCCACGGCTCCCCGAGGTCGGCGCGGTAGGCCGGGTCGGCCGCGGCCCCGACCGCGGCCATGGCCACGCGGTGGGCCTGGATGTGGTCGGGGTGGCCGTAGCCGCCGAACTCGTCGTAGGTGACGACGACCTGCGGCCGCACCTCGCGGACGACGGCAACGGCGTGCGCCACCGCCTCGTCCAGATCGGCGTTCCAGAAGGCCCGCGGGTGCTCGTTGGCCGGCGTGCCCATCATCCCGGAGTCCCGGTAGCGCCCCGCCCCGCCGAGGAAGCGGACGTCCTCGACCCCGAGCGCGGCCATGGCGGCCCGCAGTTCCCAGATGCGGTAGCCCCCGAGCTGGTCGGCCTGGTCGGCCGCCAGCTGGGTCAGCTCCGGCACCAGGATCTCGCCCTCCTCCCCCAGCGTGCAGGTGAGGAGGGTGACGCCGGCCCCCTCGGCGACGTAGCGGGCCATGGTGGCCCCGTTGTTGATCGTCTCGTCGTCCGGGTGCGCGTGGACCAGGAGCAGGCGCCGCGAAGGGATCACGGGACGGCATTCTCCCTGCCGCGTCCGCCGCGGGGCCCGGAGGGCTCCACGGAGGCACGGTGCGGTCCGGAGGACCGCGATCTCCTGGGCTACTCCGTCGGGACGACGTGCCGCGCCTCGGCGAAGTGGCACGCCGACGGGTGGCCCTGCCCCCGGTCGACCAGCGCCGGCGCCTCGGCGGCGCAGATGTCCTGCGCCTTCCAGCAGCGGGTGCGGAAGCGGCACCCCGACGGCGGGTTGGCCGGGCTCGGGACGTCGCCCTCGAGCGGGATCCGCTCCTTGAGCCCTCGCAGGTGGGGCTCGTGCACCGGCACCGACGAGAGCAGCGCCTGGGTGTACGGGTGCGAGGGCGAGCCGTAGACCTGGTCCTCGGTGCCTTCCTCCACGATGCTGCCCAGGTACATGACCGCGACCCGGTCGGAGATGTGGCGCACCACCGACAGGTCGTGGGCGATGAACAGGTAGGAGAGCCCGAAGTCCTCCTGCAGGTCCTCGAGCAGGTTGACGACCTGCGCCTGGACCGAGACGTCGAGGGCGCTCACGGGCTCGTCGCAGACGATGACCTCGGGCTGCAGGGCCAGGGCCCGGGCGATGCCGATGCGCTGCCGCTGCCCACCGGAGAACTGGTGGGGGTACCGGTTCACGAAGTCGGGGTTGAGCCCGACCCGTTCCATCAGCTCCTGGGTGCGCTGCAGCCGGCCCTTCTTCGGCGCGATGTCGGCGTGCACCGACCAGCCCTCGGCCACGATGTCGCCCACGGTCATCCGCGGGTTCAGCGACGCGTACGGGTCCTGGAAGATGATCTGGACCTCGCGCCGGTACTGCTTGAGCCCGCGACCGCTCAGCTTCGTGACGTCGTCGCCCTTGTAGAGGATCTGCCCGTCGGTCGGCTTCTCCAGGGCCACCAGCATCTTGGTCACCGTCGACTTGCCGCACCCGGACTCGCCGACCAGGCCCACGGTCTCCCCGCGGCGCAGCCGGAGGTTGACGCCGTCGACGGCGCGGACGTGGCCGACCGTGCGCTTGAGGACGATGCCCTGGGTGAGCGGGAAGTGCTTCTTGAGGTCCTTGACCTCCAGGAGCACCTCGCCCGGTGCGTGCACGGGGCGGGTCGCCGCGTCCGCGGCGTCGGACACGGCTCGCCGGTCCGCCTCCGCGGCCCGGCCCGCCGCGGTGCTCCCGGTGCTGTCGTCAGGCATCGAGGACCTCCTCGCTGTAGTGGCAGGCCGCCTCGCGGCCCGGGAGGACCAGCCGCAGCGGCGGGACGTCGGCCACGCAGTCGCGACCGGGCGCGGCCTCCGCACCGGTGCGGCGCTTGGGGCAGCGCGGGTGGAACGGGCAGCCCGAGGGGATGGCGGCCAGGTTCGGCGGCTGCCCGCCGATCGGCTGCAGCCGGCCGCCCTTGACCTCAACCTGCGGGATGGAGCGCATCAGCCCGTCGGTGTAGGGGTGCGCGGGGTTGCCGAACACCTCGTCGACGGTGCCCCGCTCGACGATGCGGCCGGCGTACATGACGGCCACGTTGTCGGCGACCTCGTTGACCACACCGAGGTCGTGGGTGATGAGGATCAGCCCCATGCCGGTGTCCCGCTGCAGGTCCTTGAGCAGGTCCATGACCTGGGCCTGCACGGTCACGTCGAGCGCGGTGGTCGGCTCGTCGGCGATGAGGATGCGCGGATCCAGGGCCAGCGCCATCGCGATCATGACGCGCTGCCGCATGCCGCCGGAGAACTGGTGCGGGTAGTCGTTGACCCGCTCCTTGGCGGCCGGGATGCGGACGCGCTCCATGAGCTCGACGGCGTGCTGCTTGGCCTCCTTGCGGGAGGTGCCCCGGTGTGCCCGGAACATCTCCCCGATCTGGAAGCCGACGCTGTACACGGGGTTCAGCGAGGAGAGCGCGTCCTGGAAGATCATCGAGATCCCCGGCCCGCGGACCCTGCGCTGCTCCTCCTCGGGCAGCGTGAGCAGGTCACGCCCCTCGAAGACGATCCGGCCGCTGGTGACCTCGGCCGGCGGTGAGTCGAGGATGCCCATGATCGCCTGGGCGGAGACGGACTTGCCCGAGCCGGACTCGCCGAGGATCGCGACGGTCTCCCCCTCCGAGACGGTGTAGCTCACGCCGTTGACGGCGTTGACCAGGCCCGAACCGGTGCGGAACTGGACCCGGAGGTCGTCGACCTCCAGGAGCGGCGCACCGGCGCCGCGGGCCGGGCTGGACGGGACGGACGTGGACGCGGTGCTCATGAACGCTGCTTCGGGTCGAGGGCGTCGCGTAGAGCGTCACCCATGAGGACGAACGCCATCACCGTCAGGGTGAGGACGAGGCTCGGGAAGAGGACGGCGTGCGGCGCGGTGCGGAGCAGATCCTGACCGGTGTCGATCTGCAGCCCCCAGGAGATCGCCGGCGCCTGCAGGCCCACGCCGAGGAAGGTCAGCGTCGCCTCGGCCGCGATGAGCACCCCGATGGTGATCGTCGCGTAGACCAGCACCGGGGCGACGGCGTTGGGCAGGATGTGCCGCAGCAGGATCCGGCTGTCGGAGGCGCCCATCGCCCGGGCGGCGGCGACGTAGTCGGAGCTCTTCACCGCGATGACCTGCGAGCGGACCAGCCGCATGGCGGTCATCCAGCCGAACATCGCCAGCGCGATCGCCACCGCGACCACGCCACGGCCCAGGATGCCGCTGCGCAGGACGACCAGGGCGCCCAGGATCAGCGGCAGCGCGTAGAAGATGTCGGCGATCCGCGACAGGATGCTGTCGGTGACCCCGCCGTAGAAGCCGGAGATCGCGCCGACGAGGACGCCGAACACCAGGATCACGACGACGGCGAGCAGGCCGATGATCAGCGAGTTCCGGGCGCCGTAGACGACGTTGGCCAGGTAGTCGCAGCCCTGCTGGTCGAAGCCGAACCAGTGCTCCGCCGAGGGCGTGCCGTTGGAGTTCGACAGGCTGCACGAGCGCGGGTCGACGCCGCGGGCGAAGACCGACGGCAGGAGCGCCATCGCCACGAAGAGCAAGCCGAACAGGGCGCCGATCCAGAAGAAGGCGTTGCGCCTGAGCTGGCGCCAGGCGTCGCTCCACAGGCTGTTCTGGCGACCCCCGCCCGGCTGGTCGGTCGCACCCGTCACGCCGCCGGCCCCGGCCTCGTCGTGGCCCACGGTCGTCAGGTTCGGCTCACTCATAGCGGATCCTCGGGTCGAGGACGGCGTACAGCACGTCGACGACCAGGTTGAAGAAGATGAAGACGAACACCAGGAGCGTCACGATGCCGACGACGACCGCGCCCTCCTGGGCGCGCACGGCGTCGAAGACCGCCCGCCCGATACCCGGGAGGTTGAACACGGTCTCGGTGACGATCGCGCCGCCCATCAGCGTGCCGATGTCGGCGCCGACGAACGTCACGACCGGGATCAGGCTGTTGCGGAGCGTGTGCCGGACGATGACGTCCCGGCGGGGCAGGCCCTTGGCGCGCGCGGTGCGCACGTAGTCGGCCCGCATGTTCTCCGCGATGCTCGTCCGGGTCAGGCGGGCCACGTAGGCCAGCGACCCGGCGGCCAGCACCAGGCCCGGCAGCAGGTAGCTGTACCAGCCGTCGTTGACGCCGGCGATCGGGAACAGGCCGAGCTGCAACCCGAGGGTGAACTGCGCGACGAAGGCGAGCACCAGGATCGGGATCGAGACGATCAGCGTGGTGCTCACCAGCACGACGTTGTCGAAGAAGCCGTTCTTCCGGATACCGGCCATGACGCCGGCGACGATGCCGATCACGATCTCGAAGGCAATGGCGACCAGCGCCAGCTTGATGGTGACGGGCATCCGCTGGGTGATCGTGTCGAGCACCTCGCGGCCGCGGAAGTCGGTGCCGAAGTCGCCCTGCAGCAGGTCACCGACGTACTTGACGTACTGCAGCCAGAGCGGGTCGTTGAGGTTGAACTCGTCGGTCAGCTGGGCCACCACGGCGGGTGCGAGGGGTCGGTCGCCGCCCAGGGCCCGGATGGGGTCGCCCGGCAGCGCGTAGACCAGCGCGAAGATCAGGAAAGAGGCCCCGAGCATGACCGGGATCGTGAGTAGAAGGCGGCGCGCGATGTAGCGGCCCATGTCGCTCCTCGGTCAGGACGCGCCGTTCCCCTGTGATGGGCGCGGACGCGTCGTCCATGATGCGGGACGAGCCCGAGCGGCCGACCGCCGGGGAGCCCTGCCCGGTCTGGGCGGGGTTCCCCGGCGGCGGCCTGCGGTGTGCGGCTACGTCAGCTGGTGGGCGTGACGTTGGCGACGTCGATGTCACCGAAGACGTCGATCACCACGTCGCTGACGTTCTCCGAGTGCCCGGCCTGCTCGAGGTCGAAGAACATCGGGATGATCGGCATGTCCTCGAGCAGGATGTCCTCGGCCTGGTTGTAGAAGTCGAGGGCTTCCTCGTTGCTCGAGGCGCTGTTGCCCTGCTGGATCAGGGCGTCGAACTCGGGGTTCGAGTAGAACGTGGCGTTCGAACCCGCCGGCGGCAGCGCCGCCGTGGAGTACAGCGGCTCCAGGTAGTTCTGCGGGCTCGGGTAGTCCATGCTCCAGCCGAGGCGGAACGGACCGGTCACGCCCTGCTCGTCCAGCAGCGGCAGGTACTCGGCGAAGTCGAGCTCGCCCCGGAGGACGTAGTCGAGACCGAGGTTCTCGCGGAGCTGGTTGCCCACGGCCTGCACCCAGGCGTCGTGGCCGGCGCCCGCGTTGAACCACAGCTCGATCGGCTGGCTGCGGTCGAAGCCGGCCTCGTCGAGCAGCGCGTTGGCCGCGTCGACGTCCAGCTCGCAGTACTCGCAGACACCCTCGCGGTAGCCGTCGACGACGGGGGCGACGTAGGCGTCGGCGGGCGTGCGGCTACCGGCGAAGATGGCGTCGGAGATGGCCTGCCGGTCGACGCCCATCGACAGCGCCTGACGGACGCGCGGGTCGGAGAACCGCTCGTCGTAGGTCGGGTAGCCGAGGTAGGTGAACCCGGAGGACGGGGCCTCGAGGTAGCGGTCGCCGAGCACGTCCTGGGCCGAGGCCAGGGCGTCCGGCGGCAGGTCCGGCAGGACGTCGAGGTTGCCCGCCTGCAGGTCGTTGTATCCGGTGTTCAGGTCGGCGTAGACGCGGAAGTCCACGGACTCCGCGACGGCCGGGTCCTCGCCGGCGTAGTCCTCGTACCGGGTGACGGTGATGCCCTGACCGGGGACGAACTCGCCCTCGGCCTGGAACGGACCGTTGCCGATCGGCATGGCGCCGAAGCCCTCGGGGTCCTCGAAGAAGGCCTCGGGCATCGGCCAGAAGGCGTTGTAGCCGACGGTCACCGGGAACTGGGCGAACGGCGAGGCGAGCTCCACCTCGAAGGTGTTCTCGTCGATGACCCGGAGGCCGCTGAGCTCCTCGGCGGCGGGGTCACCGGTGACGTTGCCCTCGTCGTCGGTCGGCGCCTGCAGGTCGTCGTACCCGAGGATGTTCGAGAAGAAGTAGGACGCACCCTGGGCGTTGGGGCTGTAGGCGGTGTAGTTCCACGCGTCGACGAAGGACTGCGCGGTCACCGGAGTGCCGTCGTGGAACGTCCAGCCGTCCTTGAGCTCGACGGTCCAGGTGGTGTTGTCCTCGGACTCGATCGACTCCGCGACGCCGGTGTACTCGACCGCGCCGTCGGCGGCGTACTCGATCAGGCCCGTCCACAGGGAGGAGATGACCTGGTGGCCCTCGCTCTCCGTCGTGTTGCCCGGGATGAGGGGGTTCTCCGGCTCACCGACGTAGACGCTGAAGGTGCCGCCGTCGGCAGCAGCGCCGTCGCCACCGCCGCCGCCGTTGTCGTCACTGCCACCACAGGCGGACAGCAGCATCGCGGCGGCGACGCCGCCGGCCACGAGCGCGGTCCTGCGCTTGCTCAAATTCACGTGCAATGCCTCCCTCGACCCGCACCAGCGGGGGGAACGGACAGGTCGAACCACGGCCGCGCGGGCGAATGGACGACTGACTGGTCACGAACCGAACACAACCGGGAGATGACGTCCCAGCGGTGACGGGTGGACCCTAGGCACGCCTCGAAGAGGGTGTCCACGGACGTCATCGAGTTGTGACCTGGGCTCACGATCCGCCTGCGCACCGTAACTTCCACGCCTCTCAACCGGTCGGGCGGGCGGTCCTCCGGCCGCTACGCCGGGTTCGCCGGACGCCTTCCAGCAGGTCAGAAAGCCGTGGTGTCGCGGTCACGCGGCGGGGGTACAGCGGCATCCACACGACCGACGAGCACCGGAGGTACCGCGATGAGCGGCATGGACAAGATGAAGAACAAGGCCGAGGAGCTGTCGGGCAAGGGCAAGGAGTCCGTGGGCGAGGCGACCGGCGACCGGGATCTCCAGGCCGAGGGCCAGGCGGACCAGGCCTCGGGCAACCTGAAGCAGGCCGGCGAGAAGGTCAAGGACGTCTTCAAGAAGTAGGCGCACCCTGCCGGTGATCCTCAGCGCACGCGCGAGGAGGTAGCCGGGAGTCAGCCGACGGGCGCCGCTCCCCCGGGAGCGGCGCCCGTCGTCGTTCCCGACCTTCCGCGCAAACCGACCCCGCCTTCCAGCGGGAACCCACGCTCCGCGGAGAAGCGGGTCAGAGGCGGGCGAGGAGGGCGCGGACCGCGGGGAGCAGGGGGCGGTCGGCGGGGATCCAGTCGAGCGACTCGAGCTCACCGGCGCCGACCCACCGCAGGTCGGCGTGCTCGTGGGCGACCGGCCGGCCGGAGGCGATCCGCGCCCACCACACCCGCATCGTCGAGGCGCCCGGGGCGCCACCGGCGACGACGCCGTCCAGCGGCACCTCGCCGAGGAACGCCTGCGGCGCGACGACGACGCCGAGCTCCTCCGCGCACTCGCGCACGAGCGCGGCCAGCTCCGGCTCCCCCGGCTCCACCTTGCCGCCCGGGAACTCCCAGCAGCCGTCGAAGCGCCCGCCGGAGCGCTGCGCGACCAGCACGCGGTCGCCGTCGACGAGGGCCGCGCCGACGACCTGCACCACCTCGTGCGCCCGCAGGGCCGCCGCGGCGGCGTAGGCGTCGAGGTGCGACCGCATCGCCCGCACGATCCGGCCGCGCAGCACCATCTGGTCGACGACGCCACCGAACGCCCCGGGCAGCCCGGTCTCCCAGTCGACCTGCTCGTCGACGAGCGTGCCGGCGCCGGTGGCCGAGAAGCGGCGCGAGTGGGTGACCCAGCCGCGACCGCGGGCGACCGCGTAGACGTCCCGCTCCGGCCGGACGGACACGACCTCCTCCAGCGGCACCGGCCAGGGGCGGCCGAGCGCGCGGGCGACGTCGAACGCCACGGTCAGCGGCGCCTCCACCATGGTGGTGAAACGCAGCTGGAACACCAGGGCACTCTCCCAGATGACGGCACTATGGGTCCCGTGCGCATCAACGCCCGGGTCGACTACGCCGTCCGAGCCGTCGTGGAGCTCGCCGCGGTCGCGCCCGAGGCACTGACCTGCGACCGCATCGCGACCGCCCAGAACATCCCCAACCGCTTCCTGCAGGCGATACTCGCCGACCTGCAGCACGCCCGGCTGGTCACCAGCCAGCGCGGCCGGGACGGCGGGTACCGGCTGGCGCTGCCGGCGTCGGAGATCTCGATCGCCCGCGTCATGCGCGTGGAGCAGGGCTTCCTGGCCGAGGTGCACGGCCAGCGCCCCGAGGAGGTCGTCTACCCGGGGCCGGCCGCCGGGCTGGCCGGCGTCTGGGTCGCCGCCCGCGAGGCCTACCGCCAGGTGCTCGAGGGCGTCACCGTGGCCGACGTCGTCGCCGGGGAGCTCCCGCCGCACGCGGCCGAGCTCGTCGCCATCGACACCGCGTGGCGCTCGTTCAGCGGCCCGGCCCCCGGCTGAGGGCTCCCGGTGCGAGCGTCGGGTGGTTCACACGGCGGATCGGCCGGGATGTGGGAGTATCGACGGCATGACGGACCGCGGCAGCCTGCTCGTCGCGCGTCTGCACATCGATCTGGCGCTCGTCTCCAGCGCCGCCTGTCGCGCCGCGCGCTGACCCAGGTCCCCCGCGCAGCCCTCCCGCTGCGTCCCGATCCAGCAGCGCCCCGCACCCCCGGCCAGCTGCCGGGCGGACGGCGAGCGCAGGAAGAAGTACGCCACGTGAGCACCCCCACCCGTACCAGCAACCGGCCGCAGCGCGGTCAGGGTCAGTGGGCGCTGGGCTACCGCGAACCGCTCAACCCCAACGAGCGGATGAAGAAGGACTCCGACGGCCTCGAGGTGCGCCAGCGGATCCTCGACATCTACGCGAAGACCGGCTTCGAGGGCATCGACCCCGGCGACCTGCGCGGCCGGATGCGCTGGATGGGGCTCTACACCCAGCGCGCCCAGGGCATCCCCGGCGGCAAGACCGCCGTGCTGGAGCCCGAGGAGCTCGAGGACTCCTACTTCATGATGCGCGCCCGCATCGACGGCGGGCAGCTGACCAGCGACGCGCTGCGGATCCTCGGCGGCATCAGCACCGAGTTCGGCCGGGACGTCGCCGACGTCACCGACCGGCAGAACGTGCAGTACCACTGGATCCGCATCGAGGACGTCCCCGAGATCTGGCGCCGGCTGGAGTCGGTCGGCCTGTCGACCATGGAGGCCTGCGGCGACGTCCCGCGCGTCATGCTCGGCTGCCCGCTGGCCGGCATCCTCGAGGACGAGGTCCTCGACGCCACCGACGTCATCGCCGCGACGGTCGACAAGTACGTCGGCAGCCCCGAGTTCAGCAACCTCCCCCGCAAGTGGAAGACGTCGATGTCCGGGTGCGTCGACCACTGCACCGAGCCCGAGATCGACGACGTCTCCTTCGTCGGCGTCGTGAACGAGGCGGGCGAGGCCGGCTACGACCTGTGGGTCGGTGGCGGCCTGTCGACCAATCCCATGTTCGCGCAGCGGATCGGCGTCTTCGTCCGCCCCGAGCAGGTCACCGACGTCTGGGCCGCCTGCACCTCGGTCTTCCGCGACTACGGCTACCGCCGGCAGCGCAACCGGGCCCGGATCAAGTTCCTCATGGCCGACTGGGGCCCGGAGAAGTTCCGGCAGGTGCTCCAGGACGAGTACCTGCACGTGCAGCTGCCCGACGGTCCCGCGCCCGCACCGGCCAAGCACGACCAGCGCGACCACGTCGGCGTCAGCCGGCAGAAGGACGGCCGCAACGCCGTCGGCTTCGCGCTGCGCACCGGCCGGATCAGCGGCTCGCTGCTCACCACGATCGCGAACCTGGCCGACGAGTACGGGCAGGGCCGCATCCGGACGACGACGCAGCAGAAGCTGGTCATCCTCGACGTGCCCGACGACCGGGTGGAGCCGCTGGTCGAGGCGCTGGCCGAGCACGACCTGCAGGTGCGGCCCAGCGCCTTCCGCCGCGGCACCATGGCCTGCACCGGCCTGGAGTTCTGCAAGCTGGCGATCGTCGAGACCAAGCAGCACGCGCAGGACCTCTACGCGGAGCTGGAGCGGCGGCTGCCCGACTTCGACGTGCCGATCGGCATCAACGTCAACGGCTGCCCGAACAGCTGCGCCCGCTTCCAGACCGCCGACATCGGCTTCAAGGGCTCCATGGTCCGCGACGACGCCGGGGAGATGGTCGAGGGCTTCCAGGTCCACCTGGGCGGTCACCTCGGCGTGGAGGCCACCTTCGGCCGCAAGTTCCGCGGCCACAAGGTGACCAAGGCCGAGACGGCCGACTACTGCGAGCGCGTGCTCCGCGGGTTCCTCGACCGCCGCACGTCCGGCGAGTCCTTCGCGCACTACGTCTCCCGCGCCGAGGAGGACTGGTTGCTGTGACGGAGGAGCCGGCGGGAAGGACCCGGCAGCTGCCGGTGTTCCACTGCCCGTACTGCGGGGACGAGGAGCTGACCCCCTACGACGGGGAGTCGGCCACGGGGTGGCGCTGCGGCGCCTGCCTCCGCGCGTTCTCCGTCCGCCTGATTGGGACGGGAGTCCAGGAATGACATCGGCTGGAACGATCCGGTCCCTCTCGTCGACGCCGGAGCTCGCCGCCGACGCGGACGCCCGCTTCGAGGGCATCGCCGACCCGGTGGAGCAGGCGCTCGCCGTGCTCCGCTGGGCCGGCGAGACGTTCGGTGACCAGTTCGCGGTCACGTCGTCCATGGCCGACGGGCTGCTGTCGCACCTGGCCTCCCGGGTGATCCCCGGCGTCAACGTGGTGTTCCTCGACACCGGCTACCACTTCGCCGAGACGATCGGGACCCGGGACTGGATCAGCAGCGTGCTGCCGATCACGCTGCACAACGTCACCCCGCCGCAGACCGTGGCGGAGCAGGACCTCTCCTTCGGGCCGAAGCTGCACGACCGCGATCCGGACCTGTGCTGCGAGCTGCGCAAGGTCAAGCCGCTGGCGCAGGCCCTGGCCGGGTTCGCGGCCTGGGGCTCGGGCGTGCGGCGCGACGAGTCGCCGACGCGCGCGGGGACGAAGCTGGTCGACTGGGACGCCAAGCGCGGCATGGTGAAGGTCAACCCGATGGCGGCCTGGACCCAGGACGTCGTCGACGCGTACACCGCCGAGCACCAGATCCCGGTCAACCCGCTGCTGGAGATCGGCTACGGCTCGATCGGCTGCGCGCCCTGCACCCGCCCGGTCGCTCCCGGCGAGGACCCCCGCGCCGGCCGCTGGGCCGGCAGCGGCAAGACCGAGTGCGGCCTGCACACCTGAGCCGCTGAGCGGGAGGATGGGCGCGTGCCGCGCCCTCCTCGCCTCACCCCCGGTGAGCTCGCCGCCGCCCTGCCCGGTCTGCCGCTGTGGTCCGGCGACGGGGACGGCCTCCGGCGGACGGTCGAGCTGCCGAGCTTCCGGGACGCCGTCGCCGCCATCGTCGCGATCGCCGACGTGGCCGAGGAGCTGGACCACCACCCGGACGTCGACCTGCGCTTCCGCCGATTGCACCTGCTGCTGGTCAGCCACTCCGCCGGTGGTGTGAGCGAACTGGACCTGGAACTGGCCCGCCGCATCGACGCGCTGCTCCCCTGACCGACGCCGGCCCCCGCACCGTGCGGCGCGGGGGCCGGGGACCCTGCTCCCACCGCGGGCGGTGGGGAGCAGGGGGCATCGCTCAGCTGCCGACGCGGCCCTCGTCGGGGCGGTACACGACGGCCACGCTCGGCCGCGGGAACGGCCGGTACGCCTGCATGTCGGGCCACCGGCTGGACGGGTGCTCGACCGTCGAGCCGGTCGTCTCACCGGGGTGCTGCACGGAGACGAAGACCGCCCGGCCGTCCGGCGGGATCATCGGGCCGCTGCACTCGGCGCCGATGGGAACGGTCAGGAAAGCCTTGAGGTGACCGCGCTCCGGGCCCTGGGTGGGAACGGCGAAGAGCCCGTCGTTCGCGCCGCCGAAGGTGCCCGCCTCCTGGTTGCGCGTGGAGAGCACGTTCCCGTCCGTCGAGATCCAGAGGTTGCCGGCCGGGTCGAACTCCAGGTTGTCCGGGCACGAGATGGCGCTCACCTGCGACTTGTCGTACCCGGCGAAGTACGTGCCGGGGAACTCCGGGTCGCCGCAGAGGAGGAAGATCCGCCAGTTGAACGTGTCGCCGGTGGCCGAGCCCAGCTCCTCCCACTCGATGACGTGCCCGTTGCGGTTGCCCGGGCGCTCCACGAAGTCCGCCGGCGTGCCGGCCTCCTCGTCGGCGGGCACGAAGGCGAACGAGCGGGTCAGCGGGTTGGCCTCGTCCGCCCCCGGCCGGCCGTTCGTGCCGGTGCGGTTGGAGTTGTTGGTCAGCGCCGCGTAGACGCGCCCGTTGACCGGGTTGACCTGGATGTCCTCCGGCCGGTCCATCTTGGTGGGCACCTTCGACGGGTCGACGACCTGGACGTTCTCCGGGTCGGGGAGGTCGCCGTTCTCGTCCAGCTGCTTGCCGAGCCGGTCGGCGGCCTGGCGGGTGAAGACCAGGACCCAGGCGACGTCCTTGCCCGGGATCATCGACCGGCCGTCCAGTACCAGCGGGATCCAGCGGCCCACGCCGTCGAACTCCCCGTCGGAGGGCAACCGCCCGCTGCCGTCGATCTCGGCGGCCGGCGAGTCCCCGGTGAACCGGGCGACGTAGAGGTCGCCCTCCTCCAGCAGGGTCATGTTGTGCTGGCGCGCCGCCCGGTCGGTGCCCGCCCGGTACTTCTTCTTCGACACGAACTTGTAGATGTAGTCGAAGCGCTCGTCGTCGCCCGAGTACGCGACCACCCGGCCGTCCGCGGCGATCTGCACGTTCGCGCCCTCGTGCTTGAAGCGCCCCAGGGCGGTGTGCTTCTTCGGCGTCGAGGTCGGGTCGTAGGGGTCGACCTCGACCACCCAGCCGAAGCGGTTGACCTCGTTGGGCTCCTGGCTGAGGTCGAAGCGCGGGTCGACGGTGTGCCATTTGCGGGTCGGGACGTCCTCCGGGCTGACGCCGTACCGGCGCAGCGCCGCCATCTGGGTGGCCTCGCTGATCGGCGCGGTCGTCCCGAAGTACTGGTTGAAGTTCTCCTCGCCGTGCAGCGTCGTCCCCCACGGGGTCACCCCGCCGGCGCAGTTGTTCAGCGTGCCCAGGACGGTCCTGCCCTCGGGGTCGGCGCTGGTCCTCAGGTACTCGGACCCGGCAGCGGGCCCGGTCAGCCGGAAGGGTGTGTCGGTCGTGATCCGGCGGTTGCGGTCGCGCTCGCGCGTGGCGCGCCACCGGCCGGCCGGACCGTCCCGCCGGACCTTCACCACCGAGATGCCGTGCGCCATCATCGCGATGCGCTTCTGCTCGTCGGGGATGTCGCCGGCGCCCTCCTCGTCGGCGACACCGGCGAACATCAGCTGCTCGTCGGTGTACTCGTGGTTGACCACCAGCAGGGCGTTCCGGTCGTCGAGCGGCAGCCACCCGATGAAGTCGCAGTTGTAGCCGAACTGCAGGGCCTGGGCCTCGGGCGTCTGCCGGTCGATGCGGAACGGCGGCGCACCGGGCAGC
Source organism: Blastococcus sp. VKM Ac-2987 (assembly GCF_026967805.1). GTDB lineage: Bacteria > Actinomycetota > Actinomycetes > Mycobacteriales > Geodermatophilaceae > Blastococcus. The sequence goes on from NZ_JAPVBG010000001.1 coordinate 1,078,470, forward strand.
ACCGGGTCGCCCCAGCGCATGACCACGCTGGAGGCGTAGCCGGCGGGGACGACGAGCTCGTCGAGGAAGTTCTGCTGGACCGGCTCGAACGTCAGGGCACCGTCGGCGCCACCGGTGCCGCGCTGGGCGGCGGGCCGGGCGGCGGCCGGGAGGGCCGGTCCGGCGGCGACGACGAGCGCGCCGATGCCGGCCGCCTTGAGCATGCTGCGCCGGCTGAACGCGCTCTGGACGGCGTCGGTGAAGGTCGGGTTGTCAGTCGGGTTGGGGACGGCGCTGTCGCAGGCGTTGCCGCACTTGTAGAAGCACGTCGCGTGGCTGCGGCTGCCGTGCCGGACGGTGTTCAGCAGCGGCAGGAGCGTGCGGGCGCGCGGCTCGGAGATCTCGGTCATCGGTCCCTCTGGTGGCGAGGAGGTAGCGGGCCCTCGCACCCAAACCCGCCACCGCCACGAACCGGTGCACTGCCGGTGAACAGGTGGTGAGCGCTGGCCACCTAAAGCGGTCAGCCGACCACGGGGAGCACCAGCAGCGACAGCAGGCGGTCGGCCTCGGCGTCGGGGTCCGTCGTGAGCCCGGTGTGCACCGGCCCCGGCTGGATCACGGTGCTGCGCGGCGCGGTGAGCCAGCGGAAGCGGGAGCCGAGCGTCTCCCGCCCGGCCGCACCGGCGCCCGGATCAGCCGCGCAGACGTCGGCGGCCGCCTGCAGGGCCCGGCCGATCGCCACCGGGTCGGCGGTCGGGTCCAGCGCCCGCAGCCGGTCGACGTCGAGGTGCAGCCGCGAGCCGAGGTAGTCGCGTTGCCGGCAGTAGACGAGCACGCCGGCGTTGAGCGACTCGCCGCGCTCGATGCGCGGCACGACCCGCAGCACCGCGTACTCGAAGGTCTCCCTCGCCCGCGGCGCGCTCATCGCTGGCTCATCCCCTCGGGCGGCGGTGGCCCCAGCCAGCCCGGCCGGTTGGCCCCGACCCGGGCTCGCCGGCGCCCCGCTCCCCCGGCGGCCGCGGCCGACACCAGCCCGGGCAGCCACGCGTCCCGGGCGGCCAGGCGGGCCAGCAGCTGCCCCGCGTAACGGGCGCGGACGGCGTGGACCGGCCGCTCGTCGTCGGCCAGCCACTCGTCGGGCACCTGGTCCAGCACGCTCTCCAGCAGCGGGCGGGTGACGCGGCCGGCCAACGCGGCGTCGGCCGCCGGCACGTCGGGGGCGCACTCGACCAGCGCGTGCGCCGAGGCGTCGTAAGGCCGCGTGACCGCCGCCTCGGCCCCGGGCCAGTGGTGGTGGAAGGTGAGCGCGGCGCCGTGGTCGATGAGCTGCAGCCGGCCGTGCCAGAAGAGCATGTTCGGGTTGCGCCAGGACCGGTCGACGTTGCCGATCAGCGCGTCGAACCACAGCACCCGGCCGGCCAGCTCCGGGTCCACGCCGTCGGCACCGGCCTCGAAGTCGAGCGCGCCGGGGAGGTAGTCCAGCCCCAGGTTGCGTCCGGCGGAGCGCTGCAGCAGCTCCTGCACCTCGTGGTCCGGCTCCCCTACCGCCAGCTCGGCGGCGACGTCGACGGTGACCAGCGCCGGCACCGGCAGCCCCAGCGCCCGGGCCAGCTCCGCGCAGACGACCTCCGCGACCAGCACCTTCACGCCCTGGCCGGCCGCGCGCCACTTGACGACGTACGTGCCGAGGTCGTCGGCCTCCATGAGACCGGGCAGCGAGCCACCCTCGCGCAGCGGGGTGACGTAGCGGGTGGCGGTGACGGCGGGGAGCACAGTGCCGTCAACCTACGCCGGGACGGCGCCGGTGCACGCGCGGCCGCACCGGCCGGGGGCCGTGCCACCCCTCCGGGGGACGGCCGCTCAAGGGGCGGCGCCGTCCGGCCGATCCCCCGCGGAACGACGGCGCCGGAGGAGGTGCGGGTGGAGCTGCCCGAGCGGTCCGCCGGGATCCGCGCGCTCCGCACGCGCGTCCTGCGGGAGGCGCTCGTCGTCGCCCTGGTCACCGTGCTGTTCGCCGCGGCCAGCGTCCGCTGGGACCTGCCCCGGCTGCTCGGCGGCCCCGCGGACGACGTGGTGCTCGTCCTGGCCTTCTCCCACCTGCTGATGATGGTCTTCGGCAAGCGTCGCTCCGACGAGCTCAAGGCCGAGGCGGTGTCCCGCCGCGCGGCCGAGCAGGAGCTCCGCCACCGGGCCCGGCACGACTCCCTCACCGGACTGCTCAACCGGTCCGCGCTGGTCGAGGAGGTCGAGGCCGCCGTGGCGGGGGCGCTCGCCGGCGGCCCGGCCCCGGCCGTCGTCCTGGTGGACCTCGACCGGTTCAAGGAGGTCAACGACACCCTCGGTCACGACGTCGGCGACATGCTCCTGCGATCGGTGGCGCGGCGCCTGGCCGGCGAGCTGCGGGGGGACACCGTCCTGGCCCGGCTGGGCGGGGACGAGTTCGCCCTCCTGCTGCCGGGGTGCGACGCCGACGGCGCCGCGCGGGCCGCCGAGCGGGCGCTCCGGGCGATCCGCCGCCCCTTTCCCCTCGACGGGCTCATCCTGGAGGTCGACGGCAGCTGCGGCGTCGCCGTCGACGGGCCCGCGGCGGACCTGCTCCGGCACGCCGACGTCGCCATGTACGCGGCCAAGGCCGACCGCCTCGGGGTGGCGGTCTACCGCCCGTCGATCGACGCCGGCGCCCCCGGTCGGCTGAACCTCTTCGGCGAGCTCCGTCGCGCCATCCGCGACGGCGAGCTGCTGGTGCACTACCAGCCGCGGGTGGCCGTCGCGGGCGGCCGCGTGCTCGGCGTGGAGGCGCTGGTGCGCTGGCAGCACCCCGAGCGCGGGCTGGTGCCCCCGTCGGAGTTCGTCCCCCTCGCCGAGCAGACCGGGTTGATCCGCCCCCTCACCGAGGCGGTGCTGGACCAGGCGCTGGCCGCGTGCCGGCAGTGGCGCGACGCGGGGCTCGAGCTCACCGTCGGGGTCAACCTCTCCGCCCGCAGCCTGCTGGACGCCGGGCTCGCCGACCAGGTGGCCGAGCAGCTGCGCCGGCACGGCCTGCCGCCGGCCTGCCTGGAGCTGGAGATCACCGAGACGCGGCGATGAAGGACCCCGCGCGCGCCGTCGAGGTGCTGCGCCGGCTGCGCGACCTGGGGCTGGAGCTGTCCGTGGACGACTACGGCACGGGGCACGCGTCGCTGGCCTACCTGACCCGGCTGCCGGTCAGCACCCTGAAGATCGACCGGTCCTTCGTGCAGACGATGGAGCTCGACGCGAGCGACCGGACGATCGTGCGCTCGACGATCGACCTGGCGCACAGCCTCGGGCTCCGGGTCGTCGCCGAGGGGGTGGAGACCCGCGCGACCTGGGAGGAGCTCGGCCGCCTGGGCTGCGACGCCGCCCAGGGCTACTGGCTGGCCCGGCCGCTCCCCGGCGAGGAGCTGCCCGGGTGCGTGGCCGCCCTGGAGGCCCGGCTGACCGCACCCCGCGTGGGCTGAGCGCCCCGGCGGGCTCGGCGCCCGCCCCGCAGACTGCAGCGGTGGGCCTCCTGCGCGCGACCGACCCGGCCGACTTCACCGGTACGCCGCTGAACTACCCCGAGGTGGGCGCGACCGGCGACCCCGAGCTGCCGGCCGGCTACCGCTCCGCCGAGCACGCCGCGGTCGTGGGCACCGGGCCGGCGGCGTTCGAGCGGGCCACGGCCGCGGTCCTCGGCTGGCGGGCGCAGCGCGGTGCCGGGTTCCGGGTGCGCGCCGACGGGCCGGCCGGCGTGCCGGGCACCGTCGTGATCCTCACCGCCGGGCTGCCCCGGTTCGGCTACGACCTCCCCTGCCGGGTCGTCTGGGCCCGCACCGAGGACACCGAGCGCGGGTTCGCCTACGGCACGCTGCCCGGCCACCCGGAGAGCGGCGAGGAGCGGTTCACCGTGCAGCTGACCCCGGAGGGCGACGTCGTCTACCGGATCCGGGTGTTCTTCCGGCTGGCCTCGCCGGCGGCCCGGCTGGCCGGCCCGCTCAGCCTGGCGCTCCAGCGGCTGGGCACCGCCCGGTACGTCTCGACGATCCGCCGGGCCGCCCGGGGCTGACGGTCCCGGCACACCCCGGCGCTTCAGTGACCGGAGGCGACCGCCGCCCGCTCCCGCTCGATCAGCTCCTTGCTCCGCACGAGGCGGATCAGGGTGACCACGAACAGGCCCCCGGCCATGTTGAGCAGCAGGGTGTACCAGAACCAGCCCAGCCAGTCGAAGTAGCCGAACGGGGCGCCGGCGTGCAGCGCACCGAAGATCAGCAGCGAGTCCAGGATCGAGTGGAACAGCACCAGCCCGGCGAGCAGGAAGCCGCCGATGACGGAGGCGACGATCTTCCCGGTCTCCGAGTGCGCGCCGTGCTGCATGCGGGTCATCAGCGTGATGACGCTGCCGGCCAGGAAGGCCAGGGCAACCGACTGGACGTCCAGCGGCGCCTCGACGAAGTGCGTCGCCGACTCGATCGCGGTGTCCGCCAGCTCGGGGAAGGCGAGCACGACCACCCACATGACCAGCCAGCCGCCGACGAGGTTGGCGACCAGCGTCCCGGCCCACAGCTTCGCCAGCTGGGCGGTGCTCGCCCGCCCGGCGAACACCGCGGTGACCGGGACCAGGAAGCCCTCGGTGAACAGCTCGCTGCGCCCGAGCATCAGCGCGATCAGGCCGATGCTGAACGCCAGGCCGGCGAGCAGCTCGCTGCCCGTGGCCTCCAGGACCGCCAGCAGGGCGAGCACGCCGACGGCGATCTCCAGCCCGCCGGCCAGGCCCGTGGCGAGCACCTCGCGCCACCGGCGGTGCAGGCGCTGGGCGCCCTCGCTGACGATCTTCTCGAACGCCTCGGCGACCTCGTCCTCGGCGGGGGCGTCGGTGTCGCCCAGCTCCGCGCGCTTCCGGTCCTGCTCCACGTCCTCCACGGTGCTCCTCCGATCGTCGGACACCGGGACCGGGAACGGGCGGCACGTCCGTCCCGGCCGCGTACCCGGGGGCACCCCGGCCACACCCGGGCGGGACCGCGGCTCACCGGAGCGGCCCATGACACGCGTCACGGGTCGGGCGTGCGGACGACGCCGCAGGTCGTGCACGACGGCACCTGTGCCGGGCCCGCCCGGGCGGCAGCGTAGGAGCTGCGTCCCGGAGGACCGGCCCGACGGCGGCCGGCGGGACGCGCCGAGGAGGCTGCGCATGACCACCGTCGACGACTCCCCCCGCCCCCGGCCCGGACCGCGGGAGGCCGGACCACCGGCGGTGGAGGTCACCGATCTGCGGCGCCGCTACGGCGACTTCGAGGCGGTCCGCGGGATCTCCTTCGAGGTGCACCCCGGTGAGGTGTTCGCGCTGCTCGGGGTGAACGGCGCGGGCAAGACCTCCGCGCTGGAGGTGCTCGAGGGCCTGTCGCCACCGGACGGCGGCACCGTCCGCATCCTGGGCGCCGACCCCGGCCGCGAGCACGCCGCCGTCCGGCCGCACCTGGGGGTGCTGCTCCAGACCAGCGGGCTGCCGGGCGACCTGACCGTCGAGGAGACGGTCGCCACCTGGGCCCGGACCCTCACCCGCCCCCGCCCGGTCGCCGAGGCGCTCGCCCAGGTCGGCATGGCCGGCCGCGCCGACGTCCGGGTGCGCAGCCTCTCCGGCGGCGAGCGCCGCCGCCTCGACCTCGCCCTCGCCCTCCTCGGCCGCCCGCGGGTCCTGGTGCTCGACGAGCCCACGACCGGGCTGGACCCGGAGAGCCGGCGGACGGTGTGGTCGCTGGTCCGCGAGATGGTGCGGGGCGGGACCGCCGTCGTCCTGACCACGCACCACCTCGAGGAGGCCGAGGAGCTGGCCGACCGGATCGCCATCCTCCGCGCGGGACGGATCGAGCTCGAGGGCACACCGGAGGAGATCAACGCGACCCAGCCGGCCGGCATCCGCTTCTCGCTCCCGCCGGCCGCTCCCCCGCTGCCGCCGCTCCCCGGCGTGCGGGTGGTCGCCCCCGCTCCCCGGGTGGAGCTGCACACCCGCGACCTGCAGGCGGCGCTGACGGCGCTGCTGGGCTGGGCCGCCGCCGAGGGCGTGCAGCTGGCCGGGCTGCAGGCCCGGTCGGCCTCCCTGGAGCAGGCCTTCCTGGCGGTCGCCGACGGCGCCGCACCGGCCACCGACCGATCCGTCCTCGAGAGCAGGAGCGCCTGATGCCCGTCCCTCCGACCGCCACCCCGCCCACGACGTCGCCCGCCGGGCCGAGCCGGATCCGGCGCACCCTCGCCCTCGCCGGCGCCGAGACCCGGCTCTACCTGCGCAACCGCACCGCCGTGGTGAACTCGGCGCTGCTGCCGCTGCTGCTGGTCGCCGCCGTCCCGCTGCTCGGGTTCGGTGACGGCGCGGTCCCGGTCGGTCCCCGGCTGCTGGTCAGCGCCATCGGCGTGATGCTCGTCTTCCTGACCTACACCAACCTGCTCACCACGTTCGTCGCCCGCCGGGAGGACCTGGTCCTGCAGCGGATGCGCACCGGCGAGCTCACCGGCGCCGAGGTGATCCTCGGGACCGCCACCCCCACCCTGCTGATCACGGTGGGCCAGGTGCTCCTCGTCGGCGCCGGGGTCGCCGTCCTCGGCGAGTGGGCGATGCCGGTGGACGTCGTCCTGCCGCTGGTCGCGCTGATCGGCGGCGGCGCGCTGATGCTGCTGCTGGCCGCCGCGAGCACCGCCTTCACCCGCACGCCCGAGAGCGCGCAGATCACCGCGCTCCCACTGCTGCTGATCTCCACCTCGCTGTCCGGGCTGTTCTTCCCGCTGTCGGTGCTGCCCGACCCGCTCGCCACCGCCGCGCGGTTCCTGCCGCTCACCCCCGCCGTCGAGCTGAGCCAGCTCGGTCTGGCGGGGCTGACCTGGAGCGGCGATGCGGTGGGCTGGGCCGGCGCGTGGACCGCTGCCGCGCTGCCTCTGGCGGTGCTCGCGGGCTGGCTCCTCGTCGCCGGCGTGCTCGCCCGGCGGGGGTTCCGCTGGGCGCCACGGCGGTGAGCACGGCGCCGGCGCGGCGGTCGGGCAGCATGGGCGCCGTGCCGACCGTGACCCGCTGGTGGGGCAGCCGCTCCGACCCCGAGCGCATCGAGCTCTACACGCGGTGGTCGTTCTACTCGCTGCTCGGCGCGCTCCCGCTCTTCGCCGTCGCGGTGCTCGGCTCCGCCGCCGAGCCGGTGCCGGACCTCGCCGTCGGCCTGTTCGTCGCCGGCGCCGTCGCGACGGCGGTCGGCGGGGTGCTCGTGACCCGCCGTGGCCTGGCCGCGCACCGCCGGGGCGAGCCGCTGCCTTACCGCACCGTCGCCGGCGCCTTCGCGGCCGCGGGGCTGATGGCGGCGGCGGGCGCCTGGGCGTTCGGCACCGGCGGGTCCACGCCCGCCGTGCCGTGGTCGGTGGCGCTGCCCCTCGGCACGGTGCTGACCGCGTGCGCGACGGTCTGGACCACCCGGCAGCTGCTGCCGCACACGGTCACCATCGGGGTGCTCAGCGGCTTCGCCGGCCACCTCGACGGGACGCCGGCTCCCGCGGCCGTGGCGCAGGGGATCGCGCTCACCCTGGCGGTCATCGGGGTGGTGCTCGCCTTCCGGTTCTCCGTCTGGGTGCTCGACGTGGTGCAGGAGACGGCGCGCAGCCGCGGGGTCGCGCTGCAGCTGGCGCTCGCCGAGGAGCGGCTGCGCTTCGCCCGCGACCTGCACGACGTCATGGGCCGCGACCTGTCCACCATCGCGGTGAAGAGCCAACTGGCCGGCGAGCTGGTGCGCCGGGGCCAGCCCGGCGCCGCCGAGGAGCTCGGCGACATCGCCCGCATCGCCGAGGGGTCGCTGCGGGAGGTCCGGGAGGTGGTGCGCGGCTACCGCTCGGCGGACCTGGCCGGCGAGCTGGCGGGCGCGCGGTCGGTGCTGCGGGCGGCCGGGGTGGCGTGCACCGTCGTCGGCGAGGACGCGGGGGCGGGGCTGCCGCCGCAGGTGCACACGGCGCTGGGCTGGGTGGTGCGCGAGGCGGTGACCAACGTGCTCCGGCACAGCCGTGCCGCGGAGTGCACGATCACCCTGTCCGTGACGTCCGAGGAGGTGCGGCTGTCCGTGGTCAACGACGGCGCCGGGGAGGCCGGCCCCGGCCGGGGCAACGGCCTCACCGGCCTGGCCGAGCGGCTGGCCGGCCTGGACGGGCGGCTGTCCGCGCGGTCCGCGGGCGGCCGCTTCCTGCTCGACGCGACCCTGCCGCGGGTCCCCGCGTGATCCGGGTGCTGCTCGCCGACGACGAGAACCTGATCCGCTCGGCGCTCGCGGCCCTGCTCGGTCTGGAGGAGGACCTGGAGGTGGTCGCGGAGGCGGCGTCGGCCGGGGAGGCGCTGGCCATGGCGCGGGCGCACGCCCCCGACGTCGCCGTTCTGGACCTGCAGCTGCCCGACCGCGACGGCATCTCGCTGGCCGCGGACCTCGCCGCGGTCGTCCCCGGCTGCGGGCTGGTCATCGTGACCGGGCACGGCCGCCCCGGCCACCTCAAGCGGGCGCTGGAAGCGGGCGTCCGCGGCTTCCTGCCCAAGACGGTGAGCTCCGCGGTGCTGACCACCGTCGTCCGGACCGTGCACGGCGGTGGGCGCTACGTCGACCCGGAGCTGGCCGCCGAGGCGATCAGCGCCGGGGACAGCCCGCTCACCCCGCGCGAGGCCGACATCCTCGAGCTGGCCGCCGGCGGTGCGCCGGTGGAGGAGATCGCCGCGAAGGCGCACCTCTCCCCCGGCACGGTCCGCAACCACCTCTCCGCCGCGGCCGCCAAGCTCGGTGCGCCCAACCGGCACGCCGCCGTCACGGAGGCCCGCCGGCACGGCTGGATCTGATCCCGGCCGGGACCGCCGGTCGCACCGAGCGACCGTGCGTGTCCGCCCGGTGGCCCCACGCTGCCGGTGCACGACGGCCGGTCCGGGCGGCGAAACGCCACCGCCCGGAGTCGTTACCGTCGCCCTCCGCGCACAGGAGACCCGCGACGGCTCGGAGGAGCAGCCATGTCCCGGAAACTCTCGCTTCTGACCATGACGACGGTGGCGGCGCTCGGTCTGAGCACCGGGGTCGCCTCCGCCGGCGACGATCGCCCCGGTACGGGTTCGCCCGGAGCCCCCGGCATCGGGGATCCCTACTTCCCGCTCGACGGGAACGGCGGGTACGACGTCGAGCACTACGACCTGGACATCCGCTACGACCCCGCGACCGACGTCCTCCAGGGGGTCGCGACTATCACGGCGCGGGCCGTGCATGACCTCTCGAGCTTCAACCTCGACCTGGAGGGCATGGAGGTCCGGTCGGTACGGGTGGGCTCCGCGGACGCGACCTGGGTGCGCGAGGGTGGCGAGCTCACAGTCACCCCCGCCAAGCCGCTGCGCGCGGGGCAGAAGTACGCCACCACCGTCACCTACGACGGCGTCCCGGAGACCATCACCGACGCACTGGGCACCTCGGGGTTCATGCACACCGACGACGGCGCGATCGTGGCCGGCCAGCCCGACGTCGCGGCCACCTGGTTCCCGGCCAACGACCACCCCCGGGACGCCGCCTCCGTGACCGTCCGCGCCACCGTTCCCGCCGGGCTGGAGGCGGTCTCGAACGGCGTCCTCCGGAACAGTCGGACCGCGCACGGGTGGACCACCTGGGACTGGCGCGCGAAGGAGCCGATGGCCACCTACCTGGTGACGCTGGCGATCGGTGAGTTCGACCTGCGGGAGTACGTCGCCGACGGCATCGGGTACTGGGACGCACTGGACCCCGACCTGTTCACCATGGACCCCGACCCGGCGACCGAGGGCCCCAGCGTCGGCGAGCTGGCCGAGGGGTCGCTGGCCCGGCAGCCCGAGATCACCGAGTTCCTCTCGGGCGTCTTCGGCCCGTACCCGTTCCGCGCCTCCGGCGGCATCGTCGACGACCTGCCGGAGTTCCAGTTCGCGCTGGAGACGCAGACCCGGCCGATCTACTCCTCGGCGTTCTTCTCCGACCCGGTGAGCGGTGACCTCGTGGTGGTGCACGAACTCGCGCACCAGTGGACCGGCGACCTGCTGCGCATCGACGAGTGGCGGCACATCTGGCTCAACGAGGGGTTCGCCACCTACGCCGAATGGCTCTGGCTGGAGCGGGAGGGGCTGCAGACCCCGCAGGAGGCGTTCGACAACATCGCCGCCGACGCGCCCCCGGAGTTCTGGGAGCTCACCATCGGGGACCCGGGAGCGGCGACGGAGAACCTCTTCGACATCGCGGTGTACTACCGCGGCGCGATGACCCTGCAGGCGCTGCGCAACGAGGTCGGCGACGAGGCCTTCTTCGCGATCGTCCGGGAGTGGGTGGCGTCGCAGGCCGGCGGCACCGTCACCACCGAGGAGTTCATCGCGCTCGCGGAGAAGGTGTCCGGTCAGCAGCTGGACGAGCTGTTCCAGCGGTGGCTGTTCACCCCCGGGAACCCGACCGCGGCCGGCTGACGCCGGCTGCCGTCCGAGCGGCCGGGGGGCCGGCCTGGCTCCTCAGCCGCTCGGACCGAACTGCTCCACCCGGATGTCCGCCGCCGGGATGCCCAGGGTCTCGAGCAGCCGGGTGGCCGCGCCGGCGAACGCGGCCGAGCCGCAGACGAAGGCGGTCTGCCCCGGTTCCCACAGCGGGACGAGGTCGGCCGCGGTGAGCCGGCCGGCCGGGCGGATGCCGCTCGGCTCCCGCGTCGTGGCGATCAGCGCCCCGGCGTCGTGGAGCTCGTCGGCGTAGGGCAGCAGCTCCAGCGCCCGGACGGAGACCGCCGTACGGAGCAGGTCGGCCCGCCCGAGCGCGCGCGCCGTGCGCAGCATCGACACGAAGGGGACGACGCCGCTGCCGCCGGCGACCAGCAGCGCCGGGGTCGTCCCGTCCCAGACGAACCACCCCCCGATCGGGCCGCGCACCTCGAGCTCGTCCCCGGGCTCGACGACGTCGGCGAGGTGGGTGGAGACCTCGCCGTCGTCCAGCCGCTCGACGAACAGCTCCACCAGCGGGTCGCCGGGCGCCGACGCGACCGAGTAGGACCGCTGCGCGGTGTAGCCGTCGGGCGCGGTCAGCCGGACGACGTAGTGCTGCCCGGGGAGGTGGTCGATCCGGTCGGCCACGTCGAGCCGCAGCTGCACCGAGCGGGGCACCGGACGGCGGACGCCCGCGACGGTGGCGGTGCGCCAGCCACCGGTGGGCGCACCGGCGACGCCGGCGCCCAGCACGACCGGGTCCAGGGCCTCAGTCACCCTGGTACCGCTGCTGCCGCCACGGGTCCCCGCGGTCGTGGTAGCCGTTCTGCTCCCAGAAGCCCGGCTGGTCGCGGACCAGCAGGGTCAGCTTGTGGATCCACTTGGCGCTCTTCCAGAAGTACAGGTGCGGGACCAGCAGCCGGACCGGCCCGCCGTGCTCCGGGGTCAGCGGGCGACCGTCGAAGTCCCAGACCAGCCAGGCCTTCCCCCCGGTGACGTCGGCCAGCGGCAGGTTCGTCGTGTACCCCGTCTTGGACGTCGCCATCACGAAGTGCGCCTCGGCCGTCGGCCGCGCCGCCTCCAGCAGCGTGTCGACGCTGATCCCGGAGAACCGGGTGTCGAACTTCGACCACGTGGTGACGCAGTGGATGTCGCCGCGGTACTCCGCGAGCGGCAGCCGGTGGGCCTCGTCCCAGGACCACGTCGTCGGCGACTCCACCCTCCCGTCGACGGTGATGCTCCAGGACTCGGGAGCGATGCGGGGGGTCGGCTCGGCGGTGAGCACCGGCCAGTCGCTGCCGACGTCGTACTGACCGGGGGGCAGCCGCGTGTCGCGCTCGCGACGGCGGCCGAGGAAACCACGCGTGGGGGTGGGCACGAGCACACGATCCCCTACCGCGGGCCGCTGGACCACCGTCACGCCTTCGACGTGCGCGGATACCCGCGGAACCCCTCTGACCTGCGGTGAGGGTCCCCTTACATGAGGTGTGTCACCTCGCGTTTGGTTGGTGGCAAGCACCGTGTGGTCCTAGCGTGGCACTTGTGGTGACGGTGGAGCACGCGCAGCGCAGGACCCCGAAAGTTGCGAAGACCAACTCGGTCTTCAAGAAGGCCGTCATGGCGGTCACCGGCATCATCATGGTGCTGTACCTGATCGCGCACGTGATCGGGAACCTGAAGGCCTTCTCCGGTGCCGAGGCGTTCAACTCGTACTCGGGCTGGATCCGGACGGTCGGCAACCCGGCGCTGCCGGGTGAGACCACGCTCTGGGTCATCCGGATCGTGCTGCTGGTCGCGGTGGTGGCGCACTTCTGGGCCGCCGTGTCGCTGTGGCGCCAGGCCAAGCGGGCCCGCCCCCAGGGCTACGTGACCAAGAAGGCCACGGCGCAGAGCTACGCCTCGCGCACGATGCGCTGGGGCGGGGTGATCATCGGCGCCTTCATCATCTACCACATCCTCGACCTCACCCTGGGGACGGTGAACGCCGAGGGCTTCGACAGCACGCCGTACGAGCGGCTCGTCGCCAGCTTCCAGAACCCCTTCGTCACGATCTTCTACGCCATCTCGGTGATCCTCCTGGGCATGCACCTCCGGCACGGCATCTGGAGCGCCACGCAGACCCTGGGGCAGAGCAACCGCCGCCGCGAGAAGACCGTCAGCCTCTTCGCCGTGGCGTTCGCGACCGCCATCACCCTCGGCTTCCTGCTCGTGCCCCTGTCCGTCCTCTTCGGGCTCATCGACTAAGGAGCTCCCCAGATGTCTCTCGAGCTTTTCACCGAAGGCGAGCCGATCGCCGACACCAAGGCCCCGACCGACGTGCCGATCGGCGAGCGCTGGAGCGAGCGCCAGTTCCGCGGTCGGCTGGTGAACCCGACCAACCGTCGGAAGATGACGATCATCGTCGTCGGCACCGGCCTGGCCGGCGGCTCGGCCGCCGCCACGCTCGGCGAGGCAGGCTACCGGGTCAAGTCGTTCTGGTACCAGGACAGCCCGCGCCGTGCGCACAGCGTCGCCGCCCAGGGCGGGATCAACGCCGCCAAGAACTACCGCAACGACGGCGACAGCGTGCACCGGCTGTTCTACGACACCGTCAAGGGTGGCGACTTCCGCTCGCGCGAGGACAACGTGCACCGCCTCGCCGAGGTCAGCGTCAACATCATCGACCAGTGCGTCGCGCAGGGCGTGCCGTTCGCCCGCGAGTACGGCGGCCTGCTGGACAACCGCTCCTTCGGTGGCACCCAGGTGTCCCGGACGTTCTACGCGCGGGGCCAGACGGGTCAGCAGCTGCTGTACGGCGCCTACCAGGCCCTGGAGCGGCAGATCGCCGCCGGCAGCGTCGAGCAGAACGCCCGCACCGAGATGCTCGACCTGATCGTCGTGGACGGCCGCGCCCGCGGCATCGTCGCCCGCGACCTGGTCAGCGGCGAGATCAGCACGCACTTCGCCGACGCCGTCGTCATCGCCAGCGGCGGCTACGGCAACGTCTTCTACCTGTCCACGAACGCCAAGGGCTCCAACACGACGGCGATCTGGCGGGCGCACAAGCGCGGCGCGTACTTCGCCAACCCCTGCTACACGCAGATCCACCCCACCTGCATCCCGGTCAAGGGCGACTACCAGTCGAAGCTGACCCTGATGTCGGAGTCGCTGCGCAACGACGGCCGCGTGTGGGTGCCCAAGGAGCGTGGCGACGACCGCCCCGCCAACGACATCCCCGAGGACGAGCGCGACTACTACCTCGAGCGGCTCTACCCCTCCTTCGGCAACCTGGTGCCCCGCGACATCGCCTCGCGCCAGGCCAAGAACGTCTGCGACGAGGGCCGCGGCGTGGGCCCCGGCGGGCTGGGGGTCTACCTGGACTTCGCCGAGGCGATCAAGCGCCTGGGTCGCCCGGCGGTCGAGGCCAAGTACGGGAACCTGTTCGACATGTACGCCCAGATCACGGGCGAGGACCCCTACGTGACGCCGATGCGGATCTTCCCCGCCGTGCACTACACGATGGGCGGCCTGTGGGTCGACTACGACCTGCAGTCGACGATCCCCGGCATGTTCGTGATCGGTGAGGCCAACTTCTCCGACCACGGCGCCAACCGGCTCGGCGCTTCAGCGCTGATGCAGGGCCTCGCCGACGGCTACTTCGTGCTCCCGTCCACGATCAGCAGCTACCTCGCCGACGGGCCCTTCGACAAGATCGACGAGAGCCACCCGGCCGTCGTCGAGGCGGTGCAGGGCGTCCAGGAGCAGACCCAGCGGCTGCTGAGCATCAACGGCAACCGCACCCCGGCGTCCTTCCACCGCGAGCTCGGCCAGCTGATGTGGGACCTCTGCGGCATGGAGCGCACGGACGAGGGCCTGCGCAAGGCCATCGACCGCATCCGGGAGATCCGCCAGGAGTTCTGGAGCAACCTCAAGGTCGGCGGCGACTGGCACTCGTTCAACCAGACGCTGGAGCACGCCGGCCGCGTCGCCGACTTCATCGAGCTCGGCGAGCTCATGTGCGTCGACGCGCTGCACCGCCGGGAGAGCTGCGGCGGTCACTTCCGGGCCGAGAGCCAGACCCCCGAGGGCGAAGCGCTCCGCGACGACGAGAACTTCGCCTACGTCGCCGCCTGGGAGTGGACGCCGGAGGGTCAGCCGCCGGTCCTCCACAAGGAAAACCTCGAGTACGAGTACGTCCACCTCGCCCAGCGGAGCTACAAGTGACAGCCACACGGCACGACGCCCCCATGACTTCCAGCGTCGGCAACCCCGGCGCCGAGAAGCGCGGGATGAACCTGACGCTGCGGATCTGGCGCCAGCAGGGGCCGACGGTCAAGGGCAAGATGGTGACCTACAAGATCACCGACATCTCCCCCGACATGTCGTTCCTCGAGATGCTCGACGTGCTCAACGAGCAGCTGATCATGCAGGGCGACGACCCGGTCGCCTTCGACCACGACTGCCGCGAGGGAATCTGCGGCATGTGCGGCGTCATGATCAACGGCCAGGCGCACGGCCCGCAGCAGACGACCACCTGCCAGCTGCACATGCGGTCCTTCAAGGACGGCGACTCGATCGACATCGAGCCGTGGCGGGCCACGGCCTTCCCGATCATCAAGGACCTCGCCGTCGACCGGCGGGCGTTCGACCGGATCATCCAGTCCGGCGGCTACATCAGCGTGCCGACCGGGACCGCGCCGGAGGCGCACGCGACGCCGGTGCCCAAGGCCGACTCGGACGCCGCGTTCGACGCCGCGACCTGCATCGGCTGCGGCGCCTGCGTGGCGGCCTGCCCCAACGCCTCCTCGATGCTGTTCACCGCCGCCAAGGTGACGCACCTCGGGCTGCTCCCCCAGGGTCAGCCCGAGCGCAACGACCGCGTGGTCAACATGGTGGCGCAGCAGGACCGCGAGGGCTTCGGCGGCTGCACCAACATCGGCGAGTGCTCCGCCTCCTGCCCCAAGGGCATCTCGATGGAGACGATCTCCCGGCTCAACCACGACCTGCTCGGCGCCCTGCGCGCCGGCGCACGGCCGAAGAGCTGAGCACCGCCCCGTCGTGGTGACGGGGCTCCCGCGACGGGCGGGCACCCATGCCGGGTGCCCGCCCGTCGCGTCTCCCGGCCCCGTGCGGGCTGCCACACCGCGCCCGTGCTGCCCGCCCCGGGCTCGTGGGCGCCGGTCAGCCGACCGCGACCTGCGCCCGCTCGTGCAGCCACGCCTCCAGCTCCTCCGGCGGCAGCGGCCGGCTCAGGTGGAAACCCTGGACGACGTCGCAGCCGAGCTCCGCCAGCGCCTCGACCGTCGCGGCGTCCTCCGCCCCCTCGGCGACCAGCACCAGCCCGGGGGCGTGCGCCAGCTGGAGGGTGGAGGTGACGATGGAGGCGGCGCGGGCGCTGCCGGTCATCGCGGCGATGAAGGTGCGGTCCAGCTTCAGCTCGGTGACGGGCAGGGCGGCGAGGTAGGCCAGGCTGGAGTGCCCGGTGCCGTAGTCGTCGATGGCCACGCCCACGCCGGCTCCCGCAGCCGGCCGAGCACGCGGACGGCCCGCTCGCGGTCCTCCATCAGCAGGCTCTCGGTGACCTCGAGGACGAGGCTGGTCGCCGGCAGCCCGTGCGCGGCCAGCAGCCGGGCGACGTCGTCGGGGAAGGTCTGGTCGACCAGGTTCGACGGGCTGACGTTGACCGCCATCGTCAGGGAGCGGCCCTGGTCCGCCCAGCGCCGGCACTGGGCCAGCGCCATGTCGACGACCTGCGTGGTCAGGGGGGCCATGAGGCCGGCGGACTCCGCGAGGTCGATGGAGGCGTCCGGGTAGAGCAGCCCTCGCGTCGGGTGCCGCCAGCGGACGAGCGCCTCGACGCCCTCCACCGTGCCGGTCGGCAGGGCGAGCTTCGGCTGGTAGTGCAGGACCAGCTCCCCGCGCTCGAGCGCCCGCCGGAGTGCGGTGACGTCCTCCAGCCGGTGCCGGCCGTGCCCGTCGCGGTCCTCGTCGTACACGGCGGCGCCCAGCCGGCCGGCCTTCGCCGAGTACATGGCCAGGTCGGCCAACTGGAGCAGCTCCACGGCGCGCTCGGTGTGCCCGGGCCCGACGGCCACGCCGACGGCGGCGTCGACGGTCAGCTCCATGCCGCCCAGCCGGAACGGCCGCTGCAGGTGGCTGCGCAGCCGCTCGGCCATCGCCAGGGCGCCGTCGACGTCGAGGTCCTGGGCCAGGACGACGAACTCGTCGCCGCCCAGCCGGGCCAGCAGGTCCCCGGCGCGCACCTGGTCCTGCAGCCGGATGGCGACCTCGCTGAGCAGGGCGTCGCCGACGCCGTGGCCGAGGGAGTCGTTGATCTCCTTGAAGCGGTCCAGGTCCAGCACCAGGACGGCGAGCTCCTCGCCGCTGAGCAGCCGGGCGTCGATCCCGTCCAGCGCCTCGAACACCGACCGGCGGCTGGGCAGCCCGGTCAGCTCGTCGGTGCGCGCCTGCCGGCGGCTGTCGGCCAGCGCGCGGACGGCGCGGAAGGTGAGCGCGGTGCTCGCCAGCGCGGCGAGGACCGCCCCGAGGGCCAGCGCGCCGGCCACCGGGTCACCCCGCGAAGCACCACCACGCCCGCCGCCCGGTGGAGGCGACGCCCGCCCGCATCCCGAACATGACGGTGAGCGCAGCGAGGAAGACCAGCTTCCCGCCGGCGGCCAGCGACTCCCCGACGTAGGGCACCCCGAGCGCGGCCAGCGCGATGCAGGCCACCCAGATGCCGGTCGAGAACGCCGCGGTCATCCGCACGGCGCGCAGGGTGCGGTCCGCGTCGCAGGCCTGCGGCGCGTGGTCCCCGGTCGGCGGCGTTCCATGACCACGCGATCGGCGCGGTACGGGATCGACTGAAATGCGGCTCACGATGGCGCTCTCCCGTGGGGGTGAGCGCCCCGCGCGGGCGACCCGGGGACGGCTGGGTCAGGTGGCGGGCACCGGCGGCATGATCCGCTCGACGACGTCGGCGGGCATCAGCCCGGCCTTGCCGAACCTGCTCGCGGCCTCCAGGAACTGCGGTGCGGACGCGGCGAGCTCGACCAGCATCTCCCGGGCGGCCTCCTCCCGGCCGGCCAGCGCTGCCACGACCGCCCGCCACATGAGCTGGTCGGGCTCGGTCACCGGGTCCATGGGCCGGAGCAGCTCCAGCTCGCGGTCGGCGGTGACCGGGTCGCCGTCGATGGCCTGCTGGAACGCGCGGACGACGTCCTGGTAGCGGGCGCGGGTGACGGTGAGGTCGGCGAGGACGGCGAGCGGGTCCGCGGCGTCGTCGACCCGCAGGTCGACCACCATGTCGTGCCAGGGGCGACCGGTGGTGGTCGCGCGGATGACCATGATCGCCGCCGACCGGCGTCCCCGGAAGTCCCCGCCGGCCTCCTCCCCCGCCACCAGCGCGGTGAGCAACCGCTGGGCCAGCGGCCCGGCGGAGCCCTCGAACCGCTCCACCATCGCCTCCCACACCGCCGGCGAGCTGGCCATGTTCGCCAGGGCCACGCAGGTGTCGCCCATCAGGTGCCCGGCGGAGTCGACGCAGCTCTGGCCGGTGTAGGCGGCCAGGTCGCCGTTCACGCCGAGGACGGCGACCTGCCGCCGCTCCGGCTGCGGGTCGACGCTGCTGAGCGCGGTCAGCACCTCCTGGGCGGTGAAGCCACCGCGGAGCAGATCGAGCCCCACCGCGCCGTACATCGGCTCGGCCATGGACTGCGTGGCGATGACCCCGTGCCCGGGCAGGGCGAAGGGCACGCTGTTGCCGACCGCGAAGGCCTGCGACTGGGTGGCGACGCCCATCTCCCCGGTCTCCGGGTCACGGGCCACGATCGAGTACGTCACGCCCGCGATCTACCCGTGGCTCCCCGGGGGGCGAAACACCGGCCGGTCACGCGGTGACCGGCTCCATCGCCTGGGCCAGGAGCTCGACCGACCGGAGCCGGCCCTCGAGGGAGCCCGACTGGTGGGCCACGATGAGCTCGTCGGCGTCGGCGACCTCGCTGAAGGCGTCCAGGTGCTCGCGCACCTCGGCCGGCGTGCCGACGGCGGTGTGCGTGAGCATCGTGCTCACGTGGTGCCCGGCGCCCTGGGCGAGCAGCTGGTCGGCCTGCGCGTCGGTGAGGGCCTGCCCGCGGCCAAAGAGGCCGATGGCGAGGTTGCGCCGCACGGCCTGCAGCTGCTCCTGGGCGGCGGCGGTGCTGTCGGCCGCCACGACGTTGACCCCGGCGATGACGTAGGGCTCGGCGAGCTGCTCCGACGGCTGGAACTCGCGCCGGTAGGCCGCGACGGCCGGCTCGAGCATGGCCGGCGCGAAGTGCGAGGCGAACGCGTAGGGCAGGCCCAGGGCCGCGGCCAGCGTGGCCCCGAACATCGAGGAACCGAGGATGTACAGCGGCACGCGGGAGCCCTTGCCGGGGATGGCGTCGACGCCGGGCACGCGGGTCTCGCCGGCCAGGTAGGCCTGCAGCTCCAGGACGTCCTGCGGGAAGGTGTCGGCCGAGCGCGGGTCGCGGCGCAGGGCGTACATCGTGTTCTGATCGCTGCCGGGAGCGCGACCGAGGCCGAGGTCGATGCGGCCGGGGTACATCGCGTCGAGGGTGCCGAACTGCTCGGCGATGGTCAGCGGCGAGTGGTTGGGCAGCATGACCCCGCCCGCCCCGAGCCGGATGGTGCTGGTGTGCGCGCCCACGTGCGAGATCAGCACGCTGGTGGCCGACGACGCGATCCTCGGCATGTTGTGGTGCTCGGCGTACCAGACCCGCTCGTACCCGTGCTGCTCCGCGCGCTGGGCGAGGGCGACGCTGGCGGCGATGGCGCTGCCCGGGGTCTCCCCACGCAGGATGGGAGCCAGGTCGAGGACGGACAGCTTGATGCTCATGTGCGGTGCAGGCCTTTCACGTCGGTTGCCCGTCGCAACGCCGTCCCGGCCCGGGTGCTTCCCGCGCTCCGGGAGCGTTCCGCCCGCCCCGTGCGTCCGGCGGAACGCCCGGAGTACGGACGACGCCCTGTGAGGGCCGGTCAGCGGCTCTGCAGCGCGTCCAGGGCCACGGCCATCGCCGCCGCCACCCGGAAGTCCAGGCGGGCGTCGGGGACCGTCACCGTGTACCGGTCCCGCAACGCGACGCGCTTCTCGCTGCTCATCACCAGCGCGCCGGTCCGGCTGTCGGTGAAGTCGAAGTGGAAGAGGAACGGCACCGGGATGTTGTTCAGGAAGGGGATGAAGTTCCACACCCGGCGCAGCACCGCGATGAACTGGTTGCGCTCCTGGCCGACCGCCTCGACACCGGGCGCCGAGAGGTTCCAGGTCGAGCGCAGCAGGCTGGCGCCGAACTGCTTGCGGAAGTAGCCGATCGGCTGGCCGTGCTCGTCGAGGACGTCGTGCTCGGCGCCGACGTCGAGCCGCTGGCGGGCCTTGAAGGAGAACACCCGCCGGCTCATCGATTCGTCGGAGTAGAAGGCGACCTCCTCCCGCAGCTTCATCCGCTTCTGCTGGGCGAAGGCGAGGAGCGGCCCCTCGCCGCCGTCCGGGCCGGCCGACAGGATCTCGTAGCGGTTCACCATGAGGGTGACCCGCTGCCTGATGAAGAACGTCGGCACGACCATCGGGGCCGGCTGGTGCGCGGGGGGAACGGTCACGAGGGTGCTCCGTTGCGGGTCGGGAGTGCGGGGAGGCTCATCCTGGCGGACCGGCGCCGGTCGCGGGCCTGCGCCGGTCGCCGTGTCGTCCGCCGGCGCCGCGCCGGGCTCAGCGGGGTGTCGCCGTCCGGCGTCCGGTGAGGGCGTCGTGCAGGCGCTGGACGAGCCGCTCCAGGGGGCTCGGGGTCTCGTCGCTGCGGGCCGGGCCGGACGGCATGAGCACCCACAGGAGCAGGTAGACCAGCACGCCGGCGCCACCGGCGACGGCGAGACCGACGAAGCCGACCCGCCAGAGCACCGCGTCGATGCCGGTGTGGTCGGCCAGGCCGCCGGAGACGCCCCCGATCATCCGGTCGGTGCTGCTGCGGCGGAGCTGCGGGACGGCGCGGACGGCCGGGAGCGGCTGGTGCCGGGCCGGATGCTCGGTGGTCGGCTGGTCCGTGAACGGTTCGGTGTTCGTCATGCCATCAGCGTGCCGAGCGTGGACTGCTCGGGACCATCGGGGAACCCACGGATCCGACCCTGGTTCCCGGGTCGGGGTCGGGGCCGCAGCAGACCCTCGCCGGTCGCTCCCTCGACGACGTGACGGGAGCTCTCCCCGTCTCGGCGAACAGGCGGTGGACTGCACCGGTTCCGGATGGTCGGGCCGACGAACGCCGACGGGAAGAGGTGCGGACGACTCGCCGGACGTCTCGCCGACGTCGCCACCAAAGCCCTTTCGTCCACCGGGGGTCCGTGATCCACTGCGCTCCTCCCCGCCGCGCCGTCGGCGTCAGCGACGAAGCTGGAGGCAGCGATGCCGATCTGGCAGGACGTGGCCGTGGTCCGGGCGACCGGCGCCGACCCGGATCTCCCGGCGTCGTGACCGCCACCGCTCCCCGGGGGACCGGGGGGGTCATCCCCGGGCGAGGCGACGGCGGGCCGGCGCCGCGCCGCGCCGCGATCCCCGAGCGCACCCTGCGCACCGACCGGTGGTGGGTGCAGCCGCTGGTCACCGTCGTCGTGCTCGTGCTGTTCATCGCGTACTCGACGTTCCGGGCATTCCAGAACGCGCACTACTACGCCACGCCCTACATCTCGCCCTTCTACTCGCCCTGCATCACCACCAGGTGCGAGGGCGACAGCTTCCCGGAGTTCTTCACCGGCCCGTCCTGGATCTCCCCGGCGATCTACATCCTCGTGCTGCCGCTCGGTATCCGGCTGACCTGCTACTACTACCGCAAGGCCTACTACCGCTCGTTCTGGCTCTCCCCGCCGGCGTGCGCGGTCGCCGAGCCGCACCGCCGGTACACCGGTGAGACGCGTCTGCCGCTCGTCGGGCAGAACATCCACCGCTACTTCCTGTACGCGGCACTGGTCTTCAACGTGATCCTGTTCTACGAGGCCTTCCGCAGCTTCCGGGACGAGACCGGCGAGTGGGGCCACATGGGGCTCGGCACGCTGATCCTGCTGGCGAACGCCGTCCTGCTCTTCATGTACTCGATCTCCTGCCACTCCTGCCGGCACATCGTGGGTGGACGCCTGAACCACTTCTCCGCGCACCCGCTGCGCTACAAGGCGTGGACCTGGGTGTCGAAGCAGAACGCCCGGCACATGCAGTACGCCTGGATCTCGCTGTTCGGCGTCGCCTTCGCCGACTTCTACGTCTTCCTGCTGGCCACCGGCACGATCACGGATCTCCGATTCTTCTGAGAGTGGGGCCCTCCTGATGGAGCTCGAGCGGCACGAGTACGACGTCGTCGTCATCGGGGCGGGAGGTGCAGGCCTGCGGGCCGCCATCGAAGCCCACGAGAACGGCGCCCGCACAGCGGTGGTGTGCAAGTCGCTGCTCGGCAAGGCGCACACGGTCATGGCCGAGGGCGGCATCGCCGCCGCGATGGCCAATGCCTACCCCGAGGACAACTGGCGGGTGCACTTCCGGGACACCATGCGCGGCGGCAAGATGCTCAACCACTGGCGGATGGCGCAGCTGCACGCGCAGGAGGCTCCGGACCGGGTGCGCGAGCTCGAGGACTGGGGCGCGCTGTTCGACCGCACCCCCGACGGGTTGATCAGCCAGCGCGACTTCGGCGGCCACCGCTACGCCCGCCTCGCCCACGTCGGTGACCGGACGGGCCTGGAGCTCATCCGCACGCTCCAGCAGCGCACCGTCGCCCTGGGCATCGACGTCTACATGGAGTGCACGGTCACCCGGCTGCTCACCGGTCGGGGTGGTGGGGCGGGTGACGACGGAGCGGCCGAGGACGGCGGTCGGGAAGAGGTGACCGGCGCCTTCGGCTACTGGCGGGAATCGGGCCGGTTCGTCGCCTGGCAGGCGCCCTCGGTGGTGCTCGCCACGGGCGGGATCGGCAAGTCCTACAAGGTGACGTCGAACTCCTGGGAGTACACCGGCGACGGCCACTCCCTGGCACTGCAGGCCGGCGCGACGCTGGTCAACATGGAGTTCGTCCAGTTCCACCCCACGGGCATGGTCTGGCCGCCGTCGGTGCGCGGGATCCTGGTGACCGAGAGCGTCCGGGGGGACGGCGGCATCCTGAAGAACTCCGCCGGCAACCGCTTCATGTTCGACTACATCCCCGACTTCTTCCGCAAGGAGACAGCGGAGACGGAGGAGGAGGCGGACCGCTGGTACGACGACAAGAAGAACAACCGGCGGCCGCCCGAGCTGCTCCCCCGCGACGAGGTCGCCCGCGCCATCAACAGCGAGGTGAAGGCCGGCCGCGGCACCCCGCACGGCGGCGTGTACCTCGACATCGCGTCCCGGCGGACGCCCGAGTACATCCGCAAGCGACTGCCGTCGATGTACCACCAGTTCAAGGAGCTGGCCGAGGTCGACATCACCGCCGAGGCCATGGAGGTCGGGCCCACCTGCCACTACGTCATGGGCGGCGTGGAGGTGGACCCCGACACCGAGGCCGCCTGCGTGCCCGGCCTGTTCGCCGCCGGTGAGGTCGCCGGCGGCATGCACGGCTCCAACCGGCTGGGCGGTAACTCGCTGTCGGACCTGCTGGTCTTCGGCCGGCGTGCGGGCCTGGCCGCGGCCGAGCACGCCCTGCGGCGGACCGGCCGGATCGCGCTCCCGGACGAGGACCTGGCCGACGCCGCCCGCGCCGCCCTGGCACCGTTCGACCGGGAGGGTGGCGAGAACCCCTACACCGTGCAGCACGACCTGCAGCAGACGATGCACGACCTGGTCGGGATCATCCGGACCGCCCCGGAGATGGAGCGGGCGCTCGAGCGCATCGCCGAGCTGAAGGAACGGGTGGCGAACCTGTCGGTCGAGGGGCATCGGCAGTACAACCCGGGCTGGCACCTGGCGCTGGACCTGCCGCACATGCTGGTGGTCAGCGAGTGCATCGCCCGGGCGGCGTTGCAGCGCGAGGAGAGCCGGGGCGGGCACACCCGCGACGACTTCCCCGCGACCGATGACGAGTGGGCGAGGACGAACCTGATCTGCTCTCGCGCGCCCGACGGCTCGGTGGCGCTCACCCGCCAACCGCTCCCTCAGATGCCGGCCGAGCTGGCCGAGGTCTTCGAGGAGGTCTCGGCGTCATGAGCTACGACGCGACGTTCCGGGTCTGGCGGGGCGACGCCGACGGCGGCGGCCTGCAGACGTTCACGGTGGCGGTGAACGAGGGCGAGGTGGTGCTCGACGTCATCCACCGGCTGCAGTCGACCCAGGCCGGCGACCTCGCCGTCCGCTGGAACTGCAAGGCAGGCAAGTGCGGCTCGTGCAGCGCGGAGATCAACGGCCGGCCGCGGCTGCTGTGCATGACCCGGATGAGCACGTTCGGGGAGGCGGAGACGGTGACCGTCACCCCGCTGCGCACCTTCCCGGTCATCCGCGACCTGGTCACGGACGTGTCCTTCAACTACGAGCAGGCGGCGCGGATACCGGCGTTCACGCCGAAGCCGCGGGAGGCGGACGGGAATCACCGGATGCAGCAGGTGGACGTCGAGCGCTCGCAGGAGTTCCGCAAGTGCATCGAGTGCTGGCTCTGCCAGGACACCTGCCACGTCCTCCGGGACCACGAGGAGAACAAGGCCGCGTTCTCCGGGCCGCGCTTCCTCATCCGCCTGGCCGAGCTGGACATGCACCCGCTGGACACCGTGGACCGCCGCGACGCGGCCCAGGACGACTTCGGGCTCGGCTACTGCAACATCACCAAGTGCTGCAGCGAGGTGTGCCCCGAGGGCATCCACCTCACCGACAACGGCATCATCCCGCTGAAGGAGCGCGTCGTGGACCGGAGGTTCGACCCGCTGACCTGGCTGGGCTCGAAGATCGGGCGTCGTCCGAAGGGGTGAGGGCGCCGGCCTCCCCACCCCTCGCACACCCGGGGCGGTGCCCCCTCGTCGGTGGTCAGGGCATGCCGTCGCCGAAGACCGGCCCCGCCGGCGGCAACGGGCGGCGGACCACCGGGCGCACCTTGCGCGCGGCCGGCAGCCGGCCGGTGTAGCTCTCGGCGTTGCCGCGGATGTGGGCGAGGTCGTCGTCGGTGGCCGCCCGGACGACGGTGGCGGGGACGCCCGCCACCACCGATCGGGGTGGCACGGTCGTGTTCGGGGTGACGACGGCGCCGGCCGCGACGATCGAACCCGCACCGATGTGCACCCCGTTCATGACCACGCTGCCCATGCCCACGAGGACGTCGTCGTCGATCTGCGCGCCGTGCAGCACGACCCGGTGCCCCACGGTGACCCCGCGCCCGACGGTCAGGGGGAAGCCGGGGTCGGAGTGGAGCGAGCAGCCGTCCTGCACGTTGGAGTCGGGGCCGATGACGATCACTTCCTCGTCGGCCCGGGCGACCGCGCCGTACCAGATGCTCGACCGCGCGCCGAGGGTGACGGCACCCACCACGACCGCCGTCGGCGCCACGAACGCCTCCTCGTCGATCTTCGGCGCACCGAAGTGCAGCTCCGCGATGTAGTTGTCAGCCATCCCGCGCCTCCCGGTCGTCCTCGCGGCCAGTCTTGCGGATCGGCCCGCGATCGAGGAGGGGATCGGTCGCGGCACCGTGGAGGGCGCGCTCGGCCCGCCGCGGTGGACCGGTCGGCCGCGGGCCCCTCCACGTCCGGACGGCGGTCAGCCGGTCGGAGGCGTCGCGCGGGTTCGGCTCAGTGCGTCGTGCAGGCGCTGGACGAGCTGCTCCAGGGGGCTCGGGGTCTCGTCGCTGCGGGCCGGGCCCGACGGCATGAGGACCCACAGGAGCAGGTAGACCAGCACGCCGGCGCCACCGGCGACGGTGAGGCCCACGAAGCCGACGCGCCAGAGCACGGCGTCGATGCCGGTGTAGTCGGCCAGGCCGCCGCACACACCGCCGGCCATCTTGTCGGTGCTGCTGCGCCGCAGCTCCGGTCGGCCGGGCGGGAGCTGCTGCGCGCCACCGGGAGCGTCTGCGGGGGGAGGGAGGGGAACCGAGTTCGTCATGGCTCGAGCGTGCCGCTGCCGCCGCCCGGCGGACATCCGGAGATCCCCGGATCCGGCCCTGGTTTCGCGCTCAGGGTCTCCCCCGTCACGTCGCCCCGGATGCCGACGACGACGTCCTGACGGCGGTGCTCAGCGCAGCGGCAGCGGCGTCGTGTCGCCGTCCTCGCGCGGGCCGAGGATCCAGCGCTCCTCCGGGGCGATGGGCACGTCGTTGATGCTGGCCTCGCGCCGGTGCATGAGGCCGTCGGCGGCGAACTCCCAGTTCTCGTTGCCGTAGGAGCGCCAGGTCCGGCCCTCGGCGTCGTGCCACTCGTACTGGAACCGGACGGCGATCCGGTCGCCGGTGAACGCCCAGAGCTCCTTGCGCAGCGCGTAGTCCAGCTCGCGCTCCCACTTGCGGGTCAGGAAGGCGACCACCTCGTCCCGGCCGCGCACGAACTCGTCCCGGTTCCGCCAGACGGTGTCCTCGGTGTAGGCCTGCGCGACGCGATCCGGGTCCCGGCTGTTCCAGCCGTCCTCGGCCGCCTGCACCTTCTGCCGGGCGGTCTCGACGGTGAACGGTGGGAACGGGGGACGGGACACGCGGGCCTCCTCGGGTCGGCGGCCGCCTCCCGGCCACCCGTCCCCACCCTGCCCGGAGCTCGCGGGACCGGCGAGCGCGCCGGGCGATGAGTTCGCGATCGATGTCGGGTCTACTCCCCCGACGTCCACCCGACACGAAGGAGCCCCCCGTGGGTCTGATCGCCGCCAACCTGTTCACCACCGTCGACGGTTCCGCCGAGCGCCCCGACCAGTGGCACTTCCCGTACTTCGACGACGCGATGGGCAAGGCGGTGGACCGCCACACCGGGCGGTGCGAGGCCTACCTGATGGGCCGCCTGCTCCACGACCAGTGGTCGCAGTACTGGCCGGGCAACGACACCGACGACTTCGCCGAGTTCATCAACCCCGTCCCGAAGTACGTGCTGTCCTCGACGCTGGAGAGCTCGGACTGGGCCGGCACCACGGTGCTGCGCAGCCTGGACGACGTGCGGGCGCTGAAGGCGCGCACCGAGGGCACCATCGGCATGTCCGGCAGCCTCACCACGGTGCGGTCCCTGCTGGACGCCGGCCTGCTCGACGAGCTGGTGCTGATGGTGGACCCGATCGTGGTCTCCGGCGAGCGCCGGTGGACCGACGAGCTGGGCCGCACGCCGCTGGAGCTGACGCACTCCGAGGCCTTCCCCACCGGCGTCCTGCACCTGGTGTACCGGCCGGTCCGGGGCGCCTGAGCCCGTCCCCCGGCACCACACGCCGAGTGTTCGGCCGCACGCCACCTGGCCGACACCTGGGGTGCGCACGCTCTCGGCATGACGGCGAGCCTCTTCGTGATCGGCATCCGGGTCGGGTGGATCGGACCTGACGTCCTGCCGGGGGACGACGGCTTCGCGCGCGCGCACGACGTCGCGCACGCGGTCGCCAAGCCGGTCGTGGACGGGCTCGAGGCCTCGCTCTGCGGGCAGCTGGTGCGCGCGACCGCGGCCCAGGACTGGACGTCCGACCGCGCGGCCGCCCGGTGCGAGGAGTGCGCCCGCCTCGCCGGCTGAGCGCCCGGGCCTTGATGTGCCGCGACGGCGACGGCACCATCCAGGCGTCGCCGTCGCGGAGGAGGGCAGGGGCATGGTCACGAATGCCCGGATCGGGCCCGTCGAGCGGGCCACCCACCGCAGGTGGGACGAGTGGCTGCGGTTCATGGACGGCATCGGCGCCGAGCACCTGGACCACAAGGCCATCGCGCTGGAGGTCTACGCCGAGCTCGACGGCACCGTCGAGCGGCTCGGCTGGTGGACCCAGGCGGTCACGGTCGCCTACGAGCAGCACATCGGCCGGCGGGAGCCCGGTCAGCGGCCCGACGGGACGTTCCAGACGAGCGTCAGCAGGTCGACGCCGATGGGGATGGCCGAGCTCATGGAGCGGTGGCAGGCGTTCGCCGCGGGCGACGCGGACGTGCAGGAGATGGTCGTCGACGGCGAACCGCGGGTCAGCGGCACCGACCGGCGGATCACCTGGCGGACCCGGGCCCGCGACGGCTCCGCCGTCGTCGTCACCAGCGAGCCGAAGAAGGGCGCGACCGCCTCCATCGTGGTGAACCAGATGGGGCTGCGGACGCCGGAGCTCAACGAGGCGGCCCGGGAGCGCTGGGCCGGCGTCGTCGGCCGCTTCCTGCAGGGCCCGTAGCCCGCCGCCGCGAGAGGGAGTCGTCTGTTGGCTGTGCGCTACCCCGGCGTGCGCGCGCTGCTCTCCTGCGGGCCACCTCCGGGCCGGAGCCTGGACGGTGCCCCGAACGGAATCCCTCCAGGAGGAAGCCATGACCACGCCGTCCCCCAAGCCCTCGACCGCACCCGACACCGCAGCGACCCGTGGCAAGCGCGCCGAGGACGACGCGCCCCGGCAGGAGCAGGACACCACCGCCGGCGCCCCCGTCGAGATGGCGGAGCTGGCTCGCACCCGCGACGAGGCCGAGGACCGGGCCCGGGAGCTGCTGTCCGCCCAGGTCCTGCAGGAGTCGCGCAACGGCTCCCACGACGAGCGGGCCCGCCAGCTGGTGCTCGCCGTCCGCCGCGACCTGCTCGCGGAGCTGCGCGAGCAGGAGCAGCAGCAGGCCCGTCGGCAGCTCGCCTCGGCGGCGGACAGCAGCGAGGACGCCGTCGCCGGCCTCGTGCAGGGCATGACGACGATCGTGCGCAGCCTCGTGCCCGCCGTCCTCGTCCGGCCCGAGGAGGTCATCGAGACCACCTACGCGCTGGCCGACCAGAGCCTGCGCGTGGCGCGCCGCTTCGCCCTGGTGGTCACCGAGAACATGCGTGGTCTCGTCACCACCTGACCGGCCACGCCGCCCGCCCGGGTGGCCGTCGCGGCACCGACCCGACGGCCACCCGGTCGTGTGCGGACGACCTTCCCTACGGCTCCAGGAGCTGCGGGTGTCACACGGGCTGCGCGGCCGGTGTCTCCATGTCGGACCACCACACACCTGGAGGAGACATGGCGAGCACCCGCATCCCCGCGACCGAGGTCACCGGCGTCTACGGCGGCCTGGTGAAGGCGATCACCCGCAAGCTGTTCGGTTCCGTCCCGGAGTCGGTCGGCGTGCTGTGGCACCACCCGGCCGTGTTCAAGGCCCTGATGGGGCTCGGCCGGAAGGCCGACTCGTGGAACCGGCTGGACCGCGACCTCGCGACGTTCGCGTCCATGGCAGCGGCCGGCGAGGTCGGCTGCAGCTTCTGCCTGGACCTGCACTACTTCACGACCCACGACCGCGGGCTGGACGAGGCCAAGGCGCGGGAGGTGCCGCGGTGGCGGCAGTCGACCGTGTTCAGCCCCCTCGAGCGGCGGGTCATGGAGTACGCCGAGGCGATGAGCCGGACGCCGCCGGCCGTGACCGACGAGCTGTCGGCCGCCCTGCTCGCCGAGCTGGGTGCGCCCGCGCTCGTCGAGCTGACCGCCCGGGTCGGCGCGATGAACCTCAGCGCGCGGACCAACGTCGCCCTCGGCATCCGGTCCGAGGAGTTCGCGGCCTCCTGCGGCCTGCCGCCGCTGGCGACCCGCTCGGCGGACGGCCTGGCCTCGGCATGACCGACGACCCCTACCTCGCCCACCGCAGCCTGCTGTTCACAGTCGCCTACGAGCTGCTCGGCTCCGCCGCCGACGCCGACGACGTGGTGCAGGAGACCTGGCTGCGGTGGGCCGAGGTGGACCACGCGGCGGTGCGCGACCCGCGGGCCTACCTGGTGCGGATCGTCACCCGGCAGGCGCTCAACCGGCTGCGCACGGTCTCCCGGCGCCGCGAGGACTACGTCGGCGAGTGGCTGCCCGAACCGCTGCTGACCAGCCCCGACGTGGCCGACGACGTCGAACTGGCGGAGAGCGTCTCGATGGCGATGCTGACCGTGCTGGAGACCCTCGGCCCGACCGAGCGCGCCGTCCTCGTGCTGCACGAGGTGTTCGCCGTGCCGTACGACGAGATCGCCGAGGCGGTGGGCAGGTCGGCCGCCGCGGTCCGGCAGGTCGCGCACCGGGCGCGCGAGCACGTGGCCGCCCGCCGTCCGCGGACGACGGTGAGCCGCGCCGAGCAGCAACGGGTCGTGGACCGGTTCCTCGCCGCCGTCACCGCCGGCGACGTGCACGGCCTGCTGGACGTGCTGGCCCCGGACGTCGTGGTGGTCGCCGACGGCGGGGGGCTCGCGCCCGCCGCCCGGCGTCCGATCGCCGGCCGGGAGCGGGTGGCCAACGCGCTCGCCCGCTTCGCGGCGTTCGCGCCCGGCGTCGTGATCACCACCCCGCTGGTGAACGGCGGCGTCGCGGCACGGATCGATGCGGGTGGCGAGTTCGACACGGCGATCACGTTCGTCGTCGAGGACGGGCGGATCAGCCGCATGTACGCCGTGCGGAACCCGCACAAGCTGGGCCGGCTCGACACGGTGGCCGAGCTGCGGCGGTGACGCGGGTGTCCGCCGCCTGGCCGGACCGCACCCGTCGCCGGCTCGGTCCCCGGCGTGTGGCGCGGACGACCTGATCAGCCGCGCGTGCGCCGTTCGGAACGCCTGCATCCTGGGCAGGCCCGACACGGTGGTCGAGCTGCGGCGCTGACAGAGGTCCGCGGCCTTCAGCGAGGAGGCGGCATGGAACAGCACGAGGTGCTCATCGTCGGTGGCGGCAACGCCGGCATATCCCTGGCGGCGCGGTTGCTGCGCGACGGCGTCCGGGACGTCGCCGTCGTGGCTCCCCAGCCGCTGCACCGGTACAAGCCGCTGCTGAACTACGTCGGCGCCGGGGAGGCGACGATGGCCGACCTGGAACGCCCGATGGCCGACGTCGTCCCCGACGGGTGCACCTGGGTCCGCGACAGCGTGGAGTCCGTCGACCCGGGCGCCACGACCGTGCGTACCCGCGGCGGGCGGACGCTGCACGGCACCACCCTCGTCCTCTGCCCCGGACTCGTGGAGGACTGGGAGGCGACCCCGGGGCTGCTGCAGGCGTACGCCGACGGGTGGGTGGCCTCCACCTACGTGCCGGGCAGCACGCCGCAGGTCTGGCCGAGGCTGTCCTCGCTGCGCGAGGGTTCCGTCGTCTTCACCGTGCCGCCGGAGCCGGCGTCGTGCGCCCCGACCGCGCTCAAGCCGCTGCTCATGGCGTGCGACCACTGGCGGCGCACCGGCGTCCTGCCCGCCCTCGACGTCACGCTGGTGCTGCCGGCGGCGACCGCCACGGGTCTCCCGGAGGCCGACCGGGTCCTCGAGGAGGCGTTCGCGGACTACGGCGTCGCGGTGCTGCGCGAGGCGCGCGTGGAGCGGGTGGACTGGGACGTCCACGCCCTCGAGATCACCTCGCGCACCGGCCGTCGTGTGCTCGAGGACGTCGCCTTCGCCCACGCCGTGCCGCACTACCGGGCACCGGGCTGGATCGCCGACGCCGACCTGGCCGTCGACGCCTCACCCGGGCTGGTGGACGTCGACCCGGAGACCCTGCGGTCGCGCCGGCACGGGTCGATCTGGGCGATCGGCGACGCGGCCGACCTCGCCACCCGGCCCTCGGGCGGGGCGCTGCGGAAGCAGGTCGACGTCCTGTCCCGGAACATCGCGGCCGCCCGGGAGGGCAAGGAGCTGAAGCGCTACGACGGCTACACGGTCATGCCGATCACCCTGAGCCACCGCAAGCTGATGCTCAACGAGGTCGACCGCGACGGCGCCGCCAGCCCGTCGGTGCCCTTCATCGACCCCTTCAAGCCGCGCCGGTGGGCCTGGCTCTTCGACCGCTACGGCCTCCCGCACGTCTACTGGCACCGCATCCTCCGCGGCAAGGTCTGACCCGCCGAACGGAAGACCGGGGCCCGGATCCCCGCTAGCGCTGCTGCCGGCGGGCGATGAGGACGAGGCCGCCGACCAGGATCACGAGAGGCGCCCAGCCCGGGAGCCCGAAGGGTCCGACGAGCAGCTGGATGACGAAGATCGCCAGCTGGAAGGCGACCAGGAAGCCCACCAGGAGCAGGAGTCCGAAGAGCAGCGGCCGTTCCGCCTGCAGCTGTCGCAGGTAGTCCATCAGGTCTCCTCGGTCATCGGTTCCGACTGGTCGTCCCGGCGTGACCACCGGACATCCGGGCTGCCGGACACATCGGCAGGGAGAACCAGCTCCTGTAGGCAACTGTTCCACCGGACCGGCGACCTGGCTGCGGCGCCGGCCGGTGGTGAACCGGCGCACACCGGGTATGGGCCGGGGGCTCGACGACCCGAGCACCTCACGCAGCCAAGGAGACGTCATGCCCGAGGTACCCCAACCGGTCACCGACAACAGCATCAAGGTCCGCCAGCTCAGCCACTACCAGTTCAGCTGGACCGCCGGGGAGCCCGGCAAGCCCGGGACGTACACCCTGCAGCTGGTGCTCGACCAGGGCGCCTGGGAAGAGGTGCTCACCCTGGACCCCGACGACGCCGACAACCTGCAGGACCTGCTCAGCAACACCAGCACGGTGCACTACGACGTCGAGCGTCGCGTGCTGATGTTCGGCGTCACCAAGACCGGCGACTGACCCACCTGAGCCGAGGTCGCCGACTGCGCACCCGCCCGACCGTTCCGACGGTCGGCGAGCGCAGTCGGCGGCTGTTCCGGTGTCGACGGCACCGGCTACGGCAACCGGGTCCGCGATGAGCCCCGCCGGAGCTCACACGTTGAAGCGGAACGTCGCCAGCGTGATCGGACGGCTCTGACTACGACCGAAACGTGCCACTGACCAGCGCCTCATGGTCGGGCGTCGTTGGTGGGCGACGACCAGAGTTGGGATTCTTGTTGCTTGTGCCAGCTCGTCCGCCACGCCCTGCATCCAGCCGGGATCGGGCAACTCGTCGAGCAGCACACCGGCCAGGTTGCCCGAGAACGGGTGCTCGGTCGGGAACGCGTCGACGACGGCGAACGCGGTCCCGTCGGACACGGGCGGCTCCAGCCGGGTCAGGCGGGCCGGATCGGTGTTCCGAGGCGGATCTCGCCGTCGGTGAGGACGTCGACCCGGAGTCCGCCCTTGTGGATGAGTGGCCGGAGCAGGCCGGGCCCGCTGAGCCGGTCCAGGTGGACGCAGGGCTCGCACAGCCGTCGGCCTGCGCAGAGCACGTCGCCGATGTGGAAGGTGTGGCCGACGAGGGCGTTGACGTCGATGCCGCGGGTGAGCACGTTGCGGCGGGTGGCGGCGAAGTCGACGGCGTGCCCGGCGGCGATGAGCTCGTCGAGGACCTCGGCGGCCATCAGTGTCAGGTCGTAGCCGGGCCGGTGGCCGGCGCGAGGGCTGAAAGTGCCGGCGCCGGCGGCGTAGCGGTCACCGTCGAGGCCGCGGCCGGCGCGGGCGGAGGCGACCTCGAGCAGCCGCATCTCGGCCTCGGCCGCGGGAGCGACCGCCAGGCCCTCGACCGTGCCGTGCAGATCGGGCGTCGCCGTCGCTGCGGGCAGCACCGGGTCGAGGGAAGCGACGGCGTAGGCGGCGGTGATGGGCAGCTCCGCGGTCGGCTGACCGAGGAGGGCGGGGTCCTGCGGGCTGAGCACGATGCCCGGCGGTGTCCCGAAGGCCACCGTGGCGGCCTCCGTGTCAGTGGTCTGGACGACCGCCAGCCACCACCCGGCCCACTGGAAGGCGGTGGGGTCGGCGATGGGCACCAGGCCGAACCCTCGCCCGGCCAGCCACGACCGCCACGCGCCGAGAGCCTGGGGCAGGTCACCGGCGGGCAGTGGCAGGTCGGTCACCGGTACCTCGGTGACCGCGGCCAGGCAGGCGGCGAACCCGCGGGCCAGCGGGCTGGTCGCCGGCGCGGTCGGCAGGTCCGTGTCGATCACGGGTGACTCCCGGCGGGAACTGTCGAACGGACGGTGGACGCGGCGGGGGCTTCCGCGGCGGGGGCCTCAAGGGCGGTGTGCAGGTCGGTCCACAGGTCCTCGACGTGCTCGCAGCCCACGCTCAGGCGCAGCAGGCCGGCAGGGACGTGCTCCTGGCCGGGGAGCTTCGCCCGCCGCTCGATGGTCGACTCCACCCCGCCGAGGCTGGTGGCGTGCGAGATGACGCGCAGAGCGGCACAGACGGCATCGGCGGTGCCGGCGTCGGCCAGCTCGAAGCTGAGCACCGTCCCGAAGCCGCGCATCTGCTCGGCGGCGCGGGTGTGGTTCGGGTCGTCGGGCAGGCCCGGGTAGCGCACCCGGCCGACCGCCGGATGTGCCGCCAGTCGGCGGGCGAGTTCGCCGGCGGTCTCCTGCTCCTGTCGCAGCCGGACAGCCAGGGTGCGGGCACCGCGCAGGGCGAGGAAGGCCTCCAGTGCGCCGGGTGTGGCCCCGGCGACCTCGCGGCGCCGGCTCAGCCGTGCCCGGTCCTCGTCGCGGCGGCACACCACCAGGCCCAGCAGCAGGTCGGAGTGGCCACCGATGGACTTGGTCGCGCTGTGCACCACGAAGTCCGCGCCGAGGGACAGCGGGTTCTGCAGCAGCGGGGTGGCGAAGGTGTTGTCGACCGCGACGAGGGCACCGGCCGCCCGGGCGGCCGTGGCGACCTCGGCGATGTCGACGACGTCCAGCAGCGGGTTGCTCGGCGTCTCCAGCCACACCAGGTCGGAGTCGGCGACCGCGGCGGCGAGCGCTTCGGCGTCGGTCATGTCGGCGGTGCGCACCTGCCAGCGACCGCCGGCCGCAGCACCATCGGCGAGCAGGGCGCGCAGTCCGGTGTAGCTGTCCCGGGGTGCGACCACCCGGGCGCCGACCGGCAGCAACTCGAGCACCGCGGCGATCGCGGCCATCCCGGAGGAGAAGGCGACCGCCGGGCCACCCTCCAGGTCACCGACCAGCTCCTCGAGCGCCTCCCAGCCGGGGGTTCCGTCGTCGCGGGAGTACTCCCGGCCGGCGCCGCCGTCCGGTGCGGCGCGGAAGTTCGACGCCGGGATGATGGGGACGTTCAACGGCCGTCCCGGCTCGGAGCCCCCGCGGCCGAGAACCGCCAGCCGGGTCTCCAACCGCAGCCCCGCGTCGCTCGACCGGTGCCCCTGCACAGCCATCACCGCACCTCCTGATGCACTATGTTGCACTCTAGGAGGCAGCGTAGCCGGGTGCGGCGGGGATGACGCAAGGGAGGCGGCCCAGATGACGGCCGAAGTGGTCGCGGTCAACGAGCAGATCGGGCAGCGGGTGCGGCAGCACCGGACCGCCCGCGGCTGGACCCTCGACGAGCTGGCCGACCGCTCTGGCGTCAGCCGCCGCATGGTCATCACCATCGAGCACGGCGAAGGCAACCCCAGCATCGCCACGCTGCTGCGGATCAGTGACGCCCTCGGTGTCGGGCTGCCGGTGCTGGTCGACGTCGAACGCCCGCATGCCCTCACCGTGACGGCGGCCGGGCGGGCGCCGGTGCTGTGGCACGGCGACCACGGCGGGCAGGCGCTGCTGGTCGCCGGAACCGCGCCACCCGACGTCGTCGAGCTGTGGGACTGGACGCTGCAGCCGGGCGATGCGAACACCAGCGAGGCGCACAGCGCCGGCACCCGGGAACTGCTGCTCGTCCTGGAGGGCGCCGTGGACCTGCGCGTCGGCGACCGCACCGAGCGGCTGACAGTGGGCGACTCCGCGGCCTTCGCCGGCGACGTCGCCCACGGCTACGCCACCCCCGCCGACGCCGCCGGCCCCGCCCGCTTCGCCCTCACAGTGTTCCAGCCCCACGTCACCGGGAGCCGTTGATGACCGACCCCCAGCAGTGGCTCGCCGCCGCCACCGTCGACGACGCGGTGTTCGCGCTGCGGCCGGACTACCGGGTGGTGCTGCTGACCGCCGACGGCCTGCAGGGCGGCCCGAGCGATGCGGTCAGCGAGCGGGTTCTCGCCGCTGCCGAGGACACCGCGCGGGAGCGGCTCGACGGGCGCCGGCCCGAGGAGTTGCCGCATCTTGCCGCGTGGCGGGAGGCCTACCGGTCCTTCGGTGCCAAGCCGCAGCGCACCCGGCCGAGCGTGGAGGCGCTGATGCGCCGGCTCGACCCCGCCGGGCTGCCGCGCATCGACCGGATCACCGACGTCTACAACGCCGTCTCCATCGGCTCCATGCTGCCCTTCGGTGGGGAGGACCGCGCCGCCTACGCCAGCCCGCCGCGACTCGTCCGTGCCGACGGCACCGAGCCGTTCGACACCATCGCCGGCGGCGAGGCGGTCGTCGAGCACCCGGAGGTCGGCGAGGTCGTCTGGCGCGACGACGTCGGCGTCACCTGCCGCCGCTGGAACTGGCGGCAGTGCACCCGCACCGGCATCACCACCGCCACCACCAGTGCCGTCTTCATCCTCGACGTGCTCGAGCCGCTCACCGATGACGACGCGCACGCCGCGGCCGACGCGCTCACCGAGAGCCTGCTCGCCCTCAGCCCGGAAGCCACCTTCCACCGCCGGCTGCTCACCCTCCCCGACGGAGATGCCCCGTGCTGATCCACCCCTGGGGCGACGCCCACGACATTCTGTGGCGCGCCTGGCCGGCCGAGGGGTGAGTTGAATGTTGCACACGAGGCGTCGTCCCCGGTGGGGTATCCGGTTCAGCCGGCAGGAGTTGGCGCTGATCGCCGTCACCGCGGTTTGGGGCGCGACGTTCCTCGTCGTCCACCTCGCCATGCAGCACGGCGGGCCGCTGCTCTTCGTCGGCCTACGCTTCCTCGCCGCCGGCGCGATCAGCCTGGTCGTCTTCCGGCACACGCTGACCGGGCTCACGCGGCGCGAGCTGGGTGCCGGCGCGGCGATCGGCGTGACGATCTTCCTCGGCTATGCGCTGCAGACCGTCGGGCTGCAGACGATTCCCAGCAGCACCTCGGCGTTCCTCACCGCGCTCTACGTCCCGCTCGTGCCACTGCTGCAGTGGGCGGTGTTCCGCCGCGCGCCCAAGCCCGCGGCCTGGGCCGGGGTGGCGCTCGCCTTCACCGGGCTGCTCCTGCTGGCCGACCCCGGTTCGGCGGGGCTGACGCTGAGCACCGGCGAGGTGCTGACGCTGGTCAGCACCGCCGCCATCGCAGCGGAGATCGTCCTCATCGGCCTGTTCGCCGGCACCGTCGACCTCGGCCGGATCACGGTGGTGCAGCTGCTCGTCGGCGGCGCCCTGTCGGTCGCGATGATGCCGGTCGTGGGCGAGGCCGTCCCCTCCTTCTCATGGCTCTGGATCGCCGCCGCGCTCGGTCTCGGGGCCGCCAGCTGCCTCATCCAGATCACCATGAACTGGGCGCAGCAGTCGGTGTCACCGACCCGGGCGACGGTCATCTACGCCGGCGAGCCGGTGTGGGGCGGCGTCATCGGTCGCCTCGCCGGCGACCGACTGCCCGGCCTCGCCATCGTCGGCGCCGCACTCATCGTCGCCGGCGTGCTGGTCAGCGAGCTCAGACTCCGGGCTCGGCCTCACCAGGGTCGAGATGACGTCCAACGAGATTCAGCACTGCCGCCGGAACAGCGCCCGCGCGGCGAAGGGCCAGCGTGATCGGCCGCGCGACAGCGCTGCTACGCCGGGGCAGCCGCAGCGCGCCAGGCCAGTCCATGTGAGGTTCACGGCGATCGGCACGTGATGACACCCGGACTGGTCGAGATGCTGGCCGCACATCTTGCCGCGCAGAGCCGGGACGGCGGCTGGATGTTCACCGGAGAAGGCGATCAGCCACCGCACCCGAACACCGTCGGCCACCGCTGGTGCACCGCCGCGCTGGCGATGCTCGTCGAGTCCTGCGAACCGGAGGTCGACCGGAGCAGTACAGGAGAACGCTGACGGGTCACTGGCGACCTCCAGCACATCTCACCCGCGGCGCTGACCACGGGTACCTGCGACATCGCAACGGCTCACAGATATCTCGTCACACATGAGCGATGAACGCTCCGCGTCCTTGGGCCGGGCCGGTCCTCCCGGGCTGCCCGAGGTGCGCGATTTGGTCCGCGCGCGGGCCTGGAACGCAAGATCCTGTTGACAGGGTGTTGCCTGGAGGACCACTGCAGGCGGCTGACCTGGAGGAATAGGACAGATCACACGTTGAAGCGGAACTCCACGACGTCGCCGTCGGCCATGACGTACTCCTTGCCCTCCATGCGGACCCAGCCCTTGGACTTGGCCTCGGCCATGGAGCCGGCCTCGACCAGCTGGCCGAAGGAGACGATCTCGGCCTTGATGAAGCCGCGCTGGAAGTCGGTGTGGATGACCCCGGCGGCCTGCGGGGCGGTGGCGCCGACCGGGATGGTCCAGGCCCGCGACTCCTTGGGGCCGGCGGTCAGGTAGGTCTGCAGCCCGAGCGTGCGGAAGCCGACCCTCGCCAGCTGGTCCAGGCCCGGCTCGTTCTGGCCGATCGACTCGAGCAGCTCGGCGGCCTCGTCGGCCGGCAGCTCGATCAGCTCCGACTCGGTCTGCGCGTCGAGGAAGATCGCCTCCGCCGGGGCGACCAGCGCCCGCAGCTCGTCGAGCACCTCGGTGTTCGCCAGCTCGTCGGCGTCCACGTTGAAGACGTAGAGGAACGGCTTGGTCGTCATGAGGCCGAGCTCGCGCAGCGGCGCCGGGTCGATGCCGGCGGCGAAGAGGGTCTTCCCCTCGTTCAGCACCTCCTGCGCCTGGACGGCGGCCGCGTGCAGGGCGGCGCGCTCCTTGTCCTTGCGCATCTCCTTCTCCAGCCGCGGGATCGCCTTCTCCAGCGTCTGCAGGTCGGCCAGCAGGAGCTCGGTGTTGATCGTCTCGATGTCGTCGGCCGGGCTGACCTTGCCGTCGACGTGCACGACGTCGGGGTCGGTGAAGACCCGGATCACCTGGCAGATCGCGTCGCTCTCGCGGATGTTGGCCAGGAACTTGTTGCCCAGCCCCTGCCCCTCGCTGGCGCCGCGGACGATGCCGGCGATGTCGACGAAGGACACCGTCGCCGGGATGATCTTCTGGCTGCCGAAGATCTCGGCCAGCTTCGCGAGCCGCTCGTCGGGCACACCCACCACACCGACGTTCGGCTCGATCGTCGCGAACGGGTAGTTCGCCGCCAGCACGTCGTTCTTGGTCAGGGCGTTGAAGAGGGTCGACTTGCCGACGTTGGGCAGGCCGACGATCCCGATGGTGAGGCTCACGGGGGTCCAGCCTAGGCGTCGCTAGGTTGCCCCCCATGCCGCCGCCCGATCTCCGCGTGTGCTTCCTCGGCGACTCGCTGACCGCCGGGGTCGGTGATGACGCCGCGCTGGGCTGGGTGGGACGGCTCGTGGTCGCCGCCCGCGGGGCCGGCACGGACCTGACCGGCTACAACCTCGGCGTCCGGCGGGAGACCGCCCCGGAGGTCGCCGCCCGGTGGATGGCCGAGGCCGCGCCCCGGCTCCGTCACGGCGACGGGTGCGGCGTCGTGCTCGCCGTCGGGGTGAACGACACCACCGTCGAGGGCGGACGGCGCCGGGTGCCCGAGGCCGGGACGCTCGGCGCGGTGGACCTCGTCGCCGATCAGGCCGGCGCCGAGGGGTGGCCGCTCCTCGTCGTCGGCCCCACCCTGGTCGCCGACGCGGAGCAGAACCGCCGCATCACCGCCCTCTCCGCCGCCATGGCCGACCGCTGCGGCCGGCGGAGCCTGCCGTTCGTCGAGCTCGCCGCCGGCCTCGACGAC
Source organism: Blastococcus sp. VKM Ac-2987 (assembly GCF_026967805.1). Taxonomy (GTDB): domain Bacteria; phylum Actinomycetota; class Actinomycetes; order Mycobacteriales; family Geodermatophilaceae; genus Blastococcus. The sequence goes on from NZ_JAPVBG010000001.1 coordinate 1,117,581, forward strand.
GAGTGGCTGGCGGACGTCGCCTCCGGGGACGGCGCCCACCCGTCGGCCCGCGGCTACGAGCGGCTGAGCCGGAGCATCTCCCCCGTCTTCACGACCTGGCTGGGCACCCTCGCGGACCGTCGCACCGGCTGACGTCCGGTCCCCCGTCCGGATGAGGTCGGCGCTCCAGTTCCGCCCGGTCCGGGCCGACGAGGGAGGTGGACTTCTCGAAGGGACGCAGAGTGGGCAAGCACCGCACGGACGCCGAGCAGCAGATCGCCGATCTGCTGCGCACGGCGAAGAAGTCGCTACGGCTGTCCGTGGCGTTCCTGTCCCGGCTCGACGGGACGACGCAGCACCTGGAGGTCGTGGAGTCCTCGGTGCCCTTCCTGTTCCAGGAGGGCGTCACCCAGGTGCAGGAGACGACGCTGTGCCAGGCGATCCTGGACAAGAAGCTGCCCGCGGTGATCCCGAACCTGAAGGACTTTCCCGAGGCGATGAAGCTGCCGGCCGCCCGGATGCCGCGGATCCGCAGCTACGTGTCGGTGCCGGTGACCCTGTCGGACGGCACCCTCTACGGCACCTTCTGCGCCGCCGGCCTCACCTCGGACAAGGATCTCACCAAGCGGGACAAGGCGCTGATGGACGTGCTCGCGTCGGCCGCCTCGGTGATCATCGAGCCGCAGGTGAAGGAGGAGGGGCGGCGCACCGGCATCGAGGGGCGGCTGCTGCCCCTCGTCGCCGGCGGTGGGCCGGTGGTCGCGCTGCAGCCGATCGTCGACCTCGCCACCGGCGTCCGCGTCGGCGCCGAGGCGCTCAGCCGCTTCCCTGCCGCGTGGGAGCAGGCGCCGGACGTGGTGTTCGCCGACGCGCACAGCGTGGGCCTGGGCGACCAGCTGGAGCTGCTGGCCCTGCGCCGCGCCGCCGACCTGCTGGCCGACGCCGACGGGTACGTCGCCATGAACGTCTCCCCCGGCACCCTGCTGACGCCGGAGTGCGCCGAGCTCCTCTCCGAGCTCCCCCTCGACCGGGTGCTGCTCGAGCTCTCCGAGCACGACCCGGTGGACGACTACGACGCGCTCGCCGCGGCGCTTGCCCCCTTCCGCGCCGCCGGGCTGCGGCTGGCCATCGACGACGTCGGCGCCGGCTTCTCCTCGCTGCGGCACATCGTCGTCACGTCGCCCGACGTCCTCAAGATCGACCGCAGCATCGTGAGCGGCCTGGACACCGATCCGGTGCGGACCGTCCTGATCCGCTCCCTGGTCGACTTCGCCCGCGGCCTGCGGGCACGCGTCGTGGCCGAAGGCGTCGAGACGGCCGCGGAGGCGGACGCTCTCCGCGCACTCGGGGTCGACTACGGGCAGGGCTGGCACTTCGGCCGCCCGGCCGTGCCCGCCCCTACCGTGCCCGCCCCGACCGTGGCCCCGGCCGCGAGCCACGGGAGGCCGGCCGTCGTGGGCGTCCCGATACCCCGGTCCTCCCTGCTGGACCGGGTCAGCGTGCCGCGCTTCCCGTAGTCCAGGCGCGCGTGCGGGCACCGCCGATCGGCGCGCGCGGGCGGCACCGATCAGCCCGTCCGCGACCGTTCGGGATCCCCGCTGATGCGGGGGAGGGTGAGGATCTCGGTGCCGTCGGGCCGGTAGGTGTGCCACCGGCCGCTGGTATCCCGCTCGATGCGGAAGCCGTGGTGGACCTTGGTGTGATGCCGTTCGCACAGGAGGGCCGAGTTCTCCAGCGACGTCGGACCGTCATCGACCCAGTGCACCAGGTGATGGACGTCGCACCAGGAGGCCGGGGCGTCGCAGCCGGTGAACACGCATCCCCGGTCGCGGTACTCGACCGCGCGGCGCAGCGGCGGCGGCACCACCCGGTGTCGGCGGCCCAGGTCCAGGAGCTCCCCGTCGGGGCCGATGACGATCCGGGAGACGTTGCCGTCGCACGCGATCCAGCGGGCGCGGGCGGCGGAGATGGTGGCCCCGAACCCGGTGGTCGCCGCGCCCGGTCCGGTGGCCGGGTCGACCAGGTCGGCCAGGTCGATCCGCACGACCACCTGCGGCTTGACCGTCCGCAGGACCGGAAGGGTGCCGGCGGCGAGGGCGTTGTCGGCGAGCTGCACCAGGGCGTCGGCGGACTGCTGGGCGCGGGTGCGGGTGTCCCCGGCGGGGCGGGTGGCCTGCACGATCGACTCGACCGCGGCCTGCAGCTTCTCCCCGCCGACAGCGTCCAGTTCGCCGCGGAACCCGACGCTGCCGTCGGCGTGGGTGGTGAACACCAGCGACCGGCCCTCGGTCGGATCGGGCTCGGGGCCGTCGGGGTCCAGCCGGGTGAGGTAGTGGTCCACGACCTGGCGGAGTTCGGCGTGCGGGCGACTCGCGGCGACCTCGGCCAGGGTTGCGTCGACCCCGGCGAGGTCGACCTGCTGGGCGTCAGCGGCGGCCACGTTCCCCGGTGCGGCGACCGGGGCGATCAACGCCACCTGCTCGGCGGTCACCGCACCCCGGTCGAAGGCCTCCGCCACTGCCGGAAGCTCGGCCAGCGCCCGCCCGGTGCGCACCACCCGGGACGCCGCGGCCGGCGAGAGCTTGCCGTGCCCGCGCAGCCAGGAGGCCATCGACGCCAACCCGTCCCGCTCCGGCGCCTGGGCGACCTCGCACTCGCGCACCGTGCGGGCCACCTGCGCCGCCAGCCGGTTCTGCGCCGTGAGCAAGCCGGTGAGCCGGTCCAGCAACTGAGGCCCGAACCGGCCCGACAGGTCCTCACCCGCGAGGTCGTCCAGCGCGGACCCCAGCCGGTCCAGCGCGCCCCTCGCAGCGGTCGAACACATGATCGAAGACTACCGGGGCGGGCAGTCGTCGACAACCCGAAACCCCAGGTCAGACGCCTAGCAGGACTCCACAAGTGCAGGTCGGCGGCGGCATCAGCGGGGACCGGCAGCCCCTCCGGGCCCGGGGAGCAGCCCGCGCTCCACGGCCACCAGCACCGCCCGGGTGCGGTCGTCGACCCCGAGCTTGGCGAAGACCCGCAGCAGGTGCGTCTTGACCGTCGCCTCCCCGATGAACAGCTGCCGGCCGATCTCCGCGTTGGTCAGCCCCTGCGCCACCCCGGCCAGCACCTCCAGCTCCCGCGCGGTCGGCGCCTCGACGGCCGGCACCCGCATCCGGGACACCAGCCGGGCGGCCACCGGCGGCGCCAGGACCGTCTCGCCGCGGGCCGCGGCGCGCACCGCGTCGGCCAGCCGCGGCAGGGGCGTGTCCTTGAGCAGGTAGCCGGTGGCCCCCGCCTCGACCGCCCGCACGATGTCGGCGTCGGTGTCGTAGGTGGTGAGCACCAGCACCCGCACCGCGGGATGCTCCGCCGCGATCCGGACCGTGGCCGCGACGCCGTCCATCCGCGGCATGCGCAGGTCCATGAGGACGACGTCCGGCTCCTGCTCGGCGACCAGCGCGAGCGCCTCCGTGCCGTCGCCCGCCTCGCCGACCACGGACAGGTCCGGCTGCGCGTCCAGCCACCCGACCAGGCCGCCGCGGACCACCGGGTGGTCGTCGACCACCGCCACCCGGATGACGCCGTCGCCGGTCACGACGCGGGCACCCGCACCGTCACCCGCGTGCCCGCACCGGGAGCCGAGGCGACGTCGACCTCCCCGCCCACCGACGACACCCGGTCGCGCAGCCCCTCGATGCCGGATCCCCGCGCGCGGGACGGGTCGAAGCCGACGCCGTCGTCCTCCACGTGCACCGACACCTGCCGCACCCCCTCGCCGCCGACCACGGACACCCGGATCACCACCGCCCGCGCCGCCGCGTGCCGCCGCACGTTGGTCAGCGCCTCCTGTGCCCCGCGCAGCAGCACGACCTCCTCGTCCCGGCGCAGCTCCAGCCCGCCGTCCAGCGCGGCCGTGTCCACGCGCACCGGCAGGCCGGTCTCCCGCCCGAACCGGTCGGCCAGGCGCGCCAGCGCCTCGACCAGGGTCGAGCCGTCCAGGGCCACCGGCCGGAAGGCGGCCACCATGGCGCGTGCCTCGGCGAGGTTCTCCCGCGCCACCTCCTCGATCAGCGTCAGCCGCTCGCGGGCGGCCACCGGGTCGGTGGCGAGCTGCGCGGCCGCGGTCTGCGCCAGGACGACGATGCTCGTGTAGCCCTGCGCGAGCGTGTCGTGCACCTCCTGCGCCAGCCGCTCCCGCTCGGTCAGCACACCGCGCTCGCGCTCGGCCCCCGCCAGCTGCGCCCGGGTGCGCTCGAGCTGCTCGATGAGCTCGGCGCGGTGGGCACTCTGGTGCAGCACCCGGCTGACCCACAACCCCAGCGCCAGGCTGAACAGCAGGCTGACGCAGGTCTGCAGCAGCACGTCGCGGGCGAGCTCGCCGGAGACCGCGCGCACCAGCGGGCCGACCGCGGTGGCGACCGCCAGCAGCACCGTCCACGCCACCCCGGTCATCCGGCCGTGGACGACGAACCACACCTGCGGGTAGGCGAGGAACAGCAGGAAGAACAGCCCCGGCGCCAGGAACCCGAGCGCGCAGAACCCGGCGACGAGGACCGTGAGGTAGCCGACCGCGCGCACCGGTGCGCTGCCGGTCAGCGCCGGCGCACCGGCCAGCAGGTACGCCAGCGCGAACGCCGCCAGCACCGCGAGGACGGCGACCAGTCGGCTCCCGTCGTGGTCGGCGACCGCCGTCGCCACGGCCAGCGCCCACAGCGCCGCCGAGATGACGTGCATCCCGACGACGGTCGCCTGCCACCCGCGCTCGGACAGCGGTTCGGCCCCGTCGTCCTCGTCCGGCGGGGGGAGGAAGGCGGCGCCGAGCCGGCTGCGCAGGCTCATCCGGCGTTCCGCCGCCAGCGGAAGCTCCGGGCGCAGACCACGACGCCGATGATCACCCAAGCGGCCAGCACCGCGGCAGTGGTCCCGTGCTCCCAGCTGCCTGCGGGCTCCGCGGCCTTCGCGGCGTCGGGCAGGAAGACCGAGCGCATGCCCTGGGTCATCCACTTGAGCGGGAACACCGCGGCGAGCTGCTGCATCCAGCCGGGTAGCTCCGAGAACACGAAGAAGACGCCGGAGAAGAACTGCAGGACGATCGCGACCGCCGGGATGCCCGTGCCCGCCGCCCGCGCGCTGCCCACGAACGACGACACCGCGATGCCGAGGACCGTGCCGGCGAGGACGCCCAGCACCGCCACCCAGGCGAAGGTCAGCCAGCGGCCGGCGTCGTCGGGCATCGGCACGTCGTAGACCGTCGCCGCCACGACCAGCAGCACGGTCAGCTGGACGGCGGTGGTGAGCACCACCTGACCGGCCTTGCCGATCCCGTACGCCAGCGGCGGGGTGCCGAGCGTCTGCAGCCGCACCAGGTCGCCCCGGTCGCGCTCCTCGGTGATCGCGAGGCCGACGGCCTGGAAGCTGGTGAGCATGATCCCGGTCGCGGCGATCCCGGCGAGGAAGTACTGCCGGAAGTCCACGCCCGGCGCCACCTCGCGGTCGGCGAAGATCGACCCGAAGATCACCAGCATCACGACCGGGTAGGCGAACGAGAACACCAGCTGGCCGGGGTCGCGGACGAACAGCCGCAGCTCCAGGGCCACCCGGGCCCACCCGATCGAGAGGGCGCCCGGCGGGGCCGGGCGGCGGGTGGCCGGCGGCGGGGACGGCAGCAGGTCGGTCATCGGGACGCTCCCTCGGAGACGAGCCGGAGGTAGACGTCCTCCAGGCCGGGTCGGGTCACGCTGAGGTCGGGGATCTCCCCGGTCGGTGCCGCGGCCAGGAGGTCGCGCAGGACGGCGGAGGGCTCGCGGGTGACGACCTCGCGGGCGGCGCCGTCCTCGGTCCAGCGCACGGTGGCCTCCTGCCGCAGCCCGGCACCGAGCGCCCCGGGCGCGGCGACCTCCACCAGCCGGCCGCCCGCGATCACCCCGACGCGGTCGGCCAGGTGCGCGGCCTCGTCGAGGTAGTGGGTGGTCAGCAGGACGGTGGTGCCGCGGTCCCGCAGCCCCTCGATCAGCGTCCAGAACTGCCGTCGGGCGGCCGGGTCGAGCCCGGTCGTGGGCTCGTCGAGGAAGAGCAGCTCCGGCCGCCCTTGCACGCCCAGCGCGACCTCGAGCCGCCGCCGCTGCCCGCCGGAGAGCCGGTCGACGCGCGTGCGCGCCGTCCCCTCCAGGCCGACGGCGTCGAGCAGCTCCGCGCTGTCCTGCGGGGTCGCGTGGTAGCGCGCGTAGTGGTCGACGGTCTCCCGGACGGTCAGCGCATCGCCGGCGCCGGTGCTCTGCCCCACCACACCGACGCGGTCCCGCCAGCGCCGGTCGGCACCGGCCGGGTCCTCCCCCAGCACCTCGAGCGATCCGCCGTCCCGCCGCCGGAGCCCGGCCAGGATCTCGACCGTCGTGGTCTTGCCCGCCCCGTTCGGGCCCAGCAGCGCGAACACCTCGCCCCGCCGCACGTCGAGGTCGACGCCGTCGACGACGGCCCGCCCCCCGTACCGCTTGACCAGACCGCGCACCTGCACGGCCGGTCGCTCGCCGGAGGCCGCAGCCGGCAGGGCGGGCGCCCCGTGGGTCGTCGTCATGCCTCCACCCTGGACCCTGGACGGCGTCGGGGGGACGACCGAAGCGCTGATCCGGCGTCCACCGGTCGGTGGACGCCATGGTCGTACCGGAGCCGCGCGCTCACCCAGCGAGCACCGGAGACCTGTGCCAGGCTCGATTGCGCAAGACCTGATCCAGCACAACCAACGGAGGTTGCGTTGTCCGGTGCTTCTCGTCGAGTCGGTATCGCGGTGGTCGGTCTGGGGGGTGCGGTCGCGACGACCGCCGTCGCGGGGCTGGAATTGCTCCGGCTCGGCGCCGTCGACCCCGCCGGTCTCCCCCTGGCGGGGATGGAGGTCGACGGGAAGCCGGTCGAGGCCGCGACCGGCCTGGTCGGCTACGCCGACCTGGTGGTCGGGGGCTGGGACCTCGACGGCGCCGACCTGGCGAAGGCGGCGGAGCAGCACGGCGTCCTCGACCCCCGCCAGCTCGAGCAGGCCGCCCCGGCGCTGTCGGCGCTGACCCCGTGGCCGGCGGCCGGGGACGCCGACTTCTGCCGCAACGTGACCGGCGGCAACGTGGTGCTCGCCGGCACCCGCCGGGCGCAGTCCGACATCGTGCGCGCGGACCTGCGCCGCTTCCGGGAGGAGCAGCGCCTCGACGGGCTGGTGCTGGTCAACCTCGCCTCCACCGAGCGGTGGCCCGACCCGGCCGCCCCGGCCCTGCAGTCGGCCGCCGCCTTCGAGGAGGGCCTCGACGCCGACGACCGGGCGATCACCCCGGCCATGATCTACGCCCACGCCGCCATCAGCGAGGGCGTCGGCTACGTCAACTTCACCCCGTCGCTGGGCGCCGACGTCCAGGCGCTGCTCGAGCTGGCCACGACGCGGGGCGTGCCGGTCGCCGGCAAGGACGGCAAGACCGGCCAGACCATGATGAAGACGGTGCTCGCGCCGGCCTTCCGCAGCCGCGCGCTGACCGTGGAGGGGTGGTACTCCACCAACATCCTGGGCAACCGCGACGGCCTGGCGCTGGAGGACCCCGACTCGCTGTCGAGCAAGCTGCAGACCAAGGGCAGCGTGCTCGACTCGATCCTCGGCTACCCGGTCGAGGACCACGTCGTGCGGATCGACTACTACCGGCCGCGCGGCGACCAGAAGGAGGCCTGGGACGCCATCGACCTGGTCGGCTTCCTCGGCCAGCGGATGCAGATCAAGGTCGACTTCCAGTGCCGCGACTCGATCCTCGCGGCCCCGCTGGCCATCGAGCTGGCCCGGCTCACCGACCTGGCCCAGCAGCGGGGGCAGGGTGGGGTGCAGGAGCACCTGGGCTGGTTCTTCAAGGCCCCGATGACCGCCGACGGCGAGGTTCCCGAGCACGCCCTGCACCGCCAGGAGCGGGCGCTGCTCGACTGGCTCGCCACGCCCGCCCCCCGGTGAGCACCGGGCAGGCCCCGCTCGCGGAGCTGCGCCCGCTGCTGGCCGAGATCGGGGACGCCAAGCGGGTCCGGGTCGCGGGGGCGCCCGGCTCGCTGGCCGAGCAGGCGTTCGCCCGCGCCTGGGGCCGGCTGGTCGCCGGGGAGGACCCCGCCGCGGTGGCCCTCTCGGAGACCGCCGCGGCCGTGGCCCGCGCCCGGCTGGCGGGCATCGACGGCGGCGTGCTGCGCACCGCCGGACTCGCCGACGACGAGGCGCTGGCGGTCCTGCGGCGGTCGTTCGACGAGGTCGCCGGGCCCCTGGACCCCGGTGCGGCCGCGGACCTGCGCGCCGCCCTGGTCGTGGACCTCCCGCAGCCCCCGCCTCCCCCACTGGCCGGCCGGCTCGCCGCCCAGCCCCGCGCCGGGGCCACCGCCCCCGGCCGGGCGCGCGTGGTGGTGGAGCCGCCGGAGAGCCACGGCGACCACTGCCTCACCGTCGCCGTGTACGGGGTGCTCGTCGCGCCGCTGTTCGGCGCCGACCCGGTCCCGCCGTTCCTCGTCGGGCTGGCCCACCACCTGCACAACGTCGCGCTGCCCGACGCCGGGTTCGCCGGCGAGGTGCTGCTCGGCGGTGCGCTGCCGAGGGTCGTGGCGACCCTGGAGGAGCGCGAGCTGGCCGCGCTGCCCGAGGGTCTCGCCGGGCGGCTGCGCGGGGTGCTGGCCCTGCGCGCCGACGCGGGGCCGGCGGAGGCGCGGGCCTTCCACGCCGCCGACGTCCTCGACCGCGTGCTGCAGGTGCACCACCACGCCCGGGCCGCCGCCTTCACCGCCGAGCAGGCCCTCGACCACCTCGACCTGGTGCACGCCGGCCCGGTCCAGGGCTTCCACCTCGAGGTGCTGTCGGCGGCCGGGCTGTGAGCCGGTGAGCTCGTGACCCGCGCGCTGCCCGCCCCCGTCGTCGACGGCATCCCGTTCGCCCGGGCCGGCCGCGAGGAGCTGCGCGCCGAGGTCGCCGGGCTGGTCGCCGCCGGGGAGGTCGACCGGGCCCGGGTGCTGCTGCTCGCCGACACCGACGACTGGTGGACCGAGCCGCCGCCACCTGCCGAGCAGCTCGCCCGGGTGCCGGCCGCCGGCACGCTGCGCGAGGCGATGGCGCTGCTGGGGATGGGCCGGGTCGCCGACTACTTCGCCCACCGCTGGTCGGACCCCACCCACCTGGCCGGGCTCGCCCTGCTCCAGCAGCACTGGCCCGGCTCCCGCCCGGTCGTCGACGTCGCCTGCGGCATCGGCACCCAGCTGCGCGAGCTGGCCCGCCGCGGCTGCACCGGGCTGGTGGGCGTGGACGTGGTGTGGGCCAAGCTCTGGCTGGCCCGCCGGTTCGTCTGCCCGGGCGCCCGGTACGTGTGCGTCGACGCCACCGCCGTCCCGGGGACCGCAGTCCCCGGTCTCGACGTGCCGCGGCCGGCCTACGTGCTGTGCTCCGACGCCTTCTACTTCCTGCGCGACAAGCCCGCCGCCGCGGCCGCGCTGCACGCGCTGGCCGGGCCCGGCGGCACGGTCGTGGTGGGCCACGCGCACGTCACCGACCCGGCCGGGGAGCCGCTGACCCCCGAGGGCTACGCCGCCGTGCTGGGCACCGACCTGCTCTACGACGACGACGAGCTCACCCGCGCGCTGCTCGCAGGCCGCCCGCCCCGCCCCGCCGCGCCCGCCGACCTGCACGGCAGCGAGGCGGTCGCGCTCGTCGCCGGCGACCCCCTCCGGCCCGCCCCGGCCGACCTCGGGACGCCGCTGCCCCCGCTGCGCCCCAACCCGCTCTACGTCGACGGGGTGCGCACCTGGCCCAGCGCCCGCTACGGAGCGGAGTACGGCCCCCGTTCCGGGTACCTCCCCGAGCGCTGGCCGGACCCGCTGCCCCCCGACGCGGCCCGCCGCCGGCTGCTGGTCGACCTACCGGAGGCGTGGTGAGCGCAGGGAGCCCCGGCACCGTCGGGTGGGGCGTCGCCGGCTGCGGGTGGGTGGCCCGCGACCACGCGCTGCCCGCGCTCCGGGCCACGCCGGGCGCCCGGGTGGTGGCGCTGCACGACCGCGACGGGCAGGCCCTGGACCGGGTGGACGGCGACACCCCGCGGGGCACCGACCTCGCCGCCTTCCTGGCCTCCCCCGGCCTGGACGCCGTCTACGTCGCGGTGCCCAACGCCGCCCACCGGGCCGTCGTGGAGGCGGCGGCGGCCGCGGGGTGCGCCGTCCTGGTGGAGAAGCCGCTGGCCGCCGACGTCGCCGACGCCGAGGCCCTGGTGCGCACCTGCCGCGACGCCGGGGAGCTGCTGGGCACCGCCTACGACCAGCGCTGGCACCCCGCCCACGTGCGGCTGCGCGAGCTGCTGCCCGAGCTGGGCACGGTGACCGCCGTCCGGGTCGTCTACTGCTGCTGGCTGCCCGCCGACTGGACGCCGGACGGCCGGCCGCACGACAACTGGCGGGTCGACCCGGCCCGCGCCGGGGGCGGCGCGGCGATCGACCTGGCCCCGCACGGGCTGGACCTGGCCGGCGTGCTGCTCGGCGAGGACGTCGAGACCCTCACCGCGCTGCTGCAGCGGCGGGTGCACGGCTACCCGGTGGACGACGGCGCACTGCTGGCCGGCCGCACCGCGAGCGGCGTCCTGGTCGACCTGCACGTCGCCTACAACACCCCCGACGCGCTGCCCCGGCGCCGGCTGGAGGTGGTCGGCACCCGCGGCATGGCGGTGGCCGTCGACACGATGGGCCAGACCGCGGGCGGCTCGCTGACGCTGTACCGCCCGGAGCCGGTCGACGTCCCCTTCCCCGCCACGTCCCCGTTCGCCGCCCAGTTCGCCGCCTTCACCGCCGCGGTCGCGGGGGCGGCGGACTGGCCCTACGCCCCCGATCGCGACCTGCGCCTGCACCGGCTCCTGCTCACCGCCCTGGACGACGCCGCACCGGAACCCGCTGCCCTGGGAGGCACCCGATGACCAACCCCTACCGTGGGCTGCTGCCCGACCTGCCCGCCTACGCCTGCACCAACTGCGGCCACTGGCAGCGCTGGCCGGCCCCCGGCCCCCTGACCTGCCCGGTCTGCGCCGACGTGCGCAACGCGCTGCCCGAGCACGGCTTCGAGTTCGTCACCGACAAGCAGGCCGACGAGCTGGTCACCGGCTTCTGGCGGCCCACCGCCGTCGAGGGCGTCACCGAGTTCGGCACCGAGCCGCGGTTCGGGCTGGACAGCCGCGGGTGGGTGATCGAGACCGACATCGGCCTGGTCGGCTTCGAGTGCGCCCCCTGGTACACCGCACCGATGCTGGCCGAGCTGCGCCGGATGGCCGCCGGGAAGGGTGGCTTCGACGTCCTGGCCTCCAGCCACGTGCACGGCTACGGCGCGCTGTGGCAGCTGCAGGCCGAGCTCGAACCCCGGGTGGTGTGCGTGGGGGTGCGCGACCTGGAGTGGACCAAGGCCTTCCGGGTCACCTGGCCGGCCGACGACGTCCTCCAGCTCGCCCCGGACCTCACGCTGCACCGCACGGGCGGGCACTTCCCCGGCCACTCGGTGCTGCACGACCGCCGCCGGGGCGTGCTGTTCTGCGGCGACTCGCTGAAGGTCGACCTGGCCGACGACGGGACGCCGGTCGCGCTGAGCGCGCACAAGGCGTTCCACGCGCAGATCCCGCTCTCCCACGGCGAGCTGCGCGAGTACCTGACCGTGGTCGGCGCGCTGGAGTTCGACACGGTGGCGACGCCGTTCGAGCTGGTGCGCGGGGTCACCACCGACACCGTCGTGCGCCTGGTGCGCCGATTGCTCGCCGGCCCGCCGGACGCCGCCCCGGTCGCGCTGGAGGAGCTGTGACCCCCGCGCAGCGGTACCTGGCCTCGTTCCCGCCGGTCGAGGAGTTCGCCGTCGAAGGGCTCGACGTCCTCGACGTGCCGCTGCACAGCGCCTTCCTCGTCGACTCCCCGGCGCACGCCGGCGGCTCGGGCCTCGGCTACGGCGCCACCCGGGAGGAGGCGCGCACCGGGGCGCTGGGCGAGATGGCCGAGATGGCGCTGTCGGCCCGCGCGCTGGCGACCCGGCCCCGGGTGCAGGCCTCGTACGCCGAGCTGGTCCGGCGTGAGGGCCGCGACCGGGTGGCCGACCCGCGCACGCTGGCGCTGGAGGCCGGCAGCCCCTACGACGAGGACCGGCCGCTGCAGTGGCTGCCGATGCGCCGCCTCTCCGACGGCGGGACCGTGCTCGTGCCCGCCGAGCTGGTCGCCTCCGGCCCCGAGGACCTGCCCGGCGACCCGCCGCCCGGGGGCTGGCTGACCACGGTGGTCACCAACGGACAGGGCGCGGCGTTCGACGCCGACCGGGCCACCGCCCACGCGCTGCTGGAGGTGCTGCAGCGCGACGGGAACGCCACCGCCTTCCGGGCCATGGACCGCGGCGTGGTGCTCGACCTCGCCGGGTTGCGGGACCCCGACGCGCTCGCCCTGCTCGACCGGCTCGCCGCGGCGGGCATCGACGTGCTCGTGAAGCTGGCGAGCACCGCCTTCGGGGTGGTCGACGTCTACGCCGTGGGCTGCACGCGGGACGGCTCGGAGCCGGTGCCGGTGATGGCCACCGCCTGCGGGGAGGCCGCGCACCCCGACCGGGACACCGCCGTCCGCAAGGCGCTGTTCGAGTTCGCCGCCGCCCGCGCCCGGAAGGCCTTCATGCACGGCCCGCTGGACCGGGTCGCCGCGGCCACGCCGCCCGGCTACCTCGACGCGTGGCTGTCCGGCCACCCGCCCGAGCGGCTGGTCGAGGAGGACCGGGCGCTGGCCGCGATGCTCGACTGGACCCGGCAGGGCACGCCCGCGCTGGTCGACCTCCTGCGCGGCACGGTGCTCTCGCGGCGGGAGACCGTCCCGCTGACCGGCCTGCCGACCTGGGCCGGTGACGACCTGCTGGCCACCCTGACCGGGCGGCTGGCGGCCGACGGCCTCGACGTCCTGGTCGACCTGCACCCCTCCGACGGGGAGGCGGTCGCGGCCAAGGTGCTGGCCCCCGGGCTCGAGGTGGAGACCATGTCCTACGGGCGGATCGGTGAGCGCGGGGTCCGCCGGCTGCTGGAGCGCGGCGACCCGCTGGTCGCCGTCGGCCCCGACCCGGGCGGCTGGGCGCGGGTGCACCTGACCCCGGACGCGAGGGAGCGCCTCGGCGGGCCGGCCTGGTTCGACCGCGCCGGCGCCGACGCCCGGGTGGGCCCCCTCTACGCCCTCTACCGGGAGCCCGGCCGGCACGTGGCCGCGAGCGTGGGAGCGGCCCGGTGAACGCGCTGCGCTACGCCTACAACACCAACGGGCTGACCTCGCACCGGCTCGACGACGCGCTGGCCCTCCTGGCCGACACCGGGTACGCGGGCGTGGCCCTGACGCTCGACGTGGTGCACCTCGACCCGTTCGCCGAGGACGCCTTCCGGCAGGCCGAGCGGGTGCGGTCGCGCTGCGACGAGCTGGGGCTGGGCGTCGTGGTGGAGACCGGCGCGCGGTTCCTGCTGGACCCGCGGGTCAAGCACGAGCCGACGCTGGTCTCGCCGTCGGCCGAGGGCCGCGCCCGCCGGCTGGCCTACCTGCGGCTGGCCTGCGACCTCGCCGAGGTGCTCGACGCCGAGGCGGTGAGCTTCTGGGCGGGGGTGCCGCGCCCGGAGGTGGACCGCGAGGAGGCGTGGGGCCGGCTGGTGGACGGCGTCCGCGCGCTGGTCGACAGCCACGGCGGTCGCGGCTACGCCCTCGCCGTCGAGCCCGAGCCGGGGATGCTGGTCGAGGACTGCGACGGCTGGGCCCGGCTGGCCGCGGCGGCCCCGGGGATCACGCTGGCCCTCGACACGGGGCACTGCGTCGTCGCCGGCGGGTACGCCCCCGAGGAGGCGGTGACCGCGTTCGCGCACCAGCTGGGCACGGTCGCGGTCGAGGGCATGCGCCGCGGCGTCCACGACCACCTGCCGCTTGACGAGGGGGACGTCGACCTGCCCGCCGTGCTGCGCGCGCTGCGGACCGCCGGCTTCGACCGGTTGGTCACCCTGGAGCTCTCCCGCGACGGGCACCGCGCGCACCAGATGGTGCCGCGGGCGATGGCGACCCTGCGGGCCGCGGAGACGGCCGGCGGCGAGGAGGCGACGTGAGGACCTGCTTCGTGAGCCGGCGCTACTGGCCGGCGGTGAGCGGTATGAGCGTGTACGCGGAGAACCTGCTGCGCGAGCTCGTGGCCCTCGGCCAGGAGGTGACGCTGGTCAGCCAGTACCGCGACGACGAGGCCGGGACCCGGGTGTACGGCGGCGGCCCGCCCCCGCCGGAGCGGGTGCCCGCCGGGGTCGAGGTGGTGGCTCTGCCCAGCCGCGGGGAGACGGTCGTCCCGGCGGACTGGGAGGGCGACATCGCCGAGATCGTGCGCACCGTCGTCGGCCTGCACGCCGAGCGACCCTTCGACGTGCTGCACGCCCAGTACGGCTACCCCCCGGGCCTGGCGGTGCTGGCCGCCGCCCACGAGACCGCCCTGCCCGCCGTGGTGAGCATCCAGGGCGGTGACGGGCACTGGGTGGGCACCTGCTGCAGCACGCACGCACAGGCGATGCGGACCGTGGTGGACGCCTCCAGCGCGGTGCTGATCGGCAGCGCCAGCTTCCGCGACGAGGTGGTGGGCAACCTCGGCAGCGACCCGGCGCGCTTCACGATCGTCCCCGGGGCGACCGACACCCGGCGGTTCACGCCGGCCGAGCGGCCCCCGGGCGCGCTGGGCGAGCCGCCGGTGCTGCTGTTCCACGGCCGGGTCGACCGGCGCAAAGGCGTGCTCGACCTGCTCGAGGCGCTACCCGAGGGGGTGCGGCTGGTGGTCTCCGGCATCGGTCCCGACCTCGACGAGGCCCGGGCCCGCGCCGACGGGCGGACGACGTTCCTCGGCTACGTCCCGCCCGACGAGGCGCCGGAGGTCTACCGGTCGGCCGACGTCTTCGTCAGCCCGACCTACAGCGAGGGGTTCAGCAACACCCTGCTGGAGGCGATGGCCAGCGGCCTGCCGGTGGTGAGCACCGACAGCGTCGGCGTCGTCGACTGCATCCGGCACGGGGAGAACGGACTGCTGCACACCCCCGGCGACATCGCCGGCCTGCGCACGCAGCTGGACCGGCTGCTGGCCGACGGCGACCTGCGGGCCCGGCTGGCCGCCACCGCGCTGGAGGAGGTGCGGCGGCGGTACTCGTGGCCCGTGCTGGCCCGCGCGGTCGACGCGGTGCACCGGCAGGTGGCCGGGACGACGCCGGACGCCGGCTGGACGATGCCGGACGGCGTCGACCTCTCCTGCCGGTTCCGGTCGGCGGCGCACCTGCTGTGAGGGTGCTGGCGGTCAGCCCGCACCTGGACGATGCGGCGTTCTCCGTCGGCGGCACGCTCGCCGCCCTCGCCGACGCGGGCCACGCGGTCACGGTGGTCACCTGCCTGACCGCGAGCGTGCCGCACCCGACCGGCTTCGCGCTGGCCTGCCAGCTGGACAAGGGGCTGCCCGCCGACGCCGACTACATGGCGCTGCGCCGGGCCGAGGACGCCGCGGCGATGGCCACGCTGGGGGCCACCCCCGTGCACTGGGACCTGCCCGAGGCCCCGCACCGCGGCTACACCGGCCCCGCGGACCTGTTCGCCGGCGTGCACCGGGGTGACGACCTCTGGCGCGAGCTGGCCGGCCGGCTCGCCGTCCTCGCCGCCGACGTCGACCCCGACCTGTGGCTGGCGCCGCAGGCCCTCGGCGGGCACGTCGACCACCTGCAGGTGCTGCGCGCGGTCGCCGCGCTGGACCCCCCGGTGCTGTGGTGGCGGGACAGCCCCTACGTGCTGCGCGACCCGGCCGCCGCCCCGGGCCCGGACCTGCCGGCGGACCTGGACCCGCTCCGGCTGCCCCAGGACGCGGGCCGGCGCGCGGCCGCCTGCGCCTGCTACGGCACCCAGCTGGGGTTCCAGTTCGGCGGGGTGGAGGGCATGCGCTCCGCGCTGGCCGGGTTGCCCGAGGTGCTGCTGGCCGGGGCGCGGGCCCGCGCGGTGCTCACCGCCGAGCGTCAGGCGGGCTGATCCGCCGGCAGCGCCGCCCGGCGCCGGGCGTCCCAGCGCCAGGCACCCCAGGCGCTGGCCACCATCGAGCGCAGGTCGCAGCGGGCCCGGAAGCCGAGGTCGGCGGCGATCCGGTCGACCGCCGCCACCACGCGGGCCGGGTCACCGGGGCGCCGCCCGGCCACCTCGGGACTGGTGTCGCGGCCGGTCACCTCTCCCACGACGCGCAGCACCTGCCGCACGCTGCTGCCCTCGCCGCAGCCGACGTTGTAGACGCCGCCGGGGTGGCCGCCGGCCAGCGCCCGGGCGGCGGCCAGGTGGGCCTCGGCGACGTCGGAGACGTGCACGAAGTCGCGCACCGGGCTGCCGTCGGGGGTCGCGTGGTCGGCGCCGAAGAGGACCGGGCGGCGGCCCTCGTCGAGGGCCTGGAACACCAGCGGCACGAGGTTGGTCGTCCCGCGGTCGCCGAGGTGGGCCGAGCCGGCCCCCGCCACGTTGAAGTAGCGCAGGCACATCGCGGCCAGGCCCCACGACCGGCTGTCCCGCAGCGCCCACTCGCCGACCAGCTTGGTGCGCCCGTAGGGGGAGATCGGCCGGCAGTCGTCGTCCTCGGCCACCCGATCGGTGCCGGGCAGCCCGTAGACCGCGGCCGAGGAGGAGAACACCACGCGGTAGACGCCGGCCTCCCGGCAGGCCCCGAGCAGCGCGAGGACCCCGTCGACGTTCTCGCCGTAGTAGCGCAGCGGGTCGGCCACCGACTCGGCGACCTGCTTGCGGCCCGCCAGGTGGACCACCCCGCCGACCGGGTGCTCGGCGAGCACCCGGTGCAGCAGCGCCCGGTCGCGCACCGATCCCACGACGAGGGGGACGCCGGGCAGCCCGGCGAGTCGGCCGACGTCCCCCGCCGACAGGTCGTCGAGGACGACGGCGCCCTCCCCGGCGGCCACCAGCGCGTGCACGACGTGCGCCCCGACGTACCCGGCTCCTCCGGTCACCAGCCAGCGCACCGGCGCCTCCTCCACGGTCGGCCACGACCCTGTGGCGCGCCATCGTGTTGCCTGTGGAGGAGTCAAGCACCGGGAGCGCCGGTCGGCCTGTCGGGACGACGGGGGACCCGAGGGGGCTGCCGGGTTCAGCTCCGGCCGGACCGCGCGAGCAGCTGCTGGGCGGGCAGCCGGCGGTCGACCACCGCCTCCGCGACGGCGGTCAGCCGCAGGTTGTGGTCGCGGGCGTACCGCCGCAGCACGGCGAAGGCCTCGTCCATCTGCAGCGCGCCCTGCTGGGCGAGGACGCCCTTGGCCTGCTCCAGGACGATCCGGCTCTGCAGCGCGGTCTGCAGCTGCTCGTTCACGCTGCGCTGGTCGGACTTCTCCTTGTCCTGCACGAGCGCGACGCTGGCGACGTCGGCGAGCGCCTGACCCAGCGACAGGTCCTCGGGATCCAGGGAGCCCGACGACGTGCCGAACAGGCCCAGAGCCCCGAGGACCTGGTCGTGCAGGCGCATCGGTACCGCATGGACGCTGGCGAACCCCGCTCGCAGCGCCGCCGGCGCGAACTGGGGCCAGCGGTCGGCCTCGGTGCGCAGATCGGGCGCACTGACCGGAGCGCCGTCGAGGTAGCAGTCCCGGCACGGGCCGTCGGCGCGCTGCACCTGGAACAGCTCCAGCTGACGGGTGCGCTCGGACGACGCCGCCACGACGTGCAGCACCCCCCGCTCGTCGGCGAGCAGCAGACCGGCCGAGGCGATGTCCAGCAGGTGGGCACAGTCGGCCGTCAGCTCGCTGAGCAGGTCCACGACGTCGTACCCGCTGACGAGGCTGCTGGCCAGCCGGACGAACGACCCGGTGACGTCGCGTTCGCGGGAGGCGCTCATCCCGGTTCCTCCCTGTGTCGGCCCGGTCCGAGCCAGTCGCCGGGGTCCAGCGACAACCGCCCCTCGACGATCGCCCAGGCCGCGTCGGTCGCGGTCATGTCGTGCGCGAAGGCGTACGCGCGCAGGAGCAGCAGCGCCTCCGTCGGCCCCACGTCCAGCGCTCCGATCAGCATGCCGGTCGCCTGGTAGACCTCGACCCGCGACAGCGACGCCAGCTGCTCCCAGCCGTCGCCGCCCTGCAGGGCGGTGTCCCAGTCCAGGCCGGAGCTCATCAGGTCCATGAGCGGCAGCGCGGCCAGCTCCGCGGCGAGCAGCCCGCCGGTGAGCGCCGGCTCACCCAGGCCACCGGCGGAACGCCGGAACAGGTCGAGCGCACCGATCGGCTTCGACGCGATGGTCACCGGCAGCGCGAACACGGCGTTGATCCCCGAGCGCACCAGGGCGCCGGCGAAGGCGGGCCAGCGCGTCTCCGCGGGATCGCGGAGATCCGCGACCAGGATCGGCTGCCCGTGCCGGACGGCGTCCAGGCAGGGACCCTCGCCGAAGGTGAACTGCAGCTCGTCCAGCCGGCGACTCAGGTCGCCGCTGGAACCGAACGTCCCCTGCGTGCTCCCGTCGTGGGTCAACGACACCGAGGCGCCGTCCACCCGGAAGAGCTGGACGCAGGCCCGGCAGAGCAGATCGGCCGCCGCGAGCGCGGTGTCGGCACCGGCCATGGCCGTGGCCAGCTTCGCGTGGAGCCCGTCGTCGTCGCTGATCGCGGCCCCCTCGTCGATCATGCCGTGTCAGCACTCTCCCACGGATGCGCCGAGGCGGTGACGGCTTCCACGGCGAGAGCTCCGCGGGCATACCCCGACCACGCCGCACCCGATCGCCCGGTGGCCGACAGGAGCGAGGCGTGCAACCAGGTCAGCTGGCGCGACATCCCCCGGAGCGTGACGTCCGTGCCGGACCGCCGCGCGACCTCGACGGCCTCGAGCAGCGCGGCCAGGCCGCGCAGGTTGCAGAACACCAGGTCCGTGAGATCGAGGACCGCGGATCGCGGACCGTATGCGAGGGCGGCAGCCAGCTCCTCGCGCAGCTGGTCGGCAGTCGTCCAGTCGGCCTCGCCGCCGATGACGACGACGAGACCGGGGCCTGCGGAACAGGGGGAGACGGACAGTGCCGACGAGAACCGGCGCTCGGGCAGTTGCTGGACGAGCATGATGAGCCCCACCGACGACATCAGATGAGCCGACGTCACCAGGGACCGGAGCGACAGCACCGACGATGCGGCGATGCCATGACGCTACGGCGTCGGACCCCAGCTGTCACCGGTTGCGCCACACCGACCTCCGGCATCGCGCCGTCCGGCCGCCGTCCACCGCCCGTCCACCGCCTGCTCGCCCGGTCCTCCCGCTCACGACGCCTGCCACCTCGGGCCCGACGCCGGCGGCCGGACGCCTGCGGACCGGTGCGCGGCACGGTCGCCGGCGCAGCGCAGCAGCTCGGGGACGCCGGACGCCGGGAGCGGTCGGCCGTAGAGGAAGCCCTGCGCGTGCTCGCACCCGACGCTGGTGACGACGTCGTGCTGCTCCAGGGTCTCGACGCCCTCCGCCGTGACGTCCATGCCCAGGGCGTGCGCCAGGTCGCTGACCGCCGCCACGATGGCCGCGCCCGACGCGTCGTGCCCGATGTCGGCGACGAAGTCCTGGTCGATCTTGATCGCGTCCACGGGGAAGCGCCGCAGGTAGCCCAGCGAGCAGTACCCCGTCCCGAAGTCGTCCAGGGTCAGCCGGACCCCCAGGGCCTTCAGGTCGGCCAGCACGGCCGTGGCGCGGCTGCCGTCCTCGATGAAGACGCCTTCCGTCAGCTCCAGCACGAGGGCGGCGGGATCCATCTGCGTCCGTTCCAGGACACCGGCGACGGTGTCGGCGAAGCCGGGCCCCATGAGCTGGCGGACCGACACGTTCACCGACACGTCCACCGGCTGCCCCGGGTGCTCGGCGAGCCAGCGGCCCCGGTCGGCGCAGCCGCGCTCCAGCACCCAGGCGCCGATCCCCTCGATCAGGCCGTTCTGCTCGGCGATGCCGACCGTGGTCAGCGCCGGCACCGTGCCGTGCTGGGGGTGGGTCCAGCGCAGCAGCGCCTCCACCCCGACGACGGAGCGGTCCCGGGTGCGGACGATCGGCTGGTACGCCAGGTCCAGGTGCCCGGCGGACAGCGCGGTGCGCAGATCGCGGTCCAGGCGGCCGCGGTCACCGGCCGTGGTCGCGCTGCGCTGGTTGAGCGCCTGGTGAGTCGCACCCCCCAGTCGCTTGGCCTGGTACATCGCCAGGTCGGCGTGGGTGATCAGCTCGTCGGTCACGGCCTCGCCCGGCCCCGAGTAGGCGACGCCGACGCTCGCCGTGCAGCTGATCTCGGTGCCGGCCACGACGAAGGGGGCGGTGAACGCGTCGCCCACCCGGGCGGCCAGGCGCAGCACGTCGCCCACGTCCACCATGTCCTCGCAGAGGATGACGAACTCGTCGCCGGACACCCGGGCCAGGGTGTCCCCCGGGCGCACGACGTCGGACAGCCGGCGGGCCACCCCGACCAGCAGCTCGTCCCCGATCCGGTGGCCGTAGGTGTCGTTGACCTCCTTGAACCGGTCGAGGTCGGCGAAGAGCACCGCGGCCTGGGTGTGCGAGCGGTGGGCGCGCTGGGCGGCGTGCTCGATCCGCTGCTGCAGCAGCGTGCGGTTGGGCAGCCCGGTGAGCGGGTCGTGCAGCGCGCCGGCGCGGAAGCGGTCGGAGATCTCGAGGGCCTCCTGGCGCGCCTGCGCGTTGAGCAGGTACGCCGCCGCGACGTCGGCAAGGGTCTGGGCCGCCGCCATGTCCCGCGGGTCCAGCTCTCCGGCCCGGTCGCGGTACAGGTCCAGGGCGCCGAGCCGGCCGGCGCCGTGCCGCAGCGGGAACGCGAAGACCGCGCGCACGCCCGCGGCCAGCGCGGTGGGAACGAAGTCCAGGAACCGACCGTCGTCCCGCAGGTCGGGCACCGTCACCGCGTCGCCGGTCTGGTAGGCGGTCAGGCACGGGCCGTGCCCGAGCTCGGTCTGCAGTCGCTCGAAGGCCAGCGCGTCGGCGTCCGACGCCGCGACGTAGCGCGGTGCCGTGCCGGGCGAGATCAGCGTGACGCCGGCCGCCGTGACGTCCAGGACGTCGACGATCCGCTCGACCAGGTGGTCCAGGATGCCCTGGATCGGGAAGTCCGTCGTCAGCGTGCGGGCGAAGTCGCTCAGCACCGATGACAGCGTGACCTCGTCGACCACGTCGCCCCCAGCCCACGGTGAACTCACCCGCGGGATCTGGACGGGACACGCCACGAGGCGTGGTGGGCGGAACCATACGGGGCCGACCGGCACGGCTCCATTCCTGCGGTGGCCCGCGGGTCAGGCAGCGGCCGGCGTCCGGACGTGCGCCCGCAGGTGCTCGGCGGTCAGCGTGTCGGCCGCCAGCAGGTCGCCCGGCGTCCCCTGGAAGACGATCAGCCCGCCGTCGTGACCGGCACCGGGGCCCAGGTCGAGGACCCAGTCCGCCCGCGCGACGACGTCCAGGTCGTGCTCCACGACGACGACCGTCCGCCCGCCGTCCACCAGCCGGTGCAGCAGGCCGATCAGGAGCTGAGCGGCTACGCGCCCGAGCGGACGTTCGAGTTCGCCCTCGCCCGGCTGCTGGACGGGGTCGCCGCGCTGGTCGGGGCTGATCGCACGGCGGCGTCCGAAATCCGCCAGAGCCCGTCGCCGGGCACTGGCATGCTCGGTGCCGTGAGCGAACCCCTGGACCACGAGCGCTGCTATCGCGCCGTCGCCGGCCGGGACGCGCGCTTCGACGGCTGGTTCTTCACCGCGGTGCGCACCACGGGCATCTACTGCCGGCCGTCCTGCCCCGCGCGCACCCCGCTGGCCCGCAACGTCGCCTTCTTCTCGACCGCGGCCGCGGCCCAGGGCGCCGGCTACCGCGCCTGCCGCCGGTGCCGGCCCGACGCCGCGCCGGGCTCACCGCAGTGGGACGTGCGCGCCGACGTCGTCGCCCGCGCCATGCGGCTGATCGCCGACGGGGAGGTCGAGCGATCCGGCGTCCCGGGCCTCGCCGCGCGCCTCGGCTACTCCGAGCGCCAGCTGCACCGGCTCGTCGTCGGCGAGCTGGGCGTGGGCCCCCTCGCACTGGCCCGCGCGCAACGCGCGCAGACCGCCAGGGTGCTGATCGAGACCACCGATCTGCCCATGGCCGACGTCGCCTTCGCGGCCGGGTTCGCCAGCATCCGCCAGTTCAACGACACCGTGCGCGAGGTGTTCGCCGCGACCCCCGGAGAGCTGCGCCGGGGCCGACGCGGCACGCACGGCGGGCCGCCCGGCTGGCTCTCCCTCCGGCTCACCGCCCGCGCCCCGTACGCGGCCGAGGAGGTGCTGCTCTTCCTCGGCGCGCACGCCGTCCCGGGCCTCGAGGAATGGGACGGGACGACGTTCTCGCGGGTCCTCGACCTGCCGCACGGCCCCGCGGTGGTCCGGCTCTCCCCCGCGCCCGACGGCGGCGCGGCGGTCAGCGCCCGGCTGCGCCTGACCGAGCTGCGCGACCTCGGCGCCGCGGTCAGCCGCTGCCGCCGGCTGCTCGACCTCGATGCCGACCCAGCCGCCGTCGACGACGTCCTCGCCGCCGACCCGGCGCTCGCCCCGCTCGTCGCCGCGGCCCCCGGGCGGCGGGTGCCCGCCTCCCCCGACGCCGACGAGCTGGCCGTGCGCGCCGTGCTCGGCCAGCAGGTGTCGGTCGCCGGCGCGCGCACCCTCACCGCCCGCCTGGTCACGGCCGCCGGCACACCGCTGGCCGAGCCGGTCGGCAACCTCACCCACGCCTTCCCGCGGCCGGAGGCGCTCGCCGGTGCCGACCTCGGTGCCGTCGGGCTGACCGGTGCGCGCCGGCGCACCGTCGCCGCGCTGGCCACCGCCCTGGCCGACGGCGCCATCGCCCTCGGACCCGGCGCGGAGCGGGACGAGGCCGAGCGCGCACTGCTCGCCGTGCCCGGCATCGGGCCGTGGACGGCGGCGCTGGTCGGCCTGCGCGGGCTCGCCGACCCCGACGTCTGGCTCCCCGGCGACCTCGCGCTCCGGAAGTCGCTCGCCGCGCTGGGCAGCAGCGACGCCGACGCCGCGACCCGGTGGCGGCCGTGGCGCTCCTACGCCGTCCTGCACCTGTGGGCGCTGGCCGTGCCGTCCCTCTTCACCCGCCCGATCCCAACCACCACCCCCGCCCTCCCGAGGAGCGCCTGATGACCGGTTCCGTCCGGCACGCCACCGTCGCCACCCCGCCCGGCCCGTTCACCGCGGTCGTCACGACCGACGGCGACGGCCGGGAGCTCGTCCTCGCCAGCGGCTGGACCGCCGACGTCGCCGACCTGCTCGCCGTCGTGCACCCCGCCCTGCGGCCGGCCGCGTCCGAGGCGGTCGCCCGGGTGCCCGTCCTCGACACCGTGGAGGCCTTCGTCGCCGGCGACGTCAGCGCCATCGACGACGTCGCCGTCCAGCAGCGGTCCGGGCCCTTCCTCCAGGAGGCGTGGGTGGTCCTGCGGACCGTGCCCGCGGGCCGGCCCGACACCTACGCCGGCTTCGCCGCCCGGTGCGGCCGTCCCGCCGCGGTGCGCGCCGCCGCCAACGCCTGCGCCCGCAACGCCGCCGCCCTCTTCGTGCCCTGCCACCGGGTGCTCGGCTCCGACGGCGGGCTGGGCGGCTTCCGCTGGGGGACGCCGGTGAAGCGCTGGCTGCTCGACCACGAGGCCGCGCACGCGACCGTCCCCGCCTGACTCCCCGGGCATAGGAGGCTATGCCTACGGTTCACGGCCCTGATCCGTAGGCAAAGCCTCCTATGCCCCCCACCCGCGAGGCTGACCCGAACTGTCGGACCCGTCCGGCAGGGTCCCCGCCATGGATGCCGCTTCCCTGCTCCTCGGGCTCCTCCTCGGTGCACTGCTGGCCACGGCCGTCACCCTCGGCGTCGTCACGCTGCTGGCCCGCCGCCGCCCGGCGGACGCCGGCCTGGAACCGGTGCACGAGTCGCTGGACCACCTGCACCGGCTGCTCGCCGGGATGGAGCGCGCCCGCGCCACCGCCCACGGCGAGCTGCGGGAGCAGATGGGCACCGTCGGCCACGCCTCCGCCCAGCTCAAGCACGAGACCGCCGCGCTGGTCACCGCCCTGCGCACGCCGCACGTCCGCGGTCGCTGGGGCGAGGTGCAGCTGCGCCGGGTGGTGGAGGTGGCCGGGCTGCTCGAGCACTGCGACTTCGTCGAGCAGCCGGCCGGCACCAACGACGAGGGCGCGGGCGTGCGCCCCGACCTGGTCGTCACCCTCGCCGACGGCCGCCAGGTGATCGTCGACGCCAAGGTGCCGTTCACCGGCTACATCGAGGCCGTGCAGGCCGAGGACCGGGGGGTGCGGGCCGAGCGCGTCGCGATGCACGCCCGCCAGCTGCGCGCCCACGTCGATGCGCTGGCCGCCCGGCGCTACCCGACCGCCTTCCGCCCGGCCGCGCCGTTCACCGTCCTGTTCGTGCCGTCCGACGGCTTCCTCACCACCGCCCTGGAGGCCGAGCCGGGGCTGCTCGAGCACGGGTTCGCCCGGGACGTCGTCCTGGCGACGCCGAGCACGCTGCTGGCCCTGCTGCGCACGGTGGCCTACTCCTGGCGGCAGGAGCGGCTGGCGCGCGACGCCGACCAGGTGCTGGAGGTGGGCCGCCGCCTGCACGCCCGCCTGAGCACCCTCTCCGGCCACCTCACCCGCCTTGGTTCGGCCCTGTCGACGACGTTGAGCCGCTACAACGAGACGGTCGGCTCCTACGAACGCTCGGTGCTGACCGCGGCGCGGCGCTTCGACGACCTGGGGATCGCGGAGTCCCCCGTGCCGGAGCCGGTGGCCGTCGAGGCCACGATCCGCACCCTCCGGCCCACCGACGACATCGGCCTCCTGGACACCGCCGAGCGGGAGCGCGACGGCACGTCCGGCTGACACCGCGGCGACCGCGGAACGACCGGCGACGACGTCGGTGGACGAACCCGTCCGCACCGCGTGTCCCAAGCACCACGCTGCGTTACTGGATCACCACGGGTGCCCGACGACGCGGCGCCGTCCTCCCACGAACTCCCAGCTGGGGTCGCTACCGTTGCCCGGAAGGTCGGCCAGGCGGGTCGCCCTGCGGAACGGGACGGAGGTGCGCCATGGCCACGGCGAGCACGGCGGGCGCATGGCAGGGCGGCGGGCGCCCCGAGCGGCCGCAGCCCGCACGCGCACCGCGTCCTCCCGTCGGCGGCGACCGCCCGGGCCGGCCTTCGCGGCCGCCCGTGCCCGCACCCGGCCGGGCCGGCGAGCGGCTGCGCGCCGCCGAGCGGGAGCACGGCTACGACCGCTACGCCCAGCCGCCCGCACCCGGTGCCCGGCGGCACGACTCCGCGCCCGGCCGTCCCGCCGCGCGGCACGACTCCGCACCCGGTGCCCGGCGGCACGACTCCGCGCCCGGCCGTCCCGCCGCGCGGGCCGCCCAGGAGCGTGCCCGCGGTGGCACCGCTGCTCCGGCCGCCACCCGCGAGAGCAAGCTCCGCGGTTCGCTGGCCGTCCTGGGCATGTTCCTGCTGACCCTCGCGGGCTGCGCCGTCGACTCCTTCGTCGGCATGGGCCTGGGCATGATCACGCTGGTCGCCCTGTCGGCCAGCACGGCGGCCGCCGCCCTGCTCGTCCGACGGCGGGACCTGCTGTCGGTCATCGTGGCGCCGCCGCTGGTCTTCGTCCTGGTCGCCGTGGTCAACATCAGCCTGGCCCCGTCGGCGACGCTCAACCTGCCGACCATGGCCACGCTGCTGGTCCGCGGCTTCCCCACCATGGCCGTCGCGACCGCCATCGCCGTGGTGCTGACGCTGGTCCGGCTGGTCACCCGCCGCTGATCCTCCCGTCCCACGACGGAGCCCCGGTCCCGCTGAGCGGGACCGGGGCTCGGTCGTCGTGGGTCAGTCGGCGGCGGGGCCGCTCAGCCGGGGCTTGCGCAGCTCGTGCGGCAGGGCGAACACCAGCCGCTCCTCGGCGGCCTTGACGGTCTCCACGTCGGGGAAGCCCTGCGCGGCGAGGTAGTCGAGCACCTCGCTGACCAGGATCTCCGGGACCGAGGCGCCACTGGTCACGCCCACGGTCGCCACGCCCTCGAGCCAGGCCGGGTCGATCTCGGCGGCGTAGTCGACGAGGTGGCTGGCGCGCGCACCGGCTTCCAGGGCGACCTCCACCAGCCGGACGGAGTTCGACGAGTTGGTGGAACCGACCACGAGCACCAGGTCGCACTCGCCGGCCATCTTCTTCACGGCCTGCTGCCGGTTCTGCGTGGCGTAGCAGATGTCGTCACTCGGCGGCGACTGCAGCCCCGGGAACCGGTTCTTCAGCTGGTCCACCGTCGCCAGGGTCTCGTCGACGGACAGCGTGGTCTGGGACAGCCAGACCACCTTCTCCGGGTCGCGCACCTGGACGTTCGCGACGTCCTCGGGGCCGTCGACGAGCTGGATGTGCGTCGGGGCCTCACCGGAGGTGCCTTCGACCTCCTCGTGCCCGCGGTGCCCGATCAGCAGGATGTCGTAGTCGTCGCGGGCGAAGCGCTTGGCCTCCTGGTGCACCTTGGTGACCAGCGGGCAGGTGGCGTCGATCGTGTGCAGCTGCCGGTCGGCCGCCTCCTGGTGCACCGCCGGGGAGACCCCGTGGGCGCTGAAGACGACGACCGAGCCCTCGGGCACCTCGTCGGTCTCGTCCACGAAGATCGCGCCACGCCGCTCGAGCGTCGCGACGACGTGCTTGTTGTGGACGATCTGCTTCCGGACGTAGACGGGAGCGCCGTGGATCTCCAGGGCGCGCTCGACGGCGACCACCGCCCGGTCCACGCCGGCGCAGTACCCCCGGGGATCGGCCAGCAGGACACGTCCGCGCTGATCAGCCATGCACCCATGGTAGGTGGGCCGGGACGACCGGGACGGCGGCCGCGGGTGGTCCGGGACACGGATGTGACCAGGCACATGCCCCCGGCGGGTGCATCGATGCTGGTCGGGTGTGTCGCACCGGTGGTTCTGGGGCACGCTGTGCGCATGTCCCGTGAGATCCCCGAGGTCGTCCGTGCCGCCGCCGGTCTGGCGGCCACCGTGCTGGACGAGACCCGGAAGCTGCCCGAGACCCTGCCCGGTCTGCCGGTGCGCATCATCGGCATGGCGATGCAGCACGCGATGAAGGTGCAGCAGACCTACGCCGGCTTCGTCGCCCGTGGCGACGAGCTGCTCGTCGGGCTGCGCGGCGATGCCGAGCCGGGGCTGGCCACCTTCGACGACGACGAGGAGCCCGCCACCGGCTTCCGCGACTCGGCCTTCGACCGCGTCGCCGCCGCCGACGCCGACGCGATCACCGACGCGGAGGTGGCCGACCTCCCCGACGACCCGGCCGCCGACGCCGTCGTCGCCGCGATCGACGACCTCGGCCAGGGCCTGGTGGAGGACCTCGCCGACGGCGCGGACGAGGCCCAGCAGAGCCTCGCCGACCTGCCCGCCGACGAGGCGCCGAGCACCGACGAGGTGCTCGACGAGCTCGCCATCGACGAGATGGTCCCGGCGACGCCGGACACCGACCCGCTGACGCCGGGCACCGGCGACGCGGCGGCGGTCGAGGGCCCCGGCGACGCTGCGGCGACCGAGGACGCCGACGCCCTCGAGCGCGCCCTGCTGGAGAGCGACCCGGCGCCGGCCCCCGACACCGACGTCACGGCCGACGTCGCCACCTCCGTGGACGTCCTCACGCCCGAGGGCGGCATCGAGACCGTCGACGCCACGGTCACCGACGAGGGTGTCGCCGCCGTCGAGGCCCCGGCGGAGGAGCCCGGTACCGACGAGACCGTCGCGACCACCGACGGCACCGCCACCGACACCGTGGACTCGGACGCCGGCTCGGACGTGGCCGTGGACGAGAGCGGCTCCCCCGTGGCCGAGGCGACCGGGTCGGCCACGGCGGACACCGCGGGGACCGACGCAGGCACGGCCCAGGGCGCGACGGACACCGCCACGGCCGAGACCTCCACCGCCCAGGCACCCGCCGAGGCCCCCGTCGACGGCTACGACAGCTTCTCGATCGCCCAGCTGCGCGGCCGGCTGCGCGGTTACCAGTTGAACTCGGTCTCCGACCTCCTGGCCTACGAGCAGGCCACCCGCGCCCGCGAGCCCTACCTGCGGATGCTGCGCAACCGGCTGGAGAAGCTCGAGGAGCAGGCGGTCGAGTCCAGCCCGCTCTCCCCGCGCGGCGCCTGAGCGGACCCCACCCCCGGCCAGGGGGCGTCCGGGAGGTGTCGGAGCCGTCTGACACGCTCGGGGCATGACCGCCCCGTCGAGCCCGGAGGCCCCCTGGCCGGTGCGCACGGTGGCCCGCAAGGTCGCCGACTGGATCGGCCGCCTCGGCGAGGTGTGGGTCGAGGGCCAGGTCGCGCAGCTGTCCCGGCGCAGCGGCGCGGCGACGATCTTCCTCACCCTGCGCGACCCGGCCGCCGATCTCTCCGTCCCGGTCACCTGCCACCGCGACGTCGCCGAGCGCCCCGGGCTGGAGCTCACCGAGGGCGCCCGCGTCATCGTGCGGGCCCGGCCGGACTACTACGTCGCCCGCGGCTCCTTCTCGCTGCGGGCCACCGAGATCCGGGCGGTCGGCCTCGGCGAGCTGCTCGCCCGCATCGAGCGGATCCGCCGGCTGCTCGCCGCCGAGGGGTTGTTCGACGCCTCCCGCAAGCGGCCGCTGCCCTTCGCCCCCCGCGTCGTGGGGCTGGTCACCGGCCGGGACAGCGCCGCCGAGCGCGACGTGCTCGTGACCGCCCGCCGCCGCTGGCCGGCGGTGCGCTTCACCGTGCACAACTGCGCCGTCCAGGGGCCGCAGGCGGCGGCCAACGTCATCGAGGGCCTCCGCGCGCTGGACGCCGACCCCGCGGTCGAGGTCATCGTCGTCGCGCGCGGCGGTGGCTCCGTCGAGGACCTGCTGCCCTTCTCCGACGAGGGCCTGGTGCGGGCGATCGCCGGGTGCCGCACCCCGGTGGTCACCGCCGTCGGCCACGAGACCGACACCACGCTGGTCGACCACGCCGCCGACGTGCGGGCCGCCACCCCCACCGACGCCGCGCACCGCATCGTGCCCGAGATCGGCGAGCAGCGGCGGCTGGTCGACGGCCTGCGCGCCCGGGCCAGGCACCTCGTCACCGCCCGGCTGGAGCAGCAGCAGCGCTGGCTGGAGTCGGTGCGCACGCGCCCGGTGCTGGCCTCCCCCGACCGGCTGCTGCACGGCCGGGAGGACGACGTGCTCGCCCTGCGCACCCGAGCGCGGCGCACCCTCACCCACCGCGTCGAGGCCGCCGAGCGCGACCTCGAGCACGCCCGGGCGCGGGTGGCCGCGCTCAGCCCTGCCGCCACCCTCGAGCGCGGCTACGCGGTGGTGCAGCAGGACGACGGCTCGCTGGTGCGCGATCCCGCCGCGGTGGCCGACGGCGAGCTGCTGCGGGTACGGGTCGCCGGCGGCCGGCTCGCCGTCCGCGTCGACCGCGCCGCCGAACCCACCCCCCAGGAGGACCCCGCATGAGCGCCACCGACGAGCGCGGCCCCGAGCCGGCGACCACCTACGAGCAGGCCCGGGAGGAGCTCGCCGACGTCGTCCGCCGGCTCGAGGCCGGTGGCCTCACGCTGGAGGAGTCGCTGGCCCTGTGGGAGCGCGGCGAGGAGCTGGCCCGCCTGTGCCAGCACTGGCTGGACCGCGCCCGCGAGCGCCTGGCCGCAGCGGCGCCCCCCGACGACGCCTGAGCCGCGAGCGGTCCGGCGGGTCAGGCCGGCGGATCAGGCGGGCGGGCGGAGCCGGGTGTCCGGGGCCACCACGAGCCCGGCGTCGACGAGGGCGGCCAGCACTCGCTCGACGCGCTGCTGCAGCACCGCGGACGGGCGGGCGCCGGCGGACTCCTCCTCGAGGCAGCGCGCCAGCACGTCCCGCACGTCGGTCGACCCGGGCACCCGGGCCACCGGGATGCGGGTGACCATGCCGCACGCGCACGACCCCCCGTCGGCCGGAGCCCGGTGATCACTGCTCGTGCAGTCCTCGCGTGCCAGCATCCGGGGCTCCTCAGGCAGTCGGTTCAGTGGGTCGATGCCGACACCTTCCCGGCGGAGCCAGGCCGCCGCTGACGGACGCACCGGGCAGTCACCGAGTCGTGACCTCGCGATCGAGCCGCGGCCCCGGCCGGCGGGGTCAGGGCCGAACCGCGGCCGCCACGGCGGCCAGCTCGTCGTCGTCGGCCGACCCGGTGACCACCAGCGTGACCCCGTCGGCGACCCGCGACAGCGCGGTCTCCCCGCGCTCGGTGGTCGAGCGGGTCCACTGCTCGCCGCCCAGCTCGGTGACGCCGTCCTCCGTCGCGCCGTCGAGGACCGCGTCGACCGCCTCGGCGTCGGGGGCGCCGGAGACGACGTAGCCGGCGTAGCCACCGGACGGCGTCAGGTAGCCGATCTGCAGGGTGACCGCGTCGCCCTCGGCCGCGTTGCCCGCGTCGGTGCGCGCGCTGGTCGGTCGGTAGTCCTCGCCCAGCCCGCCGGGGACCGGCACGGGGTGGTCCGCCCGCGACTGGGCCAGCTGGATCGTGGTGGAGGGGTCGACCTCGCGCACCGGGTCCCCGGGGTCGTTCTTGAACGCGATCCAGCCCACGATCAGCAGGCTGATCACCACCAGCGGCAGCAGCGAGCGCAGCATGTTGGCCGCGCTCATCCGGTCGGCGCGCTGGACCGCGGACGACGGCGGCGGAACCTCCGCCCTGGAGGCGCCCGCGTCGTCGGGGACCTGGGGACGCTGGCTCGTCGGGCCGATTCCGGTCATGCCCCTAGGATCGCAGGCGAGCTCTCCCCCACCTCGCCGCCCACGGCCCCGTCCCGGACCCCGCCCTGAGCCGGCGCGGGACCGGGCGGAGGGGGTCCTTCCCAGGAGGTCCTGTGTCGCTGCCCCTTCCCGATGGCCCCCTCCCCTCGACGACGTCCGGGCACGGGTTCTCCCCCGACCGCCCGGCGCCCGACCGGAACCTGGCGCTGGAGCTCGTGCGCGTGACCGAGGCGGCCGCGATGGCCGCCGGGCGCTGGGTGGGCCGCGGCGACAAGAACGGCGGCGACGGGGCGGCGGTCGACGCCATGCGCGCGCTCATCGGCACGGTGAGCATGCGGGGCGTCGTGGTCATCGGCGAGGGCGAGAAGGACGAGGCGCCCATGCTCTACAACGGCGAGCAGGTCGGCGACGGCCAGGGGCCCGAGTGCGACGTCGCCGTCGACCCGATCGACGGCACCACGCTGATGGCGAAGGGCATGCCGAACGCCATCGCGGTCATGGCCGTGGCCGAGCGCGGCGCCATGTACGACCCGTCGGCGGTCTTCTACATGGAGAAGCTGGCCACCGGCCCGGCCGCGGCCGACGTCGTGGACATCACCGCGCCGGTGGCGGAGAACATCCGCCGCATTGCCAAGGCGAAGAAGAGCTCCGTCGGCGACGTCACCGTCTGCATCCTCGACCGGCCCCGCCACGAGCAGCTGGTCCAGGAGGTCCGGGAGGCCGGCGCCCGCATCAAGTTCATCACCGACGGCGACGTCGCGGGTGCGATCGCCGCCGCGCGCGAGGGCACCGGCGTCGACCTGCTCCTGGGCATCGGCGGCACCCCGGAGGGGATCATCACCGCCTGCGCGCTCAAGTGCATGGGCGGCGCGCTGCAGGGCCGGCTGTGGCCGAAGGACGACGCCGAGCGGCAGAAGGCGCTCGACGCCGGCCACGACCTGGACCGGGTGCTGCACATCGACGACCTGGTGCGGGGCGACGTCTTCTTCGTGGCCACCGGCATCACCGACGGCGAGCTGCTGCGCGGCGTCCGCTACAGCGCCGGGGGCTGCACCACGCAGTCGCTGGTCATGCGCTCCCGCTCGGGCACGATCCGCTCGATCGACAGCCTGCACTCGCTGGAGAAGCTGCGGGCGTACTCCGCGGTCCCCTTCGACCGCGACTGAGGCCCGCCGGCGTCATGGCCGGCGGCGCTGGGCCAGCCGCTCCATCAGGGCGCCCCAGCGGGTCGGGGAATCGCCCGGGGCGAGGCTGCGCAGCCGGAGGTCGCCGAAGACGGCCCGGGCGTGGACGACGACCAGCGGCGTGCCCGCGAGCCGCGGTACCGGTGCCAGCTGGACCTTGCGGTCACCGAAGACGGTCCGGCCGTGCAGCTCGCCGTCAACCCCCTCGGCGAGGATGACGTCGATGTCGCCGAAGACGGTGCTGAGCGTCAGGTCGATCCGGTCGGCGTCGGTCCGCAGCCCCCGCAGGTCGATGCGGATGTCGCCGAACACCGTGCCCGCCCGTCGCGGCGGTGTCGTCGCGACCGTCAGCGTGATGTCGCCGAAGGCGCTCGACACCACCTCGCTCGGGCGCTGCCCCACGATCTGCACCGGCGGCGACCCGTCGGACGGCAGGTCGGCCACCAGCCGGTCGAGGTCGGCGCGCGTCACCGCCGCGTAGGCGGCCTCGGCGCGCTCGCCGAACTCGGAGAGGTCCAGGCGCCCCTCCCCGACGGCGGCCTGCAGCTGCGCCACCACCGCTTCCCGCTCCGCGTCGGAGACGCGCACGGCGGGCGGGCGGGGCGTGTCGTCGGGATCGCTCACGCACCCGGACGCTAGCCGAGATCGGGCGCCCGGTCCCACTCCATCGCGGTGCAGACCATCTCCGCGTGGGCCTTCACCCGGCCGATGCCGACGAACGCCGCGCCCACCAGGAACCTGGCCGCCAGCGCCCCGACGGCCAGCCCGCCCGAGGGCCGCACCCGCGACGGCCCGGCGGCCCCTGGCGAGGGCGGAACCGACCTCTCCCCCCACGGGTGTCTAGGGTCCCGTGCGGAGCACTGTCACCATCCACACCACCGGGAGCACAGCGTGGCCCAGCAGAACGGCGCAGCGCAGGACGGCGGGGACTTCCGCATCGAGCACGACTCCATGGGAGAGGTCCGCGTCCCCTCCTGGGCCAAGTGGCGGGCGCAGACCCAGCGTGCCGTCGAGAACTTCCCCATCTCCGGCACCCCCATCGAGCGGGAGCTGATCGGCGCCCTGGCGGCGATCAAGGGCGCGGCGGCCACCGTCAACGCCGACCTCGGCGTGCTCGACCGCTCGATCGCCGACGCCATCTCCGAGGCGGCCGGGACCGTCGCCCGTGGCGACTGGGACGAGCACTTCCCCATCGACGTCTTCCAGACCGGCTCGGGCACGTCGAGCAACATGAACACCAACGAGGTCATCGCCTCGCTGGCCACCGAGTCGCTCGGCGCGCCGGTGCACCCGAACGACCACGTGAACGCCTCGCAGTCGTCCAACGACGTCTTCCCGTCGGCGATCCACATCGCCGCCACCCGCGCCATCGTCGTCACCCTGATCCCGGCGCTGCGGCACCTGGAGGCATCGCTGCAGCGGAAGGCCGAGGAGTTCGCGGAGGTCGTGAAGAGCGGCCGCACCCACCTGATGGACGCCACCCCGGTGACGCTGGGCCAGGAGTTCGGCGGCTACGCCGCGGCGGTGCGCTACGGGGTCGAGCGGCTGGAGGCCTCGCTGCCCCGCATCGGCGAGCTGCCCCTCGGCGGCACGGCCGTGGGCACCGGCATCAACACCCCGCCCGGGTTCGCCGCGGCGATCATCGAGAAGCTGGCCGGCCAGATGGAGCTGCCGCTGTCGGAGGCCCGGGACCACTTCGAGGCGCAGAGCTCCCGCGACGCGCTGGTGGAGGGGTCGGGGCAGCTCAAGACGATCGCCGTCGGCCTGGTGAAGATCGCCAACGACCTGCGCTGGATGGGCTCGGGCCCGCGCACCGGCCTCGGCGAGATCGCCCTGCCGGACCTGCAGCCGGGCAGCTCGATCATGCCGGGCAAGGTGAACCCGGTGATCCCCGAGGCGGTGATCCAGGTCGGCGCCCAGGTGATCGGCAACGACGCCGCCGTCACCTACGCCGGCACCACCGGCGTCTTCGAGCTGAACGTGACGCTGCCGCTGATGGCGCGCAACGTGCTGGAGTCGATCCGGCTGCTGGCCAACGTCAGCCGGCTGCTGGCCGACCGCTGCGTCGACGGCATCACGGCCAACGTGGAGCAGTGCCGCACCTACGCCGAGTCGTCCCCCTCGATCGTCACGCCGCTGAACAAGTACATCGGCTACGAGGAGGCAGCCAAGGTCGCCAAGCAGTCGCTGGCCGAGCAGAAGACGATCCGCCAGGTCGTCGTCGAGCGCGGCTACGTGGAGCAGGGGAAGCTCACCGAGCAGCAGCTCGACGAGGCGCTCGACGTCCTCTCGATGACCCACCCCTGACGCCGGCCGCCGGCGGTCGGGGCCGCACGAGCCCCCGACCGCCGGCGGATGGTCACCCGGGACGCGCGCCGATGAGCACCACGCACTGCCGAAGGGCTCGCGTGACATGTGCCAAGCCGGTCGGAAGTGAGTAGCGTCCTGGCTCTATGACCGAGACAACGAGCGCCGGTGACGTAGCGAGCCCCGATGTCGCCCTGCGCTACCCCGGTGGAGAACTGCCCCTGCCGCTGAAGAGCGGAACCGAGGGTGCCGACGGCATCGACACCAGCAAGCTGCTGGCGACGACCGGCAAGGTCGCGCTGGACATCGGCTTCGTGAACACCGCGTCGTGCACCTCGGCGATCACCTACATCGACGGTGACGCCGGGATCCTGCGCTACCGCGGCTACCCGATCGACCAGCTCGCGGAGAAGTCCAGCTTCCTCGAGGTCAGCTACCTGCTGATCTACGGCGAGCTGCCGACCGCCGACCAGCTCGGCGAGTTCGACCAGCGGATCCGGCGGCACACCCTGCTGCACGAGGACCTCAAGCAGTTCTTCAACGGCTTCCCGCGCGACGCGCACCCGATGCCGGTGCTCTCCTCGGCGGTCAGCGCGCTGTCGACCTTCTACCAGGACTCGCTGGACCCCTTCGACGAGGAGCAGGTCGAGATGTCGACCCTGCGCCTGCTGGCGAAGCTGCCCACCATCGCGGCCTACGCCTACAAGAAGTCGGTCGGCCAGCCCTTTCTGTACCCGGACAACTCCTGCGGGCTGGTCGAGAACTTCCTGCGGATGACGTTCGGCTTCCCGGCCGAGCCCTACGAGCAGGACCCCGACCTGGTCAAGGCGCTGGACATGCTCTTCGTCCTGCACGCCGACCACGAGCAGAACTGCTCGACGTCGACCGTCCGGCTGGTCGGCTCCTCGCACGCCAACCTGTTCGCCTCGGTGTCGGCGGGCATCAACGCGCTGTTCGGGCCGCTGCACGGCGGGGCCAACCAGTCGGTGCTGGAGATGCTCGACGCCATCAAGGCCGACGGCGGGGACATCCCGCGGTTCGTCGAGCGGGTGAAGAACAAGGAGCCCGGCGTCAAGCTGATGGGCTTCGGCCACCGGGTCTACAAGAACTACGACCCCCGCGCGGCCATCGTGAAGTCGACGGCGGACACCGTCCTGGACAAGCTCGGCGGCAACAACGAACTGCTCGACCTGGCGCGCCAGCTCGAGGAGATCGCGCTGGAGGACGACTTCTTCGTCGAGCGCAAGCTCTACCCGAACGTCGACTTCTACACGGGGCTGATCTACCAGGCGATGGGGTTCCCGACGCGGATGTTCACCGTGCTGTTCGCCCTCGGCCGGCTGCCCGGCTGGATCGCCCAGTGGCGCGAGATGATCGCCGACCCGACCACGAAGATCGGCCGGCCCCGGCAGCTCTACACCGGCGCCACCGAACGGGACTACGTCCCCCTGGACGCGCGCTGACCGCACCTCGCTCCCGGGCCGGGTGACCCTCCGGGGTCACCCGGCCCGTCGCGTACCCCGGGGCGATCCCTACGGTGGGTGCGACCCCGCTCTCGGAAGGACCGCGCATGGCCGAGCTCCCCGACGAGGACCTCCTCGTCCTGCCGCCCATGCCGTTGGCCACCGGCCGGCTCCTGGAGCCCGACGGCGAGGGCCCGCCCGTCCGCATCACCAGGCTGGAGTTCGTCGTCTGGACCGAGGACGGCGGCGAGCTGCGCATCCCGCTCGAGCACCGGCACGGCGCCTGGTGGGCGCCCTGAGGCGTGCGCCCCGCGCCCTCCTTCCCTCCCCCGAGGTTCACCCCACCCCGAACGGGTGACTTGCCGGAACGGCCTTTTCAAGCATCTCCCACGGCGTGTCGATGGATGTGCGAGAGCTCCTGACCTCACCGGTCCCAGGAGCCCCATCCGTTCCGACGAGACCGCCCGGGGGACGCAGTGGCCGCATCGCGTACGCCCGCGCGTGCGAACTCGCCCCGGCCGGCGTCCGCGGCCCGCAGCACCGGCGGCCGCAGCGCCGCTCCCCGGACGTCCACGACCCGCACCGCCGCGCCCCGGACGTCCACGGCCCGCGGCACCGGCACCCGCACCGCCGCCGCCCGCTCGGGGGCTGCCGGCGGGAAGCGCGCGTCGGCCCGACCGCACCTGACCCCGGCGGAGGCCGCGGCGCTGCGCGAGGCGCTGGCGCTGCGCCAGGCGGCGGCCGCCCGGCCCGGGGTCACCCCCGAGCAGCTCGCCGCGGCCCGCGCGGCCGTCGCCGCACGCGCGGGTGCCCCGCGGACGAGCACGTCCCGGACCCCGGCAGGCCGGGGCCGCCCCGCCGGCGGGCGCACCGCGGTCCGCCGGCCGCCGGCCCGCGGCCGCTCGCGGACCGCGCGGCGCACCCCCCGCACCGGGACGACGTGGTCGACCCGCCTCGGCGTGATCGCGACCAGTGCCCTGCTGATCCCCGCTGCGCTCGCCCTCCTGCTGCCCGGTACCCCGGCGCCCGACGTGGCCGGCTCGGCGCTGGACCCGACCACGCTGGCGCTCACGGCGCGCAGTTCGCTGCTGGAGCAGTCCGACCGCTACCAGCGGCTGGCCGGTGCGGCCGACCAGCGGCGCACCCGGCTCGCCGACGCGCTGGCCGCCGAGCAGGCCGCCCGGGACGAGCTCGCCGTCACGCAGCTGTCGGTCGGCGCCGCCGCCGCCGAGCTGTACCGGGCCGACGCCACCAGCCGCTACCCGGTGCTGGGTCTCGACCTGCACGACGCCGGCGCGACCTCCGGCGTGCTCTACCGGCAGGCCCTGGCCGAGCGCGCCGGGGCGGAGCTGTCGGGCGACGCGGTCCGGGCGGCCCGCAGCGCCGCCCGGCTCGCGGCCGCGACCGCTCGCGTGGCCGACGCGCGTGCCGCCGTGTCGGCCGCCGAGCAGCGGGCCGCCGACGTCCTGGTCGCCGTGCGGGCGGAGGTCGGCGACCTCCCCCCCGAGGTCTCCGGCCGGCTGGCCGGCCTGGGCACCATCCCCGCCGCCGGCGCGCAGCAGGAGCGCAACGACGCGGCGACGCGGCGCTGGCAGGAGTACCTCGGCCGGCTCGCCGCCGCCGGCATCGTGCCGCCGCCCGCGGCCGCGCTGGCCGACCTCGCGGCGCTGCCGGCCGGCCTGTCGCCCGCGCTCGACCCCGACGGCCGCCCGGTCCCCGGCGTGGTCTGGGCGATCATCGGCAACGAACCGGTGACCGTGCTGCCCGCCGAGACGGTGGCCGCGGTCAGCAACGCCCTCTCCCAGCTCGGCAGACCGTTCGTCGCGGGCACCGCCGGTCCGGAGACGTACGACTGCGGTGGGTTCACCGCTGCCTCCTGGCTGCTCGGCGGGTACGCGCTGCCGGGCACCCCTGAGGCCCAGTGGGCGTCCGGCGCCGCCGTGCCGTTCCGCGACGTCCAGGTGGGCGACCTGGTGTTCTCCCCCGGCGGCCGGGACGTCGGCATCTACGTCGGCGACGGCGACGTCGTCGGCGCCTCCGCGGCGTCGTACCAGGTGGGCGTGCGACCGCTGCCGGCCGGCGCCTCGGCGGTGCGGGTGCCGGTGCCGGCCCCCGCCGGGCCGAACGCACCTCTGCCCCCAGGCGGCGGGGCGGGTACGTGCGGCGCCCCGTTGCCGACGCCGGGGCCGGCGAGCCCGCAGTGGGGTGGCTGGTCCAACGGCCGCATCCCCGCCGAGGCGCTGTGCCGGCTGGGCATCGCCGGGCACGCGCTGCGCTGCGACGCGGCTGCCTCCTACGCCCGGCTCGACGCGGCCTTCGCCGCGGAGTTCGGCACGCCGCTGCGGATCACCGACTCCTACCGGTCCTTCGGCGCGCAGGTGGCGGCCTACTACGCCAAGCCGGGGCTGGCGGCCGTCCCGGGCACGTCGAACCACGGCTGGGCCCTCGCGGTCGACCTCGGCGGCGGGGTCAACGTCGCCGGCACGCCGCAGTGGACCTGGATGACGGCCAACGCCGCGCGCTTCGGCTTCGTGCAGCCCGAGTGGGCCCGCCCCGGGGGCGAGAAGCCGGAGCCGTGGCACTGGGAGTACGGCTACATCTCCTGACCGCGGTGCCGGGAGGCGCTCAGATCCAGGGCAGGTCGACGACGCGGCGCCAGGGCAGCGTCACGCTCGCGTCGCTGGCCTGGCCGGCCAGCCGGCGCGCGACCCCGGGCCCCGCGCAGGCGACCGGCCGGTGCGGCGTCACCACGACGTGCATGTCGGGCAGGGTCAGACCCGCGCCGGTGATCCGGTGCAGCAGGAGTTCGGGGGCGACGAGCGCGGCCGAGGCGAGCACCGGCACGGTGCGGTGCGACCAGAGCGCCAGGGGCCCCTCCACCCGCAGCTCCAGGTGCACGTCGTGGGCCCGGCCGGTGGCGGCGGAGCGGACCCGGTGCAGCTCCGCCGCCCGTGCCGCCGACGACGGCGCCCACGGCACGGCGAGCTCCCCGCGCACCACGACGACGGTCCAGCCGATCGACGTCTGCCCGGCGTCGGCCCAGTCGAGCACCGCGATCCCGGCGGCGGCCGCCGCGACGTCGGTGACCGGGCGGCGGGCCACCCAGGTCCGCAGCGCGGCGGCGATGCCCGCGGCCGTACCCGGCACCCCGGCCCGGGTCATGTCGTCGGCCAGATCGGTGAGCGGCACCCGCTGGACCCGCTCGTCCTCCGCGAGGTGGAGCACGGTGCCGGCGCCCGGACGCCGCACCAGGTCCAGCTGCAGGCGCGGGGACGACAGGCGGGGCAGCAGCTCGGCCGCGACGTCGTGCAGGTCGGCCACCTCGATCGGGGCCGCCCGGAAGCGGTGCAGCAACCGGGCGGAGGGCGCGGTGCCGAAGAGGCCGGCGGTCACGCGCGCCCCCCGGTGGCGAGCAGGCCGCGCAGCCGGTCCGGCAGGCCGGGCAGGGCCAGGACGCCGGCGAGCTCGGCCGGGCTCAGCCGGACGGGCAGGACGTCCGCACCCCAGCCGGTGGCGAGCCGGACCCGGGCCGTCGACGCAGGCCAGACCGCCTCGCGGGCGGTCGCCACGTGCAGCTCGGTGAGGACGTCCTGCAGGTGGATGGCGGTGACCGGGTGCACCGTGCGGTCCCCCAGCGCGGTCCGCACGGTCTCGGC
The DNA here is from genome assembly GCF_026967805.1 of Blastococcus sp. VKM Ac-2987. Taxonomy (GTDB): domain Bacteria; phylum Actinomycetota; class Actinomycetes; order Mycobacteriales; family Geodermatophilaceae; genus Blastococcus. The sequence continues at coordinate 1,156,955 of NZ_JAPVBG010000001.1, forward strand.
GAGCAGGTCCCGGGCGGCGGCGTCGAGCCAGTGCGGGACGAGGACCGGCACAGCCGGGTCCCCGAACGGCAGCGCGCTCACCGTGCGTCGTCCCGGTCGCGCGGTCCGGCCGCCGACGACGCCGGAGCGGCGCGGCGGCAGGTGCTCGGACTGGGCGTCACAGAGTGGATATCGGCAGGTGCAGGAGCCAACGGACCCCTCACCGGGGGCTTTTCCGGATTCGGTCCGCGCGCGGGCACGCAGGCACGCCCCGTCCCGCGCGCACCCCTGGCACCGGCCGGGCGCCACGGCACCCCCGGACGCACGAGATCCCGCGAGCCCGCACCGTCCGGAAGGGTCGGTGCGGGCTCGCGGGATCGGGAGGACCGCGGCACGGGCCGCGGTCAGTCGGCGAGCTCGGCCAGCCGGTCCTTGAGGGCCTTCTCCACCCGGTCGGCGTAGACGTTCATGTTCCGCACCGAGGTGTTGAGGTCGGCGGACAGCTGGGTCTTGGTCTGCCCGCCCCAGGTGGTGAGGTACCACGTCGCCCAGCCGAGGACGTTGGGCTGGCCGGCGCGCTGGTCGCTGCGCGCGTTCGGGTCGGGGGCGCAGGCGGCGGTGAGGGCGTGCGACAGCAGCGTCTGCTCGGCCTCCCCCATGATCTCGTCGGGCGCCTCGGAGGAGTCGGGCAGCAGGATCTCCGTCGTCTCGGGGGTGCCGTCCAGCGACTGCAGGTTACGCAGGCCGTTGAGGGTCGCGACGGTCTGGGAGTTGCGGCGCAGCGTGGCGACGCTCTGACCCATGTAGGCGGCCAGTTCCTTCTCGCTCGGCCGGCGCTGGTGCTCGGCCATGAAGGCGGCGATGGCCTTCTGCTGCTTGTGCTCGGTGTCGGCGGCCGTGCGCCCGTGCGCGTTGCGCCCCAGGTCGTGCACCCACTTGGACAGCTGGGTGGCCAGGAAGGCCCCGAACGGGACCGACTTGGTCTCGTCGTACTGGGCCACCGCCTTGAGCACCCACTCGAACACCTGCTGCCCGAGGTCGTCCGGGTCGGGCAGGTGCAGCCGGATCGTGCTCATGTTCCGCTGCAGCCGCTTGAGGCTCACCGGCCCGTAGTGCCGGCACAGGTCGGCGAGGAAGTCCCCCGGCAGGTCCCGGGGGGCGCGGCGGCGGACGCCGGTCTCGGCGCGCAGCCCGACGGTGGTCACGCCGCGCCCGGCGCACCAGGCCTTGACCCAGTCGGCGAGGACCGCGGCCGTCCCGCAGGCGCCGTCGACCCGGTAGAGGCCGTCACCCTGGTCGTAGCTGGCCGTGACGCCGTCGGGGAGCTCCCGGCGGAACTCGTCGAGCGGCAGTTCGTGGTCGACCCGGAAGTGCACCCGATCGCGCGGGGTGATGGGCGCCAGCGCCCACCCCTCGGCCTCGGGGATCCCGCCGAACACCAGGGGCTGCCGGTTGCGGGCGCGGTCGTCTGCGGTCGGAGGGGTCGAGGACGGGGTGCGGTCGGGCATCGGAACTCCAGGCACTACGGGGAAGAAGAGGTGCCGGATACGCCGGCTCCGGCGTACCGCGCGGAAGGCCGTCAGGCCGGGATGCGCTCCCCCGGACCGGGGAGGCGCGGCGAGGGGATGGGCGAGTGGGCCACCGACGAGCCGGGCAGCGCGTCGAGGGCGTCGACGGGGAGCGCGTCGGCGCGCGCGACGCCCGCGGTGACGTGCTCGAGGAGCGTCGTGGCGGCGGCGCGCTCGGCGCCGCTGGGCTCCGCGGTGTAGACCGGCATGTGGTCGTACAGCGAGGTGAACAGCGCCGAGACGAAGGCGTAGGCCGCCTGCGCCTGCGGCGAGAACCGGGCCACCGCGGTGCGCGGGCCGAGGTCGACCCCGACCGTCACCCGGACGACCCGGTCGTCCTTGCTCAGCCCGGTGACGGCGAAGACCACGTCCTCGTGCTCGGCCGCCAGCGCCGCGAGCGCTGCGAGGCACTTGCGGGTGGAGCCGCGGCGCGGCCGCAGCTGCACGTGGACCACCACGGACTCCTGCTCACCAGTCTGGTCGCCGGCCGCTGCTGCGGTGATTGCGTTGCGTGCCATCTTGATCGCCCCCTGTCACTTGCTTGGGGAGAAATCTGCCGCATGCACGCGCTGAACTCGGCACACAACTCGCTGTGTTTGACGCAGTTGTCGGGCCGACTCTTCGGCAATAGTTGCCCGTGTCGCGCCCGATCACGACCGTCGGGCCGTCAGATTGGCACGGACTGCCGAGGGACGCCCCCCGGCAGCCGTGCACATCTGTCAGTCGCCGGGACGCCCCGCCTCGACCGGGCCCGGGCTCTCGGCCCCGACGCCGTCGGGAGTCGCGTCCGGCAGGGCCGTGGGCGCGAACGCCGCGAGCGCGCCGAGCGTGTCCGCGGTGACCTGCGCGGCGAGGAGGTTGGCCTCGGCGATCTGCCGGTAGACCTCCTCGCGGTGGATGGCGACCGCGCGGGGGGCCTTGAAGCCCAGCCGCACGGTGCCGCCGCGTACCTCGACGACGTGCACCTCGATGTCGTCCCCGATGCGGATCGTCTCGCCGACGCTGCGGGTGAGTGTGAGCACGTGTACCCCTCCATGGGTGTGTGGTGGCCGTCCGTGGCGGTGCCCGCGGGCGCGGGCACGGGAAGCGCGTCCCTGACGCGGTTCCGCTGAGGTTATCGGCGCAGGCGCCGCCGGAGGGGAAGGGCGCCGTCGTTCTGCACGACCTGGCGCGCCCGGTGCGTCGCGGGGGCGACGACGACCGGTGCCCGCAGGTTCGCCGTCGCCTCGGCCGCGTCGCCACCGGGCACGCTCACCAGGCAGTAGACCCGGGCGTCGGCCACGTCGGCCAGCCCCAGCTCCACCTGCACCGCGGCCGGGACCACCGGCGCGTACCCGGGGAAGAACTCCCGCGCCGGCACCGCGAGGAACCGGGGGCCGTCGGGGGCGACCGCCTGGAGCCAGAAGAGCAGCCCGGCGCCGTCCCCGGCGACCAGCACGTAGTCGGAGTGACGGGGGAACCCCGGCAGCGGCTCGGCGAACGACAGCACCTGGACCGGGGGCGGAGCCGGTGCCGTCGTCATCATCGGGGCCGTCGCGGGGCTGCCGGCGAGGGTGGTGGTCATCAGCGCAGGTAGTCGAGCAGCGTCGGGGTGATGGCCTTGGCGGTGGCGGCGAGGGCCGACTCGTACGCCGTCTGCTGCATCTGCAGCTTCATGATCGTGTTCGGCAGGTCGATGTTCTCGACCTCCGCCAGCCGGGTCTGCAGGCTGATGTCCTGGTCGACGTTGATCTGGCCCTCGCGGTCGATCCGCGCCGAGCGGGCGCCGATGTCGGCGACCGCCGACTGCATCCCCTGCGCCAGCGCGTCGAGGTCGGCGAGGTCGGTCTCCAGGGCGGCGGGGTCGGCGGTCAGGTTGCCGGCGATGCGCCCGACGACGGCGAACAGGTCAGCGCCCGCCGGGCCGAAGGCCTCGGGCCCGTTGACGTCGATGCGGACGCTCTCGGTGGCGGAGACCCGGCGGGACACCTCGGCGCCGGCGAGTCCCAGGTAGGCGCCGGTCGTGGAGTCGTAGGCCTGCTGACCGGCGGTGATCCCGCCGAACAGCGGCCGGCCCGCGACCGTGGTGTTGGCCAGCCCGAGCAGGCTCTCCCGCAGTGACGCGGTCTCCGTGGCCAGTGCCTGCCGGGCCGTGTCGGACATGGCGCCGGTGTTGGAGCCCTGGACGGTCAGGTCCCGGACCTTGCGGGTGACGTCCAGCATCTGCTGCAGCGTCGAGTCGGTCTGGTTCAGCCAGCTCTGCCCGTCGGAGATGTTCCGCGCGTACTGGGCGACCGCCTCCTGGTCCGCCCGCGTCTGCATGGCGCGGTTGGTGCCGGTCGGCGAGTCCGAGGGAGCGCTGAGCATCCGGCCCGAGGTGAGCTGCTGCTGGAGCTTGCCCAGGGCGTCGAGGTTGGAGTTGAGGCCCTGCAGGCTGGTGAGCGCGACGGCGCGCTGGGTGATCCGCACCGGGTCAGCGCCCGACCAGGCCGGTGCGGTTGATCAGCACGTCGAGCGACTCGTCGATCGCGGTGATCATCCGCCCCGCGGCCGCGTAGGCGTGCTGGTAGGAGAGCATGTTGGTGAGCTCCTCGTCGAGGTTGACGCCGGCGACCGAGTCGCGCGCCGCGTCCACCGTGGTCGTGATGCTGCCCTGGATGGCGAGGTTGCGCTGGGACACCGCCGACTGGACACCCAGCTCGACGATCATCTTCCGGTAGCCGGCGTCGACGCCGGTGACCGAGTTCGCCAGCTGGGCGATCGCGTCGGCGTTCCCGCGGTCGAGGTTCGGGGTGCCCGGACCCACCGACGACGCCGCGATGCGGCTGGGGTCCTTGACCACCACGGAGATGGTCGACGCCGTGATCGGGCCGCCGGAGGAGCCGAGGATCGCCGTGCCGGCGTGGCCGTAGAGATCGAAGCCCCCGGAGTGCGCCTCGTTCAGCGCCGTCGCCAGGGTCGTCGCGATGCCGTCGAGCTGGACGCGGTAGCCCGGGACGATCGTGTTCAGCGTGTTCAGCTGTCCGGCGGCCGTCCCGCCGACACGGACGGCGAAGTCGCCGACCGCGGTCACGATCCGCAGCGGGTCCCCGGCGGTGGCGTCGGGGTCGGTGGACCCGGCGAGGGCGAACTTCGTGGCCGAGCCGGCCGAGACCAGGCTCATGCCACCGACGACGACGTCGAGCACGCCGTCCTTGCCGTGCCGGACGGTGGCCCCGACCCGGTCGGCCAGCTTCATGACGAGGAGGTCACGCTGGTCGGCGAGGTCGTTGCTCGGCAGGTTGCTCTGGGTGGCCCGCTGGATGGCCACGTTCAGCTCGGCGATGTTCTGCGCGGCAGCGTTGACGTCGTCGACGAGGACCGCGAGGTTGTCCCGGGTCTGGTCCCACTGCCCGCCGAGCTGCTGCTGGCTGAAGCGCAACCCGCCGACGAGGGTCTCCAGGCGCTTGAGGACCTGGCCGCGGGCGGCTGGATCGCTGGGCGTGTTGGCGACGTCCTGCCAACCGCTCCACATCTCCGACAGCATCTTCTGGATGCCGGTGTCGCCGGGCTCGCGGAACGCCTGCTCGACCAGCCCGTAGGCGTCGGTCTCGGCAACCAGCTGCGCCTGGTTGGCGTGCTCGGTGTGCCCCCGGCCTTCCAGGAAGGAGTCGCGGATGCGCAGCACCTCGGCGGCGCTGACGCCCTGGCCGATGCCCGTGCTGGTCGAGAAGAAGGCCGGCACGGTGCTGCCGCTGATGGCGGACAGGTCCACCCGCTGGCGCGAGTAGCCGTCGGTGTTCACGTTGGCGATGTTCTGGCCGGTGACGTCGAGGCCGCGGCGCTGGGCCCACAGCGAGGTGGTGGCCGTGTTGAGCCCACTGAAAGTGCTCACAGGGCGCCGTCCAGGGTCACGGCACGGTGGCTGCCGTCGGAGTGCCGGCCGGACGAGCCGTAGGTGCCGGCCGAGGGGGTGCGCACCTGCAGCAGGGCGTCGCCGATGGCGGCCAGCCCGCCCTCGATCAGCTCGCGGTTGGCGTCGGAGAGGCTGCGCAGCTCGGTGACCAGGACCAGCAGGGCCTCGTGGTGCTTGGCGTAGAGGTCGTTCCACGGGGCGGGGGCGACCTCGGCCACCTGGCGGAGCGAGGGGTTCGACTCGATGCCGAGCTTCTGGGCCAGGGCCTCGGTGGCCGCGGCGCGCTCCACCTCGAGGGTGCGCAGCTGGTCGAGGACCACCTCGATCTCGTGGGCGATGCGCTGCAGCCAGCGGGTCTTGCCCGTGAGGATGAGGTACTGCTTCTCCTCGGCCTTGAACAGCAGCAGGTCCAGGAGCTCCTGCTCCCGCCACAGCAACGTCGACAGGTGCTGGTAGTCCACGTGTCCACCGCCTTCCGTCGTCTCACTCGTGCTCGCTCGCGCGGTCCCGGGCCGCAGCTCCGGGGCGTCCGCCGTCGGACCTGGCATCGGCACCCCTTCGGAGGGGGTTGAGCCGAAGCTCCGAACTGGCGCTCAAGTTCGGCAGGTTTTGTGCCGACGGGTGGTGCCGACCCCGGCGCCGCCCGCCGAGAAGTACGACGTGACCCCAGTCCGTGCCCTCGCGACCGAGCGACCCCTGCGTGAGCGGTCGGCGCATGACCGGCCGTTGCACGAACGCCCCCAGAACGGCCGGGTCCCGAACCCGGTCAAGGGGCGGTCCGCGCGGGAGGTCGACGCGCTGGTGACCGAGCACCTCCCGCTGGCCGCTTTCGCCGTCAACGCCGTCGCCTCCCGGATCTCGCTGCCGAGCCACGTGAGCCGGGACGACCTGCTCTCCTGCGCGCACGTGGCCCTGGTCGAGGTGGCGCGCCGGTTCGACCCGGCCGCGGGCGCCTCGTTCGCCACCTACGCCCTCGCGCGGCTGCAGGGCGCGGTGCTCGACGAGCTGCGGTCCGGCGACTGGGCCAGCCGATCGGTGCGCGCCGCGGCCCGGCGGACCGACGCCGCCGCCGACGCCCTGACGATCAGCCTCGGCCGGCCCCCTACGCGGGAGGAGCTGGCGCAGAGCCTCGGCCTCGCGCGCAGCGAGCTCGACCACCTCCAGGTGGACGTCCACCGGGCCGTCATGGTCAGCATCGACGCCGAGGTCGGCCCCGACGGAGCCTCCCTCGACCTGCCCGACACCGGGGAGTCCCCCGAGCGCGCAGTCCTGCGCGGCGAACGCGCCCGGCACCTGCACGAGGCGATCCGGGCCCTCCCCGACCGGCTCGACGAGGTCATCGAGCGCAACTACTTCGGTGATGAATCACTGACCGACATCGCGGAAGACCTGGGCGTGACGCTGTCGCGGGTCTCGCAGATGCGCGCCCGGGCGCTGACCCTGCTGCACGCCGCCATGGGCGAGACGTGGGAGGGCACGCCCGTCGCCGCCACCGGCGGGGTGCGGGCGCGCAACCAGCAGCGGAGCTACCTGGACCGGCTCACCGGCCGGGCCGGTCGTGCCCTGCCGTCGTCGATACCGGCGCCGCCACCGCCCCGGGCCCGCGCCGGCGCGTGGATCACCCCCGAGCGTGCCGCGGCCCGACCCGCCTGAGGGATACGCGGCCGAGAAAAAATTTCGTTCGCCTCAAGTCCCAGCGGCCCCAGGCCGAAACCCGTTGTGCGACACCAGCACGGCCCGCAGCACGGATGCAGCGGGAACACCCAGTACGACCCCGTCCAAGGAGGATCACCATGGGTCTGCGCGTCAACAACAACATCGCGGCACTCAACGCGTACCGCAACCTGTCCGTCACGGACAACCAGATGTCGAAGTCGCTGGAGAAGCTCTCCTCCGGTTTCCGCATCAACCGCGCCGCCGACGACGCGGCCGGGCTCGCCATCTCGGAGGGCCTGCGCTCGCAGATCGGTGGCCTGAAGGTCGCCGTCCGCAACACCCAGGACGGCGTGTCGGTCGTGCAGACCGCTGAAGGTGCGCTCACCGAGACGCACAGCATCCTGCAGCGCATGCGCGACCTGTCGGTCCAGGCCAGCAACGCCGGTGGTCTGAACGACGACGCCAAGGGCAACATCCAGTCCGAGATCAGCCAGCTGAAGAGCGAGCTGACCCGGATCGCCGACACCACGACGTTCAACGGCACCAAGCTGCTGGACGGCAGCTACGCGGGGAACTTCCAGGTCGGCGCCAACGCCGGCGAGAAGATCACCGTCAAGGTCGGCACCGACATGAGCGCTGCTGGTCTCAAGATCGATGGCCTGGACGTCACCCTGGCTGCCGCAGCCGACGCTCTCACCGGCGCGGTCGGCACCGCGGCCAGCCACAACGGCACGACCGGCACCGCCGGTGTTGCCACCGTGGGCGCCGCGAACAACTACACCCTGGCCGAGAGCTTCGACAAGCTCAACGGCACGATCACGGTCGGCGACAAGAGCCTTGATCTGTCCACGGTGAAGTTCGCGGATGGCTCGACCGCTGCCCAGCGGACGACGGCCATCCAGACCGCGCTGACCGACGCCGGTGTCGGGGCAACGGTCGCCAACACCGCTACTGGTCTCACGTTCACGACCGCGGCCCCCACCTCGGTTGCCGATGTCCCGAACAAGACCATCAGCTTCGCGTCGGCTTCGGGTGCGGACCTGGCCATCACGCAGCTGGATGAGGCCATCAAGACGGTGTCGACGACCCGCGCGGACCTCGGTGCGCTGCAGAACCGGTTCGACCACACCATCAACAACCTCAACGTCACGGTCGAGAACCTGACCGCGTCGGAGAGCCGCATCCGGGACGCCGACATGGCGCAGGAGATGGTCCAGTTCACTCGGAACCAGATCCTGTCCCAGGCCGGTACCTCGATGCTCGCGCAGGCCAACCAGGCCTCGCAGGGCGTTCTCTCGCTGCTCCGCTGATCTCAGCTGAGTAGCTGAGGGAGTACCTCAGCACCACCCGGGTGAGGGGGGAGGCCCTGCGGCCTCCCCCCTCACTCACACCCAGCCCATCCCCGGACCAGGAGGAACCGCATGGCAGGCATGAGCGTCGACGGCCTCGTCTCCGGGCTGGACACCACGAACCTGATCAACCAGCTTGTGGCGGCCGAGGGAGCGTCTCAGGCGGCCCTCAAGACGCGGCTGACCGCGACGGGCAACACAGCGTCGGCCTACCGCACGGTCAACACCACGTTCCTGGCGATCACCGCCGCGGCCGAGGCCGCGCTCAAGCCGAATGCCTGGACGCCGACCAAGGCTTCCAGCTCGTCGTCGAGCGTCGCCGCCACCGCGACCACCGGCGCTCCGACGGGCTCCCTGACGTTCACGGTCGTGGGCGTCGCCAGCAGCCACGGCGTCCTGAACCGCGGCACCACCGCGTGGGCCGCCCCCTCGGCGGGCTACGGCGCTTCCAGCATCGAGGTCCGCGACGACGCCGGCGCCGTCAAGGGGTCGATCGCCATCGGCGGGAGCCAGACGCTGGCCGACGCCGCCGCTGCCATCAACGCCGACAAGACGTTCGGTCTCAGCGCCGCGGTCGTGCAGGTGCGCGACGGCGCGACCCCCGAGTACGTCCTCCAGGTGACCAGCAAGGCGACCGGCGCAGACAGCCGCTTCTCACTGGGTGGGGCAGGCACCTTCGAGACGACGGCACTGGGCGCGAACGCGGAACTCAAGATCGGCGGGCAGGGCGGGGCCACCAGCTACTCCGTCTACTCCTCGACCAACGTCTTCGACAAGGTCATGCCGGGCACGACGCTCACGGTCACGAAGGCGGAGGCCTCCCCGGTGACGGTCTCGGTCGCCAGCGACCCCGACGCGGTCGCCGGCAAGGTGCAGACGATGGTCGACGCGGTGAACGCCGCCATCAAGACGGTCAAGGACTACACCAACAACACCAAGGGCAGCACCGCAGCCCTGCGTGGGGACTTCTCCGTCACCCAGCTGGCCGGTCGTCTCCTCGATGCGGTCTCCAGCGCCGTCGGCGCCAGCGGCTCGCCCGCCCAGGTGGGCTTCTCGCTGACCAGGGAGGGGACGGTGACCTTCAAGAAGGAGACCTTCCTTGCCGCGCTGGAAGACAAGCCCGAGCTGGCCAGCAAGCTTGTCCTCGGCACGCCGGAGACCACCAGGGCCGACGGCGCTGTGGTCAAGGCTGCGCCCGGCATCGCCGCTCGGGTGCTCGAGGTCTCGAAGTCCGCGTCCGACGTCACGACGGGCACGCTCGTCGCGCTGGCCAAGGGCCAGGACGCCCAGGCCGAGGACATCGAGGGACGCATCGAGGCCTGGGACCTGCGGCTGGAGAAGCGCCGCGAGATGCTCACCCGCCAGTTCACCGCCATGGAGACCGCGCTGAACTCCCTCAAGAACCAGTCGACGTGGCTGGCCGGCCAGCTCAGCGCGATGGGCTGATCCCGCTCCCTCCCGCACCGCCCCCTCGTCCCAGGAGTAACCCCGATGAGTGCCGCCTCCCTCCGCGCCCGCTACCTCGGCGACACGGTCGCGACCGCGTCGCCGCAGCAGGTGCTGGTCATGCTCTACGACCGGCTGGCCCTCGACCTCGAGCGGGCCCAGCTCGCCGTGGCCGCCGGTGACCGCCAGGAGGCCAGCGAGCAGCTGCAGCACGCGCAGGCGATCGTCTACGAGCTCCTCTCCAGCCTGCGGGTCGACGTCTGGGACGGCGGCCCCCGGCTGGCCTCCCTTTACAACTGGCTGATCAGCGAGCTGGTGCAGGCGAACATCAAGCTCGACGGCAACCGCATCGCGTCCTGCCGCCAGGTGGTCGAGCCGCTCCGCGACGCCTGGCGCCAGGCCGCGGCGTCCCTGGCCGGCTCGGCCTCGGCGTCATGACGCCGTCCCGGGACACGCCCGGGGACGGCGCGCCGCAGCCCGTCGACTGGACCACGGTGCTCACCCACCTCGAGGGCGAGGTGGTCGCCGCGGAGCACACCATGGCCTCCGGCCGCGCCGACGAGATCGCCTCCTGGGGCCGCCGCATCGACGACTGGGTGCCGCCCTCCAGCCTCGGCCCCCTGCCCGACGACCTGCGCGAGCGCGCCGCCGCGCTGCTGCAGCACCAGCTCGCCGTCGCCGAGGAACTGGTCGAGCGGATCATGCAGTCCCAGCGCCAGCGCGATCTCGCCGCCCGCATGTCCTACGCCCCCAGCCGGCCCGTCGCCTCCTTCGTCGACCGGGCCCTCTGACGCCCAACCCGCCCGCCTCCCGGCCGGTCACCGCGCTCCCGCGGTGGCCGGCCGTCGTGCTTCCCGCCCGGCTCGTCCGTCACAACCGTCCCCCGCACCCCTCCTGACCGCCGCTCCCCTCCTGTCGGGGAACGGCGGTCAAGCCCCGCGCCGGCGGTGCCGATGAGGCTTGTGCACGGAGAGCACCACCATCGCCACGGATCGGCGGCCCTGCACTCGTTCGCGAGTGTCTTCCGCGTACCCGGAGGTCGATCGTGTCCTGCTCCACCCGCCGGGGATCCGCTCGATGATCCCCGACGCCACCTCGACGGTCCTGAAGGCGGCCCTCGCCGGGCTCGCACAGCGGCAGCGCGTCACCGCCGACAACATCGCGAACGTCAACACCCCCGGCTTCCTCGCCGGGCGGACCGACTTCGAGACGTCGCTGCGCGGGGCCGTCCGGAGCGGTTCCACGCCGGTGATCTCCAGCGGCACCACCGCCCGCTCGCTCGAGCCGACCAACACCAACGGCAACAACGTCAACCTGGATGCGGAGACCGTCATCGCCACCGAGACCGGGCTGCGCTACCAGCTGGCCCTCAACGCGCTGGACGGCCGGTACAACTCCCTCCGCACCGCCTTGAGGACGTCCTGACCATGAGCATGTTCCAGGCCCTGAGCATCTCCCAGTCCGGGCTGATGACGCACCGGAAGTGGCTCGACGCCGTCTCCGACAACATCGCGAACATCAACACGGTCCGGCGGACCGACGAGGACGCCTTCCAGGAGCGGCTCGTCGTGGCCCAGGCCGTGGACTACGGGACCGGCGAGGGCGGCGTCCGCGTGGCCCGCGCGGAGTTCGGCGACCCCGAGGGCCGCATGGTCTACCAGCCCGACCACGCGCTCGCCGACGCCGAGGGCTACGTCAAGTACCCCGACATCGACCTCGGGGACCAGATGACCCACATGATGATGGCGCAGCGCGGCTACCAGGCGAACCTCGCCGTCGTCGAGCGGGCCACCACCGCCTACCAGGCGGCGCTGCAGCTCGGGAAGCGCTGATGACCATCCCGCTCGGCGGCATCCCGCCGGTCGGCATCGGTGCGGTCACGGGGGTCGCCGGCAGCACCCGCGGCACTCCCGCCGCCGAAGGCGCCGACGGCTTCGCCGCCGTCCTCGCCTCGACGTTCGACAAGCTCCAGGCCACCCAGTCCGTGACCGCGGGAAAGGCCGTGCAGGCCGCCACGGGCGACCTGAAGGACGTCCACGACTACATGATCGCCAGCGCTGAGTCCGGCGTGGCGACCGAGATGGTCGTGACGATCAAGAACCAGGCCGTCGCGGCGTTCAACGAGATCATGAGGATGCAGATCTGATGAAGTCGGCACTCGCCGGAACGCTGGAGCGTGCCCGCTCCACGTTCGACACGGTCAGCCTCGGGCAGAAGGTCGTCATCGGCCTGCTGCTCGCCGGGCTCACCCTCGGCGGCGTCTTCTTCGTCACCTGGATCACCACGCCGACCCAGGCCCCGCTGTTCTCCAACCTCGCCGCCGCCGACGCCTCGGCGATCGTCGACGAGCTGAACGCCCAGGGCGTCGCCTACGAGCTGGCCGACGGCGGCGGCACGATCATGGTCGCCAAGGACGCGGTCTACGACCTGCGCCTGGCCATGAGCGGCAAGGGCCTGCCCGCCGGCCAGGACACCGGGTACGCGCTGCTCGACGAGCAGGGCATCACCACCAGCGAGTTCCAGCAGCAGGTCACCTACCAGCGCGCCCTGGAGGGCGAGCTGGCCAACACCCTGAAGGCGCTGGCGGGCGTCAACTCCGCCGTCGTCCACGTGGCGCTGCCCGAGGACGAGGTGTTCGTGACCGACCAGGCCGAGCCGACCGCGTCGGTCCTGCTCGACCTGACGCCGGGCACCACGCTCTCCGGCGAGCAGATCCAGGCGGTCACCAACCTGGTCTCCTCCAGCATCCAGGACATGGACCCCGACCAGGTCACCGTGGCCGACTCGACCGGTCAGGTGCTCTCCGCCGCCGGCACCGGCGTCACCGCGGCCGCCGGCGACGCCCGCTCGCAGGTCGAGCAGGAGTACGAGAACCGCCTCTCGGCCAGCGCCCAGAAGATCCTCGACTCGGTCGTCGGGCCGGGGCGCTCCGTCGTCTCCGTGCGCGCCGACGTCGACCTCTCGGAGCGCAGCACCACCTCGAAGACGTACACCTTCGACGAGGAGGTCCCGCCGATCTCCGAGCAGACCACCGTCGAGGAGTACACCGGCGGCGGCGCCCCGGTCGGCGGCATCCTCGGCCCGGAGAACATGCCCGACGCCGCGGGGATCGCGGGCGGCGAGTCCACGTACAACAAGGAGTCCACGACGGCCAACAACGCCGTCGGGGAGACCACCGAGGTCGTGCAGGGCGCCCCCGGTGAGCTCAACCGGCTCACCGTCTCCGTCGTCATGGACGACGCCGTCGCCGGCAACCTCAACCAGCAGCAGATGACCCAGCTGATGGTCACCGCCGTCGGCCTCGACGAGGCCCGCGGCGACGACATCACCGTCGCCTCGCTGCCCTTCGACGCGACCGCGGCCGAGAACGCCGCCGCGGCCATGGAGGCCGCCCGCGAGGCCGAGGCGAACGAGCAGATGTGGTCGATGATCCGCACCGGCGGCATCGCCGCGGGCATCGCGCTCGTCGTCCTGATCGTCTGGCTGCGCTCGCGCCGCCAGGTGGAGGACGAGGAGGACTACGAGCCGCTCGAGCTCGACGACGACATGCTGGCCGAGCTGGACCGCCTGCGGGTGGCCAGCACGCGCGAGGAGGTCGCGGTCGACAACGCGGCCATGGAGCTCGAGGCGGCCGAACGGGCCAAGGTGCGCGGGGAGATCTCGGCGATGGTCAGCGAGCGCCCGGACGAGGTCGCGGCCATGCTGCGCGGCTGGCTGAGCGAGAACAAGTCGTGAGCGAGCTCGCGAGCTCAGGAATGAGCAGAGCACCCATGGGCATGCGGACGCCGAGCGCCAGCGAGGTGATCGCATGACCCTCGCCAGCATCCCCACGGCACCCGGCTCGGCCGTCGCCGTCCCGCCGCGCCAAGAGCTGCCCGGCCTGCGCAAGGCCGCCGTCTTCCTCGCCCAGATGAGCAAGGAGGAGGCCGGCGTCCTGCTGGCCCAGCTGCGCCCCCGCGAGGTCGAGGCGCTGACCCGCGAGCTGATGAAGCTCGGCTCGGTCGAGCTCGACGACGTCGACGGCGTCATGCGCGAGTTCCACGGCCTGATGACCGCCCAGCACTTCGTCGGTCGCGGCGGTGTCGAGTTCGCCCGCGAGATCCTCGCCGCAGGGCTCGGCCAGGACAAGGCCGAGGGCATCCTGTCCCGGCTGAACGTCGTCTACACCGAGGTGCCCTTCGCCTCGCTGCGCAACGCCGACGTCCGCCAGCTCGTCACCTTCCTCAAGGACGAGCACCCGCAGGTCATCGCACTGGTGCTCGCCCACCTCACGGCCGCCCAGTCCGCGGAGGTGCTCTCGGGCTTCGCCCCGGAGCAGCAGGCCGAGGTCGCGCACCGCATCGCCACCATGGACCGCACCTCACCCGAGATGGTGCGGCTGGTGGAGGAGGAGCTCGGCCGCCGGATGGGCTCGATCCTGGCGCACCAGGACATGACCACCGTCGGTGGCGTCGAGACCCTCGTCGAGATCATCAACCGCTCCCCGCGGCCGACGGAGCGCTCGATCCTGGAGTGGCTGGACACCAGCGACCCGGAGCTGGCCGAGCAGGTCCGCGCGCAGATGTTCGTCTTCGAGGACATCGTCACCATCGACGACCGCTCCCTGCAGCTGGTGCTGCGCGAGGTCGAGGCCAACGACCTGGCCACCGCGCTCAAGGGTGTGCGGCCCGACGTCCAGGACAAGATCAAGCGCAACCTCTCCGAGCGTGCCGCCGAGAACCTGTCCGAGGAGATCGAGCTGCTCGGCCCGGTGCGCACGCGCACCGTCGAGGAGGCGCAGGCCAAGGTCGTCGCGGTCATCCGCACCCTCGAGGAGCAGGGCGTGCTGACCATCAACCGCGGTGGGGACGATGACTTCGTTGCGTGACGACAGCCTCGGGAGCATCGCAGCGAGGCCGGCGCCGACAGGGAGCGAGCATCGCAGCGAGGAACGAGCGAGGAGCGGAGCGACCGCGGAGGCGCCGTGGGTCGTCGAGCGAGGAGCGGACCGGGGCGCGGAGTCACGCCCATGGGCACTGCGTGAGGGCGCGATCCTGCGCGGCGGCTCCGCCGCGCTGGCCCGCCCCTACCGGGAGGTCATGGCCGAGCGCGGCGCCGCCGTCGCGGCAGCCGTGCCGGTCGCCCGCCCGGCGACGGCGGTGCCGGCCTCCGTGCCGGCGCCGGCCCCCTCCCCGGCCATCCCGTTCCAGCCCTCGCCGGTGGAGCGCCGGACGTCGGTGCGCCGTGCCGAGGACCAGCCGGTCGCCGGCAGCAAGCCCTCCTTCCGGCTCGGCGACGTCTACGCCGAGGAGCTCTCCCGGCTGCGGGCACAGGCCCGCACCGAGGGCTTCGCCGCCGGCCATGCCGAGGGTCTGCTGGCCGCCGACGCGGTGGTCGCCGAGGCCGAGCGCGCCGCCGAGCAGCGGCTCGCCGAGGTCCAGGCGCGCTGGGAGCGGCGCCTGGTCTCGGCCACCGCCGCGCTCGGTGCGGCGGCCCGGCAGCTGGAGGGGACCGCCGTGCCGGTGGCCGACGACATCCGCGACTCGATCGTCGGCACGGTGCTGACCCTCGTCGAGGACCTCCTCGGCCGCGAGCTCGCGCTGTCCGCCGACCCGGTCATGGACGCCGTCCGCCGGGCCCTGACCTTCTGCCCGGCCGACGCCCCGACGGTCGTGCGGCTGCATCCCGACGACCTCGCCGAGGTGCCCGCCGAGGCGCTCGCGGAGCTGCCCGCCAGCGTGCGCGTCGTCGCCGACCCCGCCGTCGAGCGGGCCGGTGCGGTCGCCGAGTCCGGCCCCCGCCGGATCGACGCGCAGCTGAGCTCGGCGCTGCAGCGGGTGCAGGCGGTGCTCGGGTCGTGAGCGTCTCCCCCGTGCTGCTGGAGCGTGCCCGCGCAGCCGCCCGCCCGCAGGTGACCGGCACGGTCACCGGCGCCATGGGCCTGACCCTCAGCGTCGACGGCGTCAGCGCGGCCGTCGGCGACCTGGTCGAGGTGGACCCGGCCGACCGGCCGCTGCTCGCCGAGGTCGTCGCCGTGGGCCGCGACCGCCTCACCTGCATGCCGCTGGGCGGCCTCTCCGGCGTCCACGCCGGCGCCCCGGTCCGCGCCACCGGCCGCCCCCTCCAGGTGCCGGTGGGCGAGGCGCTGCTCGGCCGCGTCCTCGACGGCCTCGGCCGCCCCGTGGACGGTGGCCCGCCGCTGGGCAGCCGGGTCGACTGGGTGGACCTGGAGACGCAGACCCCGCACGCGCTCTCCCGCGCCCGGGTCGAGGAGCCCCTCACCTTCGGCGTCCGCGCGCTGGACACCCTCGTCCCCTGCGGCAAGGGCCAGCGCCTCGGCATCTTCGCGGGCTCCGGCGTCGGCAAGTCCAGCCTGCTCGCCCAGATCACCCGCGGCACCGACGCCGACGTGCGGGTCATCGGGCTGATCGGCGAGCGCGGCCGCGAGGTGCGCGAGTTCATCGAGGAGAACCTCGGCCCGGAGGGCCTCGCCCGCACGGTCGTCGTCGTCGCGACCTCCGACGAGCCCCCGCTGGTGCGGCTCAAGGCCGCCTTCGTCGCCACCCGCATCGCCGAGGCCTTCCGCGACGAGGGCCGCGACGTCCTGCTGCTGATGGACTCCATCACCCGGACGGCGATGGCCCAGCGCGAGGTCGGCCTCTCCGCCGGGGAACCGCCCGCGACCCGCGGCTACCCGCCGAGCGTCTTCGCGATGATGCCGCAACTGCTGGAGAAGGCCGGGACCGGCACCACCGGCTCCATCACCGGTCTGTACACCGTGCTCGTCGAGGGCGACGACCACAACGAGCCCATCGCCGACACCGCCCGCTCGATCCTCGACGGGCACATCGTCCTCACCCGCAAGCTGGCCACGACCGGGCACTTCCCCGCCATCGACGTGCTGGAGTCGATCTCCCGCGTCGCCGGCGCGGTGGTGCCACCGGCGCAGATGGCCGACGCCCGGGAGATCCGCCGGCTCATGGGCGCGCTGCGCGACGTCCGCGAGCTGATCGAGATCGGCGCGTACCAGGCCGGCAGCGACCCGCTCGTCGACCGGGCCCGCCAGCTCGCGCCCGGCATCGACGCGTTCCTGCAGCAGCCGCTGGGCGAGTCCACCCCGCCCGCCGAGGCGTGGGCGTGGCTGCAGCGGATCGTGAGGGGCGGATGAAGCCGACCCGCTTCCGGCTGCAGCCGGTGCTCGAGCTGCGCCGCACCGAGGAGCGCGCCGCGGCCGCCGCGGCCGCTGCCGCCGCCACCTCGGCCGCCGACGCCGCCCGGCGGGCGACCGAGTACGAGACGGCCCTGTCCGGCGCGGTGCTGCCGCCGTCGCTCCCGGCCGGGTCCTTCGTGGCGGCCATGGTGCTGCTGCGCACGGCCGCCACCGACGCCGCCGATGCCCGGGCCCTGGCCACGGCGCAGGCCGAGCAGGCCGAGGCCGTCCGCGCGGAGTGGACCGCCGCCGCGCAGCGCACCAAGGCCCTGGAGCGCCTCGCCGAGCGCCACCGGGCCGCCCAGCAGCACGCCGCCGACGTCGCCGAGGAGCGCGCCGCCGACGATCTGGTCACCGGCCGGGCCGGCCGGGGCACCGGCGCACCGAGGGGGACGGCATGGACGGACTGACCGCCGTGCAGGCCCGGATCTCCGAGATCCAGGCCCGGTTCCAGCCGACCGCGACCGCGACCGCGACCTCGTCCGCGGCCTGGGCGTCGGCCGCCGGCGCCGCGGGCCTGACCGGCACCTCGGCGGCCGGCACCTCGGCGACCGGCGGGGGCACCGCGTCGGGCAGCGCCGTCGTCACCGAGGCGCAGAAGTACCTCGGCGTCCCCTACCTGTGGGGCGGGACCGACCCGGGCAAGGGCCTGGACTGCTCCGGGTTCACCAAGCTGGTCATGGGCAACCTGGGCGTCGAGCTGCCGCGCACCTCCTCCCAGCAGGCCACCACCGGCAAGGCCGTCGCCTCGCTCGACTCCGCCCGCCCGGGCGACCTGGTCTTCTTCGACTACTCCTCGGACCGGCCCGGGGTCGACCACGTCGGCATCTACGTGGGCGACGGCAAGATGATCGACTCGCCGAAGCCCGGGGGCACCGTCGGCATCCGTGACGTCGGTACCCCGACCGCCATCCGCCGGGTCCTGCCGGAGACGGCCGCGGCGCCGACGGCACGTCCCACCGGCTCCGCGCTCACAGGGGTCCCGTACGCCGACCTGTTCACCCGCGCGGCCGGCAGGCACGGGGTCGACGCCCCGCTGCTCGCGGCGGTCGCCAAGCAGGAGAGCGGCTTCGACGCCTCGGCCGTCTCCCCCGCCGGCGCCCAGGGCCTCATGCAGTTCATGCCGGCGACCGCCCGGGGCCTGGGCGTCGACCCGCTCGACCCCGGCTCGGCGATCGACGGCGCCGCGAAGTACCTCAGCAGCCTGACCCAGCAGTTCGGCTCCACCGAGCTGGCGCTGGCCGCCTACAACTCCGGCCCCGGGACGGTCAGCCGCTACGGGGGCATCCCGCCCTACCCGGAGACCCAGAACTACGTCCGCTCCGTGATGAGCAAGGCAGAGGCCTACCGATGACAGCTCCTGTGACCTCCGCCGTCCCGGCCGCGCGCGCGGCGTCGACGTCGTCCTCCGACGGCGGGTCCACCGACAGCGCGGCGCCCTTCGCGTCCGCCCTCGACGGTGCGCTGGCCGGCGGCCGGGGCGCGGTCCGGGACGCCGGGACCGGCAGCGGGCAGCAGTCCTCCGGCGGGTCGGCGACCGGCGGCGAGACCGAGGCGCCGGCCGACGGTGCGGTGCCGGTCGTCGACGCCGCCGTGGCGGGCGTGGCCGCGGCGCTGTGGGCGCTGGCCCTCGGCGCGGCCGCGGGCCCGGCCCCGGGTGGCCCGGTTCCCGCCGGGCCGGCGACCGCGGTACCGCCCGGCGCCCTCGTGGCGGGGTTCGTGCCGCCGGGGCCGCCGGTCCTGCCGGCGATCCCTGCCGGGCCGGCCGCGGACGTCCCGGCCGTCCCCGCGCCGGCCGTGCCCGCACCGATGGCGGGGCCGGCCGCAGGCGGTCGGCCCGCGGCAGCCGGCCCGGCGGTCCCGGCCGTCCCCGCACCGGCCACCGTGGCGACGGCGGCCGGGCCGCTGCCCGTCGTCACCGTCGCGGCCACGGCAGCCGGCCCGGCCGGCGGCGCCGAGGCCCCTGCCGGCCCGCCGCCCGCCGGTCCGGGCCCGGCCACCTCCACCGGGGCCGGTCCCTCCGACGGCACCCCTGCCCCGGTCCTCGCGGCGGGTCCTCCCGCGGCGGGGTCCGACCGGCCCGGTGACGGCGAGCCGCGGCCGGGCTCCCCCGCCCTCGCCGTGCCGGGGACGGAGACCACCGCGGAGACGGCTCCCGAGTCCGCGGCACCGGTCACGTCCCCGGCCGGCGGCGCCCCGGCGGTCTCCCCGGCCGGCGCGGCCGTGCCGGCTCCGGCCGACGTCGACGCGGCCACCGGGACCGGCGCCTCGCTGCCGGTCTCCGGTCAGGTCGCCCGGCAGGTGGCGGTGCTCAGCGGGGCCGGCGACGGCACCCACACGATGACGCTGGTGCTCACCCCCGAGAACCTCGGGCCGGTCGAGGTCCGGGTGACCGTCAGCGAGAAAGGCCTCGACCTGACCCTGCGCGGCGCCTCCGAGCTGGGCCGCGCGGCGCTCCTCGACGCGCTCCCCGAGCTCCGCCGCGACCTGGAGTCCGCCGGCCTGACCCCCTCGAAGGTCGAGCTCGACGCCGACGCCGACACCTCCTGGCTCGCCCGGCACGCCGCCGAGCAGCAGGCGCAGCAGGGATCCGGCGACCGCGGACCGGCACGGGACCGGGCCGGCGAGCGGTTCCCGTCCGGGGATCGGACTGCCGATAGCGGAGAAGGGCGCGCGAACCAGCCCCGCACCCGTTCCACGTCGTCCGGCGTGGACGTGCTCGCCTGAGAGAAGGAGCCACCCACCGATGCCGGACGCAGTGACCGGAGCCACCAGCGCTGCCGCGACCTACTCGGCCACGAACACCGTGGACCGCGGCGACCAGATGGGCAAGGACACCTTCCTCAAGCTCCTCGTCGCCCAGATGAAGTACCAGGACCCCGGCAACCCCGCTGACACCAACCAGCTGATGGCGCAGACGGCGACCTTCAGCCAGGTGGAGAAGCTCGAGGAGATCGCCAAGCAGAACGCCTCGATGCTGGCCCTGCAGCGCTCCAGCAGCGCGGGCGCGATGGTCGGCCAGACGGTCACCTACACGGACTCGACCGGCGCCGCGAAGAGCGGTGTCGTCAGCTCCGTCCGCCTGGCCACCGACAAGGCCGAGGCCGAGGCCACCATCGGCGGCGTCGCCGTGCCCGTCGGCCGGATCACCGCCGTCGGCGCCGGCTGACCCCCACCCCGGCCCCGCGCCGACCCGCGCGCCACCATCCCGAGCCCCAACCCGGAGGAGACCCCCGATGCTCCGCTCCATGTTCTCCGCCATCTCCGGTCTGCGTGCCCACCAGACCAAGATGGACGTCACCGGCAACAACATCGCCAACGTCAACACCGTCGGCTTCAAGAGCAGCGCCACCGTCTTCCAGGACACGCTCTCCCAGGTCGTGCGCGCCGGCGGTCAGCCGGCCGCCGACCGGGGTGGCACGAACCCGGCGCAGATCGGTCTCGGCGTCAAGCTGGCCGGCATCACCACCAACTGGACCAACGGTGCGGCGCAGTCCACCGGCCGGTCCACCGACTTCATGATCGAGGGCGACGGGTTCTTCGTCGTCAACGGTGCGGGCGGCCAGCAGCTGTTCACCCGCGCCGGCTCGTTCGACTTCGACGCCAGCGGCAAGCTGGTCACCCCGGACGGCTCGATCCTGCAGGGCTGGGTGGCCGACGCGAACGGCGTCGTGAACGCCAACGGTCCGGTCCGGGACCTGACCGTGCCCTACGGGCAGATCGTGAACCCGAAGCCGACGACGGCCGGCAGCATCCTGGGCAATCTGCCCTCCGACGTCGCCGACGGGACCACCTTCCAGGTCGGCGCCGACATGTACGACAGCCAGGGCGTGCTGCAGAAGGTCGCCTACAACCTGGCGAAGACCGGCCCCAACACCTGGGACGTCAGCGTCGTGCACGCCGACGGGACCCCGCTCATGGGGACCACCGGGATCGTGTTCGACGCCGCCGGCAACCTGACCACCCCGGCCGGTCCGAACTTCGCGCTGGCCCCGTTCACGCCGGCCGGCTACCCCAGCTGGACCAACCCGGTGACGATGAGCCTGGCCGGGCTGACGCAGTTCGGCGGGGCCAACACGCTGGCCGCGCCGAAGCCGGACGGCTACGCCCTCGGTTCCCTGCAGTCGTTCACGCTCAGCAACGACGGCACGATCACCGGGGTCTACTCCAACGGCCTGCGCCAGCCCCTGGGCCAGCTGGCCATGGCCTCGTTCAACAACCCCAGCGGCCTGGAGAAGGCCGGTAACTCCGCCTTCCGCGTCGGCGACAACTCCGGCGTCGCGATGATCGGCCTGGCCGGCCAGGGCGGCCGCGGCGAGCTGAGCTCCGGCGCGCTGGAGATGTCGAACGTGGACCTCAGCGAGGAGTTCACCGGCCTGATCGTCGCCCAGCGCGGCTTCCAGGCGAACAGCCGGGTGATCACCGCCTCGGACGAGATCCTCCAGGACCTGGTGAACCTCAAGCGCTGACGCACGTCGCTCCACCGGCCGACGGCCCGGCCGCCCGGAAGGGTGACCGGGCCGTCCGTCACACGCCCCCGGCCAGGGCGTTTCGGCTCAAGGAAGCCCGTTCCGGGACCGATGAGAACTGTGCTGCCCGTTCCACGGGCCCCACCGAGCAAGAGGACCGACCCGTGATCCGAGTGACGCGCCTGAACGGCGACCAGTTCGCGCTCAACCCCGACCTCATCGAGAAGGTCGAGGCCCACCCCGACACGGTTGCCTTCCTGGTGGACGGCACGAAGTACGTGGTGCGGGAGAGCGTGGACGAGGTGCTCCAGGAGATCTGCGAGTACCGCGCCGGCATCCTCGCCATCTCGTACGCGATGGACCGCGGCACCTACCGCCCGCACGTCCCCGAGCAGCAGCAGGACATCGGCGACTCGTCGGTCGTGCCCTTCCCGATCCGAGAGGAGCGCTGACCCGTGGATCCGGCCACCCTGATCGGTTTCGTCATCTCGATGGCGGCGCTCCTGGTCTTCATGATCATGGAGGGCGCCGACCCGAGCTCGCTGATCTTCATCCCGGCGATCATCCTGGTCATCGTCGCCACGTTCGGCGCGGCGATGTCGGGCCAGACGATGGACGACCTCAAGAAGATGCCCGGCTGGATGAAGATGGCCCTGATGCCGGCCAAGGTGCCGCCGCCCACCGACCAGATCCAGACCCTGGTCTCGCTGGCGGAGAAGGCCCGCAAGGAGGGACTGCTGGCCCTCGAGGGGCAGGTCAAGGCGATCGAGGACCCGTTCCTGCGGCGCGGCCTGCAGATGGGCATCGACGGCACCGACCCGGAGGAGCTCCGCGCGGTCCTGGAGAGCGAGATCGCGGCCAAGAAGTCCGAGGACAAGGTCGCCGCCAAGTTCATGACCACGATGGGCGGCTACGCGCCGACCATCGGCATCGTCGGCTGCATCGTCGGCCTGATGAACGTGATGGGCAGCCTGAGCAACCCCGAGGCTCTGGGGCCGATGATCGCCGCGGCGTTCGTCGCCACGCTGTGGGGCGTCATGGCCGCGAACTTCTGGTTCCTCCCCATGGGCGCCAAGATCATGCGCGTCAGCGAGCTGCAGGCCGCGCAGATGGAGCTCCTGGTCGAGGGCATCACCGAGATCCAGGCCGGCACCAGCCCGCGCGCCGTCCGGCTCAAACTGACCTCGCTCGTGCCGCCGGGTTCCGTCGCGAAGGAGGCGGCGTGAGCCCCGGGACCGCCCGGGCCGGCTCGTGAGCTCCGGCCACGGCCGGCGCCGGGGGAAGAAGCACGAGGAGGAGGAGCACGAGAACCACGAGCGGTGGCTGGTGTCCTACGCGGACATGATGACGCTGCTTCTGGTGCTCTTCGTGGTGCTCTACGCCATGAGCCAGGTGGACACGGCCAAGTTCGCCGCCCTGGCCAAGGGCCTGAACGAGAGCCTGGGCGGCCCGATCACGGTGACGCCGGCTGCGTCCCCCGAGGAGTCCGTCCTCGACGGGCTGCCGGGCGCCATCGACATCGCCTCCGCCATCCCGCCGGACCCGACGGTCCAGCAGGCGCAGGTCGACCAGGCCGCGGCCCGGGCGGCGGCCGAGCGCGCCGAGCGGATCGCCGCCGAGGCCGCGGCCGCGTACGACGAGCTGGCCGCGGCCCGCGACCGGATCGAGGCGGCGCTCGCCGAGGCGGGCTACGCCGGCGCCGCGCGGTACGAGATCGACGAGCGCGGCCTGGTCGTGCACATCGTGGCCGACCAGGTGCTCTTCGACGCGGAGGAGGCCGTGCTGCGGCCCGAGGGCCGCGCGATCCTGGCCGCCGTCGCCCCCGCCGTGACCGGGCTGCCGAACCAGCTCGGCGTCGAGGGCCACACCAACCACCTCCCGGTCACCCGGGGCGGCCCGTGGCCGTCGAACTGGGAGCTGTCGACCTACCGCGCCACCACCGTGCTGCGGTACCTCGGCGACCAGGGCGTCCCGCAGCCGCGGATGTCCGCCACCGGCTACTCCTCGACCCGGCCGCTGGTGCCCGAGTCCGACCCGAACGCCGTCACCGTCAACCGGCGCGTCGACGTCGTCGTCCTGTCCACCGCCTCGGCGGAGGCCAACGCCCTCCTGCCGGGCATCGACGCCGCCGCCAACCAGGGAGTTCCCGAATGAGCAAGGACAAGACCGCCCCCGCCCCCGCCGACGGCGAGGAGGGCGAGGGGAGGGGCGGGAAGAAGAAGCTCCTCCTCGTCCTGGCCGCCGTGCTGCTCGCCGGCGCCGGCGCCGGCTACTTCTTCCTCTTCGCCGGCTCGGCCGAGGCCGAGGCCGTGGAGCCGGTGTCCAGCGGCACCTACCTCCCGCTCGAGCCGGTGGCGGTGAACCTCGCCGGCGGCGGCTACCTGAAGATCGGCGTCGCCCTGGAGCTGACCGAGGAGGGGGCCGCCGCCGGCGACGGGCACGGCGGAGGGGGCGTCGACGGCACCAAGGCCCTGGACCTGGTCATCTCCACGTTCTCCCAGGCCGCGCCGGCCGACGTCACCGGTGCCCGGGAGGCGCTCAAGGAGTCGCTGCAGGCGAAGATCGTCGAGGCCTACACCGACCACGACGTCAAGGCGGTCATGGGCATCTACTACACCGAGTACGTCACCCAGTGACGTACTCGCCGCGGCGCTCCGGCGCCGCGGCGGCCCGACCACGCAGGGGTGTCCTCCGGTTCCGGAGGGCACCCCTGACGCGCGTCAGGGGCCCCACCCGTCACACCACCCCCTGTCGGCACGGTGGCCGCTCGGTGCCCGGTCAGGGTGGTCCCGCGCCCCGCCGATGAGGCTTCTCGTGACCACCCCCGAGACCGGACCGGCCCCGGCCGCCGCGCCGGCCCCGGCACCCGCACCAGCACCCGCCGCCGGCCCGGGCGGCCGCAGCCGCCGCGGGGAGCCGCGCACCTACGACTTCCGCCGCCCGACGAAGCTCTCCCGCGAGCACGTGCGGGTCATGCAGATCGCCCAGGAGAACTTCGCCCGCCAGGCGACGACCATCCTGACGACGTTCCTGCGCGCGGGCGCCCGCCTGGAGCTGGGCAGCATCGAGCAGTTCTCGTACGACGACTACATCGGGACGCTGCCCAACCCCACCTTCATCTCGACGTTCACCATGGAGCCCCTGGCCGGCAAGGGGCTGCTGGCGTTCCCGCTCGACATGGCGATGTCGATGGTCGACCACATGCTCGGCGGATCGGGCAGCGCCGCCCAGCCCAACCGGCCGATGACGGCGATGGAGACCACCATCACCAACCACCTGCTGGAGCGGCTGCTCGACGAGTTCGCCACCTCGCTGAACCCGGTCACCGACATCCAGCCGGTGCTGGTCGGGCGCGAGTACAACCCCCAGCTGGCCCAGGCCGCCGCCGGCTCGGACACCGTCATGGTGGCCACCTTCGCCATGGCCGTCGGCAGCCGCGAGGGCGAGGCGACGGTCGTGCTGCCGTTCTCCTCCTTCGCCCAGTCGCTCAACAACGCGGCGTCCCCGCAGCTGTCGGAGTCCGCGCTGCGCAAGCGGCAGCGGGCCCGTGAGGCCCTGGCCGCCCGGCTCAACCTCGTGCCGGTCGACGTGAGCGTGCGCTTCGCCCCGCTCACCGTCTCCTCCTCCGACCTGCTCTCCCTCGCCGTCGACGACGTGCTGCTGCTCCGCCACCCGCGGGACAGCCCGCTCGAGGTCACGACCAACGACACGACGTTCGCCTACGCGATCGCCAGCAACCACCGGCGCCGGCTCGCCGCCTCGATCGTCCCCACCCCGCACGCTCCGCACGCCGCGAAGGACTCCGCATGACCGCGCCCCGCACCAACTCGCAGGACTCCCAGACCGTCACGGCGGTCGTCGCCGCGGCCGCGCGCGCGGCCGCCGCCCTGGTCCCCTCGACCTCGGCCCTGACGGCCGGCGCCCCGGTCAGCGACCCCGACACCGTCCCTCTCCCCCCGGCCGCCGCCGTCGCGGTGACCGCCGGCCTCTCCGGCGAGGTGTCCGGCGACGTCGTCCTGGTGATCTCCGGTGACGTCGTCGACGCCCTGCAGAACTCCCCAGTCGGCCAGATGGACGTCGCCTCCGCGCTGCGCCCGGCCCTCGAGGCGGCCGCCGCGGCCCTGGGCCGGGTGCGCGTGGCCGCCGAGCGCACCGAGGAGCCGGTGGCCGCGCTCGACGGGCTGCGCGACAAGGGCATGTTCGTCGCCGTCCCGCTCCTGGGCGACGGCGAGCACCAGGCGACGCTCGCCCTCCAGGTCACCCTCCCGGCCACCCGCGACCAGCGCGGCAGCCTGGAGCTCCTCCGGCACGTGGCCATGGAGGTCACCGTGGAGATCGGGCGCACCCGGATGACCGTGCAGGAGCTGCTCTCGCTGCACCCCGGCGAGGTCGTCGAGCTCGACCGCGCGGCCAGCGCCCCGGCCGACCTGCTGGTCAACGGCACGCTCATCGCCCGCGGCGAGGTCGTCGTCGTCGACGAGGACTTCGGGCTGCGGATCAGCGAGATCGTGACCGACGCGGCAGAGCTGGGAGCCGCGGCCTCATGACGTGGATGATCATCCGGCTGTTCCTGTCGCTGGCCCTGATCGGCGGCGTGCTCTGGTGGGCCGCCGCCCTGGCCAAGAAGAAGGGCCTGGGCCAGGGCAACGGCCTGATCGAGGTCGTCGCCCGGCAGCGCATGGGCCGCACCAGCACCGTCAACGTCGTCCGGATCGCCGACGTCGTCCTGGTCATCGGCGCCACCGAGGAGCAGGTCACCCTGCTGGCCGAGGTCGACGCCGAGGCCGTGGACGCCGCGCTCGGCGACCGGCGCGCACCGGTCCGGCTGCGCCCCGCCGGCGAGCCGGGCGAGGACGCGCCGGCCATCCCGGCGCAGGTCGCCCGCTCCGCCGACGGCGTGCTCGCCGGGTCGGTCCTGGACCGCAACAGCTGGGGCACGCTGGTCGACGGGCTGCGCGATCGCACGGTCCGCCGGTCATGACCGCCCTCGTGCGCCCGCTGCCGCGGCCGGGCAGCAGCCCGGGGACCCGGCGGCGCACCGCCGTCGTCCTGCTGGCGCTGCTGCTCGCCACCGTGGCGGCGGTGCTGCTCGCCGGCCCGGCGACGGCCGCACCGACGGCACCGACGGCACCGACCGCGCCCGTCGCACCCACGGTGGACGGCAACGTGGACATCTCCATCGGCGACGGCTCACCCAGCAGCTCCATCACCCTGATCCTCGCGATCACGGTCCTCTCGGTCGCACCGTCGGTGCTGCTGCTGGCCACCTCGTTCACCAAGATCATCGTGGTCCTGGGGCTGACCCGGAACGCGCTCGGCATGGCGACGTCGCCCCCGAACCAGGTGCTCACCGGAATCGCCCTGTTCCTCACGCTGTTCGTGATGGGCCCGGTGCTCACCGACATCAACGAGCTCGCCGTCCAGCCCTACATGGACGGGGCGATGTCGGTGTCGCAGGCCTACGACGCCGGTGTCGTGCCGCTGCGCGAGTTCCTCCTGGCCAACACCCGCGAGGACGAGCTGACGCTGATGATCGGGCTCTCCGGCGAAGAGGCCCCCGCCGACGCGGCGGCGGTCAGCATGACGACGCTGATCCCGGCGTTCGTCCTCTCGGAGCTGAAGAGCGCGTTCATCATCGGGCTGGTCATCTTCATCCCGTTCCTGGTGCTCGACATGCTCGTCAGCGCCGCGCTCATGGCGCTCGGCATGATGATGGTCCCGCCGACCATCGTGTCGCTGCCCTTCAAGCTGCTGCTCTTCGTCGTCGTCGACGGCTGGGCGCTCATCACCACCGCGCTGGTGGGTTCCTACGGAGGGGCGGGGTAGCGATGAGCAACGCGAGAACGACGAGCGAGCGAGCATCGCAGGGAGCGCCAGCGACCGAGGAGCGGAACGAGTTCGGAGTCGAGCCATGAGCGACGCCGACGTCACGGAGATCGCCGCGCAGACCATGATGGTCGCCGCGAAGGTCGCCGCCCCGATCCTGCTGACCGCGCTGCTGGTCGGCTTCCTGATCTCGCTGTTCCAGGCGGCGACGCAGATCCAGGAGGCCACGCTCTCCTTCGTCCCGAAGATGATCGCCGTGTCGATCGCCCTGCTGGTGACCGGGAACTGGGTGCTCTCCGAGCTGGTCAGCTTCACCCACACCCTGTTCGACCAGCTGCCGGCGCTGCTCGACCGGACGTAGCGCCGTGGACCTCTCGGTCCCGGCGGTCACGCTCGCCGCCCTGCTCCTCGGCACGGCGCGCGCCGCCGGCTTCGTCCTCTTCGCCCCGCCGTTCAACTCCCGGGTCATCCCGGGTGCGGTCAAGGGTGCGCTGGCGCTGTCGCTGTCGGTGCTGCTCTCGACCCAGATCGCCCCGACCCTCCCCGCACCGACGGCCGGCTTCCTGCTGGTCACCGCCCTCACCGAGGTGGTCATCGGCGCGGCGCTGGGCTTCGTCGTCCAGGTGCTGTTCACGGCCGTGCAGATGGCCGGCGACATCCTCGACGTGGCCGGCGGCTTCTCGCTGCAGCCGGGCTACGACCCGATGGCGATGACCCAGAACAGCTCGCTGGGCAAGCTGCACTACCTGCTGGCCACCACCCTGCTGTTCACCAGCGGCGGGCACCTGCTCATGGTCAAGGGGTTCGCCACCTCCTACGAGGGGCTGCCGGTCGGCGGGGACGTGCCCACCGACCAGATCGCGGCGGTCCTCATCACCGCGTTCTCGATGATGTTCCTGGCCGCGCTGCAGATCGCCGGGCCGATGGTCGCCGTGCTGCTGCTCGCCGACGTCGCGCTGGCCCTGCTCAGCCGGGCCGCACCCGCGCTCAACGTCTTCGCCCTCGGCTTCCCGGTGAAGATCATGCTGACCCTGGCGATGCTCGGGCTCACCTTCCCGCTGCTCCCCCCGGCTCTGGACGGCCTGCTCGAGCACGGCACCCGCGCCATGATCTCCCTGCGCGGCGGCTGATGGCCAAGGACGGACCGGGCGGGGAGAAGACCGAGGCGCCCACTCCCCAGCGCCTGAAGAAGGCGCGCAAGGACGGGCAGATCCCGCGCACCCAGGAGCTGGGCACCTGGCTGGGCGTGGCGGCGGCGAGCTTCCTGCTGCCGATGCTCGTGGGCAATGCGTTCGACGCCGTCCAGCAGCTGTTCGTGCACGTGGGCACGGTGGTGAAGAACCCCCAGGCCTCCTCGGTCACCGCCCTGCTGGGCAAGGCCCTCATCGCCTTCCTGACGACGCTGCTCCCCACCGCGGTCGCGCTGATGCTCGTGGGCGTGGCGGCGTCGGCGGCCCAGGGCGGGGTGCACGTGACGGGCAAGCCGATGCAGCCCAAGCTCAAGAAGCTCAACCCGTTCCCGGGGATGAAGCGGATGTTCGGGACCCAGGGCCTCTGGGAGGCGACGAAGGCGCTGATCAAGACCGCCGCCCTCGGCACGGTCGTCATCATCACCAGCGAACGGGCGCAGGCGCTGGTGTCCTCCGCGGGTTCGCTGCCCCTGTCGGCGGTCGCGGCCACCTTCACCGACTCCGCCGTGCTGATGTTCCGCGTCGTCGCGGTCACCGGCCTGGTCATCGCCGTCGCCGACTACCTCGTCGTGCGCAAGAAGATGATGAAAGAGCTCAAGATGAGCAAGTACGAGATCCAGCAGGAGTACAAGCAGGCCGAGGGCGACCCGCACATGAAGGCGCACCGCCGCGGGGTGCAGATGGCGATGTCGCGGAACCGGATGATGAGCGAGGTCGCCGAGGCCGACGTCCTGCTGGTGAACCCCACCCACGTCGCCGTGGCCCTCAAGTACGACGCCGCCAAGGGCGCGCCGCGCGTGGTCGCCAAGGGCGCCGGGGCGGTGGCGGCGAAGCTGCGCGAGAAGGCCGCGGAGGCCCGCGTCCCGATGGTCCAGGACATCCCCCTGGCCCGGGCGCTGCACGCATCCTGCGAGCTCGGCCAGGAGGTCCCGCCGCAGCTGTTCACCGCGGTCGCCCGCGTGCTCGCCTTCGTCATGCACCTTGGTGCCCGCGGGGTGCGCGGCGGGTTCCACCGCCCGGGCTTCGAGGCCCCCGACACCACCGACCTGCCGAAGGCCGGCCGGCGCCGCCCCACCGTCGCCGCCTGACCCGTGTTGATCAGGTCACCTGGTCGATCCGGGTCCTGGCTCACCGTCGACCGTGAGCCAGGACCCGCCACGGTGAGCCAGGACCGGCAGTTCCGGGGAGGTACCGGCCCGTCGCCGGCCTGCCGATGAGGGAGGGGTGAGCCAGCGTCCGTCGTGCCCGCCCGGGATGGGCCAGTGAAGGGCCTGGGCAAGGCCGCCGTCCCGATCGGCGTCGTCGCCATCGTGCTCATGCTGGTGGTGCCGCTGCCGGCGGCGATGATGGACCTGCTGATCGGGCTCAACCTCGCGGTCTCGCTGCTGATCCTGCTGGTGGCGATGCAGATCAAGAAGCCGCTGGACTTCGCCGTCTTCCCGTCGCTGCTGCTCATCGCGACGCTCTTCCGGCTGGCGCTCAACGTCTCGTCCACCCGGCTCGTGCTCACCGACGGCTACGCCGGCAAGGTGATCGAGGCCTTCGGCCACATCGTCATCGGCGGCTCTCTCATCGTCGGCCTGGTGATCTTCCTGATCCTGACGATCGTGCAGTTCGTCGTGATCACCAACGGTGCCGGCCGGGTGGCCGAGGTGGGCGCTCGCTTCACCCTCGACGCCATGCCCGGCAAGCAGATGGCCATCGACGCCGACCTGAACGCCGGCCTGATCAACGAGGCGCAGGCGCGCAAGCGCCGGCACGAGGTCACCGCCGAGGCGGACTTCTACGGCTCGATGGACGGCGCGTCGAAGTTCGTCAAGGGCGACGCCATCGCCGGCATCATCGTCACGCTGGTGAACCTGATCGGCGGCTTCGCCATCGGGATGATGCAGCGCGGCCTGGCCCCGGCCGAGGCCGTCACCACGTACTCGCTGCTGACCGTCGGCGACGGCCTGGTCTCGATGATCCCGGCGCTGCTCATGTCGACCGCGACCGGCATCATCGTCACGCGCTCGGCCACCGAGGGCGACATGGGCACGGACCTGATCGCCCAGCTGGGCCGCTTCAAGCAGCCGGTGCGCATCGCCGGAGGCGCGGCCCTGGCCCTGTGCCTGATCCCGGGCCTGCCGAAGCTGCCGTTCCTGCTCGTCGGCGGGCTCTTCCTGTTCCTCTCCACCCGGATGGCCGACGAGCCGGAGGTCGACGAGGAGGCCGAGGCCGCCGCGGCCGCCGCCGAGATGGAGCCCGCGCCGGACTCCCCCGAGGCCATCGCCGAGAAGATGCGGGTCGACCCGCTGGAGCTGGAGGTCGCCTTCGACCTGGTCGACCTGGTCGACGCCGCCCGCGGCGGGGACCTGCTCGACCGGGTCAAGGCGCTGCGCCGCAAGGTCGCGATGGAGACCGGGCTGGTCATCCCGCTGGTGCGCACCCGCGACAACCTCGACCTGCCCTCGTCGCAGTACGTCATCTGGCTCAACGGCGTCCCGGTGGCCAAGGGCAGCTCCCCCGCCGGCACCATCCTGGCCATCGGTGACGCCCTGGACGGGCTGCCCGGCAAGCCGACCCGCGAGCCGGTGTTCGGCCTGGCCGCCAAGTGGGTGCCCGTCGAGCTGCAGCGCGCCGCCGAGATGGCCGGGGCGACCGTCGTCGACCGCTCCTCGGTCATCACCACGCACCTGGCGGAGGTCGTGCGGCAGAACGCCGCCGAGCTCCTCGGCCGGGAGGACGTCCGCCTGCTCGTGGAGATGGTGCGCCGCTCGCACCCCGTCGTCGTCGAGGAGCTGACGCCGACCCTGCTCACCCTGGGAGAGGTGCAACGCGTGTTGCACTCGTTGCTCGCCGAGGGTGTGTCGATCCGCGACCTGGTGCGCATCTTCGAGGCACTCTCTGTGCGTGCCAAGCACTCGACCGAACTCGACGGTCTGGTCGAGGCGGTCCGGGCTGCGCTCGGGTCGGCGATCAGCCAGCCCTACGTCACGCCGGACGAGCGGCTGCACGTGTTCACCCTGGAGCCCGGCTTCGAGCAGCGGCTGCTCGAGTCCGTCCGCCAGACCGAGATGGGCGCCGTCCTGGCCCTCGACGCCGGCACGGTGGACGCCCTCGTCCACGGCTGCGGCGGCATGCTCGAGGAGGCCGAGCGGCAGGGCCTGTCCCCGGTCCTCGTCTGCTCGCCCCAGGTCCGCGCGGCCCTCTCGCGGCTGATGCGCCAGATCCTGCCCCGGCTGCCGGTCATCTCCTACGCGGAGGTGTCCCGGACGGCCCAGATCGAGTCGCTGGGAGTGGTGAGCGGTGCCGTTGCGATCCGTTGAGGCCGCCACGCGCGACGACGCGATCGCGGCCGCGCGCGAGCAGTTCGGGCCGCACGCCCGGGTCGTCGGCGTGCGCCGGGTGCGGTCCGGTGGCGTGCTCGGCTTCTTCGCCACCGAGCGCTACATCGCCGAGGTGGCCCCCGACCAGTTCCTCCGGCCCGGCGTCCCCTCGCCGTCGACCGGGCCCGTGCCCGCCGCCACCGTCGCCGCCTACGACTCCCCGCTGGCGTCGGCGGCCCCCGCCCGCGCGCGCTCGGCGGCACCCGCCCGCAACGGGGCGGCCGCATGGGCCGCAGAGGCTGCCCGGTCGGCGCCGTCCGGCACCGCTTCGGCCCAGCAGCTGTCGGTGCGCCCGGTGACCCCGCGCGCCACCCACATGGTGACGCGGCCGCTGGAGGACGACCTCCGGCTCGACGAGCTGGCCGGCCTGCTCGGCGACCCGGTGCCGGCCTCGGCCGCGGGGCCGTCCTCCGGGTCCCTGCCGGCCGCCGGCTTCGCGCTCTCCGACGTCCCGTCGGCCCCGTCCACCGGCTACGGCCGCGGTGCGGCAGCCACCCGCGCCACGTTCCCGCAGACCACCCGCGAGGCCGCGCCCGCAGCCTCGCGGTCGCAGACCGCCTCGGCGCCGGCGAGGAAGCCGGCGACGGACGAGGCCCCGGCCCCGTCGCCGTTCACGGCCGCGCTCGCCCGCATGGTCTCCGGGGACCGCGAGGTGCGCCAGGCCGTCGCCGAGGCGCTGGAGCAGCCGGCCGGGCTCTCCACGGCCCCGGCTCCAGCGACGTCCGCGGACGAGCCGGCCGGCACACCGGCGCTCCGGCCGACCCTGGCCGCGGCCATCCGTTCAGCAGATCCGTCGATGCGGTCGCAGGCCGTGCACCAGGAGGAGACCCCGGTGAGAGATCAGGCCACCGCGCCGCCCTCCACGGCCACGACCAGCACCACCGGGACCCTGCCCGCCTGGGCGGAGCCCGACCCCGTCGCGGCGGCACCGTCCACGCGGCAGGAGGAGATCGCCGAAGCGCTGCGTGCGGCGCTGGCCAAGGGGCACTCCGACGAGGCCCTCGCCGGCATCCTGCGCAAGATGCTCGCCGGCGACCCGCCGCAGGAGGCGATCGCCGAGCCCGTGGTCGCGCCGGTCCCCCCCGAGCCGGTCCTCGTCGAGCCGGAGGTCGTCGAGCCGGAGGTCGTGGCGCCGTCCGCGACCCTGCCGACCGTGCCCGAGCCGCGCGTGGCCGAGCCGGTCACCGCCCAGCCCGTGGCGGTCGCCGTCGTCGAGCCGCTCGCCGTCGTGGAGCCGGCTGCCTTGGAGCCGGCTGCCTTCGAGCC
The DNA here is from genome assembly GCF_026967805.1 of Blastococcus sp. VKM Ac-2987. Lineage (GTDB taxonomy): Bacteria > Actinomycetota > Actinomycetes > Mycobacteriales > Geodermatophilaceae > Blastococcus. The sequence continues at coordinate 1,190,135 of NZ_JAPVBG010000001.1, forward strand.
GGCTGCGTCGCTCTTCACCACGTCGCTCTTCACCACGCCGCTCTCCGCCACGCCGGCCGCCGCCCCGGAGCCCGTCCCGGCGCCCGTCGTCGAAGCGGCTCTCGACCTCGCGGTCCCCTCGTCGTCGTTCTCGCTGTTCGACACCCCGGCTCCCGCGGCCCCGGTCGTGGACCTCGGCTGGGACGCCCCCGCCGTCGCCACGCCGCTGTGGGGGGAGCCGGCCACCGACGCCGACGCCCCTCCCGCGCGCACCGACGCCCCGATCCGGGCCGACGTCCTCCTCGAGGACCCGGCACCGTCCGCGTCCGCCGACGTCGTCGCGCCCCCCGCACCCGTCGTCGAGGACTGGCTGCCGCCGGTCACCGCGGAGGCGCCGGCCTCCCTCCCCGTCGTCGAGGACACCGTCGTCGTCGACGAGCCCGCCGCCGACGAGTCCGCGGCGACCGTCGGAACCCCCGAGCCGGAGGAGCAGCCCACCGCGACCGTGGAGGCGGCCGTCCCCGCCGTCGAGGAGCCGGACGTGGAGTCCGCGGTCGAGGCAGTGGCCGAGGCGCCGAGCGAGACCGTCGAGGTCGCGGAGGCCGCGGAGGTGGCGCCGCTGCTCGCCCGCACGGCCAGCGACCCCGCTCCGCTCTCCATGTCGCTGGACGCGACCACCGTCATGCCGCGCGTCTCCCTGCTCCCGCCGCTGCCGGGTTCCCGGGGCCGTGGTCTGCCGCCCGTGCCGCCGTCGTCGTCCCGGCCCGCCGTCCCGTCGGCTCGGCCGGCGTCCTCCGGCGCTCCCGAGAAGACCGCGGACGAGCCCGCCGCCGTGGCCGACACCCCCACCCCGGCGCCCCGCGCCCTGGCGACGGTCACCCGCCTGCCGGTGGCACCGCTCATGGCCACCGACGACGTGCCGGAGCTCGACGACGAGGACGAGCTCTTCGCGGCGTCCCCGCGCATCGAGGCCCCGGCGCAGCCGACCCCCACCACCCCGGAGGAGGTCGTCACCCGCCTGGCCGGCCTCGGCGTCCCGCAGGAGCTGCTCGGCGAGGGCTTCGCCCGCCGCGTGGCGGTCGACGGCACCTATGCCGCGCTCACCCGCGTGCTGGCCACCCGGCTGCCCGAGGTGCCCGCAGTTCCCGGCGGCGCCGGTGAGGTGCTGTTCCTGGTCGGCCCGGGGGTGGAGACCCTGCGCGCCGCCCGGGGGCTGGCCGCCTCGCTCCGGCTGGACCCGGACCGGGTGCAGTGGGCGACGCGCGGCGACCTGGCGGGCCTGGCCCCCAAGGGCAGCCGCATGACCACGATCGACGCGGCGATCGACCGCCGTCAGGAGTCGGCCACCGCCGGCACGGTGACCATCGTGGCCGTCGACGCACCGCTGCGCAGCGACGTCTACTGGATGGCGCAGATGCTGGCCATCTGGTCGCCGGCCGCCGTCTGGGCCGTCGTGGAGGCGACCCGCAAGCCCGAGGACCTGGAGCTGTGGCTCGACGGGCTGGCCCGGGTGGACGCGCTGGTCGTGCAGGACACCGATCTCAGCGCCGACCCCGCCGCGGTGCTGCAGCGGCTCGCCGTGCCCGTGGCCCTCCTGGACGGCGTGCCTGCGACGCCGCACCGCTGGGCGTCGCTCCTCTGCGAGCGCCTGGACAGCCCGCAGGCATGAACCCGCTGCGCTGGGACGTGCTCCTCGTCGGGTTCGTGCTGGCCATCCCGGTCCTCGCGCTGGGCCTGCGCGGGGACTTCACGACCGAGGAGATGGTGGACCGGCTGCCGTGGTGCCTGGCCGCCGGCTGGGCCGCGGTCGCCCTGGTGCGCGCGGTCGCTGCTCCGCCGAAGCCTGCCCCGAAGCCCCGGCGGCGTCCCGCGCCGCAGCCGGCTCCCGCCGAGGAGCCCGCCGACGCCTGACCAGGTGGACCGCTCCTGGGGTCGAACTCCCGCCGGCAGACCCCTGCAGGACTCCACGAGCACGAGTTCGACCCCCGGACCCGTCATCCCCGGCGGCCCCGGGTCCGCTCCTGGGCTCTGCGCACCTTGGCCGCGAGCCGGTGCGGGACGGCGAGCTCGGCCCAGATCCAGCGCACCACGCCCCACTGCTCGTCCCGGATGGCGTCCTCCCGGAGCTTCTCGGCGAAGACCGCGTCGCCGGGCTCCTGCCCCGGCCGCAGCAGTCGGCCGTACTTCACCCGCCCGTCGAACTCGCCGGCGAGCCCGGCGTCCTCCCACGCGAAGTCCGTCCTGGCCACCAGCGCTCCGCTCCCTGACCTGATCTCGAACTGCAGCGCCGACGGCGCCAGCTGCCAGCGCTGGAGGATCACCCGGCTCCGGCTCTCGCCGACGCTCTCGCTGCGGGGGTCCGCCGCGGCGACCGCCCGTGCCGCGCTCCGTGCGCCGGGCGAACCGGCGATGTCGAAGAGCCGCGTGCGCAGCTCGTCGAGCGCCAGCCGACCCCGGTGCAGCGCGGCGTCCAGCGCGACGACGGCAGCCTCGTGCGGTAGCGAGCGGGCCAGATCGAGCATCGTGCGGACCGGCCCGGTCACCAGGACGCCGTCCACGTCGACCAGCTCGTCGTCACGCATGCGGGCGACGTGGCAGCACAGCACCCTGCTCCGGTCGTGCCACGAGCCGGGCGGCCGGGTGACGTGCACGCGGTCGAGCGGGACGTCCCACAACGGCAGCCCGAGGAGGACCGCTGCCGATTGGTGGCTCACCACGGCCGGACGGCGCAGCTGCGCCACGGTGGCCTGCACGAGGAGGGCATGGCGGGCCGCCGGCGCGGCGGGGAGGACGGTGTCGACGTAGGCGCCCCGCCGCAACCGGGCCAGCTCCCCGGCGCGCACGGCGCGCGCCAGTTCGTCGTCGGACCATCCGGCGGCGACGGCGTCACGGCGGAGGCGGAGGGGCGGCACGGCGGGCGGCTCGGTCATGCGCCGACCGTCCGGCGCCCGCGACGCCGGGGCCAGGGCCGCAGCGGTCCGGTGGATGGAGCCCTGACCTGTGGACGACTGCGCTCTGGGGGTGGTTCTCGCGCTACCGGGGTCCGGCAGGACCCGCGGGGCACGAGGAACACCCCCAGAGCGGCCGCGGATCAGGTCAGAGCGGCAGGTCCTCCAGCATCTCGGTGACCAGCGCCGCGATCGGCGAGCGCTCGGACCGGGTGAGCGTCATGTGCGCGAACAGGACGTGCCCCTTGAGCTTCTCGATGACCGCCGTGACGCCGTCGTGCCGGCCGACCCGCAGGTTGTCGCGCTGGGCGACGTCGTGGGTGAGCACCACCCGGGAGTTGCTGCCCAGCCGGGAGAGCACGGTCAGCAGCACGCCGCGCTCCAGCGACTGCGCCTCGTCGACGATCACGAAGGAGTCGTGCAGCGACCGCCCGCGGATGTGGGTCAGCGGGAGCACCTCGATGAGGTCTCGCGCGGCGATCTCGTCGAGCACGTCCTTGGACACCAGGGCACCGAGGGTGTCGTACACCGCCTGCGCCCAGGGCGACATCTTCTCGCCCTCGCTGCCCGGCAGGTACCCGAGCTCCTGGCCGCCGACGGCGTACAGCGGCCGGAAGATGACGACCTTCTTGTGCGCCCGCCGCTCCATCACCGACTCGAGCCCGGCGCACAGCGCCAGCGCCGACTTGCCGGTGCCCGCCCGGCCGCCCAGCGAGACGATGCCGATCTCCGGGTCGAGCAGGAGATCCAGCGCCACCCGCTGCTCGGCCGAGCGCCCGTGCAGGCCGAACGCCTCCCGGTCGCCGCGGACCAACCGCACCTTCTTGTCCGGCAGGACGCGGCCGAGAGCCGATCCGCGCGAGGACAGCAGCACCAGCCCGGTGTGCGTGGGCAGCTCGGCCGCGGCCGGCAGGAAGGCCTCCCCGGCCTCGTAGAGCTCGTCGATGTCGGCGTCGTCGAGGCTCAGCTCGGCCATCCCGGTCCAGCCGGCGTCGACCGCGTCGAGCACCCGGTACTCGTCGGCCTCCAGGCCGACCGCCGCCGCCTTGACCCGCAGCGGCACGTCCTTGGTCACCAGGCAGACGTCCCGGCCCTCGGCCCGCAGGTTGAGCGCCACCATCATGATCCGGCTGTCGTTGCTGTCGTTGCGGAAGCCCGCCGGGAGCACCGACGGGTCGCTGTGGTTCAGCTCGACGTGCAGCGTGCCGCCCTCCTCCCCCACCGGGACGGGGGCGTCCAGCCGGCCGTGGGTGACCCGCAGGTCGTCCAGGATGCGCAGCGTCTGGCGGGCGAACCACCCCAGCTCCGGGTGGTTGCGCTTGTCCTCCAGCTCCCCGATGACGACGAGCGGCAGCACCACGTCGGCGTCCCCGAAGCGCAGCAGCGCGCCGGGGTCGGAGAGCAGGACCGAGGTGTCGAGGACGAACGTGCGGCGAGTGTTCACGAATCGGCTCCCGTGGGGCGCACCTGCGGTGGCAGAGCGCGCCCCGGCTCGAAGGTGACCGGGCCCCGGCACAGGGGCCGGGTACCGGCCCCTCTGGACGACGAACGCTGTCGCACCAACCGGGCCTCCCGTGGACGGCGAGGGCAGCTCGCCGTCCACTGCGGACGCTAGGCCCGGGGAGTGACATCCGCGTGACGTACACCCCACGAAGAGGGGTGGATGTCACCCGGAAGAACCACCGGTACCAGCCGTCCCACCCGGTCGGTCAGCTCGACTCGCGGCGGAACCGGCGCACGCCGAAGAGCCACCCGAGCACCGCCAGCAACGCGGTCAGCACGACGCCCCACCAGGCGGTCGCGGTGCCGTAGCCGCCGACGAAGAACTCGCGCGCCGCCTCGACGATGTGCTTGAACGGGTTCACGTCGCTGACGGCCTGCAGCCAGCCCGGCGCGAGGGTCATCGGCAGCAGGATCCCCGACAGCAGCACGACGGGGAACACCACCGCGTTCAGCAGCGGCGCGAACGCGTCCTCGCTCTTGAGCGTCAGCGCGAGGGCGTAGGACACCGCGGCGAGCGCGCCCCCGAGCAGCGCCACGAGGACCAGGGTCAGGGCGACGCCGGCGACCGGGGCGCGCAGCCCCAGCGGGAGCGCGACCAGCACCAGCAGGACGCCCTGCGTCAGCAGGACGACGACGTCGCGCAGCACCCGGCCCAGCAGCAGGGCCGTGCGGCTGGCCGGGGTGACCCGCTGGCTCTCGACGACGCCGGCCCGCCACTCGGCGATGAGGCCGAAGCCGACGAACAGCGCGCCGAACATGCCCAGCTGCACGAGGATGCCCGGCACGAAGATCTGGTAGGCGTTGCCCGGACCGAGCTGATCGGCGAGCGGCTCCAGCAGCGGGCCGAACAGCACGATGTAGAGGATCGGCTGCATCAGGCTGATCAGCAGCCAGGCCGGGTTGCGCAGCGACATGCGCATCGCGCGGGTGAAGACCGTCCCCGTGTCGCGCAGCAGGGTGTTCACCGGGCGGCCACTTCCGGGGCAGGGGCGGGCGCCGGTGCGCCGCCGGACTCGCGCAGGGAGCGCCCGGTCAGGCCGAGGAAGACGTCGTCGAGGCTGGGCCGGCGGCTCTCGATGCCGCTGACGACGATGCCGGCGGCGTCCAGCGCGCGCACCAGGTCGATCAGCGCGCGACCCCCGTGCGGGACCCGGCCGACCACCCGGTCGGCGACCAGCTGCGGCGGCTCGGCGCCCGGCAGCCGACCGACCAGGCCGGCCACCTCGGCGACCTGCTCCGGGCGCTCGACCGTCACGGTGAGGACGTCGCCGCCGACCTGCGACTTCAGCTGGTCGGGGGTGCCCTCGGCGACGATCGCGCCGTGGTCGATGACCAGGATCCGGTCGCAGAGCGCGTCGGCCTCGTCGAGGTAGTGGGTGGTGAGGAAGACCGTGGTGCCGCGGTCCTCCCGCAGCCCGCGGATGTGCTGCCACAGGTTCGCCCGGGCCTGCGGGTCCAGCCCCGTCGTCGGCTCGTCGAGGAACACCAGCTCGGGCACGTGGATCAGGCCGACCGCGATGTCCAGCCGGCGGCGCTGGCCGCCGGACATGGCCTTGGGCTGGCGCTCCCACAGGCCGTGGAGGTCCAGCTCGGCGAACAGCTGCCGGCCGCGCTCGGTGGCCTCGGCGGTGCTCATCCCGTAGAGCCGCGCGTGGGCGACGACCTCCTCCCCCGCCCGCGCCTCGGGCGCGGTGGACCCGCTCTGCGACACGTAGCCGATCCGGCGGCGGACCCCGACCGGGTCGGTCCGCAGGTCGCAACCGGCCACCGTGGCGGTCCCGGCCGTCGGCTCGAGCAGCGTGGTGAGCATGCGCAGCGTCGTGGTCTTGCCCGCGCCGTTGGGGCCCAGGAAGCCGACGATCTCACCCGGCGCGACGTCGAGGTCGACCCCCGCGACGGCGTGCACCTCCTGCTTGCGCTTGCGGAACGTGCGGGCCAGGCCGCGGGCGTGGATCACGCGCGACAGCATCCACCGGTCCCCCCTACAGCTTCCACCGGTTTCGCCGAGGGCGTCAGCGGGCGCCGGTCACCACCGCTCGCCCGTGCCGTCGGACCGGCGGCGCAGCGCCGGGCGCTCGACGGTGTCGGTCCGCTCGCCGGGCGCCGGCCACCGGCGGGCGTCGTCGTCCCACGTCCCGTCGTCCCGCGTCCCGTCGTCCCACCGGTCGTCGTCCCACGTCCTGTCGTCCCACCGGTCGTCGGGCCGCCCGTCACCGGCCCTCGCGTGCTCGTCGGTCCACCCGTCCCCGCCGGTCCACCGCTCCCCGCCGGCCCGGTCTGCCCGGTGCCGCTCCTCCCACGCACCCCGGGACGGGCGCCGCGGACGGCAGGCGACCAGCGCCCAGACGGCGGGCACCACCAGGACCGGCCACTGCACCGCGGGGTCGCCGAACCGGACCATGCCGACGACCAGCAGCACGGCCAGCCAGCCCGCGGTCCACAGGCCCAGGAACCGGGCCTGCGCCGGCGAACGGCGGCGCACCGGTCAGGCGGCCGGGGTCTCGGCGGCGATCCGCTGCGGGGTCAGCGGCTCGTCGAGCAGGCGGAGGAAGCGGTCGGCGACCGGCTGGTCCGCGGGGCGGGCGGCCAGCCACCGCGACAGCAGGTCGAAGCCCTCCACGTAGGTGGAGATGTAGGCGCGCCACAGCGGATCGGTGAGGAAGCGGATCTGCTGCCTGGCCCGCTCGGGGCTGACCAGCGCCCAGCGCTGCAGGTAGGCGCGCACCTCGTCGGCGTCGGCCCCCCGGTCGTGCAGCAGCACCGCGGCGTCCTGCCGGACCCGGTTCAGCGGGGCCGCCGCGGCCGCGATCCGCTCGGCCAGCGCGCCGTCGAACCGCAGCCCGAGGTCACCGAGGATCTCCGCCGACCAGGCCCCCCACCCGTCGCCGATCGCGGCCGGGACGCCGAGATCGGCCAGCCCCTCGGCCATCAGGCACTCGGGGGTGTTGACCAGGAAGACGGTGTGCTCCAGCCGCCCCGACCGCTCGACCAGTCCGCGCTCCTTGCGGCAGTGCTCGGTGTGGTGCCCGGGATAGGACTCGTGCGCCACCAGGTGCGACAGCTGGGAGAGCCGGTGCGGCAGGTCGGCGTTGATCGCGACGCGGGACCGGTAGCCGCCCTCGTAGTAGTTGAACCCCGACCACGGCTTGTCGGTGACCACCTCGTAGCGCACCGTCTCGACCTCGGGGAGGCCGTACTGCCCGCGGACGCGGTCGCGCAGCGCGCTCGACAGCGCCTGCACCGCGCTCTCCAGCCGGTCCGGCGGGCACTCCTCCCGGCGCCGGTGCGCCGCGTACCGCTCCGCCAGCAAGCCGTCGCCGGGCAGCAGGGCGTCCAGCTCGGCGTGCGCACCGGCGTAGGCCGCCTCGTCGCCCAGCTCGACGTCGACCTGGAAGTAGCCGCGGACCTCCTCGACGAAGCCGACCGGCTCCCCGCTCATCTTCCGGGCGCTGCACTCCAGGCCGGTGAGCTGGCCGCGGAGGAAGTCCGCGCGGTCGTCGGGCAGCCCCGCGGCGTCCAGCTCGCGCAGCAGCTCCCGCGCCCGGTCGCGCAGCTGCCGCGGCGTGGGAGCCGGCTCGTCCTGCACCTGGGCGCGGATCCGGGGGTCGCCGGTGTAGGCGTCGACGAAGCCCGACTCCAGACGGTCGAAGCGCAGTCCCAGCCGCACGTACTCCAGGGCGACGTCGAGAGCTCCCGCGGTCATGGGGGCAGTTTCGCAGCCACGGCCGCAGCCCGGACCGCCCGGCCCCCTACCCCCCGAAACGGCGGTGCCGCGCGGAGTAGTCGCGCAGCGCCCGCAGGAAGTCGATCCGCCGGAAGTCCGGCCAGTAGACGTCGGTGAAGTGGAACTCCGCGTTCGCCGTCTGCCACAGCAGGAAGCCCGACATCCGCTGCTCGCCGCTGGTGCGGATGACCAGGTCGGGGTCGGGCTGGCCGCGGGTGTAGAGGTGGTCGGCGATGTGCTCCACCTCGAGCACCTCGACCAGCTCCTCCAGCGACGTGCCCCGGGCCGCGTGCTCGGTCAGCAGCGACCGGACGGCGTCGGCGATCTCCCGCCGCCCCCCGTAGCCGACGGCGAGGTTCACCGTCGCCCCCGGGCGGTCGCAGGTGTCCTCCTCGGCCTGCTTGAGGATCGCGACCGTCTCCGGCGGCAGCACCTCCGCCGCGCCCATCTGCCGCACCTTCCACCGCCGGTCCGGGCCGGACAGGTCGACGGCGACGTCCTCGATGATCCGCAGCAGCGGCTGCAGCTCGGAGTCGGGACGGCGCAGGTTGTCGGTGGAGAGCATGAACAGCGTGACCACCTGCACCCCGGCGTCGTCGCACCAGGCCAGCAGGTCGACGATCTTGTCCGCGCCGCGGCGGTGCCCGTGGGCGACGTCCTCCAGGCCGATGGAGCGCGCCCACCGCCGGTTGCCGTCCATGATCACGCCGACGTGCCGCGGCACGTCCGCGTCCCCCAGCTCCCGGGCCAGCCGCCGCTCGTAGACCTGGATGAGGGCGTCACGGACCCGCCGGCGCACGCTCACGGCGGTCACCCTAGGCCCCTCGTCCCCGGCAGGCCGGGAGCCCGACGGGGCCCGTCGCGCCACCTCCGGCGTCCGCGCTGGCAGGAAGCTCACACGCCGCAGCGGATGCCGCACAACCTACGGCTCCGTAGCCTCGGACCCATGAGCGTCCCACCCTCCGATCGCGCACAGGTACGGGTGGAGGCCGACGGCGCGGAGCTCGAGGCCCCGGCCGGGCAGGCGATGGCCGCGGTCGCAGCAGAAGGCGAGCAGGTCGAGCACGCCTGGACCGCCGCCGACTTCGACGACGACGACTGGGACCACCCCGACACCCGCCCCCGGGCGCGCGGCTGGATCCACCTGTTCTCCTTCTTCGGCGCGATCGTCGCCGGCGCGGTCCTCGTCCCGCTCGCCTCTGCGCAGGGCGCCCGGGCCGGATGGCCGGTGGCGGTCTACTGCCTGACCATCTGCGGGCTCTTCGGGATCAGCGCGCTCTACCACCGCCGGCGCTGGTCACCGCGCGGCTGGAAGATCATGAAGCGGCTCGACCACTCGATGATCTTCCTGTTCATCGCGGGCACGTACACGCCGTTCGCGCTGCTCGCCGTGGACCAGCCGACCGGCTACTGGATCCTCGCCGGCGTCTGGGCCGGCGCACTGGCCGGCGTCAGCCTCAAGATGACCTGGCCGACGGCGCCGCGCTGGGTCGGCGTGCCGCTCTACATCGGCCTCGGCTGGGTCGCGGTCTTCATCCTCACCGACATCCTGCACATCGCCGGCGTCGCCTCGCTCGTGCTGCTCGCCGTCGGCGGGGTGCTCTACACCTTCGGCGGGATCGCCTACGGCATCAAGAAGCCCAACCCCTGGCCCGGCACCTTCGGCTACCACGAGGTGTTCCACGCGATGACCGTCGTCGCGGCGATCTGCCACTACATCGCCGTGTACTTCGCGGTGTACAACTCTCCTTTCGTCTGAGCTCCGCTCAGACACCGCGGCCAGGTACCGTCCCGTGACATCGCGATCCTCCGGATCGCACCGCGACCACGTGCCGTACCCCTGTCGCGCTGAGCGCGCCTGGTCGCCACTCGGGGAGCCTCCGGCCCCCGCTCCTGACGACCGACGGGCCTCACCCGCCCTCGGGAACCCTCCGGGCCCCGCTCGGCCGGGTGATCAGGAGAACGGTGGACGCTCGTCCATGCGCACCGACAGCCGGCCGGCCGTGCGCCACAGCCGGGCGACGACGTCGCGGTCCTCGTCGGTGACCAGGTTGCCCATCACCCGCAGCGCGACGGTCATCAGCGCCCGCGAGCGCATGCCCACCGGCCCCGCCGCCGGGAGGAAGCGCGGCACCGTGAGCAGGCCGGCCAGCCGCCGGGCGATGGAGAAGGCCTCCCCGTAGTGCTGCCGCAGCGTCGCCGGCCACGCCGCGGTCCAGTCGTCCTCGTCGAGCAGCCCCGCGAGGGTGCGGCCGGTCTCCAAGCCGTAGTCGATGCCCTCGCCGTTGAGCGGGTTCACGCACCCGGCCGCGTCGCCGATCAGCGCCCAGTTGCGCCCGGCCACCCCGGACACCGCGCCCCCCATGGGCAGCAGCGCCGACGCCGGCAGGCGGACGTCGCCGTCCAGCCGCCACTCCTCGCGGCGGGCATCGGCGTAGGTCTCCAGCAGCGACTTCAGCTGAACGCCGGCCGGCCGGCGGGCGGTGGCCAGGGTGCCGACGCCGATGTTGACCTCGCCGGCCTCGGCGCCCAGCGGGAAGACCCAGCCGTAACCGGACAGCAGCTCCCCCTCGGCGCCGCGCAGCTCCAGGTGGGAGGAGATCCACTCGTCGTCGGCCCGACCGGAGGCGACGTAGCCACGGGCGGCGACCCCGTAGGCGGTGTCGCGGTGCCACTCCCGCCCGAGCACCCGGCCCAGCGGGGACCGCACCCCGTCGGCGACGACGAGCCGACGGCAGGAGACCGTGCTCCGGCTGTCGTCGGGGTGCTCGAACACGACGCCGGTGATCTGGTCGCCGTCCCGCTCGACGTCCACCGCGCGGGCGCCGTCGGCGGCCACCGCCCCGGCGTCGAGCGCCGCCTCCCGGATGCGGGCGTCGAGCTCGGTGCGGGGCACGGCGCTGCCGTGGTCGGGGAAGGCGCCACCCGGCCAGGGCAGCTGCCACTCGCGGCCGAACCCGGCGGCGCGCAGGCCGCGGTTGCGGGCCTTCGACCGCGCCCACTCCCCCAGACCCAGGTGGTCCAGCTCTGCGATCGCCCGCGGGGTCAGCCCGTCCCCGCACGGCTTGTCGCGGGGGAAGACGGCGGCGTCGGCGAGCACCACCTGGTGACCGCCGCGCGCGGCCCACGCCGCGGCGGCGGAGCCGGCCGGGCCCGCCCCGACCACGAGGACGTCGGTGGCTGCGGGGACGGCATCGGCGGGCACGGAGCCCAGTGTCCCTGCCCGCCGGCCGCAGGGGTCAGCCGACCTGCGGTCCCCGGGCGCGCACCTCCTCGACCGACGTCATGGCGTTCCGCAGCTCGGTCAGCCACTCGTCGGTGTGCTGCCCCACCAGGCGCACGGCCCAGACCAGCGCCTCCGACCGCGACCGCGCCACCCCGGCGTCGACGAGAGTGTCGAGGACCAGCCGCTCGGGCTGGCGCAGCCGGGTCATGACCGGCACCGAGGCGTGGGTGAACAGCTGCCGGGTCTCCCCGCAGGCCGCACCCCACGCGACCGAACGGCCGTAGCGCTCCTGGGCGGCGTCGGCGATCGCCATCCGCCGACCCCGGGTCTCCTCGCGGAACCGCTCGATCCGGCCGGTCCGGGCGGCCTCGGCGTCCCCCTCACCGGCCGACGGCTCCTCCAGGGCGCCGACGACGGTGATCTCGTCCCGGTCGACGGTGAGCTCGACCGGGCCGGTGAACCAGCCGTCGGGCAGGCGTCCGGCGAGCCAGCCGGCGACCTCGGCGCGGTCCACCGGCGGCGGGGCGTCCGCTCCGCGGCCACGGGGTCCCCGGCCCCGACCCCGGCCGAAGCCGGGACCGAAGGGGGCGTCGGCGAAACGATGTCCGTGCATGGCGACCTCCCGGTGCGCGTTGATTACACCGTTGCAGCGTAAGCAGGTGGAGCCGCTGGCGGAAGGGCGATCGCTGCGCCGAGAGCGGACAGGTGTCGCTGCCGAGGCATCGCCGGCGGATGGCGCGGGCATGGCACCGGACGGATGACCCCCGAGCCGAGGAGGGACCTGCATGGGCACCGCTGCCGCCGCGGGGTTCGCGACCTACCCCATGGTGGAGGAGGCCGACGCCACCGGCGTCGTCGCGGCCGTCTACGCCGGTCTCCTCGACGAGATGCCCTTCGTCCCGAGCCTGTTCAAGTCGCTGGCGCTCTGCCCGGGCTACCTGGTGCTGGCCCACGAGCAGGCCACCCCGGTCCTGTCGCACAGCACCTTCGGGTCGACCGCCCAGCAACTCGTCACCTCGGTGCGGGACGTCGCACGGGCGCCCGGGGACGCCGACGTCCGAGCCGGGCTCGCGCAGTTCGCCGGTCCGCTGAGCCGGATGCTGCTGCTGGCCGGCGGCCTGCGGCTGGCGCTGGCCGGTGAGCTCGACCTGCCGCCCGCTCCGGGGGACGCCCCCGCACCCCGTCCGGTGGAGCCCCGCGCCCCGGCCCCCTCCACCGCGGATGCACCGGCCCCGCAGCTCTACGGTGAGATCAGCGCCGCTCTGGAGACGCCGATCGTCAACAGCATCTGGCGCTCGCTGGCCGGGCGTGGCCTGCTGGAACCGGCCTGGGCGGCGCTGCAGCCCCAGGTCCGGGACTCCCGGCCGGCCGCCGACGACCTGCAGGCGCGCGCCGTCGAGGCCGCGCGGCGGCTCCCGTGGCGGGTCGGTGCCACGCCGGCGGCCCTGGGGCAGGCGGGGCTGCGTGACGCCCTCCCCGGCATGGCAGGCGTCCTCGACGCCTACTGCGCCACCCTCCCCCGGGTGCTGGTGCTGGTGGCCTCCAGCACGGACGCCGGGTGATGACCCGCACCCGATCTCAGCCGCCCGGCGCCTTGGCCTCCTCCTCGGCCGGCGAGCGGCGACCGAACCAGAAGATGCCGATCCCCAGCGACACGACGAGCAGGACGGCCATGAAGACCAGCAGCGGGACCGGGCCGAACTGGGCGATCAGCGGCAGCGACGCCGCGGTGACCAGCCCGCCGCCGAAGAAGGGCTCGAAGGCCAGCTGCTTGTAACCGAAGGCCTCCATCGCCGGGGTCGCGGCGTTGGGGTCGGCGACCCGGATCAGGATCAGCCCGGTGGCCGTCACGCCGAGGGACTGCCCGAGGTCGCCGATGCCGCGCTCGAACCAGAACCGCGGGATCATCCGGCGGGCCAGGAAGACGAACACCCCGATGTTCCAGGCCAGCCCGGCGACGGCCAGCAGCAGGAACGTCAGCCAGTTGTCCGCGATCGCCTGGATGGACAGCGTGGCCAGCGCGCTGATGATCAGCAGGTCCAGCGAGATGCCCTGGATGCGCAGCATCATCTGCCGGTCGACGATGCCCGTGCGGTCGAACCGGTCGACCAGCTTCTGCACCACGACGCCGCCGATCATCGCGAGCGGGAACAGCGGCACGTACTCGAAGAGCTCGACGGTGTCGGCCCAGAGCGCCGCCTCCAGCGCCTGCAGCCCCTCCAGCAGCGCGAGCCCGAGCAGGATGGCCACCGCGACGATGGCGAAGTGGATGGCCAGCGGCTCCACCGACGCGGTGCGCACCGTCATCAGCGCGGCCGGCTTCTGCTCCTCCTTCTCGTAGAGCCCGCGCTGCTCGGCCAGCGAGGTCTTCGCGTCGCTCTCCAGGACCTCGGCGCGGCCCGTGTGCACCCCCCAGTTGATCAGCGCGATGCCGACGACGACACCGGCGACGACGCCCACCGTGGCCAGGCCGAGCGCCAGGTCCTGCCCCTCGGGGAAGCCGAGCTCGGCGAAGGTGTCACCCAGACCCGCCGCGGTGCCGTGCCCGCCCTCGAAGCCCACCTCGATCAGCGCGCCGACCATGGGGTCCTGGCCGAGGAAGGGCACCAGCAGGAGGACGGCGAGCAGCAGGCCGATCACGTACTGCCCGGACGCCATCGTCACGCCGAGGGCCAGCTGCGGGCCGGCCAGCTCGGCGGCCTCCTTCACCTTGGGGATCCGCTCGCCGAGGAAGAGTGTCGCGAAGACCACCGAGATGAGCAGACCGGGCAGCGACGCCCAGACGTCGAGGAACCCGGCGGGCCACAGGCCACCGGTCAGGGGGGCGTCCTCACCGCCGATCGCCTCGGCGATCGAACCGACCACCTCCGGGCCGATCAGCAGGGCGAGGAAGCCGCCGATGATCGAGCTCGGCAGGAAGAGCTTCTGGGCGATCCGGGACCGGATCCGGATCAGCTTGGCGACCAGCAGCAGGACGCCGAGCACGAGCAGACTGAGCCCGATGAGGTCAGGGGACACGGTGCCTCCGTCGCCTGGTTGCGCGTCGGGTCACCTCCCCCGGCACCCCGACCGAGGTGGGCCACCTTCCCGGCTCCGTGCAGTCGGGACAACCCTCGATCGCGCCGCCCGGCCGACGACACGGCGCGCCGGTCCGGGACTCTCCGGTCCGGCGCCGGGAAGCGACCTGCCGCGGCCCCGCGGTCAGCGGCGCTCGTACAGCTCGATCTCCGCGGCACCGGTGTTGCCGCCGGTGGTCGTCACCGCGTCGATCTTCAGCACCCGGCCGGTGAAGTCGGCCTCGTTGACCACGGCGGCCGTACCCGCCTCGAACGGCCCGAAGGTCTGCCCGTCGTCGGCCGTGACGGTGAAGGTCTCGATGATCGCCGAGCCGTCGCTCATCGACCGGCTGCGCAGCGCCACTCCCACCACGGCGACCTGGCGGCCGAGGTCGACGGTCACCGATGCCTCGTCGCCGTCGCCGTCGCTGGACCACTCCGTGCCCAGGTCGCCGTCGACGGCGTTGGCGGCGGCGAACGCGTCGGAGAACTCGGAACTGACGTCGACGACCTGGGCACCGACGACCACGTCGGCACCGGGTACGACGTCGACGTCGGCGGGCGCCGTCCGGAAGGTCATCAGCTCGCTGCGGTAGAGGTTGCCGTCGGCGCCGGACCCCTGCACCCGGTAGAAGTACTCGGTGTCGGGCTCCAGCCCGCGCATGACCGCCTGGTGCTCGGCATGGGCGCCACCGCCCATGTCGGCATCCGTGGCGATCCCGTCCCCGAGGGACCGGTCCTGCCCGAACACCACCGCGCAGGCCATGTCGATGCTCGTCGAGACCTGCAGCGTCGCCGACGTGCCCGACGGGTCGGGCACCACGACCGGTGGCTCGACGAACACCTGCTCCGCCGCGACGACGTCGGGACCTGCGGACGGAGGAGCCGCCGGACCGCCACAGCCGGCCAGCACGACGACGGCGACGGGCACCAGCAGGAGCTGCCGGCCGCGAGGGGTCATGACCGGCCCAACGGCGCGACGGCACCGCACGTTCCGGCGCGCCGCCCCGGTGCCACCGGCGCGGCGGTCAGCGCCGCTGGTCGCCGTCGCGGGGCGGCTCGATGGCCAGCGGCGCCCGCCGCAGCGTGTCGAGCAGCTCCTGCCCGGGCTGCTCCCTGGCCTCGTCCAGCCCGGAGAGGTCGTCGGGGACCTCGACCCGCTCCCGGTCGGCCGGGTCGAAGCTGGCCGGCAGCTTCTTCAGGTGGCCGGTCATCGACTTGACCAGCAGCCCGGACGCGATCAGGAGCAGGACGAGCAGGAGCAGGCCGAACGGGCCGGCCTTGCCGACGTCCTGGGGCGCCTGCTGCTGGACGACGGCGAGGACGCTCAGCACGTCCACGGATGCGGTCATCGAACGGTCACCTCACTGCGGATGCCGGCGAACAGGTCGTTCTCCGGGCTCGGGGTGTCGACCAGCGAGCGGGCCAGCTCGTAGTCCTCCGTGGGCCAGATCTGCTGCTGGGTGTCCACCGGGCAGGCGAACCAGCGGCCCTGCGGGTCGATCTGGGTGGCGTGCGCGACCAGCGCGGCGTCGCGCACGGCGAAGTACTCGCCGCACGGCACGCGGGTGGTGACCCGGTGCGAGATGTCGTGGGCGGGATCCCACTTCTCCAGCCACTCGGCGTAGGGCGACTCCGCGCCGGTCGCCAGGATGGCCTCGTGCAGCGCCTTCGTGCGGGGCAGCGTGAAGCTCATGTGGTAGTAGAGCTTGCTCGGCTGCCAGGGCTCGCCGAGCTCCGGGTACCGGTCCGGGTCGCCGGCCGCCTCGAAGGCGTGCACCGAGATCTCGTGGGTCTTGATGTGATCGGGGTGCGGATAGCCACCGCGCTCGTCGTAGGTGGTGATCACCTGCGGCTTGAAGCGGCGGATCAGCGCGACCAGCGGGGCGGCGGCCTCCTCGACCGGCACCAGGGCGAAGCAGCCATCCGGCAGCGGCGGCAGCGGGTCGCCCTCGGGCAGGCCGGAGTCGACGAAGCCGAGGAACTCCTGCTCGACGCCGAGGATCTCGCGGGCCCTGGCCATCTCCTCGACGCGGATCTGGGGCAGCCGCTCCCACACCTCGGGGCGGTCCATCGCCGGGTTCAGCACCGAGCCGCGCTCGCCACCGGTGGCGGTGGCCACCATGACGCGGACGCCCTCGGCGACGTACTTCGCCATCGTGGCGGCGCCCTTGCTCGACTCGTCGTCCGGGTGAGCGTGCACGGCGAGCAGGCGCAGCTGGTCGGGTTGGGTCACCGCAACAGTGTCCCCCGCCGGACGGCGACGGTGACGGATGGCCACCGGGGTGTGGCCGACGCCTCGCAGGTGAGCCACCCGAACAGGCGGAACGTGTCGTCGATCACGCCCCGATACACTACGGTTCCGCATCCCGGGAGGCGCTGCGGATCGCAGCGTCGGCCGCTCCCGCGGTGTTAGCTTGGCCGGATCGACCACGGCCGTCCGCACCGGGCGGCACCCCGAGTTCCAGGAGTTCTCCCACGTGTCCACCCCCACTGACGAGCACGACCAGGGCATCTGGCTCACCCAGGAGGCCCACGACCGGCTGAAGGCCGAGCTCGACCAGCTGGTGGCGAACCGCCCGGCCATGGCCGCCGAGATCAACGCCCGCCGCGAGGAGGGCGACCTCAAGGAGAACGGTGGCTACCACGCCGCCAAGGACGAGCAGGGCAAGCAGGAGGGCCGGATCCGCCAGCTCACCGACCTGCTGCGCAAGGCCACCGTGGGCGAGCCGCCGACGAAGGTCACGCACGCCGCCACCGGCACCGTCATCACCATCCGGTTCGAGGGCGACGACGACACCGAGAAGTTCCTGCTCGGGTCGCGCGAGATCGCGGGCACGACCGACCTCACCGTCTACTCCCCGGAGTCGGCCCTCGGGGCGGCGATCATGGGCGCGAAGCCGGGCGAGTCGGTCACCTACCAGGCGCCCAACGGCCGGGACATCACCGTCGAGGTCGTCGGCATCGAGCCGTTCGTCCCCTGACGGGGTGGGCGGGGACGACGTGGTAGCACCGCGCGCCCGCTCCCGGCGGGCGGAGAACACCGGCTTCCCCTGCGTGCACTGCGGCGCACCGGTGCCGGCGAACACCGACGGGCACTACCGCAACCACTGCCCGTACTGCCTGTGGTCGCTGCACGTCGACGACCTGCCGGGCGACCGCGCCAGCGGGTGCCGGCAGCCGATGGAGCCGATCGGGCTGGTGGAGAAGTCGGGCAAGGGCTGGCAGGTGGTCCACCGCTGCACCGCGTGCGGCCACCGCCAGCCCAACCGGCTGGTCCGCGACGGCGCGGCGCCGGACGACCTGGACCTGGTGCTGGCCCTCCCCTGGCTCTGACCGTGCCGGTGGGCGTGCCGCGGCTCCGGGGGCCGAACTCGCGGCCCGGGGGTCCGGCAGGACTCCCGGAGGGCGAGCACGACCCCCGGAGCGGCCAGGTGGCGGCGGCGGGCTCAGCCCCTGAGCACCGGGTCGGTGACGCCGTCCCGGCAGGCGAGGCCCTCGACGTCCCATCCCGCCCTCGTCGCCCCCGCCAGGTAGGCCGCCTCGAAGAATCCCAGCACCGCTGCCCTGGGGTCGTCGGCGGCCCGCGCCGTCTCGTAGGGCAGGACGGCCAGGTGGCTGGCGCCCCGCTCGAGCCAGGTCGCGCCCTCCGGCAACGCGGCCTCGGCCAGCCCCGCCGGCTCGGGCGCGGTGTAGGAGTAGAAAGCCGCCTCGGGGAACGTCGGGTCCCCGAACCAGAAGCCCGAGCTGACCACCTCGCGGGAGTAGGCCTCCCGGGTCACCGGATCGGCGCCGTCGGCCGGCCGGACGACCCGGTCGGAGAAGCGGGTGACGGCGACGTCGAACGTGTGCCAGAAGTGGTGCACCGGGCTGGTCTTGCCGGAGAACCGGCCCGCGAACTCCTCGAGGACGAGGTTGACCTGGCTGAGGACCTGCCAGTACCGGGTGACTGCCGCGGGGTCGTAGGTCGCGTGCTCGGTGTCCTGGGCGAAGGGCCGGTCGGCGTCCGGGAGGTCGAAGGGGCGCGCACCGGAGATGTCGATGCCGGAGACACCGACTGCGGCAAGGGCGTCCTGCAGCTCCCGGTGGAACGACGCGACCGATCGCCCGACCATCCCGAAGGACACCCGCCGCCCCTCGACGGTGCTCACGTCGACGCGGTGGTCGAGCAGGTCGAGGTCGATGGTGAACGTCGGGTCCAGCGCCATGGGCCGCGTCGTGATCCCGCGTCCGGTGAGGTGGAAGGGCACGTTCCACCAGTGGTTGCGCCGCGGGCTCGCGAGCAGCCGGACCCGGCCGACCACCTGCGCGAACCGGTGCACCGTCGCCAGGGTGTCCGACCACCCGGCGTAGGGGAACGGCGGGAACAGCTCCATCGAACACCTTCCGCAGGAAAGGCCGGCTCCGGGTGGTGACCAGCCTCCGGGAGTGTTCCCCGCGCACCGGCAGTCCGGCAACGACCCAGGAGCGCGAGGACGACCTCCAGGGCGGGCGTCAGGCGACGGGGGCCAGCCCGCGGCGGCGCAGCAGCGGACCCGGGTCGGCCTCGCGTCCGCGGACGGCGCGGAAGGCGTCGAGCGGGTCGACCGAACCGCCCACCGCGAGCAGCCGCTGCCGGAAGGCGTCGCCGTTCTCCCGGCGCAGGCCGCCGTTCTCCTTGAACCACTCCACGGTGTCGGCGTCGAGGACCTCCGACCAGATGTAGGAGTAGTAACCGGCCGAGTAGCCGCCGGCGAAGACGTGCTGGAAGTAGGTGGTCCGGTACCGCGGCGGCACGAGCTCCGAGGCCACCCCCGCCGCCTCGAGGGCGGCGCGCTCGAACGCGACCGGGTCGCCGACCTCGGTCTCGGGGGTGATCCGGTGCCAGGCCTGGTCCAGCAGCGTGGCGCCGAGGTACTCGAGGGTCGCGAAGCCCTCGCCCCACAGCTGCGCGGCGTCGATGGCCTCCACGACCGACGCCGGCAGGGGCTCACCGGTCTCCACGTGCCGGGCGTAGCCGGCGAGGACCTCGGGCCAGAAGGCCCACATCTCGTTGACCTGGCTGGGGAACTCGACGAAGTCCCGCGGCACGGCGGTGCCGGAGAAGCGGGGGTAGGTCACCGCGGAGCTCAGCCCGTGCAGCGCGTGCCCGAACTCGTGGAAGAGGGTGTTCACCTCGTCGAGGGTGAGCAGCGTGGGCTGGCCGTCCGGCGCCCGGGACACGTTGAGGTTGTTGACGACGACCGGGCGGGTGCCGAGCAGCCGCGACTGGCGGACGAACGAGCTCATCCACGCCCCGCCGCGCTTGCCCTCCCGGGCGAAGAAGTCGCCCAGGTAGAGCCCCACCTCGGCGCCGTCGGCGTCGCGGACCTCCCACACCCGGACGTCGGGGTGGTAGCCGGCGAGGTCGGGCCGCGGGCTGAACCGGAAGCCGTAGAGCCGCTCCGCGGCGGAGAAGACGCCGTCGACCAGGACCCGGTCCAGCTCGAAGTACGGGCGCAGCGCGGCGGTGTCCACGGCGTAGCGCTCGGCGCGCACCCGCTCGCTGTAGAAGGCCCAGTCCCAGGCGGCCAGCTCGACGCCGTCGCGGGCGGCG
Organism: Blastococcus sp. VKM Ac-2987; assembly: GCF_026967805.1. GTDB lineage: Bacteria > Actinomycetota > Actinomycetes > Mycobacteriales > Geodermatophilaceae > Blastococcus. The sequence goes on from NZ_JAPVBG010000001.1 coordinate 1,210,146, forward strand.
GCCTCGCGCAGCACCTCGGCCTCGGCCTCCGCGTTCGCCACCGACGCCGGCACCATCGACGCGAGCATCTCGTCGACGGCGGCGGTGGTGCGGGCGGTGGAGTCGGCCAGCACCAGGTCGGCGTGGGTGCCGAAGCCGAGCAACCGAGCACGCTCGGCCCGCACCCGGGCGATCCGCTCGGCGATCGGCCGGTTGTCGTGCTCACCGGTCGAGGCGCGGCTCACCGAGGCCTCGAACACGCGCCGCCGCAGGTCGCGGTCGCGCAGCTTGGTGAGCACCGGCTGCCCGGTCGGCAGGACCAGGGCGAGCAGGTGGCCGTCGAGACCGCGGTCGGCCGCCGCCCGCGCGGCCGCATCGACCTCCTCCGGGGAGAGCCCGTCGAGCTCGGCTGCGTCGGCCACCCGGACGGCGGCGGCCTCGGTGGCCAGCTGCAGGTTCTGCCCGAACGTCGTCGACAGCTCCGACAGCTGCTGGTTCAGCTCGCTGAGCCGGGCGCGGCCGTCGGCGTCCAGCCGGGCCCCGGCCAGCACGAAGTCCAGGTGGTAGCGCTCGACCAGCCGCAGCGCCTCCGGGTCGAGGCCGGCGTCGTGCCGCGCGGTGTGCACGGCGTCGACCCGGGCGAACAGCGCCGGGTCCAGCCGCAGCGCGTCGCCGTGGGCGGCGGCCAGCGGCGCGACCTCCCGCTCGATCTCCCGCAGCCGCGGGGTGGCGACCGACGACGAGAGGTTGCCGAACACCGACCACGCGCGGTCGAGCAGCGCCCCCGAGCGCTCCAGGGCGACGATCGTGTTCTCGAAGCCTGGCATCTCGGCCGCCCCGGCGATCTCCTCGACCTCCCGCCGCTGCTCGGCCATGCCCGCCAGCAGCGCCTCTCGGCAGTGCTCCAGGTCGAGCTCGCCGAAGGGCGGCAGCCGGAACGGCAGCTCCGACGGCGCGGCGAGGGGGTTGGCGGGTGACAGGGCGGGGACGTCGACGGTGCTCATCGCCGCCATTACATCGCGATCCTCCGGATCGCACCGCGTCCAGCGCAATCCTCTGGGTCGCTACCTCAGCGGCTGGCGGTCCGCTGGTACGTGCGCACCGCGAGGGGCACGAACACCGCCAGGAAGATCGCCACCCAGATGAACACGTAGAGCACCGGGTTCTGCAGCGCCCAGCCGTTCGGCTCCGGAGCCCCCGGCACCACGTTGCCGAAGAGTGTGCGAGCACCCTGGACCACCGCCGACACCGGATTCCACTCCGCGAAGGTCTTGAGCACGGCCGGGAAGTTGTCGATCGGCACGAACGTGTTCGCGATGAACGTGATCGGGAAAATGACGATGAAGCTGGCGTTCTGCACCACCTCGGGGGTGCGGACCAGCAGGCCGACGAACGCCATGACCCAGGACATCGCATAAGCGAAGGACAGCAACAGGAGCACGCCCAGGATCGCCTCGCCGATGGAGGTGTGGATCCGCCACCCGACCAGCAAGCCGGTGATCATCATGACGGCGATGGTGAGGACGTTCAGGCACAAATCGGACAGCGTGCGCCCGATCAACACCGCCGATCGCGCCATGGGCAGCGAGCGGAAGCGGTCGATCAACCCCTTCTGGAGGTCCTCGGCCAGGCTCGCGCCGGTGATCGTGCTACCGAAGACCACGGTCTGGGCGAAGATGCCCGGCAGCAGGAACTCCGCATAGCTCAGCCCACCCGGGACGGGAATCGCGCTGCCGAACACGTAGCGGAACAGCAGGACGAACATGATCGGCGACAACGTCGCGAACACGATCAGGTCCGGCACCCGCTTGACCTTGATCAGGTTGCGCCGGGTGATGGTCAGGCTGTCGGAGACGGTCAGGGCCAGCGCGGTCATCGGGTGCTCCCTGCGGCGACGGCTTCGTCGGCCGGCTGGTCGGTGGGCGCGGCCTCCTCGGCCGCGTGCCCGGTGAGGGTGAGGAAGACGTCGTCGAGGTCGGGGCGGCGCAGCCCCACGTCGACGATCTCCCGGACGTGGCCGTCGAGGCGCTTGAGCGCCTCGGCGAGCACCTCCGCGCCGCCGCTGACCGGCAGGCTCAGCCGGCGGGTCTGCTCGTCGGCCTGCGGCTCGTCCAGTGCCAGCGGGCGCAGCAGCTCGACCATGGCGGGGAGCGACTCGGCACTGCGGACGGTCAGCTCCAGTCGTTGACCGCCGACCTGGGCCTTCAGCTCGTCGGCGGTACCGCGCGCGATCACCGTGCCGCGGTCGATGACGACCATCCGGTCGGCGAGCCGATCGGCCTCCTCCAGGTACTGCGTGGTGAGCAGGATGGTCGTGCCGCCGTCGGCGAGGTCGGCGATGAACTCCCACATGGCCAGCCGGCTTCGCGGGTCGAGGCCGGTGGTCGGCTCGTCGAGGAAGAGCACCCGGGGCCGGGCGATCAGCGAGGCGGCGATGTCGAGCCGCCGGCGCATGCCTCCGGAGTACCCCTTGGCGGGGCGGTTCGCCGCGTCGGTGAGGTCGAAGCGGTCGAGCAGCTCACCGGCCCGTGCCCGCGCCTCGGCCTTCGGCAGGTGGTAGAGCCGGCCGACCATCTCGAGGTTCTCGAAGCCGGTCAGGTACTCGTCGACGGCCGCGTACTGGCCGGTCAGCCCGATGCTGCCGCGCACCTGGTCGGCCTCGCGGACGACGTCGAGGCCCAGGACCTCGGCCCGGCCCGCGTCGGCCAGGAGCAGGGTGGTGAGGATCCGGACCACCGTCGTCTTCCCCGCACCGTTGGGGCCCAGGAGCCCCAGGACCTCCCCCTCGGCGACGGAGAAGCTGACGCCGTCGAGGGCGGTGTTCTCGCCGAAGCGCTTCATCAGGCCATCGACGACGATCGCTTCGCTCATGGCCTGCACGCTAAGGCCGACCTGTGACATTGCCCGACAGCTTTTCGCCCTGGGCGCAGAGTTCGCCCGTCCGTCTCCATGCAGTCAGAGACGGCGGGGGCGCACCGAACTCATCGGCGTCCAGGCCCTACTCCGGGGTGACCGCGTAACCGGCCCGCCGGAGCACCGACACCACCTCGTCGGCGTGCACCGGCCCGCGGGTCTCCAGGACGACGAAGACCTCCACCTCGCCGATCCGCAGGCGGGTGCCGGTGCGCTCGTGCTCGACCTCCAGCACGTTGGCTCCCACGGCGGCGAGCTCCGCGAGGACGGCGGCCAGCGAGCCCGGGCGGTCGGGCACCTGCAGCCGCAGCGAGAGGTACCGGCCCGCCGACGCCATGCCGTGCTGCACGACCTTGAGCAGCAGCACCGGATCGATGTTGCCGCCGGAGACGACCGCCACCAGCGGCGGCTCGAACGCCGTCGGGTCGGCCAGGACGGCGGCCACCGCCGCGACACCGGCCGGCTCGACGACCAGCTTGGCGCGTTCCAGGCAGAACAGCAGCGCCCGGGACAGGTCCTCCTCGCTGACCGTGCGCACCTCGTCGACCAGCCCCCGCACGTGGGCGAACGTGAGGTCGGTGGGGCGGGGGACGGCGATCCCGTCGGCCATCGTCGCCATCGACGTCAGCGCCACCGGCCGGCCGGCGGCCAGCGACCCGGGGAAGGCGGCGGCCTGCTCGGCCTGCACCGCCACCACCCGGACGTCGGGACGGCGTTCCTTGACCGCCGCTGCGACGCCCGAGACCAGTCCCCCACCGCCGGCGCAGACCAGCACCGTCGCCAGCTCGGGGCACTGGTCGAGCACCTCGAGGCCGACCGTGCCCTGCCCGGCGATGACGTCGGGGTGGTCGAACGGGTGGATGAAGACGGCGCCGGTGCGCTGGGCGTGGTCCGCGGCGGCCAGCAGCGGCTCGGCCAGCGACTGCCCCAGCATCTCGATGGTGGCGCCGTAGTGGCGCGTGGCGGCCAGCTTGGGCAGGGGCGCGGTCTCCGGCATGTAGACCGTGGCCTGGGCGCCCAGCAGCCGCGCGGCGAGCGCGACGCCCTGCGCGTGGTTGCCGGCGCTGGCGGCGACGACGCCGCGGGCCCGCTCGGCGTCGGTCAGCCGGGCGATCCGCGTGTAGGCGCCGCGGATCTTGAAGGACCCGGTGCGCTGCAGGTTCTCGCACTTGAGCCACACCGGCCCGCCCACGCGATCGGCCAGCCCACGGGAGTGCTCCAGCGGGGTGCGCCGGACGACGCCGGCCAGCAGCTGCGCCGCCGCCTCGACGTCCGCACCACTGACGAGAGGAACTTCCGGTGCGGACATACCTCGATCATCTCAGGAGCGCGGCCCCCGGCAACGTGACCGCCGGCCGTCGCGCCGAGTGGGCCCCCGAGGGGTCCGCGCAGGAGCGACGCAACGGCTCATCACCGCCGGGGACGGCAATTGATCGCGGTGTCGTCCGGAGGACGACAATTGGGCACAGCGTCGTACCGTGGCGGAGGTGACGGACACCCCCGCACCGGCAACCCCCGCCCCTGCACCCACCACCCTCGGCGAGCTCCGCGCGACCGGCGCCGCGTTCCGCCCGGTCAAGGCCGAGATCCGCGCCAACCTGCTCGCCCGCCTCGCCGCCGGCGAGCCCACCCTGCCCGGCATCGTCGGCTTCGAGGACACCGTCCTGCCCGAGGTCGAGCGGGCGCTGATCGCCGGCCACGACCTGGTCCTGCTCGGTGAGCGCGGCCAGGGCAAGACCCGGCTGATCCGCACCCTCGTCGGCCTGCTCGACGAGTGGACCCCGGTGCTGGTCGGCAGCGAGCTCAACGAGCACCCGCTCAGCCCCATCAGCGTCTGGGCGCACCGGCAGATCGCCGAGCACGGCGACGCCACCCCCGTCGGCTGGCTGCACCGCAGCGAGCGGTTCGGGGAGAAGCTGGCGACGCCGGACACCAGCGTCGGCGACCTGATCGGCGACGTCGACCCGATCAAGGTCGCCGAGGGCCGCACGCTCGGCGACCCGGAGACGGTCCACTACGGTCTGGTCCCGCGCACCAACCGCGGCATCTTCAGCGTCAACGAGCTGCCCGACCTCGCCGAGCGCATCCAGGTCGCGCTGCTCAACGTCCTGGAGGAGCGCGACATCCAGATCCGCGGCTACCGGGTGCGGCTGCCGCTGGACCTGCTGCTGGTCGCCAGCGCCAACCCGGAGGACTACACGAACCGCGGGCGGATCATCACCCCGCTCAAGGACCGGTTCGGCGCCGAGGTGCGCACCCACTACCCGATCGAGCTCGCCGACGAGATCCGCCTGCTCGAGCAGGAGGCGGCGGTGACGTGGCCGACGGCGTCCGGCGCCGACCACCTCGCGCAGCCCGTCGTGCCGGCGCACCTGGTCGAGATCATCGCCCGGTTCACCCGGCTGGTCCGCGAGTCCAGCCACGTCGACCAGCGCTCCGGCGTCAGCGCCCGCTTCGCCATCGCGGGCCTGGAGACGGTCGCCGCCTCCGCCGTCCGCCGGGCCGCCGTGGCCGGGGAGACCCGGCCGGTGGCCCGGGTCGTGGACCTGCCGAGCGTGGTGCCGGCCAGCCGCGGCAAGGTGGAGTTCGCCGACGCCGGCTCCGATCCCGACGACGACCGCGAGCTGGAGATCCTGGAGCACCTGCTGCGCCAGGCGACCGCGCAGACCTTCCGCGCCCGCTGCGCCGGGCTGGACCTCACCGGCCTGCAGGAGCACTTCACCGGCGGGGAGACCGTCGAGTCCGGTGACCTGGTGCCGGCACCGGCGCTGCTGGGCCAGCTGGGCACGATCCCGAAGCTGGCCGAGCTGCTCGGCCGGCTGGGCGTGCCCGAGGGCGACCAGTCCGCCGAGCAGGCCGCGGCGGCCGTCGAGTTCGCCCTCGAGGGGCTCTACCTCACCCGCCGGCTGGCCAAGGACACCGACGGCGGCCGCACCGTCTACGGGGCCTGACGTGAGCACGCGACGCCCGCGGGGCTACCGCTACGGGGCGTGGCGGGGCGGGCCCGACCCGCTGGCCCCGCCGTACGACCTCGGCAACGCCGTCGACGAGATCGGTGACTCGGTGCTCGGCGGCAGCGGGGTGCGCGAGGCGCTCCGCGAGCTGCTCCGGCGCGGCGCCGAGGGCCGGCGCGGGCTGGACGAGCTGCGCCGGGCGGTGCGCGACCGGCTGCGCAAGGCACGGACCGCCGGGCGGATGGACGGCACCCTCGAGGAGGTCCGCGAGCTGCTCGAGCGGGCCGTCGAGGCCGAGCGCCGGGAGCTGTTCCCCGACCCGGACGACGCCGCGCGCCTGGCCGAGGCGGAGCTCGACGCGCTGCCCGAGGACACCTCCGGGGCGGTCCGCGCGCTCAAGGACTGGTCGTGGCGCTCGGACGAGGGACGCCAGGCCTACGAGCAGATCCAGGACCTGCTGCGCCGCGAGGTCCTCGACAGCTCGTTCGCCTCGATGAAGCAGGCGCTGCAGAACGCCGGCGAGCAGGACATGCAGGCGGTCAAGGACATGGTCGCCGACCTGTCCCGGCTGGTCGACGCCCACAACCGGGGAGAGGACACCGACCAGCAGTTCGCCGACTTCATGGAGCAGCACGGGCAGTTCTTCCCCGACGACCCGCAGTCGGTCGAGGAGCTCATCGACTCCCTCGCGCGCCGGGCGGCCGCGCAGGAGCGGATGATGGCCGGCCTCTCCCCCGAGCAGCGCGCCGAGCTGTCCGAGCTGATGGCGCAGACGATGGAGGACATGGGGCTGGCCAGCGAGATGGCCCACCTGTCCGACGCGCTGCGCCAGGCCCGCCCCGACCTGCCGTGGGGGCAGCGCGGCCAGGTGCCCGACGGCGAGCAGTCCCTCGGCCTGGGCGACGCCACCAGCGCCGTCGCCGAGCTGGCCGACCTGGAGGCGCTGTCGAACCAGCTCTCGCAGGGCTACGCCGGCGCCTCGCTGGCCGACGTCGACGAGGAGCTGCTGCAGCGTGCGCTCGGCCGCTCCGCCGCCGACGACCTCGCCGCGCTACGGCAGCTGGAGCGCGAGCTGGAGCGCCAGGGGTACCTGAACCGGTCCGGCGGCACGCTGGAACTCTCCCCCAAGGCGGTCCGCCGGCTCGGGGCCACCGCGCTGCGGCGGGTCTTCGCCCAGCTCGACGCCACCGGCCGCGGCGAGCACGACGTCGCCGACGCCGGCGCCGCGGGCGAGCTCACCGGCAGCTCCCGGGAGTGGCGGTTCGGCGACGAGCAGCCCCTGGACGTCGTCCGGACGCTGAAGAACGCCGTGCTGCGGACGGCGCACGAGCCCAGGCGGGACGGCGACCGGCAGGTGCGCATCGCCGTCGACGACTTCGAGGTGGTGGAGACCGAGCGGCGCACCGGGGCCGCCGTCGCCCTGCTGGTCGACCTCTCCTACTCGATGGCGCTGCGGGGCACCTGGGGCGCGGCGAAGTCCACCGCGATGGCGCTGCACTCGCTGGTGACGACGAGGTTCCCCCAGGACGCGATCGAGATCATCGGCTTCTCCTCCACCGCGCAGGTGCTCCGCCCGGAGACCCTCGCCGAGCTGAGCGTGGACACGCTACAGGGCACCAACCTGCAGCACGGGCTGATGCTGGCGCGGCGGTTCCTGGCCCGGCACCGGGACGCCGAGCCGGTGGTCCTGGTGGTCACCGACGGGGAGCCCACCGCCCACCTGGAGGACGACGGCACACCGTTCTTCTGCTGGCCGCCGATGCCGGAGACGATCGCCCGCACCGTCGCCGAGGTGGAGCGGGTGGCCCGCTCCGGCGCGACCGTGAACGTCTTCGCGCTCGACCCCGACCCCGGCCTGGTGCACTTCGTCCACGACCTGACCCAGCGGGCCGGCGGGCGGGTGTTCCAGCCCGACACCGAGCGGCTGGGCGAGTACGTCGTCGCCGACTACCTGCGGACCCGTCGCGGCCGCCGCGCCCGCTGAGACCGGACCTCGTGCCGGGACCGCCCCGTCGGCCCGGCGCCCCTGGGCAAAGGAGGCTATGCCTACGGTTTCGACCGCGTAGACGTATGCATAGCTTCCTATGCCCGGTCCGCCGGCAGGGGGTGCGAGCCGCTGGAGCTGATCCCCGGGATGGCGCCGGCGCGGAAGGCGTTGACGAACAGCCGGTGGTCCTCCTGGGTGCGGTGCGCGTAGGAGTGCGCGAACTCGACCAGGTCGGCGACGAACTCCTCCCGCCGGTCCCCCACCAGCGCGCTGATCGCCTCCTCCGTCTGGAAGGGCACGAGGGTGTGGTCGCTGTCGGCGTCGCCCACGCAGTGCAGCTTCGCGGTGGCCCGGCCGAGCTGGGCCAGCAGCGGGGCGATCTCCTCCGGCTCGGTGAGGTCCTCCCAGTCGAGGTCGAGCTCGTAGGGCGAGAGCTCGGCGACGACGAACCCGCGGCCGCCGATCTCGGTGTAGCCCAGGAACTGGGAGGTGTTCGCCTGCAGCGCCCGCTGGCTCAGCGCCGTCCGGTGGCCCTCGTTCTCGAAGTAGCCGCGGATCTCCGGATCGGTGACCACCCGGCTGGGCGCCGGCACGTTGCCCTGCTTCAGCGACAGGACGACGTCGTTCTCCAGGGCTTGGTCGTACCCCTCGAGCAGCACGTTGTAGGCGGGCAGGCCGGCGCTGCCGATGCCGAACCCGCCGGTGCCGATGACGTCCTTGACGTTGTAGGTGACCTCGCGGCGCCGCTGCCCCTTCGGCACGGTCTCGCGGTAGCGCTCGACCGCCGCCAGCACTCGCTCCCGCTCGTCGTCGTCCAGCCGGCGGTTGCGCGGGCGTTCGGCGAACCGCCGCTGGTAGCCCTCGATCACCGTCATGCGTTCCAGCAGTCCGAGACGGGTGCGGGTGGTGGTCTCGAAGATGAGCTCCCGCACCACCCCCTCGGTGTTGTCCGCACGAAGCGCGAAGGAGCGGTCCTCGTCGGAGCGGGTGAACGCCTCGACCTGGTCGAGGTAGGAGCGCAGGTAGCCGCCCAGCAGCTCGCCGATGACGTCGTCACCGAGCGCCTTCCGCCAGGCCAGCAGGGCGAAGCTGGCGCAGAACCGGCGGAGGTCCCAGCTGACGTGCCCGAGGTAGGCCTCGTCGAAGTCGTTGACGTCGAAGACGATCCGGCCGGCGCTGTCCATGTAGGTGCCGAAGTTCTCGGCGTGCAGGTCACCCTGGATCCACACGCGCGACGTGCGCTCGTCGCACCACCGATCCTCGAACGTCGCCATGTCCGCGTAGAAAAGAGGCGCACTCCCCCGGTAGAAGGCGAACGGGTCGGCCGCCATCTTCCGGAACTTGGTGCGGAAGGCGTCGGCGTCGGCGTCCATCAGGTCGCCGAACGCCTCGACGAGGACCTCGACGATCTGCCGCGTGCGCTCGTCGGGGTCCTGGGCCTGGGTCATACCAGGGAGGGATGGGGGCACAGCTTGCACCGTAGGCGGCCGATAACGTCGGTGGTGCCCCGACGACGTAGGTGCCGACCCGGAGCGGAGGGACCATGACGCGCAACGACACGGCCCGACGACTGGCCACCGGAGCTGCGTACGGCAGCGGCGGGGTCGGTATCGCGGGAGCCGCCCTGGTCGCCCTGCTCCGCGAGGAGGCCCGGTCCGCCCGGCGCAAGGTCGAGGCCCGCGGCCACAAGAGCGACCCGCCGTCGGGCGACGGCGTCTACGGACGGGGCCGCGGCACGCCGATCGTGCTCACCGTGCTGGGCGACTCCAGCGCCGTCGGGCTCGGCGTGGAGCGCGCCGCCGAGACCCCGGGCGTGCTCGTCGCCGCGGGACTGGCCGAGCTGGCCGAGCGGCCGGTCCGGTTGCTGCGCCTGGCGAAGTCCGGCGCCCGCGCCGCCGACCTGGAGGTGCAGGTCGACCGCGCCCTGGCCGAGAACCCGACGGTCGCGGTCATCATGATCGGCGCCAACGACGTGACCGCCCGGACCTCGACCGCGGTGTCGGTCGGCCACCTCACCGACGCCGTCCGCCGGCTGACCGAGGCCGGCTGCGAGGTCGTCGTGGGCACCTGCCCCGACCTCGGCACCATCCGGCCCATCGCCCAGCCGCTGCGCACGCTGGCCCGCCGGTGGAGCCGGCAGATGGCCGCCGCGCAGACCATCGCCGTCGTCGAGGCCGGAGGGCGCACGGTGTCGCTGGGCTCGCTGCTCGGCCCCGCCTTCGCCTCCGACCAGACCATGTTCAGCGTGGACGAGTTCCACCCCAGCGGGGCCGGCTACGCCGCCGCGGCGGCGGTCCTGCTGCCCTCGGTCGCCGATGCGCTCGGCGTGTGGCCGGCTCGCGCCGACCGGGGCCTGCGCTCGCTGCGCCGCGACACCGTGCGGCCGGTCGCCCGCGCCGCGGCGCGGGCCGCCAACCGTCCCGGCACCGAGGTCCAGGCCGCCGAGGTGGCCGGCTCGGAGACCGGTCCCTGGGGCCCGTGGGCGCTGCTGCGCCGGCGCCGCCCGACCGAGGTGCCGACCCCGGAGCAGGCCGAGCCGGCCGAGGCGGAGGCCGCGTCCCCGGTCGCCGGCTGACCACGTGACCCGGGCCACACCGGCGTCCTCCTGGCGGGCGCCGGGGCTTTCCGCCGCGCGACGAGGGTAGTTTCCGAGGTGACCGACGTCCGGCGATCCGCGTCGGACCCCCCTCAACGTGGAGGCTCCCATGCCCGAAGCCGTCATCGTCGCGACCGCGCGCTCGCCCATCGGCCGCGCCTTCAAGGGCTCGCTCAAGGACATGCGGCCCGACGACCTGGCCGCCGCCGTCGTCCGTGCCGCCCTCGACAAGGTGCCCGCGCTCGACCCCACCGACATCGATGACCTGATGCTCGGCTGCGGCCTCCCCGGCGGCGAGCAGGGCTACAACATGGGCCGCATCGTCAGCGTGCTGCTGGGCATGGACCACCTGCCCGGCACGACGGTCACCCGCTACTGCTCCTCGTCGCTGCAGACCACCCGCATGGCGCTGCACGCCATCAAGGCCGGCGAGGGTGACGTCTTCATCTCCGCCGGTGTGGAGACCGTCTCCCGGTTCGTGAAGGGCAACAGCGACGCGATCCCGGACACGAAGAACCCGGTGTTCGCCGACGCCGAGGCCCGCGTGGCCAAGGTGGCCGAGAGCGGCGCCGACTCCTGGGCCGACCCGCGGGAGAACGGCGACACCCCGAACGTGTACATCGCGATGGGGCAGACCGCCGAGAACCTGGCGCTGCTCAAGGGTGTCACCCGCGAGGAGATGGACGAGTTCGCCGTCCGCAGCCAGAACCTCGCCGTGGAGTCGATCGACAACGGCTTCTGGGAGCGGGAGATCGTCCCGATCACGCTGCCCGACGGCACCGTCGTCACCCAGGACGACGGCCCGCGGCGGGGCACGAACCTCGAGGGCCTCTCCGGCCTCAAGCCGGTCTTCCGCCCCGACGGCCGGGTCACCGCCGGCAACGCCTGCCCGCTCAACGACGGCGCCTCCGCCGTCGTGGTCATGAGCGACACCAAGGCCGCCGAGCTGGGCCTCACCCCGCTGGCCCGCGTGGTCTCGACCGCGGTCACCGGCCTCTCGCCGGAGATCATGGGCTACGGCCCGGTCGACGCCTCCCGCCTGGCGCTGAAGCGGGCCGGCATGACCATCGACGACATCGACCTCGTCGAGATCAACGAGGCCTTCGCCGCGCAGGTCATCCCCAGCTACCGCGACCTGAACATCCCGATCGAGAAGCTGAACGTGCACGGTGGCGCCATCGCCGTCGGGCACCCCTTCGGCAGCACCGGCGCCCGGATCACGGGCACCCTGATCAACGGCCTGCAGACCAAGGACAAGACCTTCGGTCTGGAGACGATGTGCGTCGGTGGCGGCATGGGCATGGCCATGGTGCTGGAGCGCCTCTCCTGAGGTAGCCCCCTGACACGACAGTGGCCCGGCCCCCTCGCGGGGACCGGGCCACTGTCGTGTGCGGACGAGGTCAGTCGTCCTGGAGGTAGCTGAGCAGGCGCAGGATCTCGATGTACAGCCAGATGACGGTCACGAGCAGACCGAAGGCGATGTACCAGGCGAACTTGGCCGGCGCCCCACGACGGATGGCCTCGTCGGCCATGTCGAAGTCGAGCAGCAGGAAGAACGCCGCCACACCGATCACCAGCAGGCTGAAGCCGATCGCCAGCGGACCGCCGGAGCGCAGGCCCAGGCCGTCGCCGCCACCGATCCAGGCGGCCACGAAGTTGGCCACCATCAGGACCAGGACACCGATACCGGCGGCCATGACCCAGCGGGTCAGCTTGGGGGTGACCCGGATGGCGCCGGTCTTGTAGACCACCAGCATGCCGGCGAAGACACCGAAGGTGCCGATCAGCGCCTGCATGACGATGCCCGGGTAGACGTCGTTGAACGCCTCGCTGATCGTGCCGAGCGCGACACCGTAGAGCGCGCCGTAGGCCAGCGTCGCGGCCGGGTTGGCGATCTGCTTGAAGGCGATCACCAGGCCGAGCACGAAGGCGACCAGGACGGCCGGGAGCGCCAGCCCCCACGCAGCCTGGCCGGGCATGGCCCAGGTCGCGGCGGCGGAGACGACGGTGACCAGGAACGCCAGGCCCGTCTTGGTGACGACGTCGTCCATCGTCATGTACCGCGTGTCCGCGGTCGTCCCGTACGGGGACGGCGCGGTGTACGCGTCCTGCTGCGGCGCGGGTGCGCCGTACTGCGTCGGGGCCCCGTACTGGGGCGCACCGTACTGGGACGTGTTGCCCCAGCCGGCCTGCTGCTGGCCGGGGCCCGCGTTCCCGAAGCCACGGCTGAACGCCGGGTTCCTACTGGCCATCGTCATCTCCTCGAGGTGACTCGTCGGTCGTGGAGCCAACCTCCTGCACTCCACTCGGTCAGGTCAACGCCCGACACGCCCGAAGCGTTCCACGACGCCCGGAGATCCCCCGCCCGGGTGCCCTGGGTCACGCCGCGGCGGGCGGTGCGGTGCCCCCGGTCGGGTTCGAACCGACACTGGGACCCTTTTAAGGGGCCTGCCTCTGCCGATTGGGCTACGGGGGCGTGCGCCGAACGCTAGCGGGCCGGGGGCGACCGCCGGGACCTCAGCCGGCGGTCGCGGCGAGTTCCGCCGCCCGGGTGAGGACGGCGTCGAGCATCGGCTCGGTGAGCCGGCCGGTGAAGGTGTTCTGCTGGCTCACGTGGTAGCTGCCGAGCAGGGTCAGCGGGCCACGGGGCCCGGTCAGCGCCACCTCGACGCCGTGGCCGAACGCCGGCCGCGGCCGGGGCAGCGGGTACCCGGCGGCGGCCAGCACCGGCCACAGCGCCGTCCAGCCGAAGCCCCCGAGGACGACGACCACCCGCAGCCGGGGCAGCAGTTCCAGCTCCCGGGCCAGCCACGGGGAGCAGGTGTCCCGCTCCGCCGGCGTCGGGACGTTCGCCGGCGGCGCGCAGCGCACCGCCGCGGCCACCCGGACGTCGGTCAGCTCCAGGCCGTCCCCGAGGTGCGTGGAGGTGGGCTGGTTGGCCAGCCCCGCCCGCCAGAGCGCGGCGAAGATCCAGTCGCCGCTGCGGTCACCGGTGAACACCCGGCCGGTGCGGTTCCCGCCGTGGGCGGCCGGTGCCAGGCCGACGACGGCGATCCGGGCGTCGGCCGGACCCAGTCCCGGCACGGGGCGGCCCCAGTAGTCCTGGTCGCGGAACGAGGCCCGCTTGACCTGCGCGACCTCCTCGCGCCACGCGACCAGCCGGGGGCAGGCGTAGCAGCCGGAGATGCGCTGGTCGAGGACGGCGAGCTCGCGGACCGCCCTGGCGCCGCGGACCACCCCCGCCGGCGTGCGGGTGACCGGGAAGCCCTCGGCGTCCATGGGCATAGGAGGCTATGCCCCCGTCCGGAGCGCGTGGACCGCAGGCATAGCTTCCTATGCCTGGGGGCGGGCGAGGCGCAGCGCGATGCCGTCGAGGATGTCGTGCTCGCTGACCGTCACCTCGGGCAGGCCGAACTCGTCCATGAGCACCCGGAGGACCAGCGCCCCCGCCCCGATGACGTCGACCCGGCCGGGGTGCATGACCGGCGACGCCGCCCGCTGCACCCGGGTGGCCGCGAGCAGCCCGGCCGCGACCCGCCGGACGTCGTCGACCGGGATCCGGGAGCCGTGGATGGCCTCGGAGTCGTAGGTCGGCAGGTCGAGGGCGAGCGCCGCCACGGTGGTCACCGACCCGGCCAGCCCGACCAGGGTGGCGGCCCGGTCGACGGGTACCTCGGCGGTCACCTCGGCCAGGGCGGTCCGGATGTCCCGCTCGCCGAGCGCGGTCTGCTCGGGCGTCGGCGGATCGTCGTGCAGGTGCCGTTCGGTGAGCCGGACGCAGCCGATGTCCACCGACCGCGCGGCGAGCACGCCGTCGTCGTCGCCCAGGACGAACTCGGTCGAGCCGCCGCCGATGTCGACCACCAGGTAGGGCGGGCGGGGCGGCTGGAGCCCGTGCGCCGCCGCCGCGGCGGCGACCGAGCCGGTGGCGCCGAGGAACGACAGCTCGGCCTCCTCGCGGCCGGTCACCACGTCGGGCGTACGGCCGAGCGTGGCCCGGGCCATGTCCTCGAACTCGGCGCGGTTCGCCGCGTCCCGGGTGGCGCTGGTGGCCACCATCCGGACGTCGGTGGCGCCCAGGTCGCGGGCCGCCGCCGCGTACTCGGCCAGGACCAGCCGGGTGCGCTCGATCGCCTCCGGTGCGAGCCGGCCGGTGGCGTCCACGCCCTGGCCGAGCCGCACCACCTCCATCCGGCGGAGCAGGTCGGTGTGCCCACCGTCGGCGGGCACGTCGGCCACCAGCAGCCGGATGGAGTTGGTGCCGCAGTCGATCGCCGCGACCCGGGTCACGCGTCGTCCCCGGGGGCAGAGCCCGCGGTACCGGAGCCCTCGATACCGGAGCCCTCCGGGAGCGCGCAGGGGCCCTTGGCCCACCACTCGCCCATGCCCTCGACCGCGCGGTCACCGATCGGGTTCACCCCAGGCCCGGCCGCCAGGGCGTGCCCGGCGAGGGCGTGCAGGCACTTGACCCGGTCGGGCATGCCGCCGGCGGTGGCGCGGGTGGGCAGCACGTCCCGGGCGTCCCGGGTCGCCAGGTACGACTCGTGCGCCGCCCGGTATCCCTCGGCCAGCGCGGGGTCGGTGGCCAGCTCGTCCTGCCACTCCCGCATCCGGCCGGCGGACTCCAGCCGGCTGGCGGCGGCCGAGGCCCGCGGGCAGGTCAGGTAGTAGAGCGTCGGGAACGGCGTGCCGTCCTCCAGCCGCGGCGAGGTCTCGACCACGTCGGGCTGCCCGCACGGGCAGCGGTGGGCCACACCCACCAGCGCGCGCGGCGGCCGGCCGAGCTGGCGCGCGACGACCTCCCGGTCCTCCGGGGTGACCGGCTCGCTCACTCGTCCGCACCTCCCGCGCCGGTCCCATCGGTCCCGTCCGCGTCGGCGTCGGCCACCGACCGCATCAGCCCCTCGTACCAGGACAGCGGTTCCGGCTGCTCCGCCGCGGCGGCAAGCGTGCCGGCGTCGCCCTCGACGGCCTCGCCGTCGACGACGATCAGCAGCCGGTCACCGGGGAGCACGTAGGACAGCCGCTCCCGCGCCTGCCGCTGCGCGTAGGCGGGGTCGGACTGCCGCTCCAGCTCGCCCTCGAGGTCGGCCACCCGCTGGTCGAGCGCCTCCCCCTCGGCGGCCAGCCGGGTGAGCTCCGCCTGACCGGCCAGGTACTGCCGCAGCGGACCGGCCAGGGTGAGCGCCAGCAGCAGCACCAGCCCGACCAGGACGACCACGCGGCCGGTGAACAGCGGCCGGCGCCGGACCGCGGCCGGGGTGGCCGGCCGCCGCTCCGGGCGGCGGTCGGACCGCCGCTGCCCGGGCCGGCTGGACGCGTTCGACCGCAGGCCGGTGCGCAACGGCCGGGTGTGCTGCACGCGCGGCACCCGGCCGGTCGCCCGACGTCCGTCGGCCGGGGGGCCGCCCCGCCGGCCACGAACGCTGCTCATCGGTCCCGGCTCAGCCGTTCAGCCGCGGGAACGCCGCCGCACCGGCGTAGCGGGCGGCGTCGTCCAGCTCCTCCTCGATGCGCAGCAGCTGGTTGTACTTGGCCACGCGCTCGCTGCGCGCCGGGGCACCGGTCTTGATCTGCCCGCAGTCGGTGGCGACGGCGAGGTCGGCGATCGTGGTGTCCTCGGTCTCGCCGGAGCGGTGGCTCATCATGCAGCGGTAGCCGTTGCGGTGCGCCAGGTTGACCGCGTCGAGGGTCTCGGTGAGCGTGCCGATCTGGTTGACCTTCACCAGCAGCGCGTTGGCCGCGCCGCGGGCGATGCCGTCGGCCAGCCGCGTCGGGTTGGTGACGAACAGGTCGTCGCCGACGATCTGCACCCGGTCGCCGAGGGCGGCGGTCATCGCGATCCAGCCGTCCCAGTCCTCCTCGTCGAGCGGGTCCTCGATGGAGACGATGGGGTAGGCGTCGACCAGGCCCCGGTAGTAGTCCACCAGGTACTCCGCCGAGCGGGACCGGCCCTCGAAGTCGTAGCCCCCGTCGGTGTGGAACTCGGTCGCGGCGACGTCCAGGGCGAAGGCGATGTCGGAGCCGAGGGTGTAGCCGGCCTTCTCCACCGCCTCGGCGATGAGGTCCAGGGCGTCGCGGTTGCTGGGCAGGTCGGGGGCGAAGCCACCCTCGTCGCCGAGGCCGGTGGCCAGCCCGCGGCCCTTCAGGACCGCCTTGAGCGCGTGGTAGGTCTCGGTGCCCATCGCCAGCGCCTCGGCGAAGGTGCCGGCGCCGACGGGTGCGATCATGAACTCCTGCACGTCGACGTTGCTGTCGGCGTGGGCGCCACCGTTGAGGATGTTCATCATCGGCACCGGCAGCAGGTGCGCCGACGGCCCGCCGACGTAGCGGAACAGCGGCAGCCCGGTGGAGTCGGCGGCGGCGCGCGCGACGGCCAGGCTGACGCCGAGGATGGCGTTCGCGCCCAGGCGGGACTTGTCCGGGGTGCCGTCGAGGTCGAGCAGGCGCTGGTCGATCAGCCGCTGCTCGCTGGCCTCGTAGCCGACGAGCTCGGGGCCGATGACGTCGAGGACGCCGTCGACGGCCTTGGTCACGCCCTTGCCGCCGTACCGCTCACCCCCGTCCCGCAGCTCGACCGCCTCGAAGGCGCCCGTGGAGGCGCCGCTGGGCACGGCGGCCCGGGCGATCGTCCCGTCGTCGAGGGCGACCTCGACCTCCACGGTGGGGTTTCCGCGCGAGTCGAGGATCTCCCGCGCGCCTACGGCATCGATGCTCGGCACGGGAGGCAGCCTAACCAGCCACGCGCCGCGGCACCGCCCGCCTCACCCGACCAGGTCGGCGACGGTCAGCGGCCGGGCCCCGGCGGGGTGTCCCGGTCGGCCGTCTCCGCCCCGCTCGGACCGGTGAACGCCCGCGAGCGCTCGAGCGCCTCGCTGCTGCCGGTGAACAGCGAGGCGCCCTCGGCCGGCCCCGCCGGGAGGGGCGCCCCGGCCGGGTCGCGCCGCCCGGCCGCCGCCGACAGCTCCTCGACCCGCACCCGGGGCAGCCCGCGGCCGTGCTCCCGCTGCAGCCACCCGACCAGGCCCTCCCGGACGTGGCAGCGCAGGTCGAACAGGGTGGGCCCGTCCTTGCCGCTGACCAGCACCCGGACCCGCACCACCGAGCCGACCGCGTCGGTCACCTGCAGGACCGACACCCGCCCGTCCCACAGCTCCTCGCCCTCGAGCAGCCGGTGCAGCTCGGCGCGCATGTCGTCGAACGGCACGGTCCAGTCGACGTCGAGCTCGACCGAGCCGAGCACGGCCGACTCCTTGCGCGTCCAGTTCTCGAAGGGCGTGGTCGTGAAGTAGGTGGAGGGCAGCACCAGCCGGCGGTCGTCCCAGACGTGGACGACGACGTAGGTCAGGGTGATCTCCTCGATCCGGCCCCACTCCTCCTCGACCACCACGACGTCGTCGACGCGGATGGCGTCGGTGAAGGCCAGCTGCAGCCCGGCGAAGACGTTGGCCAGCGAGGTCTGCGCGGCGAGGCCGGCGACGATCGAGATGACGCCCGCGCTGGCCAGGATGCTGGCGCCCGCGGTGCGCGCGGAGGGGAAGGTCAGCAGCATCGCCCCCACGGTCAGGACGGCGACCAGCACGATCGCCAACCGGCGCAGCAGGCCGATCTGCGTCCGCACCCGGCGGGCGTGCCGGTTGTCGACGACGTCGACGTCGTACCGGGCCTGCGCCAGGTCGGCCGTCACCTGCACCACCACCGCCACCAGCCAGCCGACGGTCGCGATCAGCGCCAGGCCGAGGACCCGCACGACCGGGTCCCGCCAGCCGCCGAGCTCGGGCCCGGCGTCGAGCACGAGCGTGACGGCGATCAGCACCAGCAGGGTCCGCAGCGGTGCCCGGCCGCGCCGGGACAGGTCCGCGGCCACCACCGACGTCCGGGCCAGCCGGCGCACCAGGACGCCGATCAGGACGCCGACCAGCCAGGCCGCCAGCGCGGCGGCGGCGACCAGGGCGAGCACCTGCCAGGCGTCGTCGGGCACCAGGCCGGCCACCTCCTCGACGGCGGCGGCGAGCTGCGCGGGCGGCGGGACGTCGGGGAACAGGGCGGGCTCCTTCCGGAGGTCGGCGCCGGTGGTCGCGGCGGGATCACGCTAGGGCCTGCGGCGCTCCCCCGGTCAGGCCCGGGCCCGCTCCTCCGCCTCGGCGTCCAGCTCGCCGGCGTAGCGGCGGACCGCCTCGCGCAGGGCGTCCTCGGCGTCCCAGCCGCGCGCCTCGGCGGCCGCGACCACGGCGAGCAACCGCTCCCCGAGCGCCTCGGGGCTGTCGACGGTCAGCTCCGCGGGTGCCGGCGTCGGCAGCCCCGCCCGCCCGGCCCGGCGCACCAGAGCGGCGCCCCAGGACGCGGCCGGCTGCGACCGGGAGACGCCCTCGGTCGGCGAGCGGCGCTGCTTCTCGGCCTTCTTGATCTCGTCCCAGCCGGCCTCCACCTGCGCGAAATCGCGCGGCCCGGCGTCCCCGAACACGTGCGGGTGCCGGCGGACCAGCTTGTCGACGAGGTCGCCGGCCACGTCGTCGACGTCGAAGCGCCGCTTCTCCCCCGCCTCCGCGGCGACGCGGGCGTGGAAGACCACCTGCAGCAGCACGTCGCCGAGCTCCTCGCGCATGGCGACCGGGTCGTCGTCGACGATCGCGTCGTAGGCCTCGTGCGCCTCCTCGAGCAGGTAGCCGCGCAGCGAGGCGTGGGTCTGCTCGGCGTCCCAGGGGCACCCGCCCGGAGACCGCAGCCGGTCCATCACCGTGACGACGTCCAGCAGCCGCGCACCGGGCGGCTCCGGCGCCCCGGCCACCGCGGGGACGCCGGGGAGGGCCGCCGTCTCGGCCGGGGAGGCCAGGCAGACGACGGGGTCCGCGCGGGCGGCCGCGGCGACGGCGTCGGGCAGCTCCTCCACCCGTACGCCGGCCGCCCGCAGCATCCCCGCCTCCGCGGCGGCGCCGGGCAGCGCGACGACGGCGTCGTCGCCGGTCACCGCCTGCCAGCCCGACGCGCCGAGGAGGGCGGGCAGGCGGGGGTTGACGGTGACGACCAGGACGACGGGCACCCGGTCAGTCTGCCGAAGGCACGTCCGGCTCGTCCCCCAGGATGTCGACGACCCCGCCGTCGGCCGGCAGCAGCCGGCCGTCCTCGAGGACGCCGTAGCGCGGGTTGACCGTCGGGTCGAGGTCGGCCCGGACGTCGTCGAGCAGCGGCCGCACGGCCGCCTCCACCGCCTCGCCGGCCTCCTCCTCGAGCTGCGGGCGGAGCTCCTCGAACGACGGGTAGACCGTGCCGGCGCGGAGGGCGACGACGATCCCCCCGGTCTCGGGCACCGGCACGGCGACCGCCGTCCCCGGCTCCGCCTCGGCGAGCGGGGCGGCCAGCGGCGCCGGCAGCTGGTCGGGCGTCCGGCGGTCGAGCTCGGGCAGCGTGTACGGGCCCGCGAACCGGGCGGCCACCTCGGCGTAGCGGGCCGGGTCGGCCGCGAGCTCGGCGGTCACCGCGTCGGCCGTGGCCTGGTCGGGCACCGTGACGTAGCCGAACTCGACCTGTCCGAGCTCCTCCCGGACCTCCTCGTACCGCGCCCGCAGCGCGCGCTCGTCGAGGGCGGCCACGTCCCCCTCCGCCTCGGCGAGCTCGAGGCGCACCAGCTGCTGGCGCACGCTCTCGCGGACGTCGGCCCGCCCGACGCCCTGCTGGGCGAGGCGGGCGTAGACGGCCTCGGGGTCGTCGCTGCCCAGCAGCTCCTCGATCCGGCGGGTCACCTCGACGTCGGTGACCTCCACGCCGTAGCGCTCGGCCGCGGCGTCGTGGATCTCGCCCTCGATGAGCAGACCGAGCACCCGGCGGGTGAGCTCGTCCTCGCGCCCGGCCACGGCGGCGGCGACCTCCGGGTCGGCCAGCCGCTGGTCGACGGCCGACTCCAGCTCGCCGACGGCGATCTGCTCCTCCCCCACGTAGGCGGCGACGGAGGGGTCGGTCCGGCAGCCGGCCAGCGCGACGGCGACCAGGAAGACGGCGGCACTCGTCCGGGCAGCGCGGTGGATCAGCACGCCGGGAGACTCCCACACGGGGTGTGACCTCCGCCGCACGCCGCCCCGGCCGCCTAGGACGCCGCCGCCGTCACACAGCCACCTTCCGCGCTCCGGTCCGCTCCTCGCTCGCCGACGCTCACTGCGATGCTCCCGAAGCTGTCAGGCGGCGACGGGCTGGTCGAGCACCGCCGTCAGCGTCGCGTGCAGGTTCTCCAGCAGGGCGACGTCGCGCAGCGGCGTCCGCCGGTCCGGGCCGACCGGCACCTTGAGCGAGATCGTCCGCACCGCGGCCTTGTACGAGGCGCCGTCGGCCAGCCGGGCCAGCCGCATCTGCTTGGACTCCGGCAGGTCGACCGGGCCGACCCGGATGGTGCGGCCCTGCAGCGTCACCTCGGTGATGCCGAGCGACCGCATCGCCACCCGGAAGCGGGCCACCGCGAGCAGGTTGAGCACCGGCGCCGGCGCGGCTCCGTAGCGGTCGGTGAGCTCGTCGAGCACGGCCTGCGCCTGGTCGTCGTCCTGGATCGACGCCACCTTCCGGTAGGCCTCCATCCGCAGCCGCTCGCCGGGCACGTAGTCGTGCGGCAGGTGCGCGTCCACCGGCAGGTCGACGCGGACCTCCAGCGGCTCGGCGGGCGCCTCCTCGCCGGTGACCTGCGCCCGGTAGTCGGCCACCGCCTCGCCGACCAGCCGGACGTAGAGGTCGAAGCCGACGCCGGCGATGTGCCCGGACTGCTCGCCCCCGAGCAGGTTGCCCGAGCCGCGGATCTCCAGGTCCTTCATCGCCACCGCCATGCCGGCGCCGAGGTCGGTGTTGTTGGCGATCGTGGTGAGCCGGTCGACCGAGGTCTCGGTGAGCGTGCGGGTCGGGTCGTAGGTGAAGTAGGCGTAGGCCCGCTCGCGCCCACGGCCGACGCGACCGCGGATCTGGTGCAGCTGGGAGAGCCCGAACGTGTCGGCGCGGTCGACGATCAGGGTGTTGGCGTTCGGGATGTCCAGGCCCGACTCGACGATCGTCGTGGCGACCAGGACGTCGTACTCCTTCTCCCAGAAGCCGACCATGATCCGCTCGAGCTCGTGCTCCTTCATCTGGCCGTGCCCGACCGCGATCCGGGCCTCGGGCACCAGGGAGCGGATCTTCGCCGCGGCCTTGTCGATCGACTGCACCCGGTTGTGGATGACGAAGACCTGGCCGTCCCGGAGCAGCTCGCGGCGGATCGCGGCGGCCATCTGCTTGTCGGCCCAGGCACCCACGTAGGTGAGCACCGGGTGCCGCTCCTCGGGCGGGGTGAGGATCGTCGACATCTCGCGGATGCCGGTGAGGCTCATCTCCAGGGTGCGCGGGATCGGGGTGGCCGACATCGACAGGACGTCGACCGCCGTCCGCATCGTCTTCAGGTACTCCTTGTGCTCGACGCCGAAGCGCTGCTCCTCGTCGACGATGACCAGCCCGAGGTCCTTCCACCGGGTCGTCGGCTGCAGCAGCCGGTGGGTGCCGACCAGGATGTCGATCTCGCCGGCGGCGAGCTGGCGGAGGATCTCCGTCGTCTCCCGGTCGGACTGGAACCGGGAGAGCACCTTGACGGTCACCGGGAACTGGGCGACCCGCTCGGAGAACGTCTTGAAGTGCTGGTTGGCCAGCAGCGTCGTCGGCACCAGGACGGCGACCTGCTTGCCGTCCTGCACCGCCTTGAAGGCGGCCCGGATCGCGATCTCGGTCTTCCCGTAGCCGACGTCGCCGCAGATGATCCGGTCCATCGGCACCGTCTGCTGCATGTCGGCCTTGACCTCGTCGATCGCGGCCAGCTGGTCGGGCGTCTCCTGGAACGGGAAGGCATCCTCCAGCTCGCGCTGCCACACGGTGTCGGGGCCGAAGGCGTGCCCCTGGGTGGCCATGCGCGCCGAGTACAGCCGGATCAGCTCACCGGCGATCTGCTTGACCGCCCTGCGGGCGCTGCTCTTGGTCTTCTGCCAGTCGGCGCCGCCGAGCTTGGACAGCGCGGGCGCCTCGCCGCCGACGTAGCGGGTCAGCTGGTCGAGCGCGTCGGTGGGCACGAAGAGCCGATCCGGCGGCTGGTTCCGCCGCGACGGGGCGTACTCGACGATCAGGTAGTCGCGCTGGCCGCCGTTGACGGTGCGGCTGATCATCTCGATGTAGCGGCCGACGCCGTGCTGCTCGTGGACGACGAGGTCGCCGGGCTGCAGCTGCACGAGGTCGACGGCGTTGCGCCGCCGAGCGGGCATCTTCACCGCGTCGCGCATCGAGGTACCGCGCTGACCGGTGAGGTCGTGCTCGGTGAGCAGGGCCAGGCCGATGCCCGGGAAGGCGAAGCCGGACTCGAGGTTGCCCTGGGTGACGTGGGTCAGCCCGGCGTCGGGGGCGCCGGCGACGTCCGGCACCAGGCGCACGCCGAGGTCGGCCTCGGTGAACTGGTCGGCGGCGCGCTGCGCGGGCCCGGGACCGGCGAAGGTGACGACGACCCGCCAGCCCTCGCGGTGCCACCCGCGCATCCGCTCGACGGCCGCGCCCTGGTCGCCGTGGAAGCGCTCGACGGGCGCGGCGTCCAGCGTGACCTGGTGCTCGTCGTCCTCCGCCTGCAGCGTGAACGCCCCGGTGGTCCACCACGGCAGCCCCCGGGTCCGGGCGGCGGTCTCCACGTCGGCGAGGTCGCGGAAGGAGGACGCGCCCAGGTCCAGCGGCGCCTCGCCCGCCTCGGCGGCGGTCGCCCACGAGGCGGCGAGGAACTCATCGGCGGTGCGCACCAGGTCGGCCGCCCGGCTGCGCACCCGCTCGGGGTCGCAGACCAGGACGTGCGTGCCCGCGGGGACCAGGTCGGTGAGCAGCTGCATGGCCTCGTCGCCGATGAGGGCGGGGGTCAGCGACTCCATCCCCTCGACGGCGATGCCCTCGGCGAGCTTGCCGAGGACCTCCAGGAGGCCGGGGTGCTCGACCGCGAGCGCGGCCGCGCGGGTGCGCACCTCCTCGGTGAGCAGCAGCTCCCGGCACGGCGGTGCCCAGAGGCGATCCGGGCGCTCGTCGAGCGAGCGCTGGTCGCCGGCCGAGAAGTACCGCAGCTCATCGACCTCGTCGCCCCAGAACTCCACGCGCACCGGGTGCGGCTCGGTCGGCGGGAAGACGTCGAGCAGGCCGCCGCGGACGGCGAACTCGCCGCGCTTCTCGACCAGCTCGACGCGGGTGTAGGCGGCGTCGGACAGCGCCCGGGCGATCTCGTCGAGTTCGGCGGCGTCCCCGGGCTTCAGCTCGACCGGCGTCAGCTCGCCGAGGCCCGGGGAGAGCGGCTGCAGGACGCTGCGGACCGGAGCGACCAGGACGTCGATCGTCCCGTTGGCGCCGGGGTGGGTGAGGTCCCGCAGGACCGCCAGCCGGCGGCCGACGGTGTCCGCCCGCGGGCTGAGGCGCTCGTGCGGCAGCGTCTCCCAGGCCGGGAACACCTCGACCCGCCGGTCGGGCAGGAAGCAGCGCAGCAGGTCGGCGGCCGCGTCGGCGTCCCGCTCGCCGGCGGTGACGACCAGCACCGGCACCTGCGCGCCCCCCGGCGCGGCGAGCGCGGCGGCGACGAGCGGCTGCACCGGTGGTGGTGCGGTGACGGCGAGGTCGGCGCTCCCCGCGGCGGCGACGACGCGCGCCATCCCGGGATCGGTCAGGACGACGTCGAGCACGCCGCGCAGGGTCACGCTTCTTCTTCTCCCGGGGATCGGTCGGCCGCGCACGTGCCGCCGAGTGCGGCAGGGGCCGGAACCCAGGTTAGTCCGCGGCGCGGCGGGCCGCCGGGGCCCGCCGGGGCGGGAACCGGGACCGGTGCCCGGGAGGTCCGCCCGGGCACACCGCCCGAGATCAGGAGGTGAGGGCGCGGGCGACGCGGCCCACCGGCTCCTCGGCGTCGATGGCGGCCAGCGCCCGGCGGAGGATCGAGCTCGAGGTGTGCATGGTGTACGGGAAGTAGTGCACCCGGACGCCGACCGCGGCGAAGTCGCGCTCGAGCTTGTCGCCCTTGGCCGTCCCCCGCCAGTCGTCGCCCTTGAAGATGACGTCGAAGCCGACCTCGCGCCACGTGTCGACCTTGTCGGGCACGACCTCGGCGTGGACGTCGTCGACGAAGCGGAGGCTCCGGACGATCTCCATGCGCTCGGCGAGCGGGATCACGGGAGCGCGCCCCTTGCTCCGAAGCAGCATCTCGTCCGACACCACGCCCACGACCAGCCGGTCGCAGTGCTCCGCGGCATGCTTGAGGATGTTGAGGTGCCCGATGTGGAACAGGTCGTAGGCACCCGGTGCGTATCCGGTGACCGGTGCGCCCGTGCGCCCGGTGGTGGACGTCGACATGTGTTTCCCCCTCCAGTCGACACGCTGAGTGACCGTGACGGCCGGAATCGCCGGACGACCGCTCATCGAGACAGCAACGTATCCATCGCTGCTCACGGAAAGTGAGGATCGCGGGCAGGTTCACCCGCTCGGGGCACCTGCCACCACCAGCCGGTCGCCGCACCTCGCCCCTTGGGGGTGGGTGGCCCTGCTGCGACCGCCGATGCGCTGGTCAGCGCCCTAGCCTCGGGACCGGGTGTCGTGGCACGGCAGGGCTGCGCCCGGTCGGGGGCGACCTGCCGGGGTCGACGACGGAGTGGACGAGGAAGCGGGCGGCATGGAACTGCGGGACTACCTGACGGCACTGCGCCGCTACTGGGCGACGTGGATGGGGGTCACCCTGGCCGCCCTGCTGGTCGCGCTGACCGTGGTGCTGGTCAGCTCGCCCTCGTACCAGGCCACCGCCAGCGTGTTCGTGGCCGCCACGTCCGGTGACAGCACCAGCGGCGCCCAGTTCATCCGGCAGCGCGTGACGAGCTACCCGGACGTCGCCCGCAGCCAGGCCGTCCTGGGCGCCGTCATCGAGGACGGGGACCTGCCCGAGACGGTCGCCCAGCTGCGCACGAAGATCTCCGCCAGCAACCCGCTGGACAGCTCCCAGATCGACATCACGGTCACCGACAGGGACCCGGTCCGGGCCGCCACCATCACGAACGCGGTGGCCGAGGAGTTCGGGTCGGTGGTGGAGCAGCTCGAGCGCCCCGGGGACGGCGACACCCCCGTGGACCTCACCGTCACCGATCCCGCGACCGTCCCCTCCGCACCGGTCTTCCCGGTGCCCAGCCTGCTGCTGGGCCTGGGTCTGGTCGTCGGCCTGGCGCTCGGCGCCGCCGCCGCCGTCCTCCGCAGCCGGACCGACACCCGCGTGCACACCGCGGACGACGTCCGTGCGACCTGGGACGACCGGGACCTCCCGGTGCACGCCACGCCGGGCCGCCGCGGCAGCGGCCGGCTGTCGCCGCGGCCGGCCACGCTCGTCGCGCGGCGGCTGGCCGCGGCGACCGAGGAGGGCCCGGTCCGGGTCCTCGTGCTCGGCAGCTCGCCGCAGGACGACCAGCTCGCGCGGTCGCTCGCCGAGGAGGTCGCGGGAGAACTGGTCGCCGGCGGTGTGCCGGCCGAACTGTCCGGCCCGGTCTCCGGGGCGCCGACCACGGGGAACCGCCCGGCCGGGGTGCAGCTGGCCACCGGGACGCCCCTCGCGCCGCTGCACGAGTGGCGCCGGATCGGGCGCGAGTACGACGGGGTCGTGGTCGTGGCGGAGCCCGGGCGTGCCGACCGGGCCGATCTGCAGGAGGTCCGCTCCATCCTCGCGGCCGCCGGCGCCCGGCCGCTGGCCGTCGTGCTCGCTCCGCGGCGCCGTCAACGCGACAGCGCCGGAGGCGCCGCCCGGGAGACCGTGCCCGCCCGCGCCCCGCAGGCGACCGCACGCCCGAGGACCGGGGGGACCGCGCTCACCGGTCGCTGAGCGCGGCAGCGAGCGTTGTCCTGGGTGGGCACGTCCCACCCCCCGGCGCGGCGCACACCCTCCGCCTACTCGGAGGGAGCGCCTGGCTGGACGTCGACGGACGAGGCGCCGAACGACACTCCGGGGACGGTCGGGTACGGCTGGGCGCCCAGGAGAAGGGCGATGCCGGCCTCTGGCCCAGGGACCACGGCCGCCGCCTCCTCGCTCGAGGCCTCCTGAGCACCGCGGTCGTCGTCGACGCAGACCGCCCAGCCCCCGGTTGACGCCTCCCACGCCGCCGCGCCGGCTCGGAGCAGCGCCTCGCCGTCTTCGACATGGACCGTGCAGGTCACCGCTACCCGATGGGTCGCCACCGGACGATCGTGGCATCCGCACCCCTTGTACCGGTCGGGTGCGCGGGTGGCCGGGGTGACCCAGGACCGTCGGCCGGCGCCGCTCGAGTGGTTGCGGCGCACCGCTCCGCCGACAGCCGTTCGCTGTGCCGACGTGCGCCCGTGGGGCGGCCGCGACGTTGCTGCGCCCGCGCCTTCCGCTACGACGGCCATCCGCCGGCACGGCGAGGGCCCGCCCGCGGCCCGGGTCGGGAGCTGCCCGGTCAGCCGGCCCGGCTCGCCCGTCGTCCATGGACGGAGCCGGGCGCGGCCGCCCTCCCGGCCTCGGCGTGCAGCCGCTGCCGGGTCCCGCCCTCGGCCAGCAGCGAGACCGCGAGGAACAGCAGGAACGCCGGCGTCGCGTCGAACAGGCCGCTCTCCAGCACGCTGCGACCAAGCAGGAAGACCAGCAGGCCCAGGAAGAAGACCCGGTGCGGCCGCGGCGCCCGGCGGACCCCGCGCAGCACCCAGAGCACCCAGGCGGCGGCGGTCACCACCCCCAGGATCCCGGCCTGCACCAGCAGGGAGACCCAGCTGCTGTCCAGCGGCTGGGTCGTCCAGAACTGGCCCTGGACCCGGATGATCTTGACCGAGAGGCCCCCGCCGAAGACCTCCTGCCAGTTGCTCTGCGCCCAGGTGAGCGAGGCCCGCCAGGCGATGAACCGGGAGTCCAGGGTGCTGGCGCCGTCCCCGCCGCGAGCCGCGAACCCCGTGATCGCCCCGGTGACCGTGACCGCGACCACCCCCGCGGCGCCGAGGACGAGCCCGGCGACCACCAGGCCCACGCGCGGCCGCCGGATGTGCGCGGCCATGACCAGGACGGCCAGCACGAGCATCAGCAGGCCGGTCCGCGAGCCGGTGACCCAGACGACGCCGAGGAAGAACAGCGCCGCCACGACGGCCGGGGCGCTCACGTCGTCCTGCACCAGCCGCCAGACCAGGAGGACGACCGCCACCCCGGCGAGCAGCGCGAGGTCGTTCGGGTCGATCGCCGGGATCCCGCCGGCCAGGCGCCCCTCGTCCAGGAAGCTGGAGATGCCGGTGAGCGAGGCGACCGCCGCGACCACGCCGCACGCCCACGCCACGCCGGTGAGGACCTGCACCGCGGGAGCGGCACGCAGCAGGAAGAAGGTCGTCGCCGCGAGCACCGCCACCCGGACGGCGACCACGCCGCCGGCCGGCAGGTTCCCCGCGGTCAGGGCCCCGAAGGCCGAGCTGCCGAGCAGGATCCCCAGCCACCACAGCGACCCCGTGCCCAGGGGCCGGCGGGGCACCGCCTGGGCGAGCAGCAGAGCCAGTGCGAGCGCCACCAGGCTCACCGCCGCCTTCGCCACGACCACCGGGTCCAGCGCACCGGAGAAGTACTCCCCGCGGCGCCACCCCACGGCCCCCACGACGAGCAGCAGGGCCACCAGGCGGAGGCCGAGCGGCGACGCGGTGCGGCCGGCCGCCGGAGAGCGGTCGTCGGTGGATCGCTCGGGCGCCGGCACGGCGGGGAGTGCTGCAGCGCCCGGGAGCCGGACCCCGGGCACCGGCACCGGCGGTGTCACCGGGCCACCGGGACGGGGACCGGCCGGGCATCCGA
Source organism: Blastococcus sp. VKM Ac-2987 (assembly GCF_026967805.1). Taxonomy (GTDB): domain Bacteria; phylum Actinomycetota; class Actinomycetes; order Mycobacteriales; family Geodermatophilaceae; genus Blastococcus. The sequence continues at coordinate 1,238,390 of NZ_JAPVBG010000001.1, forward strand.
CGAACGGTCGTCGTGCCGCAGCACCCGCTGGCGCACGGCCAGCGCCGTGAGCGCCGGTCCGAGCGCCAGGGCCAGCGGCGCCCAGGCGGCTCCCCCGTCGACGAGGAGCAGTAGCAGCAGAACCGCGGCCAGCGACGCGAACTCCAGCGACCGGTGGGCCAGCACCCGGCGCTGCCGGCCGTGGACGGAGGCCAGCGACGAGTACGGCAGCAGCGTGGCGCTCGCGGCCGCGTACACCGACCAACCGGCCACCGCGGCCACCGGCACCGCGTAGTCCCCGCCGGTCAGCAGCGGGCCGAGCCACGGGAGGGCCACCACCGCGACCAGGCCGATCGCGAGCACGCCCAGGGTCAGCCCCGCGGCGGCGCGGTCGGCCACGCGCAGCCCCGCGGCGGGACCGCGCAGCCGGAGGGAGACGAAGTGCGGGAGCAGGAAGGAACCCATCCCGGCGACCAGGACGAGGGTGGGCGCGGTGTAGACCCGGGCTACCTCCAGCGGCCCGTAGGCGGCCGCGCCGGCCATGCCGATGACCAGCAGCCGCAGCAGCGTCAGCATGGCCGGGCGGATGGTCTGGGCCGTCGCGCGCCACGCACCGAAGGCCGCCACCTCGGCCAGCGCGGGGCGGCGCCACGGCCCGCGCGGGCGCTCGGGGCCGGGGATCAGCGCCCAGGCCACGGCGGCCGCACCGGCCTGCCCGGCGAGCAGCGCCACCACGAACGAGGTGAGCGTGAGCTCACCGGTGGCACCCAGGACGGCCAGGCAGCCGAGTGCCAGCGCCAGGCTGGTCCCGTCGACGAGCGGCAGGGACCAGAACCGGCCGGTGGCCATGAGCAGCCGGCGGAGCGTGTCCTCGACGACGAAGGCCGCCGTCGCGAGGCCGAGCACGACCGCGGCCCAGGGCGGCACCAGGTCGGTGACGGCGGAGAGCAGGCCGCCGGCGAGCGCCGCCGCGAGGGAGACCAGCAGCGCGCCCACGTGCAGCCCCGCCCTGATGCCGGGGTCGTGCCGGTCCAGCACGGTGAGCGAGTCACCGACGAGTCCGCTGCAGACCGCCGTGGCCAGCACGATCGCGCCGTAGACGAGGGAGAAGGTCGCGAGCCCAGCCGCGCCGAGCTCCCTTGCCGCGGCGACCTGCAGGGCGAGCCCGGCCACCGCCTGGCTCGCCTGGCCGGCAAGTGCACCGGTCGCGGGCCGCCGGAGCAGACGGACGACGGCCTTCACCGGCCCATCCTCCCCGCCGGTCGCCCCGGGTACGTCACGACCGGCGGCGGCCTCACCCGAACTGGGCACGGGCCGCCGGGCCGCCGGCGGACGCGCGACGACCACCTGCCCGAGGTGTCGAGCAGGTGGTCGTCGCGGGAACCGTCGTCAGGCGACGGGCGTGACGCGGACCTCGGTGAAGCGGACGTCGACCGGGGCGGTGGCGCTACCGGAGAGGTAGCCACCCAGGCTGACCCCACCGGGGGCCTGCAGCGACGCAGTGCTGTCGGTGCGGGTCAGCGTCGGCGTCGCCGGCTCGGCCGAACCCGCGGCCCACACGCTCAGCGCGAGCTCCGT
>NZ_JAPVBG010000001.1:1240046-1804190 GCF_026967805.1 Blastococcus sp. VKM Ac-2987
GGTCCACGGCCCACCCGCGTCCGCCGTCCCCAGCCCACCGGTCACCGACCGGTCGAAGGAGTCGGCCGCCAGCACCGAGGAGGTGACGGTCACGCCGCGCTCGACGGTGGTGCTCGCTCCGTCGTCGTCGGTCACCGTCAGGCGCGCCGTGTACGTGCCGTCCTTCGCGTACTCGTGGGTGGCGCGGACACCGGTGCCGGTGCCCCCGTCACCGAAGTCCCAGGCGTACGAGACCACGGTGCCGTCTGCATCCGCCGAGCCGGAGGCGTCGAAGGAAGCGCTGCGCCCCGCCCCGGCGACGGTGAACTCGGCCGTCGGCGCGGCGTTCGGCGGCGGCGCGGTGACGGTCACGCTCCCCGTCCGGCGCGCGGTCGCACCGTCGTCGTCCGTGACGGTGACGGTCACCTGGTAGGTGCCGGCGGACGCGTAGGAGTGGGTCGCCGTCACGCCGCTGCCCGTGCTGCCATCGCCGAAGTCCCAGGCGTACGAGGCGATGGTGCCGTCGGTGTCGCTCGAACCGCTCGCGTCGAGGGACGCGTCGAGGTGGTTCACCGTCGAGGTGAAGTCCGCGGTCGGCGCGATGTTCGTCGCCGTACCGCTGCGACCCACGGCGACGTGGGCGGCGACCCGGTCGGCCGGCAGGGCCGTCGGGTAGATCGCGACCTCGTCGATGGACCCGGTGAAGGTGCGGGCACCGGACCAGACGTTGTCGTAGCCGATGCGCCAGTAGCCGTTGAACACCTGCGCCGACGTGGTGTCGGCGCGTGCGGCGACCTGCTTGCCGTCGACGTACAGCACCATGCCCTTGTCGCCCAGCGTGGCAGCGACGTGGTGCCACGTGCCGTCGTTGTACGCGGTCGGACTGGTGACGACGCGCATGGCGCCCGGGTAGACGCCGAAGTTCACCCGGCCGCTGGTGTCCAGGTAGACCAGCCGGTCGTAGCTGTCGCTGACAGCGGTGGTCGCGCTGCTGAAGCCGAGGATCCGCCCGCCGGTGCGCGAGGAGGTCTTGAACCACGCCTCCGCCGTGAACGTCTGCGGGCCCGCCGTGGCGGTGCTCGTGGAGGCGTAGGAAGAGGTGCTGTCGCTGAAGGTGAAGGCCCGGTCGGCGTCACCGGCCAGCGCGCCGGCCGCGTCCTTGGCGACCGAGCTGCCCAGCGTCAGGTCCGCGGTGCCGCCCAGGTTGAACGCGGTGGACCCGGCGGTCTCCCCCAGCGACCAGTGGCTGATGGCGCCGTCGGCCCGGACCACGTCGGCGTAGGGCCGCGCCGGGCCGCCGGTCGGCACGTCGACCGGCGTCCAGCCGGAGGTGGCGACATTCCCCATGGGATCGGTCGCGGTCACCCGGTACCGGTGCGAACCCGCGGCCAGGCCGGTGTCGCCGACGGTGATGGTCGGCAGGTTCCACCACGAGGACGCGCGCGTGACGGTGTGGACCGGGGTGGCCGAGTCGTCGCGGTAGAGGCGGTAGGTCAGGTTCTCGTTGTCCGCGTCGCTGGTCGTCTTCCACGAGACGCGCACCGCGCCGGCCCCGACCGTCGTGAGGGTGGGCTCCATGCCGGTCGCCACCGGGCCGACCTTGTTCGGCGCCTGGGACGGGAAGGCGAAGCGGACCAGGCCCTGCTGGCCGACGCCGTTGACGCGGGGGAACTCGCCGGCGTAGACGACGTACTGGTCGTTGCCCGTGACGCTCCAGCCCGCCTGGTACTGCCCGGTGATGCTGCCCTGCGTGAGGACCGGGTACCAGTTCTGCAGCGCCGGCGCCGGCTTGCCCTGGAAGTTGGCGTTGCGGCTCGTCCCGTTGACGGTGGTGTGCTGCGTCAGGCTGAACGCCGTCGCGTGCTTCCAGATCTGGGAGGGGGCCGAGTCCGGCCAGCCGCCGATGGAGCTGCAGTTGTGCATGTGCGAGGCGATGTAGAGCGCCTCGCCGGTCGCGAAGCTGGAGTAGTTGTCGCCGTAGCAGTGGGCGACGAAGCGCAGCTCGCCGCCGTCGGCGGCCGCGGCGAAGGTGCCCTCGAGGTTGCCGGTGCCCCTGAAGTCGTAGGCGCTGCCGTAGACGGTCGCGCCGTCGGTGGACAGGCCCCAGATCGCCGAGCCGGTGCCCTGGTTGGTCACCAGCTTGTTCACCGCGAACGGCTTCGTCGCCCCCGAGACCGCGTCGAGGGCACCGACGCCCGTGGCCGCCTGCCCGTTGAGACTGGCGAACCGGCCACCGGCGACGACCTGGGAGCCACCTCCGGTGACCACCAGGGCGAGCACCTCGTTGCTGCCGTTCGTGGCCGAGGCACCAGGGACGGGGGCCCACGGGAGCAGCGCGCCGGTGGCGGCGGACACCGCGGCGAGGCGGGTGCGGCTCACCGAGCCGACGGCGGAGATGTTGCCGCCGAAGTAGACGGTCGAGTCCGTGGCCGCGATCGCCCGGATCTGCCCGCTGACGCTGGGCTTGAAGTCGGGGACCAGCTGACCGGTGGCGGTGTCGTAGGCGGCGATCCGGTTGCGGACCTCCCCGTTGGCGCGGTTGAAGTCGCCCCCGACGTAGATGCGGCGGCCGTCCGGCGAGGCGGCGACCGTCAGCGCCTGGCCGTTGAGGTCCGGCGTGAAGGAGGTGATGAGCTCGCCGGTGCGGATGTCGTAGGCGAGCAGGTTGTTGCGGACGGTCTCCCGCGTGCCGGCGGGCGCCCCGGCCGGCCGGGCAGTGCTGAACCGCCCCGCGACGTAGACGGTGTTCCCGACCACGACCTGCGACCACGCGACACCGTCGATCTGCACGGTGGGCAGCCCGTCGGCGGTGACGGTCACCGGCGTGGCCGGGTTCGTCGGGTCCAGGGGCGCGGAGTCGGCCGACGCCGCCGGGGCCAGGAACCCGAAGGTTCCGCCCATAAGCAGGAGGCTCAATCCGCCCGCGATCCACCGCCGGGTCGTTCCCGACCGCCGTGCCGTCATGCTTCCCCCACGTGCTCAGCCGTGGGACCCACGTGATCCCCCCGGACGCGGCGAACACTAAGCGTGACGATCATGAAGGTGCCAGGCATTCACCCGTCACTCGATCAGGTGCATCACCCCAGGTGGGAGGGCGTCGCCGCACCGGTCGCTGGCTTTCCTGTGACTCAAAGTGATCGAGTGCAGTCACGGGGCAACGGTGGCTCGGCGTGTCCACCCATCGGCGAGCCTGCGGCGCGACGTGCCGACCCCGGCGGCGGGGCGCGTTCCTGGACCGCCCGTCACCGGGCCGCCCGAGCGATCCATCGCAGCCTCCCCCTAACGGGGGAGCCCCGCGCTACTCCGTGGTGCCGAGGACCGCCGCGACCACGCGCGGGAGGACTCGCCCCGCCGGCGTCCGGGTCTGCGAGCCGGTGCCGCAGGTAACGACTCCGAGGACGACCGCCTGCGGCTCGGACGGGGTGGGGCTAGCGACGCCGGAGCAGCCTCAGGTGGTGCCGCGCCATGCGCGCGAGCAGGTGCGCGGCGGTATCGCCGGGGCTGACGTAGCAGCGGGGCAACGTGAACCGGTCGCCCGGGTCGTAGTCGCCGGTGACGCAGGCGTGGTCGTACCCGGCCGCGCGGACCGCGTCGGCCGCCGCGGCGTCGAAACTGCCGTAGGGGTAGCAGAAGCCCGCGACCTCCGCCTGCAGCACGTCCTCGAGGACCCGGCGGCTCTCCCGCACCTCGGCGTCGAGCGCCCCGGGGTCGGCTCCGGCCAGCCGCGGGTGGGTCATGGTGTGGCTGCCCACCTCGTGGCCGGCGGCGGCGACGGCGCGCACCTGCGCCGCGTCCATGATCGGCAGCTGCGGCCCCTCGTCCCACTCGTTGCGACCGGCGATGCGCCCGGCCACCACGTAGACGGTGCCGGTCATGCCGTGCCGCTGCAGCACCGGCACGGCGTGCTCCAGGAAGTCGGTGTACCCGTCGTCGAAGGTGAGGCCCACCAGCCCACGGGACTCCCCGCGCTCCGCGGCGTGCAGCAGCTCGGCCAGGGACACCCCCCGGAGGCCGAGCCGGCCGAGCAGCCGCAGGTGCCGGTCGAGCCGGTCGGGGTGCACGCGCAGGCGGTGCGGATCGGGCTCCGTGGAGGGGCTGATCGAGTGGTACATGAAGATCGGCGGGGTGACGGTCCTGCCCGTCGCGTCACCGCCGGCTCGCCCGGTCACCGTCGTCCTCCTCCGCCCCGTGCCGTTCCGACGAGCGACCGCACCTGGTCGACCAGCTCGTCCTGGTACCGCTCCCCGGCGTGCCGGGCGCGGGCCGTGCGCGCGTCGTCCAGGGCCGCCTGCCGGAAGCCGTCCCAGTCGGCGACGACCCGCTCCACGGCATCGGCCCACTCGGTCACCCGGCCGGGCGGGACGGCCTGCACCGCGGTGTAGCCCGCCGCCGCCTCCCGCAGCCCGCTGGTGTCGGAGACGACGAGCGGGCGCGCGGCCAGGACCGCCTCGACGGTCGTGAGCCCGAAGGACTCCTCACCCACCGACGGGACGAGCACCACGTCCGCGTCGGCCAGGTGCGGCCAGACGTCGGACCGGAAGCCGGCGAAGCGCACCCGCTCGGCCAGCTCCGGCGTCGCGGCCGTGCGCCTGAGCTCGGTCTCGAACCACTCGTAGCCCTCGAACACCGACCCGACCAGCTCCAGCTGCACGTCGACCCCGCGGCGCAGCAGTTCCCGGACCACCGCCAGCGCCACCTGCGGCCCCTTCCGGGGGGACAGCCGCCCGACGTAGAGCAGGCGGAGCGGCCTCTCCGGCGCCGACCGGGCCGGCACGGTCCCGGCCGGGCCCCGGACGGCGTTGTAGACGACCGCGGCGCGCCGCCGGACGCGCGGCGCCACGTCGGCGAGGACGTCGAGGGTGAAGCGGCTGTTGGCCACCACCCGGTCGGCCAGCAGGGGGCAGAGCGCCATCCCCCGGCGCAGCATCCGGGGCGCGGACTCCTCCGCCTCGTGCACGTGGCACAGCGAGGGGCTGCCGGCCAGCCGGGCCAGGAGCGGCCACGACGGCAGGGTGAGGGTGTTGACGTACACCCCGGCGCCGCCGTACCGGCGGATCAACCGGAGCGCGGGCAGGGCACCGAGCAGCGCATCGGCGAGCAGCCGGACCGCACCACGGGGCCGCATCGCGGCGTTCCGCAGCACCGGCATCCGGCACAGGACCACGCGCAGCCCGCGGGCCGCCAGCTCGCCGACCAGCGGGCCCGGACCGGGCAGCACCACCGTGACGTCGAACCGGGTGGCCAGGGCGGTCGCGGAGTCCAGCAGCACCCGGTCGGCGCCGTACAGCTCCGCACCGGGGTGGACGACCAGCACGCGCCGGCTACTCCCGCGGGCCGCGCCTCCCGGCCGCCGTCCGCCGGTGGACGACGGCACGGTCAGCGCCCGGGACCGGTGAAGACCAGGAAGGGTGCTCCGGCCTGGTACCCGACCGACAGGCTGATCAGGTCACGGTCACCGGCGGGGACGCTGAACACGTAGACCCCGAGCTCGCTCTCGTCCGGCTGCAGCATGCCGCTGAACGGTGCGACCGAGGGGTCGTCCAGCGGGGACGCCGGGGCCAGCTCGGTGCCGTGGGCGAGGTCGACGGCGACGCCGTCCAGGGACACCGGCTCGCCGGTGCCGTTGGTGATGCGGACGGTCACCCGCAGCGCCGGACCGGCGATGTTGCCGGGGCCCTGACCGGTGCCCTCGATGGCCTCCAGGGACTCCACCTCGGCGGTGATGCCGTTGCCCACCGCGGCCTGCTGGTCGAGGGCCACGGGCTCCAGGCTCGGCGGGAGCTCGTCGACCACGCTCGTCGGACCGGTGGGCTCCGGCGTCACCGGCGCCGGAGCCAGCTCCACCGGTGGGGCCAGGGACGTGGGCGCGGCCGACGCCCCCGGCTCGCCCGCACTGCCGCCGCCCCCGGGCTCGCGGACGACGAGGACGACGAGCAGGACCGCGGCCAGGAGGGCCACCAGCCCGCCACCGAGGACCAGCCGGCGCCGGGCGGTGGGTGCCGGAGGGGAAACGCTCATCGGGGCAGCCTCTTCATCTCGTGGAACCACTTGACCGAGGCGAGGGCCAGGAATCCGGCCGCCGCCAGGAACAGCACCGCGTACGCGGGGACGAACAGCCACGGGAGCCCGTAGCCGACGAACAGGCAGGCCAGCAGGCCGTAGTCGGTCGGCAGCGTCAGCAGGGAACGCGCCACACCGGCCCGCTGGGCCGTGGGCTGCGCGCGGGTGGCGACACCGTGCTGGGCGCGCAGGGCCTCGTTGAGCATCGTGGCGAAGTAGGTCACCGCGTCGACCAGGCAGTAGCCGAGCGGCACCAGCAGCACCCAGGTCTCGACGACGTCGAACCGGTACAGGCCGATCACCAACCCGAGGTGCAGACCCGTCGCCTTCGCGGCGTCGACCATGTGGTCCAGCCACTCCCCCGCCGGCGAACCGCCGCCGCGGAGCCGGGCCACCTGGCCGTCGGCGGAGTCGAGGGCGTAGCCCAGCACCAGGCAGGCGGCGACGACGAGGCCCAGCGGGACCGACGGCCGGACGAGCGCGAGCAGGGCGATGCCCGTGGCGGTGAAGACGGCGCTGATCCCGGTGACCGCGTTCGGCGTGAGCCCGGCCCGGTAGGCGAGCGCGGCCAGCAGGCGGCCGAACGGGCGGTTGACGAACCGGGAGTAGGCCGGTGCGCCGACGGCGCCCTTCTGCGCCGAGGACAGCCGCCGCAGGACCACGCGCAGCGCCTCGGGCGGCGTGCCGTCCGGTCGGTGGTCGACGGTCGCGGTCACTGCTGCCCCGCCCGTAGCTGCGGCACCGACTCCGGAGCGGACGTCGGCAAGGGGATGACGACGCCCGGGACCGCCGCCGGACGGGGAGCCCGTCGGCCGCGCGGCGACCACGTCCCGGACCGGCGGCCGCTGGGCCGGCGCGCCGGGACGTCGCGGTCGCTCAGCCGGCGCGCCAGCTGCTCGTACCCCGATGCCACGTCGTCCCAGTCGTACCGCTCGGCCAGACCGGTGGCGCGGCGCCCGGCGGCGCGCACCGTCGCGGGAGCGGCCTCCGCCTCGTCGACCAGCCGCGCGACGTCGGCCGCGTCCGCGAAGTAGCGCCCGGCGTCCGCGGCCACCTCGCGGTTGAAGTCGACGTCGAAGGCCAGGACGGCCGCGCCGGCGCCGAGCGCCCGCAGCAGCGAGGGGTTGGTACCGCCGACCGAGTGCCCGTGCAGGTAGGTGAAGGCGGAGGCGTAGAGCTGGTCAAGCTGCTGCTGGTCCCAGACACCGCCGAGGAAGCGCACCCGGTCGTCGGCGAGCGCGTGCACGTGCCGGGTGTAGTCGTCGGCGTACGGCGCCGAGCCGACCACGACCAGCGGCTTGCGGGCCCCGCTGCGCCGGTAGCCGTCGACGATCACGTCGACGTGGTTCTCCGGCTCGAAGCGGGCGACCACCAGGTGGTAACCGCCGGGCGTGAGCCCCAGCTCGGCGAGCCGGTCGGCACCGGGCCGGACCAGCGGGGCGCCGTAGGTGAGCAGGCTCGTCGGCGCCCCGAACTCCGTCCGGTAGTAGTCGGCGATCCCCTGCGCGTCGGCGATGAGGGCGTCCGACCACCGCACGGCCAGGGCCTCCGCGGCCCGGTAGTAGCGCTGCCCGACCGGGCCCCACTTGGCCCGCTTCCACTCCAGCCCGTCGACGTGCGTGGCGACCGGGATGCCGAACGCACGCAGGGCCGGCAGCAACGGCGCGTTGGCGGCGTTGAACACGAAGGCGGCGTCGCTGCGGTGGGCCACGAGGTGGGCCACCGAGAGCGCCGAGTGGGTCAGCGTCTCCAGCGCCCGCGTGCGGGCCGCCGGGAGGTGGACCAGGTCCATGCCCAGGTGCCGGGCCGGCCGCTCGTCCTGGCCCGGGGTGGTCCGGCAGTACACCACCACCTCGTGGCCGCGATCGGCCAGCCGACGGCCGACCTCCTCCACGGCGGTCTCGAACCCACCGTAGCGAGCGGGCACGCCGCGCGTGCCGACCATGGCGATCCGCATGGCCCCTCCGTCCGTGTCCCGGCGCGTGCGGCTCCACCGACCCGGTGGACGCCGCCTCGACGCCTCTCTCACCAGGAGCTTCGGCGAAGAGACGGCTGACGAGGCCTTTCGGCGGGAGCGCGTGACCCGTGCGAGTGACGCCCGGACGAGGTGGGTCAGTAGGCCCCGGAGCTGGAGAGCACGGCCCGTCCGGTCTTCCAGAGGATGAGCAGGTCGAGGGCGAGCGACCAGTTCTCCACGTACCGCAGGTCCAGCCGGACGGACTCCTCCCACGACAGGTCGCTGCGGCCGGAGATCTGCCACAGACCGGTCAGGCCCGGCTTGACCAGCAGCCGTCGGCTGACCGACGTGTCGTAGCGCGCCACCTCGTCGGGCAGCGGCGGCCGCGGACCGACCAGCGACATGGACCCGCCGAGCACGTTGAGCAGCTGGGGCAGCTCGTCCAGCGACAGGCGGCGCAGCAGCCGGCCGACCGGGGTCACCCGGGGGTCGGTCCGCATCTTGAACAGCAGGCCGTCCGAGATGTTGTCCTTCCGCAACTGCTCCAGCTGGCGGTCGGCGTCCACCACCATGCTGCGGAACTTGAGCATCGTGAACGGCTTCCCGTTGAGGCCGACGCGCTCCTGCCGGAACAGCACCGGCCCGGGGCTGGTGCAGGCGACAGCGGCGGCGATCAGCGCCAGGACCGGCGCGAGCAGCAGCAGCGCGACGCCCGCGACGACCCGGTCCAGCCCACCCTTGACCACCCGGCGCCAGCCCTCGAAGGAGGGCTGCTCGACCGCGAGCAGGGGCAGCCCCTCGAAGGGGCGGATGTGCAGCCGGGGACCGGCCACCTCGATGAGCCCGGGGGCCACCAGGAGCTCGATGCCGGTGCCCTCGAGCTGCCAGGACAGCTGCCGCAGGTACTGCGCGGCGGTCTCGCTGGCCGAGGTGACCGCGATGGTGTCCGCGTCGTGCGCCGCCGCGAGGGCCAGCACGTCGTCGAGGCCACCGACCGGCACGCCGGCCAGGCCGGCCACCCGGACCCGGTCGGCCGGGGTCACCGCGGCCGCCACGACCTCCAGACCGGCGTACCGCTCGCGCTGCAGCCGGGTCACCAGCTCGAGAGCCGCTCCACCACGACCCACCACGACGACCCGCTTGGTGCATCGCCCGGCCGCCCGGAGCCCGCGCAGGCGGGCACGGGCCAGGAACCGGACGAGCAGGGTGGCGCCGGTCAGCGCGGGGATGGCGACGAGGACGAGGGCCCGGCTGAGTTCCAGGGCGGTGACGTAGGAGATGAAGCTGGCGGAGGCGAGGAGGAGGAAGCCGGCCCGGCCCACCCGCCGGTACTCGTCGCTGCCGGTGCCGTACACCCGCTCGGAGTAGGCGCCGGTGGCCCCGAGCAGCGGCGGCCAGGCGACCAGGAGGACCACCGCCGCCCACAGCAGCGGCGTACCGATCGCGATCTGGTCCGCGCGGGGCACGAGGACGGCGGCTCCGGCGACGCCGGCGAGCACGGTCTCCGTCGCGATCAGCGCGGCGGTGTAGTACCGCACCCAGGCGGGCGCCGGACGACGCGCGAGCGGCCTGGACGCCGGGTTCGACCTCCCGGACGCACCGGACAGGACGTCGGCCCCGGTGCTCGCCTGGTGGCGTTCCAACAGCATGCGTTCCCCCGAACGATCTCACTCACCGTGATCGGACCCGCACTCGGCGGTGGATCACGAACGGCTGAGCAGCCACTTCTCGTGCGCGTGGGTGTTGATTGCGACCAACACTCACAGAGAGTCATCGAAAGGGTCAACGCGAATGGTGCCGCTTCACCCGATCGGGCCGAACGGGTGCACCGGCCGCCGTTCTGGCGGAGGGGATCGGTCAGCTCCGGGGGTGGACCTGGTTCTGCGCGGCCTCGAGGCCGCCGGCGAGGAGCGCCTCGGCGGCGTCGGCCGCCTCGACGATCAGCAGGTCCAGCTCCTTGCGCTCGGTGGCCGAGAAGTCCTTGAGGACGAAGTCGGCCGGATCCTGCCGGCCGGGCGGCCGGCCGATGCCCACCCGCACGCGCAGGTAGTCCTTCGTGCCGGACGAGCGGGTGATCGACCGCAGGCCGTTGTGGCCGCCTTCGCCGCCGCCGCGCTTGAGCCGCACGGCCGAGAAGGGGATGTCGAGCTCGTCGTGGACGACGACGAGCTGCTCGGGCGGCAGCTTGTGGTAGTCCAGCAGGCCACGGACCGGGCTGCCGGACTCGTTCATGTAGGTCGACGGCACGGCGAGCACGACCCGCCGTCCGGCCAGCCGTCCCTCACCGGAGACCGCCCGGGCACGGGCGCCCTTGCCGGGGGTGAGCCGGATCCCGGCGCGCCGGGCCAGCTCGTCGACGACCATCGCGCCGACGTTGTGCCGGTTGCCGGCGTAGCCGGGGCCCGGGTTGCCCAGACCGACCACGAGGAACGGGCCCTCGGGGACCGGGGACGCCGCAGGGGCGCCGGCGGTGCCGGCGCCCCTGCGGGCCGTGCTCTCGGTCAGCGGATGCCTCAGCCGTTGTCGGCGGACTTCTCGGCCGAGTCCATCGACTCGCCGCTGCCCTGGTCCTGCGGCTCGGGCACGACGTCGCCCTCGCCGGCACCCTCGGCCGCCTCGTCGGACTCCTCGCGCTCGATGCCGGCCTCGGCCTCGGCCTCGGCCAGCTCGGCCTCCAGCGCCTCGGCGGTGGGTGCACCCAGGAAGCCGATGACCAGCGCCTCCGGGTCGGTGATCAGCGTCGACCCGGCGGGCAGCACGAGGTCGCCGGCGGTGATGCCCTGACCGGCCTCGCGACCGGTGACGTCGACCTCGATGCTCTCGGGCAGGCGGGTGGCGTCGGCCTCGACCGAGACGGTGTTGAGCTGGTGGTTCGGGATGGAGTCGGGCGCGGGCTGCCCGACGATCACGATCGGCACGTCGACGGTGGTCTTCTCGCCGCGGCGGACGAGCAGCAGGTCGACGTGCTCGTGCTGGCGGGTCAGCGGGTCGCGCTGCACGGCCTTGGTCAGCGCCAGCTGGTCCTTGCCGTCCAGGGTGATGGTCAGCAGGACGTTGGAACCGCCGTTGCGCAGCGCCGCGGCGAACTCGCGGGCCGGCAGGGACAGGTGGACGACGTCCTGGCCGTGCCCGTAGAGAACGGCCGGGACGCGGCCGGCACGGCGGGTGCGGCGGGCGCTGCCCTTGCCGAACTCGGTGCGGGTCTCGGCGTCGAGGCGGAAGTCGGCCACGGTGGTGTGCTCCTCAGAAGAGTGGATCGGTCTGCGGTCCGGCGACCGGGCGCAGCACACCCCACGGGGCACACGCACGTCGATCACGGAGTACGGGCGGACCGTCTCCCTCGCCGGGCAACGGGAGACAGGTTACCCCAGCGAGCCGGGGTGCCGGTCGCGCCCCTGCCTCCGGCGGGCCAGGACCGCGTCGAGCACCAGGCGGGCGCACGCCTCGACGTCCCTGCCCGTGGTGTCGACGGTGATCTCGGCGTCGGTGGGCACCTCGTAGGGATCGCTGATGCCGGTGAACGCCGGGATCTCCCCACGGCGCGCCTTCGCGTAGAGCCCCTTGCGGTCCCGGGCCTCGCACTCGGCCAGCGGGGTGGCGACGTGCACCAGCACGAAGCTGTCCCGCCCGGCCTGGGCCGCCACCTCGCGCCGGACGTCGGCCCGCACGGCGGCGTACGGGGCGATCGGCGCGCAGACGGCGATCCCGCCGTGCTTGGCGACCTGCGCGGCCACCCAGCCGATCCGCCGCACGTTGGTGTCGCGGTCCTGCTGCGAGAAGCCGAGCCCCGCCGACAGGTGGGAGCGGACCTCGTCGCCGTCGAGCAGCGTGACGGTGGAGCCGGCCTCGAGCAGCAGCTCCACCACCCGCCCGGCGATCGTCGACTTGCCCGCCCCGGACAGGCCGGTGAAGAACAGCACCGTGCCGCCCGTCCGGGCCGGCTCCGGGTCGACCCGGTCGCCCAGGAGGGTGCCGCCGTACCGCGCGGCCAGGTCGGCCCAGGCCACCTCCGGGGAGGCGGCGGTCACCGGCACGAGCACCAGCTCGACCTCGCGCCCGGCCTCGCGGACGCCGGCCCACGCGGCGGCGCCGGCGGAGACCGAGGCGGAGTCGGCCGGGGTCCCGGCCACCGGCAGCAGCGCGAGCACCTGCGCGGGCAGCTCCGCCGGGTCGGCGGGAGGCCGGCCGACCCAGGCCGCCGGGGCCGTCCACCCGCGCTCGGCCAGCCGCCGCGCGACCGTGGCGGGTGAGCGCCACCGCGGGAGCTCGGCCACCACCAGCCCGTCGCCCTCGCGGACGGCCACCGGCACGCCCTGGGCGTCCTCGAAGTCGTCGCCGGGAGGCAGGTCGGGCACCGCCGCGGCCAGGCCGAAGGAGTAGCGGGCCACGGCGGCGACCTGGGCGTCACCGAGTCGGGAGCGGGCTGGCACGCCGGCCATCCTCCCAGGGCGCCGTGCGCCCCCGGCGCCCTGGCGGGTCAGCGGCTCAGCTGGCCCCGTCGAACAGGCTGGTGACCGAGCCGTCCTCGAAGACCTCCTTGATCGCGCGCGCCAGCAGCGGGGCGATCGAGAGGACGGTGAGCTTGTCGAAGTGGCGCTCCGGCTCGATCGGCAGCGTGTTGGTCACGATGACCTCGCTGACCTTGCTGTTGGACAGCCGCTCGACCGCGGCGCCCGACAGCACGCCGTGCGTGGCCGTGACGATCACGTCCGCGGCACCGGCGTCGAAGAGCGTCTCGGCGGCCTTCACGATCGTGCCGCCGGTGTCGATCATGTCGTCGACCAGGATGCAGACCCGGCCCTCGACCTCGCCGACCACGCGGTTGGCGACGACCTCGTTGGCGACCAGCGGGTCGCGGGTCTTGTGGATGAAGGCCAGCGGGGTGCCGCCGAGCTTGTCGCTCCAGCGCTCGGAGACCCGGACCCGGCCGGAGTCGGGCGAGACGACGGTGATGTCGCGGTCGCCCCAGCGCTCGCACACGTGCTTGACCAGCAGGTCGAGGGCGAAGAGGTGGTCGACGGGGCCGTCGAAGAAGCCCTGGATCTGGGCGGTGTGCAGGTCCACGGTCATCAGCCGGTCGGCGCCCGCGGTCTTGAACATGTCGGCGACCAGGCGGGCGGAGATGGGCTCGCGGCCGCGGTGCTTCTTGTCCTGCCGGGCGTAGGGGAAGAACGGCGCCACGACGGTGATCCGCTTGGCCGACGCGCGCTTGAGCGCGTCCACCATGATCAGCTGCTCCATGAGCCAGGTGTTGATCGGGGCGGTGTGGCTCTGCACCACGAAGGCGTCGCAGCCGCGCACCGACTCCTCGAACCGCACGAAGAGCTCGCCGTTGGCGAACTCGTAGGAGGCCGTGGGGGTGGGCGTCACGCCCAGGTGACCGGCGATCTCGTCGGTCAGCGCCGGGTAGGCCCGACCGGAGAAGAGCATCATGCTCTTGCTGTTCGCCTGCCGGATGGCACTCATCGGCTCGCTGTCCCTAGCTGTCGGAGTCCGCACGGGAGGACTCGGACCGGTCCTCCCGGGGTGCCTCGGTCCGGCTCTCGGCCGCTGCCGCGGCCTCCGCAGCGGGCGTTCCGGACCGTCGGCGACGCACCCAGCCTGCCACATTCCGCTGGGGTGCCCGAGCGACGGCCATGGCGCCCGGGGGGACGTCGGAGGTGATGACCGACCCGGCGGCGGTGTAGGCGCCGTCCCCCACCGTGACCGGCGCCACGAGCATGGTGTCGGAGCCGACCCGCACGTGGTCGCCGATGGTCGTCCGGTGCTTGGCCACGCCGTCGTAGTTGACGAAGACGGTGGCCGCGCCGATGTTCGCGCCCCGGCCGATGGTGGCGTCGCCGACGTAGGACAGGTGCGGCACCTTCGACCCCTCCCCCACCTCCACGTTCTTGGTCTCCACGAAGGCGCCGACCTTGGCGCGGCCTGCCAGCCGCGTGCCCGGGCGCAGGTAGCTGAACGGGCCGACGACGGACTCCGGCCCGATGACCGCGCCGAGGCAGTGCGACCGGACGACGGAGGCACCCTCTCCCACCTCGGTGTCGACCAGCGTCGTGTCCGGTCCCACCTGCGCGGCCGCACCGACCGAGGTCGCCCCTTCGAGCTGGGTGCCGGGCTTCAGGACGGCGTCGGGGCCCACCGAGACCGTGACGTCGACCCAGGTGGTCGCCGGGTCGACGACGGTGACCCCGCTGCGCATCAGCTCGTCGAGCACCCGGTCGTTGAGGGTCCGCCGGCGGGCGGCGAGCTCCCGGCGGTCGTTGCAGCCGAGGACGTCGTCCGGGTCGTCGGCGCGCACCGCGGCCGTGGGCGCACCGCCGGCGACCAGCGGGGCGAGCGCGTCGGTCAGGTACTGCTCGCCCTGCGCGTTCGACGAGCCGAGCCCGGCCAGCACCCGTCGTAGCGTGCCGGCGTCGGCGACGTAGACGCCCGCGTTGACCTCGCGGATCGCCCGCTGCTCCGCCGTGGCGTCGCGCTCCTCGACGATGGCCTGCGGCGCACCGCGCCCGTCCCGGACGATCCGGCCGAGCCCGGTCGGGTCGTCGACCTCGGCGGTCAGGACGGTGAAGACGCTGCCGGCCGCGTCGTGCGCCGCCACGAGAGCCTGGAGCGTCCGGGCCGTCAGCAGCGGGGAGTCCCCGTTGACGATGAGGACGGCGCCCTCGAGGTCGGGCACGGCGGCCAGCGCGACGGCGGCGGCGTGGCCCGAGCCGAGCTGCTCCTCCTGGAGGACGGGCAGCGCGGCGGGCGCGACCTGCGCCAGGTGCTGCTCCACCTGGTCCCGACCGGAGCCCACGACGACGACGGTCGCGCCGGCGCGCAGCGGCGCGGCGGCCGCGAGCACGTGGCCGAGCATGCTGCGCCCCCCGAGGGCGTGCAGCACCTTGGGGCGCGACGAGCGCATGCGCGTGCCCTGCCCGGCGGCCAGGACCACGACGGCGGCCACGGGCGGAACGGGTGCGGGGGTGGCAGCGGGCTGCACGTGGGTCACGGATCTCCTCGGTCGGCGACGACGGACGGCTGGCTGGCTGGGGGACTCGGACTCGAACCGAGACTGCACGGCACCAAAGGCCGGCGGGCTGCCGATTACCCCATCCCCCACACCGGTGCCGCTGCCGGCCCGGGGGCGCCGGTGCACCGGCGCCCGGAGCGAGCCTAGGGCCCGAGGGCCGGAGCGGGCATCTGCCCCGGGGGGCGGCCGCTCCGCCGCTCCGGTCGCCGGCTTCCCTACGGTCCCGTAGGTTACGGCTACGGAGCCGGGCCAGAGCCGCGCCGGCCGCATCCCACCTCGGTCGCCCCGGAGGCCCCTTGTCCGCTCCTGCTCGTACCCGGCCCTTGGCGCCACCGCGCGCCGCAGAACCGCACGCCGGGTTGCCGGCCAACGCGATCGGCCGGCGCAAGAGCGTCCTCGAGATCGTGACGCTCTACGCCTTCGTGGTCGTGCCGTTCCTGGCGATCGCGGCGATCGTCCCGGCCGTGTGGGGCTGGGGGCTGTCCTGGCTCGACGTCGGGCTCGCCGTCGGCTTCTACTTCTTCACGCTGCTCGGCGTGACCGTGGGCTACCACCGGTACTTCACGCACGGCTCCTTCAAGGCCAAGCGCCCCCTGCGGCTGCTGCTGGCCGTCGCGGGCTCGATGGCCGTGCAGGGCCCGGTCGTGCAGTGGGTGGCCGACCACCGGCGGCACCACGCCTTCTCCGACCGCGACGGCGACCCGCACTCGCCGTGGCGCTACGGCACCGACGCCCGCGCCCTGCTCAAGGGCATGTTCCACGCCCACCTCGGCTGGCTGTTCGAGCGGCGCAAGACCAGCCAGGAGCGCTACGCCCCCGACCTGATGAAGGACTCCGCGCTGGTCACCACCGACCGGCTGTTCACGGTGTGGGCGGCGATCAGCCTCTTCCTCCCGGCCGTCATCGGCGGTCTGGTGACGGCGAGCTGGGCGGGCGCCTGGACGGCCTTCTTCTGGGCGGGCCTGGTCCGCATCGGGCTGCTGCACCACGTCACGTGGTCGATCAACTCGGTCTGCCACGTCGTCGGCGACCGCCCGTTCGTCTCCCCCGGCCGCGACCGGGCGACGAACTTCTGGCCGCTGGCGATCCTCAGCGCGGGCGAGTCGTGGCACAACCTGCACCACGCCGACCCGACCTGCGCCCGGCACGGTGTGCTGCGCGGTCAGATCGACATCAGCGCCCGCACCATCTGGGTCTTCGAGAAGCTCGGCTGGGCGTGGAACGTGAAGTGGCCCGACCCGGTGCGGCTCGCGGCCAAGCGTCGCGTCCCCGCTGCGGCGACCAGCTGACGGTCCCCTCCCCGGCGTCTCCTCCGCCCGGGCCCCCCGGTATCTCCCGGGTGCCCGGGCGGAGCCGTCTTCCGGGCACGATGGCCCCGTGAGCACGCGGAGCGCGGCGTCCCCGGCCGGGTCCCGTCCACGGCGGGGCCGGGTCCGCATGACCGGTCCCGAGCGGCGCAGCCAGCTGCTCGACGTGGGCCGCGAGCTGTTCGCCCTCAAGGGGTTCGACGCCACCTCCGTCGAGGAGATCGCCGCGCACGCCGAGGTGAGCAAGCCCGTCGTCTACGAGCACTTCGGCGGCAAGGAGGGGCTGCACGCCGACGTCGTCGACCGGGAGATGCACCGCCTGGTCGACCGGTTCGGCACCGCCCTCTCGGCACCCGGCCAGCCCCGTGAGCTGCTCGAGCGCGCCGCCCTGGTCCTCCTCGACTACATCGAGGCGGACACCGACGGCTTCCGGGTGCTCACCCGCGACGCACCGGTGACCAGCGGCGGCGGCTCGTTCGGGTCGCTGATCGGCGACCTCGCCCACCAGGTGGAGCACGTCCTGGCCCGGGAGTTCGCCGCCCGCGGCTACCGGCCGGAGCTGGCCCCGCTCTACAGCCAGGCGCTGGTAGGCATGGTGGCGCTGGTCGGTCAGTGGTGGCTGGAGACGCGCTCCCCGGGCAAGCACGAGGTGGCCGCCCAGCTGGTCAACCTGGCCTACAACGGGCTGTCCCGCCTCGACCCGCACCCGTAGCCGGGCCCGGAGGGCCGCCCGGTCAGGGGAGCACGCGGGCGCCGGGCACCGGCCCGGTGACCGCCCGCACGGTGCGGAAGACGCCCACCCCGGCGAGCTCGGCGGCCAGCCGGACGGCGCCCTGCTCGTCGGGCGCCAGGGCCGCCACCGTGGGGCCCGACCCGCTCACCAGCGCGGCCAGGGCGCCGGCGTCCTGCGCCGCACGCAGGGCCCGGCGCAGGTCCGGCCGCAGGCTCAGCGCGGCGGGCTGCAGGTCGTTGGAGAGCGCCGTCGCGAGGTCGGCGGCCGTGCCCGAGCGCAGGGCGGCGAGGACCGGCCCGGCCGGGGTCGGCTCGGCGACGTCGGGCACCCGGCCCCCGGCCCGCAGCCGGTCGAGCTCGCCGTAGACGGCCGGCGTCGACAGCCCCTCCCCGGCGATGCCCAGCACCCAGTGCCACCGGCCGGCGGCCAGCACCGGCGTCACCTGCTCACCGCGGCCGGTGCCGAGGGCGACCCCGCCGACGAGCCCGAACGGCACGTCGCTGCCGAGCCGGGCGGCCAGCCCCAGCAGGTCCTCCCGCGCGGCCCGGGTACCCCACAGCGCGTCGAGGGCCACCAGCGTCGCCGCGGCGTCCGCGCTCCCACCGGCCAGGCCGGCGGCCACCGGGATGCTCTTCGCGACGTGCAGCTCGGCGTCCGGGCGCACGCCGGCGGCGCCGGCCAGCAGCTCGGCGGCCCGCCAGACCAGGTTGGTGCGGTCGGCGGGCACCTGCCCGGGCCCGCCCGCCACGCCGGTGCCCTCGCCGGTCAGCCGCAGGGTCAGGCCCTCGCCGGGCCGGGCCGTGACCGTGTCGTGCAGCGACACGGCGAAGTAGACCGTGGCCAGGCCGTGGAAGCCGTCCTCGCGCGGCGGGCCCACGCCGAGGTGGACGTTCAGCTTCGCCGGCGCCCGGACGACGACGGCGTCCCCGGCCGCGCCGTCGCTCACGGCTGCACCGGGTCGGTGGCGGCCAGGCGGGCGAAGTCGGTGACCGAGAGCTGCTCACCGCGGGCCGAGGGGTCGATGCCGGCCGCGCGCAGCCGCACCTCGGCCGCGGCCGGGCTCCCCGCCCAGCGGGCGAGCGCCGCCCGCAGGCCCTTGCGACGCATCCCGAAGGCGGCGTCCACCACGGCGAAGGTCGCCCGCCGGTCCCCCGGCGGCGGCGGACGCCGGACCAGCTCGACAAGGCCGGAGTCGACGTTGGGCTCGGGCCAGAAGACCCGGCGGCCGACGTTTCCGGCGCGGCGCACCTCGCCGTACCAGGCGGCCTTGACCGACGGGACGCCGTAGGCGGGCGTCCCGGGGGCCGCGGCGAGCCGCTCGGCCACCTCGGCCTGGACCAGGATCATGGCCCGGTCCAGGGTGGGCAGCAGCTCCAGCAGGGTGAGCAGCACCGGGACGGCGACGTTGTAGGGCAGGTTCGCCACGAGCGCCGTCGGCGGCCGCCCGGGCAGCTCGGTGACGCGTAGGGCGTCGCCCTCGACGACGGTCAGCCGGTCGGCGAGGTCGGGGCGGCGGGCGGCGACGGTCCGCGGCAGCAGCGCGGCCAGCCGCGGATCGATCTCCACCGCCGTCACGTGCGCCGCCGCGGGCAGCAGGCCCAGGGTCAGCGAGCCGAGGCCTGGGCCCACCTCGAGCACGACGTCGTCGGGCCGGACGCCGGCGGTGCGCACGATCCGCCGGATCGTGTTCGCGTCGTGCAGGAAGTTCTGCCCCAGGCTCTTGGTGGGACGCAGCTCGAGCTGCTGGGCCAGGTCGCGGATCGCGGCCGGGCCCAGCAGCCCGCTGGTCTGCTCGGGTTCGGTGCTCAGCGGGATCAGCTGAACAGGCGGGGTCCGCAGTGCGGCCACTGACCGGCACCGGAGCGCTGGTACAGCAGCTGCGCCCGGTAGGTCTGCTCGTCGGGCGAGGCGGCCGACGGCAGCCCGGAACCGCCCACGCCCTGCCAGGTGGCCGTGGAGAACTGGTACAGCCCGTGGTACTTGCCGGTCCCGCTGACCGCGGTCGGCCGGCCGCCGGACTCGCAGGCGGCGAGGGCGGCCCAGTTCAGGCCGTCGGCGGAGGGGCGGTTCGTGGGGCGGGCCTTGGTGCCGACCGTCACGAGCTCGTCGACCGGCGCCCGGGTGACGCTGGTGGACAGCTGCTCGCGGCCGGTCTCCTGCCCGTCGACCACGGTCACCCGGTAGGTGGTCGACTGCTCGCCGTCGACGCCCGGCCGGGTGACCGTCTCGTCGCCCTGGAAGGCCGCGGCGTCCTCGGCCTCCACCCGGCCGTGCGCGACCGGGGTGACCTCGGTGACGTCGGAGACCTGCACCCGGTACACCTGCAGGCGCATCCGGTTCAGCAGCGCCTGGGTGGGCTTGAGGCTGGTGCGGTCGGTGTCGCTCAGCGCGATGCCCTGCTCGGCGAGGAGGTCGCCGGCGGTCGCGGCCGTCGTGGTGACCACGCGCTCGGCGCCGTCGGCCACGAGCACGATGTCCTTGGGCGTGGTGATCGTCAGCTGCATGCCCTCGAGCGGCAGGCGGTCGCTGCGGCTGGCGGAGAGCACCAGACCCTCGGCCCGGAGGCCGAGCTGGTCGAGCGCCTCCTCGACCGACAGCGCGGTCACCTGCACCTGGCGGGAGACGCCGTCGATGGTGAGCTCGAGCGGCCGGGCCCGGTTGAGGACGACGGTGGAGCCGTCGCTCACCCGCTGGTCCGCGGCCGGCAGGACGACGTCCTGGGCGGCGAGGGTGAGGCCCTCCTCCTCCAGCACGTCGCCCACGGTGTCGGCGTAGGTGCCGACCTCGCGGGCCTGCCCGTCGATGGTCAGCACGACGGACTTCTGGGCGAGGAAGAAGGCCAGCGTCCCGCCCACGAGTCCGAGGAGGACGAGGGCGAAGAGGCTGAACTGCAGGGAGCGGCGCACGACACTTCCAGGGGTCACAGAGCCCGGGCAGGAGATCGGCTGGGCCGCAGGGAGCGGCCCGACCGTGATCCCGGCTCGGACGGCGGCCGCCCGGGGAGCCGGGGCAGTGGGCGCCACCCGGGTCGTTCTCCACCCCGGCTGTCGATCACGACACGATAACGAACACTCGTCGCGTGGCTACGGTGCACGACGAGTGAAGCAGACCTCGCAGCCGCTCACCGTGGGCGCGCCGGTACCCCTCGTGACGGCCGTGCCGGGTGGGACGGGTGGTACGGATGTGCCGTCACCCGACCGGGGGTGATCAAGGACACCGGCTGCGCGGGCGCCGGACGCGCGGTCTCAGCCCGCCAGCGCGGGGGCGCTCGAGCGCACCGGCCGGAGCCAGCTGAACAGGAAGACGGTCACGGCCAGGCCGGCCGCCAGCGCGGAGAAGCCGCCGGCCACGAGGGCCACCGGCAGCACGTCGAAGTCCCCGCGGACCCGCTCCCCCAGGTCCAGCCCGGCGCGCAGCAGCAGGGTGCCGAACGGGAGCAGCGCCGTCACGCTGGCCGCAGCGGTCACCAGGTGCGCCGTCCAGGTCCGCAGCGCCTCGTCGATCGGCACGTCTGCGCCCTGGGCCGGCATCGGCCGGACCAGCGCCCGGAGCAGCGCCCCCTCGGCCAGCAGCCAGGCCACCAGCGGCACGACCACGACCGCCCAGGCGGTGGTGCTCCCCAGCTCGCCGTCGGACCACAGCCACCCGGCGGTCGCCAGCTCTGCGGCGACCACCAGGCGCATCGTCCAGACCAGCCAGGCGGAGATCTGCTCGCCCTGCCGCGGGCGGCGCGGCGGGGAGGTCAGCGTCCAGCGCGGGCGGGGGCGCGTCACCTCGGCCAGCAGCACGCCCGCCAGCAGACCCATCGCGAGCAGGGGGAGCCACAGGAAGACCGATGCCTCCGCGAGGAGCACCACGCTGGCCACGATCCCGGCCAGGCCGAGGAGCAGGCCCAGCCCGCGCCACCGGCGTCCGTGCGCCGCCTGCCGCCGCAGCGCCGCCAGCCCCTCGGGGGTCGGCTCGGCCAGTTCCACCCCTCCGCCGGCGACCGCCCGGCGATCCGCCGCCAGCTTCCAGGCGCGGGCCAGCAGCACGCCCGGCACGAGCAGAGCGACGAAGACCACGACCGCGATGAGACGACCCACGGGTCAAGTGTGCATCGGTTCTCCGCCCGTGTGGTGCGACCCCGTTCCAGCCGGTCGCCCGGGAGGCGGAAACTCTCCTCAGCGAGGGGCGGGCTGCTGCTCCCAGGGACCGAAGACGCGTTCGGCGGTGGCGGTGAGGGTGTGGCAGAGCTCGACCAGTTCCGTGCCGGTGACCTCTGCGAGCGCCCGGACCGTGTGCGGCACCAGCCGCGAGGCGTTCGGGCGGCCCCGGAACGGCGCAGGGGTGAGGAACGGGGAGTCGGTCTCCACCAGCAGCTGGTCCACCGGGGTCAGCGCGGCCGCCTCGCGCAGGTAACCGGCGTTGCCGAAGGTCAGCGTGCCGGCGAAGGAGAGCACGTACCCCCGTTCGACGCACGCCTTGGCGAACACGGCGTCGCCGGAGAAGCAGTGGAAGACGGTGTGCTCGGGAGCGCCCTCGTCCTCGAGCACCCGCAGGATCTGCTCGTGCGCGTCCCGGTCGTGGATCACCAGCGCGACGCCGCGCTCCTTGGCGATCCGGATGTGCGCGCGGAACGACGCCTCCTGGGCCGGCCAGCCCTCCGGGCCGGTGCGGTACCGGTCCAGGCCGGTCTCCCCCACCGCCCGCACCCGCGGCAGCGCGGCCAACCGGTCGATCTCGGCCAGCGCCGCGTCGGACGCCCCGCCCCCGCCGGCCTCGTTGGGGTGCAGCGCGACGGCGGCGAGCACGTTGGGGTGCCGGGCCGCCAGCTCCGCCGACCACCGGGACGATGCGACGTCGACACCGACCTGCACCAGCCGGGTCACGTTCACCGCGGCGGCGGCTGCGATCTCGGCGTCGACGTCGTCGTCCGACGCCCACTCGCCGTGCTCGTCGCCGGCCGGCCGCTCCCCCAGGACGATGTCCAGGTGCGTGTGGCTGTCCAGCGCCGGGGCCGGGAGCGGCTCCGGCGACGGCGGCGGCTCGCCCCGCCGGTTCGCGCGGGACGAGGCCGAGCGACTCATTCCCCGCCCTCCTCCAGGCGCCGGAGCTCCTCGTCGACGATCGACGGGTCCAGCTTGGTGAAGATCGGCTTCGGCGGGGCCAGCGGCGTCCCGGGGGCCGGGAGCGGCGTGGAGGCCCAGACCGCCTGCCCCTGCTCGTAGGAGCCGGTGATGATCGGGTACGGCGAGCCCTCGTCGAGGTCGGTGACCTCCTCGACCCGCGGCGCGACCGACCAGGTGCCGGTCCCGCCGAGCAGCTCGTGCACCTGCTGCGAGGAGTGCGGGAGGAACGGCGTCAGGAGGGCGTTGCAGTCCTTGATCGCCTGGAGCGCGGTGTGCAGGACGGTGTCCCGGCGGGCCGGGTCCTCCTTGAGCTTCCACGGCGCCTGGTCCGACAGGTACTTGTTCGCCTCGCCGACGACCCGCATGGCCTCGGTGATCGCGGCCTTCTGCCGGTTGCGCGAGAGCAGCTCGCCCACGGGGGCGAACGCGCCCGACGTGGTGGCCAGCAGCGCGCGGTCGTCGTCGGTCAGGTCGCCGGGCGTCGGGACGGCGCCGACGTTCTTCGCCGCCATCGAGACGCTCCGGTTGACCAGGTTGCCCCAGCCGGCGACCAGCTCGTCGTTGTTGCGGCGCAGGAACTCCGCCCAGGTGAAGTCGGTGTCCTGGTTCTCCGGGCCGGCGACGGCGATGAAGTAGCGCAGCGCGTCGGCGTCGTACCGGGCGAGGAAGTCCCGCACGTAGATGACCACGTTGCGGGAGGAGGAGAACTTGCGTCCCTCCATGGTCAGGAACTCGCTGGAGACGACCTCGGTGGGCAGGTTCAGCCGGCCGTAGGAGCCCGGCGTCCCGCCCTTGTCGCCCTCGCCGTTGTAGCCGAGCAGCTGGGCCGGCCAGATCTCGGAGTGGAAGACGATGTTGTCCTTGCCCATGAAGTAGTAGGCGTCGGAGTCCGGCGACTGCCACCACCGGCGCCACGCGTCCGGGTCCCCCGACCGGCGGGCCCACTCGATGGACGCGGACAGGTACCCGACCACGGCGTCGAACCAGACGTAGATGCGCTTGTCGGGGCGGTCGCGCCAGCCGTCCAGCGGCACCGGGACGCCCCAGTCGATGTCGCGGGTGTAGCTGCGCGGCTTGAGGTCGGTGAGCAGGTTGACGCTGAAGTTGAGGACGTTCGGGCGCCAGCTCTTCCGGGTGCCCAGCCAGTCGCCCAGCGCCCGGGTGAACGCGGGCAGGTCGAGGAAGTAGTGCTCCTCCTCGACGAACTTCGGCGTCTCACCGCTGATCTTGCTGACCGGGTTGACCAGGTCGATCGGGTCGAGCTGGTTGCCGCAGTTGTCGCACTGGTCGCCGCGCGCACCGTCGTAGCCGCAGATCGGGCAGGTGCCCTCGATGTAGCGGTCGGGCAGGGTGCGGCCGGTCGACGGGCTGATCGCGCCGAGCGTCGTCTTCGGGAAGACGTAGCCGTTCTTGAGCAGGCCGAGGAAGATCTCCTGGCTGATCTGCGCGTGGTTGGCCGTCGTCGTCCTCGTGAACAGGTCGTAGCTGAGCCCGAGGGACTGCAGGTCCCCGACGATGACCCGGTTGTTCCGGTCGGCGATCTGCCGGGGCGTGATCCCCTCGGCGTCGGCGGCGACGGTGATCGGGGTGCCGTGCTCGTCGGTGCCGCTGACCATGAGGACCTCGTCCCCGGCCATCCGGTGGTACCGGCTGAAGACGTCGGAGGGGACGCCGAACCCGGAGACGTGGCCGATGTGCCGCGGCCCGTTCGCATAGGGCCAGGCGACTGCGGTCAGGATGTGCCGATCACTCACGCCGCTGAGCCTAGGCGGCGGGGTCCAGCCGGTCGCCCGGCCGGGCTGCCGGCGCGGGCCTCAGCGCTGCGAGACGACGTTCGTGGCCGGGCCGGACGGGTCGGTGTCGACCGGGCCGAGGAGGGCGAGGCCGCCGAGCGCCAGGGCGATGAGCCCGAGGGTGACCGTGCACAGCGAGCGGTGCAGGGTCACCGGGTCGGGCCGCCGCGCCCGCACCCGCGGGCCCTGCAGCACCCACTGCCGCGCCGACGGAGTGCCGGCGAGGAGCAGCTTGCCGGCCGGCACCGCGAGCGCCGCCGCGAACAGCAGCGGCAGCGGGACGCCACCGGTGAGCGCCTCCGGTACCGGCACCACGACCGCGACGACGCCCAGCATCGAGAGCACGCCGAGCTCGGCGGAGGAGGTGACCACCACGAGCGTGCGGCCGGAGCCGTCGATCAGCGCCGCGCCCGCACCGGCGGTCAGGACGATCCAGCCGGCCAGCACGACCAGCCCGAGGACGACCAGCCAGCCGGCCGGCCGCACCGGTGCGGCCAGGACGGCGTCGACCCGGGTCAGGCCCGTGGCCAGCAGACCGGTGGCCTCTCCGACGGCGAGCAGGCCGGCGCCGAGCACGCTGACCGGCACCCGGCGGCGCGCGCCGCCGGAGCGCTGGGACGCCACGGGTCCCGCCGAGCGTGCGTACGGGGACCCGAGGGTGTCGAGGACGGTGCTCGCCACGAAGCTGCTCTCCCTGACCGGTGGGGGCTGTCCCCGCTCAGGTCGGCGCGCCGCGCGGGCCGCTGGACGCCGCGCCGGCCGGACTCACCCCTGCGGGGCAGGACGGCCGCACGGGCAGGCGGCCCGGCACGCCTACGCTGCACACCGCACGAACGACCAGCCGGGGAGGAGGGCGGACCCGCCGTGAGCACCAGCGACGACCTGCCGGCCGCACCGCTCCAGCTGCCCTCCCAGGTGCCGCCGGGATCGCCACCGACCCTGCGCCCCCGCCCGGCCGGGCAGCAGCAGCGGATGCCGACCCGCCGCCCCGAGACGGCGGCCGTCATCGACTGCGCCGTCTACGTCGACGGCCGGCGCCAGGAGCCGGTGGCCGCGGAGGACGCGCTGCCGGTCGCCGAGGAGCTCGGCGGGTTCGTGTGGCTGGGCCTCTACGCGCCGGACGAGCACGAGCTGGGGGCGATCGCCGGGGAGTACGACCTGCACCCGCTCGCGGTCGAGGACGCCGTCTACGCCCACCAGCGGCCGAAGCTGGAGCGCTACGACGACGCCCTGTTCATGGTCCTCAAGACCGCGACGTACATCGAGCACGAGGAGCTCACCGCGACCAGCGAGGTCGTGGACACCGGCGAGGTGATGGTCTTCCTCGGGCCGAACTACGTCATCACGGTCCGGCACGGCGACCACGGCGGGCTGGCCGAGCTCCGGCAGCGGCTGGAGGAGCAGCGCGAGCTGCTGTGCCTCGGCCCCGCCGCCGTGCTCTACGCCGTCGCCGACCTGGTGGTGGACTCCTTCGTCGATGTCGCCGCCGCGGTCGAGCAGGACGTCGAGGAGCTGGAGGCCTCCGTGTTCAGCCCCCAGCGCACCGACGACGTCGGCCGGCTCTACCAGCTCAAGCGGCAGCTGATGTCGCTGCGGCGCGCGGTGTCCCCGCTGGAGGTCCCGCTGCAGAAGCTGGCCGAGCGGCCCGTCGACGTCGTCCCCGATGCGATGCGCTCGTACTTCCGGGACGTCCTCGACCACGCCATCCGGGTGCGCGACCAGGTGGCCGGACTCGACGAGCTGCTCACCTCGATTCTGCAGGCGTCGCTGGCCCGGACCCAGATGGCCGACAACGAGGACATGCGCAAGATCTCGGCCTACGCCGGCATCATCGCCGTCCCCACCGCCATCGCCGGGATCTACGGGATGAACTTCACGTACATGCCCGAGCTCGACGAGCCGTGGGGCTACCCGGCTGTGCTGCTGGTGATCCTCACGGCCATCGTGCTGCTCTACCGCGGCTTCAAGCGCAACGGCTGGCTCTAGCCCGTCCGGCCCTCGCGGCCCTCTCCACCCCCGCCCCAGGCATAGGAGGCTTTGCCTACGGTTTCGCAGCCGAATCCGTAGGCATAGCTTCCTATGCCCGCCTGAAGCCTCTTCCGCGGCTCACCCATGAGTTGTCCACAGATCGCTGCGCCGGCTCCAACCGAGTGGGCGTGCCGACGAGGCTGCCCTCATGGATTGGCGGAAGGCAATCGTCGACACAGTGGGCGACCACGGCGGGCTGGCCACGCGCCGGCAGTTGCTCGAGCGGGTACCGCGCCAGGTGCTCGACAGCCATGTCGGCCGCGGCTACCTCGTGCGGGTCTTCCCCAGGGTCTACCGGCTGCGGAACTGCGTCGAGGACGACGCGCTGACGCTGCGGGCGGCGCTCCTGCACGCCGGGCCGGTTGCGGCACTGAGCCACACGACCGCACTCGCCGTGTGGGGGCTGCGCCCGCTGGAGCGGCCACTTCACGTGACGGTGGACCAGAGCGTCAAGAGAGCCGGAGCACCCGACCTGCTCGTGCACCGCCGGCTGCGCTTCGAGCCGGAGTCCGCGCAGTGCGTGCAGCGGCGCGATCTCCGCATCACGACACTGCCCCGGACCGTCATCGACTCGTGGCCCTTGCTGCCGACCGTGGAGCGCCGTCCGCTCGCCTTGGACCTCAGCAATCGCGGCCTGGTCACCGCGCGACATCTCGACGAGGCACTGGCGGAGCGCCCCAATGTCGCGGGCCGGCGCGGCCTGCGGCAGACCATCGATCTCATCGCCGACGGCTGCAGGAGCGAACTCGAGGCCCACGGCGTCCTCACCGTCTTCCGGCACCGTTCGCTGCCGCCGAGCGTCGGCCAGTACCCGGTGCAGCTGCCGGCCCGTCGGATCAAGCTCGACCGGGCATGGCCAGAGGTGAAACTGGCGGTGGAGCTGGACGGCGCCCGGCACCACACCTCACCGGCGGACCGCCGCAAGGACCTGGCCCGCGACCGGGAGCTCGCCGCGCTCGGCTGGGTCGTCCTCCGCTTCACGTACGCGGACGTCCTGCGCGATCCCGAGGGCGTGCGCGCGAAAGTGCTCGCGGTCTACCGCGCTCGCCTCGCACAGCTGCAGGTGAGCTGAGACTTCGCAGGCATAGGAAGCCTTGCCTGCGGATCAGGGCCGAATACGCAGGCAAAGCCTCCTATGCCTGTGACGGGGCTAGGACTTGGCGGCGACGACGGCGTCGTAGACGGTGCGGCGCGGGAGGCCGGTGCGTTCCACGACCGCCCGGATGGCGTCCTTGCGGGTGGCGCCCGCCGCCTCCTCCGCTGCGACCTCGGCCGCGAGCTCGGCCGGCGTGAGCTCCACGGCCCGCTCGGGTGCGCCGGCGACGACGAGGGTGATCTCGCCGCGCACCCCGTCGGCGGCCCAGGCGGCCAGCTCGGCCAGCCCGCCGCGCCGGACCTCCTCGTGGGTCTTGGTCAGCTCGCGGCAGACGGCGGCCGGCCGGTCGTCCCCGAGCACGGCCGCGGCGTCGGTCAGCGCGTCGGCCAGCCGGTGCGGGGACTCGAAGAACACCATCGTGCGGCGCTCGTCGGCCAGCGACGCGAACCGCGACCGCCGCTCACCGCCCTTCCGCGGCAGGAAGCCCTCGAAGCAGAACCGGTCCACCGGCAGGCCCGAGACCGCCAGCGCGGTGGTCACCGCCGACGGCCCCGGCACGGAGGTGACGACGACGCCGGCGTCGATGGCGGCCCGCACGAGCGTGTAGCCCGGGTCGGAGACCGAGGGCATCCCGGCGTCGGTGAGGAGCAGGACCGTCCGCCCCTCGGTCAGGGCCGCCAGGAGCCCGGGCAGCCGGGCGCGCTCCACCGACTCGTGGAAGGTGACCACCCGACCGGTGAAGGTGACCTCGAGGTCGGCGGCCAGCCGGTGCAGCCGCCGGGTGTCCTCGCAGGCGAGGACGTCGGCCGTGGCCATCGCCGCCCGGAGCCGCGGGCCGACGTCACCGGGCTGCCCGAGGGGCGCCCCACCCAGCACCAGCCGTCCGCTCACGCCGACGAGCCTGTCACGACCGGGCGGCCGGGTGCGCCACCTACCCTGACCGCATGGCGGTGCTGGCACCCGAGCGGGCGGACGAGGACCCGCACGGGGCCCCGCACCCGGCGGCGCCGCGGGTGCGCCGCCTGCCGCCGCCCCGGCCCCGCCGCGACGTCGTCGCGCTGCCCGACGACCGCCGGACGGCGTGGATCATCGCCGCCGTCCTGGGCGCGCTGGCCCTGGCCACCCGGCTCTGGGGGCTCGCCTACCCCCGCGAACTGCTGTTCGACGAGGCGTACTACCCGCCCCAGGCGGAGGAGCTGCTCACCTGGGGGCACGAGTACAACCGCGGCTACACGTTCATCGTCCACCCACCGCTGGGCAAGTGGCTGATCGCGGCCGGCGAGGGCCTGTTCGGCTACGACTCGTTCGGCTGGCGCCTCCCCTCGGCGGTGGCCGGCTCGATCGCCGTCGTCGTGCTGTTCCGGCTGGGGCGCCGGCTGACCGGTTCCACGCTGGTCGGCCTGCTCGCCGGGGTGCTCCTGCTCGTCGACGGGTTCGCGTTCACGATCTCCAGGGTCGGCCTGCTCGACGTCTTCCTGCAGGTGTTCGTCCTCGGCGCGGTGGCCTGCCTGGTGGTCGACCGCGACGTCGTGCGGGCCCGGGTGCGAGCGGCCGGCGAGGTCGCGGGCGGCGGTTTCCGGCTCGGTCCGCGCGGCTGGCGGATCGCGGCCGGCGTCCTCTTCGGCTGCGCCTGCGCGGTCAAGTGGAGCGGGGTCTGGTTCCTGGCCTTCTTCGCCGTGCTGTCGCTGTTCTGGGAGCGGGCGGCCTGGCGGGACGCCGGGGTGCGGCGACCCACCCGGACGGCGGCCCGCCGCGGGCTGCCAGGTGCGCTCTGGGCGCTGGCCGCCGTCCCGGTGCTCACCTACCTCGCCTCGTTCACCGGCTGGTTCCTGGGCGAGACGTCGCAGGGCAGGGCGTGGGCGCAGCAGAATCCCGACACCGCCTACCCGTGGGTGCCGGACGCGCTGCGGTCGCTGTGGCACCAGCACGCCGAGTGGCTCCGGTTCCACAACGGGCTCTCCAGCCCGCACCCCTGGGAGTCCGGCCCCTGGTCGTGGCTGGTCAACGGCCGGCCGATCCTGCTGTGGAACCCGCAGGGCATCGTCGACTCCCAGGGCGAGCAGGTGGTGCGCTACATCCTCATGGTCGGGACGCCGGTCCTCTGGCTGGCCTTCGCGCCCGCGATGCTCTGGCTGCTCTGGCGGATCGCCGCCCGGCGGGACCCGGCCGCCCTTCCCGTCGCCGTCGGGATCGCCGCGGGCTGGCTCACCTGGTTCGTGAACCTCGACCGGACCATGTTCATCTTCTACATGGCGCCGGCGCTGCCGTTCTTCGTGCTCGCGGTCGCCCTGGTGCTGCAGGACGTGGTCGGGCGGCCCGGCAGCGGCGGGTGGCGCCGGCGCGCGGGGCTGGCCGTCGCCTGCGGGTACGTCGCCGTCGTGGCGGCCACCTTCGTCTTCTTCTGGCCGGTGCTCACCGGGCAGCCCCTCTCGCACGCCGAGTGGCTGCAGCGCATGTGGTTCCCGTCCTGGTTCTGACCAGGGAGCTCAGGAGTGGTACTCGTGGACGACGGCGTGCCCCCTGCCGCGGCCGATCATCGCCCGGTTGACCGGCACCGTCACCACGAAGGCGACCGCGAGGGCGACGGCGAGCGAGCCCCAGAACAGCGGTGACGCGAGCCCGGCGTCCATCGCGCCCGGGATCGCCAGCATGATCCCGTTGTCCACCACCTCCATGACGACGATGGAGACGGTGTCGGCAGCCAGCGCCACCCTCACCGCCGCGCGCAGCGGCAGGCCCGAGCGCAGCACCGGCGCGATGGTCAGCGAGTAGCCGAAGACGAACGCCAGTGAGACCGCGAGCGCGATCGTGGCGCCGTCGGACCAGCCCAGCGCGGTGCCGATCACCATGCCGAGCACCTCGCCGATGGCGCAGCCCGCGAGGCAGTGCAGGGTCGCGCTGACCGCGGGCCGGGTGAGCGCCCGCCCCTCCGACGTGTCCGCGTGGTGGTTCTCGG
The DNA here is from genome assembly GCF_026967805.1 of Blastococcus sp. VKM Ac-2987. Taxonomy (GTDB): domain Bacteria; phylum Actinomycetota; class Actinomycetes; order Mycobacteriales; family Geodermatophilaceae; genus Blastococcus. The sequence goes on from NZ_JAPVBG010000001.1 coordinate 1,270,079, forward strand.
TCATGGCGACACCTCTCTCGACAGGTTCGCAAGGGCCGGCGCGATCCCGCGCGCACGCCCGTGACCCGCCTGCCGCCGGAGGCGGGCGGGCCGGAGCCGGTGCCGGGGGCGGCGGCCGCGGACGTGCCGTGCGCGGTACCGGTCGGGCAGGGCGAGGACGTCGTCGCCCGCGGGCGTTCGCCCCGCCCGCGGACGTCAGGCCGAGGAGGTCAGGCCGGGGAGGCGGGCTGCAGCTGCGGCAGGACCAGGGCCCAGAAGGAGTCCAGCCGGCCGGCGAGGTCCCGCCGGGCGCTCAGCTCCTGGGACACCTGCTGCATGCCGAAGAAGCTGGCCACGATCACCTGGGCGGTGCCCACCGGGTCGGCCGCGGCGTTGATCTGCCCCCGCTGCTGCCCCTGGGTGATCAGCTGGGCGAGCGCGTGCTGCCAGCCGACGTAGGGCTGCGGCAGCTTGGCCAGGGCGTCCGGCGGGAGCTCGGACATCAGCCGCTTGGAGGCCCGGACGACCGGGTCCCTCGCGAACTGCTCACCGGCCACGTAGGTGACGGCGACCAGGGCGGACAGGGCGTCGTCGTGGGAGTCGATGACCCCGCGGAGCATGACCGGCCAGGTCTCGAACATCTGGTGGACGACGGCGACCGCGACGCTCTCCTTGGACTCGAAGTGCCAGTAGAGCGCACCCTTCGTCATCCCGGTGCCGGCGACGATGTCGTTCAGGGACGTGGCCATGTACCCGCGCTCGCTGAACTCCCGGGCGGCGATGTCGATGATGAGCTGACGGGTGGCGGCGCTGTCGCTCGCCCGACCGCGGGCGCGCCGCACCGGGGACGAGGCGCCCACCGGTGTCTCAGCCATGGAACCGCCTCCCGCGGGACGCCCTGCCCCGCACCGACGGGCAGCCTAGCCGTCGCGGCGCTGCGTTCCCCCGCTCCGACGCGACGACGGCGCCGCCAGGGACGGGACCCCGGCGGCGCCGGGCGCTGTACTGGGTGGAGCTGAGGGGATTTGAACCCCTGACCCCCTCGATGCGAACGAGGTGCGCTACCGGTCTGCGCCACAGCCCCAAGTGCAGGAGGAAGACTACCGCCCGGCTCCTCCGGCCCTGCCACCGGGGCAGGGCCGGAGGCCCGTGTCGACCACTCAGGCGCCGATCACGCGCGGCGGCTGGTACTCGTCGATGTCGGCGAAACCGATGTCGTCGTCGTCGAGGCCCACGACGGCGCTGTTCTGCCACCCGACGGGCGCCGGCGTGCGCGCGGCGACGACCCGTCCCGGACGGAGCGTGCGCACCGGGGCGAGCGGGAGGCTCGGGTGCTGCAGCGCGGGCAGGGCCGCCTGCGCGACCGTCTCGTGCGTCTCGGGCGACGCCGTGCGCTGGACGGGCGCCGGCACCTCGGCCGGCACGGGCGCCGGGCGGGCGGCGGGCCGGACGGAGGCCCGCACGGCCTGCCGCGCGGCGGACCGGGCGGCGCGGCGGGCGGCGAGCCGCTCGCGACGAGCCACCTTCCGCAGCACCAGCACGTAGCCGACCGTCGCGACGGTGAAGACCGCCTGGGCGATCCACAGCCACGGGGTGAGGAGCAACGCCCCGGCCAGCGAGGCGAGCGTGAGGGCCACCAGGCCACCCAGCGCCCGCCGGCGCAGCGCGTGCACATCCACCTTCAGCTCACCGGTGGTGCGCAGGACGTCGCGGTCGATCGACACCCGCTCGGTCTCGGCATGCCGCACCGGGTCCACCGACCGCCGGCGCTGCAACGTCCGACCCGAGTCGGCAAGCTCCGCACGACCGTCCTGCGCGTCACCGCGGGTCACCACCATGGGCACCAGCACGACGAACCACAGCACGACCAGCGCGGCCAAGAGCACGCCCGATCCCATAGGAACACCACCTGTCACATCAGTCACTCGCCGGGCGAGGTTATGCAGGTCAGCAGGTGGGATCCGGGAGGCGCGCGGGCGTGTCGCCGATGTGTTGTGGGACCGGTGTGACGGGGGACGGCGTGTCGCCGTCGGCCACCCTCGCGGCGGTCACGCTGCGTGCTATGCCGACGAGCCGATCAGTCGACGGGTCGACCCGGGGCCGTGGCCTGCCAGCGGTCGAGGACACCCCGCGGCAGGTCGTCGGCGAGCAGCGCGTACGCCAGGTGGTCGCGCCAGGCGCCGTCGATGTCCAGGTAGCGCCGCAGCAGGCCCTCCTGCTGGAAGCCCAGCCGCTCCACCAGCCGCTGGCTGGGCAGGTTCTCCGGGCGGATGTCGGCCTGCAACCGGTGCAGGCCGACGGGCCCGAAGGCGTGGTCGCACACCAGCGCCACGGCCAGCGAGGCGATGCCCCGGCCGGCCACCGACCGGTCGATCCAGTAGCCGAGGTACCCGGCGCGCAGCGCGCCCCGGACGACGTTGTCGACCGTCACCTGGCCGACCAGCCGGCCCTCGTGCCGCACGGCGAACGGCAGCGACGTGCCCAGCCGTGCCCGGCGGGCCATCATCCGCCGCATCGCCCGGTAGGCCGCCGGCGTGTGCCGGGCCTGCCAGCCGACGGTGGCCGTCGGCTCCCAGGGGCGCAGCCAGTCCTCGTTGGCCGAGCGGACGCGGCTCCACTCCACCGCGTCGCGCCGGCGCAGCGGGTGCAGCTCGACCGGTCCCCAGGACAGGATCGCGGGCCAGCCGGGGTGCAGGTCGGGATCGATCACGGATGCCTGCGTCAGCCGCCGAGCAGCAGCGGCATGACGGTGACCAGACCGCCGGCGGCCACCTCGGTGACGTCCTCGTCGATGACGATCAGGCAGTTCGCGCGCGCCATGCGGGCTAGGAGCGCGTCGGTGGCCTCCCCCACCGGCTCGACGACGTAGCCGCCGTCGGGGTGCCGCATGACGGTGCCGTGCAGGTACTGGCGGTACCCCAGCGGGGAGAGCAGCGGCTGCCCGGCGATGGCCTGCACGGTGCGGCGGAACAGCTGGCGCTTGCCCAGCATCAGCCGGATGGCGGGCCGGACGAACACCTCGAAGGCGACCAGCGCGGCGACCGGCTCCCCCGGCACGCAGATGACCGGCACCTCGTCCGGGCCGAGCCGGCCGAAGCCCTGCGCGGGGCCGGGGTGCATCGCGACCTGGCGGAAGCGCATCCGGCCGAGCCCGGCCAGCGCCTCCTGCACCATGTCGAACCCGCCGCTGGCGAAGGTGCCGGAGATGAGCACCAGGTCGCTGCGCAGCAGCTGGCTCTCCAGCACCTCGGTCAGGCGCCGCTGGTCGCTGGGCAGGCGCCCCGACCGGTAGGCGTCGGCCCCGGCGTCCCGGGCCGCCGCGGCGAGCGCGTAGCTGTTGACGTCGACCACCTGACCGGGCGCCGGGGCGGCGCTCACGTCCACCAGCTCGCTGCCGGCGCTGAGCACGACCACCCGCGGCCGGGGGCGGACGAGCACCCGCTCCCGCCCCACGGCGGCCAGCAGGCTGATCTGGGCGGGGCCGATCGGGGTCCCGACGTGCACCGCGGGGTCCCCCGGCGCGACGTCGTCGCCGGTGCGGCGGACGTAGCTGCCGGCCGGCGGCCCGGCCTGGACCTCCACCCGGGCCGCGCCGTTGTCGGTCCACACCCCCGGGACGACGACGTCGGCGCCGGAGGGGAGCATCGCACCGGCGGCGACCTTCAGCGCCAGCCCCGGCCCGATCGACGACGGCGCACCGGCCCCGGCCACGCTCTCCCCGACGACGGCCAGCTCCACCGGCGCGGCCACGGAGGCGGCCGCGACGTCCTCCGCGCGGGCGGCGTAGCCGTCCAGCGCGGCCTGGTCGAAGGCGGGCAGCGCCCGCTGGCTGACGACGTCCTCGGCGCAGAGCAACCCCTGCGCGTCGAGCACGGCCAGCTCGATCGGGTCCGGCTGCGGCACGGCGGCGAGGATCTCGTCGAGGTGCCGCTCGACGGTGCGCACCTGCGGCGAGGCGTCGGAGCGGCCGTCGGCCGGCAGCGGCACCGGGCCGGTCACCCCGCGCGGCGCGGGGACGCCGTCACCGGCCGGCTCGGCCGAGCTCCCGCCGTCCCGCGGCCCGGTGACCCGGGGAGGTGCCATGGGCATGTCGACCTGGGCGGTGTCCCGGTGCACCCGGGGTTCTCCGCCGCCGATGTTGCCGTCGTCGCTCTGCCCGGACATCCTCACCACCGTCGTCCCGCGGTGCCGTCTCCCGGCACCGCCCGTGCGGCAGCGCCGGCCCTGGCGGGGCCGGCGTACCGCCGCGGTCCGATCGTGCCCTCGCGGGCGCCGGTCAGGACGACGACGCGCCCTCGGCGGGCAGCTCGGTGACGAAGTCGCGCAGCCAGCCGCGCAGCGCCGGGCCGAGGTCGTCGCGCTCGGCGGCCAGCCGGATGACCGCCTTGAGGTAGTCCAGCTTGTCGCCGGTGTCGTAGCGCCGGCCGCCGAAGACCACGCCGTGGACCGGCTCGCCGCGCTCGACGAGGGTGGCCAGCGCGTCGGTCAGCTGGATCTCCCCGCCGCGGCCGGGCGCGGTCTTCCGCAGCACCTCGAAGATCTCCGGGGCCAGCACGTAGCGCCCGATGATCGCCAGGCTGCTGGGCGCCTCGTCGACGGGCGGCTTCTCCACCAGACCGGTCACCGCCACCACGTCGCCGCCGTCGGCGGTGGGCTCGACGGCCACGGCGCCGTACTTGTCGATGTTCTCCCGGCCGACGTCGAGCAGCGCGATCACCGAGCCGCCGTGCTCGGCCTGCACCGCGAGCATCTGCTCGAGCAGGTGGTCGCGGGCGTCGATGATGTCGTCGCCCAGCAGCACCGCGAACGGCTCGTCGCCGACGAACGCGGCGGCCTGCAGGACGGCGTGGCCCAGACCCTTCGCCTCGCCCTGGCGGACGAAGTGCACCTGCGCCACGTCGGAGGACTCGTGCACCGCGTCGAGCCGGCTCTGGTCGCCCTTCTTCTCCAGGGCGGCCTCCAGCTCGGGGGTGCGGTCGAAGTAGTCCTCGATCGAGGCCTTGCCGCGGCCGGTGACCATGAGCACCTCGGGCAGGCCGGCGCGCGCGGCCTCCTCGACGATGTACTGCAACGCCGGCCGGTCCACGACCGGGAGCAGCTCCTTGGGCACGGCCTTGGTCGCGGGCAGGAAGCGGGTCCCCATGCCGGCGACGGGGATGACCGCCTTGCGGGCCGGGCGGGTGCTGGGCGTCGACATGCGGGCAGCCTAGCTAGCCTGCGCCGATGAGCGCCGGGCCCGCTGGGAGCACCCCCAAGGCAGCGGTCCGCGCCGCACTGCTGCGCCGCCGGCGCGACCGTGGCCTCGACGAGCGGGCGAGGGGCTCCGCCGCGGTGGCCGCGACCCTCGCCGCGCGGCTGGCGGGGACGCCGGTGATCGCGGCGTTCGTGCCGGACGGGGCCGAGGCCGGCTCCGGCCACCTCCCCGGGGCCCTCGCCGCGACCGGTGCCCGCGTGCTGCTGCCGGTCGTGCCCGCGCGGGGCGGCGAGCTGGACTGGGCGGAGCACTCCGGCGAGCTCGTGCCCGGCCGGTTCGGCCTGCTGGAGCCCCCGGGGCCGCGGCTGGGCCGCGCGGCGATCGGCGCGGCCGGTGCCGTGGTCGTCCCGGCGGTCGCGGTCGCCCGCGACGGGGCCCGGCTGGGCCGCGGCGGCGGGTACTACGACCGCGCCCTGCGGCACGCCCGACCGGGCGCGGTGCTGGTCGCCGTCGTCTTCGACGACGAGCTGGTCGACCGGCTGCCCACCGAGCCGCACGACGCGCGGGTGACCGCCGTGGTGACCCCGTCCGGCGGATGGCAGGCGCTACCGGCGGGTCACTGACACAGTGGACCCGCCGCAGACCCCGACGCCGTGGGAGGGACCGTGTCCCCCGAGATCGTGACCATCCTGGCGCTGGTCGTCATCTTCGCCATCGCCACGTTCCTACCGATCAACATGGGGGCGCTGGCGTTCGTCGCCGCCTTCGTCGTCGGCACCCTGTCGGTCGGGCTGACGACCGACGACATCATCGGCGGCTTCCCCGCCGGGCTGGTGCTGACGCTGATCGGCGTCACGTACCTGTTCGCCATCGCGCAGAACAACGGCACCGTCGACCTGCTGGTCCGCGGTGCGGTGAAGCTGGTCGGCGGCCACGTGGCCGCCATCCCCTGGGTGATGTTCTTCGTGACGGCGGTGCTCACCGCCATCGGGGCGCTGTCCCCGGCGGCGGTGGCGATCATCGCGCCGATCGCGCTCACCTTCGCCGCGCGGCACGGGATCAGCCCGCTGCTGATGGGGATGATGGTCATCCACGGCGCCCAGGGCGGCGGCTTCTCCCCCATCAGCGTCTACGGCGTCACGGTCAACACCATCGTGGACAACGAGGGCCTGCCCAGCAGCCCGCTGGCGGTGTTCCTCGGGGCGCTGTTCTTCAACATCGCCATCGCGCTCGTCCTGTTCTTCGTCCTGGGCGGCCGGAAGCTGATCGGCCGCAAGGTGGCCGCGGAGCCGATCCCGCACAGCGAGCACGCCCACGGCACGCTGGTCCGCGGCCACGGGGCCGCGCCCGGGCCCGGTGTCGGCGGGGACGACGACGAGCACATCCACCCCGACCGCCCGGAACCCGTCCGGTTCGAGCAGGTCCTCACGCTGATCGGGCTGGCCGTCGTCGCCGTGCTGGCCCTGGTCTTCGACCTGGACATCGGGTTCGTGGCGATCACCGTCGCCGTCGTCCTGGCGCTGTTCTCCGCGCAGCAGCACAAGGGCGCGGTCACCCAGATCAGCTGGTCGACGATCCTGCTGATCGCCGGCGTGCTGACGTTCGTCTCCGTGCTGGAGGCGGCCGGCACCATCGACTACGTCGGCGACGCCGTCATCGGGCTCGGCGTGCCGCTGCTCATCGCCCTGCTGCTGGCCTACATCGGCGGGGTGGTGTCGGCCTTCGCCTCGTCGACGGCGATCATCGGCGTCGCCATCCTGCTCGCGGTGCCGTTCCTGGAGGCCGGCCAGATCAGCGCCGTGGGCGTCGTGGTCGCCCTGTCGGTCGCCTCGACCATCGTGGACGTGAGCCCGTTCTCCACGAACGGGGCGCTCGTCCTGGCCAACGCGCAGGACGTCGACCGCGACCGCTTCTACAAGCAGATCCTGGCCTACGCCGCGATCGTCGTGGCCGTCGGACCGCTGCTGTCGTGGCTGGTCTTCGTCGTCCCCGGGTGGCTGTGACCCACCTGGCGCGAGATACCTCAGCGCTGAGAGACTTTTCGAGCGCCTCCGGCGAACCGGCGGCCACGGACCGAGGGAGCCCACCATGCCCGGACCTCTCGACGGCGTCCTCGTCGTCGACCTCACCCGCGCCCTGGCGGGGCCGCACGCCGCGATGATGCTGGGCGATCTCGGCGCCCGCGTCATCAAGGTGGAGAGCCCCGGTAGCGGGGACGACACCCGCGGCTGGGGGCCGCCGTTCGTGCAGCCGGAGCAGGGTGACCGCGAGTCGACGTACTTCCTGTCGACGAACAAGAACAAGGAGTCGATCACCCTCGACCTCAACGACGAGGCGGACAAGAGGGTCCTCACCGAGCTGCTGCGGCGCGCGGACGTGCTGCTGGAGAACTTCCGTCCCGGCACGCTGGCGCGGCTCGGTTTCGGCACCGACGTGCTCGCCGGGCTGAACCCCCGGCTGGTCACCCTCGCCATCAGCGGCTTCGGCCACGACGGCCCCGAGGGCGGCCGGGCCGGCTACGACCAGATCGCCCAGGGCGAGGCCGGGCTGATGTCGCTGACCGGCTCGGGGCCCGACGACCCGCAGCGGGTCGGCGTCCCGATCGGCGACCTGCTGGCCGGCATGTACGGCGCCTACGGCGTGGTCGCCGCGCTCGTGGAGCGGGAGCGGACCGGCCGCGGTCAGGTGGTGCGCACCTCGCTGCTGGCCGCGATCGTCGGTGTGCACGCCTTCCAGGGGACGGCGTGGACGGTGGCCGGGAAGGTCGGCGCCGCGCAGGGCAACCACCACCCCTCGATCGCCCCCTACGGCCTGTTCCACTGCAAGGACGGCAGCGTGCAGCTGTCCTGCGGCAGCGAGTCGCTGTGGCGGAAGCTGTGCGCGGAGTTCGACCTGGACCCCGAGGCGCCGGGGCTGGCGACCAACGGGGAGCGGGTGGACCGCCGCCAGGAGGTCATCGAGCTGCTGGAGGGCGTCTTCGCCGACATCCCTCCCGAGGACCTGCTCGCCCGGCTGAACGCCGCCGGCATCCCCGCGGGGAAGGTGCGCACCATCGACGAGGTCTACGGGTGGGACCAGACGCTCTCCCAGGGCCTGCTCGTCGACGTCGAGCACGCGACGCTGGGCGCCCTGCAGCTGCCCGGGCCGCCGCTGCGCTTCTTCTCGCCCGGTGCCGACGGCGAGACCGAGACCACCCGGCGGGAGCACGCCGCTCCCCCGGTGCTCGGCGCCGACGGCGACGCGATCCGCGCATGGCTGGACGGTTCGACCCCGTGAGCGAGCGACCCGCCCGGCTCGACGCCCGGGCCCTGCGCGACCTGGTCCTCGACCCCGGGTCGTGGCGGTCCTGGGACTCCCCCGTCCCACCCCGCGACGTCACCCCCGGCTACGCCGCCGAGCTGGCCCGCGCGGCGGAGCAGTCGCGGCAGGACGAGTCGATCATCACCGGGGAGGGGACGCTGTGCGGCCGCCGCGTCGCCGTCGTCGCCGGAGAGTTCGGCTTCCTGGCCGGCTCCATCGGCGTCGCCGCCGCGGAACGGCTGACCGCGGCCGTGGAGCGGGCCACCGACGAGGGGCTGCCGCTGCTGGCGGCCCCGGTGTCCGGCGGCACCCGGATGCAGGAGGGCACCGTCGCCTTCCTCCAGATGATCGGCATCACCGCGGCCATCGCCCGGCACAAGGAGGCCGGGCTGCCCTACCTGGTCTACCTGCGCCACCCCACCTTCGGCGGCGTGCTCGCCTCCTGGGGCTCGCTCGGGCACGTCACCATCGCCGAGCCCGGGGCCTCGATCGGCTTCCTGGGCCCGCGGGTGTTCGAGGCGCTCTACGGCGAGCCGTTCCCCGCGGACGTGCAGACCGCGGAGAACCTCGCCGAGCACGGCATGATCGACGCCGTCGTCCCGCACGAGGAGATCGCCGAGGTCGCCGACCGCGCCCTGCGGGTGCTCTCCGCCCGGCAGACCTGGCACCAGGACGTCCGGGACGCCGAGCGCCCCACCCCCGACGACGGCACCGACGCCGACGACCCGGAGGACGGGCGCAGCGCCTGGGACGTCGTGACGGCGTCCCGGCGCGCGGACCGGCCCGGGGTGCGGCGGCTGCTGCGCACCGCGGCCACCGACGTCGTCGGCCTGTCGGGGACCGGGGCCGGGGAGAAGGACCCGGGTCTGCTGCTGGCGCTGGCCCGCTTCGGCGGGGCCCCGTGCGTGGTGCTGGGCCAGGACCGGCGCGGGCAGTCGATGACGGCGCCGTTGGGCCCGGCCGCGCTGCGGGAGGCCCGCCGCGGCATGCACCTGGCCGAGCAGCTGCGGCTGCCGCTGGTGACGCTCATCGACACCCCGGGGGCGGCGCTGTCCCGCGAGGCGGAGGAGGGCGGTCTGGCCGGGGAGATCGCCCGCTGCCTGCACGACCTGGTGGTGCTCAAGGCGCCGACGCTGGCGGTGCTGCTCGGGCAGGGCACCGGCGGCGGGGCGCTGGCGCTCGTGCCGGCCGACCGGGTGCTGGCCGCCGCGAACGGCTGGCTGGGCCCGCTCCCGCCCGAGGGCGCCTCGGCGATCGTGCACCGCACCGTCGACCGGGCCGACGAGATGGCGGCGGACCAGGGGGTGCGCGCCACCGACCTGTGGCGGGCCGGGATCGTCGACCGGGTGGTGCCCGAGCGGCCCGACGCCGCCGACGAGCCGGCCGAGTTCTGCCTGCGGCTCGGCCGGGTGCTGGGCGAGGAGCTGGCCGGCCTGCTCGGCCGGGACGACACCGAGCGCTACCGCACCCGGCTGCACCGCTACCGCAACCTCGGCCGCTGACCCCACTGTTGATCAGGTCACCTGATCAACGGTGCTCCTGGCTCACCGCCGACGGTGAGCCAGGACCACCGGTGGTGAGCCAGGGCCCACGATGCCGCGCCGCCACGGCTGGCACCATCGACGTCAGCGCACCGCGAGGTGCGATCCGCACCGAGCTGGAGCACCGAGCCGACATGGCGCACCCCGCAGGCCCTGGCCCCACCGAGCCGGTCGTCCGGCCCGCGCCGCACCGGTGGGTCTGGTACGCCCTCGGCGGCGGGCTCCCCGAGCGGCACCGCGCCTGGGTGCTGCACGACACGACCACCGACACCTGGTGGATGCGGCACGTCGCCCGGATGCTCGTCCAGCTGGCGGTGCCGATCGCGCTGGTGGTGACCCTGCTGCCCGCCCCGCTGGCGCTGCGCCTGGCGGTCGCCGGTGGCGGGATCTTCCTGGGGCTCATCTTCTCGTTGGCCTACATGCCGGAGACCACCGAGAACCGGGTGGTCAAGGCCGGCTACCCGGCGGGCACCGCCACCGCGGTCCGGGACCGGGCCGGCCTCGGCCGCCAGCAGCGGGAGACCGAGCGGAAGCGTGCCGCGGCGGCCAGGCGGGCCGCGCGCTACCGGGGGCGCACCGGCCGCTGATCCCGTGCGTCAGGCGCCGACGTAGGCCGCGAGGTGCTCGCCGGTGAGCGTGGACCGGGCGGCCACCAGGTCGGCGGGCGGGCCCTCGAAGACGACCCGGCCGCCGTCGTGCCCCGCGCCGGGACCGAGGTCGATGATCCAGTCGGCGTGCGCCATGACCGCCTGGTGGTGCTCGATGACGATCACCGACCGGCCGGAGTCGACCAGCCGGTCGAGCAGGCCCAGCAGGTTCGCGACGTCGGCCAGGTGCAGGCCGGTCGTGGGTTCGTCGAGGACGTAGACGGCGCCCTTCTCCGCCATCTGGGTGGCCAGCTTGATCCGCTGCCGCTCCCCGCCGGACAGCGTCGTGAGCGGCTGCCCGAGGGTGAGGTAGCCCAGCCCCACGTCGGCGAGCCGCTCGAGGATCGCGTGCGCGGCCGGCGTGCGCGCCTCGCCCTCGCCGAAGAACTCCGCCGCCTCGGCCACCGGCATGGCGAGCACCTCGGCGATGTCCCGGCCGCCGAGCCGGTACTCCAGCACGGCCGCCTGGAACCGCTTCCCCTCGCACTCCTCGCAGGGGGACTCGACCGTGGCCATGACGCCGAGGTCGGTGTAGATGACACCGGCGCCGTTGCAGGTGGGGCAGGCGCCCTCGGAGTTGGCGCTGAACAGCGCCGGCTTCACGCCGTTGGCCTTGGCGAACGCCTTGCGGATCGGGTCGAGCAGGCCGGTGTAGGTGGCCGGGTTGCTCCGCCGCGAACCGCGGATGGCGCCCTGGTCGACCACCACGACGCCGTCCCGGCCGGCGACCGAGCCCTGCACCAGCGAGCTCTTCCCCGACCCGGCCACCCCGGTCAGGACGACGAGCACCCCGAGCGGGATGTCGACGTCGACGTCGCGCAGGTTGTGGGTGCCGGCGCCGCGCACCTCCAGCGCGCCCGACGGTGTCCGCACCGACGGCTTGACGGAGACCCGGTCGTCGAGGTGCCGGCCGGTGAGCGTGCCGCTGGTCCGCAGCTCCTCGACGGGGCCCTCGAAGACCACCTCGCCACCACCGGTGCCGGCCCCGGGGCCGAGGTCGACGACGTGGTCGGCGATCGCGATCGTCTCCGGCTTGTGCTCCACGACGAGCACCGTGTTGCCCTTGTCGCGCAGCCGCAGCAGCAGGTCGTTCATCCGCTCGATGTCGTGCGGGTGCAGGCCGATCGTCGGCTCGTCGAAGACGTAGGTGACGTCGGTCAGCGAGGACCCGAGGTGGCGGATCATCTTGGTGCGCTGCGCCTCGCCGCCGGACAGGGTGCCGGCCGGCCGGTCCAGCGAGAGGTAGCCCAGCCCGATCTCGGCGAACGAGTCGAGCAGGTGCTGCAGCCCGGAAAGCAGCGGCGTCACGGAGGGCTCCCGCAGCTCCCGCACCCAGACCGCGAGGTCGCTGATCTGCATCGCGCAGAGGTCGGCGATGTTCTTGCCGCCGATCTTCGACGAGAGGGCCTCCTGCGTGAGGCGGGTGCCGCCGCAGTCGGGGCACGTCTGGAAGGTCACCACGCGCTCCACGAAGCGCCGGACGTGCGGCTGCAGCGCGTCGACGTCCTTGGACAGCATCGACTTCTGGACCTTCGGGATCACGCCCTCGTAGGTGAGGTTGACGCCCTCGACCTTGATCTTGGTCGGCTCCTCGTGGAGGAGGGTGCGCATCTCCTTCTTGGTGTACTTGCCGATCGGCTTGTCGAGATCGAGGCCGATGCCCTCGAAGAGGCGGCCGTACCAGCCCTCCATGCTGTAGCCGGGGACCATCAGGCCGCCCTCGTTCAGCGACTTCGACTCGTCGTAGAGCGCCGACAGGTCGAAGTCGTTGACCGAGCCCATGCCCTCGCACCGGGGGCACATGCCGCCGAGCCGGGTGAAGGTGACCTTCTCCGCCTTCGTCTTCCCCGCGCCGCGCTCGACGGTGATCGCCCCGCTGGCGCTCACCGAGGGCATGTTGAACGAGTAGGCGTTGGGCGAGCCGATGTGCGGCTTCCCCAGCCGGCTGAACAGGATGCGCAGCATCGCGTTGGCGTCGGTGGCCGTGCCCACCGTGGAGCGCGGGTTGGCGCCCATCCGCTCCTGGTCGACGATGATCGCCGTCGTCAGGCCGTCGAGCAGGTCGACCTCGGGTCGCGCCAGCGTCGGCATGAAGCCCTGCACGAAGGTGCTGTAGGTCTCGTTGATCAGCCGCTGCGACTCCGCGGCGATGGTGCCGAAGACCAGCGAGCTCTTGCCCGAGCCGGAGACCCCGGTGAACACCGTGAGCCGGCGCTTGGGGATCTCCAGGCTGACGTCCCGGAGGTTGTTCACCCGCGCGCCCTGCACGCGGATCAGGTCGTGGCCGTCGGCGGGGTGCGGCGCCGTCGGCCGGGAAGCCGTCCTCGTGTCGGTGCTCATCAGGCCTCCGGGCCGCTCAGGTCAGCTGCTGGATGCGGATCATGTTGCCCGCCGGGTCTCGGAAGGCGCAGTCGCGGAGGCCGTAGGGCTGGTCGGTCGGCTCCTGGACGACCTCGGCGCCGCCTCCCTCCAGCTTCGCGAAGGTGCCGTCGAGATCGGTCGTGGCCAGGTTGACGCCGAAGAAGCTGCCCTTGGCCATCAGCTCAAGGATGGTGCGCTGGTCCTCGTCGGTCAGGCCCGGGCCGGCGGTCGGCGGGTGCAGCACGATCGCGGTGTCGGGCTGCCCGGGCGGGCCGACCGTGATCCAGCGCAGGCCCTCGTACCCGACGTCGAGGCGGACCTCGAAGCCGAGGACGTCGCGGTAGAAGGCCAGCGAGGCCTCCGGGTCGGAGTGCGGGAGGAAGCTCGAGTGGATGGTGATGTCCATGGCCGTCACGCTAGGGACGGCTCCGGAGCCGGCGCTTCTCGATTCCTGACCGGTCTGGTCACCCGCTTGGCCACGCACGCCGGCATCCCCGCCGTCGCCCGGCCCTCCTGGCGTCGGTAGACGCTGGGCGGCATGCCGACCAGCTCGGCGAAACGGGTGCTGAAGGTGCCCAGCGACGAGCAGCCGACCGCGAAGCAGACCTCGGTGACGCTGAGGTCGCCGCGCCGCAGCAGGGCCATCGCCCGCTCGATGCGACGGGTCATCAGGTACGCGTAGGGGGACTCGCCGAAGGCGGCCCGGAACTCGCGGCTGAGGTGCCCGGCCGACATGTGCGCGCCCCGCGCCAGCGCCTCGACGTCGAGCGGCTGGGCGTACTCCCGGTCGATCCGGTCCCGGACCCGGCGCAGCCGCGCGAGGTCGCGCAGCCGCTGATCTGCGGCGGATCCGCTGGTCACCCCGGGATCGTGCCACGTCACGGCGACGCGGACCCGGTGCTCCTCCCTCCCGGCATGAGAGCACTCTCACGCGCAGGCCACGGCTCCCTCATGCTCGACGGGAAGGGTCTGGACGACACCGACTCCCGACCCGGAAGGCACCTCATGCGTCTCGCCCCCGCCCTGCTCGCACCGCTGACCGTCCTGGCGCTCGCCGGCTGCGGAGGCGATCCGACGGACGAGACCGCGGCCGGTGCCTCGACCGCCACGTCGACGTCCACCTCCACGTCGACGGCCACCGTCACGTCCCCGTCGTCCAGCGCCGCCCAGCAGCCGCCGACGGACTCCGGGTCACCGCAGACCCCTGGGACGCGGCCGGCTCCGGACACCTGCACCGACCTGCCCGAGTCGGCCGACGGCGGCTACGCGGTCGCCGACGCCGGCACGGTCACCGTGACCCGGAACGGTGACCGCCTGGTCCTGGGCCAGGTGGCCCCGGCCGCCGGCTGGGAGACCGAGTCGGTCGAGGAGGAGGACCGCGAGATCGAGGTCGAGTTCCGCGGCGACGGCATCGAGCTCGACTTCGAGGCCGAGATCGAGGACGGCGGCCGCCTCGACGTCGAGGTCTGCCACGACGACGACTGATCGCCCCGACCCCGGCGCGGACGCCCGCCGCGCGCGGGCGCAGGGGTGACACTCCGCCACGCGCGTGGACGCGCGGTGCGGGGATGGCGCATCATTGGCAGTCGCCGGGTGCGAGTGCCAACTCGGCGCCCACCTCCGCACGACCAGGGAGAGCACCACCGTGCCCACGTACCAGTACGCCTGCACCAACGCCGAGGGCAAGCACGAGTTCGAGGTCGTGCAGTCCTTCAGCGACCCGTCCCTGACCGAGTGCCCCGAGTGCGGCGCCCCGGTGCGCAAGGTCTACGGCTCGGTCGGCGTCGTCTTCAAGGGCTCGGGCTTCTACCGCACCGACAGCCGGAAGAGCAGCTCGGCGTCGGAGACCGCGGGCAACGGCTCGTCCACCGGCACCTCGACGCCGGCGGCGGCCAAGGAGGGCTCGTCGAGCAAGGAGGGCTCGTCGAGCTCCACCGGCTCCTCGACCACGTCGACGACGTCCGGCAGCGGGGCCAAGGCCGCCAACTGACGGCGGCGGGTCGTCCACAGGGACGTCCGCTCTCCACAGTTCGCCGCGGCCGGGGCCCGTGCGGGTCCCCGGCGCGCAGGGTCGGGGCATGCCGCGCCTGCGCCGTCCCCGCTCCCCGCTGCTGGTGGCCCGCCGGGCCGCGGCCGCCCTGCTCGCCGCCCTCGCGCTGGCGCTCGCCCTCCGGCCGGGGCCGGCCCCGGCCGGGGAAGCCGCACCGGCCACCGTGCCCGTCGTGGTCGCCGCGGCCGACCTGGCCGCCGGTACCGCGCTGACCCCCGATCACCTCGCACTGGTCCGGCTGCCGCCGGGGGCGGTGCCCGACGGCGTCGTGGGCACCCCCGGGCTGCTGGTGCACCGGGTGCTCGCCGGGCACGTCCGCCGCGGTGAGCCGCTCAGCGACGCCCGGCTGGTCGGCGCCGGGCTGAGCTCGCTGCTGCCACCGGGGCAGGTGGCGGCCCCCGTGCGGCTGGCGGACCTGACGGTCGCCGCGCTGGTCCGCGCCGGCGACCGGGTCGACGTCCTCGCGACCGGGACCGAGCCGGGCTCCGCCGACCGGGTGGCCGGGGGCGCGCTCGTCCTGGCCGCGCCCGCCGCGGACGCGGGCGACCCCGGTGCCGGGCTGCTGGTGCTGGCCGTGGACGAGGCCACCGCGGCGCGGCTCGCCGCCGCCTCGGCCGGCGCCACGCTCACCGTCAGCCTGCCGCCGCCCTGAGACCACCGGTCGCGCGGATCCGGGACCGGACGGCTTGGATGGGCGGCGTGCTCACCGGTTTCAAGGAGTTCCTGTTCCGCGGCAACGTCGTCGATCTCGCCATCGCGGTGGTGATCGGCGCGGCGTTCACCGACGTGGTCAACGCCTTCGCCGAGTCGTTCCTCACCCCGCTCATCGGCCTGGCCGGTGGCGGGGGCGAGCTGGGCGGGACCGTGCAGGTGGACGGTCAGACCTTCAGCTGGGGCGCCTTCGTCAGCCAGGTGATCACCTTCGTCCTGACCGCGGCGATCCTCTACTTCGTCGTCGTGCTGCCGGTGCGCCGGCTGTTCGACCGCCGCGCGCGCGGCGAGGAGCCCGGCCCGGTCGGCCCCACGGAGCTCGAGATGCTCGTCGAGATCCGCGACCTGCTGCGCGCCCAGCAGGGCCTGGGACCGGCGGCCCCGACCCGCCCGCCGGCGCCCTGAACCGGGCTCAGTCGCTGCCCCAGTGCGGCGGCCGGTCCTCGAGGTAGCGCCGGTCGTCGTCGGAGACGTCGGACGGGCGCTCACCCCAGCCGACGTCGCTCTCGTCGGGCGCCCGCTCGCGCGGCGGCAGCACGGGTGCGGGGGGCGGGGCGGCGGGCAGTGGCTGGCCGAGCCCCGCCAGCACCACCGCGCCGGGGAGCGCGGCCAGCAGCGCCCCGGGCACTGCGAGCTTGCCGCCCCGGGTGCCCGAACCGACGACCACCAGCTCCGCCTCGGCGACGGCGGGGTCGACCAGCACCGGCCAGGCCGCGGGCAGGCCCACCGGGGTGATGCCGCCGTAGGCCATGCCGCTCTCCGCCACGGCGACGTCCTGGGGGGCGAAGGATGCCTTCCGCGCGCCGAGGTGCCGGCGCACCAGCCCGTTGACGTCGGCGCGGGTGGTGGCCAGCACCACGCAGGCGGCCAGCGTGGTCTCCCCGCCGCGCCGCGAGGCGACGACGACGCAGTTGGCGGAGGCGGCCAGCGGCACGTCGTAGGCCTCGGAGAACGCCGCCGTGTCGGCGAGGTCCTCGGCGATCTCGGCCACCCACGCGGCACCGGGCAGCCCCGGCAGTGCGGCGGCGACCGGCGGGGCCAGCAGGTCGGGCCGCTCGACGGCCGGCAACCAGTCGAGCGAGCCGAGGACGGGGGCGTTCATCGGGCGGCGGGGAGGGACGGCACGGCTCGATCCTCGGCCACCGGGGCCCACCGGCGCAGCGCGGGGTGGCGGTATCGCTGCGCCCGCCGTCCGGGCTCCGGCTGTCCGCCGCCGTCCCGGAGCGCCAGGATGGAGACCATGATCGGTCAGCTGCACTCCGTCGTGATCGACGCACCCGACCCGTACGCGCTCGCCGGCTTCTACGCCGACCTGCTGGGCATGGAGGTGAGCAAGGGCGGGCCCGGCGACGACTGGGTCGTCCTCACCGGCGCCGGGTACCGCATCGCCTTCCAGCAGGCGCCGGACCTGCGGCCCCCCGCCTGGCCGGACCCGGAGCGCCCCCAGCAGTTCCACCTCGACATCCGGGTCGCCGACGTCGAGGAGGCCGAGCCGAAGGCGCTCGCGATCGGCGCCCGGAAGCTGCCCGGTGGCGGTGGCGACTTCCGGGTCTACGCCGACCCGGTGGGCCACCCCTTCTGCCTGGTGTGGGACGCGTGAGCGAGCAGCAACCGGTGGACCTCACGGTCGCCAGCCCCTTCGTGGCGGCGATGAAGTTCACCGTCACCGAGCGCAGCGGCACCCGCGTGGCCGGGCACGTCGACCTCGGCCCCGACCAGCACACCCCGTGGGGCGTGGTGCACGGCGGCGTCTACTGCTCGGTGGTCGAGTCCGCCGCCAGCATCGGCGCCAGCACGGCGGTGCGGGAGCAGGGGCAGTTCTCCGTCGGCGTCAACAACAACACCGACTTCATCCGCTCGACGACCAGCGGCCGGGTCGACGTCGTCGCCGAGCCGGTCCAGCAGGGGCGGACCCAGCAGCTGTGGCAGGTGCTGCTCACCCGCGCCGAGGACGGCAAGCTGGTGGCGCGCGGCCAGGTGCGGCTGCAGAACGTCCCGCTGCCGGGTTAGCCGAGCACCGCCGGGTCGAGCACGACCGAGAAGAGCGCGCGCGGGTCCTGGAGCGTCGCGGGTGGCCGGGCGGCCGCCCGCGGCACCACCCGGTCCCAGCGGGCGGTCCGCCGGTGCGGCAGCAGCTCCCGGCCCTGGAACCGGTACTCCCCCACCACCTCGCCGACCAGCAGCCCGGCGCCGTGCTCGATCGGCAACCCCACCGGGTCGCCGGGTGCCATCTCGTCGAGGAAGGCCGAGAGCTGGCGCAGGTCCTTGGCCGGGCGGCGGCCGGAGATCTCCCTGGCCAGGGCGCGGAGCTCGACGGGATCCAGCCCGGTCGCGTCGACGTCGATGCCCGACTGGGTGCCGAGCCCGATGACCCCGGCCGCCAGGCAGGCGCCCAGCTCGCCGTGCGCCCGCGGCCGCACCACCCACACCCGCACGCCCTCGGGCTCGGGGGCCGGTGGCAGGTCGTCCGGGCCCGGCCAGAGGTAGGGCAGGTCGTCGGGCTCGGGGCCGAACCGCTCGGTGAACCGGCCGCGGTAGAAGTCGGGGTCCTTGGCGACCAGGTTCGAGCGGTGCGAGAGGTGCAGCGCCTCGTTGCCGATCCAGGACGGAAGGAGGCCGGCGGCTGCCAGCTCGGCCTGCGGCACCCCGACGACGTCCGGCGCGAACTCACCGATCAGCGTCTCGGTGCTGTCGGCGAAGCCGCGCTCGCGCCAGGCCCGCACCATGGCCAGCCCGTAGCTCACCAGCGCCGCCGTCCGGCCGCGCCACATGGTGACGGCGGGGTGGCTGGCCCAGCCGTAGTCGGGCAGCTCCAGCGCCCGGAGGATCTGGAGGGTCTCCACCCGCTGCTTGCCCAGGCGCGGGGAGTCGAGCAGCCGCGCGCTCTCCTCGAAGTCGGGCACGGGCACGAAGGTCTGCATCGCGGGCGTTCCTGCCCCTGCGGGGACCGGGTCAACCGCCGAGCGCCCGCAGCGCCGCCTCCCAGCGGGCCTGCCGGGCCTCGTCGTCCTGGTCCCACCAGGCCGGTCCGCGCTCGCCCAGGCCGGTCTTGGCCAGCTGCACGCGCGCCCGGGCAGCGGCCACCGCGTCGTCGTCGCCCCGGCTGGTCCGGACGGCGGAGCGGGCGACCCCGAGGTGGTGCAGCAGCCGGGCGCGGACGTCGTCCGGCAGGGCCGGGTCGGCGGTCCGCCACCGCCGGCCGTCGACGACGATCCAGCGGCCGTCGTCGGTGCGCTCGACCTCCCGGGTCATGCCAGCCGGCGGGTCAGCTCGGGCAGGACGACGCCCAGCGGGGCGTCGACCTTGAGCGAAGCCTTCCCATCGCCGCGGGTCGGCCCGGAGTTGACGATGGCGACCGGGATGCCGCGCTTGGCGGCGTGGATGACGAACCGGTAGCCGCTCATCACGGTCAACGACGAGCCGAGCACCAGCAGTGCCCGGGCGTCGTCGACCAGCGCGAAGCAGGCGTCGACGCGGTCCCGCGGCACGGTCTCCCCGAAGAAGACGACGTCGGGCTTGAGCGGGCCGCCGCCGCACGCCAGGCAGCCGACCATCACGAACCCGTCGAGCGCCTCCTCGGGCAGCTCGACGTCGCCGTCGGGGTTGACCTCGTCGGTCGGCTCGGGCCGGAAGCCGGGGTTGACCGCCCGCAGCCGCACGTCGAGGGCGGCACGTGCGGCGACGTCGCCGCAGGCGAGGCAGACGGTGCGGTCCAGCCCGCCGTGCAGCTCCAGGACGTCGCGCGCTCCGCCGGCCTGGTGCAGCCCGTCGACGTTCTGGGTGATCACCGCCGCCACCGCGCCGGCCTGCTGCAGGGCGGCGACGGCCCGGTGGCCGGCGTTCGGCCGGGCCTCGGCGATCTGCCACCAGCCCACGAAGCTGCGCGCCCAGTAGCGGTGCCGGCCGCGGGGGTCGCGGGTGAAGGTCTGGTAGGTCATCGGGGTGTGCCGGCGCAGCGACCCGGTGGCGCCCCGGTAGTCCGGGATGCCGGAATCGGTGGACAGCCCGGCGCCGGAGAGGACGAGCGCGCCGCCGTCGCCGAGCAGGCCGGCGAGCTCGGAGAGGCCCTCGACGGGAGAGGTCGCTACGGTCACTCCGCCATCGTCCCTGCCGAGCTGCGGATCCGCCGCCGCCCCGACCGAGGAGGCCGACCGTCGTCCGCACGCCGTTCGCCCGGACCACCCACCGCCACGCACGCGCACGCCGCCGGGGCATCGCGTGACCGGGTGGTGGTGGGACGTCCTGGGCCTGGCGATCGTGGCCTTCGCGGTGGTCGACGAGGGGCGGACGACGCTGGCGGTGGCCAGCGGGCCCGGCCCGCTCACCCGGCTGATCACCGACGGCGTGTGGCGGCTGGCCCGGCGGCCGGCCGTGGCGGACGCGGCGCCGGTGCGCTTCGTGGGTGGCCCGGGGGTCATCGTCATCGCGGTGACCGTCAGTGCGTGGTTCGCCCTGCTCTGGCTGGGCTGGTCGCTGGTCTTCTTCGGCGACGACGAGGCGGTCGTCGGCTCCTCGAGCGGCGCCCCGGCCACGGCCTGGGAGCGGTTCTACTTCGCCGGGTACAGCGTCGTCACGCTGGGCAACGGCGGCTACCAGCCGACCGGGGCCGGCTCCCAGCTGGCCACCGTCGGCGCCGCGCTCAGCGGGATGCTGCTCATCACCCTCGGGGTCTCCTACCTGACCTCGGTGATCTCCGCGGTGGTCGGCAAGCGCAGCTTCGCCTCGCAGGTGACCGGCTTCGGGAGCACCGGCGCCGAGGTGGCGGCCGGCCTGGCGGTGCCCGGCACGGCCTACCCGGCGGTCGTGTCCCTGTCGTCGCTGTCCTCGACCCTGACGACGCTGGCCCAGCAGCACCGGGCCTACCCGCTGCTGCACGCCTACCGCCCGCGGGCAGCGCAGCTCGGCACCGCCCCGGCGGTCGCGGTGCTGCTCGACGCGACCCTGGTGCTGTCCTCGTCGGCCGATTCGGCCGAGCGGCTCCCGGCCGGGCTGCGCCGATCGATCGTCTCCGCCGTGCAGCAGTACGTCACGCACGCCCCCACGACCGGGGGCGACCGCGCCCCGGCGGCGCCGGCGCTGGACCCCGCGGAGATCGCCCGGGCCGGGCTGCGGGCCGACCCGGCGGAGCTCGCCGCGCTGACCGCGGAGTACGCCGAGGTGCGCGACGAGCTCTCCCGGCGGATCGGGGCGGCCGGCTACGGGTGGCCCGGGGACGACCGCCCGCCGTCCTGACCGCCGGTCGGGACCGGCTGCTCAGCCGGTGGTGACCGCCTGCTCCAGCCGGGTCAGCATCGCGTCCTGCATGCGCGCCAGGCCCTTGGGGGCGAAGGTGCGCTCGAAGAAGCCGCCGATGCCGGTGGCGCCGGTCCAGGTGGTGCGCGCCCGCACCGTGCTGAGCCCGGCGTCGGCGGCCGCGACGGTCCAGGTGGTCACCATGCTGGAGTTGGTGTCGGTCTCCACGAGCGCCCCGTCCGGGGTCTCGGTGACGACGACGTCCTGCTCGCGCACCCGCTTCGAGGTGGCCTGCAGCCGCCAGTGCACCTTGGTGCCGGCGCCTTGCCCGCCGGCGTCCACGCGGTACTCGCTGTACTGCTCGGGGAGCACCTGCGGCCGGGTGACGGCGTAGTCGGCGAGCGCGGCGCGCACGACGTCCGCCGGTGCCCGCAGGACTCTTTCGGTGGTGGCGACGACCTGACCCATGGCGCCCATCCTGCCCTCCGGCGGATCGGCTACGCCTGCCCCTCCTCGTTGTTGAGGTAGGAGCAGCGGAACCGGGCGCCGGCCATCGCCTCGGTGAAGCGCGCCTCCCACAGCGGGTCGTCCGCCGGGATCTCGTCGAACACCCGCTCCTCGAGCACCTCCGGGTGCCCGTCGGGCCCGGGGCAGCTGCGGCGCAGCAGCACCCGGGTCACGCCGTCGACCTCGTCGTGCGCGGCGCTCCAGCGGGCTGCGGCGACGGCCCGCTCCCGCCACACCCGCTCGCGCGCGGGCAGCGCGCGTCCCGCGGGCTGCGGCACCGAGACGGCCCAGACGACGATCCCGGTCAGCAGCAGGAGCAGCAGCACAGCCGCCAGGACGCCGACCATGCCCAGCACGGTAACCCCGCCGGGCCCGATCGGCGGGGCTCCGGGTCAGACCTCGACGGGAGCGGCGGTCAGGGCGTGCGCGCCGCAGGTGCAGCCGTTGCGGGCCGACAGGACCATCGAGACCGCGTGCGCCCGGTCGCGGGCGCCCAGCTTGCGCAGGATCGCCTTGACGTGGGACTTCACGGTGTCCTCGGAGATGAAGAGGTTCTCGCCGATCTTCCGGTTCGACTGGCCGAGGATCAGCTCGTCGAGGACGTCGGACTCGCGGCGGGTCAGCGGGACCTCGGGGGTCAGCTCGCGGCCCACCGGCGCGCCGCCGCCCTCGACCCGGCGGATCTGCGGGTCGACGACGATCCGCCCGGCGCGGGCGGCCAGGACGGCCCAGCCCAGCAGGGTGGCGGAGGTGTTCATCAGCAGGTAGCCGCGGATGCCGGCGGCCAGCGCCTCGTTGACCACGGCGGGGTCCTCGGAGGTGGCGACCGCCACGATCGCCGTCCGCGGGAAGCGACGGCGCAGGTCGCGGACTGCGTTCAGCGTGGCGCCGCGCCCGGAGCCGAGCTCGACGACCACGGCGTCGGGACGGGCGGACTCGGCCAGCGGCACCGCGCGTCGGGTCTCCCCGGCGGCGCCGACGGCCTGCATGCCGGCGGTCTCGTCGATCATGCCGACGAGGCCGCGACGCAGGACCGGGGCGTCGGCGAGGACGAGGACTCGGGTGACGCCCGTGCTGGGGATGGACACGCTGGTGGCTCCGCTCACGTTCGGTGACGACCTGACCTGCATTCCATCGACCGGGTGAACCCACTGCTTGAGCAGCACTTTCCGCGGAATCCCACCGGCGGTCGGAGTGCCGCCGCCGCAGGTGTGCGGGTGGGCACCGACCCGCAGGTTGCGGATACCCCCTGGGGTATCCATACTCGGGTCGTGGACATCCCGCAGGGCGAGCTGACCGACGTCGTCAAGCGCCTCAAGCGCGTCGAGGGCCAGATCGGCGGCATCGTGAAGATGATCGAGGACGGCCGGGACTGCTCCGCCGTGGTCACCCAGCTGGCCGCGGCATCGAAGGCGCTGAGCAAGGCCGGGTTCGCCGTCGTCTCCACCGGGATGCGCTACTGCTCGACCAACGAGGACGCCGAGACCCGCGAGATCGACCTCCGCGAGTTCGAGCGCCTCTTCCTCTCCCTGGCCTGACCCTCCCACCGACGCTCGGAGCACACCGTGAACGCAGAGGTACCCCAGCTCACCCCCGCCCAGGTCGCCGACCGCACCGACGCCGTCGTCCTCGACGTCCGCGAGGCCGCCGAGCTCACCGAGGGCCGCATCGCCGGCAGCGTCCACATCCCGCTCGGGCAGCTGCCCGCCCGCGCCGCCGAGCTCGACCGCGGCCGCCCGGTCGTCACGGTCTGCCGGAGCGGCGGGCGCAGCTCCCGGGCGGCGCGGTTCCTCGCCGACCAGGGCTACGAGGTGGCCGACCTCGCCGGCGGCATGACCGCGTGGGTCGCCGAGGGCCGTCCGACCGCCTGACCGACGTCCATTTTCACTGATAGATACCCCTACCCTGTACCGTACCCTGTACCGTACCGAGGAGCGTTCATGCAGATCGACATCATCGAGACCACCGGCCTCGGCGACCGCAGCTACCTGGTCAGCGCCGACGGTGTCGGCGTGGTCATCGACCCGCAGCGCGACATCGACCGGGTGCTCGCGCTCGCCGAGAAGCGGGGCGTCCGCATCGCGCTCGTGGCCGAGACCCACGTCCACAACGACTACCTGACCGGCGGGCTGGAGCTGGCCCGCACCGTCGGAGCCGGGTACGCCGTCCCGGCCGGGGACACCGTCGCCTACGAGCGGGTCCCGGCCGCCGACGGCGACGTGCTCGAGGCGGGACCGATGCGGCTGCGGGTGATGCACACCCCCGGGCACACCCACCACCACGTCAGCTACGTGCTCACCGACGCCGACGGGCAGACCCAGGCGGTGTTCACCGGCGGCTCGATGCTCTACGGCTCGACCGGCCGCACCGACCTGGTCGGCCCCGAGCACACCGACGAGCTCACCCATGCCCAGTACCACTCGGTGCGCCGGCTGGTCGACGAGCTGCCCGCGGGCACCCCGGTCTTCCCGAGCCACGGATTCGGTTCGTTCTGCGCTGCCACCCCGACCAGCGGCGACTCGTCCACCGTCGGCGACCAGGCGCGGGTCAACCCGGCGCTCACGCAGGACGAGCGGACCTTCGTCGACCAGCTCATCGCCGGCCTCACCGCCATCCCGGCCTGGTACGCCCACATGGGTCCGGCGAACGCCGCCGGCCCCGCGCCGGTGGACCTGTCGATGCCGCGGCCGGTCGACCCCGACGAGCTGGCCGTCCGGCTGGCCTCCGGCGAATGGGTGATCGACCTGCGCAGCCGGACCGCGTTCGCCGCCGGACACCTGCCCGGTGCGCTGAACTTCGAGCTGGCCATCGCGAACTTCGTCACCTACGTCGGCTGGCTGGTCCCGTGGGGCGCGCCGGTCACCCTGCTCGGGGAGACCGGGGAGCAGGTCGCCGCGGCCCGCCGCGAACTGGTCCGCATCGGCATCGACCGGCTCGCCGGCGCCGCGATCGGCAGCCCCGAGGCCCTGGCCGCCGGCCGGGACCTGGGCGCCTACCCGGTCAGCGACTTCACCGGCCTCGCCGACGCGATCGGCACCGACCCCCACCTGGTG
The DNA here is from genome assembly GCF_026967805.1 of Blastococcus sp. VKM Ac-2987. Classification (GTDB taxonomy): domain Bacteria; phylum Actinomycetota; class Actinomycetes; order Mycobacteriales; family Geodermatophilaceae; genus Blastococcus. The sequence continues at coordinate 1,294,654 of NZ_JAPVBG010000001.1, forward strand.
GTCCTCGACGCCCGCCGCGACGACGAGCGCGCCGGCGGCGGGGTGCGCGGCTCGCTGCACATCCCCATCCACGACCTGCCCGGCCGGCTCGACGAGGTCCCGGCCGGCGACGTGTGGGTCTACTGCGGCTCCGGCTACCGCGCCTCCATCGCCGCCTCGATGCTCGCCCGCGCCGGCCGCCGCCCGGTGCTGGTCGACGGCGGCTACGGCGACCCGGACACCGGCGCGGCCGCCGCCGGCCTGCACGCCCGTCCCGCCACCACCTGACCGACGATCCAGAGGACGACAGCCCCGTGAACTCCCGCACCACCGCCCTGATCACCCCCGCCGAGCTGACCGACCGGCTCACCGGCGACACCGCACCCACCCTGGTCGACGTGCGCACCCCGGCCGAGTACGAGACCGCGCACATCCCCGGCTCGATCAACATCCCGCTGCCGCTGGTGACCGAGCACGCCACCGCGCTGGCCGCGGCCGGGCCCGCTGGGCCCTGGAACGCCAGGTCCGCCTGGTCGCCGGTGGTCTGGTCGTGACCAGCATCCTGGCCAGCCTGCGCTTCCCCCGAGCCCGCTTCCTCGCCGGGGGTGTCGGCGCCGGGCTGACCACCGCCGCGGTCACCGACACCTGCGCCATGGGCGCGGCGCTGTCCCGGCTGCCCTACAACCGCGGCGGTCGCGCGGTGACCCTGCGCGACGCGGTGCAGGTGCTCCGGGCGTCCGGCAGCACCACGTCGTGACCGTCGCGATCGTCCTCGGCCTGGTCATCGGGGCGCTGGTCGGCCTGCTCGGCGGCGGCGGGTCGATCCTGGCCGTCCCGGCGCTGGTCTACGCCGCCGGGCAGGACCTGCCGCAGGCGGTCGCGACGTCGCTGCTCGTCGTCGGCATCACCGCGCTGGTGGCGCTGCTCCCGCGGCTGGGGAGGGGCCAGATCGCCTGGCGGATCGCGCTGCTGTTCGGCGCGGCCGGCATCGCCACCGCCTTCGCCGGCGCCGCGGTCAACCGGCTCCTCCCACCCGAGGTCGTGCTCGGCCTGTTCGCCGCCCTGATGGTCGGCGCCGGTGTCCGGATGCTGTCGGAGAAGCCCACCACCGGCGCCGCCTGCGCCGCCGACGGCGGCCGGGTCGATTGGCGCCGCTGCCTGCCCCGCACCCTGGCCGGCGGGCTCGCCGTCGGGTTTCTCACCGGCCTGCTGGGCGTCGGCGGCGGCTTCCTGATCATCCCGGTGCTGGTCGTCGTCCTGGGCCTGGCGATGGAGGTCGCGATCGGCACCTCCCTGCTGGTCGTCGCCGTCAACTCCGCCGCCGGGTTCGCCGCGCACGCCGGCGGCGCACCCCTGGACGTACCGGTCACCGTCGCGTTCACCGCGGCCGCCGTCGTCACCGCGCTGGCCGCCGGCCGGCTCGCCACCCGGCTGGACACCGCGCGACTGCGCCGCTGGTTCGCCTACCTGGTGTTCGTCGTCGCTGCCGGCATCCTCGTCCAGATCACCGCGGCCCTGCTCGGATGACCGACGTCACCGCGCGGGACGTGCCAGTGGGGTGCCAACCGCTGCTCTGACCAGCGGCGAAGCGGGCGGTTCGGCGGATTTCTTACACACCAGCAGCTACGGCCGTTCAGGCGTCGTGCAAGTCCCGGTGGTCTGGGCAGAGGACACGCCCCTCGCCGTCACGAGACAGCCCCTCCGTGCGACCGCACGCCCGGCACCGCTGCCCACGCTGCTCGTCCCTGTCGATCGGCCACCAGACCACCGAAGTCCCCTCGTTCGTTCCGACGCCGACATCGTGGCCGACCACCCCCTGTCATGTTCCCGTCGGCGACCTCGCCGGCCGGCGCCACCGCTGCGCTCGCCGAGCTCGCGCTGAATGCCGCGGACCACGAGCTCGCCGCGCGGGTGCTCGGCGATGCGACCGCGCCGGTGGGGCCTGACGGGCACGGGTGGATCCAGACTCATGGGGCCCACTGGCGCTACGAGGTCGGCTGGAACTTCCACCCGCTGTGGGACGCGTCGGCGGCGCGCGAGCTCACTGCCACGATCCGGTTCAGCGCCGCCGACCTGGCCGCGGTCTCCCGCCTCCTGTAGTCGGGTCGGCGCCGGCTGCGACGCTGCGTCTGTCAGGTCGCGGGCGAGGACCGCCTCGTGGTGCTCCAACGCCGGGACGCCACAGCTGCTTGCGGTCGGCGGCGGCGTTCAGTGCACCGTGCGACTCGTAGCCTGCCGCGCTGGTCTCGCTGGGGATCCGGGCCGTGACGTGCCACTGAGGGCCGACGGCCCTGCTGGCGGTGACTTTCGCTCGATGCGGGGCCGGCCGACGGCGGCGGAGTCTGACGATAAGCCGGCGGACCGGGAGCGACCCGGACGCGGCTGGTGCGCGGAGATGAGACAGCGATGATGGACTGGTACGACGGCGACCACATGACCGGCTGGGGCTGGGCCGGCATGACCCTCGGCAGCCTGCTGTTCATCGCCCTACTCGTCCTGGGCGGGATGCTGCTCATCAGCGCCACCCGGCAGGCCGACCGCCCGGCTGAGCCGGTCCGCTCCCCGGAGCAGCTGCTGGCCGAGCGGTTCGCCCGCGGCGAGCTCAGCGACGAGCAGTTCCGGCAGCAGCTGACCACGCTGCGCGACACCGGCGCACGAACCCCCTGACCGGTCCGGCCGGCAGTGGTGGGGCTACGCCACGAGTCGCAGGGCGGCGTCGCCGGGGCTCCAGGCGGAGGAGGTGTCCCCGGTGGGAGTTCCGAGGAGCAGGCCCAGGTGTGCCCGGGTACCGGCCAGCAGGGCGGCGGGCGCGGTCTCGGTGACCCCGTTGCGCGGCGCGGTCGCCACCGGCTCGACGCCGGCGGCCCGCCAGCGGGTGATCACCGCCCGCTCGGCGGTCAGCGCGGCGTCGTGGTCCAGGCCCACCCACTGCGCGACCAGCCGGTAGCCGCGGCCGACGTGGTTGCGCACGCGGGCGTCGACGCCGGTGACGCCGACCCTTGATCGCGCTGGCAGCGGGGTGGCCGCAGCCGCGCCCGGCGCCAGTTGATGACCCGACGGTCGCAACCCGTGGCCACCAGGTCGTTGCTGAGTCCGCCAGCACTAGCAGGTATACCCGCGGGGGGTATAGCGTTGGCAATGGCACACGGTCCGGTGACGCCACCTGAGCCGCCCCCACCGGGGTAGGGATCAGGCCGTTCGACGCGAGGGTTGGAAGACCATGTCAGATCCCATGAGCCGTTCTGGTTCCCACCACACGGGGCACTCCGACGCGGCCGCGGCCGCGGCCGGGCACGATCACGGGTCGACCCACGGGCAGGGCATGCCGGTCGGTGACGGTGCCGGCGACATGCGCCTTTCCGTTGAGGACCCGATGCAGGCCGCGTCTCCCGACCACGGCGTTCACGCCGGTCACGGCGGCGGCGACCACGTGGCGATGTTCCGGCGGCTGTTCTGGCTGATGCTGGCGCTGGCGGTGCCGACGGTGCTGCTCAGCGGCATGTTTGCCGACATCGTGGGCTACTCGCTGCCCGACGTCCCCGGCCTGATGTGGGTTTCTCCGGTGTTGGGCACGGTCATCTACGTCTGGGGTGGCCGGCCGTTCCTCACCGGCGCGATCGGTGAGATCCGAGCCCGCAAGCCCGGGATGATGCTGCTCATCGGCATGGCCATCACCGTGGCCTTCGTCGCCTCCTGGGGCTCCACGGCCGGCCTGCTCTCCCACGAGCTGGACTTCTGGTGGGAGCTGGCGCTGCTGATCGTGATCATGCTGCTCGGCCACTGGCTGGAGATGCGGTCGCTGGCGCAGACCTCCTCGGCGCTGGACTCACTCGCCGCGCTGCTGCCCGACGAGGCGGAGAAGGTCGTCGGCGACAAGGTGGTCACCGTGCCGCCGGCCGAGCTGGCCCTCGGCGACGTGGTCATCGTCCGCCCGGGCGGGCGGGTGCCGGCCGACGGGCAGGTCGTCGACGGCACCGCCGACGTCGACGAGTCGATGATCACCGGGGAGTCCAAGCCGGTGCGCCGCGGCCCCGGGGACGCCGTGGTGGCCGGCACCGTCGCCACCGACACCGCGATCCGGGTGCGGGTCGCCGCGGTCGGTGAGGACACCGCGCTGGCCGGCATCCAGCGGCTGGTCGCCGAGGCGCAGTCCTCCACCACCCGCGCGCAGCTGCTGGCCGACCGAGCCGCCGGCTGGCTGTTCTGGTTCGCCATCGCCGCCGCCGCGATCACCGCCGTCATCTGGACCGTCTACGGCACCCCGGAGGACGCACTCACCCGCGTCATCACGGTGCTGGTCATCGCGTGCCCGCACGCACTCGGCCTGGCCATCCCGCTGGTCGTGTCGATCTCCACCGAGCGGGCCGCCCGCGGCGGGGTGCTGGTCAAGGACCGCGGCGCGATGGAGCGGATGCGAACCGTCGGAACGGTCTTGTTCGACAAGACCGGGACGCTGACCAAGGGCGAGCCGGCGGTCAACCACATCGCCGGTGCCGGCCTGGCCGAGGACGAGGTGCTGGCGCTGGCCGCGGCCGCGGAGGCCGACAGCGAGCATCCGCTGGCCCGCGCGATCGTCGCGGCAGCCGGCCACCGCGGCCTGACGGTTGCGCCGGCGACCGAGTTCCGCGCGTCGGCCGCCGTGGGGGTCACTGCCACCGTCGACGGGCGCACCGTCGCCGTCGGCGGGCCGCACCTGCTGGCCGAGCACGGCCTGACCCCACTGCCGGACACCGGGTCGTGGGCGGAGACCGGCTCGACGGTGCTGCACGTGCTGGTCGACGGGCACATCGTCGGCGCACTCGGCCTGGCCGACGAGGTCCGGCCGGAGTCCCGCGAGGCCGTCGACGCGCTGCAAGCCCTGGGCATCGAGGTCGCCATGATCACCGGCGACGCCGAGCCGGTCGCCCGCGTGATCGCCGCCGAGCTCGGCATCGACCAGGTGTTCGCCGGGGTGCGCCCGGAGCACAAGGCCGAGAAGGTCGCCGAGCTGCAGCGCCGGGGGCGGTCGGTCGCGTTCACCGGCGACGGCGTGAACGACGCCCCCGCGCTCGCCCAGGCCGACGTCGGCATCGCGATCGGGGCGGGCACCGACGTCGCGATCGCCTCCGCCGGCATCATCCTGGCCTCCTCCGACCCCCGCGCGGTGCTGTCGGTCATCCGGCTGTCTCGGGCGAGCTACCGCAAGATGCAGCAGAACCTGTGGGCCGGGGCCGGCTACAACCTGCTCGCGGTGCCGCTGGCCGCTGGAGTGCTCGCCCCGATCGGCTTCATCCTGCCGATGGAGGTCGGCGCGCTGCTGATGAGCCTGTCCACCGTCGTCGTGGCGTCCAACGCCCAGCTGCTGCGGCGGCTGGACCTGCGGCCGGAGGCCAGCGTCGCCGAGGTCACCGCGGGCCACACGGGCCGGGCCCGGGGTGCGGCCACGGACGCCGAGCCGGCCGCCGCCGGCCGGCACTGAGCGGTCCGGACACCCGGGCAGCGTAGGTGGCAGGCGGTCGCTTGGGCCGTCGTAGCCTCGGACGGAAAGGGGGGTAGGGATGGCGGCACGAGGATGGACGGCGCTGCTGCTGCTGGCCGCCGTCTTCGCGATGCACGGCCTTCAGTGCACCGCCGCCGGCACCGATCACGCGGCCGGACACGGTGCCGCCACGGTCGCCGTGGCCCCTGCCGGGCTGCTCGACGGCGGCGCGCACACCAGCGCGGCGAGCACTCCGACCGACGCGCACGGTGCCCACCGCGACATCAGCGCGATGATCGTCGCCGCTGCTGCTCCCGTGGCAGGCCTGCTCGCCGCCGGGCACGACAGCACGCCGGCCGATCAGGGCGGGCACCTGTGGACGCTGTGCCTGGCCGTGCTCGCCGCCGGCCTGGCCGTGCTGCTCACCCTGCTGCTGCCCCGCACCCCGGCGCTGCCCGGCCCGCCCCGGGCACGGCTACGCCCCCGACTGCCCGCCGGCCTGGCACCGCTCCGGCCGCCGGACCTGCACGCCCTCTGCTTGCTGCGGACCTAGGCCGACCGCCACCACCGCCCCACCCCAGCCCCGCGCTGGCCCGGCGGCGGTGTGCGCGCACGCCCACCGGTCCACCCCCGCAGCCAGGAGATCCCAGCCATGCCCCGCACCACGACACGCCTGACCGTCCTCACCGCCGCCCTGATCGCCGGCGCTCTCGTCCTCGCCGGCTGCGCCGACGACGACTCCGACGCCGCCGGGCACGGCTCGATGATGAACGGCGGAAGTTCCTCGACCAGCTCGTCGGCCGAGCAGGCCGAGTTCAACGACGCCGACGTCGCGTTCGCCCGCGAGATGATTCCCCACCACCGGCAGGCGATCGCCATGTCCGAGCTGGCCCAGACTCGCGCCGCCGACCCGCGGGTGCTCGACCTGGCCGCCCGCATCCAGGCCGCGCAGGACCCCGAGATCGAGATGATGACCGGCTGGCTGCAGGACTGGGATGCCGACGCCGGCCACATGAACGACGGCATGGACGACGGCATGGGCGGCATGGACCACGGCGAGGGCGGAATGATGTCCGAGGGCGACATGCAGGCCCTGATGGCCGCCACCGGTCCGGAGTTCGACCGCCTCTTCCTGACCGGGATGATCGCCCACCACCAGGGCGCGGTACAGATGGCCGTCGAGGAGTCCGCCAACGGGCGCAACGACGAGGCGATCGCATTGGCCGCATCCATCCGCGACAGCCAGAACGCCGAGATCGCCGAGATGCAGCAGCTGCTCACCGAGCTCGGCGGCTGACCCAGCCGCGGCGGGGCGGGCCGACCGCCCGCCCCGCCGCACCGCCTGCCTGTTCCGTGACTGGGCCATCCGGAGTTCTCGCATGCGCTTGTCCCGCACCACCCGTTCCACACTGGCCGGCACCGCCCTGGTGGCCCTGCTGACCGGCTGATCGCGGTCGGCGACGACGGCCGGACGGCCGCGGTCGGTCCGGTGATCGACCTGATGGGGTTCGCCGTCGCCGGGCCGGACCACTACCTGGCCTCCGGCCATCCGGGCCTGCGCACCGACCTGCCCAACCCGGTCGGGCTCATCGCGAGCACCGACGGCGGTGAGACCTGGACACCGCTGTCCCGCGCCGGGGAGTCCGACTTCCACGCCCTCACCGCCCTGCCCGGCGGGGTAGCTCTCGGCTACGACGGCACACTGCGCCGCACCGCCGACGGAACCACCTGGGAGCAGCTGGCCATCCCCGCCGAACCGCACACGCTCACCGCCGCCGCCGACGGCCAGGTACTGGCCACCACCGGTACCGGCCTACTGCGCTCGCCCGACGCCGGCACGACGTGGGTGCCGGTGCAGGGCGCTCCGCTGCTGCAGGCAGTCGCCTGGACCGACGACGGCACCGCCGCGGTCGGCATCACCCCCGACGGCGTGGTGTAGATCAGCACCGACGCCGCCGGCACCTGGCAGCAGCGGGCGCAGCTGGCGGCGCCGCACGCCGTGGCCGCGGCCGCCGACGACGGCGGTGGCCTGCGCGTGGTGGCCGTGACCGAGTCCGGCCGGCGCAGCCCGGCCAGGGTCATGGTGACCAGCCGCCGGACCACGGCGTCGGAGTGCAGGTCGGCGGCCGCCGACAACGCGCCGAGCACGTAGCCGGCCAGCTCGTCCGGGGACACGTCGCCGCGCAGCTCGCCGGCGGTGATGCCCTCGGCGAGCAGGTCGCGGAGGAAGTCGCGCAGGTGGCGTCGCGCGTGATCGACGTGGGCGCCACGGTGCAGCCGGACCGCCAGTTCGGAGCCCGCGTGCTAGCCGGACATCCCCAGGTAGGCCAGCAACACCGCCTCCAGCCGGTCACCTGGGCCGGCGGCGTCCCGGACCTGGACCAGGTGCTCGAGGTGGCTGGTGACCTGCCGGGTGTGCCAGGCCGTCAGCAGCGCCTCGACATCGGGGAAGTACCGGTACAGGGTGGCGTGGCCGATACCGGTCCGCTGCGCGATCTGCGACATGGTGACCGCGGCCGGGCCGTGCTCGGCGACCAGCGCGGCGGTCGCGTCCAGGGCCGCGTCGTGCACGGCGCGGCAGCTACATCGCCACCGACGTGATCACCTGGGCGGTGATCGTGCCGCTGGCTCTGGCATCGCTGCTGACCGGCGTCGTGCAGTCGGTGGGCACGTCCTGGGGGCTGGTGCGGCACTGTGGGTGGTGGTCAAGCTGGCGCTCACCGTCGTCGCCACCGCACTCCTGCTGCTGCACACCCAGCCGATCGGCCACCTCGGCTCGGGGGCGGCCGCTGGCGGCACTTTCGGGTCCGCCCTCGACGGCATGCGCGTGCGGCTGGTCGTCGACGCGACCGCCGCGCTGCTCGTCCTCCTCGGCGCGACGGCGCTGGCGGTCTACACGCCGCGCGGGGTGACCCGCTTCGGGCGCCCCGCCCCACAGAGCCGCGCGGCCTCCCAGGGACTCACAGCGCACAGCTAGCGGTGCCGCGCTCCGGCGCCTCGTCCGGCGGCTCCACGAACGGCAGCGCCATCGCCGCCAGCTTCGTCTGCAGGTTCAGGTCGCTGGTCGCGACGGACACCGCCGCCCCGGGATGCGCACTCTGCAGCAGCATGGAGGCGACGAGGCGGTCGTCGGGCACGGTGAGGTCCAGCCAGTGCCCCCGGCAGGATTCGAACCTGCGACACACGGTTTAGGAAACCGATGCTCTATCCCCTGAGCTACGGGGGCCTCGGGGCGGTTCTCCCCGCGCCCGGACCTTCGCGGAGAGGCTAACGGGTGACCCCGCGGAACCCTCGCTGCACCCGACTCGTCGGTACGGAGGAGACACGGCGCGGTTCCAGCGGGTTACCGTGCTGGGGCACATACCGAGCTCCGGCAACGGCGCCGGGGTCATGGAGGGTGGACGACAACGATGGAGACCACGGTGGTCGACGTCCCCGAGCGGGGACGCTTCGAGGTGCGGCAGGGCGAGCGGGTCGTCGGACTGGCCAGCTACCACGTCGAGAACGGGCAGATGACCCTTCCGCACACCGAGGTGGATCCCTCCGTCGGCGGCCAGGGCATCGGGACGAGGCTGGTCGCCGAGGTCCTCTCCGCGGCCCGGGACCGCGGGCTCACCGTGCTGCCGTACTGCTCGTTCATCCGGCACTACATCCAGCAGCACCCCGAGCTGGTCGACCTGGTCGCGGTCGACGACCGCCCGCACTTCGGACTGGAGACCGCCGACCGCTGACCGTCGCCGGACAGCGGCCACCTAGGCTGCGCGGATGCCCGAGGGCCACACCCTGTTCCGCCTGGCGCGGGAGCAGCAGCTGCTGTTCGCCGGCCGCCCGGTGCACGTCACCAGCCCGCAAGGTCGGTTCGAGGCCGGCGCCGCGCTGCTCGACGGCCGCGAGCTGGACGAGGTCTTTTCCTACGGCAAGCACCTGTTCGCGCGCTTCGGCGGCGACAGCCTGCACGTGCACCTGGGCCTCTACGGCAGCTTCACCACCGGTGCGGGCACGCCACCCCCGGCGAAGGGGGCGCTGCGGATGCGCTGGGAGGCCGACGGGCCCGACGGCGCCGGGGTGTGGACCGACCTGCGCGGCCCCACCGCGTGCGAGGTGCTGGCCGCGCCCGAGGTGGACCGCATCCTCGACCGGCTGGGCCCCGACCCGCTGCGTCCCCGCGCCGACGGCACCCTCGCCCACCGGCGCATCGCCGGCAGCCGCACCGCCATCGGCGCCCTGCTCATGGACCAGTCGGTGCTGGCCGGCGTCGGCAACGTGTACCGGGCCGAGGTGCTCTTCCGGCACGGCGTCTCGCCGTTCCGGCCCGGCCGGCAGGTCGACGCCGGGACGTGGGGCTCGATGTGGCAGGACCTGGTCACGCTGTTGCGGGCCGGCGTCCGGATGGGCCGGATCATCACCACCCGGCCCGAGGACCGCTCCCGCCGCAGCGGCGCGGTCCGCCGGGAGGACGCGCACTACGTCTACCGCCGCACGGACCTGCCGTGCCGGCTCTGCGGCACCGAGATCCGCACCCAGGTGATGGTCGGGCGCAACCTCTACTGGTGCCCGGTCTGCCAGGCCGTCTGACCTGCACGTCCACCTCGGCAGCCCGTCCCGCGTGTACCCTCGGGAAGGATGAGGCACCGGTTCCGATGGGCGGTCACGCTCACGGCGGTCGCCGGCCTGATCGGCGTCCCGGCCGCGGCCTCTGCCGTGCCCGCCGAGCGGGACGACCGCACCAGCACCGTCGGGTACGACGTCTCCCACCCGCAGTGCGGCACCGAGCTGCCCGCCGACGCCGCGTTCGCCGTCGTCGGGGTCAACGGCGGCCTGGCCACGCGTACCAACCCCTGCCTGGCGGCGCAGCTGGAGTGGGCGGCCGGCTCGTCGGGCGACGTCTCCGGTCAGCCGCCGCTGCAGCTGTACCTCAACACCGCCAACCCCGGGCAGGTGCGCGGCCTGGTCACCACGTGGCCGTCCGCCGGCGACACGCCCTACGGCGGCTGCGACGGCACCAACTCGATGGCCTGCAGCTGGCAGTACGGCTGGGAACGGGCACGCGCCAGCGTCCAGTCGTTCTTCCGCCCCGCCGCCCGCGCGGTGCAGCTGGACAGCCGGCCCCAGCACTACACCTGGTGGCTGGACGTCGAGACCATGAACACCTGGCAGTCGGGGTCCGACGACGCGCTCGCCCGCAACCGCGCGACTCTCGAGGGCATGACCGACTACCTCACCGACCGGGACGGCCGGGTGGGCCTGTACTCGACCGGCTACCAGTGGGGCCGGATCGTCGGCGAGGTGCCGGGGGGCAGCGACCTGGCCGACCTCGACAGCTGGCTGGCGGGCGCCACCGACCGCGCGGACGCGCGGCAGGCCTGCGACGACGACCCGCTGGTCGCCGGCGGCAGCGTGGCGATGGTCCAGTACGTCGAGGACGACCTCGACCACAACCACGCCTGCCGCTGAGCGGCTGCCGGGGCTAGATCGCGCCCTTGTCCGGGTCCCCCGCCGGGACGGCGGTCAGCCGCTTCACGTCGAGCGGGGCGGCCAGCTTGCCGGCCAGCGCCGCGCCGAGGGTGGTGAGGGCCTCGGCCTTGCCGTGCGTGCGCAGCGCGTCGGGGCTCTCCCACCGCTCCACCATCACGAAGACACCGTCGGCCTCGTGCAGCGCGTAGAGCTCGCAGCCGGGCTCCGCGTGCACCTCCGGCACGGCGGCGAGGATCGCCTCGCGGACCGCGTCCACCTCGTCCGGCTTCGGGGTGATGGTGGCGACGACGACGACGGACACGGGGGCCTCCTGGGGCAGCGGGATCGGAACGGCCCGGGCGGTTGCTCTGGTGGAGCGGCCCCGGCCGGGTCAGGATGCCAGTCGTGGTCGACGACGGCGCTCCCCCTCCCCCGAGCAGCCGGTCCCCGTTGCGGGTCGCCGTCATCGGCGCCGGCCCTGCCGGCATCTACGCCGCCGACGCGCTGACCCGGCAGAGCGACATCCCCGTCGCGATCGACCTCATCGACCGGCTGCCGACGCCGTTCGGCCTGGTGCGCCACGGGATCGCCCCCGACCACCCGAAGATGCGGGCCATCCGCGACACCCTGCACCGCAGCCTCGACCACCCGCTGGTCCGGTTCGTCGGCAACGTGGAGGTCGGCACCGACCTCTCGCTGGCCGAGCTCCGGAAGCACGTCGACGCGGTCGTCTACACCTACGGCGCGGCGCTCGACCGGCGCCTGGGCATCGAGGGCGAGGACCTGCCCGGCAGCCTGCCCGCCACCGACGTCGTGGCCTGGTACACCGGCCACCCCGACGCGGACCGCGCCACGGTGGAGGCGGCCCTGACCGGCGTCCGGTCAGCCGTGGTGATCGGCGTGGGCAACGTCGCGCTCGACGTCGGGCGGATCCTCGCCCGCACCACCGAGGAGCTCGAGCCCACCGACATGCCCCAGCACGTCATCGACGTCCTGGCCGCCGCACCGGTGCAGGAGGTGACGGTGCTCGGCCGCCGCGGTCCGGCGCAGGCGACCTTCACCACCCAGGAGCTGCGCGAGCTCGGCGGGCTGGCCGCGGCCACGGTGCTGGTCGACCCCGCCGACCTCGAGCTCGACGCCGACGCCGAGGCACGCGCGGCCACCGACCGGAACGCCACCCGCAACCTCGCGGTGCTGCGCGACTGGGCCCACCACGCGCCCGAGCCCGGCCGCACCCGGCTGCGGCTGCGCTTCTACTCGCGGCCGGTGCGGCTGCTGGGCACCGACCGGGTCACCGGCGTCGAGGTGGAACGCACCGCCGTCGACGGGGACGGCCGGGCGATCGGCACCGGCCGGTTCGAGGTGCTGCCGGCCGACCTGGTGGTGCGGTCGGTGGGTTACCTCGGGACGCCGCTGCCCGGGCTGCCGGTCGACCGGCGCACCGGCACGGTTCCCCACGACGGCACCGGGCGCGTGCTGCGCGACGGCCGGACGTCGGCCGGCGAGTACGTCGCCGGGTGGATCAAGCGCGGGCCGAGCGGGGTGGTCGGCACCAACAAGCACGATGCGCGGGAGACCGTCGCCGGGCTCCTGGCCGACGCCGGGGACGGGACGCTGCGCGCGGGCGGGCCGGTCGACGACCTGGTGCACACCCTGCAGGCGCGCGGCGCCGAGCCGGTGCTGCTCGAGGACTGGCGGGCGATCGACGCCGCCGAGCAGGCCCTGGGCGCCACCCGCGGCCGGGCGCGCACCACGCTGCACGAACGGGAGGCGCTCATGGCCGCCATCCGGGCCGCCACCGCCCGCTGACCTCCGGGGCGCCGCGGACGGGGTGCCGCACACGGGAGCGATGTGCGTCCATGGCGTCCTCGGGGCCGACGGACGCGCCCCCGGCGCACATCGCCCGGCAGCTCCCGGCGGCCGCCGTCACCCGACGGCGGCGATCAGCTCCCGGGCCGCCGCGTCGTCCGCTGCCGCCGCGAACCGGATCAGCCCCTCGGTGTCCGGGTCCAGCAGCAGCGGCTCCCCCGCGGCGGTGAGCGCCACCCCGCCGGCGGCGAACAGCACCGCCAGGCCGCCGGCGACGTCGTGCACGTGGGTGCCGGCCCGGTCGAGGTCGTGCCAACCCGCGGCCGCGCCGTCGGCCACCAGGCACAGGTCGACGGCGGTGCAGCCGGTGATCCGCACCCGCCGCGCCGTCGAGGGGACGGCGACCGCCCCGCCGCCGGGGCCGCTGGGCACCACCACGGTGCTGCCCGGGCGCGGGGCGATCGGCACCGCGTCGCGTTCGGCGCCCGCCCCGGCCACCCCGGTCCACCGCCGACCCGAGGCGAGGTCGGCCACCAGGCCGGCGACCGGTACGCCGTCGCGGACCAGCGCCGCGGAGAACGCCCACGGCGGCAGCCCGGCGGAGAAGTTGCCGGTGCCGTCCAGGGGGTCCAGCACGATCCACGGCTCGCCGGGGCCGACCGCGCGGTCCAGCCGCTCCTCGCTGAGCACGACGATCCCGAGGGGTGCGAGCACCTCGACCGCGGCGGCGTGCGCGGCCTCGTCGGCGGCGATCGAGGGGCTGCCGTCGCCCTTGGTGCGCTCCTCGCCGCTGTCTCGGGCGAGCGCCACGGCGATCTCCACCCGGGTGGCGGCCAGTGCGGCCAGGTGCCGGAAGCGGTCGGCCTCGGTCGCGTCCGGGCCCGGCAGCGGCACGGCGACGGAGCGGTCGGTGCTGCCGTGCCGGGCCCGCTCGCAGCCCCAGCCGGCGGCCAGGGCGTGCACCGCCGGGTGGTCCAGCGGAACACCCGTGCGCCGGAGGACGACCGCCTCGGCGTGGCCGTCGAGGTGCCACTGCCGACGCACCAGCGCGGCCTGCCCGTCGCCCAGCAGCACCCGCAGCCGGGGATCGTGCACCGCCGGCGCCAGGCCACCGGGCGACAGCCCGAGGGCCAGCGCCGCGGCCCGCACGTCGGCGCCGCTGACCGCCACGCGGAGGTCGCCGTCCGCGGCCGACCGCCGGCGCAGGAACCAGTGCTCAGCCACTGTTGCGCAGCGCGGTCGCGATCCCGTTGATCGTGAGCTGGATGTTGCGGCTGGTGAGCTCGTCGTCCTCCCCGTTCCGCCGGCGCCGCAGCATCTCGACCTGCAGGTGGTGCAGCGGCTCGAGGTAGGGGAACCGGTTCCGGATGGAGCGGGCCAGCGCCGGGTTGTCGGCCAGCAGGGCGTCGTCGCCGGTGATGGCCAGCGCCATCCGGCAGGTGCGCTCGTGCTCCTCGGCGATCCGGTCGAAGACCCGGGCGCGCAGCTCCTCGTCCGGCACCAGCTCCGCGTACCGGGCGGCCAGCCCCAGGTCGGTCTTCGCCAGCACCATGCCCATGTTGGACAGCACGGTGCGGAAGAACGGCCACCGCCGGTGGAGGTCGCGCAACCGCTCGAGCCGCTCGTCGGAGCCGCCCACCCACGACTCCAGCGCCGACCCGGTGCCGTACCAGCCGGGCAGCATGATCCGGGTCTGCGACCAGCTGAACACCCACGGGATGGCCCGCAGGTCGCCGATCGAGTCGCCGGCCTTCCGCGAGGGGGGCCGGCTGCCGATGTTGAGCTCGGCCAGCTCCCCGATGGGGGTCGCCGCCCGGAACCACTCCACGAACCCGGGCGTCTCGTGCACCAGCTCCACGTAGGCCTGCCGGGCGCGGGCGGCGAGGTCGTCGAGCACCGCGTAGGCCTCGTCGGCGTCGTCGCCGAGCCCCTCGACGTCGAGCAGCGTCGACTCCAGCGTGGCGGCGACCAGCGCCTCCAGGTTGCGGCGGGCGAGGTCGGGGTCGGCGTACTTCGCGGCGATCACCTCGCCCTGCTCCGTGAGGCGCAGCGCGCCGGCCACCGCGCCCGGGGGCTGGGCCCGGATCGCCTCGTAGCTGGGGCCGCCCCCGCGGCCGACGGTGCCGCCCCGGCCGTGGAACAGCCGCAGCCGGATGCCCTCGCGGCGGGCGACCTCCACCAGGTCCAGCTCGGCCCGGTACAGCGCCCAGTTGGCGGCGAGGTAGCCGCCGTCCTTGTTGCTGTCGGAGTAGCCGAGCATGACCTCCTGCGCGTCCCCCCGGGCGGCGACCAGCGAGCGGTAGAGCGGCTGGTCGAGGACGGCGCCGAGCGTGGTGGCCGCGGCCTGCAGGTCGTCGATCGTCTCGAACAGCGGTGAGATGCCCACCGGGCAGCTGGGGCCGTCGTCGCCGGCCGGGTCGAGCAGGCCGACCTCCTTGAGCAGGACGGCGACCTCCAGCACGTCGCTCACCGACTCGCACATGCTGATCACGTAGTTCGGGATGGTCCGCGGCCCGAGCAGCGCCACCCGCTCGGCAGCGGCGAGGAGGACGTCGAGCTCCTTGCGGGTCTCCTCGGACAGCTCGGCGTCCGGGCGCACCAGCGGCCGGCGCAGCCTCAGCTCCCCGGCCAGCAGCTCCACCCGGGCCGCCTCGTCGAGGGCGGCGTAGTCCTCGCACACGCCGGCCCAGGCCAGCAGCTCGGCGACGACCTGCTCGTGGACGGCGGAGTTCTGCCGCAGGTCGAGCCCGCAGAGGTGGAAGCCGAAGACCTCCACCGCCTCGCGCAGCCGCAGCAGCCGGTCGTCGGCGAGCGGCCCGGCGCCGTGGCTGCGCAGCGAGGCGTCGACGACGTCGAGGTCGGCGCGCAGCTCGTCGGGGCTGTCGTAGGGCGGCAGCACCGCGCCGGCCTCACCGCCACCGGGCACCGACCCCAGCACGCGCGCGGCGGTGGCCGCCAGCCGGGCGGAGATCCCGGTGAGCGCCCGCCGGTAGGGCTCGTCGGCGCGGAACGGGGAGTCGTCGCGCGAGGCCTCGGCCAGCGAGTACAGCTGCGGGGTGGGGGTGACCAGCCGGTCGGACATGGACAGCTCGCTGCGCAGCGCCGCCAGCTCGGCCAGGTGGTGGCCGAGCGCGGTCTCCGCCTGCCGGGTGGTGGCCCGGCGCAGCGCCTCGGCGGTGACGAAGGGGTTGCCGTCGCGGTCGCCGCCGATCCACGAGCCGGGCATGAGCATCGGCCGGCGCAGCACCCCGGCACCGGGCCAGCGCTGCTCCACCGCCTGCCGCAGCTCGGCGTTGATGGCCGGCACCACGTCGAACAGCGACAGCTCGTAGTAGCGCAGCGCCTCGTCGATCTCGTCCTGCAGGCGCAGCCGGGACAGCCGCAGCAGCGCCGTCTGCCAGAGGGTGAGCACCGAGCGCCACAGCTGGGCCGACCAGGCGGCGTCGACGTCGCCGTCGCCCGCCCGGTCGCGTTCCCGGATCAGCTGGGTGACCTGGCGCTGCACCTGGAACACCGTCTTGCGGCGGACCTCGGTGGGGTGCGCGGTGACCACCGGGCAGACCAGCGCGCCGGCGAGCTCGCGGGCCACCGTGTCGACCGGGATGTCCGCCTGGTCGAGCAGCACGAAGGACGCCGCGAGGCTGCCCTGCTGCGGCGGCGACCCGGCGCGCCGGTGGTGCCGGCGGCGCCGCTCGTGGTGGATGTCCTCCGCGAGGTTGGCCAGCACGGAGAAGTGGCTGAACGCGCGGATGACGTGGTTGGCCGACCGCACGTCGAGGCCGGCCAGCCGGCGGGCGAGGTCGGCCCGGTCGACCTCCGACCGGCGGATGCGGAACGCCTCCACCCGGGTGGACTCGACCAGCTCCAGGACGTCGGGGCCGGCCTGCTCCCCGATCACCTCGCCGAGGACGCGCCCCAGCAGCCGGATGTCGGCGCGCAGCGGCTCGTCGTCGGCGCGGTCACCGGGACCGGTGGACCCGTGGTGGCGGAGATCGGCGACGTCGACCGTGGCTTCGGACACAGCCCGAGTATCGCCGCACCGTGTGACGCCCTCATGTCGACGGCCGCGGGGACCGGCTGCTCAGTCGAGCTCGAGCTCCCGCAGGCACTGGGCGGCCAGCTGGTCGCCGGCGGCGGCGCCGAGCCGGAACTGCTCCACCGCACCCTCGAGGTCGCCGCGGTCGGCCAGGAGCACCGCCAGGTTCTGGTGGCAGTAGGGGTCACCTGCGGCGATCCCGCTGCGGTAGGCCTCCTCGGCGGCCTCCTCGTCGCCCAGCTCCTCGCGGTAGAGGTTGCCCAGCGGCAGCCAGGCCACCTGCTCCCCCAGCTTGGCGCCGCGCTCGAGCACCGAGCGGGCCTCGGCCGGGCGGCCGGTCTCGCGCAGCAGGTGTGCGAGGTCGGCGCGGGCCGCGGGGAAGTGGTGCTGCCCGGCCCGGAGGTCGTCCTCCAGGGCCGGGTCCAGCGTCGAGCACCAGCGCCAGCAGGCGACGACGGCCGCCGCCTCCTCGTCACCGGCGGCGGCGAACTCCTCCGCCACCGCCATCGCCTGCTCGCGCTCGCCCTGCTCGCGGAGGAGGAAGGCCAGCTGCAGCCCGCCCTCCAGGTCGCCGGCGGCCGCGGCCCCCCGGTAGGCGCGCATCGCGCCGGCCAGGTCACCGAGGTCCTCGAGCACCAGGCCGAGGTTGCGCCAGGCGTCGGCTTCGCCGTGGCGCAGCGCGACCTCGTAGGCGTCCACCGCCTCCGACCAGCGGTGCTGCGCGGCGAGGGAGTTGCCGAGGTTGTACGCGGCCACGGAGTCGCCGAGGTCGAAGGCACGGCGGAAGCAGCGCTCCGCGTCCTCCTGCCGGCCGGCGTCGGCCAGGTCGCAGCCGAGGTCGATCAGCGCGTCGGCGTCGTCGGAGGCGAGCAGCCGCCGCAGCCGCCCGTCCAGGTCCTCGGTCATGCCGCCGATGATCGTGGCGGCACGACCGGTCGCGCGCCCCTGTGCGCGCGGACCTCACCCCAAGGGATCGGCCCGGGGGGCGCCGGTCACCCGATCGGCTGCCCCCGGCCGGCGATCAGCTGCCGAACGCCTCGCGCCAGGCCGGCATGAGGTCGCGCTGGGCCCACTCGAGGTAGGGCTGCTGCTGGTCCCCGCCGATCTGGACGAGCGCCAGGTGGGTGAACCCGGCGTCGGCGTACTCCTTCGCGCCGGCGATCACCGCCTCGACGTCGTCCCCGCACGGGATGCTGCCCTCGACGTCCTCCTCGCGGACGAACGAGCTCGCCGCGTCGAAGGCGCTCGGCCCGGGCAGCTCGGCGTTCACCTTCCAGCCGAGACCGAACCAGCGGAACAGGCTGTGGGCGCGGGTCACGGCGGCGGCCTTGTCCGTGCCGTAGCTGATCGGCATCTGGGCGACCTTCGGCTTGCCCGCACCCCCTGCGGCCTCGAACGCCTCGACGAGCTCGGACAGCGGGTCGGTCGCGACGAGTACGTCGGCCAGCTCGCCGGCGATCGTGGCCGCCTGCTTCCCGCCGGCCGCGAAGCCGATGGGCACCCGCTTGTCCGGCAGGTCCCACAGCTTGGCCGACTCGACGTCGAAGTGCTCGCCGCGGAAGTTCGTGTGGCCCTCACCGTCGAACAGGTCGCTGATGATCTGCAGCGCCTCCATGATCATCTCGTGCCGGACGTCGGCGGGCGGCCAGCCGGCTCCGACGACGTGCTCGTTGAGGTTCTCGCCCGCGCCGAGGCCCAGGGTGAACCGGCCGCCGGACAGGATCTGCAGCGTCGCCGCCTGCTGGGCCACCACGGCCGGGTGGTAGCGGAAGATCGGGCAGGTCACGTACGTCATCAACGGGATGCGGCTGGTTGCCTGCGCCACCGCGCCGAGGGTCACCCAGGCGTTGGGCGAGTGCCCCATCTCCGTCAGCCACGGGAAGTAGTGGTCGCTGCTGACCGCGAAGTCGAAGCCCGCCTCCTCGGCGCCCACCACGTGCCCCACGAGGTCCCTGGGGCCGGCCTGCTCGGTCATCATCGTGTAGCCCAACTGCATCGCCATGCCGCGCCGCTACCCCGGCCCGGTTGCGGCCAACCGGCTCAGCCGCGCCCGCCCCGCATCGCGTCCCGCAGCTTGGTCTTGCCGCTGGTGCGCAGCAGCGCGCCCGCGTAGATGCGGCCCCCGACCCGGACCGCCGCGGCGATGGCGATCAGCATGAGCACGACCGCCAGCGCCACCTCCCACACCGCCGCCTCGCCCGCCGCCTGCCGGACCGGCATGACCAGCGGGGAGAGGCCGGGTACGTAGGAGGTGACGACGGCGAGCGTGCCGCTCGGCTCGGCCGCGGCCTGGATGCCGATGAAGAACCCGACGACGAGCAGCAGGATCATCGGCGTGAGCACGCTGCCGAGGTCCTCCTGCCGGCTGACCAGGGACCCCGCCATGGCGAAAACCGCCGCGTAGAGGGCGTAGCCGAGGACGAACCAGGCGATGACCGAGACGACGGTGCCGATGAGGTCGCCGGGCACGGCGACCAGGTCGAAGGCGAGCGCCCCGCCCACGGCGATGGCGCCGATGAGGACGATCTGGGCCAGCCCGAGGACGCCCAGCCCGATGATCTTCCCGGCGAGCAGCTGCCAGGGGCGCATCGTGGCCAGCAGCAGCTCCACCACGCGGCTGGCCTTCTCCTCGACCACGCCCTGCGCGACGAACTGGCCGAACAGGATCAGCAGGCCGTAGAGCATCGCGACGCCGATGATCGCCACCAGCACCTGCTGCTGCTCGGCGGCGTCGTCGTCGCCCTGCAGGGACGTCACCTCGACCTCCGGCACGGCGCTGAGGTCGACCCCCGCCTCGGCCAGCTGCTGGCTGATGGCCACGCCGCTGACCGCGGCGCCCACCACCGCCTCCATCGTCGAGTCGCGGTCGTTGAGCAGCAGCTCCGGACGCGCGCCGGCGAGGAGGGCGCCGTCGACGTCCTCGTCCTCGAGCGCCTGCCGTGCGGCCGCCTCGTCGGCGAGCTCCACCACCGCGACGTCGAGGCCGACGGCCTCGCCCTGCGCCTCGACGGCCGGGCCCAGCTGCGCGCTGTCGCCCACGACGGCGAGCCGGCTCTCCTCGCCGCCGCCGGAGTTGAGGGCCACCTGGAAGCCCAGGATCCCCACGAGCAGGACGACCGTCAGGACCACGCCGACGATGAAGTTCTTGTCGCGCAGGCGGGTGGAGATCTCCCGGCCGGCGACGAGCCGGACGAGCGCGGTGCTGCCCGGCGTCTGCTCGGGGGTGCGGGTCGGGGCGGTCACGCCGCCACCTCCTCGTCGGTGCGCGGGGCGGCGACGGCCTCGCGGAACAGCTCCACCAGGCTCGGCTCGCGCCAGGCGAAGTGCGTGACCCGGCCGGTCCCCAGGGCGGCCGCCAGGACGGTCTGGTCGTCGGTGCCCGGACCGAGGTCCAGCAGCGTGTCGCCGGCCTGCTCGGAGACCACCCGGACGCCGGGCAGCGCGGCGGCCCAGCCGGGGGCCGCGTCGGGGACGACGACCCGCAGCACCCGCCCGGCCTCGCGCCGGCGCAGCTCGTCGACGGTGCCCGACGCCACCATGCGGCCGCGGGCGAGGATGCCGACGGAGTCGCACAGCCGCTCGACCAGGTCGAGCTGGTGGCTGGAGAAGACGACCGGCACGCCGGTGCGGACCTGGTCCAGCAGCGCCTCGGCCAGCGAGTCGACGCCCACCGGGTCCAGGCCGGAGAACGGTTCGTCGAGGATCAGCACCTCCGGCCGGCTCACCAGCGCGGCGGCGAGCTGGACGCGCTGCTGGTTGCCCAGGGACAGCTTCTCGACGGGGTCGCCCCGGCGCTCCCCCAGGCCCAGCCGGTCCACCCACTCGGCGGAGGCGCGGCCGGCCGCGGCGGCATCGAGGCCGTGCAGCCGGGCGAAGTAGGTGACCTGCTCGCCGACCTTCATCTTCGGGTAGAGGCCGCGCTCCTCGGGCATGTAGCCCACCCGGCGCCGCAGCTGCTGGTCCAGCGGCCGGCCCTGCCAGCGGACCTCGCCGGCGTCCGGCACGACCAGCCCCATCGCGATCCGCATCGTGGTCGTCTTCCCGGCGCCGTTGGAGCCGCAGAAACCGAACATGGAGCCCGGGCGGACGCTGAACCCGACCCCGTCGAGCACCTGGATGTCGCCGAAGCTCTTGCGGAGCCCGTCGAACTCGAGCACGTGTCCTCCTGCCGTCGAGCACTGCCGCGAGAACCGTAGCGGTCCTCACGATCTCAGCGGAGCCGGGCGCACCCGGAACGGCAGGTGAACGCTGGGCGCCGGCCCGCCTCGCGGGCGGCGCCGGGGTGCGGTGTCATCGGGGCATGAGCGAGCGCGACGGCGGAGCGCAGCCGCCCCCGGGTGCCGGGCTGGACCAGCTCCGCGAGGCCGCGGCGGGATGCCGGGCCTGCGAGCTGTGGCAGGACACGACCCAGACGGTCTTCGGCGAGGGCCCGGAGACCGCCCGGGTGGTGTTCGTCGGCGAGCAGCCCGGGGACCAGGAGGACCGGCGGGGCGAGCCGTTCGTCGGCCCCGCCGGGCGGCTGCTGGACCGGGCGCTGACCGACGCCGGCCTCGACCGCTCGGTCACGTACGTGACGAACGCCGTGAAGCACTTCGGGCACGTGGTGAAGGGCAAGCGGCGGATCCACCAGACACCCCGGCCGGAGCACCTGCGGGCCTGCCGGCCGTGGCTGGAGGCGGAGTTCGCCGTCCTGCAACCGGAGATCGTCGTGGCCCTGGGCGCGACGGCGGCCAAGGCGCTGATCTCGCCGTCGTTCCGCATCACCCGCGAGCGCGGGCAGCTGCTGCCCTGGACACCACCGGGCGCCCCGGCGCCGACGGAGGACGACGACGAGGACGCCCCGCACCAGACCTGGATCGTCGCGACCACGCACCCGTCGGCGATCCTGCGCACCCCGGACGACGCCCGGGCGGCCGCCTACGACGCGCTCGTCGCCGACCTGGGAGTTGTCGCCCGCGCACTGGCCTGAGCCCGATCCGATCCACTACCGGCGAGTAGGACCGGGCCGGATCGGATATGCAGGCCGGGGTCCGGCCGGTCTCGCCACTCTCGGGGGCGGGCGAGGCCGGCCGGGCCCCACCGTCGTCAGGACCGCTCGTCCACCGCCGACCGCGAGGCCCGGAAGAACCAGAACGAGGGCACCAGCAGCGCGACGGCGACCATCGCGAGCACCACCACGACGCCGCCGGACGCCATGGCGAAGGTGACCCCGGCGGCGCTGGCGAGCCCGCCGGCGCGCAGGTCGCCCAGCCGGGGGCCACCGGTGACCACGACGATGAAGACGCCCTGCATGCGGCCCCGCATCTCCTCCGGCGCCGCCAGCTGCAGCATCGCCGAGCGGAGCACCGCGCTCACCATGTCCCCGGCGCCCGCGACGGCCAGGCAGAGCACCGCCAGCCACAGCGTCGGGGCGTAGCCGAAGCCGATGATCGCCACGCCCCAGACGGCGATCGAGACGATCACCACCGCGCCCTGCCGGTCGATCCGGGACACCCACCCCGACGTCAGGCCCATCGCCAGCGCACCGATCGAGATGCCGGCGAACAGCCAGCCCAGCGCGTTAGGCGACCCCTCGAACCGGGTCTGGGACAGCTCCGGGAAGACCGCCTGCGGCCAGGCGAACAGCATGGCGATGATGTCGA
Organism: Blastococcus sp. VKM Ac-2987; assembly: GCF_026967805.1. Lineage (GTDB taxonomy): Bacteria > Actinomycetota > Actinomycetes > Mycobacteriales > Geodermatophilaceae > Blastococcus. The sequence goes on from NZ_JAPVBG010000001.1 coordinate 1,317,032, forward strand.
CGACGAACGTCATGAGCAGCACCGGCTGGGTGCGCAGGAACGCGAAGCCCTCCCACACCCCCTGCAGGGTCGACCCCAGCCGGAGCGGGCCGGCGTCCCGCCCCGGCGGCAGCGGCGGCAGCCCCCGCAGCAGCAGCACGGCGACGAGGAAGCCGACGGCGTCGATGGCGTAGGCGGTGAACAGCGACCCCAGCCCGATCAGCAGGCCGGCCAGCAGCGGGCCGACGATGACGCCGATCTGCCGGACGGTCATGGCCAGGGCGTTGGCCGCCGGCACGCCGGCCGGCCCGACGAGCGCCGGGATGACGGCGTAGCGCGCCGGGGAGTTCACCGCGGTGAAAGCGGAGACCGCGGCGGTCAGCACCCAGAGCAGGGCCAGGTTCCCGCCGCCGGGCAGCAGCGCCTGGGCTGCGAGCAGCGCGCTGGTGACCGCGGCGCCGACGGAGGTGACCACCAGCAGCCGGCGGCGGTCCATGGCGTCGGCGATCGCGCCGCCGAGCAGCCCGAAGACGATCAGCGGGACCAGCGCGACCATCGAGGTGACGCCGACCATGAACGAGGACCCGGTCAGCGCGTAGACCTGGAACGGGACGGCCACCAGCGTCATCTGCTGGCCGATCGTGGTGGTGGCGATCCCCCAGAACAGGCGCCGGTAGCCCGGGTCTCGCAACGGCGTGGTGTCGATCGCCCACCCGCGCCGGCGCACCCGCTCCGGGACCGGCTCCTCGACCGGTGCGCCCCCCTCCGCCGGATCGACCGGAGACGTCACGTCGTCACCGGTTCGCTCCCGCGGCGCGCTCCGCTCCTCGCTCGCCGGCGCTCGCTGCGATGCTCACGCACCTGTCCGCTCACGGCGTCACCGGTCCGCTCCCGCGGCGCGCTCCGCTCCTCGCTCGCCGGCGCTCGCTGCGATGCTCACGCACCTGCCCGCTCACGGCGCGAGCCGCTGGACCAGCCAGCCCCCGCCCTCCGCCTCGTCGAGCACGAAGCGGAGCCGGTCGTGCAGCCGGTCGCTCCCGCCCTGCCAGAACTCCACGCGCTCCGGGACCACCCGGTAGCCGCCCCACGCCGCGGGCCGGGGCAGCTTGCCCTCCGGCGTCTGCCCGTCGAGCCGCCGCACGCGCTCCTCGAGCTCCTCCCGCGAGTCGACGACCGTCGACTGCACCGAGGCGGCGGCCGCCACCTGCGAGCCGCGCGGCCGCGGGTCCCACAGGTCGTCGGACGCCGCGTCGCCGATCCGCTCCACCCGGCCGGTCACCCGCACCTGGCGCTGCAGCGCGTGCCACGGGAAGACCAGCGCCGCGCGGGGGTTGACGGCCAGCTGCGCGCCCTTGGCCGAGGCGTAGCTGGTGCCGAACACGATGCCTGCGGCGTCGTAGCCCTTCATCAGCACGACCCGGGCGTCCGGGGCGCCGTCGGCGTCGGCCGTCGCCACCACGACGGCGTTGGGTTCGGGGATCTCCGCGGTCACGGCGTCGCCGAACCAGCGGTCGAACTGCTCGACCCAGGTGGGGGCGAGCTCGTCCTCGCTCAGCCGCCCAAGGGTGTAGTCGTGGCGCATGCGGGTCAGGTCGGGCACGCAGTCATGCTGACACCACGGGGGCCCCGGAGCGCGGGCGCACCGCCCCCCGCGTGCCAGGACGGGGCCGACGGCCTTAGGGTCGACTGGCAATCGTGCGGCAGTCCCCTGCGCGCACGTGGGTCCGCGCGCAGAGGAGCATGCGAGATGGCCGACGACTTCGTACCCGGCCTGGAGGGCGTCATCGCCTTCGAGACCGAGATCGCCGAACCCGACAAGGACGGCGGTTCGCTGCGCTACCGCGGCGTCGACATCGAGGACCTGGTCGGCAAGGTGACCTTCGGCAACGTCTGGGCGTTGCTGGTCGACGGCAAGTTCGGCCCCGGGCTCCCCCCGGCCGAGCCGTTCCCGATCCCGGTGCACAGCGGTGACGTGCGGGTCGACGTCCAGGCCGCGCTGGCCATGCTGGCGCCCTTCTGGGGCTACCGCCCGCTGCTGGACATCGACAGCGAGACCGCGCGCGAGCAACTCGCCCGCGCCGCCGTCATGGCGCTGTCCTACGTCGCGCAGTCCGCCCGCGGCATCGGCACCCCCGCCGTCCCGCAGAGCCGGATCGACGAGGCCTCCACCATCGTCGAGCGCTTCATGGTCCGCTGGCGCGGCGAGCCCGACCCCCGCCACGTGGCCGCCGTCGACGCCTACTGGACGTCGGCCGCCGAGCACGGCATGAACGCCTCGACGTTCACCGCCCGCGTCATCGCCTCCACCGGCGCCGACGTCGCCGCCGCCATGTCCGGCGCGATCGGCGCGATGTCCGGCCCGCTGCACGGCGGCGCCCCCTCCCGCGTGCTGCACATGCTCGACGACGTGGAGAAGACCGGCGACGCCGAGAAGTACGTCAAGGACCTGCTCGACCGCAAGGAGCGGTTGATGGGCTTCGGTCACCGCGTCTACCGGGCCGAGGACCCGCGGGCCCGCGTGCTCCGCCGCTCCGCCGAGGAGCTCGGCGCCCCCCGCTTCGAGGCCGCCCTCGCCCTGGAGAACGCCGCGCTCAAGGAGCTGCGCGAGCGGCGTCCCGACCGGCCGGTCGAGACCAACGTCGAGTTCTGGGCGGCCATCGTCCTCGACTTCGCCGAGGTCCCGAGCCACATGTTCACCTCGATGTTCACCTGCGCCCGCACCGCCGGCTGGTGCGCGCACATCCTGGAGCAGAAGAACACCGGCCGCCTCGTGCGCCCGTCGGCCCGGTACATCGGCCCCGACCCCCGCAAGCCCCAGGAGGTCGAGGGCTGGGACACCATCAACCCCGAGGCCGCCGCGATCTGAGCACCACCGCTCCCGACGACGACGGCCCGGCCGCACGATGCGACCCGGGCCGTCGTCGTCGGGCGCTACGCCCGACCCACGTGAACCGGAAGGCTTCCCACGGATGAGCATCACCATCCCCGCCGAGCTCCTGCCCGCCGACGGCCGGTTCGGGTGCGGTCCGTCCAAGGTGCGCCCCGAGGCGCTGCGGGCCCTGGCCGGTGACGGTGCCGCGATCATGGGTACCTCCCACCGCCAGGCGCCGGTGAAGAACCTGGTCCGGCGGGTGCGGGAGGGGCTCACCGAGCTGTTCGACCTGCCCGACGGCTACGAGGTCGTGCTCGGCAACGGCGGCACCACCGCCTTCTGGGACGCCGCGCTCTTCGGGCTGATCCGCGACCGCGCCGCCTTCGGCACCTACGGGGAGTTCTCGGCCAAGTTCGCCTCCGGCGCGAGGGAGGCCCCGTTCCTCGGCGACCCGCTGATCGTGACGGCCGACCCCGGGTCGCTGGCGCTGCCCCCCGCCACCGAGGGCGTGGACGCCTACGGCTGGGCGCACAACGAGACCTCGACCGGCGTGATGGCGCCGATCGCCCGGCCGTCGGGCACCGAGGACGCGCTCGTGCTCATCGACGCCACCAGCGGCGCCGGCGGCCTGCCGGTCGACGTCTCGCAGACCGACGTCTACTACTTCGCGCCGCAGAAGTCCTTCGCCGCCGACGGCGGCCTGTGGGTCGCCCTCATGTCGGCCGACGCGCTGCAGCGGATCGCCGAGATCAAGGCGTCGGGCCGCTGGATCCCCGGATTCCTCGACCTCTCGATCGCCGTCGACAACTCGTCGAAGGACCAGACCTACAACACCCCGGCCGTCGCCACCCTGTTCCTGCTGGCCGACCAGATCGACTGGATGCTCGCCCTCGGCGGGCTCTCGGGCGCCGTCGGCCGGACCCGCGAGTCCTCGGGCCGCCTCTACGGCTGGGCGGAGAAGTCGTCCTACGCGACGCCGTTCGTCGCCGACCCCGATCACCGCAGCTACGTCGTGGGCACCATCGACTTCGCCGACTCGGTCGACGCCGCCGCGGTGGCGACGACGCTGCGCGCCCACGGCGTCGTCGACGTGGAGCCCTACCGCAAGCTGGGCCGCAACCAGCTGCGCGTCGGCATGTTCCCCGCCGTCGACCCCGACGACGTGACCGCGTTGACCGCCTGCATCGACTACGTGGCGGAACGTCTCTGAACGAGCTGCCGGCTTCTTCGCTGGAGGCGGGCGTGGGCCCCGGTAGGTCGTCGGCTCCCGACGGCGGCGATCTCTTCGCCGCCGGCGGGGAGGCCGGCCGGATCATGGCCGGTTTCGACTGGGCCGGCACCTCGGTGGGCGCCGTCGAGACGTGGCCGCTCAGCCTGCGCGTCGTCGTCCGCCAGGTGCTGGTCTCCCGGTTCCCCATGATCGTGTGCTGGGGACCGGACCTGCTGCAGTTCTACAACGACGCCTACGCACCGGTGATCGGCGCGAAGCACCCGGCGATCGGCAAGGACATCCGGCTGACCCAGCCCGAGACGTGGGCCGCCCTCGGGCCACCGATCGAGCGGGCGATGACCACGCTCGAGGCGTCGTGGATGCCGGGTCTGCTCCTGCCGCTGCAGCGGGCCGGCTACCGCGAGGAGACCTACTTCACCGTCTCCCACGCACCGGCGTTCGACGACGACGGGCGGGTGGCCGGCATCCACGCCGTCTGCACCGAGGTCACCGGCGAACTGGTCGCCGCCCGCCGCCAGCGGGTGCTGCGGGACGTGGCGACCGTGGGCGGGCAGCTCGGCGACCGGGTCGAGCACGCGCTGTCGGTGATGTGCCGGACCCTCCTCAGCGACGCTCTCGACGTGCCGTTCGCCGCCGTCTACCTGGACGACCCCGCCGACGGACGGTTGCACCGGGTGGCCACCGCCGGCTGCGAGCCCGGCCTGCTCCCCGCGAGCACCGACGACGAGGACGAGCTCCGCAGAGCCGTCGGCCCGCTCGGCGCCACCGGCGGCCCGTGGGACGACCCGGTCACCGCCGCGGCGGTCATCCCCCTGGCGACCGGCCGCGACTCCGCACCCCTGGGCCGCCTGGTGCTGGGGATCAGCCCCAACCTCGCCCTGGACGACGACTACCGCTCCTTCCACGAGCTGGTGGCCGGCCAGTTCACCGGCACCCTGGTCAACATCCGGGCGTTCGAGAGCGAGCGGGAGCGCGCGGAGTCGCTCGCCGCGCTGGACCGCGCCAAGACCACCTTCTTCGCCGACGTCAGCCACGAGCTGCGCACACCGCTCACCCTGCTGCTGGGGCCGCTCCGCGACGTCCTGGACGAGGCGGACCCGCCGCTGACCGACGACGTCCGCGAGCAGCTCACCCTCGCCGTGCGCAACGGGCAGCGGCTGCAGCGGCTGGTCAACGACCTGCTGGACTTCGCCAGCATCGAGGCGGGGCGCGCGACCCCGGTGCGGGTGGAGACCGACGTCGCCACGTTCACCGCGGAGCTGGCCGGCATCTTCCGGTCGGCGGCCGAGCGGGCCGGCCTGCGGCTCACCGTCGACTGCCCGCCGCTGGACCGGCCGGCCTTCGTCGACCCGCGGATGTGGGAGAAGATCGTCGTCAACCTGCTGGCCAACGCGGTGAAGTACACCTTCGTCGGCGGCATCGAGGTCGCCCTGCGCGGCACCGGCGACGACTTCGTGCTCACCGTCGCCGACACCGGCGTGGGCATCGTGGCCGAGGAGCTGCCGCACCTGTTCGAGCGGTTCCACCGCGTCGCCGGGTCCGCCGCGCGCACCCGGGAGGGCACCGGCATCGGCCTGGCGCTGGTGCAGGAGCTGGCTGCGCTGCACGACGGCACCGTCACGGTCACCAGCGAGCCGGGACGGGGCAGCACGTTCACCGTGGCGCTCCCCTCCGGCCGCCCCGACGCCGCGCCGGCCGGCCCGACCGCGGTCCCGTCCGAGGCCGCGCACGGCGAGGCGGCCAGCTGGGAGGAGGAGACCTCCCGGCCGTCCGGCAACACCCCGGGCGCGGTCGGCGGCGCCGACGTGCTGGTCGTCGACGACAACGCCGACATGCGCGCCTACCTCACGCGGCTGCTCGGCCCGCACTGGACGGTGCGCACGACGGCGAACGGCGAGGAGGCGCTCGCCGCGGTCGCCGAGCGGGCGCCGGACCTGGTGCTGACCGACGTGATGATGCCGCGGATCGACGGCTTCGAGCTGCTGCGGGCGCTGCGCGCGGACCCGGCCACCCGGGACATCCCGGTGATCATGCTGACCGCCCGGGCCGGGCAGGAGGCCTCGGTCGAGGGCCTGGAGGCCGGCGCCGACGACTACCTGGCCAAGCCGTTCCGCGCCGCGGAGCTGCTCGCCCGGGTGCGTGTGGCGCTCGAGCGGGCCGCCGGGCGCGGGCCGGGTCCCGCCGGCCCACCCGGTCCGGCGCCCGTCCGGACGCCGGGACCACCACCGCTCCCGCCGCCCCCGGCCCCCCCGGCCGGCCGGCCGGACCCGGCGCCGGCGCCGCGGAGCGCTCCGGCGCCGGCCGGTACCCACCGGGCGCACTGGCGGTTGCCGTCGGAGCCGGCGTCGATCCCGGTCGTGCGCCGCCGGCTGCGGGCGCTGCTGGCCGACGCCGGGATCGACCCCGACCACGCCTACGACCTGCTCCTGGCCGCGTGCGAGGCGGCCAGCAACGCGATCGAGCACGCCCAGGACCCGGCCGAGCCGTTCGTCGAGGTCTCCGCCGCCGTCGGCGGCGACCTGGTCGAGATCACGATCCGCGACTACGGGCAGTGGCGGGAGCGGGTGCCCAGCATGGATCGCGGTCGCGGCTCGACGCTGATGAGCGCCTTCGGCGACGTCACGGCCGTGCCCAGCCCCCGCGGCACGACGGTGCGGATCCGGTCGGGCCTCGCCGGCGCCTGACCCGGGCCCCTCAGCGCAGCAGCCAGGTGTCCTTGCTGCCGTCGCCGGGGGCGCCCGGCAGGTCCGGCCCGTCCCCGGCGGCCACCCGGGTCAGGGCGAGGGGCAGGGCGGTGGTGGTCGCCCCGGCCACCGAGAACAGCCGCAGGCCCACCGGCCGGGGGCGCAGCTCCCCGTCGACCATCGTCGGGGCCGTCGAGGGCGCCACCGGCTCCCGGGCGACGAACCGGTGCGGCGCCGCGGCGATCTCGGCGCGCAGCGCGGCCAGCTCACCCGCCGAGCAGGCCGGACCGGAGACGACGGCCCGGCCGCCGTACCCCGCCACCGACTGCACCTCGAGCTCGTGCAGCCGGTCCCGGACGGCGGCCTCCGCGGCGGGATCGGCCAGCACCCAGGTCCGCGCCGAGCCCAGCAACGACTCCTCGCCGAGGTAGAAGCGGATCAGCGCCGGCACCCAGGCGTAGGCCGCCGCGTCGTCGGCCACCCCGTTCCCGGGCACGTTCGCGATCCCCAGCCGGCCGGCCCGCACCGCTTCGGTGAGGGCCACGTCCAGGGGCAGGCCCGGCCCGGTGGGATAGGCGCCGAGCAGCGCGTCGCCGAAGTGCCGGTAGAGGACGTCGACCGGCACCCGGCCGCCGTCCACGGCGGCCTCCACCCCGCCGTCGCTGCGCGGCCACAGGTCACCGGCCCGCACCAGCGGTGCCCCGAGGGCCTCGGCCAGCACCTGGTGCTCGAACCAGGTGCCGGCGCTCTCGCCCTGGGTGAGCACGGCGATCCGCGGCGGCCGGGACGCCGCCGGCGGCGCGGCGGCGGCGAGCGCGGCAGCCAGCAGCGCGACGGCGTCCGCCGGATCCCGGGGCTGCCGGCCGGCGAACAGCTCCGGTACGGCCGCCCGCGCGCTCGCCCGGTCGGCCAGCGCGTACCCGATCCCCGAGGCCGCCCGCAGGTCGTCGCGCACGACCACCCAGCGGTCACCGGTCGTGCGCACCAGGTCGACCGCCGCCACCGTCGCCCGGGGCTGGCCCGGCCAGGCGCGGGCCACCGCGTCCGGATCGCGACCGGGCGCGTGCGCCACCGCCCACTCGGGCAGCACGCCGGCCCGCACGACCTCCGGCGCGCGGTCGCTGTCGCCCCGTCGCCGCCCGGCCGGGCGGTAGGCGTCGGCGAGGAAGGCGTTGAGGGCCCGGTGCCGCTGGGCCACGCCGGCGGCCAGCACGGCCCAGGTGCCCGCGTCGACCAGCCGGGGCACCGGGTCCATGGGCACCGGGTGCACCTGCTGCCGGCCGTCCACCCAGGCCGAGACGGCGACACCGTGCTCGGCCCGCCAGGCCGCCAGGTGCCGGGCGGCGTCGGTCAGCCCGTCGGGCCCCAGCTGCTCCAGGGCAGCGATCGGCCCGGCCCATCCCGCGCGCAGCCGGCCGCCCGGACCGACGGCCTCGTCGGTGCGGGCGGTGGAGTATCCGGCGAACAGCTCCCCGTTCACAGCCACCGATCGAACCAGGCGGCGAGGCGCTCGCCCAGTTCGACCAGGTGGTCGCGGCCCACGATGGCGTGCCCCTCGCCGGCGAACAGCAGCAGATCGACGCACGCACCCCGCGCCTGCAGCGCCTGGTGCGCCTGCACCGACTCGGCGACCGGCACGTTTGTGTCGCGGTCCCCGTGCGCCAGCAGCACCGGCGAGGTGAGCCGGTCCAGGGCCGTCATCGGCGAGATCGCGGCCAGCATGTCCCGGTCGGCGACGGGGTCGCCGTACTCGGTGACCGACGCCGCGGCCATCCACGGCTCGGTGCCGGCGAAGAACGTGCGCAGGTCGCTCATCCCGGCCAGCGAGGCGCCGGCGGCGAAGAGATCCGGCCACCGGGTGAGCGCCATCAGTGTCAGGTACCCGCCGTAGGACCACCCGTGCGCGCCGACCTGCCCGGGCGCGGCGATGCCGGCGGTCACCAGCTCGTCGACCGTCGTCCGGACGTCGGCGAAGGAGGACTCGCGCGCCGGCCCGTCGTCGGAGGTCATGAAGGCGCGGCCGAACCCGCCGGAGCCGCGCACGTTGGGAGCGAAGACGGTGAGGCCCGCGGCCACCATGCTCTGCGTGATCGGCGACCAGCCGGGGCGCTCCTGCCCCTCCGGGCCGCCGTGGAAGCTCACCACCGTGCGGTTCGGGCCCCGGCTGCCCGCCGGCGTGTACAGCCAGCCCGACAGCACGACCCCGTCGGGGGCCACGTACCGGTGCAGCACGGGCTCGACCAGCCCGCGCGGGCCGGGGCGCTCCGGCGAGCAGGCCAGCGGCCGGGCGGCACCGCTGCCGTCGAGGGGCACCCACCACAGCCCGCGCGGCGCCCGCGGACCGGACAGCTCGGCGACCAGCGCGTCGGCGCCGACGGCCGGAGCCCAGCCGGTGAGCACCGGCTCGGGCAGCGGGATCCTGCGGACCACGGCGCCGTCGGAGAGGGCGTGCAGCCACAGCCGGCTGATCCCGTCGGCGTTCCAGAGCGCGAGGACGGTGCCGTCGGGGCGCACCGCGTAGCCGTCGAGGTCGGCATCCGCCCGGTACAGGACCGTGCGCCCCGGGCCGGGGACGCCGTCGTCGTCGAGGGGGACGGCGACCAGGCCGGCGCGGTCGGCGCCGGGCGGTCCCGGGAGGGCGGCGCGGACGTGCACCGTCCGGCCGTCCGCGGAGAACCGGCCGTCCTCCGAGGCGATGCCGCCGGGGGCGTCCAGCGGGAGCACCCGGCGCTGGATCCCGGTGGCGACGTCGATGACGACCGAGTGCCGGAAGACGCGGGGACCGCGCCGGGCGAGGACGGTGCGGCGGTCGGCGGACAGCGCCGTGACGGAGAGGAAGCCGCCGGAAGCCAGCGTCCGCAGCTCGCCGGTGGCGACGTCGACCAGGACGACGTCGGCGTCGGGACCCGCGCCGTTCGCGATCGAGCAGACGTAGTGCCCCGGCCCGCTCCAGGCGCCGGGGACGACGGTCGCGCGCGGGTCCTGGCCGGCGAGCAGCCGGGCATCGGTGCCGTCGGGGCGGACGACGTGCAGCTCGGCGCAGATCGATCCGCCGGGGCTGACGAGGTAGGCCAGCCACGCGCCGTCGGGCGACCAGGCGACGGAGACGACCTCCTGGTCGGCTCCGGAGACCTGGCGCGGGGGCGTCCGGCCGTCGAGCGTGGCCACCTCGAGGCGGGGCAGCCCCGAGCGGTCGGTGACGTAGGCGATCCGGGCGCCGTCCGGCGACGGCGCCGGGCACCAGGCGGCCGCGGCGCCGGCGACGCCGGCGATGACGCGGCGGACCGCGGCCGGCAGCGCCTCCGGCGGTGCCAGCGACTCCAGTGCGGGGAATCCCGCCGGCGCGGCCGTCCACTGGTCGGTCACCGGGCTGGCCATCGCTCCTCCTCGGCTCGTGTCGAGCGCTGGCGGACCCCGACTGTGCCGGGGGCGCGTTGCGGTCGTGTGTCAGGGCTGTCATCGGCGTGGAAACACCGCACCGGCACCCCCCGGCGGGGGGAGCCGGCCCGGGCACCGCGTGCGCGCCACGCCGGGCCGCCTGCGCGCGGCGCCCGCCGGACCCCGATAGCCTCGGGAACCGGGCTCTCGTCCGGGCCCGCCGCACCGGTTGCAGGAGGTCGCCATGCGCACGCTGCGCCTCGTGGCGCTCTCCGACGACGGGAAGAGTCTCATCCTCACCGCGGAGGGCCCCGACGCCCCCGACGGCGGGGAGCGGTTCGAGCTCCCGATCGACGACCGCCTGCGGGCAGCCGCCCGTGGGGACGCCCGCCGCCTCACCCAGATCGACGTCGACCTCGGCACGGAGCTGCCGCCGCGGGTGATCCAGTCCCGCATCCGCTCCGGCGAGACGCCCGAGCAGGTCGCGATCGCCACCGGCGCGCGGGTCGAGCGGATCATGCGTTTCGCGCACCCCGTGCTGCAGGAGCGCGAGCGCGTGGCCGGGCAGGCCCGCGAGGCCCGGGTCCGGCTGACCGACGGCGCACCCGGCGCGGTCCTCCAGCAGTTCATGGTCGAGCGGCTGCGGCTGATCGACACCGACATCGACGCCGTCGAGTGGGACGCCTTCCGCGGCGAGGACGGCACCTGGGTGGTCACCGGCGCGTGGCGCGCCGGCGCGAAGTCCGGCACCGCCCGGTGGAACTACGACCTGCCCTCCCGCACCGTCACGCCGGCCGACGCCGCGACGACCGACTTCAGCGAGGGCACCCGCCTGGTCCGGGTGGTCCCCGAGGTGCCCGCCGGCCTGCCGTCGCCGCTCCCCCGCAGCCGCCCGGTCGCGGTGGTCCGGGCGCCCGAGCCGGCTCCCGAGCCCGCCCCCGCCCTCCCGGCGGAGGAGGACGCGCTCGTGCGCGACGTGCACGCACCCGACGGCTCGCCCGAGGACGACGAGGCGATGACCGCGCTGCTGGACGAGGTCGCCGAGCACGACACGGTCGTGCTCGGCCGGGGCGGCGGCGACGGCTCCGACGACGACGAGGACCCGCGCGCCCGGATCCCGGCGTGGGAGGACATCGTGTTCGGGGTCCGCCGCAACCGCTGACGGTCGCACCGCGGAGGCCGACAGCCGGGTCCGGGTGGAACACCTCGCCGGGCTGGGTAGTTGACCAGGCATGAGTGCTTCGGTGTCGATGCCGCTGGGCGGCGTGCAGGTCGGGTCCTACGACAGCTACGAGCGGGCGCAGGCGGCGGTCGACCACCTGTCCGACGAGAAGTTCGCGGTCGAGAACGTGACCATCATCGGCACGGACCTGCGGATGATCGAGACGGTCACCGGCCGGCTGACCATGGGCCGGGCGGTCGCCGCCGGCGCGGCCGCCGGCGCCTGGTGGGGTCTGTTCGTCGGTCTGCTGCTGGGCATCTTCGCCCCCGACGGCAGCAACTGGATCGGCTCGGTCCTCACCGGCCTGCTGATCGGTCTGGCGTTCGGCGCGGCCTTCGGCGGGATGGGCTACGCCGCCACCCGTGGCCGGCGCGACTTCACCAGCACCAACAAGATCACCGCGAGCCGCTACGACGTGATGTGCCACCCGTCCCACGCCGAGGAGGCCCGGGCCATGCTGGCCCGTTTCTCCCTGCGCGGCTGACCCGACTTTCCGCGGAGGGGCTCCTCGCACTCTCCGCGGAAAGGCTCAGCGGAGCGAGGCGAAGGCGACCGCCGCCGCGGCGGCGACGCCCAGGGAGTCCACGCCGGCGCGCATCGGGATGCGCGCCCGCACCCGCGCCGCCTGCTGCGCCTCCGGGGTGAGCCCCGGGCCCTCGGCACCCAGCAGCACCGCCGTCCGCGGGTGCGCACGCGGGTCGACGTCGGCCAGGTCGATCGCGTCTGCCGCGGGCGTGAGCGCCACCGTCGTGTACCCCGCGTCGTGCACCCGGTCGAGGTCGGCCGGCCAGTCGGGCAGGACGGCGAACGGCAACGCGAGGACGTGCCCCATCGAGACCCGTACCGAGCGCCGGTAGAACGGGTCCGCGCAGCGCGGGTCGAGCAGCAGCCCGTCGATCCCCAGCGCCAGCGCCGACCGCGCGATCGAGCCGAGGTTCTCCGCGTCGTTGAGCGCCTCGAGGACGGCGAGCCGGCGGGGCGCCGCGGGATCCGGACCGGCCAGCAGCTCGTCGAGGTCCGCGGGCGGCTGCCGGTCGGCCGACGCGATCACCCCGCGGGTGAGCCGGAAGCCGATCACCTCCGACAGCACCCACTTGTCCGCCTCGTAGGCGGGGACCCCCTCCGGCAGGTCCAGCGCGGCCACCCGCCCCGGCACCCCGAAGACCGCGCGCACCCGGTACGGCGAGGCCAGCAGCCGCTGCACGGCGGGGACGCCCTCGACGATGACCGGCCCGCCCCACCGGGGGGTGCCCTCCGGCCGGTCACCGGCCTTGAGGTCGCGGAAGTCGGCCACCCGCTCGTCGTGCGGATCGGTGATGACGACGGGAGCGGGCATGCCGCCGATTCTGCCGGGTGGGCGCCGACGGTTCGCCGCCCCCAGGATCGAGCCGTGGCTCCCGACAACGCTCCCGTGACCGTCATCGGCGCCGGCATCGCCGGCCTCGCCTGCGCCCGCGCCCTCCAGGACGCCGGCCGCGACGTCGAGGTGCTGGACCGGGGGCGGGCTCCGGGCGGGCGGCTGTCCTCGCGCACGGTGCGCGGCCGCCCGGTCGACCTCGGCGCCTCCTACCTCACCGCCGGCGACGGCTCCCCGTTCGCCGCCGTGGTGGCCGACTGGGTCGACCGCGGGCTGGCCCGCCCCTGGACGGACACCTTCGCGGTGATCGGCCCCGAGGGGGACCGGGAGCGCAAGTCCGGGCCGCTGCGGTACGGGACCCCGCGCGGGTCGCGCAGCCTGGCCGCCGACCTCGCCACCGGGCTGACGGTCCGCACGGGGACGACCGTGCGGGAGGTGACCGCCGGCCCTGCCGTCGACGGGCGCGCGGTGCCGGCCGCCGTCCTCGCGATGCCGGGACCCCAGGCCGCGCGGCTGCTCGACCCGGCCGGCCCGGCGGGGCACCTGGCGGCCGCGGAGACGTGGCAGCCGGCCCTGGCGGTGGTCCTCGGCTGGGCCGGGCGGCGGTGGCCGGCCGACCTGCACGGCGCCTTCGTGCACGACGACCCGGCCGTGGAGTGGATCGCCGACGACGGCGACCGCCGCGGCGACGCCGCACCCGTGCTGGTCGCGCACACGACGGCCGGGTTGGCCGCCGGGCACCTGGAGGACCCCGCGGCCGCCGTGCCGGCCGTGGTGGCGGCCGTGCGGTCCGCCCTCGGCATCGACGGGGACCCCGACTGGACGGAGGTCCACCGCTGGACGTTCGCCCGGCCGGCAGCTCCGCGGGACGAGCCGTTCGGCCTGGTCGACGGGATCGGCCTCTGCGGGGACGGCTGGCACGCCCCCGCGAAGGTCGAGAGCGCCTGGTCCTCCGGCGCCGCACTGGGCCGTGCACTGGTCCGTTGACGGGGGAAATGAACTCATCTAGCGTTGAGTTCATCAGCCGTTGAGTTCTGGAGGGCGCGTCATGGACGCCGTCACCGTCACCGATCTCGTCATCGACCGGGGCCGCCGTCGCGTGCTCCCCGGGCTGTCGTTCACCGTCCCGGCCGGGCAGGTCACCGGCCTGCTCGGCCCCAGCGGCAGCGGGAAGACCACCCTGATGCGCGCCCTCGTCGGCGTGCAGCGCATCCGCTCCGGCACCGTCACGGTGCTCGGCGAGCCGGCCGGCTCCCCCGGGTTGCGCTCCCGCGTCGGCTACGTCACCCAGGCGCCGAGCGTCTACCCCGACCTCACCGTGCGGGAGAACGCCCGGCACTTCGCCGCCCTCTACGGGGCCGGCGCCCGCGAGGCGGATGCGGCCGTCGCCGGCGTCGGACTGGCCGACGCCGCCGGCCAGCTGGTCGCCGACCTCTCCGGCGGCCAGAAGGGGCGCGTCTCCCTGGCCTGCGCCCTGGTGGGGAGCCCCGAGGTGCTGGTCCTCGACGAGCCGACGGTCGGGCTCGATCCCGTGCTGCGCGTCGAGCTGTGGGAGAGGTTCCACGCACTCGCCGCGGCCGGGACGACGCTGATCGTCTCCAGCCACGTGATGGACGAGGCGGGCCGGTGCGACCGGCTCCTCCTGCTCCGCGACGGCGAGCTCATCGCCGATTCCACGCCGGCGCAGCTCCGCGCCGACGGCCGTTCAGAGGACCTCGAGGAAGCGTTCCTCAACGTCGTCCGCGCCCGTGAGGAGGTCGCGGCGTGACCGCGATCCTGGACCGCCCGGCCCCCACCCACCTGAGCCCCCGGCTCACCGCCGCCACCGCCGGCCGGGTGCTCCGCCAGCTGCGGCACGACCACCGCACCATCGCGATGATGCTGGTGCTGCCGAGCGCGCTGCTGGGCCTGCTGTACCTGCTGTGGAAGGACGTCCCCACGCTCCCCGGCCAGGCCGGCATCTTCGACCGGGTCGGGCTCACGATGCTCGGGATCTTCCCGTTCGTGGTGATGTTCCTGGTGACCAGCATCGCGATGCTGCGGGAGCGCACCTCGGGCACCCTCGAGCGGCTGCTGACCACCCCTCTGGCTCGGCTGGACCTGCTGCTGGGCTACGGGGCGGCCTTCGGCCTCGCGGCGGCGCTGCAGGCCGTGGTCACCGTCACGGTCGCGACGACGCTCTACGACCTCGACGTGACCGGTTCGACCTGGCTGGTCGTGCTCATCGCCGTCGCCGACGCGGTGCTGGGCGTGGCGCTGGGGCTGCTGGCCAGCGCGTTCGCCCGCAGCGAGTTCCAGGCGGTGCAGTTCATGCCGGTGGTCGTGCTGCCGCAGTTCTTCCTGTGCGGGCTGCTGGTCCCCCGCGAGCAGATGGCCGGCTGGCTGCAGGCGGTCAGCGACGTCCTGCCGCTCACCTACGCCGTCGAGGCCCTGCAGGAGGTCGGGCGGTCGGCCGAGGCGACGGGCACGATGTGGGCCGACGTCGGGATCGTGTCCGGCGTCGCCCTGCTCGCCCTCGCCCTGGCGGCGGCGACCCTGCGGAGGAGGACAGCCTGAGCAGCGCAGAACCCGCTCGCGCACGACGGTCGGGACGGCGCCCCGGGAACCCCGACACCCGGGACGCCGTCCTGGCGGCTGCCCGGGAGGCGTTCGCCGAGCGCGGTTTCGACGGCGCCACCATCCGCGGGATCGCCGCCGCGGCCGGGGTCGACCCGGCCCTGGTGCACCACTACTTCGGCAGCAAGGACCAGCTCTTCCTCGCCGCGATCGACGCCCCGGAGAACCCCGCCGAGCTGCTCCCCGAGGTGCTGGCGGGCGGCCCCGACGCGCTGGGCGAAGGCATCGTCCGGATGCTGCTCGGTGTGTGGGACGGCCCGGCCCGGCCCGCCGCCCTCGCGCTGGTCCGCTCGGCGGTGGGCAGCGAGTGGACGGCGAAGCTCCTCCGGGAGTTCCTGGTCACCCAGATCCTGCGGCGCGTGGTGGGCACGCTCGGGCTGCCTCCGGCCGAGCGCGAGGCGCGGGGGGCGCTGGCCGCCTCCCAGCTGATGGGCCTGGTCATGGCCCGGTACGTGCTCAAGGTGGAGCCGCTGGCCTCGGCCACGCCGGAGTCGCTGGTCGCCGCCATCGGCCCCACGGTGCAGCGCTACCTCACCGGGGAGGTGGAGCTGCCCCTCCGGTGACTCAGCGGGGAGCGCGGGCCAGCTGGCGGCTCTGCGCGACCAGCCGTCCGGTGGAGTCCCAGATCCGGCACTCCTCGTCGAGCCAGCCACCGGCGATCTCGGTGGCCCGCGACTCGGCCAGGCACCACCCGGGGGCGGGCAGCGCCCGCACCAGCACCTGGAGCTGGATGGTCGGCGCCCAGCCCATCAACCCCATCGACCAGATCGTGGGTGGCAGCGCGTCGGCGAAGAGCAGCAGCGCGAACGGGTCGGGCTCCCGGCCGTCGGCGAGCCGCATCCAGGCGCGCATGACCGGCTCCCCCGAGGGGGTGCCCAGCGCCCAGCCGGCGGTCGCCGGGTCCAGTCGGGTCTCCACCCGGTGCCGCAGCCCCACCGCGGGCACGGGACGCCCGCCCATGTCGGCGCCCGGCTGCGCGTCGAGGCACTCCTCGGCCGGCGGCACCTCCGGCGCGGGAGAGGAGGAGTGCACGGGCTCGTCGCCGGCGAGCGTCGCCGTCGTCACCTGCACGCTCAGCGTGGGCCCCTCGGCCCCGCTGAGGACGACGCCCGCGTGCGCGAGGGTGCGCCCGGCCGGGCCCGGCGTGACGGCGAGGGTGGCCGGGCCGGGCGGCGTCGCCCGCAGGTAGCTGGCCGACACCGCCACCGGGTGCGGGTGCGGGCTGTCGGCGACGGCCGCCCGAACCGCGACGGCCAGCAGGTACCCGCCGTTGAGGATGCCGCTGCCCACGTCCCAGCCGGGCCGGAGATCGGCGGCGTACCCGCCGGCCTCGGCGCGGTGGACCGTCGTCGCGCGGTCGAACTCGGAGTCGGCGGTGGCGAGCTGATCGTCCTGCGGCACGTCCGACAGGGTGCCAGGGTGGCCGTCATGGACTACACCCACCTCGGCCGCAGCGGCCTCTCGGTCTCCCGGCTGTGCCTGGGCACGATGAACTTCGGCTGGAAGACCGGGGAGGGCGACTCGCACGCGGTCATGGACCGGGCGCTGGCCGAGGGCGTGAACTTCTTCGACACCGCCAACTTGTGCGGGTTCGACGCCGGCAAGGGCCGCACCGAGGAGGTGCTCGGCAGCTGGTTCGCCCGGGGCGAGGGACGCCGGGAGAAGACGGTGCTGGCCACCAAGGTCTACGGCGGGATGTCGGACTGGCCCAACGACACGTTCCTCTCCGCCCGCAACATCGTCCGCGCCTGCGAGGGGTCGCTGCGCCGGATGGGCACCGACTGGATCGACCTCTACCAGTTCCACCACGTCGACCTGCGCACCCCGTGGGAGGAGATCTGGCAGGCCTGCGAGACGCTCGTCGCCCAGGGCAAGGTGCTCTACGTCGGCTCGTCCAACCACGCCGCCTGGCAGATCACCCGCGCCAACGCGGTGGCCGAGCGCCGGCACTCCACCGGCCTGGTGAGCGAGCAGTCGCACTACAACCTGCTCACCCGGCACGTGGAGCTGGAAGTGCTGCCGGCCGCGCAGCACCTCGGCGTCGGCATCATCCCGTGGAGCCCGCTGGCCGGCGGGCTGCTCGCCGGCGTCCTGGAGAAGACCGACGGCGGACGGCGCAACGACGAGCGCACGCAGCAGCGGATCGAGCAGCACCGGCCCGCGCTGGAGGCCTACGAGGCCCTCTGCCGCGACCTGGGCCACTCCCCCGCCGACGTCGGCGTGGCCTGGCTGCTGCACCAGCCCGCGGTCACCGCACCGATCGTCGGCCCGCGCACCATGGCGCAGTTCGAGGGGGCGCTCCGGGCGCTGGAGGTGCGGCTGGACGAGGCGGCGCTGGCCCGGCTCGACGAGATCTTCCCCGGCTACCGGGCCGCTCCCATGGAGTACGCCTGGTGAGTCAGCCGACCGGCCAGGTGGCCAGCGTCTCGTGGCGGGCGTCGGCACCGAGGTGGCTCTCGACCAGCCGCACCTCGTGCACCGGCCACTCCGGCCCCCGGTAGCCGGCCAGCCGGTCGGTCAGCGTCCCGTCGGCGGGGTGGCCCGGCCGCCAGCGACCAAGGGTCAGGTGCGGGCGGAACGGGCGGTCCTCCACCGGCAGCCCCAGGCGGCGGGCCACCGCGCCCAGCCGCCCGGCGAGCGCGACCAGCGGGGCGACGTCGCCGTCGAGCCCGGCCCACGCGACCTGCGGCCGGCGCAGCGGCCCGAACCGCCCGCCCCCGGCCAGCCGCAGCGTCATCGGCGGCGTCCCGGCGACGGCGGGCGCGGCGTCGGCCACCAGCCCGGGCACCGCGGTGTGGGGCACCGCGCCCAGGAACAGCAGCGTCAGGTGCCACCGCTCGGGACGGCTCCAGCGCGGGCCCCCCGGCGCGGCGCGCAGCGGTGCGAGCACGCGGTCGAGGTGCCGGCAGGCGTCGGCCGGTGGCTCGACGGCGAAGAACAGCCGGCGCGGGCTCAGACGGGCACCTGCAGGCCGGCCCGGCGCAGCGCGCAGATCAGCCGCAGCCGCTCTATCTCGCGGGCCCGGTCGTCGCGCAGGCCCGCCAGCTCCGACGGCTCACCGAGCATCGCGGCGGCCTCGAGCAGCACGTCGTCGTAGGCCGCCTGCACCCCGCGGCGGCGGACCATCGGCACCCCGGCGGGGACGACGGCGACCTGGCGGCCCAGCCGGCGCAGGTCGGCCGCCACCAGGTGCAGCGACCGGGCGGAGGGCGCGGGGTGCCGGGCGGCCCGGCGCCGGGCAGACCACTCCTCCACCCGCCGGGTCAGCGGGCCGAAGAGGGCGATCACCGCGATGAACGCGGCGAGCAGCGCGACGAGGTGGATCAGTGCGGCCATGGTGAGCTCCCGCGCACGTGCGGAACCGGTGGCGCCGACGGTACGCGCGCCGGACGACGTCAGCGCAGCTGCTGGCCCGGCGCCTTCGCGGCCATCTCCTCCTCCGCGGCCCGGACCTGCGGGGACGGGACGGCGGGCCGCTGCGGGCCGACCAGGACGCGCACGCGCAGCGGCGCCCGGTCCAGCCGGACCCGGACCGACCGGTGGCGGGCCAGCAGCACCGCCGCCGCGAGCCCGGCGACGACGCACACCCCACCGCCGAGGATCAGGCCCCAGGGGGCGCCGAAGCGCTCCGACACCCAGCCGACCAGCGGTGCGCCGACCGGGGTGCCGCCCATGAAGCACATGAAGTACAGCGCCATGACCCGCCCGCGCATCTGCGGCTCGACCCCGAGCTGGACGAAGCTGTTGTTGGCCACGCTGAAGACCAGCGCCGCCGCGCCGGTCGGCACCAGCAGCAGGGCGAAGCTGACGTAGCCGGGCATCAGGCCGGCGACGACGGTGCTCGCGCCGAAGACCACCGCGGAGCCGACCAGGAACCGCTGCCGCGGGCGGACGCTGCGCCGGGTGGACATCAGGGCCCCGCTGAGCGAGCCGACGGCGAAGGCGGTGGACAGCAGCCCGAACGCCTCGGCCCCGAGGCCGAACGTCTCGCGGGCCATCAGCGCGATGGTGACCTGGTAGTTGAAGCCGAAGGTGCCGATCACGAACGCCAGGCCCATGGCCAGCACCAGGTCGGGGTGGGCCCAGGTGTAGGCCAGCCCGGCGCGCAGCTGGCCCCGGCCCCGGGCGACCGGCGGGCTGGGCAGCAGCTCGTCGGTGCGCATGCCGGCCAGCGCCACGATGGTGAAGGCGAAGCTGGCCGCGTTGATGAAGAAGGCCGGCGCCGTGTTCCCCGACGCCGCCCCGATCAGCAGCCCGGCCAGCGCCGGCCCGACCAGCCGGGCGCTGTTGAAGATCGTCGAGTTGAGGCTGACGGCGTTGGTGATCAGCTCGGGGCCGACCATCTCCGGGACGAACGCCTGCCGGACCGGCACGTCCAGCGCCGACACCGACCCCAGCGCCCCGGCGAGCAGGAAGACGTGCCAGAGCTCGACCGCGCCGGTGGCCACCAGCAGCGCGAGGGCCAGCGAGAGCAGCCCCATGAGCGCCTGGCTGATCAGCAGCAGCCGGCGCTTGGGGTAGCGGTCGGCGAGGACGCCGCCGTACATGCTCAGCAGCAGCGCGGGCCCGAACTGCAGCGCGGTGATCAGGCCGAGGGCGACACCGCTGCCGTCGGAGAGCTGCAGCACCAGCCAGTCCTGGCCGATGCGCTGCATCCAGGTGCCGGTGAGGCTCGCCAGGTTGGCCGAGGCGTAGCGGCGGAAGTTCCGCACCCGGAGGGCGCGGAACATGCCCGTGCCCGGCTCGGACGGCGTCCGCTGGTCAGTGCTCGTGCAGGTCACCCACTGGCGAGCTTGTCCATGATCTCGGCCGCCTCGCGCAGCACCGCCCGCTCCTCGGCGGTCAGCTCCTGGAGCCGGCCGGCCAGCCACGCCTCCCGCGCCTGGGCCTCCGCGGAGAGCATCTCCTCGGCGGCGGGGGTGAGCTCGATGATCACCTGGCGCCCGTCGGTCGGGTGCGGGGTGCGGGTCACCAGCCCGGCGCTCTCCAGGGCGACGACGACCCGCGTCATCGACGGCGGCTGCACCCGCTCGTGGTTGGCCAGCTCTCCCGGGCTCATCGGGCCGTGCCGCTTCAGCGTCGACAGCGCCGCCAGGTGCGTCAGCGTCACCGAGGTGTCCACCCGCTGGTTGCGCAGCCGCCGCGAGAAACGCATGACCGCCAGCCGCAGCTCGTGCGCGAGCGCGGCGGTGTCGAGCGTCGTCCGGCTCACCGTCGTTAGCCTAACTCAGGAGGTCGGTCAGAAGAGCTGCTGCAGCGGCTCGAGGGCGAAGTAGACCAGGAACATCACGGCGATGACCCACATCAGCGGGTGGATGTCCCTGCGCCGGCCGACGACCAGGCGCAGCAGCACGAAGCTGATCACGCCCGCTCCGATGCCGTTGGTGATCGAGTACGTGAACGGCATCAGCGCGATGGTCAGGAAGGCCGGGATGACCAGGGACATGTCGTCCCACGACAGGTACCGGATCTGGGTGACCATCAGCGCGCCGACGATGACCAGCGCGGGGGCGGCCGCCTCCGCCGGCACGACCGCCACCAGCGGGGTGAAGAACACCGCCACCAGGAAGAGCAGGCCGGTGACGACGCTGGCCAGCCCGGTCCGCGCACCGTCGGCCACACCGGCGGTGCTCTCGATGTAGGTGGTGTTCGACGAGACGCTGCCCGCGCCGCCGGCGGCGGCGGCGAGGGAGTCGACGAGCAGCACCGGCTGGGACTTCGGCAGGTTCCGCTTCTCGTCCAGCAGGTCGCCCTCGGCGCCGACGGCGGTGACGGTGCCGACGGTGTCGAAGAAGTCGGCGATCATGATCGAGAAGACGATGAGCAGGGCGGCGAGGATGCCGATGCGCTCGAAGCCGCCGAAGAGCGAGAAGTTCCCGAGCAGCGACAGGTCCGGGGTGCTCACGACGTCGTCGGGCAGCGCGGGCACCTGCAGCCACCAGCCGCGCGGGTTCTCGCCGTCGTCCCCGAACCGCGGGCCGATGCCGGCGATCGCCTCCACGACGATCGCCAGGACCGTGGTGATGACGATGCCGATCAGCAGGGCACCCTTGACCTTGCGGACCACGAGCACGGCCATGAGCAGCAGGCCGACGACGAACACGAGCGTCGGCCAGCCCGCCAGCTGCCCGCCGACGCCGAAGCTGATCAGCGGGTTCCCCGGCCGGATGATCCCCGCGTCGGCCAGGCCGATGATCGTGAGGAAGAACCCGATGCCCACCGCGATGGCGGTCTTCAGCTGGGGCGGGATCGCCTCGAAGACGGCCCGCCGGAAGCCGGTGAGGACCAGCACCGTGATGAGCAGTCCCTCGAGCACGACCAGGCCCATGATCTCCGGCCAGGACAGCTGGGTGGCCGCGAAGACGGCGACGATCGCGTTGATGCCCAGCCCGGTGGCCAGCGCGAACGGGTAGCGGCCGACGACGCCCATGAGGATGGTCAGCGCACCGGCCAGCAGGGCGGTGACGGCGGCGATCGAGCCGAACGGGAGCACCGTGCCCTCGACGTCGGCACCGGGCACGTCGCCGGGCCCCGCGATGCTCGTCAGGATGATCGGGTTGAGCACCACGATGTAGGCCATCGTGAAGAAGGTCGTGAACCCGCCGCGCACCTCGCGGCCCACGGTCGACCGGCGGGCGCTGATCCCGAAGTAGCGGTCCATCCCGTTCTTCGGGCGCGGCCGCGGGCCCTCGCTCCGGCGGGGGATGGTGGGCGGCGTGCCCGCCGAGACGTCGGCGGGGGTGTCTCCGGTGGAGACCGGACCACCTGAGGCGCTGGCGCCCCCGGAGGGACGGGACTGCTGCGGCATGCGGACTCTCCGGGCGGTGCGGGTGACCAACGAGCGGCGACAGCGTGCCACACGCCCCGATCGGGCCCCTCGACCCGTGACCGGGCCGCGCTCTAGGGTGCCCTCGTGCCCGGTCCACCCAAGCAGGCCCCGCCGCCGCTGCAGGTCGACACCGCCCGCGTGGTGCTGGCCGGGATCGCGGTGTGGGCGGTGGCCCTCGTCGTGCTGCTGGTCCTCGGCGACCGGGTGGACCGGATGTGGACCTGGACCTGCGTCGCCGCGATCGGCCTGGCGCTGCTCGGGCTGGGCGTGATGAAGCTGCAGGGCCAGCTGGGCCCGCGAGACCGCGGCTGAGCCGCGGTCAGTCGCTCAGGACGTCGTACTCCGAGGTGTCGTAGCGGGCCGAGGTGACCACCTCGGTGTCCTGGACGACGACGAGCGTGGCCTGGCTGTGCGCTCCGCAGCCGTAGTCGGCGGTGACCACCCGGCCCTCGGCGGGCGCGTAGGCGTTGCCGCAGGCGCCGAGCACCTGCCGCAGCGAGCCGGCGAGCGGGAGGTAGAAGCCGCACGAGGCGCACGGCCCGGGGGCCTGCCGGGCCATGGGTGCCGTGGGGCCGAACTCCCCCGCCGTCCAGCGGGCCACCGCCTCGGACCGCCCCTCCCGGGACAGAACCCGCTCCCGGCCCAGACCGATCTCGCCGGCGACGATCCGGCCCTCGGGGTCGTCGGCGGAGTCGTCGTCGACCGTGTAGGCCGGCGCCAGCCGCGGGTCGTCCTCGGTCGCCGGCAGCACGTCGCCGACCGAGAGGTCGCCCGGGCGCAGCCGCTCGTGCCACGGCACCCAGGCCGGCGCCAGCAGCGCCTGGTCGCCGGGCAGCAGCACGACCTCGTCGACGGTGATCCGCTCGTCGCCGGGGACCCGCGCGATCGTGACCGCCCAGTGCCAGCCGACGTACCCGGGCAGCCGGCTGGCGAAGGTGTGGGTGAGCACCTCGCCGAGGTGGGCCGCGGCCCCTTCGGCGGACACGGTCTCGGGCGTGGCGCCCAGGTGCTCGCCGACCGCGTCGGCGTCGCCGGCCGTCTCGACGGCGGCCGCGCGGGCCGGCTCGATCGCGGCGGTCAGCGGGTCGACCGCGGCGGAGGCGGGCCGGACGGCTGCGGAGGACTCGGACACGCCCCCCATTGTGGCGGACGACCCGGCGTCCGGCTCCGACCGGACTCCCGGCCCGGTGCGGCACCATGGTCGGCGTGCCCGCCTCCCGCCGTCCGCCCGGTGCTCACCGGCGGGCGCGGCTGTCCCGCCGGTCGGTGCCGACCGGCCCGGACCGCGTCGACACGGCACCGCTCGACGTCGGGCGGCCGCAGACCCGGCCACTGCCGTCGGCGACCCCGCCGCCGGGCCCGGCGGCCGCGCCGGCCAAGCTGACCGTCACCCGCGTCGCCGCCGCGCGCAGCCGCGAGCTCACCGTCGCCGCGGCCCGCCGGGTGCGGACCGCCAGCCGCGCCGACGGCGCCGGCGAGAGCGGGCTGACCCAGCTGCTGTGGGTCAACGCCCTGCACATGGCCGGCGACGCGATGATCGCCGTCTCCCTCGCCGGGACGCTGTTCTTCGCGGCCGCCGGCGACGCCCAGCGCGGCAACGTCGCGCTCTACCTGCTGGTGACGATGGCGCCGTTCGCCCTGCTCGCCCCGGTCATCGGGCCGGTGCTGGACCGGCTGCAGCGCGGCCGGCGGTGGGCCATGGCCGTCTCGCTGGGCGGCCGGGCGGTGCTGGCGCTGGTCATGGCGGCGCACTTCGACGACCTCTGGCTGTACCCGGCGGCCCTCGGGGTGCTGGTGCTCTCCAAGGCGCACAACGTGCTGCGGGCGGCGGTGGTCCCGCGCGTGCTGCCCGGCGCGATGTCGCTGACCTCGGCGAACGCCCGGCTGTCGGTGTTCGGGCTGGCGACCGCCGGTGTCGCCGGCGGGCTCGGCGCCGGGGTGGCCGCGTACATCGGCTTCGACTGGGAGCTGTGGGCGACCGCCGCGGTGTTCCTCACCGGCGCGGTGCTCGCCGTCCGGCTCCCCGCGCACGTGGACGTCCCCGCCGGCGAGGAGCCGGCCGACGTGCTCACCACCGCGGAGATCCCGCTGCCCGGCCGGCGGCGCCGGGTCACCCCCCACGTGGTGCTCGCGCTGCGGGCCAACGCGGCCCTGCGCGGGCTGGGCGGGTTCCTGACGATCTTCATGGCGTTCCTGGTGCAGGCCACCTTCGCCGACGGCTGGGAGGCGACGCTGGCCCTCGGGGCGCTCGCGGTGGCGGCCGGCGCCGGCAGCTTCACCGGGACGGCGGTCGGGTCGCGGCTGCACACCGCCGCCCCCGACCGGCTGGTGCTCTGGGCCGCCTCGGCCGCGGCGGTCGTCACCGTCCTGGCCGCGGTGTTCTACGGCTTCGGCATGGCGGTGCTGGTGGCCGCCGTCTCCGCCGTGGCGAACGCGCTGGGCAAGGTGTCGCTGGACGCGATCATCCAGCGGGAGGTGCCCGAGAGCCTGCGCGCCTCGGCCTTCGCCCGGTCGGAGACGATGCTGCAGCTGGCCTGGGTGGTCGGCGGAGCGCTGGGCATCGCGCTGCCGCCCACCGGCTGGATCGGCTTCACGGTCGCCGCCGCGCTGCTCGCGCTCGCCGTCGGGCTGCTCCTGTGGACCCTCTCCCGCAGCCGCACCCCGGCCGCCCCGACGGGGTCCCCGGACGCGCCGACGACGCCGATGGGACCGTCGTGGACGTGAGAAGGCCCGCGACCGCATCCCTGCTCGCCCTCTGCGCCGCCGGCTCGCTGGCCGCCTGCGCGGGCGAGCCCGACACCCCCGGGGACGTCCGGGTGCAGGCCGGGAGCCAGGACGTGACCGCCCGGCCGACCCAGTACTGCCTGGACGGCGAGGGGCAGCGCTACGACGTCACGCCCCCGCTGGTCGAGGTCTCCCCCGACACCGCCATCACGCTGACCGTGCCGGAGCGGATCGCCGAGCGCGGCTGGCAGGTGCAGGTGTTCGACGAGTCGCTGCAGGAGGTGATCGGCGAGGTCGACGTCCCGGCGGGCACGGAGTCGTTCGCGGAGATCAGCTCCTCCGACGTCGTCCCGCCCGCCTTCTACCTCGTCGTCGTCGAGGACAAGGGCGGCGACTGCGGCGAGTTCACCGGCGCCTGGCCGATCGGCTTCCTGCGCGCGGGCGGGCAGCTCCCGGGCTGAGCGGGCTCAGCCCTCCAGGTCGCCGGCGACCGCGCGCAGCACCGAGGCGACCTTGCGGGACTCCGCGCGGTCGGGGTGCCGCCCGTGGCGCAGCCCCTCGCCGACGTCGTCGAGCAGCTTGATCAGGTCCTCGATGATCGGGACGAGCTCGTCGGGTTTCTTCCGGCTCTTCGCCGCCACGGTGGCCGCCACCGAGGGGAGCGGGTCCAGGACGCGCACCTGCAGCGCCTGGTCACCCCGGCGGCCGGCCACGATGCCGAACTCCACGCGCTGGCCGGGCTTGAGGTCGCCGCTGCCGGCCGGGAGGGCGTCCTTGTGCACGAAGACGTCGGGCCCGTCCTCGCGGGAGAGGAAGCCGAAGCCCTTCTCCGCGTTGAACCACTTCACTCTGCCGGTGGGCACGGTGGGATCCCTCAGTTCTCGGTGTGGCGCGGCCCGCGGGCCGGTCGGACGACGACAGCGCTGCTCGTCGACCAGGTTAGCCGCCGCCACGCTTCCCCGACCTCGCGATTCCGGGGCGCGCCGGTCGTCCCTACCCTGGGCCGGTGCCCGAGCCCGCGGACGGCCCCGACCATCCCGACTACCGGTTCACCCTCGCCAACGAGCGCACGCTGCTGGCCTGGCTGCGCACCGGCCTGGCCCTCGTGGCCGGTGGGGTCGCCGTCGCCACCTACGCCCCCGACCTGGGCGTGCGCTGGGGCAGCGCCGCCGTCTCCCTGGCCCTGGTGCTGATCGGGCTGGGCACCGCGCTGGCCGGTTACCGCCGGTGGCGGGGCAACGAGGCGGCGATCGCCGCGGGGCGGGCGCTGCCGTCGAGCCCCGTCGTCCCCGCGGTGGCCGCCGCGGTGGCCGCGGTCGTGGTGGTCGTCGGCGTCCTCGTGGGGATCGAGGTGATGCGCGGGTGACGGCGGTGGAGACCCAGCCCGAGCGCACCGCGCTGGCCTGGCAGCGCACCGGGCTGGGCGTGCTGGCCGTCGCCGCGCTGCTCGGCCACCGGGCGCTCGGGGCCGGGCGCCCGGCGCTGCTCGTGGCGGCCGGGCTCACCGCCCTGCTCGGGCTGGGCGTGCTGGGCGGTCTCGCCCCGGCGCGCTACCGGCAGGTGCGGGACCGGGTGGCCGGCGGCCGGGCGGTGACCACGCCCGCGCCGGCCCGGGCGGTGACCGCCGTGGTGGTGCTCACCGCGCTCGCCGCCGCCGTCGCCGTCCTCGTCCCGGGCTGAGGGCGCCCGTCACCGGCGGCGCAGGACCCGGCCGTCGGGGAGCGTGCGACCGCTCAGCAGCGCGACCAGCCGCCCGCTGTCCGCGCGGACGACGTCGCCGTCCCCCCGGCTCCAGGCGGTGTCTTCGGCCTCGAGGCGGACGCCGGCCAGGTCGATCCCGAAGATCGCGCCGTCCGCGGCGGTGAGCCGGTCCAGCACCGCGACCACGGCGTCGGCCGGTGCCGCCGCCGGCCGACCCAGCGGGACGGTGACGTCGAGGGAGTGGATGACGGCGTGGCTGAGCGCACCGGGCGCCCCGCCGCCGGGCGGTTGCCACCCGTGCAGCACCGGCGAGCGCAGGCCGGCCAGGAGCTCGGCGGTGGGCAGGGCGGCGTCGCGGGCGGCCACGGCGTCGGAGAAGCGGGTGAAGTCGCCGCCCGCCGCCGCCATCCCGGCGCCGAACTGCTCGGCCGACAGCCGCACCGGCATGGTCACGTGCGCCACCACGTGCCGGACCTGCCACCCCGCGCAGAGCGACGGGGCGTCCCAGGTCTCGGCCGGCCCCGTGTCCAGCAGGCCGGCGAGGCCGTCGTACGTCCCCGCCACCCACGACTGCAGGTCGCTCGCGTCGGAACTCATCGCGGTCCGGCCTCGGGTACGACGCCCAGCCGGTCCAGCAGAACCAGGAAGACGACGGCGAAGTCGTTGCCGGCCACCTCGCGGGCCACCTGCGGCCAGTCCACCTGCTCGCGCATCGCGCGCGCCACCGGCAGCAGCCGGCCGAAGTCGCAGTAGTGCTCGTCCAGGGCCATGAGCTTGGCGGCGACGACGTCGGTGGCCCCGAGCACCGGCATCTGGACCGAGAGGACCGGCAGGGTCTCCGCCCGCTCCAGCAGATCGGTCCCCGCGGGGCGGCCGCAGGTCCGCCAGACCACGTCGACGAACACCTCGCCCTGCACCACCTTGAGCAGCCAGTCCTCGGCGGGCTCGACCACCTGGAGGCCGGCGTCGGCCAGCGCCTTCGCCGCCCGCTCGGACTCGGCGGCCGGCACGACGAAGTCGGCGTCGTGGTCGGGCTCGGGAGCACCCCGGACCCACGCGGCGTAGCCACCGCACAGCGCGAACGGCACCTCGGCCTGCTTGAGCGCGACGGCGGTCCGCTTCATCAGGTCGCGCACCTGGTCGCGCGGGGTGGGCTCCACGGGGCGTCGCTACCCGTTGGGTGCGCGAGCACGCACGCCGGGGGTAGATCCGGCACCGGGCGGGGCACAGGGGTCGGGTGCGCATCGCGACCTTCAACCTCCTGCACGGCCGCTCGCTCGACGACGGACGGGTCGACGTCGACCGGCTCGCCGCGGCGGTGAAGACCCTGGA
Source organism: Blastococcus sp. VKM Ac-2987 (assembly GCF_026967805.1). Classification (GTDB taxonomy): domain Bacteria; phylum Actinomycetota; class Actinomycetes; order Mycobacteriales; family Geodermatophilaceae; genus Blastococcus. The sequence goes on from NZ_JAPVBG010000001.1 coordinate 1,344,957, forward strand.
CGCCGACGTCCTGGGCCTGCAGGAGGTCGACCGCGACCAGCCGCGGTCGTTCGGCGCGGACCTCACCGCCGTCGCGGCCGAGGCGATGGGCGCGGTGGACTCGCAGTTCGTCGCCGCCCTGTCCGGGACACCCGGGGGCACCTGGATGGCGGCCACCGGCGACGAGCAGCCGGGGTCGGCCGGCTACGGGATCTCGCTGCTGTCGCGCTACCCCGTCGTCTCCTGGCGGGTCGTGCGCCTGGACCCGCTGCAGGTCAGCGTGCCGCTGTGGTCCCCGCAGTCACGGCGCCCGTTCCTGGCCCGCGACGAGCCGCGGGTGGCGGTGGCCGCCGTCCTGGACGGCCCCTCCGGTCAGTTCACCGTCTGCAACACCCACCTGTCGTTCATCCCGCGCTGGAACACCCGGCAGCTGCGCACGCTGGTGCGCTCGCTGGCGGGCACCCGGGAGCCGCTGGTGCTCATGGGGGACCTCAACATGCAGCAGCGCGCGGCCGCGCGGCACAGCGGCCTGACGCCGATCGGCACGGCGGCCACGTTCCCGGCGCCCCGGCCGACCCGGCAGCTCGACCACGTCCTGGTGCGCGGCGCCCTCCGCGCGGGCGGGCCGGCCGAGGCCGTGCAGCTGCCGCTGTCGGACCACCGGGCGCTCGTCGTGCCGGTCGAGGCGGCCTGACCTCAGGCGTTGCGCACGGCAGCGGCGGATTGCAGGCCCAGCTCCTCGACCGACACCGACCGCATCTCGACCTTGCGGATCTTGCCGGTGACCGTCATCGGGAACTCGTCGACGACCTTCACGTACCGCGGCACCTTGTAGTGGGCCAGCTTGCCGGCGCAGAACTCCCGGAGCGCCTCCGCGGTGAGCGGCTCGGCGCCCTCGCGCAGCCGCACCCAGGCCATCAGCTCCTCGCCGTAGCGCTCGTCGGGGACGCCGATCACCTGCGCGTCGACGACGTCGGGGTGGGTGTAGAGGAACTCCTCGATCTCCCGCGGGTACACGTTCTCACCGCCGCGGATCACCATGTCCTTGATCCGGCCGACGATGTTGAGGTAGCCGGCGTCGTCCATGACGGCGAGGTCGCCGGTGTGCATCCAGCGGGCGGCGTCGATGACCTCCGCGGTCTTCTCCGGCTGGTCCCAGTAGCCGAGCATCACCGAGTAGCCGCGGGTGCAGAACTCCCCCGGTGTCCCGCGCGGGACGGTCAGCCCGGTCACCGGGTCGACGACCTTGACCTCCAGGTGCGGGTGCACCTGCCCGACGGTGGCGGTGCGGCGCTCGAGGTCGTCGTCGGCGCCGGTCTGGGTGGAGACCGGTGAGGTCTCGGTCATGCCGTAGCAGATGGTCACCTCGGTCATCCCCATCTCGGCGACGACGCGCTTCATGACCTCCACCGGGCAGGGCGAGCCGGCCATGATGCCGGTGCGCAGGCTGGAGAGGTCGTAGTCGGCGAAGTCGGGCAGGCCAAGCTCGGCGATGAACATCGTCGGGACGCCGTAGAGCGAGGTGCAGCGCTCGTCCTGGACGGCCCGCAGCGTGAGCGCCGGGTCGAAGCCGGGCGCCGGGATGACCATCGTCGCGCCGTGCGAGGTGGCGCCGAGGTTGCCCATCCCCATGCCGAAGCAGTGGTAGTAGGGCACCGGGATGCACACCCGGTCGGCCTCGGTGTAGCCGCAGCCCTCGCCCACGAAGAAGCCGTTGTTGAGCAGGTTGTGGTGGGTGAGCGTGGCGCCCTTGGGGAAGCCCGTCGTCCCCGAGGTGTACTGGATGTTGATCGGGTCGTCGGCCGACAGCTCCGCGGCCCGCTCGACCAGCAGGCCGCCGTCGGCGGCGCGGCCGCGGTCCATCAGCTGCGTCCACTCGGGGGAGCCGAGGAACACGACCTCGCGCAGCTCGGGGCAGTCGCCGCGCACCTCCCCGACCATCGCGCGGTAGTCGCTGGTCTTGAAGTCCGGTGCGCTGACCAGCACCGAGATGCCGGCCTGCTTGAGCACGTAGGCGAGCTCGTGCGTGCGGTAGGCCGGGTTGATGTTGACCAGGATCGCGCCGAGCTTCGCGGTGGCGTACTGCACGAAGACCCACTCGGCGCAGTTGGGCGCCCAGATGCCGACCCGGTCGCCCTTCCGCACGCCGAGGGCGTCCAGGCCGAGCGCGCAGGCGTCGACGTCGGCGACCAGCTGCGGGTAGGACCAGCGGCGACCGGTGGCGCACTCGACGAGCGCCTCGTGGTCGCCGACCCGCGCCGCCGTCCGATCGAGGTTGGCCCCGATCGTGTCCCCGAGCAGGGGGGTGGTCGAGGTCCCGCTGCTGTAGGACGGCAGCGCAGCAGTCACCGCCGACGCCGCCCCTCGGGCGTCTGCACACCCGCCCGGTTCGGCTTGTCGGTGGGGTGCGCGTACCGCAGCCGGTCGGCCGGGAGCGGGAAGTCGTGGTCCTGCCCGAAGGGCGACAGCCCGCCGGCGACCGAGGCGGAGAGCTCCGTGAGCGGCGGTCCGCCGTCCTCCGACTCGCCCCAGGTGGGTTCCACGAGGTGCGCGTGCTTCTCGTTGCGCTTGGCCATGACGCCTCCGTGTGCGGTACCGGGTGCACCGCGCGGTGCACCGTTCCGGTCCATCTTGGCCGATCCCGCCCGGAGGGCGCACGCCACCGCCCCGGGCGGGTCGGCCCGCTGTCGTGCTCAGCGAGCCCGGGTCACCTCGCGGGCGCCGTAGACGGTGCCCGCCCCGTCCGCGGTCAGGACCCACCGGTCCCCGCCCACGGGCGCGGCCCGCACGGCGCCGCCGTCGAGGGCCTGCACGGCCCGGGTGCGCCAGACGGCGGTGCTCAGCAGCCGCAGCCGCACCGGTTCGTCGGACAGCTCGTCGAAGCCGTCGGGCTCGAAGGCCAGCAGCGCCGGGCCGGCGATCCGCAGCCTGCCGGTGCGCCAGGTGGTGCCCGCGAGGGCCCGCTCCCACCGCCGGGTGCGCAGCAGGGCGCCGGCCCCCGCCGCCACGCCGGCCAGCCCGCCGACCACCAGGAGGGCGACGCCCAGCCCGGCCCCGGGCAGCCGGCCGCCGCCCGAACCGGCCACCGCCACGGCGGCGACGCCGAGCAGGATCCCGAGGACGACGGCGATCAGGCCGCCACCGAGCCAGCGCAGGGCACCCACCTGGTGGGCGGCCAGGGCCGTCCTGGTCTGCGGGTCGTCACTCGCCGGGTGCATGCGCCCATGCTGGCAGGAGCACCGGCGCGATCGGCGACGTAGCGTGGACCGGATGTCCACGGAACCCCCTGCGACGCTCGCCGCCTGGCTGCGCACCCGCAGCGACGAGCAGCTGCGCGCGTTGCTGGTGGCCCGGCCCGACGTCGCCCGCCCCGCCCCCTCCGACGTCGTCGCGCTGGCCAGCCGCCTGGCGGTGCCGGTCTCCGTCGACCGCGCGCTCGACGAGCTCGACGCCGCGACCCTCCAGGTGCTCGACGTGGTGCTGCTCGCGCCCACCGACGGCATGGCCCCGGACGCGCTGGTCGCCGCGCTGCCCGAGGTGCCCGACGACGTCCTCACCGGCGCGGTCGGGACGCTCACCACCCGGGCGCTGCTGTGGGGCGACGACGTGCTGCACGCCCCCGACCCGGTGCGCCGCGCCGTCCGGCACCCCGCCGGCCTGGGGCGCCGCGCGCTCGACCTGCGCGTCCAGCTGCCCGCCGACCTCCCGGCCGCCCTGGCCGAGCTGGCCCCCGACGAGCGCGCTGTGCTGGAGAGGCTCGCCGGGGACCGCCCGGTGGGGCACCTCCCCGACGCGCCCGCCAACGGCGCGGCCACGCCGGCCCGCCGGCTGCTGCAGCGGGGCCTGCTCGCCCGCATCGACGCGCTGAACGTCGAGCTGCCCCGGGAGATCGGCGTGCTGCTGCGCGGCGGCTCCCCCTACGGCCCGCCGCGGCGCCGTCCCGAACCCGCGGTGGTCACGCGCGACCCGCAGGTGGCCGACCGCCGGGCCGCCGGGGCCGCGCTGGAGACCGTCGGCCGGATCGGCGAGCTGCTCGCGCTGCTCGAGGAGGAGCCCGCCGGGCTGCTGCGCAGCGGCGGCGTGGGCGTGCGCGACCAGAAGCGCCTGGCGAAGGCCCTGCACGTCCCCGAGCCGGAGGCTGCCTGGCTGCTGGAGCTGGCGTTCGCCTCCGGGCTGCTCGACGTCGGCGGGCCGCACCGCGACGAGTGGCTGCCCACCCGCGGCTACGACGTCTGGCGGGAGCAGGACCTCGCGGACCGGTGGGCCGTGCTGGCCGCCGGCTGGCTGGACGGCGTGCGGCTGCCCTCGCTGGTCGGGGTGCGGGACCTCGCGGGCAAGGCGGCCAACGCGCTCTCCCCCGACCTGGTGCGGCACACCGCGCCGGCGATCCGCCGCTCCGCGCTGGCCGTGCTGGCCGAGCGGCCGCCGGGCTCGGGGCTGGCGCCGGAGGACCTGACCGCGCTGCTGCGCTGGCGCACGCCGCGGCGGGCCGACCGGCTGGCGCCGGTGCCCGACATGCTCGCCGAGGCCGCGCGGCTCGGCGTCCTGGTGTCCGGCGTCCTCTCCGCCGCGGGCCGCGGGCTGCTCGCCGCGGGTGAGGACGGCGCCGCCGACGGCATGCGCGGGCTGCTGCCCGAGCCGGTCGACCACGTGCTCGCCCAGCCCGACCTCTCGCTGATCGCCCCCGGCCCTCTGGTCGCGGAGCTGGCCGACACCCTGGCCGTCGTCGCCGACGTCGAGTCCTCCGGTGGGGCGACGGTGTTCCGGGTGTCGGAGTCCTCGGTCCGCCGCGCGCTGGACGCCGGATGGTCGGCGACGGACCTGCACGACTTCTTCGCCAAGGCGTCGCGGACCCCGGTGCCCCAGGCCCTGGACTACCTGGTCGACGACGTCGCGCGCCAGCACGGGCGGCTGCGGGTGGGCGCGATCGAGTCCTACGTGCGCTCCGACGACCACGGGCTGCTGTCCCAGGTGCTCAACGACCGGCGGACCGCCGCCGCGGAGCTGCGCCGCCTGGCTCCCGGGGTGCTGGTCAGCGGGCTCGGTGCCGACGAGGTGCTCACAGTGCTCCGGGAGGCGGGCTACGCGCCGGCCGGCGAGAACCCGGGCGGCGCCGTCCTCACCCGGCCGCCGGCCCGGCCCCGGGCGGCCGGACGCCGGCCCGGCAGCGAGTCGCACCCGGCGCCGCGGGCGCTCTCGGCCGACGACCTCGACGCCACCGTCCGGGAGATCCGGGCAGGCGACGCCGCGCTGGCCGCCCGTCGCGGGGAGGCGGTGCGCCAGGTGCCCGGCGTGACGACGGCGTCGACGCTGGAGCTGCTCTCCCGCGCGGTGCGCGAGGGCGTGCCGGTGTGGCTGGGCTACGTCGACGCGCAGGGCAGCGGCAGCCAGCGGGTGGTGCAGCCGGTGTCGCTGGCCGGCGGCTTCCTGTCCGGCTACGACGAGCGGCGCGGGGAGAACCGCACGTTCGCCGTGCACCGGATCACCTCGATCGCCCTCGTGGAGCCCGACGCGGGCTGACCGGCCGCGCGGTCGTGAGGCCCCGCTCCGTCGGTGCCCGGCCCTACCGTGCCCCCGTGCCCGGACCGCCGACCGCCTCGTTCACCGCCGCGCTGTGGGTCCACGACGGGCCGGCCGGGTGGCACTTCCTCACCCTGCCGCCCGAGGTCGCCGACGAGGTCCGGGAGCGCGGCGCCGCCGCCCGCGCCGGGTTCGGCTCCGTGCGCGTCCACGCCACGGTCGGCAGCACCTCGTGGCAGACCTCGGTGTTCCCCGACGCGCGGAGCGGGTCCTACCTGCTGCCGGTCAGGAAGTCGGTGCGGGCTGCTGAGCGGCTCGCGGCCGGCGACCACGTGCGCGTGGAGCTCACCGTCGCCGGGCCCGCGGGCGCCGGCTGAGGCCGGTCACCCCGACGGCGGCACGGCGTACCGGCGGGTCCACGTCCACCACACCCGGGCGAGGACGACCACGAGGTAACCGGCCAGCAGCACGAGCGGCCAGGGGCCCAGCGCCGGGTCCGCCGCCGTCGCGGCGCGCACGACCAGCCAGTCGACGGCGGCGAGCAGCAGCATCGTCCAGGCGCCGAGGAGCCAGACGTCCGCGGCGATCAGCGCGCGGACCCGGTCGATGTTCTCCGGCCGTTTCCAGTGGTGCGGGTTCGGCACGTTGATCAGGTCCGGGCCCGCCCGGCGCACGAGCCACACCGAGCCGGCGAAGACCGCGACCAGGCCCAGACCCAGCAGCGCGGTGAACCACAGCGCCGCGGCCCGGCTGCTCCAGTCGTCGGGGTCGCCGCCGGCGCCGAAGTGGGTGGGCACGCGCTCCGGCAGCCGGCTCCACGACCACGCCCAGACGGCGGCGTAGAGCGCCACGGAGGCGGCGAACCACGTGCGCGGGCTCCCCATGGGGATCAACCTAGGCGGGAAGGTACCGAGCCCGGGCGGGGTTACGGTGGGTGGTCCGGCGCGGCGGTTCGCGCCCGGGCACCTCCCCCGACGGAAAGAGTGCTGCGTGAACGACGGTCCGCTCATCGTGCAGTCGGACAAGACCCTGCTGCTCGAGGTCGACCACCCGCTGGCCCGGGACTGCCGGTCGGCGATCGCGCCGTTCGCCGAGCTGGAGCGGTCGCCCGAGCACGTGCACACCTACCGGGTGACGCCGCTCGCGCTGTGGAACGCCCGGGCGGCCGGGCACGACGCCGAGCAGGTCGTCGACGCCCTGGTGCGGTACTCCCGCTACCCGGTGCCGCACGCGCTGCTGGTCGACGTCGCGGACACCATGGACCGCTTCGGCCGGCTGACGCTGGCGCAGAACCCGGTGCACGGGCTGGTGCTCACGACCACCGACCGAGCGGTGCTGGAGGAGGTCGTCCGCTCGAAGCGGGTCGCCCCGATGCTGGGCGCGCGGATCGATCCCGACAGCGTCGTCGTGCACCCGTCGGAGCGCGGTCGGCTCAAGCAGGCGCTGCTCAAGATCGGCTGGCCGGCCGAGGACCTCGCCGGCTACGTCGACGGCCAGGCGCACCCGATCGAGCTGGACCAGGCCGACTGGCACCTGCGCGACTACCAGCAGGAGGCCGTCGAGGGGTTCTGGGCCGGCGGCTCGGGCGTCGTCGTGCTGCCCTGCGGTGCCGGCAAGACGCTGGTGGGCGCGGCCGCCATGGCCGAGGCGAAGGCGACCACGCTGATCCTGGTGACGAACACCGTCGCCGGGCGGCAGTGGAAGCGCGAGCTGATCGCCCGCACCTCGCTGACCGAGGAGGAGATCGGCGAGTACTCGGGCGAGCGCAAGGAGATCCGGCCGGTCACCATCGCGACCTACCAGGTGATCACCACCCGCCGGAAGGGCGAGTACCGGCACCTGGACCTGTTCGACGCGCAGGACTGGGGCCTGATCGTCTACGACGAGGTGCACCTGCTGCCCGCGCCGATCTTCCGGCTGACCGCGGACCTGCAGTCCCGCCGCCGGCTCGGGCTCACCGCGACCCTGGTGCGCGAGGACGGGCGCGAGGACGACGTCTTCTCGCTGATCGGGCCGAAGCGGTACGACGCCCCGTGGCGGGACATCGAGGCGCAGGGCTACATCGCCCCGGCCGAGTGCATCGAGGTGCGGGTGTCGCTCGACGACGAGGAGCGGATGACCTACGCCGTCGCCGAGCCCGAGGAGCGGTACCGGATCGCGGCCACCGCGCAGTCGAAGCTGCCGGTGATCCGGCGGGTGCTGGAGCGCCACCCCGAGGAGCAGAAGCTCGTCATCGGCGCCTACCTCGACCAGCTGGAGGAGCTCGGCACCGCGCTCGACGCCCCGGTCATCCAGGGGTCGACGACGAACAAGGAGCGGGAGCGGCTGTTCCAGGCGTTCCGCGTCGGGGAGATCAAGACGCTGGTCGTCTCGAAGGTCGCCAACTTCTCCATCGACCTGCCCGAGGCCGCGGTCGCCGTGCAGGTGTCCGGGACGTTCGGCTCGCGGCAGGAGGAGGCCCAGCGGCTCGGCCGGGTGCTGCGCCCGAAGGCCGACGGCCGCCAGGCGCACTTCTACACGGTGGTCAGCCGGGACACCCTCGACAGCGAGTACGCCGCGCACCGGCAGCGCTTCCTCGCCGAGCAGGGGTACGCGTACACGATCGTCGACGCCGCCGACCTGGCCGGCCCGGGCGAGGTCAACGGCCCCGACTGGGTGGACGAGCCCGCGGACTGATCACGGCGCCGCCACCTGGTCGAACGTTCCCACCGGGACGATCCCCTCGGCGCGCGACCGTGCGGCCGGGTCGACGGAGACGAAGAGGTCGGCCTGCAGCCGGGTGACGGCCAGGTACTCGGCGTCGGTCGTCGAGTCCAGGCCGTGGTCGCGGGCGATCTCCCAGGCGACCTGACGGGAGACGCGGTCACCGAGCGAGCGGATCTTCACGCGGGTCATCGCGTCGTGCCGCGCGAGGGCCTCGCGTTCGGTCAGCTCGCCCCGGCGGACGGCGGTGAACAGCAGGTCGAGCGCCTGCGACCGCAGCACGTGCGGCGCGACCAGCTGGTGACCGGACGCCACGGGGACGCCCTCGGCCACCAGGTGGAGCAGCGTGGGCGCGTCGATCACGAACCGCGTCATGCGGCTGGACCGTGGTGCCGCTCGCGCCTCAGTAGGGCGGCGGCGAGGTGCACGACAGCAGGCCGGTCGGGGTGGTCACCGAGAGGGTGCCGTCGGCGGCCAGCTCGTGCTGCCACCCGGGGGCCTGGTGCTTGCCCCGGTGGTGCGGCGTGCAGTAGCCGGCGAGGTTCGCGGCGCTGGTCGGTCCATCGGGCCAGGGCCGGTCGTGGTCCAGCTCGCCGGCGCGCGGCACCGGCCGGCGGCAGCCGGGGAACCGGCATCGGCGGTCGCGGGCCCTGAGGTACCGGTCCAGTGCCGCGCCGGGGCGGTAGCCGGGTGACTCCGGCGGCGGCCCCAGGCCTGCTCGGTGCTGCAGGTCGTGGATGCAGCGACCGGGATCGCGGCGGCAGGCGTCGGCACCGCAGTGCGCCAGCCGGCGCAGCTCCCGGCTGTCGGTCAGCGCCAGCAGCGCCCCGTCGAGGGCATCGACGAGCGCGACCCTCGGCCGGTCGACCAGCCCCCCGCCTGTCCGGTCGAGCAGGTCGGCCAGCGCCGCGCGCTGCTCGTCCGTCACGGCGGCCAGAGCGCTCAACGCCTCCGGCACCGCCGGGGCTCCTTCCCCGCGGCGCGACCGCCGGGGATCCTGGTCCGCGGGCCCGCCGGCGTCCACGGCACCGGCCGCATCGGCCGAGCCCACCGCGTCGTCGCCGGCGTCGGCGTCGGCGGCGTGGATCCCGTCGGCGGCGACGGTGAGCTTGCCGGCGTCCACGACGTCGGCGATCTCCGCGGATCGCACCGCTTCGCCGGCACGGCCCAGCGCACGCTCCAGCTCCAGCAACGCGGCGCCGGTTGTGGTGACGGCTCGATCGGCGTCGGCCCATGTCGTCGGCAGAACGTCCGTCACCGGTGCGGCAGCCGGCCAGGGATCGAGCGACGACGAGAGCACGTCCGCTGCCGACGGCATCGCCTGCCAGCGGGCCTGCTCCGCCCAGTAGCGGGCGAGCTCTTCGGGCGGCGGGTCCTCCTCCCCACCCCATTCCTCGAGCGGCGGGTCGTCACCCCCACCCCACTCCTCGGGCGGCGGGTTCTCACCCCCACCCCGCTGCTCGAGCAGCACGCGCGCCTCGGTCTCGGCCCACCACTCCTCCAGCGCGCGCTCCTCGGTCACCGGCTGCGCGACGGGCCGAGGCGGCAGGAGGGGCGGAGGCAGCGGAGCCGAGGCGGGCGCGACGGGTGTCGCGGTCGGCCGCGCCGTCGCGGGCGTGGCGGGCACGGATTCGCCGTCCACAGCATCGGAAGTGGCTGCGGCTCCGGGCAGCAGACCCAGGGCGCGGGCGAGGGCACGCACCATCTCGGCCGGCACCGGCTCTCCGCCGATCTCGCCCGGCTCGTCCCCGCCGGCGAGCGTGGTCACGCCGGCGACCACGGTGAGCTGCGCCTGCACGGGCCGGAGATCCGTCTCCCCCGGGCGCAGCACGCAGTCGAGCAGGCAATCGGCCATCTTCTGGCCGCGGGTGCGCTGGTCCTCTGGGTCGCCGAGTGCGTCGGCGTAGCGACCGAGGGCGTCGAGCAGCGCCTGCGCCTCCGGCACCGTGAGCAGCGAGCTGACCACGGCCATCCCCTCGGTGGCGTCCGGGTGGACGAAGACGCCCCGCTCCCGCAACCGCGCGCTCAGCCGCCCGGCGGCGTCCCTGGCGTCACGGGCGAGCACCATGCGGCGGGCCTTCGCGCCCAGCTGGGCAGGAGTGGTGACCCGACCCCTCGCCCACGCCAGCAGGTCGGCCTCCACCCGGGCCCTCACGGCCGCCTCCCTGATCGGCGCCACCTTCTCCAGCAACGGCCACGGGTGGCCGACGTGCAGTGCTCCGGACTCGAGCGCGGCCAGGGTGCGGGGCAACCGGTGCACCAGGGTGAGCGAGCGGACCAGCAGCGTCTGCGCCGCCTGGGAGGAGCTGGACAGCGCGACGGCCAGCTCCTGCACCGCCCACTCGCTGACGTCGGCCAGGACCTCCGGTCGTGCGGCCCGTCGCTCGGCGCTCATGGCCCCGGGTTCGCCCGGTGGCCGATCGGCCGACGCGGGGCGCGTGGCGGCGAACTCGGCGACCGCCCGAGCACGCAGCGCGGTCTGGCGGGCGATCTCGCGGTCGGCGGCCTGGACGGCACCGAGCGGGCCCGACGCCCATCCGGCGGCGGGCGCGGCCGCCTGCGCGACACCCTCACGCTGCCCGCCGTCGATCATGCTGTCGATCGTATGTTCGACCTCTGACAGTTCCGGTGCGCCTGGGATGCGCGTGACCGGCGGGGCGTGACGAGACGGTCCGTTCGCGGCATGACGATCGCCACACCTCGTTGGATCACGAGCGAACCTGCTGGTCAGCGAGCCGTCCCCGGCTCGCCATACGCGGCGACGGCCGAGGCGCGCGGTAGGCCCCCGTTGGGCGTGTTGCCCCGCCGCCGACCAGAATGGGCCGCGACATGGGGAGTGCATTGCGAGCGGAGGCCTCGGGCCCGCAGACGACCAGCCGACCGCTCCGGGCGTGGCAGCAGACCGCCCTCGGCCAGTACGAGGAGGCCTCCCCCAAGGACTTCCTGGTCACCGCTACGCCGGGCGCCGGCAAGACGACCTTCGCCCTGACCCTCGCCGCCCGGCTGCTGTCCCGCCGGGAGGTCGCCCGCGTCGTCGTCGTCTGCCCGACCGACCACCTGCGGCTGCAGTGGGCCGAGGCCGCCGACGCGATGGGCATCGTCCTGGACCCGAACCTGACCAACGCCGTCGGACCGGTGCGCGCCGGCACCCAGGGCTACGTCACCACCTACGCGCAGGTGGCGGGCAAGCCGATGCTGCACGCCGCCCGGTCCACCGCCGTCAAGTCGCTGGTGATCCTCGACGAGGTGCACCACGCCGGCGACGGCCTCTCCTGGGGCGAGGCGGTCGAGGAGGCCTACGGCATGGCCGCGCGCCGGCTCTGCCTCACCGGGACGCCGTTCCGCACCAAGCCCGACGAGCGCATCCCCTTCGTCCGGTACGAGGAGGACACCTTCGAAGGCGAGGCGGGCGGTCTGGTCAGCCGGGCCGACTACACCTACGGCTACAAGGAGGCGCTGGCCGACGCCGTCGTCCGCCCCGTCGTCTTCGCCGCCTACACCGGCACGTCCCGCTGGCGGAACTCCGCCGGTGAGGTCGTCGCCGCGTCGCTGAGCGAGGCCGGCACCCGGTCGGTGGAGATGCAGGCGTGGCGCACCGCGCTGGATCCCAAGGGCCAGTGGGTGCCGCACGTGATCGCGGCGATGGACGACCGGATCACCCACCTCCGTGAGGAGGGCGGCATGCCCGACGCCGCCGGGTTGGTGCTGGCCAGCGACCAGGACGACGCCCGCGAGTACGCCAAGATCGTGCGCCGGGTGACCGGCAAGGCGCCCGAGCTGATCCTCTCCGACGACCCCAAGGCGTCGAAGAAGATCGAGAAGTTCAACAAGGGCGGCGCCCGGATCGCGGTCTGCGTGCGGATGGTCTCCGAGGGCGTCGACGTCCCGCGCGCCGCCGTCCTGGCCTGGATGACCTCCTACCGCACCCCGCTGTTCTTCGCCCAGGCCGTCGGCCGTGTCGTGCGCGCCCGGACGCCACACGAGTCGGCGACCGTCTTCCTCCCCGCCGTGCGCCCGCTGCTGTCGCTGGCCGCGTCGATGGAGGAACAGCGCAACCACGTCATGCCGCCGCCGAAGACCCAGCCGGACGAGGAGCTGGAGGCGCTCGACCTGCCGCCGCGGGAGCCGAAGGAGGGCGAGATGAAGCAGTGGGAGGCCCTCGAGGCCGACGCCCGCTTCGCCCACGTGCTGAGCAGCGGGACGGCGCACACCGGTGAGGGACGCCCCGCGCTGGTGGCCCCCGAGGAGGAGGACTTCCTCGGCATCCCCGGCCTGCTCACCCCGGAGCAGACCGCGTCACTGCTGGCCAAGCGGGACGACGAGCTGCGGATCCGCATCGCGCAGAGCCATCGCAACGACGGCGACGACTTCATGGTCGTCGAGGACCACCCCGACGAGGACGACGCCGGCCGCTCGTGGCGCGACGCCGCCGAGCTGCGCCGGGAGATCAACCGTATGGTCAACCGGGTCGCTGCGCGCACCTCGCAGCCGCAGGCCGTGGTGCACACCCAGCTGCGCCAGTCGGTGCCCGGCCCGCCGTCGGCATCGGCGTCGGTCGACGTGCTCCGCGCCCGCCGGGAGCGCCTCCGCACCATGCTCTGACGCGCTCCGGGCCGGTGGGTCAGGACGTCGTCAGCAGGCCGCGCGAGGCGGCGACGGCGACCGCCTCGGTGCGGCCGCTGGCGCCGAGCTTGGCCAGGATGTTGCTGACGTGCACGCTCGCGGTCTTCTCGCTGATGTACAGCTCGCCGCCGATCTGCCGGTTCGTGCGCCCCCGCGCCAGCAGCCGCAGCACCTCCGCCTCGCGCGGGGTGAGGACGGCGGAGACCGACGGCGTGCGGATCCCGGCGACGTCGAGCCGTCCCCGCCGCGCCAGCGCCTCCACCGCGGCCCGCAGCGGTCCGGCCCCCAGCCCGACCGCCACCTCGTGCGCCAGCTGCGCCTGCTCGGTGGCGCCCACCCGGTCACCGGTCGCCAGCAGCGCCTCGGCCAGCCGCCACCGGGACCGCGCGATCTCGTACCGGTGCCAGGGCTCGAACGCCGCGACGGCGGCCCGCCACAGCTCCGGCTCTGCCCGGTCGTGCAGCCGCGCGACCTCGGCCTCCACCCGCGCCAGCCACGCCGCCGCCTCGACCTGCAACGCCGGAGTCACCTCCCGGCGGTAGACGTCGACGGCGTACCGCGCCGCGTCGGCGAGCCCGTCGCCGGCCGCGACCCAGTGCTCGGCGACCGCTCCGTCGTCCACGAGCCGCGCCGCGGCCACGGCGTCGCCCACCGGCCCCAGCGCACCGGCGGCGATGCGCAGCACGGCCAGGTGGTCCTCCGGCCACTGCTCGCGCAGCCGCCGGCACGCCGCGCCGGCGACCGCCGCCGCCGTCGCCGGATCGCCCGCCCAGCCGGCGAGGTCGACCTCCGACGCGGCGGTGACCAGGCCCAGCAGCACGTGCTCGCGCAGCCGGGGGATCAGCGCCCGCGCCCAGCCGAGCCGCTCCCGCGCCGCCGCCTCCCCCCGTCCCACCAGGACCAGCAGGCCGGCGGCCCGCACGTGCGAGGCCATCTCCGGCACCCGCGCGAGGGCGTCCGCCTCGGCGAGGCTCGCGTCCCACTCCCCCGCCATGTACAGCGCGGTGACCTGCAGGTGCCGCAGCTCGGCCGGGTAGAAGGCCCACTCCATGCCCAGGTCGCGCGCCCGTGCCGTCGCCTGCCCCGTCCACGCCAGCGTCTCGGGGATGCGCCCGCCCTCGAAGGCGAGGGTCGCCAGGTTGAACAGCACCCGCATCTCGACGTCGACGTCCCCCGACCGCTGCGCCCGGGCCAGCGCCTCCGCCAGCCGCTGCCGCACGGTCTCCTCGTCGGGCGGGGGGTGCGCGCGCACCTGCGACACCGCCGTGTCCGACCACGCGCCGTCCAGCCCGAGCACGTCGGCCGCGGCGAGGGCCTCCTCGGCCGCGGCGTCGCCCTCGGCGAGCAGGTTGAGCGAGTAGCTGGTGCGCGCATGGGTGGCCGCCGCCCACGTCCGCACCTCGGAGGGCGGCTCCGCCGGCACCAGGCTCAGCGCGGCGGCGCTCTCCTGGTGGGCGCCGTGCACGTTCTCCACCCGCGCCATCGTCTGGGCCAGCGTGTAGTGCACCCGCGCCCGCCGCGCCGGGTCGCCGTCGGGACCGAGCACCTCGAGGGCCGAGCGGAGCAGCGCGACGGCGCGGTGCAGCTCCCCCACCGTGCGCGCGGTGGCCGCCGTCTCGGTCAGCAGCGCCACCTGATCGCGCCCGGCCCGCCCGGTGGCGTCGGGCACCGCCGACCACAGCGCGAGCGCGCCCTCCAAGTGCTGCAGCTGCTCGGCCGGTGCCCCGACGCGGCACGCCTCCGCCGCCGCCTCCAGCGACGCGCTCAGCGCCGCCGGCAGGTCGTTGCTGCCTCGCGCGTGGTGCGCCCGCTCGGCCGCGGTGCCGGCGTCAGGGCGGTCGGCCAGGTACGCGGCGATCGCCGCGTGCAGTCCCACCCGCTCGCCCGGCAGCAGGTCGGCGAGGACGGCCTCGCGCAGCAGCGCGTGCCGGAAGCGGTAGCGCCCGTCGTCGGAGACCACGAGCAGGTGGTGGTGCACGACCTCGGCGAACGCCCGGTCCAGCTCGTCCGCGGCGAGCTCGCCGATCGCGGCGACCAGCTCGTGGCGCACCCGCCGGCCGGCGACGGCGGCCACCCGCAGCACCCGCTGCGCCGCCGGCGACCGCTGCTCCACCCGCGCCAGGAGGACGTCGGTCAGCCCCAGCGGCAGCACCTCGCCCTGCAGGCCGGCGGCGAGCAGCTCCTCGGCGTAGAAGGCGTTGCCCTCGGCCCGCGCGACGACGTCGTCGACCGTGCCCTCGGGGATGCCGCCGGCCTCGGCGGCCAGCCCGCGGACGAGGTCCCCCACCGCCGCATCGGGGAGCGGGGGCAGCTCGACCCGCTCCACCCCGGGCAGCCGCACCAGCTCGGCCAGCAGCGGGCGCAGCGGGTGCCGCCGGTGCAGGTCGTCCGCGCGGTAGGAGGCGACGACCACGACCGGCTCGTCGGTCAACCGGGCGAGCAGGTAGCGCAGGAGGTCGCGGCTGGACCGGTCGGCCCAGTGCACGTCCTCGAGCACCACCAGCAGCGGGCCGGTCGCGGCCAGCTCGCACAGCAGCCCGGCGACCGACTCGAACAGCTGGAGTCGGCCGTCGTCGACCGGCTGCGGAGCCGCCCGGTGCGGCAGCGGGCTGCCGAGGTCCTGACCCTCCGCGGGCGGCCGCACCGGCACGACCGCGCCGGGCCGGCCGGCGATGAGCCCGGCGAGCACCGGGTTCTCCCGCGCGACGGGCACCAGCTCGGGATCGGCGACCACCGGGCGGAGCAGGTCGACGAAGGGCAGGTAGGGCAGGCCGACGTCGCCGAGGTCGACGCAGTGGCCGGTGAGCACCCGGACGCCGCGGTCGCGCGCCCGGCGGGCCAGCTCGTCGAGCAGCCGGGTCTTGCCCACGCCCGCGTCGCCGGCGAGAAGCACGGCCGACGCGCGCCCGGCGACCGCGCGGTCGACGTGCGCGAGCAGGCGGGCGAGCTCGTCGGCCCGGCCCACCAGCGGGGCATCGTCCCAGCGTGACACGGCAGGGATCGTGGCATGCGGGGGCGACAGGACCACCGCGTCGCCGCCCCGTCCAGCTGCGCTCAGCGCGAACGCCGGCGCAGCCGCACCCAGGGTCCCGGCCGGCTCCGGGTGCCGCGGCCGAGCGACTGCAGCACCTCGCGCCGGTAGGCGAGCTCGGCCTCCAGGCCGGGGTTCGGGTAGTGCAGGGTCATGGCCGTTCCTTCCTCGTCGTCGGTGACGGGAGGAACGTTCGTGCTGAGGCGGGCGCCCGGGCATCGGGCGACCACGCCGTCCGGGGCCCGCAGTTCGGCCTAAGGGGGACTCAGACGCACCCGTCAGGGTGACATCGGGGTCCTGCGGTGGTTCACGGCCCGCGGCACGGGAACCGCTGCGCCCGCGGCGAGCGCCGCCGGTCCCCTCCCTGGGAACCGCGACAGGAGGAGTTCGCCATGCGACTCGGAACCGCCATCGTGCTGCTCGCGCTCGGCGCGATCCTGACCTTCGCCGTGCGCGTGGACGCCACCGGCGTCGACCTGCAGGTGGTCGGCTGGATCCTGATGGCCGTCGGTGCGCTCGGCATCGTCCTGGAGCTGGCGGTCCGGAGCCGCCGGCAGCGCCGGGTCACCCGCACCGACGCGTACGGCGACCCGGCCGGCGCCCCGGTCCGCCGGAGCACCACCGAGGAGAGCTACTGAGCGAATCCGCTCGGAGGACGCGGGAGCCCCCGCCCGGTACGGGCGGGGGCTCTCCTGCGGATGGGGTCCGGACCGGATGACGGCCGCCTCGCGGCGAGATGCACAACGCGGCTCCAGGCCCCCGACCGAGGTCGGGGCGGTAGTCCGTGAAGGCGTAACCAAATGGCACCCGGGGGCACGATGCACCCGGCCCGGACAGCTACGAGGCTACCCGCGGACGGTCGGACATGTCGCCCCGAGTGGGCC
Organism: Blastococcus sp. VKM Ac-2987; assembly: GCF_026967805.1. GTDB lineage: Bacteria > Actinomycetota > Actinomycetes > Mycobacteriales > Geodermatophilaceae > Blastococcus. The sequence continues at coordinate 1,361,697 of NZ_JAPVBG010000001.1, forward strand.
CGCAGGGTCCGCGCAGGGGCGACGATCCGGCTCCGCTCAGGAGGGGACGGCACCTGGCCGCGGTGCGGTCCGGAGGACCGCGGTGTCTCAGTTGAACCCGCGCTCGTCCTGCTTGAGCGCGGTGTCGACCGTCAGGGCCGAGGCGATGACCATGCTGGCCAGGGGCTCGGGCAGGCGGTAGCGCACCAGGACGACGTAGCGGTCGGCGGTGGTGAACATCGTGCGGGCCAGCCCCTCCCACTTCTTGGTGATCCGCGCGACCTCGACGCCGGCCGCGTCGGTGATCGCGAAGTCCCAGGCCCGCCAGTTCTCGGCCTGGATCGCCCCGACCGGCTGACCACCGGCCACCAGATCGAAGCGGATCTTCCCGAAGACGTTGGCCTGCACGATCTCCCCGACCGGCGCTCCGTCGGGCCGCTGCACCACCACCCGTGACCTCACGAGCTTCGCCGGCCGGGTGAGCACCAGCACCGGCCCGCGGGCGTCGCGCACCTCGAGCCGGTGGGTCAGGAACTGGTCGAGGTTCGAGACCAGCCGCACGGCCTTCTTCAGCGAGCTCTGCCCCACCTGCACGACGGCGCCGATTCGCTGGCCACCCCCGTCGAGCACCGCGTACTCGTTGGTGAGCTCGATCAGCTTGGTCTTCTGGTTCACCAGGAGCACCGGCTGGTCGTACAGCGAGGGGCCGGCGGGCGGGGACGGCGGCGCGGCCTGCTGGACGTGCTCGGTCCAGCCCTGGCCGTCCCACCACCGGGCGCCCGGACCGCCGCCCGGATCGGGGTACCAGCCGGGCGGGGGCGGGGGTTGGCTCACGGCCGACAAGCTAGCCGTCCGCACCGTCCCGGCCGGTCGGCGACGCGTGCCAGACTCCCGCGCATGGCCGACCTCACCGCCGTCGAGGAGCGCGTGCTGTCCGCCGTCGACGAGCGGTGGGCGGTGGAGCGGCTGTGCGCCATGGTCGCCGTCCCGTCGGTCGGCGGAAGCGCGGCCGAGAGCGAGGTGCAGCACCTGCTCGGCGACTGGCTCGAGGAGCTGGGCTGCACCACCGACCGGTGGCCGATCGATCTCGCGGAGGCGGCGAGCGCCCCCGGCGCCCCAGGCCAGGAGGTCGTGCGCAGCGAGGCGTGGGGTGTCGTCGGCACGGTCGACGGCGCCGACGGCGGCACGCCGGCGCTCGTGCTGGCCGGGCACACCGACGTCGTCCCGCCCGGTGACCGCGACCTGTGGGCGGGCGACCCGTTCGTCCCCCGGATCGCCGGCGGGGCCGTGCACGGCCGCGGTGCCTGCGACATGAAGGCCGGGGTGGTCGCCGCGCTGGCGGCGGTGCACGCACTGCGGACGGCGGGAGTGCGCCTGGCCCGCCCGATGGCGCTGCACGGCGTCGTCGGCGAGGAGGACGGCGGCCTCGGCGCCTGGGCCACGCTGCGCCGCGGGCACACCGGCGAGCTGTGCGTCATCCCCGAGCCCACCGCCCGGGCCGTCGTCACCGCCCACGGCGGGGCCCTCACCTTCCGGCTGGAGGTGAGCGGCCACGCCGCCCACGCCGCCATGCGCGACCGCGGCGTCTCCGCCGTCGAACTCTTCGCGCACGTGCACGGGGAGCTGATCGCCTTCGAGGCCGAGCGGCAGCGCGACGCCGATCCCCGCTTCGGCGAGGCCCGGTTTCCGCACGGCATCTCGATCGGCCGGGTGCAGGCCGGCGACTGGGCCAGCTCGGTGCCCGACCGGCTGGTCGCCGAGGGCCGGTACGGGGTCCGGGTGGGCGAACCCGTGGAGACGGCGCGGGCGGCGCTGGAGGCCCGGCTGGCCGACGTCTGCGCCGCGCACCCGTGGCTCGCCGCGCACCCGGTGCGGCTGACCTGGACCGGCGGCGCCTTCGCCAGCGGCGAGCTGCCGGCCGGCTCACCGCTGCTGCCCGCGATGCGCTCCGCCGTGGTGGACGCGGGCGGCGACGAGCCCACCGAGCGGGCGATCGCGGCCGGCACCGACCTGCGGCTCTACGCCGCCGCGGGCATCCCGACGCTGCACTACGGCCCGGGCGACCTGCACCTCGCGCACGGGCCGCAGGAGTCGGTGCCGGTGGCCGAGCTGGTCACCGCCGCCCGCGCCTTCGCCCTGCTGGCGCTGCGCAGCTGCGGGGTCCGGTGAGCGGCCCGGTCGGCTTCGACGCCTGGACCGCGCTTGCCGGGGACTCCCCCACCTCGCGCACCGAGTGGGCCGCCGTCGTCGCGGCGTGGAGCGAGCCGCACCGCACATACCACGACCTGGCACACCTGGCGGCGGTCCTGGGCCTGGTCGACCGGCTGGCCCCCGACGTCCCCGATCCCGCCGCCGTGCGGCTGGCCGCCTGGTACCACGACGTCGTCTACGACCCACGGCGCGCGGACAACGAGCAGGTCAGCGCCGACCGCGCCCGCGCCGGTCTGCGCGGGCTGGTCCCCGACGAGCGGGTCGACGAGGTGGTGCGGCTGGTGCTGCTCACCGCCGGGCACGACGCCGCACCGGGCGACGCGAACGGCGCCGCCCTCTGCGACGCCGACCTCGCGGTGCTGGCCAGCCCGCCGGCGGCCTACGCCGGCTACGCGTCGGCGGTCCGCGCCGAGTACGGGCACCTGGACGACGAGACGTTCACCGCCGGGCGGATCGCCGTCCTGGAGCAGCTGCTGGCGCTGCCCCGGCTCTACCGGCTGCCCGCCGCGGAGGAGTGGGAGCCGCTGGCCCGCGCCAACCTCGGCGCGGAGCTCACCCTGCTGAGGCAGCGGGCCGGCGGGGCTTCCGGAGCCTGAGCCCGGCGGCGAGCAGCCGCTGCAGCAGCTCCCGGCACTCGACCGGTTGGGCGCCGGCCGCCACCGCGACGTCGTAGAGGTCCTCGGGGACGTCGTAGTGGTCGCCCTGGAACGCCCGCCGCGGGATGCCCAGCTCGGCCGCCACGAAGGCGTGCAGCTCCGCGTAGCTGACGTCGCTGACCAGGTGGGACCAGCGGCGGCCGCGCCACGGCCACACCGGGGAGTCGATCAGCACGGCCACGGGGAGCAGTCTGCCGCGCCCCGACTAGCGTCTGCCGGGTGAGCGCAGAGATCCGCTGGGGAGTCGTCGGTCCGGGCCGCATCGCCGAGAACGTGGTGCACGACTTCGCGCACGTGCCGAACGCGCGGCCGGTGGCGGTCGCGTCGCGCTCGCAGGAGCGGGCCGACGCCTTCGCCTCCCGGCACGGGCTGGACCGGGCGCACGGCTCCTACGCGGCGATCATCGCGGATCCGGACGTCGACGTGCTGTACCTGGCCACCCCGCACCCGCAGCACCACGCGCTCGCGCTGGCCGCCCTCCGCGCGGGCAAGGCGCTGCTGGTGGAGAAATCGTTCACCGCCACCACCGCGGGCGCGGTCGAGGTGGTGGACCTGGCCCGGGAGACCGGCGTCTTCGTCATGGAGGCCATGTGGACGCGCTTCCAGCCGGCCGTCGTCGCGGTGCGCGAGCTCATCGCCGACGGCGCCATCGGCGAGATGCGCTCGGTGCAGGCAGACCTCGGCGTGGCCCGCGAGTACGACCCGGCCGACCGGCTCTTCGCCATGGCGCTCGGCGGTGGCGCGCTGCTGGACCTGGGCGTCTACGTCGTCTCCTTCGCCCAGATGCTGCTCGGCACGCCGCAGCGCGTCGTCGCCGCCGGTTCGCTGTTCCCGTCGGGGGTGGACGCCGACGCCTCGCTGCTCCTCGACTTCGGCGACGGCCGCACGGCCTCGCTCACCACCTCGCTGCGCAACGCCCTGCCCGGGCAGGCGCGGGTGTTCGGGACGACCGGCTGGATCGACGTCCTGCCCCGCTTCCACCACCCGGACACCATCGTGCTGCACCGCGCCGGCGCCGAGCCGGAGACGATCACCCGCCCGCAGACCGGCACCGGGTACGCGCACGAGCTCGTCGAGGTCACCGAGTGCCTGCGCGCGGGCCGGAGCGAGAGCGCCGTCATGCCGCTGGCCGACACGCTCGTCGTGCAGGACGTGCTCGACCGGGCCGCGGAGCAGCTCGGCGTGCGGCACGCGGAGGCGGTCGACGTCCTGTGATCGTCGTGACCGCCGCCGGCGGGGTCACCGGCACCGCCGTCGTCCGGACGCTGCTGTCCCGGGGCGAGGAGGTGCGCGCGGTCGTCCCGTCGAGCCGCCCGCGCCCCACTCTGGACGGGCTCGGCGCCGAGGTGGTCGTCGGGGACCTGACCGGCGACCTGTCCCCCGTCCTGGCCGGCGCCGACGCGCTGTACCTGATCTGGCCCAACTTCGACCCGGGCGAGGCGACCGGTGCACCGGAGGTCCTGGCGCAGGCGGCCCGGTCGGGGGTGCGCCGGCTGGTCTACCACTCGGTGCTGCGACCCCAGGCCCGCGCGATGCCGCACCACGCGGCGAAGGACCGCGTCGAGGAGGCGCTCGACGGCGCGGTCGCCGGGACGGCGGCTCGGTGGCGGGTGCTGCAGCCCTGCGCCTACGCCGACAACCTCGACGGGCAGCTGGCCGCCGCCGTGCGGAGTGGCGAGCTGCGCAGCCCCTGGGGCCTGGAGCGGGCGCAGTCCTTCGTCGACCTGCGCGACGTCGCCGTGGCCGCGGCAGTGCTGCTCACCGCGGATGGCCTGGACAGCGGCACCTTCGAGGCCGTAGGCCCCGAGGAGCTGACCGCGCCCGACGTCGCCGCGCTGCTGTCCGCCCGCTCCGGGCGCCCGGTCACCGCCGTCGACGTCCGGGCCGACGACGACGGGACCTACGCCGGCCGCTGCCGCACCACGATGTTCGACTGGTACCGCGCGCACGGGTTCACCGGCAGCCCGCGGGTGCTCACCGGCCTGCTCGGCCGGCCGCCGCGCACGGTCGCCGAGCACCTGGCCGACCGCCCCACCGGCTGACCCCACGACCGGGTGATTCCACCCGTCCGGCTACAGCCGCCGCCGTCGGCTGCCGATATCCGTCCGAACAGGCCGCGCCCGCGGCCCACGGTTCGGGAGGACCCACCCATGGCACTGCTCGAAGGACTCGCCGCCGTCGTCGCCAAGATCGCCGGTGCCGGCACCGCGGCGCAGGTCGCCACCGGCCTGGGCATCGCGGCTGCCGGCGTGACCGGCGCCGGTGCCGCCGGCGCGCTCCCGGCCCCCGTGCAGGACGCCGTCTCGGCGACCGTGGAGTCGGTGACGTCGTTCGACATGGCCGGCTCCGACGACTCCACCGAGGTGGCGGTCGTCGAGACCGAGACCGAGTCCGAGACGGAGACGGAGACCGAGACCGAGACCGAGTCGGAGACCGAGTCCGAGTCGGAGACCGAGACGGGAACCGAGACCGAGGAGCCCTCCGAGGAGGGCACCGAGGACGGCGCCGACGACAGCGACCTCCGCGGGCTGGACAACGCCGTCACCCACGCCGACGAGCACGCCCAGGACGCGCTGCAGGCCGCCCAGGCCCGCCAGGCGGCCCAGGACGCGGAGAAGGCCACCCGGGACGCCGCCAAGGAGGCCGAGAAGGCCGTCCGCGACGCCGCCAAGGAAGCCGAGAAGGCCGCCCGCGACGCCGCCAAGGCCCAGGAGCGGGCCGCGAAGGACGCCGAGAAGGCCGCCCACCAGGCCGCCGAGAAGACCGAGGAAGCTGCCGAGGAGGCCGCCGAGCAGGCCCGCGAGGACGCCGAGCGCGCCGCCGGCCGGAACTGACGCCCGGACGGCCGGGGCCCCGTGCGGGCCCCGGCCGCCGCCGGTCTCAGGCCGACGCCCAGGCCAGCCCGGTCGCCTGGTCGGCCGTGGGCACGCGGGTCGGCGTCCCCCCTGCCCGGCGCACCGCGTCGGCGAACAGGCACGCGTCGATGACCGCGGCGCACCCCGGGTCGTTGTTGAAGTAGACGAGCACGTCGCCGCCCCCGTACGTGGCGGCCAGCCGGTCGGCCCACAGCCGGAGCGTCTCCGGCCGGTAGCGCCAGTTCTCCAGGCCGGTGTGGAAGCGCAGGTACCCCCAGTCGGCGGTGTGCCACAGCGGCGCGACCGGCTGCTCCATCCGGTCGGCCCAGCACAGCGCCGCCCCGTAGCGCTCCAGCAGCGCCCGGATCTCGTCGGTCCACCACGACTCGTGCCGCGGCTCGACGGCCACCCGCGTGCCGCCGGGGAACTGGGCCAGGCAGCTGCGCAGCAGCTCCGCATCGGCCTTCAGCGTGGGCGGCAGCTGCAGCAGGATCGCGTCCAGCTTCCCCTCCAGGCCCTCGGCGCGGCCCATCAGCCGGGCGACCGGCTCCTCCGGCTCGCGCAGCCGCTTGATGTGGGTGAGGAACCGGCTGGCCTTGACCGCCCACCGGAAGTCCGGCGGCGTCCGCTCGCGCCAGCGGACGAACGTCTCGCGCTCGGGCAGCCGGTAGAAGGCGTTGTTGCTCTCGACGGTGGCGAAGTGCTCGACGTAGTGCTCCAGCCAGAGCCGCTGGGCGAGCTTCTGCGGGTAGAAGGCACCGCGCCAGTCGCGGTACTGCCACCCCGACGTCCCGATGATCACCGTCACGGTCAGCCGCCTACCCGGCGGGACCACGGGTGAACGTTCCCGGCGTCCGGAGCCGGCCCCTCCCCTTTTGGGGGGTCCCGGTACCCCACACCTCGGCTGCCTCCCCGCCGCTCCGCTCGACGACCGTGTGCACGTTCCCTCGATCGAGGCGACCGGACACGAACTGCGGAGAAGGCCATGACCAGAACAGGACCGACCACCGGGCGTGGTCGCGGGAGAGGAGCCGGACCGGTGGCCACCTCCGCGACCGGACTGCTCCACGCCCCCAGCCGGAAGCGCCGCGCCGTGGCGGGAGGCCTCGCGGCCATCACCGCCACCGCCGGGCTCTTCGGAGTCGCCACGAGCGCCTCTGCCGGCAACCCGCCGAGCGGGCCGGGCAACATCGAGGTCTTCCCCGACCGCGACATGATCGCCATCGAGGGCTACACCGCCCAGGCCGGCCAGACCGCGACCCTCACCGTCACCCGTGGCGGCCAGACCGTCGGCACCGCCACGGGGGTCGTCGACGACACCGGCTTCCGGGAGTGGAACCACGACTCCGCCAGCTGCTTCACCGGCGTCACGCCCGACCTCCGGGCCGGTGACGAGGTGTCGCTGTCGTTCAGCGGGTCCCCGCTGGTGGACGGCATGCGGGTCGGCTCGGCGGCGATCACGCAGGTCACCGCCAGCGACCCGGCCGAGGGGAACGTCAACTCCGTGACGTTCTCGGGCAGCTACGGCGCCGACGTGAACCTGGACCGGTTCGCCGTCGAGGTCGTCAACCCGGCGATGCGGGACGAGGGCGCCATCGGTGAGCGGGCGATCGGCTGGAGCCCCAACGAGGTGCCCGACGAGGTCCCGACCGGCTACACGGTCTCGGGCACCGCGGCGAACGGCGAGTTCTCCGTGACGTTCGACGACCTGTCGCCGTCGGACCAGCAACTGGTGTTCGAGGGACAGGCGGTGGCGCTGAGCTGGATGGCCGAGGCCACCACCGTCGAGGCACAGCTCGGTCTGACCCTGGCCGAGTACGGGCTCGCCAGCGGTGGCGCACCCGGGTGCCCCCCCGGCCCGGACGGCGCCGAGCCCCCCGTCGGTGAGTACTCCACGGTGTGGAACGCCGACGGCACCGCAGCCACGGTCACCTGGGCGTCCGCGGCTCCGGTCGCGGGTGGGGCGCCGGTCACCGGTTACAGCGTCACCGCCATCGACCAGGCCACCCAGCGGCAGGAGGGCTACCGGGTGGGCGCGAGCACCACGCAGGTCGTCCTGGACGGCCTGACCGGCGGTGCCCTGTACACCATCGAGGTCCGCTCGATGGTCGGCAGCGAGATCGGCGCTCCGTTCGCCCTGGCCGGGACGATCGCGCCGCCCAACGAGGACGGCTCGGGAGACACCACGGCTCCCGTGGTGACCACGACCCCCGAGCTGACCGGCACCACGGCGGTGGTGACCTCGTCCCTCACGCTGGCCGCCGACGAGGGGACTCTCTACTACACGACCGACGGCAGCCCGGTGACGACGGTGGAGGGCGGCAACGTCCCGTCGGCCACCGCGACGCTCTACACGGCGCCGATCCCCGTCACCACGGCCGACACCACCGTGAACTACGTCGCGATCGACGCGGCCGGCAACGCCACGCACGGCTCCGGTGTGGTGTCGCCGGCGCCCGCTGCCCCGGCCGTCGCGCCCACGGGTCTGGCGATCACCGGAACGGCCGGCGCCGGACCGGACCCGGCCGCGCCCCAGGGACGGGTCGACCTCGCGTGGAACCCGGTGCCGGACGCCACCGGCTACCGGGTCCGGGTGTTCCTGCGGACGGACGCGACGGCGACGGACGCGGCCACGGTCGTGCTCCAGCCCGACCGGGACGTGGTCGTGACCGGTACCACGGCCCAGGTCACCGGCCTGCCGAAGAGCGCCGACGGTCAGCGGTACGTCTTCCGGGTGCAGTCCCGGACCCCGGCCGCCACCGCGTACAGCACCCTGTCGGCGGGGGTCAACCACCGGGTCGTCGGTGACGACGTCGCGATCGGGCTGGCCCAGTTCCGGACCGGGGACGAGTTCCGCATCTCCGGATCCGGCACCGTGCCCGGGGCGACGATCACGGTGCACCGCACCAACGCCGCGGGCACCGGGCCGGTCGCGACCCCGCTCGCCGGCTACCCGACGGGTGTCGTCGGCGCCATCGAGGCCCCGGAGAACGTGGGCGCCTGGGAGATCACCGTCGACCCGGCACCCGCGACGGCACCGGCGGAGATCTGGATCAAGTCCAGCGAGGGCAGCGTCTCGGGGCCGTTCCCCGTCGAGGTCCGCTGAGCCCACCCGTCGAGGGCCCGTCACCACCCGGTGGCGGGCCCTCGGTCTGCCCGGGATGTGGTGAGGTCGGGGCATGGCCGACGCCCCCGCCCGCTTCAAGGACCTCTGCCTCGACGCCCGCGACCACCACGCGATGGCCGACTGGTGGTCCGCGGCGCTGGGCTACGTCCGCAAGGACGTGCTCGACGACGGCACCGTGCGCGAACGCGACTGGCCCGCGCTGATCGTCGACCCGTCGGGGGCCGGGCCCGACATCTGGTTCAACCCGGTGGTCGAGTCGAAGTGGGTGAAGAACCGCATGCACCTCGACGTCGTCGGCGACCGGGACGCACTGGTGGCAGCCGGCGCCCGGGTCGTGCGGACGCAGGGCGCCGACATCGACTGGCACGTGCTGGCCGACCCGGAGGGCAACGAGTTCTGCTGCTTCCCGCCGGAGGACTGAGGCCCCGCACGCCGACAGGGGCGGCCCGCCGGAACGGACCGCCCCTGCCGGGCAGTGCTGGTACTACGAAGGGGCTGGACTCAGAAGTCCATGCCGCCCATGCCATCGCTGTTCGGCATGGCCGGAGCGTTCTTCTCCGGCTTGTCGGCGATGACGGCCTCGGTGGTGAGGAAGAGCGCCGCGATGGAGGCGGCGTTCTGCAGCGCCGAGCGGGTGACCTTGGCCGGGTCGATGATGCCGGCCGCGATCAGGTCCACGTACTCGCCGGTGGCGGCGTTGAGGCCCCAGCCGGTGTCGGAGTTGCGGACCTTCTCCGCCACGACGCCGCCCTCGAGGCCGGCGTTGATGGCGATCTGCTTCAGCGGCGCCTCGAGCGCGACGCGCACGATGTTGGCACCGGTGGCCTCGTCGCCCTCGAGCTCGAGCTTGTCGAATGCGACGGCCGTGGCCTGCGCGAGAGCGACGCCACCACCGGCGACGATGCCCTCCTCGACGGCGGCCTTGGCGTTGCGCACCGCGTCCTCGATGCGGTGCTTGCGCTCCTTGAGCTCCACCTCGGTCGCGGCACCGGCCTTGATGACGGCGACGCCACCGGCCAGCTTGGCCAGGCGCTCCTGCAGCTTCTCGCGGTCGTAGTCGGAGTCCGACCGCTCGATCTCGCTGCGGATCTGGTTGACCCGGCCCTGGATCTGGTCGGTGTCCCCGGCACCCTCGACGATCGTCGTCTCGTCCTTGGTGACGACGACCTTGCGGGCGTGGCCGAGCAGCTCGACGCCGGCGGTGTCCAGCTTGAGGCCGACCTCCTCGCTGATGACCTGACCACCGGTGAGGATGGCGATGTCGGTCAGCATGGCCTTGCGGCGGTCACCGAAACCCGGGGCCTTGACGGCGACGGACTTGAAGGTGCCACGGATCTTGTTGACGACCAGGGTCGCGAGAGCCTCGCCCTCGACGTCCTCGGAGATGATCGCCAGCGGCTTGCCCGACTGCATGACCTTCTCCAGCAGCGGGAGCAGGTCCTTGACCGAGCTGATCTTGCCGTTCACGACGAGCACGTACGGGTCGTCGAGGACGGCCTCCATGCGCTCCGTGTCGGTGACGAAGTAGGGCGAGATGTAGCCCTTGTCGAAGCGCATGCCCTCGGTGAGCTCGAGCTCGAGCCCGAAGGTGTTGCTCTCCTCGACGGTGATGACACCTTCCTTGCCGACCTTGTCCATCGCCTCGGCGATGAGCTCACCGATGGCGGGGTCGGCGGCGGAGATCGACGCGGTGGCGGCGATCTGCTCCTTGGTCTCGACGTCCTTGGCGGTCGAGAGGAGGTACTCGGTGACCGAGGCGACGGCCTTCTCGATGCCCTTCTTCAGGGCCATCGGGTTGGCGCCGGCGGCGACGTTGCGCAGACCCTCGCGCACGAGCGCCTGGGCGAGCACGGTGGCGGTGGTGGTGCCGTCACCCGCGACGTCGTCGGTCTTCTTGGCGACCTCCTTGACCAGCTCGGCCCCGATCTTCTCCCACGGGTCCTCGAGCTCGATCTCCTTGGCGATGCTCACACCGTCGTTGGTGATCGTGGGGGCGCCCCACTTCTTCTCCAGCACGACGTTCCGGCCCTTGGGGCCGAGCGTCACCTTGACGGCGTCGGCGAGGGTGTTCATGCCCCGCTCGAGACCGCGGCGCGCCTCTTCTTCGAAGGCGATCATCTTGGCCATGTGGTGATGTCCTCCATGCATGTAACGCTGCACGGCCGGGTTCGGCGCCCGCGACGGACGACACCAGCGACGTGGACGCTCCGTCGGCCCACGAACCGGTGCCTCACCGTTCCGACCTGATTGGCACTCGGGAGCCCCGAGTGCCAGAAACGAGTCTGGCACTCGACCCTGCCGAGTGCAAGGACGGGGTCCCCCGGACGCGCGGGAGGCCCGGCCCCCAGGGGACCGGGCCTCCGTGGAGGTGCTGCGATCAGGCGCTGCGGACGGCGTCGGCCTGCGGACCCTTCGGGCCCTGGACGACCTCGAACTCGACGCGCTGACCCTCGTCGAGGCTCTTGTACCCGTCCATCTGGATGGCGGAGTAGTGGACGAAGACGTCCTCGCCGCCGTCCACGGTGATGAAGCCGAAGCCCTTCTCGGCGTTGAACCACTTCACGGTGCCCTGTGCCACGTGTGCTCCCACGTTCGTGCGTGCGGACGGCCCTCCGGATCGGAGGGCCGGGTCCACCTCTTCCGCCCGTTCGAGCACGAACATGGAACTGGAACCGCGCGGGAAGGTACAGCAGCACCCGCCCTGTGCAGGCACTTCATCACCACGGTGTCACCCGGATCGGGCGACGGACCACCCGTCAGCCGATGAGGCCGGCGGCCCGCACCGACTTCAGCGACGGCTCGACGCGGTGGGTCGGGCCGACGACCGGCTCCAGCGGGTCGAGGGTCTTCAGCCCCTCGCCGGTGTTGAGGACGACGGTCTCCTTCGCCGGGTCCAGCCGCCCGTTCTCCACCAGCTGACGCAGGACGGCGACAGTGACGCCACCGGCGGTCTCGGCGAAGACACCCGTGGTCCGGGCGAGGTCGCGGATGCCCTGGACGATCTCGTCGTCACTCACGCGTCCCACGGCACCGCCGGTGCGCCGGATCGCGTCCAGCGCGTACGGGCCGTCGGCCGGGTTGCCGATGTTGAGCGACTTGGCGATCCCGGTTGGCTTCACCGGCTTGACGACGTCCCAGCCGTTGTCGAACGCGGTGGCGATCGGGTCGCAGCCGGCCGACTGGGCGCCGAAGATCGTCCACTCGGTGGCCTCGACGATGCCCGCGGCGGTGAGCTCGCGGAAGGCCTTGTCCACCTTCGTCAGCAGCGAACCCGAGGCCATCGGGATGACCACCTGGGCCGGGATGCGCCAGCCGAGCTGCTCGGCGATCTCGTAGCCCATCGTCTTGGAGCCCTCGGCGTAGTAGGGCCGGACGTTCTGGTTGACGAAGGCGGTGTCCTCGAACTCGTCGGTCTCGGCGAGCTCGCTGGTCAGCCGGTTGACGTCGTCGTAGGAACCGTCGACGGCGACCAGCGTCTGACCGTAGACCGCCGACTGCACGACCTTCCCCGGCTCGAGGTCGGCCGGGATGAAGACGAACGACGGCAGGCCCACGCGGGCGGCGTGCGCGGCCACGGAGTTGGCCAGGTTGCCGGTCGAGGCGGCGGCGATCTTCTTGTAGCCCAAGCCCTTGGCGGCGGTCGCCGCGAGGCTGACCACCCGGTCCTTGAACGAGTGGGTGGGGTTGGCCGAGTCGTCCTTGACCCAGAGCCCACCGGTCAGGCCCAGTTCGTCGGCCAGCCGGTCGGCGCGCACCAGCGGGGTCATGCCGGGGTCCAGGGAGACGCGCCCGGCGGGGTCCTGGCCCACCGGCAGCAGCGCCACGTACCGCCAGATGTTCTGCGGGCCGGCCTCGATCTGCGCCCGCGTCACCGCGCGCATGAGCTCGGGGTCGTAGTCGACCTCGAGCGGGCCGAAGCACTCGGCGCAGGCGTGCTCGGCGATGAGGCCGAAGGTGGCGCCGCAGTTGCGGCAGACGAGCCCGCGGGCCGGACAGGGCGGGGTCGGGCCACCGGCGGACGAGTCGGCCTGTACGGAACCGGGAGCGGTGAGAGTCATGCGACGACTACCTCCTCATCTTCCCCGCAGCGGGCCGTCGAGCCGCGCGGGACGGAATTGGCACCTCCCGCCGCGCTCTCGCGTCGGACGGCGGTTGCCGGGGCTTCATCGGGCCGTGTCCCTCTGCCCCTCTGGATGAGTGAACGAGCAAATCGTACCCGCGGGCGGTACCGGATCCGGAGGCGGACAGGATGGGCGCGTGGCAGCGCGCATCGTCTACACCGATCTCGACGGCACCATGGTCGGCCCGCGGGGCTCCTTCTGGCACACCGCCGGCCGGGAGCTGACCGACGGACCGGCCGGTGCCCTGCTCGACCTGCACCGCGCCGGGGTGGTCCTGGTGCTGGTCAGCGGCCGGACCTACGAGCAGGTGGTGGAGGCCGCGCGGATCTTCGCCGCCGACGGCGCCATCGCCGAGCTCGGCGCCACCATCGGCTGGGGCTTCGGGCGGAACACCCACCGGCTGCGCGGCGAGCTGCCCGCCGGGTACGGCGAGCGGACGGCCATGGACGTGATGGCGGAGCTCCGCGTCGTCGAGGAGCTGGTCGCCGCCAACCCCGGCCGGCTCGAGTGGCACGCGCCCTGGCACGCGACCCACTCCACCGACGCGCTGCTCCGCGGCCGGGTGGACGCGCTCGCCGTCGACGCGTGGCTCGCCGAGCGGGAGCTGGGCTGGCTCACCCTCAAGGACAACGGGGCGATCCCGGCGGCGTCGTGGATGGGTCTGGACGCCGATCCGGCACCGCCGCGGGTCTACCACCTGATGCCGCGCGGCATCTCCAAGGGCGCCGCGATCGCCTGGGACCTGGAGCGCCGGGGCCTGTCCCCCGAGGACGCCGTGGGGATCGGCGACAGCATCAGCGACCTCGACATGGCGCCCGCCGTGGGCCGGCTGTGGATCACCGCGAACGGCGGGGCGGTGGACGGGATGGCCGCGGCGCTGGCCGCCGTCCCCAACGCCACCGTCACCGACGCCGCGATGGGCGAGGGCTGGGCCCAGGCGGTCCGCGCCAGCCTGTGACATCGCGATCCTCCGGATCGCACCGCGGCCAGGTGCGACGGCATCGTCATCCTCCGGATGACACCGCCGCCAGGTGCCCTCCTGCGGTCGCGCTGAGCGTGTCCAGTCAGACCTCCGGGACCCCTCCGGGGCCCACTCGGCGCGGCATCAGCTCAACTCGTGACGTCGCGACGGGAGAAGTGGCGGAAGCCGAGCGCGGTGAAGATCGCGATGTAGACCAGCGACTGGATCACGCCGCGGAACATGTCGCCGGAGTCGACCGGCGTCTGCAGCAGGTCGGTCCAGGCGAACTCCTCCGCCGTCGGGAACCAGTCGCGGATCGAGCCCAGCTGCTCCACCTGGTCGAGGATCGCGAAGACGAACATGGTGAAGACCGCGCCGCCGACCGCCGCCAGCGGTGCGTCGGTGATCGTGGAGAACCAGAAGGCCAGCGCCCCGACGACCAGCAGGTGCACCGCCAGGTAGCCGAGCATCCCGGCCAGCCGCAGCATCCCCTCGCCCTGGCCGATCGAGACCCCGACCGGCGTCTGGATGTCACCGAACCCGAACGCGATGCCACCGGCCACGACGGCCACCGCCGCCAGGGTGAGCAGCGCGGCGACCGACAGCACCAGCGCGGCGAGCCACTTCTGCCGGAGCAGCCGCATCCGCGGCACCGGGGTGGCCAGCGCGTACCGCAGCGACCCCCACTGGGCCTCGACGGCCACGGTGTCGCCGAAGAGCAGCGCGTACACCACGACCAGGAAGAACCCGGTGGTCGCGAACAGCACGAAGAGGGTGAAGTTCAGCCCGCTCGCCGTCGCGACGTCGACCAGGTTGATCCGGGTGTTCTCCGCCGCCTCCTCGCTGGCGCCCAGCTGCAGCGCCGCGATGAGCAGCAGCGGCAGCGCGACCATGAGCGCGAAGACGCCGAGGGTGCGCCGGCGCTTGAACTGCCGGCGCAGCTCCACCGACAGCCGCAGCGTCCGCTCCGGCCGGTAGCCGGCGACCGCGCCGGTCGGCTGGACGTGCCCGGTGTCGCCCGCTCGCGTCGCGCTCATGACTCCCCCACCAGCGCCAGGAAGGCGTCCTCGAGCCGACGTCGCGGCGTGAACTCGTCGACGGCGACCCCCGCGGCGACGAGCGCCTGCAGGGCATCGGCCCGGCGGGCACCGTCGAGCTCGGCCACCAGCCCCTCGTCGGTGCGCCCGGCCGTGACCCCCGGCAGCCCGGAGAGGACGGCGATCGCCCGGTCGGTGTCGGCGTCGTCGGCCAGGCCCACCAGGACCGAGCCACCGGTGCCGACGATCTCCTCGACCGTGCCCTGCGCGATCTTCTGCCCCTTGGCCATGACCACCACGTGGCTGCAGGTCTGCTCGATCTCGCTGAGCAGGTGGCTGGAGACGATCACGGTGCGCCCGGTGGCGGCGTAGGAGCGCAGCACGTCGCGCATCGCGTGGATCTGCGGCGGGTCGAGCCCGTTGGTGGGCTCGTCGAGGACCAGCAGGTCGGGCAGCCCGAGCATCGCCTGGGCGATCGCGACCCGCTGGCGCATCCCCTGGCTGTACCGGCGCACCGGGCGGTCGATGGCCGCCCCGAGGCCGGCGACCGCGATGGCCTCGTCCATGTGCGCGTCCTCGGCCGGCCGACCCGTGGCGGCCCAGTAGAGGGTGAGGTTGTCGCGCCCGGACAGGTGCGGCTGCAGACCGGTGCCCTCGACGAACGAGCCGAGCCGGGACAGCACCGGGGCACCCGGGCCTGCAGCGTGCCCGAAGACGCTGATCCGCCCCTCGGTCGGCCGGATCAGCCCCATCAGCATCCGCAGCGACGTCGTCTTGCCGGCACCGTTGGGGCCGAGCAGGCCCAGCACCTGCCCGCGCCGCACCTCGAAGGAGAGGTCCCGGACGGCGACGAAGCCGTCCTTGTAGGCCTTGGTCACGCCGGTGAACCGCAGCGGGACGTCCTCGCCGTCCGGCTCGACCTGGGAGATCTGCCGGCGCCTGCGGCCGCCCCACCAGCGGGCGGCCAGCCAGCCGAGCAGACCCAGCGCGGCGACGACGGCGAGCAGCACCCACCAGCGCGAGGTGCCGCCCGTGGACTCGCTCCGGCCGTCCACCACCGGCGCCGCCAGCTGGGTCGAGCCGGCAGCCGCCCCGTTGACCGCGCCCGCCTCTGCCAGGCCGACGGAGTACACGGCGGCCTCGTCGGGGAGCGCGTAGGCCTGGTCGGTGGAGGACACCACGAGCCGCAGGGTGTGGCCGGCCTCGAACCGGTGGACGATGCCCGGCAGCGTGGCGCTCACCCGGGTGGGCGTCGTCGGGTCGGTGGAGACGTCGGGGAGCGACAGCGGGGCGACGAGCCCGCCGGGCAGGGTCGTGCGACCGTCGGGCCCGACGTCGTACAGCTTGGCGAAGAGGGTGGCGGAGCCGCTGGGCGAGGCGACCACCAGGTCGACCGTCGACGCCCCGACGATCTCCACCGCGGCGTCGAGGGGCTCGCTCTCGAAGGCGGCGAACTGGCCCGGGATCTCGGCGGTGGTGCCGCCGAGGGCCGCGCTGAGGGCGCCGAGGCCCGGGACGGTGGTGAGCGCCGCGGGCGTGCCCCCGGCCGGGGTGACGACCGGCTGCACGGGGCCGGTCAGCGTCACGGGCCGCCGGTCGGCGGGCTCGGCCGCGGCCAGGCCTGGGTAGTCCTCGGCGACGACGGTCCGGCCGCCGCCCTGCACGCGGCCGACCGTGGCTCCCAGGCCGGTGGGCGCGGGGAACTCGAAGCCGGTGCCGGGATCCTCGCCCACCCCCCGCAGGTGCCAGTCGAACCAGCCGGCGACCTGCTCGCGCAGTTCCTCGCGCTGCCGGTCCGACGCGGAGGCGTCGTGGCCGCCGTCGAACCAGACCACCTTGACCGGGGTCCCGTCGCCGGCGATCCCGCGCGCGTTGGCGTCGGCGTGGTCGAGGCCGAAGAGCGAGTCCCGCGTGCCCTGGACCAGCAGGGTCGGTGCCTCGATCCGGTCGACCACCCCGGCCGGGCTGCCGCGGTCGAGGACGGCGGCGACCTCCGGCGTCAGCAGGCCGGTGGACGCGGCCGACTGGTAGGCCGCGCAGACCTCCGGCCGGAACCGGCCGCAGGTGAGCAGCTGCTCCACCGCCTCCGGGTTCGCCGCCGCACGTTCCAGCAGCTCCGGCGGGAGCGCCGCCGCGGCGCCCTGGGCTCCGGCCGGTCCCCCGCCCACCCCGTCGAGCAGGCTCCCCGCTGCCGAGCCGATCCCGAAGAACAGCCCGGCCCACAGCTGCTTGAAGACGCCGTCGTCCACGGTCGGCGGCACGGCGGCGACGGTGCCCGTCTCCAGGTCGCCGGTGTGGTCGGGGAACAGCGCGGTGGTCAGCGAGTGCCAGGTGATCTGGGGCGCGATCGCGTCGATGCGCTGGTCGTAGGCGGCGCCGAGCAGGGCCAGCGCCCCGCCGTAGGACCCACCGGCGACCCCGACGCGCGGGTCGCCGTCGGCGTCGAGCTCGACCTCCTCGCGCTCGGCCAGCAGGTCGAGCAGCGTGGAGAGGTCGGCGATCTCGTAGCGCGGGTCGTTGAGCCCGATCCGGCCGGTGCTCTCCCCGAAGCCGCGGGCCGAGTAGGTGAGGACGACGTAGCCGCGGTCGGCCAGATCGGCGGCATCGTCGGCCACCGACCGCTTGCTGCCGCCGAAGCCGTGCGCCAGCACGACCGCGGGAGCCGGCTCGCCGGTGCCCGGGAGGTACAGCGTGGTGTCGAGCTCGACGGCCTCCTCGCCGGAGCCCGACGGCACCCGGGCGTCCTCCGTGCTCACCTCGGCGGCGCCCGCCGGAGGAGCGAGGACGAGCAGGCCGGTGGGCAGGGCGAGGGCGAGCAGGGCAGCGGCCGTCGCGCGCGCACCGGAGCGCGGGCGAGGACGCACGAGCCCGCGGAGGGAGCGCACGAAGCGCCCAACGGCCGGGCGCCCGTTCGTGTTCCGGACGGCTGCGGGAGCCGGGGTCAGGGCTGCCAGTTGCCCGTGGCGACGACGACCAGGCCGGGTGCCGGGACATCGGTGACCTCGAAGAAGCGCGGCGCGGGGCCGGCGAGCTCGGGGAACTGGTCGATCAGCTGCAGCGCCGCCTGGCGCTGCTGCTCGTCGCCCTCGGTGAAGAACACCGTGGTGGCGGCGACGTCGGTGCCCGGGTAGGCGCCGACGCCGGGCGACTCCCAGCCCCCGGCGACGACGGCCCCGGAGATCTTGCCCGCCAGACCGGTCACGCTGGTCGCGTTGAGCACGGTGACGGGAACCCGGACGGGTGTGGTGACCGCCGGCTCCACGGGCACCGGCTCGAGGGTCAGCGGTGGGAGGGCGGCGCTCGGCGGGGCCACGGTCGGCGTGCTGACCGGGGCCGGCGCCGACTGGGCAGCGGCGGCTTCCTCCGGCGCGGGGGCGGTGACCTGGTAGACGCCGAGGACGGCTCCGGCGACGACGGCCATGGCCACCAGGCCCTTGAGCACGCGCCGGGGCTTGCGCTCCGGCTCGTCGTCGAAGAGGACCTCGGGGGTGCCGTTGCGCTTGGCGGCCTTGCGCCGCGCGGCGTCGGCGGCCTGGCGCTCGGCGCGGTAGGCGGCCCGGCCGCCCTTGACCGGACCGGTCCCGGAGAGGTTGTCGTCGGTCGCGCGGTCGTCGGGGTCGCCGTACGCGGCGTCGAGGTCGTCCTCGGGCGCCGGCGCCTCGTCGCGGCGGGTGGTCGTGCCCCGCTCCGGGATGGCGGTGGTGGCCGGGGCCAGGGGCGTGCGCAGCACGTCCACCACGGCGTCGGCTGCGATGCGCGAACGGCCGGTGTCCTCGGTGCGGGAGGGCTTGGTCCAGTCCCCGTAGGACGACGGCGGCGCACTCGACGGTGCGGTCTGGCGCGGGACCCGCGGCACCCGGGGGACGCGCGGGGCCGCAGTGCGCCCGCCGAGGCCGCTCGGGCCGGTGGTGACCAGGGGGCCGTCGTCGACCAGCACCGAGGACGCGGGCCGGCCCGTGGCACCGGCGGGCGCGCCGAACAGCGCGTCGCCGGCGGCAGGAGCGAGGACGTCCGCGCCGCGGGCCGGTGCCGCGCTCTCCTCCCGCGGCTCGGGGTGGGGCACCGCGAGGAACGGGGCGGCACTGGTCTGCGGCGCGAGGGCGGGGGCCGGACGGGGCGCGGGGGCACCGCCGGCCGGACGGGCCCCGACGGGGACCGGGGGCAGCGGGAGCCGGGAGCGCGACACCTGACGGCCGCCGTCGCCGGCGGAGGCGTCGAGCAGGACGTCGCGGCGGCGCTCGGCGCGCTCGCGGCCGGGTGCCGTGGGGTGGTCGCTCAGCTGCGCGGCTCCACCGGACCACGAACGGTCGGGGGCATCGGTCCTGCGCCGCCCCGCGGTCGCAGACCCGTTCCCCTGACCCAGCTCGTCACTGCCTGACGCGGCGTGCCTGCCCACGGTGACTGAATCTAATCCATGTCATTCGCCTTGCCCAGGATCTGCGACGAACGGGTTCGCTGCCGCGCCGTGCGCAGCCGGCGGAGGCGCCGGACCACCAGCGGATCGGCGGCCATGGCCTCGGGACGGTCGACCAGGGCGTTGAGCGCCTGGTAGTACCGGGTCGGCGTCGTGCCGAACAGGTCGCGGATCGCCGTCTCCTTGGCGCCGGCCCGCCGCCACCACTGCCGCTCGAAGCCGAGCATGTCGTGCTCGCGCCGGGACAGCCCGGCGCCGCCGACCTGCACGGTTCCCTCCCCTGACCCGTCGGCCCGGGGTGGGGAGACCACGGGGGTTGGGTCGCTGCTCATGTCGGTCCATCTCCTGCCACGCTCTGCCCCCCGGGGACCCCCGGGAGGCTCGGGCCCGACCGTAGCGCCGGGCACCGACGTTTCCGGCCGCGCGCCGCGCCGGGTCGTACCGGCGCTCAGGGAGTGGGAACCACGACGTCCTGGCTCGCCTTCCGAGCGCCGGCCCGGGCGTGTCGCAGGGTGTCGGCGGTGAAGACCGCGAGGGCGATCCAGACGATCACGAAACCGGCCAGCCGGGCGGGCGGCATCGGCTCGTCGTAGACGAAGACGCCGATCGCCAGCTGCATCAGCGGGGTCAGGTACTGCAGCAGCCCCACGGTCGACAGCGGGATCCGCCGGGCGGCCGCCGCGAAGAGCAGCAGCGGGACCGCCGTCGCCACCCCCGCGCTGGCCAGGAGCAGGGCGTGGCCGATCCCGGCGTTGGCGAAGGTCCCGTCCCCACCGGTGTGCAGGACGGCCAGGACGACGCCGGCCGGCACGGCGACCAGCGCCGTCTCCAGGAACAGCCCCGGCGCCGCCTCGACCCGCACGACCTTCTTCATCAGGCCGTACGTGCCGAAGCTGAGGGCCAGTCCCAGCGCGATCCACGGCGGGCGCCCGTAGTCGACGGTCAGGACGACCACGGCGACCGTGGCGATGCCGACGGCCACCCACTGCAGCGGGCGCAGCCGCTCGGCGAAGACCACGACCCCGAGCAGGACGCTGACCAACGGGTTGATGAAGTAGCCGAGCGAGGTCTCCACGACCTGGCCGGAGTTGACGCCGTAGACGTAGATCAGCCAGTTCACCGAGATGAGCACCGCGGCACCGGCCAGCACCAGGAGCGTGCGCCGGCTGCGGATCGCCGCGCGCACGAGCCCCCAGCGGCGGACGACGGTCAGCAGCAGCGCCACGAACACCAGCGACCACAGCACCCGGTGCGCGACGATCTCGAGGCCGCCGGCGGGCTCGAGGAGGGGGAAGTAGAGCGGGAAGACACCCCAGAGCGCGTAGGCGCCGAGCCCGGAGACCACCCCCAGGCGACGCTCGTCCACGGGCGCACGGTACGCCCGGGCTCCGCGGCTCCCGCACGGCGTCACCGCACGCCTCGGCGGCCTACCGTCGAGGCGTGCGCAGACAGCGGCCCACCCCCCTGCAATGGGTCTGGTACGCCCTCGGTGGCGGGCTCCCCCGGGAACTGGCGCCGTGGGTGCTGGCCGACACCACGCGGAGCACCTGGGTGTGGCGGCACCTGGCGCGGGCGCTCGTGCAGCTGCTGCCGCTGGTCGTCGTCTGCCTGCTGCTGGTGCCCGTCCCGCTGGCGTACCGGATCAGCGCGGCGGGCGGCGGCCTGCTGCTGGGCCTGCTGTTCTCCCTCGCCTACATGGTCGAGACCATCGAGCACCGCGTGGCGAAGGCCGGCTACGAGCCGGGGACGGCGGCCCGGCTGCGCGCCGAGCGGGTCGAGCGCACCCGGGTCGAGCGGCTGGGGCGCTACCGGCGCGACGGCGCGGGCAGCTTCGACTGAGCCGACGAGGGGACTCGAACCCCTAACCGCCCGATTACAAGTCGGGTGCGCTACCAATTGCGCCACGCCGGCGGGACCTGGGGACGAGTCCCGGGTCAAGGATAGGGACAACGCACGGGCGAGCTCCGCGCCCGGGCTCACGGCGTCGCCCCCGTCCGGGGACCGTCAGGCAGCCGGCCGGGCGAACCGGGGCCGCAGCAGCACCATCGGGATGACCAGCGCCGCGTCGACAGCGAACATGAGGGGCAGTCCGTAGGCCTCGGCGTAGCCGCCGAGCAGGGAGAGCCCGGCGATCGCGCCGAGGGCCAGGGCGCACAGCGCGGCGCTGAAACCGGTGGCCGGCCGTTCCGGGAACACCTCGCCCGACCAGATCACCAGCAGTGCCGAGAGCACCATGAAGCTCGAGCCGAAGAGCACCGCGGAGGTCGTCACCAGCGGCCAGGACGGCGGTAGGACCAGCAGCGCGGAGGCCATGCCGAGAGCCATCGAGGAGACCGCAAAGGTCCGCCGAAGCCCTCCGGTGGCCACCAGGTAGCCGGTGGCGGTGCCCACGATCCCGCTGCCGCCGACGAGCAGCCAGAACACCGGCGCCGCGACGTCCGGCAGGTCCGGTGCGCTCGCGACCCGGTCGACGGCATAGGTCCAGTACACGGTGCTGGTGAGTCCGAACCCAGCGCTGCCGAGGAAGAGGGGGGCGCTGCCTGTGCGCCGCATCCAGTGCCACGGCGAGGTGCCTACCGACGTGTCGGTGCGCTGCGGGTCGGGTCCGCCGGCCAGCAGCAGCGTGTTCCAGACCGCCGCCCCCAGGGCGAGGACGGCGAAGGCGGCCCACGCGAGGCGCCAGGTGGAGCCCTCAGTGGTCAGCCAGGCCGCCGGGGCGGAGACGAGCACGCCGAACGTCGTCCCGGACGTGATCACCGCAAGCGTGCGGTGCCTCCGGTCACGAGGCACCTGCCGGGCGACGGCGTCGGAGAAGGGCGCCCAACACCAACCCGGGCTCGTCGCGGCGACGAAGACCCCGATCGCGAGCACCACCGTGTTCGGCGCCACGGCGATCACGGCCGCACCCAGGGTCGCCGCCGACGTGCCGATCAGGACGAGGAGGCGCGGTCCTGTCCGGGCGACCAGCACTCCGGTGGCCAGCAACGCCAGCAGGTAGCCGGCATAGCCGCCGGCGGCGAGCAGTCCCGCGGTGTCGGTGGACAAGCCGAAGGTCTCTCGGAACTGCGGCAGGAAGAGCCCGTACCCGTACCGGGCGAAGGCGAACGACACCGCGATCGCCGTGAGGCCGGCCGCCGCAAGATGACCGGGGGACGCGGCGACCCTCACGGCTGGTCGTTCGTTCGCCATACGCTGCCAGCCTCCTCTGCCGGTTCACGGGCACGCGACGCCCCGTGGACCGGCTCCCCCAACGATCCGGCACGTCGGTGATCAGGGCCTACCCAGGGGTGGTCGGGGGCGGTGCTACGTGACCGACAGGTCACGCGTGGCGTTCCACGACACCGTGACTCCCATGCCGCGATCGGCTCGTCCGCGTTCCCGCACCCACCCTGGCAATCAGCAGCGGGCACCCGGAAGGCGCCGGTCACCCGGGCTGTCCCCCCACGCCACGCCGGCCGGACGTGCGACAGGGCCCGGGTTGAGTCCAGTGACACCGAGGAGGACGGCCCGGCGGCACCGGTGAGTGGCCGCGCCCCGGCCCGTCAGGCGGCTTCGGTCTCGGTGCTCGGGTCGGCGCACGGCGGGTCGCTGCGGACGAAGCCGGCCGGGTCCCCGCCGTGCAGCGGCCCGGCGGCGAGCCAGCGGGCGAAGCCGGCCGGGTCGCGCCGCTCCAGCTCGTCGAGCACCTGGGCTCGCCGGGAGACGATCCGCTGCCGCGCCGCGGGAGGCAGCGAGCCCTGCAACGCGGTCCCGGTGCGCAGCCACTCCTCGCCGAGCGCCGTCGTGGGCAGCCCGGTGACGGCCGGGGACGGCGGCGGTGCCCAGCCGCCCGCGACGGCGTGGATGCCCGCCGCGGTCGCCGGGCGGGCGGCGGCCTCCCGGCGGTCGCGGGCCCAGCGCGCCACGGCCCAGGCGGCGACGCCGGCACCGACGAGCAGCAGGGCCGCCGCGCCACCGGCGAGCACGGCCGTGCCGCTGACGACGAGCAGCGCCCCGACGGTCACCGCCGCGGCCTGACCGGCCGCCTCGACGGCGGAGCGGCGCGCGGGCGAGGGGTCCTCGCGGGCCACCCCCGCGGCCACGCACCCGGCCAGCGCGCCGGACAGGCAGACGGCGACCAGCCCGGGGCCGCGCAGCGCGATGCCCCCGACGACGGCCACCACGGCGGCGCACACCAGACCGAGACCGATCAGGAAGCGGAGGAAGGGACCACGGACGGGCACGGGCAGTCTCCACGGCGCGAGAGAGCGGGGCTGACGACGGGGAGCACCCGCCGTCGCCAGCGCCACTACCCCGCCGCGGGCGCCTATGCACACGCAGTCGCGGATCGATCACCCGCTCCGCCGGGCCCCTCCCGCTGGGCTCCCCCGGCGCGCTGCCCCGGCCGGCCGGCACCGCGCTCCGGGTCGCCGGCGGTGCCGCACCCAGGAAGCTCACAGGGTCCCTCCAGCGTTGCACCAGCGGGGAGTCGGACAGTGGGTACCGACGCAGCAGCCGGACGGCTGCGAGGAGAGGACGTAGCAGTGAGCGAGCACCAGCAGCAGCACCCCGGCGCGGGCCACCAGTTCGCCTGGCAGCCGCCGCAGCAGCCGACGACCCCGCAGCCCGTGGCGCCCTCGACCTACCCCGGCTACGGCGGCCTGCCCTCGCTCGCGGCGCCCGCTCCGGAGCAGCCGGCCCGGCGCAGCGGCCGGCTCCGCATCGGGCTCGTCGGCCTGGTCGCCGGCGCGCTCATCGGCGGCGGCGCGGGCGCCGGCGTCACCACCCTGCTCGACGAGCCGGCCGGCCCGGCGGGTTCCTCGACGTCCGCCCAGAGCGTGACCATCGAGAACCCGGAGCGGGCCACCACAGCCACGGCCGCCGCGGCGAAGGCCGCCCCCAGCGTCGTCACCGTCTACGTGTCCACGGGCACCAGCGCGGGCAGCGGCTCCGGCGTCGTCCTGACCGCAGACGGCTTCGTGCTGACCAACAACCACGTCGTCGCCGCCGAGGGCGCGAGCTCCGGCTCCGTGCAGGTGCGGACCGCCGACGGCACCCTCTACGACGCCGAGATCGTCGGCACCGACCCCGCCTTCGACCTCGCCGTGCTGCGCCTGGACGGCGCCGAAGACCTCTCACCGGCCACCTTCGCCGACTCCGACGCGGTGCAGATCGGTGACATCGCCGTCGCGATCGGCGCCCCGCTCGGCCTGTCCAACACGGTCACCGACGGCATCATCAGCGCGACCGGGCGGGCCGTGGCCACCGGTTCCACGCAGGACGACGCGACCGTGCTCGACGCCATCCAGACCGACGCCGCGATCAACCCCGGCAACTCCGGTGGCGCCCTGGTCGACGGCGCCGGCGAGGTCATCGGCATCAACACCGCCATCGCCACCGTCGCCTCCGGCGTCCCCGGCGGACAGGCGCAGAGCGGCAACATCGGCGTCGGCTTCGCCATCCCGGGCAACACCGCGCAGCGCGTCGCCCAGGAGATCATCCGGACCGGCGCCGCGAGCCGCGCCTTCCTCGGGGTGACCGCGAGCACCGCCGCCGACGGCCAGAACCGCGAGGTCGGCAGGGGCGCGCAGGTGGCCACCGTCGAGCCGGGCAGCGCGGCCGAGGAGGCGGGGCTGCAGGCCGGCGACGTCGTCACCGCCGTCGGTCAGCGCCCGGTCACCACGTCCACGGAGCTCACCGCGGCGATCCGCAGCCAGGCTCCCGGCGAGACGGTCGAGCTGACCGTCCGCCGCGGCTCGGACACCCGCTCCGTCGACGTCACCCTGGGCCAGACCAACTGATCCCCGGGCGGCCACCCCGGGCCCGGTCCCTAGGCTGGGCCGGGTGGCCGCTCCCCGACTGACCGCGCCCCTCCCCGGGTCGCTGGACGACCCGGCCCGGGCCCGTGACCTGGCCCGGATGAAGCGGCTGGCGACCGGGTTGTTCCTGCTGGCCGCCGTGGTCTTCCTGGCGTGCGTGCTGGTGGGCGAGGACGCCGGCGCCTGGGTCGGATACGTCCGGGCGACGGCGGAGGCCTCCATGGTGGGCGCGCTCGCCGACTGGTTCGCCGTCACCGCCCTCTTCCGGCACCCGCTGCGGCTGCCGATCCCGCACACCGCGATCATCCCGCGCAAGAAGGACCAGATCGGCGAGAGCCTCGGCGCCTTCGTCCAGGAGAACTTCCTGACCCGCGCCGTGGTCGAGGAGAAGCTCACCACGATCGACGTCCCCGGTCGCCTGGGCGGGCTGCTCGCCGCACCGGGGCGGGCGGAGCGGCTGGCCGGGGACGCCGCGGCCGCCGTCACGGCGCTGACCGAGCTGCTGCGGGACGAGGACCTCGAGCCGGCGGTCGCCGGCCTGGTGGACCGCAAGCTGCACGAGACCCCCGCGGCGCCGGCCCTCGCCCGGGTCCTGGAGCTGGTGGTCGACGGCGACCGGCACCAGGAGGTGCTCTCGGCCGCGCTGCGCCTGACGGCCCGCTTCCTGCACGAGAACCGGCTGGTGTTCCGGGCGCAGCTGGGCGACGCCTCCCCCGCCTGGGTGCCCGACTGGGTCGACGACCGCGTCTTCGACCGGGTCTTCGCCGGCCTCCAGGGCTTCTTCGACGAGGTGGGCG
Organism: Blastococcus sp. VKM Ac-2987; assembly: GCF_026967805.1. Taxonomy (GTDB): domain Bacteria; phylum Actinomycetota; class Actinomycetes; order Mycobacteriales; family Geodermatophilaceae; genus Blastococcus. Next base: position 1,387,653 of record NZ_JAPVBG010000001.1, read on the forward strand.
CCGACCCGCGGCACGAGTTGCGGCGGTCCTACGATGCCCGCCTGCGCGCCTACGTCCACGCGCTCCGGACCGATCCCGCCACCGCCGCCCGCGTCGAGGAGCTGAAGCGGGAGGTCCTCGAGCACCCCGCCGTCCGTACATGGTCGGGCTCGCTGTGGACCAACGCCAAGAACGCGGTGCTCTCGGCCGCCGCCGACCCCGACTCGGAGCTGCGCACCCGGCTCACGGCGCTGATCCTCGACGGCGCCACGATGCTCCGCACCGACCCGACCGTGCGCGAGCTGGTGCAGCGGCACGCGCACGGCGTCGCGGGCTACCTGGTCGAGCGGTTCTCCGGCGATCTGGCCGAGCTGGTCAGCAGCACCGTCGCGCGCTGGGACACCGACGAGACCAGCCGCCGGATCGAGCTCCAGGTGGGCCGCGACCTGCAGTGGATCCGGGTCAACGGCACCGTCGTCGGCGGCCTCGCCGGCCTGGTCATCTACACGGTCGCGCAGCTGCTCGGCTGAGCCCCTGCGCCGTCAGGACGTCTGGATGTAGTCGACGAGCTGCTGGCGCTCGGCCTCCAGCTCGTCCAACCGCGCCTTGACGACGTCGCCGATCGAGACGATGCCCACCAGGGCGCCGTCGGCGACGACGGGGACGTGCCGGACCCGGTGGTCGGTCATCGTCCGCGCGAGGCCGTCCACGCTGGCATCGGGTGGGCAGACGTGCACCTGGGTCGTCATCACGCTGGAGACCGGGTCCGCGAGGAGGTTGGTCCCCCGCTCGTGGAGCCCGCGAGCGACGTCCCGCTCGGAGATGATGCCGTCGATCCGGCGCCCGTCGGACGACACGACGAGCGCACCGATCCCCTTCTCCGCCAGCAGCTGGAGAGCGGAGCGGATGCTGACCGACCCGTCGACGGTGACGACCTCGCGTCCCTTGTGGCGGAGCAGTTGGCTGATGTGCACGCTGACCTCCTCGGGAGGGGTGACGGGAGTGTGCACCTCCTCCGGCCCGGGGGGCAACGGTCAGCTCGGCGGGCCGCTACCCGGCCGCGTTCGCGCTGCGGAGCAGCGCGGTCTGGTAGAGCGCGATGCCGGCGGCGACGCTGACGTTGAGGGACTCGGTGTCGCGGTCGATCGGGATGCGCACGACGACGTCGCACTTCTCCCGCACCAGCCGCGACAGCCCGGTGCCCTCGGCGCCCACGACGAGCGCCACCGGGTCGGTGAAGCCGTCGTGGTCGTGCAGGTCGACGTCGCCGTCGCCGGCCAGCCCGACCGTCTGCAGCCCGGCGTCCTGGTAGCCGGCCAGCGCCCGCGGGAGGTTCACCGCGCGCGCCACCCGGAGGCGCGCCGCCGCACCAGCGCTGGTCCGCCAGGCCGACGCCGTCATGCCGACGGCGCGACGCTGCGGGACGACGACCCCGTGCGCGCCGAACGCGGCCGCCGAGCGCACGACGGCGCCCAGGTTGCGCGGGTCGGTCACGCCGTCCAGGGCCACCACCAGCGGCGGGCGACCGGAGTCCCGCGCGATGTCCAGCAGGTCCTCGGGGTGCGCGTAGTCGTAGGGCGGGACCTGCAGGCCGATGCCCTGGTGCAGGGCGCCCTGCGACATCCGGTCGAACTCGCCCTTGCCGACCTCGAGCAGCGGCAGCCCGCGGTCGGCGGCAAGCGCGAGGGCCTCGGCGATCCGCTCGTCGGTGCCGCCGCGCGTGGTGTCGCCGGTGACGACGTACAGCGCCGTCGCGGGGATCTGCGCGCGCAGCGCCTCCACGACCGGGTTGCGGCCGAGCAGCAGCTCCGGCGTCTCCTCGGCGCGCTGGCGGGCACGGGCCCGGTCGGCCCGCGCCTTCGCGTCGGCGGCCGCCCGGCGCTGGGCCGGGTGGCCGGGCCGCGCCTCGGCCGGCGGGGTGGCACCCCGGCCGGCGAGGGAGCGGCGGTTCTTGCCGCCGGTGCCGGCGGTGGCGCGCTTCTTGCCCGCCCCGTCGCTCCGGCCGCGGCGCTGGCTGTTGCCGGCCATCAGTGGGTCAGCTCCCATCGGGGTCCCTGCGGGGTGTCCTCGACGGTGACGCCGAGGGCGGCGAGCTGGTCGCGGATCGCGTCCGCCGCCGCGAAGTCCTTGCGTGCCCGAGCGGCCTGGCGCTGCTCGAGGGCGAGGGCGACCAGTCCGTCGGTCGCCCGGGCCAGCTGCCGGTCACCGGAGCCGCCGGCCGCCCACCCCGGGTCCAGCGGGTCGAGGCCGAGCACGCCCAGCATGGCGCGCACCGAACCCAGCGTGCCGGCGACGGCGGCATCGTTCCCGTCGGCGAGGGCGGTGTTGCCCTCCCGCACCGTCTCGTGGATCGCGGCCACGGCGGCGGGGGTGCCGAGGTCGTCGTCGAGCGCAGCGCTGAAGTCGGCGCAGAGCACCGGCGCCCCGGCCTCGGCGCCGACCCGCTCGGCGGCGCGCTTCACGAACGACTCGATCCGGCGGTAGGCCGACGCGGCCTCCTCCAGCGCGGAGTCGGTGAACTCGATGGTCGAGCGGTAGTGCGGCGCCACCAGGTAGTAGCGCAGCTCGACCGGCCGCACCCGCTGCACGACCTCGTCGACCAGGGCGGTGTTGCCCAGCGACTTGCTCATCTTCTCGCCGCCGAGGGTGACCCAGCCGTTGTGCAGCCAGTACTGCGCGAAACCGTCGCCGGCCGCACGCGACTGGGCCTGCTCGTTCTCGTGGTGCGGGAAGCGCAGGTCGAGCCCGCCGCCGTGGATGTCGAACTCCGCCCCGAGGTAGCGCTCGGCCATCGCCGAGCACTCGAGGTGCCACCCCGGCCGGCCGCGTCCCCACGGCGTCGGCCACGAGGCGGTCGCCGGCTCACCGGGCTTGGCGGCCTTCCACAGCGCGAAGTCGCGCGGGTCCCGCTTGCGCTCGTCGGTCTCGGTGTCGGCCGCGGGCTCGAGGGCGTCCAGCCGCTGGCCGGTCAGCGCGCCGTACTCCGGGAACGACCGGACGTCGAAGTAGACGTCGCCGTCGACGGCGTAGGCGTGGCCGCGCTCGATCAGGCGACCCATGAGCTCCACCATGTCGGGCACGTGCCCGGTCGCGCGCGGCTCGTAGGTGGGCGGTAGGACACCGAGGACGTCGTAGGCGCGGGTGCAGGCACGCTCGTTCCGGTAGGCCCAGGCCCACCACGGAACGCCGTTCGCGTCGGCCTTCGCCAGGATCTTGTCGTCGATGTCGGTGACGTTGCGGACGTAGGTGACGTCCAGCCCCTGCGCGGTCAGCCAGCGGCGCAGCACGTCGAAGGCGAGAGCGGCGCGCACGTGCCCCACATGGGGCGGGCCCTGGACGGTGAGCCCGCAGACGTAGACCGACGCCTCTCCCGGACGCAGGGGCACGAAGTCCCGGACCGCACGGGCGGCGGTGTCGAAGAGGCGGAGGCTCACTGCGCCGAGTCTACGGAGACCCCGGTCAGGGCTGCGCCGCCCGCACCGCCGGCTCCCCCGTCCGGACCACGAGGGCCGTGGCCACCGCGGCCCGCCCCTCCCCGCGGCCGGTGAGGCCGAGCCCGTCGGTGGTGGTGGCGGTCACGCTCACCGGGGCGCCGAGGGCCGCGGTGAGCACCGCCTCGGCCTCGGCTCGCCGCGGCCCCAGCTTCGGCGTCGTGGACACCAGCTGCACCGCGGCGTTGCCCACCCGCCAGCCCGCCGCGTCGAGCACCTCGCGGACGTGCGCGAGGACGTCGGCGCCGCGTGCGCCGGCCCAGCGGGGGTCGTCGGTGCCCAGCAGCCCGCCGATGTCCCCGAGCCCGGCGGCGGAGAGGACGGCGTCGGTGAGGGCGTGCGCCACGACGTCGCCGTCCGAGTGCCCGGCGCAGCCGTCGGCACCGGGCCACTCCAGCCCGGCCAGCCAGCAGGACCGGCCCGGCTCGATCGGGTGGACGTCGGTGCCGATGCCGACGCGCGGCAGCTCCGAGGCGGTCATCGCGCCACCTGCAGGTCGGCGAGCTGCAGCCCCGCCAGCGCCAGGTCGTGCGGAACGGTGATCTTGGCGGCCCGCTCGTCCCCCGGGACGGTGCCCACCGGGATGCCGGCCGAGCGGACGACGGCGGCGTCGTCGGTGAGCTCGGCCGCGTCGTCCAGGGCGGCGTACGCGGCGACGAGGGTGGCCCGGTCGAAGCCCTGCGGCGTCTGCACCCGGCGCAGCGGGGCACGGGGCACGGCCGCGGTGACCACGCCGTCGTCGTCGACCACGACCGTGGTGTCGACGACGGGGAGGACCGGCACGACCGCCTGCGCACCGGCGGCCAGGGCGGCGAGGACCCGGGCCACGGCCTCGGGCGGCGTCAGCGGCCGCGCGGCGTCGTGGACCAGGACGACGTCGGGTGCGGTGCGGCCGGGGCCGGTCAGGGCGGCCAGCCCGGCGCGGACCGACGCGGTGCGGGTGGGACCGCCGTCGACCAGCCGGATCGTCCCGGGCAGCGCGGCCGCGAAGGCGGCGCGCTCGGCGGCCGGCACCGTCACGACGACCTCGGCGACCCCGCCGGCCAGCAGGCCCTCGACCGCCCAGGCGACCAGCGGGCGCCCGGCGAGCGGGACCAGCGCCTTGGGCCGGTCGGCGCCCAGACGCGAACCGCTCCCGGCCGCTGCGACGATGGCGGCAGCGTGCACGGGAGCGGTTCGGTTCGTTCCGGGATGGCGCGGAGTGCTCAGCTGGCGAGGACCTCGTCGAGCAGGATCTCGGCCTTGTCCTCGTTGGTGCCCTCGGCGAGCGCGAGCTCGCTCACCAGGATCTGGCGGGCCTTGGACAGCATCCGCTTCTCGCCCGCGGAGAGACCGCGGTCCTTGTCGCGACGCCACAGGTCGCGGACGACCTCGGCGACCTTGTTGACATCGCCCGAGGCGAGCTTCTCCAGGTTGGCCTTGTACCGACGCGACCAGTTGGTCGGCTCCTCGGTGTGGGGCGCCCGCAGGACCTCGAAGACCCGGTTGAGGCCCTCCTGACCGACGACGTCGCGGACGCCGACGATCTCCGCGTTGTCAGCCGGCACGCGCACGGTCAGGTCGCCCTGGGCGACCTTCAGCACGAGGTAGGCCTTCTCTTCGCCCTTGATGACCCGCTTCTCGATCGCCTCGATGAGCGCGGCACCGTGATGCGGGTAGACGACGGTCTCGCCGACAGTGAAGCCCATGTGGATGTGACCCCTTTCGCTCCCCCAAGGTTAGCACGGCACACTGACCAACGGATCGGCCCCGGGCAGTAAATATGCAGGTCAGGGGCCTGACCCGAGAAGTCGGAGGGGTTGACACAGCGTGATTCATGTGCCTGCGGGGGCCGCGCGACCGGGGGCGACGGCCCGCGCCCTGGTCCTCGCCACCCACCCCGCACCGGCGGTGGCGGTCACCGCCGTGGCGACGCTCCTGGCGGTCGCCGCCGACGTCCCGGCCGGTCGGGCCGCCCTGCTCTGCGCCGCCGTCCTCGCAGGTCAGGCCTCCATCGGCTGGAGCAACGACTGGCTCGACGCCGACCGCGACCGGGCCGTCGCGCGGGCCGACAAGCCGGTCGTGCAGGGGGACGTGACGCCCCGGCTGCTGCGCCGGGCAGCGCTGCTGGCGGCCGGGATCGCCGTCGTCCTCTCCCTCCTCCTCGGCCTCGTGCCCGGCCTGCTGCTGCTGCTCCTGGTCGCCAGCGGCTGGGCCTACAACGCGGGTCTCAAGCGCACCGTGTGGTCCGTCGCCGGCTACGTCGTCGGTTTCGGCGCCCTGCCCGCGGGCGTGGTCGCCGCCGCGCCCGGCGACGCGACCGCCCCGTGGTGGCTGGTCGCCGCGGGCGCCGCCCTGGGCGCCGCCGCCCACCTGGCGAACGTCGCCCCCGACCTGGAGGACGACCTGGCCACCGGGGTCCGGGGGCTCCCCCACCGGCTCGGTGCGCGGGTGTCGGCCGCCGCCGGGGCGCTGCTGCTCGCGGGTGCGTCGCTCGTGCTCGTCCTCGGCCCTCCGGGCCGCCCCACGACCGCCGGCTGGGCCGCGCTCGCGCTGGCCGCGCCCGCCGCCGTCGTGGCCGCCCTGTCCGGCGGCGCACCGCGCTTCCGCCGGCTGGCCTTCCCCGCCGTCCTGCTGCTGACCGTCCTCGACGTGCTCCTGCTGCTCAGCGGCGGGGCGACCCTCGCCTGAGGCCCCGGTCCAGCGGGGCCCCGGAACCCGGGACGCGCGGCTCCGACGGCTCCCTCCGGGCGGGGCGCGGGGGCGACCGATACGCTCCTGGGGTCTTCGTGCCACCGATCCCGCGGTGGCCGGCCCGGTCCTGCTGGAGGTCGACGGCTGTGAATCGCGCTCTGCGCGCCGCCACGATGGGCGTTCTGCTCCTCTCCCCGCTCGCGCTCTCCGCGTGCAGCGCGGGGCAGGTGACGCAGACCGCCTCCCAGCAGCGTGACAAGGTCGGCGCGATGGCCGAGGTCGGCGACATCACGCTGCGCGCCGTGGCGGTCAACTCCCCCGAGGGCGGCGGCGCCTACGAGGCCGGTGACGACGCCACGGTGCGGATGGCCGTCGTCAACAGCGGCAACGAGGACGACACGCTGACCGGCGTCAGCGGCGAGGGCTTCGACGAGGCCGTCATGACGCCCGCCGGGGAGACCGCCTCCGACTCGACGGCCGGCTCCGGCGAGCTGGAGATCCCGGCCCGCTCGACGGTGTTCGTCGGCGCCGAGGGCGGCCCGGAGATCACCCTGTCCGGGCTGGACGAGGCGCTGACCACCGGCCAGAGCGTCGAGCTGGTCCTCACCTTCGAGAACGCCGGGGAGGTCACCGTGGGCACCCCGGTGGCGACCCCGGAGGAGTTCATCGAGCGCGAGGAGGCCTTCGACTTCCACCACGAGGAGGAAGAGGGCGAGTCCGGCGCCGAGGAAGCCAACCGCGAGGACACCGAGTCCGCCGGCGGCGGGAACCCGGGGAACTGACCTCCGCACCTGATCCACCCGCCGACGGCGGCTCCCGACCGGGAGCCGCCGTCGCGCGTTTGCGGGGAAGTGTCGGAACCGGCGGTTAGCGTCGGCGGCGTGCCCGCCCCCGGAGTGAAGTCCGCTCGCCCCGCCCACCGCTGCACCGAGTGCGGTCACGCCTCGGCCAAGTGGGTCGGCCGCTGCCCCGAGTGCCAGGCCTGGGGCACGCTGCAGGAGACCGGAGCGCCGGCGAGCGGTCTCCGCGCCGTCTCCGCCGGGCAGGTGAGCGCCCCCGCCCGGCCGATCGCCCAGGTCGAGCTGGCCGGGGCCCGCGCGGTCCCCACGGGCATCGCGGAGTTCGACCGCGTGCTCGGCGGCGGGCTGGTGCCCGGCGCCGTGCTGCTCGTCGCGGGCGAGCCGGGGGTCGGCAAGTCCACCCTGCTGCTGGAGGTCGCCCAGCGCGTCGCCGCCGCCAACGGTCCGGCGCTGGTCGTCTCCGGTGAGGAGTCAGCCGGGCAGGTGCGGCTGCGGGCCGAGCGGATCGGCGCCCTGCACGACCAGCTCTACCTGGCCGCCGAGACGGAGCTCTCCGCGGTCCTCGCCCACGTCGAGGCGGTCAACCCCTCGCTCCTGGTGCTCGACAGCATCCAGACCGTCCGTTCCCCCGCCGTCGAGGGCACCGACGGCGGGTCCACCCAGGTGCGCGCAGTGGCCTCCGCGCTGACCGGCGTGGCGAAGACCCGGGGGATGACGACGATCCTCGTCGGCCACGTGACCAAGGACGGCGCCATCGCCGGCCCGCGCACCCTCGAGCACCTCGTCGACGTCGTCGTCTCCTTCGACGGCGAGCGGCACTCCACGCTGCGCATGGTGCGGGCCACCAAGAACCGGTTCGGCCCCGCCGACGAGATCGGCTGCTTCGAGATCGGGGACGCCGGCGTCGTCGGCGTCCCCGACCCGTCGGCCCTCTTCGTGTCCCGGCGGGCCGACCCGGTACCCGGCAGCTGCGTCACCGTCACGCTGGAGGGCAGCCGCCCGCTGCTCGCCGAGGTGCAGGCCCTGGTGGCGAGCACCAGTGGCGGCGGATCGCCCCGCCGCGCGGTCAGCGGGCTGGACTCCCAGCGGGTGGCCATGGTCAACGCCGTGGTGGAACGGCGCGGGCGCGTGAAGCTCGCCGACGCGGACGTGTTCGCGGCCTCGGTCGGTGGAGTGCGCATCGCCGAGCCGGCCGCCGACCTGGCGCTGGCGCTGGCGATCGCCTCGGCCGCCAAGGACACCCCGCTGCCCGCCGGGACGGTCGCCCTGGGCGAGGTCGGGCTCTCCGGTGAGATCCGCCGGGTGGGCGGCACCGGGCGCCGGCTCGCCGAGGCCGCCCGCCAGGGGTACCGGGTCGCCCTGGTCCCCCCGGACGCCGGCTCCGCCCCGGCCGGCATGCGGCTGATCGAGGTCCCCGATCTCGGGGCGGCCTTCCACCGGATGTTCTGAGCCAATAGGGTCTCGTATCGGGAGGCGCCCACGTCGGGGGCCACCCCGAGCATGCCCGGGCCCTCCTCCGGGCACGTAGACTCAGCCGCCGTACCACTCGACCGTCAGGAGCGCTCGTGCCCGCCGCTGTGGACCCCGAGATCGCCCTGCGCGAACTCCTCGGCCGCATCGCCCCTGGCACGGCGCTGCGCGACGGCCTCGAGCGCATCCTCGCGGGCCGCACCGGCGCCCTGATCGTGCTCGGCTACGACCGCGTGGTCGAGTCGCTGTGCACCGGCGGGTTCGCGCTCGACGTGGCCCTCTCCGCCACCCGGCTCCGCGAGCTGGCGAAGATGGACGGCGCGGTGATCGTCTCCTACGACGGCACCCGCATCGTGCGCGCCGGCGTGCACCTGATGCCCGACCCGACCGTGCCCACGGAGGAGTCGGGCACCCGCCACCGCACCGCGGAGCGGGTCGCCGTGCAGACCGGTTTCCCGGTCATCTCGGTGAGCCAGTCGATGCACATCATCAGCGTCTACGTCGCCGGCCGGCGGTACACCCTCGAGCACCCCACGACGATCCTGGCCCGCGCGAACCAGGCCCTGGCGGCCCTGGAGCGCTACAAGCTGCGCCTCGACGAGGTCGCCAGCACCCTCTCCGCGCTGGAGATCGAGGACCTCGTCACGGTGCGCGACGCGATGAGCGTCAGCCAGCGGCTGGAGATGGTCCGGCGCATCGCCGACGAGATCGAGGGCTTCGTCGTCGAGCTCGGCACCGACGGGCGGCTGCTCGCCCTCCAGCTGGACGAGATGCTCGCCGGCGTCGAGGAGGACCGTGGGCTCCTGGTGCGCGACTACCTCCCGCCCAGCGGCCGCCGCCCCCGCACGATCGACCAGGTCCTCACCGACCTGCGCGCCCTGACTGCGACCGAGCTCCTCGACCTCTCCGCCGTCGCCCGGTGCTACGGGCTGCCCACCTCCCCGGACGCGCTGGACTCCCCCGTCAGCCCGCGCGGCTACCGGCTGCTGGCCCGGGTGCCCCGGCTGCCCGCCGGCATCATCGACCGGCTCGTGGACCACTTCGGCGGCCTGCAGAAGCTGCTGGCGGCCACCATCGAGGACCTGCTGGCCGTCGAGGGCGTCGGGGAGGCCCGGGCCCGCGGCATCCGCGAGGGGCTGTCCCGGCTGGCCGAGACGTCGATCCTCGACCGCTACAGCTGACGCCTCGTCCCGGCGACGACGCGGAGCCCGTCAGCCGAGGGTGAGCGGGGCGTCGCCGGAGACCAGGGTGTCGAGCCGGCCGCGCAGCACGTAGCTGCCCGGCGGCGGCGTCACCCGCGCGGCGGCGCAGCCCGGCTCGCTGGTCAGCCCGCCCCAGACCACGGGGAAGACCACCGTCTCCCCCGGCGCGAGGGTGCGCTGGTCGCTGCTGCTCTCCGGGAAGCAGTCGTTGCTGCCCCAGACCCGGGCGCCGGCGGCGTCGACCATCACCAGCTCCTGCAGCTGCTTGTCCAGCGCCCGGACGCAGGGCACCGTCGAGGTGTTGGTCACCGCCAGCTCGAACGTCGGCTTGCTGCCCACCGCCGCCTGCCCGGGGGTGCGCACCTCCAGCCGGAGCATGTCGCCGGTGCACGGGCCGCCCGGAGTGGGCCCGGCCGGCACCTCCGGGGCGGGCGGGGGTGGGGGCGGCGGGGCGGTCAACCGCTCGGTCGACGGCGGCCGGACCTGCGCGAATGAGGGGACGACCTGCTCGAGCGCGGGCTGCTCCACCGGCTCGGTGGCCGCGGTCGGCGTCGTGGCGGTCCCCTCGTCGTCCTGCACGAGGCTCACGACCAGCCAGGTCAGGAGTGCCAGGACGGCCAGCAGGACGGCCAGCACGGTCAGCCGGCGCCGCCAGTAGACGGCGGCGGGCAGCGGACCGACCGGGTGCAGCACGCCGGGAACGGTAGTGCGCCCGGTCGGGACTGGTCCGCTCGCCGCGCCGCGCCGCCCGCACGGCACACTGGACACCCGTGACCGGTCAGTCCTCCACCGCCGGCTCCGCACCGGCCGGCGAGTCGATCGTCGACTGGTACGCGGCGGCTGCCCGCGACCTCCCGTGGCGCACCGAGGGCATCGATCCCTGGGCCGTGCTGGTCAGCGAGGTGATGCTCCAGCAGACCCCGGTCGCGCGCGTGGAGCCCGTCTGGCGCTCGTGGATGCAGCGGTGGCCCACCCCCGCCGATCTGGCGGCCACGCCGCCGGCGGAGGTCATCCGGGCCTGGGGGAAGCTCGGCTACCCGCGCCGGGCGCTGCGGCTGCGCGAGGCGGCGATCGCGGTCGCCGAGCGGCACGACGGCGTCGTCCCGGCGGACGTCGCCGCGCTCGAGGCGCTCCCGGGCGTCGGGACGTACACCGCCCGGGCGGTGGCCTGCTTCGGCTACGGCCGTCGCCAGCCCGTGGTCGACACCAACGTCCGGCGGGTGGTGGCCCGGCTGGTGCACGGTCGTGCGGAGGCCGGGAACGCCCGCGCCGCCGACCTGGCGGACATCGCGGCCCTCGCCCCGGAGGACGACGCCCGCGCCGTGCGGTTCTCCGTCGCCGTGATGGAGCTCGGGGCGCTGGTGTGCGTCGCCGGCACCCCGCGGTGCGGTGCGTGCCCGGTGCGCGACCGCTGCGCCTGGCGGCTGGCCGGCTCGCCGGCGCACGACGGGCCACCCCGCCGGGTGCAGAAGTTCGCCGGCACCGACCGGCAGGTGCGCGGCCGCCTGCTCGACGTGCTGCGCGCCGCGGAGGAACCGGTGGACCCCGCCGCCCTGGAACCGGCCTGGGACGACGCGGCCCAGCGCAGCCGCTGCCTGGACTCCCTGCTCGCCGACGGCCTGGTCGAGCAGACACCGGATGGAAGTTTCACCCTTCCGACGTGAGGCGCCCTGCGAGGGTCGGCCTGCGGGGTGGGGCCGGAGGCTTCCACGCGGGTCGACGAAAGGGCTCGTCGCAGCAGGGGTACGGCAATTGGCCGCGGTGCGATCCGGAGGATCGCCATGTCACGACACACGACAGGGGCCGCCCCCACCTCGCGGTGGGAGCGGCCCCTGTCGGTGCTGCGCTCGTTACTCGGCCGCGGCCGCGGGACCTTCCTCGTCACCCTCGGCGCCCGAGAGGGCCACCGGCGGGGTGTCGGGCAGGTCGAGCGGCTTCGCCTCACCGCGGAAGGTGAACTTCTGCGCGGGCCCCTCGGCGTCGTCGACGTCGACCACGATGATCTGACCGCTGGTCAGCTCGCCGTAGAGGATCTTCTCGCTCAGCGCGTCCTCGATCTCGCGCTGGATGGTCCGGCGCAGCGGCCGGGCACCCAGGACGGGGTCGAACCCGCGGGCCGCCAGCAGCTTCTTCGCCGCCGGGGTGACCTCGATCGCCATGTCCTTGTTCTTCAGCTGGGTCTCGAGGCGGGCGAGCATGAGGTCCACGATGTGGATGATCTCGTTCTCGGTCAGCTGGTGGAACACGACGATGTCGTCGATGCGGTTGAGGAACTCCGGCCGGAAGTGCTGCTTGAGCTCCTCGTTGACCTTGAGCTTCATCCGGTCGTAGTTCGACTGGTCGTCGTTCCCGGCCTGGAAGCCGAGACCCACGGCCTTGGAGATGTCCCGCGTACCGAGGTTGGTCGTGAGGATCAGGATCGTGTTCTTGAAGTCCACGATGCGGCCCTGACCGTCGGTGAGCCGGCCGTCCTCCAGCACCTGCAGGAGCGTGTTGAACACGTCCGCGTGCGCCTTCTCGATCTCGTCGAAGAGGACCACCGAGAACGGCTTGCGCCGCACCTTCTCGGTCAGCTGGCCACCCTCGTCGTACCCGACGTAACCGGGAGGGGCACCGACCAGGCGGGACACGGTGAACTTGTCGTGGAACTCACCCATGTCGATCTGGATGAGCGCGTCGTCCTCACCGAAGAGGAACTGCGCGAGCGCCTTGGCCAGCTCGGTCTTACCGACACCCGAGGGGCCGGCGAAGATGAACGAACCACCCGGACGGCGCGGGTCCTTGAGGCCCGCACGCGTGCGCCGGATCGCCTGGCTGACGCTCTTGATGGCCTCTTCCTGGCCGATGATCCGCTTGTGGAGCTCGTCCTCCATGCGGAGCAGACGCGTGGTCTCCTCCTCGGTGAGCTTGAAGACGGGGATACCGGTCCAGTTGGCCAGCACCTCGGCGATCTGCTCGTCGTCGACCTCGGCGACGACGTCCATGTCGCCGGCCTTCCACTGCTTCTCGCGCTCGGCCTTCTCGCCCAGCAGCTGCTTCTCGGTGTCGCGCAGGGACGCGGCCTTCTCGAAGTCCTGCGCGTCGATCGCCGACTCCTTCTCGCGGCGGACGCCGGCGATCTTGTCGTCGAACTCGCGCAGGTCCGGCGGGGCGGTCATCCGCTTGATCCGCATCCGGGCGCCGGCCTCGTCGATCAGGTCGATCGCCTTGTCCGGCAGGAAGCGGTCGGAGATGTACCGGTCGGCCAGCGTCGCAGCGGCCACCAGGGCGCTGTCGGTGATGCTGATCCGGTGGTGCGCCTCGTACCGGTCGCGCAGGCCCTTCAGGATCTCCACGGTGTGGGCGAGGGTCGGCTCGCTGACCTGGATGGGCTGGAAGCGCCGCTCCAGGGCGGCGTCCTTCTCCAGGTGCTTGCGGTACTCGTCCAGCGTGGTGGCGCCGATGGTCTGCAGCTCACCGCGGGCCAGCATCGGCTTGAGGATGCTCGCGGCGTCGATCGCGCCCTCGGCAGCGCCCGCCCCGACGAGGGTGTGGATCTCGTCGATGAACAGGATGATGTCGCCGCGGGTGCGGATCTCCTTGAGAACCTTCTTCAGCCGCTCCTCGAAGTCACCGCGGTAGCGGGAACCGGCGACGAGCGCGCCCAGGTCGAGGGTGTAGAGCTGCTTGTCCTTCAGCGTCTCGGGCACCTCGCCCTTGACGATCGCCTGCGCCAGCCCCTCGACGGCGGCGGTCTTGCCGACGCCGGGCTCGCCGATGAGGACCGGGTTGTTCTTGGTGCGGCGGGACAGCACCTGCATGACCCGCTCGATCTCCTTGGCCCGCCCGATGACCGGGTCGAGCTTCTGGTCGCGCGCGGCCTGGGTCAGGTTCCGGCCGAACTGGTCGAGGACCAGCGAGGTCGACGGCGTGCCCTCGGCGGGGCCGCCGGCCGCGGCCGGCTCCTTGCCCTGGTAGCCCGAGAGCAGCTGGATGACCTGCTGGCGGACGCGGTTGAGATCGGCGCCCAGCTTCACGAGCACCTGGGCGGCGACGCCCTCGCCCTCGCGGATCAGGCCGAGCAGGATGTGCTCGGTGCCGATGTAGTTGTGGCCGAGCTGGAGGGCCTCGCGCAGGGACAGCTCGAGGACCTTCTTCGCCCGCGGCGTGAAGGGGATGTGACCGGACGGCGCCTGCTGGCCCTGCCCGATGATCTCCTCGACCTGCTGGCGGACGCCCTCGAGCGAGATGCCCAGGGACTCCAGGGCCTTGGCAGCGACGCCCTCACCCTCGTGGATCAAGCCCAGGAGGATGTGCTCGGTGCCGATGTAGTTGTGGTTGAGCATCCGGGCCTCTTCTTGGGCCAGGACGACGACTCGGCGGGCTCGGTCGGTGAACCGTTCGAACATCTGCTGCTTCTCCTCTGACCGGCTGGTCCGGCACTGCCCTCCCCGTTCTGGGAAGGAGCACCCGACGTCCGTCGGCGCGCGGGGGCACCGGTCTTTCCACTGTAGTCGCGGACCACGTCACCCCGTCGTCGTGCGACGGTGCGGTGGATGGCTGCTCGGTGCAACGGCCCCCGCGCAGGTGGTGTTCCGCCCCCGTTACGCCGTGAGCGGACGACGGCGTGCCGCCCCCGTGGACGCCGACGGCCCGGTTCCCCGCGTGGGGAACCGGGCCGTCGCCGGACGTGCGGAGGCCGTCGTCAGTGCGCGGCCTCGTAGGCCTCGACGACGCTGGCCGGGATGCGACCGCGGTCGCTGACCGCGTGGCCGTTCTTGCGGGCCCAGTCGCGGATGGCGCCGGCCTGCTCGCGGTCCATGCGGCCGCCGCCACCGGTGGCCCGGGACCGGCCGCCGCCGGAGGCCCGGCCGGCACCGCGGCCGACCTTCCGGGCCGCGGAGACGTACCGGGCGAAGGCGTCACGCATCTCCGAGGCGTTCTGCTCCGCCAGATCGATCTCGTACGAGGTGCCGTCGAGCGAGAAGCTCACGGTCTCGTCGGCCGGGAGATTCTCGTCGAGATCGTCGCTCAGGATGACCTGGACCTTGCGCGCCATTCGTTCCTCGCTTTTCGCTGCGGCCCGGGAGCCGGACGGAAATAGCACCCAGCGGGTGCGGGGTCCATTGAAGCACGAGTAACTGCTTTTCCGTAATGGCGGAGGCGATGGCGCCCATTCGGATGACACCGGGGATACGGGCTATACGGAACTGATTGGGCGGACCAACGGGAACAGGATCGTCTCGCGTATTCCGAGACCGGTCAGCGTCATCATGAGCCGGTCCATCCCCATGCCCATACCGCCGGTCGGCGGCATTCCGTACTCGAGCGCCTCCAGGAAGTCCTCGTCGAGCGCCATCGCCTCCGGGTCGCCGGCGGCGGCCAGCGCGGTCTGGGCGGTGAAGCGCTCCCGCTGCACCACCGGGTCGACCAGCTCCGAGTAGGCGGTGGCCCGCTCGATCCCCCCGATGTAGAGGTCCCACTTCTCGGCCACGCCCGGCGTCGAGCGGTGCGCCCTGGTGAGCGGCGAGGTGTCCACCGGGTAGTCGACGACGAAGGTCGGCGCCTCCAGCGTGTGCTGGACCAGTGCCTCGAAGATCTCCTCGACCAGCTTGCCGTGGATCCACGCCGGGTCGACGCCGACGTCGTGCTGCTCGGCCAGCTGCCGGAGCCGCTCGATCGGCGTCTCCGGGGAGATCTCCTCGCCCAGCGCGTCGGACACCGCCGTGTACAGCGGGATCTGCGGCCATTCCCCGGACAGGTCCACCTCGGTGCCGTCGTGGTGGCGGGCCACGTGGTCACCGAAAAGTGCTGCGGAGCACTCCTGGATCAGCTCCCGGGTGACGGTCGCCATCACCTGGTAATCGGCGTAGGCCTGATAGGCCTCGAGCATCGCGAACTCCGGCGAGTGCGAGCTGTCGGCGCCTTCGTTGCGGAAGTTGCGGTTGATCTCGAACACCCGGTCCAGGCCGCCGACGATGCACCGCTTGAGGAACAGCTCGGGTGCGATGCGCAGGTAGAGGTCGAGGTCGAAGGCGTTCATCCGGGTGCGGAACGGCCGGGCAGCCGCTCCCCCGTGCACCGTCTGCAGCATCGGCGTCTCGACCTCGAGGTAGCCGCGGGAGCCCAGCCCGGCGCGCAGGGTCGACATGACGGTCGCGCGCTGGCGCACGGTGCGCCGGGCCTCGTCGCGCACGATGAGGTCGACGTAGCGACGGCGGACCCGCAGCTCCTCGCTCATCGGCTTGTGCGCCACCGGGAGGGGGCGCAGCGCCTTGGCGGTCAGCTGCCAGGAGTCGGCGAACACCGAGAGCTCGCCGCGGCGGGAGGTCCCGATCTCGCCGTCGACGAAGACGTGGTCACCGAGGTCGACGTCGGACTTCCAGGCGGCCAGCGACTCCTCGCCGACGCGGTCGCGGGAGAGCATCACCTGCAGCTCGGCGTCGCCCTCGCGCAGGGTGGCGAAGCAGAGCTTGCCGGTGTTGCGGACGAAGATCACCCGGCCGGTCACGCCGGCCCGCTCGCCGGTCATGGTGTCCGGCTCCAGCTCGGGGTGGGCGGCGCGGACCCCGGCGAGGGTGGTGGTGCGCGGCACGCTGACCGGGTAGGGGTCGACGCCCGCATCGCGCAGCCGGTCGAGCTTGGCGCGGCGGACCCGCATCTGCTCCGGCAGCTCCTCGGCGCCGGTGTCGTCGCTGCCTGGCCCGTTCGGTCCTACGTCCGTCACGGGGGCCGAGCCTACGGGGCCCCCGCCCGCCGCTCGGCGGCCTGCTGCCGCTGGAAGGCCAGCCGCAGCCCGTGCACGGTCAGGTCCGGTTCGCGCGCCTGGATCGACCGGCAGCTGTCGACCAGCAGCGGGGCCAGCCCGCCGGTGGCGACGACCACCGGCGCGGTGCCGAACTGGCCGACGATCTCCGCCGCGATCCGGGCGACCAGCCCGTCCACCAGGCCGGCGAAGCCGAGCACCAGCCCGGACTGGAGGGCGGCGACGGTGTTCTTGCCGATCGCCTGCGGCGGGCAGGTCAGCTCGACCGAGCGCAGCTGCGCGGCCCGGCTGGCCAGCGCGTCCCGGCTCACCTCCACGCCCGGGGCCAGGGCGCCGCCGAGGAACTGGCCGTCGGGGCCGACGGCGTCGACGTTGGTGGAGGTGCCGAAGTCGACGACGACCACCGGGCGACGGCCGCCGTCCGGCGCGCGGCCGAACAGCTCGGCGGCCGCCAGGGCGGTGACGACCCGGTCGGCGCCCACCTCGCGGGGGTTGTCCACGTGCAGCGGGACGCCGGTGCGCACGCCGGGGCCGATCAGCACCACCGGCACCTCGAGGGAGTCCAGCAGCTGCCGCAGGGCCGGCAGCAGCGCGGGCACCGTGGAGCAGGCGGCGACGCCGGTGACCTCGGTGTCACGCAGCAGCCCGCGCCAGAGCATGCGCAGCTCGTCGGCGGTGGCCCGCGGCGCGGTGGTCACCCGCCAGGAGCCGACCCGCCGGTCGCCGTCGAAGGTGGCGAGGACGGTCTGGCTGTTGCCGACGTCGACGGTCAGCAGCACGGGAGCACCCGCCCGGTCACCGGACCGGCACGCCGAGGTCGCTGCGCCGCTGGTCCGGAGCGCCCGGCACCGGGGCCGACGGGTCCCCGCCGAGCTCGACGACGCGGTTGGCGCCGTCGACGTGCACCACCTTGGGGATGTAGCTCTTGGCCTCGGTCTCGTCCATCAGGCCGTAGCTGATCAGGATGACCATGTCGCCGGGGTGCACCAGGTGCGCGGCCGCGCCGTTGATGCCGATCACGCCGGTGCCCCGCTCACCGGGGATGACGTAGGTCTCCAGCCGGGCGCCGTTGGTGATGTCGACGATCGCGACCTGCTCACCGGGCAGCAGGTCCGCGGCGTCGAGGAGGTCCTCGTCGACGGTCACCGAACCCACGTAGTGCAGGTCGGCCTGGGTGACCGTGGCGCGGTGGATCTTGGACTTGAGCATCGTGCGCATCATCGGGGCTCTCCCAGCTGGACGGCGGTGTTGTCGAGGAGTCGGGTGCTGCCGGCGCGGACGGCGACCAGCAGGCGGGCGGGACCGGCGGCGGGCGACGGCCCCAGGTCGGTATCGGTGAGTTCGAGGTAGTCCTGAACCAGCTGCGGCGCCTCGGCGAGCACGGTCCGGGCGGCGGCGAGGACGGCGCCGGGCCCCTGCGGACCGGCGGCGGCGCCGGCCCGCAGCGCCCGGTTCACCACCGCCGCCGTGCGGCGCTGCTCCGGGTCGAGGTACCGGTTGCGGCTGGACAGCGCCATCCCGTCGTCCTCGCGGACGGTCGGCACGCCGACGACCTCCACCCCCAGCGCCAGCTCCCGGGCCAACGCCCTGATCAGGGTCAGCTGCTGGTAGTCCTTCTCGCCGAACAGCGCGAGGTCGGGGCGGACCAGGCCGAAGAGCTTGGCGACGACGGTGAGCACGCCGGCGAAGTGCCCCGGGCGGACCGCACCCTCCAGCACCGAGCCGAGCGGACCGGGGTCGACGGTGACGCCCACGGCGCCGGGCGGGTAGACCTCCGCCACCGGCGGGTGGAAGACCACGTCCGCGCCCTCCTCGGCCAGCGCCGCGAGGTCGGCGTCCCAGGTGCGGGGGTAGCGGTCGAAGTCCTCACCGGGCCCGAACTGGGTGGGGTTGACGAACACGGAGACGACGACGCTGCCGGCGCGCGCCCGGGCGTGCCGGACCAGGGTGCGGTGCCCCTCGTGCAGCGCGCCCATGGTCGGCACCAGGGCGACCGGGCCGGGTAGCCCGGCCACCACGCGGCGTAGCTCGGCGACCGACTCGGCGACGGCGGGGGCGGTGGCGGGGCGGGCCGGCGGCTGCGTGCCGACGACGCTCATCGGAGGGGGGTCCCGTGCCGGGCTGCGGCCAGGGCCTCGAGCACCGGCGCGGCCTCGTGCGGCTTCAGCCGGCCGGCGGCGAGCGTCCGCTCCGCGGTGCGCCGGGCCATCGCGACGTAGGCGGCCACCGAGTCCGGGGCGCGCTCGGCGAGGGTCGCCAGGTGGTGGGCGACGGTGCCGGCGTCGCCCCGGCTGACCGGCCCGGTGAGCCCGCGGTCGCCCCGGCGCAGGCCGTTGTCGAGGGCGGCGCCGAGCAGCGGGGCCAGCACCCGGGCCGGCTCGGTGACGCCGGCGGTGCGCAGTAGCGCGGCGGCCTCGGCGACCAGGGTGACCAGGTGGTTGGCGCCGGTGACCAGCGCCGCGTGGTACAGCGCGCGGTCGCCCTCGGCGACGAAGAACGGCTCGCCACCCATCTCCAGGACCAGCGTCTCGGCCACGGGGCGGTGCTCCGGGCGGCTGGTGACGCCGAAGGGGGCGAGGGTGAGGCGGTCGGCGTCCTCGGGTGCGCCGGTGAAGGTCATCGCCGGGTGCAGCGCGAGCGGGAGCACCCCGGCCTGCTCGGCGGGCGCGAGGACGGCCAGCCCGTGGGCGCCGGAGGTGTGGAAGGCCAGCTGACCGGCCCGCCAGGCACCGGTCTCGGCGAGGCCGGCGACGAGGCCGGGGAGGGTGTCGTCCGGCACGGCGAGGACCACCAGGTCGGCGGCGGCGACCACCGCGTCGGCCGGGAGCAGCGGGACCCCGGGCAGCAGCCGGGCGGCGCGCTCGGCGGAGGCGGCGGAGAGACCGGAGGCGGCGACGACGTCGTGGCCGGCGGCGGCGAGCGCGCCGCCGAGGACGGCGCCGACGCGGCCGGCGCCGATGACGCCCACGCGGAGGCGGGCGGGCGCGTCGGAGGGGCGGGCGGGCGCGGGGGCCGGGCCCCGCACCGGACGGGCGGTCCTGCGAGCAGCAGGCATCGGTGCACCTCTCGTTCCAGTCCCTGGCGGGTACCGGACGTCGGGCGCGATCTCCGCGGTCGGGGATCGCGGTCGTGCTGGTGGTGCCGGTCGTGCCGGCCGGCGTCCGCTGCAACCGTCTGTGTCACGCGGGCGACCTGCCGGTGGCGAGTCTCTGTCCAGTGTGCGCCCGTCGCAACGCCTGACTGCTGTGTCGTGGCTCACGCCCCTCGGGAGCCCCCGGCGGGCGGCGGGCGCACCCGTCCCCCTACCGTGACGGCCGGCACATCGGCGAAGGAGGCAGCGTGCACACGTTCGAGGGACGCACCGCACTGGTCACCGGCGGCAGCCGGGGCATCGGCCTGGGCATCGCCCGGAGCCTGGTCGACCGCGGGGCGAAGGTGGTGCTCACCGCCCGCAAGCCGGACGCGCTGGCCGAGGCGGTCGAGGCGCTGGGCGGCCCGGAGGTGGCCGTGGCGGTGGCCGGCAACGCCGGCGACCCGGAGCACCGGGCGACCGCCGTCCGCACGGCGGTGGAGACGTTCGGCAGCCTCGACGTGCTGGTCGGCAACGTCGGCATCAACCCGGCCTACGGGCCGCTCATGGACCTGGATCTCGACGCCTGCCGGAAGATCCTCGACACCAACGTGGTCGGGGCACTGGGCCTCGTGCAGGAGGCCTGGCGGGCCTGGATGTCCGAGCACGGCGGGTCGGTGCTGTTCGTCGCCTCCGTGGCGGGGCTCCGGTCCTCGCAGGAGATCGGCGCCTACGGCGTGAGCAAGGCGGCGCTGATCAACCTGACCACCCAGCTGGCCGTGGAGCTCGCGCCGAAGGTGCGGGTGAACGCGGTGGCGCCGGCGGTGGTGAAGACCCGGTTCGCCGGGGCCCTGTACGAGGGCCGCGAGGCGGAGGCCGCGAAGGTCTACCCGATGGCCCGGCTGGGCACCCCCGAGGACATCGGCGAGGCCGCGGCCTACCTCCTGGGCGACGGCGCCGGCTGGGTCACCGGCCAGACCCTGGTGATCGACGGCGGCGGGCTCTCGCGCGGCCCGCGCTGACCCGGCTCAGCGCCCGAGCACCCGGGCCAGGACGTCGTCGGACTCGTCGTCGTCGCGGTAGCGCCGCCGGCGGCGACCGCCCGAGGCGGCGCTGACGCCGTTCTCCGCGAGGATCTGCGCGAGCCGGTCCGGCGCGTCCGGACCGGGCACGCCGTCCGCCTGCGGCTGCGGCGCCGCCCAGTGCGGCGTCACCGCCGGGTGCTGGGTCGTGGCCGCCGCCGCACCGGGCAGCGGGGGCGCGGAGTCGTCGGTGCGCCGGCGGCGGGGGGCGTCGTCGGCCGGGACGTCGATCAGCGATCGGGCGGCCAGCCACTCCAGCGGGGACGGCGGGGGGTCGGCCGGCGGCGGGCCCCCGGCCGCGTGCCGCGACCGGCGGGAGCCGAGGTGCGGGTCGTCCTCGTGCGCCGCGGAGCGGTCGTGCCGGCCGAACTCCGGTGCCGGCACCGGCGGTGCCGAGGCGGTGGCCGGGGGGACGGCGGTGGCCGGGGGCGCCGGACGGCGGGTGGCGGCCGGCACCGGGGGGCGCGGCACGGACGGCGGTGGCGCGGCGGCCGGCACCCGGGCGGGCGGGGTCGGCGCCGGGAAGGACGTGGTCGCCGGCGACGGCGCCGCGGACCACGTGCTGGTGCGGACCTGCTCGAACTGCTGGGTGGGGCGCGGCTCGTCCAGCCGGATCGCCGGCCAGCCACCGGTCAGCTCGCGGGGCGGCGCCTCGTCGCTCCACGTCGCCCCGCCGTCGAGGGTGCGGGCCGGTCCGTCGAGCCGGGTGGCCTCCCCCGGCAGCCGGCCGGCCTGCGTGCGCATGACGATCCGCTCGACCAGCATCTCGCTGGACAGCTGCTCGCTCAGCTCCACGCGCAGCCGGCCCATGTCCTCGCGCAGCGCGGCCAGCTGGCCCAGCTCGCCCCGCAGACCGGTCAGGGCGGCGACGTCGTCGCGGAGCCCGGCCACCCGGGCCACCTCGTCGCGGAGCGCGGCCACCCGGGCCACCTCGTCGCGCAGCCCGCCGAGCGCGGCGAGGTCGCCCCGCATGCCGGCCACCCGCGCCACCTCGTCGCGCAGGCCGCTCAGGGCCGCGATGTCCCCGCGCAGCGCGTCGAGCTCCTCGCGCATCGACTCCTCGGTCTCGCGGCGCAACTCGTTCTCGAGCTCCAGCTCGTACTCCCGGCGGGCGGCGACCTCGCGCTCCAGCTCCAGCTCGTAGGCGCGGCGCAGGTCGGCCTCGCGGGCCGCGGCGCGCACCTGGTCGGCACCGCGCCGCCCCGCGGCGAACGTCGCGAGCACGAACGCCCAGGCCACGGCCACGACGGCGATCCGCAGCAGCTGGGCGTCGTCGGTCAGGAAGACCGCCAGCGTGGCCCCCGCGGCGAGCACGAAGCCGCCGGCCTGGAGCAGCGTCCGGGAACCGGGCTGCGCGGGGCCGCGGGCGACGTCGTCGTCCTCGCGAGCAGGCATGCGCTCAGCGTAGCGACGTGCGGCGTTCACGGGGAGGAGCCGCTCCCGTGCCGACCGTGGTCGGAAGTGCCAGAGTGCTGCGGTGACCCTCTCACTGCTGGACTGGCGCCGCCGGGTGGCCGCGCTGCACGCCGCCGTCCGGACCACCGATCCGGAGGACGGCTGGCAGCGGTGGCGCGCCGGGCGGGACGAGCTGTTCGCCGGCCACCCCCAGTCGCCGCTCGACGCGGCCGCCCGGGCGGCGTTCACCGGCCTGCCGGTGGCCCCGTACGACCCGGCACTGCGGTTCGAGCCGGCGCTGGAGCCCGCCGCGCCGCTGCGGCTGGAGGTGCCCACGGCCGCCGACGGGGTGGTCCCGCTGGACCGGATCGGCGCGGTGACGCTGCCCGGCGTGGGCCGGCTCGACGTCTGGTGGGTGGCGCTCTACGGCGGCGGCGTGTTCCTGCCGCTGCGCGACGGCAGCGCCGGTGACACGACCTACGGCGGCGGGCGCTACCTGCTCGACACCGTCAAGGGGGCCGACCTCGGTGGCGACGGCGACCGGCTGGTGGTCGACCTCAACTTCGCCTACCACCCGTCCTGCGCCTACGACCCGCGCTGGTCCTGCCCGCTGGCCCCGGAGGGCAACCGGATCGCGACGCCCGTGGCCGCCGGGGAGCTGCTGCCCCCCGGCGGCTGGCACCCGGAATGATCAGGTGACCTGATCATTCCGGGTCCTGGCTCAGCATCGACGGTGAGCCAGGACCCCGAACGGTGAGCCAGGACGGACGTCCCCTACTGCTGGGCGAGGGCGCCGTCGGAGCTGAAGACCAGGCCGATGGAGACCTCGCCCTGCTGGATGGCGGCCTTGGTCAGCGGGCCACCGGCGTCGTACTCCTCGAAGCTCGCGAAGTCGAGGCCGTAGGTCTCCTCCAGCCCCGGCTGGCAGGCCGGGCGCGTCGGGCACTCGCCCGGCCCGCCGAGCACCAGGGACCCGTCGCCGCACGCGTCGGCCAGCTCGGAGAGGGTGGTCACGCCGACCTGGTCGGCGAACTCCTGGGTGACGGCGAAGGCGTTCTGGTCGGCCGCCTCGGCCGGCTCGCCGAACACCAGGCCGTAGCCCTCGGCCAGCGGCGTCAGCGCCTCCACCGTGGCCTCCACGTCGCCGGAGGCGACCTCGGTGGCGTCGTCGCCCTCGATGAACTCGGTGACGGTGGCGAGGTACTCGGGGAATGCCTGGATCTCGCCGCGCTGCAGGGCGGGCAGGTACAGCTCGCGGTTGCCCACCGTCTGGACGCTCGCGTCGAAGCCGGCCGCGGTGAGCACGTCGGCGTACACGGTGGCCAGGACCTGCGACTCGGTGAAGTCGGCGGCGCCGACGACGATCGAGCCGCTCCCGCCGCTGACCCCGGAGTCCAGCCCCTGCTCGGTGACGTAGGCGGCCGCCACCTCGTCCACGGCCTGCCGCTGGACGTCGACGGCGGCGTTCATCTCGATCAGGTCGTCGGTGGTCAGCACCGCGGAGATGCTGTTCAGCGTCTCGAGCAGCGCCGGGTTGGCCTCGGCCGCCGCGGCGTTGACCGCTGGGATGATGTTGTCGGCGTTCTGCAGCTGCTGGTCGTCCTCGAGCACGACCAGCTGGTCACCGGCGACGGGGGCGCAGGCCTCACCCGACGCCTGGGCGTCACCACCGGCGGCGCTGCCGTCGGCGGCACCGCCGGTGCCGGAGGAGCCGGACTCGCCGCAGGCAGCGGTGAGGGCCGCGGCCATGGCGAGGGGGACGAAATACCGGGTACGTGCGCGCATGAGCCCGCCTTCTGTGTCCCGTGGCCGCCGTGTTGCAGCCACGCGTGTCTGGCGGGAGGACTCCCGCGGCACCATCGAACCGCTCTGTTGCACGCAACGCAATCGAGATGACCGCCTGCGGGATTCCGTTACCGACGCGTGATCAGAGCGGGACACCCGCGGAGGTCGGCTCGGGCACCGCGGTGGCCCGCCGGGCGCGGAGGAAGGGCAGCCGCTTCTCCCCCGGGGTGAGCACCCACGACACGGCCACCAGCAGCAGCTCGGTGAGCACCGCGAGGACGGCGACCAGGATCGCGCCGGCGACGACGGCGCCGTAGTCCTGCTGGCGGAAGCCCAGCGTGATGATGCTGCCGAGCCCGCCGCCGGCCACCAGGGCGGCGAGCGTCGCGGTGGCCACGACCTGGACGGCGGCGGTGCGCACGCCGGTCATCAGGAGCGGAGCGGCCAGCGGCAGCTCCACCCGCATCGCCACCTGTGGCCCCGAGAGGCCCATGCCCCGCGCGGCCTCGACGACGTCCCGGTCCACCCCCCGGAAGCCGACGTAGGTGTTCGTGAGGATCGGGGGGACGGCGAAGACGCCCAGGGCGATGGTCGTCGCCGTCGGCCCGAAGCCGATCGGGGTGACCGCGAAGATGGTGAGCAGCGCCAGCGTCGGGACGGCGCGGGAGACGTTGGACAGCGCCACGGTGAACGCGCCCCCGCGGCCGGTGTGCCCCAGCAGGACCCCCGCCGGGAGGGCCACGAGCATCGCGGCCAGCACGGCGAGGACCGAGATCCGGAGGTGCTCGGCGAGCAGGTCGAGGATGCCCCCGGCCCGGCTCCAGTTGAACGGGTCGTTGAGGTAGACGAGCGCGTCGCCGATCCGGTTCACGCCCGCGTCCCCCGGGCCCAGGGGGTGAGCAGGCGCTCCGCGCCCGCCAGGAGCAGGTCGGCGAGCAGGGCGAGCAGGACGCAGCCCACGGCGCCGGTCACGATCTGCGCGCGGTAGAAGTTCGCCGCGAACCCGCCGGTGATCAGCTGGCCGAGCCCACCGTGGCCGACGATGACACCCACGGTGACCAGCGCGACCGTCGACACGGTGGCGACCCGGATGCCGGCCATGAACGCCGGCAGCGCCAGGGGCAGCTCGACCTGCCAGAAGAGCCGGACCGGCCCGTAGCCCATGCCCCGCGCTGCCTCCCGCACGTCGGCGGGCACCGCCTGCAGGCCGGCGAGGAAGTTGCGGACCAGGATCACCAGCGAGTACAGGACCAGGCCGATGAGCACGGTGGTCGCGGTGATGCCGGTGATCGGCGCGACGAAGGCGAACATCGCCAGCGACGGGATCGTGTAGATCAGCGTGGACAGGCCGAGCACCGGCCCGGCCAGCCACCCGCTGCGACGGGCCAGCAGCGCCAGCGGCAGCGCGATCAGCGCGCCGAGCACGACCGCGGCGACGGTGAGCCGCACGTGCTCGCCCAGGTAGCCCACAATGGTGTCCCAGTTGGACGTCACGTAGGACGGGTCGAACCAGGGATTCGGCGCCGCATCGACCGCGAGCACTTCGGCGCTCGCCGCGCTCAGCACCGTGCGCATCCCAGGAGGGTCACCCCGTGGACGCTACTTCGTCGACCAGCCCGCCGTCTCCTGCCGCCGCCCCGGCGGGAGCCGGCAGCGCCGAGGAGATCCGCCTCGAGGGGGTGAGCAAGGTCTACGCCGACGGGACCGTCGGCGTGCAGGAGCTGGACCTGACCTTCGCCGCCGGCGAGCTCACCGTCCTGGTCGGCCCCTCGGGCTGCGGCAAGACCACCACGATGAAGATGATCAACCGGATCATCGAGCCGTCGACCGGACGCATCCTGCTCGGCGGGGAGGACGTCACGGGCGCCGACCCGGTGCAGCTGCGCCGGCGCATCGGCTACGTCATCCAGAACGTCGGCCTCTTCCCGCACCAGACCGTGCGGGTCAACGTGGGGACCGTGCCGCGGCTGCTGGGCTGGGACAAGCGGCGCATCCGCGCCCGCGTCGACGAGCTGCTCGACGTCGTGGGGCTCGATCCCGCCGTCCACGGCGACCGCTATCCCCACCAGCTCTCCGGCGGCCAGCGGCAGCGGGCCGGTGTGGCCCGCGCGCTGGCCGCCGACCCCGGCGTGCTGCTCATGGACGAGCCGTTCTCGGCGGTGGACCCCATCGTGCGCGAGCGGCTGCAGTCGGAGTTCCTCCGGCTGCAGGAGACCGTCCGCAAGACGATCGTCTTCGTCACCCACGACATCGAGGAGGCGGTCCGGATCGGTGACCGGATCGCCGTCATGAGCGAGGGCGGCCGGGTGGAGCAGTACGCCTCCCCCGCCGAGATCCTGGGCCGGCCGGCGAACGACTTCGTGGCCGACTTCGTGGGCGCCGACCGCGGGCTCAAGCGGCTGGCGGTGACCGGCATCGACGCCGCCGACCTCGAGCAGCCACCGGTGGTGCACGTGGCCGACGGGCTGGCGGACGCGCGGTCGGCGCTGCGCGACTCCGGTGCCCGCTGGGCCGTCGTCCTCGACGACGCCGGGAACCTGCACGGCTGGCTGCCCCTGGAGCGGGCCGAGGGGGCCGGCACGGTCGGCTCGGCGGCCCGGCGCATGGACGCGTGGGTGCCGCGGGATGCCTCGCTGAAGACGGCGTTCGCCACGATGCTCCAGCAGGAGGCCGGCTGGGTCGCCGTGCTCGACGGCGACCGGTTCCTCGGCGTCCTCACCCCGGAGTCGTTGCACTCGGCCCTGCGCCGATCGGTGGAGGGCCGGATCCCGGAGACCGCCGGCACCGCCTCCGCCTAGCGGACCCGGTCCTCCAGCAGCGGGCCGGCCACGCGGTAGCGGGCGCTGACGAACGACCCGTTGGCGGCGGCCTCGACGAGCTCCAGGTCCAACCGCCGCGGGAGCAGCGGCCGCCCCGCGCCGAGCGTCACCGGCGCGACGGAGACGACGACCTCGTCGAGCAGCCCCGCCTCGGCGAACTGGCCGGCCAGGTCACCTCCGCCGACCAGCCAGAGACCCTTGGTCCCCGCCGCCGCGGTCATCGCCTCGTGCACCGCGCGGACGTCGCCGGAGGCGAACCGGACGTCGCCCTCGGCGGCGGGGAGCTCCCGGCTGGTCATCACCCAGGTCGGCAGCGTGAAGGGCCACCCGTTCCCCGCGGCGGCCTCGTGGTCGAGCACCCACTGGTAGGTCGTGCGGCCCATGACGAGAGCGCCGACGCCGGCCATGAACTCGTCGTACCCGAAGCCCGGGACGTCGCCCTGCTTCTGCCGGAAGAGCCACTCCAGGGAGTCGTCGGGGTCGGCGATGAAGCCGTCGAGGGTGGTGGCGGTGTAGTAGGTCAGCACGGGGTTCCTCCTGGGGTCTCGCCGCGGCGGGCGCGGAGCCATTCGATGGGGTCGCCGTCGTCGACGGGGTGGCCCGCCGTCCGCAGCAGGTGCCGGAGCAGCTGGCGCCGGGAGGCGGAGTAGGTGAGCACGTGGGCGACGACGCTGCTCAGGACGAAGCTCTCGGGCGGCTCGCAGAGCGCGTCGACCAGCCGGTCGTCCCAGCCGCCCCGCCGGTCGACGTCGCGGACCGTGGCCAGCCACCGCGGGGCCACCGCGTCGTGCCGGTCCAGCAGCGCGGCGGGGTCCGGGTCCGCGGCCCGCGCGGGCAGGTCGCGCCCCTCGATGGAGGCCAGCCAGATCTCCAGGGTGTGCACCTGGTGGTCCAGCAGCGCCAGCACCGACTCCTCCGGCCCGTCCCACGACAGGAGGACGAGCCCGGGCAGCCGCGGGGCGCGGAACTCCTCGTCGGGCAGGCCCTTCGCGACCTCGATCAAATACCGGGTGTCGTCGAGCCCGTGCGCCACCAGCTGCTCGGTGAGCGGGTTCATGGCGTGCTCCGTGCTCTGCACCCACAGCGAGGTGGGCGGGTGGAAGTGGATGCCGTTGGGCGCCGGCAACCAGTGGCCGGCGCCGGCGTCCACCGCGCTCGGTGGCCGGCCGTAGGCACGGGCGAAGGCGCGGCTGAACCCCTCGACCGACTCGTACCCGGCGGCCCAGGCGGCGTCGGTGACGCTGCTGCCCTGCTGCAGCTGCCAGGCCGCGCGCTCCAGCATCACCCGCCGCCGCATCGCCACGGGCGCCTCGCCGGCGTCCCGCGACAGCGTGCGGCTGAAGTGGAACGGCGAGGCGTACGCGTCACCGGCCATCTCGGCGAGGGTGTGGTTCTCCTCGTCCAGCACCGCGTCGAGCAGTTCGCGGAGCCGGTCACGTCCGGTCATGCGTACAGGGTGATGGCTCGGCCGGCGGCGGTGCTTGACCGTTCTTGCGCGGCTCCGGTCCGGGCTAGGCGCGGACCCCGGGAGCCGGCTCGTCGTCGGTCGAGCCGGGCGGGACGCGGCAGGCCGACTCGAGCCATAGCGCCGCGGCGATCAGGGCGAGCGAGGCCAGCAGGCCCAGCAGCGCGGTCACCGTGTCGCTCCCGGCCGCCTGCAGCCGGTCCACCGCGGGGCCGGTGTAGGCCAGCACGCCGAGCCACACCCCGGTGAACACGGCGCCCACGTAGGCGCTGGCCTGGGCCAGCACCGCGAGCCGCGCGACCAGCATCGGCTCGACCGGGCGGACGCCGGCGGCGTCGCGCCCGGCGGGGCCGCGCCCGGCCCGGGCCTCGCGCAGCGCCCGCAGCCGGGTGCGCAGCACCCGCGCCCCCAGCGCCTCGCCGAGGGCCAGGACGGCCAGCGGCGCCGGCAGCCACCAGCGCAGCGGCGGCAGATCGCCGTACCAGGCACGCACCAGCAGCCACGCGGCCACGGTGAGCCCGAGGACGAGCACGGCGAGGTCGCGGCGGCGGACGGGGGTCACGGCCGGCTCAGTGGAGGTGGTCCCAGCGCACGACCGCCGCGACGTCCGCGGGGTCGAGGGCTGCCAGCAGGTTGGTGACCCTCCCGCGCCCGGGGAGGACGGCGGCCGGGTCGAGGGTCAGCCAGGGGACCAGCACGAACGCCCGCTCGTGCGCCCGCGGGTGCGGCAGGGTGAGCTCGGGGTCGTCGGAGAGCACGGGAGCGCCGTCGTCCCCGGTCACGGTGACCACGTCGACGTCGAGGGTGCGGGCGCCCCACCGCACCTCGCGGGTGCGGCCGGCCGCCTGCTCCAGCTCGTGCGCCAGGGTCAGCCAGCCGCGCGCGTCCCGGTCGCCGCGGACGACGACGACCGCGTTGAGGTACGGCGGCTGCTCGACCGGCCCCCACGGCGGCGTCTCGTACAGCGTGGTGCGGGCGACCAGCCCGTGCTCCTTGAGCGCCGTCAGCGCCCCGCGGAGCGTGCCGGCCCGGTCGCCGAGGTTGGCCCCCAGCGACAGGACGGCGCGGGTCACCGGCGCTCTCGCCGGATGGTGACCGTGACGTCGTCGAACGGGACGCCCAGCTCTGCCTCCGGCTTGTGCACCGTGATCTCGACCGCGTCGACGAGCTCGTTGGCCAGGCAGACGTCGGCCAGCCGCTGGGCCAGGGTCTCGATCAGGTTGACCGGGTCCCCGTTAAGCACCGCGTGCAGCTGCTGGGCGAGGTCGGCGTAGTCCACGGTGCGGTCGAGGTCGTCGCCGGCGGCCGCGGCGGAGGTGTCGAGTTCCAGGACGGCGTCGGCGCGGAACATCTGGCCGCGATCGCGCTCGAAGGCGTACACCCCGTGGTGGGCGTGGGCCCGGATGCCGCGGACGGCGATCCGGTCGGGGGTGCGGTGGTCAACCACGGCCGGCTCCCTTCACGGCTCGGACGGCCTCGAGGGTGCGCAGCGCGTCGACCGACGCCGCGGCGTCGTGCACCCGCACGCCCCAGGCCCCAGCCTCGGCGGCAAGCACCGTGGTGGCAAGTGTCGCGGCGTCGCGGTCCTCCGCGGGCCGGACCGTACCGTCGGGTCCGGCGAGCAGCCGGCCCAGGAACGTCTTGCGGGAGGCGCCGACGAGCACCGGCAGCCCCAGGGCCACGAGCCGGTCGAGCCCGGCCAGCAGCGCCCAGTTGTGCTCGGCGCGCTTGGCGAAGCCGAGCCCGGGGTCGAGCACGAGCTGCTCGGGCCGCACCCCCGCGGCGACGACGTCCTCCACCCGTGCGGTGAGCTCGGCGCACACCTCGGTGACGACGTCCCCGTACTGCGCCGCCGCGTACATCTCCCGGCTGTGCCCCCGCCAGTGCATGAGCACCCAGGGCGTGCCGGCGTCGGCCACCAGCTTGGCCATGCCCTCGTCGGCCAGGCCGCCGCTGACGTCGTTGACCAGGACGGCGCCGGCGTCCAGCGCGGCCTCGGCGACCTCGGCGCGGGTGGTGTCCACGCTGGTGCGCACCCCGGCGGCCGACAGCTCGCCGATCACCGGCAGCACCCGGCGGCACTCCTCGGTGGCGTCGACGCGCTCGGCACCGGGCCGGGTGGACTCCCCGCCGACGTCCACGTAGTCGGCGCCGGCCGCGTGCATCGCCAGCCCGTGCGCGATCGCGGTCGCGGGATCGGCGAAGCAGCCGCCGTCGGAGAACGAGTCGGGGGTGACGTTCAGGACGCCCATGACCAGGCAGCGGCCCGGTCGCGGCAGGAGGCCGGTGCTCATCGCCGCGGGCCTCCTACCGGCCGAGCACGAGGCTCATCGCCTCGGCGCGCGTGGCCGCGTTGTCCCGGAAGATGCCCCGCACCGCCGACGTGACGGTGGAGGAGCCGGGCTTGCGAACGCCGCGCATCGCCATGCACAGGTGCTCCGCCTGGACCACGACCAGCACGCCGCGCGGCTTGAGGGCGTCGGCGAGCGCGTCGGCGATCTGCCGCGTCAGCCGCTCCTGCACCTGCGGGCGGCGGGCGTAGACCTCCACCAGGCGGGCGAGCTTGGACAGCCCGGTGACCCGGCCGTCCTCCCCCGGGATGTAGGCGACGTGCGCGACCCCGTGGAAGGGCACGAGGTGGTGCTCGCAGGTCGAGTACATCGGGATGTCCTTGACCAGCACCAGCTCGTCGTGGTCCTCGTCGAACGTCGTCGCGAGGATGTCGTACGGGTCCTGCCACAGGCCGGCGAAGGTCTCCGCGTAGGAGCGGGCGACCCGCGCCGGGGTGTCCTGCAGGCCGGGCCGGTCCGGGTCCTCCCCGACGGCGATCAGCAGCTCGCGGACCGCCGCCGCGACCCGCTCCTGGTCGACCCCGGGGGCCGGCCCCAGCAGCTGGTCCTCCGGCTCCGCCGGGATCTCACTCATCGCTGGGCGGGGGCCCCGACGTCCCCGACGGGCGTGGTGTCGGGCACGGACCCGTTGTACCCGGCCCGCTCGGCCGGCGTGAGCACCGGCGGCTGGGTGGACGGGGTGCGCTTGCCGAAGCCGTTGTACGGGGCGAGGGAGGGCCGCTTGACGACCGGCGCGCAGATGCGCGCCATGTCCTCCTTGGACAGCGTCTCCTTCTCCATCAGCTCGAGCACCAGCTGGTCGAGGACGTCGCGGTACTCGACCAGGATCTCCCAGGCTTCGTCGTGCGCGGCCTCGATCAGCGCCCGGATCTCGGCGTCGATGTCGCCGGCCACGGCCTCGGAGTAGTCCGGGCGGGAGCCCATGTCCCGGCCCATGAACGGCTCGGAGTCGGTGCTGCCGTACTTCACCGCGCCCAGCTTGGCGCTCATGCCGTACTGGGTGACCATCGCCCGGGCCATGGAGGTGGCCTTCTCGATGTCGTTGCCCGCGCCGGTGGTCGGCTCGTGGAAGACCAGCTCCTCGGCCGCGCGCCCGCCGAGGGCGTAGGCGAGCGTGTCGATCATCTCCGAGCGCGTCTGGGTGTACTTGTCCTCGGTGGGGAGGACCAGCGTGTGCCCCAGCGAGCGGCCGCGCGGGAGGATCGTCACCTTGTGCACCGGGTCCAGGTTGGGCAACGCGTGCGCCACCAGGGCGTGGCCGCCCTCGTGGTAGGCGGTGACCTTCTTCTCCTTCTCGCTCATCGCCCGGGTCTTGCGCTCGGGGCCGGCGATGACCCGGTCGATCGCCTCCTCGAGGGTGCTGTCGGTGATCAGCGAGCCGTTGTTGCGGGCGGTCAGCAGCGCGCCCTCGTTGAGCACGTTGGCGAGGTCGGCGCCGGTGAAGCCCGGGGTGCGGCGGGCCACGGTCTCGAGGTCGACGTCGGGCGCGAGCGGCTTGCCCTTGGCGTGCACCTCCAGGATCCGCTTGCGGCCCAGGAGGTCGGGCCGGTCGACGGCGATCTGGCGGTCGAAGCGGCCCGGGCGCAGCAGCGCCGGGTCGAGGACGTCCGGCCGGTTGGTCGCGGCGATCAGGATGACCCCGCCCTTGACGT
Source organism: Blastococcus sp. VKM Ac-2987 (assembly GCF_026967805.1). GTDB lineage: Bacteria > Actinomycetota > Actinomycetes > Mycobacteriales > Geodermatophilaceae > Blastococcus. The sequence continues at coordinate 1,419,632 of NZ_JAPVBG010000001.1, forward strand.
CGAAGCCGTCCATCTCGACGAGCATCTGGTTGAGCGTCTGCTCGCGCTCGTCGTGGCCGCCGCCCATGCCGGCGCCGCGCTGCCGGCCGACGGCGTCGATCTCGTCGACGAAGATGATCGCGGGGGCGTTCTCCTTCGCCTGCGTGAACAGGTCGCGGACCCGGCTGGCACCCACACCGACGAACATCTCGACGAAGTCCGAGCCGGAGATGGAGAAGAACGGGACGCCGGCCTCACCGGCGACGGCGCGGGCGAGCAGCGTCTTGCCGGTCCCGGGCGGGCCGAACAGCAGGACGCCCTTGGGGATCTTGGCGCCGACGGCCTGGAACTTGACCGGGTTCTGCAGGAAGTCCTTGATCTCGTGCAGTTCCTCGATCGCCTCGTCGGCGCCGGCGACGTCGCCGAACGTCGTCTTCGGCATGTCCTTGGTCAGCTGCTTGGCCTTGGACTTGCCGAAGGCCATGACGCCGCGGCCGCCACCCTGCATGGAGTTGAACAGCCAGAAGAGCAGGAGCAGGAGGATGAGGAACGGCAGGAAGCTGATCAGCAGGCTGGTCAGCAGGCTGTCCTGGGTGACGTTGGTGTCGAACTCGGTGGAGTCGCCGCCCTCGTCGCGCAGCAGGCCGACGATCTGGTCCTCGACCGCCACGGGGTAGGACGTCACGACCTCGGTGCTGCCCTCGACCTCGTCGGCCAGGTCCAGCTCGAGCGTCTGCTCCCGCGTGTTGAGCGTCGCCGACTCGACGTTGCCGTTCTCGATCTGCTCGAGGGCCGTCGAGGTGGTGATCTCCTGGCGGCCGTCCTCACCGCTGAACAGCGACGAGACGGTCAGGGCCAGCAGGATGACCAGGACGACCCAGAACCAGACGGAGCGGAAGATCTTCTTGCGTTCCATACACCGATGCCGGGCACCGGCGTACCGGCCTGCCCGTCGACCCTCCTGATCGTCCCAGGACACCACCAACGGCCCGGGTACGGACCCCGGCGCTCGGTGCAGCGTCGTCGGCATCGACGGTACACCGGCGAACCTGCCCGACTCCGGCGTACGACCTGGGAACCCCACCCGGCCGAGCTAGGGGGTCGGTGCGCCGAGCGGGCGGCCGGAGGCTGCCCCGAGGCGCACCGAGGACACGCCGGACGCCACGGGGGCACGGCACGTGGTCGCGACACCTGGAGCGAGCCGCTCCGCGAGACCGGTGCGCCGAGCGGGGGCCGGAGGCTCCCCGAGGCGTACGGGAAACGGCTCAGCGCACGCCGGGGACGGCACCTGGCCGCGGTCGTCGTCCGGAGGACGACAGTGTCACTGGTACACCTCGGGCTTGAGCGTCCCGATGTAGGGCAGGTCGCGGTAGCGCTCGGCGTAGTCGAGGCCGTAGCCGATGACGAACTCGTTCGGGATGTCGAAGCCGATGTACTTGACCGGCACCTGGACCTTGACGGCGTCGGGCTTGCGCAGCAGGGCGCAGACCTCGAGGGACGCGGGCGCGCGGCCGCCGAGGTTCTTCAGCAGCCAGGACAGCGTCAGCCCGGAGTCGATGATGTCCTCGAGCACGAGCACGTGCTTGTCCGTGATGTCCCGGTCGAGGTCCTTGAGGATGCGCACGACACCCGAGGAGCTGGTGGACGACCCGTAGGACGACACCGCCATGAACTCCATCTGGGTGGGCAGCTGCAGCGCGCGGGCGAAGTCGCTCATGAACAGCACCGCGCCCTTGAGCACGCCGACGAGCAGGACCTCCTTGCCCGCGTAGTCGGCGGCGACCTGGGCGGCGAGCTCGGCGATCTTCTCCCGGATCTGCTCCTCGCTGAGCAGGACGTGGTCGATGTCCGGTCCGTAACCGTGGTCGGGACCGAGCGCCCCGGGAGTGCTGGCAGGCTCCGTCACGGAAGGGGCTCCTCATCGGGTGCGGGTCCGGGGGTGCTGCCTCGGGCGCCCGGCGGCAGCACCACCAGACTGCCAGACGACCGGCGGACCCCTGCGCCGCCGGGTAGGTCGACGACGCCCTGCCCCCGCCACCGCGTGACGAGGCTCTCGACCGCGCGCAGGTGGACCGCCTGCAGGTCGGGGACGCCGGCCGCGCGCAGCCAGCCCCGCAGCACCCGGCGGCGCAGCGCGGCGGGCAGCGGCTCCAACCGCCGGGCGGGCAGGCCGCCGTCGCCGGACTCCGCCGCCAGCCGGGTCAGCTCGGCCGCGGCGAGGGCGTCGAGGGCGTCGAGGTCCTCGCGCAGCAGCTCGGCGGTGCGGGCGAGGGCGGGTGCCACGCCACCCCCGAGGACCTCCTCCAGCAGCGGCAGGACCCCGGTGCGCAGCCGCACCCGGGTGTAGGCCGGGTCGGTGTTCCACGGGTCGTCCCACACGGGCAGCCCCTGGTCGGCGCACGCCTGGCGGGTCGTCGCGCGACGGACGCCCAGCAGCGGCCGCCACCAGGAGCCGGCCCCGTCGTCCCGCTCGGGCACCATGCCGGCGACCGAGCGCGGCCCGGAGCCGCGGCCCAGCCCGAGGAGCACCGTCTCCGCCTGGTCGTCGAGGGTGTGCCCGAGGGCGACGCGGGCGCCGTGCCCGGTTGCCGCGGCGGCGAGCGCCGCGTAGCGGGCGGTGCGGGCGGCGGCCTCGGGGCCGCCGTCCTCGCCCACCCGGACGGTCAGCACGAGGACCGGGTCGAGGCCGAGGTCGCGCAGCACCGCGGCGGTCCGGCGGGCGCGCTGGTCGGAGCCCGGCTGCAGGCCGTGGTCGACGGTCACCCCGCCGACCCGCACGCCCGCGGCCCGCGCCTCGAAGGCCAGCGCGGCGGCCAGCGCCACCGAGTCCGCTCCCCCGCTGCAGGCGGCGAGCACCGGACGGTCGCTGCCGCGCAGCCCGGCCCGCACGGCGTGCCGCAGGACCGCGACCGCGCGGGGGGGCCCGCTCACGCCGTCGGTCAGGCGGGCAGGGCCGGGCGGCCGAGCACCCGCTCGACCCAGAGCCGCGGTGCGGTCAGCTCCTCGACCAGCGGCAGGTTCGCCGGCCCCTCCCAGACCCGGTTGAAGCCCTCCATGCCGGCGAGCTCGATCACGCCACCGACGAAGTGCCGGCCGTCGGCGTACTGCTTCATCTTCTGCTCCAGGCCGAGCAGCCGGCGCATCACGCGGTCGAGCGGGCCGCGTCCCTTGCGCCGCTGGGCGAACCGCTTGCGCAGCGTCCGCACCGACGGCACCACGTCCGGCCCGACGCCGTCCATGACGTACTCGGCGTGCCCCTCGACGAGGCTCATCACCGCGGTGACCCGGTCGAGCACCGCCCGCTGGCGGGGGTCGCGCACCAGCGCCATCAGCCCCTCGGGCCGGCCGTCGCCGCTGCCGCCGCGCACCGCGTCGGCGACGCTGCGCAGCACGTCCTGCAGGCGCTCGCGCAGCACGTCGGGCGCGAGGTCGGTGGCGGCCACGAACTCCGCGACCTGCTCCTCGAGGTAGCCGCCCAGCCACGGCACCCCGGTGAACTGGAGCTGGTGGGTCACCTCGTGCAGGCAGACCCAGAGCCGGAAGTCCGACGGGTCGACGCCGAGCTTCCGCTCGGCCGCCACGATGTTCGGGGCCACCAGGAGCAGCCGGCCGCCGGTGCCGAAGACCTCGTACTGCCCGAGCACCCGGGAGGACAGGAAGGCGAGCAGCCCGCCGGCCTGCATGCCGGTGGCGCGGGAGCCGATGGCCGTGGCCAGGGCGCCCGGCCGGGCCCCCTGGCGCTCGGCGAGCTTGTCGACCAGCGGGTCCAGCAGGGCGGCCATGCCGCGGGCGTTGGCGTCGGCCCAGCCGGGCCGGTCGACGACCGCCACCTCGGGAACCGCTCCGCCGGGGACCGGCCGCAGGCCGGTGAGGGCCTCGACGTGCGCCACTGCGGTGGCGGCGGCCCGGTGCAGCTCGGCGACGACGGCGGCGGCCTCCTCGCGCGTCGTCTGCGGGCCCGAGTTCACCAGGCGGCGGGCCGTGCGTCCGGCGAGCTCCCAGTCGACCATGGAGGAAGCGCTGCTCATCGCCTCACCGTACGCGGCGGCCGAGCACCGGGACGGCCGCGGAGCAGGTCAGCGGCAGCCGCAGGCGGCGAGCGTGGCGGCGAACGCGTCCAGCGCCGCCTCCGCCGCCGCCTCGCTGCCGGTGGCCTCGTCGGCGACGACGGCGAAGGCCAGCAGCCGCCCCTCGGCGGTCACCACGGTGCCGGCGAGGGCGTGCACGCCCAGCAGGGTGCCGGTCTTGGCGCGCACGGTGCCGGGCGCGGTGGCCGGGTCGTCGTCCCCGCGGTCGGCGAGCGTGCCGTCGTACCCGGCGACCGGCAGGCCGGCGAGCAGCCCGGAGGCCTGGTCCAGGCTGCCGTCGGCCACGCCGCGCATCAGGGCGGTGAGCACCTCGGCGGTCACGCTGTCCTCCCGCGAGAGGCCGCTGCCGTCGGCGAGGGTGACGCCCGAGACGTCGAGCCCGGCCTCCTCGAGGGCGTCGACGACGGCCCGCGCGGCACCCTCGAAGGAGGCCGGCTGGTTCCGGGCCAGCGCCACCTGCCGGGCGAGCGCCTCGGCGAGCACGTTGTCGGACATGGACAGCGCCTGCTCCACCAGCCGGGACACCGGTGCCGACTGCACGGTGCCCAGCGTCGTGGCACCGGCCGGCGCCTGGCCGAGGACGACCGCCGCGCCGGGAGCGCCGAGCGCGTCGGCGAGCGCGGCACCGGCGTCGATGCCGGGCTGACCGCTGCGGGCCGTCGCCCCGGGGCCGACGCGGGCGCCGTCGACCGCGGTCGCGGTGACCGGGGCGGCGTAGCTGGACGGGGCGTCGCCGGCTCCCCAGCCGCTGGCGGTGAGCGGGCCGGTGAACAGCGAGCTGTCCACGACCACGCGGGTCACGGGGGTGCCGGCGGGCAGCGCGCCGACCACCTGGGTGGCGAGGTCGGCCATGGTGGCCGCGCCCGGGTAGGTCTGGGACGGCTCGGTGCGGGAGAGCGTCGGGTCGCCCCCGCCGACGAGCACCACCTCGCCGGGCGCGGCGCCGCTGACGACCCGGGTCTCCAGGGTCTCGGCGGGATCGACGGTGGTGAGCACCGCCGCGGCGGTGAGCAGCTTCGCGGTGGACGCCGGCGTGAGGGGCGCGGCGGCGTCCTGGTCGAACAGCACCTCGCCGGTGGCGACGTCGACCACCTGGGCGGTGGTGCCGGGACCGAGCGCCGGCCCGGTGGTCAGCGGCCCGAGCGTCGCCGAGAGGACGCCGGCGTCGGGGACGGGGGCGTCGGCGGACAGCGCGGCGAGGACGGGGTCGGCGGCACCCAGGTCGGGCAGCTGCGCGTCCGGCACGGCGACGGCGTCGCCCTCGGGTCCGGCGTCGGTGCCCAGCAGGACACCGAGCCCGATGCCGCCGCCGGCGAGCACCAGGACGAGCGCCACGATGCCCGTCGCCATGCGTCGGCGGAAGCGCCCGTAGTTCGCCGTGACGACCGTCGACCCGCTCGACGAAATGGTGTCCACCCCCCAGGAGGGGGCCTGCGACGACCGGATCCGCCCCCGTGGGCCACACTACGGTCGTGCAGTTCGACGTGACGGTAGAAATCCCCAAGGGCCAGCGGAACAAGTACGAGCTGGACCATGAGACCGGACGCATCCGCTTGGACCGGATGCTGTTCACCTCCACCCGCTACCCGGCGGACTACGGCTACATCGAGAACACCCTGGGCATGGACAGCGATCCGCTCGACGCCCTGGTGATCCTCGAGGAGCCGACGTTCCCCGGGTGCCTGGTCACGTGCCGGGCCATCGGCATGTTCCGCATGACCGACGAGGCCGGAGGGGACGACAAGGTCCTCTGCGTGCCGGCGACGGACCCGCGGGTGGCGCACCTCAAGGAGATCGAGGACGTGTCGGAGTTCGACCGCCTCGAGATCCAGCACTTCTTCGAGACCTACAAGGACCTCGAGCCGGGCAAGTCGGTCGAGGGCGCCGAGTGGGTCGGCCGCGAGGCCGCCGAGGCCGAGATCCTGGCCTCGATCCAGCGCGCCAAGGACAACTCAACGCACCACTGACCTCCTGCCCGGCCTCCGGGACCGGGCGGCGAGCGCACCGACGGCGGCACGACCCACGGGACGTGCCGCCGTCAGCCGTGCCCGCGTGGGGCCCGGCAGCTGCGCTCCGCCTGCCCCCGGAACGACGCAGCGGGCCCGTCCTGGTGGACGGGCCCGCTGCGTCGCGCTGAGCCGCCTGTCGGAATCGAACCGACGACCTTCTCATTACGAGTGAGATGCTCTACCGACTGAGCTAAGGCGGCGAACTGCCCGCACAGCCTACGACACCGCTCCCCCGGCTCCGCGCAGGGGCGGGGTGTCAGGCGGGCAGGCGCAGGGCGACGGTCAGCGCCTCCAGCGCCACCTGCGGCTTCACGTTCTGCTCCAGCGCGACCCGGCAGGCCAGTATCGCGTCGATGCGGCGCAGCGCGCCGTCGGCGCCGATCCGGCGGCCCAGCTCCTCGGCGTCGGCCCGGCGGTCGGGGTGGTTGAGCTGCAGCGCGGCCCCGGGCGCGGCGTCGAGCACGAGCGCGTCGCGGTAGAGGCCGGCGAGGTCGACCAGCGCCCGGTCCAGCGAGTCGCGTCCCAGGCGGGTGGCCCGCGACTTCTGCCGCTTCTCCAGCTCCTTGAGCTGCCCGGCGCCCCGGCTCGCGGCGGCCACGCCAGGGCCGCGGGCACCGACGCCGAGGCTGGCCTTGACCGCCTCGGTCTCCGCCCCGTCCAGCGCTGCGGAGGCCTCGTCGGCCTCCTCCTTCGCCGCGCCCACCAGGTCGTCGGCGGCGTCGAGGCAGGCGGCCAGCGAGACCAGCCGCAGGGGCACGTCCAGCACCGCCTTGCGGGACATCCGGGCCTCCTCGTCGCGCGCCAGCCGGCGGGCGCGGCCGACGTGCCCACCGGAGGCGGCGGCCGACCAGGCCGCCATGGCCGGGTCGACGCCGTCCCGCCGGACGAGGACGTCGGCGATGGCGTCGGCGGGGGGCGTGCGCAGGCTGACCAGCCGGCAGCGCGACCGGATGGTCACCATGACGTCGTCCGGGTGCAGGCTCGGGACGCAGAGCATCACCACGGTGCGCGGTGGCGGCTCCTCGATCATCTTGAGCACCGCGTTCGCCGCGTGCTCGGTCATCCGGTCGGCGTCCTCCACCACGATGATCTGCCAGCGGCCCTGCGACGGCGCCCGGCTGGCGCCGGTCACGATCTCCCGCGCCTCCTTGGCACCGATCGACAGGCCGTCCGGGACGATGAGCTTCACGTCCGCGTGGGTGCCGGCCAGCGCGGTGCGGCAGGCGTGGCAGGTGCCGTCCCCGCCCGCGGGGCACTGCAGCGCGGCGGCGAACGCCCGCGCCGCGACCGACCGGCCCGAGCCGGGCGGGCCGGTGAACAGCCAGGCGTGGGTCATCGCCGCAGGATGGGTGACGGCGGCGCGCAGCTCGGCCACCACCCCCGGCTGCCCGACCACCTGGTCCCACACGCCGCCCGGCGCGGTGTCCACGGCGGTCACGGGTGCAGCCGGGTGGTCGAACCGGTCTGCGCGTGCGGGCGGTGGTGCGCCGGCACCGCGTCCCCGTCGTGCCGGGTGGCGGGATCGGCCCGGGCCTCCGCGACCGGCTGGGCGAGCGTCTGCAGCGGGAGCCCGGACAGCAGCTCGGCGACCCGGACGCGGATGGCGGCGGCGATCTCGTCGGGCGACTTCCGGGCGTCGAGCACCAGGTAGCGGTCGGGGTCGGACTCGGCCAGCGCGCAGAACGTCTGGCGCACCCGCAGGTGGAAGTCCAGCGACTCCGACTCCAGCCGGTCGGCGGCCGCCCGGCCGCGGGCCCGCGCCAGACCCACCTCCGGGGGCAGGTCGAGCAGCACCGTCAGGTCCGGCCGCAGGCCCTGCGTCGCCCAGCGGGAGAGCATGCGGACGTCGTCGAGCGGGATGGTGCGCCCGGCGCCCTGGTAGGCCAGCGAGCTGTCGGTGAACCGGTCGGTGAGGACGACCTCGCCGGCGTCCAGCGCCGGCCGCAGCACGTCCTGCACGTGCTGGGCGCGGTCGGCGGCGTAGAGGAGGGCCTCCGACCGCGGCGCGATGCCGGCGTTCGCCTTGTCGAGGACGATGGACCGGATGCCGGCCCCTGACGGGGTCGCGCCGGGCTCGAACGAGGCGCGGCACACCAGCCCCTCGTCGGTGAGCCACTCCTGCAGCCGGCGCACCTGGGTGGACTTGCCGGCACCCTCGCCGCCCTCGAAGGCGATGAGGACCCCGCCCCCGGCCAGCCGCCGGCGGGCCGTGGTGTCCCGGCGCAGCGCCGTCACGACGTCGGCGAGCAGCGGCACGGGGCGGCCGTCGTCCATCTGCCGGTAGGCGACCACGCCCACACCGATCGCCAGCAGGCCGGCCGCGAAAAGCATGATCCGCTCGCCGGAGAGCTGCACCGCGAGCGCACCCAGATCGACCTCGTGCCGCCCGATCAGGCCCACCCCGATCGGCACGAGGGCGAGCGAGATGATCAGTGCCGCCCGGACCAGCGACTGCACGATCGCGAAGGTGCGACCCCGGATCTCGTCGGCCACCTCCGTGCCGATCAGCGTGATGCCGGCCAGGAAGGCCATGCCGGCGAAGAACCCCATGAAGACCACGAGCAGCAGCGAGATCCACAGTGCGAAGGACCAGGACAGCAGCACCACCACGATCCCGGCGCCGACGATCGCCACGCCGAAGACGCGTTCGCGGGCCAGGTCGCGGGCGACGCTCGGGCCGATCCCGATGCCGAGGCCGAGGCCGACGAAGACGGCACCGAAGAGCAGCCCGTAGGCGGCCTGACCGCCGCCGAGCACGTTGACGTAGGCCTGACCGGTCGCGATGATCGCGCCCGCCGCGACGAAGGCCCCGGTGATGCCCACGACCAGACCCCGGATGAGCCGGGTGTGGCCGGCGAAGGAGAAGCCCTTCACCAGCGAGCCCAGGAAGCTCTCCTGCTGGCCGACGACCGCCCCGGCGGCGCGGCGGCCGCTGATCGAGGGCAGGTTCCAGATGACCACGGCGGCGACCAGGAAGGTGATCGCGTTGAGGTAGAGGGCGAGGTCCACCTCGTTCACGCCGGGGAGCGCCTCGCTGACCCCGCTGCCCACGCTGGTGAGCACCGCGAAAACGATCGCCGCGAACACCGGCGTCAGCCCGTAGGTGGTGACCAGGGAGAGCTGGTTGGCCGCCTCCAGCTGGTCCCTGCGCAGCATGTTCGGGACGGCGGCGTCCTTGGCCGGGATCCAGAACAGGCTGAACGCCTCGATGACGAACTGGGCGATGAAGAGCCAGATCAGGTTGTCGACGATCGGGATCGAGGCGAACAGGGCGAACCGGAAGACGTCGGTGACCACCATCGTCTTGCGCCGGTCGAACCGGTCGGCGAAGGCTCCGGCCACCGGGCCGAGCAGGATGGCCGGCAGCAGCCGGAACAGCAGGACGCCGGCCAGCGCGAAGTTCTGCGCGGCGTAGTCGTCGAAGGTCAGCGTGGCGGTCACGGTGATGGCGAGCAGGCCCAGCCAGTCGCCGAAGCTGGACAGCAACGTCGACAGCCACAGCTTGCGGAAGTCGTCGATGCGCAGGACGGCGCGGATCTTGGCGACCTGCCCGACCCCGCTGCCGCCGTCGTGCGCGTCCTCCGCCCCGGGTGCGTCCTCCGGCAGCGGCGGCGGCGCGTCCGGCGGCACCGGGGTGCCGGCCGGGGGCAGCCCGTCGCCCGCCGTGTCGACCCGCTCGACCGGCGCGCCGGTCACCGCCTCGTCGCGGGGCGGTACCGGTGAGGTCGGGTCGGCCGGAATCGTGAGCTCCCAGGATCGGTGGTCGGCGGGGCGGAGCAGGCCCCGGCGGGGTCACGGTACCGGGCTGTCGAGACGATTTCGCCGACTCACCGCCCGGAAGGGATGCGGTCAGCCGCCGACCCCCGGCAGCGTCCCGGCCTCGCTAGGGTCGGGGACGATGACCACGACCGGGGATCCGACGCCCCCGGTCGGCGACTCTTCACCCGCCCGTTGGCAGCCGGACACCTACCTGCGCTTCGCCGGGGAACGCGCCCGGCCGTTCGCCGACCTGCTCGCCCGGGTGGGCGCGGAGTCGCCGGCCCGCGTCGTCGACCTCGGCTGCGGAGAGGGCGCCCTCACCGCCTCCCTGGCCCGTCGCTGGCCGGCTGCCCGCGTCACCGGCGTCGACTCCTCCCCCGAGATGCTCGCCGCCGCGGCCGCCCGGGCGCTGCCGGGCCGGGTCGACTTCGCGCTCGGCGACGTGCGCGACTGGGCACCGGCCGGGCCGGTCGACGTCGTCGTCAGCAACGCCGTCCTGCACTGGGTGGACGGGCACCCCGGCCTGATGGCCCGGTGGGCCGGGCAGCTGGCACCCGGCGGCTGGCTCGCCGTCCAGGTGCCGGGCAACTTCCGGGCCCCCACCCACGCCCTGCTGGCCGAGCTCTGCCGGTCCCCGGAATGGGCCGGTCGGCTGGCCGAGGTCGCCCCCCGGGCGGACACCGTGCTCGACCCGGCCGGCTACGCGGAGGTGCTCGGGACGGCCGGGCTGTCGGCCGACGTCTGGGAGACGACCTACCTGCACGCGCTGTCCGGGTCCGACCCGGTGCTGACGTGGGTGCGGTCGACCGTGCTGCGGCCGGTGCTGGCCCGCCTCGACGACGACGCCGCCGGCCGGTTCACCGACGCGTACGCCGCCGCGCTGCGGGCCGCGTACCCGCCCCGCCCCGACGGCACGACCCTGCTGCCCTTCCGGCGGGTCTTCGCCGTCGGCTCCCGTCCCGCCTGACCGCCGGAGCCGTTCAGCGAGGGGTGAGCCGGTAGGCGTGGGTGCGGTGGGGCAGGTCGAGCACCGGGCGCCCGCGGGTACCGGGGTGGTCGGCCAGCAGCTGCCGGATCCCCGCCAGGAACGCCTCGCGCCGGGCGTCGTCCATGACCGCCACGTAGCTGCGGGTCGCGATGCCGCCGACGACGTCCTCGGGCGGGACCCGCTGCACGACCTGCGACTCGAGGACCGCCACGTCGGCCCCGAGCTCCTCGGCGAGCCGGTCGACGACGCGCTGGTCGGCCTCGTGGCCGCGCGACTCGTCGGCGAGCAGCTCCTCCAGCGCGGCGACCCAGGGCACCCGGTCGTCGCGGGTGTTCCAGATCAGGCCGAGGACCCCACCGGGACGGAGCACGCGGCGGATCTCCCGGGCGGCCGGCGCCGGGTCGAACCAGTGCGCGGCCTGCCCGGCGACCACGGCGTCCACCGAGCCGTCGCCGGCCGGCAGCGACTCCGCCGACCCCACGGCCGTGCCGACACCGGGCAGCCGCGCGCCGAGCTGGGCGAGCATCTCCGGCGACGGGTCGACCGCCCGCGCCCGGTGCCCCAGGTCGAGCACGACCGCCGTCAGCAGCCCGGTCCCCGCGCCGACGTCGAGCACGTCCAGGGGCCGGTCCCGGCCGACGAGGAAGGCGACGGCGTCGGCCGGGTAGGTCGGCCGCAGCGCGGCATAACCGGCCGCGACCCCGCCGAACGAGCGCGCCCGGGCCCGCAGCGCGTCGTCCGGACCGGGCACGCCGATCAGCCCGCGGTGACCGGTGCGGCCGTGTCCGCCGTCTTCGTGGTGGTCGTCTTCTTCGCCGCCGCCTTCTTCGCGGTGGCCTTCTTGGCCGGCGCCTTCTTGGCGGTGGTCTTCTTCGCGGCCTTCTTCTTGGTCGCCGGCCCGCGCGCCCGGCGGTCGGCCAGCAGCTCGGCCGCCCGCTCGATGGTGATCGACTCGACCTCGTCCCCCTTGCGCAGGCTGGCGTTGGTCTCGCCGTCGGTCACGTAGGGGCCGAAGCGGCCCTCGCGCACGGTGACCTGCCCCTCGGTGACCGGGTCCGGGCCGAGCTCCTTGAGCGGCGCCTTCGCCGCGGCGCGGCCGCGCTGCTTGGGCTGGGCGAAGATCGCCAGCGCCTCGTCGAGGGTCACGGTGAACAGCCGGTCCTCGCTCTCCAGCGACCGGGAGTCGGTGCCCTTCTTCAGGTACGGCCCGTACCGGCCGTTGAGCGCCTGGATCTCCTCGCCGTCGGGCGCGGTACCGACGGCGCGCGGCAGCGTCAGCAGCTTCAGCGCGTCGTCGATGGTGACCGTCTCCGGCGACATGGACGAGAACAGGCTCGCCGTCCGGGGGGTGTCCTTGCTGCCCTCCGGGACGACGGTGGTGACGTAGGGGCCGTACCGGCCGGCCTTGACCACGACCGGGTGCCCGGACTCCGGGTCGGTGCCCAGCTCGCGGTCGCCCGACGGCGCCGCGAGCAGCTCGCGCACCCGCTCCTCGGTCAGCTCGTCGGGGGCGATGTCCTCGGGGATGCTGACCCGCCCGCCGTCCTCCCCGGCCTGCAGGTAGGGGCCGTAGCGGCCGACCCGGGCGACGACCGGACGGCCCTCGGGGTCGGTGGCGCGCAGCGGGATGGAGTTGATGCCGCGGGCGTCGATCTCCTCCAGCCGCTGGCCGATCACGTGTTTGAGGCCACCGGACTGCGCGATGGCGCCGGCGTGGCCGCCCTCACCGCCGAAGTAGAACTCGGTCAGCCAGGTGACCCGCTGCAGGTTCCCGCCGGCGATCTCGTCGAGCTCCTCCTCCAGCGAGGCGGTGAAGTCGTAGTCGACGAGCTGGGTGAAGTACTGCTCCAGGAGGTTGACCACCGCGAAGGCCACGAAGGAGGGCACCATCGCGTTGCCCTTCTTCCAGACGTACCCGCGGTCCTGGATCGTCTGCATGATCGAGGCGAAGGTCGACGGCCGGCCGATGCCCAGCTCCTCCAGCCGGGCGACGAGGCTCGGCTCGGTGTAGCGGGACGGCGGCTGGGTGGTGTGCCCCTTGGGGTCCAGCGCCTGGGTGTCCAGCTGCTGGCCGCGCTCGAGCCGGGGCAGCCGGCGCTCGGCGTCGTCGCTGCCGTGGTCGTCGTCGCCGGTGGCGGCGGCGCCCTCGTCGCGGGACTCCACGTAGGCGCGCAGGAAGCCGGGGAAGGTGATCGTGCGGCCGCTGGCGGTGAACTCGACCGCCTCGTCGGTGCTGCTGCGGCCGGCCAGCCGGACGCTGACGGTCTGGCCGACGGCGTCGGCCATCTGCGAGGCGACGGTGCGCTGCCAGATCAGCTCGTAGAGCCGGAACTCGTCCCGGGCCAGCCCGGCCGCGAGCTGGCCGGGCGTCCGGAAGCTGTCACCGGCCGGGCGGATGGCCTCGTGCGCCTCCTGCGCGCCCTTGGCCTTGCTCTTGTAGCGCCGCGCCTCGGCGGGCACGTAGGCGTCGCCGTACAGCTCGCGCGCCTGCTGACGGGCGGCGTTGATCGCCTCGTCGGACAGGTTGGTCGAGTCGGTGCGCATGTAGGTGATGTGGCCGTTCTCGTACAGCCGCTGGGCCACCCGCATCGTCTGCGCCGAGGACCAGCCGAGCTTGCGGCCGGCCTCCATCTGCAGCGTGGAGGTGGTGAACGGCGCGTACGGACGACGGCGGTAGGGCTTCTCGTCCACCCGGCTGACGCCCACCTGGCGACCCTCGAGCCGGGCGGCCAGACCGCGGGCGCCGGCCTCGTCGAGGTGCACGACGTCGCCGGTGGTGCGGCCGGTGGAGGCGTCGAAGTCCCGGCCCGTGGCCACCCGGCTGTCGTCGACGCTGACCAGCTTCGCCCGCACCGTGGTCGGCTCGCCCTCGTCGGCGCCGGCGGCGCGGCCCGGGACGGCGAAGGTGCCCTCCAGCGACCAGTAGTCGGCGGCGTGGAAGCCCATCCGCTCCCGCTCGCGCTCCACGACGATGCGGGTGGCGACCGACTGGACGCGGCCGGCCGACAGCTTGGGCAGCACCTTCTTCCAGAGGACTGGGCTGACCTCGTAGCCGTAGAGGCGGTCGAGGATGCGGCGGGTCTCCTGGGCGTCGACCAGGTCGGTGTCGAGCTCGCGGGGGTTGGCGACGGCGCGGGCGATCGCCTCGGGGGTGATCTCGTGGAAGACCATCCGGCGCACCGGCACGCGCGGCTTGAGGGTGTCGACCAGGTGCCAGGCGATGGCCTCGCCCTCGCGGTCCTCGTCTGTCGCGAGGTAGACCTCGCTGGCGTTCTTGACCAGCTGCTTGAGCCGGGTGACCTGCTGCTTGCGGTCGGGGCTGACCACGTAGAGCGGCTCGAAGGAGTTGTCGACGTCGACCCCGAGCCGGGCCCACGCCGCGCCCTTGTGCTCGGCGGGCACGTCGGCGGCGTTGCGCGGGAGGTCGCGGATGTGCCCGACGCTCGCCTCGACCACGTAGCCGCTGCCGAGGTAGCCGGCGATCTTGTTGGCCTTGGTCGGCGACTCCACGATGACCAGCGGCCTGCCGCCGGGCGCGGCCGACCCCCGGCGGGCAGGCGTCTTGGCCGCCCCGTCGGTCGTCGGGTCGCTCTCGGCCGCGGGCTTCGTGGTCTTCGTGGGCACGGGACTCCTGTCGGTGGTGCTGAGGTGGTGCGGGCGCGGCCTGCCGGTCCGCACCAGGTGGCCCTGGTGCACCGGCCCCGGGGTCCGGGACCGGACGGGCGCCACCGCGCAACGCCCCTCGGCGGGCCACGGTAAGCCACCCCGCGGCCGGGCCGCCGGGCGCGACCCTCCGTGGGCGTGCCGCCACCCGCACCAACGAGGATGCTGCGGTCGAGTTCCCGGCCCGGGGAAGGGCCCGTCCCGCCAAGGGGTCAGGCACTCCCGGACGGGCGGTCAGGGGGCGGTGGTGGTGAGCCGGGTGCCGTCGGGCGCCGACGTCGCCTCGCCGACGACGACCGAGCGGCGCTTGGAGACCACCACCGCGGCCACCACGACGACCACCGCGCCGAGCGCGATCGCCACCCGGGCCGGGGTGTTGGCGTCCTCCCCCACCGACAGGGCGACCACCGCGGGCGCGATGAGCAGCGCCACGAGGTTCATCACCTTGATGAGCGGGTTGATCGCCGGCCCGGCGGTGTCCTTGAACGGGTCGCCCACCGTGTCCCCGATGACCGTGGCGGCGTGGGCCTCGCTGCCCTTCCCGCCGTAGCTGCCGTCCTCGACCATCTTCTTGGCGTTGTCCCAGGCGCCGCCGGAGTTGGAGAGGAACACGGCCATGAGCGTGCCGGCCGCGATGGCGCCGACCAGGTAGGCGGCCAGCGGGCCGATGCCGAGGCCGAAGCCGACGGCGACCGGCGCGAGCACCGCCAGCAGGCCCGGCGTGGCCAGCTCGCGCAGCGAGTCCTTGGTGCAGATGTCCACGACGGCGCCGTAGTCGGGGCGCTCGGCGTAGGTCATGATCCCGGGGTGCGTGCGGAACTGCTCGCGCACCTCGAACACCACCCGCCCGGCCGCCCGGGACACCGCGCTGATGGCCAGCCCGGAGAAGAAGAAGACCACCGCGGCGCCCAGGACCGCGCCGACGACGTTGTTCGGGTTCACCAGGCTGAAGGCGTCGCCGAGCGTGGTGCCGGCCTCGTCGAGCGCGACGGCGATCTGGGCGTTGTAGGAGCCGAAGAGCGCCGTGGCCGCGAGGACGGCGGTGGCGATGGCGATCCCCTTGGTGATCGCCTTGGTGGTGTTGCCGATGGCGTCGAGGTCGGTGAGCACGCGGGCGCCGTCGGCGTCGATGTCGCCGGACATCTCGGCGATGCCCTGCGCGTTGTCGCTGACCGGGCCGAAGGTGTCCATGGAGACGATGACGCCGGCCGTGGTGAGCAGGCCGCACCCGGCGAGCGCGACCGCGTAGAGCGCCGCTCCGCCGCCGATGAGGAAGGCGCCGTAGACCGCTCCGCCGATGAGCAGCGCGGCGTAGACCGCCGACTCCAGCCCGAGCGAGATGCCGGAGAGGATGACGGTGGCCGGACCGGTCAGGGAGCTGCGACCGACGTCCTGGACGGGCTTGCGGCTGGTCTCGGTGAAGTAGCCGGTGAGCTGCTGGATGGCCGCGGCCAGGACGACGCCGACGAGCACGGCGACGAAGCCGAGCACCTGCGGGCTCACCGGCAGGTCGGCGGCGCCGCCGGTGTCGGGGAGCAGGGTGAACGAGGCGACGGCGACGAGCAGCAATGAGACCGCGGCGGAGACGAAGAAGCCGCGGTTGATGGGCGCCAGGCCGTTGCGGTCGTTCTTACCCGGGTTGGTCGCCAGGATGCCGACGACCGAGGCGATGACGCCGATCGCGGCGACCACCAGCGGGAAGACCATGCCGATCGAGCCGAAGAAGACCTGGCCCAGGATGAGGGCGGCGACCAGGGTGACGGCGTAGGACTCGAAGAGGTCGGCGGCCATGCCGGCGCAGTCACCGACGTTGTCGCCCACGTTGTCGGCGATCGTGGCGGCGTTGCGCGGATCGTCCTCCGGGATGCCGGCCTCCACCTTGCCGACCAGGTCGGCGCCGACGTCGGCGGCCTTGGTGAAGATGCCGCCGCCCACGCGCATGAACATCGCCAGCAGCGCTCCGCCGAAGCCGAAGCCCTCCAGGACCACCGGTGCGGTCTCGTCGAAGAGCAGCAGGACCAGAGCGGCGCCGAAGAGCCCCAGCCCGATGGTGATCATCCCGCAGACGCCGCCGGTGCGGTACGCGATGCGGAAGGCGGGGCGGTAGCCGCCACCCTGCGCCGCCGCGGCCATCCGGACGTTGCCGCGGGTGGCCAGCGTCATCCCGATGAAGCCCACCAGCGCGGAGAACACGGCCCCGACGAGGAAGAACACCGCCCGGCCCAGCCGGGTGCCCATCCCGCCCTCGGCCACCGGGAGGACCAGCAGCACCGCGAAGACGATGACGGCGAAGACGGCGAGCGTGCGGAACTGCCGGCGCAGGTAGGCCGCCGCCCCCTCCTGCACCGCCCGCGCGATCTCCTGCATCTTCTCGGTGCCCATGTCCGCGGCGAGGACCGCGCGGACCAGGTAGGCGGCGAAGGCGAGGGCGGCCAGGGAGATGGCGAGGATGACGGCGACCAGCGCCGTCTCCCCGCCGGACAGCGAACCGTCGGGCATGGGTCCTCCAAGCATCGGCGGCCGCCCGGGAGGCGCCGTGCTCCCCGGGATCGGCGGAGGTCGGCGTCCTGCGCTCCGACCGGGACCGGCCGGGGCGAGAACGCGGGAAGTGTAAGGGAAATCACACTTGGTCAACCCTTCTCGCTCGCTGCTTCCTCGACGGGCCCCGCCGCGGGTTGCAGCGAGGTGTGACAGTTGAGGGGTGACCGAGCTTGCGAGGTCAGCCATGGAGACAGCACCCGTGGGCACGCGGACGACGAGCGCCAGCGAGGAGGATGCGTGACCACGCTCCACCCGGTCCGGTCGGCTCCCCCCGGCACGGACGACGACCTCGCGCGCGAGGGCCGGGCCGGTGGGGCGGGCGGACCGGTGCCGCCCGGCGGCGAGCTGCTGGCCGACCTCCTCGCCGCGACGGCCGAGGAGGAGCAGCCGGTCACCCACGTGCACCACGTCCCGGTGCGGGAGAGCCGCACCCTCGAGTGGCCGGCGTGGACCGAGCCGGGGCTCCGCGAGCGGCTGCAGGCGCGGGGCGTGCGGGCGCCGTGGCAGCACCAGGTGGCGGCCGCGCAGCTGGCGCGGGAGGGGCGGCACGTCGTCGTCGCGACCGGCACCGCGTCGGGGAAGTCGCTGGCCTACCAGCTTCCGGCGCTGACCCGGCTGGCCGAGGACCCGCGGGCCTGCGTCCTGTACCTGGCGCCGACCAAGGCGCTGGCCCGCGACCAGCTGTCATCGGTGGCCGCGCTGGCCGACCCCTCGGTGCGGCCGGCGGCCTACGACGGCGACACCCCCGCGGAGGAGCGCGACTGGGTCCGGCGGCACTCCCGCTGGATCGTCACCAACCCCGACATGCTGCACCGCGGGATCCTGCCCGCCCACCAGCGCTGGTCGAGCACGCTGCGGCGGGTGGCCTACGTGGTCATCGACGAGTGCCACGCCTACCGCGGGGTCTTCGGCTCGCACGTCGGCCACGTGCTGCGCCGGCTGCGGCGGATCTGCCGGCGCTACGGCGCGGAGCCGGTGTTCGTGCTGGCCTCGGCCACGGTCGCCGACCCCGCGGCCGCCGCCACCCGGCTGGTCGGCGAGGAGGTAGTGGCGGTGACCGACGACGGCTCCCCGCGGCCGGGGGCCACCTTCGCCCTGTGGGAGCCGCCGCTCACCGAGCGCACCGGCGAGCACGGGGCGCCGCTGCGCCGCTCGGCCGCCGCCGACGCCGCCGGGCTGCTCGCCGACCTGGTCGAGCGGGGCGCGCGGACGCTGGCGTTCGTGCGGTCGCGGCGCAGCGCCGAGTCGGTCGCCGAGCAGGCCCGCCGGCTCCTGGCCGACCGCGGCCGCGGCGACCTGGTGCGCCGGGTCGACTCCTACCGCGGCGGGTACCTGCCCGAGGAGCGCCGCGAGCTCGAGCGCGCGCTGTCGGCCGGCGACCTGCTCGGCGTCGCCACCACCAACGCCCTCGAGCTCGGCATCGACATCGCGGGCCTGGACGCCGTGGTGCTCGCCGGGTACCCGGGCACGCTGGCCTCGCTCTGGCAGCAGGCCGGCCGGGCCGGCCGGGCGCAGCGCGAGTCGCTGGTCGTGTTCGTCGCCCGCGACGACCCGCTGGACCACTACCTGGCCCACCACCCGCGGGCGGTGTTCGGCCGGCCGATCGAGGCCACGGTCACCGACCCGGCCAACCCCTACGTGCTCGGGCCGCAGCTGTGCGCCGCCGCCGCCGAGCTCCCGCTGGTGCCCGCGGACCTCGCCGACTTCGGCGGTCCGGTGGCCGAGGCGCAGCTCGACGAGCTGGTGGCGGCCGGGCAGCTCCGGCGCCGGCCCGCCGGCTGGTACTGGGCCGGGCGCGGGCGGCCGGACGTGGACATCCGCGGCAGCGGGGACCAGCCGGTCGCGATCATCGAGGGCGGCACCGGGCGGCTGCTGGGCACCGTCGACGGGGGTGCCGCGCACTCGACCGTGCACGAGGGCGCGCTCTACGTGCACCGGGGTGACACCTTCGTCGTCGACGAGTTCGACGTCGACGACGCCTGCGCCGTCGTGCACCCGGAGAGCCCGGACTGGACCACCGTGGCGCGCGACGTCACCGACCTGGCGATCGTCTCGATCGAGCAGACCCGGCCGCTGGGCACCGTCACCGCGCACACCGGCGTCGTCGACGTGACCAACCAGGTGGTCGCCTACCAGCGGCGGCGGCTGGGCACCGGCGAGGTGCTCGCCGAGTTCCCGCTCGACCTCCCCGCCCGCCAGCTGCGCACCAAGGCGGTGTGGCTGACGCTGGACTCCCGCGCCGTGCAGCGGGCCGAGGTCGACGACACCGCCCTGCCCGGCTCGCTGCACGCGGCCGAGCACGCGGCGATCGGCATCCTGCCGCTGCTGGCCACCTGCGACCGCTGGGACCTCGGCGGCCTGTCCACCGCGCTGCACCCCGACACCGGGACCGCCGCGATCTTCGTCTACGACGGCCACCCGGGCGGGGCGGGTTTCGCCGAGCGCGGCTACGCCGCCCTGCGGCGCTGGCTGCAGGCGACGCGGGCCACGGTGGCCAGCTGCGAGTGCGAGAGCGGCTGCCCGTCGTGCGTGCAGTCGCCCAAGTGCGGCAACGGCAACGACCCGCTGGACAAGGCCGGGGCGGTGCGGGTGCTCGACGTCGTCCTGGACGAGCTGGCCGCCGCCGACGAGCGCGGCGACGCCGGGCCCGACGACGGCGTGCAGGACGCGGCCGACGATCCCGCAGGGACGGTGGCCGAGGCGGCGGCCGAGGACGACCTGGTCTTCTGACCCCGTGCCGTTCACGCCGGCGCCTCCGGCCCCGCGCGGGCGCGGCCGTGCGCCGCGGAGAGCCCGAGCCGGCCCAGCCGCACCGGCACCACCACCGCGACCTCGACGATCCCGCCCGCCTCGACCCGGCAACCGGTCAGCTCGGCACCGTTGGCGGCAGCCACGTCGGCGGCCGCGGTGCACGCCGCCGGGTCGCCGAGGACCGCGCGCCCGGCCGCGGCGAGCGCGGCGAGGTCGGCGGCTCCCCCGGCCCGGTGCCGGGCCACCGCCGCCACCCCGACCAGGACGGCGGCCGAGGCGAGCAGCGCCAGCACCGCCGACAGGGCCAGCACCCAGACCGTCGCCGATCCCCGCTCGCCGCTCATCCGGCCGGCCCCGCACCCGGCTCCCACCGGGCGGCCGCCTCGGCGGTCACGGTCACCCACCACGGCAGCGGCCCCAGCGGGGCGACCTCCGCGCTCACCCGGACCCGGACACCGTCCGCCGCGGCGGTGACGGTGGTGCGTGCGCCGTCCGGTGCCGCCCGGGCCGCCCACCCGGTCACCGTGGCCAGCTCCTCGCCCCGGGACGCCGCCCGCGCGCCCTCCCGGGCCGCGTCGACGCAGCGCAGCTGGGCGCCCACCACGGTCACCGCGGCGAGGGCGCCCACCAGCACCAGCAGGAGCACCGGCAGGACGACGGCGGTCTCCGCGGTGACCATGCCGGCCTCCGCGCGCCGGCCCCGCCGGGAACGACCGCGCACGGCTCAGGAGAGCGTCGCCAGGGCGGCGTCGACGAGATCGGTCAGCCCGGAGACGACCGAGTCGCCGGTGACCACCCGGTAGAGGACGGCCGCGAAGGCGCACGCCGCGACGGTCCCGACGGCGTACTCGGCGGTGCTCATGCCGGCCTCGGCGGCCGCCTGCAGCCGCGCCCAGCGGCGCCGGAGAACCGTCGGACGGCGGCCGGCTCCCGCGGGCGGGGCGAGGTCGGCGGGCGTCGGGGCGGGCAGCGGTGCGGTCATGGGAGTCCTCCTCGGTCGGGGCCCCGGCGGGGCCGTAGGACCGAGCCTCTGAGCTGCGCCGGCCCCCGACGAGGGCCGCGCGGCATCTGTGGAGAGCGGCGGCGGCTGTGGACGGCGTCAGCCGAAGACGTCGCCGGCGATGCCGAGCACGAGCGGGACCACGCCGAGGCAGACGAAGGCCGGCAGGAAGCAGACGCCGAGCGGCGCCAGCACCCACACCCCGGCCCGCTGCACCGCCGCCTCCGCGCCGGCCCGGTCCGCCGCCCGGGTCTCCGCCGCCAGCGCCGACAGCGCGGGCACCGCGGCCGCCCCCGACTCCCCCGCCCGCACCAGTGCCCGGCCCAGCGCGGCGAGCTCCGCGGGAACCTCCGCCCAGGCCTGCCGGGGTGCCGCGCCCATCCGCTGGACGGCGGCGACCGTGCGCAGGCACGGCCCGAGCGGTGCGGGCACCGCACCGCCGACCGCGGCCAGCGCACCGGCGACCGGCAGGCCGGCGGCCAGGCAGGCGGCGAGCAGGTCGCAGGCCGCCGACAGGTCCCGCGCCAGGGCCGCCCGGGTCTCCTCGTCCGGATCGGGGCCGCGCCGGAGCAGGCGCTCGCCGGCCACGGCCACCCCGATAGCGGTGAGCACCCCGGCGATCCCCCCGACCAGCAGGCCGGCGGCGACCCCGGCGCCCCCGGCCAGCGCCCACCGGCGCCGCCGCGCCCGGGCGGCCACCTCCCCGGTGACCGCCTCCCCGGCGCCGGCCGGGTCGGGCGCGGCCTGGCGGGCGAGCCGGCGCAGCCGCGCGCCGGCGACCGCCGACCCGGGCGCCCACAGGGCACACGCCAGCGCGAGCAGGAGCACCGGGAGCCAGCCGCCGGCGGTCATCGCGCGATCCGGCGGAGCAGCCGGCCGGTCCACGCGATCCCGGCGATCTCCAGCAGCACCCCCGCGACCAGCAGCAGCTGTCCCGGGCCGGTCGCGGTGAGCACGTGCCACGGATCGGCGCCGACACCGCTGCCCATGGCCAGCCCCAGCACCGGCAGTCCGGCCAGCAGCCGGGCGCTGGACCGGGGGCCGGCGGTGGCGACCAGCAGCGCCCGCCGCTGCCGGAGCCGGGCCCGCAGGTCGTCCTCGACCGCCGCCACCACCGCGGCCAGCGAGCACCCGGTGCGGCCGCTGAGCGCCACGGCCGCCGACAGCCGGGCGAGCTCCGCGGACAGGCCGTCGGCGCCGTCCGGCGCCACCGGGGCGCCGGGAGCGCGGACCGCCCGGGCGAGCGCGGCACCCGATCGCCGGTCGGGGCACGCGGCCGCCGCCGTGCGCACCGCGTCGTCGATGGTCCGGCCGGCGCGCAGCTCCCCGGAGAGCGCGCCGAGCGCCTCGGCCAGGGCGGCCAGCCGCGCCTCGCCCGCGGCGGCGGCGCGGCGGGACGTCCACGCGCGGGCGGCCAGGGCCGCGCAGCCGCCGGCGAGCACGGCCACCAGCGGGGTGCTCAGGACGGCGGCGAGGGCGCCGGCCCCGATGCCCGCCACCAGGGGCAGCGGCGGGCGGGCGGCACGTGCCGCGCTGCCGGCGACCGCGCGGCGCCGGGCCCGCAGCCCGGCCCGCCCGTCCGGCCAGAGCAGGACGGCGCCGGCCGCGGCCAGCAGCGCCGCGGTCACCGGCCGGCCAGCCGGGCGCGCAGCGCGTCACCGGCCGGGCAGGGCCCGCCGTCGGCCCGCCAGCCGGGCTCCACCACGACCAGCTCCCCGGCCCGGCGCAGCAGCCCGATCTCGTCCACCCGCCGTCCCCCGGCGGTCCGCCGCAGGTGCACCACGACCTCGAGCCCGGCCGCGGCCTGGCTGTGCACCGCCGCGCGTCCCAGGCCCGCCGCGACCCCGAGCGCCTCCAGCCGGGCCGGCACCTCGGTGGGGCGGTTGGCGTGCAGGGTGCCGCAGCCGCCCTCGTGCCCGGTGTTGAGCGCGGCCAGCAGGTCGACCACCTCGGGGCCGCGCACCTCACCCACGACCAGCCGGTCGGGGCGCATGCGCAGCGCCTGCCGCACCAGGTCCCGCAGGCCCACCGCACCCGCCCCCTCCACGTTCGGTGGGCGGGTCAGCAGGCGCACCACGTGCGGGTGCGGCGGGGTCAGCTCGGCGGCGTCCTCGCACAGCACCAGCCGCTCGGCGGGGTCGACCTCGCCCAGCAGGGCGGAGAGCAGGGTGGTCTTGCCCGAGCCGGTGCCGCCGGTGACCAGGAAGGCCGACCGCCGCGCGACCACCGCCCGCACCAGCGCCCCGCTCTCCCCGGGCAGCGCACCGCGGTCCTCCAGGTCGGCCAGCGTCTGCGCGCACCGCCGCAGCACCCGCAGGGACAGGCACGTGCCCCCGCCGGACACCGGCGGCAGCACGGCGTGCAACCGGGTGCCGTCGGCCAGGCCGACGTCCACCCAGGGCGCCGCGTCGTCGAGCCGGCGCCCGCCCGAGGCGGCCAGCCGGACGGCCAGCCGGCGCACGGCGTCCTCGTCGGCGAACCGGACGCCGGCGGCCCGCTCCAGCCCGGCGCCGCGGTCCAGCCACACCTCGCCGGGCCCGTTCACCAGCACGTCGGTGACGCCGGGCAGGCGGAGCAGCGGCTCCAGCGGCCCCGCCCCGGCCAGCTCGTCCACGGCGCCGCGCACCGCGCGCAGGACCTCCCCGTCGCCCATCAGGGCGCCGGCCTCCTGGCGCACCAGCGCGGCCACGCCGGCCCGCGACGGCGCCTGGTCCTCGACGGCCAGCCGCGCCCGCACCCGGTCCAGCAGCGAGGGATCGCTCACCGGCCGCCCGCCCCGTCGAGCGCCGCGAGGACCCGGCGGGCCAGCCCGGCCAGCGGCGACCGGGGTGCGGCCCCGGGGGGTTGGCCCCGCTCCCCCCGGGCCACCGCGCTGCGGTCGTGCGGCAACCCGGCCAGCACGGGGCGGCCGACGACCTCCGCCACGTCGTCGGCGGCCAGCCCGCCGGGCAGGGCGCGCACCACCAGCCGGGCCGACGACCAGGGGGACCCCTCCGTGTCGACCAGCTGCCGGGCGGCCGTGGCCGCGCGCAGGCGGGCGGGCACCACCAGCACCGCCAGGTCGGCGTCGGCGAGCACGTCCTGCGGCCCGCGCCCCACGCCGTCCGGCCCGGGCCGCGGCAGGTCCACGACGACCGGGCGGCCGGTCGCCCGCGCGGCGTCCACCACCGCCGTCAGCGCCTGGTCGGGGATCGGCGTCGCGCAGCCCCGGTCGGCCGAGAGCAGGTGCACCCCGTCGACCTCGGGCAGCGCGGCGAGCAGGGCATCGCCGGCCACTCCCCCGCGCAGCCCGGTGAGCCCCGGCCAGCGCAGCCCCTCGGCGAGCTCGGCGCCCAGCACCAGGTCCAGCCCGCCGCCCCAGGGATCGGCGTCGAGCAGCACCGCACCCCCGGGGGCGCCGACCGCGACCGCCGCCGCCACCGTGCTGGCTCCCGCGCCGCCGCAGGCACCGCCGACGGCGACCAGCGCGCCCCGCTCGGCCGGGGCGCGGACCGCGGCCGCGCAGCGGGTGAGCAGCCACGCCTCGTCGGCCGGCAGCACCGCGACCCGCTCAGCGCCGACCTCCACCGCCGCCGCCCACTCCGCCGGGGGCAGCTCCCCCGCGGCCACGACGACGACGCCGGCGCGGCGGGGCAGGGCGCGGACCGCGCCGCCGGTCAGGACGTCGGCGCCCAGCAGCACCAGCGGCGCCTCGCGGTGCGCCCGCCGCAGCGCCGGGCCGCCGGTGGCCAGCTCCGGCTCGGCCCCGGCGGCCGCGAGCAGCCGGAGCAGCTCGTCGACCAGCTCCTCGTCGGTGCTGACGACCAGGGGGCGGAGAGGCCGGGACACCGGCGGCAGGACGGGCACGGGGCGACTCCACCGGACAGTGGGCACACAGTGCCAGAACGGGAGCGGAACTGTGGATGACCCCATCGGGTGTGGACGGTGTGCGGGCTCCGTTCCAGGGTGCCGATCGACCTACAGTGACTTCCGTGTCCAGCGCCGCGGCGTTCTTCGACCTCGACAAGACCGTCATCGCCAAGTCCAGCACCCTGGCCTTCGGCCGGCCGTTCTTCAACGGCGGGCTGATCAACCGGCGTGCCGTCCTCAAGACGGCCTACGCCCAGTTCGCCTTCTCCGTCGCGGGCGCCGACGCCCAGCAGATGGAGCGGCTGCGCGCCCAGCTCACCGCGATGGTCACCGGGTGGGACGCCGGGACCGTCCACGAGATCGTCCGCGAGACCCTGCACGAGATCGTCGACCCGCTGGTCTACGCCGAGGCGGCCGACCTGATCGAGGAGCACCGCGCCGCCGGCCGGGAGATCGTCATCGTCTCCAGCAGCGGGGCGGAGATGGTCGAGCCGATCGGCGAGATGCTCGGCGTCGACCGCGTCGTCGCCACCCGGATGGTCACCGTCGACGGCCGCTACACCGGCGAGATCGAGTTCTACGCCTACGGCGAGCACAAGGCCGACGCCATCCGCGCCGTGGCCGCCGAGGGCGGCTACGACCTGGCCGACTGCTACGCCTACAGCGACTCGATCACCGACCTGCCCATGCTGGAGGCGGTCGGCCACCCCACCGCGGTCAACCCCGACCGCGGGCTGCGCAAGGCCGCCCTGCAGCGCGGCTGGCCGATGCGGCGCTTCGAGCGCCCGGTCAGCATGCGGTCCCGCTTCTCCGTGCCGCCGGCCCCGGTCGTCACCGGTGCGGCGATGGGCGTCGGCGCCGCCGTCGTCGGGCTGGCCTGGTACGCCCGGCACCGGGCCGTCCGGGCGGGGCTCCTGCCCGCCGAGGGGCCCGCGCCGGTGCCCGGCCGCCGGCGCCGCCGCGGGGCCTGACCGCAGGTCAGCGCCCGAGGCGCTCCCGCACCCCGTCGAGGAGCGTGCGGACGCCGGAGACCGGGCTGAACGCCCGGGCCGCCGCCGTCAGCGCCGTCACCTCGTCGTCGGCCAGCCGCAGCTCGTCGGCCGCCGCGTTGAACTCCAGCTGCTCCACGCTGGACGCGCCGGGGATGACCACCACCCGCGGCTGGGCGACCAACCAGGCCAGCGCCACCTGCGCGGGCGTGGCGTCGTGCGCGTCGGAGACCTCCCGCAGGAGGGCGAGCAGCGGCGCCACCCGCCGGAGGTTCTCCGTGCCGAACAGCGGGTTGACCGCGCGCACCCCGCCCGGCCGGTTCTCCACCGAGTACCGCCCGCCCAGCAGGCCCTGGGCGAGCGGGCTGTAGGCGATGACCAGCCGGTCCTCGCGCTCGGCAAAGGGCACCAGGTCCGCCAGCGGCCCGGCGTGCGCCAGGGAGAACTGCACCTGGTTGGCCAGCACCGGGGCGCCGAGCGCGTCGTCGGCGGCGCGCCAGCGGTCCAGCGAGTAGTTGGAGACGCCGGCCGCGCCGATCAGCCCCTCGTCGAGGAGGGCGCGCATCCCCGGCATCGTCACGGTGTCGGGCACGACCGGGTTGGGCTGGTGCACCTGGTAGAGCGGGATCCGGTCCAGCTGCAGCCGGCGGGCGCTGCCGGCCCAGCGCTGGCGCACCACGCGCGGGAACGGGGCCACCGGGAAGATCTTGCTGGCGACGACGACCCGGTCGCGATCCTCGCCCAGCGCCGCGCCCAGGATCGTCTCGCTGCGGCCGAAGCCGTAGACCTCGGCGGTGTCGAACAGGGTGATGCCGAGCTCGCGGGCCCGGCGCACGATGTCCTGCGCCGCGCGGTCGGCGTAGGCGTCGCCGTAGCCCCACTCGCGGGAGCCGAACTGCCAGGTGCCCAGGCCGATGCGGCTGACGGGGCCGAGGCCGGGGACGTCGAGGGTGCGCATGGCACCCATCCTCCCCGCCCCGGGACCTCCGGCGCCGGGCTACCCCCGGAGCAGGCTCTCGCAGATGGCCAGGCCCTCCAGCGCGCCGTGCTCCGTGGCCCGGCAGCAGTGCACCAGCCACCCGGCGACCCCCTCCGGGGTGCCGGCGGCGTAGCCGGCCAGCGCCTCGTCGTAGGCCGCGCGGCCGAACTCGCTGAACCCCACCTCGGGCACCGACACGGCCTTGACGTCCAGGCCCCGGGTGATGCCGGTCAGCCGGGCGGCACCACGGGCGACGACGCCGTCGGCGGTGCCGAACGGGGCAAGCGCGGCGAGCTCGCCGTGCACCAGGCCGGCGACGACGACGGCGGGCACCGTGGTGGTGGCGGTGACGATCGAGAACAGCCCGGACAGCCGGGCGCCGGCGTGGGGGGCGGGGCGGCCGAGGTCGGCGCGGTCGGCCAGGTCGGCGGCGGCGAGCACGTGCAGGCGGGCGAGCACCTGCCCGGGCGCCTTGGGCCAGGTCTCCACCATGGAGCCGATCGCCGCGGACACCCGCAGCGACCCCTGCACCACCGGGTCCGCGACCGAGCCGGCCCGCAGCTCCGCCAGCGGCACGTCCACGCCGGCCAGGGCGGCCGAGGCACGCGCCCCGCGCAGGGCCGACTCGGTGCTGACCCCGGCCGACTCCCGGCGCAGCACGCGGTGGCCCAGCAGCCGGTCGACGGCCGCGCGGGCGGTGTCCGCGGCCTCCCGCACCCCCGGCAGGTCGAGCAGGGGAGCCAGCGGGTCGGGGGCACCCGGGCGGGCGGCCGGGCGGGCGGCACCGGGGCGGACGGGGATGGTCACGGCCACGACGGTACGAGGCGGGCCGCCACCTGCGCCGACCCCCTGCCCTACGCTGCCTCCTTGCCATGGCCTCCCCCATCACCCTCCTGCTCGTGCGGCACGGGCAGAGCGAGTGGAACGCCGTCGGGCTCATGCAGGGCCAGACCGCGCACGTGCCGCTGACGCCGCTGGGGCACGCGCAGGCGGAGGCGGCCGCCGCGGAGCTGGCCGCGCTTCGGCCCGGGGTCATGCTGTCCAGCGACCTGCTCCGCGCGGTGCAGACCGCCGAGCACTGCGCCCGGAGCACGGGGCTGCCGTTCCGCACGACGCCCGCTCTGCGCGAGCAGGGCTACGGGGTGCTCGAGGGCCGGCCCTCGCGCGAGCTGTGGGACGTCGTCGACTGGTCCGACCCGCACTGGTCGGCCGAAGGCGGGGAGAGCCTGACCGAGCTGCACGCGCGGGTGTCGGCGTTCCTGCGGCACCTGTGCGCCGAGCCGCCGGCCGACGTGGTCGCGCTCGTGACGCACGGGGACACCATCCGGGCCGTCCAGGCCGTGGCGGCCGGGCTCGGGCCCGATGCGCTACCTGTGATCACCCCGCACAACGGCTCGGTGACCCGGCTCGAGATCTGCGAGTAGCGGACGACCCGGCCGCCCCGGGTCGTCCCGGTGCTCAGCGACGCCGCAGGAAGCTCTGCACCATGCGTCCGATGCCGCCGCCGGAGCTCGCGGGGGTGCGCCCGCGACCCGTGCCCCGGCCGACGCCGCCGCGCGAGGTGGCGCGACCCATGCCCCGCCCCGGCCGCGCGGCGCCCCGGCCGCCCCGGGTAGCGCTCTGTGCCGTGCCCATCAACTTGTTGAGGATGCTCATGGACGAGCGGATGCCCACCGGTCCTCCGGCCGACGCAGCGACGGCAGGTCGACCCGGCGTGGCGCGGCGTGTCGTCACGCCGCGCAGACGGACCCGAGCGCTCCGCTGGTCAGCCCGCGACCTCCACCAGGTCGACGACGAAGACCAGCGTGGCGTCGGCCGGGATGGGCCCGCGCGCCTGGTCGCCGTAGCCGAGTTCGCTGGGGATGGCGATCGCGCGGCGCCCGCCGACCTGCATGCCGGTGATGCCCTGCTCGAAACCGGGGATCACCTGGCCGGCGCCGAGGGTGACCGGCAGGGTCTCGTCGTCCGAGCGGCTCCACGAGGAGTCGAACTCCTCGCCGGTCTCGTAGAACGCGCCGACGTACTTCACCGCGACGGTGCTCCCGTCGACGGCCTCGGCGCCGTCCCCGACGACGACGTCCTCGACGACGAGCTCCGTCGGCGGCTCGGCGTCGGTCGCGGGCGCCTCCGGGGCGACCGAGAGGTCGGCGGAGACCTCCTCCGCCACGGCCGTCGACCACTCCCCGCCCGACGACCCCGCCTCGTCCCCGCCGCCGCAGGCGGTCAGGACGACGGAGACGAGCAGGGCGAGCAGCGCGCCGGGGACGGTGCGGCGGGTCATGGGAACTCCTGGACGAGCGCGAGCTCGGATCGGGACCGGGACGGCGCGCGGCGCGGCCCGTGCGGAAGAGGAGGGGCCGACAGCCCCCGCCGGCCCATCGTCCCAGAACCGTCCGGCCGCCCTGGCCCCGCGGTCAGGCGGCGCCGAGGGCGTCGGCCACCCGGTGGTGGACGGTGGCCTCGCCCGCCCGGCTCTGCCGCTCGAGCGTGCGGGCCAGCGCCCGGCGGGCCCAGCCGTTGCTGGGCGCCAGCTCGACCAGCCGGCCGAGCGCCTCCTCGGCCGGACCAAGCTGCGCCGAGCCGTAGTAGGCGCGGGCCAGCAGCTCCAGGGCCGCCTCGTTGCGCGGCTCGGCGTCGACGACCGGCTGCAGGATGCGCGCGGCCTCGGCGGGCTGACCCATGGCGAGGAAGAGGTCCGCCCGGAGGAACTCCGAGTGCAGGTCGAACTCGTGGGTTCGGGTCATGCCCCGCGCAACGCAGCCCGGGCCCGGCCGCTTCCCGCTCACTCCTCCGGTTCGGGGTAGCGGGCGCCCGCGGCCAGCTCGGTGCCGTCGGCCACCCGGGCCCGGCGCCCGACCAGCGTGATGTCGCCGTCCCCACCGACCGACGCACCGCTCCCGACGTCGACCCCGTCGTCGAGCACCGCGCGGGTCACGGTCGCCCCGGCCCGGACCCGGGCGCCGGGCAGCAGCACCGAGTCGACGACGGTGGCGCCCCGCTCGACCACCACGCCCGGGGAGAGGGCTGAGCCGCGCACGTTGCCGGCGATCCGGGTGCCGCCGGACAGCAGGCTGTTCTCGATCCTCCCGTCGTCGAGCACCCGGGCGGCGCTGTGCCGCCCGCCCCGGGTGTGCACGGGCCAGCGCGGGTCGTCGAGGTCCAGCGGTGGCTCCTCGTCGAGGAACTCGCGGTTCGTCCGCCAGTAGGACTCGATGGTGCCGACGTCGCGCCAGTAGCCGTTCAGCGGGTAGGTGCGGGCGAGCCCGTCCTTCGTCTGCGCCGGCAGCAGGTGGTCGCCGAGGTCCTCCAGGCCGTCCTCGCCGACATCGCGGCTCAGCGCCTCCAGCCGGTCCAGCGTGGGCTCCGGGGAGAAGACGAACACCTCGTTGGTCGCCGTCGTCGTCGCCGGGTCGTCGGGCTTGTAGGCGTAGCCGGTCACCCGGCCCCCCTTCCCGACCTCGACGATGCCGTAGCGGGAGGCGTCGTCCGCCTCGACCTCGGTGGTCACCATCGTCACCTCGGCACCGGAGCCCAGGTGGCTGTCGACGACGTCACGGTAGTCGAGCTTGTAGACGGCGTCGGAGCTCACGACCACGAGCGCGTCGGGGGCGAACTGCCGGACGAGCTCGGACTGCCGCCACAAGCCGTCCGCGGTGCCCTCGGTGAAACCGCCCCGCTCGCTGCCCTGGAACGGCGGCAGCATCATGAGGCCGCCGTTCGTGCGGTCCAGGTCCCAGGGGCGGCCGCCGCCCAGGTGCTCGTTCACCGACTGCGGCTGGTACTGCACCGACACCCACACGTCGGCGATCGACGAGTGCTCGCAGTTCGACAGCGGGAAGTCGATCAGCCGGTAGACCCCGGCGAACGGGACGGCGGGCTTGGCCCGCTGCTCGGTGAGCAGTTCCAGCCGGTTGCCCTTGCCACCGGCCAGCACGAGCACGAGGACCCTGGGGAGCGCCATGGGCCCTCGCTACCCCGTCGCCGGGCCACGCACCCGCGGCTGTCAGCGCCGCCGTACGGAGCCGACGAACCCGGCGATCCGCTCGTGCAGCTCCGCGGCCCGCTCGGCGACCACCTCGGCCGGGTCGCGCTCCCGCAGCCACGGCGGGATCTCGGTCCGCACGCGCCGGGAGCACCGCAGGTCGGCGCAGACGTAGGTGCCCACGGTGTTGCCGTTGCGGCCGGCCGCACCGGTGCGCCGGGCGGTGAACAGCGAGACGCCGTCGCCGGACTGCGCGGTCTGGCAGAGCAGGCACATCGCCGCCGTCCGGCTGGACATGCTCGTGTCCGCCGCCCGCACCGCGATCCCGACGGCCTCGCCGTCGACGTCGGCGACGAGGTAGCCCCGCAGGGGCGCCTTCGGGTCGCGCCAGCCGAGCATCTCCTGCTCGGCCCACTCCAGGGAGCCGAACCCCTCGGGCAGCGTCAGGGTCGAGGCCTCGCCCCGGGAACAGTTGACGAACGAGCGCCGGACCTGGGTCTCGGACAGGGGTCTCACCGGGAGTGCCTTCCTGAGGGTGCGTACGGCCGGCGACGATCATCGGTGATCGGTGCCGCCGGGCCCACCCGATTTCCGGGCCGTGCCTCAGGCGGGCAGCTCGCCGCCGGGTCCCGCGGCCTCGGCGAGCAGCCGCTCGCGGTGGTCCTCGGGCAGCAGGTCGACGTACACCGTCCCGTCCAGGTGGTCGACCTCGTGCTGCAGGCAGCGGGCGGCCATCCCGGTCGCCTCGATGGTCACCGGGTCGCCGTGCAGATCGACGCCGTCGACGCGGGCCCGGAAGGTGCGGGGCAGCTCGGCGTAGGGCCCGGGTACCGACAGGCAGCCCTCCTCGGTGACCTCCTCGGCAGGCTCCTCCCCGGCCGGCGGGAGCAGGGTCAGCGACGGGTTGACGACGTAGCCGACGACGTCCTCCCCGTCGGCGTCCGGGCAGTCGATGACGAAGACCCGGGCGTCCACGCCGATCTGGTTGGCCGCCAGCCCCACGCCGTCCGCGGCCTCCATGCTGGCGAACATGTCGAGCACCAGCCGCCGCAGCGCGTCGTCGAAGGTGGTCACCTCGGCGCAGCGCCGGTGCAGGACCGGGTTGCTGCCGTAGGTGACGATCGGCCGGGCGACGCCGTCGTAACGGCCGAACAGGCGCATGGCGACCGATCCTAGGTACGCCGCGTCCCGCTCGGCGGAGGGCCACGGGGCGCTTGCCACCATGACGCCGTGCCCCGCCCCGCCCCCGACCCCGCGACCACGCTCGGCCTGGCCCTGGGCGCGCTCGCCGACCTGGCCCTGGCCGACCCCCGACGGGGACACCCGGTGGCCGGGTTCGGCACCCTCGCCGCCGCCCTGGAGCGCCGGACCTGGCGGGACTCGCGGGCCGCGGGAACGGCGCACTGGGCCGTGCTGGTCGCGGGCACGACCGCCCTCGGCGCGGCGGCCGACCGCGCCACCCGGCGGCGCCCGGTGCTGCGCACGGCGGCGACCGCGGCCGCGACCTGGGCGGTGCTGGGCGGCACGTCGCTCGGCCGGGCGGCCGGGGACATGCACGAGGCCCTGGCCGCCGGCGACGTCGCGGCCGCCCGGGCCGCGCTGCCGAGCCTGGCCGGTCGCGATCCGAGCACCCTGGACGAGCGCGGCCTGGCCCGCGCGACGGTGGAGTCCGTCGCGGAGAACACCTCCGACGCCGCGGTCGCCCCGCTGTTCTGGGGAGCCGTGGCCGGCCTGCCCGGGCTGCTCGGCTACCGGGCCGTCAACACGCTGGACGCGATGGTGGGCCACCGCTCCGCCCGGTACCGGCGCTTCGGCTGGGCGTCGGCCCGCGCCGATGACGTCGCCAACTGGGTGCCCGCCCGGCTGACCGCCGCCCTGACCGTGGTGTGCGCGCCGCTGGTGGGCGGCTCCGCCGCCGGGGCGTGGCGGGTGTGGCACCGGGACGGCGCCGCCCACCCCAGCCCCAACTCCGGGCGGTGCGAGGCCTCGCTCGCCGGTGCGCTCGGGCTCCGGCTGGGCGGCCGCAACGTCTACGGCAGCCGGGTGGAGGACCGGCCGGCGCTGGGCGACGGCCGCCCCCCGGGGACCGGCGACATCCCCCGCGCCGTCGCGCTCTCCCGCGCGGTGTGGACGGCGGCGGCGATCGCCGCGGTCCTCGGCCGGCGCCGGTGGAGCGCCCCGCGCGGCTGCGGGCTCACCGGGAAGCCGGCCGGATCCACCCGCAGGTGGCTGGCCGGCGGGTCGGCCGGGCCGCGGCCGCCCCGCAGCGTGACCAGCAGCGTGGCCCCCGAGAGGTAACCCAGCCCGAGCAGCACCAGAACCATCGCGATCACTCCACCTGCGTCCATGCCGTCAGAGTGGCATCGTTCGCACTGGCATGTTGCAGGCCAATCCGGCATGGTGGCCGCATGCCACTCGGCTCCGACCGGTCCACCGTCGCGCGCGAGCTCGCCACCCTCGTCCGGGCGGGCGGAGAGCTGCCTCCGCCGCGCTACTCGGGCCTGGCCCGGCGGGTGCGGGACCTGCTCACCACCGGCGCCCTGCCCGCGGGTGCCCGCCTGCCGGCCGAGCGCGAGCTCGCCGCCGAGCTCGACGTGAGCCGGGTGACCGTGGCCGCCGCGTACCGGGTGCTCCGCGAGGACGGCTTCGCGCACACCCGGCACGGCTCGGGCACCGTCACCGCCCTCCCGGAGGCGACGTCGGGCTGGTCGCCGCCGAGCACCGAGCCGGGGCTGCTCGACCTCGCGCACGCCGCCCCCGAGGCGGCGCCCGAGCTGCTGCCCGCGTACGAGCAGGCGCTGGCCGCGCTGCCCGCGCAGCTGCCCTCCCACGGCTACGCCCCGAGCGGGCTCCCGCAGCTGCGCGCCGCCGTCGCCGGCTGGTTCGGGTCCCGCGGCCTGCCCACCGACCCCGACCAGGTGGTGATCACCGCCGGCGTCGGTGACGCCGCCGCCCTGGTCCTGGAGACGCTGCTGGAGCCCGGGGACCGGGTGCTCGTCGAGCACCCGACCTACCCCGGCGCCGTGCAGCTGGTCACCGCCGCCGGCGGCCGGTGCGCGCCGGCGGCGGTGGACCCGGCCGATCCCGACGCACTGGTCGGTAGCGCCCAGCTGGTGGCCCGGCAGAGCAGCCCCCGGCTGGCCTACCTGATGCCCGACTGCTCCAACCCCACCGGGATCGTGCTGTCGCCGGCCGGACGGCGGCGGCTGGCCGCGACGCTCTGGCAGCACGGGATCATCACCGTCGTCGACGAGGTCGCCACCGGCCTGCACCTGGACGGCGCGGCACCGCCGCCGTTCGCGGCCGGCGTGCCCGACGGCGCGACCGTGACCGTGGGCGGGCTGTCCAAGGCGGTCTGGGGCGGGCTGCGGATCGGCTGGCTCCGCACCGAGGTGGGTCTGGCCGGCCGGCTCGGTGCCGCGCTGGTCCGGCGGCAGCTGTCGGTGGGCGTGCTCGACCAGCTGGCCGCCACGATCCTGGTCCGGCAGCTCGACGAGGTGCTGGACTCCCGGCGGGCGCAGCTGCGGGAGCGCCGCGACGTCCTCCTGGCCGAGCTCGCCCGCCGGCTCCCCGACTGGTCGGTCGCCGTGCCCGCCGGAGGGCTCTCCGCGTGGTGCCGTCTCCCCGCGGGCGTCGGTTCGGCCGCGGTGACGGCGGCGGCCGCCGAGGCCGGGCTGCTGCTGGCCGAGGGCCGGGCCTTCGGGACCGGGCACGCCTTCGACGACCACCTGCGGCTGCCGTTCACCCTGCCGCCGGCGCAGCTGCGGGCCGCGGTGGGGCTGCTGGCCGAGCTGGACCCACGGCTGCGGGCACGGGCCGGCTCCGCCGTCCCGGCGCAGCCGCTCACCGTCGTCTGAGCGTCGGAGCCCCACCACGCCGGGTCGCGACACCCCGGCCTGTCGGGCACCGCCCGGGAGCCCGCTCGCGGGTCCTCCGCGCGCCGGTGCGACTCCGCCGACGGAGACGTACCGTCCAGGCATCCGGCAGGGCCGGTCCCGCTGGGCCGGAGCACCGGGGTGTCGAGCAGCCGGCGTCCGGGAGCCTGCCGGAACCCGGTACGCCCTCTCCCGAGGAGGTCGGCGAATGTCGTCACCCGCGCTCCCCCGGGCCCGCACGACCGCCTCCGGCGCGACGCCCGGCCGGGGGCCGGAGTCCTCGCGCACCATCACCCGGCACCCGCCCGTCCCGTCCGCCGCGGCCGGCCGGTACCGCTACGACCGGCACGCCGGCAGCTGGTGGTGGTCGCCGGAGATGCACGAGGTCCTCGGTCTCGACGCCGCCGGGACCACGCCCTGCACCGAGGCGCTGCTGCGCGCCCAGCACCCGGACGACGGGGGCCGCGTCCTCGCCGCCCTCACCGCCTGCGGAACGGGACGCCCGTTCGTCCTCGAGACCCGGATCGTCCACCCGACGCGGCCCCAGCGATCGGTGGTGCTGGTCGGCGAGCCGGCCCGTGACGACGCCGGCGACGTGCGCGCGGTGGAGGGCCTCTGCGTCGACATCACCGGCTGCCGCCCGCCGGCCCCGGCGCCGGACGGCGTGGCCAGGCTGCACGCCGAGATCGAGCAGCTGCGCACGGCCATGGCCAGCCGGGCGGTCATCGAGCAGGCCAAGGGCGTCCTCATGGTGCTCACCGGCTGCGCGGAGCAGGTCGCGTTCGACCTGCTGGCCCACATCTCCAGCCACACCCACCGCAAGGTGCGCGAGGTCGCCCAGGTGCTCACCGGCTCGGCGGCGGGGCAGGGCGGGCTGCCCGACGACGTCCGCGCCATCCTCCGGGACGCCTGCCCGCCGGCCTGACCACCCGCCGGGCCCGCCGCCGGAGCCGCCGCCCGGCCGCCGGGTGGCTTCCGGCAGGATCCGGAGCGGCCCGTGGTGCCCGCAGCCGCGGCCCGGAGCCGCCGAGGGGAGCCCCGATGTTCTACGTCCTGGCCACGTTCGTGCTGCGACCGCTGTTCCACGTCCTGTGCCGGCCGCAGATCGTCGGGCGCGAGAACGTCCCGCTGGACCGCCCGGTCATCCTCGCCAGCAATCACCTGTCCTTCATCGACAGCATCGTGATCCCGCTGGCCGCCCCGCGCCGGGTGGCCTACCTGGCGAAGGCGGAGTACTTCACCGGCCGGGGGGTCGGCGGGTGGCTCACCCGGACGCTGTTCACCGCGCTGGGCGCGTACCCGGTCGAGCGGGACACCCACCGGGCCGCTCAGGCCGCGCTCGACACCGCCCTGCAGATCCTCCGGGAGGGCACCGCCTTCGGCCTCTACCCGGAGGGCACCCGGTCGAAGGACGGCCGGCTGGCGCGCGGCAAGACCGGCGTCGCCTGGCTGGCGCTGACCGCCGACTGCCCCGTCGTCCCGGTCGCGGTCCACGGCACCGACCGGGTGCAGCCGGTGGGCGCCCGCTGGCCGCGCCCGCACCGCGTCCGGATCACCTTCGGCGAGCCGCTGACCTTCCCCGAGCAGCGGGGTGGGGCCGGCCGCAACCGGGCCCGCCGCGAGGTGACCGACCGGATCATGCTGGCGATCGCGGAGCTCTCCGGTCAGGAGACGGCCGGCTGGGACGTCCCCCGCGACGCCGCGTGACCGGGGCGCTGCTCGTCGCCGGCACCACCTCGGACGCCGGGAAGTCGGTGGTGACGGCGGGGATCTGCCGGTGGCTGGTGCGCCAGGGCGTGTCGGTGGCGCCGTTCAAGGCGCAGAACATGAGCAACAACTCCGTGGTCACCGCCGACGGCGCCGAGATCGGCCGGGCGCAGGGAATGCAGGCGGCCGCGGCGCGGGTCGAGCCGGAGGCCGCCATGAACCCGGTGCTGCTCAAGCCCGGCGGCGAGAACTCCAGCCAGGTCGTCGTCCTCGGCCGGCCGGTCGCCGACGTCACCGCGCTCTCCTACCGGCCGATGAAGGCGGCCCTGCTGGCGCAGGTGCTCGAGTCGCTGGCGGACCTGCGATCGCGCTTCGACGTCGTCGTCTGCGAGGGCGCGGGCTCCCCCACCGAGATCAACCTGCGGGCCGACGACATCGCCAACATGGGGCTGGCCACCGCCGCCGGCCTGCCCGTGGTGGTCGTCGGCGACATCGACCGGGGCGGCGTCTTCGCCGCCTTCCACGGCACGGTGGCGCTCATGCCGCCGGAGGACCAGCGGCTGGTCGCCGGCTTCCTGGTCAACAAGTTCCGCGGCGACGTGCGGCTGCTGCGCCCCGGGCTGGACCAGCTGGCCGCGCTCACCGGGCGGCCGACGCTGGGGGTGCTGCCGTGGCTCGGCGGTCTGGAGCTGGACGTCGAGGACTCGCTGAACGTGCCCTCGGCGTCGTCGGGAGCACCCCCGGTCGGGGACGACGTGCTGCGCGTCTCGGTGGCGCGGGTGCCCCGGCTGTCGAACTTCACCGACCTGGACGCGCTGGCCGCCGAGCCGGGGGTGCTGGTGCGGTACGCCACCCGACCCGAGGAGCTCGCCGACGCCGACCTCGTGGTGCTCCCCGGCAGCCGTGCGACGGTGGCCGACCTGGCGTGGCTGCGCAGCACCGGCCTCGCCGACGCCGTGCTGCGCCGCGCCGCGGAGGGGGCGCCGGTGCTCGGCATCTGCGGGGGTCACCAGATGCTCGCCCGGACGATCACCGACGAGGTGGAGTCGCGGGCGGGGACGGTGGCCGGGCTGGGGCTGCTCCCGGCCGACGTCCGGTTCGCGCCGGCGAAGACGCTCGCCCGGCCGGTGGGCTCGGCGCTCGGCGAGCCGGTGCACGGCTACGAGATCCACCACGGCGTCGTCACCGTGGACCTCGGTGCCGAGCCGTTCCTCGACGGCGCCCGGTCCGGCGCCGTCTTCGGGACGACGTGGCACGGCGCGCTGGAGAACGACGGCTTCCGCCGGGCCTTCCTCACCGAGGTCGCCAGGATCACCGGCCGCCGGTTCGTGCCCGCCCCGGACACCGACTTCGCGGCCGTGCGGGAGGCCCGGCTGGACCGGCTCGGCGACCTGGTCGCCGAGCACGCCGACACCGACGCCCTGTGGCGGCTGGTCGAGTCCGGGCCGCCGCCCGGGCTGCCGCTCCTGCCGCCGGGCGCGGGCGTCAGCCCTCGGTGAGCCGCGCCCGCACGTCGTCCGGCCAGGGGGTGGGGCGGCCGTCGGCGACGGAGACGTAGGTGGTGCGGACGACGCAGCACACCCGGTCGCCCACGCGCACGGTGAAGCGCACCGCCACGCTGGTGCGGCCCACCTTCTCCGTCTCGGCGTCCACGGTGACGGTGTCGCCCCAGCGGGCGGACGACGTCCACTCCAGCGCGCTGGCCTTGACCACCGGGTCGATGCCGCGGGTGACCAGCTCCTCCCAGGTGAGCCCGTGCGCGGCCCACCACCCGTTGGACGCCTCGTCGGCCCACGTCAGGTAGTGGGCGTTGAAGGCGACGCCCTGCTGGTCGCACTCGACGTATCGGACGGGGGAACTCCACACCTGCGGCACGAGGCGCCACGCTAGCCCGGCGACCGTCTACGGTCGTCGCGTGCCTGCCGCCCCGCTGCCTCCGCTGCCCACCGCCGACCCGGTGCTCGCCGGCTACCGGACGCCGGGTGGCCTGGTGCTCGACAAGGTGATCGACCACCTGGACGCGCACTGCCGGGAGTTCATCGCGCACTCGCCGTTCGCGACGCTGTCCACCGCGGACGCCGAGGGCTGGCCGGACGTCTCCCCGCGCGGCGGTGACCCGGGCTTCGTCCACGTGCTCGACGAGCGCCGGCTCCTGCTGCCCGACCGTCCCGGCAACAACCGGGTCGACAGCCTGCGGAACGTGGCCGTCAACCCCCGCGCGGCGCTGATGTTCCTGGTCCCCGGCGTCGAGCAGACCCTGCGGGTGTACGGCACCGCGACGCTGGTCGCGCCCGAAGAGCTGCCGGTGGACCTCACCGAGTTCGGCCGGGCACCGCTGTCGGTGCTCGTGCTGGACGTGCGGCGGGCCTACTTCCAGTGCCCGAAGTCGGTCATGCGCTCGGGCCTGTGGGACCCGGCGCGGCAGGTGGCCCCCACGGCGCTGACGCCGTTCGGCCGGGTCATCCGCGACCACTGCGCGCTGGAGGACGACCTGCCCGACGACGCCACGATCCGGGCGAGCCTGGCCGAGGAGCTGTAGCAGCCTTTCTCGGTGTCGGCAGCCGGGCCTAGCCTCCGGCCATGGCGTTCGACGTCCAGATCACGATCGACTGCTCCGCGCCGCACGAGCTCGCCGACTGGTGGGCCGAGGTGCTCGGCTGGCAGGTGGAACCGCAGGACGAGGCCTTTCTCCGCCGGATGGTCGCGTCCGGGGCCGCGGCGGAGGAGGACACCACCCGGCACCGCGGCGCCCTGGTGTGGCGGGTGGGGGCGGCCGTCGGCTCACCCGACCCCGGCCGCCCGCGGCTGCTCTTCCAGCTGGTGCCGGAGCGGAAGGCGGGGAAGAACCGGCTGCACCTCGACGTGCGCGTCGGCCCCGAGCGGCGGGAGGCGGAACTCGCCCGGCTGCTGGGGCTGGGCGCCACCGAGCTCTGGCGCGCGTCCCAGGGTCCGTTCGACTGGGTGACGCTGGCCGATCCCGAGGGTAACGAGTTCTGCCTGACCTGACGCGGACCGCGCTGCGGTGGAGGCGGTCCTCAGCCGGCGCGCAGGTCGCGGGCGAGCTTGCGGTCGGCCACCGCGCGCTCGGCGAGCACGCGCAGGCGGCGGCGGCTGCGGCCGGAGCCGAGGTACCGCGCGTCCTCCACCAGCTGGAAGGCGGCGAGGACGCTCGCCTGCACCTCGCGTCCCCGCGGGACCGCGGGCCGGGCCGGCTCGGCCGAAGTCATGGAGACCCCCTTCTCCGAGGGCCCGCCACGCCGTGCCCCGTTCGCCCATGGTGCCC
Source organism: Blastococcus sp. VKM Ac-2987 (assembly GCF_026967805.1). GTDB lineage: Bacteria > Actinomycetota > Actinomycetes > Mycobacteriales > Geodermatophilaceae > Blastococcus. Next base: position 1,459,074 of record NZ_JAPVBG010000001.1, read on the forward strand.
CCGTGCCCGCCGAGCCAACCCCGAACGTCACCGATTGGTGCCGATGTGTCACGTGTGACACCTCGTGATGCTTCCGTGCCCTGACCCGTCCGTCGGCGCTCCGTACGGTGCTGCCCATGACAGCTCAGCGGCGACCGGTCCTGGCGGCGGTGCGGGCGGTCGGCCGCGTGCTGGGGGCGTTGCGGCGGACCTCCCGCCCCCGTGCCGCCGGGCGCCGGTCGTCGTCCGCCCCGCCGGCACCCGACGTCGGCTACCGGCCGCGCGACGACGGCCGCCCCGACCCCGGCGAGGTGGTGTGGGCCTGGGTGCCGTTCGAGGAGGACGACGGCCGGGGCAAGGACCGCCCCGTGCTGGTCATCGGCCGGCGCGGCGACGAGCTGCTGGGGCTGATGCTCAGCAGCCGGGACCACGACCGGGACGCCGCCGACGAGGCCCGCTACGGCCGGCGGTGGACCGACGTGGGCACCGGCGCCTGGGATCCGCGCGGGCGACCCAGCGAGGTGCGCCTGGACCGGCTGCTGGTGCTGGACCCGGCGACCGTCCGCCGGGAGGGGGCGGCGCTGGACCGCGCCCGGTTCGACCGCGTGGTCGACGAGGCGCGCCGCGCGCAGGGCTGGTGAGCGCCGCGGTCAGTCCGCGGCCGACTCGTCCCGGGCGGGCCGGCGGACCTGCGGGCGCAGGTTGTAGACGCCGACGCCCTCGCTGAGCGGCTCGAGGTCGTAGCGGTGCACGACCTTGGGCCCGCCGTGCAGGTGCACGTGGGTCACCGTCGGCAGCGGATCGCCGTGCCGCGCCTGGCGGATCTCGACCCGCCCGTCGAGGGGGCCGCCGACGTACAGCAGCACCGCGTCGTCGGTGCCGGCCTCCGCAGCGGCTGGCTTCTGCTCGAACAGCTGGATCTCCTCCCCTCGTGCGCCGGTCCACGAGAGTAGGCGCGGAGCGGGCCCCCGTCAGGGTCAGCCCCCGGTGATCCGGCGCAACTCGGCGACGTGCGCGTCGAACGCCCGCCTGCCCTCGGCGGTGAGCGCCAGGCTGGTGCGCACCCGAGAGGCCCGGGTCGCCTTGCGGACCTGCACGTAGCCGGCCTCCTCCAGCTGGCGCACGTGCTTGGAGAGCACCGAGTCGCTCACGCCGACCTGGTCGCGCACCGTCGCGAAGTCCATCGTGTCGACGACGGCGAGCAGCCCGCACACCTGGAGCCGGGGCGGGGCGTGCACCACCGGGTCGAACCGGGGTTCGACGGCGGTCACCGCCCGGCCCGCAACCCGGCGACGTAGATGCGGGTCACCCATCGCGAGCTCAGCGCGACCGCGATCCCCAGCACGGCGCCGACCACGACCATCGCGCCCCGCACGTCGAGCAGGAACTCCGCCGCGCCGCCGAGGGCCAGCAGGGCGAGGTAGCCGACCGACCACCAGCGCAGCGCCCGCTGGACACGCCCCTGGACCGGACCCACCCTGCTGGCGTCCCACCAGACCCCGGTGATCCGCCGGTAGACGGCCACCAGGCCGCGGACGCCGGCCAGGAAGAGCACCAGGGCCGCCGCGATCACCCAGATGCTGTGGGACGAGTAGCTGCCGATGAAGCCGGCCAGCAGCAACCCGAGCGCGACGTCCCACCACCACGGCTGGACGATCCGGTCGGCGAGCGCCGCCCGGTCGGCCCGCAGGGCGGCCAGCTGGGAGCGGGCGTCGTCCTCGTCGCTTTCCATGTCGGAAAGAGTGACCCTGGCTTTCCGGATCGTCAAGTGACGCCACACGCCTGTTACACGTCCGTGGTCGAATGGCCGCAGGAGCGCCGACCGCGAAGAGGAGACGTGACGGATCTGCGGCACCACGGGGACGCCGAGCTGGCACCCGGCCTGATCGACCTCGCCGTCAACGTGCGGGCCGGCACGCCGCCGCCGTGGCTGCGGGCGGTCCTGCACGACGCGGTGGACCGCAGCGCCGGCTACCCCGACGCCGCCCCCGCCCGGGCAGCCGTCGCCGCGGCGCACGGGCGCGACCCGGCCCAGGTGCTGCTCACCGCGGGCGCCGCCGAGGCGTTCGTGCTGCTCGCCCGGGCCTTGCGCCCGCGGCGGGCCGTCGTCGTCCACCCGTCCTTCACCGAGCCGGAGGCCGCGCTGCGGGCCGCCGGGCACCCGGTCACCCGGCTGCTCCTCTCCCCCGCCGACGGCTACCGGCTCGACCCCGCCGCCGTCCCCGACGACGCCGACCTCGTCGTCCTGGGCAACCCGACCAACCCCACCTCGGTGCTGCACCCCGCTGCCGGGGTGGCCGGGCTGACCCGCCCGGGCCGGGTCGTCCTGGTGGACGAGGCGTTCGCCGACACCGTCCCCGGCGAGCCCGCATCCCTCGCCGGCCGGACCGACCTGCCGGGGCTGCTCGTGGTGCGCAGCCTGACCAAGACGTGGGGCCTGGCGGGGCTGCGGGTCGGCTACGCCCTCGGCCCGCCGGAGCTCGTCGCGGCCATGGCCGACCAGCAGCCGCCGTGGCCGCTCAGCACGCCGGCCCTGGCCGCACTGGTGGCTTGCAGCACCCCCGCCGCCCGAGCCGAGGCGCACGGGGCGGCCGTCGCGCTGACCGGGGACCGGGCGGCCCTGCTCGCCGCCCTCCCACCGGGCGTGGCGGTGCTCGGCGAACCGCGCTCCTCGTTCGTGCTGCTCCGCGTGCCCGACGGCGCGCGGGTGCGCGCCGCGCTGCGGGACGCGGGCTGGGCGGTGCGCCGCGGCGACTCCTTCCCCGGCCTCACGACCGACCACCTGCGGGTCGCGGTGCGCGATCTCGGCACCTCGCGTGCGTTCGCCCGGACCCTCGCTGGGATCCTGTCGGGGACGCACGGGCCCGGCTCCGCACGGGAGACCGCCCCCGGCATCCCCGAGGAGATCCGCTGAACGCCACCCCGGTGCCCCCCGGATCGGGCACGGTCTACCCGGTCGGGCTGCGCCTGCGCGACCGGCTCGTCGTGGTCGTGGGTGGCGGCCGGGTGGCCCACCGGCGCGTCGCCGGCCTGCTGGAGGCGCGCGCCCGCGTGCGCGTCGTCAGCCCGGAGGTGACGCCGGCGCTCGAGTCGCTCGCCACCGCCGGAGGCGCGACCTGGCACCGGCGGACCTACCGGCCCGGCGACCTCGACGGCGCCTGGTACGCCGTCGCCGCGACCGACGACCCCGCGGTCAACGCGGCCGTGGCCGAGGAGGCCGAGCAGGCGCACATCTTCTGCGCCCGGGCCGACGACCGCGCGGCGTCCAGCGTCTGGACTCCGGCCGTCGGGCGGCAGGGCGACCTGGTCATCGGCGTGCACGGCGGCGGCGACCCCCAGCGGGCCATCGGCGTGCGGGACGCGATCGTCGCCGGGCTGACCGACGGCAGCGTGGGCGACCGGGTGGCCCGTCCCGCCGCCGGCGGCAGCGTGGTCCTGGTCGGCGGCGGCCCCGGCGATCCGGGGCTGATCACGGTGCGCGGCCGGCAGGCGCTGGCGCACGCCGACGTCGTCGTCGCCGACCACCTGGGCCCCCAGTCGCTGCTGGCCTCGCTGCCCCCCGAGGTGGAGGTCGTCGACGCCTCGAAGCTGCCCCGCGGCCGGTCGATGGCCCAGGAGCGGATCAACGCGCTGCTGGTGGAGCACGCGCGGGCCGGCAAGCGGGTGGTGCGGCTCAAGGGCGGCGACCCGTTCGTCTTCGGGCGCGGCTTCGAGGAGCTGCAGGCCTGCACCGCGGCCGGCATCCCGGTCGAGGTGGTCCCCGGCATCACCAGCGCCGTCGCCGTGCCCGCGCTGGCCGGCATCCCGGTCACCCACCGGGGCCTGACGCACGAGTTCGTCGTCGTCTCCGGCCACCTGCCGCCGGGGCACCCCCAGTCGCTGGTCGACTGGGCCGCACTCGGCCGGCTGCGCGGCACCCTCGTCGTCCTCATGGGCGTCGACACGGCCCCCGCTATCGCGGCCGCGCTGGTCGAGCACGGCCGGGCACCGGGGACGCCGGTGGCGGTCGTCAGCGACGGCTCGACGGCCACCCAGCGCACGGTCCGCACCACGCTGGCGGAGCTGCCGCGCACCATCGCCGCGGAGCACGTCCGCCCGCCGGCGGTCTGGGTGGTGGGCGAGGTGGTCGGCCTCGCCGGCGACGGCTGACCCACCCGGCCGGCCGCGACGGACGGCCGCGAGGGAAGTACTTGTACTGCGGATATAGCACTCCTACTATCACCGCGTCCGAGCACGGATCCCCGCACCGGGAGTTCGCGATGGGTCCAGACCCCGAGCACAGCGCGGCCGGCGAGCCGGCGATCTCCGTCCGCGGGTTGCAGATGACCTACGGCGAGCACGCCGTGCTCACCGGCGTGGACCTCGACGTGCACGCCGGGGAGGTCGTCTGCCTGCTCGGTCCCAACGGTGCCGGGAAGACGACGACCATCGAGATCCTCGAGGGCTTCCGCCTGCCCTCCGCGGGAGAGGTGCGGGTGCTCGGCGAGAACCCGGCCGAGGGCGGGGACGCCTGGCGCGCCCGCGTCGGCGTGGTGCTCCAGTCGTGGCGCGACCACGCGCGCTGGACGCCGCGCCGGCTCCTGGAGCAGCTCGGTGGCTACTTCACCCCCTACGCCACCGCCGACCGGCCGCGGCCCTACGAGGTGGACTGGCTGCTGCGCACGGTGGGCCTCACCGAGAACGCCGACCGGAAGATCGGCACGCTCTCCGGGGGGCAGCGACGGCGGCTCGACGTCGCGGTCGGCATCATCGGCCGGCCGGAGATGCTCTTCCTCGACGAGCCGACCGCCGGCCTGGACCCGCAGGCGCGCCGCGACTTCCACGACCTCGTGCACCGGCTGGCCGACCTCGAGGGCACCAGCATCCTGCTCACCACCCACGACCTGGCGGAAGCCGAGCGGCTGGCCGACCGGATCCTGATCCTGGTCAACGGCCGGATCGTCGCCGACGGCAGCGCCGATGCCCTGACCCGGCAGGTGGCCGGGAGCGCAGAGGTCCGCTGGGCCTGCGACGGCGAACGGTTCGTGCACGCCACCGCCGACCCGACGCCGTTCGTCCGCGAGCTGTTCCGGCAGCACGGGGACCGGGTCACCGACCTGGAGGTCCGCCGGGCCAACCTCGAGGACACCTACATCGCCATGGTCCAGCGGTTCGAGTCCGGCGACCGAACCGCACCGCAGCTCGCGGAGGTCTCCCGGTGAACCCCACCCGGCACGCCGTCTCCCTCGGCCTGCGTCGCGGCTGGACGGAGTTCGTGCTCAGCCTGCGCAGCCCGCAGGACCAGGGCTTCTACCTCTTCATGGGGGTCGGCACCCTGGCCTACCTGTGGTTCAACCGCGACACCGAGCTCGAGGGCACGGGGCTGCTGCTGCCCACGTTCGCCCTGCCCAGCATCCTCGGCGCGCTGATCGCGTTCGGCGTGGTCATCGGACCGGCCTACGCGCTCGCCATGGAGCGGGAGGACGGCACGCTGCTGCGGCACAAGGCCCTGCCGCACGGGATGCAGGGCTACGTGACCGGGCAGCTCCTCTACCACTCGCTCGGGCTGCTCCCCCTGCTGCTCGTCATCCTGGTGCCGAGCTTCCTGCTCTTCGACGACGTCATGAGCAACGGCGCCGCCGGCTGGGCGACCGTCGCCTGGGTGCTCGTGCTCGGCCTGCTGGCCACCCTGCCGCTCGGCATGATCATCGGCTCGGTCGTCCCGAGCGTCCAGAAGGTCGGCACGTGGGGGATGCTGCCGATCATCACGCTGAGCGCGATCTCGGGGATCTTCTTCCCCATCCAGGCGATGTGGGGCTGGCTGCAGGCCGTGGCCCAGGTCTTCCCGATCTACTGGATCGGCCTCGGCATGCGCTCGGCGTTCCTGCCCGACGCCGCCGTCACCGTCGAGCTCGGGGACTCCTGGCGCACCGGCACGACCGTGCTCGTGCTCGCGGCCTGGGCGGTGTTCGGCATGCTGGTCACGCCGCGGGTGCTGCGGCGGATGGCCCGGCGGCAGTCGGGCTCCCAGGTCCAGCAGGCCAAGGAGGCCGCGCTCCAGTGGGTCAGATGAGCGGCGAGCGACCCGGGGACGCCGTCTACAACCGGATCGCCCTCCTGCGCGCCGAGCACGGGGTGTCCCGGCGGCAGCTGGCCGACGCGCTCGGGGTCCACTACCAGACGGTGGGCTACCTGGAGCGCGGCGAGTACAACCCCAGCCTGCACCTCGCGCTGCGCATCGCCGAGTTCTTCGACCTGCCGGTGGAGACGATCTTCTCCACCCGCCCCTTCCCGCGCATCAGCGACGCCCGCCGCCCGGCCGCCACCGGCTGAGGACGCCCCCGCTCAGATGTTGGCGCCGTCCGGCGGCGGCCCGTCCGGCAGCGCCGCCGCGACGCCGGAGCCAGACAGCTCCGGGGCCGCCATGCCGACGGTGTAGGCCGTCATCGACAGCGAGCCGTAGGCGTAGCCGTCGACGAGCACGTCGACAGGGGAGTCGGTGGCCCCCGCCATGCCGGCGACGTAGAGCAGCGGCAGGAAGTGGTCCGGCGTCGGGACGGCGAGGTCGAAGTCGCGGTGCCCGTCGAGGCGGCCGGCGTCGGTCGGGTCGGTGAGCATGACCTCCTTGGCCGCCTCGTCGAACCGCTGCGCCCAGTCGAACCCGGCGTCGGGCAGCGCGCGGCTCACCCCGCCGAGGTTGTGCACCACGTTCCCGCTGCCGATCACCAGCACGCCGTCCGCGCGCAGCGGGGCCAGGGCGGCGCCCAGCTGCAGGTGGTAGTCGAAGGACTTGAGCGCGTTGATCGACAGCTGCACGACCGGGATGTCGGCGTCCGGGAACGCGTGGGCCAGCACCGACCAGGCGCCGTGGTCGATGCCCCAGCTGTCGCGGTCGGCCCCCACCCAGGTGGGGTGCACGATGTCGGCCACCTCCTCGTACAGCTCCGGCAGCCCCGGCGGCTCGTACCGGACGTCGAAGAGCTCGCGCGGGAACCCGAAGAAGTCGTGGATGGTGCGCGGCCGGGGCATCGCGGTGACCGCCGTCGCCTGCACGTACCAGTGCGCCGAGACGACCAGGATGGCCCGGGGCCGGGGCACCGACCGGCCGAACGCCCGCCAGGCCTCGGTGTACCGGTTGCTCTCCAGCGCGTTCATCGGGTTGCCGTGGCCGAGGAACGCGGCAGGCATCACGGGCATCGCTGACCTCCCTCTGGGTCGCCGGGTCCGTCGATCATCTCCTGCGCGCTCCCGCGCGGCGAGACGCGGTGCGCCCGCCCGTCCGCTCAGCGCGGCAGGCGGGAGGCGGCGTCCTCGAGCAGCACCTGGCGCTCCGCCGCCGGCCGGCGCGGGCAGGACACGCACGTGGGGCCGTGGGGCAGCCGGTCCACCAGGCAGCAGGACACCCGGGCGGCGAACCGCGCACCGGCGACGTCGACGTAGCGGGGCGGCGGCAGGGGGAAGCCGACGGCGGCGGCCAGCGGCGCGGCCAGCGCGGTCACCGCCGGGACGTCCCCCACCGCCCGGCCGACCGCCAGCAGCCCGTTGGCCAGCGAGTCCGTCGCGATGCCCCACAGCGGCCGCGGGCGCATCCGCGCCGCCGCGGCGAGCGCGGGGACGACCGTCGTCAGGCTCTCGCGCAGGCCCGCGGCCGGATCCCCGCCCGCCACCGCGGACACCGCCGCCACCGGCAGGCCACCGGGGCCGAGGTACGCGGTCGTGTCGGCCGGCCGGGCCGACAGCGGGTGCCCCACGGCCAGCCCCGCCAGCAGCGGGGCCAGGAGCACCGCCGAGGCCGAGTACCACCACACCGTCGCGTGCACCCGAAGGTCCCCGGCCCGCTGGCGGGCGGCCCGGGCGGCCAGCAGCTCGGCCAGCCGACGGGGGTCCGCGAGCTGGGGCACCGGCACCGGCACGGCGCCCGGCGGCGGCACCAGGCCGAGCGTGGCCGCACCGGGGATGCGCGCCGCCACCTCCGCCTGCGGACCGCTCACCGGGCCAGTCTGGCCGGTCGTCGCTCCGCACGTCGCGTGGGGCAGACGACCGGGCGCCACGGCCATACGGTGTGTCGTGGCACACGCTGCACCGCCGCGGACGGCACGCGGCGCCGGACCCGGGAGGAACCCCATGAGCGAGACGACCCAGGCGGACGGCCGGACCTTCGCGCCGCCCGAGGCCCTCGCGGCCCAGGCGAACGTCGGACCCGACGTCTACGACGAGGCCGCTCGCGACCGGCTGGCGTTCTGGGCGTCCGCGGCACGCCGGCTGACCTGGGAGCAGGAGTGGGACGAGGTGCTCGACTGGAGCAACCCGCCCTTCGCCAAGTGGTTCGTCGGCGGCAAGCTCAACGTGGCCTACAACTGCCTCGACCGGCACGTCGAGGCCGGCCACGGCGAGCAGGTGGCCTACCACTGGGAGGGCGAGCCGGGCGACACCCGCAGCCTCACCTACGCCCAGCTCAAGGACGAGGTCTCCAAGGCCGCCAACGCGCTCACCGAGCTCGGCGTCCGGGCCGGCGACCGGGTGGCCATCTACCTGCCGATGATCCCCGAGGCGGTCATCTCGATGCTCGCCTGCGCGCGCATCGGCGCCGTCCACATGGTGGTCTTCGGCGGCTTCTCGGCCGACGCGCTGGCCAGCCGGCTCGACGACGCCGGCGCCGTCCTGGTCATCACCGCCGACGGCGGCTACCGCCGCGGCGCACCCAGCGCCCTCAAGCCCGCCGTCGACGACGCGGTGGGCCGCAGCCCCGGCGTCCGCAACGTCGTCGTGGTCAAGCGGACCGAGCAGGACGTGGACTGGACCGAGGGCCGCGACCTGTGGTGGGACGACGTCGTCGGCCGGCAGTCCGCCGAGCACGAGTGCGAGTTCTTCGACGCCGAGCACCCGCTCTACATCATGTACACGTCGGGCACGACGGCGAAGCCGAAGGGCATCCTGCACACCAGCGGCGGCTACCTCACCCAGGTCGCCTACACCCACTGGGCGACCTTCGACCTCAAGCCGGACACCGACGTCTTCTGGACCGCCGCCGACGTCGGCTGGGTCACCGGCCACAGCTACATCGTCTACGGGCCGCTGGCCAACCGGGCCACCTCGGTCATGTACGAGGGCACCCCGGAGACCCCGCACCGCGGCCGCTGGTTCGAGCTCGTCCAGAAGTACGGCGTCACGATCCTCTACACCGCGCCGACGGTCATCCGCACGTTCATGAAGTGGGGCGAGGACGTCCCGGCCGGGTTCGACCTCTCCTCGCTGCGGCTGCTCGGCTCGGTCGGCGAGCCGATCAACCCCGAGGCCTGGCTCTGGTACCACGAGCACATCGGCGGCGGCCGCTGCCCGATCATGGACACCTGGTGGCAGACCGAGACCGGGGCGCACATGCTCACGCCGCTGCCCGGCGTCACGAACCTCACCCCCGGCTCGGCCCAGCACCCGTTCCCGGGCATCTCGGCGAAGGTCGTCGACGACGAGGGCAACGAGCTGACCGACGACTCCACCGGCCTGCTGGTGCTCACCGAGCCCTGGCCGGCGATGCTGCGCACGATCTGGGGCGACGACGACCGGTACGTCGACACCTACTGGTCGCGGTTCGGGAAGAACGTGTACTTCGCCGGGGACGGCGCCAAGAAGGACGCCGAGGGCAACATCTGGCTGCTCGGCCGGGTCGACGACGTGATGAACGTGTCCGGCCACCGCATCTCCACCACCGAGGTCGAGTCCTCGCTGGTCGGCCACCCGACGGTGGCCGAGGCGGCCGTCGTCGGCGCCAGCGACCCGACCACCGGCCAGGGCATCGTCGCCTTCGTCATCCTCCGCGGGAACGCCGAGGACTCCGGCGACGAGCTGGTGCAGACGCTGCGCAACCACGTCGCCCGCGACATCGGCCCGATCGCCAAGCCGCGGCAGATCATGGTGGTGCAGGAGCTGCCCAAGACCCGGTCCGGGAAGATCATGCGCCGGCTGCTGCGCGACATCGCCGAGAACCGCGAGCTGGGCGACGTCACCACGCTCACCGACTCCTCGGTGATGAACATGATCAAGGACAAGCTGCCCGCCGCTCCGGCCGAGTAGCCGGCAACCCCGGCCCGGCTCCCCGACCGCCCGGGGAGCCGGGCGGGCGGGCGTCCACGGCCCCGTCCACGACCACCGGGACGCGGTCCCGGTGGTCATGGGGCACGATCGTCCCGACCAGCAGTTCCACCAGAGGAGGAGCCACCCGTGGCCCACAGTGTGTCGTCGACCCGCACCGACGGGGCCAGCCCGGCCGTCGAGCCCTCCATCGGCACGCTCGTGCAGAGCGCGATGGCCGACGTCTCGACGCTGGTGCGCAACGAGATCGAGCTGGCCAAGGCCGAGATCGGCGCCTCGGCGAAGAAGGGCGGCATCGGCGCCGCGGCGTTCGCCGCGGCCGGCGTGTTCGCCGCCTTCGCCGGCATCTTCTTCTTCATCGCCCTGGCCGAGTTCCTCACCTGGCTCGGCCTCGCGCGGTGGATCTCCTACCTCATCGTCTTCGTGCTGCTGCTCGCGCTGGCCGGCGTCGCCGCGCTCGTCGGCCGGAAGATGATCAAGAAGATCGAGAAGCCCGAGCGGACGATGGAGTCGCTGCGCGAGCTGCCGGAGGTCATGCACCGCGAGGCCCCCGGCGCCCGGCACCGCGAGGTCCCGGTCGTCAGCGGCGGCAAGGTCGAGCTGCGCACCAACGAGCCCTACCGGGTCTGAGGCCGGTGACCGTCCCCCCGGACGGCCGTCCCGACGCCACGAGCGTCCTGCTCCCCGGACCCTGGACCCACCGCGACATCTCCGCCAACGGCGTGCGCCTGCACGCGGCGGAGGCCGGTGAGGGGCCGCTGGTCCTGCTGCTCCACGGCTTCCCGCAGTTCTGGTGGACCTGGCGGTCGCAGCTGACCGCTCTGGCCGACGCGGGCTTCCGCGCGGTGGCCCCGGACCTGCGCGGCTACGGAGCCAGCGACAAGCCGCCCCGCGGGTACGACCTGCCCACCCTCTCGGCCGACGTCGCGGCGCTGGTGCGGGCGCTCGGGGAGCGCGACGCCGTGGTGGTCGGCCACGACTGGGGCGGCCTGCTGGGCTGGACCATGGCCGCCCTGCACCCCCGGGTGGTGCAGCGGCTCGTCGTCGTCTCGATGGCCCACCCGCGGCTGCTGCGGGCCGGGATGACCCACCGCCGGCAGCGCAAGGCGTTGCGGCACGCGCTCGGCTTCCAGGTGCCGCGGCTGCCCGAGCGCCGGCTGACCCGCCTCGACGACGACCCGGTCGCGGACCTGATGCAGCGCTGGGCCGGCCCTGACTGGGCCCGCACCGCCGATTTCGCCGCCGCCGTGGACCGGTACCGCTCGGCGGCGCGGATCCCGCAGGCCGCCTACGGCGCGATGGAGTACTACCGCTGGGCCGGCCGGTCGCAGGTGCGGCCCGACGGCCTCCGCTACGCCCGCCGGATGGCGGCGCCGATCACCGCGCCGACGCTGCAGCTGCACGGCGCGGTGGACCCCTACGTCCTGCCGGAGACCGCCCGGGGGTCCGGCCGGTACGTCGCGGGCGCCTACGAGTGGCGCACGCTGCCCGGTGTCGGCCACTTCCCGCAGGAGGAGGTCCCGGACACCGTCAGCCGGGCCGTCGTCGACTGGGCCCGCGGCTAGCTGACCGGCCGGCCCTCCCGCGAGCGGAGCAGGGCCCGCTACTCGCAGGCTCCGGTGCCGACCTCGGCCAGGGACCGGCTGCCCTGCGCGGCCGCCCCGGCCACCTGCGGGCCGGTGAGCGCGTAGCCGGTCTCCGGGTCGTCGATCGCCGAGGCGAACACGACCCCGAGGACGCTGCCGTCGGGTGCGAACAGCGGCCCCCCGGAGTTGCCGGCGCGCACCTGGCCGTAGAGGGCGTAGACGTCGCGGACCACGGTCTGCGTGTTGCGGAAGTCGGGGCCGCTGATGTCGCCGCGGTCCCGGACGCGGGCCGCGCCGACGTAGAGGGGCCCGCCGCCGGGGTAGCCCATGATGATCGCGTCGTCGCCGGAGTCCGCGGACTCCGGCGTGAAGCGCAGCGGCACCTGCGGCAGCCCCGGCACCGCGAGCACCGCCACGTCGATCTCCTCGTCGACCAGGACGGGGACGGCGTCGTACTCCTGGCCCTCCGCGAGGACGACCGGATCGGTGACGCCGGCCAGCACGTGGGCGTTGGTCATGACCCGCTCGGGCGCGTAGACGAAGCCCGACCCGTCGATCTGCCGGGAGCAGGACGGCGCGACGCCCTGGATCTTCACCACCGACCCCTGCACCGAGGTGACGACCTCGCTGCTCCGCAGCGCCGGGTCCGGCGCCGGGACGGCGCGCGCATCGGTCGGGGTGAGCGGATCGAGGACGTCGGGCAGCCCGCGCCGGTCGATGGCCTCGCGGAGATCCTCGTAGACGGCGCGGACGCCGTCGGGCACCGCCCGGTCGACGGCCTGCACCAGCGCCGACTGCCGGACCTGGCTGGCCACCTGCGGGAACGGCGAGCTGGCCAGAGGTGAGGCGACCATCCAGGCGACCAGGAGCACCGAGGCCGCCGACACCACCGCACCGGCGACCGAGTCGACCATCTCGGCCGGCTCCCAGGTGACCCGGGAGCGCACCGCCCGGCCCACCGCGCCGGCCAGGATCTGGCCCAGGAGCGCCCCGGCCAGCACCACGACCAGCGCGGCGAACACCCGCGAGACGCTGGAGCCGTCGATGCGGTCGGCCACCGGTCCGGCCAGCTGCGCACCGAGCACCGCGCCGCCCAGGAAGCCGAGGATCGAGGTGGCGGAGACGAGCAGGCCCTGGCGGAAACCGGAGAGCGCGAACAGCAGGGCGAGGACGATCAGGACCAGGTCGACGAGGGACACTCAGTGCTCCCGCTCGGCGCCGGACGCGGTCCGCTCCCCGATCGCCGGCGCCCCCTGCGGTGCTGCTGCGCCCGTCGCGATCGCGGTCACCCGCTGACCGTCATCGTGCCCACCTGCCCGAGCTGCACGTGGAAGGTGCAGGCGAACGGGTACTCGCCCGGCGTCGTCACCTCGAACTCGACGGTCTCCTCCTGCCCGGGGGCGAGGAAGGCGACGCCGGCGTCGATCGGGGCCGGCAGCTCGTCGTCGGTGTACTCGAGGTTGTGGGTCATCTCGTCGGCCGCGTTGACCACCGTCAGCCGCACGCGGCCGGGGTCGACGGTGAACGTGTCGGGGTAGAACTCGTAGTCGTCCCTGGTCTCGACGGTGACCTCCTGGACGCCGTCGGCAGCGACGGTCACCTCCCCGAGGCCCTCGGTGGACGGCGCGGCCGGCGCCGGCTCCTCGCCGCCCCCGCAGCCGGTCAGCACGCCCGCGACCAGGGCCGCCCCGGCGCCCACCGAAGCGGCCCGTCGCCGCCACCTCCACGCGCTCATCGGGGCCGAACCGTACGCGTCGGAGCGCCGTCGGGCGGGGGATCGGCCACCGTCGGCGCGGCGGCATCCCCTGCCTCGTCGTCGTCCCCCGAGCCCGGGAGGGTGTAGGGCCGCAGCATCGCCTCGGGGATCGGGCGGACGTCGCGCTCGTCCCAGGGCCGGGCGAGGCCGGCCGCCTCCAGGATCGCCTCCAGCAGCCCGGCGGTGAAGCCCCAGACCAGCATGTCGGCCACCGCGAAGGCCGGCCCGACGTAGCCCGACGGGTGCCGCAGCCGGAACCGGTTGCCCGGGTCCGCCAGCTCGGCGAGCGGCACCCGCGCCACGCGGGCGACCTCGTGCGGATCGCCGACGCTGACGTCGCGCGGGTCGTCCCACCAGCCCACCACCGGTACGACCAGCCGGTCCGACGGCGGCAGGTAGAGCTCCTGCAGCGTGGCGAGCACCCGCACGCCGTCGGGGTCGATCCCGGCCTCCTCGTGCGCCTCGCGCAGCGCCGTCCCCACCGGGTAGTCGTCACCGGGATCGACCCCGCCGCCCGGAAAGGCCGGCTGGCCGGCGTGGCTGCGCAGGTGCGCGGACTTCTCGATGAGCAGCACGTCGGGGCCCGCCGCGCTCTCGCCGAAGAGGATCAGCACCGCCGACCGGCGCGCGGTGGCGGTCGCCTTCGGCATGCGGTGGCGCAGCGGCAGGTCGGCGGCGGCGTCCAGCAGCCGGTGGAGGTAGGCCGGGAGCCCGTCGACGTCCGGCCCGGCGCTCACGGCTGCACCCCGAGGTGCTCGGCGACCAGGCTCCGGAGCTCGTCGACCGAGGAGACCGGTCCGGCCTCGGTGTGCACCAGGGCACCGTCGGCGTCGACGAAGTAGGTGAACGGCAGCACGTTGAGGCCCAGCTCCGCCATCAACTCCCCCTGGCCGTCGAACGCGCTGGGGAACGTGACCCCGGCGTCCTCGGCGAAGGAGGCGGCCTGCGGCAGCCCGTCCTTGCTGATCAGACCGACCACCCGCACCTGGTCACCGGCGGCCGCGGCGAACTCCTGCAGGATCGGCATCTCCTCCCGGCACGGCGCGCACCAGCTCCCCCACAGGTTGACGACCATCGGCGTGCCCGGCGCCCGGGCGAGGTCGAGGGAACCGCCGCCGGGGCAGTCGAAGGAGAGGGCGGGCAGCCGCTCGGCGCCCACCGCCTCGGCGTCGGGCTGCTCGGGGCAGGCCGTCAGCGCGGCGACCGGCGCGGAGGTGGGGGACGGCGCCGCGGCGGTGCTCTCGTCGTCGGCGGTGCAGCCACCGAGCAGCACGGCGCCGACCAGGCCGAGCACCGGCAGGACCCGGCGCATCACTCGGTGTCCGAGGCGGTCGGGGTCTTCACGAGCGCCAGCGCGACCTCCGGGTCGACCGGGCCGATGCCGAACGACGGGCACCACTGCGCCAGCCCGCACGCGCCGCAGGCGGCCTTCTTGGCGTGGCAGACCCGCCGCCCGTGGAAGATCACCCGGTGGCTGAAGTCGGTCCAGTCCTTCTTCGGGACCAGCTGCGCGATCTCGGCCTCGACCTTGACCGGGTCCTCCTCCGCGGTCCAGCCGAACCGGCGCACGAGCCGGCCGAAGTGGGTGTCGACCGTCAGGCCCGGGACACCGAAGGCGTTGCCCAGGACGACGTTCGCCGTCTTGCGGCCCACCCCCGGCAGGGTGACCAGGTCGGCCATCCGCGCCGGCACCTCGCCGTCGAAGCGCTCGACCAGCGCCTGGCTCAGGCCCAGCACGGAGTTCGCCTTCGCCCGGAAGAAGCCGGTGGGCTTGAGGACGGCCTCCAGGTCCTCCCGGTCGGCACCGGCGAGGGCGACCGCGTCCGGGTACCTCGCGAAGAGCGCGGGCGTCACCTTGTTGACCGTCTTGTCCGTGGTCTGCGCCGAGAGGACGGTGGCCACCAGCAGTTCGAAGGCGTTCGTGAAGTCCAGCTCGCAGTGGGCGTCGGGGTGGATGACCGCCAGCTCGCGGGCCATCCGCCGGGCCCGGCGGGTCCGGCTCAGCGGCGTCTCGCCCGGGTCGAACGGGGAGGCTCCGGTCAGCGCCGCGCGGGTGGGGCGCCGGGCTCGGGTGGGGCGCGCGTAGGCCGGTGGGGACGCGGGTGCGGACACGCGGTCGAGGGTATGCGGCCCTGCCGACCGTCTCGTGCCGTGCCACCATGGGGCCGGACCGCTCCCCCCGGTTCCGTCGACGACGCAGAGGAGGTCGGGATGGTCGCCCTCAGTGTCATCCTGTTCCCGCCGCTGCTGATCGCGTTCCTGCTGGTCATGGAGCGGGTCGAGGAACCCCTCCGCCGCCCGGCGTCCCCCCGCGAGGTCAGCGAGTTCCTCAACACGGCCACGCCCGGTGAGGTGGACACCCTCGCCACGTCCGGCCTCCGGCGGGCGCTGTCCCGCTGGCGGCGGCGCCGCAGCGGTGGCCGGCGGCGGTCGGAGAACCCCCCGATGGTCTGATCCGGCGCTGCGCCGGAACGGCCCTCCCTCGCTCCGACGGGCGAGCCGCCCGCCCACCGAACGGGTGACCGACCGCACAGACGCCTAGACTCGCTCCGGGCGCGGGCATCCCTGCGTCGCAGACAGTGTGAGAGGACGTGCAGTGGACGAGGTGCTGGCTCAGTCGGGGCTCTTCCAGGGGCTCTCCGAGGACGCGGTGGACCCCGTCATCAGCCGGCTCGAGACGATCACCCTCCCCCGGGGCCGGGTGGTCTTCAACGAGGGCGAGCCGGGCGACAGCCTCTACATCGTCATGACCGGCAAGATCAAGCTCTCCCGCCGCTCGCCCGACGGCCGGGAGAACGTGCTCGCGGTCATGGGCCCCTCGGACCAGTTCGGCGAGCTGTCGGTCTTCGACCCGGGTCCGCGCACCGCCACCGCCACCGCGGTCACCGACGTCAAGCTGGCCCGCATGCCGCAGTCGGTGCTGCTGCCGTGGATCGAGGCGCACCCGGAGATCGGTGAGCAGCTGCTGCGCGTGCTGGCCCGCCGCCTGCGCCGCACCAACGACTCCGTCGCCGACCTGATCTTCACCGACGTCCCCGGCCGCGTGGCCAAGGCGCTGCTGCAGATGGCCGACCGCTTCGGCAGCCGCGACTCCGACGGGCTGCGGGTCAAGCACGACCTCACCCAGGAGGAGCTGGCCCAGCTGGTCGGCGCCTCGCGCGAGACGGTGAACAAGGCGCTGGCCGACTTCGTGCACCGCGGCTGGATCCAGCTGCAGGGCAAGTCCGTCGTCGTCCTCGACGAGGAGCGCCTGCGCCGCCGCGCGCGCTGACCCCCCGAGCGTCGAACCAGCGAGGCCCGGAACCGCTCAGGTTCCGGGCCTCGCTCGTTCATGCCTGCGCCCGCGCCGCTCCGGGGGTCGATCTCGCGCTCACCGAGTCCTGCAGAACCCCTGCAGCACGAAAAGAACCCCCAGAGCCAACGCCTGGCCGCGGTGTGACGCGGAGCGTCACGAAGGAAGCGGCACCGCCAGGCGGATGCGGGTGCCGTCGGGGAGGACGGCCCAGCGGCCTTCGGGGGTCTCCTCGAACCGGGGGCTGATCGGGTGCATCGGGTCCGGCGGGGACCCGGCCAGTGCGGCGGCCACGTCCGGGAAGGCGACCAGCTGGCCGAGGGTGTGCGACGTCGGCGGCAGCATCGGCCGGGTACCGGCGTCCAGCTCGACGAGCGCCGCGGCCGGGGTCAGCCAGTCGGCCTCGTCGGCCTCGCCGGAGACGTCCCGCGCCTCCTGGCCGACCGGCAGCGCCGCGGCGAAGAACTTGGTGTCGTAGCGGCGGGGCTCCACCGGCGGGGTGATCCAGTGCGCGAAGGGCCGCAGCAGGTCCGACCGGAGCACCAGTCCGCGGTCGGCCAGCAACCCGGCCAGGGAGAGCTGGCGGCTGAGCAGCGCCTGACGCTGCTCCTCCCAGTCGTCGCCGGAGACGTCCGGGACGACGGAGCCGTCGGGCAGCCCGGCCAGCAGGACGCCGGCCTCCTCGAACGTCTCGCGCACCGCGGCGCAGACCAGCTCGCGGGCCGTGCGCTCGTCGCAGCCGAAGGCGGTCGCCCACTGCTCGGGCGGCGGCCCGGCCCAGCCGATCTCGGTGTCGCCGTCCCGGGGGTCGACGCCGCCGCCGGGGTAGGCGGTCATCCCGCCGGCGAACGGCATGCCCCTGGTGCGGCGGAGCAGGTAGACCTCGAGCCCGGGTGCCCCGTCCCGCAGCAGCAGGACCGTCGCCGCCTGCTTCGGCTCAGCCATGCCGCACGCCGCAGTAGTGCAGCAGCACCGTCGCCGTCTGACGAAGCTGCGCAGTCACGGTCGCCCTGCGAGGTCGTGGTCCCGGCGCGGGGGCCGGAGGCCTTCCGACGGGATCACGAGGGGTCGCTCAGCGCAGCGGGACCGGGCACGTGGTGGCGGTGCTGCCCGGAGGGCAGCAGTGTCGTGGTCACAGCAGCTCGACGGTGAGCTCGACCTCCACGGGGGCGCCCAGCGGCAGCTCGGCCACCCCCACGGCGCTGCGGGCGTGCGTGCCCGCCTCGCCGAAGATCCGGCCCAGCAGCTCGCTGGCGCCGTTGACCACCCGCGGCTGCCCGGTGAAGCCCTCGACGCTGGCCACGTAGCCCACGACGCGCACGACGCGGGCGACCGAGTCCAGCCCCACGAGGTCGTCGATGGCGGCCAGCGCGTTGAGGGCGCAGAGCTTGGCGTCGGCCGCGGCCGCCTCGGCGTCCACGGAGCCGCCCACCTTGCCGGTGCGGCGCAGCCCGCCGTCGACGAAGGGCAGCTGCCCCGAGGTGAACACCAGCGAGCCGGTGCGCACCGCCGGGACGTAGGCGGCGACCGGCGCGGCCACCGGCGGCAGCCGGATGCCGAGCTCGGCGAGCCGGGCGTGCCAGCTCGGGGCCGCGGGGGCGGTCATACCGGGCGCTTGAGGTAGGCGACCAGCTGCTCGGCCCCGCCGGGACCCGGGAGCACCGTCACCAGCTCCCACCCGTCGACGCCCCAGGAGTCGAGGATCGCCTTGGTGTTGTGGACCAGCAGGGGGATGGTCGCGTACTCCCACTTCTGGCGGGCGGTTTCGCTCATGGGCGCGACGCTACTGCAGCCGGGGGTGCGGTGGGCACCAGCGCCGTCGGCCCCGGCGGCTCCGCACCGGGCCGACCTGGTGCCCAGCTCCTACGCTGGGGCCGTGCCCCCCGAACTGTCACCCGCGCGCCTGCACGTGGTCACCGGCAAGGGAGGGACGGGCAAGACCACCGTCGCCGCCGCCCTGGCACTGGCCCTGGCCGCCGACGGGCACTCCGTGCTGCTGGTGGAGACCGAGGGCCGGCAGGGCATCGCCCAGCTGTTCGACACCGCACCGCTGCCCTACGAGGAGCGCCGGATCGCCGTCGCGCGCGGCGGCGGCGAGCTCAAGGCGCTGGCCATCGACGTCGAGGAGGCCCTCCTCGACTACCTCGACATGTTCTACAACCTCCGTCGCGCCGGCCGGGCGCTGCGCAAGATGGGCGCCATCGACTTCGCCACCGCGATCGCCCCCGGCCTCCGCGACGTGCTGATCACCGGCAAGATCAAGGAGGCGGTGACCCGGCGCAAGGACGGCCGGCACGTGTACGACGCGGTGGTCGTCGACGCGCCGCCCACCGGGCGGATCACCCGGTTCCTCGGCGTCACCGGGGAGATGTCCCAGCTGGCCCGGTCGGGCCCGATCAAGACCCAGAGCGACGGCGTCATGGCGGTGCTGCGCTCCCCGCAGACGGCGGTCCACGTGGTCACCATCCTGGAGGACATGCCCGTGCAGGAGACCGCCGACGCCATCGCCGAGCTGCAGGCCGCCGGGCTGCCGATCGGCTCGGTCGTGGTCAACATGGCCGCCGAGCCGGTGCTGCCACCCGAGGCCCTCGCCCGGGCGGCCGCCGGCGAGCTGACCGGCGCGGACCTCTCCCCCGCCCTCGCCACCGCGCAGCTCCCGGGCGGGCCGGAGGTCGCCGACGCCCTGGCCGCCGAGGTGGTGGAGCACGCCCGCCGCTGGGTCTCGCAGGACGCGCTGCGCCACCAGGTCACCGCGCTGGATCGCCCCACCGTGGAGCTGCCGCTGCTGCCCGGCCCGGTGGACCTCGGCTGCCTGTTCGAGCTGGCCGGCCGGCTCGAGGAGCACCTGGGCGCGGAGGTGACCCTCTGATGGCCGCCGACACGAGCACGGAGCCGCGCACCCGCGGCGCGCGGCCGGCGCCGGCGATGGACCTCGACGCCCTCATCGCCGACCGGCAGACCCGCATCATCGTCTGCTGCGGCGCCGGCGGGGTGGGCAAGACGACGACGTCCGCGGCGCTCGCGCTGGCCGCGGCCGAGGCCGGGCGCACCGTCGTCGTGCTCACGATCGACCCGGCCCGGCGGCTCGCGCAGTCGCTCGGTCTGGTCGAGCTGGACAACGAGCCCCGGCGGGTCGAGGTCCCGGGGGCACCGGGCGAGCTGCACGCCATGATGCTGGACATGAAGCGGACGTTCGACGACATCGTCGCCGCCCACTCCACCCCCGAACGGGCCCAGGCGATCCTGGACAACCCCTTCTACCAGGCGCTCTCCTCCTCCTTCGCCGGCACGCAGGAGTACATGGCGATGGAGAAGCTGGGCCAGCTGCGCGCCAGCGAGCAGTGGGACCTGGTCATCGTCGACACCCCGCCGTCGCGCTCCGCGCTGGACTTCCTCGACGCCCCCAACCGCATGGGCCGCTTCCTCGACGGCACGATGATCCGGCTGCTCATGGCGCCGAGCCGGGCCGGCTTCAAGTTCGCCAGCGCCGGCTTCCTGCTGTTCAGCCGGATCGTCAGCAAGATCCTGGGCGGCCAGCTGCTCCGCGACATCTCCGCGTTCGTCGCCGCGCTGGACACCATGTTCGGCGGCTTCCGCGAGCGGGCGACCGCGACCTACGAGCTGCTCCGCCGGCCGGGCACCTGGTTCGTGGTGGTCGCCGCCCCCGAGCCGGACGCGCTGCGGGAGGCGTCCTACTTCGTCGACCGGCTCTCCGCCGAGGGCATGCCGCTGGCCGGGCTGGTGCTCAACCGCACCCACCCGCCGGCGACGACGTCGCTCTCGGCCACCCGCGCGGAGGGCGCCGCGGAGACCGTCGCCGAGAGCGGCGGGGAGACGGCCGCGCTCGCTGCGGCGGCGCTGCGGGTGCACGCCGAGCGCATGCAGCAGGCGGGCCGGGAGCAGCACCTGGCGGACCGGTTCAGCAGCGCCCACCCCGACGTCGCGGTGCGGACCGTCCCGGCTGCGGCCGGGGACGTCCACGACCTGGAGGGACTGCAGGTGATGGCCGAGGCGCTCACCGGCGCCGACGGCGACACGCCGACGGGCACGCCGAGGACACGCGTCCTCCCCGCGCGCCGCGGCTGAGCGCCACTCCGGGACGGCACCGGCCGACGTACCCTGGCCGCGATGTCGGAGAACGCGCGCGTCCGGACCCGTCTGCTCGCCAAGCTCGCCGCGACGATCGTCGTCGCCGGCGCGCTCGTGGCAGGTCTCATGCTGCCCTGGATCGGGGGACCGGGCCTGGCGGCACGCAACTCCGTGTCGCTGCTCGACGCGCTCCCGGTGGAGCTGACCGACAAGACGCCCGCCGGCGTCACCCGGGTGCTGGCCGCCGACGGCTCGCTGATCACGAACTTCTACGAGAACAACCGCACCCCGGTGACGTCGGACCAGATCTCCGAGGTCATGAAGCAGGCGCTGGTCGACATCGAGGACTCCCGCTTCTACGACCACAACGGCCTCGACGTCCAGGGCACCGTGCGCGCGCTCATGAAGAACCTCGCCGCCGGGTCCGTGCAGGAGGGCGGCTCGACGCTCACCCAGCAGCTGGTCAAGCAGACCCTGCTGCAGACGGCCACCACCCCGGAGGACCGGGAGGCCGCTGACGCGGAGACCGTGGGCCGCAAGCTGCGCGAGGCCCGCCTGGCGCTCGCCCTGGAGGACACCTACTCCAAGGACGAGATCCTGACCCGGTACCTGAACCTGGTCTACTTCGGCCAGGGCGCCTACGGCATCCAGGCCGCCGCGCAGCGCTACTTCAGCGTGAACGCCGCCGACCTCACGCTCCCGCAGGCGGCCATGCTCGCCGGGCTGGTGCAGAGCCCGTTCTACGACGAGCCGATCAACAACCCGGAGAACGCCCAGATCCGGCGCAACCAGGTGCTGCAGCGCATGTTCGACCTGGGCCACATCACCGAGCAGGAGCTGGCCGACATCTCGCCCCAGCCGGTGCAGGTGGCGCCCGGGCAGGCGCCGGCCAACGGCTGCATCGACGCGTCCATCGGCGGGTTCTTCTGCGCCTTCGCCCAGGACTACCTGATCGGCACGCTGGGCCTGACCCAGGCGGACCTGACCAAGGGCGGGCTCACCATCCAGACCACCCTGCGCCCGGAGATGCAGCGCGCCGGGGACCAGTCCGTGCTGAACACCGTCCCCATGGGCGCCGACACCGTCGGGGTCTACGACGTGATCGAGCCCGGCACCGGGCACGTGTTCGCGATGAGCGTCAACCGCCGCTACGGCTGCGGCGAGCCCGAGTGCGAGTCGGTCAACTTCGCGACCGTCGCGACCAAGGGCTCCGGCTCGACGTTCAAGACCTTCGTCGCCGCCGCCGCCATGGAGAAGGGCCTGCCGGCGAGCCACACGATCACGACGAGCAACCCCTACACCTCGCGGCTCTACAAGAGCTACGACCCCGAGACCCAGCGCATCGAGCCGTACTCGATCCCGAACGTGGGCAACTCGTACCCGGCCACGCTGACCATGACGCAGGCGCTGTACATGTCCTCCAACACCTACTTCCTGGCGCTGGAGGACGCGCTCGGCGCCATCGAGCCGGCCGTCGAGATGGCGCAGCGGCTGGGCATGACCTTCGACAACCCGGTCACCCAGACCCCGGCCCAGACGATCATCGACGAGAACCGCCCGTCCTTCGCCTACGGCACCGACGGCGTCAGCCCGCTGGACCTGGCGAACGCCTACGCGACGAT
This sequence comes from Blastococcus sp. VKM Ac-2987, assembly GCF_026967805.1. Classification (GTDB taxonomy): domain Bacteria; phylum Actinomycetota; class Actinomycetes; order Mycobacteriales; family Geodermatophilaceae; genus Blastococcus. The sequence continues at coordinate 1,481,466 of NZ_JAPVBG010000001.1, forward strand.
CGCCGCGGGCGGTGTGCGGTGCACCCCGACGCCCATCCTGTCGATCACCACGCCGACCGGGGAGCCGTTCACCGGCGAGGACGGCGAGCCGGTGGTCAAGGAGAACACCTGCGAGCAGGTGCTCGAGCCGGGCATCGCGGACACGTTGAACCAGATGATGATCAAGGACGTCCAGCCGGGCAACCGGCTGCAGACCGGCGCGCGGGCCCACATCCCGGGGCACGAGATCGCCGGCAAGACCGGCACGGTGAACCGGAACGACTCGGTCGCCTTCGTGGGCTCCACCCCCGAGTACACCGCCAGCGTCATGGTGTTCCGCCCGCGGGACACGCAGAGCGTCGGCGGCTTCGGTGGCGGCAAGCCGGCCGGCATCTGGCACGACGCGATGGAGCCGATCCTCACCAACCAGCCGACGGCCCCGTTCCCCCCGGCGGACCCGCAGTACGCCGGCCGCGGCGTCGACGCCGCGCCCTCCGGCCCCGTCGTCCGGAACGACTGGAACCGCCGCAACCGGACCGGGACGACGACGCAGCGCGCCACCCCGCCGCCGGCCGCGCCGGCTCCCCCGGCTCCGGAGGCGCCGGCCCCGGAGCCGCCGCCCGCGGTGGAGCCGCCGCCCGCCGAGCCGCCGGCCGTGGAGCCGCCGGTCGCCCCGGCAACTCCCCCGCCCGCGAACTAGCGGACCAGCGGCGGTGCGCCGTCAGCCGAGCTGGCGGCGCACCTCGGCGGCGACGCGGGAGCCCTCGGCCCGGCCGGCCACGATCCCGTTGGCCGCGCCCATGACCCTGCCCATGTCCTTCATGCCGGAGGCGCCGGTGCGGGTGATGACGTCGGCGACGATCGCGGTCAGGTCGGCGTCCGCCAGCTGCGCCGGCAGGTAGCCGGCCAGCACCTCGCCCTCGGCCCGCTCGCGCGCGGCCTGCTCGGCGCGGCCGGCCGAGCCGAACGCCTCGGCGGCCTCGCGGCGCTTCTTGGCCTCCCGGCGCAGCACCGCCTGCACCTCGTCGTCGCCGAGCTCGCGGGCCTCCTTGCCGGACACCTCCTCCGCGCTGACGGCGGCGAGCACCATGCGCAGCGTGGCGGTGCGCAGCTCGTCACGGGCCTTCATGGCGGTGGTCAGGTCGGCGCGCAGCTGTTCCTTGAGGTCGGGCACGGTGTCCAGCCTGGCATGACGCCGTCCCGGCCCGCGCCCGTAGGCTCGGCGGGTGCGCTGGTACACCGCCCTCCCCACCGCCGCCACGGCCTCCGCTGCGGCGGGAACCGCCTACGCGAGCCTCTACGAACGCACCCGCTGGACGCTGCGCCGGTTCGACGTCCCGGTCCTGGCACCCGGCTCCGCGCCGCTGACGATCCTCCAGCTGTCGGACCTGCACATGACCGCCGGGCAGCGGAGCAAGCAGGAGTGGGTCGCCGGCCTGGCCGCGCTCGAACCCGACCTGGTCATCAACACCGGGGACAACCTCGCCGGCTTCGACGCCGTGCCGCCCACCCTGCGCGCCCTCGACCCGCTGATGGACCGGCCCGGCGCCTTCGTGCTGGCCAGCAACGACTACTTCGCGCCCCGGCCGAAGAACCCGCTCAAGTACTTCAAGCGGGACCACAAGCGGGTGCACGGGAACGAGCTGCCCTGGCGCGACCTGCGCGACGGCATGCGCGACCGGGGCTGGCTGGACCTCACCAACGGCACGGGCGAGCTGACGCTCGGCGGACGGCGGATCGTCTTCGCCGGCGTCGACGACTCGCACCTGAAGCGGGACCGCTACGACCTGGTCGCCGGCCCGGCGGACCCCGCGGCCGACGTCCGGATCGGGCTGGCGCACTCCCCCGAGCCGCGGGTGCTCGACCGGTTCGCCGCCGACGGCTACGACCTGCTGCTGTGCGGCCACACCCACGGCGGGCAGCTGCGGGTGCCCTTCTACGGGGCGCTGGTCACCAACTGCGGGATCGACCGCGACCGGGTGCGCTGGCTGCACCGCTGGGCGGAGCCGACGCCGGCGCACCCGGCCGGCACCTGGCTGCACGTGTCGGCCGGCCTCGGCACCAGCCCCTACGCCCCCGTGCGCTTCGCCTGCCCGCCCGAGGCCACGCTGCTGACCCTCACCGCGCGCCCGGCCTGAGCGCCGGTCCCCCGCCGCCGAGCGGTCCGGCGTCTAGCGCTAGACTCGACGACGCACCTCGGGGTGTGGCGCAGCTTGGTAGCGCGCGTCGTTCGGGACGACGAGGCCGCAGGTTCAAATCCTGTCACCCCGACCCTCAGCTCAGGGGCCGCCGGAAGGCGGCCCCTGAGTCGTTCCCGCCACGTTCCGGTTGGACGGTCGCCCCCGCGGGCACCGGGAGCCGCGATGATCGAATGGCTGCTCCTCCTCGCCGCCGTGCTCCTGACGGCGCTCACCGGCTTCTTCGTCGCAGCCGAGTTCTCCCTCACCACCGTGGACCGCGGGCGCGCCGAGGAGGCCGCCGCCGGTGACCGCCGCGGGCGCGGCGTCGTCCGCGCGCTGCGGACGCTGTCCACCCAGCTGTCGGCCGCGCAGCTGGGCATCACGCTCACCACGCTGCTGGTCGGCTACCTGGCCGAGCCGGCGATCGGCCAGCTGCTCCGCGGGCCGCTGGAGTCCGCCGGGCTGACCGGCGCGTCGACCACCGCGGTGTCGGTCGGCCTGGCCATCGCGCTGGCGACCACGCTGCAGATGCTGCTGGGCGAGCTGGGACCGAAGAACCTGGCGATCGCCAACCCGCTGTCCGTGGCCGGCTTCGTCGCTCCGGGCATGCGCGCGTTCACCGTCGTCACCGGGCCGCTCCTGCACGCGCTGCAGCGGGTGTCGAACGCCATCGTCCGGCGGCTGGGGTTCGAGCCGCGGGAGGAGCTGGAGACCGCCCGGGACGCCGACGAGCTGGCCGCCGTCGCCCGCCGCTCGGCGGCCGAGGGCGACCTCTCCCCCGTCGCGGCGCGGCTGCTGGAGCGGTCCCTCCAGCTCGGCGGCAAGTTCGCCACCGACGTGATGACGCCCCGGACGCAGCTGTGGACGCTGCGGGCCAGCGCCACCGCCGCCGACGTCATCTCGGCCGCGGTGCACTCCGGCAACTCGCGCTTCCCGGTCTACGGCTCCGACCTCGACGAGGTGACCGGCGTGGTGCACGTCAAGCACGCCGTCGCGGTGCCGGAGGCCGAGCGCGCCCACCGCACCGCCGGCGAGCTCGCCGTCCCGGTGCTCGCCGTCCCCTCCTCGATGCACCTCGAGCGGCTGCTGGACCTGCTGCGCGACCAGGGGCTCCAGCTGGCCCTCGTCGTCGACGAGTGGGGCGCCACGCACGGGGTGGTGACGCTGGAGGACATCGTGGAGGAGCTCGTCGGGGAGATCACCGACGAGACCGACCGCCCGCTGCGCACGCTGCGCCGCGTCGACGACGACACCTGGCTGCTGTCGGGGCTGCTGCGCCCCGACGAGGTGCTGGAGCGGACCGGCATCGCCGTGCCCGAGGGTCGCTACGAGACCCTGGCCGGGTTCCTCACCGACGAGCTGCAGCGGCTGCCCGAGGAGGGCGACTGCGTGACCGTGGACGGCGTGGCGCTGCGGGTGGAGACGCTGGAGGGGCGCCGGGTGGCGCGGGTGCGGGCCGAGCCGGCCGACCCACCGGAGCCCGACGTCGGCGGCGCCACGGCGTCCCGGGTCCGCGCGGAGGTGCCGGCATGACCGTCGTCAGCCTGTTGATCCTCGTCGTCCTGCTGCTCGGCAACGCCTTCTTCGTCGCCGCCGAGTTCGCGCTGGTGTCCACCCGCGCCGACCAGATCGAGCCGCGCGCGGCGGCCGGTTCGGCCCGCGCGGTGAAGACCCTCGCCGCCATGCGCAACGTGTCGCAGATGATGGCCGGCGCCCAGCTGGGCATCACGCTGTGCTCGCTGGGTCTGGGCGCGGTCGGGGAGCCTGCGGTGGCGCACCTGATCGAGGTCCCGCTGGAGGCCGCCGGCATCCCCGAGGGGCTGCTGCACCCGATCGCCCTGGTGATCGCGCTGTCGATCGTGACCGTCCTGCACATGGTCATCGGCGAGATGGTGCCGAAGAACATCACCATCGCCGGACCCGACCGGGCCGCGCTGGTCCTGGGGCCCCCGCTGGCGGTCATGGTCCGGCTGCTCAAGCCGTTCATCTGGTTCTTCAACACGATCGCGAACGCGTTCGTGCGGCTCTTCGGCGTCCAGCCCACCGACGAGGTCGCCGCCAGCTTCGACTCGGCGGAGATCCGCTCGATGGTCACCCAGTCCCAGCGGGAGGGGCACCTGGGCACGGAGATGGGCGAGCTGGCCGCCGGCGCGCTCACCTTCGAGCACACCGACCTCTCCTCGGTGGTGCTGTCGCTGGACCGGCTGGTCACCGTCCCCCGCAGCACCACGCCGCGGGAGCTCGAGGACGTCGTCGCCGAGCACGGCTTCAGCCGGTACCCGGTCCGCGGTGCCGACGGCGAGCTGGTCGGCTTCGTGCACGTGAAGGACGTGCTCGACGTGCCGGGCGAGCGCCGCGACGACCCGATGCCCGACCGCGACGTGCTGCCCTTCGTGGAGCTGCGGGCCGACGAGGCGCTGCCGGAGGTGCTGGCCGCCATGCGTAAGGCCGGCGCGCACCTCGGGCGGGTGGTCGACGGCGGCCGCACCACCGGCGTCGTGGCGCTGGAGGACGTGCTGGAGAAGCTGATCGGCGACGTCCGCGACGCCGCCGCCGAGCGCCGCCGGGTCGAGGAGCGGCAGGCGGCGGAGCCCGACGGGGCCGCCCCGCTGGCGGGTGCGGGCGCCGGGGGAAGATGAGCCGGTGACGTCCGATCCCAGCACCGTCCCTGCACTCTCCCCCGAGGTCACCGCCCGCTGGCAGGCACGGTTCCGCGCTCCCCGCGTCTCGCTCCCGGACTGGGCCGAGGAGGCCCCGCACCGCAACCTCTACTCCTCCGACGTCAGCGGCGTGGTCGAGCAGTACGCCTGGGACCGGGAGACCGGCACCCACCGGCAGGTGACCGACCGGCCCAACGGCACGCTGATCGCCACGCTCAGCCCCGACGGCGGGACGATCTGGTGGTTCGCCGACGACGACGGCGACGAGTTCGGCGTGTGGATGACCCAGCCGTTCGAGGGTGGCGAGGACGCGGTCGCGGTCCCCGAGGTGGGCCCGGCCTACCCGGCGGGGCTGGAGATCGGGCGGTCGCTGGTCGCCATCGGCCGCAGCACCGACGACGGCAGCGAGCTGTGGGTGGCGCCCACCGGCGGCACGCCGCGGGTGGTCTACCGGCACCCCGACCCGGCGTCGGTGGACGCGCTCACCCGCGACGACGACCTGCTGGTCATCTCCCACTCCGAGCACGGCGACCCGCGCTACCCCGCGCTGCGCGTGCTGCGGACGGCTGACGACGCCGTGGTCGCGGAGAAGTGGGACGGCGAGGGCCGGGGGCTGCACGCCCTGGAGTTCGCCCCGCTGCCCGGCGACCGGCGGCTGCTGGTCGGGCACGAGCGGCGCGGCCGCGAGGAGCTGCTGCTGTGGGACGTCGTCGCCGGCACCGAGACCGAGATCGTGCTCGACCTGCCCGGTGACGTGACGGCCGGCTGGTACCCGGACGGCTCCGCGCTGCTGGTCGGGCACGACCACGCCGCCCGCAGCGAGCTGTACCGCTACGACCTGGGCTCCGGTGCGCTGGAGAAGCTGGAGACGCCGCCGGGCGTCGTCCGCGGGGCCACCGCCCGCCCCGACGGCACGGTGGAGCTCGCCTGGTCGAACTCGGCGCGACCGCCGGTCATCCGCCGGGCCGACGGGCCGGTCGTGCTGTCGGTGAGCGACGAGGAGCCCCCGGCGGCCTACCCGGTGGAGGACCGCTGGGTCCCCGGGCCGGGCGGCGACGTGCACGCGCTGCTGGTGCGCCCCGCCGGGCCGGGTCCGCACGCCACCGCGTTCCTGGTGCACGGCGGCCCCGAGGCCGCCGACGACGACTCCTACCGCGCCCGCCGGGCCGCCTACGTGGACGCCGGGTACGCCGTCGTGCACGTCAACTACCGCGGCTCCACCGGGTACGGCTCGAACTGGCGCGACGCCCTCACCGGCCGCCCGGGGCTGACCGAGCTCGAGGACATCGGCGCGGTCTACGACGCGCTGGTCGCCGAGGGCGTCGTCGACCCGCAGCGGGTGCTGCTGACCGGTGGCTCGTGGGGCGGCTTCCTCACGCTGCTCGGCCTGGGCACGCAGCCGGAGCGCTGGGCGGCGGGGATCGCCGAGGTGCCGGTGGCTGACTACCTGGCCGCCTACGAGGACGAGATGGAGGGCCTGCGGGCCTACGACCGCGCGCTGTTCGGCGGGTCACCCGAGGAGGTGCACGACGTGTACGTGCGGTCCTCGCCGCTGACCTACGTCGACGCGGTGGCCGCACCGGTGCTGGTGGTGGCCGGGGCGAACGACCCGCGCTGCCCGATCCGGCAGATCGACAACTACCTGGGCCGGCTCGAGGAGCTGGGCAAGGAGCACGAGGTGTACCGGTTCGACGCCGGGCACGGCTCGCTGGTCATCGAGGAGACCATCCGGCAGGTGGAGGTCGCGCTGGCCTTCGCGCTGCGGCACGTGCGGCCCTGACCGTCCCGGCCGGCGCGGCTACCGGTCGCGCCGGCCGGCCACGCGGGGAGGACGCGGTTCCAGCAGCGCCCGGCGGGCGCTCTCCCTGCGCCGGCGCGACGCCCGCTGGATCGCGCGGCGGCCCCCGTACGGGTCGTCCGGCGAGAACGCCGACCACACCAGGTGGGCGTCCGGCGGCTCGGGCGCCTGCTCGTCCGCACCCATCCGCTCGTGCAGCGCCGCGAGCACCCGGCCGGCGAGGCCGTCGTCGTCCAGCAGGACGGCGAGGTCCTGCGGGTCGCGGCCCTCCGCGGCCAGGGCCTCGGCCAGCCAGCCGAGCACCCCGGGGCCGAAGGCGCGCCGGATCCCGTCGTCGAGCACCGCGTGCGCCGCGTCGACCCGGGCGCCGCCCTCCAGGGCCAGCTCGACCTCGACCCAGCCCCGCAGCGTGTACCGGTCGGGGCCGGGCCACGGCCGCGGCTCCGGTGGGAAGCCTGGCCCGTCGTCGTCGTCGAAGGCGTCGTCGGGCACGGACGTCAGCGGCAGCGGGCGGCGATCAGCTCGGCGATCTGGACGGTGTTGAGGGCGGCGCCCTTGCGCAGGTTGTCGTTGCTGACGAACAGCGCGAGACCGCGGCGGTCGTCGACACCCGGGTCCTGCCGGATGCGGCCGACGTAGCTCGGGTCGCGGCCGGCCGCCAGCAGCGGGTTGGGCACGTCGGAGAGCTCCACCCCGGGCGCCGCGGACAGCAGCTCGGTGGCCCGCTCGACCGTCAGCGGCCGGGCGAACTCGACGTTGAGCGACAGCGAGTGCCCGGTGAAGACCGGCACGCGCACGCAGGTGCCGGAGACCCGCAGCTCCGGGATGCCGAGAATCTTGCGACTCTCGTTGCGGAGCTTCTGCTCCTCGTCGGTCTCGAACGTGCCGTCGTCGACGACCGAGCCGGCCATCGGCAGCACGTTGAACGCGATCGGCCGCACGTACTTCTGCGGCTCGGGGAAGGAGACGGCCGACCCGTCGTGGGCCAGCTCGGCGGCCTTGTCGACGACGGCCTTGACCTGGCCGTCGAGCTCGTCGACGCCGGCCAGCCCGCTGCCCGACACCGCCTGGTAGGTGCTGGCGACGATGCGGACCAGCTGCGCCTCGTCGTGCAGGGGCTTGAGCACCGGCATCGCGGCCATCGTGGTGCAGTTCGGGTTGGCGATGATGCCCGTGCGGATCTCGGCCAGGGCGTGCGGGTTGACCTCGCTCACGATCAGCGGGACGTCGGGGTCGCGCCGCCAGGCGGAGCTGTTGTCGATGACCGTGACCCCGGCCGCGGCGAACCGGGGCGCCTGCGCGCGGGAGGTCGTCGCGCCCGCGGAGAAGATCGCGATGTCCAGGCCGGCGGGGTCGGCGGTAGCGGCGTCCTCGACGGTGATCTCGCCGTCGGCCCACGGCAGGGTGCTGCCGGCCGAGCGGGCGGAGGCGAAGTAGCGCAGCTCGGCGAGCGGGAAGTCCCGCTCGGCCAGCAGCCGCCGGACGACCGCGCCCACCTGGCCGGTCGCCCCGACGATGCCGACCCGCAGGCCGTCGCTGGGAAAGGTGCTCATCGTCCCGTCCCTCCGTAGACGACGGCCTCGACGTCGGAGCCGAGGTCGAACGCGTCGTGCACCGCGCGGACGGCGATGTCGACGTCGGTGTCGCGGCAGACCACGGAGATGCGGATCTCCGAGGTGCTGATCAGCTCCAGGTTCACGCCGGCGTCGGCGAGCGCGCCGAAGAACTTGGCGGAGACTCCGGGGTGCGAGCGCATGCCGGCGCCGACGAGGCTGACCTTGCCGATGTGCTGGTCGAAGCTGACGTCGGTGTAGCCGACGGTGTGCTTCACCCGCTCCAGGGCGGCGAGGGCCGCGGGGCCGTCGCTCTTGGGCAGCGTGAAGGAGATGTCGGCGAGCTTGCTCGTCTCGGCCGACACGTTCTGCACGATCATGTCGATGTTGATCTCGGCGTCGGCGAGGACCCGGAACAGCTGGGCGGCCTCACCCGGCCGGTCGGGCACCCCGAAGACGGTGATCTTGCCCTCGGAGCGGTCGTGCGCGACGCCCGTGATGATCGCCTGTTCCACCGGGAGGTCCTCCATCGAGCCGGCCACGATCGTGCCGGGGAGCTGTGAGTAGGAGCTGCGGACGTGCACGGGGATGCCGTAGCGCCGGGCGTACTCGACGCAGCGCAGCATGAGCACCTTGGCCCCCGACGCGGCGAGCTCGAGCATCTCCTCGTAGGTGATGGTGTCGAGCCGCTTGGCGTTGGGGACGATGCGCGGGTCGGCGGTGAAGACGCCGTCGACATCGGTGTAGATCTCGCAGACGTCGGCGTTCAGCGCGGCCGCCACGGCGACAGCGGTGGTGTCGGAGCCGCCGCGGCCCAGCGTGGTGATGTCCTTGGTGTCCTGGCTGACGCCCTGGAAGCCGGCGACGATGACGACCGAGCCCTCGTCGAGCGCCGAGCGCAGCCGGCCCGGGGTGACGTCGATGATCCGGGCCTTGCCGTGGCTGCCGGTGGTGATGACGCCGGCCTGCGACCCGGTGAACGACCGCGCCTCGTACCCGTGCTGGGAGATGGCGATGGCCAGCAGCGCCATGGAGATCCGCTCGCCCGCGGTGAGCAGCATGTCGAGCTCGCGACCGGGCGGGTCGTCGGTGATCTGGCTCGCCATGTCGAGCAGTTCGTCGGTGGTGTCGCCCATCGCGGAGACGACCACGACGACGTCGTCGCCGTTCTTCTTCGCGGCGACGATCCGCTCGGCGACACGCTTCATGTGCTCTGCGGAGGCGACGGAGGAACCGCCGTACTTCTGGACGACGAGGGCCACGGGTCCACAGGCTACCGACGATGTGCGCGGGACCGGTGGTTGCGTCCGCGCGTTCCCGCAGGTTGAGATCACCGGGTGGATGATCCGTCGGACTGGCTCCTGACCGCTGAGGAGCGCGGCAACCCTGGCACACCGCTGCCCGCCTGGACCGAGGGCAACCGCGTGGTGCCGATCGTCCACGGGGCCGCGTACTTCGACCGGCTCGTCGAGATCGTGGACGGGCTCGGCGAGGGAGACCGGCTGTGGTTCACCGACTGGCGCGGCGATCCTGACCAGCGGTTGCGCCCGGACGGGCCGACCATGAACGAGCTGTTCAGCGCGGCCGCCCACCGCGGGGTGGACGTGCGCGGCCTGGTGTGGCGCTCGCACACCGACTGGCTGTCCTACAGCAAGGAGCAGAACCGGGCGCTGGACCGGGAGATCGAGGAGGACGGGGGCCGGGTGGTCCTCGACCAGCGGGTGCGCCGGGTGGGCAGCCACCACCAGAAGATCGTGCTCGTCCGCTGCCCCGCCGAACCGTCGCGCGACGTCGCCTTCGCCGGCGGCATCGACCTGTGCCACAGCCGCCGCGACGACGCCAACCACCACGGGGACCCGCAGGCGGTGGACATGGCGTCGGCGTACGGGCCGACGCCGCCCTGGCACGACGTCCAGGCCGAGATCCGCGGCCCGGCCGTCGCGGTCCTGGACACGGCGTTCCGCGAGCGGTGGGACGACCCGACCAGCCCGGTGCAGGGGAACCCGATCGCCTACGTCATCGACCGGTTCCGCCGGGCGCGGCTCGACCCCTCGCCGCTGCCGCCGGAGCTCCCGCCACCGCCGGCGTGCGGGCCGCACCTGGTCCAGACGCTGCGCACCTACCCGAAGATCCTGCCGCGCTACGACTTCGCTCCTGAGGGCGAGCGCTCGATCGCCCGCGGGTACAGCAAGGCGGTCAAGCGGGCGCGGCGGCTGGTGTACCTGGAGGACCAGTACCTCTGGTCCTCGGAGGTCGCCCAGCTGTTCGCCGATGCGCTGACCGACAACCCGGAGCTGCACCTCGTCGTGATCGTCCCGCGCATCCCCGACCAGGAGGGCGCCCTCAACGCGACACCTCAGTACGTCGGCCGCCGCCAGGCGCTCGACGTGTGCATCCGGGCGGGCGGGGACGACCGGGTGCACGTGTTCGACGTCGAGAACCACGCCGGGACGCCGGTCTACGTGCACGCGAAGGTCTGCGTCGTCGACGACGTCTGGGCCAGCATCGGCAGCGACAACTTCAACCGCCGCTCCTGGACCCACGACAGCGAGCTGTCCACCGCGGTCCTCGACACGACCCTCGACCCACGCCCACCCGAGGACCCGGCCGGCACCGGCGACTGCGCCCGGGTATTCGCCCGCGACCTGCGGCTGGAGCTGAGCCGGGAACACCTCGACCTGGCCCCGGACGGCAGCGAGGACGACCTGCTGGTCGACCCCGAGCGCTTCATCGAGACCCTCGAGGCCCGGGCGGCCGCCCTGGACGAGTGGCACGCGGCCGGCCGGCGCGGCCCCCGCCCACCGGGACGTCTCCGGCCGCACCGGCCCGAGAAGCTGTCCTGGCGGACCCGGTTGTGGGCCACCCCGGTCTACCGGCTCCTGGTCGACCCCGACGGCCGCCCCCTGCGACTGCGCCTGCGCAAGCAGTTCTGAGCCGGCATCCCGCTCGGCACCGGTGCCCCCCCCCTGACCAGGTGTCCCCGCACTGTCCGTCTCTGCCCAGCCGGTGTGGGCAGAGACAGAAGAGCGGCGCACCACCACCCCCGGACAGTCCGTCTCTGCCCAGCCGGTGTGGGCAGAGACAGAAGAGCGCGCACCACCACCCCCCGGACAGTCCGTCTCTGCCCAGCGGCTGTGGGCAGAGACGGACTGTCCACAGACCACCAACAGGGGTCGACGGCTGCCTGCGACCAGAGCCACGCTCGGCCGGTGCCCGACGCCCCCTCCGCACCGGACTTCGACCTGAGCGGGCTGCTCCGACGCATCCGCCGTCGAGCCGATCTGTCGCAGCGGGAGCTCGCGACCGAGCTGCACGTCTCGAAGTCCACGGTCGCCGCCGTGGAGGCGGGCAGCGCGGGGATGGACGCATGCCTGCTCGCGGTCGCCGCGAGGCTGGCGGGGCTCCGGCTCGGACTGCTCGACGCCGATGGACGCGAGGTCTGCGGGATGGCCGCTGACACGGTCCGTGACGCGGCCGGACGACGCTTCCCCGCCCATCTGGACACGGTGCTGAGCGACGAGCGGTCCGGGTGGTGGGTCGACCGGCGCGACCGGCGGCAGCCGACCTACACGTTCGACCGCCGCTCCCCGTGGGACCTCCCGGGCAGCCGCACCGAGAACCGGCCCGACGACCACCTGCGCCCGCAGCCCGGCGACTCGCCCGCGGAGCGCGCGGAGGCGCGCCGGGCGGCGCGGTGGCGCCGGTACCGCGAGGAGCTCGACCGGCGGTTCCTGGCGGGCGAGCTGGCCGGCCTGCCCGACACGTTCACCTGCACCTGCCCGCCGGTGTGCGACGAGCTGGACGACTGGGACGGCCGCCCGGTCCACGCCGACGACTGCCCGTGCCGCTGCGATGCGAGCTGATCCGCTGCTACCGTGGGCGGCGTGCGCGGCAGCCTCCTGCTTACCCGCCGCGGCGAGGCCCTCTCCTAGGTCGGCTTCCTCGCCGCGGGGTTCAGGCGTTCCCGACGCCCGCTGACCGTCTTCGGAGCCGTGCGCCCTCCGCGCACGAGCAGCCCGCCCCAGGAGCCTCCTCATGAGCGACAGCCACCCGCACGCCCGCCATCCCCAGCAGCCTTCCCGCATGCCGGTCCACCGCTACGCGCCCTTTCCCCCCGTGGCGCTGCCCGACCGCACGTGGCCCGACACCGTCACCACCGTGGCCCCGCGCTGGTGCGCGGTCGACCTGCGCGACGGCAACCAGGCGCTGATCGACCCGATGACGCCCGACCGCAAGCGGCGCATGTTCGACCTGCTCGTCCGCATGGGCTACAAGGAGATCGAGGTCGGTTTCCCCGCAGCCAGCCAGACCGACTACGACTTCGTCCGCCAGCTGATCGAGGACGACCTGATCCCCGGCGACGTGACGATCCAGGTGCTCACCCAGGCCCGCGACGAGCTGATCGAGCGCACCTTCGAGTCGCTGCGCGGCGCCCGGCAGGCGATCGTGCACCTCTACAACTCCACGTCGACCCTGCAGCGGCGGGTCGTGTTCGGCTCCGACCGGGCCGGCATCGTGGACATCGCCGTCCACGGCGCCCAGCTGGTGCGCAAGCTGGCCGAGCAGATGCCCGAGACCGACATCCGCTTCGAGTACTCCCCCGAGTCCTTCACCGGCACCGAGCTCGACTTCGCCGTCGAGATCTGCAACGCCGTCACCGACGTCTGGGAGCCCACCCCGGAGCGGCCGACGATCCTCAACCTGCCGGCGACCGTCGAGATGGCCGAGCCGACCGTCTACGCCGACCAGGTCGAGTGGATGCACCGCAACCTCGGCCGGCGCGACTCGGTCGTGCTGAGCCTGCACCCGCACAACGACCGGGGCACGGCCGTCGCCGCCGCGGAGCTCGGCTACCGCGCCGGCGCCGACCGCATCGAGGGCTGCCTGTTCGGCAACGGCGAGCGCACCGGCAACGTCGACCTGGTGACCCTGGGCCTGAACCTGTTCAGCCAGGGCATCGACCCGCAGATCGACTTCTCCGACATCGACGAGATCCGCCGCACCGTCGAGTACTGCAACCAGCTGGGCGTGCACGAGCGGCACCCGTACGGCGGCGACCTGGTCTACACGGCCTTCTCCGGCTCGCACCAGGACGCCATCAACAAGGGCTTCAAGGCGCTGGAGGCCGACGCGCGGGCGGCCGGCGTCCCGGTCGAGCAGCAGGCGTGGGCGGTCCCCTACCTGCCGATCGACCCCAAGGACGTCGGGCGCAGCTACGAGGCCGTCATCCGTGTGAACAGCCAGTCCGGCAAGGGCGGCGTCGCCTACATCATGAAGACCGAGAACCACCTCGACCTGCCGCGGCGGCTGCAGATCGAGTTCAGCGCGGTCGTCCAGCGGCACACCGAGGACGAGGGCGGCGAGGTCACCGCCACGCAGATGTGGACCGCGTTCAGCAACGAGTACCTGCCGGACCCGGCCGCGCCCTGGGGCCGCTTCTCGCTGTCCGGCCACCGGCACATCGCGCACGCCGACCAGCTCGACGAGATGGTCGTGGAGCTCGTCGACCAGGGCGTACCGGTGTCGGTGGAGGGTCGCGGCAACGGCCCGATCGCCGCGTTCGTGGACGCGCTGAAGACCGTCGACGTCGACGTCCGGGTCCTCGACTACGCCGAGCACGCCATGTCCGCCGGCGGGGACGCCCGGGCGGCGGCCTACGTCGAGTGCGCCGTCGGCGACCGGGTGCTGTGGGGCGTGGGCATCGACTCCAACATCCTCACCGCCTCGCTGCGCGCCGTAGTCTCCGCGGTGAACCGGGCGCAGCGCTAGGAGCACACCGCCGCGGAGGGCGGGGTCAGCTGGGCCGCTCCCGGTCGGCCCCGTCCTCCCGCTGGGCCCCGTCATCGCGGTGGACCTCGTCCTCCCGGCGGCTCTCCACCAGCGCCCGGCCCGGCTCCTCCGGCGGGGCGTCGGCCGGCTCGTCGCCGCGGTACACGCTGTCCCGTGCCTCGCCGCTCCGCAGGTCGTCGACCAGCAGCAGGTCCCGCCGCACGTGCCGCCGCCGGTAGGCCACCCGGCTGATCATGTGGGCGCTCACCGGCGCGGTGAGCATCTGGAAGGCCGCGACCAGCAGCAGCATCCAGGTCGTCGACCAGCCCTGCAGCCGGATGGCGCCCCCCAGCATGATGAGCAGGAAGCCCAGCACCTGCGGCTTGGTCCCGGCGTGCATCCGGGTCAGGACGTCGGGGAACCTCAGCACGCCCAGCCCGGCGGTGAGGCACAGGAACGACCCGATGAGCAGGAGGACGACGGCGACGACGTCCCCCACGGAGCTGATGTCGTTCACCGCGGCACCTCCCCGGCCGGCTGGTCCGCGGGCTCGTTCTTAGGCGAGCGCAGCATCATGCCGCCGATGTAGCGCGCCACCGACACCGAGCCCACGAAGGCCAGCAGCGACACCACGACCAGCACGGGGACCACGGTCGGGTCCCGCTCCAGCGCCGCGTGCACGGCCAGCCCCGCCGCGATGATGACCAGCAGGGTGTCGGTGGCCACTACCCGGTCCAGCAGGGACGGGCCCCGGGCCAGCCGCACCAGCGAGAGCAGGGCCCCGGCGGCGAGCAACCCGTAGGCCAGCCAGTAGACGACGGTCACGGCGTCCGCCTCCCCGGGGCCTCGGCCCGCTCGTCGGCCGACAGGCCGAGCGCGGCGATCTCGCCCGCGGACCCGAAGGCCCGCACCACCCGCTCCTCCTGGGCCAGGACCGACTCCCGCTGGCGCTCCACGTCCCCCTCGTCCGCGACGTGCAGGACGTGCACCGCCAAGGTCCGCCGCTCGCGGTCCATGTCGATCACCATCGACCCCGGCACCAGGGTGAGCGACTCGGCCAGGATGGTCAGCAGCAGGTCCGAGTCGGTGCGCAGCTGCACCCGGATGATGGCGCTCCGGCCGATCCCGCTCGGCCGGATGGTCTGCCACGCGACCTCCGCCCCGGAGGTCACCAGGTCGACGAGGAAGTAGCCGAGGAAGCGCAGGAGGCCCAGCGGCCGGATCTGCGTGCCGCCCACGACCGGTGGCAGCGGCAGCAGCACCGTCACCACCAGGGCGACCACGATGCCGCCGAGCAGGTTGGCCCACGACCACGTGCCCCAGAGGAAGTTCCAGACCAGCACCAGCCAGACCAGCAGCGGCAGCTGGTGCCGCAGCTGGTGGGCGACGCCCGAGGGTTCGTCGGTCACGGCGCGTCCTCCACACCGCCGAGGACGGCGCCCACGTACGGGTTCCGCTCGCGGAGGTCCTCGGCCGCACGCTCGGCGACGCCGTAGAGGGGGCCCGCGATGGCGGTGAGCCCGACGGTCACCACCACCATCGCCGTCGTCGCCGCCAGCATCACCCGCGGCAGCGGCCGGGCGGATGCAGATCCTTCCTCCGAGTCCCCGCCGAGCCCATCGGTGGACGGCGTCGCGGCGGTCGCGACGGCGGTGTGCCGGGCCCAGGCCGCACGCGCCGCCACCCGCCTGGGGGTGCCCGTCGACGAGGACGCGGCGGCGTCGTCGTCGGCGGTCTCCTTCTCGCCGGCGGGCTGGTGCTCGTCGGCGGGGCCGGGTACCGCAGCGGGGCCCAGCTCCGGCCCGGCGTCGGCCGCGGCCGCGGCGTCGGTGTCGGCGGCCGGCGGCTGGGCCGGGGGCCGCCAGAAGGCCCGGGTCCAGACCCGGGAGATGGCCAGGAGGGTGAGCAGGCTGGCCACCACGCCGGCCCCGACCACGGCGACCGGCAGCGCGCCGCCGTCACCGATGCCGGCCTGGAGCAGCCCCAGCTTGCCGATGAACCCGGAGAACGGCGGGATGCCCGCCAGGTTCATCGCGGGCACGAAGAAGAGCACCGCGAGCAGGGGGGAGGCGGTGGCCAGCCCGCCGAGGCGGTCCACGGACGTCGAACCGCCCTGCCGTTCGACCAACCCGGCGACGAGGAACAGCGTGGTCTGGATCGCGATGTGGTGGACGACGTAGAACGTGGCACCGGCCAGGCCCGCCTCCGACGCCAGCGAGATCCCGAAGATCATGTAGCCGATGTGGCTGACCAGCGTGAACGACAGGATCCGCCGGATGTCGGTCTGCGCCACCGCACCCAGGATGCCGATCAGCATCGTGGCCAGCGCGGCCCACATCAGCACCTGGTCCAGCCCGCCGCCGGGAAACAGCAGCGTCTGGGTGCGGATGATCGCGTACACACCGACCTTGGTGAGCAGGCCGGCGAACACCGCCGTCACCGGAGCCGGCGCCGTCGGGTAGCTGTCGGGCAGCCAGGCCGACAGCGGGAAGACCGCGGCCTTGATCGCGAAGGCGATCAGCAGCATCGACTGCAGCAGCAGCTGGGTGCCCTCCGGGAGCGCCGCGAGCCGGCCGGCCAGCTGCGCCATGTTGACCGTTCCGGTCGAGGCATAGATCAGCGCGATCGCCGCCAGGAAGATCAGCGAGCTGAGCAGGCTGACCACGATGTAGGTGATCCCGGCGCGGATGCGCGCGGCCGAGCCGCCCAGGGTCAGCAGCACGTAGCTGGCGGTCAGCAGGATCTCGAAACCGACGTAGAGGTTGAACAGGTCGCCGGCCAGGAAGGCGTTGGCGACGCCGGCGATGAGGACGAGGAACGTCGGGTGGAAGATCGAGATCGGCGTCTCCTCGTCGCCGTCGGCCGCGCCCTGCCCCACGGCGAAGACCAGCACCCCGAGGGCCACCGTCGCCGCCACCACCAGCATCAGCGCCGAGAGCCGGTCGACGACCAGCACGATGCCCAGCGGCACCGGCCAGCCGCCCAGCGACACCGCCACCGCCCCTTCGGCGTCGGCGAGCACCAGGAGCGCCACCGAGACGGCGAGCACCGCGCTGAGCACCAGCGCGCTGAGCGCCCGCTGCACGTGCGGGTGCCGCCCGCCGACCAGCAGCGCGGCCGCGGCGCCGAGCAGCGGCAGCAGGACGGGCAGCGGGGCGAGGACGCTCGTCACCGGCGCCTCCGCCGGGTCGGGGGCAGATCGACGTCGTCGGAGGGGATGCCGGCGTAGTCCCGCTCGAGCCGGGCCACGACGTCCTCGTCGCCCACCCCGGTGTCGGCGTGGGCAGCCGACCGGTCCTCGGGCGCGAGGTCGTCGGGGTCGATCTCGTCGGCGTCGCTGCCCGAGCGGCGGGCGACCCGGCGGTCCTCCTCGTCGACCCCGACCACCTCCTGCCGGACCAGCCGCCAGGACCGGTAGATGATCGCCAGCACGAACGACGCGATGCCGAAGGTGATCACGATGGCGGTCAGGATCAGCGCCTGCGGAAGGGGGTCGCTCATCTCCGCCGGCTCCGCGTACCCGACGATCGGCGCGAGCCCGGCCGGGCCACCGCTGGACAGGAGCAGCAGGTTGGTCGCGTTGCCCAGCACCAGGAAGCCCAGCAGTACGCGGGTCAGGCTCCGGTCGAGCAGCAGGTACACCCCCGCGGCGTAGAGCGCGCCGATCACCACCGGCAGGACGACGGTCGGTGTCATCGGGCGATCACCTCCCCGGGGGTGGTCTCGATCGGGTCGTGCTCGTCGGCCTGGCGGTCCAGTTCGGCGCCCAGGCTGCGGAGGATGTCGAGGACCAGGCCCACCACGATGAGGTACACCCCGACGTCGAAGAACAGCGAGGTCACCAGCTTGACGTCGCCCAGCACGGGGAGCGCCGTCTCCAGGATCGCCGTCTCCAGGACCTCCGCCCCCAGCAGGAGCCCGGTGACACCGGTCCCGCCGGCGAGCAGCAGGCCCATCCCGAGGAGCAGCCCCGGGTCCACCGGCGCGGCCTCCCCCAGCTCGTAGCGACCACCGGCCAGGTACCTCAGGACGAGCGCGAAGCCGGCGACCAGGCCGCCGGCGAAGCCGCCACCGGGCTGGTTGTGCCCGCTGAAGAGCAGGAACAGGGAGAAGACGACGATCGAGTGGAACAGGACCCGGGTGACCACCTCCAGCACCACCGAGCGCCGCTCGGGCGCCAGCGCGGCCGAGGCGGCGAGCCACTGCCGGCGCGGGGCACGACGGGAGCGCTTCTCCTGGCGGGCCAGGCGCACGGGGTCGAGCCGGTCGACGGTACCGGTGCGCCGGCGCAGGAACACGAGGCTGGCGATGCCGGTCGCCGCGACGACGAGCAGGGAGATCTCGCCGAGGGTGTCCCACGCCCGGATGTCGACCAGGGTCACGTTGACGACGTTCTGCCCGCCGCCGAGGTCGTAGGCCGCGTCCGGGTAGGCGAGGGAGACCGGCTCGGCGGTGCGGGCCCCGAGCGCGACCGCCCCGGCGGCGGCCATCACCAGGCCGACGGCGACGGCGATGACGCCGCGGACGGCGCGCTCGCGGGGGCGGTGCCGCTCGGTGATGTCCTTGGGCAGCTTGCGCAGGACCAGGACGAAGACCACCAGGGTGAGCGTCTCGACGAGGAACTGGGTCAGCGCCAGGTCCGGGGCGCCCTGCAGGGCGAACAGCACCGCGATCCCGTAGCCGGAGACACCGACGACGAGCACCGCTGACAGCCGCTGGTGGATGCGCAGGGCCAGCAGCGCGGCGATGACCACGACCGCCCCCACGAGCGCCTGGATCGGGGTGTCCCACGCCCGCCACTCCCCCGGCCACGGGGCAAGGAACAGCAGCACCGAACCCGGCAGGGCCAGCACGACGACCAGGATCGTCCCGAGGTAGGCCGGCAACGAGCCGCGCTGCGTCGTCCCGGTGACGAGGACGGCGAGGCGGTCCAGCGCCTGCATCGTGTTCCAGTAGCCCTCGTCGGCCGAGGCGCCGACCGCCAGCCGCCGCTGCAGGCGGAACACCCGTCGCCGGGCGGCGAACAGCGCGGCTCCGCCGAGCAGGGTGAGCGCCGACAGCCCCAGTGCGGGCTGGATGCCGTGCCAGAGCGCCAGCTTCTCCGCCTCGGGGGCGAGCAGCGGCATCCGGTCGGCGTAGCCGGCGACGAGCGGCTCGAGCAGCGAGCTGGCCGGTCCGGCGACCAGCCCGGTGAGGGCCAGCACCGCCGGCGCAGCGAGGAACAACCGCCCCGGCGGGTGCACCAGCTCGGCCGGCGCGGTGGACGGGAGGCCGCCCTTGCGGGCGAAGGCGCCCCACAGGAAACGGGCCGTGTAGCCGGCGGTGAGCGCGGAACCGACGACCAGACCGGTCAGCACGAGGACGGCGGCGGTGCGGTCGGGCAGCCCGCCCTCCCACAGCGCGGTGAACGCCGCCTCCTTGCCGACGAAACCCAGCAGCGGCGGCAGCCCCGCCATGGAGGCCCCGGCCAGGCCGCCGATGACCGCCAGCACGGGGAGCCTGCGGCCGAGCCCGGAGAGCAGGCGCAGGTCGCGGACCCCCGTGGCGTGGTCGATGACGCCGACGGTGAGGAACAGGGTGGACTTGAACAGCGCGTGCGCCAGCGTCATGGCCAGCCCGGCGGCGGCCAGCTCCCTGGTCCCCGCGCCCACCAGGACCATGAGGAAGCCGAGCTGGCTGACCGTGCCGAAGGCCAGCAGCAGCTTGAGGTCGTTCTGCCGCAGCGCCCGGTAGCCGCCGACGAGCATGGTCGCCAGGCCCAGCCCGAGCACCACCGGCCGCCAGCCCGGCACCTCGGCGAAGCCGGGGGCGAACCGCGCGACCAGGTAGATGCCGGCCTTCACCATGGCGGCGGCGTGCAGGTAGGCGCTGACCGGGGTCGGCGCCTCCATGGCGGCCGGCAGCCAGAAGTGGAAGGGGATCATCGCCGACTTCGTGACCGCCCCGGCGAGCACGAGCATCGTCCCGGCGACCAGGAACGGCCCGCTGCCGGGCGCGGCGACGACCTCGGACAGCAGGTAGCTGCCGCTGGTCTCGCCGATCATGATCAGCCCGACCAGCATGGCCAGACCGCCGGCCGTGGTCAGGATCAGCGCCTGGCTCGCCGCCCGCCGGGCCGCCAGCTTGGTCCCGGTGCCCCCGATGAGCAGGAAGGAGAAGACGGTCGTGAGCTCCCAGAACACGTAGAGCAGGAGCAGGTCGTCGGCGAGGACCAGGCCGAGCATGGAGCCGGCGAAGGCGGTGAGGTTGCCGGCGAAGCGGGCGGCCCCGTCGTCGTCGGGCTCGAAGTAGCGCGAGCAGTAGACCAGCACGAGCGCGCCGACCCCGGTGACCAGCAGCGCGAACAGCAGCGCGAGCGCGTCCAGCCGCAGGGCGATGGCCAGGTCGAGCGCCGGCACCCACGGGACGGTCTCGGTGACCGCGCCGCCGCCGGTCACCACGGGCAGGCGGGTCAGGACCCAGCCGAAGCCCGTGGCCGGCACGAGCGCGAGCACGAGGAACGCCGTCCGGCCCCACCACCGCACGAGCACGGGTGCCAGCACGGCGGCCAGCACGTGGAGCACCAGGACAGCGAGCACGGGTCTCCGGGAGTCTCGGGGGGCTCGGGGACGACCACAGACGTGGGGACAGCCGACGGTGGTCGCCCCAGATTACGGGTGGACGTCAGCGTCCGCCCGGCGTGACCAGGCCGCTCTCGTAGGCGACGCCACGGCCTGCACCCGATCGCGCAGCCCGAGCTTGAGCAGGAGCCGGCTGACGTGGGTCTTGACCGTCGCCTCCCCGAGGTACAGCCGAGCGGCGACCTCGGCGTTGGACAGACCCGCGGCCACCAGCGCCAGCACGTCGGTCTCCCGCTCGGTCAGCCGGCCGAGCGCCGCGACCTGCCCGGCGTCCGGCGCCGGGACGGCGGCGAAGGACTCGATCACCCGGAGCGTGACGGCGGGGTCGAGCAGCCCCTGCCCGGCGGCGACCGTGCGGACGGCGGCGACGAGGTCCTCCGGTGGCGCGACCTTCAGCAGGAAGCCGCTCACCCCCGCCCGCAGCGCCGCGACGACGTACTCGTCCTCGTCGAAGGTGGTGAGGACGACGACGCGGCCGGGCAGGCCGGCGGCGAGGATGCGCCGGGCCGCCTCGAGGCCGTCCATGCCCGGCATGCGGACGTCGAGCAGCACGACGTCCGGCTGCAGGTCGGTGACCGCGCGGACACCGGCGGCGCCGTCGGCCGCCTCGCCGACCACCTCGATGTCGGGTTCCGCGGCCAGCACCATGCGCAGCCCGGTGCGCACCATGGCCTGGTCGTCCACCAGCACGACCCGGATGCTCACGCGGTCACCACCGTGGCCGGCCGGGCCACGGGCACCGGGAAGGCCGCGCGGACCCGGTAGCCACCGCCGCGGACGGGACCGACCTCCAGGGATCCGCCGGCGACGGCCACCCGCTCCCGCATGTGCAGCTGCCCGTGCCCGCCGGGAGCCGTCTCGCCCGACCGGTCGACCACGGGCAACCGCCGGCGCCCGTCGTCGGTGACCGTGACGGTGACCCGGCCGGGGGCGTAGCCGACGTCGACGGTGGTGGCGGCGCCGCCAGCGTGGCGGAGCACGTTGGAGAGCGCCTCCTGCACGACGCGCACGGCGGAGACGTCGACCAGCTGCGGCAGCTCCACCGGCTCGCCGGTCACCCGGAGATCGATCGCCAGCCCCCCGGCGCGCAGCTCGTCGAGCACGGCGTCCAGCCGGGACAGGGACGGCTGGGGCGCCGGGTCGGCAGCGACCTCCCCGCCCGCCCCCTCGCGGAGGATGCCGACCACGCGGCGCATCTCGTCGACGGCCTCGCGCCCCAGCCGCTCCAGGCCGAGCAGCACCTCCTGCGCGGCCGGCTCGTGCGGCAGCAGCCGGCGCAGGCCGCCCATCTGCAGCACCATGACGCTGACCGAGTGCGCCACCGAGTCGTGCACCTCGCGGGCGATCCGCGAGCGCTCGGCGACGACGGCCGCGTCCGCGACCGCCTCCTGCTGCTCCGCGAGGCGGGCGGCGAGGACCTGCAGCTCGCGCGAGCGGGCCCGCATCTGCCGCACGAGGGTGCCGACGCCCCACGCCGCACCGGTGACCAGCAGGTAGAAGAAGCCCTCCCAGGGCGACGGGGTGTAGGCGAAGCCGGAGACGAAGACGATCAGCGTGGCCGCCGCGGCCACGACCGCGCCACGCCGGGCGGGGAGGACCGCGGCGGCGTGGCCGACGAGGATGCCCATACCGATCAGCTGGGCGCCGCCCGGACCCGGGGTGCCCACGGCGTAGTTGCCGAGCACGGTGAGCGATCCGGCGAGCGCGGCCGACGCGGGCCAGCGGGGGAGGAGCACGAGGAGCAGCCCGACGGCGACCCCGGGGAGCGCGGCGACCGGGCCGTAGTCGAAGACGGTGTCGATGGCGATCTCGACGAGGGACATGCCGCCGAACACCACGCCCACGACCGGCCAGACGAGGGAGGCGGACGGGACGGGCCAGCGGGGCATGCGGGCACGCTAGAGGCCGGAGCGGACCTGCGGGATCCCCCGCGCGGCCGAACCGCCGGGCGTCCCGGTCCCCCTTCCGGCGGAGACGGGTCGGTGCGTCCCGGCGGACGCGCCGGACCCTCGGCCGTCCCTAGCTTTCCGGCCATGACTTCTCACCTGCTGGACCCGACCACCCCGAACACCCCCGCCGCCGCCGAGCGCGCCGGCCGCTCCGCCGGCTCGCTGCTGCTGCCCGTCGCCGGTGGCGCGCTGATCGCCGGCTCTCTTCTCTACGTCGCCGGCATGGCGACCTCGCCCGGTGCCGTCTCGGTCGAGCCCGCCGACTACATCGCCTCCCTGGCGCGCGACCCCGGCCAGACGACGCTGTCGGCGGTGCTCCTCCACTACGGCAACATGGCCCTGGCCCTGGCCTGGCTGGCCGCTCCGGCGCTCGTCCGGGGGCGCAGGGGCCGGATCGGGACCATCGCCGGTGCTCTGCTCTCGGCGGTCGGCCTGGTCACCGTGACCGGCTTCGTGCTCTACGACTACTGGACCGGCGCCATCGGCCGGGTGCTGGAGGCCGGCACCGCCGTCGAGCTGTTCGAGACCGTGGCCGCCGATCCGGGACTCGTCCCGGTCGGTCTGCTCACGATGTTCGGTCTGCTCGGCCCGGTGATCGCCTACATCGGGCTGGCGCGGGCCGGGGTGACCGGCTGGTGGCTGCCCCTGCCCGCCGTCGCGAGCCTCGTGGGCTCGATGGTCGTGCCGTTCTCCCCGTTGGCACACGGCGGCTTCGCGCTCGTGGGGGCCGTCCCCGCCATCGTGGTCGGCCTGCGGCTGATCCAGCGCAACCGCGCCGAGGCGGCCGTCGCCTGACCCGACCGGGACCACTCCCCACGGACGGTCCGTCTCTGCCCAGCCCGGCTGGGCAGAGACGGACCGTCCGCACGAGCACTACCGCGCCGGCTCAGCCCTCGGCGGTCTCGGAGGCGACCAGCCAGGCCTCCTCGACCTCGCCCTTCTCCGCCTGCACCGCCTTGAGCTGGGTGTCGAGCTCGGCGGCCTTCGCGTAGTCGGCGGCTGCCGCGGCGAGCTGCTCGTGCAGCTTCTTCTCGTCGGCGTCCAGCTTGAGCATCCGCCGCTCCAGCCGGCTGGCCTCCTTCTTCGCCGCCCGCGCCTCGGCCGCGGACACCGCGGGGGCCGACGTCGAGGGCGCGCCCACCGGACGCGTCCCGCCGTCGCCCGAGGCCGTGGTCAGCGGCGCTCCGCCGGCGGCGCGGCGGCGCAGGTACTCGTCCACCCCGCCGGGCAGCTCGGCGAGGGTCCCGTCGCCCAGCAGCGCCACCACCTTGTCGCAGACCCGGTCGACGAAGTACCGGTCGTGGCTCACCACGAGCACGGTGCCCGGGAAGCCGTCGAGCAGGTCCTCGAGCGCCGTGAGGGTGTCGATGTCGAGGTCGTTGGTCGGCTCGTCGAGCACCAGCACGTTCGGCTCGGCCATGAGCAGCCGCAGCAGCTGCAGCCGGCGCCGCTCCCCGCCGGAGAGGTCGCCGACCGGCGTCCACTGCCGGTTCGCGGCGAAGCCGAACCGCTCGGCCAGCGTCGAGGCGGAGATCTCCTGGTTGCCGATCCGGGCGATGCGGGCGACGTCCTGCACCGCCTCCAGCACCCGGGCCTTCGGAGGCAGCTCGGTGACGTGCTGCGACAGGTAGGCCGGCGCCACGGTCTGACCCACGGCGACGGTGCCCGAGTCGGGCTGCGTCTCGCCGACGAGCAGCTTGAGCAGCGACGTCTTGCCGGCGCCGTTGACGCCGACGATGCCGATCCGGTCACCGGGGCCGACGTGCCAGGTCAGGTCCTCGAACAGCGTGCGCGGGCCGTCCTCGGTGGGGACGGCGTAGTCCATTCCCTCGACGTCGTAGACGGTCTTGCCGAGCCGGCGCGCGGCGAAGCCCTTGAGCGCCATCGAGTCGCGGGCGGGCGGCTCGTCGGCGATCAGCGCCTGTGCGGCCTCGATGCGGAACTTCGGCTTGCTGGTGCGCGCCGGTGGCCCGCGGCGCAGCCAGGCCAGCTCCTTGCGCACCAGGTTCAGCCGGCGCTCCTCGGTCACCGCCGAGATCCGCGCCCGCTCGGCCCGGGCCAGCGTGTAGGCCGAGTAACCGCCGTCGTAGGCGTGCACGTCGCCGTCGGCGACCTCCCACGTGGTGGTGCAGACCTCGTCGAGGAACCAGCGGTCGTGGGTGACGACGACGAGGCCGCCGGCGCGCTGGTTCACGTACTCCGCCAGCCACGCGACACCCTCGACGTCGAGGTGGTTGGTGGGCTCGTCGAGCACCAGCAGGTCCAGCGGCCGGATCAGCTGCGCGGCCAGGGCGACCCGGCGGCGCTCGCCACCGGACATCGGGGCCACGGGGGCGTCCAGGCCCAGCCGGTCGAGCTCCAGCCCGGTGAGGACGGAGCGGACGGCGGGGTCGCCGGCCCACTCGTGCTCCGCGGCGAACGTCGAGGCGGGCAGGACGACGTCGCGCACCGTCGTCCCCGGCGGGAGCGTGCCGCTCTGGTCGAGGACCCCCATCGCGAGGTCGCCGCGGCGGGTGACCCGGCCGGAGTCGGGCTCGTCGGTGCCGGTCAGCAGCGACAGCAGGGTGCTCTTGCCGCCGCCGTTGCGGCCGACCACGCCGATGCGCTCGCCGGCGGCGACGCCGAGGGAGACGTCGTCGAGGATCACGGTGGTGCCGTGCGCCTTGTGCACCCGCTCGAGGTTGACCAGGTTCAGGGGTGCGCTCATCGGCTGCTCGCAGAAGTCATGGGCCCTCAGTATCCGACGGTCGCCCCACCGGGGGCCACGGCGGTGTCCGCGACGGTCGACCGGGGCAGCCGCAGGCAGCCGAGCACGCCGAGCGCGGCCACCGCCGCGACGGCCAGGAAGCCCGCCTCCAGCCCGGCCGCGGCGACCAGCGGCGGCACTGCCAGGTTGCCGGCGATGCCGCCCAGCGCCATGGCCAGCGACATCGCCGAGACGGCGGTGGCCCGGTGGACCGCGGCCACCCGGGTGTGCAGCACCGCGCTGAGCAGCGGCCACGAGGCGCCGTGGGCGACGTAGTACAGCGCGAAGCCGGCGGCCGCGATCCCCAGGACGTCGGGGCCGGCGAGCGTGGCCAGTGCCAGCGCGCCGACGGCGGTGAGCACCGCGCAGGCGGCGCGGGTCGAGCCCCCCAGCAGCCGGCGCAGGGCCGGGACCGCCATCGCCCCGACGGCGGCAGCGCCGAACGAGATCGCGAGCACGCTGCCGTAGACGGCGGCACCGCCGTCGCGACCGCCGGCCAGGTCGGCGAAGCGCACCGGGCCCAGCAGCTCGCAACCGACCAGGCCCACCCCGCCCACCGCGGTGAGCAGCAGGACCACGCGCATCGGCCCGTCGGTCACCGACAGGCGGACCGCGCCGGTGAGCGTGCGGGGCAGCTCCCGCGCCCCGGCCGCGAGCGCGGCGCCGACGCTGCCCTCCCGCGGCGGCCGGTCCTCGGTCAGCAGCCGGAGCACCGCCGCGAGGAAGAGCAGGTCGAGGCCTGCGGCGACGACGTAGGGCCAGGCCAGGGCATCGGCGCCACCACCCAGCAGGCCGGGCAGCAGCCCGCCGGCGACGGCGCCGACGGCCAGGCCGCCGCCGTCGGCGGCCGACCGCCGGGCCAGGCCCGGTGCGACGTCGGCGGCGGGGTCGATGCGGGCGACGGTGTCGACGTACCACGCCTCGACGGGGCCGGAGTCCAGCGCCCGGCCGACCCCGAGCAGCAGGATGCCCGCGAGGAAGCCGGAGAAGCTCGTCGCGGTGGCGAAGACCAGGCACGACGCCAGGTGCAGCACCGTCCCGGCGACCACCACGGGGCGCCGGCCGAGCACGTCGGCCAGCCCTCCGGTGGGCAGCTCCAGCGCCACCACCACGGCCCCGTGGACGGTGAACAGCACCCCGATCTCGGCCAGGGACAACCCCCGGGCCTGCGCCAGCAGCACCGTGATCGGCGTGGTGAGCCCCACCGGCAGCCAGCGCAGGGCGGTGAGGCCGACCAGCCGCCGGGTGGCGGAGCGGACGGTGGCCGGGCCGGTCACGACGGCCACTCGTGGAGCGGCAGCACGTCGAGCAGGACGCTGACCTGCTCAGCACCCTCGACGGGGCGGGCGCTCGCCGGGTGGGCAGCCAGCCAGCGGGCCAGCGTGGCGGTCAGCTCCGCGGTGAGCGCGCGAGCCTGCGCGGGCGTCAGCCGGAGCGCGTAGTCGTTGAGGGAGGCGGCGTCGGTCCAGGCCGGGTCGAGCTGCTCCCGCTGCTCGTACCAGGCGTCCAGCACCCGCGCGTGCTGGTCGATCTGCAGCCGGGTCATCTCCTCCTGCACCTCGGCGCCGCCCTCCTGGGCGAGCAGGTCGGCGGCCCGCCAGCTGGTCATCCGGTGCCGGGCCCGCCACCAGCGCTCGCGGCCGGTCCCCTGCCCCTCGACCTCCTCGACGAAGCCGTAGCCGGCCAGCTGCCGCAGGTGGTAGCTGGTCGACCCGCTGCTCTCGCCCACGGCGCGGGCCAGCCGGCTGGCCGTCGTCGGCCCGTGCAGGCGCAGGTGCCCGAGGAGACGGTTGCGCAGCGGGTGGGACAGCGCGCGCAGGGCCCGGATGTCGGTCACCTCGACGGCGGGTTCCAGCGGCTCGGGCTGCGTGGGCATGCTCACACGCTAGCTGTGCAAAGAGGTGTTTGCAAAGCAATCTTTGCACCGAGCCGGCCGGCGCGACGGGGAGGGAGGACAACGAGCCCGTCCCGCGCTACAGTCTTCTGTTAGTTGAACACTCAACCGAGGAGGCCGGCATGCCTGCCGTGACCGTCGAGGACACCACCACCCTGGCCCGCGTCCCGCTGCCCGCACCCAGGACCGTCCGCCGGCGCACGCGGTCGGTCACCACCGCGCCGTCGGGCTTCGAGGGTGAGGGTTTCCCGGTCCGCCGTGCGTTCGCCGGTGTGGACCTGCGCGCTCTGGACCCGTTCCTGCACATGGACCAGATGGGCGAGGTGGAGTACGCCCCCGGCGAGCCCAAGGGCACCAGCTGGCACCCGCACCGCGGCTTCGAGACCGTCACCTACCTCCTCGACGGCACCTTCGAGCACGCCGACTCCCACGGCGGCGGCGGCACGATCAGCGACGGCGACACCCAGTGGATGACCGCCGGCGGCGGCGTCCTGCACATCGAGCGCCCGCCGGAGCACCTGGTCGTCAGCGGCGGGCTGTTCCACGGGCTGCAGCTGTGGGTGAACCTGCCCCGCGCCCAGAAGTGGGTGGAGCCGCGCTACCAGGACCTGCGCGCCGAATCCTCGGTGCTGCTGGCCAGCCCGGACGCCGGCGCCTTCCTGCGGGTCATCGCCGGGGACGTCGCCGGCCACACCGGTCCGGGCGCCACGTACACCCCGATGGCGATGGTGCACGCGACCGTCTCCCCCGGCGCCACGCTCGACCTGCCCTGGCGGCCGGACTTCAACGCGCTGGTCTACGTGCTCTCCGGCGCCGGGTCGGTCGGCATCGACGGCGCCCCGGTGCGCACGGGCCAGCTCGCGGTGCTCGGCCCCGGCGACACGGTGACCGTGCGGGGTGCGGTGCACCAGGAGTCGCGGACGCCGGCGCTCGACGTCGTCGTCCTCGGCGGCCGGCCGATCAACGAGCCGATCGCCATGTACGGCCCGTTCGTCATGAACACCCGGCAGGAGGTGGCCGACGCGTTCACCGACTTCTCCGCCGGCCGGCTGGGCTCGATCCCCGCGCAGCGCGTCGAGGGACCGGTTCCCCACGCCGGCGTCCGGGGTGAGACTGGGCAGACGCCGGCCTGACGCCGCGGCGCCGAGGAGGGGACGCGCGATGAGCAACCTGGACCGCCACCCGCCCGCCCGCGACCTGGGCGGGCTGGCCGGCACCACCGCCGGGCCGGCGCTGGACCTGCTCCCGGGCAAGGAGGTGCTGCTCGGCGAGAGCACCCACGTGCGCCGGCTGCTGCCCACGCTCGGCCGGCGGATGGTGGGCGCCTGGGTCTTCGTCGACCACTACGGCCCCGACGACATCGCCGCGGGCCCGGGCATGCAGGTGGCGCCGCACCCGCACACCGGGCTGCAGACCGTGTCCTGGCTGCTCGACGGCGAGGTGCACCACCGCGACTCCCTCGGCAGCGACGTGCGGTTCCGGCCCGGCGAGCTGGCACTCATGACGGCCGGGCACGGGATCGCCCACTCCGAGCAGTCGCCGGCGACCCACCCGCGGTACCTGCACGGGGCCCAGCTGTGGGTGGCACTGCCGGAGGCCGACCGCGAGGTCGCCCCGCACTTCGAGCACCACGGCGTGCTGCCCGGCTTCAGCTCCGACGGGCTCACCGCCACGGTGCTCATGGGCGGCTTCGGCGGCGCGACGTCGCCGGGGCGGGCCTACACCCCGCTGGTCGGGGTCGACCTGGAGCTCGCCGCCGGCGCCGACGTGGAGCTCCCGCTCGAGGCCGACTTCGA
Organism: Blastococcus sp. VKM Ac-2987; assembly: GCF_026967805.1. Classification (GTDB taxonomy): domain Bacteria; phylum Actinomycetota; class Actinomycetes; order Mycobacteriales; family Geodermatophilaceae; genus Blastococcus. The sequence continues at coordinate 1,510,410 of NZ_JAPVBG010000001.1, forward strand.
GTACGGGCTGCTGGCGTCGGCGGGGTCGGTCACGGTGGACGACGTCGTGCTCGAGCCCGGCGCGATGCTGTACCTGGGCACCGGCCGCACCACGCTGCGGGTGCGCGCCGGGACGGGGTCCCGGCTGCTGCTGCTCGGCGGGGAACCGTTCGAGGAGCGCCTGGTGATGTGGTGGAACTTCATCGGCCGGTCGGGCGAGGAGATCGCCGACTACGCCGAGCAGTGGAACGCCGAGTCGCGGCGCTTCGGCACGGTCGAGGGCTACGACGGCGACCGGCTGGCGGCACCGCCGCTGCCACCGGTCGCGCTCCGGCCGCGCGGCCGGGTCCGCTGAGGCAGGCTGCGTCCATGACCGCCTCCCCCGGCCCCGATCCCCGGCTGCTGGCCTTCGTCGCCGAGCAGCGCTGGGGCGTGCTCGCGACGGTCAAGCGCGACGGCCGGCCGCAGCTGTCCAACGTCGGCTACGCCTGGGACGACGGCCTGATCCGCGTCTCGGTGACCGCCGACCGCGCGAAGACCCGCAACCTGCAGCGCGACCCGCGGGTGACGCTGCACGTGGCGTCGAAGGACTTCTGGACCTGGGTCGCCGTCGAGGGGACCGCTGAGCTCACGCCGGTCGCGCAGGACCCGCACGACGCAGCGGTCGAGGAGCTGATCGCCTACTACCGCGGCATCTCGGGCGAGCACGAGAACTGGGAGGACTACCGCGCGGCGATGGTGGCCGACCGCCGGCTCGTCGTCCGGTTCCGACCCGAGCACGCGTACGGGCAGCTGCCCGGCTGAGCCCGGCGCGCCGGCGCGCCCCGTTCGCACCGGCTACCGGGTGGAGCTCACCCGGCCGCGACCTCCATGACGGAGAACGACGCGCCCCACGGGTCGGTGAGCACGGCGAACCGGCCGTACTCGGTGTCCTCGGCCGGGAGGAGCACCTTCGCACCCGACGACGTCGCCGTGGCGACCGCGCCGTCGGTCGAGGTCACCGCGAAGCAGGTCGACCAGCCCTTCGGCACCCCGGGGACGACCGCGCCGAGCCCGCCGAGCGGGTCACCCCCGGTGGCGAAGGTCGTGTAGCCCTCCCCGCCGGGGATCTCCTCGAACCGGAACCCGAAGACGGCGGTGTAGAACGCCCGGGCCGCCTCCGGGTCGTCGACCGCCGCCTCGTTCCAGACCAGCGAGCCCGGCTCGTTGTACCGCTGCACGCCGGTGTGCTCGCCGGACTGCCACAGGCCGATCGGGTTCCCCTGGGGGTCGAGGGCGACGACCATCGTGCCCATGGGCCCGACCTCCATCGGCTCGACGAGCACCGTGCCGCCGGCCTCCCGGATCCGGGCGACCGCGGCGGCCGCGTCGTCCGTCGCGAAGTAGGTCGTCCAGCGGGGCGGGTCGTCCGGGTCCATCTGCGGACCGAGCCCGGCCACCTGCCGGCCGTCCTTCTCCGCGTTCAGGTAGCCGCCGAACTCGGGGTCACCGCCGGTGTACTCCCAGCCGAGCAGAGCGGTGTAGAACTCCTTCGCCGCCGCCAGGTCGGCTGCGCCGTAGTCCACCCAGCACGGCGTTCCGGCCGGCCAGGGGGTGTCTCGCGTGGGCATGGTTGCCTCCTCCGGTTGTGGGGGAGGTCACCGTCCCACCGGAGTACGACAGTTCGGGGCGCCGGCTGCGCGACGGTCAGAACCGACCGCCGCCGGACCGGCCCCCGCCGCCGAAGGAGCCGCCCCCGGACCGGCCCCCGCCGCCGAACGAGCCGCCGCCGGACCGTCCGCCGAAGCCGCCGCCTCCGCCGAAACCGCCCCCGAAGCCACCGCCGGAGAAGCCGCCGCCGAACCCACCCCGGCGGCCGCCGCCGAGCAGGATGCCGCCGAGCACCAGGCTGCCGAGGTCCACCCCGCCGCGCCGGTACCCCCCGCCGTAGCCGCCGCCCATGCCGCCGTAGCCGGAGTTCCACCGGTCGACGTCGTCCTGCGCCAGGTCCAGCGCGTGCTGGGCGAGCATCCCGGCCTGGTGCGCCTCGCGCACGGCGCTCACCGGATCGGTGCGGCCCAGCTCGACGGCGGCCTCGAAGTGCCGCTGCGCCTCGGCCAGCCGGGTGCGCGCCTCGGGGCCCACCGCGCCGCGCCGCGTGTCGATGAAGTCCGCGGCCGCGGCCACCGCCGAGCGGGCGGTGAGCAGCGCCTGGTCCAGCGCGGCCGCGGCCCGGCGGGCCTGGGTCTGCGCGTCGCGGGCCGCCGAGAGCGTCTCCTCCAGCGCGGCGTCGGCGTCCTCGAGCTGGCGCAGCGCGGCCAGCGGGTCCCCCGGCGTGCCGCCGGACGGCCGCAGCGCGGCGTCGGCCGCGGCCAGCGCCGCCTCGGCCCGGGCGATCTGCGGCTGCAGGCCGCTGCGGTCGCCACCGGCCACCAGGGCCCGGGCCTCGGCGAGGTCCTTCTCCGTCTCGGCCCGCGTGGCCGCCACCCGGCCGGCGGCCGCGTCGAGATCGGCGGCCAGCCGGCCCACGGCGTCGAGCAGGGTGCCGGTCTGCGCGACGGCGTCCTCGGCCGCGCGGATGTCGCCGACGGCGTCCCCGGTCCGGCCGGCGGCGAGCGCCTCGCGGGCCTCGCGCACCTCCTGGTCGGCGGCGTCGAGCCGGGCCCCGGCCTCGCGCACGTTGTCGGCGACGGCGGTCACCGCCGAGCCGGAGAACCGCTGCCGGATCCCGGCGAGCCGCTGCTCCTCCTCCGGCAGCCGCCCGCGCAGCGCCGCGATCCGCGGCTCGAGGCCGGCGAGCACCTGCGGAGCGGTCCGCTCCAGGTCGCGCAGCTCCTCGAACGCCGCGCGCTGCTCGTCGAGCCGGGCGTCGGCGGCCTGGGTCAGCGCCAGGATCTCGGCCAGCATCCGCCGCGTCGTGGGATCGTCCTCCGGAACCTCGTCGTCGAGCTCCTGCCGGATCGCGAAGGCGCGGCCGACGTCCGCCTTGGACTGCGCGAGCGCGGCGCCGAAGCCGGCGACGGCGTCCTCGCCGTACTGCGACCGGGCGAAGTCCAGGTCCAGCTGCGAGGTCTTCACCGCCTCGTCCATCTCCAGCAGCGCCTCGCTGGCGCGGCCCTGGAGCTCGTCGGTGGGCACGCCCTCGTACGGGTCGGGCGCCGGCCGCTGCCGGCCCGCGGGCGGCGCCCCGCCGGCGCGGTTCCGGCGCGCGCGGCTCACCAGGTAGGCGCCGCCGCCGACGACCGCGATCCCGCCGACCACCAGCAGCGCCCCGGCGCCGCCGGAGCCGCCGTCGGACCCGGTCTCCGCCGGCTGCGTGGTCGCCGTGCCGTCCGACCCGAGCAGCCCGGCGAAGGTGGCCACGCCGCCGGGGAAGTCGCCGGCGGCGAACTGCGGCGCCACCTGCTCCTCGGCCAGCGCCTCGAGCTCGTCGCGGGAGAGCGGGGAGTCCGCCGGCCGGAGGAAGCCGTACAGCCCGTCGTCCAGGGCGACGGCGAGCAGCGCGTCCTCCGCGGAGAGCTGGCTGAGCTCGGCGGTCGCCTGCGCCCACTCCGACTCGTTCGCGCCGTCGAAGCTGGACACGAACACCACGTAGAGGTCGGTGCCGGTGGCCGAGCGGAGGTCGTCGATCGCGTCCTCGACCTCGGCCGTGCCGCCGTCGAGCGCACCGACCTCGTCGACCACCTGCTCCGGCAGCCGGAACGGCGGCACGGCCCAGGCCGGCCCCCCGGTGACCAGGAGGACGGCGAGCACTCCCAGGACGACGCACAGCCGGCGCACGGATACCTCCTGGAAGGGCGAAGTCGAACCTGGACGACCCTACCGACGGGCGAGGGGTCCGGCCCGGCCGCGGTGGGTAGGGCCGGACCCGTCGCCGTCCACCGCACCGAGGAGAGCCACGTGCCCGAGCCCGACGCCGTCCCCGCCGCCGAGCTGCCGCCCGGGACGGTCCGCCGCGCCGGCGACTGGGCCGTGGGCAACCGGGGCCCGGGCCCGGACGGCGAGGACCGGTACTTCGCCGTCTCCCGGCGCTGCCGCCACCAGCTGGCCGACCTCGCCGAGGGCAGCGTGGACGCCGACGGGTGCCTGGTCTGCCCCTGGCACCAGGCCCGCTACGACGTGCGCACCGGCGAGATGGTCGAGGGCCCGCGCGGGTTCCTCGGCTACCACGGGCCGACGCCGGTCTACACGCAGCTGGTGCGGGTGATCGGGCAGCTGGCGCGGCTGCGCGTGCGCCGGGCCACCCGCACCGGCGACGACGTCGTCCTGGAGTAGCCGCCGCGCTCAGGTCCCCTGGAGCTGCTCCCACACCGACCGGCGCCGGGCCTGCTCGTCCGGGTCGGGCACGGGCAGGGATGCCAGCAGCCGCTGCGTGTAGGGGTGCCTCGGGTTGCCCAGCACCTCCGCCCCGGTGCCCTCCTCGACCAGCTCGCCCTGGTAGAGCACCGCGATGCGGTCGGCCAGCAGGTCGACGACGGCGAGGTCGTGGCTGATGAACAGGCAGGCGAAGCCCAGCTCGCGCTGCAGCTCGTCGAACAGCTCCAGCACCCGCTTCTGCACCGACACGTCCAGCGCCGAGGTGGGCTCGTCGGCGATCAGCAGCTCCGGGTCGAGGGCCAGCGCGCGGGCCAGGCTGGCGCGCTGCCGCTGACCGCCGGACAGCTCGTGCGGGAACCGGTCGCCGAAGGCCTTGGGCAGCTGCACCGCCTCGAGCAGCTCGTCCACCCGGCCGCGGGCGTCCTGCGGGTCCTCCGCCCGGCCGTGCACGACCAGCGGCTCGGCGACGGCGTCGGCGATGGACAGCAGCGGGTTGAAGCTCGACGCCGGGTCCTGGAACACGAACCCGATCCGCTCGCGCACCGGGCGGAACCGCTTCTCCCGGACCCCGTTCATCTCGGTGCCGAGCACCTGCAGGGAGCCGCCGGTCACCTTGGTCAGCCCGGCGATGGCGCGGCCGATCGTCGTCTTGCCGCTGCCGCTCTCCCCCACCAGGCCGAGCACCTCGCCGGGCCGGATGGCGAAGCTGACGCCGTCGACGGCGACGAAGTCGGGCTTGCGCAGCCGCCCCGGGTAGACGATCCGCAGGTCCCGCGCCTCGACGACCGGGGTGGCGCTCTCCCAGGCCCGGGTGCGGGAGTCGGCCCGGTCCTGGGTGCGGGCCCGCCCCTCGCCCAGCCGCGGCACCGAGGACAGCAACTGCCGGGTGTAGGGGTCCTGCGGGGCGGAGAACAGCGTCCGGACGTCGGCCTGCTCGACGATCCGCCCCTGGTACATGACCGCCACCCGGTCGGCGAGGTCGGCCACGACGCCCATGTTGTGCGTGATCAGCACGATGGCGGTGCCGAACTCGTCGCGGCAGCGGCGCAGCAGGTCGAGGATCTCCGCCTGCACCGTGACGTCGAGGGCGGTGGTCGGCTCGTCGGCGATGATGACGCCGGGGTCGAGCACCAGCGCCTGCGCGATGACGATGCGCTGCTTCTGCCCGCCGGAGAACTGGTGCGGGTAGGAGTCGACGCGGTGCTCGGGGTCGGGGATGCCGACCCGCCGCATCACGTCGATCGCCTTCTCCCGCGCCTCCTTCTTGCTGAACTTCCCGTGCGCGCGCAGGCCCTCGGCGATCTGCCAGCCGACCGGGTACACCGGGTTCAGCGCCGTCGACGGCTCCTGGAACACCATCGCCGCGTCCCGGCCCCGGACCTCCCCGAGGTCGGCGCGGCCGAGGGTGACGACGTCGGCGGTGCTGGCGCCGTCCTTGCTGGTGAGCAGCACCGCACCGCGGGTGGTGGCGGTCTCGGGCAGCAGGCCCAGGATGCTGCGCGCGGTCACGGTCTTGCCGCTGCCGCTCTCGCCCACGATCGCCAGCACCTCGCCGGCGGCCACCGACAGGGTCACGCCCTGGACGGCGGCGACGTCACCGGCGTCGGTGGCGAAGGAGACCGTCAGGTCCTCGATGCCGACGACATCCCTCGTCGGACCGCTCATCGCTGTCCCTCCTGCGGGTCGGTGGGTCGCTCGAGCCCGTCGGTGCCACCGGGGCTCTCGACCGGGGCGGTGTACGGGCCCACCGCGACCGAGGTCTCGGCGACGTCGGACGGCGCCGCGCTCCCGCGCCGCCGGCTGCGCAGCCGCGGGTCGGCGAGGTCGTTGAGGCTCTCCCCGACCAGGGTCAGCCCCATCACCACCAGCACGATGGCCAGGCCGGGGAAGATCGACGTCCACCAGATGCCGCTGGTGACGTCGGACAGCGACTGCTTGAGGTCGTAGCCCCACTCGGCGGCCGCGGTCGGCTCGATGCCGAAGCCGAGGAAGCCCAGCCCGGCGAGGGTGAGGATCGCCTCGGAGGCGTTGAGCGTGAGGATCAGCGGCAGCGTGCGGGTGGAGTTGCGGAACACGTGCCGCGACATGATCCGCCAGTGGCCGGCGCCGATGACGCGGGCGGACTCGACGAACGCCTCCGACTTGATCCGCACCACCTCCGCGCGCACCACCCGCAGGTACTGCGGCACGAAGATCACCGTGATCGACAGCGCCGCGGCGAGGATGCCGCCGAAGAGGCTCGACTGCCCGCCGTTGACCACGATGCCGATGACGATCGCCAGCAGCAGCGCCGGGAACGCGTAGATGGCGTCGGCGACGACGACCAGCACCCGGTCCAGCCAGCCGCCGAAGTAGCCGGACAGCAGCCCCAGCAGCACGCCCAGGAGCAGCGAGAAGATGACCGCGGCGACGATGACGAACAGCGCGGTGCGCGAGCCCCAGATGACCCGCGACAGCACGTCGTAGCCGCCGACGGTGGTGCCGAGCAGGTGGTCGGCCGAGGGCTCCTGCTGGGCCCCGAACGGGCCGGTCGCGTCGCGCAGCTGGTCGTACTCGTAGGGCGCGAGCAGCGGCGCGAAGATCGCCGTCAGCACGAAGAAGCCGGTGAGCACCAGGCCCGCGACCAGCATGCCGCGCTGCAGGCCCACGCTCTGCTGCACCTGCCGGAGCACGGGGAGGTCGCGCCAGCCGCGGCGCCGGCGCCCCGCGGGCTGCGATCCGGACGAGGCCTCGGGAGCGTTCACAGCGGTCGCCATGTCAGTACCTCACCCGGGGGTCGATCAGCGCCGCGATGACGTCGACGACGAAGTTGATGACGGCGACGATCACGGCGGCCAGCACCACGATGCCCTGGACGGCGACGAAGTCGCGGGCCTCCAGGTACTGGACCAGCTGGAAGCCCAGGCCCTTCCACTCGAACGTCGTCTCCGTCAGGACCGCGCCGCCCAGGAGCAGGGCGATCTGCAGGCCGATGACGGTGACGATGGGGATCAGCGCCGGCCGGTAGGCGTGCTTGCGCAGCAGCCGCCGCTCGCTGACCCCGCGCGAGCGGGCCGCCTCCACGTAGCCCATGCCCAGCGTGCCGATGACGTTGGTGCGCACCAGCCGCAGGAACACCCCGGCGGTGAGCAGCCCGAGGGTGAGCGCCGGCAGGACGGCGTGCTGGAGGACGTCGCTGACCACCTCGCCGTCGCCGGTCGAGAACGCGTCGATGAGGTAGATGCCGGTGGACGAGTCCAGCGTCTGCAGCTGGATCTCCGAGCCGGTGGTGGCCCGCCCGGCGACCGGCAGCCAGCCCAGCTGGACGGCGAAGACGAGCTTGAAGACCAGGCCCGCGAAGAAGACCGGGGTGGCGTAGCAGAGGATCGCGAACACCCGCAGCGCCGCGTCGGGCCACCGGTCGCGCAGGTAGGCGGCGAGGCGGCCCAGCGGGATGCCCACCAGGAAGGCGACGATCAGCGCGTAGCAGGCGAGCTCGAGGGTCGCCGCGCCGAAGGTGGTGAGCACCTCGGTCACCGGGCGGTTGTCGCTCTGCGTCGTCCCGAAGTCGCCCTGCACCAGCGCGGTCAGGTACTCCCAGTACTGCACCAGGATCGGCCGGTCGTAGCCGGCCTCGCGGACCCGCTCCTGGAGCTCGGCCGCGGGCAGCCGCCCGCCGAGCGCCGCGGTGATCGGGTCACCGGTCAGCCGCATGAGCACGAAGACCGTCGTCACGAGGATGAAGATGGTCGGGAAGATCAGCAGGAAGCGGACCAGCAGGTAGCTGCCCAGTCCGCCGCCCCCGCCGCGGCGCCGGCGGCGGGGCGCCGGCTCGTCGTCCGGGGCGTCGGTGCTCCCGGTGAGCTCGGTCGTGGTCGTGGTCATGTCTCCACCCAGATCGGTGCGGGAGTTCCGTACGTGGGCGGCCCCGGGTGACCCGCGCGCGGCGGGTCACCCGGGGCCGGGTGGTACTGGCTCGGCGCGCCGGCTCGGTCAGCCCTTGCTCAGGGCGCCGTACCGGAACTTGAACGACGCGTCGAGGGTGTCCTCGGCGCCGGACACGTCGGTGCCGGTGACGGCGACCTGCGCGCCCTGGAGGTAGGGCACGGTGGAGAGGTCGTCGGCGACGAGCTCCTGGATCTGCTCGATCAGGGCCTGGCGCTCGGCCGGGTCCTCCGTCGTCGCCTGCTGGAGGATCAGGTCGTTGACCTCCTGGTCCACGTAGTGGTTGCCCAGGAAGTTCTCCTCCAGGAAGAACGGCGTCAGGTAGTTGTCGGCGTCCGAGTAGTCCGGGAACCAGCCGAGCTGGTAGGCCGGGTAGACGTCGTTGGTGCGCTGCTCGGAGTACTGCGTCCACTCGGTGGTCTGCAGGTCGACCTGGAACAGGCCGCTGGACTCCAGCTGGTCCTTGATCAGCGCGTACTCGTCACCCGAGGACGGGCCGTAGTGGTCGTTGGAGTACTGCAGGCTCAGCTGCACCGGGGTGGTGACGCCGGCCGCCTCGAGCACCTGCCGCGCCTGCTCGACGTCGGGGCCGCCCTCGCCGTCGCCGTACTTCTCCTGCAGCGGCTGGATGGCACCGGTCAGGCCCTCGGGGACGAAGGAGTAGAGCGGGGTGTAGGTGCCCTTGTAGACCTGCTCGGCCAGCTCCTCGCGGTCGATCAGGCTGGCGACCGCCTGGCGCACGGCGAGCGCCTTGGCCGGGTCGGCCTCCGGCGTCGTCGCGCCGTAGGGCTGGGTGTTGAAGTTGAAGACGATGTACCGGATCTCGCCGCCGGGGCCGTCGACGACCTGGACGCCGTCGTCGCTGCGCAGGTCCTCGATGTCGGTCGCGGAGAGGCTCCGCCACGCGACGTCGATGTTGCCCTCCTGCACGTCCAGCTTCAGGTTCGAGGCGTCGGCGTAGTACCTGACGTTGACCTGCTCGGTGCCCGGCTCTCCCAGCAGCCCCTGGTATTCGGGGTTGGCCGCGTAGGTGACCAGGTTGTTCTGGTCGTAGTTGGTGATCGTGTACGGGCCGGCAAAGGCCTCGCCCTCGACGATCTCCTGGTCGGGGGTCAGCTCGGTGGCCGAGAGGACGTCCTCGTCGACGATCGGGCCGGCGGGGCTCGACAGGATCTGCGGGAAGACCTGGTCGTTGGGGGACTTCAGGTTGAACACGACGGTCTGCTCGTCGGGGGTGTCCACGCTGTCCAGGTTGTAGAGCAGCGAGGCCGGGCCCTCGGGGTCGTTGATCGCCAGCTGCCGGTCGAAGGTGAACTTGACGTCCGAGGAGGTCAGCTCGTTGCCGTTGGCGAAGGTGAGCCCGTCCTTCAGCGTCACCGTGTACTCGGTGGGCGAGGTGAACTCGGCCGACTCCGCGATGTCCGGCTCGACCTCGGGGCTGCCGTAGGGCGTGTTCATCAGGAACGGGTAGACCTGGTTCATCACGGCGAACGAACCGTTGTCGTACGAACCGGCCGGGTCGATCGTGGTGATCTTGTCGCTGGTCCCGATGGTGATGCTGCCGCCGTCACCGCCGCCGGAGCCACCGCCGCTGCCGTCGCTGTCGCCGCCACCGCAGGCGCTGAGCACCAGGGCCGCGGCCGCGATGCCCGCCGTGGCGACTCCGCGCCGACGGCCGATCGAACCGGAAGTCATCCGTTACCTCGTTCTCTTCGACAGCGACGGCGGACGATCTCCACGCAGTCGCCCTTGGGACCAGAAGATCTCAAGGTCTAACACAGCGTTCCTCAGCGGTGAGAGGTGCCCGGAGCGCCGTTACCGCGTCGTGACTGCGGGGGCGAGGAGGTGGCGCACGGCGGGCCACCGCCCCCGGTGACCGACGGTGCGCGGGCGCCTGCGGGACGCGAGGCCATCGCACGGCGGGGCGCGGCAGCAGCTCTCCCGCGCGCGGTCGGTCTCTGCCCAGCCGGGGTGGGCAGAGACGGACCGCGGCCAGGGCAGCTGCCGCCCCCGGGCCGGTGGGGCGCACCGGTCGGCGGCGCCGGTACTCAGGCGTCGATGCGGCGGCGGCCCTCGAAGGCTCGACCCAGCGTGACCTCGTCGGCGTACTCGAGGTCGCCGCCGACGGGGAGCCCGCTGGCCAGCCGGGAGACCGCGAGCCCCATCGGGCCGACCAGGCGGGCGAGGTACGCCGCCGTCGCCTCACCCTCGAGGTTCGGGTCGGTGGCGATGATCAGCTCGGTGACGGCGCCGTCCATCAACCGGGTCATCAGCTCCTTGACCCGCAGGTCGTCGGGGCCGACGCCGTCGATGGGGCTGATCGCGCCGCCGAGCACGTGGTAGCGGCCGCGGAACTCACGGGTGCGCTCGATCGCGACGACGTCCTTGGGCTCCTCGACGACGCAGAGCACGTCGTCGGCGCGGCGCGGGTCGCGGCAGATGCGGCACTGCTCCGCCTCGGCGACGTTGTAGCAGGTCACGCAGAAGCGGACCGACTCCTGGACCCGGGTCAGGGCGGCCACCAGCCGGCTGACGTCGGCGGACTCGGACGACAGCAGGTGGAAGGCGATGCGCTGGGCGCTCTTCGGCCCCACGCCGGGCAGGCGACCGAGCTCGTCGATCAGGTCCTGGACGGCACCCTCGTACACGGGGCTCCTCGGGTTGCGAAGTGGATCGGGCGGGCGGGCCCGATCAGAGGCCGGGCAGCCCCAGGCCGCCGCCGAGACCACCGGCCAGGGGGCCCATGCGGTTCGCGGTCATCTCGTCGGCGGCCCGCTTGGCGTCCCGGACGGCGGCGACGACGAGGTCCTGCAGCGTCTCGAGGTCGTCGGGGTCGACGGCGTCGGGCGCGATGGTGAGCGCGGTCAGGTCGCCGTCGCCGGTCATCGTCGCCGAGACCAGGCCGCCACCGGCGGTGCCGGTGACCTCGGTGGCCGCCAGCTCCTGCTGGGCGGCGGCGAGCTGCTGCTGCATCTGCTGCGCCTGCTTCATGAGCTGCGACAGGTCGGGCTGTTGGCCTCCGGGGAACATGCCACGAGAGTAGGCCGCGGATGCGACAGGTGAGGGCGCGCCGCCCCGCCCGTCAGCCGTCGACCGGCCGGGCGCCCAGCTGGGCGCGCAGCAGCTGCAGGGCTGCCTGCTCCTGGTCCACGGCCGGTGCGGGCTCGCGGTCGCCGTCGGAGGAGGTCTCCGCCGCCCGCTCGGCCATCAGCTCCCGGGCCTCGGCGGCCTCCGCCGCCCGTGCCGCCTCGCGCGCCTCCTCCGGTGCCGCGTTCCGCGCACCGGCCGCCGGGCCGGCCCCCTCGACGACGGCGTCGACGCGCCAGCGGACACCCAGCAGCTCGTTGAGCGCCTCGCGGAGGACGTCCTTGTTGAGGTCGTCACCGAGCCGCCGGGCCAGCGCCGGCGACGACGTCGAGAGCGTGAGCACGCCGTTGGCCAGCTGGTGCACCTGGGCGTTCTTCAGCAGCGCCTCGGTGGTCCGCTTGTGCTTCTTCACCACCGCGAGCAGCTCCGGCCACACCCGGCGGACGTCGGTGGTGGTCAGCTCGCCGTCGGAGGCGGCCTCCGGCGGGTTGGCCGAGACGACCGGCGTCGGCTCCCCGCCCCGCGGTGCGGGCGCGGACTCCGCGGCGGCGCGCGGCGGCGACGCGGGCGGGCGTGGCTGCTCGAGCCGCGCGGCCGCGGCCTGCACCGCGGCCGGCTGCGCCGGGTGCGGCCAGTCCTCGTCGTCGGTCGGCTCCGGCGGCAGCGGGATGTCCGGCTCGTCGGCCGTGACCCGGGTGCGCCGGGCAGGCTCGGCCGCCGGGGCAGCCGGAGTGGTCGGCGCGGCGGGCGCGGCCGGCGGAGCGGTGCGCGCCCGGTTGCCCGGCTGCGCCGTCTCGGGCCAGTCGTCGGCCGGGGCGGCGGGTGCGGCCGCGGCGGACCGCGGGCGGCTCCCCGGCGTGGCGGTCTCCGGCCAGTCGTCGCCCGACGGGGCAGGTGCGGGCGCGGGTGCGGCCGGTTGCGCCGACGCGGCAGCAGCCGCGGCGGCCGGGGCCTGCCGCGGCGGGGGCTGCTGCTGCGCCGCGGCCTGCTGCTGCGGCGAAGCGGCCGGGGCCTGCCGCGCCGGGGCGGCCGGGGCCGGCTGCGCCTGCGGTGGGCCGGCCGTCCGGCCCGCCGCCTGCTGCTGGGCCTGCGACCTGCGGACGAACTCGCGCCGCGCCGCGCCTGCCTCCTCGGTGGGAGCCGGCGCGCGGGGCGTCTCGGCGGGCGCCGGCGCGCGGGGCGTCTCGGCGGGGACCGCCTCCTGGTGCCCGACCTCCGCGGCCGGCCGGCCGGCGTGCTCGCCGGCGATCGACATCCGCCGCTCGAGCCGCTCCAGGCGCTGGAGGGTCGCGGCCGCCGAGCCGTCGGTGGCCGGCAGCAGCATGCGGGCGCACACCAGCTCGAGCAGCAGCCGGGGCGCCGTCGTGCCGCGCATCTCGGCGAGGCCCTCGTGCACGGTGTCGGCCATGCGCGACAAGGTGGCCGAGCCGAGCGCCTGGGCCTGCTGGTTCATCAGGTCCAGCCGGTCGGGCGGGCAGTCGAGCAGGCCGTTGCCACCGGCGTCGGGCACGGCGTCGAGGACGATCAGGTCGCGCATCCGGTCGAGCAGGTCGGTGGCGAAGCGGCGCGGGTCGTGGCCGGCCTCGACCACGCGGTCGACGGCGCGGAAGACCCCGGGCGCGTCGGAGGCGGCGAGGGCGTCGATGGTCTCGTCGAGCAGCGCGTCGTCGGTGACCCCGAGCAGGCCGACGGCGCTCCGGTAGGTGACGCCCTCGGGTCCGGCCCCGGCCAGCAGCTGGTCCAGGATGGACAGCGAGTCGCGCACCGAGCCACCACCGGCCCGCACCACCAGCGGGAAGACCGTCGGCTCGACCTGCACGCCCTCGGCCGCGCAGGTCTTCTCCAGCAGCGAGCGCAGCGTCGTCGGCGGGACCAGGCGGAACGGGTAGTGGTGGGTGCGCGAGCGGATGGTCGGGAGGACCTTCTCCGGCTCGGTCGTGGCGAAGACGAAGACCAGGAAGTCCGGCGGCTCCTCGACCACCTTGAGCAGGGCGTTGAAGCCCTGCGTGGTGACCATGTGCGCCTCGTCGACGATGTAGACCTTGTAACGGCTGCTCACCGGGGCGAAGAACGCGCGCTCGCGCAGATCGCGGGCGTCGTCGACACCGCCGTGGCTGGCCGCGTCGATCTCCATGACGTCCAGCGAGCCGGGGCCGTCGGGCGCCAGCGCGACGCAGGACTCGCAGACCCCGCACGGCGTGGACGTCGGCCCCTGCTCGCAGTTCAACGAGCGGGCCAGGATGCGCGCCGACGACGTCTTCCCGCAGCCGCGCGGGCCGCTGAAGAGGTAGGCGTGGTTGATCCGGCCGCCGTCGACCGCGTTCATCAGCGGGGTGGTGACGTGCTCCTGCCCGACCACCTCGGCGAAGGTCGCCGGGCGGTACTTGCGGTAGAGCGCCAGAGCCACGCCGTGGAGGTTACGTGGCCGGACCGACCGGACGGAGGTGCCGGTGGACGGCGGGCCGCGGGATCGGCCCCCGGAAAAGATAAGGACCCCCCGCGCACCCGCCAGAGCCCGCTTATCCTTGCTGCCTTCCGGCCCTGGGGAGGTTCACAGGGTGACGCCACACGAGGGGTCGGACACCACTGTAGGGCACGCCGGCCGGAGCGCGCCGCCCCCCTCGCCGCCCCGGTCGGTCCTGCGCCCGCGCCACGGACGGCGACGGGCCCCGGTGCACGCACCGGGGCCCGTCGTACTGCGGAGGATGGGAGATTCGAACTCCCGAGGGGTTGCCCCCAACCCGCTTTCCAAGCGAGCGCCATAGGCCACTAGGCGAATCCTCCAGGTACGGGAGCGATCGTACCGGGCGCCCGTGCGACGCTCGCCGGGACACCACCGGACGGGCCGTCCGGCGCGTGGTGCGGCATCCTGCACCCGAGCAGGGTTCACCGGGCCGCATGCGGGGAAGGGCCTGGAACTGCGGGCCGGAGACGAGGAGGCGCAGGACATGGCAGAGCACGGCGAGGTGCGGCCGGACGTCGTGGAGGCGATCGTCGGCGTGCTCAAGGGGGCCGATGCCGGGGAGTTGCCGGCCGGGGCCACCGCTGCGGAGAAGACCGCGGCGAAGGACCGCTACCTGTCCGAGTTCGTCGCCGAGCGCAGCAAGCGGGACCGCCAGGCGCAGGCATGGGAACTGCTGCTGACCCGCAGCTACGACGACCCGCCCACGTGGCGGCAGCTCTTCGACGACCTCGCCCCCGAGGCGCACACGGAGCTCGGGGAGCTCTACGACGTCCTCCCCGAGGGCGCTCGTGAGGAGTACGCGCGCCGGTACGGCGCGCCCTCCACCGTCTGACCCGCTGCGCCCGTCGATGACCCCTCCCGCCACCGGGCCCGGCCGGCTCATCGCCGGCCGCTACCGGCTGGAGTCCCAGATCGGCGTCGGCGGGATGGGCACCGTCTGGCTGGCGCGGGACGAGCTGCTGGGCAGGCCGGTCGCGGTCAAGCAGGTGCTCTCGCCGCTGGGAGCCGACGAGCAGCAGATCGACGAGCAGCGCCAGCGTGCGCTGCGCGAGGGCAGGATCGCCGCCCGGCTCAGCCACCCGCACGCGATCTCCGTCTACGACGTGGCCCTCGAGGGCGGGGCGCCCTGGCTGGTGATGGAGTACCTCCCCTCCCGCAGCCTCGCGGAGGTCCTCAGCGCCGACGGCGTGCTGCGTGTCGACCAGGTGGCGCAGATCGGCGCGCAGGTCGCCGACGCGCTCGCCGCCACGCACGCGGCCGGGATCGTCCACCGGGACGTGAAGCCGGCCAACGTCCTGATCGGGCAGGGCGGCCGCGTCGCCGGCCTGGTCAAGATCACCGACTTCGGCATCTCGCACGCCCGCGGCGACGTCACCCTCACCCAGACCGGCCAGATCACCGGCACCCCGGCGTTCCTGGCTCCGGAGGTGGCCCAGGGCCACGAGATGACCGAGGCCAGCGACGTCTTCTCGCTCGGGGCCACGCTCTACACCTGCCTGGAGGGCGTGCCGCCGTTCGGCATGGAGGACAACGCGCTCGGCATGCTGCACCGGGTCGCGGCCGGGCAGATCACTCCCCCGCACCGCGCCGGGGAGCTGACCGAGCCGCTGCTGCGGATGCTCGCCGGAGACCCCGCCGCGCGGCCACCCATGACCCGGGTGCGCGACGAGCTGGCCCGGCTGGCCGCCGGCCGGGACGGCGACACGACGACGGTGCTGCTGGCTCGCACCGACCTGCGTCCCTCCGCCGGCCCCGCCGGCACGGCGGTGTTCGCCACCGGGCCGGCCGCGACCCCTCCGGACGCCGCCGGAGAGCCTGCCCCCGCCCCCCCGGACGCGCGCACGCCCGCTCC
The DNA here is from genome assembly GCF_026967805.1 of Blastococcus sp. VKM Ac-2987. Lineage (GTDB taxonomy): Bacteria > Actinomycetota > Actinomycetes > Mycobacteriales > Geodermatophilaceae > Blastococcus. The sequence goes on from NZ_JAPVBG010000001.1 coordinate 1,526,012, forward strand.
CCCCGCCACGCGCACCCCGGCACCCCCGGGGCCCCCGGCCCGGGCAACCGCCGCACCCGCACCTGCTCCCGCACCGGCACCCGGCGGCCGCCGCGGACGGCGCCGGGGGGCGTGGGCGGCCGTGGGCGTCGCCGCCGTCGCGCTCCTCGGTGTGCTGGGGGTGTGGCTGGGCACCTCCAGCGGCCAGGATCCCGACGACACGGCGGCGTCACCCACGTCGGCTACCTCCGAGGCCCCCGCCTCCAGCGAGGAGCCGGCGCCCACGGAGCCGGTGCAGGAGGAGCCCCCGGCGCCCGTCGCCCCCCCGCCGGACGAGGACGGCGGGGACGACGAGGACGGGGAGGGCGAAGGCGACGGAGGAGGCAACGGCGACGGGGAAGGCAACGGCGACGGGGAAGGCAACGGCGACGGGGACGCCGACGGCGACGAGGACCGCGGCGACCCGCTGTCCGAGCAGAACATCCGCGACTTCGTGCGGGACTACCACCAGCTGGTGATCCAGGACCCGGCCCGCTCGTGGGAGCTCACCGGCCCGACGCTGCGCGCCAACATCAGCCGTGACGGCTACATCCGGTACTGGGGCCAGTTCGAGGACGTGCGCCTCGACGACGTCCGCGCGACCGACGGGCAGACCACGGCGACCGCCACGATGGAGCTGCGCTATGCCGACGGCCGCCGGGAGACCGGGCCGCACGTGTTCACGTTCCTGGTCCGGGACGGGCAGCTGATCCTGGACAGCGACTTCCCCGCCTGAGGGACCCGCCGCAACGACGACGGCGGCGCCCACCGGGTCGGGGGACCCGCGCGGACGCCGCCGTCGGACTGCTGGCGGTGGCGGTGGGATTTGAACCCACGGAGGCTTGCACCTCACACGCTTTCGAGGCGTGCTCCTTCGGCCGCTCGGACACGCCACCGCCGAAGAGACTACAGGCCCCGCTGACCGCGGAAGAAGGCGCGTAGCAGCGCGCCGCACTCCTCGGCCCGGACACCGCCGGTGACCTCGGGACGGTGGTTGAGGCGCCGGTCGCGGACCACGTCCCACAGCGAGCCCGCCGCCCCCGCCTTCGGGTCGTCGGCGCCGTAGACCACCCGGTCGACCCGCGCCAGCACGCTCGCGCCGGCGCACATCGTGCACGGCTCCAGCGTGACCACCAGCGTGCAGCCGCCCAGCCGCCAGCCGTCCCCGTGCACCGCCGCCGCGGCGCGCAGGGCGAGCACCTCGGCGTGCGCAGTGGGGTCGCCGCGCTTCTCCCGCTCGTTGGCGGCCTCGGCCAGCACCGCGCCGTCGGGCCCCAGGACGACAGCGCCGATCGGGGTGTCGCCCCACTCCTCCGCGACAGCCGCCAGCTCCAGCGCGCGCCCCATCACCGCGTGGAGATCCGGGCTCACGGGGTCTCCTGTCGACGGTCCGTCTCTGCCCAGCGCAGGTGGGCAGAGACGGACTGTCCCGGGAACCGTCCCCTGGGCCGGCTCAAGCCGTCCCGTCCAGCGGGAAGCCGACCAGCTCGGACAGCTCCGCCAGCGCCGCCCCGGGCTCCACCACCTTGATGGTCGAGAACCCCAGCGCCCGGGCCGGCTTGAGGTTGATGCCGAGGTCGTCGAGGTAGGCGGAGTCGGCCGCCTCGACACGGTGGCCGACCGCCTCGGACAGCCGGTCCAGCGCCCGCCGGTAGATCTCCGGCTCCGGCTTCCGCACGCCCTCGGTCGAGGACTCGACGATCGCGTCGAACAGGCCGAGCAGGTCGCCCAGCCGGCCGGTCCGCTCCATCGGCGCCACGTTGTTCGACAGCAGCCCCACGGGGAACCCCGCCGCGCGCAGCCGGCGCACCGCGTAGACCATCGCCGGGCGCAGCTCCCCCTGCAGGGCGGCCAGCACGCGGGAGGCGTCGATCCGGTGCCCCAGCGCGGCGGCCTCGGCCTCGAACGCGGCGGAGAACCCGGCGACGTCCAGCTCGTTGCGCTCGTACCGCGCCCAGGCGTTGGTGTCCGGATCGGTCGAGTTCAGCTGCCTGATCAGCCCCTCGGGCAGCCCGGCCTCCCGCTCGTAGGCGGCGAAGGCGTGCATCGGGCTCTCGGTGAGCACGCCGCCCAGGTCGAAGATGACCGCCGTGACCGTCACGGGGCCACCGCCGCGGCCAGCTCGTCGGCGAAGCCCAGCCGGGTGGCGATCCGGGCCACCATCTCGTCGGCCCACAGGTCGTCAGCGGTCACGATCGGTCTCAGCTCCTCTGCCGGCAACCCGTCGTCGGCGAACAGGTCCAGGTCGCCGCCGGGCCAGCCGGTCTCGTCGTCGTCGAAGGCGCCCTCGGTGTCGACGCCGATCCCGTAGCGTTCCACCACCTCGGCGGCGAGCACCCACTCGAGCATGGTCGCGTCCGAGATCAGCGCCCGCACCATGCCCCCGGGGCCGTGCCGCAGCGCCACGAAGTACAGCCGTGAGTCGACGACGAGCACGATCGGCGGCGGCCATCCCCCGGCGCCGGGCTCGCCCAGGGCCCGCTCGAGCACCGGGAGCTCGTCACCGGCGTCGGCCGCGAGCAGCTCGACCTTCCAGCCTGAGTCGACGCGGGCCACCCGCACCGCGTAGCTCGCCGGTCCCGCCGCAGCGACCTCGCTCATCGCTTGCGCAGCAGGGTCAGGCCGTCGGCGAGCGGCAGCAGCGCCGTCTCCCACCGCGGATCGGCGGCCAGGGCGGCGTTGAGCTCGGCCAGCGCCCGGTCGGACTCGTCCTGCGGATCGAGCACGCGCCCCGACCGCAGCGTGTTGTCCAGGAGCACCACCCCGCCGCGCCGGACCCGGGGGTGCAGCTCCGCGACGTAGGCGGCGTAACCGGTCTTGTCCGCGTCCACGAACGCCAGGTCGAAGGCTTCCTCCGCCGGCAGCGCCCGGAGGGAGGGCAGCGCGTCGCCGATGCGCAGCTCGATCCGCCCGGCCACCCCCGCCCGCTCCCAGTGCCGCCGGGCGACCGCCGTCCACTCCTCGCTGCGGTCCAGGCACAGCAGCGAGCCGTCCTCCGGCAGACCCTGCGCGATGCAGAGGGCGGAGAACCCGGTGAAGGTGCCGATCTCGATCGCCGTGCGGGCACCCACCGCCGTGGTGAGCAGCCGCATCAGCACACCCTGCTCGGGGGCGATCTGCATCGTGCCCGGGACCTCGCCCCGCGCGGCCATCTCCGCCGTCTCCCGGATCAGGTCGGCCATCACCGGGTCGACCGGGTCCGAGGAGGCACGGACGTACTCCGCGAGCTCCGGGGTGAGCAGGAAGGAACGGGGCGTCATGGCGCGTGGGGCGGCAGAGGCGGGCGGGTCGGCGTCATAGCCTCTGATCATGGCCGACGCCGCACGTCCTGGGGGCACACCCACCGGCGGGGGCCCGTCCTTCCCGGTCCCGACCATGCCCGCTCCCCCGGTCGGCGTGGTGGGGCTGGGCCAGCTGGGCGGCTCGCTGGCCGCCGCGCTGGCGGCCGCCGGTCGCCCGGTGTCCGGCTGGGACGTCGACCCGGCCGCCCGCGAGGCGGCGGCCGCACGGGGGGTCCGCATCACCCGGGAGCTCTCCGGCGTCGTCGTCCTCGCCGTGCCCCTGCCGGCGATGGCGACCGCCCTCGACGGGCTGGCCGTCGACCCCGACGCGACGGTGACCGACCTGGGCTCGGTGAAGGTGCCGGTGCTCGACGCCGTCGGCCGCACCCTGGGACGGCGCTTCGTCGGCGGGCACCCCATGTGCGGCACCGAGCGGTCCGGCCACGGGGCCACCGACCCCGCGCTGTTCACCGGCGCCCGCTGGGCGCTGTGCCTGGAGCCGGACACGGAGCTGCCGCGGTGGCTGCGCGTCGCCGAGGTAGCGCTCGCGGTGGGCGCGGAGGTGGTGCCGGTGACCGCCGCCGAGCACGACGACGCCGTCGCCGCGATCAGCCACGTCCCGCACCTGCTGGCCGCCGCGCTCGCCGCCGCGGCCGCCGACGCCGGTCCGCTGGCCCTCGCGCTGGCAGCCGGGAGCTTCCGGGACGGCACCCGGGTGATCGGCAGCGACCCCGGCTTCGTGACCGCGATGGTCGAGGGCAACGCGGAACCGGCCGCCGCCGCGCTGGACCGGGTCCTCGCCCAGCTGTCCCGCCCCTGGCCGGAGCTCGTCACCGCAGGCCACGCCGTCGCCACCCGCACGCCCGGCCGGCGCACCGTCCGGGTGCCGCTGGAGCGCGCTGCCCTGCTCGCCCTCGGCCGCGCCGGCGGGGCGGTGCACCGCCGGCTGGCCGCCTTCGTCGAGGGCTGGGTGCCGGGCCAGGGTTGACTCCCGTCCCGGTTTCGCGCCCGCGTCCCCGGGCACGGACCTGGGCATGGACGAGAACGACCTTCTGCAGCGCATCCACGCCCTGGTGGACGAGGAGCACGCGCTGCGCGACAGCAGCGAGCACACCGACGAGACGCGGGCCCGCATGAGCAGGCTCGAGGCCGACCTCGACCAGTGCTGGGACCTGCTGCGGCAGCGCCGGGCGAAGCGCCAGTACGCCGAGGACCCGGACGAGGCCGAGGTGCGTCCGGAGCAGCAGGTGGAGAACTACCTCCAGTAGTCGGAGGACCCGGTCCTCCTCACCGCTCGCACGCTCACGGCGAGCCGCTGGACGGGCCCGCCCACGAACGGTCACTAGGCCGAGCGCCGGGCCGGCTCCCCGTGCTCGGTGCCCAGCAGGGCCAGCTGCCAGAGCAGCCGGGAGCGGGGGTCGGTCACCTTCCGGCCGGTCACCGACTCGATCCGCCGCAGCCGGTGCATGACCGTGTTCCGGTGGCAGTACAGGGCGTCGGCGGCGCGGGTCGGTGACCCGTCGGTGGCCAGGAACGCGGCCAGCGTGTCCAGCAGCACGTCGCGCTCGTCCTCCGGCAGCTCGAGCAGCCCGCCGAGGGACTGGCCCACCAGGCGGGAGCTGATCTCGGGCGAGTTGCTCAGCAGCGCCTCGGGCAGCCGGTCGTCGATGCTGACCACGCGGCTCGCCCCGGCCGGCAGGGTGCGCACCGCCGTCTCGGCCAGCCGGTAGGCCGCACCGGCCGCCGCGGCACCCACCACGACGTCGGAGACCCCGACCGGACCCTTCGCGGCCCCGCGCAGCAGGGTCAGCAGATCACCGGGGCGGATGGCCGCGAGCACCACCACGCCCACCTGCGCGTCGCCGCGCACGCCCCACACCGACCGCACGCCGCGCTTCAGCAGCGCCTCGCCGGGGGCGCCGAGCGCCGGCTCCCCGTCGGGACCGGGCAGCGCCACGACCGCCATGAGCCGCCCGTCGAGCGGCATGGCCAGGACCTCCGAGGCGGTGCGCACGAAGGAGGGGTCGCTCCCCCGGCCCTCCAGCAGGCCGTCGAGCGCCTGCTGCCGGGCCTGCTCGTCGACGCCGTCGAGCCGCCGCTGCTCCTCCCGGTAGCCCTCGGCGACCGCGGCGCACTCCGCGTCGTTGCTGCGCCACACCGAGCCGGCGACCTCCAGCAGCAGGGTGTCGTGCTGCCCGGTGCCGTCGCGGGACACCGCGAGCAGCGCCTCCCAGGTGACCTGGCCGCCGAGGCGGTAGGCGCGCAGCACCGACTCCAGCGGGACGCCCTGGGCCGCCCGCCGGCGGCCCACCGCCCGGGCCGATGCCAGGTGCAGGGTGCCCGTGCCGGCGGCCGCGCTCATCAGCGACCGCAGCCCGCCCTCCAGGTTCGACCGCGTCGACGTGCGCACGTCCTGCTCGGACTGCTCGACCAGCTCCCGGTAGGCCGGCTCCGTGCGGGCCAGGACGTCGACCATGCGGTCGGTCATCGCGTCGAGCTGGTCCATCAGCCGCGGCGCCAGCTGCCCGAGCCTGGTCGCCACCTCCGGACGGAAGGGCTGCACGCGATCACCTCCTCCTGACGCCGCCGCTGACAGCACAACACGGGACGTGGATGACTGTGCGGTCAGCCCATTGTGAGTGCGAACACAGGAGAGGAGGGTCGGCCCAGCACGGTCGTGACCCAATCGACGCCGGCCCCCGTGACCCGGCGGCCGTCGGCGAGCCCTCACCGGCCTCCGTCCCACCCGTCCCCACCCGGGTCCCGGAGGTCGCGTACACCCTCCTTCCCGCCGCGCGAGACGCGGGACACACAGCACAACCCGATCTCGCGATCGCTGTGCGGTGCGCCCATTGTGACCGCCGACACGGCCGTGCACTCTCAGCGGGACGTACTCGCGACCGACCGTCACCGTCCCCCTCCGGGGTGGTGACCTCGCCGATGCAGAGGAGCAGTGGGCCCCTTGGCGCAGCCGACCGGCAGCCAGCGAACGCAAGAATCACCGCCCACGGCCCGGCTCGAGATGACCGGGATCAACGTCGCCTTCGGCGGCGTGCTGGCCCTCACCGACGTGTCGGTGACCGTCGAGCCTGGCCAGGTGCACGGACTGATCGGCCCCAACGGGGCCGGCAAGACGACCCTGTTCAACGTCGCCTGCGGCCTGGTCCGCCCGACGTCCGGCCGGATCGTCTGGCGCGGGGAGGAGATGCGCCGGCTGCAGCCCAGCAAGCTCACCTCCCTGGGCATCGCCCGCACCCTGCAGGGAGTGGGCCTGTTCCCCGGCATGACCGTGCTGGAGAACGTCATGGTGGGCGCGCACCGGCACGCCCGGGCCGGCTTCTTCTCGGCGCTGGTGGCACTGCCCACGTCCGACAAGGACGAGCGGCTGCTGCGCGAGCGGGCGATGCGGGCGCTGACCGAGCTGAACGCCGAGCGGTACGCCGGGCGCTACCCCGGCTCGCTGCCCTACCCGGTGCAGAAGCGGGTCGCGCTGGCGCGGGCGCTGGTGTCCGAGCCGGAGCTGCTGCTGCTCGACGAGCCCGCCAGCGGTCTGTCCGAGGACGAGATGAACGAGCTGGGCGAGCTGATCCGCTCGGTCGTCGGCCGGATGAGCGTGCTGCTCGTCGAGCACCACATGGACCTGGTCATGCGGGTCTGCGACCGGATCACCGTGCTCGACTCCGGCAAGCAGATCGCCGCCGGCACCCCGGCGGAGGTCCAGGCCGACCCGGCCGTCACCGAGGCCTACCTCGGCGACGCCGTCGAGCCGGGAGACGCCGACGAGCTGACCCACGCCGACGGAGGACGCAACCATGCCTGAGACCCACGGCAGCACGGCGGTGTCCGCCACCGGCGGCACCGCGGCCGGCGGCACCGCCACCACCACCCGCCTGCTGGAGGTGGAGAACCTCACCTCCACCTACGGGCCGGTCCGCGCCCTCGACGGCGTCTCCCTCTCGGCCGAGGCCGGGCGGATCACCGCCGTCCTCGGTGCGAACGGCGCCGGCAAGACGACGCTGCTGCGCACCGTCAGCGGCCTGGTGCGCCCGGTCTCCGGCCGCGTGGTCCTCGACGGCGAGGACATCACCAAGGCGCCGGTCGAGGCCATGGTCGGCAAGGGCATGGCGCACGTCCCCGAGGGGCGCGGCGTGATCTCCGAGCTGACCGTCGAGGAGAACCTGCGGGTCGGCGCGCTGTTCCGCGGCAAGGTCGGCAACGAGGAGTACGACCGGGTCTACGACCTCTTCCCGCGCATCGCCGAGCGCAAGAACAACGCCGCGCACACGCTGTCCGGCGGTGAACGGCAGATGCTCGTCATCGGCCGGGCGCTGCTGGCCAAGCCGCGCGTCCTGCTGCTCGACGAGCCGTCCCTGGGCCTGGCCCCGCGCATCGTCGCGCAGATCTTCGGGCTGCTCCGCAAGCTGGTCGACTCGGAGAACCTCTCGGTGCTGCTGGTCGAGCAGAACGCCCGCAGCGCCCTGTCGGTCGCCGATGTCGGCGTCGTCCTCAACCTCGGCCGGGTGGTGGTCACCGACTCCGCCCGCACCCTGATGGCCGACGAGGACCTCCGGCACGCCTACCTCGGTTTCTGACCCTCCCCGCACTGCCAGGAAGGCTTCCTCCTCCGTGGACTACTTCGTCAACGTGACCCTCACCGGGTTGACCCAGGGCATGATCTACTCGGCCTTCGCCCTGGCCCTGGTGCTCATCTGGCGATCGACCCGCATCGTCAACTTCGCCCAGGGCTCGATGGCCGCGGCCACCACGTTCATCGCCCTCGCGCTGATCCAGGCCGGCCAGTCCTACTGGGTGGCGCTGATCGTCGCCCTGCTCTCCGGCTTCCTCCTGGGCGCGATCGTCGAGCGGGTGATCATCCGCCCGGTCGAGGGCGGCCCCGAGCTCAACGCCGTGATCGTGACCCTCGGCCTCTTCGTCGCGATCCAGGCGGCCATCGCCATCATCTTCGGCTCGTCGTTCCAGTCGTTCCCGACCCCGTTCGGCGTCCGGGGCTTCGAGGTCGGCGACACGACGATCCCGCTGACCCCCACCAGCCTCTACATCATCGGCTCGGTGCTGCTGACGATGGCGCTCCTGGTCGCCCTGTTCCGGTTCACCCGGATCGGCCTGGCCATGCGCGCCTCGGCGTTCAGCCAGGAGGTCGCCCGGCTGCTCGGCGTCAAGGTGGGCAGCATGCTCACCCTCGGCTGGGGGCTGGCCGCCGTCGTCGGTTCGCTGGCGGGCCTGCTCATCGCCGGTGGCACGTTCGTCTGGCCGGCCTACATGGACGCGCTGATCGTGTTCGGCTTCGTCGCCGCGATCATCGGCGGGCTCGACTCGCCGGTCGGCGCGATCGTCGGTGGGCTGATCCTGGGCCTGGCGCTGAGCTACGTGAGCGGCTACGCGCCGCGCGGCAGCGCGCTGGTCAACATCTCGGCCCTGGTGATCCTCATCGTCGTGCTGCTGGTGCGGCCCGGCGGCCTGTTCAGCAGCACCACGGCTCGGAGGGCATGACCATGAGCGACCTGCAGAGCCCCGCGTCCACCGGCACCGCCGGCAAGGCCAGCGACGATGCCCCGGTCAAGGCCACCGCCGGGGGCGACGCGCCCTCGGCTCCGGCGACGACCGGCCGCTCCTTCCTCCCGCAGTCCACGCTGCTGCGCCACCTGCTGGTGCTGGTCGTGTGCGCCGTGCTCGCCGTGGCGATCCTCGAGCTGACCAGTCCGTTCCAGAACTCGCAGCTGGCGACCCTCACCTACTACGCCATCGCCGCCGGCGGCCTGACCGTGCTCACCGGCATGAACGGCCAGATCTCGCTCGGCCACGGGGCGCTCATGGCGGCCGGCGCCTACACCACGGCGCTGCTCCTCGATGCCGAGGAGCCGCTCCCGCTGCCGGTCATCCTGCTGGCCGCCATCGTGGTGGCCACGGCGATCGGTGCCCTCGTCGGGGTGGCCGCCGCCCGCCTGCACGGCCCCTACCTGGCCGGTGCGACGCTGGCCCTGGCCGTGGGTCTGCCCGGTCTGGCGATCTACTTCCACGACATCTTCGGCGGCGAGCAGGGCATGCGGGTGCGCGCCCCGCAGGCTCCGGAGTGGTTCGACGGCTTCATCTCCGCGGTGTCGGGCAACAACGCCTCGAGCACCAAGTGGCTGGCCTACGTCGGTGCGATCTGCCTGCTGATCACCTACTTCTTCCTGGCCAACCTGGTCCGCAGCCGGATCGGGCGGACCTGGCGGGCGGTGCGCGACCAGGAGGTCGCCGCCGAGCTGGCCGGCATCAACCTCGGGGCCTGGCGGGTGCTTGCGTTCGTCGTCAGCGCCGCTGCGGCCGGGCTGGCCGGTGGCGTGCTGGCCATCGTGGTCCGCCTCGCCGCGCCCAGCGGCTTCACCATCGTGCTGTCGCTGGCACTGCTCACCGCGATCGTCATCGGCGGGCTGGGCAGCCTGACCGGCGCCCTGCTCGGTTCGGCGCTGCTGGTCTTCCTCCCGCCGTTCGTCACCAACCTCGGCGGCGACTTCGGGCTCAGCCAGACCGAGGCCGCCCAGCTGGCGCCGTTCGTCTACGGCGTCGTGCTCATCGTGGTGATGATCTTCGTCCCGGCCGGCTTCGTGGGGACCATCCGCCTCCGCTGGATGACCCGCAAGGCCAAGCGGGCGATGGCTCAGGCCGGCGCCGACGGCGCGAGCAGCAGGGGGTGAGGGCGACCCCTTCGACCCGCCGCTTCCGGCCGCTCCACCCCACCCATACTCCCGGGCACCGATGCCCGGGCCGCACCAGAGGAGAACCGTTGTCCAGATCCTCCCGTCGACTCATGACCGCCATCGCCGCGGCCACCGTCGCCTCCACCGTCGCCGCCTGCGGCGGCAGCGATGACAGCGGTGGCGGCACCAGCAGCGGCGGTGGTGGAGGCGAGAACGAGGCCTCCGACATCGGCGTCACCGAGGACACCATCACGCTCGGCGCGCACTACCCCCTGACCGGTGTGGCCGCGCCCGGCTACAGCGAGATCCCCACCGGCGTGCAGGCCTACTTCGACTGCCTGAACCAGGAGGGCGGGGTCTACGGGCGCGACATCGAGTTCATCTTCCGGGACGACGCCTACAACCCCACCCAGACCAGCCAGGTCACCAACGAGCTCGTCCTCGAGGACGAGATCTTCGCGATGATGAGCGGCCTCGGTACGCCGACCCACAGCGCGGTGGTCGACTTCCTCAACGACGAGGGCGTCCCCGACCTGTTCGTCTCCTCGGGCTCGCTGCTCTGGGGCGAGGACCCGGAGCAGTACCCGATGTCGTTCGGGTGGCAGACCGACTACGAGAGCGAGGGCAAGATCATCGGCGAGTACATCGCCGAGAACTTCCCCGACGCGCAGGTCGGGCTCTTCCTCCAGGACGACGACTTCGGCGAGGACGGCGAGGCCGGCATCCGCCAGTACATCGACGACCAGATCGTCGCGGCCGAGCGGTACACGCCGGGCAACACCAACGTCGGCCCGCAGATCGCGGCGCTGCAGGCGGCCGGCGCCGACTTCGTCGTCGGCTTCAACGTGCCCAGCTACACCGCGCTGTCGCAGCTGACCGCGCTGCAGCTCGGCTACGACCCGCAGTGGTTCTACTCCAACGTGGGTTCGGACCCGACGCTGGTCGGCGGTCTGCTGAACCGCTTCAGCGAGGGCCAGGTCAGTGACGCCGCCCTGCTGGACGGCGCGCTGACCACCGGCTACCTGCCGACGGTCGACATGACCGACAACCCGTGGATCACCGAGTTCCAGCGCATCTGGGACGAGTGCGGTGGCGAGGGCGACCTCACCAACTACCGCGTCTACGGCATGGCGCAGGCCTACACCATGACGCAGGCGCTGCAGGCGGCCGGCCAGAACCCGACCCGCGAGGGCCTGGTCGAGGCCGTCGAGACCGCCGGCGGCGAGTGGGAGGGTCCGGTGTTCGCGCCGTTCCGCTACTCCGAGGACAGCCACATGGGTACCGGCGGCATGACCATCGAGCGCATCGTGGGCAACGGCTCCGAGGAGGTGCAGCCGGTGCGCATCACCGACATCGGTGACGCCCCGATCGAGGAGTACGACGGCGAGGCGGCGACCCCGCCGGCCAACGCCATCCCGGACGAGGAGTCGGTCGTCGACTGATCGCCCGGGCTCCTGACGGGGCACCCCTCCCCCGCCCCCTCGGGGTCGCGGAGGGCAGCACATCCGGCGGGCCGCCGGTCTCTCTCGGGAGGCCGGCGGCTCGTCCGTCGTTGCGGGCCCGGCATCGGCGCGAACACTTCGAGGCCGAAGTGTGTGCGAAGTTGATCTCCGGGTACGGGGCGGAGGATGCGCGCCACCCGCGCGCGGGTCGAGGGGGGCAGCGATGGTCGAGGGTCCGGGGCGCGAGGCGCGGACGATCCGCCGGGCGGTCGTCACCGGGGGCGCCGGGTTCCTGGGCTCGCACCTGTGCGAGCAGCTGCTGGAGCGGGAGGTCGAGGTCGTCTGCCTCGACAACTTCCTCACCGGCACCCCCGGGAACGTCGCGCACCTGATGGAGCACCCCGGTTTCCGGCTGGTGCGCTGCGACGTCACCGACTACGTGCACGTCCCCGGCCCGGTGGACCTGGTGCTGCACTTCGCCTCCCCCGCCAGCCCCATCGACTACCTCAAGATGCCGATCGAGACCCTGAAGGTCGGCAGCCTCGGCACGCTGCACACCCTCGGTCTCGCCCACGACAAGGGCGCCCGCTACGTGCTGGCCTCGACCTCCGAGGTCTACGGCGACCCGCTGCAGCACCCGCAGACCGAGGGGTACTGGGGCAACGTCAACCCGGTGGGCCCGCGCGGCGTGTACGACGAGGCCAAGCGGTTCAGCGAGGCGCTGACCACCGCGTACCGGACGTCGAAGGGCACCGACACCGGCATCGTGCGGATCTTCAACACCTACGGGCCGCGGATGCGCGCCGACGACGGCCGCGCGATCCCCGCCTTCGTCAACCAGGCGCTGGAGGGCCGGCCGCTCACGGTCGCCGGTGACGGGTCGCAGACCCGCTCGATCTGCTACGTCGACGACACCGTCGCCGGGATCCTGGCGATGGCCTTCTCCGGCCACACCGGCCCGGTGAACATCGGCAACCCCGACGAGCTGTCGATGCTGCGGCTGGCCCGGTGGATCGTCGAGCTCACCGGCTCGGACTCCCCGATCGCCCACATCGACCTGCCGGTCGACGACCCCAAGGTGCGCCGCCCCGACACCACGCTCGCCGAGCAGCTGCTCGGCTGGCAGCCCCGGGTGCCGTCCGAGCAGGGGCTGCGCCGAACGGTCGACTGGTTCGCCGCGCAGCACATCACCACTGCAGCCGGGGCAGTCTGACGCTGCGTTGCCACTCGTGCGACGAGAGTCACCCCAGGGCGACCCACTTCACATCTACTCTGGAGCGGCGCGCTCGGTGGGAGCCGCGACCCCCCTAGTTGACCGCAGAGAGCGAGCATGGGCCGCCACGCCGAACGCACGACCCAGCGCCGTACGGTGCCTCCCGTCCTCCTCGCCGCAGGTCTCGCGGTGGTGCTGGTCCTCGGCGGCCTGGGCTGGTGGCTGACGGCGAGCGGTGGTTGCGAGCGCGCGACCGTCGACGTCACCGTCGCCCCGGAACTCGGCCCGCTGACCGAGGAGCTGCTGACCGACCTGGAGTCGCCCGACGGCGAGGTGTGCGTCGACGCCCAGGTGACCGCCCAGGAGCCGCTGCAGAGCGCCGGCGCCCTCGGCGCGCTGGCCGAGGACGCGCTTCCCGACGTCTGGGTCCCCGACTCCCGCCTGTGGGCCGCCCGCGTCGCCTCCGCCGAGCTCGAGCAGGAAGGCTCGATGGCGGTGTCCCCCGTGGTCCTGGGCACCAGTCGCGCGGTGGTCGACGACCTCGGCTGGAGCGACACCCCGCCCGGCTGGAGCGAGGCCATGGGCACCGACCGGCCGCTCGCGGTGCCCGACCTCGCCTCCAGCGCCGAGGCCCTCTCCGTGCTCGCCGCCGTGCGGACCGCGCTGGGCGGCGACGCCGACGCGGACAACGCCATCGTGCAGGCGGTGCTGGCCGCGGCGCGCAGCACGGCCCTCTCGCCCGGCGAGGCCCTGGACGCCGGCCGCGCGGGCAGCGCGGAGGCCCCGCTGGTGCCGGTCAGCGAGCAGGAGGTCTACGCGCTCAACCAGGACGCACAGGACGCCGAGCTCGTCGCCGTCTACCCCGCCGAGGGGTCGCCGGTGCTCGACTACCCGGTGCTGCGGGTCGGCGCCGCCACGGGGGCGCAGCAGCAGGCCGTGGACGTCGTGGTCGGCAGGCTGCTCTCCGACGAGGCGCAGACCGCCGTCCGCGACGCCGGCTTCCGCGGGCCCGAGGGCGCCGCTCCGACCGGTGCCGGCCCGGAGACCGGGATCGTGGCGGCGAGCCCCGAGGTGGTGCCGCTGGAGGCCGAGCAGGTGCAGGCGCTGCTGACCCGGCTGAGCAGCCTCGCCGCGCCGTCCCGGATCCTGTCGGTCTTCGACGTCTCGACGTCGATGGAGGCGCCGGTCGGCGACGGCACCCGCGCCACGCTGGCCCGCGACGCCGCCAAGGCGGCGCTCTCGCTGGTCCCGGACAACTACGCGCTCGGCTCGTGGGTGTTCGCCTACCAGCTCGAGGGCGACCGGGACTGGGAGCAGATGGTGCCCACCCGCGAGCTGGACGACGTGGTGGACGGGCGCGTGCAGCGCGAGATCCTCGATGAGCAGCTCGACACGCTCCCCGACCGGCTCACGCCGGGCGGGACCGGGCTGTACGACACCACGCTGGCCGCGGTCCGTGCGGCTCGGGAGGACTACGACCCGACCGCCGTCAACAGCGTCCTGATCGTCACCGACGGCGCCAACGAGGACGACGACGCGGGCCTCGGCCTGGAGGAGCTGCTGGGCACCCTCTCCGCCGAGGCGGACCCGGACCGGCCGGTCAAGGTCATCGGCGTCGCCCTCGGCCCGGACGCCGACGTGAGCGTCCTCGAGGAGATCGCCGACGTGACCGGCGGGGCGGCGTACTCCGCCGTCGACGAGACCGACCTGCAGACCGTCCTGTTCGACGCCCTCCGCCAGCGGGGGTAGCCGGGCGCGGCATCGACGCCTCGCCAGGCATAGGAAGCTATGCCTGTGTTCCGGCGGCCCGAACCGCAGGCATAGCTTCCTATGCCTGGGATGGGCAGGCTCCGTCGACGAGTCCGTCCAGGGCGTCCAGCACCTCGTCGACGGTGATCTCGGCCAGCGCGGGGTCCAGCTCGGTGCCCCAGGGGTCGCCGGTGCCGTCGCCGTGCCAGAGGACGCGGTGCAGCGGTCCGTGCTCCCCGGGCCGGAGCGGCGGCCCCCACAGCGCCGGCGACACCGGGCCGAACAGCACCACCGAGGGCCGCCGGTAGGCGGTGGCCAGGTGCGCGACGCCCGTGTCGCCGCAGACGACCAGGCGGGCCGCGGCGACCACCGCCGCGAGCTCCGTGGACGTCGTCCGGCCGGCCAGCACCGCGGACTCCCCCAGCCCGGCGGCCGCGGCCACCGCGCGGGCCAGCCCCACCTCGGCCGGGCCGCCGGTGATCCGCACGTCGTGACCGGCGTCGGCGAGGTGGCGGGCGATGGCGGCGAACCGGTCCGGCGGCCACCGCCGTCCGGGGAAGGCCGCGCCCGGGTGGACGACGGCGGCGCCGCGCACCGGCGGCGGCACGGCCGGGACGGCGAGGTCGAGGGCGTCGGGGTCGGCGACCACCCCCAGCCCCTCGGCGACCAGCCGGCACCAGCGCCGGACCTCGTGCTCGTCGGGGTACCAGGTGGGGCCGGGGTAGCCGGGGCTGCCGAAGGTGAGCAGCCGGCCCGGCCGCAGGTCCGCCACGACCACGTGCGAGGCCGGGCCCTTGCCGTGCAGGTCGACGGCGAGCTCCGGCGGCGGGCCGGCCCAGTCCAGCGGCTCCAGCTCGCGGGCGGGCAGCACCTCGTCGACGGCGTCGACCAGCCGGGCGAGCGGCTCCAGCGGGGTCGTCGTCGCCAGGACCAGCCGGTGACCGGGGACGGCGGCCCGCACCGCGCGGATGGCGGGCACGCCGGTCAGCAGGTCCCCCAGGCCGAGCGGGCGCAGGACGACCGCGGTCGGCCGCTCCATCACACCCGCGAGCGCTCGACCAGGGCCGTGGTCGAGTGGCCGTCGAGGTAGGGCAGGACGACGGCCTGACCACCCCAGCCGCGCAGCACCTCGGCCTCGGGCAGGTCCGCCCCGGCGTAGTCGCCGCCCTTGGCCCACACGTCCGGCCGCAGCCGGTCGAGCACCTGCGCCGGGGTGTCCTCCCCGAAGACGACGACGGCGTCCACGAACTCCAGCGCCTCCAGCACCCGCGCCCGGTCCGCCGCGGTCACCAGCGGCCGCGAGGGCCCCTTGAGACGGCGCACCGAGTCGTCGGAGTTGATGCACACCACCAGGCAGTCGCCGAGGCCACGGGCGGCCCGCAGCGTCGCGACGTGCCCCGGGTGCAGCAGGTCGAAGCACCCGCCGGTGGCGACGACGGTCCCCCCGGCCGCACGGACCCGCGCGATCACCGACTCGGCACCGGGCTCCGCCACCACGTTCGGCTCGGCCCCGTCCGCGGCGTCCCAGGCCGAGGCCCCGCCGCGCGCGACGAACGCGGAGGCGAAGGCGACCGCGGCGGCCACCGCCTCGCCGGTGACCGCGCCGTCGGCGAGCGCCAGGGCCGCCGCGGCCGCGAAGGAGTCACCGGCCCCGCACGGGTCGCCCCCGGTGACCGCCGCCGCGGGCACCACCATGGGCGCACCGGAGCCGTAGGAGAGCAGCGCGCCGCGGGCACCGAGGGTCACCGCGACCGCGCCCACGCCCCAGTGCCGGATGAGGGCCTCGGCGCGGGCGCCGACGGCGGCCAGGCCCGCGCCGTCGCCGGCCACGCCGGCACCGGCCGCCACGCGGGCGGCCTCCGCGCCGTTGGGGGTGACCAGCCGGGCGTTCGGCACGGGGTCGGCGCCGCGCGGGTGCGGGTCCCAGACCACGGGGCCGCGGGCGGCGGCCAGCGCGTCGCGGACCGCCGGGTCGGCCGTCGTCCCCCGCCCGTAGTCGGCCACCAGCACGGCGGCGGCGTCCCGGATGGCGGCGGCCGCCTCGGCCGGCAGCTCGCCGAGCACCGCCACCGGCGCGCCGCTGTCCAGCCGGGCCACCGAGTGGTCGCCCACGCGCACCCGCTGCTTCACGGCGGTGCCGCCGCCGGCCGGGATGGCGATCAGCCGGACGCGGCCGTCGAGCAGCGCCCGCAGCCGGTCGGCCCCCTCGTCGGAGTCCAGCGGCGCGACCAGCACCACCTCCCGGGCGGAGGCGGCGGCCGCGATGACGGCGGCGAGCGCCGCGCCGCCCGGGCGCTCCCGCCGCTCGATGTCCTCGACCACCGGCACGGGTGCGTCGGGGGTCAGCCGCGAGGCGGTGCCGACGAGGTCGACGTCGAGCAGCGCGTCGCCCACGACGACCAGCGGCCGCGCCGCCGGCGGGGTCCGGCGCGTCACTGCGCGGCCCCCAGCGTCGGGCCGGAGGGCACCCGCGCGGGCTCGGCGAGCACCGCGGCGTCGAACGCCGCGCAGACCAGGTGCAGGGCGACCAGGTGGCACTCCTGCACGGTCGCCGTCCAGGGCGAGTCGATGCAGACCGCCTCGTCGGCGGAGGCGGCCAGCGGGTTGGGCGCCGGCCCGGTGATCGCCAGCACGGTGATCCCGCACTCCCGGGCGCGACGGGCCGCGGCGACGGCGTTGGGCGAGCGGCCCGACGTCGACAGCAGGATCAGCACGTCGCCGGCGCGGCCGTGCGCCTCCACCTGGCGGGCGAACAGCTCGTCGGCCGGGTAGTCGTTGGCGATGGCGGTCAGCGACGAGGTCTCCGCGGTGAGGCAGATGGCGGAGAACGGCGGCCGATCGGCGCGGTAGCGGCCCACCAGCTCGGCGGTGAGGTGCTGGGCCTGCGCCGCGCTGCCGCCGTTGCCCGCGGCCAGCAGCCGTCCGCGGGACTCCCCGCAGAGCACGTCGGCGAGCAGCCGGCCCCAGCGGTCGAGCACGGGCACCTGGGACTCCACCGACCGCAGCGCGGCGGTCAGCGAGGAGACGTGGTCGGCGCCGGTCAGGTGGGTGCAGGTGTCGGGGGACACCACCTCGGCGGCGGTGTTCGGGGCCGCACTCATCGGCATGCCGGTCATCGGGCGACCTCCACGGGACGACGGCGGGCGAGGACCTGCCGGTAGACGGTTTCGGTGTCGGCGACGACGCGCGCCCAGCGGTAGCGGGCGCGGGCCCGCTGCACGCCGGCGGCGCCGTAGGCGGCGCGCCGGGCGTCGTCGGAGAGCAGCGCGGCGAGCACCTCGCCGAGCCGCTCGGGATCACGCGGCGGCACGAGGTCCCCGGTGACGCCGTCGGCGACGGTGTCCTGGAGCCCGCCGACGGCTGTGGCGACCACGGGCCGCCCGCAGGCCATGGCCTCGAGCGGGGTGATGCCGAACGGCTCGTACCAGGGGACGGCGAGGACCACGTCGGCCGAGCGCACCCAGGCGGGCACGTCGGCGCGGGCCACCGACCCGGCGAAGACCAGCCGGTCGGCCACGCCCGCCTCGGCGGCGATGCCGCGCAGCCGGCGCACCTCGGGGTCGGCGTCGATCGCGTCCGGGGCCGGGCCGCCGACGACCACCAGCTCGGCGCCGGGCACGGCGCGCAGCGCCCGGACGGCGTCGTCCTGGCCCTTGCGCTCGACCAGCCGGCCGAGGACCAGCAGCCGCTTGCGGTCCCCCCGCGGGGCGACCGGGCCGCGCGGGGTGAACACCGAGGTGTCCACGCCGCACGGCACGACCGAGACACGGTCGCTGGGCAGGCCCAGCCGGCGCAGCTCGAACACCTCGTCGGAGCAGGTGGCCACCACGTGACTGACGTCCCGGCACAGGCCGCGCTCGAGGTCGACCCGTTCGGCCGGGGAGGGATCGGCGTCGCCCTGGTGGCGGCGCTTGACCGAGCCGAGGGCGTGGAAGGTCTGCAGCACCGGGACGGGTGCGAGCAGGCTGGCCGACGCCTCGACCGACGCCAGGCCGCTCATCCAGAAGTGCGCGTGCACGACGTCGGGCGCCTGCGCGGCCCAGCCGTGCCGGAGCACCCGGGCGAAGGCCGGCATGTGCTCCAGCAGCTCGTCCTTGGGCAGCGGCTCGGCCGGGCCGGCGGTGACGTGGGCGACGTCGTAGCCGTCCTCGGTGGTCACCCGCTCGGGCAGGGCGGCGTCGTCGCGGCGGGTGTGCACGGTGACCTCGTGCCCGCGGGCGGCGAGCCCCGCGGCCAGGGCGGCGACGTGCACGTTCTGCCCGCCGGCGTCGACACCGCCGATCGCGGCGAGCGGGCTGGCGTGCTCGCTGACCAGGTCGATCCTGAGCCGGTACGTGCCCAGCTGGTCGGTCCTCACCGGGTCACCTCCTCGAGCAAGCGGTCCCAGTCGCCCAGGAAGCGGTCCAGCCCGTAGCGCTCCAGGGCCGCCGCGCGGGCGGCCTTGCCGGCCAGCCGGGCGGCGTCCTCGTCGTGCACGAACTCCCGGACGGCGGCCCACAGGCGCTCGGGCCGGGTGGAGAGCACCCCGGCCTCGGCGGGCACCGCCTCCACGGCCTCGGTGGTGGCCAGGCCGACGACGGGCAGCCCCAGGTGCATGGCCTCCAGCAGCGCCAGGCCCAGCGACGTCCAGCGCACCGGGTGCACGTAGACGCGGCGGCGGGCCAGCTCGGTGTGCATGGCGGCCTGCGGCGGGTCGTCGTGCAGAGCGACCCGGGCCGGGTCCAGGCCGTACTTCTCGTGCAGGCCGGCCAGGCCCATGCCGAAGACGTCGACCGGGGCCGCGGCGGCGAGGCCGGGCAGCAGGTCCGCGCCGACGGTGCGGCCCCGGCGCACCGGCTCGTTGGTGACGACGGCGGCCCGGGCCAGCTCACCGGTGTACCGCTCCCCCGGGTCGACGATCCCGTGCTCGATCACCGTCGTCGGCGCCCGGCCGTTGTCGTAGAACAGCCTGTTGAAGAAGGTGACGTGCGCGATCGGGATGTCCGCCTGGTCGGCCATCGGGTGCCGGGTGTGCGGGACCGGTCCGTCACCCGGCTCCAGGCCGGGGGCGTTGTGCTCCAGGAAGACGGCGGGCAGGTCCCGCCCGGGCTCGCGACCGAGCCACTCGTGCACCAGCTCCAGGTCGCGGCGGCGCTGCAGCACGACGACGTCGACGTGCTCGTCGCGCAGCTGGGCGGGCGTCACCTCGCGGGCCGACGCCGGCCATTCCCAGGTGCGGGCGCGGCCGAGGCCGTCAGGTCCCCGATCGGCCACGACCGGCAGCAGGTACTGGTGCCGGCCCTGGACGAACGCCGTCGTCCACGAGCCGTGCACGTGCCAGAGCAGGATGTTCACGCACTCACCTGGATCTCCGCCGCCTTCCCGGCTGCGGCGTCGGGACGGACGACGGCCGTGGCCTCGACCGTGCGGAGCTGCCCCACGGCGGCGACCACGTCCTGCGCGGTCACCGAGGTCAGGCAGGGGTGGCCGGGCACGGGGCACTCGCGGGCCCGGGTGCCCCGGCAGGCCGCGGTCTGGTCGCCCAGGAGCACCGTGGGCACGCCGTAGGGCGCCCAGCGCCCGGCGGGCACGACCGGCGCGAACAGCGAGACCACCGGGGTGCCGACGGCGGCGGCCAGGTGCGCGGGCCCGGTGTTGCCGACGACGACGGCGGCCGCACCGTCGAGCAGCGCGGCCATCTCGGCCAGGGAGGTCGCCCCGCCCAGGTCGACGCCCCGCGTACCCGCGACGAGGGCGGTGAGCTCGCGCTCGCCCGGCCCGCCGGTGACCAGCACCCGGTGGCCGGCGTCGGCCAGCGCCTCGACCGCCTCGGCGCACCGCTGCGCCGGCCAGGCGCGGGCCGGGACCGAGGCCCCGGGGTGCAGGACGACGTAGCCGGGCTCCGCGGCGGCCGGGTGCGCGACCGGGGGCAGGGGTCGCCGCACCACGAGCCGGCCGTCGTCGCCGGCCGGCAGCTCGAACCCCGCGGCCCGGGCCAGCGAGAGGGCCCGCTCGGGCTCGGGGAGGTCGTCGTCGACGCGGTGCCGGACGTCGAGCAGCGTGCCGGGGTAGTCCACGCTGATCGCCGAGATGCGGGGCACGCCCGCCGTGCGCAGCACCAGGGCCAGGGGCAGGGGCGACTGGTGGAACGACGTGGAGAGCACCGCCTCGTCGGGCGCCAGCGCCCGGACGCGGTCGGTGAGCGCGGCGAGGTCGGCGGCGTCGACCGCCGGTGGGTCGCCGAGGATCCAGGGGCAGGACCAGGTCCAGACCTCGTCGACGCCGGGCAGCAGCTCGGCGGCCGCGGCGCCCGCCGGGCCGGCCAGGAACACGACCCGGTCGGCGGTCGCGGCGACGGCGCGCACGAGCGGGCCCTGCAGGAGGACGTCGCCGGCGTTGTCGAGGCGCGCGACCAGGACGGTGCGCGTCACCACGTCCCACCCAGCACGTCGTCCACCGCGCCGGTGAGGGTGGTCACGACGTGCGGGGCGGCGGCGACCTCCTCGCGGCGGGTCACCGGCGTCGGCACCATGATCCCGGTCGCCCCGGCGGCGGCCGCGGCCTCGACGTCGGCGCCGATGTCCCCGATGACGACGACGCGGGCCGGGTCGACGTCCAGCTCGGCGCAGGCGGTCTTGACCATGCCGGGCGCGGGCTTGCGGCAGCTGCAGCCGTCGTCGGGGCCGTGCGGGCACACCTGCACCGTCTCGAACGGCCCCAGGAGCTCGGCCAGCCGCGCCATGCAGGCGTCGACCTGCTCGCGGGTGATCAGCCCCCGGGCCACCCCGGACTGGTTGCTGACCACGCCCACCCGCACGCCGCGGGCGCGCAGCCGGTCGAGGGCCTCCTTCGCGCCGTCGACCGGGCGGACCCACGCCGGGTCGCCGTTGTAGGGGTAGTCGTGCACCAGGGTGCCGTCGCGGTCGAAGAGGACCAGGTCCGGCAGGCCCTTCCAGCGGCGGACACCCACGTGCTGCACCACCCCGCGCAGCCAGTGCCAGGTGGCCAGCGGCGGGATGAGCGCACTGGTCGCGAGCATCGTGCCGACCTCCGCGCGGTCGCGCGGCCCGGGGGCGATGCGCCGCCACGCGAACTCGGCGGTGCCGGCCGCCCAGGCGGCCGCGGTCGCCGCCGCCGATCGCGGACGGCCCGCCACGGCGAGACCGACCGCGGCCAGGCCGGCGGCGGTGACGGCGAGGTGCTGCGGACGCCGGCCGAGAGCGGCGTCGGCGCGCTCGCGCCAGCCGGGCCCGTGCAGCCGGCGCATCAGGACGTCGTCGGCGTTGCCGGCCTGCACCCGGGCGCTGACCCAGCGGTCGGTGGGCCGGACCGGGTGGGTGATCCACCGCTCGCCGCGCACCAGCCGGGCGCCGGTGTCCATGATCCGCAGCGCGAGGTCGGAGTCCTCGCGGAAGGCGCGGGGGAAGCGCTCGTCGAAGCCGCCGACCGCGGCCAGGGCGCTGCGGCGGTAGGCCAGGTCGGCGGTGATCCAGCTGGAGGTGGCCAGCCCGGCGGTGCCGCGCTCCCAGTCGGTGGGCCGCCGGTGCCCGGGGAGCGGGACGCGCACCCGGCCCTGGCTGCCGGCGACGTCGGCGGGCAGCCCGGCGAGGTCGGCGTCCAGCCGCTCGTACCAGTCCGGGTCGGTCACGACGTCGTCGTCGAGGAAGGCGATCCACTCGGTGCGGGCGGTGCGCCAGCCCAGGTTGCGGGCGCGGGCGGGCCCGCCGCCCCCGGTGCGCACGACGCGGACCGGCGGCAGACCGGGGCGGTCGGGGTGCAGCGGCTCGCCGGTGGGCCGGTCGTCGACGACGACCAGCTCCGCGGGCCGCGGGCCGGGCGCAGCGGCGAGCGCGTCGAGCAGGACGTCGAGCGAGGGACGCCCGATCGTCGGCACGACGACGGTGCACTGCGCGAGCATGATCGCGTCTTGCCCGTTCTCCTACCGGCGAAACACTACGGGCTTGAAGTGTCCCTGGACTCAGCCCGACGGGCGACCGCCGGAGCTACCTGGACCGACCGCCGGAGTCCGCCGGGGACCGCCCCCGCTTCCCGGCGGGACCGGTTGGTAGCGCGGCGGCTCAGCGGCCGGAGGGGACCAGGACGCCGACCTCGTCGGCGAACCCGAGCGGGGCGGCGGTGCGCTGCTGCAGCTCCTCGCGGGACAGCCCGGCGACCATCTCGCGCACGACGAAGCCCGCGGGGCCCACGTCGATGACGGCGAGCTCGGTGTAGACGCGGTGCACGACGGCGGCGGCGGTCAGCGGGTAGCTGCACTCCTGGAGGAGCTTGGGCCGGCCGTCGGGCGTGGTGTGCATCATCAGCACCAGCACCCGCTTGGCGCCGACGGCGAGGTCCATGGCGCCGCCGACGGCCGGGGGCAGGTGGGCGTCGTCGGTGGCCCAGTTGGCGAGGTCGCCCCGCTCGGACACCTGGAAGGCGCCCAGGACCGTGACGTCGATGTGGCCGCCGCGCATCATCATGAACGAGTCGGTGTGGTGGAAGTAGCAGCCGCCGGTGGCCAGGGTGACCGGTTGCTTGCCGGCGTTGATCAGCTCCCAGTCCTCCTCGCCGGGCGCCGGCGCGGGACCGAACCCGAGGATGCCGTTCTCGCTGTGGAAGACGATCTCCTTGCCGTCGGAGACGACGTCGCCGACGAGGGTGGGCATGCCGATCCCCAGGTTCACGTAGGAACCGTCGGGGATGTCCTGGGCCACCCGGGCGGCCATGTCGGCGTGCGACAGCGGGGCGACGGTCATCCCGCCACCTCCACGACCCGGTCGACGAAGATGCCCGGGGTCACGACGGCCTCGGGGTCCAGGTCGCCCAGCTCCACGAACTCCCGCACCTGGACGACGCTGAGCGTGGCAGCGGTGGCCATGGTGGGGCCGAAGTTCCGCGCCGCCTTGTTGTAGACGAGGTTCCCCCAGCGGTCCGCGCGCTCGGCCTTCACCAGCGCGACGTCCCCCTGGAGGGGTTCCTCGAAGACGTGCCGCCGTCCGGCGATCACCCGGATCTCCTTGCCTCGGGAGAGCAGCGAGTCGGCGCCGGCCGGGGTGAAGAACCCGCCCAGGCCGGCTCCGGCCGCCCGCATCCGTTCGCTGAGCGTGCCCTGCGGCACCAGCTCCAGCTCGATGTTCCCCGCCCGGTAGAACTCCTCGAACCAGATCGAGCCGGCCGAGCGCGGGTACGAGCAGATGATCTTCCGCACCCGCCCCTCCCGGATCAGCGCGGCGACGTCGGTCTCCCCCGCGCCGGCGTTGTTGGTCACGATCGTCAGGTCCCGGGCGCCCTGCTCCAGCAGCGCGTGCACCAGCTCCACCGGCACACCGGCGGCGCCGAAGCCGCCGACGAGGACGATGGCGCCGTCCGCGACCCCCTCGACCGCGTCGGCCAGCGACGCCACCCGCTTGTCGATCACCGCTGCCGCCCCGGGGTCCGCCGCACCCTCGCCCGCGCGTCCGGGAGCCCTCGCCGGGAACGGGATCCGCCGGTCAGGATCGATCCCTCCCCACGCCGCTGTCCGACTGGGCCGAAGCCTCGTCGGTCGCGGTGCCGTCGGTGTTCTCCGCACCGGGCGTGCCCTCGGGCTCGGCGGTGGTCCCGGTCGCCGCGAGGTCCTCCTCGCCCGGCGTGGCCGGGCGGCTGCGCTGCCGCCTGCGGCGGATCCCCGCCACCGTGCTGATGATGATGACCAGCGCCATCAGGGCGAAGAGGGTCCCCGACATGGGACGGGTGAAGAAGATCGAGAACTCCCCGCCGGAGGTCAGCATCGCGCGGCGGAAGTTGGTCTCGAGGATCGAACCGAGCACGAAGGCGAGCACCAGCGGGCCCGGCTCGAACCCGGTCTTCTTCATCAGCCAGCCGACGATGCCGAAGATCAGCACGACCCACATGTCGAACGGGTCGTTGTTGACCGAGAAGACGCCGGCCATCGTGACCAGCAGCGCGAAGGCGGCGAGGATGCCCGCCCGCACCCGCAGCAGCTGCACGAAGAACCCGACGAGCGGGATGTTCAGCGCCAGCAGCATGAGGTTGCCGATGTACATCGAGGCGATGACGCCCCAGAAGATCTCGGGCTCCTGGGAGATCAGCTGCGGGCCCGGCGTGATGCCCTGGACCAGCAGCGCGCCGAAGATCAGCGCGAGGACCACGTTCGCCGGGATGCCGAGGGTCAGCAGCGGGATGAACGCCGACGTGGAGGAGGCGTTGTTCGCCGTCTCCGGCCCGGCGACGCCCTCGATGGCGCCCTTGCCGAACCGGGTCGGGTCCTTGGCGACCCGCTTCTCCGTGGCGTAGGAGGCCAGCGAGGAGATGACCCCGCCACCACCGGGCAGGACGCCGATGAAGAAGCCCATCACCGAGCCGCGCGCGATGGGCCACCCCGAGGCGCGGAAGTCCGCCTTGGTCGGCCAGATGTTCTTGATCTTGCTCTTGACCGCCTGCGCCTTCTCGGTCTGCTCGACGTTGTAGAGGATCTCGCCGACGCCGAACAGGCCCATGGCCACCGCGACGAAGTCCAGCCCGTCGAACAGCGAGATCTGGCCGAAGGTGAAGCGGGTGGTCCCGGTGATGAGGTCCTGACCCATGGTGGCCAGCAGCAGGCCGAGCGCGGCCATGCAGAGGCTCTTCACCGGGTGGCGGGTGCCCAGGTAGGTGACCAGCAGGATGCCGAGGGCGGTGAGCGCGACGTACTCGGGCGCGCCGAACTCGACGGCGAGGTCGGCCAGCGGCGGGGCCAGCAGGGTCAGCCCGATCACCGAGACCGTGCCGCCGATCCAGGACCCGATCGCGGCGATGCCCAGGGCCGGGCCGGCCCGGCCCTGCTTGGCCATCTGGTAGCCGTCGAAGGTGGTGACGACCGACGCGGCCTCGCCGGGCAGCTGCAGCAGCACCGAGGTGATCGTGCCGCCGTACATCGACCCGTAGTAGATGCCGGCCAGCAGGATGACCGCGGTGACGGGCTCGATCTCGTAGGTCAGCGGCAGCAGCAGCGCGATGGTCGCCGTCGGCCCGAGGCCCGGCAGCACGCCGATGACCGTGCCGATGAGCACGCCGAGGAAGACGTAGAGCAGGTTGGTCGGGTCGAGGGCGACCGAGAACCCCGTACCGATTCCTTCGAGGATGCCCATGTCAGCGCCCCGTTCCCGCGAAGAGGATGCCGTCGGGGAAGGGCACGGCCAGTGCCACCTCGAACAGCAGGTAGAACAGCAGCGCCCCGCCGATCGCCAGCGGGACGGCCAGGCGCCACGGCTCCTTGGCGAACAGCCTGAGCCAGAACAGCAGCATGAGCACGGCCGGGATGACGAAGCCGATGGCCTCGAACAGCACGATGAACACCGCGAGGCTCAGCAGACCACCCGCGATGCGCAGGGCGTTCCGGTTCCACGCCTCGTAGTCGTCGGGTTCGTCGATGAACAGCAGCAGCAGGGCGGTCGCGGTGAGCACCAGCGACACGATGAAGGGCCACAGGCCCGGCCCCGGGGCGCTCAGCTCCCCGACGCCCAGGCTCCAGGACCCCCACAGGGCGGCCGCCCCGAGGAGCAGCAGGACCAGCGGGGCTATCCGGTGCAACTGCTTGGACATCCTGGTCTCCGGGGAAGGTGCGGGCGGGGCCGGGTCGGGCGTCGCGGGGGCCGGTGCGGCACCGGCCCCCGCGGCGGGAGGACTCACTCCTGCAGGATCGGCCCGTAGGCCTCGACGATCTCGTCGATCCGGGTGGAGAATTCGTCGCTCCCGATGAACTCGTCAGGAACGTACTGCTCGCCCAGCTGCTCGCGCACCTCGTCCTTCTGCAGGCACGTGTCCACCGTCTCCTCGAGGGTCGAGACGACGTTGTCGGGGACACCCGTCGGCGCGGCCAGGCCGAAGACCGAGACGCTGTTGGTGAGCTCCTCGAACCCGGACTCGGCCAGGGTCGGCGCCTCGATGTAGTCCACCGGCTCGGGCGGGCTGACCGCCAGCGGGACGAAGCTGCCGGCGTCGATGTTCTCCAGGACGTCCTGCGAGGAGTTGATGAAGATGGCGTCGACGTTGCCGCCGAGGATGGCCGTGGTCATCTCGGCGTTGCCGGTGAACGGCACCGCCGTGACCTCCACGCCGTACTCCTCGGCCAGCCGCCGCAGCTCCATGGCCTGCGACGTCGTCGACCCGGGGACACCGACGTTGAGCTCGCCGGGGTTCTCCTCCGCGTAGCTGAAGAACGCCTCGGCGTCGGCGAACCGCGAGTCCGCGCCGACGATGAGCGCCGACGGGATCTGGGTGACCGCGGCGATCGGCACGTAGTCCTCGTTGGTGTAGCCGACGTCGTCCTGCAGGGGGTTGGTGGCCGATGCCGGCACCGCGATCAGCGACAGCGAGTACCCGTCGTTGCCCCCGGCGATCATGGCCTGCATGCCGACCGAGCCGGAGGCGCCCTCGCGGTTCTCGACGACGACCGTCTGGCCCAGCTCCTCCTCGATGCAGCTGCCGATGGTGCGCGCGGCCAGGTCGGTCGGGCCTCCCGCGGCGTAGGGGACGATCAGGTTGATGGTCTCGGTGGGGTACTCGGCGGCGGCCTCGCCGCCGGAGTCCTCGGTGCCGGCGTCCTCGCTGCCGCCGCAGGCGGTGAGGGTGAGCACGGACGCAGCGATCAGCGCGGGCCAGGTGGAGCGGGTACGGCGCATGGTTCCTCCGATGGTCGGGGGCGGTAGGTGTGTGCGATGAGGAGGGTCAGCCGAGGATCGGTTCGTAGACCTCCTGGGTGCGGTCGAGGACCTCGGCGAGCTCCTCGGCGCCGGCGAACTCCTCGAGGACGTACTCCTCGCCGAGCTGCTCCTGCACCTCCGGCTTCTCCAGGCAGGTCTGCAGGGTGTCCTCGAGCGTCGAGACGACGTCGTCGGGCAGCCCCGCGGGGCCGGCGAGGCCGAAGGTCGAACCGGAGAGGGTCAGGCCGTCGTAGCCCAGCTCGGTGAAGGTCGGGGTGTCGGGCAGCCAGGACAGCCGCTCCTCGGGCGAGGCGACCAGCGGGACGAAGGCACCCGACTCGATGTTCTGCACCACGTCGCTCGAGGCGTTGATCAGCACGGCGTCCACGTTGCCGCCGAGGAGGGCGGTGGTCATCTCGGCGTTGCCGTTGAACGGGACGGCGGTGACCTCGACCCCGTGCTCCTCGGCGAGCCGCTGCAGCTCGATGGCCTGCGGGGTCGAGGCACCGGGCGTGCCCACGTTGACGGTGCCGGGCTCGGCCTCGACCGCGGCGAAGAAGTCCTCCGCGGAGGCGTACGGCGAGTTGTCCCCGACCGCGAGCACCGACGGCACCTCGGTCATGACGCCGACCGGCGTGATGTCGTCCTTGGTGTACCCGACCTCGTTGGCCAGCGGGGTCAGCACCATCGTCCCCGCGGTGACCAGCGACAGGGTGTACCCGTCGGCCTCGGCACCGACCAGCTCGGTGGTGGCCAGCGCGCCGGAACCGCCCGGCAGGTTCTCGACCACCACCGTCTGGCCCAGCTCCTCCTCGAGGCAGGCCCCCACGGTCCGGGTGGTGAGGTCGGTGGGGCCGCCGGCGCCGTAGGGCACCAGCATCCGGATCGACTCGGTCGGGTACGCGGCCGCGTCGTCGCCACCACCGCCGGTGGCGGTGGTGGTGTCGCCGCCGTCGTCCCCACCGCACGCGGCGAGCAGCCCGACCAGTGCCACGCCTGCGATGCCTGATGAGATGCGCATGCTTCCTCTCCCAACGATCACCATTGACCGGTCACCTCTGCCGGGAGCGCCCGGCCGGTGGTGTGGATCACCAGGGACTCAATCACAGGGGGAACCCTGCAGCCGCCCGAAAAGACAACGATCCGGACTCGGTCAGGGAACCGAGAGCACGACGTCGATCACGTGCGGTCCGGGCTCGGCGTTCGCCCGGCGGAACTGCTCGGCGAACTCCTCCGCCGTCGTCGCCCGGCTGCCGGGGACGCCCATCCCGGCGGCCAGCGCGACGAAGTCGAGATCGGGCCGGGACAGCTCCAGCAGGTCCCGCGAGCGCGGCCCGGACGCCTCCGCCCCGACGTTGCGCAGCTCACCCTCGAGGATGCGGTAGGACCGGTTGCTGAAGACGACGGTGGTCACGTCGAGCGACTCCCGCGCCTGGGTCCACAGCGCCGAGATGGTGTACATCGCGCTGCCGTCGCCCTCGAGGCAGACGACGCGCTGCCCGGGGCGGGCGACCGCCGCCCCCGTGGCGACCGGGAGCCCCTGGCCGATCGCCCCGCCGGTGAGCGTCAGCCAGTCGTGGCGCGGCGCGCCGGCGGTCGGGAACGGCATCTGCCGGGACGACGTCACGCCCTCGTCGACCACGATCGCGCCCTCCGGCAGCAGCGCGCCCAGCGCGGCGCCGACGGTGTCCGGGGTGAGCACGCCGGTGGGCAGCTCGGGGCGCAGCAGCGGCTGCCGGTCGGCCTCGGCGTCCGGACCGACGAGCTCGGCGAGGGCGCCCAGCGCGGCGACGACGTCGTCCCCGCCGTCGGCGAGCACGTGCACCTGGCACCCGTCGGGGACCAGGCTGCTGGGCCGGTCGGGGTAGGCGAAGAACTCGACCGGCGGCCGCGCGCTGACCAGGACGAGGTGGCGGACGCCGGCCAGCCGCTGCGCGACCTGCTGCCCGGCCCGGGGCAGTCGCTCGACCGGGGGCAGGCCCGCTCCGCGCTCCAGCCTCGCCGGGAAGGTCTCGCAGTACAGCTTCGCGCCGGCCGCCCGCGCGACCCGGCTCGCCGCCCGCAGGCCCGGCTCCCGCGTCGCGGCCCCGCCCACGAGGATCGCGCAGGGCTCGCCGGAGGTCAGGAGCGCGGCGACCTCGGCGACGACGTCGTCCGGCACCGTCCTCGGCCGGCCGGCCGGCACGGGGGCCGCGGGCTCGGCGCCCTCGGACCAGGAGACGTCGGCGGGCAGGATCAGCGTCGCGATCCCCGTGGGCGGCGAGCAGGCCGCGGCGATCGCCGCCGCCGCGTCGGCCGCGACGTCGGCGGCCTGCCCGGAGCGGCGCACCCAGCGGGACACCGTGCCGGCGAGCGCGTCGATGTCGGACTCCAGCGGGGAGTCGTACTCCTTGTGGTAGCCGGCATGGTCACCGACGACGGTGACCATCGGCGTCGCGGCGCGGCGCGCGTTGTGCAGGTTGGCCAGCCCGTTGGCCAGCCCGGGGCCGAGGTGCAGCAGGACGCCGGCCGGCCGGTCGGTCATCCGGCCGTAGCCGTCCGCGGCACCGGTCGCCACACCCTCGAAGAGGCAGAGCACCCCCCGCATCTCGGGCACGGCGTCGAGCGCGGCGACGAAGTGCATCTCCGAGGTGCCCGGGTTGCTGAAGCACACGTCGACGCCGCCGTCGATCAGCGTCCGGATGAGGGCCTGCGCCCCGTTCACGCCGCCACCCCCGCCCGACCGGATCGGACGTGGCCCGGCTCACCCTGCGCGCCCATGGAGCGCACCGTACGCGGCGGGGTCCGGGCCGGCGCGAGGCACCCACCAGCGCGCGGGCGCCGACCTCAGCAGCGGGTCTTGGTGGCCGCCGAGACGCGGGCCAGGGCGTCGGTGACGACGGCGGCGTCGCCACCGAGCAGGCCCAGCAGGTGCGCCACCAGGTCGTCGTGGGTGACCCGCGCGGCCTCGACCCGCTCCCGCCCGGCCGGGGTGAGCCGGGCGTGCAGCAGCCGCCTGTCCCCCGAGGCCCGTTCCCGGATCACCAGCCCCTGGGCCACCAGGCGGTTGATCGTGCTGGTGACGCCGGGCCGGGACAGGCCGACGGCGTCGGCGACCTCCCCCATCGAGGCCCGCTCCCCCGGCGACTCGGCGAGTCGGCGGAGCGCTTCGAAGCCGGTGAGGGAGAGGTCGTGGTGGCGGTGGAGCGCCGAGTCGACCCGCCGGGTGATGCGGTCGTGCACCTGCACGATGCGCAACCACGTCTCGGCGGGCCGGGGAGCTGCTCCGGGAAGAGCGGCGGTGTCCCGGGGGACATCGCGCGCGAGCGCGTCCTCGGACCGTGGCACGCGTTCTCCGTCCCCTGATCCCGAACCGGCGAAACCGACCTCAGCTGGTCGGGACCGGGCCGTGACCTCGGCGATCGGCGTGCTGCAGGCCCACGACCGACACCAGCCCGGCGGCCGTGGCCACGAGGGCCACCGCGGCGGCGACGAGCGAGGCCAGCGAGAGCGCGCCGCGGGCGGGGGCGACCGGCTCGGTGGCCGAGGCGACCCGGAGGTCGACGCCGGTGCTCACGGCCGAGTCGGCGCCGACGAGGTCGAGCGTCGCGAGGCCGGCCGGCGCCCCGGCGGGGATCCGCACGTCGACGCGCACCTCACCGTCGCGGTCCGCGGTCGCCGTGGCCAGGAGGGTGTCGCTGCCGTGCAGCAGGATGCGCACCTGCTCACCGGGGATGAAGCCCGCCCCGTGCAGGGTCACCGTGCCGCCGGGCTGCACCTGCGCGGTACCGCTCGGGCCGGGGCGACCGGGCGCCGGAGCGGCCGCCGTGTCGGCGGAGCGGGACGGCGTGCTGGCCACCGGCGTCGCGCCGCCCGCGCTCGGGGTCGTCGTCGCGCCGCTGCTCGTCGTGGTGGGCGGCGCGGTGTCCGGCGTCGTGGTCCCGCGGGGGGTCCGGGGTGCGGTCGGGAGGGAGCCGGCGGTCGTCCCGCCGGCGGACGCCGAGGGGCTCGGGCTCGTCGGCTCCACCGCGGCGGTGGGCGGCGCCGGCGGGGGCGGCGGCGGGGAGAGCGCCGCCTCGCAGTCCGCCACGGTGGGCCGGGTGAGCGTGTAGTCGGCGAGCTCGTCGGCGTAGGCGAAGCCCGAGCCGTCCCGGGCGGTGAACTCCACCCGCGGGTCGATGGTCTCGCCGGGGGCGACGTCGCCGGTGCGCAGCACCACGCTGCCCTGGGCGGCCAGGGTGGCCTCGTCCTCGCCGGCGGGCCGGCGGGTGGTGGTCAGCCGGACGTCGTAGGGGGCGGTGCCCGCGACCACCTCGACCACGATCCCGCCCGGTCGGCAGCTGGGGCCGTGGGTGACGCGGACGTCGGGACGGGTGGGGTCGTCGATCGCGAGCGCCGGGGCGGCCCCGGAGACGGCGGCGCCGAGCAGGAGGACGAGCAGACCGGTCACGACACCGGCGGAGAACGCGCCGCGGGCCACCCGGGACGACGTCGTGGACGCCGGCTCGGCAGCTCGCTCGAACCTGCTGGTCAGGCCGTCCTCCTGTTCCGATGCACTTGAGTTCCAGATGATGCCTGAAGTGACGCTTCGTCGCCAGCCCGTTACATGCGTGTCGCGCGTGTCGTGCGGCGTGTCGGACATTGCTTCCCCGGGAGGCCACCGGGCAATCACCGGATGGCCACCCGAGGGCCCCGCAACCGGTGAGAGGCGGGTCACTACGGTGGCCGCGTGGACACAGCGGGCGTGGGGCGGCGGCGGCAGAACGAGGTCTACCGGGCCGGGGTGTTCGGCCACTCCCCGCGCGTGCCCGTCGGCATCCGACGCCTGCAGGAGCGCGCGAAGCGGGTGCTCGACGCGCGCGCCTACGCCTACGTCGCCGGCGGTGCCGGGAACGAGGTGACCCAGCGCGCCAACCGTGCGGCCTTTGACCGGTGGGCGGTCGTGCCCCGGGTGCTGCGCGACGCCAGCGTCCGGGACACCTCGGTGGAGCTGTTCGGGCGCCGCCTGCCTGCTCCCCTGCTGCTGGGCCCGGTCGGCGCTCTCGAGCTGGTGCACGACGAGGCCGATCTCGCCGTGGCGCGGGCGGCCGCCGCCACCGGCGTGCCGATGGTCTTCTCGAACCAGGGCTCGGTGCCCATGGAGGTGTGCGCGGCGGCGATGGGCGATGCCCCGCGCTGGTTCCAGCTGTACTGGTCCACCTCCGACGAGCTGGTGGAGAGCCTGATCGGGCGGGCCGAGGCCTCCGGCTGCGAGGCCCTCGTGATCACCCTCGACACCACGATGCTCGGCTGGCGGCCGCGCGACCTCGATCTAGGGCACCTGCCCTTCGCGCTCGGCAAGGGCATCGCGCAGTACACCTCCGACCCGGTCTTCCGCCGGCTGGTCGAGGAGCGCGCGGCAGCCGGCGGGCCGAAGGAGCCCCAGCCGCGCCCGACGCCGGCCGCGGTGAAGGCGCTGGTGAGCATGGCGAGGGCGTGGCCGGGCTCGTTCCGCGACAACCTCCGCTCGCCGCTCCCCCGCGCCGCGGTCGACACGTTCCTGTCCATCTACTCGCGCCCGTCCATCAACTGGACCGACCTGGCCTGGCTGCGCTCCCGCACGAAGCTGCCGATCCTGCTCAAGGGCGTGCTGCACCCCGACGACGCCCGGCGCGCGCTCGACGAGGGCATGGACGGCGTCGTCGTCAGCACCCACGGCGGGCGGCAGGTCGACCGCTCCGTCCCGGCGCTGGACGCACTGCCCGACGTCGTGGCGGCGATCGGCGACCGGGCACCGGTGCTGCTGGACAGCGGCGTCCGGACCGGTGCCGACGTGTTCACCGCGGTCTCGCTCGGTGCCCGCGCGGTGCTGCTGGGCCGGCCGTTCGCCTGGGGGCTGGCGCTCGCCGGCGAGGAGGGTGTCCGGCAGGTCGTCTCCGACGTGCTGGGCGAGTTCGACCTGACTCTCGGTCTCACCGGGCACACGGCGGTGGACCAGCTGAACCCGGAGATCCTCCGCCGGGTCGGCTGACCGTGAGGCCGGCCGGGTCGGTCCTGCCGCGCACCGCGACATCCCGGTGCTGACTTGACTCCTCTTGTGACCTGGCTCACAGTAGGAAGTGGGCGGGGGTAGCCGGGAACGAGTGGCTACCCACTGCTGGGTAGACCGACCAACGCGGCCAGACCGTCAGAGCCGGCCCCCCGCCCCCACTCCTCCCCCACCGCCCTCGGCGTCGGCTATGCCGTCTCCGGGGGCGGTTCCGGCGTCGGCTCCGCCGGAGGCGGAGGCGGCTCCGGGCGCGGCGGAGGCGGAGGCGGAGGCGGCTCCGGGCGCGGCGGAGGCGGAGGCGGCTCCGGACTCGGCGGAGGCGGAGGCGGCTCCGGACTCGGCGGAGGCGGAGGCGGCTCCGGGCGCGGCGGAGGCGGAGGCGGCTCCGGGCGCGGCGGCGGCGGAGGCGGCTCCGGGCTCGGCGGAGGCGGAGGCGGCGGCGTCCACCGGGCACCGTTGCTGACCAGCACCGTCACGGCACTGTTCCGATCGACGACCGCCCCCGGGCCGGGGTCGATGCCGACCACGACGCCCGGTGGCCGGGAGCTGTCGACGCGCACCTGATTCGTCCCCAGGTCACGGGAGCCCAGCAGGCCGCGGCAGCGGTCGGCGGACCGGCCGACGCAGCCGCCGGGAACGGTCTCCCGGGTGCCCTGCACGTAGACCGGGTCGGCCGGCGCGAAGGGCACCGGCTCCCGCGCGCTCAGGATCGGCTGCATGGCGTCGTGCCAGATCTGGGCGGGCATGCCGCCACCGAAGCCGCCGACGTCCTGGTTCTCCACCGGGTTGTAGACCATCACGCTGGCCGCCACCTGGGGCGTGTAGCCGACGAAGGTGACGGAGAAGTTGTCCTGCGTGGTGCCGGTCTTCCCGGCGATCTCGTGCCCCGGGACGTACGCGCGGCGACCGGTCTGCCCGGGGTTCCCCGGCTCGACGTCCTTGCGCAGCGCCTGGTTGATCGTGTGCGCCAGCCCGGGAGCCACCACCTCCCCCTCGCACCGCGGGCCGCCGAGCGGCTGCCCGTCCTCGCCCAGCAGCGGCTGGCCGTCGCGGTCGAGGACACGGGAGATCGGCGTCGGCGTGCAGCGGGTGCCGCCGGCGGCGAGCGTGGCGTAGGCGTTGGCCAGGTGCAGCGGGCTGGTGGCCTCGGCGCCGAAGGTGAACGAGCCGCGGTTCTCGGCGACGACCTGGTCGGCGACGGGGTCGAGGGAGGCCAGCCCCAGCCGCTGCGCCATGCGTACCGGCGCCTCGACGCTGCCGAGCTGGTCCTCCAGCGCCAGGAAGTAGGTGTTCGAGGACATGTAGAGCGCCTGCTCCATGTCCAGCCGCTGCCGGTAGCGGCCGGCGTTCGCGACGTCGTAGGGCCCGTCGCCGTCGCGGTACACCGTCGACACGTACGGGTCGGGCGTGGTGATCTCGTGGTCGATGCCGTAGCCCTGCTCGAGCGCGGCGGCCGCGGTGAACACCTTGTAGGTCGACCCGGTGCCCTGACCGGCCACGACGTTGAGGTTGACCGTCGTCCTCGTCGGGTCGCCCTCGACGGCGCCGTAGAGGCGGTTGACCGCCATGCCGAGCACCCGGCCGGTGCCGGGCTCCACCGCGGTGTAGATGCCGGCGCGCGAGTCCTCGCGGGCCAGGGTTCGCAGCACGGCGTCGTCCCCTGCCCGCTGGATCGCCGGGTCCATCGTCGTCTCGACGGTGAGGCCCCCGGTGTCGATCTGCTCGCGGGAGATGCCGAGCGTGTCGGTCAGATAGCTCAGGGCGTAGTCGCAGAAGAAGGCGCCCAGCCGCACCTCGCGGCAGCCGCGCGGCTCGCCTCCCCCGGGAGCCAGGACGACGGGAGCGCTGCGGGCCTCCTCGACGGCGGCCGGCTCGGCCAGGCCGAGCTCCGCCATCCGGGCGAGGACGACGTCGCGCCGCTCGGTGGCCCGCTCGGGGGCCACGAACGGGTCGTACTGGGCGGGACTCTGCACAAGCCCGGCCAGGGTGGCGGCCTGGGCGAGGGTGAGCGCGTCCGGCGTCACGTCGAAGTAGGTCTCGGCCGCGGCGGCCACGCCGTAGGCGCCGGCCCCGAAGTAGACCCGGTTCAGGTACCGGGTGAGGATCTCGTCCTTGCTGTACTGCTCCTCCATGGCGAGGGCCAGCTGCGCCTCGCGGAGCTTGCGGCCGACGCTCTCGTCGGTGGCCGCCTCGCGGGCGTCGGGGTCGGTGGCCGACTGCAGCCGGATCTGCTTGACCAGCTGCTGGGTGAGCGTGGAGCCGCCCTCGACGACCTGACCGGCCGAGAGGTTGCGCAGCAGCGCCCGGGCCAGGCCCTTGCCGTCGACGCCGCTGTGCGAGAAGAAGCGGCTGTCCTCGATCGCGACCAGCGCGTCCTTCATCACCGGGGCGATCGCCTCGCTGGGCACCACGGTGCGGTTGCGCCGGTAGAACTCCGCGATCAGCGAGCCGTCGGCGGCCAGCACCCGCGTGTTGCTGGTCGGGGTCCGGTCGAGCAGCTCGTCGGTGACCGGCTGCAGCAGCCCGGCGCCGGCGCGGGTGGCGACCGAGGCCCCACCCACGACCGGCAGTGCGAGGCCGGCGAGCAGCGCCCCGGCGAGCACCACGGCCAGTGCCAGGTTCAGCACCACGCCGCTGCGGCGAGGCCGGGAAGGGGGCGCTTCCTCGACGCCGGGCAGCGGCAGGCCATCGATGGCGGGACGGGGCGGCACGTAACTCCTCGGTGCAGGCGGCAGCGGTGGCGCCCACGCGAGCGGACCCCGCTCCTCGTTACCCCCCGTCGGAGGCGCCGCGCCTGTCGGATGCCGGTCTGTCACGAGATCGCAAAGTTCTCCGGACCCCGGTTCAGTCGGCGGAGAACACCAGCGGACGAGGGGAGTCGAACGTCAGAGGAACCCGTGAGGAGCCCGCTGAAGGTGGTTGCGGGACGGTCCGTGCCCTGCTCCGGGAGTCGTTCTCGCGCACCGGGGGCCCTACAGCACTGCCGGAGCGCGAGGAGCACCCGCAAAGCGGGGCGCGGGCTCGGAGCGGGGCGGACGACGAAGCGGCCCCGCACTTCCGTCGAAGTGCGGGGCCGCTCGGTGTCTCAACCAGACGTGCACCCGAAGGGATTCGAACCCCTAACCTTCTGATCCGTAGTCAGATGCTCTATCCGTTGAGCTACGGGTGCCGGTGTTCAGTTGTCGTGCGCGGAGGCTCCGGGATTTGAACCCGGGATGGGGATTAACCCAAACCGCATTAGCAGTGCGGCGCCATAGACCGGACTAGGCGAAGCCTCCCGGGGTCCGAGTCACCTCGTAACCACCGAGGAGTGAGACTACCAGCGCTCCCCAGGGCCTCCCAGCCCGGGGTCCGGCACCTGGCGACCACCGAGGCACCTCGGGGCAGCCCGGTGATCGCCAGGGCCCGCGTCACTCGCGGGCGCCCGCAGCCGGGGCGTCCGCCAGGTCCGGGGTGAACTGCACCCGGGCCGCCTCGACTCCCCCGGCGACCTCCTCGTCGGTGGCGGTGCCGCCGGCGGCGATGACCTCGGCCCAGGCGACGATGGTCCGCTCGGAGTACCGCTGCACCTCGAGGGTGTTCTCCCAGGTCGCCGGGTCCGCCACCGCCTCGCCGCGGAGGTGGAGGGCGAGGGAGAGCACCGAGACGTCCCAGCCGGGGCCCACGTAGAGCCCACCGGCGCCGCTGCCCGCGAAGGCGAACGGCACGCTGTGCTCGAGCTCCAGGGTGGTGGCCTCGCTGTCCGGCGACAGCCGGACCCGGACCAGGCTCTCTGGCGCCCCCCACGTCACCGTCAGCGCCTGCGGGGGCACGCACTCCCGGATCTCGCCGCCGACGTTGCCCTCGAACTGAAGGCGCCCCCGACGCGGAGGTCGCCGGCGACCGGACCCAGCCAGCGGGCCGATCGAGCGGGGTCGGTCATGGCGTCCCAGACGTCGTCGATCTCGGCGTCGTACCGGCGGCGGAGGACGACGACGACGTCCTCCGCGTCACCGTCCGCGCGGCGCAGCACGTCGCGCCGGGTGGCGTCCAGCTCGTCGAACAGATGTCTCACGACTCCTCCTCAGAGCCGACCACGGGACCTTCGCCCGCGGACGTCGGTGCCGGCCCGCCCGGGGTGCGCCGGGCACGGCGACCACGGGCGAGCTCGGTGGCCAGCGCGTCGAGGTGCTGGTCCCAGTACCGGCGGAACCGGTCGAGCCAGACGTCGACGTCGCGCAGCGGTGCCGCATCGACGGCGTACAGCCGCCGGGTGCCTTCGGCGCGCACCCGCGCGAACCCGTTCTCGCGCAGCAGCCGCAGGTGCTGCGAGACCGCAGGCTGGCAGATCCCGAACTCGGCACCGACGGCGGCCGCGAGGTCGCCGGCGGAACGCTCCCCGTCGGCCAGCAGCTCGAGGAGTCGCCGCCGGACCGGGTCGCCCAGGACGTCGAAGGCGTGCACGGGCGCACCGTCCGGCCGGCAGCATCTATAAGTCGAGACTTATGGATGCAGAGCCCAGCGCGGTGCTGCGGGAGGAGGACCGGTCAGGCGGCGACGGGCTCCCGCGGAGCCGCCGTCCGGGGCGCCGGACGGCGGCCGGGCACCAGGGTGACGACGACGGCCGCCGCGGCTCCGGCGCAGGCGAGCACCAGCGCGCCGGGCACGCCCCATGACCCCTCGATCAGCGCGCCACCGAGGGCTGCACCGACGGCGGAGGCGCCGACGGTGAT
Organism: Blastococcus sp. VKM Ac-2987; assembly: GCF_026967805.1. GTDB lineage: Bacteria > Actinomycetota > Actinomycetes > Mycobacteriales > Geodermatophilaceae > Blastococcus. The sequence continues at coordinate 1,563,797 of NZ_JAPVBG010000001.1, forward strand.
GGTCGACAGCCAGGTGAACGCCTCCGTGGTCGCGTGCACGGGGGCCAGCGAGCCGACCAGCGAGCTCTGCACGGTGAGGGTCGGAGCGATCGCCGTCCCGCCCAGGAAGAGCAGCACGCCCAGCGCCCAGGGGCTGGAGACCCAGGCCAGCGGCGCGAGGCCGACGGTGACGCCGAACAGCAGCCAGCGGTACTGCCGGGGCAGCGACGCGCTCATCACGCGGGCGCCGAACCAGAGGCCACCGGCGACCGAGCCCAGTGACCAGACGGCCAGCAGCAGACCGGACATGCCGGGGCTGCCCGCGGAGTCGGCGAAGGCCGGGATGGCCACCTCGAGCGCGCCGAAGCCGAGCATCACGGCCGACCCGCTGAGCAGGACGCGGGGCATGCCGGGCGTGAGCACGGTGGAGAACAGGCTGACCCGCGATGCCGGGGCCGGGATCCACGAGCGGGCGGCACGGGCGATGCCCAGCGCGCCGACGACGGCCAGCGCGCCGGCGACCCCGACCGCCCACGCCGGGGCGGCGAGCACGGCCAGCGTGGCGACCAACGTGGGGCCGACGACGAAGACCAGCTCGGTGGCGGTGGCGTCCAGCGCGTAGGCGGCGGGCCGGGAGCGCAGATCGGTGCGGGACCACAGCGCCCGGACGGTGCCCGAGACCAGCGGGGTGCTCGCACCGGCCAGGGCCGAGGCCGCGATGACCGCGGCGGTCGGCGCATCGCGGAGGACGACGACCACGAGCAGCCCGAGCAGCAACGGGTAGAGCCCGGCCTGGGCCAGCAGGATGCGGCGCGGGCCCTTCCGGTCGGCGAGGCGGCCGAGGATCGGCGCCATCGCGGCCGACGCGACGCCCAGGGTGGCCGCGGCGAGGCCGGCGATCGCGTAGGAGCCGGTCTGCTGCTGCACCATGAGCAGCAGCGCGAGCGGCACCATGGCCGACGGCAGCCGCCCGGCGAAGCCGGCGAGGAGGAGCACCGGGGCGGAGGGAAGCCGCCAGACGGTGAGATAGGCACGCACGCTTGAACTCGTTTCACACTGCAGGGGAAGGAACAGTAGGCGGTCAAAGACCGTTGACCGCCTACGCAGTCCCGAGACTAGGGACTCGACGGTAGGGAGTCAATTGGACTACGACACCTACGGGTCAACCGCGGTCGAGCTGGCCATCGCCCTGGCCAACGCCGACCTGGAGCCCGACGACGGTGTGGCGCTGTTCCTGACGTCGCACGACGAGTGGTTCACGCCCGGGACGTCGCTGGACCTCACGCCGTCCGAGGCGGAGAAGGCCGCCGTCACCTCCCGGCTGGTCCGCGCCGTCGCGCTGGCCGAGTCGCAGGCCGACGTCCTCACCCGGCTCAACGAGCTGCTGGCGCTGGCCCGGCCACGCCCGTACGCCACCGACCACGACGGCGAGCTGCACCTGCACTACGCCCGCCCCGACGCCCCGGTCCTCGAGCAGCTGACGACGACGGTGGCGATGGGCCTGTCCCAGGTGGTGGTGCAGCACGGGTGGCAGCGCCTGGGCGTCTGCTCGGCCGAGGGGTGCGACGACGTCTACGTGGACACCTCGCGCAACGCCAGCCGCCGCTACTGCTCCAACACCTGCGCGAGCCGCTCGACGGTCGCCGCCTACCGCGCCCGCCAGAAGACCTGACCCCGCCGGGATGATCAGGTCACCTGATCACTAGGGGTCCTGGCTCACCACCGGTGCTGAGCCAGGACCCGGAACGATCAGGTGACCTGATCAAGACGGGGGCCGCGCCTGACCCGTTCGGGGCGCCGTGTCCGCCTAGCCCGGGCAGCAGGTCTAGCGTCCGTCCGTGCGCTCCGCCCGCGACCTCGATGTGCGCCTGCACTCCCTCGTCGGGTCGTTGCCCACCACGCCGGCCGACCGCTGGTTGCGCCGGCTGTCCACCGCCGCCGACCACGGCAGGCTCTGGGTCGGGGTCGCGCTCGTCCTGTGCCTGCGGGACGGGCCGTCGCGGCGAGGAGCGATCCGCGGGGCGGGCTCGATGCTGGTGTCCAGCGCCGTGGTCAACGCCGTCCTGAAGCGGGCGTTCGGCCGGGTGCGGCCGGACCTGGCGAACCTGCGCACCGAGCGCCGGCTGCGGCGCGAGCCCGGCAGCCTCTCCTTCCCGAGCGGGCACGCGAGCTCGGCCGCGGCCTTCGTCACCGGCCTCGCCCTGGAGAGCCCCGCTGCCGGCGCCGTGCTGGCGCCGCTCGCCCTGGGCGTCGGCTACTCGCGGGTGCACGTGGGCGTGCACTACCCCGGAGACGTGCTGGCCGGGTTCGCGGTCGGCGGCGCCGTGGCGGCGGCCGGCCGGCGCCGGTGGCCGGCGCGCCCGTCCACCCTGCAGCCGCGGGGTGGATGCCGGTGACGCAGTCGCTCCGCGTCCCGGCGCAGCCGACCGCCGCGCGCGGCTTCCGGCACCCGGGGCGGATCATCGCCGGGGCCTTCCTGGTCGCCGTGGCGGTCGGCACCGCGCTGCTCTCGCTGCCGATGGCCACCCCCGGCCCCGGCCGCGCCGACCTGCTCACCGCCCTCTTCCACGCCACCTCCGCCGTCTGCGTCACCGGGCTGGCCACCGTGGACACCGGCACCTACTGGTCGGGGTTCGGGCAGGCCGTCATCCTGCTGCTCATCCAGGCCGGCGGGCTCGGGATCATGACGCTGGCCAGCCTGTTCGCGCTGCTGCTCTCCCGGCGGCTCGGGCTGCGGGCCCGCCTGGTCGCCCAGGCCGAGACCAAGTCGCTGTCCGCGGCCGACGTCCGCCGGGTGCTCGGCCGGGTCGTCGTCTTCAGCCTGGTCAGCGAGACGGTCGTCGCGGTCGTGCTGGCCACCCGGTTCGCCGTCGGCTACGACGAGCCGCTGCCCTACGCCGTCTACAGCGGGGTGTTCCACGCGGTCTCGGCGTTCAACAACGCCGGGTTCTCGCTCAACGCCGACAGCCTGATCGGCTACGTCACCGACCCGTGGGTGAGCCTGCCCATCGCCGCCGCGGTGATCGTCGGGGGGCTGGGCTTCCCCGTCGTCTTCGAGCTGGCCCGCTCCTGGCGGCGGCCGCGCACGTGGTCGGTGCTCACCCGGATCACCGTGGTCGTCACGCTCGCGCTGCTGGTCGTGGGCACCCTCGGCTACCTGCTCGCCGAGTGGCGGAACCCGCGGACGCTCGGCCCGCTGGGCGCCGGCGACACCATCCTCGCCGGCTTCGTCGCCGGGGTCATGCCGCGCACCGCCGGCTTCAACAACCTGGACATGTCCGCGGTCCTGCCGGAGACGCTGTTCCTCACCGACGCGCTGATGTTCATCGGCGGCGGCAGCGCCGGCACCGCCGGCGGCATCAAGGTGACGACGTTCGGGCTGCTGGCCTACGTGCTGTGGGCGGAGCTGCGGGGCGACCCGGACGTCGAGGTGGGGCGCCGCCGCGTGCCGGCGACCAACCAGCGGCAGGCCCTGGCGGTCGCCCTGCTCAGCATCGGGGTGGTCGCGGTCGCCACCTTCGCGATGGAGGCGCTCACCGACTTCGGCTTCGAGCAGGTGCTGTTCGAGACCGTCTCGGCGTTCTCGACCGTCGGCCTGTCCACCGGCATCACCGCGGACCTGCCGCCGGGCGCGCAGCTGCTCGTCGTCGCGCTCATGTTCATCGGCCGGATCGGACCGCTCACGCTCGCCTCCGGGCTGGCGCTGCGCGAACGCGCCCGGCTCTACCAGCTGCCCGAGGAGAGGACCATCGTTGGCTAGTCACAGGGACCCGGTCGCCGTCATCGGCCTGGGCCGGTTCGGCACCGCGCTGGCACTCGAGCTGGCCGGCGGCGGCACGGAGGTGCTCGCCCTCGACCACCGCCCCGAGATCGTGCAGCGGCTGTCCGGGCAGCTCGGCCAGGTCGTCGTCGCCGACGGGACCGACCTGGACGCGCTGCGGGAGATCGGCGTCGGGGACTTCAGCCGTGTCGTCGTCGCGATCGGCACCGACCTGGAGGCCAGCATCCTCACCACCTCGCTGCTGGTGGAGCTCGGGGTGGCCGACATCTGGGCCAAGGCGCTGAGCAGCCAGCACGGGAAGATCCTCGAGCGCATCGGCGCCCATCACGTGGTCTTCCCCGAGCACGAGATGGGCGAGCGCGTCGCCCACCTCGTCTCCGGCCGGCTGCTGGACTGGGTGGAGCTCGACCCGCAGTGGGTGTTCGCCAAGACCAAGCCGCCGCGGGAGATCGTCGGCCCCCCGCTGGGGCAGACCGGGCTGCGCAAGCGGCACCGGGTCACCGTGGTGTCGGTGAAGCCCGAGGGCGGCGACGCCTACACGCACGCGGGTACGGACACGGTGCTGACCTACGGCTCCGAGATCGTGATCGCCGGGCGCCCCCGCGACGTCGAGCGGTTCGTCGACCTGCAGTGACCCGCGGACGGCGCCGGCGGCTCAGCTGCCGGTGTCGATGAGCTGCGCCATCCGCGCCTGCTCCTCCAGCACCTCGCTGATCCGCGCCTGGACGGCGTCGAGGCGGCCGATGATCTCGCCGGTGGTGTGGATGCCGGCCGCGACCGCCTTGCTGCTGGCCTGGATGCCGGCGATCTGGTCGGACACCTTCTGGGTGGCCTTGGCCGTCTCCCGTGCCAGGTCCTTGACCTCGCCGGCGACGACCGCGAAGCCCTTGCCCAGCTCGCCGGCTCGGGCGGCCTCGATGGTGGCGTTGAGCGCCAGCAGGTTGGTCTGGTCGGCGATGCCGGAGATGATCCGGATGACCTCCCCGACGGCGACCGAGGCCTCGTCCAGCGCCCGCACCTCGCTGGTCATCGTCGATGCCTGGCTGACCGCGCTCTCGGCGACCCCGCCGGCGTCGCCGGCCGCCGCGCGGAGCCGGGCGACGGTGGCCAGCAGCTCCCGGGCGTTGTCGGCCGACTCCTCGGTGCGCCGCAGCACGTCCAGGCGCTGGGAGACCAGTTGCTGGACGTTCCGCAGGGCGGAGGCGCGGGAGTCCGACAGGGTGATCGTCTCGCTGACGAAGAAGTCCATGGTCCCGATCACCCGGCCGTTGACGACCAGCGGGAAGCACACCCCGGACCGCACCCCGGCCCGCTGCGCGGCGGGGGCCCGGACGCAGTCGGTCATCTCGCCGATGTCGGACACGAAGTAGAGGTCGCGGGCACGCCAGGCGCGGCCGGAGAGGCCCACGCCCTCGGCGAAGCTGGCCGCCAGGGTGACCCGGCGGAACTCCTCGCCCGCCGAGCCGGACTCCTGCTGGAACCTGAGCACGCCGGCGGCCTCGTCGAGCGCCCAGTACGAGCCGTACGCCCAGCCGAAGGCGGTCCGCACCGAGTCCAGCGCGACCCGCAGCGCCTCGGCCTGCGAGGGGGCCGCGCCGATCTCGGTGACGACGGTGGTCACCGCCTGCCGGTCGTCGAGCGTCTCCTTGAGCGAAGCGGTGGCGAGCGCGGCCTTGCGGGCGTGGGTCAGGAGCCGGCGCAGCGACTTCCACTTCGACGCACGTCCACCGAAGAAGGGCAGCTCGTAGGAGTTGTAGAACTCGTAGAGGCCGATCACCTCGCGGTCGTCCACGACCGGCAGCACGCAGCCGCTGGTGGCGCCGGCGGTCTGCGCGGCGCGCCACCGGAGGCAGCCGGCCGGGTCGGTGGTCTCGTCGGCCAGCACCGGGTCCTGGCTGCGGATGGCCGCGCCGGCCAGGCCCTGAGTGGGGAGCAGCCGGTCGACGCGGGAGGCGCGCATCGCCTCGGCGTAGCGGCCCGACTCGGCGGCCAGGGTGAAGCCGCCGGCGCCGTCCGGCAGCCAGGCGGCGCCGTAGTCGAGGTCCAGCTCGCGGACGAGGGTGACGGCGATGATCCGGTGCGCCTCGGCGGCGTCGGTCACGCCCACGTCGAGCGCGTTGACGACCGCCTCGACCGCCTCGACGTCACGGGGGACGGCCACCACCTGACCGGCGGCGTCGGATCTCCTGTGTCGTCGCAACGTGGGTCCTCCCGGCTCGGCACGGAGGAGCTCCCGCGCCCTCCCGCTGAGGAGATCATCGGTAGGGCACGACCGGATTGAAGCCGAGCGAGGAGCGGACCTGCGCGCGGCCGGCACCGCGCGCCGGGGTGGACACCGCGCGCGCGACCGCGGTGATTGCGGAATCGATCTTCGGGGCAGTGCACGACGCGACTGCCCAGTGGCATCGAGGAAAGAGGTCACCATGCTCGTTCGCCGGATCGCCCGGCCCCTGCTCGCCGCTCCCTTCGTCTACGGAGGGGTCAGCACCCTGCGCAAGCCGCAGGACCGCGTGCCGGGAGCCCGCCCCGTGGTGGAGAAGATCGCCGACACCGCCGACAAGCAGCTCCCGGTCCAGCTGCCCCGCGACGTCGAGCAGTGGGTGAAGGTCGACGCCGCCATCAAGGTCGCCGCCGGCTCGCTGTTCGCGCTGAACCGGTTCCCGCGGCTGACCGCGCTGGTGCTGTCGGCGTCGATCGTGCCCACCACCCTGGCCGGCCACCGGTTCTGGGAGCACGACGACCCGACGGAGCAGTTCGGCCAGATCTCGAACTTCCTCAAGAACACGGGTCTGCTCGGCGGCCTGCTGCTCGCCGCCGTCGACACCGAGGGCAAGCCGTCCGTGGGCTACCGGACGCGTCGCGCGGCCAGCCGGGCCGCGAACGCCACCGAGAAGAACTTCGCGCAGGCGCAGAAGCGCGCGGCGAAGGCCCAGCGGCGCACCGAGAGGCGCCTGAAGAAGAAGTCCCGCTGAGCGCTCCGCTCCCGCCCGCGGCCGCGCTCCGGAGGATCGCCTTCCTCCTGGAGCGCGCCCGCGAGGCCACCTACCGCGTCGCGGCCTACCGCAGCGCCGCGGCGGTGGTCGACGGTCTCGGCGAGGCCGAGCTCGACCGCCGCATCCGCACGAAGACCCTGACCGACCTCAAGGGCATCGGCCCCAAGACGGCGACCGCGATCGTGCAGGCGCACGGGGGCCAGGTGCCCGAGTACCTGGCGACGCTGGAAGAGGCGTACGCCGCCGAGCTGCCCGCCGCCGACGACGTCGCCGCCTTCCGGGCCGCACTGCGCGGTGACCTGCACGCGCACTCCGACTGGTCCGACGGCGGCAGCCCGATCCGGGAGATGGCCGAGGCGGCGATGGCCCTGGGCCACGAGTACCTGGCGCTGACCGACCACTCCCCCCGGCTGACGGTCGCCAACGGGCTCACCCCCGAGCGCCTGGAGCGGCAGCTCGACGTCGTCGCCGAGCTGAACACCGAGCTCGCCCCGTTCCGGATCCTCACCGGCATCGAGTGCGACATCAACGTCGACGGGTCGCTGGACCAGACCGACGAGCTGCTCGGCCGGCTCGACGTCGTCGTCGCCAGCGTGCACTCCGACCTGCGGGCCGACCGGCGGGCGATGACCGACCGGATGCTCGCCGCCGTCGCCCATCCGCACACCGACGTCCTCGGGCACTGCACCGGCCGGCTGGTCATCGGCCGCAAGCAGCGGAACGGGACGCAGCGCCCGCGCCCGGAGAGCGACTTCGACGCCGAGGCGGTCTTCTCCGCCTGCGTCGAGCACGGCACCGCGGTGGAGATCAACTCGCGTCCCGAGCGGCTGGACCCGCCCCGGCGGCTGCTCACCCTCGCCGTCGAGCTGGGCTGCGAGTTCGCCATCGACACCGACGCGCACGCGCCCGGTCAGCTCGACTGGCAGTACAACGGTTGCGAGCGGGCGATCGAGTGCGGCGTCCCGGTCGAGCGGGTCATCAACACCCGCCCGGCCGACGAGCTGCTCGCCTGGACCACCGGCTGACCGGCGCCGCCGGGCGATGGCGGATCATGTCGCGGACCGTTCACCCTCCGGATGCCCGCTGCCCGGCATCGTGGGGTAGACAGTCGTGCAGATCGCCCGGTCGACGGGCGGCAGAGCGCATCGGAGGAGTCGAGGTGGCTCGTTCCGCACCCGCCCGGGACGTCGACGGCCTGCGTCTCGCCACCGGCGCCGGGGGGCGCCGCTCCGCGGCGCACGTGCACTGGTTCCGCCGCATCGGCGACGACGCCTTCAGCGGCTCGTCGCTGTACGCCTGCCGGTGCGGGCAGGTCCGCGCCGCGATCTGAGCCGCGGGCTCAGCGGGCCGGCTTCTCCAGCGGCTGGGCGAGCTCGAGGGAGTGCGCGTCCGCGGACCGGCGGAGCGCCCAGCCTTCGGGCAGCACCAGGCGCGGGGCGACACCGATGAGCACCGCGACGAGGAAGGCCACACCGGCCAGCGCCTCGCCGGCCTCCTCGACGAAGGTGGCGGTCACCCGCAGCGAGCCGGGGGCCAGGACGGACAGCGCCGACAGGCCGACCGAGGCCACGCCGTAGCCGGCGAGGCTGCCGAGCACCCGGCGCCGGTCACGGCGCTCGGTACGGCTCAGGACGAACAGCGCGCCGACGACGGCGACCGCCACGACCGCGCTGAGCGCGATGGCCGCGGGCTCGCCGACGGTCGCGATCGCGGCACCCATCACGTCGGCGTGCACCGTGCCACCGGCCTTGACCGACGCGATCGCGGCCGCGACCAGCCCGACGGCGAGCCACCAGGTGCGGCGCCCGGGGTTGCGCGCGGCCCCGGCGACCGCGGCGAGAGCGGCGACGGCGAACAGCCCGGCCACGAACATGCGGGGCAGGGAGAACGGGGCGTCCATCGACAGCAGCTGCGCGGCCGGGCCGGTGGCACCGGTGAGGCGCAGGACGAATCCCGTGCCCATGAGGACGACCGCGGCGGCGGCCAGGCCCACGCCGACCGGGGGCAGCGGAACGGCCCGCCGGCGGGCGCGGGCACGGGCGACGAGCGACGACGGCAGGTCGGCGGTCGTCAGCGGGGCGCCGGTACCGGGTGAGGTGCGGTCGGCGATCCGGATCCCCCGGCCGATCACGAACGCGAGCAGGGTCGCGAGGACCATCCAGACGACCAGCCCACCGACGATCCACTGCCACGACACGGAGTTCTCATCGGCAGCCCGGCGCCGGGACTTGACCGTTCCGTCCCGACCGCTGCGACTGACGTGCCGCCCGGGTCAGCTGAGGCCGCTGAGGTACCCGTCCAGCGTCTGGCGCCAGTCGCGCGGGCGGAAGCCGGTGGCCCGGATGCGGCCGAGGTCCAGGACGCTGTTGGGCGGGCGGGGTGCGACGCCGGTCTGCCCGGCGAAGTACTCGGCGGTGCTCACCCGGGTCACGTCGCCGGCGGAGCGGCCGCGGGCGGTGAAGACGAGCTCCGCGACGTCGGCCCAGGAGGCGGGCTCGCCGTCGCCGGTGAGGTTGTAGGTGCCGTAGGGGGCGCCGGTCCCGACCAGGTGTCGGATGCCGGCGGCCAGGTCGGTCGTGGCGGTGAGCCGGCCGATCTGGTCGTCGACCACCGAGGGGGAGATCCCGCGGTCGGCGAGGCCGGCCATCGTGCGCACGAAGTTGCGCCCCTGCCCCACCACCCAGGTGGTGCGCACCAGCCAGTGCCGGTCGATCGCGCTGGCGCAGGCGTCGCCGTCGGCCTTGCTGCGCCCGTAGACGCTCAGCGGCGACGGCGGTGCGTCCTCGGGGATCGGGCCCGCGGAGCGGCCGTCGAAGACGTACTCGCTGGACAGGTGCACCAGCGCCGCGCCGTGCTGCTCGGCGGCCTCGGCCAGGTGCGCCACGGCGTCCACGTTGACCGCCCGCACGGCGGCGGAGTTGGCCGGGTCCTCGGCGGCGTCGACGGCGGTCCAGGCGGCGGCGTTGAGGACGACGTCCACCCCCGCCCAGTCGAACGCCCGCACGGCGGCGGCGTCGGTGACGTCCAGCGCCGTCCGGTCGAGGGCGACGGCGTCGGGGAACTCCTGCCGCAGGGCGCGGCCGAGCTGCCCGGCGGCACCGACGATGACGGTCCTCACTGGCCGCGGGCGGCGTAGCCGGCCTCGACGGCGTCCTTCAGCGGGCGCCACCAGCCCTCGTTCGCGCGGTACCAGTCGACGGTGGCGGCCAGGCCGTCGCGGAAGTCGGTGAACCGCGGCGTCCAGCCCAGCTCGGTGCGCAGCTTGGTGGCGTCGATCGCGTAGCGCAGGTCGTGCCCGGCGCGATCGGGCACCGAGTCGAAGGCGTCGGCGGGCTGCCCGGTCAGCTCCAGGATCAGCCCGAGCACCTCGCGGTTGTCCTTCTCGCCGTCGGCGCCGATCAGGTAGGTCTCGCCGGAGCGGCCGCGGTCCAGGATCGCGTGCACCGCGGAGTTGTGGTCCTCGACGTGGATCCAGTCGCGCACGTTCTGCCCGGCGCCGTACAGCTTGGGGCGCAGGCCGCCCAGCACGTTGGTGATCTGCCGGGGGATGAACTTCTCCACGTGCTGGTAGGGCCCGTAGTTGTTCGAGCAGTTGGAGAGGGTGGCGTGGATGCCGAAGGAGCGCACCCACGCGCGCACCAGCAGGTCCGAGCCCGCCTTGGTCGCGGAGTACGGGCTGCTCGGGTTGTACGGCGTCTCGGGGGTGAACTTCCCCGGGTCGTCGAGCTCGAGGTCGCCGTAGACCTCGTCGGTGGAGATGTGGTGGTACCGGACGCCGTGCTTCCGCACGGCCTCCAGCAGGGTGAAGGTGCCGACGACGTTCGTCTGCAGGAACGGCGACGGGTCGCGCAGCGAGTTGTCGTTGTGGCTCTCGGCGGCGAAGTGGACGACGACGTCGCAGCGGCTCACCAGCCGGTCGACCACGTCGGCGTCGGCCACCGAGCCGTGCACGAACTCGATGTCGTCGCGGACGGCGGCCAGGGACGCCTCGTTGCCCGCGTACGTGAGCGCGTCCAGGACGACGACCTCGAACTCCGGGTGGTCCCGCAGGGTCAGGTGCACGAAGTTCGCGCCGATGAACCCCGCGCCCCCGGTGACGAGCATGCGCATCGCCTGCTGAACCTCCGCCGTGGATCCGCCACCGGGCGGCGACTCCGCCCGGGCCCCGCTTGCGTGGCGGGTCGTCTGCAGCGCCTGACGGTAGTCGGCCGGACCCCCGGTGCGTCCGCACCGTGACCCTTCGGGGGGAGCGCGCCGGAGAGGACAGCCCCGGGCACGGTGCGTGCTGGACGCGGTCATCCCGTATCGGTACGGCCTGGTTCGGTCACAGCGAGTGAAGCGCGACCGCGCGCCGCCCGAGTTAACCGCCACGCCACCCGGTGGCCGTTGCCCTCGCCGAGACTCCGGTCGAAGGTCTGCACAGGAAGAAGGACAGGGAGGCCTGCGTGTCCATCGGCCGGAGCGTGGTGACGTCGTGGGGGCCGCATGCCCTCAGCACGTCGCCCGGCGCCGTGCCGGGGCACGGCGGCCGCGGGGCGCGGTGGTCGCGACGGCTGCTGCTGACCGGCCTCCTCGTGCTCGGCGCCTGGGCGCTGCTCGCCGTCTCGGGCGGGGCGGCGCGAGCCGACGCCGGGCAGTGGTCCGCCACCCCCGAGGCCTCACCGGCCGACCCCGGACCTGCGGCGCCGGGGCAGGGCGCCGAGCCCCGCGAGGAGCAGCCCCCGGCCGGGCAGCCCGTCACGGACCCGCCCCCGGTGAGCCGGCCGCCCGTTCCGCCGGCGCCCCCGGCCGGGGAACCCGACAGCCCGACGCCGCCCGCTCCGGAGACGCCGTCCGCTCCGGAGACGCCGCCCGCTCCGGAGACGCCGCCCGCTCCGGAGACGCCGCCCGCTCCGGAGACGCCGCCCGCTCCGGAGACACCGCCCGCTCCGGAGACACCGCCCGCTCCGGAGACACCGCCCGCGCCCGAGACACCGCCTGCGCCCGGCTCGACGCCGTCCGGTCCGGGCACCGGGTTCGGGAACGACTCCGGCGACGACAGCGGCACCGGGAACGACTCCGGCGTCGGCACCGGGTCCGGGTCCGGGTCCTGGACCGGCGAGCCGGGCACCCCGCCGGCGGAGCCGGGCGCCACGCCCGCCGACCCCACCCACGCGGACGCCGATCCCGCCGCGTCGCCGACCGACTCCGACGGCACGCCGGTCGACCCCACGCTGGTCGACCCGGACACCGAGGCGGAGCTCCCGCCGACGGTCGAGCCGGCATCGGTGACCACCCCCGTGGCGGCAGGTGCCACGACCACAGACGCCACGACCACAGACGCCACGACCACCGACGCCACGACCACCGACGCCACGACCACCGACGCCACGACCACCGTGGTCGCGACCACCGACGCCACGACCACGGCCGTCACGGAAGCCGCCGCCTCGGTTTCAGCGGCCCCGGACCTCGCGACGACGGTGCCCGCGCTCCCGGCGTCTCCCGCCGCGCCCGTCCCGCCCGCGCCGGCGTGCAGCCCCGAGACCGCGACGGCGGGCACCTTCATGGCGGCCACCGCCTCGGGTACCGCCCCGATCCGCGCCCGGGCCCCGGCCGTCACCGACACCCCCCGGGCCGGCGGCCCCGAGGTGCCGCCGGCCGCACCACAGCCGCGCCCGGCCAAGCCGGTCGGGCCCCCGCCGGCACCGGCTCCGATGCCGGTGACCGCCCCGGGGGCTCCTGCGTCGGCCTCGGTGTCGGGGGGTGGCCACTGCGCCAGCGGCCACCCCGACCACGGAGACGCCGCGCTCGCGGTGCTGGACGCAGGTTTCCCCGCATCGCTCGCCGGATCGATCCGGATCTCCCGGGGTGACGACGCCGTCGTCGTGGCCCGCGCCGACCACCCGGGTGCCCGACCCGACTGAGGCGGGGCCCGCCCTCATGTGCAGCCACGCCGGTCCCCGGATCGGCACGCCGAACCGTCCGTGACACCGCACGAGCGTTCCGCCCCGTCGTGAGTTCTCCGCCGGGCGCCGGGTCTCGTTCGCGACCGCAGGGAAAACGCCTCATGAGCTCCGAAGCCATACCGTCCGAGCACAGCAGCACCCACCACCTCGCCACACCGCCCGACCGCTTGCCGCAGGCCGACCGGCTGCGCGGCGCCGGCACGGTCGCCCGCCGGGCGTGGCGCGGCCCCTACGTGCGCCGCCTCGTCCTGTGGGACGCCGTCTGCGCCAGCGCAGCAGCGGGGAGCGGTCTGCTCGCCCGCTTCCACCCGGCGGAGGTGGGTGTCACCACCGCGTCGCTGGTCATCGCACTCGCCCTGCCGGCCGTCTGGGTGTTCGCGATGGTGCTCGCCCGCAGCTACGAGGACCGCTACCTCTGGGAAGGCCCGGAGGAGTTCCGCCGCGTCTTCTTCGCCGCCGCGCTCCTGCTCGCCCTGGTGGGCACGGTCTCGTGGGGCCTGAAGCTGGAGGTCGCCCGCGGCTTCGTCGTCGTCGCCCTCCCGCTGGCCACCGCGCTCACCCTCGTCCAGCGCCAGGCGCACCGGTCGTGGCTGCGCCGCCAGCGGGCGCAGGGCCGCTACCAGCAGACGACGCTGCTCGTCGGCCACCGCAGCGGCGTGGCGGCGCTGCGGGAGCAGCTGCACCGGGAGCCCGACCAGGGCTACCGCGTGGTCGGCTGCTGCGTCCCCTTCCGCTCCGGCGCCTCCGGCGGCCCCGGCGGCCTGCCGGTGCTCGGCGGGCTGGACGAGGTGGTCGACGTCGTCGAGCGGTACGAGGTGGACACGGTCGCCGTGCTGCCGTCCCCCGAGCTGGACGGCGCGGCGCTGCGCCGGCTGGGCTGGGAGCTGGAGAAGACCCGAGCCGACCTGCTGCTGGCGCCGTCGGTCTCCGAGATCGCCGGCCCGCGCATCCGGGTGCGCCCGGTCTGCGGGCTGTCGCTGCTGCAGATGGAGCGCCCCGAGCTGCGCGGCATCCACCGGCTGGCCAAGGAGTCCTTCGACCGGACGTCCGCCGCCCTGCTCCTGCTGCTGCTGGCGCCGGTGCTCGTGGTGATCGGGATCGCCGTGAAGGTCGACAGCCGCGGCCCGGTGCTGTTCCGCCAGGAGCGGGTCGGCCGGGACGGGCGCACGTTCCCGATGTTCAAGTTCCGCAGCATGCAGACCGACGCCGAGCGGCTGGTGGCCCGGCTGGCCGCGGTCAACGAGGGCAACGGGGTGCTGTTCAAGCTGCGCCGGGACCCGCGCGTGACGCGGGTGGGCCGGGTCCTGCGGCGGTACTCGCTCGACGAGCTGCCCCAGCTGGTGAACATCCTCCGGGGGGACATGTCGCTGGTCGGCCCCCGCCCGCCGCTGCCCTCGGAGGTCGAGCAGTTCGGGGTGGAGATGAGCCGCCGGCTGGTCGTCAAGCCGGGCCTGACCGGGCTCTGGCAGGTCAGCGGCCGGTCGGACCTCTCCTGGGCCGACTCCGTGCGGCTCGACGTGCACTACGTGGAGCACTGGTCGCTGATGCTGGACGTGATGATCCTCTGGCGGACGGTGGGCGCCGTCGTCAAGGGCAAGGGCGCGTACTGACCGGGAGGCCGGACGCGCGAGGGGACGGACACCGCGCGGTGGCGCGGCGCCCGTCCCCTCGAGGTCAGGAGCGGTAGGTCAGCGGTAGCCCGGGGACACGTACCCCCGGCCGACCGTCCCGGCCGGGACGAAGTCGCCCGACGCCGGCTTGCCCTGGCGGAGGGTGCCGCTCAGGTTCCCGATCGACGGCCACGAGACGACGCCGTTGCTGATCTTCGCGGGGCAGCCGCGGTCATCGGTCTGCGGCCACACGCTGTACCCCATGTCCCGGCCGGAGCGCGGGTCGATGTACACGTTCTCGAGCGCCAGCGGGTAGGTGTTGCAGTCGATGCGGATGAACTGCCCGCCCCGCTCGATCGGGGTCACCCCGGAGCTGCCGACGTTGGCGTTGCGGATGGTGCCCTTGCCGATGGCGCCGAGGTCCTGGCGGACCTGGATGCCCTGGTAGTTGGTCGTGCCGGAGAGCCGGTCGATCCGGTACTCCTTGACCCCGCCCCACGGCTGGAAGACGTCGGCGTGGTTGACCGAGTACGTGCCGCGCAGGGCCTCCATGCGCACGTTCTGGATCTGCACGGTCGCCTCGGGGGCGTTCACCGCGATGCCGTCGGCCTGCGATCCGTTGACGTTGCCGTTGATGAGCACGCCCTCGATGTGCACGGTGCCGGTGCACTTGTGCACGTAGATGGCGCGCTGGTCGTCGGTCCCGATCCGCGCGGTCGGGAGGACGTTGATCTGGCCGCCCATGATGACGGCGTTCCGGCAGTTGGCGATGGTGATCGGCGCGACCGGACGGGACGGGTCCAGCTCGATGCGGACGTCTCCGCCCCGGGCGCCGACCGTGGTGACGGAGGTCGTCGAGGTGATGCGGTGGACCGGGTAGTTCTCCCAGCCGGACGGCGGGGCCCAGCTGAGGGGGCCGCTGGCGTTGGTGGCGGCGGGCGCGACCGGGGCGGGCGCCGCGGTCGGGGAGGTCGGAGCGGTCGCGGGCTTCGGAGCGGCGGGGGCGGGAGCGGGAGCGGTGGTCGTCGGGGTGGTGGGCGTCGGGCGGGTGCCGGTGGTGGCCCCGGCCACCGGAGCCGGCTGCTCCGCCCGGGCCTCGGTCTGCGCCTGCGCGCTGCCGGCGGCCTGCTCCTCCTGCACCGGCGGCGCCTCGGCGGACGGCGAGGCGACGGGCGGCTTCGCGGCGGGAACCGGGGCACCGGTGGCGGAGGAGGCCGGGCTCTGGGTGGCGACGACGTCCTCCCCCTGGCCCTGGGCGAGCGGATAGGTGATCGGGAGCAGCCCGATGAGCGCGAGCAGCACCTGGGTCAGCCGGCGGCGGGGGAAGCGCATACGACGGGCCCGGATGGTTCGCAACTGTCGGTGACTGGTTCGTGACACAGGACGAACGTAGCGTCACGAATGAATAACAGGAAGGGGATTCAGGTTTCAAAAACTGGGGGTCCGGCCGAGGCGCCGGGCCCACGGTTCACCCATTCGGGGGATGACCTGCGAGAACGCACCACAGGCCCGGGGGAAAATTTCTGGCACGTTCTGCCCGCGTCGCACCCGGGCATCGGTCCGGGGCCCGCCTAGGAACTACTCCATGAGCTGGGTGCTGGTCCTCGCGACCACGTGGACGATGCTGGCCGTGCTCCTGGCGCTCGGCATCGGCCGCGCCGTCCGGGTGGCCGACCGGCGACGGGCGGAGGCCTCGATCGCCGTCCCCGACTTCGTGCCGGCGGAGTGGTCGGCCTCCCCGGCCGCCCCCTGCTGACGGGGTCGTCCTCAGCGGTCGGCGCACTGACGCCCGAGCGGCAGCGATGTGCGCCGATGGCGCACGCCGAGCCCAGCAGGCGCCACCGGCGCACATCGCCCGGTGGTCTCGCCGGGCGCCGACGCTAGGACCCGCCCCGCCTCCGGCGGGTGAAGGCGCCGAACGGGCTCCTGGACGCCCGTGGCGGCGCCGTGGACCGGCCGTCCCCGGAGCCGGCCCGCACCGACGTGCCCTCCCGGGACCGGTCGGCGGCGGGCAGGGATCCCCCGCTCCGGTCGACGTGCGAGGCGCGCCCGACCGGGTCGGGCACCTCGGCACCGTCCGTCGCGGGATGCAGCGACACCAGGGCGGCCAGCACCGGCAGCAGCGCCTCGGCCACGGCCTGCCCGACCTCCTCGTGCTCCGCCAGGGGCCGGCCGATGGGGTCGGGGATGTCGTCGCAGGCACCCCCGGTGCGCCCGGGGCGCGCCGCGGCCAGGGCGGCGACCAGTTCGCGCGCACGGCCGGCGAACCCTTCCCCCGGCGGCACCCGGTCGTCGAGGGCCTCCAGCAGGTCCGCGGCCTCCCGCAGGGTGAACGTGCGGGCCAGCGCCCGGGGGACGAGCCCCAGCACGTCACGGCGGTGGTCGCGGGTGAGGGTGAGGACGAGGTCCGCCCCGGCGATCATCCGCGGCTCCAGCTGCCGGGCGGCGAAGCCGGCGGGATCGCCGCCGAAGCCGGACAGCACCAGGGCGCTGTCCGGGTGCATCCCCGAGCCGACGACCGCGCGGGTGCCCGCGCTGACCAGATCGAGGTCGGCCGCCGCCGGCCCGAGCACCTGGCCCAGGTAGGCCCGGCCCAGCCCCTCCCCGAGGGCCGACCGGCAGATGTTGCCGGTGCACACCAGCAGGACGGTGACGGGCGTCGGGGTGGTCTCCTCGTCCGGCACGGAACCAGTGTCGTCGGCGCGGTTCGTCGTGAGAAACCTCCGATGGGGTGGTTGCGTGACGAGGAAACGCCGCGCTGAGCGCCGGGTACTACGCTCGCCGGGACACCGGGCGACGTTCCACGCCCCGGGACAGACACCAGCCGGCGTGCCCGCGTCTCACACCAAGAAGGGGTCCACGATGCCCCGGAGCGGCTTGAACGAGAGCCTCCGACACGTTTTCCAGCCGGCGCACCGCCGCATCGCCGGGGTCCTGCCCCTCGCCACCCGCCGCCGGTACCTGTACCTGGCCGGGCACGGGCGGCTGCCGCGGCTGCGCGATCCGCAGACCTTCGGCGAGAAGATCAACTGGCGCATCATGCACGACCGCCGGCCCGTGCTGGCCTGGACGTGCGACAAGCTGGCGATGAAGGACCACGCCGCCCAGGTCCAGGAGGAGGCCGGCCTGTCGGTGCCGGAGACCTTCTGGTCCGGGACCGACCTCCGCGAGGTGACCGGCCGGACCTTCGACCGCCCCTGGGTGCTCAAGCCCAACCACCGCAGCGGCCTGGTGCGGTTCGGCGCCGCCACGGACACGATCGACGAGCAGACCATCGCGGCGACGAAGACCTGGCTGCGCGACGACCAGAGCGTCCTGCTCGGGGAGTGGGCGTACAGCGAGGCCCGCCCGCTCTACGTCATCGAGGAGGCCATCGGCGACGGCGTGACGCCGCCCGACGACTACAAGTACCTGGTCTTCGACGGCAGGATCGCCGCGGTGTCGGTCGACACCGGCCGGTTCACCAAGCAGCACTCGCGCACCTTCTACACCGCCGACTGGAAGCCGCTGCACGTGGCGACCGCCCTGGGCAGCGGCGAGCCGGGCCCGCCTCCGGAGAACCTGGACGCCCTGAACCACGCGGCGGAGGTGCTCGGCCGCCCCTTCGACTTCATGCGGGTCGACCTCTACAACGTCGGCGGGACCATTTGGTTCAGCGAGTACACGCCCTACCCCGGCGGCGGTGTGCTGCCGTTCGAGCCGCGGGCGTTCGACGCCTGGCTCGGGGAGCAGTGGACGCTGCCCTCACTCGACGACGCCCGGGGCCGGTGAGCGCCGCGACATGTCGGACGCGACCGCCGGCCCTCACCAGCGCTCCGCCCAGGAGGCACCGTTGCGGGTCCTGAGCATCGGCCCGACCGGCAGCCAGCCCGGCGGGATGGCCTCCGTCGTGGCCGAGCTGGAGGCGCAGAACCGGCTCAGCGCCACCCCCGTGCCGCTGCGGGTGCTGGACTCCGGCGGCATCGGCCCCGCCCCGCGGCGGGCCGTCAACTTCGCCCGCGCCCTCGCCGCGACCGCCGCGGCCCGTGCCGACGTCGCCCACCTGCACGTCGCCTCCCGCGGCAGCACCTGGCGCAAGATGGCGATCGCGGAGGTGTGCGCCCGCCGCGGGCTGCCCTACGGCATCCACCTGCACGGCGCCGGGTACCGCGACTTCCTCGAGGCGCTCTCCCCGACCGCGAAGCGCCGGGTCGAGCGGTTCTTCGGCCGGGCCGCCTACGTGGTCGTGCTCGGGCGCCCCTGGGCCCGGCTGGTCGCCGACGAGCTGCACGTGCCCGCGGCGAAGGTCCACGTCGTGCACAACGGGGTGGCCGACGGCGCCCCGCCGGTGACCCCGTGGCCGGCCGGCCGCCGGAAGCGGGTGGTCCTGCTCGGTCGGCTGGACGAGGGCAAGGGCGTGCCCGAGCTGCTGCGCGCCTTCGAGCGGCTCGACGCCGTCCCCGACGTTGAGCTGGTGCTCGCCGGCGCGCCGGCCGATCCCGGCGTCGTCGCGCTGGTGGAGGAGGCCGTGCGGGCCCGGCCGGGCCGGATCACCCACGCGGGCCTGCTCCCCCGCACCCGCGCGCAGGAGCTCCTGCACGAGGCGTACCTGCTGGCCCTGCCGAGCCACGCCGAGGGGCTGCCGATGGTGGTGATCGAGGCGATGTCCCGGGGCGTTCCCGCCGTGACGACGCCGGTCGGCGCCATGGAGGAGCTGGTCACGCACGGCAGCAACGGGTTCCTCGTGCAGCCGAGGGACGTCGACGGCCTGGCCGAGCACCTGCTCCGCCTGCTGGGCAGCGAGGAGCTGCGCGACTCGATGGCCCGGGCGGCCTACGAGACGTGGGTGACCGGGTTCGACGCCCGGACCATGTACGCCGACATCCGCGCGCTGTGGCAGGCGACGGCCGGCTGAGCCGGGATCGCGGGGCCGGCCGCCGGAGCGGCCGGACCGCCGGTCAGTAGGCCCCGCGGCCGCGGATGACCGCGCCGAGGGTCTTCCAGAGGATCATCATGTCGAAGCTCAGCGACCAGTTCTCCACGTAACGGACGTCGATCCGCACCGAGTCGTCCCAGGAGAGGTCCGAGCGGCCGCTGATCTGCCACAGCCCGGTGATGCCGGGCTTGACCAGGAAGCGGCGGCGCATGTCGAAGCCGTACCGCTCGGTCTCGCTCGGCAGCGGCGGGCGCGGGCCGACCAGGCTCATGTCGCCGCGCAGCACGTTGAGCAGCTGGGGCAGCTCGTCGAGGGAGTACCGGCGCAGCACCTTCCCGACGCGGGTGACGCGGGGGTCGGCCTTGCGCTTGTAGAGGACGCCGTTGCCGTCGTTGTCGTTCTCGAGCACGTCGACCATCCGGTCCGCGCCGGTGACCATGCTGCGGAACTTGAGCATGGAGAACGTCTGCCCGTCGCGGCCGACCCGGGTCTGCCGGTAGAACACCGGGCCGCGGCTGGTGGTCTTGAGGGCCAGGGCGATGCCGAGGAACAGCGGCAGCGTCATCACCAGCGCCAGGGCGGCCAGGCCGGCGTCGACCGCCGTCTTGCCGAGCCGGCGGACCCCGCGGAGCTCCGGCCGCTCGACGTGCAGCAGCGGGAGCCCGCAGACCGGGCGGATGGCGACCCGCGGGCCGACGACCTCGGTGACGGCCGGGGCGAGCAGCAGCTCGGCCTCGGTCTTCTCCAGCTCCCAGCCGAGCCGGCGCAGCAGCGGCCCGTCCAGCTCCGGGCACGGCATGACGGCGACGGTGTCGACCTCGTAGCGGTGCACCACCTCGAGCACCTCGTCGAGGCCGCCGAGGACCGGCAGCCCCTCGAAGTCGGTCGGCCCGTCGGCCAGCTTCCCGTCGGGCAGGCAGCACCCGATCACCCGGTAGCCGTGGTACGCCGCGCGGTCGAGCTGCGCGTGCAGCGAGGCCACGGCGCCGCGGTGGCCCACGATGACCGTGGTCTGCTGGAAGGCGCCACCGGTGCGGGCCCGGTGCAGCCGCTGCCGGCGCACGTAGCGCTGCAGCAGCGTCAGGACGGTCGCCAGCGGCAGGGCGACCACGACGAAGCCCCGGGCGACGTCCAGGTCCAGGCCCCAGGACACGGCGGCCACGACGGCCAGCAGGAGCGCGGCGGCGTCCAGCACGCGCCGGAACTCGTCGGCGCCGACCCAGAGGAAGCGCTCCTCGTAGGTGCGCCCGATGTGCATCGCGGCCAGCCAGAGCACGGGCATGAGCATCGCGGCGTACAGCGAGTACTTGGCCGCGCCGTCGACCTCGGTCCCGAAGCGGACGAAGTAGCCGATGGTCGCCGCGAGCACCGCGCACAGCGCGTCCCCGAGGACGATGCTGCGGACGTACGCCGCCCGCCAGGCCCGCCGGACCTCGGTGCCCTCGCCGCGCAGGCGACGGATCCGGGAGAACCGGGTCCGCGTCTTCCGCGGGGTCGGGAGCAGCTCGCGGGCGCGGTCGCCGTCGGCGAGCGCCCCGGGGGCGGTGTCGCCGTCGGTGAGTGCCTCACGGGTGGTGTCGCCGTGGGTGATCTGGAGAGTGATGCCGAACCCCTGGGTGCGTCTGGTCGTCGTGGTGACGACCCGTCAGGCACGCCGACCACACCGTGAACACGCAGGGTGATCGCCTGTGAACACACGAAGTGGACGCACCGGTCACTCGAGCCGCCGGAACCGACGGTAGCCGCTTATAGCCGAAAAAGCAGGTTCACGATGCAACCGTACTGAGGGGCCTTAATCCATCACGCTGCGTGAGCGATCCAGGTCACGCAGGCACCGGACCGATCCCGGCCCGTCCGGTCAGCGACCGTCCAGGTCCCCCGGGTGCCGCCCGGCGCCGCCGGGGCCGGCGGCCGGCTCTCCTGCCGCGCGGTGCTGCCCGTTCCCCGGCCCGTTCGACCGGCCCCGGGCGAGCTCGGCGGCGTCCGAGGGCCGGACGGCGGGGATGGGCCTGGTCATGCCCGGCTTCAGGTCGACCGTGGGCTCGTTGACCGGGCGCTCCGCGACCGGCTCACCGGCGCTCGGCTCCCCGGCGACCGGCTGCTCCGCGGCCGGCTGCTCGAGCCGGGTGGCACCGGCGGGCTCCGCCGCGACGGCGGCAGGCGCCGTGCCCGCGGCCCGGCCGGCGGGCGCCGGGTCGGGGTCGTCGTCGACGTCCGAGTCCCCGGTCGGGGCCTCGCCCTGGTAGCCGTACGCGTGGGCCGGATCGGCCGACGCCGGCGCGATGTTGAGCACCACCCCGAGCGTCCGGGCCCCGACGCGGTCGAGCAGCGCCCGGGCCTGCTGGAGCTCCTCCCGGCTGGTCTTCCCCTGGCGGACCGACAGCAGCACGCCGTCCATCACCACGGCGACGGCGCTGCCGTCGGAGACCGGCAGCAGCGGGGGCGTGTCCACGACGACGTAGTCGTTGGCGGCGCGCAGCCGGTCGACCAGCGCGCCGAGCTGGCTGGACGCGAGCAGCTCGCTGGGGTTGGGCGGGATGGCCCCGGCCGAGAGGACCGAGAGCTTCCGGCTGCCCTTCCCGTAGGTCTGGAGGACGTCGTCGAGGTCGGCGGCACCGGACAGCACGCTGGTCAGACCGGCGCCGTCGACGAGACCGAGGTACCGGGTGATCCGCGGGTGGCGCAGATCGGCCTCGACCAGGGTCACCCGGTGCCCGCCCTCGGCGAGGGTGACGGCGAGGTTCGCGGCGAGCGTGCTCTTGCCCTCCCCGCCCACGGCGCTGGACACCATGATCACGCGCGGGGGCGCGTCGACGTCGAGGAACTGCAGGTTGGTGCGCAGCTGGCGGAAGCTCTCGGCGTTCCCCGACCGGCTGCGCCGGTCGAGCACGTGCTCGTGCTCCAGCCGGCGGTCGCGCGTGATGGTCCCGATCAACGGGGCACCGGCCGCGGCGGCGGCGACCTTGCCGTCCCGCACCGACCGGTCCAGCCGCACCCGCGCGTAGGCGAGCGCCAGGCCGACCAGCAGGCCGATCAGCAGACCGACGGCGATGTTCGAGTAGAGGTTCGGGGAGGCGGGCTCCTCCGGGATCTCCGGGCTGTCGAGCACGGTCACCTTGACCGGGACGGTCGTCACCGGCTCGACCTCGGGCTCGGTCGGCGTCGTGGTGGTCGCCTCGACCACGTCGACCAGTTCGGCGAACTGGGTGGCGACGGCCTCGGCCAGGTCCCGCGCACGCTCGGGCGAGGTGTCGGTGATCACGATGTCCAGGACGGTCGTGTCGGGCACCACCGAGGCCTCGATCCGGCTCTGCACCTCGTCCGGCGTCAGGTCGAGGTCGAGGGTGTCGACGACCTCGACGGCCAGCCGCTCGCTGGTGAGCACCTGGACGTAGGAGGCGACCCGGTTCTGGGAGAACTGGCTGCCCTGGAAGGCGGCGGTGGTGGTCGTCGCATCCGTCGAGGTCACGAACAGCTGCGTCGACGACGTGTAGGTCGGCGTCATCGTCATGGCCATACCGGCCCCGGCCGCCCCGCCCAGGAGCAGCCCGATGACGGGCAGGAACCATCCGGCCCTGAATGCCGCGACGGTGTCTCTGAAATCCACTACTTCCTCGTCTCCGATGGTCGACGCCCCGCAGGTTCGGACCTGCCTGGCGTCGCGGCCGTGCGCATGGAGCTACGCACCTGCTGTTCGTGCCCGACTCAATCAGTTGCTGAGACCGCCAGGCTAGGTACTACCGGGCGGATCAGGCACTGAGCTGTCACCCGGATGGGCGGTATCCACGCACATCTGCCAGTGCTCGACGAACGTGCGCCGGACCACCTCGTTGGAGTGGCGGTCCTTCACCCGGTCCCAGGCCTCGCGCCCCAGCCGCAGCGCCAGCTCCGGCGAATCTGCCATCCGGCGCAGCGCCGACCCGAGCGCCTCGGCGTCGGCCGGCGGGACGATCAGCCCCGTGTCGGCGACCACCTCGGCGATCTGGCCGACATCGGTGGCGATGACCGGAGTGCCCAGGCTCATCGACTCCAGGATGATCATCGGCATCGCCTCCGCCCGGCTGGGCAGGACGAGCGCGACCGCCGTCCGCAGCCGGGCGAGCACCTCGTCGGGCGTGACCGGCCCCTCGAACACCACCCCGTCGGGGAGCGGCTCGGGTAGCTGGAAACGGGGCGCGAGGTCACCGAAGAGGACGAGCCGGTGGCCGTCGACCTTCGCCGCCTCCCACGCGTCGAGGAGCACGTCGGCCCCCTTCCGCTGCCCGACCTCACCGGCGAAGACGAACCCGGAGCGACCGTCGCCGACCGGCTCCTCCGCGATCGGGACGGAGTTGGCCGCCCGGACCGGGGTCACGCCCAGGGAGCGCAGCACCTCGGCGGCGGGTTCGGTCAGCACGAACACCACGGCCGGCCAGCGCAGCACCCGGCCGGCCAGCCGGCGATTGCCCCTGGCGAAGGAGACGAACGTGGAGCCGTGCACCAGGACGGTGCAGCAGACCCCGCGCAGGCGGGCGATCCCGACCAGCAGCCCCTCGCGGAGGAAGGACCCCTGCTGGGTCAGGTGGAAGTGCCAGACGTCGGTGGGCTGCACCGGGCTGAACAGCACCTTCAGCGTCGTCCGGGCGAACGCGGCGAGGGTGCGCCGGCGGTCCCCGTGCCAGTAGGAGGGCCACTCCCGCATCTCGAGGTCGTCGCCGGCCCAGGTGTTCATCGTGCGCACCACGGAGGACACCCCGCCGCGCCCCTGCGAGGCGTTGCCGATCTGCGTGACGCGCAGCGCAGGTCGCGACGGGCCGGTCACGCCGACGTGTCCCCGGACCGGCGGATCACGACGTCGGCGGGGTCGAGGTCCTCCGACGCCAGCTCGTCGGGGCTGCGCAGCGCGACCAGCCCGCGCCCGGCGAGCTCACGGGCCACCTGGAGCTGGTGGTCGTCGACGTGCTCGCCGCGGGCGGCCAACCGCGGGACGACGACGGGCCGGACACCGAGCTCCAGCGCCCGGAGCAGCGTGCCCACGCCGGAGTGCGTGACGAAGACGTCGCTGTCAGTCAGCAGGCGGTCGAACTCCTCGGCGCGCAGCTCCTGGTTGACGTTCCCGGGCAGGTCGTCGCGGGTCGTGACGCCGAGCTGCCAGGTGACGGTGTCGCCGGGGCGGAGCTGCTTCCGCACGGCGTCGACGAGCGCGTCGAAGCGGAACGGCTTGATGGTGCCCAGGCTGACGAAGACGCGGCGGCCGTCCTCGCCCCGGGGAGCGCGGTCGGGCGCGGGCACGGCGGTGTAGTCGTCGAGCAGCGAGGGGCCAAGCCGCCAGCCCGGCCGGTCGGCCCAGCCGGCGTGCTGGCTGTAGCGCTGGATGCGCGGCAGCTTCTCGAGGATGCGGCCGGTGGCCGACGGCCCGTCGAAGCGCGACACGCTCTCGATGTAGACGACGGGGAGGCGTCGCAGCTGCCCGATGGCGTAGGCGGAGATGCCGACCGCCGCCCCGGTGCTGAGGACGACGTCGAAGCGCTCGCGGCGGGTCTCCCGGTGCAGCCGGACGGCCGCCCGGAACGCCGGCTTCAGGCCGCGCGGCGGCACGTAGTCGAGGGTGACGACGTCCCGCCCGCGCAGCAGCGAGCGGCTCTGCTCCGAGTCGAACGTGGCGAAGACCGAGTCCGGTCGGAGGCCGAACCGCTCCGACCACCGGACGATCTGGGCGAGGTGGCCACCCGTCGAGGCGACGAGGAGCGCGCGCTTGCCCCGCAGTGCGGCGGCGAGTTCCGCCGCCCCACCTGCCGATTCGGTTCGATCACCTTCTGACGACACCCATGAAGGGTAATGGGCATCGGGTGCGCACCCGTCCTCGCGCGCCAGTTTTCGCCGGTTGGAGTGCTCCGTCTCAGCGCGCGGCGGCGGTTTCCGTGACGCGGGCCACGTCGGGGCGCCCGGCCGTGCCGGCCGGGACCTCGCCGGCGTCCTTCTCGTCGTTCCCGGCCGACCCCGCACCGAACGATCCCAGCAGCCCCACGAGGAGGAACAGGGGGACGTAGGACGGCGGCGAGACGAACACCGGGTTGCCGGTCGACTCGAGCAGGTACTGGAAGATCCAGGCGATCCCGGTGAGCCCCAGCCACCGCGCGATCGGCTCCTGGTCGACCGACAGCCGGCGCAGCCGCTGGAAGACGGCGACGAGTGCGAAGACGAACGCCAGCAGCCCGAGGATGCCGGCCTCGCCCAGGATGGCCGGCCACATGGTGTCGGTGAGGAAGAGGGCGTTGCCGGTCCGCTCCGACAGCCCCCACACGTTCTGGTAGCCGCGCTCCAGGTACAGGGGGCTGTAGAAGGTCGCGGCGGTGTCGGAGCCGAACCGGCCGAAGCCTGCGCCCAGCGGGAAGTGGTCGACGGCGACGAAGAAGGAGTCGCGGGTCATCAGCGTGCGCGCCGCCGTGCCCTCGGACTGGTCGAAGTAGGTGGCCACGATGCCCTGCAGCGCGGTCAGCAGCGTGGACCAGAACAGGATGACGATGCCGGCCACGGTGGCCAGCGCCGTCGGGAAGACACCGGACCGGCCGGCCCGCGAGCTGAGCCACAGGAAGCTGCCGATCATCCCGAGCCAGGTCTTGCGCCGGAACGAGAAGACGGCGACCAGCGCCATGCCGGCCGAGAGCAGCCAGGTGAACCGGGTGCCGCCCATGGTGGTGTTCCAGGCGACGACGGCCAGGAAGCCGAGGGCGGCCATGATGCCCAGCGTGCCGGGCTCGACGAACGGGCCGATCAGCGACGGGATCGCCGCGCGGTAGCTGACCTGCGGGATGTTGCCCACCGTGGCCTGCCAGGTCTGCGGGATGGCGAGGTTGACCAGCGAGCAGGCGATGATGAAGAACAGGAAGGCCACGCCGCCCTTGGCCAGCCGGCGCACGTCGGCGGGCGACCACTGCACCTGGGCCACCGCCAGGGAGAGCAGGATCCCCTTCGAGGCCAGCGCCGCACCGGTGCCGAGGACCACGAGCGGCACGTCGGCGACCAGCCCGCTGACGACGCCGAGCACGCCGAACAGGAGGAACCAGCCGAGGCCCGGGAAGCTGCGGATCGGCTGCCCGCGGAGGAGCCGGGGCCCGAGGCTGACCGCCAGAGCCGCGGCGATCGCCCCCTCGTCGAGGTAGTCGACGACCTTGATGCCGGAGACCTGGGCGGCCGTCTTGGCCAGCAGGCACGCCACGACGGCGGCCGCCAGGAAACGCTTCGGGTGCTGGCAGCCCCACACCAGCAGCGGCACACCGATGACCAGCAGCAGCACCGGCACCGGCTGGTAGGCCGCGGCGGCGGTCAGGCCGACGACGGCCAGCACGCACAGGACCAGGGTGCGCGGCACGGTCCTGGTCAGCGCATCGCCCACCACGACCCCTTCCACGCCCCGCAGCCGCCCAGCACGGCGATACGGCTCCTCCTGGTCCGGGCAGCGTCGCATGCGGCCCGACCTCCGACAATGCCATGCATCCGCAACCATCCGGCCGGTTCGCGGCCGAGCATGACCCCCGACACACCCGGACGGGTGGTCGGCCGCCTGCACGGGCTACTTCTCCCGGTTCCGGCGACGGCTCGGCTAGCCATGCGGCCGGTGCGTGCACGACCATGGCGGAGGCCTGCGGCGGACCGAGGGGGACGCCGGGGCCCACGACCTGCCTGCACAACTCGTTCGAGCACTGGAGCACTGCGTGAAGATCTCGGTCATCGGCTGCGGATACCTGGGGGCGGTGCATGCCGCCTCGATGGCCGAGCTCGGCCACGACGTCGTCGGCATCGACGTCGACCGCCCGAAGATCGAGTCGCTCTCGCAGGCCCGGGCACCGTTCTTCGAGCCCGGCTTCGAGGAGCTGCTGGAGCGCACCCTGGCCACCGGCCGGCTGCGCTTCACCACCGACTTCGCCGACGCCGCGGGCGCTGCGGTGCACTTCGTCTGCGTCGGCACCCCGCAGAAGCGCGGCGAGTACGCCGCCGACATGCGCTACGTGCAGGGCGCGGTCGAGTCGCTGCTCGAGGTCCTGGCCCCCGGGGAGCTCGTCGTCGGCAAGTCCACCGTGCCGGTCGGGACGGCGGCCGGGCTGGCCGAGCTGATCGAGGCCAAGGTGCCCGGCGCGCTGCTGGCCTGGAACCCGGAGTTCCTCCGCGAGGGCTTCGCCGTGCAGGACACCCTGCACCCCGACCGGCTGGTCTACGGCCTGCCCGCCGGGCCGGACGGCGACACCGCGCGGAAGCTGCTGGACGAGGTGTACGCCACGATCGTCGAGCGCGGCACGCCGAAGGTGGAGAGCGACTACGCCACCGCCGAGATGGTGAAGACCGCGGCGAACTCCTTCCTCGCCACGAAGATCTCCTTCATCAACGCCATGGCCGAGCTGTGCGAGGCCACCGGCGCCGACGTGAAGCTGCTGGCCGACGCCATCGGCTACGACGACCGGATCGGCCGCAAGTTCCTCAACGCCGGCCTCGGCTTCGGCGGCGGCTGCCTGCCCAAGGACATCCGCGCCTTCATGGCCCGCGCCGGGGAGCTGGGCGCCGACCAGGCGCTGACGTTCCTGCGCGAGGTCGACAACATCAACATGCGCCGCCGCATCCGCATGGTGGAGCTGGCCCGCGAGGTCCTCGACGGCTCGCTGCTGGGCAAGCGGGTCGCCGTCCTCGGGGCGGCCTTCAAGCCCGACAGCGACGACATCCGCGACTCGCCGGCGCTAAACGTCGCCGCCCAGCTGCAGCTGCAGGGCGCCGTCGTCCGGGTGACCGACCCGGCCGCCGTGGAGAACAGCCGGAAGCTCTGGCCGCAACTGGAGTACGCCGACACCCCGGAAGAGGCGGCGAAGGGGGCGGACGCCGTCCTGGTGCTGACCGAGTGGAAGCAGTACCGGGAGCTCGACCCGGTCGCCTTCGGGCGCGTGGTGCGCCAGAAGCGGGTCCTCGACGGGCGCAACGCCCTGAACATGACCGACTGGACCGCCGCGGGCTGGGCCTACCGCGCCCTCGGCCGCCGCGCCGGCTGACCGCCGACGCACCCCCGAGCTCCGATCCGATGCCGCTGACCCTCCGCGCCGCGCGATGGTGACCCGACGCCTGGGCCGGGCGCTGCGCGGGGGCAAGCTGGTCAGCCGGGGGCTGACCGTCGCCGACCAGGCGATCTCCAGCGCCAGCAACATGCTGCTGTCGGTGGCGATCGCCTCCGGCGTGAGCGCCAGCGTCTTCGGTGAGTTCGCGATCATCTACAGCATCTACTGGCTGCTGCTGGGCGGGACCCGCGCCGCCGTCCTGGATCCGCTGTTGATCACCCAGCGCAACGTGCTCAAGGGCGCGCCGGTGCACCTCGTCGCCGCGGTGTCGGCGACGGCGGTGGGCGCCGTCGGGATCCCGATCGGCCTGCTGCTGCTCGCCACGCCGCTGGACACCGCGTGGGTCGTGTTCTTCCTCGGGCTGCCGGTGCTCCTGCTGCAGGACGCGCTGCGCTACGTCGGCTTCTTCGAGCAGCGGCCGGGCCGGGCGGTGCTGCTGGACGGCGTCTGGCTGGTGGTGATGATCGTCGCCACCGTCCTGGCCCTGACCGACGTCATCTCGGGCACCGCCGTCGTCCTGGCCCTGTGGATCCTCGGCGCGCTGCTGGCCGACGTGATCGGCCTGATCGCCTTCCGGCTGCGCCGCGAGCCGCTGGACCTGCGGGCACGGCTGCGGACGATGTGGCCGGTGTCCGGCCCGCTGCTCGGCGACTTCGCACTCTCCTCGGGCTCCGGCCAGCTGACGGTGTTCCTGCTGCCGGTGGTGGCCAGCACCGCGCTGCTCGGTTCACTGAAGGCTGCCCAGGTGGCCAACGGCCCGCTCAACATCACGGTGGCCGCGGCGAGCGTCATCTGCCTGCCGCTGGTGGCCGGCGCGGTGGAGGCGGGGACCGACCGCGGCCGGGCCCTGCGGATCGGCCGGTACGCCTCGCTGGTGCTGGCCGGCGTCGCCGTCGTCTACGGCGCGGTGCTGGTGCTGCTGCCGCAGGGCGTGGGCCAGGCGCTGTTCGGCGAGTCCTGGGGTTCGGGCTGGCTGGTGGCCGCGGTGAGCCTGCAGATGGTGCTGTTCGGGGTCACCCACGGGGCGCTGCTGGCACTGCGCGGCTCACGCAACACCAAGGCGGCGCTGCGGGTGCGGCTGTCCGTGGCGCCGGTGGCGGTGTTCCTGCCGCTCGCCGCGACCGCGGTCTGGGGCCGCACCGGCCTGATGGCCGGGCTGATCATCGCCGCGGCCACCATGTCCCTGGTGAGCTGGCTGGTCGCCGTCCGGGTGGTGCCGCAGACGCCGGCACCGGACGACGACGACGCCGCCGCTGCCGACGACGACGGGACGGCCGTCGTGCCGGAGAACGCCCCGACCGGCAAGAACCCGCTCGGCTCGCCGGCCTCCACCGTGCAGTAGCGGTCAGTCGGCGGCCGGCTCGAGGGCCACGCTCTCCCTGGTGTCGCCGCGCAGGACGTCGGTGAAGTACAGGGTGTGCTCGCGCCTGGTGTTGTTGGCCGCGTAGATGCCCTGCTTGAGGTAGACGCTCTGCCCCTCGAACAGGTTGGCCCCGACGGCGTCCACCCGCTGCTCGCCGTCGATCCAGACCTGGACGCTGCCCTCGTCGGGGTCGGTGGACCACTCGATCCGGACGGTGTGGTCGAGCCACTCCCCCTTCTCGAGCGGGCCGAGGTCGTAGACGGCGGTGTACTGCGGGGCCTCCTGGCCCAGCAACCCGCCGCGCATCGACAGGCGCAGCTCCGGCTCGGGCCCGTCGGTGACCCAGAGGTCGACGTTGGGCGATCCCTCGTTCGCCGTCTGGTGCCACTGCGTGTAGATGAGGAACTGGTCCCGGCCGTCCCACAGGAAGTCCTCGGGGAAGTACGTCGACCACGAGTACCACTGGACGTCGCCCTCGCGGGGCACGCCGGCCTCCTCGATCGTGGAGCGCACCTCGCCGCGGATGGTGGTGTCGACGCCGAAGGTGAAGTCGCCGGGACGGGCGGAGAACTCCGCCGAGTACTCGTACCCGGGGCGCACCGGCTCGTCGACGATCCGCACCTGCTCGGGGCGGGCGACGTGCAGCTCGCTCCAGTCGGAGAGGTCGCCGTCGCCGTAGCTCCACACGTGCTCGGGCGCCCCCTCGGCGGACGACCGCGAGGGGAACCCCGACGTGGCGAAAAGCGGCCCCGTCGTCGGGACGGGATCGAGCTCGGACACCGGGATCTCCTCGGTCTCCAGCGGCGTCGACGTGGGCTGCGCGGGCTCGGGGGCGGGCGCGGAGGAGGGGGCCGCCTCGTCGGAGGCGGGGTCGTCGGAGCCGCACGCCGTCAGGACGAGGGAGGCCGTCACCACCAGGACGAGCGGCAGCCGGCGGCGTCCTCGGGTCACGACACTCCTCTTCGCGCACGTTCTCGGACGGTGGGCGATGCGGCGCCCCGAACGGCGTCCGGACCCCGCATGGCGGCAGGCGTCACCGGCCGCCCGGAAGGGGCGGACGCAATCGAATGTACCGATCTACAGCCTGTACGTGGAGCGTCACCGCCACGCGGTGCGCAACCGAGTGTTCACACGTCCGTGTGCCCGAAGGCGAGCGGTGCCGACCAGCAGCGCTTATCGTGGTGGAGATGATCTTCACCGGGCGAGCTGTCGCCGAGCCGCTCGGCGTATTCCGCGCGCCCTGGAGGAAGTAGTGGTGTCGACGCCACGCTCGAGCGCGACGTCGTGGACACGGCCGACCGGCCAGCGAGGGGCCCATCGGCCGTCGTCCCTCCCGCCCCGGCGCGGCGAGAGCCCCGCCGGCGCGCCTTCGCCCTCCTCCGGCGGCCCCTCCTCCGGAGCGACCCCGGCCCGGCCGCGCACGGCGCGGCTGGACTCGCTGACCGGGCTGCGCTTCGTGGCGGCGCTGCTGGTCTTCGCCTCGCACTCGATCGCGTCGTTCGAGTTCACCCCCGTCGCCGAGGCGATCGACCCGTACCTCGAGCCGGGCGCGGCCGGGGTGAGCTTCTTCTTCATCCTGAGCGGGTTCGTGCTCACCTGGACCCACCGCCCCGGCGACCGGGTCGGCCCGTTCTACCGACGGCGCTTCGCCCGCATCGCGCCGGCGTACTGGGTCGCGGTGATCGCGTTCATCCCGTTGAACGCGCTGGCCCGCCCGGAGGAGACCGGGGACCTGCTGTGGCACATGGCGCCGTCGTTCATCGGCTTGCACGCGTGGATCCCGGACAACGAGTACTACTGGGCCGGGAACGGCGTCACGTGGTCGATCTCCTGCGAGATGTTCTTCTACGCCATGTTCCCGCTGCTCATCGTCTGGGCGCTGCGGCTCTCCGACCGGGCGCGCTGGTGGGCCGCCGGGGTGCTGTGCCTGCTGGTCATCGTGCCGCCGCTCGTGCTGGCGCCGCTGACCCACGGTGAGACGGTGGCCGACTGGGCGATCTTCATCTTCCCGGTGCAGCGCCTGTGGGAGTTCGGCCTCGGCATCCTGATCGCGCTGTGGATCAAGGAGGGTCGCCGGATCCGCCGTATCGGCATCTGGGGGGCCCTGGGCCTGGTCGCCATCGCCTACGCCATCGCGGTGGTCGCTCCCGCGTACCTGATCTGGGTGGCCATCCCGTTCATCCCGTTCGCGCTGACCATCGCGACGGCGGCGCAGGCCGACCTCGACGGCCGCCCGTCGGTGTTCCGGCACCCGGTGCTGGTGAAACTCGGCGAGTGGTCGTTCGCCTTCTACCTCACCCACCAGCTGGTCATCCGGGCCGTGGACTACGTGCTCGAGCCCACCACGGTCCTCGTGGCCATCGGTGCGACGGTGCTGGCCCTGGTCGTGTCGGTCGCCAGCGCGTACGTGCTCTTCTCCGTGGTCGAGAAGCCGCTGGAGCGACGGCTGCGCGGTGGCACGCTGCCGGTCAGCACCGGCGGCGCCGGCCACGCCCAGAAGCGGTAGCGCGTCGCCGCCGCCGGGAATCCGGTCGGAGCTAGGACCGGACCACCCACCAGGTTTGGGGGGCATCGACTTTGCACAGCTGTGACCCGCGATCGGGCATGCGCGGGTACCTTTCGGGGAAGTGATCCCGGTCACGGGGGAATGGCAGTCCCGTCCTGTCGGATCCGGCGTCGAGCCGGCGACACCAAGGAACAGCCCATGAGCTGGGTGCTGATCGTCATCGCGGTGTGGGTGGTCGTCGCCCTCGGTGCCGCACTCCTCATCGGGGGATCCATCCGCCTGGCCGACCGCCGAGCCGCAGAAGCCGTGGCTCGACTCGGGGAGCGGGCCGCCGGAGCAGCAGCCACGCAGTCGACGGTCCCCCGCCCCGCGGGTGCCGGGGACGATCGGCCCTGGCCCGACCACCGGTCGGCTGCGGCCCAGGCCGTCCCCGTCCCGCCGCAGCGGCTCCGCCGGACGACCGTGCACGGCTGCGTCACGCCCGTCGAACGCATCCCCAGCGAGCGGCAGCCCGGGGCGGCCTGACCTCACTCCCGAGGGGCAGGTCTACCGCCGCCCTCCGTCGCCCGGCCGTACCCTCGGCCGGGCTCGACGGCTGACGGGGGCAAAGGCATGCGCGGCGACGGGATCGGCTCGTCCGGGCAGGACGGACGCGACAGAGGTCAAGCGCACCTCTCCGGGACGACGGGTGACGCACGCCCCCGCCGCCGCGGGCGGCGGGTGCTGATCAGCCTCGGCGTGCTGGCTCTCGTCCTGGTCGTGCTGGTCGGTGGCGGCTTCTGGTTCCTCGCCGACCGGTGGGCCGGCAACATCGACCGCGTCTCCGACGTCTTCGCAGATCTGCAGGAGGAAGGGCGCCCCGCGCCGGCCACGCCGCAGCAGGACGCCGGCGAAGAGCCGATCACCTTCCTGCTGGTCGGCTCAGACACCCGTAGCGAAGGCGAGCAGGGCGTCGATCCCGGCGGCCGCTCGGACGCGATCATGCTGGCCCGGCTCTCGGCCGATCGTCAGCACGCGCAGCTGATCTCCATCCCGCGCGATTCGTGGGTCGACATCCCCGGCTACGGGATGAACAAGATCAATGCCAGCTACGCCTTCGGCGGCCCGTCGCTGCTGATCCAGACGGTGGAGCAGCTGACCCAGGTGCGCATCGACCACTACGTGGCCATCGACTTCGAGGGCCTCATCCAGGTGACCGACGACCTCGGCGGCGTCGACGTGGTGGTGGCGGAGACGACCCGGAACGGCCCGTACACGTTCGAGGCCGGCCTCAACCACCTCGACGGCGATGAGGCCCGCTGGTACCTGGGGCAGCGCTACGGCCTCGCCGGCGGTGACTTCGACCGGGTGAAGCGGCAGCAGCAGTACCTGCGGGCGATGTTCGACAAGCTGTTCAGCTCCGACACCTTCACCAGCCCGCCGAAGCTGGACGCCGCGATGCTGGCCATCACCAGCGCGGTCGGCGTCGACGACGCCCTCGGCAACGCCGAGCTGGTGAGCATGGCCTACTCGATGCGCGGGGTGACCCCCGCCGACGTCGAGTTCTTCACCGCACCCGTGCTCGGCACCGGGATGGAGGGGGCGGCCAGCGTGGTCTACCTCGACGACGTGGCTGCCGACCGCATGTGGGGCTACCTGCGCAGCGACTCGCTGGGCCAGAACGCCGACGAGTTCGCCGACGAGGCCCTCCCCGCCGTCCCCCGCTGACCGCCTGCTGAATCGACCGGCTTCGACGGCAGCCTCGAGGCCCGTCCCGGGATGCGTGGCCGCCGGAGGAGCAGCGCCCCGCGCCGGGAACTGTGCGGCGCCGCCGGCCTGCTGAACGAGACCCACCGGGCCGCGGACCGCTCGCCACGAATGCCTCGCTGGACGCCGGTCACGCAGTGGCGACCACCGATGCGCCCACCGCGCGATCGTGCCGGCGTTGGGCGCGGAGAAGAGCCCACCACGCGAGGGCGACGAAGAGGAACTCCGCCGCCAGCGTGGCCACGGCGCCACCCCACCACGAGAAGCGTGGGATGAGGGTCAGGTTGAGCACCGCCGCGGCCACCGCCGCGACGGAGATGGCGTACATCCGGTACCCGTGCGCCCCGAGTCCCAGGAGACCGTTGAAGCTGAATGCTCCGAGGCCGCGCAGGAGGACCAGGACCGCGAGCACCTGCACCATGGGCACCGAGCCCCGGTAGTCCTCCCCGAGCACCGCCGGGAGCAGGGGAGCGGCGGCGATGGCCACGGCCGAGGCGAGGATTCCGTAGCTAGCACCCAGCACGGTGTACGCCCGCGACCGCCGGGTGTGCTCCCCCGTGGCGTCGGGATCGTGGACGAGGAAGCGGCGGTGGGACGCCGTCACCAGCGCCTTGATGGGTGCGGCGACGACCTGAACCGCCCGGTAGGCGGCCGCGTACAGCCCGGCCGTGACGGGATCGGCCAATCGGACCATCAACACCTTGTCAGCGTCCTCATGGACGGAGAACGCGAGGAGCGAGGTCGCAGCGGACATCCCGTCGCACACCTCCTGCGTCGTGGGCTTGCGCGGGCGCAGGGGAACGCCATCCCGCACGCGGAGCTGCCCGAGCACGACGGCGGCCACGAGCAGACCGAGCACGCAGAAGGCAGCCGCGACCTGACCGAGCGACATGCTGCCGAGCGCCGCCAGACCGACGACGGCTCCCGTCCGTCCTAGGAGCAGGAGCACCCGGGGGATCACGGACTCGCGGTAAGCGTCCAGCGCCTGGCGGTATGCGGCCGACAGGACGACCGCTCCCATGCCCAACAGTTCGGCCACCGCCAGGAGACCGAAGACGGCCGCGTCGAGGCCTGGGAAGAGGATCCCGCTGAGCAGCAAGCCCGTCAGCAGGGCGGCGCAGGTCGTGGCAAGTGCCAATCCCAGGGCGCGGCCGAACACCTCACCGGGCGGGCGGCGATCACGCACGATCCCCTGCATCAGCAGCTGGGCCACCGCCCCGTAGGAGACCATGCCGAGCGCGGCGATCAGCGCTTGTGCACCGACGAAGTAACCATATGCACCCGGCCCCAGCCGAGTGCTGATGACGAACATGACGACCAGTCCCGACACCATGGTCACGAGCTCGACCACAGCCGCCCAGCCGGTGTCCCCGGCCAACCGTTTCGCGCTGCGGCGCCACAACGCGCGGAGCGAGCCGCCGTACCCGGGGTTCACCGCTGCTCCGCCCGACCGGCACCGGAGCCGACTGCGACCGGCCCCGCCGACGATGCACCGGCGACAGCCGGCGACCTGCGAGCCGTACGGAGCGGCGATCGCCCGTCAGGAACAGCCGGAGGCGTCAGGAATCCGCCGAGCAGCGCGAGCAGCAGCAGGCCCTCGCCGGTGAAAGGGGAACTCTCGGTGAAGGCGGTGATCAGCAGCACGGCGAGCAGGCCCAGCGGCCAGGCCGCCTCCGCATACGGGCGGTGGCCGAGCGCTCGGAGGACCAGGGAGACGACGAGCACGAGGAACAGTCCGAGCCCGACGAACCCGACCTGCAGCGGCAGGTCGAGGTAGCCGTTGTGCGCATAGAAGGCTTCGAACCGGGACTCCCGCCAGATCTCCAGGGTCACCGGGGAAGCCCGGTCCCACACACCGCCGAAGCCGTAGCCCTCGATGGGGCGCTCGCCGATCTGCCGGATCACCGCGGTCCATATCTCCCGGCGGCCGGTCAGAGAGCTGTCCCGCCCGAGCAGTTCGAGCCCGAGCCCCGGGCGGGCGACGATGCAGAGGACGGCGATGAGCAGCGCGGCCGCCGCCATGACATCCGTTCTCAGCCGTCGACGGTCGTCCGGACGCTCCCCTCGCAAGGCATGCCACCCGATAACGCAGCCGGCCGCGGCCGTGGCGCCCAGCGCACTGGCCGACTGACTGCCGACGACGACGATCGCGCACAGGGCAAGCCACAGCCTTCTCCGCCATCCGGCCGACGTGTCGCAGTAGAGGGTCACGAAGGCGACCGCGCAGAAGAACCCGAGACCGTTCTTGTGCGGGAAGAGACCGTGCCAGCCGGGGGCTCCGTCAGCGCCGGGCGTGGTCGACCAGTCCGGGAGCACGACCAGCACCACCACGGATGCCAGGAGGACGCCCCGGACAGCCAGCGCGAGCACGTGTCGCGCGGCCGGCAAGCCGAGAACCTGGCCGACCACCCACCCGACCGTCAGCAGCGCGAAGACGTCCACGCACCGGCGCACGGAGTTCGCCTGGTCCGACGTCCACAGCACCGACAGCAGACACCAGCCGCCGAACAGGAGCATCGGCAGGGGCAACCGCAGGCGGCCACGCCGCTCCGCCGGCAGGCACAGGATCGTCACCAGGGCTGCGAGCGGGAGCAGCCGGAGCGTCCACCGCATCGCGGCGACGTCGGACCACTGGGAGACGAGGAACGACACCGTCAGGAGGGGCGCAGCCCCCGTTTCGGCAACCCTTCTCCCTGGTCCGACCCGGAGGAACGGCCCCGCGGTCACGGACGGGTGGCGACCACGTGGACGTCGGCCTTGGTCTCCCTCTCCAGGATCCCGAGGCCGAGTCGCAGGTCCGTCTCGGATTGCTCCGGCAGCGGCACCGCGAGAACGACATGGTCGGCGGCGCGAAGGACTGAACGCGCCGTCGGTGACACGACGATCGACGAGACGTCCACGACCACTACGTCGAACGCAGTCACATCGTCGGGCTGGCTGCCCAGCACGTCGCCCGCCGGCAGCGCGCGCGGATCGCCGTGCCGGCTCACCACGAGCCCCGCGGTGGCTCCGTCGGACCAGCGCCACCCAGGTGCATCGGCGGGTCCCGGGACGAGCTCGCGCCCCGGTGAGTCGGGGCCACCGGTCAGGACCGATCGCGCACCGGCGGCCTCGTCGAGGGTCACGGCCAGGACCCGTCGGCCCGTCGCGGCCTGCCACGAAGCCAGAGCCGACCAGACGGTCGAGGTTCCGGCCTCCGGGGCAGCGCTGCACACCGCGATGACGGCCGGCGTGGCGGAGCCACCCCCCGGCTCGACGAGTGCGGCCAACCGGCGAACGGGTTCATCGACCCGTCGGAGCAGCGCTTCCGGGGTCCGGAGATCAGCCGCACTGACGCGGGGGAACTCGGCCACGACCGGGACGCCGGTCATGGACTCGACTTGCGTGCGGCTCACCACGAGCGGCCGCCGGGATCCCCGCACCACCCCGACGACCACGCCGAGCACCCCACCGGCGACCGCTCCCCCGGCGACCGCCTGCAGTCGCGAGAGGAGACGCGCGGGAGATGCGCTCCGCGCCTCGTCCACAACCCGCGTCGCATCGCGCAGCACGCCGCTTCCCGAGAGCTCCGTGAGATCCGATGTCACCGCGGCAAGCTGGACACCCAGGGCGCTCGCCAGCGCTCCGGACAGCCCCGGGTCGGCAAGGCGGCCCTCCAGATCCCGAGCCTGCGCGTCCAGCTGTCGTCGTCGCTCCGCCAGCGCGGCCTGGGCCGACTCTTCCCGTCTCACCACGTACGTCGAAGCGACGGCGTTCGCGATGTCGCGCGCCTCATCGGCGGAGTCGGCGCGGGCCACGACCTGCACGACGTCGGTTCCGGTGACGTGCGAGAGGTCCAGCGCATCACGGACGTCCGACGCCTGTACCGAGGAAGACAGCTTGCCCGCTGCCTCTTCGGCGATCGCGTAGCTCGTGAGCAGTTCCATCTCGCTGGTCACATACCGCTCGGGGTCACCGCTGAACGGCTGCTGACCAGGCACGAGAATGGCGGTGCTGTCCATCACGAGCACCGCCGAGGCCTGCCAGCCGGACGGCAGGACGAGATGCCAGCCGGCAGCGCCGAGAACGGCTCCTAGGAATGTCATCACAGCGACCAGGACCAGAGACCGTCGAATTGCATGGTACAGGAGTCGCAATTCCACGAAAGGCCTCTCGTCGGTCAGGGTTCGCGTTACCGATCAATGCGTGCGGAGCAATGTGATGGTAGGCATGACGCGCACTCGACCGGCACATCTCGCATTCGTGTGCCACCCCTGCGAGCGAGTCGCCGGCTACCCGTCCCCCCGGCCGTCCCGGGTGGGACCTCGCTGCCGCGCGACCCGGCGTGGGGGAGGACGCAGTCGGCTCTCCAGCGGAACCTCGACGGCCACGTGCAGCAGCCACGCGGCCGCCACCGACCCCACCAGCGCTGTCACCGTAGCCAGGAGGAGTGGCGCTCCCACCAGCTCCTGGCCCACGCCGAGCCGCTCGATCCCCCCGAACACGACGCGCAGGACCAGCGTGTGCGCGAGGTAGAAGGCGTACGACCACACGCCCAATCTGACGAGGGCCGGAAGACGGAGGAACGATGGCCGCCCTTCGATGTCCGCCTGCGCCGCGGCCCACACCAGGACGGCGAACGGGAGGATGGTGACGGCGACGTCCCGGAAAGCCGCCGGCACGTGGTTCGCCAGGAGGAACGCAGACAGGGCGAACGTCGCGGCCGCCCAGAGCGGCGGGGACCGACGAACCCCGTGGACGGCGATCCGCCCGACGAGCATGCCGATCAAGAATTCGAGCAAGCGCGCAACCGGGAAGACCGTGACCAGCCAGTGCGAGGTCGGGCCGCCGCCCGCTGCGACAGCGAGTGCGGCATTGGCCTGCACCAGCACGATGAGGGCGGCCACGCCGGCCATCGCCGATCGGACCGTCCACGCACGCACCGCCCGGTGTAGCAGCGGGAACATCAGGTAGAAGAATGCCTCGCAGGACAGGGTCCAGAAGACGGCGTTCGTCGCCCAGTAGACGGCCTCGTCGGGCGCCCAGGACTGGGTCAACGTCAGCGGGACCAGGTCGACCAGCGACGGCCGCCGGTGATCGAGCAGCATCAACGCGACGGAGAGCAGCCAGGTGACGGCGTAGGCGGGGTAGATGCGCGCGAACCGGCGGCGGTAGAACTCGGCAGCCGTGTCGTCACCCCTGGCGGTCCAGGTCATGACGAAACCGCTGACCAGGAAGAAGAAGGAGACGCCGGTCGTGCCGGCGGTGAAGACGCTCGCCGCCCAGCCGTGCTGGCCGAAGCTCAGCGAGTGGAGCGCGAAGACGGCGAATGCCGCGACGAACCGCAGGCCGGTGAGGGAGTCCAACCGCGGTCGGCTCGTGGTGGGTACCGGGGCGGGCAGGCGCGCCCGCGCCGCCCGTTCCGTCGGGGAGGGCGCGCGGGAGGTCATGCCGGCGCAGCCACGGGCAGCACCGGAAGAGGCGCATCGGCGGACCCCGGGAGCCCGCCCGCTTTCGGGATGATCCCGACATCGGCGAGGCGCTCGTCCAGCTCTGCGTACGCACGGCCGGGAGCGAACAGCTCGGCGGCGTCCGCCGCCGCGTGCTCCAGCTCGCGCCTTGCCCCCGGGTCGCGCAGCAGGCGCACGACCCCGTCGGCGAATGCGGTCGCCTCGTCGGCCAGGAGATACGGCCGAGGATCCAGCGCGCCGAGCCCCTGGGCGCCCACCGCCGTGGTGACCGTTGCCAGACCGTGGCAGATGGACTCCACGACCTTGACCTTCAGCCCGCTCCCCGAGCGCAGCGGTGCGATGGCGACGCTCGCGGCGGCGTACTCCGGCGCAAGATCCGGAAGCTCACCGCGGAGGATGACCTGGTCGGGCACCTTCCCCAGGCGTGCACACACCGTGCCGACGACATGAAGCTCGCTTCCCGGGTTGCGACGGGCCACCGTGGGCCAGCACTCTTCGAGGAACCAGTTGATGGCCTCCACGTTGTGCAGGGACCCGCTCCCCACGAACAGGCACCGTCCGGGGACGACTCCGTCACGCGGAGCGGGTTCGACCTGCAGGGCAACGGGCGTGACGACGACGTGCGCCCGGGGAGCCATGCTCCGGAGAGTCCGGGCATCGTCCCACTGGATGGCGGTGATCGTGTCGAAGGACTGCAGCCAGGTGGCCTCCGTGCTCGCCGAGAAGTCGGCGGGCCGGATCGCGTGACCGGCAGCGCGAAAACTCTCCGCCCTCTCCGAGACCACGTCATGCGCGATGAGCCCCTGCGTCGTCACCGACGCGGGCCGGACGGGGGGTGACGGCACAGTGAAGATCGTGTTGTAGAAGACGGCCTGGGGCTGCAGCTCCTCCAGGGTCTGCGCCACCCACCGCGACGTCGCCGCGGTCGGCCACGCACCGAGGACGTGGGCCACGCCCGCGCGAGCCCGCAGGCGGGTACGCAGTCGATCGACCGGCGCCTGGAGAACGCGCGGGGACCGCCGGAACAGCCACCAGGCCAGCTGGGTGGCGATGGCGACCGGGCTGGACACGAATTGCACCCCGCCGATCGTCCGGAGCGCCGGCGAGTAGTAGACCTCCCCTGGTGGGGACTTCCGGACCAGGAAGCCGGTGCGTGAGCCCGTCACGACCACGGCGACTCGAAACCCCAGCGAGCGATAGCGCGAGACGAACGCCGCCAGGTGCCGCGCGTGACCGGCGTGCTGGTACTCGGGTCCTTCGGCAGCGACGACGGCGATGGTGGCCGGCGACGAAGCCGGGTCGGTCTCCCCGTGCACGTACAGGTCGATCGTCCTGCCCAGGAGCCCGCCGACCATGCCGAGTCCACGGGCAGCACGCATGAGCCCCAGGGCGAGCGCGGACCTCTGACCGCACACCGCGCTGCGAACGGCAGCGAGCCCTCCGCTCGCCAACCAGAAGGCGGCCTTCAGCAATCGTCGCGCCGGCTTCCCCCACCTCTGGTGGCCCGAGGCTCGGTCCAGCAGTCCCAGCGTGGTGCCTTTCCGGTACTCGCGGCGCAGGAGGTACCGAAGCGACAACCTGTCCCGGGGCACCCATTCATGAGCGATCGCCTGCGGCGCGTAGTAGATCCGCGCCCCTCCCTCTCGGGCCTGGCGGAAGAACAGCTGGTCCTCGCCGCCGGAGATGCCCAGCCGCTCGTCGAACCGCAGGCCGAGCCGACCGATGAGTTCCGTCGCCAGGGCGAAGTTCCCGCTCCACGCGTCGGTCACCCAGCCCTCTTCCCACCCGTCGGGCACGGAGTGGAACACGGGCCTGGAGATCCACGCCGGGGCGTCCGAGGGGTACCGCGCCAGCACCGGCCCGACGACGATGTCGGCACCGGCACGGCCGAGCGCGCCGACCAGAGCGGCGAGCCAGTCGTCGGCGGGGATCTCGTCGTCGTCGAGGCAGGCCATCACGGGCGCCCGGTGAGCGGCGGCGTCCAGCAGGGCGTTGCGCCCGCTGGCGATGTTGCCGGCCCCATGGGGCACGTACTGCACCGGGAACGAGACCTTCGCGGCGTACCGCCGCACCACAACTTCCGCCTCGCGGTCCGGGGAGTTGTCCACGACGACGACCGCGAGCCGCCGCCCTTCTGGCTCGGTAGCCAATTGACCGGTGAGTCGCTCGAGCAACTGCCCGAGCTGCTCCGGCCTCCGATGCGTGACGATGCCGACGACGACGTCCGCCGCATCGGAACGATGGTCAGTCAACTGCGGTCACCCCCAGAGCCGTCACGACAGCCTCACGGGCAACCGCGTAGGACTCCTGGGCCGCAGCACGGCGGTCCCTGGCGGCCGGAACGACAGGGCGGGGGCCGGCGTCGGTCACCAGTTCCTTCTTCACGAGCTCGACCTGCGACGACTCTGGGGCCCGGTCGACGACGGCTCCCGGGGAGCAGGCGCGCAGCATCACGCCCAACGGGACGGCCCCACGAACCAGCAGGAACCGGCGCATCTGCTGCCGGCGACGCACGGCGGCCACTGCGTCGACGGTGTAACGACGCCACAACCGACGCGGCTCACGGACCACGCGGACCAACCAGTTGATCTTCAGTCGGTAAGCGAACCGGGGGTAGTAGCGCATGTTCGACACCTGGTCGAGCCAGCCACCGCAGGTGAGCAGAACCCGGTCACGGAGCCCGTGCGCGCGCAGCGCCAGGAGGTACGCGTCCTGCAAGGGGGCGCCCAGCCCCACGACGACGACGTCGGCATCAGCCTCACGGATGGCGGCGGCCATGGCCTCCGGTGGACTGAGCTCCTCGTAGCCATCTCGGCTCAGCACCACCTCGACGTTCGGTGACGCGGCCCGTATGGCTTGTTCCGCGGCCGCCAGGCTTGCTCGAGTCGATCCGATCAACGCGACACGACAGTTCGCACCCGCCCGC
This sequence comes from Blastococcus sp. VKM Ac-2987, assembly GCF_026967805.1. Classification (GTDB taxonomy): domain Bacteria; phylum Actinomycetota; class Actinomycetes; order Mycobacteriales; family Geodermatophilaceae; genus Blastococcus. Next base: position 1,606,091 of record NZ_JAPVBG010000001.1, read on the forward strand.
TCGAAGAGCAAGGGGAGCACGAGGTCGGCGCTGGTGCGAGGCGCAGAGGGCGCAACCAGGGAGCGCAACAATATGCCGTCGAGGCACACGTGCGTGAACTGCTCCACGTCGACCTCGAGGTCGATAGAACGACCGATCGACCAGTGGTTGTACCAGGTGACAGCTGCACCGTCACGCGAGTGGATACGATTCGCAAGATTCTGCGCGAGTTTCGTCGACCAATCCATTTCACCACTTCGCCGCTCAGTACGCGAGCTCGTCACACGTCCTCCATTGCGCTGGGCCGGCTGACGGAAAGAATGCTCACAACGGCCTTCGGAACTGTAGGTGCCGCAACCCAGGAGAATGTGCTGTTCCGCCGGGAGGACCCCCGAAAGGATGGTTTGGCCCGATCGCCTATGAGTTGGGTCACTTTCCGCGCCCAATGCTGGTCCGCTACCGTCCGGGCCCCGCCCACGCGTCCTACGAGTCGTGCACCTTGTGCCGGCACAGCGGTGTACACGGCGGTCGTGAAGATTGCAGCGGTCGTGCCGGCTGACCGGCGCTCCGGCGCTCCGGCGCTCCGGCGCTCCGGCGCTCCGGCGCTCCGGCCCACTGCTGCGCACGAGTCCGATGCGCGCCACCGGAAACGCCATGTGCCCTTCCTCGCTGGGCACTCCGACGCGGGCCGACCAGGCAGACTGAACTCGGGGCCACGTTGTGGATCCCCGTCGATCCCGCCGTCCCGTCTGGAGGAGCGCCATGCCGCCCGCGCCCTCCCGTGGGCCAGCGCTCTGATGCCTCGGCGGCATGAACTATCCGCGGACCGTCGGCGTCCGCTGCTGCTCTTCGCGCTCGGGCTCGTCCTCGTGCTGGTCTGCGCCGCCCTGGTCATCCGTGCGGTGGGGGGCGGGGACGGCGGCCCGGCATCGGGGCGGGCGATCGGCGCGTCGGCCCCGGGCACGGAGACCGATCAGGCCCCCTCCCCGCCTCCCCTCCCCCTGGCCGGCCGCACCGTCGTCCTCGATCCCGGGCACAACCGGGACAACGCCCAGCACCTAGCGGAGATCGGCCGCCCTGTCGACGCCGGCGGCTTCGAGAAGGCCTGCAACACCACGGGCACGGCCACCGCGGACGGCCTGCCGGAGGCCACCATCAACTGGAAGCTGGCCCTGGCACTCCAGGACCGGCTGGAGGCTCTCGGCGCCACCGTGCCGCTCACCCGGGACGCGGACGCCGGCTGGGGTCCCTGCATCGACGAGCGCGGGCGGGCGGGCAACGGCGTGGGCGCCGACCTGCTCCTCTCCCTGCACGCCGACGGCGCCGCCGCCGGCGCGCACGGCTTCCACGTGATCCAGCCCGGGCTGCTCCCGGGGTGGACCGACGACATCCAGGCCGACAGCGCCCGCGCCGCGCTCGCGGTGCGGGACGAACTGGTCGCCGCCGGGCTCTCCCCCGCCACCTACCTCGGGCGCGACGGCATCGACGAGCGCACCGACCTCGGCACGCTCAACCACTCCGACGTGCCGGCGGTGATGCTCGAGGCCGGCAACCTCGGCAACCCCGCAGACGCCGCACTGCTCACCGCCCCGGCAGGCCGCGGGATCGTGGCCGACGCCCTCGCCGAGGCCGTCGTCGCGTTCGTGACGGAATGACCCCCGGCCCTCAGTGACCCGTCTGAACCATCGCGATCACGACCTGACCCGGGCCGGAATCCTCTCCCGCACGGCGTCCGCCACCAGGTCCGCGGCCACTGCCGTCAGGTGGGTCTCGTCGGTGCGCAGCAGCACCGAGCCGACGAACGCGGGGCAGCGGTCGTCCGCGCAGAACAGGTCCCGGGTGTCCACATAGGTGACGTCCGCACCGGCCCCCTGCAGCTCCTCGACCGCGGCCCGCTCGGCCTCGGACTTGTCCACGTAGCCGCGGGTCATCGGCCGGACGCAGTCCTCCGGGCTGCCCAGCCGGCCGCCGCACGCACGGGGGTCGGCGCCCAGCGGCGGGTTGCTCAGCACCACCACCGAGCCGACGAACGGCTCCACCGCCTCGAGGGTCGACTCGAGGCCGCGCTGCCACTCGTCGAGCACGGCCTCGCCCTCGCTCCCGCTGACGAGGTCGCCCAGATACCCCTGCCCCGCCGACACGACCAGCACCTCGGGCGAAGTCTCCTGGATGAACTGCAGGGTGCGCTCGCGGGCGGCCGCGCACTCTTCGGGGAAGCCAGGCGCCTCGATCTCCGGCGCCACGGCGACGTCGATGAACGGGCAGTTGGCGTAGCCGAGCGCGAGCACCTGCCAGTCGTCGCCCTCGAACGTCGCGTTGACCGTGGGTGCCCAGCTCATAGCCACCGAGTCGCCGACCAGTAGCGCCGTCTTGGTGGCGCCTTCCGGCCCCTCCTGGCAGACCAGCGGCTCGTCCGAGGCGCCCACGATGTTCCGGCACCCCGGCGCAGCCATGCCCATCGCCACCGCCTGCTGCTCGGGCCCCAGCTCGTCGAAGGAGGGCGTGAGGTCGGCCGGCCAGGAGTCGGCGGCCAGCGCGTCCTCCACCTGCTCCGCGAGCTCGTCCGCAGCCAACCGCTCCTGGGTGGCGGAGATCGCCGGGTCCGCACCGGAGGTCTCAACCCCCCGCAGCCACGCCGGCCCCCAGAACTGGGCGATGCCCACCACGAGCAGCACCCCGGCCAGGGTGACGGGGAGCAGGATGCCCCCGCGGCGGCGCCGCTCCCACGGTGAGGTGGGCACGGAGCGGATGGCCAGGACCGGCTGCTCGATCCACCGGTACGTGGCGGCGGACAGGAGCACCGTGAGCACCGCGAGGGCCAGCTGCACGGGCAACGAGCTCCCGAGGGCGACCACCCCGAACACCACCACCGGGAAGTGCCACAGGTAGATCGAGTACGACCACTGGCCGAGCCGCTGCGCCACCGGATTGGTGAGCAGGGCGGTGGCCGTCGACGGGGGCGGGTCGGCCAGCAGCACCAGGGCCGCTCCGATCACCGGCGCCAGCACCCACGGGAAGGGGAACGGCGACGACGGCGAGATGACGACGGCGGAGACGAGGATGACCACCAGCCCGCCGAGGCTCAGCCCAGCGCGGAACCGGTCGGCGATGGCCACCCGACCGGCGACGACGGCGACGAGCGCTCCGGCCAGCAGCTCCGACGCTCGCGCGAGTGTGTCGAAGTAGGCCGCCGTGGGAGCGGTGCTCGTCCGGTACGCCGCCCACGCCAGCGAGACGGCGATCCCCACGCTGATGAACCACACCAGCCGCCGCGGACGGCGGCCGAGGTCGAACAGCTGGAAGCCGAAGAGCAGGAGGAGCGGCCAGAGCGCGTAGAACTGCTCCTCGATCGACAGCGACCAGTAGTGCTGCACCGGCGACACCGGCCCCTGCGCCTGCAGGTAGTCGGTCCCGACGGCCACCAGGTGCCAGTTCTCGACGAACAACGCCGCGGCCAGCGCATCGAGCGCGGTCTGGTTCGCCCGTGGCAGGAAGAAGAGGACATACCCGACGGCCACGGTCGCGACCAGCACCACCATGGCTGCGGGCAGGATCCGCTTGGCGCGCCGGACGTAGAAGTCGCGGAAGGAGACGGTCCCCGTCGAGCCGAGCTCGCGGAGGAGCAGCAGGGTGATCAGGTATCCGGAGATGACGAAGAAGACGTCGACCCCGATGAAGCCGCCGTGGGGCCAGCCGAACACGTGATCGCCGACGACCAGAGCCACCGCCACGGCGCGCAGTCCCTGGATGTCGCCGCGGAAGCGCAGCGGGCGACCGGGAGGCCGCGGCGTGGTCCGGCTCGCCGCCTGATCTGCCGAGGTCATGGCACGACGGTACTGGGACCGATGAGTACCTCTGGTCCACGCGACACCATCGGGCTACGCAGGGCGGTCAGGCCTCCGGCCTTCAGGGTCGCGAAGGGCGCCGTCCGCCCGTTCCTGGCGGGCCGGCCGCCGGTCAGTACCCGGCGAACCGGACGTCGCTGATCGCGGTGAAGTTCCGGATCGCCGCGTCGTTGCCGGTGCCGCCGATCTCCAGCACCACCTGCCGGGTGGTCACACCGCCGGGGAGCTCGAGCCCCGCAGCCGTCGCGGTGGGCGAGCCGATCGGCTGGCGCACCAACTGCCCGTCGTCGAACCGCCACACGGCCTCGGTGACCGTGCGGTTCTCCAGGAAGCGGTCCGTCCCGTCGGCCGGGTCCACCTTCGCGTAGCCGGGCACGAGCGCGACCGACGTCAGGGTCACGGGGGCGCCGAAGTCGTAGACCAGCTGCTGGCCCACGGCCGAGCCCGCGCACCGCCACGCCGTCGCCCCGACGCCGTCGAGGGTCAGCGCGGGTTCGTAGGTGACCGTGTTGCCGCTCGCGTCGACGCTCGGCGGCGCCTGGCACGTGGCCCGCACCGACACCGGCTGCAGCGGCGCGGAGGCCTCCGTGCCGGCCGCGGTGTCGGTGCCGCCCTCGGTGGCGGCACCCCCGTCCTGCGCCACGGGGTCACCGGCGCCCGAGCCGTCGGACGAGGTCGGGAACAGACCGGCGACGAAGAAGCCGCCAGCGACCACCACGACGAGCGCCACGGCGGTGGCGACGAGGAGCCCGACCGGCCACTCGCGCCGCCGGGGCCCCACCAGCGGCGCGCCCGGCGGCGGGCCGGCCCCCGGCTGCGGCCCCTGCGCGGGCAGCTCGCGGGTCGGCCGCGGGAGCGGGGGTCGCGGGAGCTGCTGCCGGGTCGGCGGTGGGGGCGGGGGCGGCGGAACCGCGGGGGCCGGTGCGTCCTCCGCCAGCCACGCCTGCGGGCCGACGCTGTACACCGGCGTGACCGGCGGCGCCGGGGCCGGCCAGGGCGGCGGGGCACCGAGCGGCGGCGGGGGCGCAGCGGGAGGGCTCGGGTCCGGTGCACCCGGCGGCTGCTCGCCGCCGAGGTCCCGGGGGTCGTCGTCGGCCGGGTTCCGCGGTCCGGTCCCGCCCATGCGTCGTCACCCCCCTCCGGTGGCCGGCGGCGCAGCGATCCGCGCGCCGGCGCGGCCCGGCCACGATAAGCGTTCGGACCCGCCGAGCCGGCCGACCCGCGCCGAGGCGTCCCGGCCGGCGAGCGGCCACCCGCGCCGCGACCTGCGCGGACGACGCGACTCTAGGATCGCCGTCAGCCCTTCCCGGCGCGCCCGGCCCGGGCGCGTCCGGGTGACCACGACTGCCGAAAGGGGACCGGTGCCCTCTCGCGTCCGCCGGACGACGACGCTGGCCCTCGCCGGCGTCGTGTCGGTGGTCGTCGCGACAGGCGCCGTCATCGCCGTGCGTTCGACCGACACCCCCGTGGAGCCCCTCCCCCGCGCCGTCGTCGCCGCGTACTGGCGGGCCGACAGCTCACCGCCGCTGCCCACGGCCAGCGACCGGTTGAACGTCTTCTTCCTCGCCTTCGCCACCAGCGCGCAGCCCAGCACCGGGCGGCTGGAGTTCGACCCGGACCAGGGCAGCGGCGTCACCGTCGAGCAGCTGCGCGCCGACATCGCGGCCGTCCAGGCCCGCGGCGCCGCCGTCCTGCTCTCCATCGGCGGGGCGGTCGACGGCGGGATCCGGATGCGCACCGACGAGCAGGTGGACGAGGTGGTCGCCGATGTCGAGGAGATCTGCGACGCCTACGGCTGCGACGGCATCGACTGGGACCTGGAGCAGGGTGGGTCGGGCACCGACCTGCGGTCCCTCGTCAGCGCCAGCGCCCGGCTCAAGGCCGGCCGCGGGGCCGACTTCGCCGTCACCGTCTCCGCCGAGCCCGGCCTGCGCCTGTACGAGGACTTCGCCCTGGCCGAGGGCGAGGCCACGGTGGACGGCCGCACCTGGCGCGGCCGGGTCTGCGACCTCTACGGGCCGCAGTTCTACGACTTCGCGCAGACCGCGGCGGAGCGCCGTGCGGACATCGTGGCCACGGCGCAGCGGATGGTCGACCGCGGCCTCCCGCCGTCCCGGTTCGCCATCGGGACCACCTACGCCGGGTCCGCCCTCGGCGATCCGGGGCAGATGCCCGTCGAGGAGTACCTCGCCGCCTACCGCGCGCTCGCCGAGGCGGGCACCCGCGTGCGGGGCGCCTACGTGTGGGACATGACGATCGAGAGCGCTGCGGGCTACCCGTTCGCCGAGGCGTTCGGCGCCGAGCTCGGCACCTGAGCCGGCGCGGGGAAGTCGAGCACCCGCCCGGTCGCGTCGGGCCGCACCTCGGTGGTGGTGCAGAGCCGGCGCTCGTTCATGGCGTCGACGATCCGCTGCAGGGCCTCGATCGAGTTGAGCGTCGCCTGCCCCAGCCCGTCGTGCATGGTGATGATCGAGCCGTCGCGCATCGGTCCGACGACGTTGGCCGCGATCTCCTCGGCGGAGATGCCCTCGGTGTCGTGCGAGTCGACGAGGTTGTCGCGGGCGTCGCGGCCGAAGGACATGACCAGCTGCAGCCCCAGCGTCTGCGCGACGTCGTCCACCTGCCGGTTCACCGCCCCGTACGGCGGCCGGTACAACTCCGGCACCGGGGCGCCGTTGGCCACGAGCAGCTCGTTGGTCCGCCGCAGCTCCTCGCGGATCTGCGCCGCCCCCCAGGGCACCACCTGGTCACCCGAAGGCAGCTCCCCGGTGGTGAGGTCCACGTGCGACTGGGTGTGGTTGCCCAGGACATGGCCCTCGGCGACGGCGCGCCGGACGAGCTCCCCGCGGCCCTCGATGTTGTGCCCGCTCCAGAAGAAGACGGCGCTGAGGCCGAAGGCGTCGAGCCGGTCGAGCAGCTCCGCGCTGTGCTGCCGGGGCCCGTCGTCGAAGCTGAGGACGACGTACCCGCCGGAGCAGTCGCTGTCGAGCGGACGGAGGTCCGGCGCACCGGCCGACGCCGGGCCCGTCGACGCCGCCGAGGTCGTCGCCACGTCGGACGCCACCCGGTAGCCGGCGACACCCAGCCCGAGCACGACCGCCAGCGCGACCAGCAGCGGTCGTCGCCACGACCGGCGCGTCACCGGGACGCCGGCCGGTACACCAGCCACATGTCGGCGTCGGCGACACCCGAGGCCGGGATCGTCGCCACGAGCTCGTAGTCGGTGTAGTTGTCGTGCAGCGCCTGCAGCACGACGCCCTCCATCGCGTCCTCCGCCGGCGAGCCGGTGCTGGCCGAGTGCAGGACGATCGCCTCGTAGTGCAGGTCCTCCACGGCCACCCGGACGGCGTCCTCACCGCGGGCGTAGAGCCCGTAGGTGTCCGCCCACTGCACGGCGGGCCGGTCGTTCGTGTAGAACTCCAGCGCCTCCGCGGCGGTGCCGCTGGCCAGGTACGCCCCCGGCGCCGGGTCGTCGAGGATCTCGGCGACGACCGGCCGGACGTCCGGCCAGGCCGCGTAGACCGCCCCCGACCGGGAGACGCCGAAGAGCACCAGCACCGGCAGGAGCAGCAGCACCGGCCCCAGCCGCCACGTCCCCCGCGACATCCGGGTCAGCGCGAGGCCGGCCAGGGGCGCCAGGAACAGCACGGAGTAGGCCAGGTTCCGGTCGAAGGCCACCGCCGAGCCGGTCCACAGCTGCGCGGCCGGGAACAGGGCGCTCCCGGCGATCAGCACCGCGGCCAGCAGCGCGTTCGGCCGGCCGGCGCGGGCCAGGCCCACCGCACCGGCTCCGGCGAGCGCGACCAGGATGCCGATGTCGAGCACGAGCCAGCCGACCAGGCCCGACCACGGGTGCGGGCTCAGCGGCGCGTTCCCGAAGAGGTCGGTCCAGCCCCGGGCGGCCGGTCCTGCTCCCAGCAGGTGCAGCGCGCCGGCCAGGAGCACCGCCGTGCCACCGACGACGGCCGTGCGGCGGAGCGCGCCCGTCCCGCCGGGCGCGCCCGCCCGGCGGTGCGCACCGGTCCGCCGGGCCGTGCCGCCGCCGATCATGGCGGCCCCGGCCGCGAGGACGAGCGGGGCCAGCAGGGCGGTGGAGTACTCGAGGACCGGCACCAGCGCGAGCAGGGCGCCCGCTCCCAGCGCGGACACGGCACCCCGGCGCGCCACGATGGCCCAGAGCGCGGCGGCGAGGCCGGCCAGCGCCACCGCGTCCGCCGTGCCGAGCCCCGCGGCGAACACCACGGGTGCGCTCAGCGCGAAGGCGGCCGCGGCGAGGACACCGGTCCGGTGCGGAAAGCGCGCCGCCACCGCGCCGCACAGCAGCACCATCGCGGTGATCACGGAGGCCAGCCCGAACGCGCGGACGAGGAAGAGCCCACCGACGCTGTCGAGCGCAGCGGCCAGCACCGGGTACAGGAACGGCGCGCCGGGCAGCGCGCCGTCGGGGATCCCCGCCGGGGCCTGCGTGACCCACTGGGCGATCTGCTCCCGGCCGGTGTTGACGGCGAGGGCCTCGTCGGCCGAGGCCCCGTTGCGCAGCCGCAGCGCCAGCCCCGCGAGCACGACGGCCAGCAGGGTCATCGGGAGCCCGGCGATCCACCGGCGGGCACGCGGGGAGACCAGCCGGTCGGGCAGGCTCAGCAGGAGTGCGTCGTGCCAGTGCGGCGCCCGGTAGGCGCCCGTCGGCGCGGCGGTGGTGGCGGTCATCGCCGGCCCTGCTCGCGGGACGGCAGGGTGTCGTCCCGGTCGTTCTTCGGCAGGATGCGGCGCACCGCGAGGGTGAGCATCAGGACCGTGACCGCCGTCAGGACGGCGGTGGCGCCCATGAACCCGTCGTGGCTGACCTGCTCGAGCAGGGCGGGGAACTCGGCGTCCATCAGGTGATCCACTCGGGCTCGGCGCCGTGCAGCGCGCGGGACAGGGCCTGCCAGTTCACGACCGCCTGGGCGAAGTCGTAGACGATCATCGGGAGCAGCGATGCCGCGTAGAGGCGGCCCCGCCGGCCCGCCTTCCAGGACGCCAGCACCTGGTCGAGGACGAAGACCGGGATGATCACCAGCCAGACGAGGTGCAGCGAGGGCTCCTCGAGGGCCAGCGCGTAGGACCAGGCCGCGATCATCAGCAGCGGCACGAGGCTGCGGAAGTACGTCCAGGCCTGCACCAGCCACGCCTTGCGCGTGTGCTCGACGAACCCGTACGCCATGAGCGTCTCGAGCGTGCCCCGCTGCCAGCGCAGTCGCTGGGTCCGCCACTCCGACCAGGTGGGCATGATGTCGGTGACCACCTGGCAGTCCGGCGCGCACCTGGGGTCGTACCCGAGCCGCTGCAGGGCGACGGTCAGCTCGTAGTCCTCGGTGAGCGACGCCTCGTGGTAGACCTGCCCCGGCACGCCGGGCAGCACGGCGGAGCCGCGGGCGGCGCCCACGGCCCGGAGCGCCTCGGCGGTGAACATGGTCGCCGCGCCGGAGAGCACGTGGATCCGGCCCGCACGGCGGTGCACCGTCCGCAGGCCCTGGGCGTACTCGATCTTCTGCAGCAGCCCGATCCGGGACGGGTGGTCGGCGGCCTGGTAGGAGCCGCTGATGCCCCCACGCTGCCCGTAGGCCTCGAAGTAGCGCATGCCGCGCTCGATGAAATCGGGGCTCAGCCGGCTGTCGGCGTCCATCGACAGGACGACGTCGTCCGGCTCGAGCGCCGCGAGCACCAGCGCCAGCCCCTGGTTCAGCGCGCCCGCCTTCTTGGCGGTGTTGCCGCGCGTCTCCAGCACGTCGACGCCCAGCGCACGGGCGATCTCCACCGTGCCGTCGGTGCAGTTGTCGGCGGCGACGAGGATGCGCTGGGGCGGCCGCGTCTGCCGGCGGAGGCTCGCGATCGTCTGCGCGATGCCGACTTCCTCGTTGTGCGCCGGGATGACGGCCGTGACCCGGGGCTGCTGCCGCTCGACCTGACTGCCGGGCGCCGGGGCGGTGCCCGGGACCGGCACGGAGGGCGCCAGCACGACGGCGTTGGACTCGAAGCGGTACTGCCGGGGGAGCTTCGGGGCGAGCGTTGCACCCGGCTCGGCGGAACGGCCGCGTCCGTGCGCGGGGCGCGCGCCGGCGCTCTCGATTCCTGCATTCCCCAACGGATTTTCCCCCCGAATACCGTGGGGTACCGATCGTGCTCCGGCTCCACGGTCCTGACGTACAAGCACATTCCTGCGCATCGCGGTGACGACGGGCAGCGCCGATAACGTATGTCGGGACGGGATGCCGGTGAAGCCTTTCCCGATACGATCTTTAAGCGCTCAACTGATCACGCTGCGTACTGGTTGACTCTCGGTCACGGCGTCGTGACGTGCACTTTTGCCAGGCGCGCAGAGTCCACGACGCCGCGGAGGTGACTCTCAGTTTCGACCCTGGACCGAGGGGGAATGCCAATCTGCGCGACCCGGCCGGGTCATTCGGTCGCCATTCCTGCGCGCGCACATTCGCCGGCCCCGGCGGAGGCCGGTCCGAGGTGCTCGACGCAGCGTCGTGACGCCGTCCTCTCGGCGGAAAAGCGCTGGTGAGCGCCTCGGCGACGGCAACGGTCCACCCCCACGGGGACCGAGGACCACCCGATCCCCGCCGGCACGCGGAACGGCGAGCCGCTGCAGGCGCAGGACGAATTCGGGACGGCGCCGCTTGCGCGGGCGTCGACAATTCAGTTGCGCGCCGCCGGTCGGGCCGCAGTGTGCGCGGGCCCGCCGCCCGCGTCGTCGACCGGCGCCCCCCGGCTCGCTGTCCGGGGGTGGGTCGAGATATCGCAGACGGTGCGCGACCCGCCGTCGCGACACACCGACGTGACGGAAGTCATACCGGCGGAGCGGTCCTGCCCGCACTGGTTCGGCAGCCGGCGGACCGCCGACCGACCGGCGCTACGCCGCCCTGGGCAGCAGCCGCAGGCGCGCCAGGAAACCGGTGGCCCTCGTCAGCAGCTCGTCCGACGACCGGGCGCCGGTACCGCCGTCGGCTGCGGCGACGACCGCGTCCGGGACGCCGCGGTCGGGCACCGCCACCGGCGCGGCCTCGGGGTCCGTCGGCACCGCAGGGGAGTTGAGCGGCGCCCCGGGCAGCAGGCGGTGGACGTCGGCCGGCCCGTAGGCCGACGCGGGCGCAGCGTGGCGGCCGTACCCCACGACCTCCAGACCGCGGAGGACGACGGTGACGCTCACCGGCTCGGTCACCTGCGGCGGGTCGGCCCGACGGCCGGTGATCCGCGGCGGCAGCCCGTCATGACCACGCGATCGCTCCATACCTGCGTCATCGGCAGTCCCGGGCTCGTCCGTGACCGTGCGCCCCCGATCGGCACCGTCGGCCCTGGCTCCCCCCTCCGGGTGAGCCGGGGCCGGCGGCGCTGAACCCGGCGCGTGCCACGGCCGATGTCCCCGGCATGGACCAGCGACAGCAGGACGCGGCCACGCGGCGCCGCCCCGGCCCCGCGCTGCTCCTGACGGCCGGCCTGGTCGCGCTGTTCGCCACCGGCATCGGGCCGCGCCCGGCCGGCGCAGCGTGGGACCGGACGTACGACGTCGTCCTCTACAACCTGCCCTACCTCGCCGCCGCGGCGGCGTGCGTGCTGGCGGCGCACCGGGTGCGCACCGAGCGGATCCTCTGGGCCGCGCTCGCGGTCGCGCTGACGCTCGGCGCCGTCGGCAACGCGCTGCGTGTGCTCTCCGCCGGCCTGGAGGGCAACGAGCCGTCCTCCACGCTGTCGCACGCCGTCTCCTTCGCGGCCTACCTGGTCATGTACCTGCCCCTCGTCGTGCTGATCCGCACCCGGGTACCGCGCTTCCACCCCAGCATGTGGCTCGACGGCGTCGTCGCCGCCCTGGGCAGCCTGTCCGCCGGGGTGGCCTTCCTCCTGGGGCCCTACCTCCACACCGCTCCCGGCGAGACGCCGGTGGCCGCCGTCGACCTCGCCGCACCGATCACGACGGTCCTGCTCATCGCCATGCTCATGGCCATCAGCGGCATCCTCGGCGTGCGCCTCGACCGCACCTTCGTGCTGCTCGGCGCGGGGCTGGCCCTGATCTGCGTCTCGGACATCGTCCTGTTCGCCCTCAAGGTGCAGGGCACCTACGTCGACGGCGGCCCGCTCGAGCTGGGCTGGCTGGCCTCCGTCGTCCTGACCGCCGCGGCCGCGGACGGCGCCGTCGAGCGGCCGGCTCCCGTCGACGCTCCCGGCTCGCGCATCGGCTGGCGGCTGCTGGCCGTGCCGCTCGTCTGCCTGGTGGCCAGCCTCGCCGTGCTGAGCCCGGGGTGGTCCGAGCCCGTGCCCGACATCGCCGGCTGGCTGGCCCTCGGCTGCGTGCTGGCCGGTGTCGTCCGCATCGCCGTGACCTTCCGCGAGGTCCGCGGGTACAACCAGGTCAAGCTCGAGTCGCGGACCGACGAGCTGACCGGGCTCGCCAACCGCCGGTCGCTGCTCGAGCGGGCCAAGCGGGTCGTCGCCGCGGCCCGCCGGGACCGGCCCGCCGCGCTCCTGCTGCTCGACCTCGACGGCTTCAAGGAGATCAACGACAGCCTCGGTCACTCCGCCGGTGACGACCTGCTGCGCCAGATCGGCCCGCGGCTGCGCGGCTCCCTGCGGTCCGGCGACGTGCTGGCCCGGCTCGGCGGTGACGAGTTCGCCGTCCTGATGCCGGCCGCGGAGCCCGGCGAGGCGCGCGCGCTCGCCTGGCGGCTGAGCGACCTGCTGCACGCGCCGTTCACGGTGGCCGACGTCCGGCTGCACGTCGGCGTCAGCATCGGCGTCGCGACGACGCCGGCACCGGCGACGACGGTCCAGGAGCTGCTGCACTGCGCCGACGTCGCCATGTACAGCGCCAAGCGGGCCCGCGAACGCGTGCACGTCTACGTGCCCGACCCGGTCACCGGCACCGCCGGCAGCGGGCGGCTGCGCACCATGGAGGAGCTGCGGACCGCCCTGGACGGGGACGAGCTGCGCGTCTTCCTGCAGCCCCAGATGGACCTGCGCGACGGCCGCATCGTGGGCGCCGAGGCCCTGGTCCGGTGGGAGCACCCCACCCGGGGGCTGCTCTCGCCCGCCGACTTCCTGCCGGCGGCCGAGCAGGCCGGCCTCATGCGGCCGCTGACCGACCGGGTGATCGAGCTGGCGCTCGCGGCAGCCGGCCGCTGGTGGCCCGACCGCGCGATCCCGGTGTCGGTCAACCTGTCGGCCGCGAACGTCACCGACCTCGACCTGGCCGCCAAGGTCGCCACCGCGCTGCACCGGCACGGCCTGCCCCCGGCGGCACTCACGCTGGAGCTCGTCGAGGACACCCTCATGGCCGACCCCGAGCGCGGGCGGGGCGTGCTGGCCGAACTGCGCTGCTCCGGCGTCCGGACGTCGATCGACGACTACGGCACCGGGTACAGCTCGCTGGCCTACCTGCGGCACCTGCCGGCCGACGAGCTCAAGCTCGATCGCAGCCTGACCGCGGACGCCGACCGCGATCCCCGTGCGGCGGCCATCGTGCAGAGCACCGTCGCGCTCGCCCATGCCCTCGGGCTGAGCCTGGTGGCCGAGGGAGTCGAGACCCTGGCGATGAGCGCCACGCTCGCCCACCTCGGCTGTGACGTCGCGCAGGGGTACGCCATCGCCCGCCCCATGCCGGTCGACGACTTCCTGCGCTGGCTCGACGCCTCGGACTCCGGGCTCGTCGACGCGACCCTGATCCCCCAGCTCCACCGGGGTCCGAGCCAGGGCTGACTCCGAAGAGTCAGGACGACGCCCTGGAGGTGACGCACGACCGGGCGACACGCCGACCTCGGTGAACACCCTGCGCGACCGAATGTGGACTATGAGCAGGTGACGCCCTCCTTCCCTGCCTCTGACCTGGTCCCCCGCCCGCTCGCGTGGCGGGACCTCGCACCGGACATCCTCCGCCAGCGCCTGGTGATCGAGGGGGTCCCGGCCGGGCCCGTGGACCACGCGCAGATCCGGGCGTACCTCTCGGCGCTGTCCCGCGAGGTGGACATGGTCCAGCTCCTGGAGCCGGTGACGCACCGCTCCGATCTGTACGGCTGGGCCGGCTGGATCCACTGGGAGACGTCCGGGGCGCACTTCTACGCCTGGGAGCAGCCGCGGCTGTTCTTCTCGGTCGACATCTACACCTGCAAGGCGTTCGACCCGGACGTCGCCGTGGCGTTCACCGCCGACTTCTTCGCCGCCCGCACCGTCGTCGCGAAGTCCTTCTGACATGACCCTCCGGCTGCTGGTGGCGCAGTCCCCCGCCGAGCGGGACGCCGCACGACAGGTCGAGGCCCGGGTTTTCCTGCACGCGTTCGGCAACACGCCGGAGCTCCTGGCGCAGGAGTACGGCCCGTACGAGGCGCGATCACGGTTCGTCGTGGTGATCGACGACCGCAGCGGCGAAGCCCTCGGCACCGCACGGCTGATCACCGCGGCCGAGAGCCCGGTGAAGAGCCTGGTCGACGCGGCGGGCGAGCCGTGGCACCTGCCCGTGGCGGACAGCCTGGGCACGGTCGGCCTCGCCGCGCGGGATGTGTGGGACGTGGGGAGCCTGGCCGTGGATCCCCGGTACCGCGCCGGCGCGGCGGGTGCCGAGGTGAGCGTGGCCCTCTGCCACGGGCTGTGGCGGTACGCCCGCAACTGCGACGTCCCGGGCCTGGTCACGATCGTCGACGACCGGGTGCGCCGGTTGCTCCGCGCGATGGGCGTGCCCTGGCAGCCGATGGCGGGAGCGGCGTCCCGGCCCTACCTGGGATCGCCCGCCAGCACCCCGTGCGTGCTCGTCGCGGAGATGGCGGAGGAGGAGATGGCCCGGGCCCGCCCCGACCTCGCGCCGGCGCTGGTCCACGGGCGGTTCCACTCGATCACGCTCGACCCCGCCGACCTGGCAGCGACCCGTGGCACCGTCGGCCGGCCGCCCGCACCGGCCGACCGCCCGGATCGGACGCTTCCGCCGCGCCGCGACACCACCGGGTGGCGACCGCCGACGTCCCGCCGCGCGGAGCAGCTCGCCAACCCGCCGGGCGCGTAGGCCCGGAGCGCGCCGGCTACGGCTACCGCGTGCGCCGCCGTTCGACCGCGGAGCCGGTCGGCACGACACCTGTGCCGACGACGTGTTCAGCCGGGTCCCGGGGCGACGGCTACCCCCTTGGCGTCCGACATCTCCGCACGTCCCCGCTGTCCCGACGCGCCGATGGTCGACGCGCGGGCGATGCTCGCCGTCTGTTCACCCAGCGTGATGGAGCACGACCACGGTGCTCGCAATTCGAGTACTGGCCCGTTCAGAGCCGTGACCGAGGGTGATGCCCAGCCGACACCGGTCGTCTCGGCGCAAGCAGGGGTTGACCGAGGAGCGGCGACGGCCGGATGGTCCGCCCGGCAGAGGCGATCGCCGTCACGCTGCAGGGCAGCCGGTTCTGACGGCACGTCGTGACTCGGGGGGAAAAGCGTCTTGATTGATCGGCCGGAGGCTCGCGGCGATTCGTCGCCCTGCCTTGCGTCGATCGACGGACCTGATCGTTCCGACGCGGCTCCCACTTCACGACGGTGGACCCGTCGGCTGCTGGTCGGCCCTGTCCTGACCGTCGGCGCCTGCGGACTGCTGACCGCCCTGGCCGGTGCTGCTCACGCGGCCCAGGACACCGCGATCGTCGCCGGCGACGCGCCCCGGACCACCGTCGTCCAGGCGTCCGAGGAAGGTCCGGGCGACCGGCTCGACGGAGGCGCGAGAACAGCGGCCGTCGCGGCCACTCCCCTCGAGTCGGCGTCCGACCGTTCGCCGGCGGCTCCCGCTGGCGCCTCCGCGGATCCCGCGGCGCTCCCCACGTCTACTGACACGTCGACGGCGGGCCAGGCCGGAACTCCCGCGGACCCCCCCGGCTCATCGAACGCCGATGCGCCCTCCCCGCCCGCGAGCCCTCGGAGCGAGGAGCGCGACCGGTCGGTCGATCCCTCGATGCAGGGCCCGCTGGACCCGACGCGGACGGCTCCTCCTGCCATCGCGGACCCTCGAGCCAGTGCGGACGCGCCCGGAACGTCATCCGGCAAGACCAGGGGTTCGCCAGGGGAACCAGCCCCCGAGGCCACCTCGAGCAGCTCCCAGGCCGGGACACCACCGAGCCGTGCTGGTGCGAACTCGCCGGACGCAGGGGCCGGCAAGCCGGCTGCTCTTGACGCGACCGCACCCGTCGAGTCCGGCCTACCCACCGCTCCCGAAGCGGACCCCGGCCCACCGGCCGCACCACCAGCCGGCCCCCCGGCCAAGCAGCCTGGTCCCCCGGCTGCACCACCAGCCGGACCCCCAGCCGAACACCCCGGCCCGCCGACCGCACCACCAGCCGGCCCGCGCACCGAGCCACCAGCCGGCCCCCCGGCCAAGCAGCCTGGCCCCCCGGCTGCACCACCAGCCGGTCCGCGCGCCGAGCCACCAGCTGGCCCGCGCACCGAGCCACCAGCCGGCCCCCCGGCCAAGCAGCCTGGCCCCCCGGCTGCACCACCTGCAGGGCCCCCAGCCGAACACCCCGGCCCACCGGCCGCACCACCAGCCGGCCCGCCGACCGCACCACCAGCCGGCCCCCCGGCCAAGCAGCCTGGTCCCCCGGCTGCACCACCTGCAGGGCCCCCAGCCGAACACCCCGGCCCACCGGCCGCACCACCAGCTGGCCCGCGCACCGAGCCACCAGCCGGCCCCCCGGCCAAGCAGCCTGGTCCCCCGGCTGCACCACCTGCAGGGCCCCCAGCCGAACACCCCGGCCCGCCGACCGCACCACCAGCCGGTCCGCGCGCCGAGCCACCAGCTGGTCCCCCGGCCGCACCACCTGTTGGCCTCCCAATCGAGCAGCCGGGTCCTCCGGTCGAGCCCCGCGAGAACCCTGGCCCCCCGGCTGCACCACCAGCCGGCCCCCCGGCCGAGCCGGCCGAGCACCCCGGCCCCCCCGACGAGCACCCCGGCCCGCCGGCCACACCACCTGCCGCACCACCAGCCGGCCCACCTGCCGCACCACCAGCCGGCCCACCTGCCGCACCACCAGCCGGCCCACCTGCCGACCCGGCCACACCACCAGCCGGCCCGCCGGCCACACCACCAGCCGGCCCGCCGGCCGCACCACCAGCCGGCCCGCCGGCCGCACCACCAGCCGGCCCGCCGGCCGCACCACCAGCCGGCCCGCCGGCCGCACCACCAGCCGGCCCGCCGGCCGAGCCGGCCGAGCACCCCGGTCCCCCCGACGAGCGCCCCGGCCCGCCGGCCACAGAACCAGCCGGCCCCTCGACCGCACCTGACTCGCGCACCGATCTCCCCGACGTGGACGCCGGGCCGTCGCCACAGCCCTCGCTCCCGACCGCACCGCCCCTGCCGCCGCTTCCTTCCCCCGTCGGTCCGCCCGTCCCCGGGTCCAGCGCCAGCGCTCCGGACCTGCCCCCGGGCCCACCTGAGCTGCTCCCCGTCCACCGTCCGCTGCGTCCCGGCCCACCGGCAGGCGACCTCCCGCCGGCTGCTCCCGACGTCTCCGCGCCGGCAGCGCAGCCCGCCGGTCCACCCACCACCGCTCTCCCCCCGGGCCCGACGACCCTGCCGGCCGCAGTCCCGCATCCGCAGCAACCAGCGTCGCGGCCGGAGCCCCTTCCGGTCGTCCGGACCCAGACCCCGCCTGCGGTCACCCCGACCGCTCCGGCACCACTCGACACGGCGTCGGCCCCCGAAGCCGGGTCCATGCCCGTCGAGTCGCCCGACCAGGAGCAGGCCACCGCTGTCCCGGCTGTGGAGGGAACTGCGACCGCCGCGACAGCCTCAGGGACGACCTCGGCCATCGGGACGGCCGCCACCCCGGCTGATCACGCCGGTGTGATCGTGGAGGGCTCATCCGCTGAGGTCAGCAGCTCCCCCTCGGCGGCGGGCCTGCTCGACGCCGAGCTGCTGACCTTGCTCGACGGCATCTCGGCCGGCTCGTGCACGACCGCACCAAGGTCCACCGGTGCCCTGGAGCCGAGGACCCGAGCTTCGACGTCGACGACCCGCCCCGATGACGCTGCACGTGCCGTGCTCGCGTCCCCGAGCACGGGGTCCGGAACCACCCCGGGCCCCGTCGACCCACCTCGGCAAACCCTCCCCCAAGGTCTGCCGGTCCCGTCCGCGCCCACCGCGCCGACCGCGCCCGGATCCACCGCCGGCGCCTCCACGTGCGGACACGGGAACCACGACGGCGACCGGACGCTGCACGCCGTGCTCCCCGGCCTCCAGGCGGCCGCCCCTGCCTGCGGCTCCGGCCGTAGCGCCATGGGTCAGGCCTCCGGTGTCGTCACGAGGGCGGACGATCCCGGGGCTCCTCCGGACTGACCGCCGCGGCACCGGGGTCCGACGTGCCGCGACGTCGTCGGATCGCCGAACACCGCTGCCGCATGCCGGGCCTGCGCCACAGGCGCCGCCCGTACGCCCAGGTCACCACGACCGCGGCGCGTGCACACGTAGGCCAGGGAAGCGCGTCACCTCGTCCCTTCCCGGGCTCGACGCCCCGGCACCGCGACAGCCCGGATCACCCACCCCGCAGCTCTACCCCTCCCCGCAGCAGATCGGGTCGACGACGATGATCGACAGCTCTGAACAGTTCACCGCCGACGACGGGAAGTCCGCTCACGGCAGCGGCAGCAGGCCCGAGGACGCCCGAGCGGTTCGTCGCGAGAAGACGCCGCTGCGCAGCGTGGACGTCCTGCCGCAGGATGTCCACGCGCCGCACGGTCCGTCCGAGGACGCCGACCCCTGCGAGGTCCGCCGACTCGAGCAGTTGCGCCCCGTCCCCCCGGTCACCCGGCCCCCCGCCGCCTCCCCGCCTCGGACGAGGCCGGTGTACGACCCGTTCACCGCCCGCCGCCGGCGCCCCCCCGAGTGGTTGGTCACGTACGTGGCGACGCTGGTCATCGGTGACACGCTGGCCACCGGGGTGGCGGTCTGGCTCGCCGCCGCGGTCCCCGGTCCAGGCGCCGCGCCGCAGGGGGCCGCCGCACTCGCCTTCGTGCTCGCCTGGCCGCTCCTGCACCTGCTCCTCGGCTCGTACACCGAACGCCGGTTCGGGAGCGGCCCCGACGAGTTCCGGCGAGTGGTCCTCGTGGGGGTGCTCGCCATGTCGCTGTGCGGCCTGATCGGGACCCTCCCGTGGGAGTCCGGGTCCGACCGCCTCATCCTGGTCGGCGCTCCGGTTGCCGGCGTTCTCTCCCTCGTCGGCCACGGGGTCGCCCGGTGGCGCCTGCACGTCGCGCGGCGGGGAAACCTCAAGACGAAGCAGGTCGTCCTCGTCGGTCGAGACGTCGCCGTCCTCGACCTCGCCAGGCGGATCCGCCGGGATCCCTGTGCCGGACTGGACGTCGTGGGGGTCTGCGTCCCGCAGCCCGACGCCGCTGAGGAGCTCCGGCAGCACGGACTGTCCGTCCTCGGCCGACTGGACGAGGTGACAAAGGTGCTGGACGACGTCCGAGCCGATGCCGTCGTCGTCACCTCGGCCAGTGAGACCGCCGGCGCCTACCTGCGCGAGCTGTCCTGGCGGCTGGAGGGAACGAACATCGAAGTGCTGGTGTGTCCCGGCCTCATCGAGGTGGCGCCGAACAGGCTGCAGGTACGTCCCATGACCAGCCTGCCGCTGATCCAGGTGCGGGAACCTGATTTCCGCGGCAGCCGGCGGCTGGTGAAAGCAGTGCTCGACCGGACCGCAGCCGCCGTCCTGCTGATCGTGGCCACCCCGCTGATGCTGGGCATCACGATCGCCATCCGCGCCACCAGCCCTGGTCCCGCGATCTACCGGCACCGACGGGTCGGCAAGCGGGGCCGGCACTTCGACCTGCTGAAGTTCCGCAGCATGGCCGTCGGCGCCGACCAGCAGGTCGACGCACTCTGGCTGTTGAACGAAGGCAACGAGGTGCAGTTCAAGCTGCGCCGGGATCCGCGGGTCACCCGGGTGGGGCACGTCCTCCGCCGATCCTCCCTGGACGAGCTCCCCCAGCTGATCAACGTGCTGAAGGGCGAGATGTCCTTCGTCGGTCCCCGGCCGCACGTCGACCGGGAGGTCGAGCACTACGGGCCCGACATGCACCGCCGGCTGCTCGTGAAGCCGGGGATCACGGGCTTGTGGCAGGTCAGCGGCCGGTCCGACCTGAGCTGGGAGCAAGCCGTGGAACTCGACGTCCGCTACGTCGAGAACTGGTCGTTGGGTCTCGACCTCACCATCCTGTGGCGCACCCTCCGCGCCGTCACCCGGAGCTGCGGGGCCTACTGAGACCGGGACGGCGGCTACCGGGCCGGGGCCATCAACCCGGCGGCCTCGAGGTGCCCGGCGGCACGCCGCAGGCCCGCGAAGTCCACGCCGGCCACCGAGGCGATGTCCAGCAGCGACGTCGAGCCGTCGGAGTACGCCAGCGCCCAGAGCATCGCCATGACGGCCTCGTCGGCCGCCCGCCCTCCTGTCGTCGGGTAGAGACCCCGCTTGCCCAGCTGCGGCTCCCCGTGCGGGGACAGGTTCTCGTACCGCTCGTCGTTCTCGAGGACGTCGACGATCTCCAGCACGGCGAGATAGGACTCCGCCAGCTGCGAGGGCTTCACGAACGACAGGTCGTCCGCGGAGGTGTGGTACTCGGGGTACTCCCCGTGCGGCGTGCGGGACAGCCGCCCGAAGGGCAGGTCGAAGCCGATGGAGTTGAACTGCCGCTCGTCGTAGCCGTACGGCGAGTAGTCGCGCACCTCGCCACCCCGACCGGCGACGACGTGGGCGGCCGCGCGGTCGATGCCCCGGGTGCCGCGCCGCGAGCGCTTGTACACGAGGCCGCCGGGCCCGCCCAGGCCGGTGAGGACCAGCCCGTGCCGGATCCGGGGCAGCACGTCGGCGTTGCGGCTGAGCCACGTGATGGACCCGATGGTGCCCGGCGCGAAGAGGAACCGGTACGTGTGCCGCCGCTTCGCCAGGGACGTCAGGGTGCGTGCCAGCTCCGTCGCGACGGCGATCCCGGCGAGGTTGTCGTTGGCGAGGGACGGATGGCACAGGTGGGCGCTGACCACGACCTCGTCGGTGCTGTCGCCTGGCACGACCAGCTCGCCATAGGTCAGCTCGCCCGGCACGATGGTGGTGTCGATCACCACGTCGTAGGGCCCCTCGTCCATCGAGCGCAGCTGGCTGTCGGGCAGGCAGAAGCCCCAGTCCCGGTGGTAGTACGTCGTCCGGTAGGGGATCCACTCGGGCTGGTCGGGCCGCGTGTGCAGGTGGGGACGGAGCTCGTCGAGGGTCATCGTGGCGCGCACGGGGACGCTGTAGCCGACCAGGTGCAGGTTGTGCCGCCGGAAGTCGACGACCCGGAGGCCCCGGCGGTCGGCGATGTAGGCGTCCCGCACGTTCCACTCGTCCGGGACCGTCCAGTCGAATGCCTGCGCGCCCGAGGGAACGGCGTGGCGCTGGATGGCGAGGGACTCGCCGAGGATGTCGAGCGTCGCCCGCACACCGTCGCCCGTGATGCTGCGGCAGATCGGGTAGAGCCGGGCCATGGCCGCGTGCATGCTCTCACCGAGCCCGTCGAGGTCCTGGTCACCGGATCGCAGCCGGTCCACGTGACCCGCGAGGCTCACCCGGTCACGCCCTCGAGCGGAGCAGGTCGTCCAGCAGACCCGCGGCCCTGAGCCGGTTTACGCGATGGAGGCGGACATAGCGCTCGCCGTCGAACTCGTCGGCGGTCAGCCCGATCCGGTCCATGTCCGCGGCGAGCTCGTGGATGCCGTCCAGCACCGTCCACTCCGGGCGGAACGAGGGCAGCTCCTGCTTGATCTTGGTGAAGTCGACGCGGTAGTCACGCTTGTCCGCACCCGCGCCCTCGGTGAAGGTCACCGGGGCGTCGAACACGTCGGCGACCGCGGTGGCGATCTGCCGGATCTGCACCACGTCCTCGTCACGGCCGACGTTGAACGCCTGGTCGTGCACCTGCTCACGGGGGGCTTCCAGGACCGCCAGGAATGCCTGCGAGATGTCCTTCACGTGCACGAGCGGTCGCCACGGGGTGCCGTCGCTCTGCAGCCGGACCTCGCCCCGGGTGAACGCCGTCCCGGTCAGGTTGTTGACGACGATGTCGGCCCGCAGGCGCGGCGAGGATCCGTAGGCGGTCGCGTTCCGCAGGTACGTCGGGCTGAAGCGCTCGTCGGCGAGGAGGCTGATGTCCCGCTCGGCGCGCACCTTGCTCTCCCCGTACGGGGTGACCGGGTGGAACGGGCTGGCCTCGGAGACCGGGGCGTCGCCGGCCGCGCCGTAGAGCGAGCACGAGGAGGAGAACAGGAACCGCTCCACCCCGGCGGCCTTGGCCATGCGGGCCACGTGGGCCGCGCCCTCGGCGTTGACCGAGTAGGTGGCCTCCGGGTTGAGGTGCCCGACGGGGTCGTTGGAGATGGCAGCGAGGTGGACGACCGCGTCGAACCCGGACAGGTCGTCGGCGGTGACGTCGCGGATGTCGCCCGTCCGGGAGGAGTAGCCGTGCGGCTGCTTCCCGAAGTCGCAGCCGTCGTACCACCCGGCGTCGAGGCCCTCCACCTCGTGCCCGGCCGCCATCAACAGCGGTACGAGGACCGCCCCGATGTAGCCGCGGTCGCCGTCCACGAGAACACGCATCGGGCACTCACTCCTAGGGTCGTCGATCGGGACGGGGGCCGGCCGTGCTCAGGCCGGTCTGGGGAGCCGGCAGGGGGAGGCGAACCTCCGCAGAGCCGGCGCGACGGGGCGGCCGTGGAGCAGCCCGTCGCACGAGCCGGCCGACAGCGCCGCGGAGTACACCGTCAGGGCCTCGCCCACCGCTTCGACGGTGCGGTCGACGTCCTCGTCGGTGTGCGCGGCCGAGATCACGAACGACTGGCCGAGGACGCCGCGACGGAGCATCTCCTGGAGGAACAGCGTGCGGAACTCCTGGGAGGGCCTCCCGAGGTGGTCGCGCGTCACGAAGACCAGGCAGGAGGACCGGCCCACCACGGTGAAGTGGTCCGCGATGCCCAGCGACGCCGCCGCCGCGTTCGCCCCGTCGGCCAGCCTGCGCCCCTGCGCCTCCATCGCGGCGACCACGTCCCGTTGCCGGTAGGCCTCCGCGACGGCCAGGTAGGCGGCCAGACCCGTGGTCTCCGCACCGTTCGTCGTGGACAGCAGGAAGGCCCTCGGCAGGTCCGTGCGCAGGCCCCCGAGCTCCATGAGCTCGCGCCGGCCCGCCAGGGCCGCCACCGCGAAACCGTTGCCGAGCGCCTTTCCCCAGGTCGAGAGGTCCGGGGTGGTGCCGTAGACCTGCTGCGCACCGCCCGTCGCCCAGCGCATCCCCGTGATGATCTCGTCGAACACCAGGACGAACCCGTCGCGGTCGGCCAGTGCCCGCAGCCCCGCGAGGAAACCCGGCTGCGGATCGGCCATCGCCGTCCCCGCCTCCAGCAGCACGCAGGCGATCCGTCCGGGGTACCGCTCCAGCAGGTCCTCGACGGAGCCGAGGTCGTTGTAGTCGAAGACCACCGAGAGGTCGCGGTGCGGGGCCGGGATCCCGGCGTCCATGTCCGTGGTGCCGATGAACCAGTCGTCGGTGGAGAAGAACGGCTGGGACCGGCACAGGGCCACCAGGTCTCGCCCCGTCACGGCCCGGGCCAGCTTGACCGCCGCGGTCGTGGCGTCGGAACCGTTCTTCGCGAACTTCACCATGTCCGCCCCGGGGACCTGCGCGAGGAACTGCTCCGCCGCCTGCAGCTCCCACACGGACGGCCTGCTGAAACTGACGCCGGACCGCGCCGCTGCGACCACGGCCTCGACCACCGGTGCGTACGCGTGCCCGAGCGTCACCGACCGCAGGCCCATGCCGTACTCGACGAACCAGTTGCCGTCGACGTCCTGCACGTGGGCACCCTGCCCGCGGGCGATCACGGGTGCCATGCCCTCGGGGTACTGGTCGGACCCGCGCGCGTAGGTGTGCGCTCCCCCGGGCACCAGCTCGTGCAGGCGCTGCTGCAGGGCGGTCGAGGTCGCGAAGGTCCGGTCCTCCGCCCAGGAGCTCATCCGGCCCTCCCCGCAGCGATGTCGACGAGCAGCTTCTGGCACACGAAGCCCTCGGCGTAGCGGGACCTGCTCTCCATCCCGCGCAGACGCATGAGACCGCGGAAGACCTCGTCGTCCCACCAGTCCCGGCCTCCCTGCGAGGGGAAGCAGCGGTGCAGCAGCTCGACCTTCCGGTGCGCCTCGGTCTCCGTCAGGCGGACGTAGGCGTTGGGGGGACGCAGGTCCCCGTCCCACTTGGGGATCTCGTAGTGCAGCACCAGCGCGTCCCGCCACACCGTCGTCACCAGGCGGCCCAGGAGACGGTGGTCCTGGTGGGCGTCGTCGACCCGGGGCGCCAGGACGACGGTCGGCCGCAGGTCCCGGGCCGAGTCCTCGAGGGTCTCCTTGACGGCGTCCCAGTGCGCCGGCAGTCGCCCGTCCGGCAGGTCCAGGACCCGCACGGTGGCGCCCGGGAAGAACTGCGGCAGGGCGGCGGCGGCCTCCTCCTGCCGCTCGGGGGTGCCGGTCAGGACCAGCCCGTGCACCGTCGTGGACGGGCGGCCGGCCAGGGTCAGGAGGGTGCCACCGCAGCCGATCTCGATGTCGTCGGGGTGGGCGCCCACGCACAGGATGTCGAGCCGGCCGCCGGGCGGCGTCACGCCGATCACGACGCCACGTCTCTTCCCCGGGTCCCGGAGGATCCTCGCCGGCTACCCGGCATCGACCGCACTGGGCTCCGGCAGGACGACCGGGACGACCCGGGGTCCCGGGTCGACAGGCCTCTCCCGCCACACGGCCCACGGGCTGATCCCGCTCCGGTACTGGTCCTCGAGGGCGCTCCGCTCCTTGAGGGTGTCCATCGGGGCCCAGAAGCCGTCGTAGGAGGTGGCACAGAGCTTGCCGTGCGCCGCGGCCCGCGCGAACCCGTCCATGACGAGGTCGTCGCCCTCTTCCAGGTAGTCGTAGATCGTCTGCCGCAGGATGAAGTAGCCCCCGTTGATGCGCATGGACATGTCCGCGACCGGGGTGAGGCCGGTGACCCGATCCCCTCCCGCCGTCTCCACGACGTGGAACGAGTCCTGGGGCTTGACCGCGAGCAGGCTCGCCACCGCGTCCTTGGACTCGAACTCGTCGATGAGGTCGTTCATGGGCGCGTCGGTCAGCACGTCGCCGTAGTTGGCCAGGAAGATCTCGTCGCCCTCGAGGTAGGGACGCACCCGGCGCAGCCGCTCGCCGATGGCCGTGGAGATTCCCGTGTCGATGAAGGTGATCGTCCACTCGCTGATGTCGGTGGCGAGCATCTCCACGTGCCGGCCGCCCTTGGTGAGCACGAAGTCGTTGGAATTCGTCTCCCGGTAGTCGAGAAAGTAGTTCTTCACCGCATCGGCCCCGTAACCGAGGCAGAGGATGAACTCCTTGTGGCCGAAGTGCGCGTAGTACCGCATCACGTGCCACAGCACCGGCCGGCTGCCGATGGGCATCATCGGCTTGGGCAGCGACTCCGGACCCGTCCGGATCCGCATGCCCAACCCGCCGCAGAATATGACGACCTTCATGGATGTCCTCCCTCGGGCCTTCAGAGAATCTCGAGCCGGGGCAGCGCCACGACGAGCCTGCCGCCCCAGTCCCGGACGTAGCTGAGCTGGTCGGATATCTCCTCCCTGAGATTCCAGGGCATGATCAGGACGTAGTCCGGCCGGGCCTCCGCGAGCGCCTCGGGCGCATGGATCGGGATGTGCGTCCCCGGCAGGAACCTGCCCTGCTTGAACGGGTTCCGGTCGACGGAGAAGGCGACCAGGTCCGACCGGACACCGCAGTGGTTGAGCAGCGTGTTGCCCTTGCCGGGCGCGCCGTAGGCCACGACCGTCTCGCCCCGGCGGGAGCGTTCCACGAGGAACTCCACCAGGTCGTTGCGCACCCGGGCGACGGCCAGGGCGAACCCGGCGTGGCCCTCGAGGGTGCTCAGGCCCGCTGCCCGCTCGTCAGCGAGCACGGCGGCCACGGCGGCGCTCGGTGGCGTGGCCGACTCGGCCGGCATCGACCAGGTGCGCAGCGACCCGCCGTGCGTCGGCAGCTCCTCGACGTCCACGACCACGAGGCCCGCCTCGGCCAGGACCCGCTGCGTCGTCAGGAGCGACAGGTACGAGTAGTGCTCGTGGTAGATGGTGTCGTACTCGTTGCCCTCGATGAGCCGCAGCAGGTGCGGGATCTCGATGGTGACCGTCCCGCCGTCGGCCACCAGCCGGCGCAGGCCCCTGGCGAAGTCGACGATGTCGGGGACGTGGGCGAACACGTTGTTGGCCACGACCAGGTCGGCCGCCCCGTGCCGGGCCGCGACGTCGGCGCCGGTCGCCTCCCCGAGGAAGACGACCTCGGTCGGGACACCGCGGGCGACGGCTGCCTCCGCCACGTTGGCCGCAGGCTCGATGCCGAGCGCCCGGATGCCCCGGTGGACGACGTGCTCGAGGAGGTAGCCGTCGTTGCTCGCCACCTCGACGATGAAGGAGTCCGGTCCGAGACCCAGCCTTCCGACGGCCTCCTCGACGAAACCCTTGGCGTGCGCCACCCAGGAGTCGCTGTAGGAGGAGAAGTACGCGTAGTGGCTGAAGATGTCGCCCGCGTCGATGTAGGCCGGCAGCTGCACCAGGAGGCACCGGGCGCAGATGCGCACGTGCAGCGGGTAGAACGTCTCGGCGGTGTCGAGCTGGTCGGCCGTCAGGTAGCTCTCGCAGGGTGGGGACATCCCCAGGTCCACGAAGGTGTCGACCAGGGGTGCGGAGCAGAGTCGGCAGTGCGGTGCGCTCATGTACGCCACCTCGACGTCGTCCGGAACGGGTGACATGCTCGGCTGCCGTCGACGGCAGCACGGGCGGAGGAGCGGGGACCATGCGCTGGAGCTCCACACGCATCCCGGGCGTCATCGAGTTCACGCCCTCGCCGCACGTGGACGACCGGGGGTTCTTCAGCCGGACGTTCGATGCGGACGTCGCTCGTGAGGCGGGGGTGGACCCGCACGGCTTCGTCCAGGACAGCATGTCGCGGTCCCGGCAGGGCGTGATCCGCGGGCTGCACGTCCGCGTCGGGGACGGCGAGAGCAAGCTGGTCCGCTGCTCGTCGGGACGGGTCTTCGACGTCGTCGTCGACCTCCGCCCGGGGTCCCCCACCCACCTGGAATGGATCTCGGTCGTCCTCGACGGGGAGCAGCAGAACTCGATCTACATCCCGGCCGGCTGCGCCCACGGGTTCCAGGCCCTCACCGAACCTGCGGACACGGCTTACCGGATCGACCGGCGTCACGATCCCCACGAAGACCTCACCATCGCCCACGACGACCCCCAGCTCGCTGTCCCATGGCCGCTCCCCGCCGTCGCGATGTCACGGTCCGACGCCACGGCGCCCCCACTGGCGCAGTTGTCGGCGTCGCTGAGCACCATCAGGGCCGGAGTGCGGACGGACGGGCCGCCGGCGGGGTGATCCGGAGCCAGGGACGGGAAGCTCGTCGCTGTGGGCCCGTTCGGGCCCGCACGCCGGGAGAGTGCGACCTCCAGCAGAGCTTCATGATGGCGCCCTCCCCTTCCGCCCAGCGGTGCGGCGAACCCTCGGCCGGCAGCCGCCGCCCGTACATCCGCGCACGTTAGGGACGAGGCAGGAGCGGAGGGAGTTCTGCCTCCCGCCGATCAGCCGCCCCAGCGCGCCCCCACGAGGCGTGCGGGCTCGGTGACGCAGGCCCCCGCGGACGCCTCGCGGGGGGCGATACCCGCCGGGCCCGGTGCGTGCCGCGGTACCTTCCGACAGCCGACGCGGGGGGACGCACGGTCGCCGATGGGCTCTTCGGCCTCGATCGGGCCGCGCCGCCGTGACCCCGGGCTGGTCACGACTCGCGGGCGGTGTGCCGTGTCCGCCGCCACCCGCGGGAGGGGAGGACCCACCGATGCGAGTTCTCGTGGAGAACGGCGAGTACTGGCTCAACAACAAGGGCGACCAGGCCATGCTGGACGTGTCGGTCGGGCGGTGCACCGAACGCTGGCCCGGGGCGCGCATCGGCGTCCTCACGTCGGCGCCCCGGCTGCTCCAGGCCTACGAACCGGCGGCGGAACCGATCTGGTACGAGCGCGGCGGCGCCTGGAACGGCCGTGGCCCGGTCGGGCTCCCCGGGGTGGCCGACCTGCTGGACCGGCTGGGCCCGTCACGCACCGGCCCGGTGCTGAACGGCTGGGACGCCGTCGTCGCCCGCACCGCCCGCATCCACCGCGGTTCGTCGCCCCCGCCGCCTCGGGCGGAGCGCGTCCTGCACCGCGACGGTGGCACCTTGCCCGACGCGCTGGCCGAGGCGTCCGGTGTCATCGCCATCGGCGGCGGATACCTCACGGACGTCGACCGCTCGCAGACCGCCCGCACGCTCGACCTCCTCGAGTACGCGACCGCGCGGCGCATCCCCACCGCGATGCTGGGGCAGGGGATCGGCCCGTTGGAGGACGGCGATCTCCGGGAGCGGGCAGCCCGGGTCCTGCCGGCCGTCGGGCTGATCGCCCTCCGCGAGGGGCTGCGAGGTCCCGCCGTGCTCCGCGGGCTCGGGGTCCGGGACGACCGCATCGTGGTCACCGGTGACGACGCCGTGGAGCTGGGGTACGGGCTGCGCCCGGACCGGCTCGGCGCAGCGATCGGCGTCTGTCTCCGCATAGCGGACTACTCACCCGTCGGGTCTGCGACGCGCGCCGCGGTCGGTCGGGGGCTGCGGGCGGCCGCGCGCGAGCACCGGGCCGCGCTCGCTCCCGTCATCGTCTCCGAGCACGGCGCCGAGGACCGGAGGGCGACGCTGCCCCTGGTCGAGGAGGCGCTCGACGTCCTACCGCCCCCCGGCCGCTTCGCTCCCGCACGCGAGCTGATCCGGCGGGTCGGGGAGTGCCGGGTGATGGTCACCGGCGCCTACCACGCCGCGGTCTTCGCGATGTCGCAGGGGATCCCGGTCGTCGCCCTCTCGAGCTCGCAGTACTACGACGACAAGTTCGAGGGCCTGGCCGACATGTTCGGCTGCGGTCTCGACCTCGTCCGCCTCGCGGCCGACGACGACAGCGTGGCGGAACGGCTCCTCGGGGCAGTGTCCGGACGGTGGCGTGCGGCACCGGATCAGCGGGCCGCTCTCCTGGAGAGCGCGTCGCACCAGGTCGGGCTCAGCCGCGCGGCGTTCGACCAGGCGGCCACGTTGCTGGAGGGAGGAGCGGCGTGACGCCGAACATCACCCTGGTGCACGAGCGGTTCACCGAGGTCGCCGGTTCCGAGCACGTCGTCGAGCAGCTCTCCGTCCAGTGGCCGGCCGCGCCGGTCCACGTGGCGCTGGCACGCCCGTCCGGTGTCCCCGCCGGGCTGAACCCACCGGAGACCACCTGGTTGGACCACCTCTACCGGCTCCTCGGGCGCAGGACGTACGCACCGCTGACCCCGCTCATGCCGAGCGCGTTCCGCGGGATGAGGTTGGACGGGGCCGATGTCGTCGTCATCAGCCACCACGCCTTCGCCACGCAGGCGGCCTTCGCGACCTCGGCGCCCACGGTCGCCTACGTCCACAGCCCGGCGCGGTGGGCGTGGGAGACCTCGATGCGCTCCGGAGAGGGCGGCGGGCGGCTGGGTGCCTCCGCCCTGCGGGCGCTCGCCTCCGCCGCGCGGCGGGACGAACTCGCCGCGGCTCCCCGGCTCACCGCGATCGTGGCGAACTCGACAGCGGTCGCGGACCGCATCCGGCGGTGGTGGGACCGGGACGCCGTCGTCGTCCACCCGCCGGTGGACACGGAGGCGTTCACCCCTGACCCGGGCCTGCCTCGGGAGGATTTCTTCCTCCTGGCGGGCCGGCTCGTGCCCTACAAGCGACCGGATGTGGCGATCAGGGCGGCGAACCTGGCCGGCGCACCGCTGGTCGTGGTCGGGGACGGGCGCAGCGCCGATCTGTGCCGGAAGCTGGCCGGCCCGACGGTCCGCTTCGCCGGGCGGGTGCCCCACGCGGACCTGCTCGACCTGCAGCGAAGAGCACGGGCCCTGCTGATGCCAGGTGTCGAGGACTTCGGCATCGTCCCCGTCGAAGCGATGGCGTGCGGTACCCCGGTCATCGCGCTCGGCGCGGGTGGCGTGCTGGACACCGTCCTCCCCGGCGTCACCGGGCAGTTCGTGGCGGCCTCCGCCTCGGACGAGTCGGTGGTCGAGAGCTTCGCGACCGCGCTGTCCGAGTTCGAGGACGCGGACTACGACCGCGTCCGCATCCGCAGGCACGCCGAGGGCTTCTCCCGCCCGATCTTCCGGCGGCGCATGCAGGAGGTCGTGGACGGCGTGCTGGGCTGACTGCTGCCCGGATCGGTCGTCACGCCAGAGGGCGGACGTCGCCCAGCGCGGTGGTGCGCAGGGCCCCGTCGCGGCCGACCGAGAGGCGCCAGTAACCGCCTGCCTCGTCCCTGAGCACCACCCCGCCCTCCGGCCGGTCGGAGAGGAACGCCCCGGTCGGCAGGACCGCGGACACCACCGATCCTGTCGCGTCCCTGGCCTCCAGGAGGTCGCCGCCGCGCGGACCGGCCCGCAGAGACAGCGGACCGACGTGCGCCGCCCCCGAGATGACGCCGCGGGCGGTCACGCTCCACCCGGGCGGGAACGCTTCCAGGTCGATGTCGTCGGCGAAGCCGGAGACGAGGTTGACGGCGGTGCCCTCGGCGCAGTACTGCGGATCGATCCGGAGGGGCGTCGGCGGCGAGTCGAGGTCGGGGTCGAAGAGGACGTTGGCGAGATACGGCTGGCGGCAGTGCAGGAGCTCGACGCACGTGGAGCGGGCGGCCACCTTGCAGTTGACCAGACCGAACTGGGCCGGGCCGCCACGGCCGGGATCACCCGCCGAGATCGCCACGTCGGCGCCCTCGAACCAGACGTTCGTGATCCACCAGTCGTTCGCCGGCCCGTCGATCCGGACGTGCGTGCTCGTCGTGTCCGGGTCGTTGTCCGACACGAACTCCGAGTTCACGATCGACAGTCCGGCGTTGTAGTCGCCCCCCGTCCCGAGGACGCCGACGTAGTTGTTCGTGAACTTCGAGGCGGTCACGTAGTTCTGGATGCAGGACGTCACGAGACCCGTGCCGAAGTTGTTGATGTCGCAGTTGACGAAGGTGGTCCCTCCCGTGTTGTCCGACAGGATCACCCCCTGCTGATCCGCGAACTGCGGGAAGTTCTCGGAGAGGTGGCTCCCGCGGAGCACCACCGAGTCGAACGAGCACCGGAAGCACGCGGACAGCGAGACGGCCGAGCCACCCGGCCGGGTCACGTGGACGCCGAACCGCCGGAACGCCACCCGGTGCCTGCCCTCGAGTGCGAAGAGGGCGCCGGACCCCTGGTGGATGATCGTGGTCGCGTCCCCGCCCTCGCCGATGACGACCGAGTAATCGGGCAGCGCCGGCCAGGCCGAGACCAGGTACTTGCCGGCCGGGAGGTAGAGCACGACGGGCCCCTCCGCGCCGGCGTAGGCCTCCGCGATCGCCGCGGTGTCGTCCGCCACGCCGTCGCCGACCGCACCGAGGTCCCGCACGTTCGTCGCGGACGGCAGGACGTCGAGCGCCTCCGCCGAGTCACCGGCCGCTCCCGTGCCGCGCGAGGTACAGGCCGCCGCGACCGGGAGCCCCGCGGCGGCGGCCAGGGTGACGCCGAGCAGCCGGCGCCGGGACACGCTGTCGGACATGCTCACCCCGGTGCTCAGCGGATCATCGGACAGGGACGACGGGTGGATCTCGCGGTTCAGCTCGGCCCGCCCTCGAGCTCCGAGCGCCCGGTCCGCCGGTTCGCATGACGAGCGGACCGGGTGACCGGGGCCAGGGCGACCGTGGCGACGACGGGGACGTCGGCGACCGCGAACGCCTCCGCTGCGTCCCGCGCGGCGCGAACGGTGGTCGTACCGATCTCGCCGACGACCACGGCGCCTGCGCACTTCCACGACGCGGCCAACGTCGCGGCGTCGGCCGGGGCCGCCGCGACCACGATGTGGTCGTACTGCTCACCCAGTCGCTCCAGGAGTGCCGTGCTCCGCTCGGAGTCCAGCAGCTCGACGGTCCGGTCGTCGGTGACACCCAGCGGCACGAACGCGCAGCCGTCCTCCGTCTGCCGCACGACGTCCTCGAACCGGGTCGTCCGCCCGGCCAGCCAGTCCGCGGCACCGGGCACGCCGAGGAGGCCCAGGACCGCGGAGGGCCCGTGCGCGGACGTGTCGGCGTCCACGAGCACGGCCTTCGTGCCGGCCGCGTCGAGCGACCTCGCGAGCCGCAGGCCCACCCACGGTTGCGACCGGCCGGAGATGCTCGTGACCACCAGGGTCGTCGGGCTGGTCCGGCCTGCCCCTCCGGTCACGACCCGGCGCAGCCGCGCGTAGGCGCGCGTCGCCTCCGGCTCGCCGGCGCCGACGGCGAGCACCGGCGCGGAGCACGCATCCCCGAGCTGCTCCGGCCTCCGGACGCGCTGGTCCAGCCGGTCCCGCACGAAGGCGGCCAGCACGCCGAGCACGAGTCCCAGGACGGTCCCGAGGGCCAGGATCTGCATCGCCGGCCGGCCGACCGGGGACGTCGGCCGCTCGGCCGGCTCGATGACGGTCGCCTGCGCGGCGGGCGCCGCGCCGACCACGGTCGTCTCCATCTGGCCGACCATCTCGCCGAACTGCGACGCGAAGGCGTCGGCGAGGAGCCTCGCCCCCTCGGGCGTCGGGTCGGTGGCGGTGATCTCCAGCAGCGCCGTGGCCGGCGGGAACGTCACCGAGACCCGGGACGCGAGGGCCCCGGGGGTGGTGTCCAGCCCCAGCTCGTCGATCACCCGCTCTGCCACGACCGGTCCGCCGGCGAGGTGCGAATAGGTGGTCACCCGCTGCTGGGCGGCCATGCCGCCCTGGAACGAGTCGTTCACCGACGTCCCCGTGGCCATCGAGACGTACAGGGTCGACGTGGCGGCGTAGGTGGTCGGCGCGGTGACCGCGTACGCGACCGCGCCCGCGACGCAGACCGCCAGGACCGCCACGGCGACCACCCAGCGACGCCGCACCAGGCGGAGGAACTCGATCGGTGTCATCTCATCGTTCCCATCGTCTCGGGCAGGCCCACGCCGGTGTCCCGGCTGTCGGGGGTGGTTCGTGGTGACGTCCGCGGCGCAGGACGCGGCGAGGACTGCCGGAGCGTCCGGAGGGCGAGGTCGACCGCCCAGACCGCCACGGCCAGCTGGAGGCCCTTCCCGATGACCTCCATGCTGCCGAGGAACCCGCGTTCGTCGAGGATCGGCGACGTGGCCACGAGAACACCCAGCACGATCACCAGGACGTGCCGGGCGTGCAGTGCACGTGCGGCGAGCACCAGCAGGGTGAAGGTGAACAACGCGACCAGGACGATGCCGACCGTCCCGCCGAGCACGTAGCCCTCGGTGATGCCGCCCTCGGCGAGCGATACCGAGACGGTGGTCATGTCGACGGAGCTCCCGCGGACCTGGCTCGCCCACGCGGTCCCGGACTGCAACTTGTCCGCGCCGAGCAACTGGGAGGGCACCAGGCTCTGCACCCCCGCGGTGAGGACCTCGTCGAGGGTCAGCCACGGCCGGCCGCCCAGGTAATAGGCGTCCGTGGCCGCCTGCAGCAGATCGAACCGGCGCAGGACGCTGAGGAACGGGTGCACCACGGTCGGGTACTGCGCCTCGGTCACCGCCGCCGCCGCCTTCGCCTCGTCCGTCAGCTTGAAGGACTGCAGCCACCCGAATCCGGCCAGCCCCACGACGGCCAGACCGACCGCGACGAGCGTCCTCCGCAGCGTCCAGCCGAGCAGCGCGAAGCGGATCGCGAGGGCCAGCGCGGCAGCGATGATCGGGCTCTTGGACTCGACCGCGATCGCCCATGCGAGCTCCACCACCAGCAGGCAGCCCAGTGCCACCGCGGTCGTCCGGGGCCCGGCGAGGCGCAGGAACAGGATCAGGCCGAGGGCGCCGACGCCGGCCAGCCCGGAGACCAGGGTGAGGACCGGGTTCGCGCTCTCGACCTCGCCCGCGGACGCCTGCTGCCCGGTGAGCAGGGCCGCAGCCCGGGCGAGGCCGCCGATCACGTAGATCGCCAGCAGGGTGTTGATGAGGTCGGGATCGGTCCGCGCGGGGGGCGGGTCCGGCCTCCTCCGCGCCCACAGGGCGTACGCCACCACGATCGCGGCGTAGACCCACAGGCCGAAGACGACCGGCCTCAGCACCTCGGTGATCCCGTGGGGATAGCCGATGAGCGCGAGCCGCTCGTCGGCGAGGTCGTCCCCGAAGCGGGGTTGGGGTTGGACCCACAGCAGCACGAGCGGCCGGGCGACGTACGAGAGCGTCCAGTAGGCGACCTGGCCGAGGAGGAGCACCCGGGCGACCCCGCGGACGGCCAGCGCGGCGACGACGATCGTCGCCAGGGCCGCGAAGGCGCCGCCGATCGTGATCAGTGCCGCGGACACGCCATGACGTCCTTCCCGCTGATCGGGGGGCGAAGGGTAACCCGCATCGCCCTCACCTGAGGGCCGAGACGATCTCCCGGGCCCGATCCGCGTACGTGTGACCGCCGCCGGTGATCCGGCGGTGACCGAGCGCGGCGACCGTGCGCGCCCCGTCGGGGTCCTGCTCGCAGCGCCGCAGGATGTCGTGCAACTCGTCGGCTCCGGAGAACAGGAAGCACTCGGCACCGTCCTCGAGCAGCGACTCGTGCTCGTCGGTGCGCTCGCCGACGAACAGGCCGCCCGCAGCGGGCACCTCGAAGGTGCGGCAGGTGTGCGTGTCGCGGTTGTCCGAGTTGAGGAGGACGAGGTTCGCGGTCACCTGCGCGACCACGGCCGAGAAGTGCTCGCCGTAGACCGGACCACCGACCGTGGCGCCGGTCCGGTGCAGTTGGGGGACCCTCCGCCAACCCGGGCCGCGAACGAGCATCTCCGCGCCGTAGCGCCGGGCCAGCGCCGTCGTCGACACCCGCCGGTCCGGCCTGCAGGCACCGATGAAGCCGACGAGGTACTGCCGGGGATCGCGGCGGGCCACGGGCCGGTGCCAGGCGGGGTCGTAGGCGCTGAGCACGAACGTCGCCGCCCGCACCCCTCTCCCGAGCAGCTCGGGGACGTTGTGCCGCTTCGTCGTCACGACCAGGTCCCACGCGCGCTCGTGCTCGAGATACGCGGGCGAGGTGTTGACGGGGTTCGAGACGTCGTCCGGGCTGTAGTGCACGTGCAGCCCTGCGCGCACCCCGAGCAGCCGCGGCTGGTCCAGGTGGGCGGCGTTGAATGCCAGGAGCAGGTCCGGCCGGAGCGCTGCGGCGGCGCGTTCGATCCGCCGGTGCACCACCTCGACGTCCCAGGGAGCGCGCTCCCCGGTGATCTTCGAGTAGACCCACGGCGGGGAGAGCCGGGCCGGCAGGGTGACCCGGGTGGAGTCGACGACGACGACGTCGTGCCCGGCCGCGCGGAAACCGTCCGCCAGGGACCGGGCATTGCTGCCGACCCAGTCGTTGCCCACGAACAGGACCTTCACAGCGGACTCCTCTCCTCGGAGGGGACCACCGCGGCCGAGGCCCGCGCCCGGGCCGTGCGCCGTTCACGCAGCACGAGCCGGCGCATGCGGTACGCGTACCAGGCCGCGACGCCCACCTCGCTGCAGACCGTGCCCCACACCAGCGTCCAGACCGAGTGCGTCATCGCGGCGACGACCAGCCAGCCGGCCGCGAGCGAGGTGCCGATGATCCCGCCCACGAGCACGCCGGTCGTGTCCCGGCGGACGGTCAGGACGGCCGTGATGACGAACGAGGTCACCGCCGTCGCCGGCAGGATCAGGGCCTCGACCCGCAGCAGCGCCACCGACTCCGTGAACTGGTCGCCGAAGACGACCGCGATCAGGAGCGGCGCCGCCGCCCAGAGCACCGCCGTGACCGCGGTCGCGACGCCGACGGTGCTCAGGAGCGCGAGCGTCGCGCGGCGCCAGAACCGGTCGTCGTCCGCTATCCGGGCCATCCGGGGCAGCAGCGCGAAACCGATCGGGTCGAGCAACGACTGGAGGGCGCGGACGATCCGGTCCCCGGCGGAGAACAGCCCGAGGGAGGCGGCGTCGAGCACCGACGCGTACACCACCCCTGAGCCCTGCCCGTAACTGGCGATCAGCAGACGCGAGGTGAGCACCGGTGCCCCCATGCGCAGCGTCGGCAGCAGCTCGCGCGGTCGCTTCGGGCGCCCGAATCGCCGGATCGTGTCCCTCCAGGTCAGGGCGATCATCGGCAGGGCCGACACGAGCAGGCAGAGGAGCGCGACCACCGCGCTGGGGTACCGCGGGAGCAGGACGATCAGCAGGACGAGGTACACCACCCGGCCGACCGCCTGGTAGGCCATGGAGGCGAAGAACCGGCCCTGCCCGATGAGCACCCAGTCCTCGGTCATGGCGAACAGGCCGCCCGCCGCCAGCCCCAGCAGGATCATCGTGGCGGCCGGCCCCACATCGACGGCCAGACCCACACCCAGGGCGGCGGCGAGCACGGCCAGGATGCCGGCCCGGATCGCCAGGTAGTTGCCGCGGAGCTGGTTCACGTCCGCCTTCGGCAGCATGGCGGACAGGAACTGCGCGATGCCGAGGTCGACGAGCAGCGAGCCGATGAAGTACGCCGACATCCCGATCGCCAGGAGCCCGAGCCCCTCGGTCCCGAGCAACCGGGCGGCCAGCGGCACGGTCACGGCCGTCACCAGGTACTGCCCGTACTTGCCGAAGCTGACGAAACCGATGTCCCGGACGATGCCGAGCAGCCGGATCGCCGTGACGTCGTCAGACATGGCTGCGCCCCCTCCGCCCCGTGCGAGCGCCGACGACCTGTTCCAGGAAGGCGGCGACGTCGCGGGCGGCATCCGCGATCGCGAACCGCTCGGCCCGCGCCGTGCCGCCGTGCGCCAGCCGCTCCCGCAGGCTCCGGTCCTGGAGGAGCCGGTCGAGCGCGGCGGTGAGCTGCCGGTGGTCCCCGCCGTCCACCAGCAGCCCGCTGACCTCCGGCTCGACGATCTCCGCCGGACCTCCTGGCCCCGACGCGATGACCGCGCACCCGGCAGCCATGCCCTCCACCACGACCTGGCCGAACGGCTCCGCGAGCACCGAGCAGTGCACCAGGACGTCGGCTTGCCGCATGTACTCCTGCGGGTCCTCGACGTGCCCGGTGAAGGTCACCGGAAGGCCCAGCTCGTCGGCGAGCTCCTGGAGTCCGGACCGGTACGCCTCTTCGCCGAAGAGCGTCCCGCCGACGAGCAGTACCCGGGCGGGGCGGACCCGGAGCCGGGCCACCGCCCTCAGGAAGACGTCCTGGCCCTTCCAGGGCGTCAATCGCCCGACCACCGCGACGACGGTCCGGTCCGGCGGACGCTGCGGGTCCCGCGGCCCGGGCTCGATGCGGTCGACGCCGGGGTGGGCGACCAGGGTCGGGCGACGCCAGGTGATCAGCTGGTCGAGGGTGGACCGGCTGTTCGCGATGAGGCCGGCCCCGCTGACCCAGCCCAGGACCCGAAGGGCGATCGCCAGCCAGCGCCCGAAGTACTCCCGGGAGACCCGGTCGTGCACGTGCCAGACCAGCGGGACACGCGCACGGCGGCTGGCGACGGCGGCCATGAG
The DNA here is from genome assembly GCF_026967805.1 of Blastococcus sp. VKM Ac-2987. Taxonomy (GTDB): domain Bacteria; phylum Actinomycetota; class Actinomycetes; order Mycobacteriales; family Geodermatophilaceae; genus Blastococcus. The sequence continues at coordinate 1,643,556 of NZ_JAPVBG010000001.1, forward strand.
CAGCGCCTTGGTGCTCTCGGCGACCAGCACCGAGGCCCCGGTGCGACGGGTGAGGTCGCCCAGTCGCCAGCCCAGCTGGGCGAGGCGGAGCAGTCCCGCGGCGAATCGGCGGATGTCCCGGGTCTGGATCGTCATCGCGCGGCTGTCGAACCTGCCGACGAGGAGGGTGGCCGGGATGCCGGCCTCCCGGGTCCTGGCGAGCATGGGTCCGTCCTCGCAGTACGCCGCCGCCACCTCGACCGTCCCGCGCCCGGCCAGGGCGCGCATCAACCGCAGAGCGGCGAGCTCTGCTCCGGACGGCGCCGCGGTGTGCAGCACGAACAGCGCTCTCGTCGGCGGGGTCACAGCAGATCCCGGTAGAGCTCCGCGTGCCGTTGCGCGGCGAGGCGCCAGGAGAACGTCTCCGCGTGCGCGCGGCACTGCCGAGGGGCCGGGACATCGCCGCCCAGGGCGCGGCTGATGCGCTCAGCGAGCGCCGCCCCGTCGCCGGGGCGCACCACGAGGGAGGGGTCCAGGCCCTGCACGGCGTCCGGCAGGCCGCCGCAGTCCGTCACGACCGGGGCGCGCCCGGCTGCCAGCGACTCCAGGGCGATCAGCCCGAAGCCCTCGAGCGCGACCGAGGGGACCACGGTCACGGCCGCCCGGGAGTAGAGGCCGGTCAGCGTCTCGTCGTCCACCCGACCGACCAGGCGTGCCGTTTCCGCGATGTCGGGCCGTGCGGCCCGTTCCCGCAGGGACGCCTCCTCGCTGCCCGTGCCGACGATCACCAGTCGCGCATCGGGATGCGCGGCTCGCACACCGGGCCACGCGTCGAGCAGGACGTCGATGCCCATCCGCCGTTCGAGGCGTCGTACGCACAGCACCGTCGGGGGTCCCCCGGGAGCCGGGGCCACCTGGAACCGCTCGAGCTCCACCCCCGGTGGGATGACCTGCACCCGGCGCTCGGGGACCCGGTAGGTCTCGACGAGGAGTTCGCCGAACCGCCGCGAGAGCACGACGTACCGATCCGCACGGGCGTAGCGGATCCTCTCCAGGGCGTACTTCAGCGCCGCACCCCGGGAGCCGGCCAGGCGGCTCTCCGCCGCCCACGGCCCGTGGAAGTGGACGACCAGCGGGTTCCGCCCGCGCGCGCCGGACGCAGACCGGCCGTAGAGGCAGAAGTGCCGGTCCAGCACGTGGGGCTCCCGTCCGGGTGCCTGCTCGGTGAACGCCGCCAGCGCTCGGCGCCACGTCGGGCCCCCGACCGGGCCCCACGACGCGCCGCCCGGGGCCGGTCGACCGAAGGCGGAGGCCGACACGGCGACGCCGGGCAGGTCGCGCAGCGCCAGGAAGAGGTCCGTGAAGTACCGGTTCAGTCCACCCGGGGTCGTCGAGAACCACTCCGACCCGGTCATGTGGACCCGGACGTCGGCGGCCGCCGGGGCGGCGCTCCCGTCCTCCCAGCCGTCCTCTGCCGGTCGAGCACCGCGGAGAGCCACGAGGTCAGTCCTCCCCTCGATCGCTCGTCCGGCCGACGTGTGCGGAGCGACGGCCACGCTGCCAGGGCGGGTGCCCGATCGACCTCACGCCAGCTCGACGCGCCTCTTCGGGATCGAGCGCGAGCGGATCCAGACCCGCTCGAGACCGGCGCGGAAGAGCCGGGCGTCGCCGGCGGCGACGTCTGCCCAGGTCACGCACCGAGGGTGGTCGGACCTGATCCGGTGGTGGAAGCGGAGGGTCTCGGTCAGCTTGCTCAGGGACGAGGTCGTGGCGCACAGGTTGAAGGTGGAGTCGCGCCAGGACGCCACGAGCTCACGCATCCCGTAGAAGCATCCCGACGTGGCCACACGCGCGAACAGGTCGACGTCCATGGGGAAGACCAGGTCCCCCCGGATGCCGCCCACCCGGTCGAAGTCGGCCCGCCGGAACATCGCCGCGGCCGTCGGACCGAAGCCGGCCGGTCCCCGGCGCACGATCGTGCGCATGAGTTCCCGCGGCTCCACCCGCCCACAGAGCCCGGGCAGGCCCAGGTCCGTCTCCTTGACCGCCCCCTGCTCGTCGACGACGTCGAACTTGCCGGACACGATGGCCACCGAGGGGTCACCCAGGATGTCCGCCTGAGCCGCGACCGACCCCGCCGCGATGAGGTCGTCCGCACAGACGATCTTCACCAGGCTGCCGGTGGACAGGCCCACGAGCCGGTTCCAGTTGTCCCCGATGGGGAGGACGCTCTCGTTGCGGTGCACCGTGATGCGCGGGTCGGAGAAGGAACGCACGATGTCACCGGTGCCGTCCTCGCTCGCGTTGTCGAGCACGACGACCTCGAGGTCGAGGTCCTGCGCCAGCACCGACTCGAGGGTCTCGGCGACCGTCCGCGCCGAGTTGTAGGCGGGGATGCAGATCGAGATCGATCGGGTCATGGCAGTCGCTCCGTCGCTCGGGCCGATCCGGCGCGCCGGCTCGGCACGGCGCACGACGCACGCCGCCACCCCCAGCCCTTGGCACCTTGCGGTCTGGACGACTGCGGGTCAAGGGGAAGTTGCCCGGCTCCATACCGGTCGGCGTTCCCCGCCCACCGAGGTGCCGGCGGCGCACCCACCACCGGAGGAGCCGGGACCGGGCGCCCGGCCGGACGTGACCGCGATCCCCGCAGCCGCGGCGTGCGACGGCGGGGACGCCGGGACGGATCTGCTCGTCCCCGGCCGGCTCAGCGGGTGACGGAGCGGCCCTCGCCCTGGCCGACCTGCTGGCCGGCCTCGCGGGCGGCCATGCGCTCGCGCTGCGGCACGACGGTGTACTTCGGGTCGCGGGCACTGGCCATTCCGGCGTCGAAGACGCCGAACCGGGTGAGCAGCGACCCGGCGGCCAGCAGCACGCCCGACGCCACCGCCCCGATCCGCGTCCGCCCCGCGACGGCGGTCAGCCCGGCCCCCGCGGCGGTGCAGGTCTTCGCCGCCCGCATCAACGTCCCGGCCCGGCCCTCGTGGTACGGCTCGCTGACGATGCCGTGGTCGTTCTCGACCTTGTGCATCGCGGCCAGCTCGATGGTCGCCCCGGCGATCGCCATCTTCCGCGACGGCCCCGCCTCGTCCACCGGCGTGAAGATCATCGTCAGCCCGCCACCGGCGGCCATCGCCGACCCGGCGAAGACGAACGGCAGCTGCTTGTACGGCGCGTGCCACGACGGGACGGCCGTGTTGGCCAGCAGCACCGCCGTGTAGGTGGCCATCGGCCCGCCGAACAGCGCCGAGACCACCCCGCCGAAGCGCTTCAGCCGCGGGAACCAGTCCAGCAGCTCCACCGCCGCCGTCGCGCCGGCCGCGGCGCTGAACGGCGACAGGATGTAGGTGCCCACCGACAGCGGCGACGTCAGCTTGATCACGCGCAGCATGTGCAGGAACCGCTCGGGCCGGCCGAGGTCGTGGATCAGGAACCCGACGGAGGCGATCGAACCGCCACCGGCGACCAGCCGGCCCACCCGGGTCAGGGTCGGCCGGTCGGTGAGGTCGGCCACCGCGGCAAGGATCGCCGAGGAGCCGGCCGCGCCGCCGAGGAACAGGTACAGCGGGACGTCGGGGGTCTTCCACACCGGCGGCTTGATGATCGGCCGCCCGTAGTACGACGTGAACTCGGCGTCGTCGACCATCGCCTGCTCGGCCGAGCGGCCGCGCCGGCCACCGCCCTTGCGGTAGCGCTTCGGGGGCTTGCGCTCCCCCGGGCCGTCCGCCCGCCGCCAGCCGGCGCCGGGCGTGGTGATCCCCTCGGTCATCGCTACCGCTTCCGTGAGCCGAGGACGGCCGAGACCGCCACGCCGATGATCAACGCTGCACCCTGGGCGGCGGCCTTCCACATCGCCGGCACGTCCCGGGTGGTCACCACCGGGTCCGGCGGCAGGCCGTAGACCTCGGGCTCGTCGAGCAGCAGGAAGAACGCCCCGGCGCCGCCGACGCCGTCGTTCTCGTCGCGACCGTAGAGCCGGGCGGTCTCCACGCCCTGCCCCTTGAGCGTCGCCAGCCGCGCGTCCGCCCGGGCCTGCAGCTCGTCGAGGTCCCCGAACTGGATGGACTGGGTCGGGCACGCGGTGGCGCAGGCCGGCTGCAGCCCGTCGGTGAGCCGGTCGTAGCACATCGTGCACTTGAAGACCCGGCCGTCGTCCTTGCGCTGGTCGATCACGCCGTACGGGCAGGCCGGGACGCAGTAGCCGCAGCCGTTGCAGATGTCGCCCTGCACGACGACGGTGCCGAACTCGGTGCGGAACAGCGCCCCGGTCGGGCAGACGTCGAGGCAGCCGGCGTGCGTGCAGTGCTTGCAGACGTCGGAGGACATCAGCCAGCGGATCTGCTTGTCCGCGCCGGACTGGCCGGTCTGCGGGTCGAACTCGCTCAGCGCCTCCGCGTTGAGCACGCTGCTCTGCTGCGCGTCGGCCAGGCTGACGCCGTCCCCGGGCGTCATCGGCGACGGGCCGCTGCCCTGCCGGTCGTCACCCGGCCGGCCGAAGGTCGGCATCGGGAGGTCGACGGTGCGGGTCTGCTCGACGAAGGCGACGTGCCGCCACGAGTTGGCGCCGAGCATGCCGGTGTTGTCGTAGCTCATGCCCGACATGCCCATGGCGTCGCGCACGCCGTGCGAGTCGTCCATCGGGAGCGTGTTCCACTCCTTGCAGGCCACCTCGCACGCCTTGCAGCCGATGCACACCGAGGTGTCGGTGAAGAAGCCCACCCGCGCGGGGTGCTCCTCCACGTAGCCGGCGTCGGCCGACACGTCGGGCAGCGGGCCGAACAGCCGGTTGCTCGGGTCGTTGCCGGCGAGCCCCGGGCTCGCCGAGCTGATGGAGGTCATGCCGACCTGCTCTCGAAGTCGCTCGTCACTGGGTCGACCCCTCGCCCGCCGAGGCCTCGACCGGGTCGCGGCCGTTCACGCCCACGCGGCCGGACGCCACGCCGGCGCGGCGCCGGTAGGCCTCCACGAACTCCAGCAGCTCCGGCCCGCGGGGACGGCGGCCGGGGACGATGTCGGCGGTGGAGACCTTGTCCTCCTGGATGTGCGTGTTCGCGTCGAGCGCGATGCCCAGCAGGTCGTTCGCCGAGTCCCCGGTGGAGAGCCCGCCGTAGGACCAGTGGTACGGCATCCCGATCTGGTGCACGACCCGGCCGTCGCGCAGCTTGATCGGCCGCACCCGCTCGGTGACCAGGACCTTCGCCTCGATCGCCGAGCGCGCGCTCACCAGCGTGGCGTAGTCGTTGTGCGTCAGCCCGCGCAGCGCTGCCAGCTCCGGGCTCACCTCGACGAAGAACTCGGGCTGCAGCTCGGACAGGTAGGGCAGCGTGCGGCTCATCGCGCCGGCGGTGTGGTGCTCGGTCAGCCGGTAGGTGGTCACCTGGAACGGGAAGACCTCGCTGCGCGAGGGGTTCTCCCGGTTCCACGGCCCGTCGATCCGCTCCACCGTGGGGCTGGCCTGCGTGCCGTAGAACGCGTTCTCTACGACCGACTCCACCGGCTCGTAGTGCGTCGGCAGCGGGCCGTCGACCAGCCCGGCCGGCGCGTACAGCCAGGCCTTCCCGTCGCCCTGCATGACGAACGGGTCGTCGCCGGCCAGCGCGTCCTGCGCCCGGGCGCCCTCCGGCGGCACGTAGTCCGGGCGCTTGTTCTTCTCGAAGTCGGGGACGTCGACGCCGGTCCACTCGCCGGCGGCCTCGTCCCACCAGACGTACTTCTTGCGCTCGCTCCACGGCTTGCCGTCGGGGTCGGCCGAGGCGCGGTTGTAGAGCATGCGCCGGTTGAGCGGCCAGGCCCAGCCCCACTCCGACGCGACGGTGCCCTGCTCCGAGCCCGGCTTGCGGCGCGCGGCCTGGTTGACCCCGTCGGCGTAGACGCCGGTGTAGATCCAGCAGCCGCCGGAGGTGGAGCCGTCGTCCTTCATCTGCATGTAGGACGACAGCGGCTGCCCGTCGGGGCCGGTGCCGTTGATCTCGCGCAGCACGGCGTCGGCGTCGGGGTCCCGGGTCTCCCCGTGCAGCGGGTAGTCCCAGGTCATCCGCAGCAGCGCCTGGTCGCGCGGGTCGGTGGAGTCCTTCAGCCGCTCGCGCAGGATGCGGCCCAGGTGGAAGAAGAACCACAGGTCGCTGCGGGCGTCGTTCGGCGGCTCGACCGCCTTGTGCCGCCACTGCAGCAGCCGCTGGGTCTGGGTGAAGGTGCCGTCCTTCTCCACGTGCGTGGCGGCCGGCATGAAGAAGACCTCGGTGCCGATCGTGTCGGGGGACATCTCCCCCGTCTCGAGCTCCGGGCCCTCCTTCCAGAACGTCGCCGACTCGATCATCTGCAGGTCGCGGACGACCAGCCAGTCGAGGTTGGCCAGGCCGAACCGGTTCATCCGGCCGTTGGGGTGCCCGACCGTGGGGTTCTCGCCGACGAGGAAGTAGCCGCTGACCTTCCCCTCGATCATGTCGGCGATCGTCCGGTAGGAGCTGTGGTCGCCGTTGATCTTCGGCAGCCAGTCGAACCCGAAGTCGTTCTCCGGCTGCGCGGCGTCGCCGAACCAGGCCTTGAGCAGGCTGACCATGTAGTCGCGCTTGTTGCCCCAGAACCCGGCCTTGCCGGCGGCGTCGGCGCAGTACTCGTCCAGCGTCGAGTGCTGCATCGCGTGCGGCATCGGCAGGTAGCCGGGCAGCAGGTTGAACAGCGTCGGGACGTCGGTGGAGCCCTGGATGCTGGCGTGCCCGCGCAGCGCCAGGATGCCGCCGCCGGGTCGGCCGATGTTGCCCAGCAGCGTCTGCAGGATCGACGCCGTCCGGATGTACTGCGCGCCGACGCTGTGCTGCGTCCAGCCCACGGAGTAGACCCACGCCGTCGTCCGCTCGCGGCCGCTGTTGCTGGTGACCCACTTCGCGACCTGCTCGAACACCGCCGGCTCGATGCCGCAGACCTCGGACACCATCTCCGGCGTGTAGCGGGCGAAGTGCCGCTTGAGCACCTGGAAGACCGACCGCGGGTGCTGGAGCGTCTCGTCCCGCTTGGGCTTGGACGGGATCGGCGGGCCGCCGCTGCCGGCCGCCTGCGCCTGGTCGGACTCCCGGACGGCGGGGGCGTCGTCGAGCTGCTCCTGCTCGGCGGCCTCGGCCGGGTCGTCGGCGCTGGACTCCGGCGGGTTCGCCGGCTCGTACGCCCAGCTGTCCTCGTCGTACATCCGGTTCTCGGCGTCGTACCCGGAGAACAGGCCGTCGAGGTCCTCGACGTCGACGAAGTCCTCACCGACCAGGGCGGCGGCGTTCGTGTAGGCGACCACGTAGTCGCGGAAGTAGAGGTCGTTGTCCAGGACGTACCGGATCAGCCCGCCCAGGAACGCGATGTCCGTGCCGATGCGCAGCGGCACGTGCAGGTCGGCCACCGCGCTGGTGCGGGTGAACCGCGGGTCGATGTGGATGATCTTCGCGCCGCGCGCCTTGGCCTCCATCACCCACTGGAAACCCACCGGGTGGCACTCGGCCATGTTGGAACCCTCGATGACGATGCAGTCGGCGTTCGAGAGGTCCTCCAGGAAGTTCGTGGCACCGCCACGACCGAACGAGGCGCCCAGACCGGGCACCGTGGAGGAGTGCTATATGCGGGCCTGGTTCTCGATCTGGATCGCGCCCAGGGCGCTGTAGAGCTTCTTCATGAGGTAGTTCTCCTCGTTGTCGAGGGTCGCCCCTCCGAGGCTCGCTATCCCCATGGTGCGGTTGACGCGGTAGCCGGCGTCCTCGTCCTGCCAGCCCTTGCGGCGGGCCTCCAGCACGCGGTCGGCGATCATCTCCATCGCCGTGTCGAGCTCCAGGTCCTCCCACTCCGTCCCGAACGGACGGCGGTACTTGACCGTGGTGGTGCGGCTCGGGCTGGTGACCAGCTGCTTGCTGGCGCTGCCCTTGGGGCAGAGCCGGCCGCGGTTGATCGGCGAGTCCGGGTCGCCCTCGATCTGGACGATCTGCTCGTCCTTCACGTACACGTTCTGCGCGCAGCCCACGGCGCAGTACGGGCACACGCTCTTGACGACGCGGTCGGCGGTCGCGGTGCGGGACACGACGGCCTCGGTCGCCTTGCTGCGGGCGGCGGTGCCGCGCCCCAGCGGGTCCGAGCCGGTCAGCTGCCGGTACACCGGCCAGCTCTCGAGCCAGGTCTTCACCCGCGTCACTCTGCCACCCGGACGGCGGAGCGGCGCGCCGACGGGGCCCGCGATCTGATCGTGTCCCGTCAGTCCACCCCGGCACGGCGCCGGCGGGCGGGTACCGGGCCCCCCGTGGGTCCGGTCCCCGCCCGCCGGCGTCGCGGGGTCAGCGGGCGGCGCCGTCCCGCTGGGTCGCGGTGAAGGTGAACGTCAGGGCGCTGGACCGCCCGCGCAGCTCGTCGCCCGCCGTCGTGGGGAAGGTGATGGTGGCCAGCAGGTGGTCGACCCCGCCCGGGGCCAGGCCGGCCGCCCCGGAGAGCGGCTCCCGCATGACGATCGGGCCGGCGTAGGAGTCGGTGACGTCGCCGGCGCAGGTGTAGCCGCCGGCGGTTGCGGACCAGTCCTGCGAGCACGACTGGACGCGCAGCTGGAGCCCGTTCACCCGGTCGGTGTCCAGCGGGCTGGACCTCCGCGCCACCGAGCTGAACGTGACCGCCGCGAGCGGCACGTCCCCGTCGTTCACCAGGTCGAAGGGCACCCGCGCGACGTCGCCCGGCAGCATCCTCCCGCCGGTGAACGGCACGCTCGCCGTGCCGGCGGCGGCGGCGTCCAGGCCGATCGAGAGCACGCCGGTGCCCACCGCGGTGTCCACGCTCTCGCTCGCGCTGAAGCCGCCGAAGGTGCCCAGGCCGGCCACCGCGCCCGCCGCGGCGACGACGGCCAGCGTGGCCACGACCTTGGCGGCGGTGCCCTGGCGGGCGAGGGCGGTGCCGGTGCGGCTGGTCACGGTGCTGCCTCCCTGGTGCTGCCCGGGGTGGCCCGTCCATCCCGCGGCAGCACCGACCCTGCGCGCACACCCGCAGGATCCCCTGCAGCGATCCGCAAGAAAGCCGCAGGAGAGCGGCGTCAGCCGCGGGGCGGGCCCTCGCCGTCCCGGAGCCGCCCGGGCATGGCGGCGAGCGCGAGCAGCGCGAGGACGGCGACCGCCCACCCCGCCAGCACGAACAGGTCACCGGCGTGCAGGCCGTGGTTCCGGGACACCGTGAAGAGCACCCGGCCCTCGTTCCGGTATTCGCCGGTGACCAGCAGGAGGGCGAAACCGGTGACGACCCCACCGGCCACGAGAGCGCACAGCCAGCGGAGCATCGACCAACCGTAGTCGGGCACGGCGACCAGGGGGCCGCGCCGCTTCTGGGCGCCCGCCCTCCGGGTCGGCGCACCGCGCCGACGGCCGCCCGGGTCTCACGAGCCGGCGGTCACCAGGGGCTCGACCAGCGGGGCGATCCGGTCGGCGAGGAACCGGTGGCCCTCCGCGGTCGGCGCGTCGGCGGCGGCGTCGAACAGCCCGGGGCCGGTGAGCCACAGCTCGGCCAGCGGGTCGGTGAAGGGCACGCCGGCGGCCTCCGCGGCGGCCGACACCGCGTCCCGGTCGGTGATCACGTAGCCGGGTGCCGGCGTCCTCGGCCACGCCGGGCCGACAGCCAGCAGGTCGGCCTCCGGGGACGCCGCGCGCGCGGCTGCGAAGGACTCCTCCGCGGCGGCCTGGACGTCGGCGGCGGCCGCGTTGTCGTCCCGTGATCCGGCGAAGACCACGACGTCCCAGTCGCCGCCCGCCGCCTCGGCCAGCTGGGCGAAGGTCTGGCCGCCGGGCGGCGTCCGCAGGTAGCCGCTGCCGTCGGCGGCCGCCACCTGCAGCTGCACCGGCGGCCCGTCGGCGGCGATCTCCTCCGCCACCAGCTGCGGCCAGCCGACGGCCCCGTCGGGCACCGCGGTGGTGCCGTCGCCCACGACCAGGACGCGCAGTTCCTGGGCGGCCCCCGGGGCCTCCAGCGGCTCCCCCGCCGACGCCGGGGCGGAGAACCGCGGCGGCGGCGGCCGGTTGGCCAGCAGGTAGGCCATCACGGCGAGCGCGACGACACCCAGCGCCATGACGACCCACGCCCAGCGCGGCGCCGGAGGCAGTCCCCGCACCATTGCCGGGACGGTACGCGCGCGACCGGCCCGCGGGCGACCGCTCAGCGGCCGGTCGGGGAGTCGCCGGCCGCGAGGCGGGCGGCCTGCGCCCGGCGCTGGGCGGAGCGGCGCAGCAGCACCTGCGCCTGGGTGGCGTCGTCGGTGCGCCGGGCGCGCTCCGCCAGGACGTCGGCGGTCTCGAGCAGCAGCGCCACCCGTCGCCGCTCCTCGCGACGTCCGTGCGGGAGGGACAACCGATCGGGCAGCTGACCTGTGGTCATGCCCGCATCGTCGGGGCTCCCGGAGCGCGCCGCGACTCGGCCCGGCGACCGGCCCCGGCGCCGGTCCCCCGAACGGGTGACGCACCGGCGCGACCGCCCGGACCACGCCCGTTCGAACCACCTGGACGCCCGGGACGCAGGCACCGGGAACGGTCCCGGGACGGCCCCGGGAACGGTCCCGTGACGGCCCGGTGAACAGCAGGGTGGCACGCTGGTGCGGGCGTCCGGGCTGGTCGACAGTGGGCCCCGTGAGACCTGACGCCCGCGCCTGGTTCGCCGACCGCACCACCACCGCGCGCTCCCTCGCGCAGCTCGACACCGCCGCGCTGCTGCAGGCCAAGCGCCGCGGTGGGCACCGGGTCAGCGTCGTCCTCCCCGCCCGCGACGAGGAGGCCACCGTCGGCCGGCTCGTCGCCGACCTGCACGAGCACTGGGTGCGCCGGGTGCCGCTGGTCGACGAGCTCGTCGTCGTGGACTCCGACAGCACCGACGCCACCGCCGCCGTCGCCCGGGCCGCCGGCGCCGACGTCGTCGCCACCACCGACGTGCTCCCCGGTCACGGCACCCGCCGCGGCAAGGGCGAGGCGCTCTGGAAGTCGCTGGCCGCCACCACCGGGGACCTCGTCGTCTTCCTCGACGCCGACCTGCTCGGCGACGTCGCCCACTACGTGCCCGGGCTGCTCCGCCCGCTGCTCACCGACCCGCAGGTCGACTACGTCAAGGGCTGCTACACCCGCCCGCTGGCGGTCGGCGACGCCGTGGTGCCGGCCGGCGGCGGCCGGGTCACCGAGCTGACCGCCCGCCCGCTGCTCAACGCCCTGTGGCCCGAGCTCGCCGGTTTCGTCCAGCCCCTGGGCGGCGAGTACGCCGGCCGGCGCTCGGCGCTGGAGCAGGTGCCGTTCGTCTCCGCCTACGGCGTCGAGGTGGGCCTGCTCGTCGACCTGCTGCACCTGGGCGGGCTCTCCTCGCTGGCCCAGGTCGACCTCGGCGAACGCCGGCACACCTCGCAGAGCGTCGAGGCGCTCGGCGCGATGGCCGGGCAGGTGGTCGCGACCGTGCTGGCGCGGGCGGCCGCCGGGCACGAGCCGAGCGGGCTGCTCACCCAGTTCCGGCACGACGGCGCGGGCTTCGTGCCCCGCACCAGCGCCGTCGCCGTCGACGAGCGCCCGCCGATGGCGACCGTGCCCGAGTACCGCGCCCGGCTGGCCGGGTAGCCGCCACCCCCCCTCCGTCGCGGGCCCCGCCGCGGGCGGGCAGGATCCCCGCGTGCCGCTCGACCACCCCGCCGTGCCTCCGCCCTCCCCGTACCGGTGAGCGGTCCCGAGGTCGTCGCCCACCGCGGGGCCACCGCGGGGGCGCCCGAGCACACGCTGGCCGCGTACCGGCACGCCACGGTCGTCGGTGCCGACGCGGTGGAGTGCGACGTCCGGATGACCCGTGACGGCGTGCTGGTCTGCGTCCACGACCGCCGGGTCCGGCACACCTCGAACGGCCGCGGCGTCGTCTCCGCCCTGCACCTCGCCGAGCTGGAGCAGTTCCGGTTCGGCGCCCGCCGCAGCCGGCGGGACCGGTGGAGGGACGACACGATCACCGCGGTCACCGACGAGCCCGACGTCGAGAACGGCCTGGTGCTCACCCTCGACCGGCTGCTCGAGCACGCCTCGGCGACCCCCGGTTCCGTCCGGCTGGCCATCGAGACCAAGCACCCGACCCGGCACACCAGCCGGGTGGAGCAGGAGCTGGTGCGGCTGCTGCGCCGCTACGGGCTGCTGCAGGGCGACCGGCCGGCGGAGTGGGCCGGCCGGCCGGCGTTCCGGGTGATGAGCTTCTCCCAGCGGGCGGTGCGCCGGACCCAGGCGCTGGCCCCGGGGGTGCCGACCGTGCAGCTCATCGGCAAGCGGCTGCGCCCGGTGCGCACCGAGCTCCTGGGCGGCGCGATGAGCGCCGTCGGCCCGGGGATCGCGCTGCTGCGGGCCGACCCGGGGTACGTGGCGCAGGCGCACGCCGCCGGCAAGGAGGTGCACGTGTGGACGGCGAACTCGGCCGCCGACATCGACTTCCTGGTCTCGCTCGGCGTCGACGCGATCATCACCGACCGGCCGGACGAGGCGCTGCGCCGCCTCGGCCGCCTCCCCTGACCACCTGACGCGCCTTTCCGCGGAGACGCCGGGGTGCTTTCCCGCGGAAAGGCTCGTCAGGCGGAGAGGTCGAGGCGGTCCAGCGCCGCGGCGAGGTCGCCCGGGGTGTCGAAGACGTCCAGCGCGCCGGCGCCGCGCAGCTCGTCGTCGCCGAAGCCCCCGGACCGCACGACCAGCGCCGGCATCCCGGCCTTCTTCGCCGCCTCGACGTCGAAGACCGAGTCGCCGACCATCACGCTCGGCGCGTCCGCGGGCTCGCCCAGCTTCTGCAGGGCGACCTCGAGCAGGTCGGGGGCGGGCTTGCTCGACTCGACGTCGTCGCTGGTGGTCCAGGCCTCGGCGAGGTCGCGCAGGTCGAGCAGGTCCAGCGAGTGGTCGACGTGCTTGGCCTTGCCGGAGCTGGCCAGCACGACCCGGTGACCGCGCTCGCGCAGCGCCTGGACCAGGTCGCGGGCACCGGGCAGGGGCGCCACCTCGTCGATCACCCGGTCGAACTCCTCGGTCCAGCGCTCGCGGGCCCGGTCGCCGATCCGCGCCTCGACGTCGTCCCCGCCGAGCGCGGCCGGGAGCCGGTCGCCGCCCATGCCGATCAGCCGGTGGATCCGCCAGATCGGGTAGGTCTCCCCCAGCGACCGCAGGGCCCGGTACCAGGCCAGGGCGTGCTGGTAGTTGGTGTCGACGAGGGTGCCGTCGACGTCGAGGACGGCGATGCGCGGGGAGCTCATGCGCCCGGGCTGCCCACTCGGCGCGCACCCCAACCGGCGCCCCCTCAGGCATAGGAAGCTTTGCCTACGGTCCCCGGGGCGGATCCGTAGGCAAAGCCTCCTATGCCGCGGGGGGCGGGACCGGTCAGCCGGCGTGGACGAGGAGGCCGCGGATGGTCTCGCCGGCCGCCTGGTCGCGGTAGCCCTGGTTCACCTCGTCCAGGGAGTAGCGGCGGGTGATCAGCCGGTCGAGCTCGAGCCGGCCCTCCTCGTGCATCCGGAGCAGGCGCGGGATGTCGGTGAACGGGTTGCAGGAGCCGAACATCGAGCCCTGCACGCGGCTCTCGAACACCGTGGTGACCTGCCCGTTGAGCGTGGCCCGGCCCTCGTCGGGGCGGTCGGCGAGCGCGGTCAGCACCAGGGTGCCGCCCTTGCCGACGCAGGCGGACGCCGCCTTGTAGACCTCGCCCGACGTCTTCCCCACCGTGACGACGACGACGTCGGCGCCGGTGCCCCGCGACAGCTCCCGGGCCAGGGCCGCCGCCTCGCCGGCGTCGGCGACCGTGCGGGTGGCGCCCAGCGACTCGGCGAACTCCCGCTTCAGGGCCACCGGGTCGACGCCGATCACGTGCATGGCGCCGGCGTGCACCGCGCCCTGCACCGCGTTGACACCCACCCCGCCGAGGCCGACGACGACCACGGTGTCACCGGGCCGGACGCCGCCGGAGTAGACCGCCGAGCCCCAGCCGGTCGGCACGCTGCACGCGACCAGCGCGGCGGTGTCCAGCGGCAGCCACGGGTCGATCCTCACGCAGGAGAACTCGCTGAGCAGGGTGTGCCGGGCGAAGGCGCCGATCATGCAGAACCCGCCCAGCGGCTCGCCGTCGAGCCGGTAGGGGAAGGTACCGGTGGGCAGCTGACCCGTGGCGATCGTCGCGCCCTTGTCGCACAGGTTGGACCGGCCCGAGGCGCAGTACCGGCAGTGCCCGCAGGCGGGCAGGAAGCTGGTGACGACGTGGTCGCCCGGGGCCACGCCGGTGACGCCGGCACCGACGGCCTGGACGACGCCGGAGCCCTCGTGCCCGCCGACGATGGGGTACCGCCCGCCGGGGTTGGCGTGCCGCAGGTGCTCGTCGGAGTGGCACAGCCCCGCGTAGGCCATCTCGACCAGCACCTCGCCCGGGCCGGGGTCGAGGACCTCCAGCTCGACGATCTCGTACTCGGTCTCCGGCTCGCGCAGTACCGCAGCTCTCGTCCGCACCGGGCGGCTCCTCCTCGCAGTCGTGGTCGGCGCGCCGACGGCATCCGGAGCCGGACGCACCGCGGGCCATCGTGCCTGGTCACCCCCGACCTCCCGCGCGGACCCCCTCGACCTCGACGTGCACGACATACCGCGCGGTCGGTCGCGCCTGCGATCACCCCGTCCGGTGCCTAAGCTCGGCCCCGTGGGCGAGTTGACCGACCGCCGGGCGCGGAAGAAGGCGCAGACGCGGGAGCACGTGCGCACGGTGGCCCGGCAGCTGTTCGACGAGCACGGCTTCGACGCGGTGACGATCGCCGACATCGCCCGGCAGGCCGACGTCGCGGTGCAGACCGTGTTCAACCACTTCCCGACAAAGGAAGACCTCTTCTTCGACGGCCGGACCCCGTGGGTCTCCGGTCCGGCCGACGCGGTGCGCCACCGGCAGCCCGCCGACTGCCCGCTGTCGGCCCTGACCGACTACCTGTCCCAGTTCGTGCGGAACCGAATTCGCGCACTCCGGGAGGCCGATCTCCGGGCCTACGTGCGCACGCTCGACGCCTCGCCCTCGTTGCGCGTGCACGAGCGCGAGCTGGTGTTCGAGAGCGAGCGGCTGCTGGCCGACTCGCTGCGCGAGGCGTGGACCGACGCCGACCGCAGCGACCCCGGCCCGACCCCGCACGACCCGTCCACCGCAGCGGCGATCACCGCCGCCATGTGGCTCTCGGCCGTCCGCGCGCTGATGGTCCGGCACCGGCCGCTGGTGACCGCGGGGGCCGACGCGGCGCAGATCGCCGCCGACCTCGGCACCTTCGCCGACCGGCTGCTGCGTGGGCTCGCCGACTCCGCCGAGCAGCTGCGCACGGGCACGGCGCCCCCGCCCGGCGTCGAGCCGGTGGGCTCGCTGCGCGCCGGCTGAGCGCCCCGATCGGCGCGCGGGGCCCCGCCCCACGGCCGGCCCTCCTCCTGGCCCGGAGGTCAGACGGCGACGGGCTCGCCCACCGGCCGCAGCAGCGGCGCGAGCACCTCGTCGACGACGAAGCCGACCTGCTCGGCGGTCAGCGGCTCGGGCATCCGGTAGCGCTGCCACCAGAAGGCCTCGAGGACCGAGCTGAGCAGCCGCAGCCGCTCGACCCGGATGTCCTCACCCCGGCGGACGGCGCGCTCACCGATCTCCTGCACGGCCGCCGCCAGCGGGCGCACGAGGGCCTCGTCGAGCCCGACCCGCAGCTCCTCGTCGTGCCGGGCCGCACCCACCAGGCTGGCCACCGCGCGCTCCTCGCGGTTGAGCGGCTGCGTCCAGCGCTCGGTGAGCAGCCCCAGCAGGTCCGACCGCAGCGAGCCGCCGTCCGCGGGGAGCACCACCAGCTCGAAGCGGCTCACGGCTGCGCGGGCGAGCGCGGCCATCGTGGGCCACCGGCGGTAGATGCCGGCCTTGCCCGCCCGGGCGCGGGCGGCGATGCGGTCGCTGTTGAGCCGCCCCCATCCCTCGTCGGCGAGGATGTCGACGGCCACCGCGAGCAGCTGCTCGGACAGTTCCGCACTGAGCGGGCGCCCCGGCGTGCCGCTCATGACGCCGTTCCGTCCCGGCTTGTCGTATGCACCCGGACATACTTGCTGGTCAGTGGAGCGACCACAACGATCTCTTGGCATCGAGTCACAGACAACTCCTCCGGCCGACCGTTCGCGGCCGCGCCGTTCAGGCGCCCGCGGCGCTCTCGACGTGCACCTGGAGGGTGGCTCCGTCGTCGGACAGCCGGCCCTCGCTCCGGGCGCCGGCGACCATCTCGTCCCACCGCGTCAGCCAGTCCCCGTCACCCGCCCGCGGCTCCGCGGCGGCGCGCAGCGCGGCCACGTCCAGGAACGCGGTCTCGGCGTCCCGCAGCCGTCCGAGCCCGGAGCGCTCGAGCGCCTCGGTGGCCTCCTCGTCGGTGACGGCACCCAGGGCCAGGTGCAGCCGCCCCAGGTCGTCGACGTCGACCACCCGCGCCTCCGGACGCTCGTCGGCGCCCGTCACCACCTCGACGATCACTTGGGTCCTCCTCGTGTCAGACGTGCCAGGGGAAGCGGGTGAAGTCCGGGTCGCGCTTCTCGAGGAAGGCGTCCCGGCCCTCGACGGCCTCCTCGGCCATGTAGGCCAGCCGGGTGGTCTCCCCGGCGAACAGCTGCTGGCCGACCAGGCCGTCATCGATCAGGTTGAACGAGTACTTGAGCATCCGCTGGGCGGTGGGGCTCTTGGCCACGATCTTCTTCCCCCACTCCAGCGCGGTGGCCTCGAGCTCCGCATGGGGGACGACGCGGTTGACCATGCCCATCGCGTGCGCGTCCTGCGCGGTGTACTCCTCGCCCAGGAAGAAGATCTCGCGGGCGAACTTCTGCCCGACCTGCCGGGCGAGGTAGGCCGAGCCGAAGCCGCCGTCGAAGCTGCCGACGTCGGCGTCGGTCTGCTTGAACCGGGCGTGCTCGGCGCTGGCCAGCGTGAGGTCGGAGACCACGTGCAGGCTGTGCCCGCCCCCGGCGGCCCACCCGGGGACGACGCAGATCACGACCTTCGGCATGAAGCGGATCAGCCGCTGGGCCTCCAGGATGTGCAGCCGGCCGCTCGAGCCCTGCGCGTGCTCGTAGCCGTACCTGCCGCGGACCCGCTGGTCGCCGCCCGAGCAGAACGCCCAGCCGCCGTCCTTGGGGCTGGGTCCGTTCCCGGTGAGGATCACGCACCCGACGTCGGTGGACAGCCGGGCGTGCTCCAGGGCGGTGATCAGCTCGTCGACCGACTGCGGCCGGAAGGCGTTGCGCACCTCGGGCCGGTCGAAGGCGATGCGGACGACGCCGGCGTCGACGGCGCGGTGGTAGGTGATGTCGGCGAAGTCGAACCCCTCGACCGGCGCCCACGCGGAGCTGTCGAAGATCTCGGAGACGTCCTCGCGCGCGCTCATGCCCCGAACCTAACGCCCGTCGCCGCCGGGCACGGCGTCGTCCCCGGCGAGGAGGGGGCGCAACCGGTCGAGGGAGGCGGCCAGGCCCGGGTGCAGCTGCACGGCGGCGAGCCCGGCGAGGGGGACCCACGCCACCCCGTCGCTCTCGCCGTCCAGCCGCAGGTCGGTCGCCTCGAACGGCCGCGCCGGGCGGGCCAGCACCGTCGTGTACGCCCAGCCGCCGTGGTCGTCGACGCTCTCCACGCCCAGGACGACGTCGTGCCGGGTCAGGCCCAGCTCCTCCCCGACCTCGCGCAGCGCACCGGCCGCCGGGGACTCGTCGACGTGCAGCGCACCGCCCGGCGTCCCCCAGGTGCCGCCGTGGTGGGACCACCGGGCGCGGTGCTGGAGCAGCAGCTCGACCCCGCCGGGCCCGTCGCGGTGGATGAGCAGGCCGGCCGCGCCGGCCCTGCCCCAGTGACGGTGACCCTGGCCGCAGGAGGTCCAGCCGTCGGTGGAGGCGAGCACACCCCCCAGTCAACCCATCCGGCGCCGACCGCGCGAGGCCAGGTGGGGTGCTGCGGGACGTCCGCCTCTGCCCACCGGGGCCGGGCAGAGGCGGACGTCACGGAGGACTAGGTTGCGAGGAGGCACCCGCACGTCCGACGAAGGAGTCGCGCGCATGACCACCACCACGACCATGGCCGAGGTCCCCGGGCTCGTCGGCACCGAGCTCGGCAGCAGCGAGTGGCACGAGGTCACCCAGGAGCACGTCAACCTGTTCGCCGACGCCACCGGCGACCACCAGTGGATCCACGTCGACGTCGAGCGCGCCAAGGCCGAGAGCCCCTTCGGCGGCCCGATCGCCCACGGGTACCTGACGCTGTCGCTGCTGGCCTCGCTCTCGGGGCAGGTGCTCGCGGTGACCGACACGGTGATGGGCGTGAACTACGGCCTCAACAAGGTCCGCTTCCCCTCCCCGGTGCCGGTCGGCGCCAAGGTGCGGCTCTCCGCCAGCCTGAAGTCGGCCGAGGAGGTGACCGGGGGCCTGCAGCTGACGCTGGCCGCCGTCATCGAGCGCGAGGGCGGCGACAAGCCGGTCTGCATCGCCGAGCCGGTCTTCCGCTACTACCGCGGCTGATCCGCGGGTGCGGATCGCCGTCTTCACCGGGTCGCACGCCGGCCCGCCGGCGCACGCCGCGGCCGCGGCCGCCTTCGCCACCGGGCTGGCGGAGGCCGGCGTCGGGATCGTCTACGGCGGTGGGCACGTCGGGATGATGGGCGTGGTCGCCGACGCCGCGCTCGCCGCGGACGGCGAGGTGGTGGGGGTCATCCCCCAGCACCTGGTCGACGACGAGCTCGCCCACGCCGGCCTGCCGCGGCTGGAGGTCGTGCCCTCTATGCACGAGCGCAAGGCCCGCATGGCCGACCTCTCCGACGCGTTCGTCGCGCTGCCCGGCGCGGCGGGCACCCTCGAGGAGCTGTTCGAGGCCTGGACCTGGGGCATGCTCGGGTTGCACGCCAAGCCCACCGCGCTGCTCGACGTCGACGGGTTCTGGCAGCCGCTGCTGGCCCAGCTGCGGCGCATGGTCGACGACGGCTACCTCGACGCCCGGCGGCTCGACGCGCTGGGCGTGGTGACGGACGCGAAGGCGCTGCTCGCGTTCACCGAGGGTTACCAGCACCCACCCCGGAAGTGGACCGCCCCGCCGTCGTCGGCCTGATGGCGGGCGGGGGGCAACCCCCCGGCAACAGCACGGTGGTGAACTGGGCACATGGCATCGCCCCAGGTCCGTGACGCGCGCGTCGTGCACGGTCACAAGCGCGCGTTCATCCGGGCCGGGAGCGGGCCGGTCCTGCTCCTGCTGCACGGGATGGGCAACAGCTGCCAGACCTGGGCGGGCGTCATCGACCGGCTGGCGGAGTCGCACACCGTCATCGCCCCGGACCTGCTCGGGCACGGCGACTCGGACAAGCCGCGCGGTGACTACTCGATCGCCGCCTACGCCAACGGCGTGCGCGACCTGATGACGGTCCTGGACATCGAGCAGGCGACCATCGTGGGGCACTCGCTGGGCGGCGGCATCGCACTGCAGTTCGCCTACCAGTTCCCCGAGCGCTGCCACCGCCTGGTGCTGGTGGGCAGCGGCGGGCTGGGGCCCGAGCTCTCGGCCGGCCTGCGGGCCGTGGCCCTCCCGGGTGCCGAGCTGGTGGTGGGTGCGATGGCCGGCGTCTCCGGCCCGCTCCGCGTGGGGATGCGGGCGGTCGACCAGGTCGGCGGCCTCGTCGGCTGGCGAGCGGTCCGCGACCTCGCCAAGGCCGGCGACGCCCTCCTCGGGCTCCGGGACGCCGAGGCACGGCGGGCCTTCGTGCGCACCGTGCGCGGCGTCGTGGACTCGCGCGGCCAGGCGGTCACCGCCCTCGACCGCCTCTACCTGGCCGACGCGATCCCGATGCTGGTGATCTGGGGCGACCAGGACCCGATCGTGCCGTCGGCGCACGCCGATGCCGTGCGCGCGCTCGTGCCCAGCGCGCGGGTGGAGGTGTTCCCCGGAGCGGGCCACTGGGCGCACCTGGACCAGCCGGAGCGGTTCTGCGACGTGCTGCTGGACTTCATCGCCACCACCGAGCCCGCGGCGCACGACCTGGACAGCTGGCGGGCGCTGCTGGCCCGGCCCCGGGAGGGCACGTCCTCCGCCGCCGGCTGAGGGCCCGGCGCGCGCCCGGCCGGTGCGCTGCCTAGCGTCGGACCCGTGGAGCACTGGGACCTCGTCGTCGTCGGTGGAGGGCCGGCCGGGGCCGCGGCCGCACTGGCCGCCCGGCGGGCCCGCCCCTCGGCCCGGGTGCTGGTGCTCGACCGGGCCGGCTTCCCCCGCGACAAGGTGTGCGGTGACGGCATCGCCGCGGAGGCGCTCGACGTCCTCGCCGGGCTGGGCCTGGACCCCGCGACGGTCACCGACGGCTTCCCCGCCGTCCCCCGGCTCCGGCTGAGCTCCCCGGGCGGCGCGACGGTCGAGCGGGCGACCGCCCGGCCCTCGTACGTCATCCCCCGGGCGGTGCTCGACGCGCGGCTGATCGACGCCGCCCAGGAGGCCGGCGCGGTGCTGCGCCGCCGGCTGGTCCGGGCCGTCACCGTGCGCCCGGACGCCGTCGAGGTGGACGGGTCCGTCACGGCCGACGTCGTGATCGCCGCCGACGGTGCGGAGTCGGTGGTCCGCCGGGCCGTCGGCGCCGCCCGGAACCGCCCCTCCCAGCTGGCCGTCGCCATCCGCGGTTACGCCCCCGAGCCGCCCGGGCAGCGGGGTGTCCAGGTCATCACCACGACCGAGCAGCGCTGGCCGGCCTACGCCTGGTCCTTCCCGCTCGGGGACGGCCGGGCCAACGTCGGCTACGGCGAGCTGGTGTCCGCCGGGGCCACGCGGGCCGACCTCCTCGACGGCCTGCAGCGGCTGCTGCCGGGGGTGGTGGCCGGCGAGCTGCGGGCGCACCGGCTGCCGCTGAGCACCGGCCGGCCGCGCCAGCCCGACGGCCGGGTGCTGCTGGCCGGTGATGCCGCGGCGCTGATCAACCCGCTCACCGGCGAGGGCATCTTCTACGCCGTCCTCTCCGGGGCGCTGGCCGGGCAGGCGGCCGCCGTGGGCGCGGGCGCCGGCGCGGCCTACCGGCGGGCGCTGGCCGGCCGGCTCGGCCGGCACCTGCGGCACTCGTCGACGGCGTCGGCGCTCAGCCGCTGGCCGGTGCTGATGGACGCGGTCCTCCGGGCGGCGGCGGGCTCCCAGCGGGTGTTCGACGACGTCGTCGGCCTGGGGCTGGCCGACGGCCGGCTCACCCTGCCGGCGCTCGCGGGCGCCGCCCGCCACCTGCGCCGGCCGGGGCCGGTCGGCTAGCCGGCCGCGACCTCGACCCGCCCGCGGCCCGCACGCTCGGCGGAGTAGAGGGCCTCCTGTTCGGCGCCGGTCAGCGCAGCGCCGTCACCAGGGTGACGCCGGTGGAACCCGAGGTCTGGACGACGAACCCGAGCTCGGCGAGGGTGTCGGCGACGGCGGTGTTCATCAGCTCCTGCACCGCCGTGTGCACCGAGTCGCCACGAGACCCCTGGACGCTCATCCGGTCGTGCGTCCGCCAGCTGACCAGCACCCCGCAGGACCCGGTCTCGGGCACCAGGCAGACGCCACCGGCCGCAGCGCCCCCGGCGGCGTCGTACAGCGGCAACCCTGCCTCGGCCAGCGCCGCGGCGACCTCCACGACCAGGGTGGTCAGCGGGTCGGTGTCGGTGAGCAGCGCGTCCCAGTCCTCCGGCAGCCGGTCGAGCTGGTCGCCGAGCTCGGTCAGCCACGCCCGGTCCGCGGGGGTGGGCCGGGGGGCCAGGGTGCCGTCGGGGCGCGGCACGCCGAAGGCGGCGACGGCGGGCAGGTCGCCGGAGAGGGCGGCCCAGTCGGCGTCCAGCTGGTCGGCGAACGGGCCGGCCAGGACCCGCGCCGCGTCGTCGACCAGCCACCACCCGTGCGCGTCGCCCGTCCCGGCGGCGGGCGCGTGCGCCGGCGCGGGCTTGACGGCGACGGCACCGGCCTGCGAGCGCACCTTCGGCTGCGTGCCGGCGCCGGCGGAGCCCGCGGCCCGGCGGCCGGCCGGGTGGGTGCCGGCAGTGCGGGCGGCCGCGCGCTGCGCGCTCTGCTGCGCCGCGGCGCGCGCGTACTCGTACCGGGCGGTGGAGCTGGTGCCGAGCGCGATCACCACGGCGGTGCAGAGGAGGAAGCCCAGGACCGAAGCGGTCGGCCACAGCAGCATCGCGTCCATGATCACGGGGGTGCTCCTCGGTGCGTTCGCGCGGCGGGGAAGTACCGCGGTCAGGAGCGAAGCTACGGCGCCGGGAAGGCGTGGACGGCCGGTTCCGGGCCACTCGGGAACCGCCCGTCACCCGATCGTTGCGACCGGCCCCGGCAGCGCACGGTGACCCCTCCCCCACGGCACCGCCATGTCGACATGTGCGGCCCTGACCAGCGCGGATGCGCTCCGCGAGGGGTGCGGTCACCACCGTCGGGCAGGCGCGCCCGGCATGTCGGGACGGCCACCGGACCGGGATCGCCGGCGCTCCGGGGCCGGCGCCATGCCCCGGGACGCGGAACGGCCCGCCGGCGGGTGCCGACGGGCCGTTCGCGTGCTGCGCTAGCGGGTCAGTTGACCCGGACCTGCATGAGTGCGCCCGCTGCGCTCATCCCCTTGACGGTGATGACCGTGCCGGTCTTCGGCACGTCGACGCCGGTCCAGCCGTTGGCGTCGGGCTGCTCGCCCGGGGCCACCCACCAGTCCAGCCGGTCGTCGAAGGTCGGGACGGCCGGCAGGCCGCCGATCGTCCCGCCCACGCCGGTGTCCGGGTCGTGCAGCGTGATCTTGTCCGTCGGCTGCCGCCCGAAGGTGGAGTCGTAGGACTGGACGCGCGGCCGCCAGCTCTCGCCGTCGGTGCGGTCGTCGCCCTCGTCGTCGGTCGGCTCGTAGAGCAGGCCCGGGTGGGCGTCGACCGGGAGGACGAGGCCGGCGCCCGGGTGGGCCCCGACGTTGTTGTCGTTGTACTGGGTGTTCCAGTAGCTGATCAGCAGACCGTCCTGGTACGGGAAGTGCTCGACCCAGTCCGGCCGGCGCGGGTCACCGAAGTTGTACGGCCCCGTCTTCAGCCCCGTGTCGTAGCCGGTGTAGGCCCGGTTCTCGAGGATGTAGGCGTTGAAGTACGAGTTGGTGGTCGTGCCGGTGGTCTGCTCGAACCCCTCCAGCGTCCAGGTGGTCACCGGGGCGCCGTCGATCTCCACGGCGTCGACCTGCAGGCCCGGCTCGGTGGCCGCGCCGTCGGTCCAGTAGCGGAAGCCGACCAGCGCGCCGTCGGGCACGCCCGCCAGGCTCGCCGAGAGGTCGACCCACTCGCCGCCGGTGCTGCCGGTGATGCCCTGGCCGAAGTTCTGGCCGTTCGGGTCGGTCGTCGTCGACAGGTTCGTCGGGAGCGACGTGAACGTGGCGCCGCCGTCGGTGGAGTACACCGCGTAGGCGTAGTCCCAGTCCTCCTCGATCTGGTAGTTGACCTTGGCGGTCAGCTCCTGCGCACCGGCGGGCTTGGCCGCCAGCATGCTGTGGTCGAGGTCGTCGCCCGAGCCGGAGTACCAGAAGTCCTCGCCCTCGAACGGGGTGCCGATCGTCGTGGTGACCTCCTTCTCCGGGAGGACGACGACGGCCGCCTGCTTCTCCCTGGAGTTGTAGGCCGCCGGGCCGAGACGGAGGTCCGCGCTCTCACCCGGCTGCACGACCTGGTAGTTCAGCCAGCCCAGCTGCAGCTTCTCCCAGGCGCCCATGTGGATCGGCTGGGTGCCGATGCCGTCCTCGGGGCGACCCGAGTTGCCGTAGGAGCCGGAGCTCATCAGCGTCCAGAAGGCGGTGCTGTTCTCCGCACCACCGCTGTTGCCCGAGGTGTCGTAGAGGTCCGGCAGGCCGAGGTCGTGGCCGAACTCGTGGGCGAAGACGCCGACGCCGCCGTTCTCCGGCTCGACGGTGTAGTCGCCGATCCAGTACCGGGAGCCGCCGACCGGCGCGCCACCGAGCGGGTTGACCGCGCCGTTGACCGTCGGGCCGGCGGTGCCGATCCGGTTGGTCTGGTTGTACCAGCGGTGGCTCCAGATGGCGTCGTCGCCGAGGACCCCACCGCCGACCTCCTCGCCCTCGCCGGAGTGCACGGCCTGGAAGTGGTCGATGTAGCCGTCGGCCTCGTCGAAGTTGCCGTCGCCGTCGGAGTCGTAGCGGTCCCAGACGTCGAACTGCGACAGGTACTCGTCGATCTGCTCGGGGGTCTGTCCGGCAGCGAGCTGCTCGTCGTACCAGGCGTCGACCGAGTCGTTGACGAACAGCCAGGTGGTGGCGTCACCGAGGTCGTTGTCGCCGTAGGAGGCGCCAGTGCCGGGCACCTGCACCCAGTCCTCGACCTCGCCGGTGACGGTGTAGCGCCCCGAGGAGAGCTGCTCGTAGAAGTTCGCCACGGAGTTGACGCCCGGGGCGGTGCTGTAGAGCAGGGTGTCGAAGTAGCTCTGCGAGAAGTCCTGCGTCCAGATGGTGCTGTTGTCCACCGAGCGGTCGGGCGCGGGGATCGAGTTGTGCGGCAGGTCGCTGAACTCGCCGAGGACGGTCCAGATGGCGTCGCTGTCCTCCTGGGCCAGCTCGACGTAGCGGCCCTTCGCGACCTCGACCACCTTGTTGTCGCCCCGCGGCGTGGCCTGGCCGGTGAGCACCTGCTGGAGGGCCTCGGCGCGCAGCGCGCGCTGCGTCTCGGCCAGCGGGCTGGGCAGGTCGTGGGCGCGGGCGGGGGTGGTCGGGGTGTCCTGCACGCGTGGCGCGGCCGATGCCGTCACGGGGACCGCCATCACCAGGGCGGCACCGGCGACGACGGCCAGAGCTCTCTTCAAGGATGGTTCTCCTGCGTTCGGAGGGGAGACCGTCCAGCCGGCCGGTGGAGGACCACCGACGGCCCTCGCGGGCGGTCGGATCGGGACGTTAGGTGAGCCCTGCACCCATGTCCACAGAGCGATACCGATCGGTCACAGAACGGCTCCGCCCGCAGTCGGCGAACCGCCGCGATGACCTGGGTCTTCACTCTCGGCAGACAATTGGTGACGACGCGATCGCCATCTCAGCTGTTGGGACGGGCGCGTCGATTGCGGGACGGCACCCGGCGGCCAGAGCGGACATCGCTGTGCGGACAGGGAACGGCGGAGGGTGCCGACGCCGGGCCGGTCGCGGGCGGCCGCCGGCCGGGGGACACCGTCGGCCGGGGGACGCCGTCGGCCGGGATCCCTCACGGCCGCGGCAGCCGCAGGCGGCGGAGGGCGTGGGATTCGAACCCACGAAGAGGGATTACCTCTTAGCGGTTTTCAAGACCGCCGCCATCGGCCACTAGGCGAGCCCTCCTCCGAGTTCCTGACCTGCGACTGTGTGCGCGGGACAGGAATCGGTGCTGTCGACGGTAGCAACGCCGGCCACGCCAGGACCACGGGCTGGAGAAGAGACCTCGGCATCCGTCGACCCGGCGATCGCCGAGCACCCAGCTGCTGTGGCCGCGAGCGCCCGCGCGGGCCGTGAGGCTCGCCCGGTCTGGCGGCAGGGTCCGCCCCCGCGGTGACCGCCTCATCGACGTCTGGGCCAGGGCCTGGAAATGCCGGGTCGGCGGTCAGCTCGTGCCGGTCCATCAGCATGCCCTCGGCCCGGTCGATGACGCCCCGGGGTGGACCGACTCAGGCCGCGGCGGCGGGGACTGCGCCCATGCGACCACGTGCGACGCGGCCGCAGACGCCGTCGAGGGCCCAGGTGGGCCGCCGGCCGTCACCGCGGCACCGGAAGGGCAACAGCGCTGGTCTCGGCGAGGAGGACGTCGCGCACGGCCGCGGGATCGGCCGGACGGCCGAACAGGTAGCCCTGGACCCGGTCGCACGTCATCTCCTGCAGCGCCTCCGCCTGGGCGGAGGTCTCCACGCCCTCGGCCACGATGCGGAGGCCGAGGCCGCGGGCGAGGCCGATGATCCCCGCGATGAGCGGCGACGAGGGGGCGGTGTCGGTGAGCTGAGAGGTGAAGGACCGGTCGATCTTGAGCTCGGTGACCGGCAGCCGCTGGAGCTGCGCCAGCGAGGAGTAGCCGGTCCCGAAGTCGTCCACGGAGATGCCGACACCGAGGGCGCGGAGGTGCTCCAGGTGGCCGTGGCGGGTGGCGACCTCGGTGAGCACCTGGCTCTCGGTCACCTCCAGGGTCAGCGACCGTGCGGGCAGCCCGGTCTCGGCGAGGAGGTGGAGCACGGATCCGGCGAAGTCAGGGTCGGTGAGCTGGACGGCGGAGACGTTGACGGCCACCTCCAGGTCCAATCCGTCCGCTCGCCAGGCCGCGACGGTCCCGCACGCTTCGCGGAGGACGTGGTCACCGATGTCCCGGATCTGGCCGCTGGCCTCGGCGAGGGGGATGAAGATGTCGGGCGGGACGGGCCCGAGGGTGGGGTGCTGCCAGCGCGCGAGGGCCTCGACGGCGACGACCTGGCCGCTGACCAGATCGACCTGCGACTGCAGGTGGACGACGATCTCACCTCGGCCGATCGCGCCGTGCAGGTCGGTCTCCAGGCGCAGGTGCTCTCTGACCCGCTGCTCCGGCGGACCCTGAGATCCGGCTTTGCGCCGGTGCATGTCCTCTTCGGCGCGCTCGAGCAGGCCCTGTGCCATGTCCCGGACGGCGTCATCGGTCACGTGCTCGGACGACTCGGCCACGGCGACGCCGATTGCCAGTTCGACGAAGACCTCGTCGTCCCCAGTCCGTACCGGGGCCGCGAGCAAGCGGTGGATCCGGTCGGCCACCTCACGGGCACCTGGCTCCGTGGTGCCGGGGAGCAGGACGGCGAACTCGTCGCCGCTGAACCGGGCCACGGTGTCGTGGTCGCGCACCGCCGACCGCAGCCGGTGGGCGACCTCTGCGAGCACCTCGTCTCCGGCGCCGTGCCCGAGGCTGTCGTTGACTCGCTTGAGCCGGCGGACGTCGCAGAAGAGAAGTGCGGTGCGGGCGGCGGGGCCATCGGGCCGGCTGAGCGCGGTCTGCATCCGCGCGTGGAGGAGCCCGCGATTCGGCAGGCCGGTGAGCGGGTCGTGTGCGGCCCGGTGCCGGATTTCGTCGAGCAGGTGTGTGTTGTCCAACGCCACGCCGGCCAGGCCGGCCAGGCCCCACAGGCGTTCGGTCGTCCCCTCACCGAGCGCGGCCGGCGGTCGGCTGTGCGCCCAGTAGGCGAGGACGATCCCCACGAGCCGGTCGTCGACCTTGATCGGCACCCCGCCCATGGCGGTCACGCCGAAAACGCGCAGGACCTCATCGGCCCAGGACGAGCTCGACCGGTCGACCAGCATCGGGGCGCCCACGGCGATCAGCTCGCACAGCTCGGGGCTGTCGTCCGTGCTCGTGACGAAGCCGGCGGCCCGGTCGGCCAGGTCCGGCGGCCAGCCGCTGAGACCGGCGATCCAGACGGACTCGCTCTCGGCGTCCCACAGCGCTACGGCGGCGCGGTCGGCGTCGCAGAGATTGGGCACGGCGTCGGCGATGGTCTGGGCGATCTGCTGGGCCTCCCGGCGCCCCGCGAGCGACCGGGCCACGGTGAGGAGCAGTCGTGCGGTCTCCTCCTGCTCGCGGGCCTCGGCCAGCGTTGCCGTCATCTCGATGGCGGCTGCCGCGTGCCGGGCGTAGGCGGTGAGCAGTTCGACGTCGCCGGGAAGGGTGTCCTGACCTGGCCAGGCGACGACGGCTAGCACGCCGTAGTCCCGCGTCGCGGAGGTGACCGGCACGGACAGCACTGTGGTGCCGCCGACCTGCCGGCAGCCGACCTCGAGCCGGGCGTCCCCGAGCGCGGCCAGTACCGAGGAGCCCAGACCACGGGAACGCACGTGCCGCTTCCCGTGGGGCAGTCGGACGTCGAGCACGTAGCCGGGGGCGTGCACGGCGCGGTCCGCACGTTCGGCGACGCGGTCGAGGGTGTCCTCGAGGGAATCCGCGCTGAGCAGGTCGGTGGCGGCCTCCTGCAGGTCCTGCAGCCGCTGCTCCGCGTCCGCGACGGGCATGTGGACGGTGTTACCAGCCGTCGGGCGGCGCCGGCCGCGACCACGCCACCAGGAGGACGTCTGCTGCTCCTGCCAGGTGACCGTGTACTCGCACTGCGGGGCGCCGTCGACCTGGCAGGTCCAGTGCTCGACGACCGCCGGGGGGAGACCGAACAGCACCGGGGCCTTGCGGAGCATCCCGATGTTGTAGTCGCAGTCCACGCGACCGGGGGAGTGCGGTGGCAGCACGCGCCAGGCCAGCCGCGCCGTCCCGTCCGCGGCCGACTCGCAGCGGAACACGGCGGAGGTGTCCAGGCGGGTGGAGACTCGCGAGACCTGTCGGAGCAGTCCGGCAGGGGTCCCGAAGGTCGTCAGCAGGCGCCGCAGCGCCACCACCGCAGGGTCCGACATGGCGGCATCGCCGAGCGCGAGCCCGATCCGCGGGTCGCCGAGTTCCTCAGCAGCCGCATCGAACAGTCGCAGCTTCTCCGGGTACGACACCCGCCCCCGGAGGCTCAGCAGCAGAGTGCGCCTGTCGGCAAGTCCTGCGCGGTCGAGCACCCGCTCAACGGCGCCCTCGCCGCCCCGCGCGGCCACCACGCGCAGCAGCAGCCGCGTGGTGATCGTGGAGGTTCCCGCCAGTGGTGTCGCCTCGTCCACGGTGCCCCCCGTCCTGTCCGGCCCGGGTGCTGACGTTCAGCCACCGACTCTGCCTTCCCCGCCGGTATCGGTCGATCGCGTCTCGGCTTGAGGCTCCGAGCGCGCCCGTCTGCCCCGCAAGGGTGTCGTGGCCCCGCGCGGATCGTCCGTCGAGCACGACCGCCGACGCCCGGCGCCGGACTCATCTCGACAACAGCGTGGTGAACGTGGCGCCTCCGTCGGTGGACTCCAGCAGGCCGTCGTCGATCACCACGGGGACGCGCAGGTCGCCGTCGGCGGTGATTGCGCCGACCGCCTGCGGCGTCCCGTCCTCCATCCGGGCGAACCTGACCGGCCAGGACAACGACCCGGCCCCGGTCGGCGGCGAGAGGCGGAGAACCGGGCGCTGCGGGCGTTGCCAGCGCCCCATCGGCCGTCTCCCGACCGGCAACGCCACTCCGTCCGCAGGGCGCTTCCAGGGAGTGGAAGCTCCGCTTCGTGACCGCTCCGTGATGTGTCTAGCGTCACAGCCGCTCAGTCTCCGCACCGGCGCGAACGTCCCCACTGAACGGAGCTCGACTGCCATGCACCCCACCGCACGTACCGCCCGGAGGAGCCTGGCCGCCGGCTGCGGCCTCGCCGCCGCGCTCGCCGTCACGCTCGCCGCCCCGGCCTCCGCCGCGCCGCCGGCCGCACCCACCGTGGTCGGCGACCTCGCCTACGGCCCGGCGTCCCCGGGCAACCTGCTCGACCTGCACCTGCCGGACGTCCGCGGGAAGGGCGACCTGCCGCTGGTCATCTGGCACTCGGGCTCCGCGTGGTTCAGCAACGACGTCAAGACCGGCGAGCAGGCGCTGGACGTCGTCGCGGAGTTCACCGGCCGCGGCTACGCCGTCGCGGCGATCAACGTGCGCTCCAGCTTCGACGCCCGCTTCCCGGCACAGGGCCACGACGTGCGCGCCGCCGTCCGCTACCTGCGGGAGAACGCCGACCGGTACGGCCTCGACCCGGACCGCTTCGCGTTCATGGGTAACTCGTCGGGCGGCTGGTCGGCGGCGTTCGCCGCGACCACGAGCGACGAGCTCGAACTGCCCGGGGAGACAGGCGTGGACGGGACGTCGAGCGCCGTCCAGGTGGCCGTGCCGTTCTTCCCGCCGACGGACTTCCTGTCGATGGACACCTTCGCGGCCGAGAACGACCTGCCGATGCAGCCCGGCATCTACCCCCACGACGCGCCGGACTCCCCGGAGAGCCGGCTGATCGAGTGCCCCGGTGAGGTCTTCCCGACCGAGCTCGTGAGCATCCAGGCGTGCCCGGCGGAGACCGAGGCGGCCGACCCGAGCAGCTACATCGAGGGCGACGAGATCCCCATCTGGGTGCTCCACGGCCTGGCCGACCCGCTGCTGCCCTACAACCAGAGCCAGCTCGTCTACGACACGACGACGGCGGAGGGGAACGAGGCGCGATTCACCCTCGTGCCGGGCGCCGGACACTCGGTCGACGACATCATCGGCGCCCGGGAGTCGACGACGTGGCTCACGAACGCCTACGGGCGCGAGCGGGTCGTCCACCGCGCCGCGCCGAGCTGGCACGACATCGACCGGTTCCTGCGCCTCGGTTTCGCCCAGGCGGAGCGGGCCGGCCGCTGAGCCGGCAGGCGGCGTGCGCCGGCGCCCGACTTCGCGGAAGTCGGGCGCCGGGCCGTCCTCCAGGGGCCGACTTCCCGGAAGTCGGCGCCTGGCCAGCCGGTCAGAACCCCGAGTGGTCCGGGGCCGCGGGCGCAGGGCCGGACACCGGTCCGGCGGCCACGGGCTGCGCGGCCTCGGTGGCGTCCTTCTCCTCCTTGGCCCGGTGGATCTGCTCGTAGACCCGCGCCCGCAGCTCGGCGAAGCGCGGCGAGGAGCGGGTGGTGAGCTGGTCCCGCTCGTCGGGGAGATCGATGGCCAGGTCGTCGCGGATCACCGTCGGCGAGTTGGACAGGATCAGCACCCGCTGACCCAGGTAGACCGCCTCGTCGATGTCGTGGGTGACGAAGAGCGTGGTGACCTGGAACCGGTGCCACAGGTCGCGGATGAGGTCCTCGAGGTCGGCGCGGGTCTGCGCATCGACGGCGGCGAACGGCTCGTCCATGAGCAGCACGTGCGGCTCGTAGGCCACCGCGCGGGCGATCGCCACCCGCTGCTGCATGCCACCGGAGAGCTGCCACGGGTAGGCCGCGTGCGCCTCCGCGAGCCCGACCGCGGCCAGCGACTCCTCCACCAGCTCCGTGCGGCGGGCGGTGGGCAGCTTCTTCTGCTTGAGCGGCAGCTCGACGTTCTCCCGCACCGTCATCCAGGGGAAGAGGCTGCGACCGTACTCCTGGAACACCACGGCCATGCCCGGCGGCGGGCCCTGGACGCGGGTGCCCTCGAGCAGCACCTCGCCCTCGGTCGGGTCGAGCAGCCCCGACATGATCTTCAGCAGCGTCGTCTTCCCGCAGCCCGAGGGGCCGACCAGGCAGGCGAGCTCGCCGGCCTGCAGGGTGAACGTCAGGTCGCGGACGGCCTCCACCGTGCGGTCCCTGCTCTCGTAGACCTTCTTGATGCCGCGGACGTCGAGCACGGGGGTCCCCTTCCCGGGAGTGAGAGGTCAGGAGGAGCGCTGCGCGCGGCGCAGGCCGTGGTACCACGCGAGCTGCCGGCTCTCGACGATCCGGAACAGCAGGGCCAGGAGGAAGCCGAGCAGGCCGAGCATGAGCATGCCCGCCCAGGTCTCCGGGATCGCGAAGCTGCGCTGCGCCTGGACGACCGCGTAGCCCAGCCCGTTGGTGGCGGCGAACAGCTCGCTGATGACCATGAGGATGATCGCGACCGACAGCCCCTGGCGGAGCCCGGCGAAGATCTGCGGGCTGGCGCTGGGCAGCACCAGGTGCCGCAGCCGCGACCAGCCGCGCAGGCCGTAGACGCGGCCGGTGTCGCTGAGCACCTCGTCGACGGCGCGCACGCCCTCGACGGTGTTCAGCAGGATCGGCCACATGCAGCCGAAGGCGATGACGACGATCTTCATGCCGTCACCGAGGCCGAACAGCAGGATGAAGATCGGCACCAGCACCGGCGGCGGGATGGCCCGGAAGAACTCGAAGACCGGCTCGGTCAGCGCCCGGACCGTGCGCGACGTGCCGATCAGCACGCCGAGGACGAGGGACACCAGGACGGCGAGGGCGTAGCCGGCCGCCAGCCGGTAGAGGCTGGGCCAGACGTCGGAGACCAGGCGCGGGCCGAACCACTCCTCGACCAGGCTGTCGAGGATCTCCGACAGCGGCGGGAAGAAGAAGCTGGTGCTGCCGGCGCTGGCGAACCACCAGGCGGTGAGCAGGATGACCGGCAGGCCGACGGTCATCGCGACCCGGCGCAGCACGCTCATGCCGCCACCTCCGCTCGCTGGGACGGGTGCCACGAGAGCGCCCGCCGCTCGACGGTCCGGAAGACCAGGTTGACGATCACGCCGAGGATGCCCGTGACGACCACGATGGCGTAGGTGGCGGCGACCGCACCGCTGCTCTGCGCGTTGTTGAGCAGCTGACCCAGGCCCGGGGTGCCGATGACCAGCTCGGCGGTGACCGCGAGGATCAGCGCGACGGCGGCGCCCAGCCGCAGCCCGGTCATCACGTACGGCAGCGCGGTGGGCCAGGTGACGTGCCGGACCCGCGCCCAGGGGCCCAGCCCGTAGGCGCGCGCGGTGTCCTGCGCGACCGGGTCGACGTCCTGCACGCCGTAGAGGACCTGGATGAGGATCTGCCAGAAGGCCGCGTAGACCACCAGGAGCAGCTCGCTCTCCAGGTCGTTGCCGTACAGCAGGACGGCGATCGGGATGAGCGCCACCGACGGGATCGGGCGCAGGAACTCGATGGTGGAGGCGGTGAACTCCCGGGCGAACCGGTTGGTGCCGAGGAGCAGCCCCAGCAGCACGCCGGTCACCGCGGCGATGGCCAGGCCGATCGCCCAGCCCTTGAGGGTCTCCAGCACGGCGGTCCAGAACTCCGGTCGGCCGAACTGGGCGATCAGCTCCGCGCCGATCTCCGACGACGGCGGGAACCAGCGCCGCGGGACCAGCCCGATCCGCGGCGCCACCTCGACCAGCACGACGAGGACGGCCAGGCCGAGCAGCCCAAGCGCCCAGGCCGGGACCGGCCGTCGCCGGCCCGCTCGCGGGGAGCGGTCCGGCGGTGCAGCACCTGTCGACGCCCGGGTAGCGGTCGACCCGGTCACGGCAGCAGGGCGTCCAGGTCCGGAGCCTCGTCGAGCAGCCCGTCCTCGACCGCGAGGTCGGAGAGGGTCTGCACCGAGTCGCGGTTGACCTCGGCCGGCCAGGCCGGCAGCGTCATCGCCTCGGCGATGGCCGGGTCGATCTGGGTGTACTCACCGAGGATCTCGCGGACGGCGTCCGGGTTCTCCTGCGCGTACTGCAGCGACTGCTCCGTCGCGTCGCTGAAGCACTCGACGGCCTCGGGGTTCTCCTGGGCGTACTGCTCGCTGGTGAAGTACGCGGCCACGGTGAGGTCGTCGGCGGTGTCGACGAAGTTCGACGTCACCACCCGGGCACCGGCGTCGGTGGCGACGGCGAGGAACGGCTCGACCACCCAGGCGGCGTCCACGTTGCCCTGCTCCAGGGCAGCGGGCATCTCCGGGAACGGGAGCTCGACGAACTCGACGGCGTCGGGGTCACCGCCGGCAGCCCGCACCGACTCGCGGATCGTCGTCGTGCCGATGTTGTTCAGCGTGTTGACCGCCACCGTGGCGCCGGCCAGGTCGGCTGCGCCGGCGATGCCGCTGTCGGGGGTGGTGACGACGGCGCCGAAGTCCGCGCCCTGCTCACCGGTGGAGGCGACGCCGTTGGCGACGACCCGCAGCGGCAGCCCCTCGCTGGCGGCGAGCAGCAGGGAGGTGATGTTGCTGAAGCCGAACTGGGACTGGCCGCTGACGACCGCGGGGACGATCGCGGCGCCGCCCTGGCCCGTCTCCAGGGTGAGCTCCAGCCCGCAGTCCGCGAAGAAGCCCTGCTCCTGGCCGAGGTAGAGCGGCGAGACGTCGACGATGGGGATCACCCCGACCGACACCTGCTCGAGCTCTCCGCCACCACCACCGCCGCCACCGGTGGTGGTCTCGTCGGAGCCGCCGCAGGCGGCGACCAGCACCAGGGGAGCGGCCACGAGCACGGCCACGGTGCGACGCATCGGGATCTCCTTCGATCGACGGGCAGGGACGACCCTGCTGCTCGCCGCGCGAGCGCGCCGGGGCGGCGTGAACGCTGGCACGTGGGGCAGACGGCGTCAAACCACCGTGACCGCTCCGTCATGTGCTCGACGGTGGGGTGGGACGTGGCGGAACCGGCTGCGGGGGGCGCCCCCCGCGGGCGCAGAATGGCCGCGATGACCGCCCCCGCCACCCGGCGGCGCGCCGCCTGGCGGCTGGCGCTGCCGGCCGTCGCCCTCGTCCTGGTGGCGCTCTGCCTGCGCGCCCCTTTCGCCGCGGTGGGCCCGCTGCTCGCCGAGCTGGGCGACGAGCTCGCGCTCACCACCGGGGCGCTCGCCGTCGTCACCGCCCTGCCGCTGGTCTGCTTCGGGCTGGTCTCGCCGTTCGCCCCCGCCCTGGCCGCCCGGCTGGGGGTGCACCGGGCCGTGCTGCTCGGCGTCGTCGCCCTGACCGCCGGCATCGTGCTCCGGCTGGCCGGCGTCCCGGGGCTCTTCGCGGGCACGGTCCTGCTCACCGGCGGCATCGCCGTGGCCAACGTGCTCCTGCCGGCCGCGGCCCGCGCGGAGTACGGCAACCGCAGCGCCGTGGTGCTCGGGATGATCGTCGCGGCCATGGCCGGCTCGGCGAGCATCGGCGCGGGGCTGGCCCAGCCGCTGGCCTCGGCCGGCGGCACCGCCGTCACCGGCCTGCTGCTGTGGGCGGTCCCGGTGCTGGCGGCGCTGCTCGGGATGGCCGCGCTCACCCGGGCGCGCCGGGCGGTCCCGCCCCCACCGGCGGCCCCGGCCGGTGCCCGCACCGCCGTCCTGCGCGACCGCGTGGCGCTGGCGGTGACGCTCTTCTTCGGGCTCCAGTCGCTGTCGTTCTACGCGATGCTCACCTGGCTGGCCGAGGTGCTGGAGGCCGAGGCCGGCGTCTCCCCCGTCGCCGCCGGCGGCCTGCTGGCGCTGGCGGCCGGGCTGGGCATCCCCGCGTCCCTGGTCGTGCCCCCGATGGCGGCCCGCCGCCCGGGTCAGCAGGGCTGGGTGCTCGTCGGCACCCTGCCGGTGCTCGCCGGGATCACCGGCCTCCTCGTGGCCCCCGCCGCGGCCCCCCTGCTCTGGACGCTGCTCTACGGCATCGGCACCGGCATCGCCTTCCCGCTGGCGATGACCCTGATCCTGCAGCGCACCCGCGACGTCGCCCAGACCGGACGGCTGTCCGCGGCGGCCCAGAGCGCGGGCTACCTGGTGGCCGCCGCCGGCCCGCTCGGCGTCGGCCTGCTGCACGAGGCGACCGGCGCCTGGGAGCCCGGGCTGCTGCTGCTCCTGGTGGTCGTGGCCGTGCAGCTGGCCGTCGGGCTCGCGGCGGCCCGCCCCCGCCTGGTCGGCGCGTCTGTCTGACGCCCCGTGCCAGTTGATCATCGTCGTGTGGCGGGCCGACTCGCCGGCGGCGGCCGCCAGATGACGATGATCAACGGCGTCAGGGGTCGGCGGTGACGCCCTCGGGGGTGGCCGTGACCGGGGTGCCGACGACGCCGTGCAGGTGGCACGCGGCCAGCTGACCGGGTGCGCCCGCCGGCTGCAGCGCCGGGTCGACGTCGTCGCACGGCTCGAACACGTACGGGCAGCGGGTGCGGAACCGGCAGCCGCTGGGGACGGCGGACGGCGAGGGGACGTCGCCGGTCAGCACGATCCGCTGCCGGGCCCGCTCCTGCGCCGGGTGCGGCAGCGGGACCGCCGACAGCAGGGCCTGCGTGTACGGCATCTCCGGGGCGCTGCCCACCGCCGCCGCGGGCCCGACCTCCACGACCCGGCCCAGGTACATGACGGCGATCCGGTCGGAGATGTGCCGGACGGCGGAGAGGTCGTGGGAGATGAACAGCAGCGTGAGCCCCAGCTGCCGCTGCAGCCGGCGCAGCAGGTTGAGCACCTGGGCCTGCACGCTCACGTCGAGCGAGGCGATCGCCTCGTCGCAGACGAGGAAGTCCGGCTCCCCCGCCAGCGCCCGCGCGATGCCGACGCGCTGCCGCTGCCCCCCGGAGAACTCGTGCGGGTAGCGCCCGGCCACCGCGGGGTCCAGACCCACCAGCTCCAGCAGCTCGCCCACCCGCGCCGCGCGCTCGCGCTTGCCCGACCGCAGGCCGTGCACCTCCAGCGGCTCGCTGACCGTCTGCGCCACGGTGCGCCGCGGGTCGAGGGAGGCGAACGGGTCCTGGAACACCATGCCCGCCCGGCGGCGCATCTCCTTGAGGCCGCGGCGGTCCAGCGCGGTGACGTCGGTGCCGTCGAAGGTGACCGTGCCGCCGGTGGGCGGCACCAGGCGCAGCAGTGCGTTGCCCAGCGTCGACTTCCCGCAGCCGGACTCGCCCACCAGGCCGAGCGTCTCGCCGCGGAGGACGTCCAGGTCGACGCCGTCCACCGCGCGCAGCACGCCCGCGGGCGCCCGGCGGAACCCGCCGCCCCCCACGGGGAAGTGCACCTCCAGCCCGCGGGCCGACACCAGCACGTCCTCGCTCATCCGCGGCTCCCCCCGTCCACGCCCTCGGTGCACCAGGTGGCCGCGCGGTGCGGCAGCCCGGCGCCGTCGCCGGTGTACGCGCCGGACGCGGTCGCCCCCGCCGGCCCGCCGGCCGGGGCCCGCGAGACGACCGCCAGCGGCGGCTGCTCGGTCTCGCAGCGCGGATCGGCGCGCACCGGGCACCGCGGCCAGAAGACGCAGCCCTGCGGCAGGTCGGTGGGCGGGGGCGGCAGCCCCGGGATCGCGGTCAGCTCGGGCACCTCGCCGTCGGGGCCCACCGGCGCGGCGAGGTCGGGCAGCGAGCCGAGCAGGCCCCGGGTGTACGGGTGCGCCGGCCGCTCGAGGACGTCGTCGACCGTGCCGTCCTCCACGCAGCGCCCGCCGTACATGACCAGCACCCGGTCGGCGATCCCGGCGACGACGCCGAGGTCGTGGGTGATCCAGATGACGCCCGTGCCGTGCTCGTCCTGCAGCCCTTCGATCAGGTCGATGATCTGCGCCTGCACGGTGACGTCCAGCGCCGTCGTCGCCTCGTCGGCGATCAGCAGCGACGGCGAGTTCGACAGCGCGATCGCGATGACCACCCGCTGGCGCATCCCGCCGGAGAGCTCGTGCGGGTAGCGGTCGAGCGCCCCCTCGGGGTCGGGCAGGCCCACCTCGCGCAGCAGCTCCGCGGCCCGGGACCGGGCGTCGGCCTTGGAGACGTCGCCGTGCGCCCGGATGCCCTCGACCAGCTGCCGGCCGATGGTCAGCACCGGGTTCAGCGACGTCATCGGGTCCTGGAACACCATGCCGGCGCCGGCGCCGCGCACCTGCCGCAGCCGGTCGGGCGCCATGGTCAGCAGGTCCTCGCCCTGCAGCAGCGCCCGGCCGGTCACCGTCGCGACCCGCGCGGGCAGCAGACCCAGCAGGGCCAGCACCGAGACGCTCTTGCCGCTGCCGGACTCCCCGACGACGGCGACCGTCTCGCCCGCGCCGACGGTGTAGCTCAGCCCGTTGACCACGTCGGCCGGTCCGCGCGGCGTGCGCAGCCGGACCCGCAGGTCCTCGACCTCCAGCACCGGTTCCCCGGCCGTCACTTGCCACCCCCGGCCATCAGGGTGCGCTGGCGCGGGTCCAGCGCGTCGCGGAGCCCGTCACCGAGCAGGTTGAAGCACAGCACGGTCAGGAAGATCGCCATCCCCGGGAAGAACGCCAGCCACCAGGCCAGCTGGATGTAGCCGCGGCCCTCGGCCAGCATCAGCCCCCACGAGGGGTCGGGCGGCTGGGTGCCCAGGCCGAGGAACGACAGCGCCGCCTCGGCCAGCACGGCGAAGGCCAGGCTGATCGAGGTCTGCACGATGATCGGGGGAGCTGCGTTCGGGAGGATGTGGCGGGTCAGGATCCGCCAGTCCGAGGCGCCGACCGAGCGGGACGCCCGCACGTACACCTCCTCGCGCACGCCGAGGACGCTGGCGCGGGTGACGCGGGCGAAGATCGGCGTGTAGACGATGCCGATCGCCAGCGCGGTGTTGCCCGACCCGGGCCCGCGGACGGCGAGGACGGCGATCGCCAGCAGCACCGCGGGGAACGCGAACAGCATGTCCATGAACCGCATCAGGACGTCGTCGACCCACTTGCCGTAGTAGCCGGCGAGCAGGCCGATCATCGTGCCGACGACCAGCGCGAACCCGACCGCCAGGAAGCCGACCTTCAGCGACACCGAGGCGCCGAGGATGACCCGGCTGAGGATGTCCCGGCCGAGGTCGTCGGTGCCGAAGGGGTGCTCCCAGCTGGGCGACTGCAGCCGGTCGGCCACCTCGATGTCGTTGGCCCCGTCGGGCGCGATGGTCTCGTCGAAGACCGCCACGACCACGATCAGCAGCAGGAGCACCGAGGCGATGGCCGCCGTGGGGTTGTGCGCCAGCAGGCTGAGCGTCTCCCGCGAGCGCGGGCGGGCCGGCCGCAGCGTGGCCACCGGGGACGTCCCCGGCGCCCCCGCCGGGGTGTCCGGGGAGTTGCCGGGCTCGGGGACGGGCGCGCCCGTCATGGCAGCAGGACCCGGCTGGACGTCATCGCCGGATCCGGGGGTCGATGGCGGTGTAGAGCAGGTCGACGACCAGGTTGATCACCAGGAAGACGACGGCGAACAGCAGGATCGCGCCCTGCAGCACCGGGTAGTCGCGCGCCTGGACCGCCTGCAGCGCGAGCTGCCCCAGGCCCGGCCACGAGAAGACGATCTCCACGACCACGACCCCGGACAGCAGGTAGGCCAGCTGCACGCCGGTGACCGTGACCAGCGGCAGCAGGGCGTTGCGCAGCACGTGCCAGGTGAACACCTGCCGCGTGGGCAGCCCCTTGGCCTGCGCCGTCCGCACGTGGTCCGAGCCCAGCGCCTCGAGCATGCTGGACCGGACGAACCGGGTGATGACCGAGCCGGACACCACGCCGGTCACCAGGGCCGGCATGAGCAGCCGCTGGAGCCAGGCGCCCGGGTCCTCGCTGATCGGCACGTACCCGCCCGAGGGCAGCCAGCCCAGCGTCCCGGCGAAGACCAGGATGAGCACGATGCCCATCCAGAAGTCGGGCACCGAGATGCCGAACTGGCTGATCACCGTGGCGACGCGGTCGACGATCGACCGGGGCCGCAGCGCCGAGACGGTGCCCAGCGGGATCGCGATGACCAGCGCGACCAGGATCGAGGCGAACGCCAGGGTCAGCGTGGCCGGCAGCCGCTCGGCGATCTGGGAGGTCACCGTCTCGCCGCTGCGGAAGCTGACCCCCAGGTCACCGGTGAGCGCCCGGCCGAACCAGGTGAAGAACTGCTCGACCAGCGGCTGGTCCAGCCCCGACCGCTCGCGCAGGGCGTCATAGCTCTCCTGGGAGAACCGCGTCCCCAGCGCGAGCCGCACCGGATCGCCCGGTACGAGGTGCACCAGGGCGAACACGATGACGCTCACCCCGGCGAGGACGACCGCGGACTGGCCGACCCGCCGGAGGACGTAGCCGGTCAGGGCAGCTCCACGCCTTCGAAGTTGATCGCCTTGTCCGCCCGGATCTCGTACCCGGACAGGCCCGGGGCCCAGGCCTGCACGACGTCGGGGTTGTACAGGTACAGGTAGGAGACGTCGTCGACGATCAGCTGCGCGGCCTGGTCGTAGAGGCCCTTGCGGGTGTCCTCGTCGGTCTCCGTGGACGCCTGCGTCAGCAGCTCGTCGACCTGCGGGTTGCTGTAGCCCTGGTAGTTGCTGGAGCCGTCGGTGATGTGCTGGGCGTGGTAGAAGTCGAACGGGTCGACGTTGCCCAGCCAGCCCAGCATGAAGGCGTCGAAGTCGCCCTGGCTCTGCCGGTCCAGCCAGGTCGCGAAGTCCACGGTCTGGACGTCGACCTCGATCCCGATCGGCTCGAGCTGGCTGGCGATGACCTGCGCGGCGGTGACGGTCTCCGGGAACTCGTCGGTGACCATCAGCCCCATCGTGATCGGCGTCTGCACGCCGGCCTCCGCGAGCAGGGCCTGCGCCTCCTCCACGCTGGGCTCGAACGGCGCGTAGTCGTAGTGGTAGAAGCTGTCCTCGGGGATGGCTGTCTGGTTGGGCTGCGCCGCGCCGAACCGGGCCGCCTCGGTGACCGCGCCGCGGTCGACGGCGGTCGCGATCGCCTGCCGCACCAGCGGGTTGCCGAACGGCTCCCGGGCGTGGTTCATGGCCATGTACCAGTAGTCGACGCTGGGCGTGGTCGCCAGCTCGACGGCGCCGTCGCCCTCCAGCGACTCGATCTGCTGCGGCGGGATGTTGTCGGTCCACTGCACCTCGCCGTTCTGCAGCGCGGTCAGCGCCGCGGCCGGCTCGGTGATGTAGCGGAACTCGACGCCGTCGATGCTCGGCGCGCCGCCCCAGTAGTCCTGGTAGGTGGCCAGCTCCGTGCTGCTGGCGTCCGAGTTCTCCAGGGTGAAGGGGCCGGTACCGACCGCTTCGGTGGTGAGGTCGTACTCCTCGGCCGCGCCCTCGGGCAGGATCGACATGCCCTTGAAGGCGCCGATCAGCGCCGGCAGGTTGGGCGTGGGCTGGCTGACGGTGATCTCGACGGTCTGCGGGTCGACGGCCTCGACGTTCTCGACGGTGGTGAACCGGTAGGCGTTGTTCAGCTCCTCGTCGATGATCCGGTTGTACGAGTAGACGACGTCCGCGGCGTCGAACTCGCTGCCGTCGTGGAACGTGACTCCCTCGCGCAGGGTGAACGTCCAGGTGAGCCCGTCCTCGCTGACCTCCCAGTCGGTCGCCAGGCTCGGCTCCATCGTCAGGTCCTCGGCATTCGGGACGACGAGGGTGTCGTAGACGTTCTCCAGCACCTGGA
This sequence comes from Blastococcus sp. VKM Ac-2987, assembly GCF_026967805.1. Taxonomy (GTDB): domain Bacteria; phylum Actinomycetota; class Actinomycetes; order Mycobacteriales; family Geodermatophilaceae; genus Blastococcus. Next base: position 1,684,191 of record NZ_JAPVBG010000001.1, read on the forward strand.
AGCTGGGGTAGGCGCTCGTGACGTGCGGGTCGAACTGGTCCGGCTGTGCGCTCACCGCGGCGACCAGGACGTTGTCACCGCCGCCGCCACCCCCACCGCCGCCGCCGGTGTCGACGCTCTCCCCTCCGCCGCTGCACGCGCTGAGCGACAGCGCGCCGACGGCGCCGAGGGACAGGAGTCGGGTCGTGCGCACGGGAACCTCCGAGGTCGGGGCAGCTCGTCCACCTCGACCTTGCTCCCGTCCCCGCAGGTTGGCGACCCGGATCCGCGCGATCGTTGCCGGTTCGAGATCCGCCGGTGGACGAGCGATCCGGCGTGAGCCACCTCACAATCGAGCCCACCACGACCGTCGCCCAGGAGAGGTGCTCCATGACCGACGTCCACTCCTCGCACCGAGCCCGCATCCCCCGCGACCGGGAGCACGACTACACCGACGAGATGGCGCACAAGCGCCAGGCCTTCGTCGCCGAGCAGACCGGCGCGGGGCTCGACCACGTCGGCCGCTACTCCATCGACCCCGGCGTCCTGCCCGGCAACGTGGAGAACTTCACCGGGGTGGCCCAGGTCCCCATCGGCCTCGCCGGCCCCCTCACGGTGCGCGGCGAGCACGCCCGGGGCGACTTCTTCGTCCCGCTGGCCACCACCGAGGGCACGCTGGTGGCCAGCTACAACCGCGGCATGCGGCTGATCGGCGAGTGCGGCGGGGTGCGCACCACGGTCGTCGACGACCACATGCAGCGGGCGCCGGCGTTCCTGTTCCACAACGCGCTGGAGGCCCGGGAGTTCGGCCGCTGGGTGGACGAGCACCTCGACGAGATCCGGGCGGCGGCCGAGTCCACCACCAGCTCGGGGAAGCTGACCTACATCGGCCAGCACCAGATCGGGCCGCTGCGCTACCTGCGGGTCAACTACACGACCGGGGACGCCGCCGGCCAGAACATGACCGGCAAGGCCACGCTCGCCGCGTGCGAGTGGATCAAGGCCAACCACCCCGACCGCCCGCGCTACGTGCTCTCCGGCGCCATCGACACCGACAAGAAGCACTCGCAGATCAACATGCTCATGACCCGCGGGAAGCGGGTGGTGGCCGAGGTGACGATCCCGAACGAGGTGCTGAAGCGGGTGACCGGCGTCGACACCCGGCAGCTCTTCGAGTACCGGCAGATCGGCATGGCCGGGGCGTTCATGTCCGGCGCGGCCTACAACGGCGCGCACGCGGCCAACGGGCTGACCGCGATGTTCATCGCCACCGGGCAGGACGCCGCCAACGTCGCCGAGTCGCACTCCGGCGTCACCTACACCCAGCTGCTGGAGAACGGCGACTACTACTGGTCGACGACGCTGACCTCGCTCATCGTCGCCACCTACGGCGGCGGGACCGGGCTGCCCACGCAGCGGGAGTGCCTGGAGGTGCTCGGCTGCTACGGCAAGGACAAGGTGCAGAAGTTCGCCGAGATCTGCGCCGGCGTCGTGCTGGCCGGCGACATCTCGCTGACCTCGGCGATCCTGGCCGGTGACTGGGTGACCAGCCACGACAGCCTGGGCCGCAACCGGTAGGCCCGGGTCCGGCGGTCCGGGACAACCGTCGTCCCGGACCGCCAGACTGCCCGGGTGGACCTGACCTGCCGCCCCCGGACGCTGCACCTGCGCGACACCTTCACCATCGCCCGGTCCTCGGTGGACACCGAGGAGGTCCTGGTCGTCACCGTCGACGCCGGCGGCGTCCGCGGGTACGGCGAGGGGGCGCCGGTGGCCTACTGGGGCGAGTCGGTGCCCGGCATGGCCGACGCCGTGGCCGCCGACGGCACCGCCCTGCTCGGGGACGACCTGCGCGACCTCGAGGGGATCGCCCGCCGGCTGCGCGCCTGGGACGGCCCCCAGGGCGCGAAGATGGCCCTCGACGGCGCCGCGCACGACTGGGTGGGCCGCCGGTACGGCCTCCCGGTGTGGCGGCTGCTCGGCCTGGCCGGGTCCGCGCCGCCGACGAGCTTCACCATCGGCATCTCGACCGTCGCGGAGACCGTCGCCCGCGTGCAGCGGGCGCCGGGCTTCGCCGTCTACAAGGTGAAGGTCGGGGGCCCCGGCGACCTGGAACGGCTGGCGGCGATCCGCTCGGTGTCCGGCGCCGGGCTGCGGATCGACGGCAACGAGGGCTGGACGTTCGAGCAGGCCCGGGACCTCACGCCCCGCCTGCGCGAGCTCGGCGTGGAGCTGGTCGAGCAGCCCTTCCCCGCGGCCGACCTCGACTCCTTCGCCCGCTACCGCGAGCTCCCCGACCGGCTGCCGGTCTTCGTCGACGAGGGCTGCCGGGACCTCGCCTCCGTGCCGGCCGTGGCCGGCTACGCCGACGGCATCGTGGTGAAGCTGGCCAAGTGCGGCGGTATCCGCGAGGCGCAGCGCATGCTGGCCGCCGCGGCCGCGCTGGACCTGCGGGTGATGCTGGGCTGCATGATCGAGTCGCAGCTCGGCATCGCCCAGGCCGCCCAGCTCGGCGCGCTGGCCGACCTGGTGGACCTCGACGGCCACCTGCTCATCAGCGACGAGCCGTTCACCGGGCTGGGGCTCACCGACGGGCGGCTGGTGCTGCCCGACGCGCCGGGTCTCGGGCTCGTCGCGGAGGAGGAGGCGGCGTGAGTGACGACCGGCTGGCCGTCCTGACCGGCGGGCAGCTCGCCGAGTCCTACGCCAAGACCGCGCACGGGGTGCTGCGCTACGGCACCCGCGAGGTGGTCTGCGTGATCGACGCCGCGCACGCCGGGCGGCGCGCGGTGGACGTCGTCCCGTTCTGCGCCTCCCCCGCCCCCGTGGTCGCCGACGTCTCCGCCGCCCGGGAGCTGGGCGCGACGACGGTGCTGCTGGGCGTCGCGCCACTCGGCGGCCGGCTCACGGCGGCCTGGCGGGAGGTGCTGCTGGCCGCGCTGGGGCTTGGGATGCACGTCGAGGCGGGGCTGCACACCGATCTGGGCGCCGATCCGGAGCTCGCGGCCGCGGCCCGGACGGCCGGGGTGGGGATCCGGGACCTGCGCGCCGTCCCCGGGGACCTCGGGGTCCCGCTCGCCGAGCCGGTTCCGGCCCGCGTGGTGCACACGGTCGGCTCCGACTGCGCCATCGGGAAGATGAGCGTCGTCCTCGAGCTGGACCGCGCCGCGCGCGACCGCGGGCTCGGCTCGGTGTTCGTGGCCACCGGGCAGACCGGCGTCGCGATCTCGGGCTGGGGCATGGCCGTCGACCACGTGATCGCCGACTTCGTCGCCGGGGCGGCCGACCGGCTGGTCCGCGACGGGGCCACCCGCGGCGACCTGCTCTGGCTCGAGGGCCAGGGCTCGATCTACCACCCGGCCTACTCGGGGGTGACGCTCGGCCTGCTGCACGGTTCGTCGGCCGACGCCCTGGTGCTGTGCCACCGGGCGGGGCGCACCGCGATCGCCGACTACCCGGGCACCGGCCTGCCGCCGCTGGCCGGGATCGTGCGCGGCTACGAGCAGGCCGCCGGGTGGGTGCGGCCCGCACGGGTCGCCGCCGTCGCGCTGAACACCGCCGGGCTGGACGACGCCGCCGCCCGGCGGGCGGTCGACGACGCCGCCGCGAAAACGGGGCTCGTCACCGACGACGTCGTCCGCTTCGGCGCGGAGCGGGTGCTGGACGCCGTCATGGCCGCCCTCCCGGCGTCAACCGCGCCCGAGTGAGCAGTCCTGGTCGCCGACATGCCGGTGCACGCTGCCCCGGGCGACCACAGCTGCGCACTCGGCCGGACCGGCGGTGCCTCAGTCGACCGTCACGTCGTTGAAGGGCAGGTGCGGCTCGACCCAGGGGAAGACGACGAGCAGCAGCAGGGCGCTCACGGCGAGCACCAGCACCACCGACTGCAGCGCCTTGAGGCTGCTGCCACCGGGCAGGTGTCGCCAGATCCAGCCGTACACGGGTCCTCCGGTCAGTTCGGGTCAGCCCTCGCGCAGCGCCGGCGGACCGTCGGGCATCTCGGCCTTCGGGATGCCGGCCCCGTCGAGCCGGGCGTGGATGATCAGCCGCTGGCGCGCGGAGAAGCGCGGGTGGCAGGTGGTGAGGGTCAGGTAGCTGCCGGTCGGGCCGGCGCTCGCGGCCTGGTTCGGCGTCGGCGCGATGACCGACACGTCGGCCGGGCTGACGATCTGGCGACCGGGGATGCCGCTGGGGTCGGTGTCGAGGTCGCCGGTCGCGGGGTCGCCGAGCACCCGGTAGACGAACCAGCGGTCGGCCGTCTCCACGACTATCGGGTCGCCGGGCTGCATCAGGTCCAGCTCCAGGAACGGCGAGCCCTTGCCCACCCGGTGGCCGGCCAGCGCGACGTTGCCCGGCTCCCCGGGCATCGCCGTCCCGGCGTAGTGGCCGGGGCCCTGCGACAGCTCGCCCTCGGTGGTCCCCTCCAGGATCACGCGGGCGTAGTCCTCTCCCAGCCGCGGGATGCGCAGGACGCCGAAGGCATCCCCGATCTCCACCTGGACCAGCCCGGCTTCCGCGGGTGCGTCCGCCCACCGGTCCTGCAGCTCGGAGCTGAGCTCGTCCTGCCGGCGGTCGGTGAGGAAGTCGGTGACGTAGACCTCGTAGACGACGAAGAGCAGCAGGACCAGCCCGCAGGTGACCAGCAACTCGCCGACCCCGCGGACGACGCCGCGCACCCGGTCCCCGCGGGCCGGACCGCGGCGCATGGGCTGGTCGGCCGGCTCCTCGCTCGCGTCGTCCCAGAACTCGTCGTCCGGCTCCTCGTCCCAGAGCCGATCGTCCGGCTGGTCGTCCCACGGCCGTCCGGCCGGCGAGCCGGCGGGGCCGATCCGGCTGCCTCCCGCGACGGGGAACGGTCCGTGGCGGTGCCCTGCCGCACGGTCGAACACCGGCGGCACCGGCGGGCGGCCCGCGACCAGCTGCACGCCCGGCTCCGCGACGTGGTCCCACCGCCGCGTCGGGCGGGTGTCCTCCTCGAGCCGACCCCGGTACGGGTCCGTCATACCGTTCCCCCGGATGTCGGCCTACGGTGCACACGTGCGGCGCCCGGTAGACGGTAAGTGACGGAACAGGCGCGCATCGTGATCCGACACGCCGGTAGAATCCGCGACCCGGTGGAACCGGCGGCTGCCGGTCCTGCGTATGTGGGCATCCGCACGGCGCCGGAAGCCGTGGAGCGGCCCTCGGCCGGTCGGGGGAATGAGTTCGGCACGATGCCGGTTCGGCACCCGCGGTTCGTGCCGGACAGCTCTCGTCAGCGCACGTGGACGCCGGAGATGGTGCGCGCGATGACCAGCCGCTGGATCTCCGAGGTGCCCTCGAAGATGGTGTAGATCTTCGCGTCCCGCGCCATCCGCTCGACCGGGTAGTCGCGGGTGTAGCCGTTGCCGCCGAGGATCTGCATGGCCTTCTCGGTGACCCGGACGGCGGTCTCGCCGGCGACGAGCTTGGACATCGAGCCCTCGGCGGCGGTGAACTGCTGGCCGTTGCGCGCCATCCACGCCGCGCGCCAGACCAGCAGCCGGGCGGCGTCGATCGACGTCCTCATGTCGGCGAGCAGGAAGGCGACGGCCTGGTTCTCGATGATCGGTCGGCCGAACTGCACCCGCTGCCCGGCGTACTCCAGGGCGTAGTCGTAGGCGGCCCGCGCCACCCCGACCGCCTGCGCCCCGACCGCCGGCCGGGTGCGCTCGAAGGTGGCCATCGACGGCTGGGTGCGCCCGCTCTGCACGCCCTCGCGGGCCCGGGCGAGGCGCTCCTCGAGCTTCTCCCGGCCGCCGAGCAGGCAGTCGCCGGGGATCCGGCACTCGTCCAGCACGACCTCGGCGGTGTGCGAGGCGCGGATGCCGTGCTTGAGGAACTTCTGCCCCTGGGAGATGCCCTTCGTGCCCGGCGGGACGACGAAGCTGGCGTGCCCCCGGGCCTTGAGCTCGGGGTCGACGACGGCGGTGACCACGTGGATGTCGGCGATGCCGCCGTTGGTGGCCCAGGTCTTGGTGCCGGTGAGCACCCACTCGTCGGTCTTCTCGTCGTAGACCGCCCGGGTGCGCATGGCGCCGACGTCGGAGCCGGCGTCGGGCTCGCTCGAGCAGAACGCGGCCACCTTCGGCTCGGTCTCGGTACCGAACATCGCCGGGATCCACTGTCCGACCTGCTCGTCGGTGCCGTTCGCCCGCACCGAGGCGGCGGCCAGCGTCGTCCCCACGATCGCCAGCCCGATCCCCGCGTCACCCCAGAAGAGCTCCTCCATGGTGAGCGGGATGCCGAGGCCGGACTCGTCGAACCACTGGGTGGCGAAGAAGTCGAGCGAGTAGAGCCCGATCTTCGCGGCCTCCTGCAGGACCTCCCACGGGAACGCCTCGCGCTCGTCGTACTCGTGCGCCGCCGGGCGGACGACGTCCGCGGCGAACTCGTGCACCCACTTCTGCAGCTCGAGCTGGTCCTCGGTGAGGTCGAACGACACGGCCATGCGGGGGCTCCTCGACTCGGTCCGTCACGTTGATCATCGGCATCCGGTCGCTCCCGGCGGCGTGTCGGCCAGCCAGATGCCGATGATCGACGGCGCGGGGTGCCATCAGCTCACAGGGAGCGGACGGTACCGATCAGGTGCTCGGTGCCGCTGGTCGCGTTGCGGACGGCAGCATCCCAGCCGCCGTCGGCCTGCGCCGTGGACAGGATGACCGTCGACGGCAGGAACAGCGGCTTGCGGAACCCGACGTCGACGGCGAACGCCTCCGGCAGCCGGTTGGCCACCGATGCCAGCACGCGGGCCTTCACCCACATGCCGTGCGCGATCGCCCGCTTGAAGCCGAACGCCTTGGCGGTCAGGCCGGACAGGTGGATCGGGTTCACGTCGCCGGAGACCGCGGCGTACCGCCGGCCGGCGTCCGCGGGGACCCGCCAGGTGGCAGCCGCCCGGTCGAGGTCTCCCACGACAACCGTCACATCGGAATCCGGTGCGCCTGCGGGCGCCGTCGCGCCGCGCGCCAGGTACGTGGAGCGGCCGCGCCAGACCTCCGCGCCGCCGGCCGACACCGAGGCGCACAGGTCCACGGTCGCCCCGCCGCGGTGGGTGGCGAACCGCTCGGCCCACACCTCGAGGTCGAGCACCTCGTCGGTGCGCACCGGGCGCAGCGCCTCGATCCGGTTGCGCACGTGGACCAACCCGGGCAGGGCCAGCGGGAAGGCGCGGTCGCTCATCAGCGCCAGCTGCAGCGGGAAGGTGAGCACGTGCGGGTAGGTCGCCGGCAGGGCGTCGGCGACCGGGAACCGGCAGACCCGGGCGTACGCGGCCAGATTCGCCGGGTCCACGGTCACGCCGGTGCGGGTCAGCCGGGTGTCGGGCAGGTCGCCGCCCCGGCCGCGCGCGGTGAGCGCGGCCCGGGCGAACAGCGCCGCCATGCTCGGCGGCTGCTCCGGCTCGGGAGCGGTCATCTCAGGCACCGAGCAGCGACTGGCCGCAGACCCGCACCGTCTGCCCGTTGACCCCGGCGCTGCCCGGCTGCGACAGCCAGGCGATCGTCTCGGCGACGTCGACCGGCAGCCCGCCCTGCTGCAGCGAGTTGATCCGCGACCCGATCTCCCGGGTGCCGAAGGGCATCTTCGCCGTCATCTCGGTGATGATGAACCCCGGCGCGACGGCGTTGATCGTGGCGCCGCGCTCGGCGAAGTGCGGCGCCCAGGCTCGCACCATCCCGATGACGCCGGCCTTGCTCGCCGCGTAGTTGGTCTGCCCGCGGTTGCCGGCGATGCCCGACTGCGAGCTGACGCAGACCACCCGCGCGTCCGGCTTGAGCGCACCGTCGGTGTCGAGCAGGGCCTGGGTGATGTCCAGCTGCGCCTGCAGGTTGACCGCCATGACGGTGTTCCACCGGGCGGCGTCCATGTTGACCAGCAGCTTGTCGCGGGTGATGCCGGCGTTGTGCACGACGACGTCGGCCCCGCCGTGCCGCTCGGTCAGGTGCTCCACCAGCCGCTGCGGCGCGTCCTCGGCGGTGATGTCGAGCTGCAGCGCCGTCCCGCCGATCTCGTTGGCCACCCGGGCCAGCTTGTCCCCGGCCGCCGGGATGTCGACGGCGACGACGTGCGCCCCGTCCCGGGCCATGACCTCGGCGATCGCGGCCCCGATGCCGCGCGCGGCCCCGGTGACGACGGCGACCTTGCCGGCCAGCGGCTTCGCGTCGTCCTCCCCCGTGGGCACGTCGGCCGCCGAGAGGGTGAGCAGCTGCCCGTCGACGTAGGCCGACCGGCCGGAGAGGAAGAACCGGAGCGGGCTGGCCAGCGACCCCTCGGCACCTTCGGGCACGTGGATCGCGTTCGCCGTCGACCCGGCGCGGAGCTCCTTCGCGATGGAGCGGACCAGTCCGTCCACCGCCTGCCGCGCCGCGGCCTGCGCCGGGGAGCCGGCGTCCGACGGCGGGTCGGCCAGGACCAGCACCCGCCCGGATGCGCGCAGCCGCTTGATCGCCGGCGCCAGGAAGTCGTGCGCGGCGGCCAGGTCGCCGGGTCCGGTCAGGCCGGTCGCGTCGAGGACGACGGCCCCCAGCTTCTCGCCGTCGGTGCCGCCGTCGGCGGTGACCGGGGACTGCACGGTCACCCCGGCGTCCCGGAGGACCGTCGTCACCGCGTCGCGCAGCCGGCCCGCGCCGGCCGAGCCGACCACCACCGGCCCGGGCAGCAGCGGCTCGCCGGGCTCGTAGCGGCGCAGCTCCACCGGGCGCGGCAGGCCCAGCTGCTCGGTGATCGTGGTGCCGACGCCGGAGTTGGCGAAGCTCGTGTACCAGTCAGCCACTGGAGATGTTCCTTCCACGGATGGGATGGGGCGTGCGCTCGGTGGCCGCGCCCGGGTCGACCCGGCGGCGGCTACCGGGTCAGGACTCGAGGATGGCGACGACGCCCTGACCGCCGGCGGCGCAGATCGAGATCAGGCCGCGCTTGCCCGGGCCCGCCTCGTGCAGCGTCTTCGCCAGCGAGGCGACGATCCGGCCGCCGGTCGCGGCGAACGGGTGCCCTGCGGCCAGCGACGAGCCGTGGACGTTGAGCTTCGCGCGGTCGATGGCGCCCAGCGGTGCGTCCAGGCCCAGCTTCTCCTTGCAGAACGCCGGGTCGTCCCAGGCCTTCATCGTCGCGAGCACCGTGGAGGCGAACGCCTCGTGGATCTCGTAGAAGTCGAAGTCCTGCAGCGAGAGGCCGTTGCGGGCCAGCAGCACCGGGACGGCGTAGACCGGCGCCATGAGCAGGCCCTCGCCGCCGTGCACGTAGTCCACGGCGGCGGTCTGCGCGTCGACCAGGTGCGCCAGCACCGGCAGCCCCTTCGCGGCGGCCCACTCGTCGGAGGCGAGCAGGACGGCGGAGGCGCCGTCGGTCAGCGGGGTGGAGTTGCCCGCCGTCATCGTGGCGCCGTCGCCCGTGCCGAAGACCGGCTTGAGCTTCGCCAGCTTCTCGACGCTGGAGTCGGGGCGCAGGTTGTTGTCCCGGGTCAGGCCGAGGAACGGCGTCACCAGGTCGTCGAAGAAGCCGCGGTCGTAGGCGGCGGCCATGTTCTGGTGCGAGCGGGCGGCGAGCTCGTCCTGCTCCTCACGGCCGATCTGCCACTCCTCCGCGGTGATCGCCGCGTGGTCGCCCATCGCGAGGCCGGTGCGGGGCTCGGCGTTGCGCGGCATGTCCGGCACCAGCTGCCCGGGGCGGATCCTCGCCAGCGCCTTGAGCCGGTCGCCCATGGTCTTGGCGCTGTTCAGCGAGATGAGCACCCGGCGCAGGTCGTCGCTGACGGCGAGCGGGGCGTCGGAGGTGGTGTCGACGCCGCCGGCGATGCCGGCCTCGATCTGCCCCAGGGCGATCTTGTTGGCGACGAGGACGGCCGCCTCCAGCCCGGTACCGCAGGCCTGCTGGACGTCGTAGGCCGGCGTGGTGGGCGCCAGCTTCGAGCCGAGCACCGCCTCGCGGGTCAGGTTGTAGTCACGCGCGTGCTTGAGGACGGCGCCGGCGACGACCTCGCCGACCGATTCGCCCTGCAGGCCGAACCGGGCGACCAGCCCGTCGAGCGTGGCGGTGAGCATGTCCTGGTTGGACGCCTGCGCGTAGGCGGAGTTGGACCGCGCGAACGGGATCCGGTTGCCGCCGACGATCGCGGCCTTGCGGGTGGCCGGGTTCTGGGTAGCCATCAGGACCTCCGAGCTCGGGTGGGACTGGCCGGTACCCACAGTACCCGGTACCGTGGGTTCCGTGAAACCCGAGGCGGTGCAGCTCCCGCAGCAGACGACGGTGACCGACCACCGGACGCCGGCGGAGCAGGTGGCACCCGACGGCGTCAGCGGCCAGCCGAAGCCGGCCCTCGAGCGGGCCGCCGCGCGCGACCGGCGGGACTCCCGCTGGGACGAGCACCGTCGCGCCCGCCGCGCCGCGCTGGTCGACGCAGCCGTCGTCGCCGTCGGCAAGCACGGCGCCGGCGTGGGGATGGACGAGATCGCGGCCGAGGCGGGGACGAGCAAGACCGTCGTCTACCGGCACTTCGCCGACCGCAGCGACCTGCACGTCGCCGTCTGCACCCGGGTGGCCGAGCAGCTGCTGCCCACGCTCCGGGCGGCGATGCGCAGCTCCGACCAGCCGCGGGACATGCTCGGCGCCGCCGTCGAGGCCTACCTGGCCTTCCTGGAGGCCGATCCCGAGCTCTACCGCTTCGTCGTCCACGGCCAGTCCGGCACGGCCGACACCGACGACCCGATCACCGGCCTGTCCGACCTCGTCGGCGACCAGGCGGCCGCCATCCTGGCCCCGGCGCTGGAGCAGGCCGGCCGCGACCCGGTCGCCGCCGCACCCTGGGGCCACGCCGTCGTCGGGCTGGTCCGCGCCGCCGCCGACTGGTGGCTGCGCGCCGGCCGCCCGATGCCGCGCCGCGACCTCGCCGCCCACCTCACCGATCTCGCCTGGGCCGGACTTTCCGGCGTCGTGACCACCGAACCCCGCAAGGAGGAACTGTGACGAGCACCCTGCCCACCACGGTCGACCCGGCCCGCCTCCAGGAGGCCCTCGACGGCCGCTGGGCGCACGTGCGCCGCGAGGCACGGGAGAAGCTGCACGACCCCGACATGCTGCCGGTCTACGGCGAGACGATGGCGCAGGCCCGGGAGCGGGTCACCCGCATGACGGCGAAGCTGGCGGAGTCCGGCCGCGTCACCCTCGGCTTCCCCAAGGAGTACGGCGGCGAGGCCGATGCCGGCGGCTCGGTCACCTCGATCGAGATGCTGGCCTTCACCGACCTGTCGCTCATGGTCAAGGCCGGCGTCCAGTGGGGGCTGTTCGGCGGCGCCGTCCAGCTGCTCGGCACCCACCGGCACCACGAGGCCTACCTGCGCGACATCATGAGCTTCGACCTGCCCGGCTGCTTCGCCATGACCGAGACCGGCCACGGCTCCGACGTCCAGCAGCTGCGCACGACGTGCACCTACGACCCCGCGACGCAGACCTTCGACCTGCACACCCCGCACGCGGCGGCGCGCAAGGACTACATCGGCAACGCGGCCGAGGACGGCCGGATGGCCGTCGTCTTCGCGCAGCTGGTCACCCGGGGCCAGAACCACGGCGTGCACGCCTGGCTGGTGCCGATCCGCGACGAGGACGGCGCGCCGATGCCCGGCGTCACGATCGGCGACGACGGCCCCAAGGCCGGGCTGCTCGGCGTCGACAACGGCCGTTTGGGCTTCGACCACGTGTCCGTGCCGCGCGACATGCTGCTGGACCGGTTCGGGCAGGTCGCCGAGGACGGCACGTACACCAGCTCGATCGAGAACGAGACCCGCCGCTTCTTCACCATGCTCGGCACCCTGGTGCGCGGCCGGGTGAGCGTCGGCGGCTCGGCGTCCTCGGCGACGAAGCTCGCGCTGGACATCGCCGTCCGGTACGGCGAGGTCCGCCGCCAGTTCGCCGCCCCCGGCGAGGAGCGCGAGGTCGTCATCAACGACTACCTGGTGCACCAGCGCAAGCTGCTGCCCGCCCTGGCGACCTCCTACGCGCTCGCCTTCGCGCAGGAGGAGCTGACCGGGACCATGCACGACATCCACACCGCCGTGCACGAGCACGGCCAGGACGTCGACGAGGTCGCCCAGCGGGAGCTGGAATCCCGCGCCGCCGGGCTGAAGGCGGCCCAGACCTGGCACGCCACCCGCACCATCCAGATGTGCCGCGAGGCGTGCGGCGGCGCCGGCTACCTGCAGGAGAACCGGCTGCCGCACCTCAAGGCCGACACCGACGTCTTCACCACCTTCGAGGGCGACAACACCGTCCTGCTGCAGCTGGTCGCGAAGGGCCTGCTCACCGGGTACCGCGACGCCTTCGGCTCGCTGGACGGCTGGGGCCGCGTCGGCTTCGTCGCCGACATGGTCCGCGAGACGGTGCTGGAGCGGACGGCGGCCCGCGCACTCCTCCAGCGGCTCGTCGACGCCGTCCCCGGCCGGGACGACGAGGTGCCGATGCTCGACCGCGGCTGGCAGGCCAAGATGCTCGAGTTCCGCGAGAAGCACGCGCTCGAGGGCGCCATCCGGCGGCTGCGGAAGAACTCCACCACCGACGGCATGGCCCCGTTCGACGTCTTCAACGACGTCCAGGACCACGTCCTGAAGACGGCGGAGGCGCACATCGACCGGGTCGTCCTGGAGGCGTTCGTCGAAGGCGTGGACCGCATCGCCGACCCCGCGGCGAAGAAGCTGCTGGACACCCTGTGCGACCTCTACGCGCTGTCGACCATCGAGGCCGACAAGGGCTGGTTCCTCGAGCACGGCCAGCTCTCGCCGGCGCGCGCCAAGACGCTGACGGCCACGGTGAACTCGCTGGTCAAGGAGCTGCGGCCGCACATGGTCACGCTGGTCGACGCCTTCGCCATCCCGGCCGACTGGAAGGCCGCGGCCATCCTGGACGAGGAGCCGGCCCGGCAGGAGGCCATGGCCGCCCGCGACGCCGAGCTGCGCGCGGCCACCGGCGCGGAAACCCCCGAGGGAACCGCGACCGACCTGGACGTCCCGCCCGGCCAGTGACGCGCCGCCCGCACCGGGTCAGCCCTCGGGCACCAGCCGGACGGCGAGGACGGCGACGTCGTCCTCGGCGTCGGGCAGGATCATCCGCGCGAGGACGCGGTCGCACACCTGGTCCAGCGGCAGCCCCTCGCACTCGCCGAGCACCTCGAGCAGCTGCTCGGTCCCGGCGTCGATGTCCCGGTCGCGCCGCTCCACCAGCCCGTCGGTGTAGAGCAGCACGGTCGACCCGGGGGCGAGGACGGCCACGTGGTCCTCCCGCACCGTCTCCGGCGCGACGCCGAGCAGCAGGTCGGCCTGCTTGCCGTCCAGCAGCAGCACGCTGCCGTCGGAGGCCAGCAGGGCCGGCGGCGGGTGCCCGGCGTTGGCCCAGCGCAGCCGCATCCGGCCGGCCTCGTCGCCGGGCTCCGGCTCGAGGTGGGCGACCAGGGCGGTGGCCATGGTGTCCAGCGCCAGGCCCTGGACGGCCCGGTCGAGCTCGCTGAGCACCTCGGCCGGTGAGCCGCCGCTGGAGTAGCTGATCCCGCGCAGCAGGCCGCGGACCTGGCCCATCGCCGCGGCCGCGCGGGTGTCGTGGCCGACGACGTCGCCGATGGCGAGCACCGTCGTCCCGCCGCGCTGCAGGAAGGCGTCGTACCAGTCGCCACCGATCTCGGCGCCCTCGGCGGCCGGCACGTAGCGGACGACGATCTCGCAGTGGTCCGGCTGCGGCGGCTCGGTGAGCATGCTGCGCTGCAGCACGTCGGCCAGGTCGCGCTGCTGGCCGTAGAGCCGCGCCTGGTGCAGCGCCAGACCGGCCCGGCGGCCGATCTCCACGGCGGTGTCCACCTCGGCCTCACCCAGCGGTCCGCGCTCCTCGCGGGTGAACAGGCCGAGGGCACCCAGCCCCTGCCCGCGTGCGAGGAGCGGGACGACGACGCCGGAGGAGGCGCCGAGGCGGGCGAAGAGCTCGCGCGCGGCGGGATCGGGCAGCGCCCGCTGCACCCGCTCCCAGTCGATCGCCGGCAGCACCACCGGGCGGCCGGTGGCCGTGACCCGCCGCGCCGCGGAGTCCTCGGTCATCACCGCGACCATCGAGCGGACGAACGCCTCGAGCTCCTCCCGCCGCGACGGGTCGCGGTGGCTGCTGGCCACCCCGTGCAGCCGGCCCTGCTCGTCGGTGACCACGATCCAGCACCAGTCGGCGAGCTCCGGGACGACCAGCTGCGCCAGCTGCCGGATCTGCTGGTCGATGTCCAGCGTGCCCGAGAGCACCCGGCCGGCGTCGGCGAGCAGCCGCAGCCGCTGGTTGGCCTGGGCCATCGCCGCCACCGCGTCGGCGCGTGCGGCGTCGGCCTGCAGCCGCGAGACGCTCAGCGCGATCTGGGCGGCGAGCGCCTCGAGCACCTCGACGTCGTCGCCGGCGAACTCGTGGTCGACGGTCCAGACGACGACGAACGCGCCCAGCACCCGCCCCTCGACCCGCAGCGGCAGCGCGGCCACCGAGCGCAGGCCCAGCAGGTCGGCGACCGGCGCGAGCGCGGGGAACCGGGTCACCGCATCGGCGTGGTCGCCGAGCAGCAGCCGGTGCCCGTGGCGGGCCACGTACTGGGCCGGCAGCGCGTCGTCCAGGGGCAGCTCGACGCCGTCGGCCAGGGCCACGTCGGGACGGCCGTCCCGGACGGCCGCCAGCAGATTGGCCGTCATGTGCAGGCGCAGCGAGCCGCCGGGTGAGTCGAAGATGGCCAGCCCGCTGGACTGCGCGCCGAGAACCTGGGCCCCGCGCAGCACCACGTCGGCGAGCTGGTCCAGGCGGGCGGCGTTGGCCAGCTCGGCCGCCACCTCGGCGATGGCCGCGGCGCGCTGGACGGCGGTGAGCCGCTGCTGCGCCTGCCCGCGGGCGTCGGTGGTGTCCAGCACCGTGCCGAGGACCCGGGCCGGCGCACCCGAGCTGTCGGTCACCACGCGGCCGCGGGCGAGCACCCAGCGGACGGCGCCGTCGGGCCGGTTCACCCGGAACTCGACGGTGTAGTCGCTGCGCTCCTCGATGGCGACCCGCATCGCCTCCTCGATGGCGGCGTGGTCGTCGGGGTGCACGTGCTCGGTCAGCACGACGTCCAGGGAGTCGAGGTCGACCGCGGCGTCCAGGCCGAACAACGCCGCGCACCGCTCGTCCCAGTGGATGGCCTCGGTGCGCAGGTCGCGCTCCCAGATGCCCACCGAGCCGGCCTCCAGGGCCACCTCCAGCCAGGCGGCGGAGGTGCCGACCGCCGATTGGGCGGCGGAGAGCTCCAGCTCGGCGACGACGGAGGCGGCCAGCTGCTCCAGGAGCTCGGCGGCGTCCCCGCTCCAGGCGCGCGGCGCGGAGTCGTAGACCGCCAGCGCCCCGACCACCTGGCCGGAGGCGGCCATGAGCGGGGCCCCCAGGTAGGACCCGACCTGGCCGGAGGTGACGGCGGGCAGGTCGGCGACCCGCTCCTCCTCGGCGGCGGCGGCGATGCTCAGCGGCCGGCCCTGGCGCACGGTGATCGCGGACAGGGCGCCGGTCAGCAGCGCCGGGCCGCCCACCACGCCGGCCGGCAGCCCGTACCCGCCGACGACGACGTCGTGGTCGGTGAAGAGGGTGACCTTGGCGTGCGCGGCCCCCAGCAGCCGGGCGGCGAGCCCCGACAGCCGGTCGAAGGCGGCCGGGCCGCGGACCTCCAGCAGCAGCCGCCGCGCCGCGGCGATCCGCAGCGGATCGGTCAGCGGGTCGTCGGCCGGCGAGCCCGCGGGGAGGGTGGGAGCAGACGTGGCCACGCACTCCTCCACCCGGCTCGCCGCACCCGGCCGGGCGCGCACCAGTGCACATGCTGGCACGCCCGGCCGCGCGGGACGGGATCGACGTCCCGCGGGATGCGGGTCGCGCGCCGCGGGCCCCCGTCGGGGTGAGCCCGCGCAGCCGGGATCAAGCTCCGCGGGCCCCGCGCCGATACCCCCTGCATGCTCGGCACGCGCACGGTGCGCCTCCCGGATTGCCGGCCACTGCTCGCCGACGCCGACGACCTGACCCTGGTCTTCCAGCCGATCGTGGACCTCGCGGCCGCGACGATCGTGGGCTACGAGGCCCTGGCCCGCTTCCCCGGCGCCGCCGGGCCCGACGTGTGGTTCGCCGCCGCTGCCGAGGCCGGCATCTCCGCCGAGCTCGAGGCGCTGGCCATCCACCGGGCCATGGCCGCCGTCGACGCGCTGCCGCCCGGCACGTTCCTGACCGTCAACGTCAGCCCCCACCTGCTCGGCGCCGACGTCGTCCAGGAGGCGCTGTCGGTCCGCGCCGACCTCCACCGCGTGGTCGTCGAGCTCACCGAGCACACCCAGGTGGACGACCTCGGGTGCCTGCGCCGGCAGACCGACGCGCTGCGCGAGCGCGGCGCGCTGATCGCCGTCGACGACGCCGGCAGCGGCTACTCCGGGCTCCAGCAGCTGGCCGCCGTCCGCCCTCAGCTGGTCAAGCTCGACCGGGCGCTGGTCGCCGACGTGGACAGCGACCCGGTCCGCATGGCGCTGGCCGAGATGATCGGGGAGTTCGCCGGCCGCATCGACGCCTGGCTGCTCGCCGAAGGCGTGGAGACCACGGCCGAGCTGGCCGCGTTCGCCCGGCTCGGCGTCCCGCTCGCCCAGGGATGGCTGCTCGGCCGCCCGGCCCCGGAGTTCCGGCCGCTCGACCCCGACGTCGCCCGGCTGGTGCGCACCCAGGTCGCCCGCGCCCGGCTGACCGAGAGCGTCGCCAGCCTGCTGCGCCCCGTGCGCCGGTACGAGGCCGGCGAGGACACCCACGCGGTCGCGCCCGCCGTGCTGGTCGGCCCGCACGGGGAACCGGCCGCCCTGCTGCTGAGCGACCCGCGGACGGGCGAGGTCTACACCTCCCCCGTCTCCCTGCGGGTGCACCCGTCGACCGGCATCGACGACACCCTCCGGCGGGCGCTCACCCGCCCCCCGGCACAGCGGTTCGACCCCGTCGTCTGCACCGACCCGACCGGCGACGTCCTCGGCCTGCTGCGGATCGAGGACCTCGCCACCGCGGCCCGCGCCGCGCGCTGACCTCCCCACGACGGTCACCCGATCGGGTGACCGGCCCTCGATCCGGCAAGGAGCGCCCCACCCGTGAAGACCTTCCACTGCGGCGACATCATCCCCGGCTGCGCCGCCTCGTTCACCGCTGCCGACGACGACGGGATCCTGGTGCAGACCCGCCGGCACGCGGTCGAGGCGCACGGGGCCGCCGAACCCGGCTCGGGCTCGGACGTGCTGGTCCTCCCGGAGATCCGGACCCGCTGAGCCCGGCGCCGGCGCGGGCATGCGCCCGGCCGGTCCCGCCCCCGGGCGCCTGACGCCCTCGCCGGCGCCGGCCGGCCCCGTCGCACGCCCGGGACTGCTGTGACCGACGTGTCACCTGCAGGCTTCCCGGCACCCCCCGCTGGCCAGACCGGCGGGCGGCATGACACCGTGCCCCCGGCCCGGCCTCCCGCGAGACCGGGCGCTCCTCGTGCCCCGCGCCACCCGCGCGAGCATCGGGGAACCCCGCCCGCGCTCCGCGCGTCAGGGGGAAGGAGCCGGCTGCGTGCCGAGATCACGGCACCCGCCACCGCCTACGGAAAGGTTGCACACATGAACAAGGCCGAACTGGTCTCCGCCATCGCCAAGCGCGCCGACGTCCCGGCCTCGACGGTCGACTCGGTCCTCGCCGGCCTGCAGGACGAGCTCGTCGACGCCATCACCCGCGGGGAGAAGGTCGCCGTCTCGGGCCTCCTCACCGTCGAGCGGACCCAGCGCTCCGCCCGCAGCGGCCGCAACCCGCAGACCGGCGAGACCATCGACATCCCCGCGGCCAACACCGTCAAGGTGACCGCCGGCTCGAACCTCAAGAAGGCCGCCAGCTCCGTCCCGGTCTGAGCGCAGGTCGGGTCCGCCGCCGGGCGGGCGCGCCGACCCCGTGTGTCCGGGCTCACAACGGCGTGAGTCAGGATGCCGGTCGAGGCGTCGCCCGGCGGCGGACGGCGCCCGGGACCCGGAGGTGTGCGTGAGCGACGAACTGCAGGTGGTCACCGACCCGGCCGAGGTGGGCATGGACCCCACCCGCCTGGGACGCATCGACGATCGGCTCGCCCGCTACGTGGAGGACGGCCAGCTGCCCGGCTTCCTGGTCACGGTCGCCCGCCACGGCGAGCTGGTGCACGTCGGGCGCTACGGCTCCCGCGACGTGGAGAACGGCCGCCCCGTCGAGCTGGACACCCGGTGGCGCATCTTCTCGATGACGAAGCCGGTCACCTCGGTCGCGGCGATGATGCTGTACGAGGAAGGCGCCTTCCAGCTCACCGACCCGATCGCGCGGTGGCTGCCGGAGTTCGCCGAGACCCGCGTGTACGTGGCCGGGTCGACGATGAAGCCGGTGACCAGCCCCCAGGTCGAGCCCATCCGGATCTGGCACCTGCTGACCCACATGTCCGGGCTCACCTACGGCTTCCACCACGCACACCCCGTCGACGCCATGTACCGCGCGATGGGCCACGAGTGGGGCACCCCGCCGGGCGCCGACTCCGCCGAGGTGTGCCGGCAGTGGGCCTCGGTGCCCCTGGTCTTCCAGCCGGGCAGCGAGTGGAACTACGGCGTCTCCACCGACGTGCTCGGCCGGCTGGTGGAGGTCGTCTCCGGGCAGCCGCTGGACGAGTTCTTCGAGTCTCGCATCTTCGCGCCGCTCGGCATGGCCGAGACGTCGTTCGGGCTGCGTCCCGAGGACGACCCCGACACCCTGGCCCGGCTCTACGCCGCCACCCCCGGGCAGCCCGGCGGCGCCGCCACCGGCTTCGCCCCGCTCGACGCCATGGGGCAGGCCGCGCTGCAGAAGCCCGCGTTCCTCTCCGGCGGCGGCGGACTGGTCTCCACCGCCGGGGACTACCTGCGCTTCATCGAGATGCTCCGCCGCGGCGGGACGTACGACGGCGGCCGGCTGCTCGGGCCGCGCACGCTGTCCCACATGGTCAGCAACCACATCCCGGGCGGGCAGGACCTGGAGACCTTCGGCCGGCCGCTGTTCGCCGAGACGCCGCTGCGCGGGGTGGGCTTCGGCCTCGGGTTCTCGATGATCATCGACCCGGCGCGCTACGGCGTCGTCTCCAGCGTCGGCGACTACAGCTGGGGCGGGGCGGCGTCGACGGCGTTCTACGTCGACCCGGTCGAGGACCTCACCGTCAGCTTCTACACGCAGCTGCTGCCCTCGAGCACGTTGCCGATCCGCAACTACCTGCGCCAGCTGGTCAACCAGTCCATCGTCGACTGATCCCCCGCAGGGCATAGGAGGCTTTGCCTACGGTTCCAGGGTGCGATCCGTAGGCAAAGCCTCCTATGCCTGGCTGGGGGCGCCGGCTACAGGTAGCGGCGGTAGACGACGGTGGCGACCATCGCCGGCTTGGTGCCGCCCTCGATCTCCATGGTGACGGCGAGGTTCATCTGCACGCCGCCCTCGAAGGGGGTGGCCGCCTCGAGCGTGGCCCCGGCCCGCACCTTCGCGCCCACCGGCACCGGCGAGGGGAAGCGCACCTTCTCCGTGCCGTAGTTGACGCCCATGCGGAACCCGGTGATCTCCACGATCTGCGGCATCAGGTCGGGCACCAGCGACAACGTCAGGTAGCCGTGCGCGATCGGCCCGCCGAACGGGCTCTCCTTCTTCGCCCGCTCCGGGTCCACGTGGATCCACTGGTGGTCACCGGTCGCGTCGGCGAACTGGTTCACCTGCTCCTGCGTGATCGTCACCCAGTCGCTGTAGCCCAGGTGCTGACCCACCAGGCCCTGGACCCCCTCGACGCCCTCGGCCGTCGTCTGCGCCATCTGCTCTGCCTCCTCGTGCACGGTCTGGTTGGCTGACTCCACCACACACCACCATGGGACGGGGAGCGGGTTGCTGCGACTGGGAGCCCTCGACGTGCCCGACGGACGGTTCGTCGTCATGGCGATCGTCAACCGGACCCCCGACTCGTTCTACGACCGCGGGGCCACCTACGAGCTGGCCGCCGCCGTCGAGCGGGTGGACCGGGTCGTCGCGGAGGGCGCGGACATGGTCGACGTCGGCGGGGTGAAGGCCGCCCCCGGCGAGGAGGTCTCCCCCGCCGAGGAGGTGCGCCGGACCGTCGACCTGGTGGCCGCGATCCGGGCCGCGCACCCGGCCCTGCCGATCTCGATCGACACCTGGCGGGCGGAGGTGGCCCGGGAGGTGCTCGCCGCGGGCGCTGACGTCGTCAACGACGCCTGGGGCGGGGTGGACCCATCGCTCGCCGCCGTCGCGGCCGCGGCCGGCGCCGGCATCGTCTGCACGCACGCCGGCGGGCTGCCGCCCCGCACCCGGCCGCACCGGGTGGCCTACGACGACGTCGTCGCCGACATCGTCGCCCGGACGACGGCGCTGGCCGAGGCGGCCGTCGCCGCGGGCGTGGACCGGGAGCGGGTGGTGATCGACCCGGGCCACGACTTCGGCAAGAACACCCGGCACTCGCTGGAGGCCACCCGGCGGCTGGGCGAGCTGACCGCCACCGGCTGGCCGGTCCTCGTGGCGCTGTCGAACAAGGACTTCGTCGGCGAGACGCTCGACGTCCCGCTCGAGCAGCGGCTCACCGGCACGCTGGCGGCGACGGCGGTGAGCGCCTGGCTGGGCGCCCGGGTGTTCCGGGTGCACGACGTCGCGCCCACCCGGCAGACGCTGGACATGGTCGCCTCGATCCAGGGCACCCGCCCGCCGGTGCGCACCGTCCGCGGCCTGGCCTGACCCCGTGATGATCTGGTGACCTGATCGTTCCGGGTCCTGGCTCACGGTCGACGGTGAGCCAGGACCCCAGGTGGTGAGCCAGGACCCCGGGCGGTGAGCCACGAGCGCGCGCGGTGAGCACGTCTCGTCGCGGGCCGGCCGGCGCCCCCCGCTACGTTCCTCCCCATGTCCGCCACCGGGTTCCTGACCGCCGACGAGCTCAACCGCCTGCTGCCGGGCACCTTCCCGGGCCTGCTGGGGATCGTCGTCGACAGCCACGAGCCCGGGACGTTGACCTCGCACCTCGACATCCGCCCGGAGCTGCTCGCACCCAACGGGTACCTGCACGCCGGCACCGTCGTCACGCTGGCCGACACCAGCTGCGGGCTGCCCACCCGGGCGCTGCTCCCCGAGGGGTCCAGCGGCTTCACCACGATCGAGCTGAAGAGCAACCACCTGAGCACCGCGCGCGAGGGGCGGATCGCCTGCACGGCGACCAACGTGCACGCCGGGCGGA
Organism: Blastococcus sp. VKM Ac-2987; assembly: GCF_026967805.1. Classification (GTDB taxonomy): domain Bacteria; phylum Actinomycetota; class Actinomycetes; order Mycobacteriales; family Geodermatophilaceae; genus Blastococcus. The sequence goes on from NZ_JAPVBG010000001.1 coordinate 1,705,465, forward strand.
CGACGCAGGTCTGGGACGCCGTGGTCAGCAACGCGGACAGCGGCAAGACGATCGCGCTGTTCCGCTGCACGCAGTCGGTGCTGTGGCCCCGCTGATCGGGCGAACCGGCCGGTAACCCCCTTGTGAGCGGGAGCACCGGGAATGTGAGACTGGCGCCACACACCGTTCGAGGAGGAACACCTGTGGCTCTGGCCAGCCGTTATCCCGACGTCGAGATCCCGAACGTCTCCGTCCCCGAGTTCGTCCTGGCAGCAGGCCGGGAGAAGCCCGACGCACCGGCACTGATCGACGGCCTCAAGGGCGACGTCATCACGCACGGCCAGCTGGCCCAGTACGTCGACCGGGTCGCGGCGAACCTGCACGCCCGCGGGCTGCGCAAGGGCGACGTCGTCGCCGTCTTCTGCCCGAACACCCCCTGGTTCCCGGTGGTGTTCCACGGCATCGCGGCCGCCGGCTGCGTCATGAGCCCGATCAACTCGCTCTACACGCCCGACGAGATCGCCTTCCAGCTGAAGGACTCCGGCGCGAAGATCCTGATCACCATCGGGCTGTTCATGGACCGCGCCACCGCGGCCGTGGAGAAGACGCCGCTGGACGAGATCATCGTCCTGGACGGCGCCGAGGGGCACGCCAACCTGTTCGACCTGCTCGGCGCCGACGCGCCGTCGGTCCAGGTGGACATCGACCCGGCCAACGACCTGGTGACGCTCCCCTACTCCAGCGGCACCACGGGCCTGCCCAAGGGCGTCATGCTCACCCACCGCAACCTGGTGTCGAACGTGGCGCAGTGCCTGCCGCTGCTCAAGACCGGCTCCGACGAGCGGATCATCGCCGTGCTGCCGTTCTTCCACATCTACGGCCTCACCGTGCTGATGAACCAGGGCCTGGCGCTGGGCGGCGCCGTGGTGACCCTCCCCCGGTTCGACCTGGAGGACTTCCTCCGCACGATCCAGGACCAGAAGATCACCCGCGCCTTCGTGGCGCCGCCCATCCTCCTGGCCCTGGCCAAGCACCCGCTGGTCGACCAGTACGACCTCAGCTCGCTGAACTCCATCCTCTCCGGGGCCGCCCCCCTCGACGAGCAGCTCGCGCTGTCCGCCCAGGAGCGGCTGCGCAAGGGCGCCGACAGCGGCGTCGTGGTGGGCCAGGGGTACGGGATGACCGAGCTGTCCCCGGTCTCGCACACCACCCCCGACATCGACGCCCAGCCGCCGGGGGCCTCCATCGACGTGCCCAAGGGCTCGGTCGGCTTCGCCATCCCCAACACCGAGTGCCGGCTGATCGACCCGTCCACCGGCGAGGACGCCGCCGAGGGCGAGCGCGGCGAGCTGTGGGTGCGCGGGCCGCAGGTGATGAAGGGGTACCTCAACAACCCCGATGCCACGGCGGCGACCCTCGACCCCGACGGCTGGCTGCACACCGGTGACGTGGCCGTGGTCGACGAGAACGGCTGCTACACCGTGGTCGACCGGGTCAAGGAGCTGATCAAGTACAAGGGCTACCAGGTGGCCCCGGCCGAGCTCGAGGCCGTGCTGATCAACCACCCGGAGATCGCCGACGCCGCGGTCATCGGCGTGCCGGAGAAGGAGAGCGGCGAGGAGCTGCCGAAGGCGTTCGTCGTCCGCGCGCCCGGCTCGGAGCTGACCGAGGACGCCGTCAAGGCCTACATGGCCGAGAAGGTGGCCCCGCACAAGAAGATCCGGTTCGTCGAGTTCATCGAGCAGGTGCCGAAGTCGGCGGCCGGCAAGATCCTGCGCAAGGACCTCAAGAACCGCTGAGCACGGCCGACGGCGCCGCGTCCCTCCCCGGAGGGCGCGGCGCCGTCGCGCGTCTCGGTGGGCAGCTCCCCCGCGGGGCTCCCTAAGGTCGGGGGCATGCGCGCGGTGACGATCAGCGAACCCGGTGGCCCCGAGGTGCTCGGCTGGGGCGAGGTGCCCGATCCGGTCTGCGGCCCCGGCGAGGTGATCGTGGACGTCGCCGCCACCGCGGTGAACCGGGCCGACCTGCTGCAGCGGCAGGGCTTCTACGCGCCGCCGGCGGGCACCAGCGACATCCTGGGCCTGGAGTGCAGCGGCATCCTCAGCGAGATCGGCGAGGGCGTCACCGGCTGGTCGGTCGGCGACGAGGTGTGCGCACTGCTGGCCGGCGGCGGGTACGCCGAGCGGGTCGCCGTCCCCGCCGTCCAGGTGCTGCCCAAGCCCTCCGGCGTGGAGCTGGCCACCGCGGCCGCCCTCCCGGAGGTCGTCTGCACCGTCTGGTCGAACGTCTTCCAGCTGGCCGGCCTGCGCAAGGGCGACTCCTTCCTCGTCCACGGGGGCTCCAGCGGCATCGGCACCATGGCGATCCAGCTGGCGGCCCGCGCCGGCGCCCGCGTGCTCACCACCGCGGGCACCGCCGCGAAGCTCGACGTCTGCCGCGAGCTGGGCGCCGAGGTGGGGATCAACTACCGCGAGGAGGACTTCGTCGAGCGGGTGGCGGAGGCGACCGGCGGCCGGGGGGTCGACGTCGTCCTGGACAACATGGGCGCGAAGTACCTGGCCCGCAACGTGGCCGCCCTGGCCGACGGCGGCCGGCTGGTGATCATCGGCATGCAGGGTGGCGCCAGGGCGGAGCTCGACATCAACGCCCTGCTGCGCAAGCGCGGCTCGGTGCACGCCACCGCGCTGCGCTCCCGGCCGGCGACCGGACCCGGCGGCAAGGCCGACATCGTCGCTGCGGTGCGGCACGACGTGTGGCCCGACGTCGAGCGCGGCGTCGTCCGGCCGATCGTGGACCGGCGGCTGCCCATGTCCCGGGCCGCCGAGGCGCACCGGGTGGTCGAGGCCAGCGAGCACGTCGGCAAGGTGCTGCTGCTTCCCGGCGACTGAGCGCGGACCGCGGCGCTCAGCGGGGGCGCAGGCCGGCGACGGCGTCGATGATCCGGCCGACCTCGTCGGCGGTGTTGTAGTGCATGAGGCCCAGGCGCACCGCTCCCCCGGTCTCGTTCACGCCGAGGGCGTCGAAGAGCTCGCGGGCGTAGAAGTCGCCGTCCCAGGCGCAGATCCCGGCCCGGGCCAGCTCGGCGGCCACCTGCCGCGGGCGCATGTGCGCGACGGTGAACGACAGGGTCGGGGTGCAGCGCTCGGGCGCACCGAGCACCTGCACGTGCCGCATCGCCCGCAGCGCCTGGTCCAGCCAGCCGAACAGGTCGCCCTCGTGCCGGGCCACGGCGGCCATCGACGCGCGCAGCCGGTCCCGCCGGGTGCTGCCACCCTCGCCGCAGAGGCCGGCCAGGTGGTCGACCGCGGCGGCGACGCCGGCGTACAGCTCGAACGGGGGCGTGCCCGTCTCGAACCGCTCGGGCACCCGGTCCGACGAGGGCAGCAGCTTCTCCGGCCGCAGCTGCTCCAGCAGCTCCGGATCGGCCACCACCGCGCCGACGTGCGGCCCGCACCACTTGTGGGCCGAGACGGCCACGAAGTCCGCCCCCATCGCCGCCTGGTCGAGGAAGACGTGCGGCGCCGCGTGGGCGGCGTCGACGTACACGAGCGCGCCGGCCGCCTGCGCCTGTGCGGCGATGCCGGCGACGTCGGGCCGGGTGCCCAGCGCGTTGCTGGCGGCCGTCACGGCGACCAGGCGGGTGCGCCGGTTCAGCAGCTCGGCGTACTGCCACGCCGGCAGCTCGCCGGTCTCGATGTCCACCTCCGCCCATCGCACCTGCACCCCGGCCGTCGCGGCCAGCTGCAGCCACGGCCGGATGTTGGCGTCGTGGTCGAGCCGGCTGAGCACGATCTCGTCGCCGGGGCGCCAGGTGCGGGCCAGGGCGCGGGCCAGCCCGTACGTCAGCGCGGTCGTGCTCGACCCGAGCACGACCCCGCCGGGCCGGCCGCCCACGAGGTCGGCCACCGCCGCACGGGCCCCGGCGACGAGCGCCTCGGCCCGGCCGGAGGCGGGGAAGACCCCGCCCCGGTCCGCGACGGGCATGCGCATCGCCGAGCCGACCGCGTGGGCGACGTTCTCGGGAACCAGCGAGCCGGCCGGCCCGTCGGCGTGCACGTAGCCGTCGGAGAGCGCCGGGAACAGCCCGCGCACCCGCGCGACGTCCAGCCGGCCCGCCCCCGAAGACATGCGCCGCACCCTAGTTCGTGGTGGGCCCGTGCCCTCCGCCGTCCCGGAGCCGCGACCGGCTCGCCCGGCCGCCCGGTCCGCTGTCCCCGGCACGGGGCAGGATGGAGGGCATGACGGCAGCGGAGAACGGCAGCGAACGTCCCCAGCAGGTGGTCGTGGTCGGGCCCGACGGGCGCCCGGTCGGCACCATGCCCGTACCCCAGGGAGCCGACGACGACGGCGACGGCGGCCTGAACCCCGGGGAGCTGGTGGAACAGCCCGCGAAGGTCATGCGGATCGGCACGATGATCAAGCAGCTGCTGGAGGAGGTCCGCGCCGCTCCCCTGGACGACGCCAGCCGCAACCGGCTGCGGGACATCCACGCCTCCTCGATCCGGGAGCTGGAGCAGGGCCTGGCCCCCGAGCTGCGCGAGGAGCTGGCCCGCATCACGCTGCCCTTCAACGAGGGCGAGACGCCGTCGGACGCCGAGCTGCGCATCGCGCAGGCCCAGCTGGTCGGCTGGCTCGAGGGCGTCTTCCACGGCATCCAGACCGCGGTGTTCGCCCAGCAGATGGCCGCGCGGGCCCAGCTCGAGGAGCTGCGCCGCAAGGCGCTGCCCGGCGGGCAGGCGCCGGGCCAGCAGCACGACTTCCGCCCGGGCGGCGGCCAGTACCTCTGACGGGGGAGCACCGTCACCCGGTCGGGTGCTCCCCGCGGCGGGCGGGGTTCACCGACCGTGACGGTGCCCACCAGTGGCTCCGACACCGGACGGTCCGGTGCTGACCGCTGGAGGACCCATGACTTCTGGAACGTCGACCGCACCCGGTACCCGCAGCGGGCAGAACGGGCTGGCGATCGCCTCGCTGGTGACCGGCATCGCGGGCATCGTCTTCGCGCTGCTGTTCGCGATCGTCGGCCTCGCGCTGGGCGTCGTGGCCGTCGGGCTCGGCGCCGCGGCCCGCCGCGGCGGCGGCCGTACCGGGCAGGCGACCGCGGGCCTGGTCACGGGCGCCGTGGCGATCGTCGTGGCGATCGTCAACATCGTGATCGCCTACAACATCCTGACCTGACCGACCGCACGACGACGGCGCCGTCCCCCTGGTGGGAGGACGGCGCCGTCGTCGTCGTGGGCCCCGGGCGGTCCCGGGCGTCCGGCTCACATGCGGAAGCGGCCGACCGCCTCCTGCAGCTCGCCGCTCATGCGGGCCAGCTCGCCGGCCGCCCGCTGGGCGTCCTCGACCCGCTGGTTGGTCTCCTGGGTGCCGGCGGCCAGCCCGGAGATCGCCGCGGCGATGCCCTGCGTGCCGCTGGCGGCCTCGGCCACGTTGCGGTTCATCTCGTTCGTGGTCGCGGTCTGCTCCTCGACCGCCGCGGCGATGGTCGCCTGGAAGTCGTTGATCTCGCCGATGACCTGGCTGATCCGGCCGATCGCGTCCACCGCGCCGGCGGTGTCGGCCTGGATGGCCTCGACCCGCTTGGAGATGTCCTCGGTCGCCCGGGCGGTCTCCTGCGCCAGCTCCTTGACCTCGCTGGCGACGACGGCGAAGCCCTTGCCGGCCTCCCCGGCGCGGGCGGCCTCGATGGTGGCGTTGAGCGCCAGCAGGTTGGTCTGCTCGGCGATGCCGTTGATCAGCTTGATCACGGTGGCGATCTCCTGCGAGGAGTCACCGAGCTTGCCGACCGTCTTCGTCGTGTTCTCCGCGACCGACACGGCCTGGCCGGCCACGCGGGCCGCCTCGGTGGCGTTGTGCGCGATCTCCCGGATGGCCGACTCCATCTGCGCGGACCCGGTGGCCACCGTGTCCACGCTGGAGGCGACCGCACCGGCCGAGGCGACGACGTCGTCCGCCTGGCCCGCGGCGGTCTGCGCGTTGTGCCGCATGCCCTCGGCCGCACCGCTGAGCTGCTGCGAGGCGGCCGCCAGGCGGGTGGAGGAGTCGTTGACGAGCAGCAGCACGTTGCCGATCGCGTCCAGGGTGCGGTCCAGCGACTCGGCCATCTCGCCCAGCTCGGCGCCACCGGTGCGGCCGGCGCGGACGGTCAGGTCACCGGCGGCGACCTGACCGAGGACCTCGCGGATCCGCTGCACCGGGCCGGTCACGCCCCGGGCCACCACGAGGGCGAGGACCACGGAGATGGCCAGCCCGGCCACGATGATCGCCAGGGTGAGGGTGCGGGCGGTCTCGTAGGCGTCCTTCGCCTCGGTCGCCGTCGCGCGCGCGGCTGCCGCCGCGGCCTCGGTCGCCTCGACCAGCGACTCCGCGATGACGATCTCGTTCTCGTTCATCGTCCGGAGCAGCGCCGGCATGCCGGCGGGGTTCGTGGCGCTCGTCGCCTGCAGCTGCCCGAGGGCCGCCAGGTAGTTCTGGGTCGCCGTCGCGAACGACTCGTACGCCGCCCGGGACGCCGGGTCCAGCGGCATCTCCCCGACCGCGGCGATGTCCGCGGCGAGGGCCTCGCTCGCGTCGACCGTGCCCCGCTGCGCCTTGGCGATCGTCTCGGGCGGCAGCGTGGGGATGGCGGCCCGCGCGACGTTGGTCGACAGCCGCCACCAGTCGGACTCCAGCTCCTGCAGCCCCTCGAGCGGCACGGCCCCCTTGTCGTACACCAGCTGGGCCTGGTCGCTGAGCGTCGACATCCGCTGGATGCCGAAGGCGCCCACGCCGACGGTGGTCAGCGCCACCACGAGGATCGAACCCAGCAGGCGGCCGCGCAGACCGATGGCGGACAGCCCGCGACGGGGCTCCTGGTCGTCCGACGTCGTCATCGACGCGGATGCGGGGTCCTGCACGTGCTCCATGCCAGCTCGCTCCCTCGGGTTGATCGGTCGACGCCGGGCGTCACCGTTCTCATCGGCACGAGGTGCACGAGATCCAGCCGAGTCCTCCCGGGGGAGCGCCGCGCGACGGCCGGGCGGACCGGCAGCGCCGTCTGCCTACAGGGAGTTCAGGAACCGGGCGACGCCGTCGTCGTCGTTGGTGCCCGTGACGTCGGTGGCGACGGCGAGCAGGTCGGGGTGGGCGTGCGCCATGGCGACCGCGCGTCCGCCGCCGTCGCGCACCCACTCGAAGGCGGCGATGTCGTTGGGCATGTCGCCGAAGACCACGATCTCGCCGGGGCCGACGCCGTGCCGCTCGGCGACCGTCGCCAGGCCCGACGCCTTGGTCACCCCCGTCGCGGAGATCTCCGCCAGGGCGTCGGTCGAGGAGTGCGTGACCGTGGCCCGGCCGCCGATGACCTCCTGCACCAGCTCCACGAACTCGTCCCGCGGCAGCGTCTCGTGCCGGGCCAGCAGCTTCGCCACCGGCTGCAGCACCATCTCCTCCAGCGTCGCCTCCGCGACCCCGGGCGCGTCGACGTCCCAGCGCGGCTGGTAGATGGGCTCGTGACGGAACTCCAGCCCGTACTCGACCGCGAACCAGGTGTCCGGCTGCCGCCGGCGCAGCTCGTCCGTGACCGACCGGAGGACGTCGGGGTGCACCGGCTCCTCGGAGAGGATCTCGAAGCTCTCCAGGTCCAGGAGGACGGCGCCGTTGCAGCACACCGCCGTCCCGTACCCGAGCACCTCGCGGATGCGGTGCATCCAGCGCGGCGGGCGGCCGGTGGCCAGGACGACCGGGACGCCGTCTGCCCGCCAGCGCCCCAGCTCGGCGACCGTCGCCTCGCTGACGGTGTCGTCCCGGCGCAGCAGCGTGCCGTCCATGTCGCTGGCGATCAGGCGGGGCTTCCAGTCAGACATCGCGCATCCGGTCAGACACCGAGGACCTCTTCCAGGTAGCGGGCGACGCCGTCGGCGCGGTGGCCGCTGGTCAGCCCGGTGGCGACGGCGCGCACGGCGGGGTGTGCGTTGGCGACCGCGACGGCCCGGCCGCCCGCCGCGGCGACGGCGGTCAGCATCGGCAGGTCGTTGGGCATGTCGCCGAAGACCAGCACGTCGCCGAAGCCGACCCCGTGCCGCTCCAGCGCGATCGCCAGGCCGGTGGCCTTGGTGATGCCGGGCGGCAGGACCTCGATGAAGCCGAGGCCGGCGTGGGTGAGCTCGGCGTCGGCCGGATCGACGACGGACCGGGCGAGCGCCAGCAGCTCGTCCTGGCCGATGGTGGGCGAGCGCAGGAAGACCTTGAGCACGGCCTCGGCCGGCAGCACGTCGTCCTTGGCCAGCAGCTGGGCGTCCTCGGGGTAGGGCCAGTCGAAGCCGTGCTGCACCCGCAGCGCGCCGCGCGCCTCGCGCTGCTGGGCGGCGTCCTCGACGGCCACCACGAGCTCGCCGGTCACCGCCTCGATCCGCTCGATCACGTTCTGGGCCTGGGCCCGCGGCAGGGCGACGGTGCGCAGCACCTCGTCCCGCTCCAGGTCGACGACGAACCCGCCCTGGGCGAGGACGGCGACGCCGCGCCCGTCGAGGGCGGCGCGCACGCTCTCCAGCAGCCGCGGGCCGCGCCCGGTGACGCCGACCACCGGGATGCCGGCGTCCCAGCACGCCGCGAGCGCCGCGCGGGTGCGGGGGCTCACCTCGCCCGTGGCGTCGAGCAGCGTGCCGTCGAGGTCGCTGGCCACGAGCTTGGGCCGCCACGACCCGAGGTCGCCCAGCTCGACGACCTGGTCGGCGCCGGGGAGGACGCCGTAGGCCTGCAGGGCCTTCGGCGGGTGCGCGCTCATGCCGACCGCCCGACGACAGCTCCGGGAGCATCGCAGTGAGGTCTGCGAGCGAGGAGCGGACCGGGGCGCGGAGTCGGGCTCATGCCGTCGCGGGCGGGACGGGCGCCGCCAGGGTCATGCCCGGCGTCAGCGCCTCGACGCCGCCGAGCCACGGGCGCAGGGCCACCGGCACGTGCACCGAGCCGTCGGCGCGCTGGTGGACCTCCAGCAGGCAGGCGATGGTGCGGGCGATGGCGCAGAGCGTGCCGTTGAGCGTGGCGGCGGTCCGCGCCTTCCCGTCGTCGTCGCGGTACCGGATGTTGAGCCGGCGGGCCTGGAAGGTCGTGCAGTCCGAGGTGCTGGTGAGCTCCCGGTAGGTGCCCTGCGTCGGGAACCACGCCTCGATGTCGTACTTGCGGGTGGCGCTGGTGCCCAGGTCTCCCGCGGCGATGTCGACGACGCGGTACGGCAGCTCGAGGGCCTGGAGGAACTCCTCCTCCCAGGCGAGCAGCCGCAGGTGCTCGGCTGCGGTGTCCTCCGGCCGGGCGAAGCTGAACATCTCCACCTTGTCGAACCAGTGCACCCGGATGATGCCGCGGGTGTCCTTGCCGTAGGACCCGGCCTCGCGGCGGAAGCAGGACGACCAGCCGGCGTAGCGCCGCGGCCCGCCGGAGAGGTCCAGCACCTCGTTCTGGTGCATCCCGGCCAGCGCGACCTCGGAGGTGCCCACGAGGTACAGGTCGTCCCGCTCGATCCGGTACACCTCCTCGTCGTGCTCGCCGAGGAAGCCGGTGCCCTCCATGGCGCTGGGCTTGACCAGCGCCGGGGCGATGACGGGGGTGAAGCCGGCCGCGACCGCCCGGGAGATCGCCAGCTGGGCGAGCGCGAACTCCAGCAGCGCCCCGGGGCCGGTGAGGAAGTAGAAGCGGGAGCCGGACACCTTCGCGCCGCGCTCCATGTCGATGGCGCCGAGCCGCTCGCCGATCTCGATGTGGTCGCGCACCGCGAAGTCGTACGCGGGCACCTCGCCGACCGTGCGCAGGGTGACCGCGTCGTCCTCGCCGCCCGGCGGCACCTCGTCGGCCACCACGTTGGGGATGCGGACGTGCACCTCGCGCAGCGTGGCGTCGGCGGCGCGCTGCGCCTCCTCGGCCTCCTTCACCTCGGCGGCCAGCGCCCTCGCCCGGTCCAGGACGGCGGGCCGCTCGTCCGGGGATGCCTTCTTGACCGCCTGGGAGGCGCTCTTCTGCTCGCCGCGCAGGTCGTCGGCCCGCTTGACCACCTCGCGCCGGGCGACGTCGGCGGCGAGCAGCGCGTCGACCAGGGACTCGTCGGCCCCCCGGCGGCGCTGGCTGGCACGGACGAGGTCGGGGTTCTCGCGCACGAGCCGGAGGTCGATCACGCCCTGATCGTAGGTGCCGGGCCGCCCGGGCCCGCGGCGCGCGCCTGCTCACCGCCGAGCAGCGCCGCCACGGCCTCGTGCACCCGCCGGCTCTCGTCCCGCAGCGCGGTCAGCGCGTCGTCCCGGCCCGGGGACGCCGCATCCGCCTCCTCGAGCTGCCGGCAGATCTCGGCCAGCCGGAGCGCGCCCATGGCGGCGCTGCTGCCCTTGAGCCGGTGGGCCAGCCGGGGGGTGCCGTTCTCGTCGTGCGGGTCGGCCGTCGTGATGTCGGCGGCCAGCAGGGCCGCCACCGTCTCGGTGAGCCCGTCGGCGTACCTGCGGTAGAGGTGCGCGAAGCCGTCCTCCCCGAGGTCGCGCAGCTCCTCCACCGTCTCGCGGTCCAGGACGTCGCCGGGCACGTCACCGGGCACGTCGCCGGCCGGGGCCACCTGCGCCGCGACGGCGATCCCGCCCGGCCGGCCGGCGGCCACCCGCTCCAGGGCGTCGCCGAGCGTCGCCATGCGGACGGGCTTGGTCAGGAACTCGTCGGCGCCGGCGGCGTGGAACGCCGTCCGGTCACTGGCCAGGACGCTGGCGGTGACGGCGACGACGACGGGCTGCGGTACGTCCAGCGCGCGGATCGCCGTCGTCGCGGCGACCCCGCCCATCACCGGCATCTGCGCGTCCATGAGGACGACGTCGTAGCTGTCCCGCCGGACCGCCTCCACCGCGAGCGCCCCGTTCTCCACGTGCACGGAGTCGTGGCCGAGCTGGCGCAGGTAGAGGCCGATCAGGTGGGCGTTGACCGCGTGGTCCTCGGCGACGAGCACCCGCAGCCGCTGCCCGGCCGGCCGGGACAGGGCCGGGACCGCACCGCTGGAGCCGTCCGCCCGGCTGCCCGCCGCCCGCTGCAGGACCGCCTGCAGGGTCTGCGCCAGCCGTTCCGGGCGCACCGGCTTGTGCAGCCGGGCGTCGAAGGTCACGGCGCCGTCGCAGGGGATGTGCGCGGCGCTGCTGAGGAGGACCAGCGGCATCGCGCCCGCCACGGGGTGCGCCCGGAGCCGCGCGGCGAGCTCCTCACCGCCCATGCCGGGCATGTGCAGGTCCAGCAGGCAGGCGTCGAAGGAGCCGTCCTCGAGCGCCGCCAGCGCCGCGGCGCCGCTGTCGACGAGGACGCAGGTGGCGCCGGTGCGGCCCAGCTGGTGCTCCAGGATGCGCAGGTTCGTGGCGTTGTCGTCCACCACCAGCAGCCGCCGCCCGGCGAGGCTGCCGCCGGGGTCGTCCTCAGGGGCCGCCGGGGCGACCGCCAGCCGGACGGCCACCGTGAAGGTCGACCCGCCGCCCTCGCGGCTGTCGACGGTGATGTCGCCGCCCATCGCCCGGGCGATCCGCTGGCTGATCGCCAGGCCGAGGCCGGTACCGCCGTAGGAGCGGGTGATCGACGCGTCGCCCTGGCTGAACGACCGGAACAGCCGGTGCCGCTGGCCGGCCGGGATCCCGATCCCGGTGTCGCTCACCGCGAGCCGGCAGGCCAGCACGCCGCCGGACTCCTCGCCGGCCAGGCTGACCACGACCTGCCCGGCGGTGGTGAACTTGACCGCGTTGCCCACGAGGTTGGTCAGGACCTGGCGCAGCCGCGCGCCGTCCCCGACGGCGCGCCACGAGCCGTCACCGGGGATGTCGACCAGCAGGTCCAGGCCCTTGCCGGCGGCCTGCGGCGCGAGCAGCTGGGCGACGTCGTAGACCAGCCCGGCGATGTCGAACGGCGCCTGCTCGAGGTCGAGCTCCCCCGCCTCGATCTTCGAGAAGTCGAGGATGTCGTTGATCAGCGCCAGCAGGCTGTCGCCGCTGTGCGAGACGGTCTCCAGGTGCCCGCGCTGCTCGTCGGTGAGCGAGGTCGTCAGCAGCAGGTCGGTCAGCCCCAGGACGGCGTTGAGCGGGGTCCGGATCTCGTGGCTCATCGTGGCGAGGAAGGCGGTCTTGGCCTGCCCGGCCCGCTCGGCCTCGTCCCGGGCGCCCATCAGCTCCCGCTCCCGCGCGGCGACCAGGTCGCTGCGCTCGCGGAGCGCGACGCCGAGGGCGTTGACGTCACCGGCGATGTCGCGCAGCTCCGCCGGGCCGGTCTCGGTGGCGCGGCTGTCCAGGTCGCCGGAGGCCAGCGACGCGAGGGTCTCCCGCACCCGCTGCGTCGGCGGCAGCAGCTGGCCGGCCAGCCGCCGGCCGGCCCGCCGCACGGCCAGCGCGACGGCGAGGGCCACGACCAGGCCGAGGACCGCACCGCCGAGCACGATGGCGCTCCGCTGGACGCCCACCTGCTCCCGGCGCTCCTCCATGAGCTCGCGGATGTGCCCCTCGACCGTCCGGTAGTGGTCGAACAGGGCCTTCTCCCGGCTCAGCAGCTCGCCGAGGGCCACGGTGTCGCCGATCGCCGGCTGGGTGGTCAGCACGGGCTCGACCCAGCCGGTGATGAACCGCTGCTGGGCCTCCTGCAGCTCCCGGACGTGCACGGCCAGACCCGGGTCCTCCCCGGCGATGCGGTCGAGCGCGGCGTCGGTGCGCCGCAGGTCGGAGACGCCCCTCCAGTAGGGCTGCAGGAAGCGCACCTCCCGGGTCACCAGGAAGCCGCGCAGGCCGGTCTCCTGGTCGAGCATCGCGATGTGCCCGTCCTGCACCGCCGCGAGCATCTCGTTGGCCCGGTCGACACGGGGCCCGAGCACGCTCACCACCGCCACGGCCAGCGCCAGCGTGGTCAGGGCCACCGTCGTCAGCGCGGCCAGCGCCACGAGCATCGGCCGGCGCAGCAGCACCCGGAGCGGTCGGGCGTCGTCGGCGTCGGTCAGGGGACGCGAGCGGAGGGGCACGCCTCAGATGTCGGCCCGGTGCGCCCGCTGCTTGAGGCGGAACGGCACCGGATCGTCCGCTCGCGGAGGCGCTTCAGTTGCCCGGCGGACGTGCCGATGCGGAGGGGGTCCCACCACCGGCGAACGGAACCCCATGACCCACGTGCTCGTCGTCGACGACGACCCCGTCATCGCCGACCTCGTCGCCTTCCGCCTCGGCCGGCTCGGGCTGCAGGTGTCGGTCGAGGCCGACGGCGAGGCCGGCCTGGCCGCCGCCCGCCAGCTCCGCCCCGACCTGGTCGTCCTGGACTGGCTGATGCCGCGCATGAACGGCCTGGAGGTCTGCCGCGCCCTGCGCACCGACGCCGACGCCGACCTGGCCCGCACGCCGGTCCTGCTCCTGACCGCCAAGGCCCAGGAGCCCGACCTCGAGCGCGGGTTCGCCGCCGGGGCGACCGACTTCGTCGCCAAGCCGTTCAGCACCCGGGAGCTGGTCAGCCGCGTCACCGCCGCCCTGCCTCCGGGCAGCATCGGCGAATGAGCCCGCCCGTCGGTCCGGCGCTCCTCGCCGGCGCCGGCGTCACCGTGCTGATCGTGGTGCTGCTGGCCACGGTCGCGACGGCGCACCTGCTCCGCGGTCGCCGCTCGGCCCGCGACGCCCGGCGCACGCGCGAGCTGATGCCCCTGGTGCACGCCCTGCTCGACGACGACCCGGCCGACGGCACCGCCGGGATCGACATCGCCGGAGCGCCGGCCGGCCTGGACGAGATCGTCCTCGACCTGCTGCCCCAGCTGCGCGGCAGCGACCGCCAGGTGCTCCGGCAGGTGCTCGCCGAGCGCGGCGTCGTCGCCCGCGCGGTCGCCGACCTCTCCGCGCGCAGGTCCTGGCGCCGCGGCCGCGCCGTCGCGCTGCTCGGCTCCGCCGCCGGTGGGCAGCACATCGCGACGATGGCCGCCCGCCTGCAGGACCGGTCACTGGAGGTGCGCTGCGCGGCCGCCCGCGCGCTCGGCAAGGCCGGCGAACCGGCCGCCGTCGCCCCCCTCCTGCGGGCCACCTCCGGCGCCCGCGCCCTGCCGCAGGGCGTCGTGGGAATGGCCCTGCTCGACCTCGGCACCTCGTCCCTCCCCGTGCTCCGCGAGGCGCTGGTCGCCGGGGACGGCCCCGCCCGGCAGCTGGTGGCCGAGCTCCTGGGCGTGCACGGCGACCTCTCCGCCGCACCGCTGCTGGAGGGGCTGCTGCGCGATACCGGCGAGGGGACCGGCGTCCGGCGGGCCGCGGCCGGCGCGCTCGGGCGCATCGGCTCCCCGACGTCGACCGAGCCGCTGGTCCGCGCGCTCAGCGGGTCCGCCGATGCCTCCCTGCAGCGCACCAGCGCCGAGGCGCTGGGCCGGATCGGGGACCCCGTCGCGACCGCTCCGCTGCTCGCCGGCCTCGCCGCGTCCGACGTCGCGGTCCGCGCCGCCTGCGCCGACGCCCTGGTGCGGCTCGGCCGGGAGGGCCGGGCCGCCCTCCAGGACGTGGCCTCCGGGCCCGGTGCCGTGGCGGACGTGGCCCGGGCCGCCCTCGACCAGCTGGGCACCACCCCGTCCCGCCCGCAGCCGGCGGGTGCCCGGTGACCGAGGTGCTGCACGACGTCGTCCTGACCGCCAGCTGGACCGTTCTGGGCTACACGCTGCTGCTCGACCTGAGCATGCTGGCCCTGGTCCTGCTCGGCGCCCGGCGGGTCGCCGAAGCGCGCCGCTGGAAGGGCGCCGAGGGCTACGGCGAGATCTTCGCCAGCCCGCTCACCCCGGCGGTGTCGCTGCTCGTCCCGGCGCACGACGAGGAGGCCGGCATCCTGGACACGCTGCAGGCCGCCCTCGGCCAGCGGTACCCCGCCCTCGAGGTGGTCCTGGTCGACGACGGGTCGACCGACCGGACGTTCGAGCTGGTGGCCGAGCGCTACCAGCTGGCCGAGATCAACCCGCGGCGCACCGCCGAGCTACCGGTGGACGGGGAGATCCTGTCCGTGCACCGGGCCACCACCGGCGACCCCCTGGTGGTCATCCGCAAGACCAGCGTCGGCCGCCGGTCCGACGCCCTCAACGCCGCCCTCAACGTCGCCCGCCACCCGCTGGTCTGCATGGTCGACGCCGACTCGCTCCTGGAGGAGGACGCGCTCCTGCGGGTGGCCCGCCCCTTCGTGGAGGACCCGGCCGACGTCATCGCCGCCGGCGGGGTGATCCGCGCGGCCAACGGTGCGCTGACCGACCGCGGGACCGTGCTGGAGCCGCGGCTGTCGCGCAACTGGCTGGTGCGCATCCAGGGCGTCGAGTACCTGCGCTCGTTCCTGCTCGGCCGCACCGGCTGGGCCGACGCGAACGCCCTGCTGATCATCTCCGGGGCGTTCGGGCTGTTCCGCCGCGACCTGCTGCTCGAGATCGGCGGGCTGGACCCGCGGTCGCTGGCCGAGGACGCCGAGCTGGTGGTGAGCCTGCTGGAGCACCAGCGGCGGGTCGGCGCACCGCACCGCGTCGTCTTCGTCCCGGAGCCGGTGTGCTGGACCGAGGTGCCCGAGACCTGGCGCGTGCTGGCCCGGCAGCGGCAGCGCTGGTCGCACGGCCTGGCGCAGCTGCTGTGGAAGCACCGCCGCATGATCGGCAATCCGCGCTTCGGGCCGATCGGCACGATGGCGCTGCCGTTCTTCCTGCTCTTCGAGCTGCTGGGACCGGTGGTGGAGATCCTCGGGCTGGCCGCGGTCGCCGTGGCCGCCGGGCTCGGGATCCTCGACCTCGGGATCGCCGCGGTGATGGTGGGCCTGGCCATGGCCGTCGGGACGCTGCTGTCCACCACCGCCGTCGCCGTCGAGGAGCTCACCTACCACCGCTACCAGCGCGGGCGGGACGTGCTGACGCTGATCGTGGCCGGCCTGGTGGAGAACGTCGGGTACCGCCAGGCGCACGCCTGGTTCCGGCTGCGCGGCCTGGTCGCGGCGCTCACCCGCCGCGATCCGGTGTGGACGGCGATGCCCCGCGTCGGGTTCGCACGCGACGACGCGCCGTCCGCCGAGCTGCTCGTCCCGGCCCCGCGGTAGGGCGCTCGGCCGCGGGACCCCCTCGGGGGAGGCGCGTCAGGGACACTGGAGCACATGCGGTTCCTGCAGCGCCCCGACCACGACCTCACCTACTCCGACGTCTTCATGGTGCCGGCGCACTCGACGGTCGGGTCCCGGCTCGAGGTCGACCTGACCACGCCCGACCGGGTGGGCACCACGATCCCGATCGTGGTCGCCAACATGACCGCGATCTCCGGCCGGCGGATGGCCGAGACCGTGGCCCGGCGCGGTGGGCTCGCCGTGCTGCCGCAGGACATCCCGATCGACGTCGTCACCGAGGTCGTGTCCTGGGTCAAGACCCGGCACCCGGTCTACGACACCCCGATCACCCTGTCCCCCACCTCCACCGTGGGCGAGGCGCTGTCGCTGCTGACCAAGCGGGCGCACGGCATCGTGGTCGTCGTCGAGGGTGGCTCGCCGGTCGGCGTCGTCACCGACGGCCAGTGCCAGGGCGTGGACCGGTTCACCCAGCTGTCCGAGGTGATGACCCGCGAGCCGCTGACCATCCCGGCCGGCACCGACCTGCCCAAGGTCTTCGACGTCCTCTCCGGCGAGCGGATCAGCGCCGCGCCCGTGGTGGAGGGCGACCGGCTGGTCGGCGTCGTCACCCGCAAGGGCGCCCTGCGCTCGGCCATCTACACGCCGGCGACCGGCCCCGACGGCGCCCTGCTCACCTCCGCCGCCGTCGGGATCAACGGCGACGTCGCGGGCAAGGCCGCCGCGCTGCTGGCCGGCGGCGTGGACGTGCTGGTGGTCGACACCGCGCACGGCCACCAGGAGAAGGCGATCGAGGCGCTGCGCGCCGTGCGCTCCGTCGCGGGCTCCGTGCCGGTCGTGGCCGGCAACGTGGTGACGGCGCAGGGCACCCGCGACCTGATCGAGGCCGGCGCCGACGTCGTCAAGGTGGGCGTGGGCCCCGGCGCCATGTGCACCACCCGGATGATGACCGGCGTCGGCCGGCCGCAGTTCTCCGCCGTCGAGGAGTGCGCCGCCGAGGCGCGCTCGCTCGGGAAGCACGTCTGGGCCGACGGCGGCGTGCGGCACCCGCGCGACATCGCGCTGGCGCTCGCGGCCGGCGCGGCGAACGTGATGGTGGGCTCCTGGTTCGCCGGCACCTACGAGAGCGCCGGGGACGTGCACGAGGACGGCGGCCGCCTCTACAAGGAGTCCTTCGGCATGGCGTCGGCGCGCGCGGTCAAGGCGCGGACGGCGGCCCAGTCGGGCTTCGAGCGGGCGCGGGCCGGCCTGTTCGAGGAGGGCATCTCGTCCTCCCGGATGTACCTGGACCCCGCCCGGCCCGGCGTCGAGGACCTGATCGACCAGATCGTGGCCGGCGTCCGGTCCTCGTGCACCTACGCGGGTGCGCGCACCGTCGACGAGCTGCACGAGCGCGCCGTCCTGGGGGTGCAGAGCTCGGCCGGCTACGAGGAGGGCCGGCCGCTGCCGACGAGCTGGTGACGCCGCTCCCCCTGCCCGTGTTCGAGGGGCTGGTCGCCGACGCCCTCGACCAGGTGCCGCCGGAGCTGATGGCGCTGCTGGACAACGTCGTCGTCCTGGTGGAGGACCGGAACCCCGAGGAGCCGGAGCTGCTCGGGCTCTACGAGGGCTACGCGCTGACCGAGCGGGGCTGGGACTACGGCGGCTCGCTGCCGGACCGCATCATGATCTACCGCGAGGCGATCTGCGACATCTGCGAGACGGCGGACGACGTGGTCGACGAGGTCACGATCACCGTCGTGCACGAGATCGCGCACCACTTCGGCATCGAGGAGGACCGCCTCCACGAGCTCGGCTGGGGCTGACGGAGCTTTCCCGCGGACACCCACCCCGGCGTTCCCCCGGAAGCCCACCGCGGGGACCCGCGGCGCGGCGTCCTGCACGCCTGCGGCGGCGGCGAGCGCGGCGGGTAGCGTGGATCGACGTGCCCGACAACTTCGCCTCCGAGTCAGCCACGGCCCGGGGCGGCGGCCTGCCGATCAAGATGCTGCACGACCGCATCCTGGTCGCGCTGCGCAAGGAGGACGGCGACCGTCGCTCCAGCGGCGGCATCCTGATCCCCGCGACCGCCCAGGTGGCGAAGCGGCTGGTGTGGGGCGAGGCCAAGGGCATCGGGCCGAGCGTGCGCCAGGTGAAGGTCGGCGACCAGGTGCTCTTCTCACCCGAGGACCAGCACGAGGTCGAGGTGCACGGCGAGGACCTGATCATCCTCCGCGAGCGCGACGTGCACGCCGTCGCCGCCGAGCGCATCGAGGAATCGACCGGCCTCTACCTGTGACCGAGTGCGCGGTCGGCCCCGCTATCACCCAGGCATAGGAGGCTTTGCCTGTGATCGGGCAGCCCAGGATGGGGGCATAGCCTCCTATGCCTCGGGGGGCTCCGTCGCGCGGGCGTGCTCGACGATCACGTCGGTCATCTCGACCAGGAACCGGCGGACGACGGCGAGCTCCTCGGGCGTGTAGCCCTCCATCGCGGCGGTGAGGTCGCGGGCGAGCCCGCCGAAGTGCTCCGCGCCGGCCGCCATCGCCGAGTCCGACATCTCCAGCACGACCCGCCGCCGGTCCTCGGCGTCGCGGGAGCGGCGTACGTGGCCGACCTTCTCCAGCCGGTCCACCAGCGCCGTCACCGATGCCGACCGCAGCTCCACCGCCTCGCCCAGCCGCCCGGCGGTGAGCGCCTCGCCGCGGCGGGCGGCGTCCATGATCGCCACCAGCGCACGGACGTCGGTGCGGTTGAGCCCGTGTGCCTGGGCGAATCTCTGCCCGACCGCATCCAGCTCCACGGTCAGCCGCCGAAGGAGGAGTGCGAGCTCCTGCCGCTCCCCAGCATCACCCACGCGCCACCTCCCCTCGCACTTCATCGCCGTCCGTCGTAATCTCTCGACGATCGAGATTATCGAGCTTCAAGGGAAATCATGCCTCGCCGCACCTCTGCCCTCCGCTGGCTGGTCCCCGCCATCATCGCCCTGGCGTGGCTGGTCCTCGCCGGCCCGCTGGGTTCGTACAGCGGCAAGCTGGCCGAGGTCTCGGAGAACGACTCCTCGGCATTCCTCCCCGACAGTGCGGAGTCGACCCGGGTCACCGAGCTCCAGCAGCAGTTCCGCACCGAACGCACGCTGCCGGTGCTCCTGCTCTGGGAGAGCGACGACGGCGCCCTCGACCCCGGCGCGCTGGCCGAGGCCCAGGCCCGGGTCGACGAGGCGGCCGCCCTCGCCGAGGACGCCGGCGCGCTCGCGGGCCGGCCGTCGCCGGTGATCCCGTCGGAGGACGGCGAGGCCGTGCAGGCGGTGCTGCCGTTCGACCCGGACCTCGGCGAGGCGCTCCCCGAGGTCATCGGCGAGCTGCGCGCCCTTCCGGGCATCGACGGCACGACGGCCTACGTGACCGGCCCGGGCGCCATCTTCTCCGACTTCGCCGAGGGCTTCTCCGGCATCGACGGGCTGCTGCTGGTCGCCGCGTTCGGCGTCGTCCTGCTGATCCTGCTGGTCGTCTACCGCAGCCCGCTGCTGCCCCTGCTGGTCATCGGCACCGCCGGCCTGGCACTGACCGTCTCGCTCGCGGTGGCGTACTTCCTGGCGGAGCAGGGCTGGATCGCGGTGAACGGCCAGAGCCAGGGCATCGCCTCGATCCTCGTCGTCGGCGCGGCCACCGACTACGGCCTGCTGCTGGTCGCCCGGTACCGCGAGGAGCTGCGGCGCGAGGAGTCGAGGTACACCGCCATGCGGGTGGCGCTGCGGCAGTCGTGGGAGCCGATCCTGGCCTCGGGCGGCACGGTGATCCTCGGCGTCCTCTGCCTGCTCTTCTCCGACCTCGGCTCCAACCGCGGGCTCGGCCCGATCTCCGCGGTCAGCATCGCCTTCGCCATGCTCGCCGCGCTCACCTTCCTGCCGGCGGTGCTGGTGCTGATCGGCCGCGCGGCGTTCTGGCCCTTCCGGCCGGAACACGGCGAGGAGCACGCCACCGGGCGGGGCTGGGAGCGGGTGTCGGCATCGGTCGGCCGCCGCCCCGGCCGGTACCTGCTCGGCAGCGCCGGGGCGCTGCTGGTCCTCGCCCTGTTCCTCCCCGCGTTCGACGCCGGCGGGATCCCGCTCTCGCAGGCCGTGCGCGGCGGCTCGGAGTCCGGCGCGGGCCAGGAGGCGCTGGCCCGCCACTACGAGGCCGGCGCCGCCAGCCCCGCGGTGATCATCACCCCCGCCGACGGCTGGCCGGACGTCGCCGACGCCGTCGCGCAGACCGACGGCGTGGCCGGCGTCGCCCCGTTCACGGGTGAGGGGCGCCCCGGGCCGGGCGGCGAGCCGGTCGTGGCCGACGGCCTGGTCCGGATCGACGCCACGCTGGCCGACGCCCCGGACAGCGAGGCGGCGCAGGACACGATCGCGGAGCTGCGGACGACGGTGCGCGACGTCGACCCCGAGGCCCTCGTCGGCGGCTCCACGGCCAGCGACCTGGACACCCAGGAGACCGCCGCCCGCGACCTGGCGGTGATCGTGCCGCTGGTGCTGCTGGTGATCACGGTCGTGCTGGCGCTGCTGCTGCGCGCGATCGTGGCCCCGCTGCTGCTGGTGCTCACCGTCGCGCTGAGCACGGCCGCGACCGTCGGCGTCAGCGGGCTGGTGTTCGACCACCTGTTCGGGTTCCCGGGCAGCGACCCGCAGATCCTGCTCATCGGGTTCGTGTTCCTCGTGGCGCTGGGGATCGACTACAACATCTTCCTGATGACCCGGGCCCGGGAGGAGTCGGTCCGGCACGGGGCGCGGGTCGGCGTGCTGCGGGCCCTGGCGGTCACCGGTGGCGTGATCACCAGCGCCGGGCTGGTGCTGGCGGCCACCTTCGGCGCGCTGACCGTGCTCCCGCTGGTCCTCCTGACCCAGCTCGGGTTCCTGGTCGGCTTCGGCGTGCTGCTCGACACGTTCGTCGTCCGGACGCTGCTGGTGCCCGCCGCCGTCCACCTGATCGGTGACCGGGTGTGGTGGCCCGGCCGGCTGGCGAAGGGGCCGACGGAGCCCGCGGCGGAGCGGGAGCTCGAGCGGGTGTAGGGCGACCGGCGTCGGGCACGCTGGCCACGTGGAGACGATGCGCGTGGCCGTCCTCGGGCCCGGCGGTGTCGGCGGGCTGCTGGCCGCCCTGCTGGCGCGGGACGGGCACGCGGTCACCTGCCTGGCCCGGCCGGTGACCGCCGCGCACCTCGACCGGCACGGCCTGGCCGTCACCAGCGACCGCTTCGGGGAGCTGGTGGCGCCGGTCCGCGGCGCCGAGCGGCTGGACGGACCGGTCGACGCCCTGCTGGTGACGACGAAGGCGACCCAACTGGACGACGCGCTCGACCGCGTGCCGGCCGACGTGCTCGGCGACGCCGTGGTGGTGCCGCTGCTCAACGGGGTCGAGCACCTCGCGGCGCTGCGCGAGCGCTACCCGGCCGCGCGGGTGATCGCCGGCACGATCCGCGTGTTCGCCTCCCGCCCCGCACCGGGCGAGATCCGGCACGAGGGCGAGCTGTGCGCCGTCCAGCTGACGCCGGGCGCCGAGCCGCTGGCCGACGCCCTGTCCGCCGCGGGCGTCGACGTCGTCGTCCGCCCGGACGAGGCCGGTCTGCTCTGGGACAAGCTGTCCTTCCTGGCCCCGATGGCGCTGCTGACGACGGCGGCGGACGCGCCCCTCGGGACGGTGCGCGACGAGCGGGGCGGGGAGCTCGCCGCGGTCATCGCCGAGGTGGCGGCGGTGGCGCGGGCGGAGGGCGCGGCCGGCGACGCGACCGCCACCCGCGAGTTCGCCTGGTCGCTGCCCGACGGGATGCGCTCGTCGATGCAGCGGGACGCCGCGGCCGGGAACGTCACCGAGCTGGAGGCGATCGGTGGCGCGGTGCTCCGGGCGGCCGACCGGCACGGCGTCGAGGTCCCGGTCACCCGGCGCCTCGTCGAGGAGCTGCGCGCCCGCCTGGGCTGAGCGCGGTCAGCCGGCGACGAGGATCCAGGTCAGCAGGGCGGTCCCCGCGGCCACCCAGACCAGCGGCACCCGGTTGGTCCACCGCGCCGCGGCGAGCCGCCCGGTCGCGAACAGCACCCAGGCGGCTCCCGTCGTCGCCAGGACCACGAACGGGTAGCCGCCCCAGGCGACGATCAGCAGCGCAGCGAACGGGGAGTTCCAGTTGGCCGCGCCCATCACGACCCCGATCGCGAGGAAGAACCACGGGGCGAGGAACAGCACGTAGACGCCCTGCAGCACACCCACCTCGACCTCGCGGGGCGTCGGCCCGAGCGGCCTCGACCGCGCACTCGCGGCGGACGACGAGGGTCAGACCTCGCCGGCGCGCACCCGGGCCAGCCACGTCTCCGCGTCGGCGAACGCCGCGTCCGACGACGTGTCCCCCACCGGCCGGTTGTCCCGGCCGTCGGCACGCGGGTAGGAGCCGAGGAAGCGGACGTCGTCGCACATCCGGTGCAGGGCGGCCAGCGCCTCCCCCACCCGCGGGTCGGCGACGTGCCCCTCGCAGTCGAGGGAGAACGAGTAGACGCCGAGCCGCTGCCGGGTCGGGCGCGACTCGATGCGGGTCAGGCTGATGCCGCGGACGGCGAACTCCTGCAGCAGCTCCAGCAGGGCGCCGGTGCGGTCCCCGACGACGGCCGTCAGCGAGGTCTTGTCGTTGCCGGTCGGCGCGGGCAGCGGACCGGGGGCCTGCACCAGCACGAACCGGGTGACGGCGCCCGCGTGGTCGGCGATGTCGTCGAAGAGGGCCTCCAGCCCGTAGCGGTCGGCCGCGATCGCCGCGCACACCGCGGCGTCCACCTGCCCGGCGGCCACCGCGGCCGCGGCCGCCGCCGTGGACGTCGTGGGCAGCGGGGTGACCCCGGGCAGCAGGTCGCGGAGCCGCCCGACGGTCTGCGCGAGGGCGTGCGGGTGGCTGGCGACCGACCGGACGTCGGCGAGCGCGGTCCCGGGGCGGACGGCGAGGACGAACGCCACGTCGAGGAAGACCTCGCGGGTGATCACCAGCGGCTCGCCGTCGGCCAGGCCGTCCATGGTCGCGGGCACCGAGCCCTCGACGGAGTTCTCCAGGGGGACCAGCGCGGCGTCGGCGTCCCCCGACCGGACGGCGCCCAGCGCCGCCGCGACACTCGGCTGGGGGTCCCGCCGTCCCTCCGGAGTGGCGATCGCCCTGCTCAGCGCGGCTTCGGCGAAGGTACCCTCGGGCCCGAGATAGGCGAACCGCGTCGGAGACGGACTGGGTGGCATCCCGGGCATCCGACGAGGGTAGTGCGCACGGAACGAGGCGGTCGCCCCACCCGGGACACGGGTGCGGGGGCCGGCAGCACCGGCCCCCCGTGGCCGCCTACCCCGGAGTGGAGGGATGCGTGACCCCCGGTCCGGCCCGTGTCGCCCCCGGCGCGCTCCAGGCCGTGCTGTGGCGGCTGCTCGACGCCAGCGACCGGGAGGACCCCGCGGCCTTCCTCGCGCTCGTCGACGCCGCCGGCGACGCCTTCGCCGGGAACGGGGAGCCGACGTGGACCGCGTGGCGGCACGCAACGGACGCCCGGCGGGCCATGCTCGACGGGGACGAGGACGGCCGGGCGGCCGGGGTCGCCGCCGCGCGGGAGCTGCTGGACGAGTGCCCGGTGTCGTCGGAGACCGCCCTGCTGGTGGCCTACCTCGCCCACATCGAGATGGCCACCGACCACCTCGACCACGCGATGCTGCTGTCGGTCGACGCCAGCCTGCTCACCGACGGCCCCTCCGCGCAGCCGTCCCGCGCCCTGCTGCAGGCGCACCGCTGGCTGTCCATGACGCTGTCGGGGCTGGACCTGGAGGAGCTCGCCGTCGCGCACGCCGTGCGCGGCTTCCAGGTGGCCGCCGCGCTGCCCGACGTCGGTGACCGCGGGCGGCTGCTGCTGCTGACCGCCCGGCAGCACGTGGAGCTCGCCCAGACCCTGCGCCGCCGGGGCGAGACCGACCGCGCCGCCGAGCTGGCCCGCGAGGCGATCGCCCGCGCGACCGAGGCCCGGGCGCTGGACTGGGCGGCCGAGCAGGCCGAGACCGACCTGCTGGACGTGGTGCACGGCTGGGCGCTCATGTGCAGCGGCGACCTCGACGCCGCGGTCGGCCCGCTGCGCCGCGTCCGCCGCTCGCTGCAGCGCGAGGGCGGCCTCTGGCTGCGCGGCTACACCGACCAGGTGCTCGCCCGGCTGCTCGCCGCCCTGGCCCGGCGGGACGGGGACACCGCGGTGGGCGAGGAGGCGATCGACCTGCTGGTCGACGCCTCCGGGGCCTTCGCGGCGACCGGGGACCGCCGCCGCTACCGGCAGAGCCTGCTCGAGCTCGGCCAGGACTACGCCGACCTGGGGCGCCCGGCCGAGGCCCTGCACTGGCTGATGGCCTACCGCGCCGACACCGGCCGCTCGCACGCCCGCGGCCGGCAGCTGTGGGCGGAGATGTTCGTCCGCCGCAGCCGGCTGCGCGAGGCCGAGCGCCAGGCGGCGATGCTGCGCCGGCACGCCCTCGAGGACCCGCTCACCGGCCTGGGGAACCGGCGCAGCGCGGAGCGGCGGCTCGGCGCGCTGCGGTTGGGCGAGGAGCCCCTGTCGCTGGCGGTCGTCGACGTCGACCGGTTCAAGGAGGTCAACGACGACACCTCGCACACCCACGGCGACGCCGTCCTCCGCCGGGTGGCCGACCTGCTGCGCGAGCACAGCCGCACCGGCGACGAGGTCTACCGCTGGGCCGGCGACGAGTTCCTCGTCGTGCTGCCGACGGCGACCGAGGCGCAGGCCGTCGTGGTGATGGAGCGGCTGCGGACCGCCGTCGCCGAGGCCGACTGGACCGATCTGCGGCTGTCCGGGCCGGTGACGGTGAGCATCGGGGTGGCCACCGCCCCCGCGGTGCCCGACGGGCAGCCGGGCACCGTCGTCGGCTGGCGGGCGCTGTTCGACACCGCGGACCTCCACCTCTTCTCGGCCAAGCGGCTGGGCCGCAACCGGGTGCGCGCGCACGGCCCCGCCGACGCGGCTCCCGCGGACCGCGGGGCGAGCGCGTGAGCGTTCCGCACGCGTGGGACGGGAGGGACGCGACGGACGACGGGCGGCGCGTCTCCAGTGACCTCCTCGACACGCTGCGTAACGACATGCACAGTGCGCTCGTGCCCCCGGGAGCCCTGCACCACCGGGTGACCGCCGCCCTCAGCAACTGGCAGCTCGACGACGCCGAGCAGCTGCTCGCCGGGGTCGAGCGCGATCCCTCGCCCTACGTCGCCGCCGCTCCGGCCGCCGACGCGCCCGACGACGCTCCCGCGTCCCTCGGCCGGGCGTGGGCGGACACCCTGCGCGCCGAGCTCCTGGTCCGCCGGCTGCGCGTCGCCGGCTTCACCCTGGTCGGCGACCCGGTCTCCCCCGATCCGTCCGGCACACCGCCCGAGCCCGCCCTCGACCTGCACGCCGGCGTCGCGGAGCTGATCGACGGCACCGGCCCGGCCGACGGCGCGGCGGCCGACCCGCGGTCGGAGTCGGCCTCCCGTGCGGCCCTCGCGATCGCGCTGGTCCGCTCGGCCAAGGCCGCCTTCGACGCCGCCGACGACGACCTGCAGCGCGCCGCGGGCCTCGCCCGGCACGCCCGCATCGAGCTGCTGTCCCGGCGCATCGACGCCGCCATGGACGAGGCGGTCGAGGCGGCCAGCCTGCTCGACCCGGCGCTGCCGCCGACCACGCTGCTGGTCGACACGCTCGGCACCCTCGCCGGCGTCCTCGCCGACCTGGAGCTCATGCCCCTCGCGCTGGACTACCAGCGCCGGGCGCACGAGACCGCGCAGGCCGCCGCCGCCGACCCGGCCGTCCTGGGCCCGGAGGACCCCGACCCGGACGTGCTGGTCGCCGTCGCCGCCACCCGGCTCGGCGAGCTGTGCGCCGAGCTGGGCGAGGGCCTGCTCGACGACGGCGCCCCCGAGTCGGCCGCCCCCTACTTCGCCGAGGCGCGGCAGCTGGCCGAGCAGGCGCTGGTCCAGCTGCCGCCGGACGCCGCGGGCGTCGTCCCGGCCCAGGTCGTGCACGGCTGGGCGCTGGTCGGCCTGGGCGAGCAGGCCGCCGCGACGGGGCCGCTGCGCGCCGCCGTCCGGCTGTCCGCGGCCGCCGCCGACCGGGACCGGCTCGCCTCGGCGCAGCTGGCCCTGGGCCGCGCGCTGCGCCGCCAGGGCGACGGCCGGGCCGGCGACGAGCACCTGGTCGCCGCGCTGGACCTGGCCACCGAGCACGGCCTCCCCCGGCTGCGCCGGGCCGCCCTGCGGGAGCTGTGCACGCTGCACGCGGACCTCGACGACGCCGGGCGGGCGCTGCCGTACCTGCAGGCCTACCTCACCGACGAGCTGGACCGGGTCGACGAGCGGCGCACCCGCTGGGTGGAGCTGTTCGGCCGGCGCAAGAGCCTGCTGGAGACCGAGCGCGCCGCCGGGCAGCTGCGCCGGCAGGCCTACGAGGACCCGCTCACCCACCTGCCCAACCGGCGCTACGCCGAGGCACGGCTGGACGGCCTGCTGGCCGCGGGCGACGTGCCGGCGCTGGCCGTCGTCGACGTCGACCGGTTCAAGTCGATCAACGACGCCATCGGCCACCCGGGCGGCGACGCCGTGCTGCGCGCCATCGGCGAGCTGCTGGTCGCCGGCGTGCGCGACACCGACGAGGTGTGCCGCTGGGCCGGCGACGAGTTCGTGATCCTGCTGCCCGAGACGACCTCCGAGCAGGCCGAGCGGGCGCTGGAGCGGATCCGCGCCTCGGTGGCCCGCTACCCGTGGTCCGAGCTCGGCCTCGACGTCCCGGTGACGATCAGCGCCGGCATCGCCTCGGCGACCCGCGGCGACGACCGCAAGACGCTGTTCGCCGCCGCCGACGGCGTGCTCTACGACGCCAAGCGCAGCGGCCGCGACCGCGTGGTCCGGCTCTCCGCCCTGACCCAGACCCGGGTCGACCCGGTCGTCGGCGCCCCGGCGGCAGCCGGTCCCGCCGCCGTCGTACCGGTGCCCGACGAGCCGGTGGACGACGTCGTCCGCGCCGTCACCGCCGTGCGCGAGGAGGCCGCCGGCTTCGCCTCGCTGCTGGGGTTCCCGCACCCGCCGCTGGGCACCGCGCGGCCCGGCGAACCGCTGCTCGGGCCGGTCCCGGCCCCCGCGGAGCCGGCCGCCCCAGAGCCGACGGCGCTGCCGGTCCCGCCGGCCGGCGCGGTCGAGCCGGAGGTCGTCTGGGCCACCGGCCGCACCACCGAGCAGGTGCTCGACCTGGTCCGCCAGGCGCGCCGCGCGCACCCGGACCGCCCGGCGCTGGTCCTGCGCGCCACTGCCGAGACCCTGGTGGCGCTCGCGACCGAGCACGACGGCGCCACCACGATGGACGTCGCGGCCATGGCGGCGGCGGTCGGCCCGGTGCCCGAGCCGCTCGGCCGCACGACGGTGCTGTGCGCGGGCGGCGCCGACGCCCCGGTGGCCGCCGAGGTGGCGTTCGTCGCCCGGATGGCCGGCACCGAGGTCGTGCGGATCGACGACCTCGCCGGCCGCACCCGCCGGCTGCTCGAGGAGCGGTCGCTGTTCGAGGGGGTCGACTGCCTGGTCGTCGTGGCCGGGATGGACGCCTCGCTGGCGACGGTCGCCGGCTCGCTCACCGACGTCCCGGTGATCGCCGTGCCCACCTCGGCCGCGCAGCCCAGCGCGCTCGGCGGCCTGGGCGCGCTGATGACGATGCTCAACTCGAGCGTGCCCGGCGTGGCCGTGAGCACCATCGACAACGGCTACGCGGCCGGGGTGTTCGCCGCCCGCGTGGCCCGCCGCAGCTCCCGCGGCTGACACTCCCCGGGCCGTCGGCGATCAGCCCTGGGCACCGGCCCACTCGGCCAGCCGGCGCTCGGCCTCGGCCGGGCTGACGTCCTCGACCCGCGTCATGATCGCCCAGCGGTGGCCGAACGGGTCGCGGACCGAGGCGAAGCGGTCGCCGGTGACGAAGGTGGCCGGTGCCTCGCGCACGATCGCCCCCCGCTCGACGGCGGCCGCGAACACCGCGTCGACGTCGGCGACGTAGATGCAGGTGGAGCGGCTCACCCGGTCGGCATCCCGCGACGGCGCCGCCAGGCCGTACGCCTCGTTCGGGTCGGACAGCTGCAGCCGGCCGTCGGGGAACTGGAGCTCGGCGTGCAGCACCGTGCCGCCGGGGCCGTCCATCCGGCTCGCGACCGTGGCGCCGAGGACGTCGCAGTAGAACGCGATCGCGTCGGCGGCCGGCGTGCAGACGAGGAACGGGGTGAGGGTGCTGAAGCCCGGCGGCTTCCAGGTCGTGGACATGCCGGGGATCGTCCCTACGCTGCCGGGATGGCGTCTTGGACGAATGCGACAGCGGTCGAGCCGACCCTGCGCGGCGTGCTCCGCCCGGCCGAGACCGGCCAGGTGGCCGGCCTGCGCCGCGACGCCACCGTCGCCCCCGCGCTGGAGCCGTTCGTGGAGCGGTACTGGTCGGTGCGCTGGGACCGCGCCGGGCTGCCGCCGTTCCGCTCCGACGTGCTCAGCCACCCCAGCGTCAACGTGGCGGTGGAGTCCGGCAGCGCGCCGCGCTTCGGCTTCCCGCTGCCCGCCGTGCTCGTGCACGGGGTGGTCTCCCGGCGCTTCTCGGTGGAGCTGTCCGGGGTGGGCCGGGTGACGGCGGTGAAGTTCCGGCCCGGCGGGTTCACCGCCTTCACCGGCGCGCTGCCCGCCCGGGACGCCGTGGCGCCGCTGGGGGAGGAGCTCGGGGCCGCCCCCGGGCGGCTGGTGCGCGACGTGCTCGCCGAGGAGGACGACGCCGCCCGGAACGCGCTGCTCGACGCGGCGCTCGCCGCGCACGCCCCCGAGCCGGATCGGGCCTACCTGGACCTGCGGGCGCTGATCGACCGCATGGTCACCGACCGCGAGCTGGTCCGGGTGGAGCAGGTGGCGGCGCTCGCCGGGACCGGCGTCCGTTCGCTGCAGCGGCTGTTCGCCCGCTACGTGGGGCTGAGCCCGAAGGCCGTCCTCGCCCGGTACCGGCTGCAGGACGCCGCGGCGCTGATCGACGCCGGGGCGGTGGACGACCTCGCCGGGCTCGCCGCCTCGCTCGGCTGGTTCGACCAGGCGCACTTCAGCCGCGAGTTCTCCGCCGTCGTCGGCCAGACCCCGTCGGCCTACCTGCGGCGTGCCCGCGCTGCCGGCCAGCGCTGAGCGCCCGCGCCCAGGCCGCCGACCACCACCGGCGCGACGGCCAGCACCAGGAGGGCCACCGCGAAGATCCCGTCCACCGCCCAGGCGAGGAAGACCAGCAGCGAGGCCAGCTCCGTGCCGGCGCCGGCCACCGAGGTGACGGTCGCCCGGTACGGGCCGCTGATCCGCCGCTGCAGCTCCGCCTCGGCGGCCACCAGCACGGCCAGGTACAGCCCGTACGCCGCGGCCAGCAGGGCCAGCGCCACCCCCGGCGGCGCTCCTCGGATGAGCAGCAGGCCGGCGCCCGAGGCCGCCAGCAGCACGGCCAGGGTGCCCGCCCGCGGCCGGTCCACCCGGCCGCCGAGCGCGGCGCCGGCCGCCCCCGCGAGCGCGACGGCGAGCACGGCTGCCGGGACGGCGGCCGGAGGCACCCCGCGCTCGACGGCCAGCACCGGGAAGAACTCCTCCATCCCGTCCAGCCCGCCCACCAGCGCCACGGCCACGACGGCGACGAGCAGGGCCGGACGGCGCACCGCCAGGACCAGCCCGGTGCGCAGCGAGCCCTCCTCGGGCTCGCCGGCGGGCCGCGGCTCGGGGAAGCGCAGCGCCAGCGCGGCGGCGGCCAGGCAGGCGAGGACGCTGACCCAGCCGACGAGCCGGTAGCCGCCGAGGGCGTACAGGCCGGTCGCCGCGAGCGCCGTCGGCACCTGCACCAGCAGCTCGGCCGCCGTCATGGCGCCGTTGACCCGGGCGAAGCTCTCCGCCGCCCCGACGTCGGCCAGCCCGTCGTGGACCAGCGCCTCGGCGGCGCCCGAGGTGCAGGCCCCGCCCACGCCCCAGATCACGAAGCCGGCCAGGAACGCACCGAAGGAGGGCAGCGCCGTCCAGAGCGCGAACGCCGCGGCCTGCAGGCACCCGCCCAGCACGAGCGACCCCCGGCGCGACCACATGTCGGCCAGCAGGCCGGCAGGCACCTCGGCCAGCAGCGCCGTCAGGGACCAGGCGGCGAACAGCAGCGACAGCTGGGCGTCGGAGAGCCCGGTGTCGAGGAAGAGCAGCGCGTAGAGCGGGTAGAGCGGCACCAGCTCCGAGAGCGCGGCCCATCCCACGGCCAGCCGGGCCAGGGCCCGGGCCGGGGGCGGTACGGAGCGGGATCAATGTCGGCGCATGGCCGGGACGGTACCGGTGCCGGGCGCCGTCCGCAGCGGGTTTCCCGGCGGGTCGACGCCGGGGTCTCTTGACCCGTGAGGGGGAACCTGTTCCGGTACGTCTCAATGCGGCGGGGCATCCGGCCGTTGCGGATCTGGTCGGACCAGCCTGGCCCGTCCACCCCGGAAGGACGCACCGATGACCGGCACGACCGAACTGGGTCCTGCGGGACCCCGACCGGATCTGCCGGCGCCCGGATCACCCCTCCCCGGCATGGACGCCGACCCGGAGCTCGACGGCCTGGTCCGGGTGGCGGCCGCCATCCCGGGCCTGCGGTACGCAACGGTGATCACCATGGACAGCCCGGTCCTCCGGGCGATCTCCCTCCACGGCCGCAGCCCGGTCTCCTGGCCCCGGGACGCCTCGGTGAGCGCGGTGCTGGCCGCCCGCGGCCCCGGCGTGCACACCGTCGACGACCTGTCGGCCGAACCGGAGTTCGCCTTCAGCGCCTGGGTGGACGGCAGCCGTGCCCGTCTGCGGGGCTTCGCGTACGCACCGGTGGTGCAGGACGGCGCCACCGTGGCAGCGCTGGTCGTCTTCGACGACGAACCGCACCGGTTCACCGCCGACGAGCGCGACCGGCTCGCCGACCTAGCGGCGCTGGTCGCCTCGCTGTTCCGCGCGCGGCGGCAGGCCCGCGAGCTGGCCGACCTCGCCGCCGCCACCCAGATCGCGCACCAGGAGCTGGCCCGGTCCGCGGCCTTCACCCGCGCGTTGCTCGAGGTGCTCCCGGTCGGGGTCGTCGGCGGCGACCGCGACGGGCGGGTGGCGCTGTTCAACGCGGCCAGCCGCCGGTGGCACGGCATCGACGCCGACCCGGCGATCGCCCCGGCGGACTTCCCCGCCTCCTTCCGGCTCACCGACCCCGACGGCCGCACGCTGCTCCCCTCCGAGGTGCCGCTGACCCGCGTCCACGCCGAGGGCCGGATCGACGACGTCGAGATAGGCATCGACGGACCGGAGGGGCTGCGGCGGGTCGCCTCGTCGGGCGTGCAGGTGCGCGACGACGCCGGCGAGCTGCTCGGGGCGGTCGTGACCCTCTCCGACGTCACCGCGCAGCGGGCGCTGGAGGACGCGTTGCGCGAGGCAGCCCTGCACGACCCGCTGACCGGGCTGCCCAACCGCAACCTGCTGCTCGACCGGCTGGAGCAGACGCTCGCGGCCGCGGGTCGCGCGCGGCAGGCCATGGCGGTGCTCTACTGCGACCTGGACGGGTTCAAGCCGGTCAACGACACGGCCGGCCACGCCGCCGGCGACGAGGTGCTGGTCGACGCCGCCCGGCGGCTGGCGGCCTCCGTGCGGCCGGGCGACACCGTGGCGCGGATCGGCGGCGACGAGTTCGTCGTCCTCTGCCCGGAGGTCGGGTCCGAGCGCGCCGCGCAGGTGATCGCCGACCGGATCGCCGGAGCCTTCGGCGCCCCGCTGCGGCGGTCGTCCGGCGACGAGCACCAGGTGGGCATCAGCATCGGGATCACGATGTGCAGCCCGGAGGACACCGCCGACTCCGCACTGGCCGCCGCCGACGCCGCGATGTACCGGGTCAAGGCCGCCCGCCGCAGCGGCCGGGTGCCCGGCCCCCGCGCCCCGGGTGAGACGGCGGCCACCTCCGACGTCGGCTGCGGCTGAGCTCTCCACCGCCGCGTGCGGGCACCCCGGCGGCGGTCGCTACCGTTGCCCGTCGACAGCGACTGCCCGAGCCCCGCCCGGCAGTGCCGAGCGAGGAGTGCCATCCGTGATCTGGTCGGTCGTCCTGACCGCGTTCGTCCTGGTGCTGCCGGTGGAGCTGCCCGACAAGACGCTGTTCGCCAGCCTCGTGCTCGCCACCCGGTTCCCGCCGCTGCCGGTCTTCGTCGGCGTCGGCACGGCGTTCGGCCTCCAGGTGGCGATCGCCGTCACCGCCGGCTCGCTGCTCTCGCTGCTGCCCCAGGCCCTGGTCACCGGCGTGGTGGCGCTGCTGTTCCTGGTCGGGGCGATCATCCTGTGGCGCAGCGCGACCAGCGGCGCGGAAGACGGCGGCGAGGCCGCCGACACCCGCGAGCAGACGTCGTTCCTGCGCGCCGCCGCCATCTCCTTCGGCGTGCTCTTCGCCGCCGAGTGGGGTGACCTCTCCCAGCTCGCGACGGCCGGGCTGGCAGCCCGTTACGACGCCCCGCTGTCGGTGTTCGTCGGGTCCTGGGCCGCGCTGCTCGTCGTCTCGGGGCTGGCGGTGTTCCTCGGCAAGAAGCTCGCCGACCGGCTGCCGATCCCGCTGATCCGGCGGGTCGCCGCCGGGCTGTTCCTCGTCTTCGCCGTCGTGGCGGTCGTGGAGACCGTGCGCGCGCTCGGCTGAGGCCGTCGGCCCGGGGTCAGCGCAGCGCCGGGATCCAGTCGGCCAGCGCGCGGCCGATCTCGTGGGGCGAGTCCTCCGGGACGAAGTGGCTGCCCGCGACGGTGACCTCGGTGAGCGCCGGCCAG
Organism: Blastococcus sp. VKM Ac-2987; assembly: GCF_026967805.1. Lineage (GTDB taxonomy): Bacteria > Actinomycetota > Actinomycetes > Mycobacteriales > Geodermatophilaceae > Blastococcus. The sequence goes on from NZ_JAPVBG010000001.1 coordinate 1,738,333, forward strand.
CCCCGCACCAGCTCCCGCTGGCGGCCGATCAGGATCGACCCGGGGTCGGCGTCGATGAACAACTTCGGGACGTCGCTGCCCGCCAGCCAGGCCCCGTACCGCTCCACCCGCTGCACCACGGCCGCGGGCTCGCCCTCGATCGGGAGCTGGCGCGGCCACTCGAGGGTCGGCCAGCGGTCCTCGCGCCGGGCGAAGGGGGCGCGGTAGCGGTCGTGCGCCTCGGGCGTGAGCCCGCGGGCCACGGACGCCGGCAGGATCTTCTCGACGAAGACGTTCTTGTCCAGCACCGCGGCCTCGCCGTCGGGCCCGCGCATGAGCTGGAAGATGTTGCGGGCGCCCGGCGGCCAGTCGTCCCAGGTCACCGGCGCCACGATCGCCTCGGTGAACGCGATGCCGCGGACCGCGTCGGGGTGGCGGGCGGCCCAGTCGAAGCCGAGGCCGGAGCCCCAGTCGTGCAGCACCAGCGTGACGCGGTCGGTGACCCCCACCGCCGCGAGGAACGCCTCCAGGTACGTGGCGTGCGTGGCGAAGTCGTAGGTGCCCGCGCCGGGATCGGGCAGCTTGTCCGACTCCCCCATGCCGATCAGGTCGGGGGCCAGGCAGCGCCCGAGGTGCTGGACGTGCGGGATGACGTTGCGCCACAGGTAGGACGACGTCGGGTTGCCGTGCAGGAAGACGATCGGATCCCCCTCGCCGACCTCCACGTAGGCCATCTCGACGCCCTCCACCGGCACGCGCCGGCGGGCGAACGGGTCCTCGGGGGAGACGTCGTCGGCCATGCCGCGATCCTTCCACGGGGCCGCCGGGCGCCGCCCGGCGGCGGACCGGCCCGGGGCGGTGTCAGGCCGGGGCGGCGTCGGGGCCGGTCAGCAGGGCCAACCGCCCGACCAGCTGCGCGAGCTGGGTGTCGAAGGCCGGCCACGGCACGTCCGGGGCGGCCGCCCGGAGGGTCACCATCCCGTGCAGCGCCGTCCACAGCAGGTTCGCGTCCGCCTGCGGGTCCCGGCTGCCCGAGCGGCCGGCGGCGACGCAGGCGCCGACGCCCTCGACCAGCAGCCCGAACGCCCGCGCGCCGCCGGCCACCCGCCTGGGCCCGAACATCGCCCGGTAGCGGCCGGGGGCGGCCAGTCCGGCGCGCACGTAGGCCCGGCACCCGGCGACCAGCCGGGCGGCGGGGTCGGTCTCCCGGTCGACGGCCTCGGTGACGGCTGCCCCCAGCGCCGCGAACCCCTCGTCGAGGACGGCGTCGACCAGCGCGCCCAGATCGGCGAAGTGGCCGTAGACCGCCGGGGCGCTCACGCCCGCCTCCCGTGCGACGGCGCGCAGGCTCACCCCGTCCGGCGAGCCGGCCCGCTCGACGAGCCGGGCGGCGGCGGCGATCAGCTCGGCGCGGAGGTCTCGGGCGGGCACGCAATCTACTTTACATGTGTTAACCGGCGGGCCTACGCTGCTTAACGCCTGTAAAGCACTCGATCCGGAGGACACCGTGCCGCTGATCCCCGACCTGCCCTGGACCGCCGACCGCATCGGCGACGGTCCCGGCGTCGTCGTCACCACGTCCCTGCACCTGCGCCGGCTGCGCGACGTGCCCGCGTTCTTCCGCGCCTCGATGGCCATCCGCTCGCAGACGATCCACAGCACCGGCGCACGCTCGCTGGTGCTGCGGGCGGAGCCGCTGGCCCGGCGCTTCACCACCGTCTCCTGGTGGGACGACGAGGCCGCCGTCCGGGCCTTCGCCGTCGCGGAGCCGCACCGCTCGGCCATGCGCCGGTGGCGGCCGGCCCTGGTCGGGTTCGGGTACGCCGAGCAGGCCGGGGTCGCCGGCGAGGTGCCGACCGTGGACCGGTCCCCCGCGACGCCCTAGGTTCCGCGGCATGGAGTTCCGGACGACGGTCACGCTCAGCGGGAAGACGGCGACCGGCCTGCAGGTGCCCGACGACGTCGTCGCGGCCCTCGATGCGGGCCGGCGACCACCGGTGGTGGTGACGGTCGGCGGGCACACCTACCGGACCACGGTGGCGCCGATGGGCGGGGCCTCCTGGATCCCGCTGTCCGCCGAGCACCGGACGGCCGCCGGCGTCGCGGCCGGCGACGAGGTGACCGTCGTCGTCGAGCCCGATACCGCCCCGCGCGAGGTGACGCTGCCCGACGACCTCTCCGCCGCGATGGACGACGCCGCTCGGTCGTTCTTCGCCGGCCTCGCGCCCAGCCACCGGAAGGAGTGGGTGCGCTGGGTGGAGGAGGCGAAGAAGCCCGGGACCCGGGCGGCGCGGATCGAGAAGACCGTCGAGTCGCTGCGCGCCGGGAAGAAGACCCGGTGAAGGCGCTTGACCCTGACGCGACGTCAGGCTGTTGCCTTCTCCCTGTCAGAGGAGGGGAGGACCCGGTGAACGGTGGGATGAGCGTCGGCGACACCGCCGCGCTGGCCGGCGTCACGGTGCGCACGCTGCACCACTACGACCGGATCGGCCTGCTGTCGCCGTCCGGGCGGACGGCCGCCGGCTACCGGCAGTACGCGCCGGCCGACCTGGAGCGGCTGCACCAGGTGCTGCTCTACCGCGAGCTCGGGTTCCCCCTCGAGGAGGTCGCGACCCTGCTGGACGACGCGTCCGCCGATCCCGCCGAGCACCTGCGCCGGCAGCACCGGCTGCTGCGGGACCGGCTGGAGCGGACGCAGGCGATGGTCGCGGCCGTCGAGAAGGAGATGGAGGCACGAGCCATGGGGATCTCACTGACCCCGGAGGAGCGGTTCGAGGTGTTCGGCGACTGGCTGCCCGAGGAGTACGCGGCCGAGGCCGAGGAGAAGTGGGGCGGGACCGACGCCTGGGCGCAGTCCCAGCAGCGGACCCGCGCCATGACGAAAGAGGACTGGCTGCGGGTCAAGGCCGAGGGCGACGACGTCGAGCGCCGGTTCGCCGGGGCGCTGGCCGCGGGCGTCGCGCCCGCGTCGGAGCAGGCGATGGACCTCGCCGAGGAGCACCGGCAGCAGATCAGCCGGAACTTTTACGACTGCTCGCCGGAGATGCACGCCGGCCTCGGGCGGATGTACGTGGAGGACGAGCGCTTCACCGCGTACTACGAGCGGATCGCGCCCGGCCTGGCGCAGTACGTGAGCACCGCCGTCCAGGCCAACGCGGCCCGCCAGGGCTGATGCTCCGGGGGTGTTCCTCCTGCTCTGCCGGTCCTGCCGCACCGGCGGGGCGGGAGGAACACCCCGGGAGCAGGTCGCGGCAGGTCAGCCGCGGGTGACCAGGCCCTCGGACACCAGCCAGTCCAGCGCGACGTCGGCCGGCTGCTCGCCGCCGACGTCGACGCGGCTGTTGAGCTCGATCATCACCTCGTCGGTGAGCCGCGGGCTGATCTGCGCGAAGACGTCTGCGATCCCCGGGTTCGCCTCGAGGACGTCGGTCAGCACCACCGGGGCGGCGTTGTAGGCCGGGAAGTAGCCCAGGTCGTCCTCCAGCACGGTGAGGTCCAGCGCCGCGATCCGCCCGTCGGTGGTGAAGACCTCGCCGAAGTTGCACGCCCCGTCGTCGGTCGCCGTGTACACCGCACCGGTGTCCAGGACGCTGACGTTGTCCCGTGGCACGCCCTGGGGATCACCCAGCGGGATGCCGTACAGCTCGAGCATCGGCTCGAACCCGTCGCCCCGGGTGGCGAACTCCGACTCCACGCAGAACGTCCGCTCCTCCACCGGCAGGGCGGCGATGTCCGAGAGGCTGTCGACCCCGCCCAGCTCGGCGACCGCCTCGGAGCGGACCGCGAAGGCGTACGTGTTGTTCAGCGGCGCCGGCGGCAGCCAGGTGAGCCCGTTGGCCGCGTCGGCATCCCGCACCGCCTCGTACTGCTCCTCCCGGTCGGGGATGCCCTCGGGCATCCCCAGGTAGTTCAGCCACCCGGTGCCGGTGTACTCCCACTGCACCTCGACCTCGCCGCCGAGCATCGCGGCCCGGGCCGGCGCGGCACCAGGGATGCCGCTGCGGTCGACGACGTCGTAGCCGGCGACCTGCAGGGCGATCACGGCGATCTTGCCGAGGATCAGCGCCTCGGTGAAGTTCTTGGTGCCGACGACGACCTCGGCGCCCTCGTCGGCGATCGGCTCGATCGCGCCCGGCTCCGCCTCCGGCGTGAACGTGTTGGCGCTCTCCAGGCCGCAGCCGGCCACCAGCGCGGTGGACACCAGGACCGCCGCAGCGGCGAACGGTGTGCGCATCACAGCCCCTTCGGCCGGGCGACGTGCTCGACGACCCGGCCGAGCCAGTCGACGGCCAGCGCCAGCAGCGCCACGAGCACCGCCCCGCTGATGAGCAGCGAGTCCAGCGACAGGGTGATCCCGGTGTTGATCAGCACGCCCAGCCCGCCGCCGTCGATGAAGGTGGCCAGCGTCGCGGTGCCGACGAGCAGCACGAGGGCGGTGCGCACCCCGGCGAGCAGCACGGGCACGGCCAGCGGCAGCTCCACGCGCAGCAGCACCGCCCGGCCGCTCATCCCCATGCCGCGCCCGGCCTCGACCAGGCGCGCGTCGACGCCCTGGATGCCGACGATGGTGTTGCGCAGCACCGGCAGCGCCGCGTAGATCACCAGCCCGACGACGGTCGTGCCGAAACCGAACCCCAGCCAGGTGGCCAGCAGGACCAGCAGCCCGATCGCGGGGGCGGCCTGCCCGGTGTTGGCGATCCCGATGACCAGCGGGCTGAGCCGGCGCAGCCTCGGCCGGGTCAGCGCGATGCCCAGCGGGATCGCGATCAGCAGCACGATCACCGCCGCGACGACGGTCAGCAGCAGGTGCTCGCGGATGCTGTTCCCGAGCACCTCCCCGCCGAGCTGCCGCGCCTCGGTGTCGCTGAGGTCGGCGGTGAACCGCCAGACGAGGAAGGCGACGACGCCGAGGAGCACCAGCGCCGGCTGCAGCAGCAGCGCGCGCCAGCCGGCGTCCCCGGACGCGGATGCGTCGGCCTGCCGGGCGGTCTCCTCCGGGGGGCCCTCCGGCGCGCCGTCGGCGCGCACCTCGGTGGCGGCGGTCATCCGGCGGCCGCCGTGCGGGTCCGCTGGATGGCGGCCATCACCGTCTCCACCGCCATCACCCCGGCCAGGGCCTCGCGCCGGCCGGTGACCACGACCCCACCCTGGCTGGCCGCCAGCATGGTGTCCAGCGCGTCGTTGAGGGTGGACCGCAGGTCGACGACCGGGAGCCGCTCGTCGACCGCGTGCGGCACCGTCGCCGTCCGGGCGAGCTCCGCCACGGTCGGCCAGCTGATCGGCCGGCCGCGGTCGTCCACCACCACGACGAAGCCGTCGCCGGCGGCCTGCGCCGCGGCCACCGCCTCGGCCGACGGCGAGCCCGCGACCGCCGTCGTCACCTGCACGAGGTCGACGTCGCCGACGCGGGTGAGGGTGAGCTGCTTGAGCGTGGCGCCCGCGCCGACGAAGTCGGCCACGTACTCCTCGGCCGGCTCGGCCAGGATCCGCTCGGGGGTGTCGTACTGCACCACCCGCGCACCGGCGTCGAAGACGACGATCTTGTCGCCGAGCTTCACCGCCTCGTCGAAGTCGTGGGTGACGAAGACGATCGTCTTACCCAGCTCCTCCTGGATCCGCAGCAGCTCGTCCTGCAGGCGCTGGCGGGTGATCGGGTCGACGGCGCCGAACGGCTCGTCCATCAGGAGCACCGGCGGGTCCGCGGCCAGGGCGCGGGCCACCCCGACGCGCTGCTGCTGGCCGCCGGAGAGCTCCCGCGGGTAGCGGTCGCGGTAGACGGCCGGGTCCAGCCCCACCAGCTCCAGCAGCTCGTCGATCCGGGCGGCGGTGCGCTCCTTGTCCCACTTCAGCATCCGGGGGACCATCCCGACGTTCGTCCCGACGGTCATGTGCGGGAACAGCCCGCCCGCCTGGATCACGTAGCCGATCCGCCGGCGCAGCTGGTCGGCGTCCTGGTCGGTGACGTCCTCGTCGCCCAGGTGGATCCGCCCGCCGCTGGGCTCGATCAGCCGGTTGAGCATCTTCAGCAGCGTGGTCTTCCCGCAGCCGGACGGGCCGACGAACATCACCGTCTCCCCCGCCGCGATCTCCAGGGAGACGTCGTCGACGGCCGGCTGGTCCTGCCCGGGGTAGCGCTTGGTGACGCCCTCCAGCCGGATCGCCACCCCGCTGATGTGCCGGCCGTCGTCGCCCACCGCTCCGGCCGGAGGTGCGGATGCTGTGTCAGACACGGATCCCCCTGGGGGTGGTGAGCCGACCCGCCAGCACGAGCAGCAGGTCGAGGACGAGCGCGAGCAGGACGATCGCGATCGTCCCGGTGAGCGCGGAGTTGAGGGCGTTGGCGCCGCCCAGCCGGGACAGCCCGGAGAAGATGAAGCCGCCGAGCCCGGGCCCGAGCACGTAGGCGGCGATGGCGGCGATGCCCATGACCATCTGCGTGGAGACTCGGACCCCGGCGAGGATGACCGGCCAGGCCAGCGGCAGCTCCACCCGCATCAGCGTCGCCGCGCGGGTCATGCCGATGCCCCGTGCCGACTCCACGGTGGCCCGGTCCACTCCCGCGAGGCCCACCACCGCGTTCCGCAGGACGGGCAGCGCCGCGTAGAAGGTCACGGCGATGACCGCGGGCGTGATGCCGAACCCGAACGGCGCCAGCAGGATGCCCAGCAGGGCGAAGGCGGGGATGGTGAGCCCCACCGCCGACAGGCCGTTGGCCAGGGAGGTCGCCTTCGGGCTGCGGTACACCAGCACGGCCACCGCGACGCCGATCAGCGAGCCCAGCAGGACGCACTGGACGACGAGGCTGACGTGCTGGACGGCCTGGAAGGCGATGAGATCGGCACGTTCGGTCACGTACTCCCACATCGCGGCAACGCCTTCCCACCCGACGCCGTCGTCGGGGTCTCGTCGTCGTTCGTCGTCCGGGCCACGGATCGTGCGCCGGGTGGAGCACCGCACGGTGGCGGACGCGCACCGGCGGCCGGTTGGACCTGACCACGGTAGCGGCTGCGGCTCCCGGGGGCGCCCGGAGAGGCGGGCGGTCCTCGCATCCGGCGGCGGTGCGTCCGGCTCGGGACCCGGCGCGCACGGGAGAGGCGGCACCGGTCATCCTGGGACGGGTGAGGGCCATATGGGTGTGGCTGCACCGCCCGGCCGCACAGCGGGGGGTCCGCGCCGCCGTCGCCGCGGGGCTGGCCTGGCAGGTGGCCGTGATGCTGCCGCCGCTGCTGTCGGAGTACGCCTACTACGCCCCGCTCGGCGCGGTCATCGCCGTCCACCCGACGATCGCCGACTCGGCGAGCGCGGCGTGGCGGAGCGTCCTCGCGATGCTGATGGGCTTCGCCCTGGCCTACGCCGTCTACGAGCTGACGCCCGCGGTCCCGGACGCCCTGACGATCGCGCTCATCGTCGCCCTGGCCATCGGGGTCGAGCAGTGGCGGCGCCTGCTGCGGGACCAGGCGGCCTGGGTCAGCTTCGCCGCGGTCCTCATGATCACCGTGGGGGCGGGGCAGCCGGGGCCCTACGTGCTGCGGTACGCCGGCCTGACCCTGATCGGGGCGGCCATCGGCGTCCTGGTCACCGCCGTGCTCTTCCCGCCGCTGCAGCTCACCCAGGCCGTCGACCGGATAGCCGGCACCCGCGCCCTCCTCGCCGAGCACCTGCGGGACATGGCCGGGACCCTGCGCGACGGGCAGGTGCCCGACCCGGCCGAGTGGACCGAGCGCAACCGCCGGCTGGACCGCGCGCTGGACCGGATGCGCGCCGCCGAGCACCAGGTCGAGCGCGCCCGCCTGGCCAATCCGCGGGCCCGCCGCTGGAAGGGGCGCGCCGAGGGCATCCGGGACGAGTCCCGCGCGGTCGACCGCGTCGCCGTCCTCGTCGACGACCTCACGTCGCTGGTCGTCGAGTTCCACCCGCACCGGCGCGGCATCGACCACGCCGACGCCGGGACCGGCTGGGTGCTCGCGGAGACCCTGGACGGGCTCGCCGGCGTGCTGGGCGCCGGGGAGGGGACGGCGCCCGGCGAGCGCGACGCCCGGATCGCCCGCGCCGTCGACGCGCTGCACCGGCTGGTCGGTCTCGTCCGGACCAGCACGGTCTCCGACGACGAGGGTTTCTTCGCCCTCGGCGCGGTGGCTGTCGGGGTCCGCCGCAGCCTGGCCGCGCTCGGCGCCCAGGAGGGCCTGCGGGCCGCGGCGTGAGCCTCAGACGCGGATGAGCAGCTCGCCGTGCAGCATGCCGAGCCAGCCGTCGTCGGCGTCGGCCCAGCGCAGCCAGGCGTCGGCGATGCCCCGCAGCTCCGCCGGCGTCGCCAGGCCGGCCGCCAGCGCCTGCTCGGCGAAGGCCGACGCCGTGGCCCGGCCGGCCCACGACCGCCCCCACCACCGCCGCTCGTCCGGCGTCGCGTAGCAGTAGGTGCCGGCCGACGCCCTCGTGTCGCGCAGCCCGGCCGCGTGCGCCCAGGCGAGCAGCCGGCGGCCGGCGTCGGGCTCGGCGCCGTTCCGGCGGGCCACCCGGCCGTACAGCGCCAGCCAGCGGTCGAGCCCGGCGTCGGCCGGGAACCAGGTGGTGGCCGCGTAGTCGACGTCGCGCACCGCGATCAGCCCGCCCGGCCGGCAGACCCGCGCCATCTCGCGCAGCGCGGCGACCGGGTCGGTGAGGTGCTGCAGCACCTGGTGGGCGTGCACGACGTCGAACGAGGCGTCCGGCAGGTCGAGGGCGTAGCAGTCGCCGACGGCGAAGGTCGCCGCGACGCCGGCGCGGGCGGCGGACGCCCGGGCCTCGTCGAGCGGGTCCGGGGAGACGTCGAGGCCCAGCACCCGGCCGGGCGCCACCCGCGCGGCGAGGTCTGCGGTGATCGTCCCGGGGCCGCACCCGACGTCGAGCAGGTCCAGCCCGGGCCGCAGCGACGGGAGCAGGTGGGCCGCGGAGTTCTCCGCGGTGCGCCAGCGGTGCGACTGCAGCACCGGCTCGGCGTGGCCGTGCGTGTAGGTGTCCACGGCGACAGTCCTACTCCGCCGTCCCACTCTTCGGAACAGTGTTCCCACTTGTTGGGATGGACGGCCACTCCGGGGGTCGAGTTCGCCCTCCCCGGGGCCTGCAGGACCCGCAGAGCGCGAGCAGCACTCCGGGAGCGCAGGAGAGCCGGTCAGCCCTTCTCGGCGAGCACCTGCTCGGCCACCGGCACCGCGCGCTCGCGGTCGCCGGGGACCAGGCCGATGCGGGTGCGCCGGTCCAGCAGGTCCGCGACGGTGCGCGCTCCCTCGTGCCGGACGGCGAACCGCAGCTCGCCCACCGTCTCGGGGCGGCCGGCCACCACCGCCGCCGGGCCCAGCGCCTCGACCGCCGGCGCCTCGGTGCCGTAGCGGGCGACCAGCCGCGCGGGCGCCGGCACCCGGACCAGCGCGAGGTGCGGCGCCGCCCCGACCAGCGGCAGCCGCGCGGTGACCGACCGCGCCGCGCCCCGGCCGAGCCGGGCGACCACGGCGTCTCCCGCCTCCTCCGCCATCGCGCGGTAGGTGGTCAGCTTCCCGCCGACGACGGAGAGGACCGGTCCGTCCCACCTCAGCAGGTGCTTGCGGGAGAGGTCGGCCGTGGCGTCGCCCGGTCCGGTCCCAGCCGACCCGGGCAGCACCAGCGGCCGGTAGCCGGCGTAGGCGCCGACCAGGTCCGCGCCGGTCAGCGGCTCCGCGAGCACCTGGTTCACCGTGCCGAGCAGCTGCTGCACCTCGGCGTCGGACGGCGCGGCGTCGTCGTCGGGCACCGGGCCCTCCACCGGCTCGTCGGTCAGCCCGAGGTGGACCAGCCCGCCGGGCTGCGGCAGCGCGAAGACGTACCGGGACCGCGAGCCGGGCAACGGCACGGTCAGCGCCGCCGACGGCGAGCCCAGCCGCACGCCCGGCAGCACCAGGTGCGAGCCGCGGGAGGGCACCAGCCGGATCCCCGGGGCCAGCCGCTGCGCCCACACCCCGGTCGCGTTCACCACCGCCCCGGCCCGCACGGTCAGCGGCCCCTCGGCGGTGGTCACGTGCACCTCGGCGCCGTCGACGCCGGTCACCGTCGCGCCGGTCAGCACCCGCGCCCCGTGCGCGGCCGCGGTGCGGGCCAGGGCGACGACGAGCCGCGCGTCGTCGGTCAGCTGCCCGTCCCAGAACACGACGCCGCCGCGGCCGGGCCGCACCCCCGGGGTCAGCCGCCCGACGTCGGACGCCGTCACCCGCCGGGTCGAGGGCAGCGACCGGCGCCCGCCGGGCACCGAGGCGCGCACCGCGTCGCCGAGCCGGCCCCCCAGCCCGGCCAGCGCGGTGACGTCGCGGCCGGCCGCGTCGGGCACCAGGAACGGCAGCGGGCGCACCAGGTGCGGCGCCGTCGCCCCCATCAGGACGGCGCGCTCGCGGGCGCTCTCCCGCGCCAGCCCGATCTCCCCGCGGGCCAGGTAGCGCAGGCCGCCGTGCACCAGCTTCGACGACCACCGGCTGGTGCCGGCCGCCAGGTCGGTCCGCTCGCAGAGCAGCACCGAGAGGCCGCGCGACGCGGCGTCCAGGGCCACCCCGGCACCGGTTACCCCACCGCCGACCACCACGACGTCGACGGCCGAGGCGGCGGCCTCCGCCAGGTCGCGGGCGCGGCGCGCGGGCGACAGCGAGCCGATCACCTGGTCCCCCGGCGCTGCGGCACCGGCAGACTGTAGCCGTGCCCGAGCAGCCGGAACTGACGATCCAGGGCTGGGGTCCGCGCCCCACCTCCCCCGGGGACGAGGGCCTCGACGGCGCCCTGCCCAAGGCCGCCCGCCGGTACCTCGGCCGCGAGCTGGGCTGGGAACCGCGGTCCACGCCGCCCGCACCGGTCGACGAGATCGCCCTGCCCCCCTGCCGGCTGCCCGAGGAGTCGCGCGCGGCGCTGGCCGACCTGCTCGGCGAGGACGCGGTGCACACCGACCGCGGGTCGCGGCTGCGGCACGCGGGCGGCAAGAGCTACCTCGACCTGCTCCGCCGCCGGGAGGGCGATGCCTCCGACGCCCCAGACGGCGTGGTGCTGCCGGGCACGACCGAGGAGACCGCCGCGCTGCTGACCCTGTGCGGGGAGCGCGGCATCGTCGTCGTGCCGTTCGGGGGCGGGACGAGCGTGGTGGGCGGCCTGGCCGGGGTGGACGCCGACGACCGGCCGACGATCGCCGTCGACCTGGGCCGCATGGCGTCGGTGCAGTCCCTCGACGTGCCGTCGTCGCTGGTCACCGTCGGGCCCGGGATGCGCGGCCCCGCGCTGGAGCAGGCGCTCGACCGCAACGGCCTGACCTTCGGCCACCTCCCGCAGAGCTGGGAGTTCGCCACCGTCGGCGGCTACGCGGCCACCCGCTCGGCCGGGCAGTCCTCCACCGGGGTCGGCCGGTTCGACGACCTGGTCGCCGGCCTCACGCTGGCCACGCCGTCCGGGGTGCTCGAACTCGGGCACCCGCCCGCCTCGGCCGCCGGCCCCGACCTGCTCGGCCTCGCGCTGGGCTCGGAGGGCACCCTCGGCGTCATCACCGAGCTGACCCTGCGCGTCCGGCCGAAGCCGACGGCCAGCTCCTACGAGGGCTGGTCCTTCCGCACCTGGCCGGCCGGCCTGGCCGCGCTGCAGGCGCTGGCCCGGCACGACCTGCTGCCCGACGTCGTCCGGCTCTCCGACGCCGACGAGACCCGCGCCAACCTGCTGATGGCCTCGGGCGCCGGGGCGAAGGCGCTGCGCGGGAACCTGCGCGCCCGCGGGCACGGCGACGGCTGCCTGCTCGTCGTCGGCTGGGAGGGCGTCCCCGACGTGGTGCGGGCCCGGATGCGGGCGGCGGCCTCGCTGCTGCGCGACGGCGGCGCGATCCGGCTCGGCCGCCGGGTCGGCCAGTCCTGGCGCCGGCACCGCTTCGAGGCGCCGTACCTGCGCGACCGGCTGATGGACCACGGCCTGCTGGTCGAGACACTGGAGACGGCGGCCACCTGGACGGCGCTGCCCACCGTCTACGACGCCACCCGCAGCGCGCTGCGGGAGGCGCTCACCCGCAGCGGGCACCGGCCGCTGGTGCTCGGCCACCTCTCGCACGGCTACCCGACCGGCGCCTCGCTGTACCTGACGGTGATCGCCGACCGGGACGACGCGCTGCCCATCCAGCAGTGGCTCGCCGCCAAGCGGGCGGCGACCGACGCACTGCTGGCCGCCGGCGGCACGCTCACCCACCACCACGCCGTCGGCGCCGACCACCGCCCCTGGCTGGAGCGCGAGGTGGGGACGCTCGGCGTCGAGGTGCTGCGCGCGGTCAAGCAGCAGCTGGACCCGCAGGGCATCTGCAACCCCGGCGTCCTCCTCCCCGACTGACCGCGCGGGTACCGCAGTGCGGTCGCGGGCACCGCGCTGCAGGCCGGTACCGCCACCACACCGCGGTACCCGCGGCGCAGGGCTCAGAAGGCGTGGCCGAAGGAGAAGGTGCGGCCGGGGTCGACCGCCGCCTTCACCGCGGCCAGCCGCTCGTGGACGCCGGGCGGGTAGGCCGCGGCCACCTCCTCGGGGCCCGAGACGTCCCCGAGGAAGTTGATCATCGAGCCGCGCGCCCGCCACGGGGCCAGCGCGCCCAGCACGCCGCGCCCGACGGCCGGCACCACCTCGGCGAGCTCCGGCACGCCGGGCCCCAGGACCAGCATCGACCAGGCGCCGTCCCGTCCCGGTACCGCGTTCGGCACGCGCGGCTGCCGGGCCAGCGCACCGCCCATCAGCCGGAGCTCGACCATGATCAGCGGGATCTGCGCCTGCGGGCCGGCGACGGCCACGAGCGCGTCGATCCCCTCCTCGGTCAGCTCGCCGAGCAGCTGGCCCTTCTCCCACGACGGCATGGGGTCGACCGGGTCCATGTGGATCGAGTCCGTCTCGTCGGTCCGGATCGGCCCGATGAAGCCGAGCAGGACCCTCCCCGCCGCCTTCATCGGGGCCACCAGCCGCTCACCCTCGTCGGCGTCGGTGCCGCTGTAGGCGTAACGGAGGTGCACGGCGGTCCGGCCGCGCAGCGGCGGCGGCACGAACTCGGCGTCCGGCAGCCGGAGGATGGCGATCGAGGTGCTGACCTCCTCGGGCAGGGTCGGCGACCACCGCCGGAAGGCGTGCAGGACGGCGGCCGTGTCCTCACCGGCGAAGAAGATGCCGCCGGCGTGCAGGCCGGTGAGCGGGACCAGGTCCATCTCCAGCGCGGTGACGACGCCGAAGTTCCCCTTGCCGCCTCGGACCGCCCAGAACAGCTCCGGCTCGGAGTCGGCGGACAGCAGGCGCTGCCGGCCGTCGGCCGTGACGATCTCCACCGCGCGGACGTGGTCGGCGGCGAAGCCGTGCTTGCGGCCGAGCGAGCCGAGCCCTCCGCCGAGGGTGTAGCCGACGACGCCGACGTCGGAGGAGGAGCCGCACAAACCGGCCAGGCCGAACTCGGCGGCAGCCTCCATGACGCGCCTCCACCTCACGCCGGCCTCGACACGCACGGTGCGCCGCTCGGGGTCGATGACCATGCCCTGCATCCGGCGGGTGGTGATCATCATCGACCCGGCGGCGTTGCGCACCGGCCCGTGGCCGGTGGCCTGGACGGCGACGCCCAGTCCGTGCGCGACGGCCCACGAGACGGCGGCGGCGACGTCCGCGGCGCAGGTGGCGCCGACCGCGATCGCCGGGGTGTGCTGGACCGCGACGTTCCAGGTGGCCACCTCGGCGGCCAGGCCGTCGTCGCCGGCGGCGTAGACCGGGCCGTGCACGAGGCCGCGCAGCCGGTCGACGTCGGCTGCCGGGATCGCCGGTACGAGGCTGTCGACGGCCGCCGCGTCCAGCAGGACGACGGGCTGCTCGAGCTCGTGGGACCGCTCGGTGAGAGACATGCGGGTTTCCTCTGGGGTGCCGCGGCGCGGGCCGCGGGGGTGGCGCCGCGGGCGGGCCGCGGCTTCCGGACGAGAGGGAGCCTGCGGCGACCGGCTTGCGCGGTTCTTGCACCCGACTTGGACGTCCGCTCGCGGCGCGCGCGAAGGGGTCCCCGGGTCGCCGCGGCGCTGGGAGCATCCCGGGTCGTGCGCTACCGCGTCCTCGGCCCGCTCGAGGTCACCGGCCCCGACGGTCACCCTCTGGACGTGGGCGGGGCCAAGCCGCGCGCGCTGCTGACGCTCCTGCTCGCCGACGCCGGCCGCGTCGTCGCCGTCGACCGGATCGTGGGCACGCTGTGGGGCGAGGAGCCGCCGCCCACGGTCACCGGCACCCTGCAGGCCTACGTCTCGCACCTGCGGCGGGTCCTGGAGCCCGGCCGCGGCCCGCGGGAGACACCCGCGGTCCTGATCACCCGCCCGCCGGGGTACCTGCTGCGCGCCGACCCCGCCGACCTGGACCTGCTCCGCTTCGCCGAGCTGGTCGAGGCCGGTGACCGGGCGGTGGCCGACGGCGCTCCCGAGCGCGGCGTGGCCCTGCTGGAGGAGGCGCTCGGGCTGTGGCGCGGGGAGCCGCTGGCCGAGCTCGGCGATCTCCCCGCGGCCGCGAGCGACCGGCTGCGGCTCACCGAGCTCCAGGTGCGCGCCCGCGAGCGGCGCTGCGACGCCCTGCTGGCAGTCGGCCGCCCGGAGGCCGCGGTCCCCGATCTGCAGCACCTCGTCGCCGACCACCCGCTCCGGGAGCGGCTGTGGGCGCGGCTGGTCACCGCCCTGTACGCCGCCGACCGCCAGGCCGATGCGCTGGAGGCCTGCCGCCGGTGCGCCGAGCTGCTGCGCGACGAGCTGGGCATCGATCCCGGTCCGGAGCTGCGGGACCTCGAGCAGGCCGTGCTGCGCCAGGACCCGCGGCTGCTGGAGCGGCTGCCCCGGCCGGTCCTGCCCGCCGCGCCCGGGCCCGCGCCGACCACCTCGGTCGAGGCACTGGTCGGCCGTCGCACGGAGCTGGACCAGGTGCGCGCGGTCGCGGAGCAGGTGGCCGGCGGGCGGCCCGCGATCGTCGTCCTCGAGGGCGAGGCCGGGATCGGCAAGACCCGGCTGGCCGAGACGGTGGCCGACGGCGCCCGGGTGCTCGGCTGGTCGGTGGCCTGGAGCCGCTGCGCCGACGACGCGGGCGCACCGGCGCTGTGGCCGTGGGCGCAGGTGCTCGAGCAGCTGGACCAGCCGGAGCTCACGCCGGTGCAGGCCCCGCCGGGGGACGACGCCGACGCCGCCCGCTTCCGGCTGTTCCAGGACCTGCGCGCCCGGCTCACCGCAGCGGCGGCCCGCCCCGTGCTCGTCGTCCTCGACGACCTGCAGGGCGCGGACACCACCTCGGTGCAGCTGCTCGGTCTGCTGGCCCGCCACCTCCCCCGCGCGCCGGTCCTGCTGGTGGTCACCGCCCGCACCGTGGGCGAGCAGCTGCCCGCAGCCGTCGCCGACTGCCTGGGGAGGCTGGCGCGCGAGCCGGCCGCCACCTGCCTGCGGCTGCACGGGCTGGACGCCGGCGACGTCGGCGCGCTGCTCACGGCCCAGCTGGGCTCCCCCGGCGACCGCGCCCTGGCCGCCGCCGTGCATGACCGCACCGGCGGCAACCCGTTCTTCGTCGTCGAGCTGTCGCGCTGGATGGTGGGCGCCCACGACCTGCACCTGGACCGCGTGCCGGTGCCGCCCTCGGTCGGGGACGTGCTGCGCACCCGGCTCGCCCGGCTGCCCCCGGGCACGCGCGAGGCGCTGGAACTGGCTGCCGTCGCCGGCCGCGAGGTGACGCTGGACCTCCTCGAGGCCGCCGGCTGCCCGGCCGAGGAGACGCTCGCCGCGATGGACTCCGCCGTCGCCGTCGGCCTGGTGGTCGAGGGCAGGCGCGCGTGGAGCTGGCGGTTCACCCACGCGCTGGTGCAGGAGGTGCTGGCCGGCGACCTGCCCGCCGTGCGGCGCGCCCGGCTGCACGCGCGGATCGGCGAGGCGCTGGAGCGGCGGCTCGCCACGTCGACCGACGACGGGGTGGTGGAGCGGCTCACCCACCACTTCGTCGAGGCGCTGCCGGTGGTCGGCCCCGGCCCCGCGCTGCTGTACCTGGCCGCGGCCGCCCGCGCCGCCCGGGAGAGGCTGGCCCACGGCGAGGCGGCCGCGCACGGCCGGGAGGCCCTGCAGCTGCTCGACCCGCATGCACCGGACGCCGCGCGCACCCGGCACGACCTGCTGACCGCGCTGGGCAACGACCTGCTGCGCAGCGGGCAGCTCACCGAGGCACGCGAGGTGGTGGCCGAGGCGATCGGCCTCGCCCGCCAGCTGGGCGATCGCGAGTGCCTGGCGGAGGCGGCGGCGGTCTGGGGCAGTGTCACGCTGTGGAACTGGCGGCCGCACGGGCTGGTCGACGACGACATGGTCGCCGTCCTGGAGGACCTGCTCGCCGAGCACGGGGACGACGACGACCCCCTCACGGCCCGCCTGCTCGGCACCCTCGGCGTCGAGCTCGCCTTCGGACCGGACGACCGCGGCGTGCGGGCCGCCCAGCGGGCGATCCAGATGGCCCGCCGGATCGGCGACCCGGAGCTGCTGGGCCGCACGCTCAACAACTTCTGCCTGGCGGTGTGGGGGCGGCCGGGCGCCGCCGAGCTCCGGCTGGCCGCGACCGACGAGGCGTTGGCGCTCACCGGCCGCGGGCTGCCCCGGCGCACCCAGTTCATGGCGCACGTGCACCGGGCAGCGATCAGGCTGCACCTGGGCGACCTGGCCGGGTTCGAGGCCGATCACGACCAGGCGCGCCGGCTGGCGGTGTCCTTGAGCGGGCCGGAGGTCCGCCCGCACGTGCTGTGGCAGGCGGGCGGGCTGGCCTGGCTGCGCGGCAACGCCGCCCGCGCCGAGGAGCTGACCACCGAGGCCTACGAGCTGTTCCGACGGGTGACCCCGCACGCGCGGCACGCCTACGCGGCGCACCAGTTCACCCTGCGGCGGGCCGACTTCCGCCAGGGCGACGCGCTGCCGCTGCTGGTCGAGACCGGCGACGAGGGCAACCCGCTGCTGCAGGAGATGGCGGTGCTGGCCGCGGCCGAGTCGGGCGACGTGACGGAGGCCCGACGGCTGCGCGCCCGGTGGGGGCGGACGCTCGTGCGGGACTGGGCCAGCGACGTCGCCCTCTACCTGCAGGCGGAGTCGTCGCTGTGGCTGGGCGACGAGCCGGACTGGGCGTCGGCGGCGGAGTCGCTGCTGCCCTACCGCGGCCGGCAGGCCGTGCTCGGGACGCCGTCGCTCACCCTGGGCGCCTACGACGAGCTGCAGGGCCGGATCGCCGAGCGCCGGGGCGACCCCGACGGCGCCCGGCGGTGGTGGACGGCGGCCCGTGAGCAGGGGGTGCTCATCGGGTCGCCGCACCAGGTCGCGCTGGCCGACTCCCACATCACGCGTGTGGGTCTGCCCCGGCCCATCGTCGGCCCGGTGCCGCGGGCGCCGTCCTGGCTCACCGTCCCGGGTCCTGGCTCACGACCGACGGTGAGCCAGGACCCGGGATGACCAGGTCACCTGATCATCCCGGGGCGTGTCAGGCGGTGGTGGCGATCCCGCCGTCGACGGGGATGACCGCGCCGGTCACGTAGGCCCCGGCCCGCGAGGAGAGGTAGACGACGACGCCGGCCATGTCGTCCGGGCGGCCGATGCGGCCCAGCGGCGACTTCGCCGCGATCTCGGACCCGAAGGCGTCGAGCGTGGCGGCCATCATCTTCGACTCGAAGGGCCCAGGGGCGACGGCGTTGACGGTGATGCCCTTGGGCCCGAGCTCCTTGGCGAGCACGCGGGTGAGGTGGTGCAGCCCGGCCTTGCTCGCGGCGTAGGAGTAGGTCGGCATCGGGTTGACGTGCAGGCCGTCGATGCTGCCGACGTTGACGATCCGCGCCGGGTCGCCGTCGGCCGCTGCGGCCTCGAGCTTCGGCAGGAACGCGCGGGTGAGGAAGAACGGCGACTTCAGGTTCAGGTCGAGCAGCTTGTCCCAGGCCGACTCGGGGAAGGTCTCCAGCGGCTCGCCCCAGGTGGCTCCGGCGTTGTTGACGAGGACGTGCACGCGCTCCTCGGAGCGGCCCACCTCCTCGGCGAGGCGGATGCACTCGGCCTCGGTGGAGAGGTCGGCCGGGATCGAGACGGCGGTGCCGAACTCGGCGAGCTCCGCGACGGCGGCGTCGCCCGCCTCGGCCTTGCGGGAGCTGATGTAGACCTTCGCCCCCGCCTGCAGCAGCCCCCGGGCCATCATCAGGCCGATGCCGCGGGTGCCACCGGTGACCACGGCCACCTTGCCGGTCAGGTCGAACAGGTCCACGGGTACCTCCGGTTCGGCGTCGCGGAGCCGTCGTCGGCACCGCCCTCGGCACCCTAACGAGGGTCGCGACGGGCGGCCGCCGGGCCGGGTGTGCCAGCCTGGCTCCATGATCGGGTCCGCCGCGCCGTCGGGTGCCACCAGCGAGGTCGGCCGGCTGCGCACCGTGCTGCTGCACCGGCCGGGCCCGGAGCTGCGCCGGCTCACGCCGCGCAACAACGACCAGCTGCTCTTCGACGGCGTCCCGTGGGTGGCCCGCGCGCAGGAGGAGCACGACGCGTTCGCGCAGGCGCTCACCGACCGCGGCGTCGAGGTGCTGCAGCTGGCCACGCTGCTGGCCGAGATCCTCTCCTCCCCGGCCGCCCGGGACCGGCTGATCGGCGCCGCCGTCGACGACCCGCGCCTGGGCGCGACCCTGCAGCGCGACACCACCCGGCACCTGGCCGGGCTGTCGCCGGAGGACCTCGCCTCGGCGCTGATCGCCGGCGTCGCCCACGACGAGCTGCGCGGCTCCGGGCTGGCCTACCAGCTCATGGACCGCGCCGACTTCGTCGTCCCGCCGCTGCCGAACCTGCTGTTCACCCGCGACTCGTCGGTGTGGATCGGCGACGAGGTGGCGGTGACGTCGCTGGCGATGCCCGCCCGGCACCGGGAGAGCACCATCACCGCCGCGATCTACACCCACCACCCGCGGTTCGCCGGCGCCGAGCAGCTGTACGGCTCGGACCTGGAGCACCTCGAGGGCGGTGACGTCCTGCTGCTGGCCGAGGGCGTGGTGGCCGTCGGCGTCGGCGAGCGGACGACGCCCGGCGGGGCCGAGCGGCTGGCCCGGCGGCTGTTCGCCCGCGGGCTGGCGCACACGGCGCTGGTGGTCCCGATCGCCCAGGAGCGGGCGACGATGCACCTGGACACCATCGCCACGATGGTCGACGTCGACGCGATGGTCATGTACCCGGCGGTCGCCGACTCGCTGGTCGCCTGGACGGTGCGCGCGCCCGAGGGCTCCTCCCCGGAGGACGCCGACACCACCGATCTCGCCGTCGCCGGCCCGCAGCCGTTCGTGGTCGCGGCCGCCGCGGCCATGGGCATCGACAAGCTGCGCGTCATCGACACCGGCCTGGACCCGGTCACCGCCGAGCGTGAGCAGTGGGACGACGGCAACAACACCCTCGCCCTGGCACCGCGGCTCACCGTGGCCTACGAGCGGAACACCGTCACCAACGCCGCCCTGGAGGCCGCCGGCATCGAGGTCGTGCGCATCGCGGGCTCGGAGCTCGGCAGCGGCCGCGGCGGCCCGCGCTGCATGTCCTGCCCCATCGCCCGCACCCCCCTCTGAACCTTTCCGCGGACAAGCGCAGGAGGGTTCCCCGCGGAAGGGCGCACGGTTTCGGCGGGCGGCGTGACGACCGGGGGACTTTCCGCCGCGACAGGTCGCCGGCGTGATCCCGGCCACTACGCTGCCAACTTCCCGCGCCGGGCCCGGCGCCTCGGCGAAGGGACGCCTGCGGTGGCACGCACGGAGACGGCACGGCGGAGCGGCCGGATCGCGGGGATCGGCGGCGGGCTCGTCGGCTACCTGGTCTTCGTCGAGTTCACCAGCGGCGTGCTGCAGGGCTACTACGTCCCGCTGCTCACCGACATCGCCCGCTACCTCGGGGTCAACGACGCCGACGTCAACTGGCTCGAGGCCGCCCAGCTGATGCTCTCGGCCATCGCGGTGCCGGTGCTGGCCAAGCTCGGCGACCTCCACGGCCACCGCCGGGTGCTGCTCTGGTCCGCCGTGGTCGTCGCGCTGTCCACCGTCGTGCTCGCCTTCGCGCAGAGCTTCCCGCTGTTCCTGATCGCCTGGGCGCTGCAGGGCATGTACGTGGTGTGGCTGCCGCTGCAGGTCGCGCTGATCTGGGACCGGTCGCGCCGGACGCCGGGGGCGGCGAGCGAGACCCGGCGGGCGACCGGGCTGATCGTCGCCGCGCTCCAGGCCGGCGCCATCGCCGGCGCGCTCACCGGCGGGCAGATCGGGCAGATCCTCGCGGACTCCTTCTGGCTCGTGCTGATGGCCCCGCTGGTCCTCGTCGTCGGCGTCTGCGCCCTCGTCGCCCTCCGCGTGCCCGAGAGCGAGGACCGCACCGGCGGCAGCATCGACGCGACCGGCGCCGCCCTGCTGAGCCTGGTGCTGCTGGTCATCACCGGAGGGCTGAGCTTCGTCCGCCTCAACGAGGACGCGCTGTGGCCGTGGGCGGTCACCGCGCTGGGGCTCCTGCTGCTGGTGCCCTTCGTGCTGTACGAGCTGCGCCAGGACGACCCGCTGGTCGACTTCCGGGTGCTGGCCAGCTCCTCGATGTGGCCGGTCCAGCTGACCGCCGGCCTGTTCGGCATCAGCGTGCTGGGCGCGCAGGGCCCGCTGTCGACCTACGCGCGCACCGATCCGGCGGTGTACGGCTACGGGCTGGGCCTCTCCACGAGCCAGGTGTCGGTCGTCATCGGCGCCTACGTGATCTCCATGCTGGTCGGCGCCGGCCAGTTCTCCCGGGTCAGCCGGCTGACCACGCCCCGGCGCACGCTGATCGGCGCCGCGACGCTCACCGGTACCGGCTACCTGCTGCTCGTCCCCTTCCACGACACGCTCGCCCAGATGCTGGCCTGCATAGCGGTCGCCGGCCTGGGGTCCGGCGCGCTCGTGGCCGCGCTCCCGGCGGCCGCGGCGGCCGCCGCACCGGTGGGCCGGACGGCGGTGGCCACCGGCCTGACCAACACCACGAAGGTGCTGGGCGGATCGTTCGCCTCCGCCGCCTTCGCCATCGCGCTGGCCTCGGGCGCCCCGCTGCTCGTCGACGGGTCGCCCGGCACCGCCGGCTCGCTCTCCGGTTACATCACCGTCTGGGTGGTCTGCGGCACGGCCGCGCTGCTCGCGGCGCTGGCGCTGCTCGTCGTCCCGAAGCTCGCCTTCTCCGACCCGTCGGCCCCCGCACCCGCTGAGGAGTCCCGAGCATGAAGCGCACCCTGGCGGTGGCCGCCGCGGCGGCGGCCGCCACCACGACGGCCCGGCGGGTGGCCCGGTTCCGGCCGGACGACCGCCCGGTCGACCCGGTGGACCTCAGCGGCCTGGACGCCGACGCCGCGGCCGGGCGCCTCGCCGAGCTCATCCGCATCCCGACGGTCTCCTCGCGCAACCCCGCCGAGGTGGACCGGTCCGTCTTCGCGGCCTACCGCGCCCGGCTGGCCGAGCTCTACCCGCGGGCGCATGCGGCGCTGGAGCGCGAGCAGCTGGGCGAGGGCGCCCTGCTCTACCGCTGGCGCGGGACCACCGACGAGCCGCCGCTGGTGCTGATGGCGCACTACGACGTCGTACCGGTGGACGGGCAGGAGTGGAGCCGCGACCCGTTCTCCGGCGCGATGGAGGGCGGCTGCGTACACGGTCGCGGGGCGATCGACGACAAGGGCACGATGGTCGCGATCCTGGAGGCGGTCGAGGCGCTGGTCGCCGACGGGTTCACCCCGCGGCGCGACGTCTACCTCTCGTTCGGCGACGACGAGGAGGTGGCGGGCGTGGGCGCGCAGCTCGCGGTGGAGACCTTCACCGCCCGCGGCATCCGGCCCTGGGCGGTCCTCGACGAGGGCGGGGCGGTCGTCAGCGGGATGTTCCCCGGCGTCCCGGGCCAGGTCGCCGTCGTGGGGCTGGCGGAGAAGGGGCTGCTCGACGTCGAGCTGGTCACCACCGACGCCGGCGGGCACGCGTCCTCGCCCGTCCGCGGCGGCGCCCCGGCGCGGCTGGCGAGGGCGATCCTGGCGCTCGAGGACGACCCGTTCCCCGCCCGGCTGCACGACGTCGTCCTCGGCATGATCGACGCCGTCGGCCGGCGGGCGCCGCTGGGCTACCGCGCGCTGTTCGCGCACGCCGCACAGCTGCGGCCGGTGCTGGCCGAGGTCCTGGCGCGGGCCGGCCGGGAGGCCGGCGCCATGGTGCGGACGACGGTCGCCGTCACCCGCCTGGAGGGCAGCCGGGCCACCAACGTGCTGGCCACCCGGGCGCTGGCACACCTCAACATCCGGATCGCGCTCGGCGAGACGGTGCAGTCGACCGTGGACCGGCTGCACCGCGTGATCGACGACCCGTCGGTGGAGCTGCGCGTGGTCTCCGGCAACGACCCGTCACCGGTCTCCCGGACCGACAACGAGGCGTTCGCGCTGGTCAGTGCCGCGGCGCGGGCCACCTACCCGGACGCCGTCGTCGCGCCGTACGTGATGGTGCAGGCCAGCGACGCCCGGCACCTCAGCCAGATCTGCGACAGCGTCTACCGGTTCATGCCGTTCGACCTGAGCCGGGAGGAGCTGTCGGCGCTGCACGCCGCCGACGAGCGCATCTCGGTGGCCGCCCTGCACCGGGGCGCCGGCTTCTTCCGCCACCTGGTCCGCAGCGTCTGAAGCACCGGACGTCGTCGCCTCCTACCGGCAGTAGGGTCCACGCCCTCACCAGGTGTTCCGCGGACAGTCCGTCTCTGCCCAGCCCTGGTGGGCAGAGACGGACCGAGCGGGGAGCACCCTGCTCGACGCCCGCCCCGGCACGGCGACCGCGTGCAGGGCGTCCCCGCGCTCCGTGAGCGCGGGGACGCCGCGGCTCAGCGCAGGGTGATCTGGCGGGACAGCAGACCGGCCCGGGCGCGCCGCTCGTCGGCGTCCAGCGGCGCCGTCTCGGCCAGAGCCCGCTCCAGCCGGGTCTGGAACTCCGTCGCCGGGGCGATCCAGTCGGCGGCCGGGGTGTCGGCCGGCAGGTCCCACACCGGGACGACGAGGCCGTGGGCGCGGAAAGCGCCGGCGTACCGGGTGCCCTCGCCCAGCAGGATCTGCTCGGCGGCGGACAGGCGGGCCAGCGCGTCGAGCAGCTGCTCCTCCTTCTCCGGCCGCACCCAGCGCAGGTGCGCGCGCTCGTTGCCGGGGCGCACCCAGTAGGCCGCCTCCAGCCCCTCGAGCCGGACGGTCGGCAGGATCGCCTCGTTGGCCTGCTGCAGCCCGGCGCGGGCCGCGGCGCCGGGCTCGGTGCCCTCCAGCCAGAACCCGAAGTCGTCGTGGACGGTCACCTCCATCGGCGCGGTGAGGTCCAGGACCTCCTGCAGCCGCGGCCCGGCCGAGCCGGCGCCGCCGATCGGGCCCGGGTCCACCGGCGCGCCGGCGGGGGCCTCCAGGGCGGCCGCGACGGCGGTGCCCAGGTCACGGCTGACGTCGTCCGACGACGTCTGCAGCTGGGCGCCGACGAGGATCTCGCCGTTGGCCCGCACCAGCGCGGGCGCACCGCCGGGCAGCACGCTGGCCAGCGTGATGTCGCGGCCGTCGGCCGACTTCAGCTTCGCCGTCGCCGCGGGGACGAGCTCGCGCAGCGCCACCCAGTCGGCCTCGCCGGGCAGGCCCTCGAACGGGCGGATGACGACGGGCGCGTAGCCGGAGCCGTGGCAGTGCTTGTAGCGGCGGCCGGAGCCGCAGGGGCACGGGGCCTTGGGGTTCACGCCACCTTCGGCGACGGCGGTGCCGGAGGAGCGCTTGCGGGAAGCCATGCGAGCAGCGTAGGTGGACCGGTCCGCGGGCCGGAGCACACGCCTAGGCTGCGGCGCGTGATCCCGGCCGTCGACCCCCTCGACCTCACCGCCCCCTCCTTCGTCGCCGACCCGTACCCGGCGTTCGCGCGGGCGAGGGCGCAGGCGCCGGTGCAGTGGCACGAGGGCCTGGGCCTGTGGCTGGCGTTCACCCACGCCGAGGCCAACGCCGTGCTGCGCGACCGCCGGCTGGGCCGCATCTGGACCGACAAGGAGCCCGGCGACCGGTTCGGGAGCTTCAACCTCATCCACCGCAACGCCATCCTCGAGATGGAGCCGCCGAACCACACCCGGCTGCGGCGGCTGATCACCAGCGCCTTCGCCCGCGGGCACGTGGAACGGCTGCGGCCCTGGGTGGAGGAGCTGGCCGGCCGGCTGGCCGGCGAGCTGGTCGAGCGCTCGGACGGCGCGGAGCCGGTCGACCTGCTCACCGGGATGGCCGAGCAGCTGCCGGTCGCCGTCATCGCCGAGCTGCTGGGCGTGCCGGAGGCCGACCGCCCGCTGCTGCGGCCGTGGTCGAACGCGATCGTGAAGATGTACGAGTACGACCGCACCCGGCAGCGGGAGGACGACGCCGAGCGGGCCGCCGACGAGTTCGTCGGCTACCTGCGGGAGCTGGCCGCCGACCGGCGGCAGCACCCCGGCGAGGACCTGGTCAGCCACCTGGTGAGCGTCCGCGACGCCGACGGCGACAAGCTCACCGAGGACGAGCTGGTCACCACCTGCATCCTGCTGCTCAACGCCGGCCACGAGGCGACGGTGAACGTGACCGGCAACGGCCTGCTCGCGCTGCTACGGCACCCCGACCAGCTGGCCCGGCTGCGCGCCGACCGCGCGCTGCTGCCCGCCGCGCTCGAGGAGCTCATGCGCTTCGACCCGCCGCTGCAGCTGTTCGAGCGCACCGCCACCGCCGACGTCGAGCTCGGCGGCGTCACGGTGGCCGAGGGCCAGAAGATCGCCGCGCTGCTGGGTGCGGCCAACCACGACCCCGCCGTCTTCGCCGAGCCGGAGACGCTCGACATCACCCGAACCGACAACCCGCACATCTCCTTCGGCGCCGGCATCCACTTCTGCATCGGCGCCCCGCTCGCCCGCGTGGAGCTGCAGGCCACCTTCGGCGCGCTGCTGGACCGGGCGTCGGGGATCGAGCTGGGCGGGGAGCCGGTGCGCCGCCCCGAGTTCGTCATCCGCGGCCTGGACACGCTGCCGATCGTCCTGACCCCGTGACATGACCGTCGGCGAGCTGCGCGCGGTCGCGGGGATGTCGGCCGGGACCGCGAGCTCGCCGCGCAGCTGTGGGACAGCGGCGTGCACGAGGCGCGGATCTCGCGTCCCTGCTGGACGACCCGGCGCTGGTCGACGGCGCGCAGTTCGAGCGCTGGGCCGCCGGCTTCGAGTCCTGGGACCTCTGCGACCAGGTCTGCCAGATCCTCCTCCGGTACGCCGCACCGGCCTGGACGAAGGCCGCCGAGTGGACGGCGCGGCCGGAGCCGCTGGTGAAGCGGGCCGGCCTCACGCTGATGGCGGGCCTGGCGGTCGCGGACAAGAAGGCGGAGCAGCTGCGGGCAGGCGGCGGCGGGGCGCGGTGGGTGGCACCGACGCCCTGCGGGAGGTCCGCAGCCCCGCGGTCCGGGAGCGGGTCGCCCGGCGCCCCTGACCGCGCCCCTACCGCTGGAAGGTGAGCGCGGTCACTGGCAGGATCCGGCCATGCGTGGCTTGATGCAGGACTACCCCCTCACGATCGACTCGATCTTCCGGCACGTCGAGCAGCACTACGGCGACGGGACGATCGTCACCAACAACCCCGGCGGGGTGACGCGGGCGACGTACGCGGAGTGGGCGCAGCGCACCCGCAAGCTCGGCGGGGTCCTCGACACCCTCGGCATCAGCGCCGACGGCCGGGTGGGCACCTTCGGCTGGAACAGCCAGCGCCACCTGGAGCTCTACTTCGCCGCGCCGTGCAGCGGGCGCGTGCTGCACACGCTCAACGTGCGGCTGTTCCCCGAGCAGCTCACCTACATCGCCAACCACGCCGAGGACGAGGTCGTCTTCGTCGACCGCACCGTCCTGCCCCTGCTCTGGCCGCTCATCGACACCATGAAGACCGTCAAGCAGGTCGTGGTCATGGACGACGGTGGCGGCAACGAGATCCCCGACGACGACCGGATCCTCGACTACGAGACGTTGCTGGCCGACGCCGAGCCGGTCGAGTTCGCCGTCTCGGACGAGTTGCGGGCCGCCTCGATGTGCTACACGAGCGGCACCACCGGCAACCCCAAGGGCGTCGTCTACTCGCACCGCTCGACGGTGCTGCACGCCATGGCCGCGATCGCACCCAACGCCTTCGGGTTCAGCGTCCGGGACGTCGCGATGCCGGTCGTGCCGATGTTCCACGCCAACGCCTGGGGCATCGCGCAGGCCGCGCCGGCCGCCGGCGCCTCGCTGGTCATGCCTGGCGCGCTGATGCAGCCCGAGGCGCTGGCGAAGCTGATCGTCGACGAGGGGGTCACCTTCACCGCCGGCGTACCGACCATCTGGCAGGGCGTCCTCCCCCACCTGGCCGGCCAGCCGCACAAGCTGCGCGACATCGGCTGCGGCGGCTCGGCGGTGCCGAAGGCGCTGAGCGAGGCCTACCGCGAGCAGGTCGGCATCCCGATCCTGCAGGCCTGGGGCATGACCGAGACGTCGCCCGTCGCGTCCTCCGGCATCCTGCCGCGGCGCTTCGAGGACGCCGACGACGCGACCAAGGCCGACCGCCGGGCCCGCGCGGGCGTCCCGCTGTTCGGGGTGGAGGCCCGCATCGTCGACGCCGACACCCTGGAGCCCCAGGCGTGGGACGACACGGCCACCGGTGAGCTGCAGGTGCGCGGCCCGTGGTGCGCGCAGGACTACTACAACCCCGACGCCGGCGTGGAGCTCACCACTCCTGACGGCTGGATGAAGACCGGCGACGTCGCCGCGATGGACGAGTTCGGCTCGATCCGCATCGCCGACCGCACCAAGGACCTGATCAAGTCCGGCGGTGAGTGGATCTCCTCGGTCGACCTGGAGAACGCGATCATGAGCCACCCGGCGGTGAAGGAAGCCGCCGTCGTCGGCATCCCGCACCCCAAGTGGGACGAGCGCCCGCTGGCCTGCGTCGTCCTCCGGGAAGGCGAGAGCGCGACCGAGCAGGACATCCTCGACCACCTCAAGCCGCTGGTGGCCAAGTGGTGGATGCCCGAGGCGGTCGAGTTCATCGACGAGGTGCCCAAGACCAGCGTCGGCAAGTTCTCGAAGAAGGACCTGCGCAGCCGCTTCGCCGAGTACGCGCTGAAGAGCTGAGCCGCGGCCCGGTCACGGGGCGGCCGGCTCGCGGCCGGTCGCCCCGTGACGAGCCCTGCGGTCGCTAGACCTGGTCCGGCACCCGGCGGCGCGGCAGCGCCCGGCCGAGCAGCAGCGTGCCGAGCCCGGCGAGCACGACCGTGAGCAGCGCGAACCGCAGGCTGATCGCGTCGGCCAGCACCCCCACCAGGAGCGGGGAGACGAGGAAGCCGATCCGCAGCAGCCAGTTGATGACCGCCAGGCCGACCCCGTGCGGCAGGCCGGGCAGCTCGTCGGCGGCGGAGTAGACGGCCGGGACGAGGGTGGCCACGCCGAGCCCGGCCATGGCGAACCCCATGAGCGTGGTGGGCACCGACGGCACGGCGAGGGCCAGGCCCATGCCGACGGCGGTCAGCGCACCACCGGCCCGGGCCACCCGGCGCTGCCCGAACCGGTCGACGAACCGGTCGCCGGCCAGCCGCCCGACGGTCATGGCCCCGGCCAGCGCGACGAACCCGAGGCCGGCGACGGCCGCCCCGGTGTCCAGCTCGCCGCGGAGGTACAGCGCGCTCCACGAGGAGCCGGCGTCCTCGACGAACGCCGCACACGTGGCCAGCACGCCCAGCACGGCCAGCGCCGGGATGGCGGCCCGCCGCCGGGGGAATTCGCGCGGCACCTCGCCGGTGACCGGCGCCGGCTCGTCGCGGCCGGGCAGCATGGCCCGGAGGACGGCCAGCGCCAGCGCCCCGAAGACGACCGCCGAGACCCCGAGGTGCACGTCCAGGGGCACGTCGAGCCCGGCCGCGGCCGAGCCGAGCAGCCCGCCGGCGACCGCACCGATGCTCCAGATGCCGTGGAACGCGTTCAGGATCGAGCGGCCGTAGAGCCGCTGCACCCGCAGCCCGTGCGCGTTCTGCGCGACGTCGACGACCGCGTCCAGCGCGCCGGTGACCAACAACGCCGCGGCGAGGGCGAGCCAGTTCGGCGCCACCGCGACCGCCCCGACGGCGAACCCGAGCAGCACCAGGCCGGCCGAGGCGACCGGGCCGGAGCCGAACCGGCGGATGAACACCGCCGAGGACAGCGCGGCCAGCAGGGCGCCCAGCGGCAGCGCGGCGAGCGCCGCACCCAGGGCGGTGCTGCTCAGGTCGAGCTCCGCCTTCACCTGGGGCAGCCGCGGGACCAGGTTGGCGTAGAAGACCGCGTTGACGAAGAAGCAGGTCGCGACGGCGACGCGGGCCCGGCGCAGGCGCGCGGCATCGACGGTCGCGGGGGCGACGGACATGGCGGTATCCAGGGACGGTCGGGGGCGCGCGTCCGAACGGGCGCCACGTGTGTACGACCGTAGCCACGAGCTCCACCTGGCGGCCGGCGCGACCCGGCTCTGCGGACGGTGACCGAGCGGTGGATGCGCGCCGGCCGCCGACGAGGTGCGCCGCTCCTGAGCGCGGCGGGAACCGCAGCGGCCGGCCGACGCGTCATCCTTCCCAGAGGGCGAGCCGGCGGAGGCGCTAGTGGGGCGGGACGAGGAGTTCGCGCAGTTCGTGGACGAGCGCTGGCCGGTGCTCGTCCGCTCCGCCGTGCTGCTCGGGTGCGCCCGGCCGGAGGCCGAGGACCTGGTGCAGACGGCGCTGGTGCGCTGCTACGTGGCCTGGGAGAAGGTCAGCGGGGCCGGCAACCGCGACGCCTACGTCTACCGGGTGCTGGTCAACTGCCACCACGACACCCACCGACGTCGCTGGTGGCGGGAGCGGCCCACCGAGCAGCTGCCGGAGACCCCGTCCGACGACGCCACCGGCCAGGTCGACGACGCGGACGCCGTCCACCGGGCGCTGCGCCGGCTGAGCCCGGCGCACCGGGAGGTCGTCGTGCTGCGCTACTACGCGCACCTGGGCGAGCAGCAGATCGCCGCGGCCCTGAAGATCGCGCCCGGCACGGTCAAGAGCCGGCTGTCGCGCGCCCTGGCCCAGCTGTCGACCGACCTGGACCTCTCCGAACTGCACGGCGGGAGGGCATCGTGACCGATCGGGAGACCTCGGCGCTGCTGGGCGACGTCGCCGGCCGGGTGCCGGTCGGCCCGGCCCCGACGGCGCAGCTGCTGGCGGCCGGGCGCCGGGCGCGCCGGCGCCGCACCGCGGGCGTCTCGCTGGCGGTGGCCGCGGGCGTCGCCGCGGTGGTCGGCGGCGTGACCACCGTCGTCGACCTGCCCGGTGGGGACGGCGCCGCCGGCTCGGCCTCGGTGCTGGTCGCCGAGGAGCCGCGCGAGGACGCTCCCGGGGCGGCCGACAGCGGCCCGGGCACCGGCATGCCGCCGGCGGACGGCGAGGACCCGCCCGGCACGGCCGCCGGCAGCGAGCTGTCCCAGCTGGCCGAGGACCCGACCGCGGGCCGCACCGGGCCGCTCGCCGGCACGGGGGCGAGTTCGTGCGCCGTCGAGTACAGCCCAGCCGCCGTGGACAAGCAGGACTTCGCCTTCGCCGGCGTGGTGGTGGGCATCGGGCCCGGCGTCACAACCCGCCCGGGACTGCCCGGGCCGCCGGAGGACCTGGTCGGGGTCACCTTCGCCGTGCAGGAGTGGATCTCCGGCGGATCGGGCGACACGGTGACCGTCGACCTCCCGGCGCCGTACGACGCCGCCGCCGGCAGCAGCACGCCGGGCCCGGTCTACGGCGTCGGTTCCCGCCTGCTGGTCAGCGGCGCCGACCGGTGGGAGGGCGCCCCGCTCGAGCCGATCGCCTGGCTGTGCGGCTTCACCCGCTACTACGACGAGGAGACCGCCGCGTCCTGGCGCTGATGCTCCGCCGGCTGTCAGCGCACGGTCGCGATGGTGCGCTTCCGCGCCGCCGTCCGCTCCTCGCTCGCTGGCGCTCGCTGCGACGCTCCGCCGGCTGTCAGCGGACGAAGGGCTCCTCGCCGGTCTCGCTGACCATCGGCTTGCCGGCGGCCTGCCACTCGCCCATGCCGCCGCCGACGTTCACCGCGTCGAAGCCGTTCTGGTTCAGCCAGGCGGCCACCCGGGCGGAGCGGCCACCGCCCCGGCAGGTCACGTAGAGGGGGTCGCCCTCGGGGAGGTCGTCGAGCCGGCTCGGGACGTCGCCCATCGGGATGTGGGTCGCGCCCTCGATGTGGCCGTGCACCCACTCGTCGTCCTCGCGGACGTCGAGGACCACGGCGTCCTCGGGCAGTTCGGAGGCGGGCACGGTCGGGACCTGCTGCGGCATCACGCAGCCCATCGTGCCAGGGTCCCGGGCGACCCGACCGGGCGACGGCTCTCCCCCCGGACACCGCTCTCCGGGCCGGGTCGCCTGCGAGGATGAGGGCGATGTCCCCCAGCCACCGGGCCGCCTCGCGGACCGCTCCCGCCTCGCCCGTGCGCGAGCCTGCCTGGGAGCTGCCGCGCTCGGCCATCGGGCTGTGGGTGACAGAGAGCGTGTTCAGCACGATCCTCATGTGGCTGGCCGTCGGCGCCTTCCTGCTCTTCGCCCCCTCCGACGGCGGGCCCCTGCCGCTGCTGCACCGGGTGCTGCCGTACGCCGCCGCGCTCTACGCGGTCGTCGCGATGGGCATCCGCCCGTGGTTCAAGCACCGGGTGTACCGCTGGGAGATCACCGCCGAGGCCGCCTACACCCGCACCGGCTGGCTCACCCAGACCTGGACCCTGGTGCCGATCTCGCGAATCCAGACCGTCGACGTCACCCGCGGCGTCCTCCAGCAGATGTTCGGCCTGGCCACCGTCGCGGTGCTCACCGCTTCCAGCCAGGGCACCGTGCGCATCTGGCACCTGGAGCACGACGTCGCCCAGCGCGTCGCCGACGACCTCGCCCACCGCGCGGAGCAGGTCCGCGACCAGGCCACGTGACCGCTCCCCCGTCCGCCCGGCGCACCTCGCCCCGGATCGTGCTCGTGCACACGGTCACCTTCCGGCAGGCCCGCCAGTTCGTGCCGGTGCTCATCCCGATCGGTGCCGCCACCGGGTTCGGCGGCGGCACGGGCACGGTCATCGCCCTCGTCGTGGCCGTCACGCTCTTCTCCCTCGCGGCCGCCGCCGTGACCTGGTGGCGGTTCGGCTACGCCGACGGCCCGACGGCGGTCGTGGTCACCCGCGGCCTGCTCTCCCGCTCGGTGCGCACCGTGCCCAACGACCGCATCCGTGGCGTGGAGGTGGAGGCGCCCGCGCTGCACCGCCTGTTCGGGCTGGTCCGGGTGCGCATCGACGCCGCCGCCGGCACCGCCGCCGGGCAGGAGGAGGAGCTGGTCGTCGACGGCGTCCCGCGCGCCGAGGGCGACCGGCTGCGGGTCGCCGTCCTCACCCACCGCTCCGTACCGCCGGCGCAGCCGGACGCCGGTGCGCCCGCGCCACCGGAGGAGGAGCTCTCCCGCTGGGACAACCGGTGGCTGTTCTACGCACCCCTGGTCGGCAGCTACCTGGCGCTGCCGCTGGCCGGGATCGGCGCGCTGTTCCGGCTCGGTGAGGAGCTGCCCGACGACCTGCTCGACCGCCTCCCCGACGTCGACGTCCCGTCCGGGTGGGTGATCGGCGCGGTCGTCCTCGGCATGCTGCTGCTGGTCCTCGCCGGGGCGGTCGTCGGCGCCGCGATCGTCAACTGGGGCTTCCGGCTGGTGCTGCGCGGCAGCACGCTGGTGGCCGTCCGCGGCCTGTTCACCCGGCGGCACACCGAGCTGGAGCTCGACCGCATCCGCGGCGTCGCCGTCTCCGAGGGCCTGGGCATGCGGCTGGTTGGGGCGGCGCGCGCCGGCGCCCTGGTCACCGGCCTGGGCGACGCCGAACGGCGCGGCCAGCTGCTGCCGCTCGGGCCCCGCGCCGACGCGTGGACGCTGACCCACCGGCTGGTCGACGACCCCGGCCCGCTGCGCGCCCACCCCTCGGCCGCGCTGCGCCGGCGGATCGTGCGGGCGCTGACCGTCGGGCTGTCGGTCAGCGCCGGCGGAGCGGTGCTGCTGACCACCGCCGGCCGCTGGGACGTGCTCCTGGTCGGCATCGCGCTGACCGTGCTCGGCGTGCCCCTCGCCTACGGCCTCTACGGGGCGCTCGGGCACGCGGCGGGCCCGCACTCGTTCAGCGTGCGGCGCGGCTGGCTGGTGCGCGAGCAGGTGGTGCTCGAGCAGCGCGCGGTCGTCGGCTGGGAGATCCGGCAGTCGGTCTTCCAGCGGCGCGCGGGGCTGGCGACGGTCACCGCCTGCGTGGGGGCCGGCAGCGGCGGCTACGCGGCCGTCGACATGGCCGCGGGCGACGTCGCCGCCTTCACCCTCGCCGCCTCGGAGCCGTGGGCCGGCGCGCTGGCGCGGCCACGGCGGGACGGCGCCCGGATGTAGGGAAGGGAAACCTTCCCTGACCCGCGCTTGTCGATCACGGCCCCGGGTAGCGGGCGATCGATGTCACCTCGGCGAGCTCACCCCGCGAGCCCGCCCGCCGGCCTGCCCGACCCGCCGGGGTCCTTGCCGAGACCCACCCGGCCGGCCAGCGCCGCCGCCTCCACCCGGGTCGTCACGTCCAGCCGCCGCAGCAGGTGGGCGACGAGGCGCTTGGCCGTCCGCTCCGAGACGTGCAGCGTCGTCGCGAGGTCCACGGTGCTCGTGCCGTCGGCGATCAGCCGCCACAGCCGCCGCTCGTCGGCGGTCAGCGTGTCGGCGATCGTCTGCTGCCCGGACGGCGTCGCCTCGTCGAGCAGCTGGCGCAGCACCGCCTCGGGCAGCACCGACCACCCGTCCAGGACGGCGAGCAGCGGCCGCACCAGCGCCTCGGGGTCGGCGGTCTTGGGCAGGAAGCCCGACGCGCCGGCGCGCAGCGCCTCGATCGCGGCGTCGGCCTCGGCCAGCCCGGAGAGCGCGACCACCCGGACCAGCGGATCGGCCCGCCGGATCGCCGCGATGGCCCTGGTCCCGCCGGGCGGCGGCATGTGCAGGTCGACGATGGCCACGTCGGCGTGGTGCCGGCGCACCAGCGCCGCGGCGGCCGACGCGTCCTCCGTGGTCCCCACCACCCGGACCCTGCCCCCGCTGAGCCCCGGCAGCAGCAGGCTCAGCCCACGCGTGAACAGCGGGTGGTCGTCGACGACGACCACGTCCACCGGCGGCCTGCGGTCAGCAGCGGTCGCGCCGTCGGTCTCTCCCACATCGCTCCTGACGGTCGGTGCGTCTCCCGGCGCCCCCGGCCGGCGCCCGAGGAGGTGCCCGTGACCCTGGCTGCCGACACGCAGGCGTCCACACGCAGTCCTGGCCTGCTCAACGATCTCGCCCGAGTGCTGCGCGCGCATCTGCCGCGCCCGCACCGGGCGTCCGCCGCCGAACCGGAGGCGCCCAGCCCCGAGGACGCCGTCATGCGCGCGCTCTGTCACGACATGCGGAGCCCGCTCGCCTCCCTGGAGGCCGTGCTGGGCTCCTTGGACCGCACCCCCGCGCAGGCCGGCGAGCTGCTGGCCCTGGCCCGGGCACAGACCGCGCACCTGTCGTCGATGCTGCGCACCGCGGACGCCACCGGGGGCGCGCAGCGGCGGTCGGCGGGCACCCGCCGCCTCGGCGACGTGCTGCGGGCGTCGGTGTCCACCTCGGGGCTGCCCCGGTCACAGCTCACCTGCGAGGTCGCGGACGACGCCGGGGACGTCCGTGTCGCCGACGCCCGCGTGCAACGGATCCTGATCAACCTGCTGGAGAACGCCCACCGCCACGGGGACGGCGCCCCGGTGCGCCTGCGGGTGACCGCCCGCGCCGGCTGGGTCGACCTGGCGCTGAGCCAGACCGGGGTGCCGGTCGACCGCGTCGTCCAGCACCTGCAGACGTCGAAGCCGCCGGTGGACCTCACCGGGCTCGGGCTGTGGTCGGTGCAGCGGCAGGCCGGCGAGCTCGGGGGCCGGGTGCTGTGGTTCGAGGAGGGCGAGACCTTCACCCTCCTGGTGCAGCTCCCCGATCGCTGAGGAGGTTGGCACCGGCGGGCCACCGGACGGCACCGGTGGGCCACCCGGGGCGGGCAGATCCCCTGTGTCACCGCATTCGCGGGACGGCGACGACGCAGAGGAGAACACCGTGTTCACGCACACCCAGGCGCTGCAGTACGAGGCCAAGCCCGACGGCCCGGACCCGGACTTCGCGCGCAAGCTCCAGGAGGTCCTCGGCGGTCAGTGGGGCGAGATGACCGTCGCCACGCAGTACCTGCTGCAGGGCTGGAACTGCCGGCTGCCCGGCAAGTACAAGGACATGCTCCTCTCGATCGGCACCGAGGAGCTCGCGCACGTCGAGATCCTCGTGACGATGATCGACCGGCTGCTCGACCACATGCCGCTCAAGCCCGACGCCTCGGACCGCACCAAGGAGGCCGCGGCCGGCTACGGCCAGCACAACCCGCAGCACCCGCTCACCAACGGCGGCGGCGCGTCCTACATGGACAGCATGGGCAACCCCTGGACCGGCGCCTACGTGACCGCCAGCGGCAACCTGATGGCCGACTTCCACTACAACGCCACCGCCGAGATGCAGGGCCGGCTGCAGGTCTCCCGGCTCTACAACATGACCGACGACCCGGGCGTGAAGGAGACCCTGAGGTTCCTGATCGCCCGTGACCACATGCACCAGATGCAGTGGCTCGCCGCGATCGAGGAGCTCAAGGCCGACGGGCTCGAGGGCATCCCGGTGCCCGAGGCCTTCCCGATCGAGGAGGAGCCGGGCGACGCCGGCTACGCCTTCATCCTCGCCTCCGACGGCCCCGAGGCGGCCGCCGGCCGCTGGGCGCACGGCCCGACCCCGGACGGTCGCGGCGAGTTCACCGCCCGCCCGATCGAGGCCGCCGCCGACGCCCCGGTGCTGCCCCCGGGCGACCCGCGCCTGTTCGGCACGCCGCAGATGCCGGGTCAGTCGATGCTGCAGAAGGCCAAGGACCTGCTCACCTGAGGTCCCGCACCACCCCGTTGCGCCGTCGCCGTGCCGGTGGCCCACCCCCTCGCGGGTGCGGCCGCCGGCCCGGCGGGCCACCCTCTCCCGGAGGTCCTGCCGTGCACCCCCACCTGCACCTGCCCCGCCTGCCCGTCCCCGCGGTCCTGCTCTCCGTGGTCTACCTCGCCGCGATCGCCGTCGCGGTCAGCGCCCCCGGCCGGCACGCGGTCGCGGGCCTCGTCGTCCTCACCGGTCTGGTCGCCCGCTGGGCCGTCCGCGCCCGCCGCCCCGAGCGCTCGACCACCCCGGTGGCGCTCGCCGTCGCGGGCACGGCCACCGCGGTCGACGCCGTCCTCAGTCCCGAGCCGGCGGCGGCCCCGGTCCGCGCCGCCGCCTGATCCTTCCCACGAACACGCCGGTACCGCAGGAACGCGCGAGGCGCGCGCCCCCGCAGGGGACGCGCGCCTCGGCGGTACCGCTCAGTGGTCGACGGCCTTCTCCGCCCCGATGCCGGTGAAGGCACGGACCTCGAGCTCGGCCCACTTCGCCTCGTTCGGCTTCTCCTTGGTGAGCACCGTGCCCAGGTAGCCGAGCAGGAACGACGCCGGGATCGACACCAGGCCCGGGTTGCGCAGCGGGAACCAGGCGAAATCGGCGTTCGGCAGCATCGACGTCTCCGTGCCGGACACGACCGGCGAGAAGATGATCAGCCCGACGCAGATGATCAGGCCGCCGTAGATCGACCAGAGCGCGCCCTGAGTGGTGAACCTCTTCCAGAACAGCGTGTAGAGGATCGTCGGCAGGTTGGCCGACGCCGCCACCGCGAAGGCCAGGGCGACCAGGAAGGCGATGTTGATCCCCGCCCGCAACGCCAGGATCCCTCCGCCGATCGCCACCGCGCCGATCACGATGGCGGTGACCCGGGCGACCTTGACCTCCCCGTTCGGCGGCACCTCACCCTTCTTGATCACCGAGGCGTAGACGTCGTGCGCGAAGGACGCCGACGCGGTGATCGTCAGTCCCGCGACGACGGCGAGGATCGTGGCGAAGGCGACACCGGCGATGATGCCCAGCAGCACGGTGCCGCCGAGCTCGAACGCCAGCAGCGGCGCCGCGGCATTGACGCCGCCGGGCGCGGCGAGGATCGACTCAGAGCCGACCAGGGCGCCCGCGCCGTAGCCGATGACCAGGCTGAACAGGTAGAAGATGCCGATCAGCCAGATCGCCCAGACCACGGACTTGCGCGCGTCCTTCGCGGTCGGGACGGTGTAGAAGCGCATCAGCACGTGCGGCAGTCCGGCGGTGCCGAGCACCAGCGCCAGCCCGAGGCTGATGAAGTCCAGGCGGGTGGTGTCGCTGGCTCCGTACTGCGCGCCCGGGTTGAGCACCGACTCGCTGCCCGCGCTCGTGACGGCACCGCCGAGCAGGGACGACAGGTTGAAGCCGTACTTGCCCAGCACCCAGACCGTCATGACGAAGGCGCCTGCGATCAGCAGCGTCGCCTTGATCATCTGCACGTACGTGGTGCCGCGCATGCCGCCGACGAGGACGTAGAAGATCATCAGCGCGCCGACGATGGTGACGACCAGCGCTTCGGCCACCGGCCCGCTCACGCCCAGCAGCAGGGCGACGAGGCCACCGGCGCCGGCCATCTGCGCCAGGAGGTAGAACAGCGACACCGCCAGCGTCGAGATGGCGGCCGCGGTGCGCACCGGGCCCTGCCGCATCCGGAAGGCGAGGACGTCGGCCATGGTGAACCGGGCGGTGTTGCGCATCAGCTCGGCGACCAGCAGCAGTGCGACCAGCCACGCCACGAGGAAGCCGATGGAGTACAGGAAGCCGTCGTAGCCGTACAGGGCGATCGCCCCGGCGATGCCGAGGAACGAGGCGGCAGACAGGTAGTCGCCGGCGATCGCCAGGCCGTTCTGCGTCCCGGTGATGTTGCGCCCGGCGGCGTAGTAGTCGGCCGCGCTCTTGTTGGTCCGGCTGGCCCGGAACGTGATGAACAGGGTGACGAGGACGAAGGCGCCGAAGATCGAGATGTTGATCGCCGGGCTGCCGATCGTCTCGGCAGCGAGAAGGTCAGGCACGCGTGGCTCCCCCGGTCGTCGGGTCGGTGCCGGTGACGTCCGGCGCGAACTCGTGGGCCTCGAGACGCTCGCGCATCTCGTCGGCGATGGGGTCGGTCCGGCGGTTGGCGTGCGCGACGTAGAGGTGCGTGATCACGAACGTCGTCACGAACTGGGCGAGCCCCAGCAGGATCCCCACGTTGACGTTGCCGAACACCTGCGTCGACATGAAGCCGGTCGCGTAGGTCGAGAGCAGGACGTACAGCAGGTACCAGGCGAGGAACGCCACGGTCATCGGGAAGGCGAAGCTGCGGAAGCGCTTCTTCAACTCCACGAACTCCGGCGAGTCCTGCGCGGCGCGGTACTCCTCGGGCGTCAGCAGACGCCGTTCCTGTGGATCGGTCAAGGTTCGAGCTCCTGGTTCGATCGAGCGGGGCGTCGAGATGCGGACAGTCGGGACTGTGAGCCCTGTCACGGTAGGGCTCCGTGTCCCGGCAGAGCACCGGTCGCGCCGCCGCTGCGCCGAGCGGTGAGCAGGAGTCGTCGTACGGCAGGTCCGGCGAGACGAGCGGTCACCCGGAGGCCGCGCTCCACCGCGGGGCTCGTCCCGGCCGGGGAGCCGGGCTCACCGCGGCAGGACGCCGCGGTCCAGCTGCACCGCCTCGGGGGTGTGCAGCCGGATCATGGTCCGGGCGGTGTGCCGCGGCACCCGCCGGGGCGTCGTCAGGGAGACCCCCACCATCGCGAGGAACGCCAGCGGGACGGTCCAGGCCGCCGGCTGGGCCAGCAGGGCGCCCGGCCAGCCGGTGGGGGTCACGCCGAGCAGGGTGGCGATCACCGCCGCGCCGGCGCAGCCGCCCCCGACCAGCATCCCGGCGATCGCGCCGGCGTCGGTCAGCCGGCGCCACCAGATCCCGAGCACGAGCAGCGGGCAGAAGGTGGACGCGGCGAAGGCGAAGGCCAGCCCGACCGCCCGTGCCACGCCCACCCCCTCGGCCAGCAGGGCCAGGCCCAGCGGGACGAGGACGGCGACGACGGCACCGGCCTGGAAGGCGCGCACCCCGCCGAGCCGGCGGCCCAGCCCGTCCTGGCTGATGACGCCGGCCACCGCGACGGTCAGCCCCGACGACGTGGACAGGAACGCCGCGAACGCCCCGGCGGTGGTCAGCGCGGACAGGAGCTCACCCAGCGTGCCGGCCAGCATCCGGGACGGCAGCTCGAGCACCACCGACTCGGTGTTGCCGCTGGCGATCAGGTCCGGCGCGTAGAGCCGGCCCAGCCCGCCGTACACCGGCGGCAGGAGGTAGAAGAGCCCCAGCAGCGCCAGCACGAACAGCGTCGTGCGGCGCGCCGCCGCCCCGTCGGGGTTGGTGTAGAAGCGCACCACGACGTGCGGGAGGCCCATCGTGCCGAAGAACGTGGCGATGATGATCGAGTACGTGGTGTAGAGCTGGTGGTCGCCGGTCCCGGCCAGCGGCGACTCCCAGGAGTCCCCGGGCGTCGTCCCGGTCGAGGCAGGGGACACCCCGCCGTCGCCGAGCCAGATGGTGACCATGAACAGCAGCGGGAACAGCAGCGCGGTGAGCTTCAGCCAGTACTGGAACGCCTGGACGAACGTGATGCTGCGCATGCCGCCGAACAGCACGTTGACCAGCACCACCGTCGCGACGAGCACGCCGCCCAACCACGGGCCGGTACCCGTGGTGGCGGCCAGCGCGATCCCGGCGCCCTGGAACTGCGGCATGAGGTACAGCCAGCCGATGGCGACGACGAGCAGCGCGGACAGCCGGCGCACCCCCCGGGACTCCAGCCGGCTCTCGGCGAAGTCGGGCAGGGTGTAGGCGCCGGACCGGCGCAGCGGCGCGGCCACCAGGACCAGCAGGACGAGGTAGCCCGCCGTCCAGCCGACCGGGTACCACAGCATCTCCGTGCCGAACGCCAGCACCAGGCCGGCGACGCCGAGGAAGGATGCCGCGGAGAGGTACTCCCCGCCGATGGCCGAGGCGTTCAACGCGGGCCGCACGGTCCGCGAGGCCACGAAGAAGTCGCTGGTGGTGCGGGAGAACCGCCAGCCGTAGGCGCCGACCGCCAGCGTGGCCACGACGACGGCCGTGACCGCGACGACGCTGTAGCCCGCGGTGCTCACGAGCGGCTGCCCGCCGGCCCGGGGATCACGACCGGTCCAGGACGTCGGTGAAGGCGCGCTCGTTGCGCTCGGCGGCCCGGACGTAGAGCCAGCCGATCGCGAGCAGGAACGGGTAGACCGCGAACGCCAGGAGCAGCCACGGGAGCGGCACGGCGAGCACCTCGACGCTGGACAGCTCGGGCGCGAGCCAGAACAGCAGGGGGATGCCGCCGACCACCACGGCGAGGGTGGCGAGGGCGAGCAGCGCCAGCCGGAGCTGGGAGCGCAGCAGCGAGGACATGTACACCTCACCCAGCGCGGTCTGCGCCTCGATCTCGCGGGCGACCGGGACCCGCTGCACGCGTGCGGCGCCGGTGCGCGGGCTGGTGACGCGCACCCGGCGGGGTGAGGGGTCCGGCACCGGTCAGCCCCGGCCCGGCGTGCCCGGCCGGGCGCGCCGCACCAGGAGGTCGCGCAGCTCCCGGGTGTGCCGCCGGCTCACGACCAGCTCCGTGCCGCCGACGACCACCGTGCACCGCCCGGCGTCCATCCGGACCTCCTCGACGTGCTGGAGCGCGACCAGCAGCGACCGGTGGATGCGCACGAAGCCGGCGTCCTTCCAGCTCTCCTCCAGGGTGGTCAGCGGGACGCGGACCAGGTGGCTGCCCGACGCGGTGTGCAGCCGGGCGTAGTCACCCTGCGCCTCGACGTACCGGACGCCGGAGCGCGGGACGAACCTCGTCACACCCCCCAGCTCCACGGCGATGTCGTCGTCCACCGGCACGGGTCCACCGGCCCGCGCACCGACCACGCGGCGGACCGCCTCGGCCAGGCGGTCGTCGCGGACCGGCTTGAGGACGTAGTCGACGGCGCCGAGCTCGAACGCGTCCACCGCGTGGTCGTCGTGCGCGGTGACGAAGACGACCGGCGGCGGCGCCTTGAACCGGGAGAGCACGCGCGCCAGGTCGACCCCGCTGAGCCCGGGCATGCGGATGTCGAGGAAGACGGCGTCGACCGTCCGCTCCTGGAGCAGCCGCAGCGCCTCCGTGGCCGAGTCGCTGGTCAGCACCGTGCCGATCCGCCCGTCCCGCTCGAGCAGCCAGCGCAGCTCCTCGAGGGCCGGCCGCTCGTCGTCCACCACCAGGACGGTCAGCCTGTCTGCGGTCACGAGCACTCCTCGCTGGCGCTCGTCGGCGTCGTGACCGACGGTGCCGTGTCCATGCGTGACCTCGCGAGCTCGGTCACGAGCACTCCTCGCTGGCGCTCGTCGGCGTCGTGACCGACGGTGCCGTGTCCATGCGTGACCTCGCGAGCTCGGTCACGAGCACTCCTCGCTGGCGCTCGTCGGCGTCGTGACCGACGGTGCTGCGCCCATGCGTGACCTCGCAAGCTCGGTCACGGGCGCACTCCGGGCGCGAACTTGGGAACCCGCACGATGACCTTCGTCCCCGCGCCAGGGCCGGTCTCGACGACCAGACCGTAATCGTCCCCGAATGCGGTGCGCAGCCGGGCGTCGACGTTGCCCAGCCCCACCGAGTCGACCGACACGTCACCGGCGAGCGCCCGCCGCACCTTCTCCGGGTCCTCGCCGATCCCGTCGTCCTCGACCGAGATCAGGCACTCCCCGCCCTGGTCGGCGGCGATGATCGTCACCGTCCCGGTGCCCGGCTTGCGTTCCAGACCGTGCCGCACCGCGTTCTCCACCAGCGGCTGCAGGCAGAGGAACGGGACGGCGACCGGTAGGACCTCCTGCGCCACCCGGAGCGTGACCTGGAGCCGGTCACCGAACCGCGCCTTCTCCAGCACCAGGTACCGCTCGATCGACCGCAGCTCCTCGGCCAGGGTCGTGTACTCGCCGTGGTGGCTGAAGGAGTACCGGGTGAAGTCGGCGAACTCCAGCAGGAGCTCGCGCGCCCGCTCGGGGTCGGTCCGGACGAACGAGGCGATCGCGGTCAGCGAGTTGTAGATGAAGTGGGGGCTGATCTGCGCCCGCAGCGCCCGGACCTCGGCCTCCATCAGCCGCGTCCGCGAGG
The DNA here is from genome assembly GCF_026967805.1 of Blastococcus sp. VKM Ac-2987. GTDB lineage: Bacteria > Actinomycetota > Actinomycetes > Mycobacteriales > Geodermatophilaceae > Blastococcus. Next base: position 1,779,566 of record NZ_JAPVBG010000001.1, read on the forward strand.
CGTCGAGCTCGGCCAGTTCCAGGTTCCCCGACACCCAGCGCGCGACCTCGGTCGCGGCCCGGACGAGCCCGGCGGAGGCGGACGGGGTGAACGCCTGGAGGGTGCCGACCACCCGGTCCTCCACCACCAGCGGGCTGATCACGACCTGCCGCAGCGCGCACGCCGCGTCCGAGCAGGCGAAGTCCCTGCGGTCCCGCACCACAGTGCCGCCCGACTCGAGGACGATGGCGGCGAGGGCGGCCGCGTCCGGCTCGTGGTGGCCGAAGCGTCCGTCCCAGGCCAGCGTCGTCACGGTGTCGGTCAGCGCGACGGCCGGAGCCCCGAGCAGGTCCCGCAGGTGCCGGATCGCGCGTCCGGCGGAGCCGCTGGTCAGGCCCTCGCGCAGCTCCGGCGCCGTGAGGGAGGCCGAGTGGAGGGTCCGGAACGTCGCCTGCTCCGCCTCCGTGCCCAGGTGGCCGGGGCGCAGCCAGCGCAGTGCTCCATGCGTCACGGTGTCTCCCTCCAGCCGGCCCCGCCGGCCGTCGGACGGTGGGCCAGCGAACCGTAGATCCTGACGGCCCGCGCACGTGAGCGACCCGGCGTCGCTGCAGGGTCTCGCCGGTACGGCGATGTCGGTCGGGCCGGGACGTAGCCGGATCGCTGCACCGCCGTAACGCCGTCCGAACAGGGCCCGGGTGCAATGGCTCATGGTCGCGATCAGTGCTGCGTCGTCGGGATGGTTCGCGGTGGCCCGCACCGCCGAGGTCGGCACCACGCCGGTGCCGGTCGGGGCCGGCGGGCGCGGCTACGTCGTCGTCCGCCTGTCACCCGGGGGCGAGGTGAGCGCGTTCCCCGCCCGCTGCCCGCACCGGGCGGTCCCGCTGGCCGCGGCCACGGTCACCGGCGGGCGGCTGGAGTGCCCCCGTCACGGGTGGCGGTTCGACGCCGACGGCCGCTGCGTCGCCGCTCCGTCCCTGGGCCCGGCCGGCGTCCCGCCGCCGCGGGCGGACCTGCCCGTGCCCTGGGCCGTGGAGGAGCGGCACGGCTGGGTGTGGCTCGCACCCGACCGGACGACGGCGGCGGTCCCGGCGCGGTCCGCCGGGCTCCCGCGGCCCGAGGCGGTGCCCCCGCCCCAGGGCCCGCGCGGGCCGGTGTTCGGCAACCTCGACCCGTCGCTGCCCGCCGCCTGGCACCCGGTGGCACTGTCGGCCGAGCTGCGGCCGGGAGGGTGGCTGCAGGTCCGCCTGCTGGGCCGCACCTGGACGCTGCGGCGGGACGACGCCGGGCTGCGGGTGGAGCCGCCGGCGTTCGCCGCCCGCGAGCGGCAGGGCGTGATCGAGCTGGCCCCGGAGGAGCCGGCCGACGTCCCCCTCGACGTGCCGGAGGCGACCGACCGGCGGTTCCTCTCCCGCTGGCTGGCGCCCCGGCGCACCGCCGCACCCGCGGCCGTCGTCGCCGACCTGCTCCTGGACGTCGCCCGGCTCCCCTTCGTGCACGCGGCGACGACCGGGGCGGCGGACCACCCGGAGGTGCCGCCGTACGAGGTCGTCCGGGATCCCGGGGGCTTCACCAGCGTGCAGGAGCAGTGGTGCGACGACCCGCTGGACCCCGAGGTGGCCCTGGGCGGGCGGCCGCTGCGGCAGCGCCGGCGGGTCACCTACGCCTACCGGGCGCCGTTCCGGCTGCGGATGCGCCGCGACCAGCTCGACTCCGGGTCGACGACGACGGTCCTCACGCTGCTGCAGCCCGAGGACGCCGACTCCACGCGCGTGCTGACCCGGGTCCTGCTGTCGGCGGGGCCGGGGCACCCGCTGCCCTCCCGCGGGCAGCTCGCCGGCGCCGTCGCCGCCGAGCAGCAGGCGCTGGACGCCGACCTGGCGCAGCTGGCCGGCACCGGCCTCGCCGGTCTGCCGCTGGACCGCCGGGACGAGCTGCACCTGCCCGCCGACCGGCTGGGCCTCGCTGTGCGCGACGCCCTCTGCGACTTCCGGATGGCAGGACGGCCGCGGCTGGCCGCCTGACCCCTCACCCGGCCGGGAGCCGCTCCCCGCACCGCGGGCAGACCGTCGGTGGGTCCTCGTCGGCCAGCCCGCCGCACGCCGGGCACACCCGGCGCAACCAGCAGGCAGGGTCGCCGCCGTCGTCCTCGGGCCGCCGCCGCGACCCCTCGTCGTCCACGCGGCCTCCTCAATGCGACAACTCTGTTGCGGTCCGCCGACCGGAGGGTCCCGGCGACCGGGCGGGGTAGCCCTGGACGGTCGTACACCACTCCAGGAGGTCCAGCATGACCCGCCGCCGCACGCGCACGCATCCGCTCGCCGCCCTGCTCTTCGCCGCGGCCCTGCCGTTGGCTGCCTGCGGCGGGGGCGACGCAGGCGAGGACGCGGGGGTGGACGACGTGGCGCTGGACGACGCGGGGGTCGACGACCTGGACAACCCGCTCGACGTCCCCGGCGACGAGGTGATCGGCGGGAACCCCGGGCCCGACGAGGCCGTCACGCGGGACATCAAGATCACCGCTCTGCAGCTCGCCTACCCCGACGACGGCCTGTGGGAGGAGGGCGCGGAGGTTCCGCTGTACGCCGCCATCGCCAACACCGGGGTCACCGGCGACCGGCTGATCGACGTCGTCGGCGAGGACTTCGCCGACGCGGAGCTCGTGGCGGTCGACGGGGCCGACGGGGCGATCGAGGTCAACGAGGACGACAACGTCTACCTGGAGCCCGAGGGCCCGCCCTCGGTGGTGCTGACCGGCCTGGACACGACCCTGCGCTCGTCCCAGTCGATCCCGGTCACGTTCGTGTTCGAGGAGGCCGGCGAGGTGACCCTCGAGGCGCCGGTCGCCTCCTCGCCCCCCGGCCAGGGCGACTTCACCGCCCCGCAGGACCCGACGACGGAGGACTGATCGTCCTGCGGGAGGACCCGCGAGTCCTCCCGAGGGGCGACGAGATCCGGCGGAACGATCCCTAGGCTTTCGGCCCATGGACCGGTCCGCGCCCGTCGAGCGCCTGACGGCGCGGCTCCGGGAGCAGCCGTTCCTCGTCGACGTCGCGCTGGCGGCGGCCATCGGCCTGGTCACGGTGGTGCTGCCCAGCGGGTCGTACTGGCCGGACGACGTCGCGGCCTTCGTCCTCGGCGTGCTGCTGGTGGCGCCGCTGGCGTGGCGCCGCCGGGCACCGGTCGCCGCGGCGGTGGTCGTGGTCGTGGTCTGCCTGCTGGAGCTGGTGGTCTCCTCCCAGTTCCTCGCGGCGAACTACGCGGCGCTGGTGATGGTGTACTCGCTGGCCGCCTACGCCCCGCGCTGGGCCGGCCGGGCGGGCCTCGCCGTCGGGCTCGTCGGCGCCCTGCTCGCCAGCTTCCAGTACTACTCCACCAACGTGTTCGACGCCGCCTTCCCCGCGGGTTCCATCGGCGTGGCCGTCGTGGCCGCGTGGGCGCTGGGCGACCTCCGCCGCGCGCGGATGCTGCGGCTGGCCGGGCTGGAGGAGCGCGCCCGGCTGCTGGAGCAGGAGCGCGACCAGGAGATGCGGCTGGCGGCCACCGCCGAGCGGGCCCGGATCGCCCGCGAGATGCACGACGTCGTGGCCCACTCCCTCTCGGTCGTCATCGCCCAGGCCGACGGCGGCCGGTACGCCGGGCGGACCGAGCCGCAGGCCGCGACCGACGCGCTGGAGGCGATCGCCGCGACCGGCCGCCAGGCCCTGGCCGACATGCGCGCGCTGCTCGGCGTGCTGCGCGACGGCGGCGGGGAGGAGTACGCCCCCCAGCCGGACGTCGAGGCGATCCCCGCCCTGGTCGAGGACGTGCGGGCCAGCGGCCTGGACGTGGACCTGATCGTGGAGGGCACCCCCCAGCCGCTCCCGGCCGGGCCGCAGCTGGCCGCCTACCGGATCGTCCAGGAGTCGCTCACGAACGTGCTCAAGCACGCCGGGCCGGCCGGCCGGGCCTGGGTGCGCCTGCAGTGGCGACCCGATGCGCTGGAGCTGTCCGTGCTCGACGACGGCCGCGGCGCCTCGGCCGCCGGCGTCTCCGACGGCAAGGGGCAGGGCTTGCGCGGGATGCGGGAGCGGGCGCAGCTGCACGGCGGGCGGCTCGATGCCGGCCCGCGACACGGCGGAGGGTTCGGCGTGCATGCGGCGCTGCCCTACCGTTCGGCCCGATGAGCGCGATCCGGGTGGTCCTCGTGGACGACCAGCAGATGGTCCGGGCGGGGTTCCGCATGGTGATCGACTCCCAGCCCGACCTCACCGTGGTGGGGGAGGCCGGCGACGGCGCGGCGGCGGTCGAGCTGCTGGTGCGCACCCCCGCCGACGTCGTCCTGATGGACATCCGCATGCCCGGCACCGACGGGATCGAGGCGACCCGGCAGGTCACCGCGCAGCCCGAGCCGCCGCGGGTCGTCGTCCTGACGACGTTCGACCTCGACGAGTACGTCATGGCCGCGATCGGCGCCGGGGCCAGCGGCTTCCTGCTCAAGGACGCCGCCCCCGAGGACATGCTCGCCGCCATCCGGACGGTGCACGCGGGCGACTCGGTGATCGCGGCCAGCTCCACCCGCCGGCTGCTGCAGCACGTCGCTCCCCTGCTGCGCGGCGGGGCACCGGTCCCGCCGGCCGGCGACGCCGATCCGGGCCTGGCCGAGCTCACCCCGCGCGAGCGCGAGGTGCTCGAGCAGATGGCCTACGGCGCCACCAACAGCGAGATCGCCGCGCACTTCTTCGTCAGCGAGGCGACGGTGAAGACCCACGTCGGCCGGGTGCTGGCCAAGACCGGGTCGCGCGACCGGGTGCAGGCCGTCGTCCTGGCCTACCGCACCGGCCTGGTCGCCCCGGCGGACCTGCTCCGCAACGCCTGAGGCTCGCCGGCGATGTGCGCCGGGGCGGGTTCCCCGACCCGGCACGCGCCGGCGGCGCACATCGCTCGTCCCGCGGGCCCTCCTCCTGCGGGATGACGGCGCGGTCCCCCCGGGGGCCCACCCGCGGCGGCCGGAGGATCGCTCCCCGCTCCGACGCGGGCGGAGGGGGCCGACCGGCAGCGTGATCACCGTCGAAGATCACTGCCTCCGGAGGTCCGCATGTCCGTCCCCGTCATGACCGTCCCCGGCGAGCCGCCGGCCTCGCTGTCCACCGCCGCCGTGCGCGCCTCCGGGCTGCGGAAGACCTACGGCACGGGCGAGACCGCCGTCCACGCGCTCGCCGGCGTCGACGTCGCCTTCGCCGCGGGCGAGTTCACCGCGATCATGGGCCCGTCCGGCTCGGGCAAGTCCACCCTCATGCACTGCCTCGCGGGCCTGGACTCCGCCACCGCCGGCGAGGTCTGGCTCGGCGGCACCGAGCTGACCCGGCTGAAGGACGACGAGCTGACGAAGCTGCGCCGCCAGCGGATCGGCTTCGTCTTCCAGTCGTTCAACCTGCTCCCCGTGCTCGACGCCCGCGACAACATCGCGCTGCCCATGCAGCTGGCCGGGCAGCGCCCCGACAAGGTCTGGCTGGATTCGGTCATCGCCCGGCTGGGGCTGCGCGAGCGGCTCGGCCACCGTCCGCACGAGCTGTCCGGCGGCCAGCAGCAGCGGGTGGCCATCGCCCGCGCGCTGCTCCCCCGCCCGGACGTCGTCTTCGCCGACGAGCCCACCGGGAACCTGGACTCGCGCTCAGGCGCCGAGGTGCTGGGGCTGCTGCGGTCGAGCGTGAAGGAGACCGGCCAGACCGTCGTCATGGTCACCCACGACCCCGTCGCCGCCGCCTACGCCGACCGCGTCGTGCTGTTGGCCGATGGCCGGCTCGCCGGCGACATCGACGCCCCGACGGCCGAGTCCGTGCTGGACGCGCTCCGCGGGCTGGGGGCCTGACGTCATGCGCGCAGTCACGCTGGCGAGCATCCGGGCCCACCTGCCCCGGCTGATCGCCTCCACCCTGGCGATCGTCATCGCCGTAGGCTTCGTCGTCGCCACCCTGGTGCTCAACGAGACCACGAGGGCCACCGTCCTGAAGGCCGCCGGCGCCCAGTACGTCGACACCGACGTGGTGGTCACCTCCGGCAGCGGCACCGGCCTGGCCGAGCACGTCGGCACCCTGGGCGCGCTGACCGCCGTGCAGGCCGTCGACCCGACCTGGCAGACCTCCGTCCAGGCCGTCGCCCCCGGGCGGACCGGCGCCCAGTACCTGCTGGTCGAGTCGGTCGCCGGCGACCCACAGCTGCGCTGGCAGCAGCTGACCGCCGGCGCCCTGCCGGAACGGCCGGGCGAGGTCGCGGTCAGCGAGCGCGTCGGCGCCGCCGTCGGCGACGTCCTCCCGGTCAGCTCCTACGACGCCGAGGGCACCGCGACCACCACCGACGCCACGGTGACCGGCGTGGTCGACCTGGGCGGCGACCCGACCGCCGGGATCTACGGCAAGGCCTACGCCACCGCCGACCAGGCGCAGGCCTGGGGCGCCGTGGAGCCCACCGAGCTGCGCATCGCCGGCCCCGCCCGCACCGACCCCGGGCTCCTGGCCGACGAGGTGCGCGCCGCGCTGTCCGGCACGGACGTCACCGTCCGCACCGGTGCGGAGCAGGCCGAGAGGTCCGTCGCGGCGCTGACCGGCGACGCCACGTGGCTGACCACCAGCCTGCTGGTGTTCGCCACCATCGCGGTGCTCGTGGCCGGCCTCGTCATCGCCAACACCTTCGCGGTGCTGCTCGCCCAGCGGACCCGCGATCTGGCGCTGCTGCGCTGCGTCGGCGCGACCGCCCGGCAGGTGCGCCGCAGCGTGCTCGGCGAAGCCGTGCTCACCGGCCTGGCCGCGTCCGTGATCGGCGTGCTCGCCGGGATCGGGCTGTCCGCCGCCGTCTCGGCGCTGGTGTCCGGCATCGACTCGCCCATCCCGCTGTCCGGGGTGTCGGTGCCGCTCTACGCCGTGCTCGTCGGCCTCGCCGTCGGCACCGTCACCACGCTGATCGCCGCGCTGGCCCCGGCCCGCGCCGCCACCCGGGTCGCCCCGCTGGCCGCGCTGCGGCCGACGGACCCGGCTCCGCTCCGGTCCCGCGGCGGCGTCGCCCGGCTGGTGGCCGGCCTGCTGCTCGCCGTCCCCGGCATCGGGCTGATGGTTCTGGGTGTCATGACGGCGGGCATCCTGGTCGCCCTGGCCGGCGGGGTGCTCAGCTCGCTGGGGCTGCTGCTGCTCGCCCAGCGGGCGGTGCCGCCGGTCGTCGCCGCGGCGGGCCGGCTGCTCGGCCGCGTCGGCGGGCTCCCGGCGCGGCTGGCCACCGGCAACGCCACCCGCAACCCGCGCCGGACGGCGGCCACGGCCACCGCGCTGCTCATCGGCGTCACGCTGACCACCGCCATGGTGGTCGGCGCCAGCTCCACCCGGGCCACCGCCCAGGCGGGTCTGGCGGCCAACTACCCGACCGATGTGATCGTCCAGAGCTTCGACGAGCCGGTGCCGGCCACCCTGCAGGGCCAGCTGGAGTCGGTCGACGGAGTGGTCGAGGTCGCCGGGCTCACCGCCGGGACGGTCACCGGGCCGGACGGGGAGGAGAGCTGGGTCACCGGCGTGGACGCGGCGCAGGCACTCCCGGTGCTGCGGTCGACGTCGGAGGTGACGCTGCCCGAGGTCGGCGAGGTCGTGCTCCCCGGCTGGGCGGCCGACATCTGGGGTGTGCGGCCGGGGAACACGGTGACGCTGACCGCCGGGGACCGTTCGCGCACGCTGACCGTGATGGCCGGCGACACCGACAACCCCCTGCTCGCCGCCGTCGACCTGCAGGCCCTGGTGCCCGGGGCGCCCGTGGAGACGGTGTGGCTGCGGCTGGCCGACGACGTCGACCAGACCGCGGTGATCGACGAGGTCACCGACCTGGCCGGCACCGCGCTGCCCACCTCGTTCGTCACCGGGGTGGCCAGCGAGCGGGCCGCCATCGACGAGGTGGTCGACGTCCTGCTGCTCGTGGTCACCGGGCTGCTGGGCGTGGCGGTGCTGATCGCGCTGATCGGGGTCGGCAACACGCTGGCCCTGTCGGTGGTCGAACGGCGCCAGGAGAGCGGCCTGCTGCGGGCGCTGGGCCTGACCCGGGGCCAGCTGCGTGCACTGCCGGCCTGGGAGGCGGTGCTGGTCGCCGGGGTCGCCGCGGTGCTCGGCGTGCTGGTGGGCGGCGCCTACGGCCTGGTCGGGGCCGCCTCGGCGCTCGGCGATCTCGGCGAGGTGGTGATCAGCATCCCGTGGCTGCAGATCGGTGCGATCGTGCTGGTCGCCACGGGAGCCGGGCTGCTGGCCTCCGTGCTCCCGGCCCGGCGTGCCGCACGCACCTCGCCGGTGGCCGCCATCGCCGGCTGACCTGCGGATTGATCAGGTCACCTGATCGTTCCGGGTCCTGGCTCACCGTCGATGGTGAGCCAGGACCCCGGATGACCAGGTGACCTGATCGTTCAGGGAGCCATCACCCGCTCCACAGCCGGCACGGACCTCCGGCTGGGATGCTGGGACCGTGCCGTCCCGCCTCGCTCGTCGCACCGCCCTGACCGCCGCCGCCCTCGCCCTCCCCGCCGGCTGGCTCACCCGCGCCGCCTGGGGCCTGCCGACGGCCCTCGGTGCGCACCGCCGCCGGCTGCGCCCGGTCGTCACCGGCTCGGCGCAGTTCTCCGAGGGCAAGTTCCACAACCGGATGCCGACGCCGGCGCTCTCCCCGGCCAACACCCGCGACGGGCTGCTGCGGCAGTGGCACGAGGAGCGGCACGTGGGCCTGCCGGGCGGCCCGATCCCGCTGGCGTCCGCCGAGCTGCCGGCCACCCCGGCCGAGCTCGCGGTCACCTGGTTCGGGCACGCCAGCGCGCTGCTCGAGGTCGACGGTCAGCGCGTCCTGGTCGACCCGGTGTGGGGCCACCGGGTGTCGCCGTCGCCGGTGTTCGGGCCGACACGCCTGCACGCGCCGCCGATGGCCATCGAGGACCTGCCCCCGGTCGACGCCGTCCTCATCTCCCACGACCACTACGACCACCTCGACCTGCCGACCGTCCGGGCGCTGCTCGCCACGCAGACGGCGCCCTTCGTCGTCCCCCTGGGGATCGGTGAGCACCTGCGCAAGTGGCACGTGCCGGACGACCGCATCGTCGAGCTGGACTGGGACGCGACGCACGTGGTCGGCGGGCTGGCGCTCACCTGCACCGAGGCGCGGCACTTCTCCGGCCGCTACTTCCACCGCGACACGACGCTGTGGGCGTCGTGGGCGATCACCGGGCCGCGGCACCGGGTCTTCTTCGGCGGCGACACGGGGTACACCCCCGCATTCGCCGGGATCGGCGCGCGGTTCGGCCCCTTCGACCTGACGCTGCTGCCGATCGGTGCGTACAACGACGCCTGGCACGCGATCCACATGGACCCCGAGGAGGCGATGCGCGCGCACGGCGACCTCGGCGGGCAGGTGCTGCTGCCGATCCACTGGGCCACGTTCAACCTGGCCTTCCACCGCTGGGCCGAGCCGGTGCAGCGCCTGCTGGCCGCCGCCGAGGGGCGCGGTGCCACGATCGTCGTGCCGCAGCCGGGCGCGCGCATCGACGTCCTGGACCCGCCGCAGCTGCTCGACTGGTGGACGGCGGTCGGCTCCGCGGCGCCCGGGCCGCAGGAGGACGCCGGGGTCGGCTCCTCGGTGCTCGCGCGGACGCTGACCCGGCTGCTGTCCTCGCGTCCGGACTGATCCGGGGCCGAGTGAGCGGTCGTGGTCGGCGACACGCGCGAGCACTCCGTCCTCGGCGGCCACAACTGCCCACTCGACCGGTAGTCGCACCGAGCGCGGGTTGACCGCCTGCGGTCAGCGCAGCAGCTTGGACATCCGCCGGTCGGCCAGCGGCTTGCCGCCGGTCTGGCAGGTGGGGCAGTACTGCAGCGAGGTGTCGGCGAAGCTGACCTCCCGCACGGTGTCCCCGCAGACCGGGCAGGGCAGCCCGGTGCGCGCGTGCACCTGCAGCCCCGAGCGCTTCTCGCCCTTCATGGTGGCGGCCCGCTGGCCCAGCTGGCGGTCCAGCGCTCCGGTGAGCGTGGCGCGCACGGCGTCGTGGAGACGGACCAGTTCGTCGTCGGTGAGCTTGTCGGCCATCTTGAACGGCGAGAGCCGCGCGGCGTGCAGGATCTCGTCGGAGTAGGCGTTGCCGATGCCGGCGACCAGCGTCTGGTCGGTCAGCGCGCCCTTGAGCTGGCCGGAGCGGCCGGCCATCAGCCGGGCGAACGTCTCGCGGTCGGCCTCGAGCGCGTCCGGGCCGAGCCGGGCGATGCCGGGCACCTCCGCCGGCGACCGGACGACGTAGATCGCCAGCCCCTTGCGGGTGCCCTGCTCGGTGAGGTCGAAGCCGTCCCCGTCGTCGAGGTGCACCCGGAGCGCCAGCGGGCCCTTGCCCGGCTTCGGCGGCGCGGGAGGCAGGCCGGTGCGCCAGTGCAGCCACCCGGCCCGGGCCAGGTGGACGACGAGGTGCAGCCCGCTGACGTCGAGGTCGAGGAACTTGCCGTGCCGGGCCGCGCCGGTGATCTCCAGCCCGGCGAGCGACGACAACGGCGGGTCGAAGGTCTTGATCGCCTGGACCGCGGCCAGGTCGGCGCGGGCCAGCACGTGGCCGACGGCGTTCTCGCGCAGGAACGCGGCCAGCGCCTCCACCTCGGGCAACTCGGGCACCCGCCCATGATCGCGCGGATCACGGCGTCCCGCCGTCCCCGGTCCGGGCGGTTTCCGCCCTCCCGGGGGACGCGCCGGCCCGCGGACGGACGTCGCGGCGGCCGGTTTCCTTGCGGTGGTGCGACGACCGCGTGACGGCGACGACGACCTGGTGGAGAGCCTGTTGCAGCGGCTTCCGAGGCCCCTCCGGGCGAGTACACCTGCGTCCGTAGGCCCGTGCCACCGGGCGCGGGCCCGACGGATGGAGGCCCATCGTGAACAGGTTCCGACTCGGTTCCCTGGCGGTCCTCGCCGGCGTGCTCGCGCTGCTGGTCGGCGTGCTCACCCCGGCTTCGGCCGCGGGGACGACCACCACGCCGTACTGCGGCCTGGTGTGGGGCTCGCTGCCGGAGAGCAGCGCAGCGGCGCCCGCCGGCCTGACCGTGACCGACGTGCGCGCCGGCCGGCACGCCTGCTTCGACCGCGTGGTCGTCGATCTCCGCGGGCCCGCGGCGGCGACCGGCTACTCGGTGCGCTACGTCGACGCGGTGCACCAGGAGGGCTCGGGCACCGTCGTCCCGCTGGCGGGCGGCGCGGCGCTCCAGGTCGTCGTCCACGCCCCGGCCTACGACGCGTACGGGCGGGCCACCTACCTGCCGCCCAGCCGCAGCGAGGTCGTCGACGTCGACGGCTTCCGCACCGTCCAGCAGGTCGCGTGGGCCGGGTCCTTCGAGGGCCGCACCACCCTGGGGGTCGGCACCCGCGCCCGGCTGCCGTTCCGCACGTTCACCCTGCTCGGGAACCCCGGGGACGACGCCGTGCGCCTGGTGATCGACGTCGCCCACCGCTGGTGACCCGTCCGGCCCCGAGGGGGCCTGCGCTCCGGGAGCTCCCCGGCGCGCAGGTCCCCTCGTCTCATCCCTGGTGGAGCACCTCCACCACCACCCGGTTCGGGTTCTCCAGCCGGTAGACGCGGAACGGGCGTTCGGCCGCGGCCCCGAGGAAGGACACCATCTGCCCTTCGAAGATCGTGTCGATCACGACCTCCTGCACCACAGCCCCGCCCGCGGGCACCGGGTCGGGCCCCGAGTACGGGGCGATCCCGGTGTCCCCCGGCAGGCCGACCCCGGTGAGCACGAGCTGGAGGACGGCATCCCCTGCGACGTCCACGAGGAACCCGCTCCCCGACGACCGGGCCTCGGGCACGTAGCGGGCGTCCCACCCGGGCAGCCCGGCACCGGCCACCTCGAAGACCACCCGGTCGTACCCGTCCTGCCGGCCGGCGCGGACGTCGGTCACGGTGACGGCGGCCCCGGGCGAGGCCGCGGCGGTGTCGGGTCGGGCGTCGGCGACGAACGGGGGAGCGACCGTGGGGGAGGGGCCCGGCGTGCTCGCCGTGGGCCGCGGGACGGCGGTCGGCGAGGCGGTCGAGGAGGGCCGCGACGGCGGGGTGAGGAAGACGGCGTAGTCGGCCGGCAGCAGCGGCGCGTCCGTGAGCGCGCCCGAAGGGAGCGGCGCCTCCACCGGCTCGCCGCCGCTGGTGAGCAGCACCGCCTCGACGCCCGGCAGGCTGGTCGCGGTGAGCACCAGCTGCGCCACGGCCCGGCGGCTCGAGGGCAGCGGCGCGGCACCGGAGAGGTCGATCGTCGCCGTGCCGTCGTCGATGCCGAACACCGACGCCTCCAGCCCCGCGGGGAGGGCCGTGGACAGCCCGTGGGCCCGCTCCTCCTCGGTGGGTCCGGCGACCAGGGCGGACAGCAGCTCGCCCAGCCGCTCGTCGGTCGGCCCGGTCCCGCTGTCCCGCGCACGGGGCACCAGGGCCTCGTCGGCGCCCACGAGGTACGCCCAGCCGGCCTCGGCGTCGGGGACGGGCACCGGGTCGGGCGAGGGCGGGGACGACGGCGCGGCGAGCCCGTACGGGACGTCGGACGCCGCGATCGTCGACGGGTCGGCGCCGGTCGGCACCCCGCACGCCGTCGTCACCGCGAGGAGGGCCCCCGCGGCGCCCAGCCGCCGCAGCCGGTTCACGACCGCGCCGCCGGGAGCGAGAGGACGAAGCGGGCGCCCCCGGCCGGGCTCGCGACGCACCACGCCGCGCCGCCGTGCTGCGCGGTGGTCTCGGCCACGATGGCCAACCCGAGCCCGGCGCCGGGCACCGAGCGGCGCGCCGAGCCGGGAGCCCGCGCGAAGCGCTCGAAGATCCGCTCCCGGTCCAGCGGGGCCACGCCCGGACCGGTGTCGTCCACCGTCACCACCACCGAGCCGTCGCAGCGCTCCACCCCCACCCGCTCGGGGCCCCCGGCGTAGCGGTCGGCGTTGTCCAGCAGGTTGCGCACGGCCCGCTCCAGCCGCGACTTGTCCCCGAGCACGGTCGTCTCCGGGTCGGGGCCGCCCGCCAGCAGGTCCACCGGCCGCCCGGTGCGCTCCAGCACCTCGCGCACGAGCGCCGTCATGGACACCGGGACGGCGTCGGGCCCGTGCCCGGCGCCGTCGAACCAGGCCAGCTCCAGCAGGTCGTCCAGGGTGACGCGCAGGCGGGAGACCTCGCCCTCCACCAGCGCCAGGGCCTGCTGGGCCCGCGGGGGGAGCTCCTGGCGCCGGGTGGCCAGCACCTCGACGCTCGTGGTGAGGCTGGTCAGGGGGCTGCGCAGCTCGTGGCTGACGTCGCCGACGAACCGGGCGTCCCGCGCGATCCGTGCGGCCAGGGCGTCGACCATGCTGTTGAAGGCCGCCACGATCCCGACGAGGTCGGGGTCGTCGGTCGGGGGGAGGCGGGTGGAGAGCTCGCCCCCCGCGATGCTGGTCGCAGCACCGGCGACCTGCTCCAGCGGGAGGACGGCGCGCCGGCTGGCCCAGGCGCCGAACCCGGCGCCGGCGAGGGTCGCGACGACCGCGCCGGCCCCGAGCACCACCGCCAGGGTGCGCAGCAGCGTCTCGAGGTCGTCCAGCGGCGCGACCTCGTAGAACTCGACCCCCGCGCTCACCACGGGGACGGCGACGACGAGCCGGGGACCGTCGGCCGACTCGACCCGCAGCGCGCCGGCCGCGCCCCCGGCCACCACCTCCTGCAGCGCCGCGGGCACGTCGCGCCGCCCGATCTCCAGGCTGGAGGAGAACCAGTCGTCCCCGCTGCGGACCACGACCTCCGAGTCACCGAACGGCACCAGCTCGCCCAGCACCGCCCCCACGTCGGCGCCGGCGGCGGAGAGCCGGTTGCGCAGCACCTCGGCGTCGGCGAACGCCTGCTGGGTGAGCGCCTGCTCGCGCTGCTCCACGACGAAGCTGCGGGCCAGCAGCCACGTCGTCGTCACCAGCACGGCGGAGACCAGCAGGGTGCTGGCCGCGAAGCCCAGCACGATGCGGCGCCGCAGCCCCCGCCGTCCCGGGACCCGTCGCCCCGGGACCCTGCTCACGCCCGGCTCACTGCAGGTCCAGCCGGTAGCCCAGCCCCCGGACGGTGACCACGAGCCGGGGGCTGCCGGGGTCCCGCTCCACCTTGGTCCGCAGCCGCCGCACGTGGACGTCGACGATCCGCTCGTCGCCGAAGAACCCGTGCTCCCAGACCCGCTCGAGCAGCGCCTGCCGGCTGAGGACCCGGCCCGGCGCCGCGGCCAGCTCGCACAGCACGCGGAACTCGGTCAGCGTCAGGGGCACCAGCTGGTCCCCGCGGTAGACGGTGCCGCTGGCCTCCCGCAGCACCAGCGGGGCCTCCGGGTCGTGGTCGAGGACGACGCCCGCCCGGGCCGCCGCGGCCTGGGCGCCGGCCGGCACCGGTGCGGTCCGGCGGCGCAGGGCCCGCAGCCGCGCGGTGATCTCCTTGATCTGGAAGGGCTTGGTCACGTAGTCGTCGGCGCCGGCCTCCAGCGCCTCGACGATGTCCTGCGTGTCCGCGCGGGCGCTCACCACGACGACGGGCAGGTCGTGCGCCTGGCGCACCTCGCGGATCACGGTGTAGCCGTCCATCGAGCCGAGCATCAGATCGACGATCATCATGTCCGGCGGGGCGATCCCCACCATGCGGACGGCGTCCTCGCCGGAGGCGGCCTCGGCGACGTCGTAGCCCTCGTCCTCCAGGGCCCACCGCAGCGCGGTCCGGATGGAGTCGTCGTCCTCCACGATCATGATCCGCAGCGACACGCGGACATGCTGCCACTGCGCGACCGCCGGTCAGCGCGCGCCGGCCGTCGTCATCCGATCGCAATGCGGCGACACGGGATATCGCAAACTCCCGCAGCGAGGCTCCTGGGCAGACCGCGCGGACACCGACCGCCGAGGAGACCCCCGTGCCCCCTGCTCACCACCACCCCGCTACCGCCGGCGCTGCCGACACGCGCTCCGGTGAGGTCGTCCTGCGGCTGACCGAGGAGATGCAGGCCGACGGCGTCGCCGACATCCGGTGGCTCCTGCACGACGCGCTGCTCTCGGGAGCGCGGCGGGTGGTCGTCGACGTCCGGGAGGTCGACCACCTGTCCAGCCCCGCGGCGGCCAGCCTGCTCTCCGCGCACCGGGCGTGCCGGGCCCGGGGCGGCAGCGTCGTCGTCCGCGGGGCCAACCGGCGGACCCTGGACCTGCTCCGCCGGACGGGCCTGTGGCGGGTGCTGGGGCTGGAGGACCTGGGCCGCACCGCCTGAGCCGCCCGGGCTCGGGGCGCAGACCGGGCGCGCCCCTCCTAGGCTCGGCCAGGTGCCCACCGCGCTGCTCTGGTTCCGCCGGGATCTGCGGCTGGGCGACCACCCCGCGCTGCTCGCCGCCCGCGACGCCGCCGGCCCGGACGGCGACGTCCTGCCGGTGTTCGTCTTCGACGACCGGCTCTGGGGTCCGTCCGGCGATCCCCGGCGGCGTTTCCTCCTCGACTGCCTCGCCGCGCTGGACGGCGACCTCGGCGGCGCCCTGGTGCTCCGCTCCGGCGACCCGGCGCAGGTCCTGCCGGCGCTCGTCCGCGAGGTCGGCGCGACGTCGGTGCACGTCAGCGCCGACGCCGGCCCGTACGGCCGGCGCCGGGACGACGCCGTGGAGCAGGCGCTGGGCGACGTCCCGTTCGTGCGCACCGGCTCGCCGTACGCGGTGACGCCCGGCCGGGTCACCAAGTCCGACGGGACGCCGTTCCGGGTCTACTCCCCCTTCGCGCGGGCCTGGCGCAAGCACGGCTGGCGCGCGCCGGCGTCGTCGCCCGGCGGCACCCGCTGGCGCACCGGCGTCCGCTCGGAGGCCGCCCCGCCGGCCCCGGCCCTCGACGGCATCACCCTGCCGCCCGCGGGTGAGGCCGCCGCGCGGGCCGCCTGGGAGGGCTTCCGCGACGAACGGCTGCTGGGGTACGCCGACGGGCGCGACGTGCCCGGCGGCGACGGGACCAGCCGCCTGTCGGCCTACCTCAAGTACGGCTGCATCCACCCCCGCACGCTGCTGGCCGACCTCGCCGCGGCCGAGCAGACCGAGTCGGTGCGCCGCTACGCCGACGAGCTGGCCTGGCGGGACTTCTACGCCGACGTCCTCTGGCACCGGCCGGAGTCGGCCCGGGAGTACCTCAACCCCGAGCTGCAGGGGATGGGCTACGACTCCGGCCCGGACGCCGAGGCGCTGGTGGCCGCCTGGCAGACCGGCCACACCGGCTTCCCGATCGTCGACGCCGGCATGCGCCAGCTGCTCGGCGAGGCGTACGTGCACAACCGGGTGCGGATGATCGTCGCCTCGTTCCTGGTCAAGGACCTGCACCAGGAGTGGACCCTGGGCGCGCGGTACTTCATGCAGCACCTGGTCGACGGCGACCTGGCGAGCAACAACCACGGCTGGCAGTGGGTCGCGGGCACGGGGACGGACGCCTCGCCCTACTACCGCGTCTTCAACCCCGTCACCCAGGGCAAGAAGTTCGACCCGGACGGCGCCTACGTGAAGCGGTGGGTGCCCGAACTGCGCGACCTCGACCCCCGCTACGTGCACGAGCCCTGGACGGCGCCCGGCGGCATCCCGGCCGGCTACCCGGAGCCGGTGGTCGACCACGCGCACGAGCGCCAGGTGGCGCTGGACCGCTACGCCCGCGTGCGCGGCCGCTGAGCGATCCGCGGGCTCAGCCGACGAGCAGCGTGACCGGGTCCCGCCGCACGGCGGTGCGGACGACGAGGGCGACCACCACGGCGGAGGCGGTGGCGACGGCGGCCACCACGACCGGGGCCGGCCCGCCGTCGACCGCGACGGCCAGCACCCCCCACACCACGGCGAGCGCGAACGGCCCGGCGGCGGCGCGGGCGGCGAGCACCAGCGCGCACGCGACCAGGGCCACCGCGATCAGCGCCACGACCGCCCACAGCTGCGCGGCCGTGCCCGACGCCGGGGCCCCGAGCGCGACCCCGGCCTGGCCGGCGTTCACCACCGCGGCGACGGTGACCCAGCCGAGCAGCAGCCCGGTGACGGCGGCCGGCAGCACCCGGCCCAGGCCCTCGACCGGGAGGTCCTGCAGCCGGGCCCAGGCGACCGCGGTGGCCGCCACGATGCAGAACAGCAGCACCAGCGGGACCAGCGGCACCGAGACCCCGATCAGCGGGAACGCGATCTCCCACGCGGCGTTCCCGGCGAAGGCGGCGGCCAGCGGCCAGCCGGTGCGCCGGTGCAGCTCCCGATCGCGCTGGGCCGGCAGCGCCTGGTAGACCGCCCACGCCAGCGCCCCGCCGAAGATGACGCCCCAGATGGTGAAGGCGTAGCCGGCCGGGGTGATCAGCGAGCCGGTCTCGTCGCTGACCGCGCCGACGCTGCGGCCGGCGAGCGCGCTGCCCAGGGGGCTGCCGGCCACCTGCGCGACGGCGGCGGCGAGCACCGCCGCCACCCGGATCCCGTCCTGCCCCGCTCCGCTCGCTGCCATCCCCCGAGTGTGCCCGGAGGGCGCAGCGGCGAACCGGTCAGCCGCGCAGCCGGGGGGCCGCGGCGGCCGGGTCGGTGGCGGTGCCCGGGACCGCGGCCAGGGCCCGCGCCCACGCCACGAGCCCATCGACGTCGACCCCGTGGGGTGAAGCGGCCGCGTACCCGGCGACGTTCCCCGCGCCCCGGTCGAGCAGCGTGGCCGCGCCGCGCCCGTTGCCGCGCGCGGCATGGGTCAGGCCGACGGCGAGCTGCGCCAGGCCCCGCCACAGTTGCCGCTCCACCTCGGGCGCGGACTTCCAGGCGTCCTCGAGCACCTCGTGCGCGTGGAACGGTCGGCCGGCGTCCAGCAGGGCCTGGGCCTCGGCGAGCGCCACCTCCGGCGGCCGGACGACGCCCTCGGGGGCGCGCTCCTCGCCCTCGGCGCCGCGCGGCAGGGGGCGCCCGAGGGCGTCCCTCGGCCGCGCGTTGCGGGCCCGGCCCTCGGCGTCCCGTTCGCGGTCGTCCACGCCGCCATCCTGCCCCCGCCCAGCCGGCGCCGCTCCAGCGTGCGGGGAGCGATCCGATCGGCCTCGACCGAACGTGCATCCAGGTGAGGGGTGCGGGTGGAAGAGGGGGTGTCACACCTCCTGCTACGAGAGGAAAGACCATGAACAGCACCACCCGCACGATCGGCCGCACCGCTGGTGTCCTCACCGCCGCCGGCGCCATGGCCCTGGTCGCCACCCCGGCCCTGGCCGACAGCCACACCGCCACGGTGTCGGTCCTGCACGCCGTCCCCGACCTCCCGGTCGACGTCTACGCCAACGGCGAGCGGCTGATCGACGACTTCCAGCCGGGCACGCTCACCGACCCGCTGTCGCTGCCTGCCGGGGATTACGACCTCGCGCTCTACCCGGCCGACGCCGCCGACGCCTCCGGCGAGCCGCTGCTGTCGGCGATGGACGTGGCCGTCCCGGCCGGCGCCAACGCCACCGTGGTGGCCCACCTGACCGAGGCCGGTCAGCCGGCGCTCACCCCGTTCGTCAACGAGACCGGCGACATCCCCGCCGGCCAGGCGCGGGTGACCGTCCGGCACGTCGCCGCGGCGCCCGCCGTGGACGTCCGCGCAGGCGGCCAGGTCGTCGTCGACGGGCTGACCAACCCGAACGAAGAGTCGCTCACCGTCCCGGCCGGCACGGTGAACGCCGACGTCGTCCTGGCCGGCACGGACACCGTGGCCATCGGCCCGGCGGACCTGACGCTGACCGAGGGCGCCACCACGGTCGTTTACGCGTGGGGCTCGGGTGACGCCGGGTACGAGCTCGCCGTCCAGGAGATCACCGGGCAGCACTCGGCGCCGTCCGGCGTCCCGGGTGGCAGCGCCGGTCTGGCCGACGAGTCGGGCATGCCGCTGCCGGTCGGTGCTGCGGTCGTCGCCGGTCTCGCGCTGGCGGGTGCCGGCGCCGTCCGGCTCGCCCGCTCCTCGCGCTGATCCCCGGCGTCCCGAGGAGTTGACCGTGCGACCCGCCGCCGCCACCGCCGTGCTCGGCCTGGCCCTCGCCGTCGGTGCGCCGACGGCCTGGGCGGTCACCCGGCCGGAGGTGGCGGCGGGTCCGCCGGTCCAGCGCGTGCTGGAGCGGACCGACGTCGCGCCCCAGGCGCCGCCGATGGCCCCGACGTCGCAGGCGCCGCCCCCCGGAGCCGCCACGCTCCCGCCGGTGACCGTCCGCGACGCCGCACCCAGCGACGCCCCGGTCGCACCGCCGCCGGTCCGCCTGGACCTGCCCGGCCTGGGCGTCACCGCGCCGGTCGATCCGGTCGGCATCGCCGGGGACGGCCAGATGGAGCTGCCGGAGGACGTGGACCGGGTGGGCTGGTACCGCCACGGGCCGCAGCCCGGGGCGGACGGCAACGCCGTGCTCGCCGGCCACGTAGACGACCGGGAGCAGGGGCCCGGCGCCCTCTTCCCCGTACGCGATGCCGAGCCGGGCGACGAGGTCACCGTCACCGACGCGGCCGGGGCTACCACCCGCTGGCGGGTGGTGTCCCGCGAGCTCGTGCAGAAGCAGGTGCTGCCCCTGGACGAGATCTTCGCCCGCGGGGGGCCGCCCCGGCTGGTCGTCATCACCTGCGGCGGCCCGTTCCTGCCCGAGTTCAGCAGTTACCGCGACAACGTCGTCGTGGTCGCCGAACCGGTGGTGGACGGCGCGCCGTGACCGGGCTGCTCGCCCGGCCTGCGGGCGACCTCGGTAGCGTCGCAGGCGTGACCTCCGATCGGGAACCGACGCCGCAGGGCGCCGAGGACCCGGACGACGCCGAGATCGGCCGCCGCTTCGCCGCCGGCGAGGAGCAGGCGCTGGCGCTGGCCTACGAGCGGTGGGCCGGCCAGGTGCACGGCATGGCGGTGCGCGCCTTCGGGCCCGGGCCGGACGCCGAGGACGTCACCCAGCAGACCTTCATCTCGGCCTGGACCGGGCGCGCCCGCTACCGGCCGGACCAGGGGCCCCTCCCGGCCTGGCTGAGCGGCGTCTGCCGGCACAAGATCGCCGACACCTGGGCCAAGCGCGACCGGATGCGCCGCGAGGCCGAGGCCGCGGCGACGCAGGCCCAGGCGGCACCGGCCGGCGGCACCACACCGGCCGTCGACACCGCGATCGCCGACCGGCTGCTGGTGCTCGAGGAGCTCGACCGCCTCGGGCAACCGCAGCGCGGCATCATCGAACTGGCCTTCTTCGCCGACCTCACCCACGCCCAGATCTCCGAGCGCACCGGAATCCCCCTGGGCACGGTCAAATCCCATATCCGCCGCACTCTCGAACGCTTGAGGACACGATTGGAGGTGGACGGTGCCGCACTGCCAGCCTGAACAGCTCGCCCTGGCCGCTCTGGGCGAGCCCCTACCGGCCGACGCCGCCGCCCACCTGGTCTCGTGCGGCGACTGCCGGTCCGAGGTCCGCTCCCTGCAGCGGGCCGTCGACGCCGTCGACGTTCCCGAGTTCGCCGCGTCCGTCGCCCCCGTGGCACCGCCGGCCTCGGTGTGGGCGGGCATCGCCGCGGCCACCGGGGTGTCCCCCGCACCGCGGTCGGAGGCGTCCGTCGTCACGGCACCGCCCCCTCCGGTCGCGGTCGCCCCGGCGGCGCCGGTCCCCGACGATCCGCCCCAGGACCCGCCCGCCGGCGGCCAGGTGCTGCCGTTCCGCTCGCGCCGTCCCCGGGTGCTCATGACGGCCGCGGCCGCTCTCGTCGGTGCCGTCGTGGGCGCCGGTGCGGTGGCGGTGCTGAACGGGAGCGACGACGCCCAGCCGCTCACCTCGGTGGCGCTCGACCAGCTCGCCGAGGCGCCGGCGTCGGGACGCGCCGAGGTCGTCGTCCGCGGCGACGGGTCACGAGCGCTCGAGGTGGAGCTGGACGCACCCGCGCTGGACGGCGAGTACTACGAGATCTGGCTGATCGAGCCGAACGTGGTGGAGATGGTGCCGCTGGGCGTCGTCCGCCCCGGGGCGCAGTCCTTCGAGCTGCCGACCGGCCTCGACCTCGGCCAGTACCCGATCGTCGACGTCTCCGTGGAGCCGCTCGACGGGGATCCGACGCACTCGGGCGTCTCGGTGGCCCGGGGCGTGCTGGAGAGCTGACCGGCGCCTAGCGTGCTCGACGTGACGCCCGCAGCTCTCCCGTCCGACGACCTCGGCGCCTCCTGGCGGGCGGTCCGCCCGCGTCCGCCGGGCCGGCACCTGGACAGCGCCGCGTCCAGCCGGCAGAGCCACCGCGCGCTGGAGGCCGCGGCGCACCACGCCCGGCACGAGGCGGAGCTCGGTGGCTACGTCGCCGAGGCGACCGCCGACGGCCTGCTGCAGCAGGGCCGCTCGGTGCTGGGCGGGCTGGTCGGCATGGCCGCCGCCGACGTCGCCTTCGTGGAGTCCGCGCAGGCGGCCCTGGTGGCCCTGCTCGACGGCTGGCGGTTGCCCGCCGGCTCGCGGGTGGCCTGCCTGCCCGGCGAGTACGCCCCGAACGTGGCGCAGTTGCGGGCGGCCGGCCTCCAGCCGGAACCGCTGCCGGTCGACGGCCTGGGCCGGGCCGACGTCGACGGCGTGGCCCGGCTGCTGGCCGCCGATCCCCCGCGGTTCGTCCACCTGACGCACATCGGGAGCCACCGCGGCATCCTGCAGCCCGCTCGCGAGATCGCGGCCCTCTGCCGCGAGGCCGGCGTCCCGCTGGTGCTGGACGCCGCCCAGTCCCTGGGGCACGTGGACGTCGACCTGGGCGCCGACGTCGTCTACGGCACCTCGCGCAAGTGGCTGGCCGGGCCCCGTGGGGTCGGCATGCTCATCGTCCGCCCGGCGATCGCCGCGCAGCTGACCCCGGTGCTGCCCGAGCCGGCGGACGTCCCGCCGATGCGGGCCTTCGAGTCGGGGGAGGCGCACGTCGCCGGCCGGGTCGGGCTGGTCGTGGCGGTGGGGGAGCACCTCGCCGCCGGCCCCGACCGTGCCCGCGCACGGCTGGCCGCGCTCGGCCGGGTCACCCGGGAACTGCTGGACGGCGTGGCCGGCTGGCGGGCCGTCGAGCCGGCCGGGGAGCCGACGGCGACGACGACCCTGCGCCCGCCGGACGGCGTCGACGTCGTCGGGACCCGCACCCGGCTGCTGACCGAGCACGGGATCGTGCTCAGCGCGATCGGCCCGGAGCGGGCGCCGGGCGAGATGACCGGGCCGGTGCTGCGGGTCTCCCCGCACCTGGACGCGACGGTGGAGGACCTGGCCGCGCTCGCTGCGGCGCTCTGACCTGCGCCGGGGAAAGCCCTTGCGCCCGGCATCGGTTCGCCTCTACGGTTCATTACATGAGTAATGAACCCAGGGAGCTCGTCGGCCCTGGAACCGCGGGGACCGGCCCGTGAACGAGGACGGCGGACCGATCTTCCGGCAGGTTGCCGCCCTGATCGAGAACGCGATCGTCGACGGCTCCCTCGACGAGGAGAGCCAGGCGCCCTCGTCCAACGAGCTGGCCGCCTTCCACCGGATCAACCCCGCCACCGCCGCCAAGGGGCTCAACCAGCTGGTGACCGACGGGGTCCTCTACAAGAGACGAGGAGTCGGGATGTTCGTCGCCACGGGCGCCCGCGAACAACTGCTCAAGCGGCG
The DNA here is from genome assembly GCF_026967805.1 of Blastococcus sp. VKM Ac-2987. Lineage (GTDB taxonomy): Bacteria > Actinomycetota > Actinomycetes > Mycobacteriales > Geodermatophilaceae > Blastococcus. The sequence continues at coordinate 1,802,131 of NZ_JAPVBG010000001.1, forward strand.
GCGCAGCGAGTTCGCCGACCTCTACGTCCGTCCGCTCCTGGCCGAAGCGCAGAAGCTCGGCATCTCCGTGCGGGAGCTCACCACGATGATCGACCGCTGGGAGGACCCCCGATGAGCGCCGTCGCCACCGTCCACGACGTCACGATGCGCTACCGCGACCACCTCGCCCTCGACGAGGTCAGCACCTCGTTCGAGGAGCACGGCATCACCGGCCTCCTCGGCCGCAACGGCGCCGGCAAGACCACGCTCATGCAGGTCCTCACCGGGCAGCGGGTCCCCACCCGCGGCCACGTCGAGGTCTTCGGCGGGCGACCGTACGAGAACGACGCGGTGCTCGGCCGCATCTGCTTCATCAAGGAGGGGCAGCGCTACCCCGACCACTTCCGGGTCCGGGACGCCCTCGACGCGGCGGCCATGGTGTTCCCCGACTGGGACGACGCCCTGGCCCGTTCGCTCGTCGACGACTTCGAGCTGCCGGTCAAGCGCCCGATCAAGAAGCTCTCGCGCGGCATGAACTCCGCCGTCGGCATCATCATCGGCCTGGCGTCCCGGGCGCCGCTCACCCTCTTCGACGAGCCCTACCTGGGCCTGGACGCCGTCGCCCGGCACCTGTTCTACGACCGGCTGCTCGCCGACTACGCCGAGCACCCGCGGACCGTCGTCCTCTCCACGCACCTGATCGAGGAGATCGCCGACCTGCTCGAGCACGTGGTGCTCATCGACCGCGGCCGGCTGCTCGTCGACGCCGACGCCGAGACGCTGCGGGCCAGCGCCGTCACCGTGTCGGGTCCGCGCGACCGGGTGGCCGCTTTCGCGGCCCGCCACGAGCTGCTGCAGGAGGAGTCGCTCGCCGGCTCCAGCCGGGCCGTCGTCCGGCTCCGCGGCGACGCCGACGGCGACGACGCCGCGGCCGCCGGGCTCGCCTGGGAGCCCACCCCGCTCCAGACGCTGGTCGTCGCGCTCAGCCTGCGATCCCAGCTCGCTCCCGCGACCGCCCCCGCCGGCCTCCAGGAGGTCTCCCGATGAACCGCGTCCTCAGCGCCGCGCGCCTGCACGTCGTGCACCCGCTGGTCATCCTCGGCGTCCCGTGGGTGGTCGTGGGGATCAGCTTCGCCGTCAACCTTGCCCTGTGGGGCAGCGTCGGGATCGGTGTGGACGACCCCGGCGCCACCACCTGGGGAGTGACGGCCCTGTACGCGGCCGTGGCCTTCATCTTCGGGCAGGCGGTCACCCAGCTGCTGCCCTTCGCGATGGGCGTCAGCCTCAGCCGCCGCGTCTTCTTCCTGGGGACGGCGCTCGTGGCGGTCGTCCAGGCGGTCGGCTACGGCCTCGCCGTCGCCACCCTGACCCGGATCGAGCGGGCCACCGACGGGTGGGGCGTCGCGCTCTCCTACTGGGCGCCCGGCGCACTGTCCGTGGACCGCTTCTGGCTGCAGGTCCTGGTGTCGGGGACGCCGATGCTCGCCTTCATGGCGGTCGGCGTGGGCGTGGGCATCGTGCAGAAACGGTGGGGGCTCAACGGCATCTGGGGGCTCATCATCGGCCTGACCGCCGTGCTGGGCGGCCTCATCGTGCTGATCAGCTGGCAGCGCGGCTGGGACGACGTCGGGTCCTGGCTCGGCGCCCAGAGCATCGCCACGCTGGCCGTCGGGCTCCCGATCGCCGTCGCCGCGATCCTCGGCGCCCTAGCCTTCGGCGGTATCCGTCGCGTCGTCCCCTGACGGGCGTCAGCGGGGTCACGAGGGCCCCTGTTCCGCCACGTGACGGAACAGGGGCCTTCGCCGTCCCGGTAGCCGGCGAGGCGTTCCTGTCGGAGCAGCAGGGCATCCGCCCACCGGTCCGCCCGCCGGAGTGTGCACATGACGCCGCGGCCCCAGCACTCGGCGGTCTCGCCGGCTGTCGTGGTGCTGCCGGAGGGTGGGGGGTGGTGTGGGCATGACGAAGGGGCCCCAGCACGGATGCTGGGGCCCCTTCGGGAATGGTTGTCCGGCGGCGTCCTACTCTCCCACCCCGTCTCCAGGGCAGTACCATCGGCGCTGAAAGGCTTAGCTTCCGGGTTC
>NZ_JAPVBG010000010.1 GCF_026967805.1 Blastococcus sp. VKM Ac-2987
GTGCTGTCGGTGCGGGTCAGCGTCGGCGTCGCCGGCTCGGCCGAACCCGCGGCCCACACGCTCAGCGCGAGCTCCGTGGTGCCGCTACCGGAGGCCTGCACCCGGACGTTCAGCTCCGTGCCCGGGGTGTAGGTCACCCCCGGCAGCAGCACCTCCGAGCCGATCAGCGTCTCGGCCGTGGAGCCCGTCAGCTTCACCATCGCCACCCGCACGCTGCCGTCGGCGAAGACGCGCACCCGCGCCTTGTAGGACTGGTACACCTCCACCTGGCGGGCACCCACGTACACCATCGCCCCACCGCCGGTCGGCACCGATGACAGCGAGAAGGTGGTGCGCACGTCGGCGCTGGTCTGCCCGATCGTGCCCAGGTAGGAACCGGTGTTCGTGCCACGGGTCATCGCCAGCCTGGCCACCCCGTCGGCCACCGACTGGCGCACCGCACCCGACCACGAGGTCCACGGCCCACCCGCGTCCGCCGTCCCCAGCCCACCGGTCACCGACCGGTCGAAGGAGTCGGCCGCCAGCACCG
>NZ_JAPVBG010000011.1 GCF_026967805.1 Blastococcus sp. VKM Ac-2987
AGGCCCCCGGTGGGGTCAGCCTGGGTGGCTACCTCTCCGGTAGCGCCACCGCCCCGGTCGACGTCCGCTTCACCGAGCTGGCTGTCGCCCCGGTCGGTGCACTGCCGGTGCCCCCGCCGGCGGCCAACGTCGCGCCCGCGGCGGAATTCGCGTCGGTCGTGACGGGTCTGGCGACCTCCGTCGACGCATCGGCGTCCACGGACACCGACGGCACCGTCGCCTCCTACGCCTGGGACTTCGGCGACGGCGGCACCGGCACCGGCGTCCGCGCCACGCACGACTACGCGGCGGCCGGCACCTACACGGTGAAGCTGACGGTGACCGACGACGACGGCGCCACCGGCACCGCCGAGCGGGCGGTCACCGTGGCCGCGGTCGAGCCGGAGCAGCCGCAGGAGCCGGAGCAGCCGCAGGAGCCGGAGCAGCCGGTCGACCCGGCGGTGCTGGCGGCCGACTCCTTCGACCGGTCGGTGACCGGTGGGCTGGGGACGGCGGACGCGGGTGGGCCGTGGACC
>NZ_JAPVBG010000012.1 GCF_026967805.1 Blastococcus sp. VKM Ac-2987
TCACCCTGGGGACGACGGTCCTGCCAGCTGCCCTGCGGACGATCCGAGCGCTGCGGACGGTCACCCTGGGGCCGGCGGTCCTGCCAGCTGCCCTGCGGACGGTCACCCTGCGGACGCTGAGGCCGGTCACCCTGCGGGCGCTGAGGCCGATCACCCTGCGGACGCTGAGGCCGATCACCCTGGGGACGACGGTCCTGCCAGCTGCCCTGCGGACGATCCGAGCGCTGCGGACGGTCACC
>NZ_JAPVBG010000002.1:0-178529 GCF_026967805.1 Blastococcus sp. VKM Ac-2987
GCCAGAACACGGGGTATTACTTGGCACTGACTTTCGGCACGCTGTTGAGTTCTCAAGGAGCGGACGCGCAGGAAACCCAGCCAATTTCTTGGCCTTCGTTCCAGGCGATTTTCTCAATGTACCCCGGGCTCCGCAGCGGCTGAACCTCGGGGGTTCCTCCGGCGGTTTCCCGGGCCTCGCGGCCCGGTCCGTTCTCGCTCGGTGCAGGAGGAACCATACACGCGTTCCAGGGGGTCGTGCAGGGGGGGGCCGGAGGTCCCCTCCCGACGCTGCGATCCGCCTGCCGGCGACCGGGTCGGGGACGGCTCCCGGGGCCGGGGACGCTCCTGCGCCGGCAGGGGTCAGGCGACGCCGCGCGGCCGGAACTGCACGCTCACGCGCGGCCCCACCGGTCTGGTGGTCTTGGGGATGCAGTGCTCCCAGGTGCGCTGGCAGGAGCCACCCATGACCACGAGGTCGCCGTGCCCCAGCGGGAAGCGCAGGGACTCACCCCCACCGACGGGACGCAGCAGCAGGGGGCGCGGGGAGCCGAAGGAGACGATCGCGACCATCGTGTCGGCCGACCGGCCACGGCCGATGCGGTCACCGTGCCAGGCCACGCTGTCCCTGCCGTCGCGGTACAGGCACATCCCCGCGGTGACGAACGGCTCGCCCAGCTCGGGCCCGTAGCGGCGGTTCAGCTGCGCGCGGGCCTCGGTGAGCAGCGGATGGGGCAGCGTCTCCCGGCCGGAGTACCACCGGAGCAGCCGCGGGACCGCGACCTCCCGCTCGTACATCTGCCGGCGGTCCTCCCGCCAGCCGATGTCACCGAGCAGGACCTCGAGCACCTCATCGGAGCCCGACACCCATCCCGGGAGGTGGTCGACCCAGGCCCCCCGGCCGAGGACCTGCCGGGTCACGCCGTCCAGGGGCTCGAGCGTCGCTTCCTCGGCGAGATCCCACATCGAGGGCTGGTGCGCCAGCGTCATGCCGGCACGCTACCCCGACTTTTCGCACATGTGTGCGAAAAGCTGTGGACGGAGCCCCGGCCCTGCCCGGCGCCCGGTCCCGGACGGCTGGCCGGGCCCTCCTCAGGCGCTGAGGGCGAGGGCGAACGGGAGCACGGCGGACGCACCGGCCCGGCGGAGCTCGCGGCCGGCGACCGTCATGGTCCAGCGGGAGTCGGCGAGGTCGTCGACGAGCAGCACCGGGCCGTCCACCGAGGCGAGGGCCTCGCGCAGCTCGGGCCCGACGACGATCCGGTCCCACACCGCGGCCAGCCGGAAGGCGCTGTTGCCCCCGGGCTGACCGGTGGGGCCGCCGTGCGCGAGCGATAGCTCCCCCAGGTACGGCAGCCGGCCCATGCGGGCGAGCCCCTGGGCCACCCCGGTCACCAGCTGCGGTCGCCGGCGCGAGGGCACGGCCACCACGGCGGCCGGCCGCTCCTTCCAGTCCCATGCGGCGAGCACCCGGCCGCACGCCCGCAGGAGCTCCTCGTCCGGCCCGACGTCGGAGACCGAGCGGCGCACGGGCACGTCGAACGCGGCGTCCGGGTCCTCCTCGATGCTCGGCGCCTCGAGGTCGAGCTCGACCACACCCCCGACCCCGTCGTCACCGAGCAGGGACCGCAGGCGCTGCCCCCAGCCGAGGTCGGTGAGCCGGGCGACCGCGCGGCCGTTCTCCAGCTGCTCCGCCGGCGCGATCTTGCCCTTCACGTCGACGCCCAGCCGATCGGCGCCGGTGGGCCACATGGCGCGCGGTGCCAGCTCGACGCCGGGCCGGTCGAGCGCGGCCGACGCCGCCTCGGACGCCGCCTCGGGGACGTCGGTGGCGTACCAGGGGCCGGCGCAGACGTCGCAGCGGCCGCACGGTGCGGCGGTGGGGTCGTCGAGCGCGGACTGCAGGAAGGCCATGCGGCACTCGGCCTCGTCGACCGGCTTGGCGTAGGTCAGCATCGCGCGCTGCTCGGCCTCCCGGGTGCGCGTCACGCGGGCGTAGCGGTCGGCGTCGTACACCCACGGCTGCCCCGTGGAGCGCCAGCCGCCCTGCACCCGCTCCACCGCGCCGTCGACGGCGAGGACCTTGAGCAGCAGCTCGAGCCGCGAGCGGCGCACGTCGGCCACCGTCTCCAGCCGCGCGACCGACCAGGCCCTGCCGTCGGCCATCGCCGTCAGCACCGCCGCGGCGTGGTCCTCCCGCGGCATCGACGACGTGGCGAACCACTGCCAGATCGCGATGTCCTCCGGCCCGGGCAGCAGCAGCACGTCGGCGTGCTCGACGGCGCGGCCCGCACGGCCAACCTGCTGGTAGTAGCTCACCGGCGACGACGGCGCGCCCAGGTGGACGACGAAGCCCAGGTCGGGCTTGTCGAAGCCCATGCCCAGCGCCGAGGTGGCCACGAGCGCCTTCACCTCGTTGCTCCGCAGCGCCGCCTCGGCGTCCTTGCGGTCGGCGTCGTCGAGCCGGCCCGTGTAGGCGCGCACCTCGTGGCCGGCGTCGCGGAGCAGGTTGGCCGTCTCCTCGGCCGCCGCGACGGTCAGCGTGTAGACGATGCCGCTGCCCGGCAGGTCGCCCACGTGGGAGGCCAGCCAGGCCAGCCGCGCCCGGTCGCTGGGCAGCCGGAGCACGCCCAGCCGCAGCGAGTCGCGGGAGAGCGGGCCGCGCACCGTGGTGACCTCCACGCCGCCGGCGCCGAGCTGCTCGGCGACGTCGGCGACCACCCGCTCGTTCGCCGTCGCCGTCGTCGCCAGGACCGGCGTGCCCGCGGGCAGGGTGCCCAGCAGGTCGCGGATGCGGCGGTAGTCGGGGCGGAAGTCGTGCCCCCAGTCGGAGACGCAGTGCGCCTCGTCGACGACGACCAGCCCGCAGCGGGCGACCAGGCCGGGCAGCTGCTCCTCGCGGAACCGGGGATTGGTGAGCCGCTCGGGCGAGACGAGCAGGACGTCGACGTCGTCGGCGGCCAGGCGGGCGGCGATGTCGTCCCACTCGGTCATGTTGGCGCTGGAGATCTCCACGGCCCGGATGCCGGCGCGGGCGGCGGCGGCGACCTGGTCGCGCATCAGGGCCAGCAGCGGGCTCACCAGGAGCGTGGGACCGGCCCCGCGGCGGCGCAGCAGCGCGGTCGAGACGAAGTAGACGGCCGACTTGCCCCACCCGGTGCGCTGCACGACCAGCGCCCGCTGGGACCGCTCGACCAGCGCGGCGACGGCGGCGTCCTGACCCTCGCGGAAGACCGCGTCGGGGCGGCCGGTGAGCTCCCGCAGGATCTCCAGGGCCTCGTCGGCGATCGAGGACGGCGGCGCGGCGGTGCTCATGGCGACGACAGTAGGCATGCGGAGGGACAGAACGGGTGCCCGCGCGCGACCTGGGGACGACGGTGGAGAATCCACAGGCGATGGCATCCCAGGGGCAGCGACCGGCCGACAACCACGTGCACACCCACTGGTCGTGGGACACGGCCGACTCCTCGACCATGCGCCGCGCCTGCGAGAAGGCCGTGCAGCTGGGCCTGCCGGCCATCGCGTTCACCGAGCACCTCGACTTCACCGTCTGGGACCCCGACGACCGGGCCACCGACGAGGGCCTGGTCGAGCGGCACGCGTCCCGGCACGCGGAGATCGACGTCGAGGGCTACTTCGCCGAGCTGGAAGAGGCGCGCGGCCGGTTCCCGGAGCTGCGCATCCTGTCCGGCGTCGAGACCGGCGAGCCGCACCTGTTCGGCAGCAGCGTGGCCTCCTACCTGCGCCAGGCGCCGGTCGACCGGGTCCTCGGCTCGCTGCACTCGCTGTCCCAGGACGGCCGGCTGTACGGCGTCGGCCACCTCCTGTGGCAGGACGACGACGGCACGATGCGCCGCTACCTCGCCGAGCTGGTGGACATGGTCGAGAGCAGCGCCGTCTTCCAGGTGCTCGCCCACGTGGACTTCCCCCGGCGCTACTGGCCGGGCGGCACGCACCGGTTCGTCGAGAAGGACTACGAGGAGGAGTACCGCGCCGTCTTCCGGGCGCTGGCCGGTACCGGGCGCGCGCTGGAGATCAACACCAGCAGCCCGCTCGCCTCGGCGGACCAGATGCGCTGGTTCCACGAGGAGGGCGGGGAGGCGGTGAGCTTCGGCAGCGACGCGCACACCCCGTCCGCGGTCGGGCAGAAGTTCGACCTGGCCGTCGACGTCGTGGAGGCGGCGGGCTTCCGCCCCGGCCGCGACCGGTTCGACTTCTGGCGCCGCTGACCAGCCCGGTCAGGCCGGGGAGACGGCGAGCTGGGGCCGGTACCAGGCCCAGAACACCAGCCCGACGGCCAGCGACCAGAACGCGGACCCGATGCCGCCCACGGTGATGCCGCTGATCGCCACGAGGAAGGTGGCGACGACGGGGATCCGGTCCTCCGGCCGCGCCAGCGCCCCGCTCAGCGACGCAGCCAGCACCGGCCACAGCGCCAGGCCGGCGGCCGCGGCCACGAAGCCCGCCGGAGCCGTGGCGACGAGGGCGGCGACCGCGGCCGAGACGAGCGCGAAGCCGACGTAGGTGAACCCCGCGGTGCGGGCGGCGAGGTAGCGGCGGCCCGGGTCGGCGTCCGCCTCCGGGCCGGCCGCCAGGGCGGCGCTGATGGCGGCCAGGTTGATCGCGTGCCCGCCGAAGGGGGCGCCGAGCACCGTCCCAGCACCGGTGACGGCCATGGCCGGGCGCCAGGGGGCGCGGTAGCCGTAGGCGGCCAGCACCGCCATGCCCGGCACGTTCTGCGAGGCCATGGTGACCAGGAACAGCGGCAGCGCCAGCCCGATCACCGCGGGAGAGCTGAAGTCCGGCGTCGTCCACTCCAGGGCGGGGACCAGCGCGGCGACCGGCACACCACCTCCCCGGGCGGCCAGCCAGCCGATGATGCCGAGGGTGACCGCGAAGGCGGCCGGCACGGCCCAGCGGGAGGAGAACCGCAGCAGCACCGCCCACACCACGATCACCGGCACCACCAGCCAGGGCATCTCCAGCGCGGACCGGACGGGCTGCAGGCACAGCGGGACGAGGACGCCGGCCAGCATCGCCTGCGCCAGCACCGGCGGGATGGCGGCGATCGCGCGGCCCAGCCGGGGCCACGCCGCGGTGAGCAGCACCAGGACGCCGACCAGGACGAAGGCGGCGACGGCCACCGGCCAGGACGGCGCGGAGGCGGTCGCCAGCAGAGCGGCGCCCGGCGTGGACCACGCCACGGTGATCGGCATGCGCGTCCGCTGGGCCAGCAGCACGGTGGCCAGGCCCATCGCGACCGACAGGACCACCAGCCCGGAGGCCGCCTGCGCCGGTGAGGCACCGACCGCGCGGAGCCCGGTGAGCACGACCGCGAAGGAGCTGAGGAAACCGACCAGGGCGGTGACCAGCCCGGCGACGGTGGTCGACGACGGGGCGGGCACGGCGCGGGACGCTAGCGGAGCCGCTCGCGATCCGGCCCCGTCGCGGACCGACGGCCGGGCGCAGGTGGCCGACGTCACCTCCGGAGCCGGCGAGACCGCTCTACGTTGCTGGTCGTGGATGCTCCCGCCCCGGCCGTCCGCGACGCCACCGTGGCCGACGCCGCGGCCTGTGCGGCGATCTACGCGCCGTACGTCAGCGACACCGCGATCACCTTCGAGACCGAGCCGCCGACGCCCGAGCAGATGGCCGGGCGGATCGCGACGGCGCTGGCCGCGCATGCCTGGGTGGTGCTCGAGGACGGCGGCCGCGTCGTCGGTTACGCCTACGCCGGGCCGTACAAGGAGCGCGCCGCCTACCGCTGGTCGTGCGAGGTCAGCGTCTACCTGGAGCCCGGGCGACGGCGCCGCGGCAGCGGGCGGGCGCTGTACGAGGCGCTGTTCCAGCGGCTGGGCGCCCGGGGCTACCGCACCGCCGTCGCGGGCATGACGCTGCCGAACGAGCCGAGCGAGGGCCTGCACGCGGCGCTGGGCTTCGAGCCGATCGGCACCTACCGGCGGATCGGCTGGAAGCACGGCCGGTGGCGGGATGTCGCCTGGGCGCAGCGATCGATCGCCTCCGGCGACGACCCGCCCGCGGATCCGCGCTGAGCTCATCCGGCCAGGTACTTCACCGCTAAGGAAAATCCGTCTAGGGTCGGCGGGGTGACGTCCAGCCGCGTGGTCATCGCCCTCGGGGGCAACGCCATGACCGGAGCCGACGGGTCGGCGACGCCGTCGGCCCAGCGCGCCGCGCTCGCCGAGGCCGCCACGCACATCGCCGACGTCGTCGCCGCGGGCGCCCAGGTGGTGCTCACCCACGGCAACGGCCCCCAGGTGGGCAACCTGCTGGTGAAGAACGAGCTGGCCGCGCACGAGGTGCCGCCGGTGCCGCTTGACTGGAACGTCGCGCAGACGCAGGCCACCATCGGCTTCACCCTCGCCGACGAGCTGGACGCCGCCCTGCAGGCCCGCGGTCTCCCCCAGCGCACCGCCGGCCTGATCACCCGGACGCTGGTCGACGCCGACGACCCGCACTTCGCCGAGCCGTCCAAGCCGGTCGGCCGCTACCTCCCGCGCGAGAAGGCGGACCGGTTCGTCGCGCTCGGCCAGACGTGGGAGGACCGCGGCGAGCGCGGCTGGCGCCGGGTCGTCGCCTCGCCCGAGCCGCAGGCCGTGGTCGACTCCGCGGCGATCCACGCGCTGGCCGGTGCGGGCTTCGTCGTCGTCTGCGCCGGCGGCGGGGGCATCCCCGTGGTGGACGACGGCCGGGACCACGACGGGGTCCGGCACGCGCTGCGCGGCGTCGAGGCCGTCATCGACAAGGACCTCACCGCGGCCATCCTGGCCCGGGACGTCGAGGCCGACACCCTGGTCATCGCCACCGACGTCCCGAACGTGATGGTCGACTTCGGCACCCCGTCGCAGCGCGCGCTGGGCCGGGTGACCGCCGCCGAGATGCGTGAACTGGCGGCGGCCGGGCAGTTCGCCCGAGGATCGATGGGCCCCAAGGTCGAGGCGGCGCTGCGATTCCTGTCCCACGGCGGCGCGCGCGCCGTCGTCACCTCGCTCGAGCACATCGCCGACGCCGTCAGCGATGACTCCGTCGGCACCGTCGTCACCAACTCCTGAAGGGAACCCGCATGCCCGCACCGATCGAGGTCCGCAAGGTCCCGCTGCACAACGTCAGCGACGCCTCCGAGCTGGCCAAGCTCATCGACGACGGCGTCATGGACGCCGACCGGGTCATCGCCGTGATCGGCAAGACCGAGGGCAACGGCGGGATCAACGACTACACCCGGATCATCGCCGACCGCGCCTTCCGCGAGGTGCTGCTGGAGAAGGGCAGCCGGTCGAAGGAAGAGGTCGGCGACATCCCGATCGTGTGGTCCGGCGGCACCGACGGCGTCATCAGCCCGCACGCCACCGTCTTCGCGACGCTGCCCGAGGACTCGGTGGAGAAGACCGACGAGCCGCGGCTGACCGTGGGCTACGCGATGAGCGACGTCCTGCTGCCCGAGGACATCGGCCGCGTGGCGATGGTGGAGAAGGTCGCCGAAGGCGTGAAGAAGGCGATGGCGGCCGCGGGCATCACCGACCCGGCCGACGTGCACTACGTGCAGACCAAGACGCCGCTGCTGACCATCGACACCATCCGCGACGCCCACGAGCGCGGCGAGACGACCATCCTGGAGGAGCCGCACGGCTCCATGGACATCTCGAACGGCACGACGGCGCTGGGCATCGCGGTGGCCCTCGGCGAGATCGAGCTGCCGAAGCAGGAGCAGATCATGCGCGATCTCTCCCTCTTCAGTGCCGTCGCCTCCTGCTCGTCGGGCGTGGAGCTGGACCGGGCGCAGATCGTCGTCGTCGGCAACGCCCGCGGGCACGGCGGCGGCTACCGGGTCGGCCACTCGGTGATGAAGGACGCCCTCGACCAGGACGGCATCTGGAACGCCATCCGCGATGCCGGCCTCGAGCTGCCCGAGCGCCCGCACCACACCGACCTCGGCGACCGGCTGGTCAACGTCTTCCTCAAGTGCGAGGCCTCGCCGGACGGCAAGGTCCGCGGGCGGCGCAACGCGATGCTCGACGACTCCGACGTCTCCTGGCACCGCCAGATCAAGGCGACCGTCGGCGGCGTGACGGCGTCGGTGACCGGCGACCCGGCCGTGTTCGTCTCGGTCGCCGCCGTGCACCAGGGCCCGTCGGGCGGCGGCCCGGTGGCCGCGATCGTCAAGGCGTAGTCGACAGCACGGCCTGCTTCGGGGAAGTGGGGGTCCGGACGACGTTCCGGACCCCTGCTTCCCCGACGTCGTTCCCGGGGGTTCAGGCCAGGAGGGTGCGGAGGGCCACCGGCGGGAGCGGCGCGGTGAGGTCCTCCTCCGCGGCGGCCGACCGGCGCGCGCGGGACGGCGCCGGGACCGGCGGCCTGCCGCGCCGGGCCTCAGCCCCGCCCGGCACCACGAACCGGTAGGTGGCGTCGACGTCGCGGACGGCGAAGACGTCCTCCTCCGCCGCGGCGTGGTGCAGGACGACGGTGTCGAAGCGCTCCGCGACCCGGCGCAGGGACTCGGCGTCGGAGACGTCGATGACGGTCCCGCCGGGCGCGAACGCGGTGACCGGCACGATCCGGTCGGCGTGCCGGACCAGGAACTCGTCGGCGGCGTCGCCGCGGCCGGACCGGCCGAGCACCGCCCCGGCGGCGGCCGTGAGCAGCGCGAGGGCGAGCACGGCGAGGACGCCGGCCCGGGCCACACCGACCGGGACGGCCAGGCCCAGGACGTCGAACGAGCGGGGAGCGACCGCGGTCACCGGCACGGCGGTGTCGGTCGTCGTCGCCAGCACGGCGTCGGGGTCACCGGCCAGGCGCAGCGCGGTCGGGTCCAGCGTGAAGTCGAGATCGGCCGGCGACGCGGCCTCGAAGGCGGTGCCGCGGGCGGTGCCGGCCAGCGCCACGGTGGGGGTGACGGTCAGCGTCGCGCTGCTGCCCGGGACCCCGACCTCGGCGTAGTGCCGGCTGAGCACCTCGGCCGCGCGCGCCGCGTCGACGTCCACCGACGCCGTCGCCACCCCGTCGGTGAAGCCGACGACGGGACCGCTGCCCAGGTAGGCGCTCCAGCCGTCGGCCGCCTGCACCGAGACGTCGAGGCGCAGCGCGCCCCGGACGTCGGCGAGGTCGGGGCCGCTGACGGTGTCCTCGTAGGAGACGGTCAGACCGGTCGCGAGCCTGGTCCAGACGGTGTCCCCGGTCGCGACGGCGCCCGTGGGGTAGGTGGTGCCGCGCTCGGCGGTGCCGGCGTAGGAGAAGCGGCCCTGCTGGCTGACCTGCAGGGTGTCCTCGACGGTCTCGGTGGAGGGGACGGCGACCAGGACGGCGGCGCCCACGGTCGCCAGCAGCGCGACGGCCGCAGCGCCCAGCGCGACCTGGCGGGCGCGGGCCCGGACCAGCATCGGCAGCGAGCCCCCGGAGACCTGCGGCAGCGACACCGAGGGCACGGAGAAGGCCGGAACCGACAGGGACGGCGCACGCAACGCCGGCAGCCGTCGCCGGAGGGCGCGGGCGCGCGAGCTGCCGCCCTTCCGGCGGGTGGAGCCCAGGACCAGGGACGCCGCGAGGCCCACGACCGCCAGCACCCACGGGGAGCCGAGGGCCTCGAGCGCCTTGCCGCCCTGCGGGATGCGGACGAACAGCCGGCCGAGGACCTCTTCCTGCGTCGGCCGGTCCTCGTCGAGCCAGCTGTTGTTGTCCCCCTGCGTCACGAACCCGTCCGTGTCCGCGGCGACGATCCGGTGCATGACCACCGCGTCGAGGGACTCGCTGCGGTAGGCGACGACGTCGCCGACCGAGTAGGTGCTCGCCGAGCTCAGGACGGCGAGGTCGCCGGCGGAGAACTGCGGCTCCATGCTCTGGCCGTAGGTGGTGACGTAGGTCGTGCCACCGCCCAGCGCCAGCGGCCAGAACAGCCACATGGTCGCGAGCACCAGCGCGACGACGGCGCTGGTGCTTGCGACTCGTGATGCGGCGGTCATGCGAAGGCACCGATCGGAGGTTCGGGCGAGGCGGCCGCGAGGCCGCCTCGCCCAGGCGGACTGCTAGTTCGAGGTGACCGTCAGCGAGGTCTTGTCGAAGGAGGAGATGAGGGGCGGCGTCGTCAGGGTGCAGGTGACGACGTGGTCCGAGCCGGACAGCGTGTAGCTGCAGGTGTTGGCACCGGAGGCGATCGGCGTCGTGCCGCTGTAGAGCGTCATGCGCGCCGACATGCCCGGCGACGCGACTGCCTGGTCGACGGTGAAGGCCACCGACTGCAGGCGTCCGCTGTCCGCGGTGGTGGGCGTGTAGGCGATGTTGTTGACGTTCACACCGGTCGCCGTCACCTCGCCGTAGCCGGCGACGTTGTTGTCGAGGCCGGTGAACGTGTTGCTGGCGGTGAAGGCGGAGGTCGTGGCGGCGACGCCGGCAACCGCGACACCGGCAAGCAGAACGCGCGACAGGCGCATGGCAGTGGGTCCTGTTCTCTCTCAGTGGCTCAGGCCCGCCGGGATGCTGGTCGCCCGGTCCACGTGCTGGCTGCGCCGATTCATTGACGCCCCAGTTCTCGGCACCGGTCCACGCATTCTCAACTCCTGTCCCTGAAATGATCAGGAGTCGCTGAGTCGACAATTCCGGGACGGTCACCGAATGGTCGGGAATGGTCGCTCCGGTGCCGCAGCGGGGCCCGGTCGGCGCGCCTTCCCGGCCCCTGGAGCGGGCGCCCTACGGTGTTCCGGAACCGCCCTGCCACGGCAGGGAGCATGGTTCCCAGTGGCTGTGGAAGGGATCGGTCGTGCGCTCGTCGACGTCGCGAGGCCCGGTCTCGCCCCCGTCCGTGGCGGCGCCGCCCACCGCCGCGGAACCTCCGGCCCCGCGGCGGACCGTCGAGCGGGACACCAGCATGGAGGCGGCGGCCCAGCAGGCCGGCGTCCTGGCCCAGGCATCGCGGGAGGTCTCCGACACCTCCGCGGAAGCGGCCGCCTCGCTGGCCGAGCTGCGCGCCGCCATCGGCGACATCTCGAGCAGCACCGGCCGGGCGTCGGCCATCGCCGAGGGGGCAGTGGGCGACGCGCGCGCCGTCGACGAGCGGATCGCCGCGCTGCAGACCGCGAGCGCGGCGATCACCGGGTTCGTGCGGTTGATCAGCGCGATCAGCCAGCAGAGCCGGTTCCTCGCGCTGAACGCCTCCGTCGAGGCGGCACGCGCCGGCGATCTCGGCCGCGGCTTCGCCGTCGTCGCCGACGAGGTGAAGGAGCTCGCCGACCGCACCGCGCAGGCCGCCCGGGACATCGACGCGCAGATCACGGCGGTGCAGCAGGAGACCCGGCAGGCCGTCGAGGTGGTGCAGCGGATCACCGGCACGCTCGGCGCGATCACCCAGGCCCAGGACGCCATCGCCGCCGCGGTGGCGCAGCAGCGGGTGGCCACCGACCGGGTCGTGGCGAACGTCGACCGCGCCGCCGGCGGTTCCGCACGGATCACCGAGGCGGTGGCCAGGCTGGCCGAGAGCCAGCGGGTCGTCTACGTGCGCCGGGCGCTGGCGGTCGCCGAGCAGCAGCTGGCCGACCTCGGCGGCGCGCGGCTCGGCGCGGGGCGCAGCACCCTCCCCGTGCGCGACCAGTCCACCGGTGCCACGCACACCGCCCGGCTGCCCGACCTGCTGATCGGGGAACGGGTGCTGGACCGCAGCGACGACCCGCGCCGCCCGGCCGTCCTCGTCGACGAGGTCGTCCGCCAGGTCGGCGGCAGCTGCACGGTCTTTCAGCGCCTGGACGACGGCGGCATGGTGCGGGTCGCGACGTCCGTGCTCACCCCGGCCGGGCGGCGGAACGTCGGCACCTGCATCTCCCGGACCGACGGCGGCGGCAGCCCCAACCCGGTGCTCGCGGCGGTGCTGGCCGGCACCACCTACACCGGGGCGGCGACGGTGGCCGACCGGCCGTACTTCACCGCCTACACCGGGCTGCACGACGACGCCGGCGCGCTGATCGGCATGCTCTACGTCGGCCTGCCCCTGGACACGATGCCGGGCTCGGGTCGCTGACGGGCCGCTCTCGCCCGGAACCGGGGTCCCGCGGCCGGGGTCCTCTAGGTTGAGGGGCGAGGCCGCCGCACCGCTGGGCCGGACGAGGGGGATGTGGTGAACCGGTCGGCACGTGTCGTCGCCGCGCTGCCCGCCGTCGTCCTCCTGCTGGTCGTGGCCGCGGACGTCGCCAGCGGCCGGAACCAGGTGGTCCTGGGGCTGAGCGTGATCGCGCCCCTGGCCGCGGCGACGTTCCTCGACCGCCGGTCCACCGTCGTCTATGCGGCGCTCGCCTTCGTCGTCGCCACCCTCCTCGGGCTCTACGGGCAGCAGTACACGGCCGAGACGGCGGTGGCGCAGACGGTCCGGCTGGTCGCCGTCGCCCTGGGTGGGGTGCTGGCCGTGGTCACCTGCGACGTGCGGCTGCGCCGGGAGGCCCAGATGGCCCGCCTCGGCGCGGAAGCCGCCGCGACGCGGGCCGTCGTCCGGACCGGCGAGAGCCTGCAGCGGGCGCTGCTCGGCGACGCCCCGCGGGTACCCGGCCTGGAGACCGCCGCCCGCTACCTGCCGGGCGCGCGCGAGGCCCAGGTCGGCGGGGACTGGTACGACGCCTTCCCGCTCGCCGACGGCTCCACCATGCTGGTCATCGGCGACGTCGCCGGGCACGACGCCCCCGCCGCGGCGACGATGGCGCAGACCCGGGGCATGCTGCGGGCACTGGCCCGGTCGGGGCGCACGTCCCCGGCGGGCGTCCTCACCGCGCTGGACGACGTCCTCTCGGGGCTGTCGCTGGAGACGCTGGTGACCGTCGCGGTGGCCACCGTCGACGTGCGCGGGCTCCCCGCGGACGCCGTGCCGCTGCACTGGTCCAACGCCGGTCACCCGCCCCCGCTGCTCGTGCGGGCCGACGGCACCGCCGAGGTGCTCGAGCGGGTGCCCGACCGGCTGCTCGGGGCCGTCTCCTCCGGCGTCCCGCGCAGCGACCACGAGCTCGTGCTGCACCGGGGGGACACGTTGCTGCTCTACACCGACGGGCTCGTCGAACGGCGTGGCATGACCCTCGACGACGGCACCAGCTGGCTGGTGCGCGCGCTCCGGCAGCTGGGCCGGGAGCCGCTGGACCGGATGTGCGACGGCTTGCTGAGCGCACTGGGCACCCGCGGGGACGACGACATCGCGCTGCTGGCGGTCCGGCTCCCCGCCTGACCGGCGCCGTCCCGGTCAGCAGGTGCTGCGGCGGGCGGGATACCGCAGGATGTGTCCACCGCCCTCACGTCTGGAGTCTCGATGCGCCCTGCCCGCGTGCTCGCCGCCGTGTTCGCCACCTCCCTGCTCGCCGCCTGCGGCGGGGAGGAGTCCGGCTCCGGCGGGGAGGCCGCGGCTGACTTCCCGTCGCAGAACGTCCGGCTGATCGTGCCCTACACCGCGGGCGGGCCGACCGACATCGCGGCACGGGCCCTCGCCGCGCACATGGAGGAGGAGCTCGACCAGTCGGTCGTCGTCGAGAACCTGCCGGGGGCCTCGGGCGCCACGGCCTACCAGCAGCTGATCTCCGCCGAGGCGGACGGGCACACGCTCTCCATGACCGCGCTGCCGACCGCGGTGCTCAACTACCTGAGCAACGACGTCGGCTACACCCGCGAGGACTTCACGCCGATCGGCGTCGTCACGCGCGTGCCGTCCGGGATCGTGGTGCCCGCCGACTCGCCGTACCAGGACGTGGAGTCGCTGTTCGAAGCCGCGAAGGCCGACCCGGGGTCGGTCACCGTGGGCACGCCGGGCGCGACCAACACGCACGCCGCCGAGACGCAGCGGATCACCCAGCTCTACGACGTGCCGCTGACGGTGGTTCCGTTCGACGGCAACGCGGAGGTGCAGACGGCGCTCCTCGGCGAGAACGTGACCGCCGGGTTCGTGAACCTCTCGCAGGACATGCTCCCGGCGGTCGAGTCCGGCGACCTGCGCGTCCTCGCCGTCGGCAGCGAGGAGACCCTCCCGTACGTGGACGCCCCCACGTTCGTCGAGGAAGGGTTCCCCGAGCTGGTGCAGAGCACGACCACGTTCGGCGTGATCGCGCCGGCCGGCATCCCCGACGACGTGCAGCAGACCCTCGAGGCCACGCTGCAGAGCGCGGCCGAGGAGCCGGCGGTCGTGGAGACGCTGGACGAGCGCTACGTGCCCGAGGAGTTCATCGGCAGCGACGGCCTCGGCGAGCTGTTCGTGGAGACCGAGGAGACCTTCCGCGACGTGATGACCGGCTGAGCGAGCGGCGACCAGCCGGCGGGGGCGGCCGTGCCGTTCCCCGACGGTCAGGCACCGCGGGGGACGACGTCCACCGCCGTCCCCGCGGGCGTCAGCTGCGGAAGAGGACGAACGCGACGTCGTCGCCCGGGGCGTCACCGAGCAACCGCTCGGTGAGGCGCACCTTCAGCTCGGCGGGCGCGAGGTGCCGGCCCTCGACCAGCGCCGCCACGGCCCGCGCGATCCCGTCGTCGAGCACCTCGTCCCGCCGCTCCACCAGGCCGTCGGTGTACAGCAGCAGCGTGGAACCGGCGGGCAGCGCCAGCTCGGTCTCGACGCGCTCGCACCTCTCCACGACGGCGAGTGGCAGGCCGCGCCCGGCCGCCAGCAGCCGGGGAGCACCGCCGTGCTCCACGAGCAGCGCCGGCAGGTGGCCGGCGCTGCTGTAGCAGAGGGTGCCCGCGCGGGGGTCGATGACGGCGCAGAACACGGTGCTCACGGCCGCCCCGGGGACCAGCGCGGCGAATCGGTCGAGGGCGGCGAGCACGTGGGCGGGCGACCGGCTCTCCAGCAGCAGAGCCCGGCCGGCGCTGCGCAGCTGCCCCATCACCGCCGCGGCGGGCAGGCCGCGGCCGACGACGTCGCCGACCACGACGCCATAGCCACCGTCGGGCAGGTCCACCACGTCGTACCAGTCGCCGCCCACCTCCAGCGTGCCGGTGGCCGGCTCGTAGTGGACGGCGAAGCCCTCGGGCAGCACGGTGGGGCCGAGCACCGCACGCTGCAGGGTGACCGCGACGTCGGTGAAGAACTGGGCTCGGGCGCGTTCGGACCGCGCCCGCTCCTCCGACCGGCGACGCTCGGCCGCCACCGCCTGCGCGTCCGCGACCGCTGCGGCCACCTGCCCCGCGGCCAGCGCCATGAAGATCCGGTAGTCGTCGTCGAGAGGGAGGTGCGGGCTGGCGCCCAGCACCAGTGCGCCGATCGGCCGCTCGGCACCGGCGGCCGTGAGCGGGAGAGCCACCGCGGTGTCGACGTCGGCCTGGCCGGCCGAGCTCGCGCCCACGTTCGCCAGCCCTGGCAGAAGAGCGGCCAGCCCGGTCACGGTCTGAGCCCTCCCCGTGGCCATCGCCAGGCTGACCTGCTCGGGGATGGGGCTGGTGGCCAGCTCACCGTGCACCCCCACACCCTGCCCGGCGACGAACCTCGGGGCCCCGTCGGGGTCCGCGAGGTAGACGAGCCCGAAAGGGCAGTCGGCGCGGGCGTCGGCGAGCACCCCGAGCGCGGTGGACACCGCCTCGGTCGTGTCCCCGTGCGCAGCACGCGGCAGGCTGCCCAGCCGCTGCAGGACGCCGAGCCGGCGGGCCGCCAGCACGCGGTGGGTGGTCTCGACGACCGTGTCCAGCAGCCCGGCCACCTGGCCACCCGGCTCGACCACCGGGCTGAACGAGAACGAGAAGTAGGTCTCCTCCTCGAAACCGTGCCGGGTCATGACGAGCGGCAGGTCCTCGGAGTAGGTGGCCCGCCCGGCCATCACCTCGGCGACCATGGGGTCGAGGGCCGGCCAGATGTCGGACCAGACCTCCCGCGCCGACCGGCCCAGTGCCGAGGGGTGCCGGTCACCGAGCATGGGGGCGTAGGCGTCGTTGTAGACCATGACGAGCTCCGGGCCCCACATGAGCAGGAAGGGGAAGCGCGAGTTCAGCGTGGCGCTGACCGCTGTCCCGAGCGTCGGCGACCAGTCGGCCTGCGGACCTAGAGCGGTCTCTCCCCAGTCGTGCTCGAGGACCATGCGCTGCAGTTCGGTCCGGGGCCAGCCGGGGATCAGCTCCGCCAGATGCCTGTTCAGCGCTTCCCCCTCCCGGCCCGGCACGCGCCACGCCGCCCTGCCGGCGCCCGGTCATGCCGGGTGCATCGTCCCATCCGGGCCGCCCACAGGTGAATCGGGCACTACCTATGGGGGCGCACAGGCCTCCCCGGGAACGCCCGCTCCGCCCGGGCGACCGGCCACCCGCCCGGGCGGCGTCCACTGCTGCGCGATCAGGCGACGGTGGTCTCCAGCGTCACCGGGACGTTGCCGCGGGTGGCATGGGAGTAGGGGCACACCTGAACGCCGCGGCCGAGTTCCCCGACCCCGCGCACCCGGTGCACCGCGCCGTCCTCGCCCACCGCCGGTTGCTGGACGAGACGGTGCGCCGCACCTTCGCCGTCGCCGGGCACCCGGACCCCGCAGAGGCGGCCCGCCGGTTCGTGATGCTCCGCGACGGCGCGATGGTGGCCGGATACCCGGCCGATCCGCGGACGGCCCGGGCGACGCTGCTCGCCGCCGTCGACGACCTGCTCGCGGCGGTCTGACTCAGCCGGCGAACCAGCTGTCGCCCGGGAGGTCGGGCCCGCGCCGGTCGCGGTCCTCGCGCGGGGTGGGCGGCGACCACGGCCAGAGGGGAACGATCTGTTCGGCCGCGCGGCGGATACCGGCGTCGTCCGTGCGCGCCAGCACCGCGTTCACCGGCAGGGCGACCGGGATCTCGTTCGTCGGGGCGACCATCCGCCGGTGGAGGTCGTCGGGGCCGTGCTCGGTCCACATAGTCCCGGACCCTGTCGGTTCCGACCCGCCCGGCAAGCGCCGCGTCCAGCGGGAGCGGTACTCACCCGCGGCCGGTCCTGACGCAGGCCCGAAGAGCCACTTGCCCATTGCGACGACACGCCGAAGGGCGCCTGCGACGCCAGCACGCCCTGCTTCTCAGCTGGCCCCACTAACCTGCGCGCGATCCAAGACGCGTCCGTTCTAGAAGGAGGAGGGGCCAGGATGCTGGAGAACGCGGGGGTGGACTACCCGGAAGCACGGACGGTGGTCGACCTGCTCGCCACCAGCCGGGGTGACGTGCTGATCAGCCTCGTCGAGTCCGCGGACCCCACCGAGATCGTGGTGTCCATCGGCGAGGACCGCTCGCGACGGCGGGTCCGGTTGGAGCCCGGCGAGCACGTCGAGGTGCTGTGGCGCGGGCCGGAGGAGCTGCGCTCCCTCCCCACGGAACTGGTCGCCGCCGAGCTCCACCCACCGCAGTGGCGGCTGCGCCCCGTCGGCCCGTCCACCCGGGGCCAGCGGCGGTCCGCGGTGCGCGCGCCGCTGAGCCTGCAGGTGCAGATGACCGTGGGCGCGGACGTGCTCAACGGCCTGACGGTGGACATCAGCGAGGGCGGCATCCGTGCCCTCTTCTCGCCGCTCGACCCGGCGCGCGCCACCGCGCCCGGAGCGACAGGCGAGCAGCCCGCAGGGGACTCCCCGCCGGAGCAGCCCGTGGCGGAGGACCGTTCCCGCGGGGAGGCGGAGGGCCCGCTGCGCATCGGCGCCGTCCTCCCGCTGGTCGTCTGCCTGGAGGAGCGGGAGGAGCTGCCCTGCCGGGGTGAGGTGATCCGGCGGATCCCGCGCCAGGACGGCGGCATCGAGCTGAGCCTGCGGTTCGTCGACATGCCCGAGAAGACCCAGGACCTGGTCCGCCGGCACGTGTTCGCCGGGCTGCGGTCGCTGCGCGCCCGGGGCATGCTCTGAGCCGCGGCGGCGCCGGAGGGTGTGCATCGCGGCGCGCGAGATCTGCGCAGTGGCCCCCATCGAAGGCCTGATGGGGGCACTGCGCAGGTCCGCCCGCGCTCAGGCGGTGCGGGCCTCCTCGGCGAGCGCGGCGAGCGCCTGCTCGAAGCACTGCTGCGGCGGCTGCACCAGCCCGGCACCGACCTGACCGGTGCCGGCGACCCGCCCGGCCATACCGGTGTTGATCTGCGGCAGCCAGCCGGTCCGGGCCACCTTCAGCACGTCGATGCCGGTCGGCGAGCCGCGGAAGCCCATGATCGGGATCGCCATGGCCGGGTTCTCGGTAAGCGTCAGCTGGTACATCCGCTCCGTCGTCGCCAGGGCGTCGGGGACGGTGCCGCCGACGAACCGGACGATCGCCGGCGCGGCGGCCATGGCGAAGCCGCCGATGCCGTAGGTCTCCATGATCGCGGAGTCGCCGATGTCGGGGTTGGCGTCGTCGGGGCCGTAGTCGCCCAGGAACAGCCCGACCGGGGTGTTCGCCGGGCCGGTGAACCAGCGGTCGCCGGTGCCGGCGGTCTGGATGCCGAACTCCGTGCCGTTGCGCGACATCACGGTGAGCATCGTCGAGCCGGGGACGTCGCGGGCGGCGTCGAGCGCGAGCTTCGCCGTCGGCATGCCGAGGTTGAGGAAGAAGTGCTCGTTGCCGCCGATGAACTTCAGCACGGCGGCGATGTCCGACGACGGCACGCCCTCCACCGCGACGATCGACGGCGACAGCTCGCGCAGCGCCATCAGGGAGCCCGCGCGGTTGCGGTTGTGCCCCTCGTCGCCCATCTGGAGCATCTGCGCCAGCACGGCCTTCACGTCGAGCGGGTCGTTGCCGGCGTCGATCGAGCCGCGCACGGCCTTGGAGAGCACCGGGCCGAGCACGTCGCGCATCCAGCGCAGCCGGACCTGCACCTCCTCGTTGAAGGCGCCCATCCGCAGCACCTTGCCGAGGCCCTCGTTGAGGTTGCAGAACGCCTGCCCGCCGGTGACCGGGTCCTCCAGGCACCACATCCACATCGAGGGGCTGGTGACGCCGGCCATCGGGCCGACCGTGCGGTGGTGGTGGCAGGGGTCGAGGGTGACCGCGCCGGTGGAGAGCAGGATCTCCGCCTCCTCGACGTCGGCCGCCCAGCCCTCGAACAGGCAGGCGCCGACGAGCGCGCCCCGCATCGGGCCGGAGGCGGCCTCCCAGGTCAGCGGGGGTCCCGAGTGCAGCAACGTGCGGTCGGCCAGGCCGATGACCTCGCGGGCCGGACGGACGTCGACCAGCACCGACCCGGCGGCGAGCAGCCGCTCGACGGCGGTGCGGTTGGCCGCGGCGCGGCGGGAGTCCAGGGCGAGCGCGGCGAGGTCGGCCGGGTCGCCGAAGCCCGGCGGCCGCCAGTCGACGTCGGCCACCTCGGCGCCCTGGGCGCGCAGCGCGTCGGAGAAGACGTCGACGCCGGCCGCCACGATGGACGGCGGACCGGAGAGCAGGTTCCCGAGGCTCATGCGGAGGCTCCCAGCAGGTCGAGGGCGTACCGCGTGGCCGCGGCGTTGGATCCTGGAGACGTCACGAGGCCGCTCCGAGCAGACGGAGGGCGTACCGCGTTGCGGCGGCGTTGCTGGCAAAGACACTTGCGCCGGCGGCGGCGAGGGCGTCGGCCTGGGCCGACCAGCCCTGCGGATCGCCCTCGGTGCCGATCAGTGCGACGACGACCGGCAGCGCCCGCTGCTCGCGGGCGGCCCGCAGCGCGGGGACCAGTGCCCCGGCCGGATCGGGGTCGGCCCCGTGACCGAGGACGACATCCAGGAGCAGGACGGCGGGCTCGTCGGAAGCGGCCAGCTCGGCGATCGCCTCCAGCCGCAGGGTCGGGTCGATCATCGGGTGCGCGCGGCCCACGGTGAGGGCGTCGTCGCCGAAGTCGACGACGAGGTGGCCCGAGGCGGACAGGTCCGTCCCGAGGTCGAGCCCGGGCTCCAGCGGGGTGTTCGAGCGGATGCCGCCCAGCGCCGGGGAGGCCAGCAGCATCGCCTCGTCGGCGAGCGTGCCGCCGGAGTAGAGGCCCTTGAGCGCCGCGCCGGGGACGGCGGCCTCGGCGGGCCCGGGGCGCGCGGGCCACACCGGGACGTCGAGCCCCATGTCGGTCAGCAGCGCCTCGACGGCGGCGGTGAGGTCGGGCGTCTCGGCCGAGAGCGCGGCGCTGCGGACCGGCACGGAGAGACCGTCGGCGAACTCCGTCACCGCGGCGGCCACCGACGGAGCCGGGGGCTTGGACACCACCAGCACCCGCTCGGTGGCCGGGTCGGCGTCCAGCGCGGCGAGCGCGTCGAGGGTGGCCAGGCCCCCGACGGCCTCCGACAGGTCGCGGCCGCCGACGCCGAGCACGTGCGAGACGCCGACGCCGGCCATGTCGAGCAGGCAGGACACCTGCTGGGCGCCGGTGCCCGACGCCGCGACCAGCCCGACCGGGCCGGGGCGGACGACGTTGGCGAACCCGAGGGCGACGCCGGAGACGATCGCGGTGCCGCAGTCGGGGCCCATCACCAGCACGCCGGCGTCGTGCGCGGCGCGCTTGAGCGCGACCTCGTGCTCGACCGGGACGCCGTCGGAGAAGACCAGCACGCTGCGCCCGGCGGCGATCGCGTCGGCCGCCTCGGCGACGGCGTACTGACCGGGGACGCTCACGATGGCCAGGGCCGGGGCCTCGGGCGCCAGCTCGTCCAGGCCCGCGCCGACCGTGCGGTGCGCGACGGCGGTGGCGGTGCCGGTGGAGCGCTCCCGCTCGGCCAGCGCGGCGTCGACGTCGGCGAGCGCATCGGCCAGCGCGGCGTCGTCGTCGGCGCGGACGGCGATCAGCAGCTGCTCGGGTGAGGCGTCGCCGTCGGGGGCCAGCCCCATGTTCGCGGCGAGCTCGAGGTTCAGCGGGGTCGCCATGGCCACGAGGACGGCCGAGACGCCGTCGCGGGCGCCGATGCGGCGGCTGACCTGCATCAGCTTGACGGAGTCGGCGTAGACCCCGGACCGAAGCTGCACCGAGACCGTCGCGTCTCCCCCGGCGGGGGCTGAGGAGCTCATCCCCGGACCGTACCGGCGGATCTCTCAGCGGTGAAGTATCGGCATCTACCCGCAATAACGATTTAGCACTGAGGTACTTCCGCCCACGGTGCGAGCCGTGCCACATTGACGCCTCTCGCTGCGCCGACACCACCGTCGACCAGCACCGGCACGAGTCGCAAGTGCACGTCGAGGAGGCACTCATGGCGTTCGGGTGGAAGCTCTACGGGGACGGCAAGACTCCCCCGCTCGGAGAGGCCGTCGCCCCCGACGAGCGCCTCTCCTGGCCACGCACGGCCGGCATCGGCGCGCAGCACGTCGTCGCCATGTTCGGGGCGACCTTCGTCTTCCCGATCGTCATGGGGCTGGACCCCAACCTGGCGATCATGATGAGCGGCATCGCCACGATCATCTTCCTGCTGATCGTGAAGAACCAGGTACCGAGCTACCTGGGCACCAGCGCCGCCTTCGTCGGCGGCGTTGCCGCGATCCGCACCAACGGCGGTGACTCCAGCGACGTCGTGGGCGCCCTGCTGGTCGCCGGTGTCGTGCTCGCCCTCGTCGGTCTGCTGATCCACTTCGCGGGCCTGGGCATGATCAACAGGGTGCTGCCGCCGGCGGTGACCGGCGCGGTGGTAATGCTCATCGGGTTCAACCTCGCCCCGGTGGCGGCCGGCATCTACTGGCCCCAGGACCAGTGGGTCGCGCTGGCCACGATGACCTTCGTCATCGTCGCCTCGCTGGCGCTGCGCGGTTTCATCGCCCGCATCTCGATCCTGCTGGGGCTGATCTTCGGCTACCTGCTGTCGATCCTCCTGGACGCGACGGCCGGCCAGATCACCTCGGTCGACGGCACCGGCGCGGTGTCCACCCGCGACCGGATCAACTTCGACTCCGTCGCCGACGCGAACTGGTTCGGCCTGCCGGACTTCACCGCGCCGTCGTTCTCGCTGAACTTCAGCCTCCTGGTCATCCCCGCCGTCATCGCCCTGGTCGCGGAGAACGCCGGCCACGTCAAGGCGGTCGCGGAGATGACCAAGCGCGACCTCGACCCGGTCATGGGCCGCGCGGTCTTCGCCGACGGGTTCGCCACCGTCGTCGCCACCTCGGTCGGCGGCTCCCCCACCACCACCTACGCCGAGAACATCGGCGTCATGGCCGCCACCCGCGTCTACTCGACGGCGGCCTACTACATCGCCGCGCTGGTGGCGATCCTGCTCGGCCTCATCCCCAAGTTCGGCGCCCTGATCAACATCGTCCCGGGTGGCGTGCTCGGCGGCATCACCGTCGTCCTCTACGGGATGATCGGCCTGCTCGGCGCCAAGATCTGGAAGGAGAACCGGGTCGACTTCGCCAACCCGATCAACCTGGTGCCGCTGGCCGCCGGGATCATCATCGGCATCGGCAACGTCACCCTGGTCTTCTCCGACGACTTCGTGCTCAACGGCATCGCGCTGGGCTCGATCGTCGCGGTGGTGGCCTGGCACCTGGCCCGCTGGCTGGCCCCGGCCGACATGAAGGACGCACTGCTCCGCGAGGGCGTCCATCCCGCGGCCGGCAGCACGCTCGGCCACGCCCCCGGCGAGGAGGTGTCCCCCGACCCGTCGTCGGTGGACGAGGTCGGCCGCCCCGGCGTGCTCGGCGGCCGCACGCCGGGCAGGGACAACCACGACCGGTAAGCCCGGCCGCTGCACCGCCCCCGCCGTCCCCGGCGCCCCGACGAGGTCCTCGACACCGTCCGGGCCCGGGGACGGCGCGCGTCCGGGGGCACCGGGACCGCGCGGTACCGGCGAGGACCGGTTCCGGCCGCCCGCTGACGTCCCGGCGACGATGTCGCGAAGTTTTAGCGCTGAGGTACTTTCGCCTGCCTCCGGCCGGTGAAAGAGTGAATCCCCGCAGCCGCTCGCACGGAGGTGACCGCAGCCGGTGAAGCCAGCTCCTTTCAGCTACGCCGACCCAGGCTCCCTGGACGAGGCCCTCGAGGTCCTCGCCGAGGAGGGCGCCAAGGTGCTCGCCGGGGGCCAGTCGCTCCTGCCGCTGCTCTCGATGCGCCTCGCGGCGCCGGCCACGCTCGTGGACATCAACCGGGTCCCGGGCCTGGACGCGGTCGACGTCACCGACGACGGCGTGACCGTCGGCGCCCTGGTCCGCCACCACGCCCTCCTGCACCACGACGCCGCCGCCCGCGTCCAGCCGCTGCTGGCCCGCGCGACGGCGAACGTCGCGCATCCGGCCATCCGCAACCGGGGCACCACCGTCGGCTCGATCGCGCACGCCGACCCGTCGGGGGAGATGACGTCGGTGCTCGCGCTGACCGACGGCTCGGTCACCGTGGCGGGCGCTGCCGGCACCGACACCGTGGGCTGGCGCGACTTCTTCGTCGGGCCGCTGGAGACGTCGATCGCCGGGCCCGCCGTCGTCACCTCCGCCTTCTTCCCCGCGCTGCCGCCGCGCTCGGGGACGGCCTTCGCCGAGATCGCCCGCCGCAAGGGCGACTACGCCGTCTGCGGTGCGGGCGTCGTCGTCACGCTGGACGACGACCGGCGCGTGACCTCCGCCCGCGCCTCCTACGTCTCGGTGGGCATCGTCCCCGAGGTGCACGACCTGACGGAGGCCGTCGCCGGGGCGCCGGTGGAGAAGGCCGACTGGGCCGCCGCCGGCGCGCTGGCGCGGACGCTGGTCGAGCCGGACACCGACATCCACGCCAGCGCCGACTACCGGCGTCTCCTGGTGGGCGTGCTGACCGAGAGAACTCTGGCCGAGGCTGCCGCCGAGGCCTCCGCGAGAGCGACGCGCGAGTGAGCATCGCAGCGAGCGCCGGCGAGCGAGGAGCGGAACGAGTGCGGAGCAAACACCATCGGGAGGGCCGCATGACCAGAGTCGACACGGAGCGCACGATCACCGTCACGGTGAACGGTGTTCCACGTGAAGCCACCGTGCCGGTGCGCCGGCTGCTGTCCGACGCGCTGCGCCACGACCTCGGGCTCACCGGCACCCACGTGGGCTGCGAGCACGGGGTGTGCGGGGCCTGCACGGTGATCGTCGACGGCGCCCCGGTGCGCTCGTGCCTGATGCTCGCCGTCCAGGTGGACGGGTCGGAGGTGCGCACCGTCGAGGGCCTGGCGCACGACGACCACCAGGGCGGGCAGGTGATGCACCCGGTGCAGGAGGCGTTCCGCGAGTGCCACGCGCTGCAGTGCGGGTTCTGCACGCCGGGCTTCCTGATGACGATCGCCGCCGGGCTCGAGGGCCGGGACAACTCGGTGGAGATCTCCGAGGAGGAGGTCGACGAGATGGTCGGCGGCAACCTGTGCCGGTGCACCGGCTACGCCAACATCAAGAAGGCCGTGCACCACGCGGCCGCCGCGATGAAGGACGACGCCTGATGACTCCGGCCGCTCCAGGCATAGGAAGCTATGCCTACGTCCTGAGCCCGGAAACGCAGGCAAAGGTTCCTATGCCTGAGGGGGGCGAGCGGTGACGACGAAGCTGTTCGGGGAGCCGGTCCGCCGGCGCGAGGACGCCCGGCTGATCACCGGCAAGGGCCGCTACCTCGACGACATCGGCCACGACGCCCTGGCCGCCGCGTTCGTGCGCAGCCCGCACGCGCACGCCCGGATCACCGGCATCGACGTCGACGCCGCCCTCGAGGTCGAGGGCCTGGTCGCCCTCTACACCTACGAGGACCTCGCCGGCCCGATGGCCGAGCCGCTGCCGGTGCTCATCCCGCACCCGCAGCTGCACGCCCCGCGCACCGGCTACCCGCTGGCCAACGGCGAGGTGAACCACGTCGGCGAGCCCGTCGTCATGGTGGTGGCCACCGACCGGTACGTGGCCGAGGACGTCTGCGACCGCATCGTGGTGAGCTACGAGGAGCTGCCCGTCGTCGTCGGCGTGGACGCCGCCCGCGCGGCGCGCTCGTGCGTGCACGAGGAGATCCCCGACAACGTCGCGGCCCGGCACCACCAGGAGACCGGCGACGTCGAGCCGGTGCTGGCCGACTCCCCCCGCACGCTGAGCTTCACGCAGTACATCGAGCGCAGCGCGTGCATGCCCATGGAGGGCAAGGGCGTGCACGCGAAGTGGGACGCCGACGACGACTCGCTGCGGGTCTACACCAGCACCCAGGCGTCGACGTCGGTGCGCGCGGCGATCGCGGCGAAGCTGCAGCTCTCGCTGGACAAGGTCGAGGTGATCGCCCCCGACGTCGGCGGCGGCTTCGGCGTGAAGATCATGCACCCGTGGCCCGAGGAGCTGCTGATCCCGATGGCGGCGATCGCGCTGGGCCAGGAGGTGAAGTGGTCGGAGGACCGCCGCGAGCACTTCATCGGCTCGGCGCACGAGCGCCAGCAGCGGCAGGAGATCACCGTCGGGTACGACGACGACGGCCGGATCACCGCGCTCGACGTGCACATCTGGCACGACAACGGCGCCTACACGCCCTACGGGATCATCGTGCCGATCGTGACGGCGACCCAACTGGTCGGGCCGTACGCGCTCCCGGTGTACCGGGTGATCGTCGAGTCGGTCTACACGAACACCGTCATCGTGACGCCGTACCGCGGCGCCGGGCGGCCGCAGGGCTGCTACGCGATGGAGCGGACGATGGACCGCATCGCCGACGAGCTGGGCCTGGACCGCGCCGTTGTCCGCGAGCGGAACCTGATCCAGCCCGATCAGTTCCCCTACGACCACCAGCTGACGTTCCAGGACGGCCGGCCGGTCATCTACGACTCGGGTGACTACCCGGGGCTGCTGGACAAGCTGCGGACGCTGGTCGGCTGGTCGGAGGCCGAGCAGCTGCGGGCCGACGCCGGCGCGCGCGGCAAGCTGCTCGGCGTCGGGATGGCCATGTACGTGGAGGGCACCGGGCCCGGGCCGTACGAGGGCGGGCACGTGCAGGTGCTCGGCAGCGGCAAGGTGCTGGTCTCGACCGGGCTGACGTCGCAGGGGCAGGGGCACGAGACGGCGTTCGCGCAGATCGTCGCGTCGGAGCTCGGGGTGCCGATCGAGGACATCGAGGTGACCACCGGCGACACCCGGCGCTTCGGGTACGCCGTCGGCACGTTCGCCTCCCGGGCCGCGGTGATGAGCGGCAACGCGATCGCGCTGGCCGCCCGCGGCGTGAAGGAGAAGGCGCTGCGGATCGCCGCGGAGGTGCTGGAGGCCTCGCCGGAGGACCTGGAGATCGACGAGGGCGTCGTGCAGGTGAAGGGCGTGCCGGGCACGTCGATCCCGCTGCGCACGGTGGCGGTGCTGTCCAACCCGCTGCGGTACGCCTTCGACGAGGCGGCCCGCCAGGCGACGCAGTTCGCCGGTCCGGGCGACGACTCGAAGCCCCCGGTGGCGCCGGGCGACGCGCCGGGCCTGGAGCACCGCGACTACTACTCACCGATCCGGTCGACGTTCGCCTCGGGTGCCCACGCGGCGATCGTGGAGATCGACCCGGCGACGTGGGAGATCGACGTCGTCAAGTACGCCGTGGTGCACGACTGCGGGAACGTGGTCAACCCGATGATCGTCGAGGGTCAGGTGCACGGCGGCGTCGCGCAGGGCGTGGGTGGTGCGCTGTACGAGCGGATGGCCTACGACGCCGACGGGCAGCTGCAGAACGCCTCGTTCATGGACTTCCTGATGCCGTACGCGTCGGAGGTCCCGGACATCGACATCGACCACCAGCAGACGCCGTCGCCGCTGAACCCGCTGGGCATCAAGGGCGCCGGTGAGGCCGGCGTCATCCCGGGGACGGCGGCGATCGCCTCGGCGATCGAGGACGCGGTGGGACGGCGGATCGCCTCGATGCCGATCTCGCCCACGGAGCTGTACGACCTGGTTCGGAACGACTCGTCGGAGATGACCGCCGCGGCGCAGCGCCGCGCGGGGACTGGAGTGATGGCGTGAAGCTCGACGGCTCTGCGGTGCTGCACGGCGACCCCGAGAAGGTCTGGGCCGTGATCACCGACCCGGCCGTGCTGGCCCGGACGATCCCCGGCTGCGAGACGCTCGAGCAGGTCGGCGACGACGAGTACAAGATGAACGTCTCCGTCGGCGTCGGAGCCATCAAGGGCACGTACGCGGGCGAGGTGAAGCTGGCCGACAAGCAGCACCCGACGTCGTACGTCATGCACGCCGCGGGCGCGGGTGCGCCGGGCAACGCGCGGGCCCAGGTGACGATCACGCTCGCCCCGGCCGACGAGGGCACGACCAACCTGACCTACTCCGCCGACGCCGTCATCGGCGGGCCGGTCGCGGGCGTGGGCCAGCGGATGATCACCGGCGTCGCCAAGCGGATGGCCGGGCAGTTCTTCAAGGCGATCGACGACGAGCTGACCGGCAAGGCCGTCCCTGCCGCCGCCGTCCCGTCGGCCGCCGCGGTGAGCTCGACGGCGGCGGAGGACGTCTCCGGCAAGCACGCCGCTCCGGCCGCCGAGGCCGCGCCGGCGGTGTTCGCCGGCAGGGCCGGCGCTGCCGCGGGAACGTCCGGCGACGCGCAGACCCTGGCGCTCGGCGCCGTCGGCGGTGCCGTGCTGACGCTGATCGGCATCCTGGTCGGCTACCGCCTCGGCCGCCGATGACGTGGCTCGCGGCGTAGCCGGATCGCCGCACGGCAGCTCAGCCGCCGGGGCACGTGCTGGGATACCCGCTGCGCTCCTGGCACGTGGGCTCGCGCGCCGGCTCCGGCGCCTGCTCGGGCTCGTCGAGCGGGGCGCTGAAGTACTCCGTGCCCGACTCGAGGTAGAGCAGGTAGCCCACCTCGTCGCCCCGGGCGCGGTCGGTGAGCGCTGCCCCGTCGAACTGCCCACCTCCGGCGACGACGTGCGACCCGGCGCCGCCGAGCCGGTACCCCAGCAGTCGGGCCGTGTCGGTGGCATCGACGTCGAACAGGCCGTACCGGAAGCCGCCTGAGCAGTGGGTCCGCTCGATCCGGGACGCAGCGGCCGGCACCTCGCACAGCGCCCCGACCATCTCCTGGGTGAGCCGCACGGCGTCGGCCTCCGTCTCGGCGGGCAGCCCGACGACGGCCGCGTAGTCGAACGTGCACCGCACCTCCTCCGGCCCGGTCGAGAAGATCGCTCCGGTGTTCGAGATCTCGTCCACCGCGCAGCTGTCGAGGAACGTGGTCGCCAGCGGATCCCGTCCGCCGAGCACGCCGTCGACGTAGTCCCGCATGTCTCGCCCGGCCACCTCCCTCGCCCGCTCGGCGGCGTCGGTCCGCGCGAGGTCGTAGGGGTCGTCGTCCCACCAGGCGACGATCACGCCCACCACCACGAGCACGATCACGGCGGAGACGGCCGACCGGACGGCCTTGCTCCGGCCGGTCACGTCGCGGGCACCCCGGCCGCCGTCGTCCAGCAGCAGAGCACCGGCCTGCCCCTTCCCGTCGACCAGGCGCGGGTCCGCCCCGCCCCTTTCTGGAACCGGTGGGGACCGTAGCCTGCCGCGGTCCGACGTCAGCAGGAACGCCACCCGCAGCAGTGCCGGGGACCACCGCCGGGCGAAGTCGGCGAACTCGTCGTCGAACTCCGCGCCCACCACGCTCCCTCCGTCCGGGCGCTCCGGGCGGAACAGGAGGGGGGATCCGGGCGCTGACGACGGCGACGCCCGACGAAGGAGACCTCCGCATGCCCAGGACCTGGTTCATCACCGGCGCCTCCCGCGGCTTCGGCCGCGAGTGGTCGATCGCCGCCCTCGAACGCGGCGACGTCGTCGCCGCCACCGCCCGCGACACGGCGAGCCTCGACGACCTCGTGCAGCAGTTCGGCGACAAGGTGCTGCCGATCCGCCTCGACGTGGACGACCGGGACGCCGTCGTCGCGGCCGTGCGGCAGGCGCACGACCGCTTCGGCTCGCTGGACGTCGTCGTCAACAACGCCGGCTACGGCCAGTTCGGCATGGTCGAGGAGATCAGCGAGGCCGAGGCCCGCGCCCAGTTCGACACCAACGTCTTCGGCGCCCTGTTCGTCACCCAGGCCGCGCTGCCCTACCTGCGCGCCCAGCGATCGGGCCACATCCTGCAGGTCAGCAGCATCGGCGGGATCACCGCCTTTCCGAACATCGGCATCTACAACGCCTCCAAGTGGGCGCTCGAGGGCTTCAGCCAGTCGCTGGCCGCGGAGGTCGCCGACTTCGGGATCAAGGTGACGATCATCGAGCCCGGCGCCTACGCCACCGAGTGGGGCGGCGCCTCGGCCAGGCACGCCACCCCGGAACCGGCCTACGACGCCTTCCGCGAGAAGGCCGCCGAGCAGCGCCAGGCCCGCGCCGGCAACCCGGGCGACCCGCTGGCCACCCGTGAGGCCGTGCTCCAGCTCGTCGACGCGAAGAACCCGCCGCTGCGGATCTTCTTCGGCGACGGCCCGCTCACTCTCGCCGAGCGCGACTACGAGTCCCGGCTGGCCGAGTGGCGCGGCTGGGAGCCTCTCTCCGTGGCGGCGCACGGCTCCAGGAAGGGCTGACCCCCAGCGGGCCCGGCGGCAGGGCCGGCGGCCGCGCCGGAGGCTGTCGCCGGCGTACCGGTCCCACGAGGGCGAGCAGACGTCGTAGCACTCGTCGGCGGGGGTCAACCCGACGTGGGTGAAGCGGACCTCGCTGCCGCCGGCCACGGGCGAGACGTCGAAGCGGATGACGGTGTCCCGCCACTCGCGCTGGTCGGACACGAAGCCGAGGTGCAGGCGCTCGCCAGCCCCGGCATGCCCGCCGACCGGCGGCAGCGCATGGAGCAGCGGATCGCCGGCCGGTAGGGGCCTCGGTCGACCCTCATCCCGAGCCCGGGGCCGGCCCCAACGGGGCGGGCGCGCCAGGGGCCCGGGCAGTCCGCCTCTGCCCAGCCGGAGTGGGCAGAGGCGGACTGCCGGAGAAGATGTCCCCGCGCCCCGGCTCGGCTGCAGGCAGCGGTCGGTGCCGGCGCGGCCGGGGAGAACAGCGGGTGAGACCCGGCCGCGGACGGGAGGCTCTCCGTCCGCGACCGGGCACCGTCGGTCACTGGACGGCCCGCCGGTGGGTGAGGACCCAGCCGGCCACGGACGAGACGACCACCCAGCCCACCAGGACGAGCACCGACTGGGTTCCGTGCACCCCCTGGGCCAGCTCCAGGGTCGCCTGGGCCGGGTCGAGCTTCTCGCCCAGCTCGGGCTTCCCCATCCGCACCAGCGGCAGCACGCCCAGGATCAGCAGGTACAGCGCCGTGAGCGCGGCCGGCGTGTTGGCCACCGCGGCCCCCACCCCCGCGCCGGTCACCGCGAACGCCGCCCCGGCGCCCACCACGGCCACCAGTGCCCGCGCCGTGCCGTCCCAGTTGACATCGTCGACCCCCACGACGGCGATCACCGCGAGCGACAGCGCTGCCGACACCGCGGCGAAGGCCGCGCCCAGCAGCGCAACAGCCGTCGCCTTGGCCGCCAGCACCCGGCCGCGGTGCGGCACGAGCAGGAAGGTCGTCTGCACCGTCCGGTGGGTCCACTCGGACGCGGTGGACACCACGCCGAGCGAGAGCAGCACCATCCCGGTGAGCATCCCGGCGATGCCGATCGGCCCGGCGGCCCAGCCGATCTCCGCCTCGAGCGCGGCGAGGGCGATGCCCACCGGGCCGAGCAGCACGGCGGCTCCGGCGAGCGCCGTCCCCGAGCGGTGGGACAGCGACTTGCGCACCTCGATGCCGACCAGGGCCGGCAGTGACGGACCGGTCCGGCGCACGGCGACGTCGCTGCGGACGGGGGTGAGGGTCAGGGTTGCGGTCATGGCGAACTCCTCCGGGAGCGATGGTCAGGAAGCGGCGGTGAGCTGGAAGAAGACGTCCTCGAGGCCGCGCTGCGCCGGGCGCAGGTCGACCAGGACGTGGCCGCCCGCGGCGGCCACCGCGCCGACGGCGGCCGGCGACGCACCGGCGACGACGAGCGCGCCGTCGCCGCCGTGTTGCACGTGGAACCCCGCCCGCTCCAGGGCGGTGGCGAGCGCGGCGGCGTCCACGGCGCGGACGACGACGTCGTCCCCGCCCAGCAGCGAGGCGACCGTGCCGTCGGCGACGACCCGTCCGTTGCCGATCACCAGCAACCGGTCGACGGTGTGCTCGACCTCCCCGAGCAGGTGCGAGGAGAGCAGCACCGTCCCGCCGCGCGCCGCGTGCCCGCGCAGCAGGTCGCGCATCCAGCGGATGCCCTCGGGGTCCAGCCCGTTGACCGGCTCGTCGAACACCAGCACCGGCGGATCGGCGAGCAGCGCACCGGCGATGCCGAGCCGCTGCCGCATGCCCAGCGAGTAGCCGCCCACCCGCCGCCGCGCCGCGTCGGCCAGACCCACCACCTCGAGCAGCTCGTCCACCCGCGCAGCCGCGACGCCGATCGTCGCGGCGAGCAACCGCAGGTGCGTCCGGCCGGAGCGCCCGGGGTGCACGGCGCCCGCGTCGAGCAGCGTCCCGACGACGGCACCGGGGTTGGGCAGCTGCGCGTACGGCCGCCCGTCCACGGTCGCCGAGCCCGCCGACGCCGGGACCAGGCCGGTCATCATCCGCATCGTCGTCGTCTTGCCGGCGCCGTTCGGGCCGAGGAAGCCGGTGACCGTGCCCGGCTCCAGGGCGAACGAGACGTCGTCGACGACGGTCCGCTCGCCGTACTTCTTGGTCAGTCCGCTCACGGTGATCATGGGAGCCTCCGCAGCTCGTCGGGTGGTGCCGACGAACGTGCCGGGACGGCGCGGGTCACCGCGTCGGCCGGGAGCAGCGGGATCGACCGCCGGACGGCGCGATCGGCGTCATCCGAAAGGGAACACCGGGGACCACCTCGCGGCCGACCCCCAGGCGGCCGTCGCGGAAATACGCTCCGGCGCATGAGCCTCCGCGACCGCCTGTGGCCGGGCGTGACCACGCGCGGGGTCTGGCTCGAGCTGCACGTGGCGGGGACCTGCGCCGCGCTCGTCGCCTTCGAGGTGGCGGCGATCGACCCGGGATCGCTCGGCTCGCTCCTGCTCGTCCTCACCGGCGTGGCCTTCGGCGTGCTGCTGCTCGTCCTGCGCCGACGGGCGCCCCTGGTGCCGTTCGCGCTGGGGGCGGCGCTGAGCGCCATCGACATCTCCACCGGTGCGCTCGTCGCGGCCTACGCCGTCGCCCGGTACGTGAGCTCGTGGCGCACCCTCGCGGTCGCCGGGACCGTGGGAAGCCTCGCGGCGCTGCAGCCGTGGGAGCACCAGACGCCCGACGAGTGGGTCGGCGGCATCGCCACCGCCGCGCTGCTCGTCGTGCTCCCCGGTGCGCTGGGTGTGTGGCAGCGCACGCGCGCCGAGCTGATCACCGCCCTGCGGTCGCGGGCGGAGAGCGCCGAGGCCGAGCGCGAGCTGCTGGCGCGCGACGCCGTCCTCACCGAGCGGACCCGGATCGCCCGCGAGATGCACGACGCCGTCGGGCACCGGGTGAGCCTCATGGTGCTCCAGGCCGGGGCGATCGAGATGGCTGCGGCCGATGCCGGCCGGGTCGAGCAGCTCGCCGGCAACGTGCAGGCCGCCGGGCGGCAGGCCCTGGACGAGCTGCGGCAGATGGTCGGCGTCCTCCGCGGCGGCGAGATCGACGACGAGGCGCCGCTCGGCCCGCAGCCGGGGCTGGCCGACCTGCCCGGTCTGGTCGCGCAGGCGCGGGCCGCCGGGATGGACGTCCGGTTGCCCGCCGTCCCCGCCGTGCCGGTCGGTCCGGCCACCAGCCGGGCCGCGTACCGGATCGTCCAGGAGGCGCTCACCAACGCCGGCCGGCACGCACCCGGCGCGCGCGTGACGGTGACGATCCACCGGGGCCGCGACGAGCTGACCGTCCAGGTGCTCAACGGGCCCGCGCGCGGCGTCCCCGCGGGAACGCCGGGCGGCGGCTACGGGCTGGTGGGGTTGAGCGAGCGGGTGCGCACCCTCGGCGGCCGGCTGACGGCCGGGCCACGGCTGGACGGCGGCTTCTGCGTCGAGGCGGTGTTGCCGTCATGAGCGGACCGGGAAGCCGCATCCGCGTGCTGCTGGTCGACGACGAGGAGCTGGTGCGGTTCGGGCTGCGGACGGTGCTGGAGTCCGCCGGCGGGTTCGAGGTGGTGGGCGAGGCGGGCAACGGGGCCGACGGCGTCCGCGCCGCCCGCGAGCTGCGGCCGGACGTCGTCCTGATC
The DNA here is from genome assembly GCF_026967805.1 of Blastococcus sp. VKM Ac-2987. Lineage (GTDB taxonomy): Bacteria > Actinomycetota > Actinomycetes > Mycobacteriales > Geodermatophilaceae > Blastococcus. The sequence continues at coordinate 32,966 of NZ_JAPVBG010000002.1, forward strand.
GACATCCGCATGCCGGTGGTGGACGGCCTCACCGCAACCCGGCAGATCCTGGCGATGCCGCAGGCGCCGAGGGTCGCCGTCCTCACCACGTTCCACGTCGACGAGTACGTGCACGCGGCGCTGGCCGCGGGTGCCGGCGGCTTCCTGCTGAAGGACACCCCGCCCCGCGAGATCGCCGCCGCCGTGCGGGCGGTGGCCGACGGGACGGCGACCCTCTCCCCCGCCGTGACCGCCGCGATCATCGAGTCCTACGTCGACCGCAAGGCCGCGCCGCGGCGGGCGGAGGCGCTGCGCAAGGTCGCAGGCTTGTCCGACCGCGAGCGGGAGGTGCTCGCGCTGCTCGGCACCGGCGAGCCCAACGCCGAGCTGGCCCGGCGGCTGTTCGTCAGCGAGGCGACGGTGAAGACCTACGTCTCGCGGCTGCTCACCAAGCTCGACCTGGTCAACCGCACCCAGGCGGCGATCCTCGCCCACGAGGCCGGCTTGCTCGACGGCTGACCGCCGGCCGAGCGCGACTGCGCGCGGACGGTGGTCCTGGGCGGCGGTCGACCAGGACCGGCGCGCACCCGGCTCACGCGCCCAGCAGCCGCCGGGTCTGGCGGCCGCGGGCCAGGAGCGACCCGTCCTCCGCCCGCAGCTCCACGTCGTCGATCGCGACGTCGGCGTCGCACCAGACCGTACGCTGGTCCACCCGCACCCAGGCGCCCGCCCCGGGCACCGGCCCGGCGAGATGGGCGGTCAGCTCGACGGTCGGCATCGCCGCCGGGACGGTGCGGACGGCGAACAGCGACGGCGGCAGCGCGTCCAGCAGCACCCCGAGCTGCACCAGCGGCTCGAGCTCCACGCCCCTGATCCGCACCCACGCGTGCAGCCGCGGCTCGGCGCCACCGGCCAGCGGGCGCGAGGTGCCCAGCGCCCGGATCTCGGTGTGCTCGGCGACCGGCACGTACGCGCGCGGCAGCTCGAACGGGACGCCGTCGGCGACCTGCGGCAGCTCCGCCGGCGCCCCGTGCTCGATCCCCGGCGACGCCGGGCCGGCCAGGGTGAGCGTCTGCGCCACCGCGCGCAGGACGCCGTCCTGGACCAGCTCGCTGCGCACGCTGCCGGTGCGTCCGCTGCGATCGGCCGTCGCCGTCACCACCGCGGCGACGCCGGGCGCGACGCCGCCCACCAGGTGCGCGGTCACCGCCCGCGGTGGCGCCCCGGCCAGCGACGCCGCGGCCGCCAGCAGGTGGCCGACGACCAGGCCGCCCTGCGTGCTGCTGAACGACCGCCAGCTCGGGTCGAAGGAGAGCTGACGTCCGGGGGCGGTGACGGCGGTCATGGGGTTCCTCTCACGGGGCGGGACGGAGATCGGGGTGCTGGGCACGGCCGATGGCGAGCGCGAGGGCGCTGGCGCCCAGCGCCAGGACGGCGACGAGCAGCCAGCCGCGGTCCGCGCCGGGCAGGTCCCCACCGCTGCGGGCCACGGCGGCCAGCAGCAGGGCGACGCCCAGGGTGGCGCCGAGCTGGCGGGCGGCACCGAAGGTCGCCGTGCCGGTGGCGAGCGCACCGGGGGGCAGCGCGGACGACGCCGCCGCCGAGAGGTTGGTGAGCGTCAGCCCGACGCCGAGGCCGGTGAGCAGCTGCCCGGGCAGGAAGCCGGTGAGGTACGCCGGATCGGCGCCGACCTGCGTGAGCCACCAGAGCCCGCCGAGGGCGAACAGCGCCGTCCCGGCCGCGGCGACCACCCCGCAGCCCACCCGGGCGCCGAGCCGGCCCGCCGGCACCGCCGTCAGCGCGGCCAGCAGCGGCCCGGGCACGAGCGCGACGCCGGCCTCGATCGCCGAGTAGCCCCAGCCGCCGGTCAGCCACAGCACGTTGCCCAGCAGCATCGCGGCGAAGGCCGCCATGAAGGCGGCGATGGACAGGCAGGCCAGCGAGAACGCGCGGGCGCGGAAGAGCGGCAGCGGCAGCACCGGCACCAGGCCCGCCGGAGCGCGGGCGGCCCGGACCACGACGAGCACGCCGGCGACGACGGCCCCGGTCAGCGCGCCGAGGACGACGCCGTCGGTCCAGCCCCGCTCGGGGGCGTCGACCAGGGCGTACGCCGGCAGGCCCACGGCGAGCACCAGCAGGATGGTGCCCACGAGGTCGGGACGGCGCGTCTCGGCGTCGTCCCGCGACTCCGGGAGGACCCGCAGGCCGACCACCAGCGCGACCACGACGACCGGCAGGTTGACGAGGAACACCCACCGCCAGGACGCCTCGACCAGCAGCCCGCCGATCGGCGGCCCGAGCGCGGCGGCCACCCCCCCGACGGCGGACCAGATCGCGATGGCCCGCGCCCGGCGGGCCGGCGGGAAGGTGTGCAGCAGCAGGGCCAGCGACGTCGCCGTCACCATCGCGGCGCCGACGGACTGCACGACCCGGAAGGCGACCAGGCTGCCGACACCCCAGGCGAGCGCGCACCCGAGCGACCCGGCGCCGAAGGTGGCGAGGCCGGTGAGGAAGACCCGCCGCCGGCCGATGCGGTCGGCGACCCGGCCGGCCGGGGCGAGCAGTGCCGCGAAGCCGATCGTGTAGCCGTTGAGCACCCAGGACAGCGCCGTGGTGGAGGCGTCGAGCGAGCGGCTCAGCGCCGGGAAGGCGACGTTGACGATGAACAGGTCGAGGGCGGCCAGGAAGACCGCCGCCGAGACCACCAGCAGCACCAGACCCGGTCGGGTGGGCGCCGGGGTCCGCGGTTCCGCCGTCGTCCGCATGCGCACCCCTGCCACCGGTGGTTCGACAACCGAACCGACTGGCCGGGACGCTACACGACTCGGTTCGATATGCGAACCTGGTGGCATGACGACGCGACTGGACGAGCTCCCGGGCCGGCGCTGCTCCATCGCGGGCGCGCTCGACGTCGTCGGTGACCGGTGGGCGCTGCTGATCGTCCGCGAGGTGTCGCTGGGGGCGCACCGGTTCAGCGAGATCCTGCGCGGCACCGGCGCCCCGCGGGAGCGGCTGACCGCCCGGCTGAACGCCCTGGTCGACGCCGGCGTGCTGGAGCGGCGCGGGTACAGCTCGAACCCGCCGCGCGCCGACTACCACCTGACGAAGGCCGGCCGCGACCTGCTGCCGGTCCTCCAGGCGCTCATGCAGTGGGGCGACCGCCACGTCGCCGACACCCCGCCGGTCGAGCTGCACCACCACGGGCACCGCATCGCCGCCTCCTGGGTGTGCGACGTCTGCGGCGAGCCGGTGGGGCGCGGCACCGAGCGCCGGGTGCCCGACGGCAGCGAGCCGGGGCACGGTCCGGTCCCCCGCTGACCCGGGGACGCGGACTCCGGGGAGGTGGGCCCCGGCGGCGCCGTGGGACCCCGGTTCCCCCGGAGCATGGCCCGGGGGCTGCGGCGGTCAGGCCGCCGGCACCCTCAGCGGGATGCCGGTCTCCCGCTCGGAGACCTCCCACAGGACGTCGATCTGCTCCTGCAGGCCCACCCGGCGCAGGACCGGCCGGCGCACCGCCGGACCGTGCGAGCCGAACCGCGGCGCGTAGAGCTCACCGCCATGGGCGCGCGGATCGGCGGCGGCGCGCAGCTGCGGCCGCGCCCCCTCGAACGGCGTCATCCCCGACCGCGCCGTCAGCGCCTCGAAGAAGGCACCCACCCAGCCGGCGCCGCCCTCCCGCACCGACCGCGCCTGCAGGTCGGTGTTCGACAGCCCGGGGTGGGCGACGAGCGAGGACGCCGCCACCCCGGCCCGCGCGAACCGCTGCTGGAGCCCCAGCCCGAAGTGCAGGTTGGCCATCTTGGCCCGCGCGTACGAGGCCCACGCCCCGTAGCCCGCCGCCATGTGCGGGTCGTCCGGGTCCAGCCGCCGGGCGCGGTGCCGCGCCGTGCTCGTCACCGTCACCACCCGCGCGGCCGGGGCCGCCAGCAGCGCCGGCAGCAGGTGCGCGGTGAGCGCCCAGTGCCCCAGGTGGTTCACGCCGAACTGCATCTCGAACCCGTCGGCGGTGGCCCGCTGCGGCATCGCCATCACCCCCGCGTTGCTCACCAGGAGATCGACGCGCTCGTGCCGGGCCAGCACCGCGCCGGCCGCCGCCGACACCCCCGAGAGGTCGCCGAGGTCCAGCGGCACGATCTCCAGCGACGCGGCCGGGTACCGCTGCGCGATCCGCGCCACCGCGGCCGTGGTCTTGGCGCCGTCCCGGGCGGCCACCACCACGTGCGCACCCGCCCCGGCCAGCGCCAGCGCCGTCTGGAAGCCGAGGCCGCCGTTGGCACCGGTCACCACCGCGGTGCGCCCGCTCAGGTCGGGGATGTCCTTCTCCGTCCAGGCCATGGCGCCGATCCTCCCCGACCGGCCGGGCCGGGCCGCGGGACCCGGCGATGAGTTCGGGCCCGGGTTCCGGTCTCCCCTCGCGTCCGCACCCGTGACCGGCGAGGAGCCCGAACCGTGCCTGCGTCCCGGAGACCCCGTGTCGCCCTGCTCGCCCACGTCGCGGCCGAGCGCCACGACCTCTGCGACTACCTCGAGACGCTCGACGACCGGGACTGGCAGGTGCGCTCCCTCTGCCCGGCGTGGACCGTGCACGACCTCCTCGCCCACCTCACGCTGTCGCACCGGCAGACCCTGCGGGCGACGCTGGCCCACGTCGTCCTGGCCCGCGGGGACCTCGACCGGGCCGAGGCGGAGTGGGCGCACGAGCTGTCGGCGGAGCACTCCCCCGCCGAGCTGATCGCCCTGCTGCGCGAGACGGCCGCCGTGGACCACCGGGTCCCGCTGAGCGGACCGCTCGACCCGCTGACCGACGTCCTCGTGCACGGCCAGGACATCGCCCGCCCGCTCGGGCACCGCCGGGAGATGCGCCCCGACCGGGCACTGCCGGCGCTCCGGCACGTCTGGTCCAACGGCTTCTACGGCCGGCCGGGCAAGCGCTTCGCCGGGCTCCGGATGGTCGCCACCGACGCCGACTGGTCCGCCGGCACGGACGGCCCGGAGGTCCGGGGCGCGGTCGGCGACCTGCTGCTGCTCGCCACGGGCCGGGCGGCCGGCCTGGACGGGCTCAGCGGCCCCGGGGTGGGAGCGGCCGCCGGGGTCCTCCAGCTCACCGACGCGTGACCCCCGGCCCGGGGGCCGGTACCAGCGGACGCGCCGAAGGGCCCCCACCCTGACGGGAGGGGGCCCCTCGGGGTCGGCTGCTCAGCCGGTCACGGCGTGACCGGGTAGGGCTCGCCGCAGATGGTCGGCGGGATGCTGGCGTCACAGCGGTTGCCCCGGAACTCCAGGCCGTCTCCGGCCGGGAGGAACGGCACGTTCTCCCCCGGCGCGCCGACGAAGATGTCCATCTGCACCGGTCCGCCGGGGCCGAGGATGCCCCAGTTGTCCCCGAAGCGGTTGCCGCTAGCCCGGACGTCCTCCACCGGGCCCGCCGGCACCTGGCCGGGCTGGATGCCGAACGGCGGGAGGGTGAACAGCGTGAGGCCACCGGCCGGGTTGGTCAGCCGCTGCACGCCCGCCGGCAGCACGGGCCGGTTGTCCTCGATCCTGTTGCCGTGGAAGGACAACCCGTCGGCGTTGACCACCTGCATCCCCACGCCGGAGACGTGCTGGTCGCCCTCCCGGCCCTGCAGGCAGTACCGGTTGTTGGCCGTCGAGGAGTTGCCGGTGACCCGGAAGTCGCCGGTCTGCACGTCGCCGCTGGTGTCGGCGACCTCGGTGCCGACGTCGTCGAACACGAGCAGTCCGATGCAGTTGCCGGTGAAGGAGTTGCCGGCGACCCGGCCGCCCCGGGCCTCGCGGAGGAAGAGCCCGAGGTTGTAGCCCTCGAGGTGGTTGCCCGAGATGCGCGCACGGGCGTCCGGGCTGTCACCGACACCGATGCCGGCGGTCCCCGAGTCGGGCACGAGGGGGTCGCTGCTGCGGTCGAGGCCGATCTCGACGTTGCCACCCAGCTCGATGTCGGTCGAGTCCAGGGCGAGGATGCCGTACCGGTCGTGCGCGTGCCCCTCGTGCCCGTGCACGGTGAACCCGTCGGCGCCCCAGGCGAGGATCCCGCTGGCCGGGTGGTTGCGCGTCGTCAACCCGGTCACCTTCACCGGCTGGTCCGGCCTCAGGAAGAAGAGGCCGGAGACGTTGTCGGCCAGGGTGGGCTCGACGTCCTCGCCGTCCACCTCCTGCTGCGCCGTCCAGCACGCGGTCGCCTCGACGTCCGGCAGGTCGCCGACGGTCGCCCACTCGGGCCAGGAGATGACCGTCCGGTCCGCACCCGCGCCCCGGATGGTCAGGCCTTTGCCCTCGATGCAGACCGCTTCCTCGTACTCGCCCGGCGCGATGGTGATCGTGTCGCCGGACGCGGCCCGGTCCACGGCCTCCTGGATCGACTGACCCGGGTGCACGTCCCAGGTTCTCGCGCCTGCGCGATCCCCGTGGGCCGTCGCCGTCGCCGGGAAGGCGGCGAGCAGGAGACCGGTCGCCGCGACGACCGCTCCGCCCCTGACCGCCGTCGACCGGTAGGTGGCTGTCGTTGTCCCGGTACCGCGCATGGAACGCCCTCCCGAATCCCGGCCGCGCCGATGTGCTGCCGATGAGGTGCCGGCGGGAGACGGCGGAGCACGTCGGCTCCCGGCCCGGCCTGGTGCGCCGACAACCTTCCGGGACGGGACGGGCGGCATCCAGCCGACCGAGGTCGGTTGTTGACCGGTCCCCGGGTCGGAGACCGCGCCCCGGGGTGGAGGGTGGCCACGCCGCAGGTCGGAGGCCGACCCCCACCCAGGTCGCGGTCGTCGGCCGGCGGAGCGACCGGAAGGTCCAGTCCCCCGGGTAGGACCCGCGGCAGAGCCGCGTACGCCGTCGACACAGCGGACGACCGGGGAGCACAGTCTCGAAGCCCTGCTCGCCGGCACCCTGCCCGACCGGCTGGTCCAGAACGCGCTGTCGGGGCTGCCGCTCTTCGGCGGCGCGCTCCTGCTGGCGCTGGGCGCGCTGCTGGCCGCCGGGGAGTACGGCTGGGGCACGCTCACGACCTTGCTCGGCCAGGGTCCCCGGCGGCTCACCGTCCTCGCCGGCCAGCTCCTGGCCCTGCTGGCCGCGCTGGCCGCCGCCGTGGTGGTCAGCTTCCTGCTCACCGCGGCCGTGAGCTGGGGGATCGCCGCCGCCGAGGCCGCGCCGATCGCCTGGCCCGGGGTGGGGAGCTCGCCCGGGGCCTGGGCAGCGGGCTGCTCATCGCGACCACCTGGGGCCTGCTGGGCATGCTGCTGGGCACCGCGCTGCGCAGCCCCGCCCTGCCGGTCGCGCTCGGGCTGGTGTGGATCCTCGCCGTCGAGAGCCTCGTCGTGAACGTCGCGGCGCTGGCCGGGCCCGACGCCACCGTGCGCACCCCCGGGTTCGCCGCCATCGTCGACGGCGGCCAGGCCGCCTGGGTGCTGGCCGGTTCGGTCGTCCTGTTCACGGCGCTCACGGCGCTGCTGCTCGCCCGGCGCGACATCACCTGACCGCGCCCGGACGTCGGATCTCAGGCGGCCGGGAAGGCGTCCCGGTTGACGAGGATGGCCAGCTGGGTACGCGTCCGGACGCCGAGACGTCGCATGGACGCCGTCAGGTGGCTCTTGACGGTCGCCAGGCTCAGGAACAGCTCACGGGCGATCTCGTCGTTGCTCAGGCCCTCCGCCACCAGCTCGGCCACCTCCCGCTGCCGCTCGGTGAGCCGGTCGAGCGGGCGGCTCGCCGGTGGAGTGCCCGCCGGGGAGTCGATCAGGTACCGCACGAGCTGCGTCGTCGCACTGGAGTCGAGCGCCGCTTCGTGCCGGGCCAGCGCGCGGACGGCGTCGACGAGCCGCTGGCCGGCGGAGCACCGGGGCAGGTAGCCCCGGACGCCGCTCTTGAGGACCGCGACCAGCGCCGACTCGGCCTCCTCCCCCGGCTCGGCCAGCACCAGGACCGCGGTGCCGCGGCAGGAGAGGTCGTGCAGCAGCGGCAGGGTGGGACCCCCGACGAGTCCTTGCCGGACGACCACGACCTGCGCCTCCACCCCACCGGCCGCAGCGACCGCGCCCGAGAGGTGGGGTGTCTCGGCGACCACCGCCATGTCCGGCTGCGCCTCGAGCACCACGCGCATCCCGAGGCGGAAGACCTCGTGGTCCTCGCACAGCAGTACCCGGACCAGGCTGACCGGTGGCCTGGCCGCCTGAGGATGCAGCGGGGTCACCGGCCGGGACGTCCCGGGCCGTCTGCCGGCGCCGCCCGGAGGGGAGCTACCTGCCGGACGGCGCAGCGCGAGGCTGCCGGGTGGCGACCCGGTGCTCAGGTCATCGCTCATGCTTCCCCCTGCCCGCACTGACGACGGGGCGGGAAGAGGATTGGCAACGACAGGGTTCCGACTCCCGCCCGTCCCACCGGGCACACAGACGGTAACGCACAACCGACGGTCTTTGACAGCGAACTCTCACGTGAATCACAGCCCCCACCCAGGATCTCGGGACCGGAACGGCTGGGCCGGCGAGGAGGTCAGCCTTCCCGCGGGCCGGCGGCCCGCCCCTTCGCCGAGCCGGCGGCCCGGTTGACGTAGATCGCCAGCTGGGTGCGGTCCCGCAGACCGAGGCGGCGCAGCGCCACGGTGATGTGACCCTTGACCGTGACCCGGCTCACCTGCAGCCGCTCCGCGATCTCGGCGTTCGTCAGACCCTCGGCGACGAGCTGCGACACGGCCTGCTGACGGGCCGTCAGGGGGTTGTGCGGGGACGTCCCGCTGTCGACGGTCGGCTGCCGCCCGCCGTCGAGGCGGTGCAGGAGCTCGCCGGTGACGGCCGCGTCGAGGACCGTCTCCCCCCGCACGACGGCGCGCACCACCTCGACCAGCCGCTGGGGGGTGACGGTCGTGTGCACGTAGCCGCGGACCCCCGCCCGGAGCGCGTCGACGAGGTCGCTGCCGGCGCCGGGCTCGCCGAGCCAGACGACCCGGCTGCCGAGCGCGGTCAGCGCCCGCACCAGGTCCTGGACGACCGGGTCGGCCGCGTCCAGGCCCACCAGGGTGACATCGGGCCGGTGGGCGGCCGCGAGGGCCAGGGCCTCGTCGCCGTCGGCGGCCTCGGCCACGGCGGCGAGGTCGGGGGTCCGGCGGAGCACGGTGCGCAGACCGTGGCGCAGGACCTCGTGGCCGTCGCAGATCAGCACGCGCACCGGCGCGCCGCAGCCGGACGGGGCCCGCCGGTGACCGGCGTCGTCCGGTTCGCCACCCATGCGCAAGCTCCGTTCCGGGGTCCGGCGCCGCGCGGCGCCGCCTCTTCCGGGTGGCAAAAGCTAACGACCCTGCGCCGCCGCCGCCATCGGGTCCCGGCGCGCCGTGCCGTACTGCCCGGCCGTTTCATACCGGGGTAGGGGTGCTCCGTGCCGCAAGGGCGCCTTCCCCCCGCCCCGCTGGGGGGGTGGGGGCCCCACCTCCGGGCTCCAGGTCGGATCCCCGATCCGTCCTCCGGTGCGGCCGGACGACGCCGGCCATCCCCTGCGGGGCCCGACCACGATTCCGACCCGAGACGGATCCCGCCGGGCCGGTGCACCGCCCTAGCGTTCCGGCATCGCTCGCGACCTCCCTCCGAGCCCCGCAGCAAACGCTGGAGTCCCCGTGCACCAGACGATGATCATCGCGAAGATGGCGCCGACCGACGCCGACGACGTCGCCGCCGTCTTCGGCCGCTACGACGCGACGTCCATGCCGCACCGGATCGGGGTGCAGCGGCGCTCGCTGTACCAGTTCCACGGCATCTACGTGCACCTCATCGACTTCGACCGCCCGCCCCAGGAGGCCATGCGGATCGCGCAGGCGCTGCCGGACTTCCGCGCGGTGAGCGACGAACTGCGCCCCTACATCGAGGCCTACGACCCGGGGTGGCGTTCACCGCAGGACGCGATGGCCCGCCGCTTCTACAGCTGGACGGCGGACGGGGGGCCGACGCCGTGACCCAGGCGCGGTCCACGTCCGCCCCGGCCGCCGAGCGGGTGGAATGGGTCCTGTGCCCGGCGTGCGGGTGGCTCCTCTACGGCAAGCGGCTCGACCGCAACATGCACGTCTGCCCGGAGTGCGACCACCACCTGCGCCTCGGCGCGCGGGCCCGCATCGACCTGCTCGTCGACCCGGGCAGCTTCACCGAGACGACCTTCCCGCCGGGCGCCCCCGACCCGTTGACGTTCATCGACCTCCGCGAGTACCCGGAGCGGCTGCAGGAGGCCGCCCGGCGGTCCGGCGGATCGGAGGCGGTCGTCGTCGGCACGGCCCGCCTCGGCGGTGCGGACGTCGTGCTGGCGATCATGGACTTCGCCTTCCTCGGCGGCAGCATGGGCGTGGAGGTGGGGCGGCGGGTCAGCGGCGCGGCGGCCCTCGCGCTGGAACGCGGGCTGCCCCTGGTCACCGTCTGCGCCAGCGGCGGCGCCCGGATGCAGGAGGGCGTCTTCTCGCTGTTCCAGATGGCCCGGGTCAGCCATGCCTTCGGCCGGCTGCGCGAGGCCGGCCTGCTCTCCGTCTGCGTGCTCACCGACCCCACCTACGGCGGCGTGTCCGCCTCGTTCGCCACCCTGGCGTCGGTGCTGGTCGCCGAGCGCGGCGCGCACATCGGCTTCGCCGGGCCGCGGGTCGTGCAGGAGACCATCCGCGCCGAGCTGCCCCGCAACTTCCAGACGGCGGAGTTCCTGCTCGAGCACGGCCTGGTGGACCGGGTCGAGAGCCGTGCCGAGCTGCGCCCGCTGCTGATCCGGCTGATCGCGCTGCACGGCGCCGCCGCCCCGCCCGCCCCCGTGCCCGGTGACGACGGGCCCGCGCCGGCCGAGCCGCACTCGGCCTCCGGGCACCAGGACCCGTGGGAGGTCGTCGAGCGGGCCCGCGTCGTCGACCGGCCGACGACGCTGGACTACCTGCACACGGCGTTCGACGACTTCATCGAGCTGCACGGCGACCGGGCCTTCGCCGACGACCCCGCCGTCGTGGGAGGGATCGCATCGATCGGCGGCCGATCGGTCGTGGTGATCGGCCACGAGAAGGGGCACACCGTCCGGGAACGGGTGGCCCGCAACTTCGGCATGCCGCACCCCGAGGGGTACCGCAAGGCGCTGCGCCTGCTCGAGCACGCAGAGGCGTCGTCCCTCCCGGTGGTCACCCTGGTGGACACCCCCGGCGCCCACCCCGGACCGGAGGCCGAGGAACGCGGCCAGTCGCACGCGATCGCCGAGATCATCATGCGCAGCAGCCGGCTGCGCGTCCCCGTGGTCGCGGTGGTGACCGGGGAGGGCGGCAGCGGCGGCGCGCTGGCGCTGTGCACCTCCGACCGGCTGCTGGTGCTCCAGAACGCCTACCTGTCGGTGATCAGCCCCGAGGGCTGCGCCGCCATCCTCTGGCGGACCGCCACCGCGGCGCCGACCGCCGCCCGGGCGATGCGGCTGGGCGCCGCGCACCTCCGCGAGTCGGGCATCGCGACCTCCGTGGTGGCCGAGCCACCGGGCGGCGCGCAGACCGACCCGATGGCGGCCGCGCGCCTGCTGCGGTCCGCGCTGGTCCGCGAGCTCGACGACCTCGCCGGCGTCGAGGTGGCCGACCTCCTCGACGCCCGCGCCCGGCGGCTGGCCGGCATCGGCGACGACGCCCGTCCGCTGCGGACGCTGCAGCCCGCCGCACCGTTGGGGAGCCGACCATGACACCGAGCGACCTGGCGCACCGCGCCGGACAACTCAGCGGCGGGCCGTCCGCGGAGCCGCCGGGCCGGGCCCGGGACCTGAGCGACGAGGTCGTCGACCTGGCCCGGTCCCTGCCCGGTGACCTGCGGCGCCTCACCGTCCGCGACGGGGACCGGGCGATCGAGGTGGAGTGGGCTCCGGACCTCCCCACCGCCGACACCGGGAGCACTCCCTCCCGGCGGGCGGCCGCCGCGGAAGCGGAGGAGCAGGCGCCGGACGTCCCGGTGGGCGGCACCCCCGTCCGCGCGCCGCTGGTCGGCACGTTCTACGCCGGCCCCTCGCCCGAGGCGGACCCGTTCGTCCGTGTGGGCGACGAGGTGGAGGCCGGCCAGACCCTCGGGATCGTCGAGGCGATGAAGCTGATGAACCCGATCGTCGCCGAGGAGTCGGGAACGGTGCACGAGATCCGCGTCGCGGACGCCGAATCGGTCGAGTACGACCAGGTCCTGATGGTGCTGCGCCCGCCGGGGCGGCCGTGATGATCAGCCGGCTGCTCATCGCGAACCGGGGGGAGATCGCCGTCCGCATCGCCCGGGCCTGCCGCGAGCTCGGGATCGAGGTCGTGGCCGTGCACTCGACCTCCGACCGGCACTCCGCGGTCGTCGAGATGGCCGACGAATCGGTGCACATCGGCCCCTCGGCGCCCCGGGCGAGCTACCTGCACGTGCCGAACATCGTCGAGGCGGCGCTGCGCAGCGGCGCCGATGCCGTCCATCCCGGCTACGGGTTCCTGTCCGAGGACCCGGACTTCGCCGAGATCTGCGAGATGGAGGGCCTGACCTTCGTGGGACCGCCGCCCGCGGTCATGCAGCAGATGGGGAACAAGGCGACGGCGCGACGGCTCATGGCCGACGCCGGGCTCCCCCTGCTGCCCGGGGTCGTCGAGCCGGTCCGGACGGCGGACGAGGGGCTCGCCATCGCGGCCGGCATCGGCTACCCGGTCATCATCAAGGCCGCGGCGGGTGGCGGCGGGCGCGGGATGACCGTGGTGGCCGGGCCCGAGGACTTCGCCCGGGCGTTCGACGACACGCGCGCCGTGGCCCGGGCGGTGTTCCGCGACCCGACCGTCTACGTCGAGCGCTACCTGCCGCGGGCCCGCCACGTCGAGGTGCAGGTCCTCTGCGACGCGCACGGGCAGGGCATCCACCTGGGCGAGCGCGACTGCTCGCTGCAACGGCGGCACCAGAAGCTGCTCGAGGAGGGCCCGGCCGGGCACCTCAGCCCCGACCAGCGGGCCGAGCTCGGTGCGCTCGCCGTCCGCGGCGCCCTGTCGGTCGGCTACGTCGGCGCGGGGACGATGGAGTTCCTCGTCGACGGCAGCGGTCGCCCGTACTTCATGGAGATGAACGCCCGCATCCAGGTCGAGCACCCGGTCACCGAGCTGCTCACCGGGGTGGACCTCGTACGCGAGCAGCTCCTCGTCGCCGGAGGACGTCGGCTGCGGCTGCGGCAGGAGGACGTCGTCCCCCGCGGAGCCGCGATCGAGTGCCGCATCAACGCCGAGGACCCCGCCCGCGGTTTCGCCCCGGCCCCCGGTCACCTCGACGTCCTGCAGGCGCCCGACGGGCCCTGGACCAGGTTCGACAGCGGCTACCGCCAGGGCGACGACATCAGCCCGCACTACGACTCGCTGCTGGGCAAGCTCGTCGTCTGGGCTCCCGACCGCGACCAGGCGATCCGGCGGATGGACCGGGCGCTGGCCGAGCTCCGGGTCGAGGGGCGCGGGGTCCGCACCACCGCCGCGCTCCACCGCGCGCTGCTGAGGGACCCCGACGTCCGCGCCGATCGGCACGACGTCCAGTTCATGGACCGCCGGCTGCCCGCCCTCCTCGCCCGGGCCGCCGGACTCACCGAGGCCCCGGAGCCGGGCCTGCCCGGCGCTGCCCGCGGCCGTCTCCAACTCGTCCCCGCACCGTCCACCGCACCGCACGAAAGGAACACCGCCATGCCCGGAACCACGTTCACCCAGGCCGACCTCATGGACCTGCTCTCGGAGAAGGTCGGTCTCCCGCGGGAGAACCACACGTCCGACCCCGACGCCCACTTCGAGGACATCGGCCTGGACTCGCTGGCCTTCCTGTCGATGCAGTCCGAGCTGAACGACCGCTACGGCATGGAGATGCCCGACGACAGCCCCGCGCGCTACACGTTCGGCGAGATCGTCGCGACCGTCTCCCGGGCCCAGACCCAGCAGCTGACCTGATCACCCCAGCCGGAGGAGCGACGAGATGAGCACCACCATCGAGCAGGCCACCCCGACGGCCGGTCACACCGACAACTCGATCTACATCGACGCGGGCATCGACCACGTCTGGCGGATGACCAACGACCTGACCACCTGGCCCGACCTGTTCACCGAGTACAGCGAGGTGACGATCCTCGCGCAGACCGACACCTGGTTCCGCTTCCAGCTCAAGATGCACCCCGACGAGTCGGGGCGGGTCTGGAGCTGGGTCTCCGAGCGCACGCTCGACGAGGCCGCCCGCGAGGTCCGGGCCCGGCGCGTGGAACCCGGGCCGTTCGAGTTCATGGACATTCGGTGGTCCTACGCCCCGGAGGGCGACGGCACCCGGATGCGCTGGGTGCAGGACTTCCGGATGCGCCCGGACGCGCCGATCGACACCGAGGCGATGGCCCGGCGGATCGACGCCAACAGCAAGATCCAGATGGCGATCATCCGCGACAAGGTCGAGGCCGCCGCCCCAGGACCGGAGCGGGTGACGTGACCGGCCTCCGGGAGGCCGCCGTCGTCCTCCCGGGCGAGAGCGGCGTCCGGCCCGGGATGGTCGACGTCTGGCTCGCCGATCCGGTGGCCGCCGCAGTGGTGGACGAGACCTCGGAGGTGGTCGGCCGCGACGTCGCCGCCTGGTGGCGGGACCCGGCGGCTGCCGCCGACCCGGTCGCGACGCACCTCGAGGTCGTCGTCACCGGGATCGCCGGCTACCGCAGCCTGGCGGCGCGGGGCCTGGCTCCGGTCGTCGTGGCCGGGCACGGCATCGGCGAGTACGCCGCCCTCGTGGCCGCCGGGGCGCTGGAGCTGACCCAGGTCGTGGAACTGGTGCACTGGCGGGCGGAGCTCCTGGCGCATGCCACGCGCCCCGGCCGCGCCGGTGCCGCCGCCGTCGTCGGACCGGGTGCGGGCGACGTCGCCCGGGCCGCCGTCGACGAGCTGTCCGACGCCGGGCCGCTGAGGATCGCCTGCTGCGACGCGCCCGGCCAGGTGGTCCTCGCCGGCACCTCGGAGGCGCTGACCCGGGCCAGGGCGGTGGTCGAAGCCGCCGGCCTGGTCCTGGTCCCGCTGCCCGGGCGGGCACCCTGCCACAGCCCGCTGGTGCAGCCGGTCGCCGACCACCTGGCTGCGGCCCTGGCCGACCTCGACTGGTCGGTGCCGGCCGTGTGCGTGGTGCCCAACGTCGACGGGGAACCGACCCTCGACCCGGACCGGCTGGCGACGCGGCTGCGGCACCACCTGACCTCCCCGGTGCAGTGGGAGGCGACCTCGCGGTCGCTGGTCGCGGCGGGCGCGACGGCGGTGGTCGAGATCGGCGCCGTCCCCGTGCTCGGGCGGCTCGTCCGGCAGGTGCACCCCGATCTCCCGATCTCCCTGGCCGCCGGCCCCGGAGCCTCCGTACCCACCGATCCCCCGGAGCTCGCACTCGCGGGCACCGTGCCCACCCGAGGAGAGAGATGACGACGATCCAGCACGCCCCCAGCGCGGTGCACATCGGCCCGGTCGTGTCCCGGGCCGATGCGCCCCCGAACCGCCGACGGGGTGGTGACATCCGGGTGCTGCTCTCGCCGACGAGCGTGGGCGCCACCGCAGGGTTCATGGGAACCCTCACCCTGGAGCCGGGCGAGGTCGTGACCGAGCACTGGCACCCCTACTCCGAGGAGTACCTCTACTGCCAGACCGGTGACGTGCTGGTCACGCTCGACGGCGAGCAGCGGCGGCTGACCGCCGAGTCCGCCGTGCACATCCCGATCGGCGTGCGCCACCGCATCGTCAACGACGGCACCGGGACCGCCTTCTTCGTGTTCCTCTGCGGCCCGCTGGCCCCGCGGCCGGAGCTCGGCCACGTCGACACCGAGCCCTCACCGGGCTCGCTCGGCGCCCGGTGATGGACACCGAGCGGCGCCGGGTCGTCATCACCGGCATCGGCGTGGTCGCGCCCGGCTCCATGGGCCGCGAAGGCTTCTGGGACATGCTGACCGCAGGGCGGACGGCCACCCGGCGGATCACCTTCTTCGACCCCGGCCCGTTCCGGTCGCAGGTGGCGGCGGAGGTCGACTTCGACGGCGTCCGCCTGGGGCTGACCGCCCAGGAGGTGCACCGCAACGACCGCTTCGTGCAGATGGCCCTCGTCGCCGCCGACGAGGCGGTCGCCGATTCCGGCCTCTCCCTCGGGGCCGGCGGCGGGGACGACGCCCCCGATCCGGACCGGGTCGGGATCACGCTCGGCAGCGCGGTCGGTGCCACGATGCGGCTGGAGAAGGAGTACGTGGCGGTCAGCGACGCCGGCGCCCACTGGCTGGTCGACCCCCGCTACGCCTCCCGCTTCCTGCACCACGCGCTCGTGCCCAGCTGCGGCGCCACGGAGCTGGCGGTGCGGTTCGGCGCCCACGGGCCGGCCACGGTGGTCTCCACCGGCTGCACCTCCGGCATCGACGCCGTCGGGTACGGCAGCCAGCTGATCGAGGACGGCGACGCCGACGTCGTCCTCTCCGGTGCCAGCGACGCCCCCATCTCCCCGATCTCCATGGCCTGCTTCGACACGATCCGGGCCACGACGGCCTGCAACTCCGATCCCGAGCACGCAGCCAAGCCCTTCGACGCCCGGCGGGACGGCTTCGTCATGGGCGAGGGCGCGGCGGTGCTCGTGCTGGAGGAGCTCCAGCACGCCCGCCGGCGCGGGGCGACCATCTACTGCGAGGTCACCGGCTACGCCAATCGCTGCAACGCCTTCCACATGACCGGCCTGCGCCCCGATGGCGTGGAGATGGCCGAGGCGATCGGCCGGGCCCTGGACCAGGGCCGGACCGATCCCGCCGAGGTCGGCTACGTCAACGCGCACGGATCGGGCACCAAGCAGAACGACCGGCACGAGACCGCAGCGGTCAAACGCAGCCTCGGACCGGCCGCGCAGCAGGTCGCCATGAGCTCGATCAAGTCGATGGTGGGGCACTCGCTCGGCGCGATCGGCTCGATCGAGATCGCCGCGACGGCGCTGGCGGTGCACCGGGGGGTCCTGCCGCCCACGGCGAACTACGAGGTCCCCGACCCGGAGTGCGATCTGGACTACGTGCCCAACACCGCCCGCGAGCAGAAGGTCGACGTCGCGATCTCGGTGGGCAGCGGGTTCGGCGGGTTCCAGTCGGCCATCGTGCTGGCCAGCGCCTCGCGGCGGGCGTCATGAGCGGCCTGCTCGTGACGGGGATGGGCGTCGTCGCGCCGACCGGCGTCGGCGCCGAGGCGCACTGGGCGTCGCTGCTGCGGGGCGAGCCGGCGATCCGGCCGATCCAGGGCTTCGACCCGGCGCGGTACGGCATCTCGCTGGCCGGCCAGGTGCTCGACTTCGTGCCCACGGACCACGTGGCCCCGCAGTTGCTGGTGCAGACCGACCGGTGGACGTGGATGTCCCTGGCGGCGGCCACCCTGGCCGCCGAGGACGCCGGCTACGACGACCCCGAGGACGCCTACGCCACCTCGGTCTTCCTGGCCGCCGGCTCCGGCGGCAACGAGTTCAGCCAGCACGAGATCCAGGGGCTGTGGGCGAAGGGGCCGAAGTCCGTCGGCGCCTACCAGTCGATCGCGTGGTTCTACGCGGCCAGCACCGGCCAGATCTCCATCCGGGACGGCCGCAAGGGACCGTCCGGCGTCGTGGTCAGCGAGGGCGCGGGCGGACTGGACAGCATCGGCTGGGCCCGCCGGGTGGTCCGCCGCGGAACTCCGGCGGTGCTGGTCGGCGGCACCGAGGCCGGGCTGTGCCCGTACGCCCTGCTGTGCACGGAGACCAGTGGCCGGCTGTCCACGGCGGAGCGCGCCGAGGACGCCTACAAGCCGTTCGACCGGCGGGCCTCCGGGCACGTCGTCGGCGAAGGCGGGGCGATCCTGCTGCTCGAGGAGGCCGACGCCGCCCGTGCCCGCGGGGTACAGCAGGTGTGGGGCGAGGTGGCGGGCTACGGCGCTACCCACGACGCCTACCACCACGAGGCCCCCGCGCCGGACGCGACGCAGTACGCGCGGGCGATCCGGCTCTCGCTGGCCGACGCCGGGGTGACGCCGGAGGACGTCGACCTGGTCGTGGCCGACGCCGCGGGGACGCCGGAGCTGGACGCGCACGAGCTGCAGGCCCTGGCGTCGGTCTTCGGCCGGCGGCGGACGCCGGTGCCGGTGACCGCGCCGTCGTCGTGGACCGGGCGGCTGATGGCCGGTGGCTCGGCCCTGAACGTGGCCACCGCCCTGCTGGCGATGCGCGACGGGATCGTGCCGGGGATCGCCCACCTCGACGACCCGGTCGAGGCCGAGGGCGTCGACCTCGTGCAACGGACCCGGGTGCTGGACCTCGAGGTCGTGGTGGTCCTGGCCCGGGGCTTCGGGGGCTTCAACAGCAGCCTGGTGCTCCGCCGGCACGTCGGGGAGGAGGGAGCGGCATGACGGCGGTGGGCGACGCACCCGCGGTGCGCACCATCCTGCGCATGCGGGCCCGCGAAGGGTGCGAGGCCGCGTTCGAGACGGCCTGGCGCCGAGCCGCCGCGGAGATCAGCCGGGTACCCGGGAACCTGTGGCAGGAGCTGATCCGCGACGCCGACGACCCGCGGACCTTCCTGATCACCAGCGACTGGACCGACCGGGCTGCGGTCGACGCCTTCGGCCGCAGCCCCGCCCGGGAGACGCTCACCGAGGCGCTGCGCGACCTGCGGGAGGACGCGGCCCGGAACACCTACGAGGTGCTGGCAGCCGTGCCCGGTGCCGGGCGGTCGCTGGGGGAACCGGCATGACGGAGCCTGCAACGGTGCCGGGCGAGCGGACCGGGGTGCGGACCGTCCTGCGGATGCGTGCGCGGGAGGGCTGCGAGGGCCGGTTTCAGACGGCCTGGCGCCGGGCGGCCGCGGAGATCAGCCGGGTGCCGGGGAACCTGCGCCAAGAGCTGATGTGCGACGAGGACGACCCGCGCTGGTTCGGCGTCGTCAGCGACTGGACCGACCGGGCGTCGGTGGACGCCTTCGAGCGCAGCTCCGCCCGGGATGCGTTCACCGAGGCGCTGCGCGACCTGCGGGACGACGCCACGCGCTCGACGTTCACCGTGCTGGCGACGGTGCCGGCCGAGCCGTCGCGGCCGGTGCGCATCGACTTCTCCACCAGCGTCAAGCCGGGCGAGCAGGAGGCCTTCGAGCGCGCGTACACGACGGTCACCAAGCGCATCGAGGACTCACCGGGCTACGTGCGCGAGGAGCTGCTGCGCGACGCCACGGGCCTGCGATACCACATCTTCGCGGAGTGGAAGTCCGAGGACGACTTCGTCGCGTGGGTGGAGGACCCGTCGCACATGGCGATCGGCGCACCGCTGGCCCGGTGGCACTCGGTGGAATTCCGGCGCGAGGTCCTGGAGATCCGCCAGCGGTCCGGCACCGACTTTCCGCCGCTGCCCCCGCCCGGCGGCACCGTCGAGGTGGAGCGGGTCCGCGTCGACTCCGCCGTCGCCGTCGAGCCCTGGGAGCAGGAGGCGTTCGAGCTGGCGTACTGCGCCGCCGCGCAGCTCGCCCGCAGCGCCCCCGGCCACGCCCGCGAGGAGCTGCTCCGCGAGCCCGGCGGAGGCCGCTACCACGTCGTCGCCGAGTGGGAATCCGAGCAGCGGTTCACCGACTGGGCGGCGGGGCCGGGGAACTGGGCCGCCGGGCCGCTGGGCCGGTGGCTGGCGCGGGGCGAGGACCGCCGCGTCTTCTCGCTGCGCGTCCGTCCGGAGCCGCCGTCGGTGGCCGCGGTGCGGCCGGTGCAGGTCCGCGTGGACGAGGCCGCCGGCACCGTGCCCGCCCCGGCCGTACCGCTCGCCGGCAGCACGGTCCCCAGCGCCAGCGTGCAGGAGTTCGTGGAGAAGCCGGACGACGCCGGCGCCCACACAGCCGCCGTGCCGATGCCGGCCGCGGCCGACCCCGCCGGCGGCGTCCGCGCTCCCGGTCGGCCGGTCGAGGTGCTCGTCGTCGGTGCCGGGCCGGCCGGGCTCACCCACGCCATCGAGCTGGCCCGTCGCGGCATCGCCGTCCGGATCGTGGACAAGCGCCCGCAGGCCTCCACGCAGGCGGACAAGGCGATCGGCATCCACTGCCGGACGATGGAGATCTGGGAGGACCAGGGCATCGTCACCGAGGCGATGGACGCGGGCATCTGGCTGCACGGGCAGACGGTGTTCGTCAACGGCGAGCAGACCCACCAGGTCGACTGGTCGGGGCTCGACGAGCTGCCCTACGCCCACCTGGGGCTTCCGCAGTACGACACCGAGCGCATCCTCGGGGCGAAGCTGGCCTCCCTGGGCGTCGCCGTCGAGCGCGGGGTCGAGCTGGTCGGCTTCACCCAGGACGACGACGGCGTCACCGCACAGCTGCGGTCCGCCGCGGGCGAGGTCGAGACGACCCCGGCGCAGTACCTGGTGGGCTGCGACGGGGCGCACAGCGCCGTCCGCTCGGGGCTGGGGCTGGCCTTCGAGGGCGGGCTGTCGATGTTCCCGCAGCTGTTCATGCTCGGGGACGTCGACGTCGACTGGGACCTGCCGGCCGGGCACCTGGTGCGCTTCGTCCGGATCGAGGGCGACGACTTCACCGGGATGCTGGTGTGCGTCCCGCTCAAGGGGCGCAACCGCTACCGGATCGCGACGCTGGCCCCCGAGCGGTGGCAGGAGGCGGTCGGCTCCGGCGCCGTCCCGGCCGGGTTCTGGCAGGAGTACGAGCCGCCGACGCTGGCGGACCTGCAGGCCGCGATCGACGACCTGGGCCCGCCCGGGACGACGGCGAGCAACCTGCGCTGGTCGTCGATCTTCCGGATCAAGCACGGCATCGTCGACCGCTACCGCGAGGGACGCGTCTTCGTCGCCGGCGACGCCGCGCACCTGCACCCGCCGGCGGGCGGGCAGGGGATGAACACCGGCATCCAGGACGCGTGGAACCTCGGCTGGAAGCTCGCCCTCGTCGTCCGGGAGCGGGGCGCGCCCGGACTGCTGGAGAGCTACGAGGCCGAGCGCCGTCCCGCCGGGAAGATGATCGTCGACCGGGCCGTGGCCATCGCGTTCACCGACGAGATGGACATGGACGACGAGAAGGCGCAGTTCCTGCTCGAGATGCAGATGACCATGAACTACGCCGGCAGCCCGCTGGTCGGCGAGGCGGCACCGGGGGGCTTCCCCACCGGGCCGGAGCCCGGGCACCGCGCGCCGGACGTCCAGGGCCTGCGGCGCTTCGGCGTCTCCCACCCGCTGCGGCTGTTCGACCTGACCCGCGGCACCCGCTCCACCTTGCTGCTGCACGCCGACGCCGGCGCCTCGGAGGAGCAGCTGCTCGGTCTGGAGAAGCTCGCCGTGGGAGTGCGGCAGCAGAGCCGCGGCGAGGTGACCACCTACCTGCTGGTCGCCCCGGGCACTCCGGCGCCCCTGGTCGTCGACCTGCCGGTGATCGCCGACCCGGACGGCGCCTTCGCCGCCGCCTACGGCGTCACCGGCGCGGGGACGGCGGCCTACCTGGTCCGCCCCGACGGCCACGTCGGCTTCCGCACCCGGCCGGTCAACGAGGCCGCGCTCGTCCTCCACCTGGCCGGGGTGTTCGCGCAGTGACCGCACCGCAACCCCACGACCACACCCAGCCCAGGGAGACGACATGACGCAGACCGCACCGGCAGCCCCGGTCCCGGACGAGGAGATCGTGCCGGGTGAGGAGATCTACACACCCGAGTTCCGGGCCGACCCGTACCCGGTCTACGCCCGGCTGCGCCGGGAGCGGCCCGTCGTGCGGGTGCGGACGCCCCGGTTCGACTCCTTCCTCGTCACCCGCTACGACGACGCGCGGAAGGCGCTGTCGGACCCGCGGCTGTCCAAGGACCTCTACCGCGCCGGGGACACCTACCTGCAGGTGTTCGGCGAGAAGGCGCGGCAGATCAACACCAACATGCTCAACTCCGACCCGCCGGAGCACAGCCGGCTGCGGCGCCTGGTGACCCAGGCGTTCACCCCGCGGCGGATCGAGGCGATGCGACCCCGCGTGGAGGCGATCGTCGAGCGCCTGCTGGACCGGATGGCGCCGCACGGCCGCACCGAGTTCGTGGACGACTTCGCCCTCCGGCTGCCGCTGGCGGTGATCGGCGACCTGCTCGGGATCCCCGAGGCCGACCACGAGGAGATCCTGGCCGGCACCCAGGTCATCCGGACCGTCGGCACCGGCGGGCGCAGCCCCCAGGAGAACCGGGCGGCCATCGGGCAGGCCCAGGAACGGCTGCACGCCTACTTCACCGGCCTGGTCGCCGCCAAGCGCCGGGAGCCCGGCGAGGACCTGGTGAGCGCCCTGATCGCGGCCCGCGACGGCGACGGCCGGCTCTCGGAGCCCGAGCTGGTGTCGACCTGCTTCCTGCTCCTGTTCGCCGGGTACCAGACCACCTCGGACTTCCTGGGCAACGCGGTGGTCGCGCTGCTCACCCATCCCGACGAGCTGACGAAGCTCCTGGCCGACCCGGGCCTGGTGCCGGAGGCCGTGGAGGAGCTGCTGCGCTTCGACGGCTCGGTCCCGGTGTCCAGCTTCCGGTTCGCCACCGAGGACCTGGAGATCGGCGGCGTGCCGATCCCCCAGGGTTCGATCGTCACGGTCGTGCTCAGCTCGGCCAACCACGATCCGCAGCTGGTCGCGGAACCGGACGGGCTGGACGTGACCCGGGGCGACGTCCAGCACATGTCCTTCGGTCACGGCGTCCACTACTGCCTGGGCACCGCCCTCGCCCGCCTGGAGGCCACCACGGCGCTGCGCCGGATCCTGGTCCGCCTGCCCGACCTCCAGCTCGACGTCCCCGTGGAGGAGCTGCAGTGGCTCCCGGCCGCCTCGGCCTTCCGCGGGCTGCTCGAGCTGCCGCTGCGCTTCACCGCCACCCCGGTGCGGGACCCGCGGTGACCGGGACGGTCGCCGGCGCGCCGGTGGTCGCGGCGCGCTCGGAGCGCTACCCGCTCGGCGACCGGTCGGTGGCCCGGCTGGGCTTCGGCGGGATGAAGCTGAGCGGCCGCCGTCTGATGGGTTCCTCGACCGAGCGCGGCACCGCGGTCGCCGTCCTCCGCAGGGCCGTCGAGCTGGGCGTGCAGCACCTCGAGACCAGCGCCCACTACGGCCCCGACGTGGTGAACGCGCTGGTGCGCGAGGCGCTGCACCCCTACCCGGAGGAGCTCGTCGTCGTCACCAAGGTGGGTGCCAGGCGGACGCCGGACGGGGGGTGGGTGCCCGCACTGGGCGCAGCGGAGCTGCGCCACGCAGTGCACGACGACCTCGACAGCCTCGGGGTGGACGTGCTGGACGTGGTCCTGCTGCGCATGCCGGGTCTGGGTGAGCAGATGACCGGCGACATCGTCGAACCGTTCGGGGCGCTGGCGCAGCTGCAGCAGGAGGGGCTCGTCCGTCACCTGGGGCTGAGTCACGTGACCGCCGAGCAGGTGGCCGCGACGCGGGCGGTCGCGCCGCTGGCCTGCGTGCAGAACCACTACAACATCGTCCACCGCGACGACGACGGGCAGGTCGACGCGCTCGCCCGGGAGGGCATCCCCTACGTGGCCATGGAGGGCCTCTCCTACACGACGTTCTTCCCGGTACGGGACCTGGCGCCGCGACAGGAGGCCGCCCTGGACGCCGTCGCGCGGCGGCTGGACGCCACCCGGTCGCAGGTGGCCATGGCCTGGATCCTGGCCCGCTCGCCCAACCTGCTGGTGATCCCGGGGGCGACCTCGGTGGCCCAGCTCGAGGAGAACGTCGCAGCGGCCGCCCTGGCGCTCGGTCCCGCCGACCTGGCGGAGCTGGACCGCATCGCCGACGACGGCACGCCCGGGCCGCGGCCGGCGGGCTCCCCGACCGTCTGACCCGTGCAGGAGTTCGGTGGTGGACGGGCCCGGACCCGGCCGGTCCACCCCGAGGACGTCCACGCCGGGTCAGCCGTGCCCGGCCATCGCCATCCGGCACAGAACCACAGGAGGAAAGATGACCTTCCGCCCGTTCCGCAACGTGATCGTCTGCCGCATGGTGCCCGGCAGCGAGGACAAGGTCGGCCGCGTCTTCGCCTACTACGACACCACCACGCGCCCCCAGGACCTCGGGGTCGTCGGGCGGTACCTGCTGTCGCACGACGACCTCTACCTGCACGTCATCGAGCGCAAGGAGGACCCGGAGATCTCGGGTCAGCGCCGCGGTCTGCCCGCCTTCCAGAAGATCGCCGACGAGATCGCGCCCTACGTGACGCCGTACCCCAGCTACTGGCAGAACCCGTCCCACTCCGTCGCCAAGCCGTTCTACCAGTGGGTACCGGACGGGGACGTGCCCGAGCACCGGGAGCTGACCGTGATCGTGCAGCGGATGAAGCCCGGGGCCGAGGACGACATCGCCCGCGTCTTCGCCGAGTCCGACGCGGGGGACCTACCGGTCGAGACCGGGGTGACCGGGCGCTGGCTGTACTCCATGGAGGACGTCTTCGTGCACCTGCTGGAGCAGGACCCGGAGAAGGCCGCGGCTGTCCGGGCCAGCCACGAGTCGTTCCGGCCCGCCTTCACCAGGATCATGGAGCAGCTCCGCCCGTACCTCAGCCCGTACCGCCCGGAGACCTGGCAGACCCCGAGGGACTCGGTGGCCACGGTCTTCCACCGGTGGCAGGCCGACGACTGGCACCCGGAGGGCTGACCACGGCACCGGTGCGGTGCCGCCGGCGCACCCGGTCGTCGCGACGCGCTCAGCGGAGACGGCCGGTGGCCCGCAGCTCGACCGCCGTCAGCACCTCCCAGCGGATCGCCGAGCTGCCCGGCCGGATCAGCCGCCAGTAGCGGTCGAACCGTCGCCGGGTCGTGGCGTCGGTCGACGTCACCCGGGTCTCCGAGCTCAGCTCCGTCCCGTCGCCCCGGGGCGTCAGCCGGAAGTCCATCGCGGCCTTCACCCAGCCGCGCTGGGTGAAGCGGCGGAACTCCCCGGCGTCCAGGACCGGCCCGGCGTCGCCGCCGTCGAGCCGCCACGGCTGCAGCGCACCGCCGAACACCACCGACGACGGCGCCTCGGCGGCCAGCAGCGGCACCGGCAGCGCATCGAGGAACGGCCGGTCGTGCAGCCGGCCGAGGCCCCTGCCGGACAGCGCGACCGGCAGGAACCGGGCGGCGCCGAGCGCCAGCGTCACCGGCAGCCCCGACAGCCGCACCTCGTGCAGCGCGGCCCAGACCACCGGCGGCGGGGCGGCGATCCACCGCGCCTGCCGGGTGACGTGCTCGGGCCGGGGGAGGACGTCGTCGAGCTCCATCAGCCGAGCGCGCCGTAGACCGCGCGGACGTAGGCCTCGCTGCGCGGCGAACCGATCAGCCCGGCGCCCATCCTGTTCATCATGTAGCTGATGGTCAGCCGCCGGTCGAGGTCCATCACCACCAGCGAGCCACCCCAGCCGCCCCAGAAGCAGGTCCGGCCCGGGGGCACGTAGGGCACCGTGGGGGAGCCCAGGCAGAAGCCGGTCCCCCACCGGAACGGCGCGCCGAGCACCAGGTCCACGCCGTCGGCCTGCTGGTCGAACACCTTCTCGACCGTCTCCGGCGAGAGCAGCCGGACCCCGCCGGCCTCGCCGCCCAGCGACAGGGTCCGCAGCACCGTCATGACACCGCGGGCGTTGGAGTGCCCGTTCAGCGCGCCGAGATCGGCGGCCCGCCACTCCGGGGAGTTCGCAGCCTTCGCCGACGCGGTCGGGCCGGTGAAGGTCTTGACGCTCACCGACTCCGGGTCCAGCGTGCGCGGGTCGACGTCGGGACGCGGCGGCGCCACCACCGGCGCGATCCGGGAGACCTCCGACTCGCGCGCCCCGATCTGGAAGTCCGCGCCCAGCGGGTCGGCGATGTTGTCGGCGACGAACTTCTTGAAGGTGGTGTTCGTGATCCGCCGGATGACCTCGCCGACCAGGTGCCCCTGGTTGTTGGCGTGGTAGCCCGACGCGGTACCCGGCTCCCACCACGGCCGCTGCTGGGCCAGCCGCTCGGTGGCGGAGGTCCAGTCGTACATGTCGCGGATGGAGAACGGCTGCTCCCACCCCGAGACGCCGGAGGTGTGCGCCAGCAGGTGCCGCACCCGCACGTCCTTCTTCCCCTTGGCGCAGAACTCGGGCCAGTAGTCGCCCACCGGCGCGTCCAGGTCCAGCTCGCCGCGCTCGACCAGCAGCAGCGCGGCGAGCGCCAGCACGCACTTGGTGGTCGACCAGACGTTGACGATCGTGTGCTCCGACCAGGGCTGGGTGCGCGCCTCGTCCCGGTAGCCACCCCAGAGGTCGACGACGGTCTCGCCGTCCAGGTCGACGGCGACCGACGCGCCGAGCTCCTCGCCGTCCAGCTGCTGCGCCAGCGCCTCGCGCACCCCCGCGAAGCGCTCGTCGCACCTGCCGTGGACCTCGGCCATGAACTCCTCCTCGTCGTCGCGACCCGTCTGCCGCCTGCCCGGATGGGACCACGCACACACTCGCCGCCGCCGCCGGGGTCCGCCACCCGCGGCCCCACCGCCCCTCCTCTCGCTCCTGGCTCAGGCCGCGTGCGCGGCCAGCAGCACCCGGACCACCTCGGCCACGAGGTCCGACGGCAGCGGACGGTCGTGCGGCAGGCGCATCGCGTCCTTCGTCCCGCGCCACGGGGCGACCCGGTCCGCGAGCCCGGCCGGCAGCTCCGGCAGGGGGTACAGCGCTATGTGGTGCCGCCACGCGGCCAGGTGCACCACCGGCCGGCCGGCCGCGGTGAACGTCGGCATCCCGTAGCTGATCCGCTCACCGGCCTCGGGCAGCTCGCGGTGCACCAGCACCCGCAGCTCGGCCATCCGCTCCCGGACGTCGCCGGGCAGCGCTCCCAGGTACTCGTCCACCGTCTCCATCAGCCACCTCCGGTCGGGTTCGACGACGTGCAGGGCAGACCGCGGGCGGCGGCACTTCTCATCGCGGCGACCTGCTGACCGACGAGCGGGGCGGCTCCTCCATCGGCGGCGCCGACTTCGCCGTCGCCCTGGTCGACGAGATCGAGCACCCGGCTCACCGCCGGGCGCGCTTCACCGTCGCCTGCTGACCGCCCGACCGGCCGGGCATCCAGGAGGAACGCACCCCGCTCCGGTCAGCCCGGGAGGGTGAAGTCACCGGTCATGACCTCCCCGACCCGTCGGTACGCGGCCATGACGGCGCCGGTCGAGGTGACCGACGACGTCACCAGTTGCCAGGTCAGCGCCGCGGTACCGGCGGTGAACAGCCGCTTCCCCTCCCCCACCACGACCGGGAAGGTGATCAACCGCAGCTCGTCGACCAGGTCGTCCCGCAGCAGGGTCTGCAGCAGACCCGCCGACCCGTGGACCTGCAGCTCACCGCCGTCCTGCTCCTTGAGCGCGCGCACCGCGGTGGGGACGTCGCCCTCCAGCAGACGGGCGGTCGCCCAGTCCAGCGACGTCAGCGACCGCGAAGCGACGTACTTGGTCTTCGTGTTGAGCGCCGTCCCGACCGGGTCGCCCTCGGTGGGGACGTTGGGCCAGTGCGCGGCGAAGATCTCGTAGGTGCCGCGCCCGAGCAGGAAGTCCTGCGCCGGCGCGAACCACGCCTCCATCTGGGCGCCCAGGGCGTCGTCGAAGAGAGGGACCAGCCAGCCTCCCCAGCGGAACCCGCCGGAGGGGTCCTCCTCCGGGCCGCCGGGGGCCTGCATGACCCCGTCCATGGTCAGGAACGTGGTGACGACGAGCGGGCGCACGGCTTCCTCCTGTCGGCAGTCGGTACGCCCGGTCATGACGGTCCGCGGCGCGCGAACTCATCGGTCCGGTCAGGTCGGGCGCGCGGTCCGCCGGCGCTGCGAGCTCTTCGCGCCGTACATGGCGCGGTCGGCGCGGGCGATGACGTCGTCGGCCACCTCGCCGGGGTGCCCGACGGTCGCCCCCACGCTCACCCCGATCGACAGCGGCCCGTCCGGGCCGTGGAACGGCGCGTCCAGCCGGGCGACGACGCGCCGCACGAGGCCGGAGAGCTCCTGCTCGTCGCCCCGGGGGCAGAGGATCACGAACTCGTCCCCGCCGAACCGCGCCACCAGCTGGTCGGTACCGGCCACCTCGACCAGGCGGGTGGCCGCCTCGGCGAGCAGCCGGTCGCCCACCCCGTGCCCGTACTGGTCGTTGACCGTCTTGAAGTCGTCGAGATCGCAGAACAGCAAGCCGCAGCCGCCGGCTCCGAGCAGGGTGCCGAGCTGGTCGAACAGCGCCCCGCGGTTGGCCACGCCGGTCAGCAGGTCGGTCCGGGTCTGCTCGTGCAGCCGGGCCTCGCGCGCCCGGTCGTCGGTGACGTCGAGGCCCACGCAGGCGATCCCGTAGGGCCGCCCCTCCTCGTCGTGCAGGACGGTGTTGCGCATGGTCACCCGGCGCAGCTCGCCCCGGGCGTCGATCCAGTCGGCCTCCTGCGGGAAGGCCTTGCCGCTCGCGATCGCCATCCGCACGGCGTCCTCGGCGTAGGGGACGTCCCGGGGGATCACCCACACGTCGACGAACCGCCGGCCGAGCAGCGCGTCGCCGTCCTGGCCGGTGAAGCGCTGCAGCGCCGGGTTGGCGAGCACGATGCG
The DNA here is from genome assembly GCF_026967805.1 of Blastococcus sp. VKM Ac-2987. Lineage (GTDB taxonomy): Bacteria > Actinomycetota > Actinomycetes > Mycobacteriales > Geodermatophilaceae > Blastococcus. The sequence continues at coordinate 61,465 of NZ_JAPVBG010000002.1, forward strand.
GCCGTCGGCGTCGATGATGCACAGCAGCGCGTCCACCGACTGGATGAAGGCCTGCGCCAGGTCCGCCTCCAGCAGCGCGGGGCTCGCGGCGCCCGGCGAGCACGAGCCTCCCTGCGCAGACATCAGGCGTCACTCCCGGCAGTCGTCGGACGGACTCGTTCCGCACCTGGGGCCGCGAACATACGGCGGCGCACGGCGTCGCGGGACCCTTCCGGAGCTGCCCCGACACCCCGGGTTGCCTAACGTGGATCGAGCAACCAGTACGCCGCGATACCAGGGGGAAGGAATCCGCATGCTCTCCGAGAGGTCCGCACCCGTCATCCAGGCGACGCTGCCGGTGGTGGCCGAGAACATCCAGGAGATCGCCCGGCGCTTCTACGCGCACCTGTTCGGGGAGCACCCCGAACTGCTCGACGGGACCTTCAACCGCGGCAACCAGGCCGAGGGGACCCAGCAGCTCGCGCTGGCCGGCTCGGTGGCCGTCTTCGCCAGCGCGCTGGTCAACCACCCCGACCGGCTGCCCGAGCACCTGATGAGCCGGATCGCGCACAAGCACACCTCGCTGGGCATCACGCCCGGGCAGTACCAGGTCGTGCACGACAACCTGTTCTGGGCGATCGTCGACGTCCTCGGCGACGCCGTCACGCCCGAGGTGGCCGCCGCCTGGGACGAGGTCTACTGGCTGATGGCCCACGCGCTGATCAACCAGGAGCGCGGTCTCTACAGCGCCCGCGGGGTGCGGCCGGACACCGTCTGGCGGCAGTGGGAGGTGGCGGAGAAGACCCGGGAGACCGACGACGTCGTCACCTTCCGGGTGCGGCGGGTCGACGACCGGCTGGTCAAGACCTCGCTGCCCGGCCAGTACGTGACCGTGCGGCTGGTCATGGCCGACGGCGTCCGCCAGCCGCGGCAGTACAGCCTCACCCGGGCCGACGACGGCGAGCACCGCCAGTTCTCGGTCAAGCGCGTGCACGGCGGGGACAAGCCCGACGGGGAGGTCTCCACCCTGCTGCACGACTCCGTGGACGTCGGCGACCGGCTGGAGATGTCGGTCCCCTTCGGCGACGTCGTCCTCGACGACTCCGGGCGCCCGGTGGTGTTCGCCAGCGCCGGCATCGGGATCACCCCGATGGCCGGGATGCTCTCGCACCTCGCGCACGCCGGCTCAGGCCTCGACGTCCGGCTGTGGCACGCCGACGTCGACGAGGCGTCGTGGGCGCTGCGGGAGCAGGTCGTCGGTGACGTGCAGAAGCTGCCGAAGTCGTCGGTGCACGTCTGGTTCGAGCGGGGCGCCGAGTGCTCGCTGCCGGTCGACGGCGTGCACGCGGGGCAGATGGACCTGTCCCGGGTGGAGCTGCCGGAGGGTGCGGTCTACTACCTCTGCGGCCCGCTGCCGTTCATGCAGGCCGTGCGCAGCGAGCTCATCGACCGCGGCGTCCCGGCCAGGGACATCCAGTACGAGGTGTTCGGTCCCGACCTGTGGCAGGCCGACCTCGACTGAGCACCGGCGCGTGCACCCGCCGCGCCCCGAGGGCGCGGCGGGTGCACGCCGGCCGTCAGCGGGCGGCGGCCAGCGACGGGTAGTCGATGTAGCCCTCGGGCCCGGACGCGTAGAAGGTGAGCGGGTCGGGCTCGTTCTCGGGGTGCTCGCCCTGCCACCGCTCGACGAGGTCGGGGTTGGCCAGGACGGGGCGCCCGACGGCGACGGCCTCGGCGTGCGACTCGTCGATCAGCGCCAGCGCCTCCTCCCGGGTGGTGACCGTGCCGAAACCGCTGTTGGCGATCAGCGGCCCGCCGAACCGGCGGCGCAGCTCCTGCACCAGGTCGCCGGCAGGTTCCACGTGCAACACGCTCAGGTAGGCCAGGCCCAGCGGGCGCAGCCCGTCGACGAGCGCGCCGTAGGTGGCGAGCACGTCCTCGCGGTCGGTCTCCAGGGCGTCCTGGATGTTGTGCTCCGGCGAGATGCGGATGCCGACCCGGCCGGCGCCGATCGCCCCGGCCACGGCCGTGGCCACCTCGACGACGAAGCGGGCGCGGTTCTCCGGGCTCCCGCCGTAGACGTCGTCGCGCTGGTTGGACGCCGGCGACAGGAACTCGTGCAGCAGGTAGCCGTTGGCGGAGTGCAGCTCGACGCCGTCGAGCCCGGCCTCGACGGCCCGCACCGAGGCGGCGACGAGGTCGGCGATGGTGGCACGCGCCTCCTCGGTGGTGAGCGCGTGCGGCACCGGGAAGGGCTTCTTCACTCCCCCACCGATGTGCACCTCACCCCTGATGGCCAGCGCGCTCGGCGCAACCACCCGGGTGCCGGTGAGCTCCGGGTGCGAGACCCGGCCACCGTGCATGACCTGCAGGACGAGGCGGCCGCCGCGGGCGTGGACGGCGTCGGCGACCTTCCGCCAGCCCTCGGCCTGCTCGTCGGTGACGATGCCCGGCTGACCGGCGAACGCGCGGGACTCGTCGTTCGGGAAGGTGCCCTCGGTGATGATCAGCCCGACACCGGCCCGCTGCTCGTAGTGCTCGACGACGATGTCTCGGGGGATGCCGGCGCGGCCGGAGCGCATCCGGGTCAGCGGGGCCATGACGACGCGGTTGGCCAGCTCGAGGTCACCGAGCCGGACAGGGGAGAACAGGTCCATGCCGGGCGCAACCACCCGCCGAGCGGCCGGGATTCCGCGGTGCGGCGATCATCACGCCGCCGCGGGGGACCCCCTCGACCTCGCGGTGGTGCAGCCGGCCTCGCGGTCGGCGGCGAGGCCGGCTACGTCCGCGGGCGGGTGACAGGACCGCGGGGTGGCGAGGGCGCTCCCGGCGGTTCAGCCGGCGAGGACGGCGTCGCGCTGGGCGATGCCGGCCAGCCGGGCGTACCGGCCGCCGAGCGCCAGGAGCTCCTCGTGCGTGCCCTGCTCGGCCACCCGCCCGGCGTCCAGGACGATGATCCGGTCGGCGTCGCGCACGGTGGAGAGCCGGTGCGCGATGGTGATCGTCGTGCGGCCGCGGGCGGCCTCGTCGAGCGCGGCCTGCACCGCGCGCTCGGTCTCGTTGTCCAGGGCGCTGGTCGCCTCGTCGAGCACGAGCACCCGCGGGTCGCGCAGCAGCGTGCGGGCGATGGCCAGCCGCTGCTTCTCCCCGCCGGAGAACCGGTGCCCGCGCGCACCGACGACCGTCTCGTAGCCCTCGGGCAGCGCGGCGATCACCTGGTGCACCTGGGCCCGGCGGGCGGCATCGACCAGCTCGGCGTCGGTGGCGTCGGGCCTGGCGTGCAGCAGGTTCTCCCGCACGGTGCCGTGCAGCAGGTAGGTCTCCTGGGAGACGACGCCGACGACGCGGGCGAGATCGGCCAGCGCCACCTCCCGGACGTCGATGCCGTCGATCAGCACCCGCCCGGAGGTGGGATCGTTCAGCCGCGCCACGAGCGAGGCCAGCGTGCTCTTGCCCGAGCCGGTCTCGCCGACCAGCGCGAGCGTCGCACCGGCCGGCACGGCGACGTCGACGTCGCTGAGCGCCGGGCGGACGCCGTCGGGGTAGGCGAAGCCGACGTGCTCGAACCGCACGTCGCCGCGCACGGCGGCGGCGTCCAGCGGTACCGGGTCGGCGGGGTCGTCGATGTCGACGGGCAGGTCGAGGTACTCGAAGACCCGGCTGAACAGCGCCATCGAGGCGGTCAGCGAGACACCGATGTCCAGCAGCTGCATGAGCGGGCGGAACAGCGCGCCCTGCAGCGTGGTGAAGGCGACCAGGGTGCCGATGGTCATCCCGCCGGAGGTCGCCGGCAGCCCTGCGGCCAGGTAGATCAGCGCCGGGATGCCGGCGAAGACCACGCTCATCGTGGCCATCCGCCAGCGGCCGGCCAGCTGCGAGCGCACCTCGAGGTCGACCAGGAACTCCGAGGTGCCGGCGAACCGCTGCGACTGCGCCGGCCCCGCGCCCAGGGTCTTGCCGAGCAGGACGCCGCTGACGCTCAGCCCCTCCTCCACCTGCGAGTGCAGGTCGGCCAGGTGGCGCTGGCGCTGGGCGGTGATCGTGCGGCGCATGCGGGCCACCCGGCGGGTGAGCCAGACCGCCGGGGGCAGCACGACCAGCGACAGCAGGGACAGCCGCCAGCTCAGCACCGCCATGGCGACGACCGTCCCGATGACCGTGGTGGCGCTGGAGGCGAACGACGTCGCGGTCGAGGTGACGACCGACTGCATGCTGCCGATGTCGTTCATCAGCCGCGACTGCACCTCCCCGCCCTTGGTGCGGGTGAAGAAGCCCAGCGACTGGCGTTGCAGGTGGGTGAAGACCGCCGTCCGCAGGCGGTGCATGACCCGCTGCCCGACGGTGGTGGACAGCCAGGTCTGGACGACGCCGAAGACCGACGTCACCACGGTGACGGCGAGCATCCCGCCGACGGCCCAGAGCAGCAGCGCGACGTCCTGCTCGGGAATCGCCTCGTCGATGACCAGCCGGATGAGGAAGGGGGTGGCCAGCGCGACCGCCGAGGACGCCACGATCAGGGCCACCACCACGGCCAGCTGCCACCGGTAGGGGCGGAACAGCGCGGCCACGCGGCTCCAGCGGACGGGGGACCGGTCGAGCTGGGCGCGGTCGGCGGGGTCGGGCCTCCGCCCACCACCGCCGCCGCCACCGGGGCCGCCGCCCCGGCCGCCGCCCCGGCCGCCCGTCATCATCTCGCTGATGTCGCCACCTCCGTCCCGATTGCTGAGGTTACCTCACCGTGCGGTAACCACTCTTCTTCCGCCGCTCTTCCCGGGCGGGGCTGCACATGTCCATCGGGTGACGTTCCGCCGTCGAGGGCGGCCGCGCGGCGGAGAGGGGGCAGGGAGAGGTGACCGCCGCTACCGATCAAGGACTCTTCCCCATGACGCAGACCCCTCCGCACGGCGCCACCAGAGTGGCCGAGGACGACAAGCGGACGCTCTGGCCGTGGCTGCTGCTGGCGGCCCTCATCGCCGCGCTGCTCGTCTGGTGGCTCGTCGCCGCGCTGACCGGTGACGACGACGCCGACGTCGACACCGACGCGGCGCCCGGCACGACCACCACCGAGGTCACCGAGACGACCGAGGCCACCGAGACCACCACGGAGGCCGACCCCACGGACGGGGCTCCGGCCTCGCCGACCGCCGCGGCCGTGGCCGTCCCGGGCGCCGTCCTCGTCGGCGACCTCGACGCGCTCGCCCCGGACGTCGACCTGAGCGCCAACCTCGACCAGCCGGTCGAGGCCGACACCGTGCAGGTCCAGGAGGTCGTGGCCGACGAGGCGTTCTACGTCGGCCCGGAGGCCGGGCAGACGATCCTCGTCCGGCTGCAGAGCTTCGCCGGCGGGGACGCCCCCGAGTCGCCCTTCGAGGTCGAGGCGGGGGACACGGTGAGCTTCACCGGCGCGCTCCAGCAGGTGGACGACGAGTTCCTCTCCGAGCTGCGGCTCTACGACGCCTCGGAGGAGCTGACGACCGGCGACTTCTACGTCCAGGTGGAGGACATCACCCTGGCGCAGTGACACCGCTCCACCCCCACCCGGCGACCCCCGGCCCGCTCGCGGACCGGGGGTCGTCGCGGTGCACCTGCCCGCGGGTCCGCGGTGGGGGCGCCGATCGGTGCTGAGGTTACCTCATGATGTGGTAGCGCCTCTTTGTTCGGCTACTGTTCCCCCGTGGCGGACGACGGGACCGGCGAGCTGGGCGACCTGCTGATGCGGGTCGCCCGCACCCAGCGCCGTCGCTGGCGGGAGGCCCTCGCCCCCTGGGACCTCTCCCCGCACCAGGCCCGCGCCCTGCGGGTGGTCTGCGAGCGGGACGGCGTCCGGTTGTCCGACCTCGCCGAGTCGCTGCACATCGCCCCGCGGTCGGCGACCGAGGTGGCCGACGGGCTGCAGGAGCGCGGCCTGGTCGAGCGCAGCCCGGATCCCGGCGACCGCCGCGCGGTCCTGCTGCGCCCCACCGCCGCGGGCCGGCGGGTCCGGGCCGAGGTCGGGCGCGCCCGGACCGCCGACTCCGCGGACCTCTTCGCCCGGCTGGGGCCCGAGGACCGGGCGACGCTGGCCCGGATCCTGCGCACGCTCGCCGACTGACCCGGCGACGGCGAGGTCGAGCTCTGCGCCACGATCGGCGCGCCCCCACCGGTCCGTGACCTACCGTGGCCAGGCTCCTCCCCGGTGGGAGGGAGCCGCGGTGGTCCACCGCCGCAGCCGGCCATCCCGCGCGGGTCCGCGGACGGGGGTCGGGCTACCCGTCCGCCGCCGTCCGGGGGAGGCCCGATGATGGATCAGCTGGGGATCGACTGGCAGCGGGCCGGGCTGGTCGTCCTGTCCACCGTCGCCATGTACCTGCTGCTGGTGCTCTGCGTCCGGCTGGTGGGCCAGCGCAGCCTCGCCACCATGTCGAGCTTCGACCTCGGATGCGTCGTGGCGCTGGGCGCCGTGGTGGGCCGGACCGCACTGCTGCTCGATCCCACCCTGGGCGTCGGGGTGGTCGCTCTGGGGACGCTGTTCGCGACGCAGGCGATCCTCTCCCTGCTCCGCCGGAACCGGTGGGCCGACCGGCTGATGAACCGCCGCCCGGTGCTGCTCATGGCCGGGGACACCCCGCTGCGGGAGAACATGCGGGCCGCCCACGTCGCGGAGGACGAGCTGCGGCAGAAGCTGCGGCTGGCCGGGATCCGCAACCTCGCCGAGGTGCGCTGCGTCGTCCTCGAGCGCACCGGGGCGGTGAGCGTGGTGCGCCGGTCGGAGCCGCTGGACCCGTGGCTGTTCTCCGACGTGCCCGGCGCCGAGCGCCTCTGCGGGGCAGCGGAGCCCGACGCCCGGCGGACGTCGTCCTGACCGCTACCGCTCCGGCGGGTGCTCGGCGCGCCACTCGTCGAAGGCGTCGAGGAACGACACCGCCATCCGGTGCTCGGCGCGCACCTCCTCCCGGTCCCGGTCGTCGCGCATCCGGTCGGTCAGCGCCAGGGTGTTGAACTTGATGGCGCGGAAGTAGGGGATGAACGAGCCGGGCGTGAAGGCCCGCTTCGACGGCCGGGGCTCGACGCCCTCCAGCGCCCACGGCGCGGGCTCCGGCAGCGCCGGGAGCCCCAGCCCCTCCAGGGCGGTCAGGAAGGGCTCGTCGTCGGTGCGGTCGGTGAAGTCCCGGGAGAGCTCGCGGAAGACCTCGGTGCCGTCCGGGGCGACGGCGACCACCAGCGGCCGGAAGATCGAGGCGTCCTCGTCCCAGGCGCCCAGGGGCCTGGCCAGCCGGGCGCCGTCGGGATCGCTCGCCCAGCGGAACGGGACGTGCCAGGTGCGGTCGAAGGCCAGCTGGACCTCCGGGGGGTCGACCGACGCGAGGACGACCTCGGTGCCCGCTGCGGCGAGCCGGGACAGTGACCGGGCCAGGCGGACCGCCTGGGCGCAGCAGTAGGGCTACCAGTCGCCCCGCAGGCCGATCAGGAGCAGGGCCGCGCGGTCGTCGGACCGCAGCGCGAGCAGGTCGGCGGTGTCCATCGACCCACCGTAGGGAGCCGTTCCCGGCCGCGCGACCGGGCACAGGGGCGACGTCGGTGGTCCGGGCTACGGTCCCCTCGTGACCCCCACGGTGAGCCGGCGCCAGGTCCTCGGCTTCCGGGTGCGCGCCCAGCAGCTCGACCGCGCGGCGGGCACCGTCGCCGACACCGCGGTGCTCGACCTGGGCGTGCAGGACACCGGCGCGGACGGCGGCCGCTGGGCGCTGGCGCTGCGCGGCGTGGACGTCGCGGCGCTGCCGGACGACGCACTGGCCCTCGCGTGGACCCTGCGCGGCGCCCCCCACCTGTACCGCCGCGCCGACATCCCCGGCGTCGCCGCCGCCACGCAGCCGTTCTCCGAGGCGGACGCCGCGAAGCGGGTCTTCGACGCCGCCAAGCCGCTCCACGCCGCGGGGATCCCCGTCCTCACCGCCCTCGACGAGGTGGCGGCGGCCCTGCGCTCGATCGTCACCGGGCCGATGGTCAAGGGCGACGTGTCCGGCCGGCTCAACGAGGTGCTGCCAGCCCCCTACCTGCGCGAGTGCCGGCCCTGCAACGCCGTCCACGTCCACGAGCAGCCGTTCCGGCTGGCCGCCCTGCGCGCCGGCCTGGAGCTGGAGGAGGGCACGTCGCCGCCGGTGCTGCGGCCCGTTCCCGGTCCCGGGCCGGCGGCGGAGGTGCCGGCCGGGCTCGACGTGGTCCGCGGCTACCTGCGGCTGCTCGGCCCGGCCACCCGCCAGCACGTCGCCGGTTACCTGGACGCGCCGGTCAAGGACGTGGCGGCGCACTGGCCGGCAGACGCGGCGGAGGTGACCGTCGACGGCGAGCGGCGCTGGGTCCTGGCCGGCGACGTCGACCGGCTGACCGTCGACCCCGCGCCGGTCACCCGGCTGCTGGGCCCGTTCGACCTCTTCCTGCAGGCGCGCGACCGCGCGCTGGTCGTGCCGGACGGCGCCCGCGCCAAGGAGCTGTGGCGGGTGCTCGGCCGGCCCGGGGGTGTGCTGGCCGACGGCGAGGTCGTCGGCACGTGGCGGGCGCGGAAGGCCCGGGACAGCGTCTCGGTGGCCGTGGAGCTGTGGGCCCCGGCGGACCGCGCCGCCCTCCACGAGCAGGCCGAGCGGCTGGCCGCGTTCCGCGGGCTGCGGCTGGGCGCGGTCGAGGTGACCGGGCCGTAGCCGGCGGGTCAGGAGCCGTCGTCGACGACGACGGCCCAGAGCACCTTCCGGTTCCCGTCCGGGCACCACCCGTGCTGCTGCGACAGGTCGGCGACCAGGTACAGGCCGAAGCCGCCGCTGCCCGGATCGCGGCCCACGGCCGGTAAGGGCGGGGTGGCCCCCGCGGAGTCGCTGACCGCGATCAGCCACCGGTCGCCCGAGCGGCTCAGCGTGGCACCGGCCGGGGCGGCGCCGTGGCGCAGCGCGTTCGAGGCGAGCTCGTCCACGACGAGCACCATGCGCTCCGACCAGTGCTCCCGCTCCGGGTGGTCGACGGTGGAGCTGCCGGTCAGCGAGGCGCGCAGCCGCGACCGCAGCCGCGCCAGCGCGGCGATCGAGTGCAGCTCCTCGTGCCACACCTCGGCGAAGCCGCGGGGCACGCCGCTCGACTGCCACAGGGGCGGTGCCACGATCACCTCCACCGGTCGGCTCCCCTCTCTGCCGCCCGACCCTAGGGCCGGTCCCGGCGCGCCGCCCGCGGGGTGGGTCCGGACGCGCCGCCCGCCGCGCGGGGCCCAACGCGCCGCTCGGTGCGGGAACCTCTCCGCCGGTGCTTCCCGGAGCAGGTATCTCACCGCTAAGGTTTCCGCCATGACTGCGCGCCGGGTCCGCATCGGCATCGACACCGGGGGGACGTTCACCGACGTCGTCGCGGTGGACGAGGAGACCGGCGCGACCACCACCACCAAGACCCCGTCCACCCCCGCCGACCCGGCGGAGGGCTTCCTCACCGGCGTCCGCAAGGTGCTCGACCTGATGGGCCTGACCGGCGAGTCGGTCACCGCCGTCAGCCACGGGACGACGGTCGCCACCAACCAGCTGCTCGAGGGCAAGCTGGACCGGATCGGGTTCATCACCACCGAGGGCTACGAGTCGGTGCTGGAGATCGCCCGCCAGTCGGTGCCCGACGGCTACGGCAACAGCTACTTCTGGGTCAAGCCGCCGCGGATCGTCCCGGCCGACCTCGTGCGCACCGTGCGCGGGCGCCTGGACCACACCGGCGCCGAGGTGCGCCCCTTCGACGAGGACGACGCCCGCGCCGCCGCCCGGTTCTTCCGCGACGCCGGCATCACGACCGTCGGCGTCTGCTTCCTGCACGCGTACGCGAACGACGCCCACGAGCAGGCCATGCTCGAGGTGATCCGCGAGGAGCACCCCGGCGCGGTGGTGAGCATCAGCTCGCAGGTGCTGCGCGAGTACCGCGAGTACGAGCGCTCGGTGACCACGCTGGTCGACGCCGCGGTCAAGCCCAAGGTCGGCGCCTACGTGACCAACATCCGCACCCGCCTCGACGAGATCGCGCCCGGCGTGCCGTTCTACGTGATGAAGAGCAACGGCGGCGTGCTGTCGGCGGCCGAGGTGGTGCACCAGCCGATCACCACGATGCTCTCCGGCCCGGCGGCCGGCGCCCTGGGCGCCGCGCTGATCGCGGGCACCGCCGGCTTCGACCGGGTGCTCACCTGCGACGGCGGCGGCACCTCAACGGACGTCACCGTCGTCATCGACGGGGAGCCGGCCCTCACCACCGAGGGCTCGGTCGGCGACTACCCGTCGAAGATCCCGATGATCGACGTCGTCACCGTGGGTGCGGGCGGCGGCTCGATCGCCTGGCTCTCGCCGGAGGGCACCCTCAAGGTGGGCCCGAAGTCGGCCGGCGCCGACCCCGGCCCGATCTGCTACCCCGACGGGGGCGACCAGCCGACGGTCACCGACGCGCACGTCGTCCTCGGCCGGATCCCCCCGCACCTGCTGGGCGGGGAGATCCCGCTGTCGGTGGATGCCGCTCGCGAGGGTCTCGAGCAGCTCGGCGCGAAGCTGGACCTCTCGCTGGAGCGCGCCGCCACCGGCATCCTGGAGATCTCCGCCTGGAACCAGGCCAACGCGCTGCGCCAGGTGACGGTGGCCAAGGGCCTCGACGTCCGGGACTTCACGCTCACCACGTTCGGCGGCTCCGGCTCGCTGCTGGCCTGCCGGCTGATGGACATCCTCAACCTGCCGCGCACGCTGGTGCCGCCGAACCCGGGCAACGTCAGCGCCTTCGGGCTGCTGACCGTCGACGTCCGCAACGACTACGTGCAGACCGTCGTCAGCAAGCACCTGGACCTCGACCTGGACCGGGTGGCCACGGTCTACGCCGGGCTGGAGGGCCAGGCCCGCGAGGCGCTGGACGGCGAGGGCTTCGGCCCCGACGAGCAGCGCATGCAGCGGACGGCGGACCTCCGCTACGTCGGCCAGGCGTTCGAGGTGCGGGTGCCGGTCACCGACGGGGAGCTCGACCGCGCCGCGGCCGAGGAGGTCGCCCAGGCCTTCCACGCGGCCCACCGCCAGCTCTACGGCTACGACTTCGCCGACGACCCGCGCCAGGCCGTCGAGTGGGTCAACCTCCGGGTCAGCGGGATCGGGCCGATCCGCCGTCCCGACCTGGTCGAGCTGCCCGCCCAGGACGGCGGGCCCGAGCGGGCCCGCACCGGCTCCCGCCCGGTCTTCTTCGACGACTGGGTCGACACGCCCACCTACGACCGGCCCCGCCTCGCCCCGGGCGACGTCGTCCCCGGCCCGGCGATCGTCGAGGAGTTCGGCTCCACCGTCCCCGTCCACCCGGGCTTCGCCGCGACCGTCGACGCCTACGGGAACCTGCTGCTCACGAAGGAGACCGGCCGATGAGCCTCACCGACAGCTCCGTCGCCGCCGACCCCGTCCTCGTCGAGATCGTCGCCGGCACGCTGGCCGCGATCGAGAAGGAGGTGGAGACCTCCATCGGCCGGACGTCGAGGTCCCCCATGATCCGGGATGCCCACGACTTCCGGGCCGGCATCCACGACCGTGAGCTGCGCAAGCTCACCGGGCGCTCGTACTCGGCGCTGGTGCACCCGGTGGTGCGCGACTACCCGCTCGAGACGATGAACGCCGGGGACGTCTACTTCCACAACGACGTCTACCTCTCCGAGGGCGGCATCGGCCACCTGCCGGACCTCTGCGTGACCGTGCCGGTGTTCGCCACCGTGGACGGCGCCGAGCGCGTGGTCGCCTTCGTGCAGGCCTTCGGCCACCACGACGACATCGGCGGCGCCGTCCCGGGCTCGATGCCGAGCGCGGCGACCAGCGTGTACGAGGAGGGCCTGATGGTCCCCCCGATCAAGCTGTGGGACCGCGGCGTGCCCAACGAGAGCGCGCTGAAGATCATGACCCGCAACTCGCGGATGCCCGACTCGCTGGCCGCCGACCTGGACGCCGAGTGCTCGGCCTGCCTGGCCGGCGCGCGGCGCCTGGGCGAGCTGTTCGACCGCTACGGCGTCGAGGCGGTCGAGGCCTGCTTCGACGCGATCCTGGACAGCTCCACCGAGATCTACCGGCGCGAGATCCTGTCGCAGATCCCCGACGGCACCTACGTCTGGGAGGACTACGCCGAGCACGACGGCGTCGAGGAGCCGCAGCTGCACCGGCAGCGGATCACGCTGATCATGGACTCCACCCAGGAGACGCCGCTGGTGATCGACTTCACCGGCACCGGCCCGCAGGCGAAGGGCCCGATCAACCACTGCGGGGACTACGCCGACGGCAACTTCCTGAAGAAGTGGCTGGCGCCGATCCTGCGCAACCTGGCGGAGTCGCCCGAGCGGATGGCCCAGCTCGACGTCAACGAGGGCGTCGTGCCGCTGATCGAGATGCGCTTCCCGGAGAAGGGCACGCTGCTCACCCCGATCTTCCCGGCACCGACCAACGCCCGGACGTTCGTGATCCTACGGCTGCTCGGCGTCCTCGCCGGCGTGCTGGCCAAGGCGACCGGCGGCCGGATGCCCGCCGACCAGGAGACGATCCGCTACACCGGCGTCTACGGGACCGACGTCGACGGCGAGCCCTACCTCATGCGCGAGGTGCTCGGCGGCGGCTCGGGCGGGCGGTACTACGCCGACGGCGAGGACACCATCCACGTCGTCCCCGACTCCCGGAACCTGCCCACCGAGTTCACCGAGGGCCGTTTCCCGCTGCGCGTCGAGCGGCTCGGGCTGGCGATGGACTCCGGCGGCCCGGGGCGCTACCGCGGCGGCTGCGGCTACGAGAAGCACATCCGGGTGCTGCGCGACGCGCACTTCATGTCGATCGCCGACCGGTCGATCCTGGCGTGCTGGGGCGTGAAGGGCGGCAAGGCCGGGCGGCCGTTCCAGATCACCGTGGACCCGGGCGGGCCGGACGAGCACGAGGTGGACGCGCTGGCCGACGCCGAGCCGCTGCGCGCCGGCACGGTCGTGCGGATCCGGACGACGGGCGGCGGCGGCTGGGGCGACCCGCTGGACCGGCCGGTCGAGGAGGTCCTGCGGGACATCGCCTGGCGCAAGGTGTCGGTGGAGGGCGCCCGCGCGGACTACGGCGTGGTCGTCCGCGAGGACGGGACGGCCGACGAGGCCGCCACCGAGGCGCTGCGCGCGGAGCTGCGGGGCGCCCGGACCGGCGAGGAGCCGTTCTTCGACCGCGGCCCGGGCTACGCGACCCTCTCCGGCGGCGCCGCGTTCAACGAGTTCGACGTCCTGTAGACCCACCCCGCGCGCTCTGCGCAGGAGCCCCCGTCAGCGTGCCGGCGGGGGCTCCTGCGCGGTTCCGGCCGGTCCGGCGGCCGGGGCCGGTCGCCGGTCGAGGTAGGCGTCCAGCGCGGCAGCGCCGCGGAGCATCGCGCGGCCCCGGGCGGCCACGCGGGCGTGCCAGTCGTCGAGCACGGCCTCCAGCTCTGCGACGCCGCCGGCGGACCGGACCTGGGCGATCACCGGGGCGATCTGCTCCAGCAGGTAGCCACCCCGTCGCAGCTGGGCGGCCAGCAGCGCGTCGCGCACGTCCGCCGGCCCGTAGACCCGGTAGCCGGTCCGCGGATCGCGGCGCGGCCGGACCAGGCCGGCGCGCTCCCACGTGCGCAGCGTGGCCGGGCCGATGCCGAGCCGGTGCGCGAGCGGCCCGACGAAGACGTCGCCGCGCCCCGGCGCCTCCGGTTCCAGATCGCGGACGGCGGCTTCGACGGCCTGCAGGGTGCGCCGGTCGTCGACGAGCTGCACGTGGCTCTCGTCGACGAGCCGGAGCGCCTCCTCGACCGCGCCCCGGTCGACCGCCCGCATGATCGCCGTGGCCGTCCGGTGCCCGTGCCCGGCCACGAGCGCGAGGAACGCCCGCAGCGCCTGCGCGTGCAGCGGCGTGTACGTGCGGTAGCCGGACGGCGTGCGCTCCGCCGCCGGGAGGACGCCGGCCGCCTCGTAGTTGCGGATCGCCTGGGTGGACAGTCCGTGGGCGCGCGCCAGGTCGACGGGCCTGAGCCGCACGCCGCTTTGAGAGTTCGCCCGCGCCATCCCGCCCTCGTCGCCGCGGAGTCTCCACCGTCGTTTCAACGATACCGTTCAGGTGCATGAACGCACGCATCGCAGAGTCCACCTGCGCCGTCGACGCCGCGGCCGTCATGGCGCTGCTCCCGGCCCGACCGCGGCTGCTCGCCCTGGGCGAACCCACCCACGGCGCGACCGAGCTGCTCGAGCTGCGCAACGACCTCTTCCGGCAGCTCGTCGAGCAGCAGGGCTACCGGACGATCGCCCTGGAGAGCGACTGCCTGAGGGGCCTGGTCGTCGACGACCACGTCCGGTCCGGCACCGGCACCCTCGACGACGTCGTGGCGCGCGGCTTCAGCCACGGCTGGGGCGCCTACCCGGCCAACCGGGAGCTGGTGCGCTGGATGCGCGCGCACAACGACGGCCGGCCGGCGTCCGAGCAGCTGCGCTTCGCCGGGTTCGACGGCCCGCTGGAGATCACCGGCGCGGCGAGCGCCCGGCAGGCCCTCACCGCGCTCCACGGCTACCTCGCCGACCGGGTCGACGCCGACCTGCTCCCCTGCGACGCCGGCACGCTGGACCGGCTGCTCGGCGCCGACGACCGGTGGACCGACCCGGCCGTGATGCGGGACCCGGCCCGCTCGGTGGGGCGGACGCCGGAGGCCCGGCAGCTGCGGCTGCTCGCCGACGACCTGGGAGCGCTGCTCGACGCGCAGACGCCGGGGCTGGTCGCGGCGTCCTCGCGGCAGGAGTGGGACCGGGCACGACTGCACGGGCGCACCGCCACGGGGCTGCTGCGCTACCACTCCGCGATGGCCGACCCGTCGCCGCGCCGCCTGGCGCAGCTGCTCGGCGTCCGCGACTCGATGATGGCCGCCAACCTGCTCGCCCTCGCCGAGCGGGGCCCGACCCTGGTGCACGCGCACAACGCCCACCTGCAGCGGGAGCTGAGCCGGATGCGGATGGGCGACCTGCCGGTGGCGTGGTGGAGCGCCGGCGCGCTCGTCGGCACGCACCTGCGCGACGGGTACGCGTTCCTGGCCACGGCCCTCGGCACGCTCCGCGACGAGGGCGTGCACACCCCGCCGCCGGACACCGTCGAGGGGCTGCTGCACGCGCTGCCGGAGAACCGGTACGTCGTCGACCCCCGGCGGCTGGGAACGGCCCTCGACGGGACTGCACCCGCGCCGCGGGTGTCCCCCTGGTTCGGCTACGCCCCGTTCGACCCGGCGCACCTGGCCGGCGTCGACGGGCTGGTCTTCGTCCGCGACGCCCGGCGGAGCTGACTCCTCCGCGGACGGTCCGGCTCTGCCCGGCGAGGCTGGGCAGAGCCGGACCTCGCGCGGATCAGCGAACGGGGTCGGTGCTGCCGGACGACGGCTTGGCGTCGTCGCCCGTCACGCCCTCGTCGCCCGTCGGGCGGGCCTCGTCGCCGGCCCCCTCGACGTCATCGGGGACGAGCGGGGTCTGCTCCTCCACGTTCTCGCGGGCCTGGTCGCGGTCGGTGCCGGGCACCTCGGTCATGGGACCTCCTCGGGATGGGGTGCCGGTCCCCTACCCGGCCGACCCGGAGGCAGGCGCGCGTTCGCTCCCGGCGCACGCCGGTCGACGGCGGTGGCCGAAGCGGGTCACCGTGCTGAGGAAGCGCGCCCTCCGGGTCGCCGGTCTCCGCGGGCGGCGGCAGGCTCGGCTGCATGAGTGAGCCGCAGCAGGAGACCGACCAGCCGAACCTCCGGCCGGGGCAGCACGACGAGGGCGGGACCGGCGGCATGGCCACCCGCGAGCTCGCCGCCCACGAGCAGGAGGCGGCGGCCGACGACGACTGAGCCGGGGATCAGGGCCGGCGGCGGCGCCACCAGGACCGCCGCCGCGCGACCACCACCGGGAGGGCGGGCGGCGGCTCCGGCGGGCGGGCCAGCCGCCACCCGTCGACGAGCGCCTCGACGTCGGCCAGGCCGGGCACCGGCGCCCAGCGGCTGGGCTGCGGCGTGCGCCAGAACGCCTCGACGCGGGCGTTGTAGTCCTCGGCCAGCGCCCGGACGGCGGCCTCGGTGCCCAGCCGCGCCGCGCGCTCGGGCAGCACGTCGCGCTCCCGGCGCAGCGCGAGGCCCGGCGGCAGCATCTCCGCGGTCTCGACGCCCTCCCGCCGCGCCTTGGCCACGGCCCAGTCGTAGGCCGTCAGATCCCGGTGGAGGTCGGCGATCGGCTTGCCGGCGCCGCTGAGACCGTCGAAGTCCCCGCGCTCCCGGGCCCGCGCGATCTGCGTGTCCACCCACGTCTCGAAGGAGACCCCCGGTGGCTTCCGCTCGGTCATCACCGTCCATGGTCCACGCCTGTGCCAGAGGCGCGCCACCGTGCGGGCGACGGACAGCAGGGGGGTCCACCGCGCCCCGTGGACGGCCGGTCCACCGACGGGGCCTCGCTCCCGGCCTGCGCACCGCTCCTGCTCGCCCGGGCCCGAGCCCGGCTGCGGAGCGTGGCGACCGGCCACGAAGGGGTGAACCGCGAGCTCACGGCGCTGCACGCGGGATCGCGATACCACAGGCTGGGCGCCGTGCCGATGTCCGTCCCGGGTCTGCCCGCGCTGCCGCCCGAGCTGGCCGGGCCGGTCGCCGTGGAGCTGGCCAAGCCCGTCCGGGAGATCCCGCACCCGGGCGCCCTGACCGGCGGCTGCCGCTACGAGCCCAAGTGGGACGGCTACCGCCTGGTGGTCGTGCGCGAGCGGAACACCGCCCGGCTGTGGTCGAAGCAGGGCCGGGACCTCACCGACCGCTTCCCCGACGTCGCCGCGGCCGCCCTGGCGCAGGTGCCGCCGGGCTCGGTGGTCGACGGCGAGGTCGTCATCTGGAACGGGGACCGGCTGGACTTCGGGCTGCTGCAACGCCGGATGGTCGCCGCCGCCGGCCGCATCGCCGCCCTGGCCGCCGCCGCACCGGCCTCCTACGTCGCCTTCGACCTGATCGCGGCCGGCGGGGAGGACCTGCGCGGCCAGACCCTCACCCGCCGCCGGGCGGCCCTGGAGCGGCTGGCCCGCCGGTGGGCGCCACCGCTGCAGCTCTCCCCGGTCACCGCCGACGCCGCGCAGGCGCGGCAGTGGTTCGACGACTTCCGGCCCGCCGGCGTCGAGGGCCTGGTGGTGAAGGGCGCGGCCACCCGGTACGCCCCCGGCCGCCGGGAGTGGCTCAAGGTGAAGAGCTGGGAGACCACCGAGGTGCTCGCCGGCGGCGTGATCGGCGCCCTGGAACGACCGAGCCAGCTGGTGGCCGGCCGCTACCGCGACGGCGAGCTGGTCGTCGTCGGCCGGACCAGCCCGCTCACGCCCGCGCAGTCGGCGGAGCTGGCCGCGGTGCTGCGCCCGGCGGGGCCGGACCACCCCTGGCCCGAGCGGATCGGCACCGGCCGGTTCGGCGGCGGCCGGCTGTCGGTCCCCCTCACCCGCGTCGAGCCGGCCACCGTCGTCGAGGTCAGCGCCGACGCCGCGCTGCAGGCCGGGGTGTTCCGCCACCCCCTGCGCTTCGTCCGGGTCCGCCCCGACCTCCGGCCCGAGGACCTCCCCCCGGTCTGAGCCGGCGCACCGCATCCCCCCTGCGGATGAGCGGGGGTCGACCGGTGGCCGCTGCCCGCCGATGGGACCGGGTGACCACTCCCGCGCCCCCGGCCACCGCTCGTGCCGCGTGGCTGCACGCCGGCCTGGCCGTGCTCGTGGTCGCCGTCGTGGTCCTCCTCGTCCCGGTGGGCCCGTGGCGGCCCGCGGCCGAGATACCGCTCTTCCTGCTCGGCATCGCCGGCACCCTCACCGCGCTGCGCCGCCACGCCGCGCCGCAGCGCGTCGCCTGGGGTGCGCTGACCGCCGCGCTCGTCCTCTTCGCCCTGAGCTGCGCGGTGGAGGTGCCCGCGCAGGCCGGCGTCCTCCCCGGGACCTTCGGGAGCCTGGAGTCCGGCTTCGACGTCGCGGCGTACGCGTCCCTGGTCGTAGGGGCGCTCGGCGTCGTCCGCGACGGTCGCCGCAGCCGGGACTGGGCCGCCTGGGCCGACACCGCCACCCTGCTGCTGGCCGCCGGGCTCGCCCTGCTGGCCGTCCGCGGGGACGACGGCGCCGTCACGGCCGACCACGTCGAGACCGGCGTGGGCACCCCGCTGCTCACGGTCGTGCTCCTGCTCGTCTGCCTCCCGCTCGTCGCGGCCCGCGGCCGCCGCTCGGTCAGCTCGCTGGCCCTGCTCGCCGCCGCGGTCCTCACCGTGGCCGGCTACACCGGCCGGTTGCTCTTCGGGGCGCTGCGCGACACCCCGCTGATCGACCCGCTGCCGCTGCTCGCGGTCGCCGCCCTCGTCCTCGCCGGGCGGCACCCGTCGGTGGCCGCGCTGGGCCGGCGGCCGGACTCCGAGCACGACGCCGCGTCGAGCCGGGTGCTCGGCCTGTGCGTCACCCTGCTGGTCAGCCCCGCGCTCCTGCTGCTGTGGAGCTTCAGCCACGGCGGCGAGGGTTACCTGCTCGGCGGGGGCAGCGCGCTGCTCACCGGACTGGCCCTGTGGCGGCTGGTGACGCTGAGCCGCGAGCGCGAGCGGACCCGGGCGGCCCTCGCCGCCAGCGAGGGGCGGATGCGGCTGCTGCTGGCGAACGCCTCCGACGTCATCGCCACCATCGACCCCACCGGCACGATCACCTATCTGAGCCCGGCCGCGGAGGGCCTGCTCGGCCAGCCCAGCAGCAGCTACGTCGGCCGCTCGGCCATCGCGCTGGCCGATCCCCGCGACCAGGTCCGGCTGCGGGCAGCGGTCGCGGCCGCGGGCGAGGCCGGCGCCGCCGTGGCCGGGTTCGTCGACGCCGACATCCGCGTCCAGCACAGCTCGGGCGGCAGCCGCTGGGTCGAGGTGCGGATCAGCGGCAAGGTGGAGGAGGCCGGCCTGGAGGGCTGGGTGGTCGTCCTCCGCGAGGTCACCGACCGCAAGCTGTTCGAGGACGAGCTCCGCCGCCAGGCCCGGACCGACCCGCTCACCGGCCTGCTCAACCGGGCGGCGTTCAACGAGCGGCTGGCCGCGGCCACCGCCGCCGCCGACCCGGACGCCCGCCCGGCGGTGCTCTTCGTCGACGTCGACGACTTCAAGGGCGTGAACGACACCCTGGGGCACGCCGCCGGCGACGAGCTGCTGCTGACCGTGGCGGCCCGGCTCTCCGCCGACGTGCGGGGCGAGGACGTGGTGGCGCGGCTGGGCGGCGACGAGTTCGCCGTCCTGCTCACCGACGCCGACGGAGCGCGGCTGCGCGACGTCGCCGACCGCCTGCTCGCCGCACTGCGCGCCCCGGTGCAGCTCGCCGACCGCACGGTCACGGTCACGGCGAGCATCGGCGGCGCGCTGGCCGACGCCGGCTGCACCGCCGAGCAGCTGCTGCACCGCGCGGACACCGCGATGTACACCGCCAAGCGGGCGGGCAAGGACTCCCGCGCCCTACTGGGCGTGGCCGAGACCGCGCTGTCCTGACGGGCGGGCCCGTCAGGGCTCCTGCGGCACCCGGCCCAGGCCGACCAGGAGGCGGCGCAGCAGCGCGGCGAGCTGCTCCCGGTCCTCGGACGGGAGGGCGTCGAGCAGCCGCCGCTCGGTCTCCAGGTGGTCGGGCAGCGCGGTGTCCAGCGCCGCCCGGCCGGCGCCGGTCAGCGTGACGACGACGGCGCGGCCGTCGGCCTCGCTGCGCTCGCGGGTGATCAGGCCCTTCTCCTCGAGCCGGTCCAGCCGCTGGGTGATGGCCCCGGAGGTCACCAGCGCCGTGCGCATGAGGGCGGTGGGCGTGAGCTGGTAGGGCTCCCCCGCCCGGCGCAGGGCCGCCAGCACGTCGAAGGACGGCGCGTCGAGGCCGTGCCGCGCGAAGGTCGCCCGCTGGGCCAGGTGCACCTCCCGCTGGAGCTGGGTGATGCGCCCGACGACCCCCATGGGCGAGCAGTCCAGGTCCGGCCGCTCCCGGGCCCACTGCCGCAGGATCAGGTCGACGGCGTCCTCCACGTCGCTCACCGTAGTTGCCCCGCCCGCCCAGCCCGGACGCCGCGCGTCAGCGCAGCCGGGCGCTGAGCCGGACGGTGCACCCCACCTGGTCCGGCAGCACGTCGACGTGGTCCCAGAGCTTGCGGGCCAGCCACAGGCCCATGCCGCCGTTGGCCAGGTCCACGCCGTGGGCCGGCCGGAAGCCGGCGAAGGGCACGTCGAAACCGCAACCGGAGTCGGTGATCGCGCACACCAGCCGGTCGGCGGTCGCCCACACCCGGGCGGAGACCGGCCGGGCGCCGTGCCGGAAGGCGTTGGAGGCGATCTCGCTGAGCGCGAAGTGCAGGTCGGCGGCCTGGTCGGGGTCGGGCACCCGGCTCTCGAGGACCACCCGCAGCTCGCGGCGCAGTACGGCCAGCGACGGTGCGTCGTCGATGGCGACGTCGGGGGCGGCGTCCTCCACCGGCTCGCGCGGCAGGGGCAGCCGGCGCACGAAGTCGGCCGGCTCCTGGAACTGCGCACTGGCGCGGGTGCCGCGCCCGTCCAGCAGCTGGGGGTGCGTGGCGGCGGCGCCGGCCAGCACCTCGGCCGGCAGCACCCGCCCGTCGAACACGCACAGCGCCGACACCGGCCGGGCGGCCAGGAGCATGTTGATCGCCGCCTCGTAGCGGAGCCCCTCCCGCCAGTTCCGCGGCTCGGGGCCGAACTCGAGCCCGCCGGCCAGGCGCAGCCGCCCCGAGGGGGTCTCCCTGGCCCGCCGCATCAGCTCCCAGGTGGCGGCGGCGGCGTCGGGCACCGAGGTGTCCAGCAGGCACAGCCGGGTGTCGGACTCGACCGACCCCGCTCGCTCGCCGAGCGCGTCGGAGATCAGCGCCGCGGTGTCCGGAAGGCAGGAGAGGACGACGAGCTCGTCGTCGCGCAGGCCCTCGTCCAGGTACGGCAGGACGCAGGCGAGCAGCTCCTCGTCGGAACCGACCAGTGCGGCCAGGTGGACGCTGGGCGCGCGGGCGCCGGAGGCGGGGCGGGCCACGGCCGCGTCCCCTCCGACCACCTGAGACATCCCGACCCCTGCGCCATCCGGGACCGGGACGTCCCGGCCGACTGGTTGAGCATTCTGCGACATCATCCGCCGCGCCTCGCCGCCGGGGCGCGGCGGGACCGGGTCGGTTCACCCCATGGGGCGGCTCCCGGGGTGCCGTCGGGCACGAGCATGTTCCACGTGGATCACCGCGGTCCGCAGAAGCCTCAGCGGCGGCGGGACACCGTCACCGTGAACTTGGGGTCCTGCCCGGCGACGCGCGTCGGCCCGACCACCCGGTTCAGCGCCGGCCGGTACCGCAGCGCGGAGTTGTAGACCGTCCAGAGCTCGCCCCCGGGCCGCAGCAGCCGCGCGGCTGCCGCGAAGAGCCGGTCGGCCGCCGTGGTCACGACCGCGGCGCCGACGTGGAACGGGGGGTTGCAGACGACGAGGTCGACGCTGCGGTCGGGGACGGTGGCCGCGGCGTCGTCCCGGATCGCCGTCACGCGGTCGGCGACCCCGTTGGCGGCGGCGGTCGCCGCGGCGGAGGCGACCGCCGCCGCGGACTGGTCCACCGCCAGCACCCGCAGCTCCGGCCGGCTGCGGGCGAGCAGGGTGGCCAGCACGCCGGTGCCGCAGCCGAGGTCCAGGGCGGTCCGCGCGTCGGCGGCCATCTCCGGCAGCGAGCGGAGCAGCGCCCGGGTGCCGACGTCGATCTTCGTGCCGGCGAACGCGGCGCCGTGGGCGCAGACGGTCAGCCCCGGATCGGGGTGCACCTGCTGCCGGGGGAACGACGACGGCCCGGGCCTCGGCCCCCGCGCGACGAGCACCCGGGACTTCTGCCGGGCCAGCGTCGCCGACACCTCGCCGAAGGACGCCCCGAGGACGTCGTTCATGGCGTGCGTCATGTGCTTCACCCGACCACCCACCAGGACGGTGACGTCGGGGGCCGCGGACGCCGCGATCACCTCGGCGATCTCGCGCAGCGCGTCCAGCGCCTTGGGCGCCTTGACCAGCACCACGCGGGCGCCGGCGGCCAGCTCCGGGCCCAGCGGCAGCGACCGGGAGCTGCCGGCCAGGCCGACCCGCTCGGCGTTCGCGGCCAGCGCCCGCTCCCCCACCAGCAGGTCCTGGCTCACCCGCACGCCGGTGAGGCCGTGCCGGGCGGCGAGCCCCAGGGCCAGCGCGCCGTAGGAGTCGTCGACGACGGCGACCTCCCCGCCCGCGCAGCCGGCGACGAGGTCGGCCGCGAGGTCGAGCAGCAGCCGGTCGGTCGCGTCGACGGCGACCAGGTCGGGCGCCTCGACGTCCGGCTCCCGCCGCAGCGCCCCGAGCACCTCCGCCGCGGGGACGGGCACGTCCGCGCTCAGGACCGGGGGGTGGCGGCGACGAGATCGGCGACCACCCGGGCGAGCTCGGGGCCGACGTCCTCCTGGAGGAAGTGCCCGCCACCGGGGAGCGTCGTGTGCGCCATGTCCCGAGCGCCGGGCACGAGCTTCTGGAACACCCGCTCGCCCCCGCCGGTGATCGGGTCGCCGTCGGAGAACGCCGTCAGGAAGGGCTTCTCCCAGCGGGTCAGCACCTCCCAGGCCGCCCGGTTCGCCGCGGCCGCCGGGTCGTCGGGCGAGGTCGGCACCAGGGCGGGGAACTGCCGGGCCCCGGCGGTGTACCGGTCGTCCGGGAAGGGGGCGTCGTAGGCGGCGACCACCTCGGGCGCGAGCCCGCCGGCGGTGCCGTTCCCGACGATCCGGCCGATCTGGAACTCCGGGCTCTCCTGGGAGAACCGCTGCCAGGCCAGGAACGCCTCGCTCATCTTTTGGTCACCGGTCGGCAGGCCGGTGTTGGCCACCACGACCCGGGCGAACCGGTCGGGGTCCTCCGCGACCAGCCGCAGCCCGATCAGCCCGCCCCAGTCCTGGCAGACCAGCGTGACGTCGCGGAGGTCCAGCTCGTCCAGCAGCGCCTGCCGCATCCACGCCACGTGCCGGGCGTAGGTGTAGGACGCGCGGTCGACCGGCTTGTCCGAGCGCCCGAAGCCGACGAGGTCCGGGACCACGACGCGCAGGCCCGCCGCCGTCAGCACGGGGATCATCCGGCGGTAGAGGAACGACCACGACGGTTCGCCGTGCAGGAGCAGCACCGTCTCGCCGTCCGCGGGGCCCTCGTCCAGGTACGCGATCCGCAGCCGTCCGCCCTCGTCGTCGTCGACCTCGACGTAGCGGGGCTCGTACGGGAAGTCGGGCAGGTCGGTGAAGCACTCGTCGGGCGTCCGCAGGGTCTCCATGAACCAGCCTCTCCGTTCCAGGCATAGGAAGCTATGCCTACGGTTTCGGGGTCTGAACCGTAGGCATTGCCTCCTATGCCCGGGGAGAGCGGGTCAGACGCCGGGCAGGCCCACCGGGCAGGAGACGCCGGTCGAGTGCACCGGGCAGTAACCGTTGGGCACCTTGTAGAGGTACTGCTGGTGGTAGTCCTCCGCGTAGAAGAACTCCCCCAGCGGCGCGATCTCGGTGGTGATCTCGCCGTAGCCGGCCGCCTTCAGCCGCTCCTGGTAGGCGTCGCGGGTGGCGAGGGCGGCCTTCTCCTGCTCCGGCGAGGCGTAGTAGATCGCCGAGCGGTACTGGGTGCCGATGTCGTTGCCCTGCCGCATGCCCTGCGTCGGGTCGTGGTCCTCCCAGAACGCCTTGAGCAGCTGCTCGTAGGAGGTCACGGCGGGGTCGAAGACCACGAGGACCACCTCGGTGTGCCCGGTCCGCGCGGAGCAGACCTCGTCGTAGGTGGGGTTCGGCGTGTGCCCGCCGGCGTAGCCCGCGGCGGTGGAGTAGACCCCGGGCAGCTCCCAGAACACCTTCTCCACGCCCCAGAAGCAGCCGGCGCCGAAGACCGCGGTCTGCATGCCGTCGGGGAAGGGCGGCTGGATGCGGTTGCCGTTGATCGCGTGCACCTCGGGCACGTGCGGCAGCGGGTCGGGACGGCCGGGCAGCGCGTCCTCGGCCGGGACGGGCTGCGTCTTGGACCGGGAGAGGAACATGCCCCGAGCGTAGGCCCGCGTCGCAACCCGGCGGTGCACGACCGGACCGGCCGCTGCGGCCCTGACCTGCACGGGGCAGGATCGCGGGTGTGCCCGTGACGACGCGTGAATGGCAGCTGGCGGCCCGGCCGCACGGCGAGCCGACCCCCGACGACTTCCGCCTGGTCGAGCTGGAGCGGCCCGACCCGGCCGACGGCCAGGTCGTCGTCCGGATGCTGGTGATGAGCGTCGACCCGTACATGCGCGGCCGCATGAACGCGGGGAAGTCCTACGCCGCCAGCTGGGAGATCGGCGAGACGATGAAGGGCGGGGCGGTCGGCCGGGTGGTCGCCTCCCGCTCCCCCGACGTGCCCGAGGGGGCCCTCGTCCTCGCCGACGCGGCCTGGCGGGACGTCGCCGTGCTCGACGCCGCGCACGTCCGGGTGCTGCCCGAGCTGCCGGGCATCCCGCCCAGCTACCACCTCGGCGTCCTCGGCATGCCCGGCCTCACCGCCTGGGTGGGGCTGTTCCGGCTGGCCGGCTTCCAGGAGGGCGACGCCGTCTTCGTCTCCGGCGCCGCCGGCGCGGTGGGCAGCCTGGTCGGCCAGTTCGCGAAGCTAAACGGCGCCTCCGCGGTCATCGGCAGCGCGGGCACGCCGGAGAAGGTGCGCTGGTTGACCGAGGAGCTCGGGTTCACCGCGGCCTTCGACTACCACGACGGGCCGGTGCGGGAGCAGCTCGCGGCGGCGGCGCCCGGCGGCATCGACGTCTTCTTCGACAACGTCGGCGGTGAGCACCTCGAGGCGGCCATCGGCGCGTTCAACGAGTTCGGCCGGGGCGCGCTGTGCGGGGCCATCTCGGGCTACAACGCCGTCGAGCCCCAGCCCGGGCCGCGCAACATGTTCATGATGGTGACGAAGAAGCTCAGCCTGCGCGGCTTCATCGTCGGCGACCACGCGGACATGCGCGACGAGTTCACCGAGAAGGTCGGCGGCCTGCTCACCTCGGGGCAGCTCGTCGTCCGCGAGACCGTCCGCGAGGGGCTGGACAACGCGGTGGACACGTTCCTCGACCTCCTCCGCGGGGGGAACACCGGGAAGATGATCGTCAAGCTGGCCGACTGACCCGGGCGGTTCCCGAGGACCGGGCGCGCCGACGAGGTCTGCTAGCGGAGAGCTGCGACGTCGGTGGTCACGTCGTCCGCCCGGTCCGCCGTTCCGGCCCCCACCAGCTCCAGCCGGACCCCCGGCGCGGCACGCCGCAGCACCAGCATGCGCAGGCCACCGCCCAGCAGCGCCACCCCACCGAGCATCTCGCCCGCCTCCTCGAGGTGGTAGCAGAGGACGAAGGGCAGGCCCAGCCGACCCTCCGACACCAGCCAGCCCTGCACCAGCTCCCCGCCGAGAGCAGAGCCCAGCAGGAGGAGGAAGCCCAGCACCAGCCAGCGACGGGCCTGACGCGGCGCGGTCCAGGTGAGCACGACGACGCAGATCACGACGGCCGCGCCGATGGCCAGCCCGGGCACCACCCACAGGTAGGGGAAGTCCTCGGGACTCAGCCAGTCGAGCACGAACCTGTCCAGCCGCTCGTGCAGCACCGTCGCCTCGTCGAGGGAGAGCAACGCGACGACCGCGGCCAGCACCGCCCACCGGCGGCGCTGCCAGCCCGGCCCTGACAGCGCGGCCACCACCGCGTAGGAGACGGCCCCGAGCGCCAGCACGACCGTGGACCACCACGTCGTCAGGTTCGTCTCGTCGTAGACGTCGACGTACATCCGCCACTGACCGCGCTCGACGAGCATCGGCGAGGCCGACCAGGCCAGGGCACCGCTGAGGACGACGAGACCGAGCGTCACGACCACGAACGGGATGAGCCAGCGGGTCGGGCGCAGGGAGTCGGGCACGACCCGATTCTGGTCGTGGCAGGACGGCGACCGCGAGGCCCCACCCCGGTGAGGGGTGCCCGGGGTTCACCGTCGGCCGTCGGCGGGCAGACTGCACCTCATGTGGCTCTTCTTCACCCGCCGGCTGCGCATGTGGCTGCTCCTGACCTTCGTCGTCCCCCTGGCCACCGGCGTGCTGCGCCGGCTCGGGCGGGCGCTCGAACGGCGCCGCGGCCCGTCCACGATCAGCAACGCCCTGCTCAAGGCCGGTGACCTCGGCGACCGAGCCCGGGCCAGCCTGGGCGGCGGACGCCGGTCCCGCCGATCCCGCCGGGCGTGACCGAGCCGGTTCTCGAGACCCGGGCGGCGACCACCGAGCCCCGCGCGGTCGCGCTGTTCTGCCACGGCGGGACGGTCGCGAGCGTGGAGCCGCCCAAGGAACGCGCCCTGTCGGTCGTGCGGATGCGGGCGATCGAGCAGTTCGTGTCCTCGGCCGCCGCCGGCCAGGGGCTGACCACCTGCCTGCTGCGCTACCGGGTGGCCGGCTGGAACGGTGCGGCGGCCGACGCCTACGCCGACGTGCGCTGGGCGCTGGACCGGATCCGCGCCGAGCACGGCGACCTGCCGGTGGTGCTCGTCGGCCACTCGATGGGCGGCCGGGCGGCGTTGCGCGCCGGCGGGCACGACGGCGTGACGGCGGTGTGCGCGCTCGCGCCCTGGACGCCGCCCGGCGAGCCGGTGGGGCACCTGCGGGACCGCACCGTCGCGATCCTCCACGGCAGCGGGGACCGGTGGGTCCCCGCCCAGCTCTCCGCCGACTTCGCCGTGCGGGCCCAGCGGGCGGGCGCCCGGGTGGCCCGGTTCACCGTTCCGGGCGGGCACAGCATGCTGCGCTCCGCGCACCGCTGGCACGCCTTCACCCGTGACGTCGTCCTGGCCGGGGCGGGGCTGGCGCCGATGCGGCCCGACGTCGCCGCGGCGCTGGCCCGGCCGGCGCCGGAGGGCCTGGCCGTCCCGCTCTGAGGACGCACCGCCGCCGTCCCGCGGATCAGCTGCGGGTCAGCTGCCGGGGGCGGTCCCCGGGGCCCCGGTCGTCCGGTAGCCGATCCGCGCGTTGCCCTGGCGCAGGTCGATCGAGTGCACCGTCACGGACCCGAGCAGGTCGCCCGTGCCGCCGTCCACCACCGCCCACGAGGCGCGGCCGGGCTGGATGCGCAGCCGCTCGACCAGCGCGACCGCGTCCTCGCGGGTGTCGAGGGCGCCACCGCCGGCCCACAGCCGGGACGCCGGGTCCGCCGTCTGCGCGGCGAACACGGCGTCCACGTCGGTCTCCCGCCACGGCCGCATCCGCAGCGGACCAGCGGTCAGCTCCGGCGGCGTCCCGCGCCCGATCGTGCCCGACGGCTCACCCGTCGGCGGACCCCGGGGCGGTCATCGGCTTCATGGTCTTCGCGGCGACCGTGTCGGGGGTCATCGCCGACATGCGCCCCATCGCCCTGCTGGCCAGGGACCCGGCGAACACGGTGGCCTCGCCCTTCATCAGGGCGCGGAAGCCCTGCTCGGCCACCTGCGCCGGGTCGTCCTTCTTGTCCGAGGCGCCCAGCTTGGTGTCGGTGAGGTCGCCGCGGTCGAAGAACTCGGTGTCGGTCGGGCCGGGGAGCATGGCGGTGACGGTGACGCCGGTGTCGGCGACCTCCTCGCGCAGCGCCAGCGCCAGGGACTGGACGAACGCCTTCGACGCCCCGTAGACCGCCTGGAAGGGCTGCGGCGCCTGGGAGGCGACCGACGAGGTGAACAGGATGCGCCCCTCGCCGCGGACCACCATGTCCTGGGCGACCCGCTTGGCGAGGTGCATCGTGGAGACGCAGTTCAGCGCCACCAGGTCCAGCTCCGCCTCCAGGTCGGTCTCGACGAAGCGGCCGCCGACGCCGACGCCGGCGTTCAGGGCGGCCGCGTCGAGCGGGCGGCCCGCGCCGCGCACGGCGGCCACCAGCTTCTCCACCTCCTCGCGGCGGGCCAGGTCGGCGCGCACCGGGGAGACGGCGGCGCCGCGCTGGCGCAGCTGCAGGGCCGCCGCCTCCAGCGCGGTGTCCTCCGCGGCGACGATCAGGTCGTAGCCGTTCTCGGCGAACTGCTTGGCCAGCTCGAGCCCGATGCCGCTGGAGGCACCGGTGACGAGGGCGAGGGGGCGGACGGCGGTGTCGGGCACGGGACCTCCAGGAGCGACGGGTGTGCCCCCGTCCCTGCCCAGCCGGGCCGCTGCCGACCCATCCGGATCCCCGCCGTCCGCGCGCCCCGGCCGTCGCCGGCAAGGCGAGCCTGACCTTGGCCCCCGGGGGCCACCGGTCGGCCCCGGCGTGACACCCCGGGCGGGCAGGACAGGAGCGACCGCCCAGTCCTGATCCGCCCGGAGGCCTACGTGTACCTGTCGAAGACCGAGGCCGCCGTGCTGCCGACGACCCTCGGGGCGCCCGTGCGCCCCGCACCGCCCGCGCCGGGCCGCCGGCGGCTGTGGTCGATGCTGGGCCCGGCCTTCGTCGCCGCCGTCGCCTACGTCGATCCGGGCAACTTCGCGACCAACTTCTCCGGTGGCGCGGCGTTCGGGTACACGCTGCTGTGGGTCATCGTCGCGGCCAACCTCATGGCGATGCTGATCCAGTCGCTGACGGCGAAGCTCGGGCTGGCCACCGGCCGCGACCTGGCCACCCTCTGCCGCGAGCG
This sequence comes from Blastococcus sp. VKM Ac-2987, assembly GCF_026967805.1. GTDB lineage: Bacteria > Actinomycetota > Actinomycetes > Mycobacteriales > Geodermatophilaceae > Blastococcus. Next base: position 90,068 of record NZ_JAPVBG010000002.1, read on the forward strand.
CCTCCCCCGGCCGGTCACCTGGGGCCTGTGGCTGCAGGCGGAGGCCGTCGCCATCGCCACCGACCTGGCCGAGATCGTCGGCGGCGCGATCGCCCTGAACCTGCTGTTCGGGGTGCCGCTGCCGATCGGCGGGCTGATCACCGCGGTCGTCGCCTTCATCCTGCTGGCGGCCCAGTCCCGCGGGCACCGGCCGTTCGAGCGGGTCATCACCGGGCTGCTGCTGGTCGTCGGCCTGGGCTTCGGCTACACGCTGGTCGGCGCCGGGGTCGACATGGGCGGCGTGGCCGGCGGCATGGTGCCCTCGTTCGAGGGCGCCGACAGCATCCTGCTGGCCACCGGCATCCTCGGCGCCACGGTCATGCCGCACGTCATCTACGTGCACTCCGCGCTCACCCCCGGTCGCTACGGCGACGCGGTCACCGCCGGCCGCACCCACCAGGGACGGCGGCGGCTGCTGCGGGCCCAGCGGCTGGACGTGCTGCTGGCGATGGGGCTGGCGGGGCTGGTCAACGCCGCGATGCTGATCATCGCCGCGCAGCTGTTCACCAGCGGCAGCGGCGCCGACACCCTCGAGGGCGTGCACGCCGGGCTGGGCGACCAGCTGGGCACCGGTGCCGCGCTCGCCTTCGCCGTCGCCCTGCTGGCCTCCGGGTTCGCCTCCTCCTCGGTCGGCACGCACGCCGGTCAGGTCGTCATGGCCGGCTTCCTGCGCAGGCACATCCCGGTGCTCACCCGCCGGCTGATCACCCTGGCGCCGGCGCTGGCGGTGCTGGTGCTGGGCGGCGACCCGACGACCGCCCTGGTGTGGTCGCAGGTGGTGCTGTCCTTCGGCATCCCGTTCGCGCTGGTGCCGCTGCTGTGGCTGACCAGCCGCCGCGACCTGATGGCCGGCTGGGTGAACCGCCGGGTCACCACGATCGCCGGGGCCGTGATCGCGGCGCTGATCATCGGGCTCAACGCCCACCTGCTCCTCGGCCTGCTCGGCTGAGCCGCTCCTCCGCGGGGCGGGGCGGGTCCCCGCGGAAAGCGGGGGTGGGGCGGCGGTCGGCGGGCTGGTCTACGCTCGGCGGCACAACTGAAGACACATTCACAGCAGGGGAGCGCTTCGGCGCTGAGAGTGCGGGACACCGCAGACCCTCGAACCTGATCCGGGTCATGCCGGCGCAGGGAGCCTGGAGGAAGAGACATGGCCCGACCGGCCGTCCATCCGTCGTCCGCCGACACCACCGAGCGCAACCCTGGTGGCGTGCGCTGGCGCACCGTCGACATCGTCGTCACCGCCGTCCTGGGCGTCGCCTTCGGCGTCGTCTTCTGGGCCTGGAACCTGGTCGGCGAGGCGGCGTCCACGCCGCTGGACTTCTTCCCGCCGATCAAGGGGCTGCTGAACGGCGTCTACCTGATGCCGGGCGTGGTCGCCGGGCTGCTGGTGCGCAAGCCGGGGGCGGCGGTGTTCGCCTCCACGCTGGCCGCCGCGGTCAGCCTGCTGCTGGGGTCCCCCTACGGCGGCATCATCGTCGTCTACGGCCTGGTGCAGGGCCTCGGCGGTGAGCTGGGCTTCCTGCTCACCCGCTACCGCAGCTTCGGCTGGGGCACCGCGATCCTGGCCGCCGTCACCGCCGGGCTCTCCACGGCGACGCTCGACATCACGCTCTACTACGCCGAGGTCGCGTTCGGGCTGAACGTCGCCTACGCCGTGTTCACCGTGCTCTCCAGCGTGCTGCTCGCCGGCGTCGTCGGGCTGCTGCTGGTGCGCGCGCTGGCCCGCACGGGAGCGCTCAGCTCCTTCGCCGCGGGCCGCCAGCGGGTCTGACCCGGCGCCGCGTGCTCAGGAGGAGCACCCCCGGCGGTCGGTCTCTGCCCACCACCGTGGGCAGAGACCGACCGTCCGGGGAGGGCGGTGCGTCCGGGACCGTCGCCGGGGGCCCGTCCCGGATCGTGGCCCGCGGCCTCGGCGTCCGGCACGCCTCGCGGCGGGCCTGGGCGCTGGCCGACGTCGACCTGACCGTCGAACCCGGTGAACGGGTGCTCCTGACGGGTGCGTCCGGGGCCGGGAAGTCGACGCTGCTGGCGGCGCTGGCCGGCATCCTCGACCCGGAGGCCGCCGAGCAGGCCGGCCAGCTCACCGTGGACGGCGTCGCGCCGCACGCCGCCCGCGGGCGGCTCGGGATGCTCGCCCAGGACCCCGACAGCCAGCTGGTCATGACCCGCGCCGGTGACGACGTCGCCTTCGGGCTGGAGAACGCCGGCCTGCCCGCCGACGAGATCTGGCCGCGCGTGGACGAGGCCCTGGCGGCGGTCGGGTTCGGCTACGGGCGGGAGCGGCCGACGCAGGCGCTGTCCGGCGGGGAGAAGCAGCGGCTGGTGCTCGCCGGTGCGCTGGCCCGTCGCCCCGGCCTGCTGCTGCTCGACGAGCCGACCGCCCAGCTCGACCCCGCGGGAGCCGACGTGGTCCGGGCCGCCGTCGCCCGGGCGACGGCCGACCGGCGGGCGACCGTGGTCGTCGTCGACCACGACGCCGGCCCGTGGCTGCCGCTGGTGGACCGCGTGGTGGAGCTCCTGCCGGGCGGGCTGGTCGAGCAGCCCCCGGGCTGGCGGCCGGCCCGCCGCACCGCCGGGCTCGAGCTCCTCCCCGGAGCGGACGGACCGGTCCTGCTCACCGCCGACGCGGCCGGCTTCACCTACCCCGGGACGGCGACCCCGGCGCTGCGCCCCACCGGCGCCGCCCTGCAGGGCGGACGGGCCCTCGCGGTGACCGGGCCCAACGGGAGCGGCAAGTCCACGCTCGCGCTCCTGCTGGCCGGCCTCCGCTCGCCGACCACCGGCCGCGTGGAGGCGGCCGGGGAGCTGGCCGCCGGGGTGCGCGGCGGGCACCGGGCGCCCATCCGCTGGCGGGCCGGCGAGCTGGTCACCCGCATCGGCACGGTGTTCCAGCACCCCGAGCAGCAGTTCCTGACCGGGCGGTTGCGCGACGAGCTGGCGCTGGGGCCGCTGCGGTCGGGCACCGGGGACGCCGCCGCCCGGGCCACGGCCGAGGAGCTGCTGGAGCGGCTCGGGCTCACCGCGTTCGCCGACGCCAACCCCTACACGCTCTCCGGCGGGCAGCAGCGCCGGCTGTCGGTGGCCACCGTGCTGGCCACCTCCCCGCGCGTGCTGGTGCTCGACGAGCCCACCTTCGGGCAGGACGCCGCCACCTGGCGCGAGGTGGTGACCCTGCTCGCCGAGCAGCGGGCCCGGGGCTGCGCCGTCGTCACGGTCACCCACGACCGTGACCTGGTCGAGGTCCTGGCCGACGCAGAGCTGGCGCTCTGATGGTCATGGTGCTGGGGCCGGTGGCCGACGTCCCGCTGTCCCGGATCAACCCGGTGGCGCAGCTGACCGCCATCGGGATCGTCACCGTCGTGCTGCTCACCAGCCTCGACATCGTCACCCCGGCGATCGTGCTCGCGGCCGAGCTGTGCCTCCTGCCGGCCGCCGGCCTCACCGACCTGCGCGACCTGTGGCGGCGCACCTGGCCGCTGCTGCTCGGCGCCGCCTCGGTCGGCGTGGTCAACGTGCTGCTGGCCTCCGACGCCGATCCGGTGACCGGCGCCGGACTGGCGCTGCGGGTGATCGGGCTGGCCCTGCCGGGGGTGCTGCTGGTCGCCTCCACCGACCCCGTCCGGCTCGCCGACGCGCTGACCATCCACTGGGGGGTCTCCACCCGCTTCGCCTACGGCGCGCTGGCCGCGCTGCGCCTGGCCCCGCTGCTGGTGGCGGAGTTCGAGGCGGTGCGGCTGGCCCGGCGGACCCGCGGGGTGGAGGCCGGCCGCAACCCCGTGGCCCGCGTCCGGCTGCTGGCCGGGGTGGGCTTCACGCTGCTGGTCGGCGCGGTGCGCCGCGGCTCCCGGCTGGCGACGGCGATGGACGCCCGGGGCTTCGACTCCGGGATCACCCGCACGAACGCGCGGGGGTCCCTGCTCCACCCGCGCGACACCTGGTTCGTGCTGGCCACGGGAGCCGTCTGCGCGGTCGCCGTCACCGTCAGCGTCCTCACCGGGTACTGGTCACCGGTGTTCATCGGCTGACCGATCCGTGTGATCTGGGCGACTTCAGGTTTGATCCCCGCCGGAGAGGCCGATACGAGATTGTTCGGCCGACGCGGAACCACGCCGGCCCGGGGGATCGAGGAGCGCGCGTGACAGGGCAGGCGGCCGGCACCATCTGGCCGTCGGCGTTCCCCCCTCCCGCCGAGACCGTGCTCTCCTGGCAGCTGCGCGACGTCGCGCAGCTCCCCGCCGTCCGCGCGGAGGTGCGGCGGTGCGTGCACGGGTGCGCGGTCGACGACCTCCTCGACCGGCTGGTGCTCGCCCTGGACGAGATGGCCTCCAACGCGCTGCGCCACGGCGGCGGGGAGGTGCGGGCGGCGCTGCGCAGCACCGGCAGCGCCTTTCTCGTCGAGGTCTCCGACCAGGCGACGCAGACCCCACCGACGCCGGCCGTGGGCCGCGATCCCAGCTTCGGCGGGCTCGGGCTCTACCTCATCGCCGAGCTCGCGCCGCAGCACGGGTGGTACGTCGGCGACGGCGCGAAGCACGTCTGGGCCCTGCTCGCGAGCTGAGCCCGCTCAGTCCTGCGGGTGCAGGCGGATGGCCACCAGGGCGACGTCGTCCTGCAGCCCCTCGGGCCGCAGGCGCTCGATCACCGCGTCGCACAGCTCCGGGAGCGGCCGGTCGGCAAGCTCGACCAGCGCTGACCGCAACCGGTCCGTGCCCTCGTCGAGCGAGAGGTCGCGCCCCTCCACCAGGCCGTCGGTGTAGAGGAGCACGGTCGTGCCCCGCGGCACGGTCACCACCGTCTCGGTCCGTCGCGCGCCGGCGTCCACCCCCAGCATCAGCTCGGCGCGCTCGCCGGCCAGCTCCTCGATCCGGCCGTCCGGGCGGAGCACCAGCGGCGGCGGGTGACCGGCGTTGGACCAGCGCAGCCGGGTGACGCCTGCGACGCGTTCCTCGGCGGTCTGCTCGACGCGGACGATCGCGGCGGTCGCCAGGGTGCCCATGCCCAACCCCTGGACGGCGGCGTCGAGGTCGGCCAGGACGGTGGCCGGGCCGATGCCGTCCCGGTAGCCGATGCCGCGCAGCATGCCGCGCAGCTGCCCCATGGCCGCGGCCGCCTCGGTGTCGTGGCCGACGACGTCGCCGATGACCAGCATCGTGGCGCCCGACGGCTGCAGGAAGGCGTCGTACCAGTCACCACCGACCTCGGCGACGGCCATCGCCGGGTGGTACCGCACCACGATCTCGGAGTGGTCCGGCTGCGGCGGGGCGGTGAGCAGGCTGCGCTGGAGCCCCTCGGCCAGCCGCCGCTGCTGCTGGTAGAGCCGCGCGTTGTCCAGCGCCAGCGCGACCCGCCCGGCGATGTCCCGCGCCGTCGCGACGTCCTCCTCACCGGGTACCGGCCGGTCGGCCGACCGGTAGAGGCTGATCGCGCCGAGCGTCCGGCCGCGGGTCGCCATCGGCAGCGTCATCGCCGACCGCGGGGAGAGCGACCAGAACGCGTCGCTCGCCGGACCCGGCGGCAGCGTCCGGCCGACGGCCGCGCCGACGTCGGGGACGACGAGCGCCTGGCCCGAGGCGAGCGCCCGCAGGACGGGGGCGTCCGGCCGCAGGGCCGCGAGCCGGGTGGCCGCGTAGTCGGCGACCACGCCCCCGCGGTCCGCGTCGCGGTGCGCGCTGGCGACGTCGCGCATCCGCCCCTCGGCGTCGACGAGGCTGAGGATCACCCAGTCCCCGAGCTCGGGGACGAGCAACCCGGCGACCCGCTGCAGCGCGGCCTCCTCCTGCCCCCGGCTGTCGAGCGAGGCGGCCATGGCCGTCGTGCTGTGCGCGACGAGTGCGAGGCGGGAGGCGCTGCGCCGGGCCCGCTCCTCGGCCGCCCGGCGTTCGGTCACGTCGAGGAAGGACACCGACAGCCCGTCGGGCGTGGGCCAGGCGCGCACCTCGAACCACGCGTCCAGCGGCGGCGGGTAGTAGGCCTCGAACAGCTGCTCGTCGCCGCTGGTCACCGCGGCCCGGTAGTGCCGCTCGAAGTCGCTGCCCAGGGCCGCCGGGAACAGCTCCCAGACCACCCCGCCGAGCAGCTCCTCGCGCGAGGCGCCCAGGACGCGCTCGGCCTCGGCGTTGACGTAGGTGAAGCGCCACTCCCGGTCCAGGGAGAAGAACGAGGCCTTCATCGCCTCGAGCAGACGGGCGATCCGCACGTCCCCCTGCCGCTGCGGCGTGGTGTCGTACCCCGCCCCGAGCAGCCGCACCGCCGTCCCGCCGTCGTCGGCGACCGCGCGGCCGCTGCCCCGCACCCAGCGGGTCGCCCCCGTCGGCAGCACGACGCGGAACTCGGCGTCGTAGTCGCGCTCCCCGTCGACGGCAGCCTGCAGGGCGTCCGTCGTCCGCTCCCGGTCGTCGGGGTGGATGCGCGCGAGGAAGGAGTCGATGGTCTCGTCGAACTCCGCCCGCTCGTAGCCGAACAGGGCGAGCAGCCGGTCGTCCCAGAGCAGCCGCCCGGTCTCCAGGTTCCAGTCGAAGCTGCCGATGCCCGCGGCGTCGATCGCCAGCTCGAAGCGCAGCCGGTGGGCCTCGTACTCGGCCGTGAGGGCCATGAGCTGCAGCTCCGTGCCCACGGAGTCGGCGAGCTGGCGGAGCAGGGCGACGTCCCGGTCGGTCCAGGTCCGCGCCCGGGGCTCGTAGACGCACAGCGCACCGATCGGCTCGCCGCCCATGACCCGGAGCGGGATGCCCAGGTAGGCGCCGACCTCCCCCGCGCGGACCGGTTCCCGGTCGGACACCCGCTCGTCGCGGGCGGCGTCCGGCACGACGAGGGGCTCGTCGGCCATGACGGCGACGGCGCACAGCGACTCGGTCAGCGGCAGCCGTGCCCCGATGCCGCCGGGCGGCAGCCCCGTGCCGGCCACCGCGGTCTGGACCTCGCCCACGAGCGACACCTGGGCGGAGTCGCAGTCGAGCAGCCGGGTGGCCAGATCGGTGAGCCGCTGCAGGCTGCGGTTGCCGAGGGCCTCGCCGGCCAGCCGGCGCACCAGTTCGGCGCGGTCCCCGGGACCGGACGCGACCCCGTCCGGGGACCCCTGGGGGGCCGGCCCGTCGGGGAGCTCGGCGGCGCTCACGGGACTTGCCTCCACAGACGGTCCGCGGGGCCGACGGCACGGTCGGCTCCGGTGCCGCGGCGGGAGGTAGAGCCTGTCACACCCCCGGACCGGACGTGCGCGACTCGGGCGGGGTCCGCAAGGGGAAGGGGACCGGGCGGTACCCGGAGCCGGGGCGGGCGCCCGGCCGGGGGCCGGACCGTCCAGCGGTCCGGCCCGCTCCGGCGGGGCGCCCGCCGTCCGGCGGGGAGAGCGGACGGGGCGTCCCGTCCACCGGCACGGGCCACGGTCGCCGGGACGTCGTCCCCGCGCTGCCCCGGAGCGCTGGTCCGTGGACGTCGGACCCCGGGTCCCGGGGACGTCGGCACCCCTGCCGGCCGGCGGGCCGGTGGCGCGCCGCGCCGCAACCCGGCCAGGCACCGGCCGGTCAGAGACCCGGTGGTCGCGAGGGGGATCGCGCCAGCGGGCACCGGCAGGAGGCCTGTCGTCCACCTCGCGGGACGGTTCCGGGTCCGCGGTCCGGCCGCCGGCGATCCGTGCCTCCCTGGAGGGTCCGCGCGCTGCCTGCGGAGCAGGAGCCGTGCGGGGGGACGAGGCCGGATACGTCGAGCGGAGCGGTCTGCGGGCGCCCGGAGGGGCACCGTCGGAGGTGGGCCAGGTGCGGCCGAGGTCGGCCGAGGGGGGACGTGCTCGGGAACCGAGTCGACGATCCGTGCCACCCGGGGAAGAGGGTGGCCGGTTCCGGCGTGCTCGACAGGAGAGCGGGAGACGGCGTTCCGCGGCTGGGTGCCGTGGTCGCGCGGCAGGTTCAGCTCGGCGCGGGGGGCGCCGGGCGGGGGTGCGACGAGGGTGGCCGCACGGGGAACGGCTCAGGAGGAGGTCCGTTCGCGGGCCAGGTTCGTCGCGGCGGGAGGGGCGAACCCCGGACCGGGCACCCGGACGGATCGCCCCGTGCCCCGGCGCCACCGGACCCCCCGGGGGATCTCGGTGCCGGCACCCGGGGGGTGCGGCTCGTCGGGCCGGAGGTGCGGACCGGGGAGGACGGCGGCGTGGACCGCGCCCCGTACCGAACCGAGGACGGCCGGTCCCGCGGTGGACGCCAGCCGACGCCTGGCCGGCTCCGTGCCGAGGGCTCCGTGGAGCTCGGGGCGGTGGGACGGGCGGTCGCGTCAGGTGCGGCCGTACCGGTTCGCGACCCCGGCGACGAGGCCGGTCCCGCGGGAAGGAGCGCCGCGACGGGGGAAGACGCCACGGGCTGGATCGAGGGGGTGCTGGGCAGCTCGCGCAGCACCACGGGAGCGTCGACGCCGGGCCGCGTGGAGCGGGCGGGCCCGCCCCAGGCGAGGTGCTCGCCGTGCTCGCCGGCGCCCCAGAGGGCCATCCGGCGGCCGAAGGCGCGCACGGCGGCGCGGCGGCGGCCCGGCTCCGGAGCGGGGTGCGCGGCGACGCGCCAGGCCAGGTTCTCGCCCTGCTCCCCGGCGCCCCAGAGCGCCATCCGCCGGGTGATCCCGCGCAGCCCGCCGAGGGGCCGGCGGACCCGCTCGGGGACGACGACGACGCGCGGGGTGAGCGGGGCGGGCACCCGCGCGGCGCGGGCCGGCGGTGCCGGCGGGACGGACCGCAGCGGCACGGGGCGGGCGGCCGCGCGGTGCGGAGCCGGACGGGGGCGCTGGCGCGGCCGGGCCTCGTCGGCCCGGTCGAGGACGCCGATGAGCCCCGCCAGCGTGCCGGCCGGCTCCCGCCCGGGCAGGCCGGCGCGCACGGCCGCCGCGGCCGGCCGTACGGCTGGCTGGCTGCTGCTCATGTCGCCTCCCGAAGTCGTGTCCGCAGCCGGGGAAGGTGCTGCGGACAAGGAGAAAGGTAGGGACCGGGAGCGTCCTGACGGCGCTGTTCCGACACGCCTCCGGAAGCGCGTGACCCAACCGTTGCCGGGCCTTTCCCGAATGGCCGGTGACCCCTTTCCCGGCGCATTCCCTTGTCGACTTACCGGTGCGCCCTGAGCGTGGAAAGAGCGGACGGAGGGCCCGGTCATGCCGGGGGCTGCGCGCTGCGCCTGGCGTGTCGGACGTCTCGCCCGGTCGGGCGCCCGCCGAATTGCCGCCGCTCCGGGCCGCTCGCAGACTCAGCCGGTGAGTGATCATGGAGCCGCCGACGGCAGCGACCCCGCCGAGGCGGACCCCACCCGGTTGCGCCGCGCGGTCAGCGGGCGGCTGCTGTTCCTGTTCATCCTCGGCGACGTGCTCGGCGCCGGGATCTACGCGCTGATCGGCGTCATCGCCGGCGAGGTGGGCGGGGCCGTGTGGCTACCGCTGCTGGTCGCGCTCGGCCTCGCGCTGCTCACGGCCGCCAGCTACGCCGAGCTGGTCACCAAGTACCCCCGCGCGGGCGGCTCGGCGGTGTTCGCGCAGCGGGCCTACCGGAGCCCGCTGATCTCGTTCCTCGTCGGGTTCTGCATGCTCGCGGCCGGTGTCACCAGCGCGGCGGGCCTGTCGCTGGCCTTCGCCGGCGACTACCTCGGCGTCTTCCTCGACGTGCCCGCCGTCCCGGCCGCCGTGGTCTTCCTGCTGCTCGTCGGGCTGCTCAACGCGCGCGGCATCCATGAGTCGGTGCGCGCCAACGTCGGGATGACCGTCATCGAGGTCTCCGGGCTGGTCCTGGTCGTGGTGCTGGGGGCGCTGGTGCTCGGCCGGGGCGACGGCGACCCCGGCCGGGTGCTCGAGTTCCCGGCGGGGGTGTCGGTGACCTCCGGCGTGCTGGCCGCGGCGCTGCTGGCCTACTACTCCTTCGTGGGGTTCGAGACCTCGGCCAACATCGCCGAGGAGGTGCGCGACGTGCGCCGCGTCTACCCGCGGGCGCTGTTCGGTTCGCTGCTGGTGGCCGGGCTGGTCTACCTGCTCGTGGGCCTGGCGGCGTCGGTGGTGCTCGCGCCGGACGAGCTGGCCGCCTCCTCCGGCCCGCTGCTCGCCGTCGTCCAGGCGGCCGACGTCGGCGTGCCCGACCAGCTGTTCAGCCTCGTCGCGCTGATCGCGGTGGCCAACGGCGCGCTGCTGACCATGATCATGGCCAGCCGGCTGGTCTTCGGGATGGCCGAGCAGCGGCTGCTCCCCAGCCCCCTGGGCCGGGTGCTGCCCGGGCGCCGCACCCCGTGGGTGGCCATCGTGCTCACCACGCTGGTGGCGATGGGGCTCACGCTCGTCGGCGACCTCGGCGCCCTGGCCAACGCCGTCGTCCTGCTGCTGCTCCTGGTCTTCCTCAGCACCAACGTCGCCGTGCTCGTGCTGCGCCGCGACCGGGTCGAGCAGGAGCACTTCCGCGCGCCGGCGGTGCTGCCGGTGCTGGCGATCGCCTCCTGCCTGCTGCTGCTGTGGCAGCAGGAGGGCCGCACCTGGCTGCTGGCCGGCGCGGAGCTGGCCGTCGGCGTGCTCCTCTACCTCCTGGCGCGGGCGCCGTGGTGGGCGGGAGCCGACCGGGCCGGCCCGGACGCACCCGCCGAGCCGGCTGGGAGGATCCCGCGGTGACCGACCGCACCCCGCTGGTGATCGACACCGATCCGGGCATCGACGACGCCCTCGCCGTCCTGCTCGCCCTGGCCAGCCCGGAGGTGGACCTGCGGCTGGTCACGACCGTGCACGGCAACGTCGAGCTGGCGCAGGTCACCGAGAACGCGCTGCGGGTGCTGCACCTGGCCGGCCGCTCGGACGTGCCGGTCGCCGCCGGCGCGCGGGCCTCGCTGATCCACCCCCAGCCGGAGCGGGCCGGGCACGTGCACGGCGCCGCCGGGCTCGGGGGCGTGGAGCTACCGCCGTCCCCGGCCGCGGTCGACCCGCGCCCCGCCGTGGTCGCCCTGGCCGAGCTGCTGCTGTCCTCCCCGGAGCCGGTGACCGTGGCCGCCATCGGCCCGCTCACCAACATCGCGCTGCTGCTCGCCGTCTCCCCGGACGCGGCCGCGCGCATCGGGCGGCTGGTGGTCATGGGCGGCTCCGCCGGCCGGGGCGGCAACGTCACCGCCGCGGCGGAGTTCAACATCTGGTCCGACCCCGAGGCGGCCCAGGCGGTGTTCACCTCCGGGCTGCCCACGGTGCTGGTGGGGCTGGACGTCACCCTGCCCACGGTCCTGACCGTGGAGGGCATCGCCCGCTTCGCCGCGGCCGGTCCGGTCGGCCGCTCCGCCGCGGCGATCCTGCAGCAGTACGTCGACCACGCCCGGGACGCGTACGGCACGGCCGGCGTCGTGGTGCACGACGCCCTGGCGCTCACCGAGGCGATCGTCCCGGGCACCCTGGGCACCGTGCGGCGCGACGTCGTCGTCGACACCACGCTCGGTGCCGGCCGCGGCCAGACGCTGGTCGACCGGCGGTCGGTCTCCGCGGCCGGCACGGCCGTGGAGGTGGCCGAGCACGTCGACCCCGCGGCCGCGGTGGAGTTCCTGGTGTCCCGGCTGGCCCGCCTGGACCTCGCCTAGGAACGCGCCACGACCCCGTCGACGATGCCGGCGGCGATGTCGCGCAGCTTGCGGTTGTACCGCTGGGAGGCCTGCCGGAGGACCTCGAACGCCTGCTCGGCGTCGACGCCCTGCTGCGCCATGAGGACGCCCTTGGCCTGCTCGATGACCGCGCGCGACTCCATGGCGATGCGCATGTTCCGGGCGTCGTCGGCCAGCCGGGCGTGCGCGTCGGCGTTGGCGACGGCCACCGCGATCATCTCCGCCGCCCCCAGCCCCGCGGCCAGCGAGTCCGGCGACGCGAAGGCCGCCACCTCGGTCGAGTAGACGTTCAGGGCGCCGATGCTCGTGCCCTGGTAGGGCAGCGGCACCGAGAGCGAGCTGCGCACCCGGGTCGTCCGGACCCGGGCCATGTAGTCCGGCCAGCGCTCCTCGGTGCGCACGTCGTCGATGCGCAGGACGACCCCGCCGCGGCCGGCGTCGATGCAGGGGCCGCTGCCCTCCTCGTACTGGAGCTCGTCGGCCTCCAGCGACATCGCCCCGGCGTGCGCGGCGGTGAAGGCCTTCTCACCCCGGATGAGGGTGGTCGACACGGACTCGGCGCCCGGGATCACCCGCGCCGCGATGGCGGTGATGTCGCCCAGGACGTCGGCGAGCTCCCGCCCACCGAGGGCCACCCGGCTGAGCTCGCGCAGCGCGTCGTCCACCCGTCCAGTGTGCCTGGTGCGGAACTCGCCGGTCGCCCCCCTTCGCGCGCCGGCGCGGCATCGGTCAGGATGGTGCGACCAAGCCGGGTCCCGGTGCCGCCTGCGGAGCAGACGCGAGAGGAAGCGATGGCCGACGAGCTGGCCCACGACGCGTGGCCGAGCGCGCCCGTCCCCTCCGTCCCCGGCGACGTCTGGCACTGGCAGCTGGAGGCCATGCAGGTCGTCTCCCGGGTGCGCACCGACCTGCGCGCCCGGATCGCGCACCCGTCGGTCTCCGCGGCGTCGACCGAGGACGCCCGCGACGGGCTGCTCCTGGTGTTCGAGGAGCTGGCCTCCAACGCGCTGCGGCACGGTGGCGGCGACGTGCGCGCCCTGGTGGTGGCCGGCCCCGCCGGCTGGCTGCTGGACCTGAGCGACGAGGCTCCCGACCGCCCGCCGGTACCGGCCGTGGACCGCGATCCCGCGCTCGGCGGCATGGGCCTGCACCTGGTGGCCCAGCTGTCCACCGCCTACGGGTGGGAGGAGCGGCCCGGCCGCAAGCACGTCTGGGCGCTGCTGCCCACCGGCCGGGAGGTGGCCGAGCCGTTCCGCGACCGGCTCCCCGAGCAGCGCTCCCCGGGGATCCCCCGGGACTGACCTCAGCGCCGGGCGGCGGCCACCGCGGCGCAGAACCGGCCGGCGTCGGTGCGCACCTCCCCCATGGGGGCCAGCAGCTCCTCCACCGCCACCTCCCGGACGGCCGCCCGCAGCCGCCGGTCGGCCGTCCGGGCCCGCCGGCGAGCGCGCAGCGCCACGAGCGGGCGGCACAGCACGGCGAGCAGCAGGCCGGCCAGCAGCCCGCCGACCACCAGCAGGGTGGGCAGCGGCACGCCCTCCACCCGGGGCAGCGGCACGATCTCGTCGAGCTGGAAGAACCCGAGCGCGACGAGCGCCAGCAGCCAGAGCGCGCCCACGAGCGCGGTGGCGAGCAGCAGCCACTGCAGCCCGGCGGCCGCCCGCTGCCAGAGCGGCACCCGGTCGGGGCCGAGGTCGGTACCGCCGACCGCCCGGTCCAGCGCATCGGCCAGCCGGTCCTCGGACACCTCGGCCGTCCGCCGCAGCTCGTCCCGCCAGGCCGGCGCCAGCCCCTCCCCGACGGTCTCGCGGGCTTCTCGCACGGCGGTCGCCATGCGCGCGCGCTCCACCACGCCGGCCGCCGGCAGGGAGGTGCGCGCCCGGGCGTCGCCCAGGTGCAGGCGGTCGAGCGGGTCGGCGCGCAGCTTGCGCGTCCAGCGCAGCAGCGGCCAGCCGGTGTACCCGGTCCCCTCCCTGCGGGTCGAGCGCTCGACGGCGGCGGTCACCGTGGGCACCCCGGCCGCGTCGGCCAGGGCGCCGGTGAGGTCCTCGGCGAGCCCCTCGTCGGGCGGCCCGCCGGCCGACCGGCCCCAGCGGCGGCCGCCGCCGTCCGGGGACTCGGGGCAGTGCGCCGCCAGGCCCGCGGCGCTGCCGCGCACATCGGCCAGCAGCCGCTCGCCGGCCGCCCGCCGGGCGCCCACCCGGCGGGCCATCTCACCGCGCAGCTCCGCCAGCCCAGCGCCGGTGCGTGCGGAGACCGCGAGCAGCGGCGTGGCGGCCAGCCCCTCCCGGTCGAGCAGGCCGCGCAGGTCGGCCAGGCACGCGCGGGCGGCCGCCTCGTCGAGCCGGTCGACCTGGTTGAGCACGACCAGCAGCACCCCCGCGTGGCCGGCCAGGGGCGCCAGGTAGCGCTCGTGGACGGCGGCGTCGGCGTACTTCTGCGGGTCCAGCACCCAGACCAGGACGTCGACCAGCCCGACCAGCCGGTCGACCTCCAGCCGGTGCTCGACGCGCACGCTGTCGTGGTCGGGCAGGTCGAGCAGGACCAGCCCGTCCAGGGCGGCCTCCGGCTCGCGGCGGTGCCGCCGGGGCACCTCCAGCCAGTCCAGCAACCGGTCGGTGCCGTCGTCCGGCCGGCCCCAGACGGTGGCGTGCGCGACGCCGGTGGTGGGCCGCCGCACGCCCGGCGTGCTCACCTCGCTGCCGGACAGGGCGTTGAACAGGGTCGACTTCCCGCTGCCGGTGGCCCCCGCCAGCGCGACGACCGTGGCGTCGCCGAGTGCCTCGCGGGCCCCGGCCTTGGCGAGCACGGCCCGGGCCTGGGCGATCTCCGGGACCTCCAGCCGTCCGTCGGCGACCTCGACGGCCTCCCGCAGGGCCGCCAGCCGGTCGGCCAGCGACGTGTCCTTGCCCCTCATGCCCGGCGGATCCCGGCCAGGGCCCGGGCGGCCGCGCGCAACTCGTCCGCGGCGGGTGGCAGCGGGGCCGCCGCGGCGATCCGGTCGTCGAAGCGGTCCTGCTCGTAGGCCAGCAGCGTCTCCGCCCGATCGTCCAGATCGGCCCGCGCCCGCTCGGCCAGCGCCCGCACCGCGGCGTCGCCGAACACCGCCTCCAGCACCCGCTGGCCGACGGCCGTCGTCCCGCCGGCCACCGCGACCTCGCCGCCGGTCAGCCCGCCGGTCTGGGCGAAGACCGCCACCATGACCACCGCCCCCGCACCGTTGACCCCCCACGACAGCAGCCGGGCGCGCGAGCGCTTGTCGGCGCCCTCGCTGCGCACCAGGTCCAGCACCGTGCCCTGCCAGTCACGCACCTGCGCGGCGGCGGCCTCGGGGAAGTCCGGGGACACGCCGGCGAGCTCGCGCTCGTCGCCCGCCAGCAGCGCCGGGCCGGCCGGGAGCGACCGCCAGGCCGTGACCGTCCGCTCCGCGGCCCGGTCCGCCTCGGCCCGGAGGAGCTGCTCCACGCTGCTCTCCAGCGCGCCCTGCAGGCTCTCGGCCGGCGCGGGACGGCCGGTCAGCGCCGCGGCGACCCGGTCGCGCACCCACCCGACCCGGTTCTGCAGCGTCCGCATCCACTCCCCCGTGCCGACGAACTCCTGCCAGCGGGCGAGCACCTCCCCGCGCAGCAGGCTGCCGCTACGGACGCCCTCGTCGATCCCGTCGCGCGCCGCGTCGTACGCGGCGGCCGCGGCGTCGTGCAGGGCCCCGGCGACGGCGAGCTGCTCGTCCACGGCCGCGGCCACCACGGCGGTGCGCTCCTGCAGGCTGTCCAGGGCACCGCCGAGCGTCTGGCGCACCACGGCCGCCCGCTGCTCCTGGTCGGCCGCCAGGCCGTGCAGCCAGCTCCGCAGCGGGGCGACCTGGTCCTCGGGCAGCCGGCCCTCGGTGAGGGGGCGCTCCTCGATCACGAACAACCGGGCCGCGGCCAGGCCGGACCGCTCGAGCATGCCCGCGAGGTCGGCCGTGATCTCCGCGGCCGCCTCGGGCGGCACCCGGTCCAGGACGACGGCCAGCGCCGTGCCCCGCTCCTCGGCGGTGCGCAGCAGGTCCCAGGGCACCGCGTCGGCGTAGCGGGCCGCCGTCGTGACGAAGACCCACAGGTCGGCGGCGGCCAGCAGCTGCCCGGCGAGGTCGCGGTTGGAGGCGACCACCGAGTCGACGTCCGGCGCGTCGAGGACGGCCAGGCCGGCGGGGACGTCGTCGCGGACGACGAGTTGCACCGTCCCGGGCCCGCCGTCGCCGCCGGTGACCCGGGCCAGCCCGGGGAGGACGCGGTCGCCGGAGAAGCTGCCGGCGTCGGCCCGGGAGCAGACCAGCACCGGGGCCCGCGTCGTCGGGCGCAGCACCCCGGCGGTCGTGACCGGCGCGCCGACCAGGCTGTTGACCAGGGTCGACTTCCCGGCGCCCGTGGAGCCGCCGATGACGGTGAGCAGCGGGGCGTCGAGGTCGAGCAGGCGGGGCAACAGGTAGTCGTCGATCTGGTCGGCGACGCTCCGGGCGGCCCGGACGGCGTCGTCGCGCGCCGGCGTCGCCAGCCCCAGCGGTGCGGTGGCCAGCCGGTCCCGGAGGACCATGAGGGCCTCGGGCAGGCGAGGCGTCGACGTGGTCACACCTGCTGCTCTGCCCCGGGACGCCGCCCGCTACCCGCCGGTTCTCCCGCGGTCACTCGGCGAGCCGCGCGCGCTCCTCGCGCAGCGCCTGGAACACCCTCCGCCGGACCCGGTCCTCCTCCTTCTCGGCGATGCCGACGAACCGGATGCTCATCACCCAGCGGGCGCCGCGGGCCTGCAGGCGGATCACCTCGCCGGTGACCCGGAGCGGTCCGTCCTCGAAGCGGAGGGTCAGCGCCAGCGTGGTCCCGGGCTCGGGCGGGATGCCGAAGCCCTCGAACTGGACCCGCAGGCCGGCCTCGCTGACGTCCAGCGTCTCGCCCGAGAGCTCCACGGAGCCGAGGCCGGCCTCCACCGGCAGGACCACCCGGCCCCGGACCGCTGCCCGGCGCTGGCTGTGCTCGGCCGGGCCGGTGACCGTGAGCCGCCAGCGCACGACCGCACCCTGCTGGACCTCGAGCACCTCGGCCGGCAGCGCGCGCTGCCCCTCGGTGGTGCGCCAGAACACCTCGACCGCGTCGCCGGGCTGCACGACGGTCTCCGCCACGTACTCGCCGGCGGACGGCCGCACGGAGATCACCCCGGAGTGGACGACCTCCACCCGCGAGCTCACGGCGACGTTCGTGCCGGCCAGCCGGACCTCGGCCTCGGTCTGCTCGGCCGGGTGGTCGACGCCGGGAACGCTGGTCATGGATCCTCTTCCGATTCGGTGCTCGCGCCGGCGCCCTGGTGCTCCGCCGACCCGCGCGGGAACGGTAACCCGGTCCGGGGCGGCCGCCGGTGCGCCCGCCCGGCGACGCGCCGTGGCGACTCGCCGTCGTCCCGTCCCCGCAGGTCAGGGGGACGGACGGGTCCCGATCACCGGGCGGGCTGCCGCTGCGGCGACGGGTTCCGCGGCGCCGACGGCGTTCCGCGTGGTCTTGGCCCGGTAGAGCCGCTCGTCGGCCCGGGACATCAGCTCCGGCGGGTGGGCGTCCGCGCCGGCTGCGGCGGCCACCCCGAGGGACAGGCTGAGCTCCCCCGGCGAGAACCCCGGCGGCTGCAGCAGGCGGGCCTCGCGACGCAGCTGCTCGGCCACCTCGGCCGCCCGCACCGCGTCGGCGCCGGGCAGGAGGACGGCGAGCTCGTCGCCACCGAGGCGGGCGACGAGGTCGCCCCCGCGCACCCGGGCGGACAGCAGGCCGGCGACCGCGCGCAGCGCGTCGTCACCGCCGCCGTGCCCGTGCCGGTCGTTGACGTCCTTGAAGTGGTCGAGGTCGACGAGCACCACGCTCAGGACCTCGCCGCGCTGCCTGGCCCTCGTGCACAGCGCGGTCAGCTCGGCGTCCCACCGGCGGCGATTGGCCAGCCCGGTGAGCGGGTCCTCGTGGCTGAGCCGTTCCAGCTGGGCGAGCAGCAGGCCGGTCCGCTGCTGCTCGTGCTCCAGCCGCGCCCGGGTGAGCAGCTCCCGGGTGGTGAGCGTGTGCCGGCGCAGGTGGGCGAGCACGGCGATCAGGGACGCGGTGGCCAGGTAGACGCTCACGGCCAGCAGGTCCGCGGCCGACAGCCCGGTGCCGGTGCTGAGGGAGAAGAACCCCAGGGCGGCCCAGGAGACGGCGACCAGGGCCACGGTCCAGCGCGGCCGCGCGACGAGCACGCAGCCGCTGCCGTAGATGGCGAGGGTGAAGCCGAGCAGGTGGTACTGCGGATCGGCCGACCGCGTCACGATCCACGCCACCTCCGACTGCACCACGGCCAGCACCAGGAAGGTGAGCAGCTCGGGTCGGCGACGGCCCAGCGGCAGGCGCCAGAGCGCGAGCAGGGCCAGCAGCATCGGGATCTCGCACAGGAGGCGCACCGCCAGGAAGGTGGTGGCGTTCTCGGCCTCGGCCTCGGTCACCAGGTCGACCAGCGACCACAGCGGGACGGCGGCGACGGCGACCCCGGCGACCAGCAGCCCGGCGGTGCGGGCCCGGTCGGCCAGCTCCTCGGGCAGGCCGGGGACGGCCTGGGCCAGCTGGCCGACCGTCGCGGCGCCTCCCCGCCCGCCCACCGGCATGCCGCCGGGCACCGGGGACGGCGCCACTGCGGGCAGCACGTCGCTCCGGCGCAGCATCCCCAGCAGGCGCAGGGGGATCGAGAACGGCACGGTTCTGCGATCGGCAGGTCCGGGGGCTCCCTGAACGATCCGGGGAGATGCCACCCGGACGGGTGACCCGGACGGCATCCGCCCAGGTCAGCCGCCCAGGTCAGCCGTTGCGGCGGGCCGTGAACCCGGCGACGAACTCGCGCAGGCTGCGGGTCGGCCGCAGCCAGGCACCGTCCGGCGGCAGGGCGTCGAGGCGGACCCGGTCCAGGGGCTCGACGAAAGCGCCCGGGACGTCCTCGATGTCGATGAACTGCAGCAGGTCCGAGCCGATCGCGTACCCGGCCACCTCGCTGAAGGCCACCACGACGACCTCGGTGCCCTGCCGGACGAGCTCCTCGAGGGGCTCGGCGAAGTTGCGGCCGTCACCGGAGAACACCACCAGCCGCCGGAGCCGGTGGCTGTGCTGCCGGACGGCGATGTGGTCGAGCATGTCCTGGTCGATGTCGTCGTCGGGCTGCGACTTCGGCCGGGCGAACACCGAGTAGCCGAAGCCCCGCAGCGCCTCCACCCAGCGCTGCA
This sequence comes from Blastococcus sp. VKM Ac-2987, assembly GCF_026967805.1. Taxonomy (GTDB): domain Bacteria; phylum Actinomycetota; class Actinomycetes; order Mycobacteriales; family Geodermatophilaceae; genus Blastococcus. The sequence continues at coordinate 108,941 of NZ_JAPVBG010000002.1, forward strand.
GCGAGCCCGGCTGCGGCGGGATGTTGGCGAAGACGCAGGCCTCGACGTCGGGCACGTCGGGGGCGGTCTCGGCCCCGCCGGCGCCCTCGACGAACCAGGCGGCGATCGCGTCGAAGCGCGGCCGCGAGGCTGCCGTGGGCCGGGCACCGATGACCGTCGACAGGGTCATGTCGATGTTGGGGGCGTCCCAGATCAGCAGGTCCAGCGGGGGGCGCGGCCGCCCGTCGTCGGCGGCCCGCGCCGGCTTCGCACCGATCCCGGCCGTGGCCTCGGAAGTGTCCAGCACGGGGACAGTCTGCCCGGCGCCGGTGCCCGGCGTCCCCGGGGGCGACGGTGCGGGCGTGGCGGCCGGGCGCGGCGGACCGGCGGGCGCGGTCGCACGGCGCCCGGGACGGCGGAGGATCACCCGGGTGCGGGAACGGCGTGGCCGGCCATCGCGAGGGCGCAGAGGTCCCCGCCGGCCAGCTGCACCTCGCGGACCCAGCCCGGCAGCCGGTCGGCGGGCATGGGGTGGCCCAGCAGCCAGCCCTGGGCGAGGTCGCAGCCGGCCTCGCGGACCATCCGGAGGTGCTCCGTGGTCTCGATCCCCTCGGCCACCGAGCGGATGCCCAGCGTCCGGGTGAGCCCGACGATCGCCGCGAGCACCGCACCCGTCTCGCCCGCGGCCACCCGCTCGGCCGCGGCGAGCAGCGAGCGGTCGATCTTGAGGGTGCCGATCGGCAGCGAGAACAGCTGCGCCAGCGAGGACCAGCCGGTGCCGAAGTCGTCGATGGCCACCCGGACGCCGAACCCGCGCAGCACCGAGAGCTGGTCCTCGGCCCGGGTGGGGTCCTCCGCGACGCTGGTCTCGGTGAGCTCGAGGACGAGCTGGTCCGCCGGCAGGCCGGACTGCTGCAGGGCGACCCGGACGTCGCGGACCAGCGTCTCGGCGGAGAAGTGCCGGGCGCTGACGTTCACCGACATCCGCAGGTTCAGGCCCTGGGCGGCCCACTCGGCCGCCTTGCGGGTGGTCTCCCGCAGCAGCCAGCGGGTGATCGGGATGATCTGGCCGGTCTCCTCCGCCACCGAGAGGAAGGTGTCCGGGGAGAGCAGGCCGCGCTCGGGGTGCTGCCACCGCACCAGCGCCTCCACGCCCTCGATCTCCCCGGTGTCCAGGCGCACGACCGGCTGGTAGTGCACCACCAGCTGGTCGATGGCCTCGCCGCGCAGCCGGGTGGCGACCTCCAGCCGCCAGCGGGCCGCCTCCCGCAGCACGGGGGAGAACAGGTGCACGCGGTCCCGGCCGGAGCTCTTGGCCGCGAACATCGCCGCGTCGGCGTCGCTGAGCAGGTGGTGGGCGTCCCGGACGTCGGGTCGCGCCACCGCCACGCCGATGCTGGCGCTCAGCGGGACGGTGATCTCCCCGACCGCGAAGGGGCGGGCGAACACCGTCTGCAGGCGGAAGGCCAGCGCCGCGGCCTCGGACGCGTCGCACCCGTGCGCGAGCACCACGAACTGGTCGGCTCCCAGGCGCGCGACGGCGTCACCCGGGCGCAGCTGCTCGGAGAGCCGGCCGGCCACCAGGCGCAGCAGCTCGTCGCCGATCTGGTGCCCCAGCGAGTCGTTGACCGTCTTGAACGCGTCCAGGTCCAGGACCAGCAGGGCGACACCGGCGCGGTGGTCGGCAGCCAGGGCCTCGGTGGTCAGCTCCAGCAGGCGGGCGCGGTTGGGGAGCCCGGTGAGGTCGTCGTGCCGGACCTTCCAGACCAGCTCGTCGCGGGCCCGCACCTGATCGGTGATGTCGGTGTGGGTGATGACCACGCGTCCCTCGGCGTCGACCCGGGTGGCCTGCAGGTGGAACCAGAGCACCCCCTCCCGCGTCGGGGAGGCGTAGTCGAGGTGGAAGGATCGGCCGTCGGAGCGGGCGGCGTCGGTGAGCAGCGACCGGACGCCCGAGGCGAGGTCGTCGTGCGCGGAGCGGTCCAGGCTGCGAGTCATGCTCGCCAGGTAGTCCTCACCCACCCGCCCGGGCCAGGCCGCGTCCGGCAGCAGCCGCCGGCCGTTGCGGTTCCAGGCCCCGTTCGTCGACAGGATCCGCCCGTCCGGGCCGATGAGGACCGTGGGCGTGGGCAGTGCGTCGAGCACGGCGGCCAGCTCGCGGAGCTGGGTGTCGCGCTCCTGCTCGCTGCGCCGGCGGGTGTCGATGTCGCGGAACAGCACCGCCGCGCCCGCGGGATCGGCGAAGACCCGCACCTCGTACCAGCGGGACGTCGGTTCGTAGAAGAAGTGGAACTCCCGCGACCGGCCGTCGTCGAGCACCTGGCGGACCTGCTCCTCGGCCACCGAGCCGCGCAGTCCCGGGAACGCCTCGCGGACGTCGCGGCCGAGCAGCTCGTCGGCACGTTGCCCCAGGAGGCGTTCGGCGGCCTCGTTGAGGTAGGCGAAACGCCCCTGCGCGTCCAGGCGGTAGACCGCATCGGGCACGCCGCTCAACGGGTCGGGCCGGCCCTCCCCGGGCCGGTCGTCACCTGGTAGCACGCTGCCCGCTCTCGTCCGGTGGTGGTTCGCGTCCGCTCGCACGGAGACGGCACGGCCGCCCGAGATGGGCACGGGCAGCACGTGAGCCGTCCCCGAGAGTAATAGCCCGGGGGCCACCTCAGCGCGGGACGATGCCAGACCGCTGCACGATCCCGGCCGCGGCGGTCCCCGCCGGCAGGGTGCCGAGGACGGTTCCGGCCTCCCCGCCCAGGCGGGAGGCGCAGAAGGCGTCGGCCACCGCCGCCGGGGCGTGCCGCAGCAGCAGCGAGCCCTGCAGGCACAGCGCGAGCAGCCCGGCGACCCGCCGGGCGCGGAAGGGCAGCCCGTCGCGGTTCCCGAGCTCGGCCGACAGCCCCTTCACGGCGTCGTCGAACCGCCGGTCGGCGCCGCGCGCCAGCTCGATCTCGGCCGAGACGGCGGCCAGCGACTCCGACGAGCGCTCCAGGGCGCGCAGCACGTCGAGCGCGATGACGTTGCCCGAGCCCTCCCAGATGGAGTTCAGCGGCGCCTGCCGGTAGAGCCGCGGCAGCCCCGACTCCTCGACGTAGCCGTTGCCGCCGAGGACCTCCATGGCCTCGGCCACGACGCCGGGCGTGCGCTTGCAGACCCAGTACTTGGCCGCCGCCCCCGCGAGCCGCAGGAAGGCCGCCTCCCCGGCGTCCACCGCCGCGGCCAGCCGGATGCCGAGCGCGGTGGCGGCCTCGCTCTCCACGGCGAGATCGGCGAGCACGTTCTGCATGAGCGGCTGGTCGGCCAGCAGGGCTCCGAAGGCCCGGCGGTGCCGGGCGTGGTGGATCGCCTGCGTCAGGGCCGCCCGGACCGTCGCGGCCGAACCGAGGACGCAGTCCAGCCGGGTCGTGCTGACCATCTCGATGATCGCGGGGACGCCGCGACCGGGCTCCCCCACCAGCCAGCCGGTGGTGCCGTCGAACTCCACCTCGCTGGAGGCGTTGGAGCGGTCGCCCAGCTTGTCCTTGAGCCGCTGCAGCCGGAACACGTTGCGGCTTCCGTCGGGCAGCACCCGCGGGACGGCGAAGCATGAGACGCCCTCCTCCAGCCGGGCGAGCACGAGGAACAGGTCGCCCATCGGCGCCGACGTGAACCACTTGTGGCCGGTGAGCGCGTAGCTCCCGTCGGGCCGGGCGACGGCCCGCGTGGTGTTGGCGCGGACGTCGGAGCCGCCCTGCTTCTCGGTCATCCCCATGCCGGCGACCAGGCCGCTCTTGGCCGCCGGCGGGGTCAGGCCGAACTCGTAGGCGCGCGCGGTGAGGCCGGGTTCGTAGCGGGCGGCGAGCTCCGGGGCGCCGCGCAGCGCCGGGACGACGGCGTAGGTCATGGTGGTCGGGCAGCCGTGGCCCATCTCGACCTGCGTCCAGCCGAGGTAGCCCACCGCGCGGCGCACGTGGGCGTGCGGGTCACCGCCGTCCTGGTCCGCCCACGGGGCGCCGCCGAGGCCGTGCTGCATGGCCGTGCGCATCAGCTCGTGCCAGGCCGGGTGGAACTCCACCTCGTCCACCCGGTGGCCGTACCGGTCGTGGGTGCGCAGCGTGGGCGGGTTCTCGTTCGCCAGCCGGCCCCACTCCTGGGCCTGCGCGCTGCCCGCGAGCTCCCCGAGGTCGCGCAGGGACCGCAGCGTGGCCTCGTCGGCGTGCCGGGTGCACGCCTCGGCGAGCGCGGCGTCCCCGGCGATCGGGTCGTGCCCGACCAGCGACGGGACCTGGTTGGTGACCTCGTGGGTGGCGGTCATGCCCGCACGCTAACCGGCGCCCGCGCGTGGCCGTGCCCGCCGTTCCCCGGCGGGGCGGCGCGGGGAAGGGCTCAGCGGCGCACCAGGCGGCCCAGGGCCAGGCGCGCCGGCGGGGCGTAGGCCAGCACGACCGGTGCCGGCCCGGAGAGCCGCAGGCCGGTGGTCGTGCCGCCGTCCGGCCCGTCGGACACCCAGTGCAGCAGCGACAGGCGCAGCGGGCCGACCGCCACGTGCCACGACCACCGGCGGGCGGCCTCGTCGACGTGCTCGACGGTGACGGGCACGGCCAGCCCCAGCGGGCCGCGCACCCGGCCGGAGACCCCGCCGGTCAGCCGCTCGACCGGCAGCTCCACGCCGGTGATCTGCGGCGACCACTCCGGCCAGCGGGCGGGGACGGCGTAGCGGTCCCAGACCTCGTCGGGGGAAGCGGTCCCGGTCGCGCGCAGGGTGAGGGTCGTCACGGCGAGGGGGTGCCCGCGAGGGGCGGGACGGACACCTGCCGGATCAGGCGGGCGGGCCGCCCAGCAGCAGCTCGCGCAGCAGGTGCATAGCCATCGTGACGGACCGGTCCCGGACGGCCGACCGGGACCCGGGCAGCGCCAGCGACCGCGTCCGCTCGCCGTCGGGGCCGAGCACGCACAGGTGCACCGTGCCCACCGGCTTCTCCGCCGTCCCCCCGCCGGGGCCGGCCACCCCGGTGATGCCGACGCCGACGTCGGCGCCGAACCGGGACCGCGCCCCCTCGGCGAGGGCGCGGGCGACCGGGGGGCTCACGGCACCGTGCTCGGCGAGGACCGCGGTGGGGACGCCGAGCAGCTGCTCCTTGGCGTCGTCGGCGTAGGCCACCACCCCGCCGAGCACCGCGGCCGAGGCGCCGGGGCGCTCGGTGAGCCGCGCCGCCAGGAGGCCACCGGTGCACGACTCGGCGGTCGCCACCGTCAGGTCCCGCCCGGTCAGCGCCGCCGCGACGAGCTCGTCGAGGGTGGGCCCGGTGGAGAAGAGGGTGCCGGCGTACCGCTCGCCGAGGACCGCGGCGAAGCGGTCGTAGGCGGGCTGGGCGGCGGCGGGGAAGCGCGTCACGATCTCCAGCTCGCCCTCGCGCAGGCACGTGGTGATCTCCAGCTCGGCGAGCTCGGGCTCGACCTCCCGGAGCGTGGCGGCCAGCTGCGCCTCGAGGGTGCCCCACAGCCGGAGCGTCTCCTGCCGGAGCTCCGTAGCGCCGGACAACGCCGCGCGGACGGGTTCCGCCGCGACCGACGCCGGCCACATGCCGCGCAGCTCCCCGGGCGGCCCGGGCAGCACGAGCACCGGCGGGCCGGTGCGGCCCGCCGCGGGGGGCACCACCAGGCCCGGGGCGGTGCCCACTGGTTCGAGGACCGTGGCGCCGTCGGGGACCAGGGCCTGCTTGCGGACGCCCGCCGCGGTCGCCGCCGGGTCCGAACGCCAGCCGCGGCGGGCCATCAGCCGCTCGACGACCTGCCCGACCCGCTCCTCCAGCCCGGGGTCGACGGCCGAGGGACGGCCCTGGAACTCGCCGACCACCTGCGCGGTCAGGTCGTCGGCGGTGGGCCCGAGCCCGCCGGTGGTGATGATCAGGTCGGCGCCGGTAGCGGTCAGGAAGGCCAGCGCGGCCAGGAGGTCCTCGGGCCGGTCCCCGACCACCACGACGTGGCCGACGTCGACGCCGGCCCGCCGCAGCTGCTCGGCGAGCCAGGGACCGTTCCGGTCGGCGACCCGACCGGTGAGGACCTCGGTCCCGGTGACGACGATTCCCGCTCGGGTGACCACGGCCCGACCCTAGGCGTGCCGCTTCCGGCGCACGACCGACGCGGTCCCCGGGTGGCGTGCGGACGCGGGCACCCGCCGCCGCTAGCGTGCGGGGGCACCGCACCGACCGGTTCCCGCCGGAGCCGTCCCGAGGAGGCACCCGTGAGCACGCCGTCCGACCCGCAGACCCCCGCCCCGGGCACGGGTTTCGCGCAGCCCGACACGGCGGAGATCCCCGTGGTCGCACCCGCCGCGGCCAGGACGACGGTGCAGCAGCTCCCGCCGCCCTCCTCGCCGAGGGCCGGGTCCGAGTCCACGTCGGCGTCGGGAGCCACGTCGGCGTCGGCAGCTCCGTCCGCGTCCGTGCCGCAGCCGGACCCCGCGACGGCGCCGCAGCCCACCGGCCCGGTCGACTTCGTCCCCGGCCCGCCCGGCGCCGGCTCCCCTGCTCCGCCGGCCCAGCCGGCGACGTCGTCCTGGCCGGAGATCCTCGAGGCCGGTGAGTCCGCGGACGAGGCCGCGGCCACGAAGCAGCCGCGCGCCCCCCGGGACCGCACCGCGCTCGCCGGCGCGGGGCTGGTGGCGCTCGCCCTGGTGCTGCTCCAGCTGGGGCTGGCCCTGGCGTTCGGCACCGGGTCGTTCTGGTCGGCCATCCCGCTGTGGTCGGCGTTCGCCACCGGCTGCGTCCTCCTGGGCCTCGCCGGGTTCGCCGGGCTGGTGCCGACCGGCCGGCGGCTGGGCGAGCGCACCGGCCGGCGGATCGCCGCCGGCGGCCTGGCCGGCCTCGCGGTGTTCTGGGTGCTCGTCGTGCTGCCGAACGCCGACACCGACCGCGGTTTCCTGCACACCGCCGCACTCGCCGCTCTCGGCGGCGCGGTGTGGCTCGCCACGGGTCGCGCCGACCGGACCGCCGCGGGGTGAGCGGCTAGGTCGCCCGGCTCAGGCCGCGACCCCGTCCGTTGGCGGCCCCGTTGCCGTTCCCGCCGGCATTGCCGTTGCCGCTGCCGTTGCCGTTCCCGCCCGCGTTGCCGTTCCCGCCCGCGTTGCCGTTCCCGCCCGCATTGCCGTTGCCGTTCCCGCCGGGGTTGCCGGGCGGCTCGTCGTCGGCCCCGTCGTCGCTGTCGTCGTCCCCCTGGTCCTGCTCGCCGTCGGGGACCGGTCCGGGGTCCACCGGGAGGGGGACCACGGGCGCCGGGGCGGGGACCACGGGCGCCGGGTCCGGCGCCGGGACCGGCTCGGGGTCGGGCGGTGCGATCGCGTAGGTGACGGTGACGACGGAGCCGCGGGTCAGCGTGCCCACCGGGCCGAGGTCGAGCACGTGGTCGGCGGGCACGGCCGAGCTCTCCGCCCCGACCAGGTCCACGCCCAGCCCGGCGGCGGTCAGCTCGGCCGCCACGTCGGCGACCGGCCGCCCGAGGTGGTCGGAGGCGGCGAGCACCACGGTCTCCGGAGCCTCGGTGGTACCGGTTCCGGGGCCGACCGGGGCGTCGCCCCACACCTGCAGCGCGGCCACGCCGAGCCCCGCGCCGATCAGGAGCGCGGCGAGCGGGGCGACGAGCCGCCGGCGGGCAGGACGCGGTGCCGGAGCACTCGCGCCGGCGGAGGCGGCGGGGAACGCGGTGGCGGCGAAGGCCCGCGTGTCGCCGCGCGGGGCCACCGGCGGCAGCGGCCGGCCGGCGCGGATGTCGTCGACGGCGTCCCGGAACGCGGCACCGTCGGGGAAACGCTCGGCCGGGTCCTTCAGCAGGGCCCGGTCGATGAGCGCGCGCACCTGCGCGGGGACGTCGGCCGGCAGCGGGTCGGGCACCTCCCGGAGCTGGCGCAGGGCGATCTGCACCGAGTTCTCGCCGTCGAAGGCCCGGCGCCCGGCGAGGCACTCGTAGCCGATCATGCCCAGCGCGTAGACGTCGCTGGCCGGGCCGGCCTTGCTGCCGGCGGCCTGCTCGGGGGAGAGGTAGTGCGCGGTGCCCACCACCTGCCCGGTCTGGGTCAGCGGTGCGCTGGCGGCCGACCAGGCGATGCCGAAGTCGGTGATCTTCACGGTGCCGTCGGTGCCCACCAGCACGTTCCCCGGCTTGACGTCCCGGTGCACCAGCCCGGCGTCGTGCGCGGCGGCCAGGCCGGCGGCCGTCTGGCGCAGCACCTCCAGGGTGCGGGCGACGGTGAGCCGCCCCTCCCGCTCCAGGAGCTGCGCGAGCGACTCGCCCTCGACCAGCTCCATCACCAGGTAGGCCAGCGGCTCCCCGTCGTCCGCGACGCCCTCGCCGTAGTCGAACAGCGCCGCGATGTTGCGGTGGGTCAGCAGCGCGCTGTGCTGGGCCTCGGCGCGGAACCGGGCCACGAACGTGGCGTCGCCGGTGTACTCGCTGCGCAGCACCTTCGCCGCGACGGGCCGCCGGAGGACGACGTCGCGCGCCCGCCACACCTGGCCCATGCCGCCGGTGGCGAGCAGGGAGAGCAGCTCGTAGCGGCCGCCGAGCAGTCTCGTCGAGGGCGGCCGGCGCCCCGCCGTCACGGAGCGGGGGGCGCGGTCGACGGCGCTGACGTCGTCGTAGGGGGCGGGGGCGAGGACGAGGTGGGGGTCGACGTCGAGGTCGACGTGGGGGCCGCGCTGGTCGACGTGGCCGTCGTCGTCCCGGTCGGCGTCGTCGCGGTCGGCTCGGTCGCCGTCTCCTCGGGCGGCTCGCTGGTGGTCGTCGCCGGGAGCGTGGGGGTCGTCGTCGCCGCCGGCGTGGGAGGGGGTGGAGCCACCGGCTCGGTCGTGCGCCGCGTGGTCGACGGCGCGGGGCGCTCCACCGCCGCGCCGGTCACCACCGAGCCGCGGGGCTCCTCGCGCTGCTGGGGCGCGGCCGCGGCGTAGCGGACGACCACCCGGTCGCCGTTCTGCAGGGGACGGCCCGCGGGCGAGATCCCGGTCACCCGGTCGGGGACGACGTCGTCGCGGACCTCGGCCCGCACGGTGACGGTCAGCCCCAGCGCGGCCAGCCGCTCGGCGACCTCGCCCACCGGCCGGCCCAGGTAGTCGCCCTCCGCCAGGACGAGGCTGCCCGCGAGGCGCTGCTCGGCGGCCACCGGGCTCGGAGGCGGCGGCCCGTCGGTGAGCGACTGCAGCACGGCCGCGCTGATCCCCGCCCCGGCCAGCAGGCCCAGCAGCGGCAGGAGCACCACGGTCGCCCTCCCGCGCCGGCGGGCTCCCGGCGGACGCGCGACGCCGAGCTCGGTCGGTGCCCCCGACGGGTGCGCCCCGGCCGGGCGGGACCCGCCGGCCCGGCGCCGCCGGGGCCGCGGCCGGTCCGCGCCGGTGGTCGCGTACCGGGGCCGGCGGCCGGCCTGCAGGTCGGCGACGGCCGCGGCGAAGCTGGCGCCGTCCGGGATGCGGGCGTCGGGGTCCTTGACCAGGGCGTGGCCGATCAGGGTCCGGACGCCGGGGGGCAGCCCGCCGGGCAGCGGGTCGGGGTCCTCCCGCACCTGCTTGAGCGCGATGGTGACGGCGTTGTCGCCCTCGAACGCCGGGTGCCCGGTGAGGCACTCGTAGCCGATCAGCCCGAGGGCGTAGACGTCGCTGGCGGGGGTGGCGTGCCGCCCCTCGGCCTGCTCGGGGGACAGGTACTGCGGCGTGCCGATGACCTGGCCGGTACGGGTGAGCGCCACGCTGCGCGCCGACCAGGCGATGCCGAAGTCGGTGATCTTCACCGTGCCGTCGGGGCGGACCAGGATGTTCCCGGGCTTGACGTCGCGGTGCACCATGCCGAGCCGGTGGGCCTCGGCCAGCCCCGAGGCGGTCTGGTGCAGCAGCGACAGCGTCGTCTCCGGGCGGAGCGGGCCCTCGCGCCGGAGCAGGGCCGACAGCGGCTCCCCCTCCACCAGCTCCATCACCAGGTAGGCGAGCGTCTCCCCCGACCCGTCCTGGGCGGTCTCCTCCCCGTAGTCGAAGACCGCCGCGATGTTCGGGTTCCCGAGCGAGGCGGCGTGCTGCGCCTCGGCGCGGAAGCGGGCGACGAAGGTCGGGTCGCCGGTGTACTCGCTGCGCAGGACCTTCACGGCGACCGGGCGGTCCAGTGCGGTGTCCAGCGCCCGCCAGACCTGGCCCATGCCGCCGGCGGCGATCAGCTGGTGCAGTTCGTAGCGGTTGCCCAGGCACCTGCGTCCCGGTTCCACCACGGAGGTCGCTCCTCGTCCGGCCCGTGCGCCGGGCCCTGTCCGTCCGGGGAACCGCGCAGCACCCCGACGTCTGGTGTCCAGCCCGGGCCCGGGCTACACATCACGGTTCGGCCACATCGTCCCCGACGGGTGCGGGTGCTCCGGACCGGTCCTGCTGCGACGCTCGCCATCCCCGGCGTGCCGGTTGCGCCGCGTAGGCGCGGCGCCACGTCGTCGCTCGCTCCTCGACCCGCTCCGCGGTCGTCCCGTCATCGCCGCGACCCGGGTCGACCCCCATCGGACAGGGTGGAGCCGGGTGCGCAGCCGGCTCCACCTCGCCGCGCCCGGGTCGACCCGGTGGCGACGGGCGCCGGAGGGCTCGACCGAGGACGCGGACCACGCCCCGGTGCAGCCTGGCAAGGTGACGGCCGACAGGGCCGCGCAGCCGTGGCCGCACCGAACGAGCCGGAAGGCAGGACGACGATGTCCGACACCGTGACCCGGGAGGACGCCGGCGGCGTCGCCACCCTCACCCTGCTGCGCGCGGGGCTCACGTCGGCGCTGCGTCAGGACCTGCGCGCCGCGGTCGAGGACGTCGCGGCGGACGAGTCGGTGCGGGCCGTGCTGCTCACCGGCACCGGTCGGGCGTTCTGCGTGGGCCAGGATCTCGGTGAGCACCTGCAGAAGCTGCAGGGGGAGGGCGAGCCGCCGCTGTCGGTGGTGGAGCGCGAGTACAACCCGCTGGTGCTGGCGCTGGCCGGGCTCCGGGTGCCGGTCGTCGTCGGCATCAACGGGGCCTGCGCGGGCGCCGGGCTGGGCATGGCCCTGGCCGGTGACCTCCGGGTCGCGGCCGCCGGGGCCAAGTTCACGACGGCGTTCACCGGCATCGGGCTGTCCAGCGACTCGGCGCTGGCGGCGCGGCTGGTGCACAGCGTGGGCGGCTCCCGCGCGGCGCAGCTGCTGCTGATGCCCGAGCCGTTCCTGGCCGAGACCGCCGCGGAGTGGGGGCTGGTGCACCGCGTCGTGGCGCCCGAGCAGGTGCTGCCCGAGGCGCAGGAGCTCGCGATGCGGCTGGCCGCGGGCCCGACCGCCGCCTACCGCGCGGTGAAGACCGTGCTGGCCACCGCGGCCACCGACTCGCTGGCGGAGACCCTCGCCCTCGAGGCGCGGCTGCAGTCCGAGGTCGGGCAGACCGCCGACCACCGCGAGGCGGTCGAGGCGTTCCTCGAGAAGCGGGCGCCGCGCTTCACCGGCCGCTGACGCCGGGCCGCTCGCGCCGGGATACGTGCACCTGCCGTCGGGCGGGCGGGTCCGAGCCGACGGCAGGGCGTCAGGGGGTCGCCGTCGCCGGCGACGTGATCAGCGGGCGAGCGTGGTGCACGAGGGGCAGACGTCGGCGGCGCGCAGCGGCCACGCCTGCTCCGGGGCGATGCGGGCCAGCGAACCGCAGACGGTGAGCTCGCAGGCCCCGTCCAGCTCGGCCGGCGGCCGGTGCAGCTCCACGGCGTGCCACAGCGCGGCGGTGGGCCCGTGGGCGCGGCTGCGCGCGGCGGCGAACACGGTCGTCTGCAGCATCATGCGGAGGACGTCGGCAGGGCGGGCGGCCCGCGAGACGGGGCCGGGGCCGCGTCCCACCCCGAAGGGTGAGGGGCGCCGCCCGCGGTGCAGGATCGGCGGCATGGAGCTCACCAAGCACGGTCATGCCTGCGTGGTCCTCGCCGAGGGGGACCGGCGACTGGTCATCGATCCCGGCGCCTTCACCGATCCGGTGGCGCTGGACGGCGCGACGGCGGTGCTCGTCACGCACGAGCACGCCGACCACTTCGTGCCCGACCGGCTGCGCGCGGCGATGGAGGCGAGCCCGGGTCTCGAGGTGTGGACCAACCGCTCGGTGGCCGCCCAGCTGGAAGGTGCCGGGGACCGGGTGCACGTGGTGGGCGCCGGCGACGTGGTCACCGCCGCGGGCTTCGAGGTGCAGGTGCACGGGGAGCTGCACGCGGAGATCCACGCGGACCTGCCCCGGGTGGCCAACGTGGGCTTCCTCGTCGACGGCACGGTCTTCCACCCCGGCGACGCCTTCACGGTGCCCGACGCGCCGGTCGCGACGTTGCTGCTGCCGCTGCACGCGCCGTGGTCCCGGACGGCCGAGGTCATCGACTACCTGCGGGCGGTGCACGCCGACCAGGCGTTCGCGGTGCACGACGGGCTGCTCAACGACACCGGGAAGGGCGTCGTCGGCGGGCTGCTCGGGGAGCGGGGTCCGGGGACCCCGACCCCCGTCAGCCTGCTGACCCCGGGGGAGACCGTCGAGCTCTGAGTCCCCCCGGGGCCGGCCGGGTCAGTGCCGGACGGAGCGGTTCGAGCGACCCGCCGTGCCCGCGTAGCCGCCGACCAGCACGAGGGCGGCGACGACGGCGAGCACGAAGCCCAGGATGTTGAGCTCGAAGATGTCACCGGTGCCGAAGAAGCTGGCGATGAGACCACCGATGATGGCGCCGAGGACACCCAGCACCAGGGTGGCGACGATGCTGATGTGCTGCTTGCCCGGGAGCAGCAGCCGGGCGAGGGCGCCGATGACGAGACCGATCACGATGAGGCCGAGGATGTCGAAAAGCACAGGGTTCTCCTTCGTTCGACCGGCGCTGCGCTACCGGCAGGAGGCCGGGCACACCACGCCGGTGCACGACTGGAGCAGGTACCCGGTCATGTGACAGTGATGCGTCGATCCCCCGATCGGGGTGGCGATCACAGCAGGTCAGGAGGTACCCGTGGCCCGCGCCACATGTGCGGGCACCTTCGCCAGCTCCTCCTCGACGGTCCGCGCGACCAGCTTCCGGAGGGCGCTGCGCTGCAGGCTGCGGACCACCCGGCTGCCGCCGACCGGCTCGTGCGTCAGGGTGATCGACACGCGGGTCCCGCCGGCCGGGGTCTCGGCCAGCTCGATCCGCGTCGTCCAGCGCTCCGGCGTCAGGTCCAGGCGGGAGACGACCAGCCGGGGCTCGTCCCACTCCAGGATCTCGCCCCGCGGGGCACCGGCGCCCGGGGGCGTGCCGTCGAGCTGCCCGGGCGCGCAGACGAACGTCGTCCCGACCCCCGGCGCCCCGGCACCCCCGAGGACGTACGAGACGTCGCAGACGGCGCAGTAGGGCTCGAGCACCGCCAGGGCCCGCCAGACGTCGGCCCGTGGCTCGGGCACCTCGCGGGTACCGCTCGCGGTCGTCACCTCAGCGCCCTCCCACGGAGACCTCGAACTCGACCTGGCTGACGTCCGGTCGCAGCCGGGAGAAGCTGTGCACCAGCGGCCGCCCGTCGCTGTCCCGCACGGTGGTCCGCACCACCAGCAGCGGGGAACCGGCCACCACGTTGAGCAGGTCGGCCTCCTCGGGCGCGGCGGTCCCGACGTCGACGACGATCCGCGCGTGAGCCAGGTCGGCGGAGTACTCCCGCCGGAGGAACTCGTAGAGCGACCCCTCGCCGAAGTCCGCCTCCGCGGCCCGCGGGTAGAGCTCGGCGGGCAGGAAGCTGTGCGCCACGTGGTTGGGCGTGCCGTCGACGCTGCGCAGCCGGACCAGCTCCACCACGTCGGCAGCGGGCTCCAGCTTGAGCTCCGGGACCACCGGAGCCGGCACCGGCACGATCCGCTGGGTGAGGACCGTGGTCCCGACCTGGGCACCCTGCTCGGTCATGACCGAGTTGAACCCGGCGATGCGGTGCACGAAGCTCTCGCGGTACTCGTGCCGGATGGCCGGGCGGGTCACATAGGTGCCCCGGCCCTGCTCGCGGACGAGGTGGCCGTCGGCGACCAGGCCGTCCACGGCGCGGCGCAGCGTGATGCGGCTGACCCCGTACTCGGCGCAGAGCACCGGCTCGGGCGGCAGGAGGGTCAGCTCCGGCAGTGCGGCCACGCGGCGGCGGAGATGCTCCCGGACCGACAGGTACTTCGGTCCGTACACGGGGCTGGCCACGGGACAAAGGTACTGCCCGGGCAGACGTCTGGTCGTCATGTCGTATGAGACGTCACATCCGAACGGGTCCGGGACGGGCGGCACGCCACGGAGAGATGACAGCCGGGGCCGGGTGGCACGGATCCGGGCCGGGGGTCGAAGATCAGCCGGTGACCGATGCTCCGGACTGGCGAAGGCGCAGGTGGGAGGCCACCCACGAGCGGATCTTCACCGCCGCCGTGGGGTTGTTCGAGGAGCTCGGTTTCGACCAGGTGAGCGTCGGCGCCATCGCCACGGCGTCCGGCGTGTCCGTGCCGACCTTCTACGCGCACTACCCGAGCAAGGAACACCTCGTCATGCGGCTCACGGCACCGGAGCAGGTGGCCGCGCTCATCGCCGCCCAGCCGCTCACGCTCCCCCTGGCAGCGCGCATCCGCCGGGCCGCGGTCAGCTCGCTCGACGGCGTCGACGGCGAGCACCGCGCGCAGCTGCACGCCCGCTGGCAGATCATCGCCGGCAGCCCCGCGCTGCGGCACCGGGCCGGCGAGTTCGACCGGATCACCGCGACCATGGTCGCCGAGGCGCTCGCCGACGGCGGCCCTCCGCGCACGGTCGACCTGGTGGTGGCCAGCGCCTACATGGCCGCCTACACGACCGGCCTGCTCGCCTGGGCCGACAGCGGCGACGCAACCTCCCTCGAGGAGTGCGTCCAGGCGGCCTTCGACGCCCTCGAGCAGGCCTGACCGTCAGCTCCGCGGCGCCCGCAGCTCCACGACCGTGACCTCCGGCCGCGCCCCGATCCGCATCGGCGGCCCCCAGTACCCGGCTCCCGAGGTGACGTACAGCTGGGTGTCCCCGTGCCGGGAGAGACCCTCCACCGCCGGCTGGTCCAGCCGCACGGCGTAGTCGAAGGGCCACAGCTGCCCGCCGTGGGTGTGCCCGGACAGCTGCAGGCCCACCCCGGCGGCCGCCGCCTGCTGCACCTGCACCGGCTGGTGCGCCAGCAGCACCACCGGGGTGGCGTCGTCCCGCCCGTCCAGGGCGGCGTCGAGGTCGGCGCCGTGGCCCGGCAGCCCGGAGGCCGCCGCCGTCCGGTCGTCGATGCCGGCGAGGTCGAAGGACGCGCCGCCGCGGCGGATGGCCACCCGCTCGTTCCGGAGCACGTCCACGCCGAGGGTCGGCAGGTGGCGCAGCCAGGCCCGGGTGTCGACGAAGTACTCGTGGTTGCCGGTGACGAAGTAGACGCCCTGCTCGCTCACCAGGTCGGCCAGCGGCGCGACGTCCTCGCGGAGGTCGTCGACGTCGCCGTCGACCAGGTCGCCGACGATCGCCACCACGTCGGGTCGCTGCTCGTTGACGATCTCGACCACCCGCTCGAAGCGCCGGCCGCCGTAGGTGGCCGAGAGGTGGCCGTCGGAGAAGGTGACGACGCGCAGGCCGTCCAGCGCCGGGTCCAGCCCCTGCAGCGTCACCGGGACCCGCCGGACCACCGGCGCCGAGTTGGCGAAGTACGCCCCCGTCCCGGCCGTGCCGAGCGCCACCGCCCCCGCGGTCACCGCCAGCCCCCGGGCCAGGAAGAGCCGCCGGGGGAGGCCCGGGTCGGCGCCGGGGGCGGCAGCCCCGTCGTCCGCAACGTCACCGGTCCTGACCTCGGCGATGACACCGGCCGTGACACTGCCGTCCTCCCGGACAGCACCGCCACCAGGTGCCGTCCCCCCGTCGGGCGGAGCCGCTGCGTCGTCCCTGCGCGAACCCCTCCGGGGCCCGCTCGGGACGAGCGTGCCCTCCTTGCGCCTGATCAGGGCGTTCCCGACCAGGCGGACCGGCTCGAGCGCCAGCAGGGCGACGACGGCGTAGAGCGCGATGCCGAGCCAGCTGTACCCGACCCAGCTCAGCGGGGTGAGGGCGTCCTGGGGAAGGGCGCCGCGCAGCGTGACCGCCAGGACCGGCAGCACCGCGAGGACGGCGGTGAGCGCCGTCAGCCGGCGGCGCAGCCGGCCCGGCCGCGTGGTCCCGCGGACCAGGCGCAGCCACAGGTAGGCGTGCAGCAGCCCCACGGCCAGCAGGACCACCGTCCCGAAGCCCAGCAGACCGATGAGGGACAGGGCAGGCCTCCGGAGCACGCGAACGGGTGGGGCGTCGGCGCGGTGTGCGCCGGTGCAGAGGGGAGACGACGGAGAGCTGCGCCGCGTTCCCGTCGGGCGGTCAGCCGGCGATGCCCAGCCTGGACGACAGCGCGAACGCCAGCTTCGAGGCGCGCGGGGACGGGCGGGCGCCCGCGGCCACCAGGACCTCGCCCACGGCACCCAGCAGGGGCTCCTCCCCCTCCACCAGCTCCACCTCCACCTCCCGCCAGGAGCGCACCTCCGGGGTCCCGCCCCGGGCTGCGGCCCGCACGGTCGCCGTCACGGTGTCGTCGGCGACCTCGGCCAGAGCCCGGCCCCGGGCGTCCCGGAGGACGGTGACCACCCGCCGGGTGCGCATGGTCACGACCGGCTCCGGCACCTCGCCCGCCAGGAGGCCGGCGACCGCGTCCAGCAGCTCAGCGGGAGCGCTGCCGGCGCCGTCGTCCAGCGGCAGGTGCAGCTCCCGGCGGGCGGCGCCGGCGGGCAGCTTGAGGTGCCAGCCCGCGTCGGGCCCGCCGGTGCGGCGGCGCAGGGTGACCCGGCCGCGGACCAGCCGCAGCCCGGGGGTGTCGTGGTAGACCGCCTCCAGCTCGTGCGCCTCCGGCGGGTCGGCGGCGGCGACGCCGGGGACCGCCTCGAGCGGGGGCAGGGCGAACGCCTCGTCGACGTCGAACTTGCGCTCGACCTCCAGCTGCTCGGTGACCACGGACCCGACCGTAGGGCAGCCGGCGGTCGGCGGCTCCTGCGCCCGCTGGCTACCGTGACCACCATGCCCCCGACGCGCCCCGAGCAGCGGTGGGCGGTGGCGGCGGCGCTGCCGTGGGCGGTCTGGGCGGCCGTGCGCGGCACCGGCACCGAGCGCGGCTTCCCGCTCGTGCCAGCGCTGGCCTTCACCCCGTACGCGGCCGCCACCGCCGTGCTCCCGCTGGCCGCCGCCGTGCGGGCCCGCTCGCTGACCGGCGCCCTGCTGTCCGCCGCCGCCGGCGCCTCGCTCGGGGTGGCGGTCCGGGCCGCGCGGGGCGAGCCGCCGGCCGGACCGGCCCCGGCGGGCACCCGCCTGCGGATCGCCACCGTCAGCCTGCGGCTGGGCCTGGTCCCCGCCGAACCGGTCGTCGAGTTCGTGCGCGAGCACGACGTCGACGTCCTGGCGGTGCAGGAGCTCACCCCGGACGCCCAGCGGCGCCTCGCCGCGGCCGGCCTGGACCGGGCGCTCCCGCACGCCCACGTCGTCCCGGCGCGGCCGGGCAGCGTCGCCTCCGCGTCCGGCGCCGTCTGGAGCCGGTGGCCGATCACCGGCCGCGGGCTGCTGCCCGGCGGCTTCGAGCAGCCGACGGTCCGGCTGCCCGGCGGCGCCGGGCCCGACGTGGAGGTCGGCGCCGTCCACACCCGGCCCCCGTCGACCTCCCCGGCCGCCGTCCGCGGCTGGGCCGAGGACCTCGCCGACCTGCCGGCGCCCGACCCGTCGGTGCTGCGCGTGCTGGCCGGCGACTTCAACGCCACCCACGACCACGCCGCGCTGCGCGCGGTGCTGCGCCAGGGGTACCGGGACGCCGCCCGGGCGGTGGGCCGGGGCCGCGCGTGGACCTGGCGCCCGCTGCGCCTCCGCCTCCCGCGGCTGGTGCTGGACCACGTCCTGGTCGACCCGCGCCTCGCCGTCACCGGCTGCGCGACGGTGCCGGTGACGGGCAGCGACCACCGGTCCCTGGTCGTCGATCTGGTGCTGCCGCGCGGCTGACCTCGGGCGCGATGTTCACCGACGCCCTCCGCTGGGCAGGCCTGAGGGCGTGGCGCGCCCCGAGCGCCGCA
This sequence comes from Blastococcus sp. VKM Ac-2987, assembly GCF_026967805.1. Classification (GTDB taxonomy): domain Bacteria; phylum Actinomycetota; class Actinomycetes; order Mycobacteriales; family Geodermatophilaceae; genus Blastococcus. The sequence continues at coordinate 126,988 of NZ_JAPVBG010000002.1, forward strand.
CGGAGGGGAGCCGACCCATGTTGAGCGAGCGCGAGGTGTCCGCCGCCATCGGCAGCACCGCCTACGGCGACGGTGGCGACAAGCTGGGCACCGTCGAACACTTCTTCGTCGACGACCGGACGGGGGAGCCGACCTGGGTGGCGGTCACCACCGGCATGTTCGGCACCCGGCACTCGATCGTGCCGGCCGGTCAGGCGACCTGGGACGACGGACGGCTGCAGCTGCCGGTCAGCGCCGACGCCGTCAAGAACGCCCCGTCGGTCGGCGGCAACCACCTCGACCCGGGCGAGGAGGCCGAGCTGCGCCGCCACTACGGCATCGATGCCGCCAACGGCGAGGGACGCCACCGGAGCCCCGACCCGGTGACGCCGATCGCGGACGCCCCACCGGCCGGGCCCACCGACACGGCCGGCGGCACCGACGGCGCCATGACCCGCAGCGAGGAGCAGCTGCGGATCGGCACCGAGCAGGTGGCCACGCGCCGCGTCCGCCTGGTGAAGTACGTCGTCACCGAGGAGGTGCAGGTCACCGTGCCGATCCGGCGCGAGGAGATCCGCCTCGAGGAGATCCCGGTAGGAGCGGACGACACCACCGGCGGGGTGGACGCCGGCGAGTCGCTGGTCCCGGACGGCACGACGGCCGGCCCCGGGCTCCCGGGCGAGATCATCCTGCACACCGAGCGGCCGCTGATCAGCCTCGAGGTCGTGCCCACCGAGCGGGTGCGGCTGCGCACCGAGCTGGTCGAGGGGCAGGAGACCGTCACCGAGCAGATCCAGCGCGAGCAGGTCGTCGTCGACCAGGACGGCACCGAGCGGCGCTGAGCGGCCGGCCCGGTCAGCCGCGCCGGTCGGGGAGGAAGCGCAGCCGGTCGCGGGTCGCCGTCACCTCCGCGGGGTCGACGTCGGCCAGCACGAGGGTCTCGGTGCCCGCGGCCGTGGCCAGCAGCTCCCCCATGGGGCTGACGACCCGGCTGTCACCGGTGTGCTCGGTGCCGTCGCCGGCGGTGCCCACCCGGTTGCAGCCCACGACGTAGGCCTGGTTCTCGATGGCCCGGGCCTGCAGCAGCGTCTGCCAGTGCAGCCGGCGGGCGGCCGGCCAGTTGGCCACCACCACGTAGAGGTCGGTGCCCGGCGCCGCCCGCCAGAAGACGTCGGCGAAGCGCAGGTCGTAGCAGACGAACGGGGTCACCCGCAGGTCGCCGATCTCCACGGTCACCGGCCCGTCGCCGGCCCGGAAGCGCTCGTGCTCGCCGCCGTGGGTGAACGGGTGCAGCTTGCGGTAGCGGTGGGTGGTGCCGTCCGGACCGGCCAGGACGAACGAGTTGTAGGGCAGCGCCGCCTCTCCCCCGCCGTCGTCGGCGATCTCCGGGCAGCTGCCGCCCACCCACACCCCGTGCTCGGCCGCCTGAGCGGCGAGGAACCGGGCCGACGGGCCGTCCTCGGGCTCCCCGATGCCCGGCGTCATCGAGAAGCCGGTGGAGAACGTCTCGGTGAGGAGCACCAGCTCCGCACCGGCGGCCGCCGCCCGGCCGACCTGCGGGGCGAGCCGGGCGAAGTTGGCCTCCCGGTCCTCCCAGACGATGTCGTGCTGCACCGCCGCGACCTTCATCCCAGCCTCCTCAACCGCTCGACCGCCTCGGCGAGCACCGCATCGCTCTTGCAGAACGCGAACCGCACCAGGTGCCGCCCCAGGGAGGCGTGCGCCGGTGTGTAGAAGACCACGGTGGGGATGGCCACCAGGCCGGCGCGCTCCGGCAGCTCCCGGCAGAACGCCAGCCCGTCCCCGTCCGGCCGGACCCCGCGGACGTCCACCGTGGCGAAGTAGGTGGCCTCCGGGCTGATCACCGGCAGACCGGCGTCCCGCAGCCCCTGGACCAGCACGTCCCGACGGGCCTGCAGGTCGCGGGCGACGCCGGTGAAGTAGGCGTCGGGCAGCCGCAGCCCGGCGGCCACCGCGGGCTGGAACGGCCCGGCGTTGACGTAGGTGAGGAACTGCTTGGCGGTGCGGACGGCGGCGACCAGGGGCGCCGGGCCGCAGACCCAGCCCACCTTCCAGCCGGTGACGTCGAAGGTCTTGCCCGCGCTGGAGACGACGAGGGTGCGCTCGCGCATGCCCGGCAGGGTGGCCGGGGAGACGTGCCGGGCGCCGTCGAACACCAGGTGCTCGTACACCTCGTCGGTGACCACCAGGAGGTCGTGGGTGGTGGCCAGCTCGGCGAGCACCGCCAGCTCGGCGGCCGTCAGCACCGTGCCGGTGGGGTTGTGCGGCGAGTTGACCAGCAGGATGCGGGTGCGCGGCGTGACGGCGGCGCGCAGCTCGGCCTCGTCGAAGGTCCACCGGCCCGGCCGGTCGGGGGAGGACCCGGCAGGCGGGTGCAGCGGAACCGGCCGGACCACGCCGCCGGCCATGGCCACCGACGCGCTGTAGCTGTCGTAGATCGGCTCGAAGAGGACGACCTCGTCACCGGGCTCGAGCAGCGCCAGCATGGCCGCGGCGAGCGCCTCGGTGGCGCCCGCGGTCACCAGCACCTCGGTGTCCGGGTCGTAGGCCAGCCCGGAGAAGCGCTGCTGGTGCTCGGCGACGGCGGCCCGCAGCTCGGGGATGCCCGGGCCGGGCGGGTACTGGTCGGCGCCGGTGCCGATCGCGGCCCGGGCGACGTCGAGCACCTCGGGTGGGCCCGGGTAGTCGGGGAAGCCCTGGCCGAGGTTGAGCGAGCCGGTCGCGACCGCGAGCGCGCTCATCTCGGCGAAGACCGTCGTCCCGAAGCCGTGCAGCCGGGACGCTAGTGGATCCCGCACCGTGCTCCTCCCCGCTCGTTCCACGTGGAACCGCTGTGCCGCTCCCACGTTCGCCGGTCAGCCGATCCGGATGTCCTCGGTGCCGTCGATGGCGACGACGTCGCCGGAGCGCAGCTGCCGCCCCCGGCGCTCCTCCGGCTCCCCGTTGACGGTCACCGCCCCGGAGAGCAGGACGTCCTTCACCTGGGCGCCGGTGGGGACGGCGTCGACGAGCTTCAGCAGCTGGCCGAGCCGGATGCTGTCCTCGCCGGGCCGCAGGTCGATGGTGCGCACGGTGCTCAGTCTGCCGCCGGCGCCAGGACGTCGCCGACCCGGACCGTCCCGGACGCCAGGACGGCGGCCCGCACCGCGAGCAGCCCGTCCCGCTCGCGGTGGACGGTCTTGAGCACCGAGGTGTCACGCGCGATGCCGCCGGGCTGCGGCCGGGTGGTCATCACGCACCGCGGGATGCCGCTGCCGAGGCGCAGCCGCGCCCCGCCCAGCTCGACCTCCTTGCCGCGCAGCGCGTCCTCGCCCTCGCCGTCGAGGAAGACGTTGGCCCGGAAGCGACGGCGGTCCCAGGTACCGAGGGTGCCGGTGGAGACCAGCGAGAGCCGGATGCGCGGGCTGTCGTGGAACGGCCCGGGCGCCCCCTCCCACTGCAGCCACTCCGCGGGATCGGGCTCGTCGTCGTCTACCGCGGACTCGTAGACGGGGACGTCGGCGTCGTCCTCCGGTGCCGCCCGGAACTCCACCCGGCGGCCCATCCAGCGCGACAGCACCGCCTCGTCGGCGGTGACCGTGCCGTCGGGCAGGACCACCTCCACGCCGCCGTCGGGCCGCAGCCGGGCCGCGCCGAACAGCAGGTCGGGCACCCGCCGGGCGGTGAGGCCCAGCCCGGTGTCCCGGTCGAACAGCGCCCACGCCCGGTCACCGGCGATCCCGAGCGGCCCGATCGCCGCCTCGGCCAGCCGCTCCCCCTGCAGCGACTTCACCGGGTAGCGCCACAGCTCCAGCACCCGCATCTCAGCCCTCCGGGGTCCACGCCAGGGACCAGGTGCCCGACCAGGTCTCCCCCGGCCCGAGGGTGATCAGGTCGACGCCGTCGGCCAGCGCGTTCGGCGGGCAGGTCATCGGCTCGACGGCCAGGCTGCGCCGCCGCTGACCGGCGGGCAGGTCGTCGCCGCTGTAGACCTGCAGCCACGGCCAGGACGCGTCGGCGGAGATCACCAGCTCGCCCGCGCTGCCGCGCAACCGCACGTGCGCCCAGCCGTCGGCGTCGCGGTCGAGATCGGTGAGCGGGGCGTCGAGGGGGCGGTCCCCGATCTCGCCGACCGCGCCCTCGACCGGCCGGCGCTCACCGGTGGGCAGGCCGCCGTCGAGGACCAGCTCGGTCCGGGCGGGGAGGGTCAGCTCGGCGGCCCCGATGCCGCCGTCCGCCGTCGCCCCGACGGAGAGGTAGGGGTGGAACCCGGCGCCGAACGGGGCGGGCGCCCCGCCGGGGTTCCGCACCCGCAGGGTGCTGGTGAGCCGGTCGGCGGTGAGCCGGTGGTCGACCGCGACGTCCAGCCGGAAGGGGTAGCCCGGGTGCGGCTCGACCGTCGTCCCGACCGTGACGGAACCGTCCGCCTCGCCCAGCACCTCCCACGGCTGCCAGCCGACGAGCCCGTGGATGGCGTGCGGCTCCTCGGGCGACCGGACCTCCAGCTGCAGCTCCTCGCCGGCCCAGGTCCACCGGCCGTGCCGCAGCCGGTTGGGCCAGGGGACGAGGACCGCACCGCGCCAGCCGGGCGCGACGGTGCCGGCGGCGTAGCCGTCCAGCACCTCCCAGCCCCCGACGGCGAGCCGGCGCAGCGTGCCGCCGCGCAGGTCCACGGCCAGCCGGGCGTCGCCGGCGGTCAGCTCCACCTCGGTGCGGTCGGCGTCGGGCCAGGTGTCGGGCATGGCGTCAGCTCACCACACCCGACGCACCCGCATCCGCCGCGCGGTGGTGTCCGGCCGCCCGGAGACCACCGCGGGACGGATGCGGGCGCCCCCGGTCAGGGGTGGTAGGTGACCTGCTCGGCCAGCTCGACCACCTGCTGCTCGGTCAACGCGTCCGGCGCCTGCACCGTGAACGTGGTGCCGTCCTCGAACTGCGCCTGCAGGAACCAACCCGCCGTCCCAGGACCGTTGTCGACGGTGACCAGCTGCGCGGGCCGACCGTGCACGGTGACCGGCACGACCGGGCCGACCGGCCCCATCAGCTGGTCGAGCAGCTGGTCCACGGGGACGACGTCCTCGGGCAGCGGCACGTGCACGGTGATCGTCTGCTGCTCGTAGGCGTCGTTGACCAGGGTCAGGACCCGCCCCATCTTGTACGCCTGCAGGGACCAGCCGGCCGGCGCCAGCTCGGCCGTCAGCGTGGCCCGCTGCGGCCGGTCGACCAGGGACTCGGCGACGGCGACGAGCTCGGAGGTCCGGCTGTAGGCGCCCTCGCCGGTCAGCACCACCCACTGGTCGTCCCGGCGTTCCCACACGAGCTCGGCGAACAGGTCGCGCTCGCAGACGGTCAGGCCGTCCTCGCAGTAGACGTCCCGGGATCCGCGGACCACGTCGGCATCCCTGCCGTCGACGCCGACCTCCGCGCGCTCGGTGACGTGGACGTGCTCGTAGGCCTCCTCCAGCCAGTCGGGCTCGTCCTCGTGGACCCCCATAGTGAACCGGTCGTCGCCGTCCGCGGAGTCGTACTCGGCGAATCCCGCCGAGTCGCGGTCCCCGCTGAACGCCGGCCGCATCCCGGCCGGCTCGGGGTCGAGCGACAGCGGGAAGGTCGGCATCCGGAAGTCGACGAGGGTGACGCTCTCCGCCGGGGTGCCGGGACCGTCCGGCGCGGCGATGACGACGGCGGCGGCCCAGGCGGCCGCGACCGTGCCGGCGGCCAGCCCGAGGCGGAGGACGGCCCGCCGGCCGGGCACCCGCGCGCGCCGGGGCGCCGGGCCGTCGATCTCGGCGAGCAGCGCGGCGCGAGCGGCCGAGCGGGCGGCGGAGGACAGCGGCGGGGCGTCGGGGCCCCCCTCGCGGAGCAGCGTGAGGTCGTTCATCGGTCCCCCTCCTCGGAGGTCGGGTCGAGCACGGAGAGGCCGCTGAGCGCGGCGCGGGTCTGACGGCGGGCGCGGTGCAACCGGGAGCGCACCGTGCCGACGGGGACGTCGAGGACGGCCGCGATCTCCTCGTAGCCGAGCTCCCCCCACGCGAGCAGGAGCAGCGCGTCGCGGTCACGGGGCTTCAGCCCGGCCAGCGCCGCGGCGAGCGGGCCGCGCAGCGCCTGGGCGTCCAGCCGGTCCGCCGCGTCGCCCGGATCGGTGCCGTGCCGCTCGGGCTCGGCGGCGGCCCGGGCCAGGGCCTTGTACCGGCGCTGCTCGGTGCGCAGGTGCCCGCGCACGACGTTGGTCGCGATGCCCAGCAGCCACGGCCGCACCTCGACGTGCTCGGGCCGGTAGGCGGCCCGGCGTCGGAAGGCGATCAGGAAGGTCTCGCTGAGCAGGTCGTCGGCCAGCTCCCCCACCCGGCGGCCCAGGTAGCTGTGCACGGTCGCCGCGTGCCGGTCGAACAGCGGCGCGAACTCGGCCGGGTCCGCCACCGACCGGGCGATCAGCTCGGCGTCGCCCGGCAGCGAGTCGGGCAGGGCGCGCAGCCGGAGGGGCTCGGCGGGTGGACCGGCGGACCGGTGCAGCGCCGTCGGGGTCACGGCAGGTGATGATCCGGCCGCGATCGGTGAAGTCGTCACACCCGTTGATGTCCGGAGCGGCGGATCGGGTTCACGGCCGGTCCGCGGTCCGCTGCCGACGTCCCCGCCCTCCCGAGCTCTTCCGCGGAGAAGCGCACCGGACTTTCCGCGGAGAAGCAGCTATCCGGAGCAGTTCTCGTCGCCGTAGGCGCTCACGGTGTCGGCGGCCGCGAGGAACTCCGCCAGCTGCTCGTCGCCCAGCTCGCCGCCCGCCACCGCCCCCTCCAGGTCGGCGTCGTCGGGGAAGGTGTCGGCCATGTACCGGACGGCGTCCTCGACCTCGTCCGCCCCGTCGGGAACGCTGTCGGCCATCGACTCCAGCACCCGCTGCGCCTCGTCCCCGTCCCTCGGCTCGATCTCGGCCGTCGCCAGGTACTGCGCGCAGAACTCCTCGACGCTGCCACCACCGCAGCCGCTCAGCCCGACGGGGAGGGTGACCGCGGCGGCGACCAGGACGATCTTCCGGATGCGCATGGGGCTTCCTTCCCGGGGCGGGCGGCCCGGCCTCGCGGTCGACGACGTCCGACCACCTTCACACACCCCGGCCGGAGGACCGGACCGGGCCGTACCCGAACCTCAGCAGCCGGCGTCCAGGACCTTCTCGAAGAACAGCGAGCCGGCCGCGTCCGGATCACCGGCGTAGGACCCGAACGCACCGATCGGCCGGTAGCCGGCGCCGGTGTAGAGACCGACCGCCTCGGGCTGCAGCGGCCCGGTCTCCAGCCGGAGCACGAACCAGCCGCGGGCGCGGGCGCCGGCCTCCAGCCCCGCCAGGACCGACCTCGACACCCCGCGCCCCCGCGCGACCGGCGCCACGTACATGCGCTTCACCTCGGCCACCCCGTCACCCAGCTCCCGCAGGGCACCGCAGCCGAGCGCCGTGCCGTCGTCGTCCCGGGCGACCAGCACCACGCTGACGTCGGCGGCCGACGGCGGCCGGCCCGGCTCCTCCTTGCCGCCGTAGCGGGCCCGGATCTCGGTCTGCTGATCGGTGGTGAGCCGCCGGACGTCGGGGTCGTCCCAGGCAGCCGCCTCGATGATCACGGAGCGGATCCTGCCAACGGCCGGGGAGCCGCTCCGGAGGTACCGTCCGCTGGACGCCCCACCGCGAAGGAGCACCGTGCCGGTCGACCGCGAACTGCCCACCTCCGAGGCCGAGGACCTGCTGGCCCTCGTCCGCGAGATCGCCGACGCCGAGCTGGTCCCGAAGGCGGCGCGGTACGAGCGCGAGGAGCGCTTCCCGCGCGAGGTGTTCCGCCTCCTCGGCGACGCCGGGCTGATGGGCCTGCCGTTCCCCGAGGAGATCGGCGGGGGCGGCCAGCCCTACGCCGTCTACCTGCAGGTGCTCGAGGAGCTGGCGGCCCGCTGGGCGAGCGTCGCCCTCGGCATCAGCGTGCACACCCTGGCCTGCTCCCCCATCGCCGTCTTCGGCACCGGCGCCCAGCGTCGCGACCTCCTGCCGGAGATGGTCGGCGGCACCCTGATCGGCGCCTACTCGCTGTCCGAGGCGCACGCCGGCTCCGACGTGGCGGCCATGCGCGCGAACGCGACGCCCGCCGGGGACGGCTGGGTGGCCCGCGGGGAGAAGGCCTGGGTCACGCACGGCGGGCACGCCGACTTCTACTCGACGTTCCTGCGCACGCCGGCCGACGGCGACCGGGCCATCTCCTGCTTCCACCTGACCCCGGACCTGCCCGGGTTCAGCACCGCGAAGCCCGAGGAGAAGATGGGGCTGACCGGCTCGACCACCGCGGCCATCCGGCTCGACGACGTACCGATCCCGGCCGACCGGCTGGTGGGCGAGCCCGGCCGCGGCATGGCCATCGCGCTCGGCGCCCTCGACTCCGGGCGCCTGGGGATCAGCGCGGTCGCCGTGGGGCTGGCGCAGTCGGCCCTCGACGTCGCCGTCGGCTACGCGGTGGAGCGGGAGGCCTTCGGCCGCCCGATCGCCGACCACCAGGGGGTGGCGTTCCTGCTGGCCGACATGGCCGCGGCCGTGGAGTCCGCCCGCGCCACCTACCTGGTCGCCGCCCGCCGCAAGGACGCCGGCAAGCCGTTCTCGCGGCAGGCCAGCATCGCCAAGCTGATCGCCACCGACGCCGCCATGAAGGTGACCACCGACGCCGTCCAGGTGCTGGGTGGCGCCGGCTACACCCGCGACCACCCGGCCGAGCGCTACATGCGCGAGGCGAAGGTCATGCAGATCTTCGAGGGCACCAACCAGATCCAGCGGATGGTCATCGGCCGGCACCTCGCTGCGGAGGCCGTGCCTCCCGCCGGCTGAGCCGGGGCGTCGGACCTGACGCGTTCCACGTGGAACCGGTGACACCTGTCAGTGGACCGCGTGCGTCGCGCCGGATCAGACTGGGGGCATCCCGAGCGAGGAGAACGACATGCCCGAGCCCCACCTGCGTGCGGCCGACTCCGACCGCGCCGCCGTCGCCACCGTCCTGGGCCAGGCGATGTCGGACGGGCGGCTCACCGTCGCCGAGTACGACGAGCGCCTCGCCCGGGCCTACACGGCCCGCACCTTCGGCGAGCTGGCACCGCTCACCGCCGACCTGCCCCGCAGCGCCGGTGCGTCGGCCGCCCGCCCGGCGGGTGCCGTGGCGGAGACGGCCGCCGACCCGGCCGCGGCGTGCGGGGGCGTCCCGGGCCGGCACCTCTGGGCGGTGTGGGGCTCCTGGGCGAGCACCGCGCTGATCGTGCTGGCGGTGTGGGCGGTCAGCTCCATCGGCGCGGGGGAGTTCCTCTACTTCTGGCCGTTCTGGGTGATCGTCCCCTGGGGCGCCATGCTCGCGTTCGGCACGCTCGGCGACCGCCTGCGGCCCGGCGACCGGGACCACCGCCGGCTGCACGGCTGACCTGACGGCCGGCCCGGCCCGAGCCCTCCCGATCGGCGGCCGCCCGCCGGGGAGCCGGGGAGCCCGGGACCGGGCTCGGCACGCGGAGCGGACGGGTGGGCCGCGCACGACGGGGTAGGGCGCGACGGGGTGGGGCGAGGCCCGGCCCGCGGCGGAGCACCGCCGCACCGACGTCCCAGGAGGAACCGTGCACTCGATGACCGAGCGCTTCACCGCCGCACTGCACACGATCGACCGCGACCGCGACGTCGGGCCGATGCTCGACCTCACCGGCGACGACGCCCAGCTCGTCAAGCTCGACGAGCACCACGAGACCTCCGGCAAGGACGGCGCGAAGGCCTTCTGGGAAGACTACCGCAACGTCTTCGGCGACCTGGAGACGACCTTCACCTCCTCCGTGATCGGGGAGAGCAGCGCCGCCCTCGAGTGGACCTCGACCGGCACGCTGCGCAGCGGCAAGCCGTTCACCTACCGGGGCGTCACGGTCATCGAGGGCGACGAGGACCGGCTCAGCGGCGTCCGCACCTACTACGACTCGGCGGCCTTCGTGCAGGGGACCGGCGGATCGGCCTGACCGCCACGTGCGACGAGCGCCGGCCCCCGAGGGGACCGGCGCTCGTCGTGCCTGGTGGGCAAGGGGGGAGTTGAACCCCCACGTCCTTTCGGACACACGGACCTGAACCGTGCGCGTCTGCCATTCCGCCACTTGCCCTGGCGAGGGAAGACAGTAGCAGCCGCGCGCCCGGCCCCCGGTGGGGGGCTGATCGGCGGGCGCGTCCGGCGACGACGTGCGGGGCGTCGCGGGTCGCTGGGCGGTCAGGCGCGCCGGGCCCGGCTACGATCACGGGTGGCAGAGTGGGACGTCCGGGCGAGCGCGAGGGAGCGACTGTGGGTGTGCTGCAGCGCTTCGAGCGCCGGCTGGAAGGCATGGTCGGTCTGGCCTTCGCGCGGCTCTTCAAGGGCAAGGTGCACCCGGCGGAGATCGCCAAGGCGCTGCAGCGCGAGGCCGACGAGCAGCGCTCGATCATCGGCGAGGGCCGCGTCCTCGCCCCCAACGTCTACGTCGTCCGCCTGGGCGAGACCGACTTCGCGCACCTGGGCCAGTGGTCCGACCAGCTGGCCGGCGAGCTCGCCGACATGGTCACCGAGCACATCGACGACGAGGGCTACCAGGTCTTCGACAAGGTCACCGTCGCGCTCGAGCAGGACGACGAGCTGACCACCGGCGTCTTCGAGGTCAGCTCCCAGGTCGCCGACCCGGCCCGCCGGTCCGCCCGCGTCGACGTCCCGCCCATGGCGTCGGCCCCCGTGGGCGGGCACCCGCCGCTGCCCCCGCTCCCGCCGCTGCGCGGCCGGATGGCCACCGACACCGGCAAGCAGGAGCCGTCGGTCGTCGGGCGGGCCGGGTCGCGGAGCACCTCCACCCACGTGCTCCTTGTCGACGGCCCCGGCACCCGCCACGAGCTCACCACCGGACGCAACGTCATCGGCCGGGGCACCGAGGCCGACATCCGGCTGCCCGACACCGGCGTGAGCCGCAAGCACGTGGACGTCGTCCTCGACGGCGACGTCGCCGTGGTGGAGGACCTCGGGTCGACCAACGGCACGCTCGTCAACGGCCGCCGCGTCACCCGCCAGCCGCTCAGCGACGGCGACGTCATCCGCATCGGCCACTCGGTCCTGGTCTACCGGCAGGACGGGGCGTGACCGGTCACCCGCGGTCGCAGCACGACGGGATCCGGCAGGGCCGGCTCCGCCGCGATGCCGGGCCGGCTCCTGCGGGGGCGACGCCGTGACCGAGCTCGTCGTCCAGATCTTCCGCTTCGGCTTCCTCCTCCTGCTGTGGCTGTTCATCTTCGCCGCGTTCCGCGTGGTGCGGGCCGACCTGTTCGGCGGGCGCCCGGGCCGGGTGGCCGCCGTGCCGCCGCGCTCGGCGACGCCGAAGAAGCGGGGCGCCCGCGGCCCCAAGTCCCTGGTCGTCACCGCCGGCCCGCTGAGCGGCACCAAGATCACCCTCGGTGACCAGCCGATCCTCATCGGCCGGGCCGACGACTCCACCCTGGTCCTCACCGACGACTTCGCCAGTTCCCGGCACGCCCGCCTGACCAACCGGGGCGGCCAGTGGTACGTCGAGGACCTGGGTTCCACCAACGGGACCTACCTGGACCAGCAGCGCGTGCAGGGCCCGCTGCTGGTGGCCCCCGGCCAGCCGATCCGCATCGGCCAGACCGCACTGGAGCTTCGTTCGTGACCCTGGTTCTCCGCTACGCCGCGCGTTCCGACCGCGGCCTCATCCGCGGCAACAACCAGGACTCGGTGTACGCCGGGCCCCGGTTGCTGGCCGTGGCCGACGGCATGGGCGGCCACGCCGCCGGTGACGTCGCGAGCAAGGTGGTGATCGCCGCCCTCGAGCACCTCGACGACGACACGCCCTCCGGCGACATGCTGCAGGCGATGCGGGCGGCGGTCTTCGAGGGCAGCGAGCACCTGCGCGAGGTGATCCGGGAGTCGCCGCAGCTGGAGGGCATGGGCACCACGCTCACCGCGATCCTCTTCGCCGGGGGCCGGCTGGCGCTGTGCCACGTGGGCGACTCCCGCGCCTACCTCCTGCGCGACGGCGAGTTCGCCCAGATCACGCACGACGACACGTTCGTGCAGACGTTGATCGACGACGGCCGGATCACCCCGGAGGAGGCCAACACCCATCCGCAGCGGTCGCTCCTGCTGCGCGCGCTCAACGGGCAGGAGGTCGAGCCGGACCTGTCCATGCGCGAGGCGCGTCCCGGCGACCGGTACCTGCTGTGCTCCGACGGCCTCTCCGGCGTCGTCAGCGAGGAGACCCTGGCCGAGGCCCTGAAGGACCCGGACCCCGAGGCCACCGCCGACCGCCTGATCGAGCTGGCGCTGCGCAGCGGCGGGCCGGACAACATCACCGTGATCGTCGCCGACGTCCTCGAGGACACCGGCGGCAACGGCCGCTTCGACCCCGTCGTCGACGGGGCGGCCGGTGACAACGTCGGGCAGCGCCAGGTCGACGCCCGCTCGGCCGCCGGCCGAGCGGCGCTCGCCGATCCCGGTCCTCCTCCCCCGCCGCCACCCACACTGCCGACGGGCGGCGGCCCCTCCGCCCGCCGCCGCCCGCTACGCATCCTCCTGGTGGCGGGGGCCCTCCTCACCGTGCTGGTGGCGGGGGCGATCGGCATGTACGTGTGGGCGCTCAACCACTGGTTCGTGGGTGTGAGCGGCTCGGGCGACGACGAGCAGGTCGCCGTCTACCGGGGTCTGGACGTCTCCGTCCTGGGCCTGGACTTCTTCCGCCTGGACCGCGGCACCGACCTCGCGGTCACCGATCTGGTCCCGGCGGCCCGCAGCCGGGTCCGCGACAGCATCACCGCCGACGACCCCGGCGACGCCGACCGGATCCTCTCGGCGCTGGCGGACCAGCGGCTGCCGCTGTGCCGCACGGCGTCCGACGACGACGCGACGCAGCCGGGGCCGCCGCCGGTGGCCGCGCCCACCACCGCGCAGGAGCCCGCCCCCGGCGAGCCGGCCCTCCCCGAGGTGCCGGTGGCCGAGGAGACGACGACCTCGTCGTCGGCTCGGACGACCTCGTCGTCCGAGCCGGGGGTGGACTGCCGGGAGGCGAGCTGATGGCCGGGCCCGTGACCGACCCGCGCGGCCCCGGGGCCACCACGCCCACCCGGCGGGGCACCGAGGCGGCGCTGCTCGCCTTCGCCGTGCTCATCACCGTCGTCGCCCAGGCGATCGTCGACCTGACCGTGACCGGCTCGCTGCGCCCGGAGATGGCCACGTTCAGCGCGTGGATCACCGTCCTCTGGGTCGTCGCGCACCTCGTCGTGCGCAGGTGGGCCTCCTACGCCGACCCGCTGCTGCTGCCGGCCGTCGCGCTCCTGGTCGGGCTCGGCCTGACCGTCATCCACCGGCTGGACCTCGCCTCCGAGCGGGCCGGCGAGGTGGCCCGCGAGGACGCGCCCGTCCAGCTGGTCTGGGCCACCCTGGGCGTCACGCTGTTCGTCGCCGTCCTCGTCGTCGTGCGCGACCACCGGACGCTGTCGCGCTTCGCCTACACGCTCGCGCTGCTGGGGATCGCCCTGCTGGCGCTGCCGGCCGTGCTGCCCGCCTCCATCTCGGAGGTCAACGGCGCCAAGATCTGGATCCGGGTCGCCGGCTTCTCCATCCAGCCGGGGGAGTTCGCGAAGATCTGCCTGGTCGTCTTCTTCGCCGCCTACCTGGTCGACAAGCGCGACGTGCTGGCGCTGGCCAGCAAGAAGGTCGCGGGCCTGGAGCTGCCCCGCGGCCGCGACCTCGGGCCGGTGCTGCTCGCCTGGATCCTGTCGATCCTGGTGCTGGTGTTCGAGCGCGACCTCGGCAGCTCGCTGCTGCTGTTCGGCATCTTCGTCGTGATGCTCTACGTGGCCACCGAGCGGGCCAGCTGGCTGTTCATCGGCCTGGCCCTGTTCGCCGGCGGGGCGATGATCGCCTACCAGATCTTCGCGCACGTGCAGGCCCGCGTGGACACCTGGCTGGATCCCTCCGCGTACTACGACGGCGCCGGGTACCAGCTGATGCAGTCGCTGTTCGGGCTGGGCACCGGCGGGCTGTTCGGCGCCGGCCTCGGTGGTGGCCGCCCCGACCAGGTGCCGGTCGCGAAGAGCGACTTCATCGCCGCCGCCGTGGGCGAGGAGCTCGGCCTGTTCGGGCTGGTGGCCGTGATCGTCGTCTACCTGATCCTGGTGGAGCGCGGGCTGCGCACCTCCCTGGTGGTCCGCGACGCCTTCGGCAAGCTGCTGGCCGCCGGCCTGGCGTTCGCCATCGCGTGGCAGGTGTTCGTCGTCCTCGGCGGGGTCACCGGCCTGCTGCCGCTCACCGGCCTGACCACGCCCTTCCTCGCCTACGGCGGGTCCTCGCTCGTGGCGAACTTCGTGCTCGTGGCGCTGCTGGTCCGGATCAGCGACGCCGCCCGGCGCCCGGCCACCCCGCACGCGCCGTCGATGCGGCTCGGGGACGCCCCCACGGAGGTGGTCACCCCGTGAACGCACCGCTGCGGCGGGTGGCGATCAGCGTGCTCGTGCTGTTCACGCTGCTCATCGTCAACGTCAACATCATCCAGGTGGTCCGGTCGGAGTCGCTGCGCGGCGACAACCGGAACACCCGCGTCCTGGCGGAGACCTACGACCGGGAACGGGGCTCGATCATCGTCGACGGCAACGAGGTCGCGATGTCCGTGCCCACCGACGGCCGGCTCACCTACCTGCGGACCTACCCCCAGGGGCCGCTGTACGCGCCGATCACCGGGTACCACTCGCTGGTGTACGGCAACACCTACCTGGAGGACGTCATGGACGACGTGCTCTCCGGGGAGGACGACCGGCTCTTCGTCCGGCGGATCGCCGACCTCTTCACCGGGCGCGACCCGGCCGGTGGCGACGTCGTGCTGACCCTCGACCCGGACGTGCAGGCCGCCGCGATGGCCGGCCTCGACGGCCTCACCGGCGCCGTCGTGGCGCTCGACCCCGCGACCGGCGCGATCCTGGGCATGGCGAGCACCCCCACGTACGACCCGGGCCTGGTCGCGGGACACGACCCGGAGGCCATCCGGCAGAACATGGAGCAGATCACCGGTTCCGACCCCGACCCGCGGGTGAACCGGGCGATCGCGGACAACTACCCGCCCGGCTCGCTGTTCAAGGTGATCACCGCGGCCGCCGCCCTGCAGGAGGGCTACACCCCCGAGACGGTCGTCCCGGCGGTCGACCTCCTGACCCTCCCCCAGACGACGCAGACGCTGAGCAACTTCAACGGCTCGAGCTGCAGCAGCAGCCAGGAGCAGCGGCTCATCGACTCCCTCACCATCTCCTGCAACACCGCGTTCGCCCAGCTCGGCATCGACCTGGGCGAGGAGTCGATCCGCGAGATGGCGGAGGCCTTCGGCCTGGACGACGAGGGCCAGGAGATCCCGCTGGACGTCGCACCGAGCACGATCGGCGAGATCGAGAGCGCCGCCGCCCTGGGGCAGACCTCCATCGGTCAGCGCGACGTCCGGATGACCGTGCTGCAGGCCGCTCTGGTCGCCGCCACGGTGGCCAACGACGGCAGGCAGATGAGGCCCTACCTCATCGACGAGCAGCGCGCCCCGGACCTGTCGGTGCTCGAGTCGACCGACCCCGAGGTGCTGCGCGAGCCGATCTCCGCGGAGATCGCCGACCAGCTCACCGAGATGATGGTCAGCGTGGTCGCCCGGGGATCGGGCCGGGCGGCGCGGCTGCCCGGCATGGAGGTGGCCGGCAAGACCGGTACCGCCCAGGTGCGCGAGGGCGTTCCCGACCACAACTGGTTCATGGGGTTCGCGCCGGCCGACGACCCGGAGATCGCCGTCGCCGTCTTCGTGGCCAACGGCGGCAGCACCGGGGGCGACCTCTCCGCCCCCATCGCACGCGACGTGATGGCGGCCTACTTCGAGGGGCAGGGCTGATGGCGCTGGGCATCGGGAGCATGCTGGCCGGGCGCTACGAGATCACCGCCCCCATCGCCACCGGCGGGATGGGCGAGGTCTGGAAGGCGCGCGACCGCGTGCTGGACCGCATCGTCGCGGCCAAGGTCCTCAAGACCGAGTACACCAACGACCCCAGCTTCCTGGCGCGGTTCCGCAACGAGGCGCGGCACACCGCAGCCCTCTCGCACCCCAACATCGCGTCGGTCTACGACTACGGCGAGACGACCGACGACAGCGGCGTCCAGACGCTGGCGTTCCTGGTCATGGAGTTCGTCGAGGGCCAGCCGCTGGTGACGATCCTCCACGAGGAGGGCCGGCTGCCGGTCGACTGGACGCTGCACGTCCTCGGTCAGTCCGCGGACGGGCTCTCCGCCGCCCACCGGGCCGGCGTCGTGCACCGCGACATCAAGCCGGGCAACCTGATCGTCCGCCCCGACGGCGTGGTCAAGCTGACCGACTTCGGCATCGCGCAGGCGCGGGACGCCGCCCCGCTCACCCGCACCGGCATGGTGGTCGGCACCGCCCAGTACCTCTCGCCCGAGCAGGCCCAGGGCATGGAGGTCAACGCCGCCTCCGACGTCTACTCCCTCGGCGTCCTCGGGTTCGAGTGCCTGGCCGGGGTGCGGCCCTTCGACGGCGCCTCGCAGGTCGCGATCGCGCTGGCGCACATCAACCGCCCGCCGCCGCCGCTGCCCGCCGACATCCCGCCGGCGGTGCGGCTGCTCATCGAGCGCGCCCTGGCGAAGGATCCGGCCGACCGGTTCGCCGACGGCGGCGCGTTCGCCGACGCGGTGCGGCGGATCGCCGACGGCGGCGCCCTGGCCGGGGTCCCGGCCTCCGGGCCGGCCACGGCCCCCACCCAGATCGTGACCGTGGGGACCGGGTCCGACGGGCACACCCAGGTCTTCGCCACCCCGGCCGCCGGCATCCCGGCGGTGTCCCCGGCCACCGGCGGGCGTCCCATGCCCCCGCTGTCCGGTCCGCCGGAGGACGACGACTGGGCGGGCGACGCGGAGCCGCCGGCCGGTGGCGGCAGCCGGCGGTGGGCCTGGCTGGCCGCCGCCCTGGTGCTGCTGCTCGCGGTCGTGGGCACCACCGTCGTGCTGCTCTCCGGGGACGGCGATGACGCGGCGCGGCCGCAGGCCGAGCCGACCGCCACCAGCGCGGCGACCACCTCCGCCGAGGCGATCGGCGTCCTCCTGGACCCGGCCCTCTTCGTCGGCCGCGACGCCGACGACGTGGAGGAGGACCTCCGCGAGGCGGGTCTGACGCTCATCTCGCGCCGCGAGGCACCCGAGCAGTTGCTGGCCGAGCTCGGGCAGCCGCTGGACGAGGACGACGTCGCCGGCCTGGACCCCTCCGGTGTCGAGGCCGGGCCGGATACCGAGGTGACGCTGTACGTCGCCGTCGACGGCTGGCGGCCCGACGCCGAGGAGGACCAGGAGGAGGAGGTGGACGAGGAGCCGGTGCCGACCGCCGAGCCCACCCCCTCGACGAGCACGCCGCCGGCGACCACAGCCACCACCGCTCCCACGACGACGGCCACCACCACCACCACGACGACCTCCGCGACGTCGACGTCGGCCCCGGGCACCACGGCTCCCCCGCCGCCGGTCACCTCGACCCCCCCGCCGCCGGGCGACGGCACCGTCATCGACCCCGAGGCCGACGGATCTACCGCCACCGGCAGCCCCGGTGCACCGGGAGTGGCGGGTGGCGCCCGGTGAGCCCCCTGGTTCTCGCATCCCGAGTTCCGGCCGGTGCGGCGGTTAGGCTCGCCGCCGGCTCCCCGTCCGCGGTGACCACCGCCCGAGCGGCGTGCACCGCTGGGCCGCGGAGGCCGTACCGAACCGCCCGAGAGGACCTCCGATGACCACGCCGAACGTGCTCGGCGAGCGCTACGAGATCGGTGGCGTGCTGGGCCGCGGCGGCATGGCCGAGGTGCACCACGGACGTGACCTGCGCCTGGGGCGCGAGGTGGCGGTGAAGGTGCTGCGCCACGACCTGGCCCGCGACCCGTCGTTCCAGGTGCGCTTCCGGCGCGAGGCGCAGGCATCCGCGTCGCTGAACCACCCGGCGATCGTCGCCGTGTACGACACCGGCGAGGACCGCACGCCCACCGGCGCCACCCCGTACATCGTCATGGAGTACGTGGAGGGCGAGACGCTGCGCGACGTGCTCCGCCGCGAGGGCCGGCTGCCCATCGAGCGGGCCATGAGCCTGGCCGCCGACATCTGCGGCGCGCTGGACTTCAGCCACCGGAACGGCATCGTGCACCGGGACGTGAAGCCCGGGAACGTGATGATCACGCCGCAGGGCACGGTCAAGGTCATGGACTTCGGGATCGCCCGCGCGGTCTCCGACTCCGCGGCCACGATGACCTCCACGGCGGCGGTGATAGGGACCGCCCAGTACCTCTCCCCCGAGCAGGCCCGCGGCGAGGGCGTCGACGCCCGCTCCGACGTCTACTCGCTGGGCTGCCTGCTCTACGAGCTGGTCACCGGCGCGCCGCCGTTCACCGGTGACTCCCCGGTGTCCGTGGCCTACCAGCACGTGCGCGAGGACCCGCGGCTGCCGTCGTCGATCAACCCCGACGTGCCGCCGGAGCTCGACGCGATCCTGCTCAAGGCGATGAGCAAGAACCCGGCCAACCGGTACCAGTCCGCCGCGGACATGCGCAACGACCTGCTCCGGGCGCTGGCCGGGCAGCGGGTCGAGGCGACGCCGGTCATGGGTGACGCCGAGAAGACCGCCATCATCGGCGCCCCGGTGGGCGGCTACGCCAGCGGCTACGGCGACGACGACTGGGACGACGACGCCGACCGGCGCCGCAAGCGCCGGATCATCGCGATCGTGTCGGTGCTCGCCGTGCTGCTGCTCGGCGGGGCCATCGCCGCGGCCGTCGCGCTCAACGGGGGCGAGGACGCCCCGGTCGCCACCCAGGTCGCGGTGCCGCCGTTCTCCGGCCTGGACCAGGCCGCCGCCGAGCGGGCCCTCGCCGATGCGGGCCTCGTCCTCGGCGGCGTCGAGACCCAGGCGAGCGCCACCGTCCCCGAGGGGCAGGTCGTCGAGAGCGACCCGCGCAGCGGCGTGCAGGTCGAGGAGGGGTCGGCGGTCTCGCTGGTCATCAGCGGCGGCCCGGACACCGTGCTGGTGCCCAACGTCGTCGGGCTGACCGAGAGCCAGGCGCGGGCGAACCTGCAGCAGCAGGGCTTCACGAACATCTCGGTCCGGCCGGTCGACTCGATCGAGTACGACGAGGGCCAGGTCGCCGCCGTCACCCCGGCCGAGAACAGCCAGGCCGGCGAGGACGACGTCATCACGCTGAGCGTCTCCACCGGCACGATCGAGCTGCCGAACGTCGTCAACCGGTCCGAGGCCCAGGCGCGGGCCGCCCTGCAGGAGGCCGGCTTCGGCGCCGGCCAGATCCAGACGCAGGACGTCGAGCGCGACGACGTCGCTCCGGGCACCGTCGTGGAGACCGATCCGGCGGCCGGCCAGGACGTCGGCTCCGGCGACACCATCACCCTGGTGGTGGCCGTCCCGACGCCCGCGGAGGAGCCCACAACGCCCACCGCGCCCCCGGTGACCCCGACGACCACCCCTGCGCCTCCGGACCCTGCGGTCGAGACCGAGACCGAGACCGAGACCGAGGGCTGATCGACCGCAGGAACGCAGCAGGGCCCCCTCCCGCCCGGGAGGGGGCCCTGCTGCATCTGCGGGCTGCGTCGCGGCCCGGGGCGGGCTCAGGCGGTGGCGGAGGTCAGCCGCTGGGCGGTCGCCGTGGCGGCGGCCACCACGTCCTCGTCGGGCGCCAGGCCGCAGGCCGCCAGCCAGGTGGCCAGCATCCGGTGGCCACCCTCGGTGAGCACCGACTCCGGGTGGAACTGGACGCCCTCGATGGGCAGCTCCCGGTGCCGCAGGGCCATCACCAGCCCGGAAGGGGTGTGCCCGGTGACCTCGAGTTCATCGGGCACCGTCCCCGGGTCGACGGCGAGCGAGTGGTAGCGCGTCGCGGTGAACGGCGAGGGCAGCCCGGCCAGCACGCCGGAGCCCTCGTGGACCACCTGGCTGGTCTTGCCGTGCAGCAGCTCCGGCGCCCGGACTACCTCGGCGCCGAACGCCTCGGCGATCGCCTGGTGACCCAGGCAGACGCCCAGCACCGGGGTGCCCTGCTCGGCGGCGGCCCGGACCATGGGCACGGTCACGCCCGCGTCCGCCGGCGTGCCGGGGCCGGGGGACAGGAGCACGCCGGCGACGTCCAGGTCGGACAGCTCCTCGACGGTGACCGCGTCGTTGCGGCGCACCACGCAGCGGACGCCCAGCTGGCCCAGGTACTGGACCAGGTTGTAGACGAAGCTGTCGAAGTTGTCGACGACGAGGACCGGACGGTCGGCGGCGGTCATCGCGGTCGGGGCTCCTCGGAGGGCGGGCGGGCAGCGCGGGCACCTGCCGGTGCGCGACCGTCCGGCTAGCCGGCGTCCGCGTACTGCAGGGTCAGCCCGTCATCGTAGGCGGGCACGGTCACCTGGGGCCGGGCGCGTACCTCGAACTCGAGGCCGAACGCGTCGACGGCCTGCTCCAGGACGGCGATCTGCGGCGAGGCGTCCAGGGCCGCCTCCACCGCGGCGGCGTCGGCCACGGCGGTGATGACGAACGGTGGCGAGTAGGTGCGCCCCTGCAGCAGCAGCGTATTGCCGACGCAGCGCACCGCGGAGGTGGAGATCAGCCGCTGGTCCATGACCGCGACGCCGTCGGCTCCGGCGGCCCACACGGCGTTCACGACCGCCTGGACGTCGCTCTGGTGGATGACGAGGTCGTCGGGGCGGGCACCCCCGGGGAGGCTGCCGTCGGAGCGCTGGGGGGCGTCGTCGAGGGTGATGACCACCCCGGAGCCCTCCACCGGTGTCAGACCGGCGGAGGGAGCGCCCGCCTCGCCGACGGCCCGGGCCTCCGCGACGGCGCCGTCGCTGGTGGCCGCCTCCTGGGTGAGCAGCTGCACCCGCTGCTCGAGCCCGGTCAGCTGGCGGCCCAGCCGGGCGACCGCGGCGTCGCGCTGCTCCATCAGCTCGGAGAGCTGGGTGACCTCCCCGGCACGCAGATCGGTGCCCTGCGCGGTCCGCCCGGACGTGGCGAACAGCAGCCCGGCCGCCACGGCGACCACGGGCACCAGCACGCTCCAGCCGGACGGGCGCCGGCCGCGCAGCGGGGAGCGGAACACGAGCACCTCCTCCGGCGGGGACGGACGGCGGCACGCGCAGGTGCCGTACCACCGTCGTCGTCCCCGCGAAGTTTAGTCTGGGTGACAGATCCGGCCGGGGAGGACTGAGCCCGGCCCCGGGAGGGAGTACGCACGTGCCCAAGTCGAAGGTGCGCAAGAAGTCGGTGTACACGCCGCCGGAGGACGCGCTCCGCTCGCGGGGCGCGCAGGCCAAGGCGCTGCAGCCGAGCCCGCGCTGGTACGCGCCGGTGATGGTCACGCTGATGCTGCTCGGTCTGCTGTGGATCGTCGTCTACTACGTCGCCGGTGACCAGATCCCGTTCATGGTGTCGCTGGGGGCGTGGAACTTCGCCATCGGCTTCGGCGCGATGGTGGCCGGCTTGATCATGTCGATGCGCTGGCGCTGACGACCCGGCCGCACCGGCGCTCACGAGGCCCCCGTCCCTCCCTGGGACGGGGGCCTCGTCGCTTTCCCGGACGGCCTCCGGGCGCCGGGGGACGCTGTGCACAGCGACCGGCTGCGTCCACAGGTCGACATGGCGCCCCACCCCCAGGGTTGTCCACCGAGTGTGGAGGGACCGATCGGGTCCACTCGCCGGTGACCTGCGGTTTCTCCCCGCATGGGACGCGTGTGACGAGGGGTCCATCGCCGTAACTACAGCAGTGTGAGTCTGTCCCCAGCTGTGTACCCAGCTGTGGACGAGTCGACTTGTCCGTCTCCCGAGGCGGTGACCGCCGGCCTGCCTTACCCGCCCTGACCTGCGGTTACACCCCGCGCGGAGGCGCGGGGGGACGGACCTGTCCGGTCACATCCCGTTCCCGACCGTGCACGGACCGGCACGGATCTCCACAGCCGGCGATCGGGTCCTCGACCGCAGCGGCCCCACGACGACGCCAGCCCCCGGCCGGGCGGCCGGGGGCTGGCGGGGCACCGGGACGCCGGTGCGCGGCAGGGTCAGGCGTCGATCAGCTCGAGGATCGTCGCGTTCGCGGTGCCGCCGCCCTCGCACATCGTCTGCAGCCCGTAGCGGGTGCCGGTGGCCTGCATGTGGTGGACGAGCGTCGTCATGATGCGCGCGCCGGAGCCGCCCAGCGGGTGGCCCAGGGCGATGGCGCCGCCGAGAGGGTTCATCCGTGCCGGGTCGCCGCCGATGTCGGCCGCCCAGGCCAGCGGCACCGGGGCGAACGCCTCGTTGACCTCGAAGACGCCGATGTCGTCGACCGACAGGCCGGAGCGGGCGAGCACCTTCTGCGTCGCCGGGATGGGGGCGGTGAGCATGATGACCGGGTCGTCGCCGGCCATGACCGTGGTGTGGATCCGCACCAGCGGGCGCAGCCCCAGCTCGCGGGCCTTCTCGCTGGTCGTGACCAGGAGCGCGGCCGAGCCGTCGGAGATCTGGCTGGCGTTGCCGGCGCTGATCACGCCGTCCTCCTTGAACGGCGTCTTCAGCGAGGCCAGCTTCTCCAGCGTGCCGCCCGACCGGATGCCCTCGTCGGCGCTGATCACGGTGCCGTCGGCGAGGGTCACCGGGGCGATCTCCTCGTCGAAGGCGCCGTCGGCCTGGGCCTTGGCCGCCTTCTCGTGCGAGGCCAGCGCGAACTCGTCGAGCTGGGTGCGGGAGAAGCCCCAGCGCTCGGCGATCATCTCGGCGCCGATGCCCTGGTTGGGAAAGACCCCGTCGTAGCGCTCGAGGAACCGGGGGCCCAGCGGCTTGCCCGCCACGCCGTCGGCGCGGGCGGAACCCATCGGCACCCGGCTCATGGACTCGACGCCACCGGCGACGACGACGTCGGCCTGCCCGCTGATGACGGTGGCGGCGGCGAAGGCGACCGCCTGCTGGGAGGAGCCGCACTGCCGGTCGATCGTGGTGCCCGGCACCGACTCGGGCCAACCGGCGGCCAGCGGGGCGTTGCGGCCGATGTTGAACGTCTGCTCGCCGACCTGGCTCACGCAGCCCCAGAAGACGTCCTCCACCACGGCCGGGTCGATGCCCGAGCGCTCCGCGAGCGCGTTCAGCACGTGCGCGGAGAGATCGACGGCGTGCACGCCGGACAGACCTCCCCCGCGCTTGCCCACCGGTGTACGGACGGCGGCACAGATGACGGCATCACGCATGGACCCACTCCTCGTCGACGACGGTCCGGCGCGGCCGGGATTCGGCCACCCCGCTGCGATCGTATGTTCCACGTCACCCCTGGCAGGCTGGCGGCGTGCACTGGTCCCCTCCCGCCTACGTCCCCGCCGTCCTCCTGGCGGGTGCGGTGCTGCTCGGCGCGACCACCCTGCTGCTGGACACGCCCGGCCGGGTGCTGGTGGGCGGGGCGGCGCTGCTGCTGGTCGCGCTCGCCGCCCGGGAGGCGGTGCTGCGCCCGCGGCTGCGCGCCGGGCCGGACGGCGTCGCGGTGCGCACGCTCACCGGTGCCCGCGTGCTGCCCTGGGCGCTGGTCCGGGTGCGCGTCCGCAGCGCCCGGAGATGGGGGACGACGGTACGCACGCTGGAGTTGGAGACGGACGGGACCGCGGACGACGACGGCGTCCTCGTCGTCCTAGGCCGGTGGGACCTCGGCGCCGACCCGGAGATCGTGGCCCGGGAGCTGGAGCGGGCCGCTCCGGGCCGGGCGTAGGCACGCCCCGGCGGCTCAGCCCACCGTGCCCGTGGGCACACCCAGGGCGAGGGCGAGGAGAACCAGGACCAGCACCGCCAGGCCGGCGGCCTGAAGCCCCGTCCGCCGGCGGGTGAGCACGATCAGCCCGGCGACGGCCGCCCCGGTGACGAGGCCGCCGAGGTGCCCGAGCAGCGAGACGCCGGGCAGGAAGCTGATGAAGATGTTGATCCCGAGCAGGACCAGGATGCCCCGCACGTCCTGCCGGCGGACCACCATGAACACCCCCAACGCTCCCAGGAGGCCGTAGATGGCCGTCGAGGCCCCCGCCACGGGCCGCAGGGGGTCACCGAGGAGCTGGATGGCCGTGGAGCCGCCCAGGGCAGCCACGAGGTAGAGGGCCAGGTAGCGCCACCGGCCCAGCTGCCGCTCCAGCTCGGAGCCGAAGACCAGCAGCGCCAGCATGTTCAGCGCCAGGTGCAGCAGGCCGATGTGCAGGAACGCCGCGGTGAGCAGCCGCCAGGGCTCGCCGAACTCGACGGCCAGCGGGTACTGGGACAGGTCGGCGAAGACCGGGGAGCGGTAGTTCTCGAGCGGCGCGTTGCCCGCCAGCCCGGCCGAGACCGCGGTCACCAGGAACATGACGACGTTGATCGCGATGAGCGTCAGCGTGACCGTGCCCCAGCGGGAGGCGGCCGCGCGCAGCCCGGAGCCGCGGCGCGGTGCGCGGACCGTGGCCGCGCCTTCCCGCACGCAGGCGGGGCACTGGAAGCCGACCGACGCCGGGATCATGCAGTCGGGGCAGATGGGACGGCCGCACCGCGTGCACGAGATGCCCGTGGGCCGCTCGGGGTGGCGGTAGCAGACCGGGGGCGGGGGTGCGGGCTGGTCGCCCGCACCCCCGCCGTGCGGTTCCGTGGTCAGCTGCGCTGCACCTCGACGGACTCGATCACGACGTCCTCGGCCGGGCGGTCGTTGCGGCCGGTGGGGACGGCGGCGATCCGGTCCACGACGTCGCGGCCGGCCTGGTCGGCGACCTCACCGAAGATGGTGTGCTTGCCGGTCAGCCACGACGTGGGGGCGACGGTGATGAAGAACTGGGAGCCGTTCGTGCCCGGGCCGGCGTTGGCCATGGCCAGCAGGTAGGGCTTGGTGAACGCCAGGTCGGGGTGGATCTCGTCGCCGAACTGGTAGCCGGGGCCGCCGATGCCCTGACCCAGCGGGTCACCGCCCTGGATCATGAAGCCGGAGATGATCCGGTGGAAGACGGTGCCGTCGTAGAGCTTGTCCGTCGTCTTCTCGCGGGTCGCGGGGTGCGTCCACTCGCGGGCACCCTCGGCGAGATCGGCGAAGTTGGCGACCGTCTTGGGGGCGTGGTCGGGGAACAGGTCCACCGTGATGTCGCCGTGGTTGGTGTGCAGGACCGCGCGGCGGGCGGGAGTCGATTCAGTCACGGCTCCACTCTCCCACCGTCGCGCCGGCCGGGTGTCGCGGGCCCGGTTTCACGTGGAGCAGGACGCCTCGGCGTCATGCGTGGAGACGAGGGGAATCGAACCCCTAACCCCCGCCTTGCAAAGGCGGTGCTCTGCCAATTGAGCTACGTCCCCGGGTGGCCCGAGGGCCGGTGGTTCAGCGGGTAGGGGTGCTGACCGCCCCCGGACCGCTGGTGGCCTCGTGCCACAGGTCGGCCTCGTGCTTGCCGGTCGATCTCTTGCGGACGGCGGCAAGGGCGCCGGCCGCGGCGGCGGCGAGCGCCAGCTTCTTCAGCACGCGGAGAACCTCCTCGAGCGCTTCGCTCGCCGCGGAGGCGACGTGCGCGGGGGCGCGGAGCCGGAGCTCCGGCACACGGGTGGGCCTGGGAGGACTTGAACCTCCGGCCTCATCCTTATCAGGGATGCGCTCTAACCGCCTGAGCTACAGGCCCGTGAACCTCGAAAAGCGTACCTGACCCGCTGTCTCCGCCCGCAGGGGGCCCACCCGCACGGGGTGCCCCCTGTCCGCGCCCGATCGCTGCGCGCCGCTCTAGGGGTGTTCCTCGTGCTCCCAGGCTCCTGCAGGACTCCCCGAGCGCGAGATGGACCCCCAGAGCGCGCCTGCACGACTGACACGCTCGTCGCAACTGGGGACGGCACCTGGCCGCGGTGTCGTCCGGAGGACGACAGAGTGCTCAGTCCCGCTCGGAGAGGGTGACCTCGAGGCCGCCGACCAGGTCGGAGCACAGGTTGTAGATGAACGTCCCCACCGTGCACAGCGCGGTGAGCAGGACGACGTTGATGGCGCCGATGACCGCGGCGCCACCGAACACCACACCGGGCGTCAGCAGATCGCCGGTGTCCTCCGACCCCGAGGCGCTGCCGATCTGCCCGAACAGGTCGTTGACGGCGTCGAAGACACCGAGCCCGTTGAGCACGAGGTACAGCAGGCCGACGGCGACCATCCAGATGAAGAAGAGCGCGATCGACAGCACCAGCGAGATCTTCAGCGCCGACCACGTGTCGATGTGACGGAGCTGCAGCCGCGCCCGGCGCGGGCCACGGCCGGACAGCTTGCCGCGGGCGGGCTTGGGCGCCGCTGCGGCGCCGTTCACCGGGCCGGTCGCGCCGTCACCGAGACCCAGACCACCGCTGGAGCCGTCCGCCGGGCCGGTGGGGTCCGGGGTGGCTGCGGTCGCCGGCGTGGAGCCGGTCTGCGCCGCACCGCTACCGGTCTCCGGGCCGACCGGCTGGGCGGCCGCGGGCGCCGCACCTGTGCCCTGGGCCCGCTGGGCGCCGGTGGTCGGGATGGACTGCGTCGCGGAGGCGTTACCGCCGGCGGACGCACCCTCCACCGGAGCACCGTCCCCGGCCCGGGAGTCGCTGCGCACCGAACCCTGCGTCCGGTCGCTCATACAAGTCTCCCGTTCCCCGGCGGCGGTGCCGCTCCCTCGATGCCCGCCTCCGCGGCGACCCCGTGAGGGCGCCACGGAGCCGCGGTCGCATGCCTGTCTGACCACTCACCCTAGGCCGCAGGTTCGTCGTTGTCCGTCGTACGCGCAATTGCCACGATGGTGACGTCTTCCGGCAAGTTCATGAGCTTGACACCCATGGTGGCGCGATCCTTGTTGTGGCGCACGCCGTTGACCGGCGTACGGATGACCCCACCGCCGGAGGTGATCGCGTAGAGCTCGTCGCCGAGGGTGACGACCAGGGCGCCGACGAGAGCCCCCTTCCGCGCCTTCGGGTCGGCGGTGAGCACGCCCTTGCCGCCCCGGCCCTGGTTCGGGTAGTTCTCGATGCCCGTCCGTTTGGCGAACCCGCGCTCGGTGGCGACGAGGACGTCGACCCCCTCCTGCGCGACCATCATCGACAGCAGCCGGTCGTCGTCGGTCAGCGAGATGCCGCGGACGCCCTCGGTCGCCCGCCCCATCGGTCGCAGCGCGGCGTCATCGGCCTTGAACCGGATCGACATGGCCTTCCGGGTGACCAGGAGCAGGTCCTGCTCGGGGTCGATCAGCGCCGCGCCGACGAGCTCGTCGCCGTCGCGCAGGTTGATGGCGATGACGCCGCCCTGGCGCGGGGAGTCGAAGTCGGTCAGCCGGGTCTTCTTGACCTGGCCCTTCGCCGTGGCCAGGACCAGGTACGGGGCGACCCCGTAGTCCTTGATCTGCATGACCTGGGCGATCTTCTCGTCCGGCTGGAAGGCCAGGATGTTCGCCACGTGCGCCCCGCGGGCGGTGCGGTTGGCCTCCGGCAGCTCGTAGGCCTTCGCCCGGTAGACCCGGCCCTTGTTCGTGAAGAACAGGATCCAGTCGTGGGTGGAGCCCACGAAGAAGTGGTCGACGAGGTCGTCCTGCTTCAGCTGGGCGCCCATCACGCCCTTGCCACCCCGGCGCTGCGACCGGTAGAGGTCGCTCTTAGTCCGCTTGGCGTACCCGGTGCGGGTGATGGTGACGACGACCTCCTCCTCGGCGATGAGGTCCTCCATGGAGACGTCGCCCTCGTTCGCGACGAACTGGGTGCGCCGGTCGTCGCCGTACTTCTCGACGATCTCGGCCAGCTCGTCGCGGACGATCTGCCGCTGCCGCTCGGGCGAGGCGAGGATGGCCTCGAGGTCGGCGATCCGGGCCTCGATCTCGGCGAGCTCGTCGATGATCCGCTGCCGCTCCAGGGCCGCGAGCCGGCGCAGCTGCAGGTCCAGGATCGAGACGGCCTGGATCTCGTCGACGTCGAGCAGCTCCATCAGGCCGGTGCGCGCGGCGTCGGCCGACTCGCTGCTCCGGATGAGGGCGATGACCGCGTCCAGCTGGTCGAGCGCCTTGGCGTACCCGCGCAGGATGTGCGCGCGCTCCTCGGCCTTGCGCAGGCGGTAGCGGGTGCGCCGCTGGATGACCTCGATCTGGTGCAGCACCCAGTTCCGCACCAGCTCGTCGAGGCGCAGCGTGCGCGGCACGCCGTCGACGATGGAGAGCATGTTGCAGCCGAAGGAGGTCTGCAGCTGGGTGTGCTTGTAGAGGTTGTTCAGCACGACCTTGGCGACGGCGTCGCGGCGCAGCGTGATGACGAGCCGGCGGCCGACCCGGTCGCTCGACTCGTCGGCGATCTCGCTGATGCCCTGCAGCCGGCCCTCCTTGACCCCCTCGGCGATCGCCTCGGCCAGGTTGTCCGGGTTGACCTGGTAGGGCAGCTCGGTGACCACCAGCTGCACCCGGCCACGACCGTCCTCCTCGACGGTGACGACGGCGCGCATCCGCACCGAGCCCCGACCGGTGCGGTAGGCGTCCTCGATCCCCTCGCGGCCGACGATCAGGCCGTGGGTCGGGAAGTCCGGGCCCTTGATCCGCTCCATGCACGCGGTGAGGGCCTCCTCGGCCTCCGCCTCGGGGTGGTCGAGCATCCAGAAGACGGCGGCGGCGACCTCGCGCAGGTTGTGCGGCGGCATGTTCGTCGCCATGCCGACCGCGATCCCGGCCGAGCCGTTGATCAGCAGGTTCGGGATGCGCGCGGGCAGGACGACGGGCTCCTCGGTGCGGCCGTCGTAGTTGCCCTGGAAGTCGACGGTCTCCTCGTCGATGCCGGCCAGCATCTCCATGGCCAGCGGCGTCAGCCGGCACTCGGTGTACCGCATGGCGGCCGCCGGGTCGTTGCCCGGGGAGCCGAAGTTGCCCTGCCCGTCGATCAGCGGGTAGCGCATGGACCAGGGCTGGGCCAGCCGGACGAGGGCGTCGTAGATCGCCGAGTCACCGTGCGGGTGGTAGTTACCCATCACCTCGGCGACCGGGCGGGCGCACTTGACGTACCCGCGGTCGGGGCGGAACCCCTGGTCGTACATCGCGAACAGCACGCGCCGGTGGACCGGCTTGAGGCCGTCACGCACCTCGGGCAGCGCGCGCCCGACGATCACGCTCATCGCGTAGTCGATGTAGCTGCGCTGCATCTCCTGCTGGAGGTCGACCGCTTCGACGCGGTCGCGGGGTGGGGTCTCCGTCACGGTTCAGGTCTCCACAGGTCGGTGCACAGAGGTGGACAAAGGTGCTGGTCAACCGGGGCGTCAGGCGGCGGTGGGGAGGTGTTCACCCGACCGCCGCCGGCGCGCCGGTCAGACGTCGAGGAAGCGGACGTCCTTGGCGTTGCGGGTGATGAAGCTGCGCCGGGCCTCGACGTCCTCGCCCATGAGGATGCTGAAGATCTCGTCGGCCGCGGCGGCGTCCTCGAGGGTGACCTGCCGCAGGATCCGGGTCTCCGGGTTCATCGTGGTCTCCCACAGCTCGCTGGCGTTCATCTCGCCGAGCCCCTTGAACCGCTGGATCATCTCGTCCTTGATCTTGCGGCCGCCCTCGACGCCGGCACGCACGACCGCGTCGCGCTCCTTGTCGCTGTAGGCGTACTCGTCACCGACCTTGCCACCCCACTTGATCTTGTAGAGCGGGGGCTTGGCCAGGTAGACGTACTGGCCCTCGACCAGCGGGCGCATGAACCGGAACAGCAGGGTGAGCAGCAGCGTGCTGATGTGCTGGCCGTCGACGTCGGCGTCGGCCATCAGCACGATCTTGTGGTACCGGAGCTTCGAGATGTCGAACTCGTCGTGGATGCCGGTGCCGAACGCGGTGATCATCGACTGGACCTCGGTGTTCTTGAGCACCCGGTCGATGCGCGCCTTCTCGACGTTGATGATCTTGCCTCGGATGGGCAGGATCGCCTGGTACATCGAGTCGCGGCCGGACTTCGCCGAGCCGCCGGCCGAGTCGCCCTCGACGATGTAGACCTCGGAGTTGCGCGGGTCGGTGGAGCGGCAGTCGGCCAGCTTGCCGGGCAGTCCGCTGACCGAGAGCAGGCTCTTGCGGGCCAGCTTGCGGGCGTCCTGCGCCGCACGGCGCGCGCGGGCGGCCGAGGCGGCCTTGGTGATGATCGTCTTCGCCTCGGTCGGGTTGGCCTCGAACCAGTGGCCGATCTGCTCGTTGCACACCCGCTGCACGAAGCCCTTGACCTCGGTGTTGCCGAGCTTGGTCTTCGTCTGGCCCTCGAACTGCGGGTCTCCGAGCTTGACCGAGACGATCGCCGCCAGGCCCTCGCGGATGTCGTCGCCGGTGAGCTTGTCGTCCTTCTCCTTGAGCAGCTTCTTCTCCACCGCGTAGCGGTTCACGATGGAGGTCAGCGCCGCCCGGAAGCCTTCCTCGTGGGTGCCGCCCTCGTGGGTGTTGATGATGTTCGCGAAGGTGTGCACCGACTCGGAGTAGGCGTCGGACCACTGCATCGCGACCTCGAGCGACATCGCCGTGTCGTTCTTGCCCACGCCGTCGGCGGCGAAGCCGATGACGGACTTGTGGATCGCGCTCTTGCGCTTGTTCAGGTGGGCGACGTAGTCGACCAGGCCGTTCTCGTAGCGGTAGGTGACCTCGGTGGGCTCGAACGCCTCGCCCTCGGCCTCGACCGGCGCGGCCGCCTCGGCCAGCGACTCCTCGCCGATGCCGGTCTCGGCCTTGCCCTGACCGGGGCGCTCGTCGCGCACGATGATGGTCAGGCCCTTGTTCAGGAAGGCCATCTCCTGCAGGCGCCGGCTGATCGTGTCGAACGAGTACGTCGTCGTCTCGAAGATCGAGGGGTCGGCCCAGAAGGTGATCGAGGTGCCGCGCTTCTTCGTCGGGCCGACCTGCTCCAGCGGGCCGGGCTTGGCCTCGGTGTAGGTCTGGTGCCACTCGTCGCCGTTGAGCCAGACGCTGACGTCCAGCCGCGTGGAGAGGGCGTTGACGACGGTGACGCCGACGCCGTGCAGACCGCCGGAGACGCCGTAGCTCTTGCCGTCGAACTTCCCGCCCGCGTGCAGGACGGTCATGATCACCTCGACGGTGGGCCGCTTCTGGACCGGGTGCATGTCCACCGGGATGCCGCGGCCGTTGTCCTCGACCCGGACCCCGCCGTCGGCCAGCAGCGTCACGCGCACGGTGTCGCAGTAGCCCGCCAGCGCCTCGTCGACGGCGTTGTCGACGACCTCCCACACCATGTGGTGCAGGCCGCGCTCACCGGTCGAGCCGATGTACATACCGGGGCGCTTGCGCACCGCCTCGAGCCCCTCGAGGACGGTGATGGAGCTGCCCGAGTAGGCGGACTCGGTCTGGGGTGCTGCGACCACGTGGGGCCTTCCTCTCGAGCAACCGGCGACCTCGGGCCCCGACTCGGGGGACGGGGGCGGAACGGCGCAGAACGGCGCTCAGCCGGTTGCTGACGGTTTCCAACCGAGACGATACCGCGAGGTCTGACAGGAACAGCGCCGTCCACGCCCTGACGTCGTGTCTGCGCGTCTCCCGGGAGGTCCGCCACCATCGATCCTGCCCCCCGGGTCGACACGCCGTCGTCGGCCCGATGCGCGGCCCGGAGGGCCGGACGGGCGCGACGGCGGGGGCGCACACTCGGCCGCATGGCATCCCCCGACGTCCCGCCGGCCCCCGCGCCGGCGGGCCCCCCGCTCACCTGCCTGGTCACCGGGGCCACCGGGTACGTGGGCGGCCGGCTGGTGCCCGAGCTGCTCGCCGCCGGCCACCGGGTCCGCGTCATGAGCCGCTCGCCGGAACGGCTGCGGGACCACCCGTGGGCCGGGAACGTGGAGATCGTGCGCGCCGACGCCGGCGACGCGGCATCGGTCGCCGAGGCGTGCACCGGGGTCGACGTCGTCTACTACCTGATCCACGCGCTGGGCTCGGGCCCGGAGTTCGAGGCGGCCGACCGGCACACCGCGACGGTGATGGCGCGGGCCGTGCGCGAGGCCGGGGTCGGCAGGCTGGTCTACCTGAGCGGGCTCGAGCCCGAGGACGAGGAGCTCTCGCCGCACCTGCGCTCGCGGGCCGAGGTCGCCCGGATCCTGCTCGGCTCCGGCGTCCCGACGGTCGTGCTGCGCGCTGCCGTGGTGCTCGGGTCCGGGTCGGCCTCGTTCGAGATGCTCCGGCACCTGACCGAGCGCCTGCCGGTGATGGTCACCCCGCGCTGGGTGCACAGCCGTATCCAGCCGATCGCGATCCGCGACGTGCTGCGCTACCTCGTGGCCTGCGCCCGGCTGCCGGCCGACGTGCACCGCTGCTTCGACGTCGGCGGCCCGGACGTCATGAACTACGCGGAGATGATGCAGCGGTACGCCCGGGTCGCCGGCCTGCCGCGGCGCCGGATCCTGCCGGTGCCGATCTTCACGCCGTCGCTGTCGAGCCACTGGGTCGGCGTGATCACCCCGGTGCCCGCCGGCATCGCGCGCCCGCTGGTCGAGTCGCTGCGCAACACCGTCGTCTGCGCCGAGCACGACATCGCGGAGTACGTGCCCGATCCGCCGGAGGGCCTGCTCGGGTTCGACGAGGCCGTCCGGCTGGCCGTCAAGCGGGTCCAGGACTCGGCGGTGTCCACCCGCTGGGCCTCGGCATCGGTGCCCGGCGCCCCCTCGGACCCGCTGCCCACCGACCCCGGCTGGGCCGGCGGCAGCCTCTACCTCGACGAGCGGGTCCGTCCGGTGGCGGCTGCGCCCGAGGACGTCTGGGCGGTCGTCGAGGGGATCGGCGGGGATCGCGGCTGGTACTCGTGGCCGCTGGCCTGGCGGGTGCGCGGCTGGCTCGACCGGGCGGTCGGCGGGGTGGGGCTGCGGCGCGGCCGTCGCGACCCCGACCGGCTCTACGTCGGCGACGCCCTCGACTTCTGGCGGGTGGAGGAACGCGAGGAGGGGGAGCTGCTGCGGCTGCGCGCGGAGATGCGGGTGCCGGGCCTCGCCTGGCTGGAGTTCCACGTGGAACAGGACGCCGAGACCGGGGGGACGGCGCTGCGCCAGCGGGCCACCTTCGCGCCCCGGGGCCTGTTCGGGCACCTGTACTGGTGGGCGGTCGCGGCGTTCCACGGGTTCGTCTTCGGGGGCATGCTCCGCGGGATGGCCCGCGCCGCCGAGCGACGTCGCTGACCGGCGACCGCCTTCCTGGCTCACCGCACGGGGTCCTGGCTCACCACCGGTGCTGAGCCAGGACCCCGGACGACCAGGTCACCTGATCATCACGGGCGTCAGACGAGCAGCTGGGCGGCGGCGAGCTCCCGGTAGAGCGGGCTGCTGTCGACGAGCTCGGCGTGCGTCCCGCGGGCGACGACCCGCCCCTCGTCGAGCACCACGATCTGGTCGCTGTCGAGCACGGTGGACAGCCGGTGGGCGACGACCAGCAGCGCGCGGCCGGACGACGCCGCGGCCAGCGTCGCCCGCAGCAGCCCCTCGTTGCGCGCGTCCAGGCTGGCCGTCGGCTCGTCGAGCAGCAGCAGCTCCGGCCGCGCCAGCAGCGAGCGGGCGATGGCCAGCCGCTGCCGCTCGCCGCCGGAGAGCAGCACCCCCTCGTCGCCGACGAGGACGTCGAGCCCGCGCGGCGACCGCCGGACGACCTCGGTGAGGCCGACGTCGGCGAGCACCGCCCACAGCTCGGGGTCGGTGGCGTCGGGGCGGGTCAGCAGCAGGTTGTCCCGCACCGTCCCGGCCAGCACCGGCGCCTCCTGCTCGACGTAGCCCAGCCGCGCGCGCAGCCCCGCACGCGGGAGGTCCCGGACGTCGGTACCGGACCAGCGGATCGCCCCGCCGGTGAGCGGGTAGAAGCCCTCGATCAGCGTCAGGACCGTGGACTTGCCCGCACCGGACGGGCCGACCAGGGCCACCCGGCTGCCGGCCGGGACCTGCAGCGACACCCCGCGCAGCACCGGGGTGCCGTCCGGGTAGCCGAACGAGACGTCGTCGAGCTCCAGCAGCGGCGCCCCGCCGGTGCGGACGACCGGAGCACCGCCGCCGGCCCGCTCCGGGCGCTCGTCGTCCTCCGGGTCCAGCCGGAGGACCTCCTGGATGCGGGAGAGGGCACCCAGCCCGGTCTGCAGCTGGGTCCAGGCGCTGATCGCCTGCCCCAGGGGCATGACCAGCAGGAACAGGTACAGGATGAAGGCGACGAGGGCCGACACGGAGATGGTCCCGTCGGCCACCCGGTAGCCGCCGACACCCAGCACCGCCAGGAACGCGCCCTGGACGGCGATGGAGCCGGCCGGGGAGACCAGCGCCTCGAGCCGGGCCACCTGCACGCCCGCCTGGTAGGCGCGCCGGGCGCTGGCGCCCACGGTCGCCACCTCCCGCGCCGTCGCCCCGCTGGCCCGGATCGTGCGGACCGCCGACAGCGCCCGCTCGACGGCGGCGGTCATCGCGCCGACCTCCTCCTGGGCCCGCCGGGAGAGCCGCCGCACCCCGCGCGACGCGAGGACGGCGGTCACCGCACCGATCGTGACGGCCAGGACGGTGACCAGCAGCAGCCAGACGTCGACCACGGCCATGGCCACCAGCGCGCCGACGCCGACCACCGCCGAGCCCGCCACCTCGACGACGCCGGAGGTCACCGTCGCCCGCAGCAGCGTGGTGTCCGAGCCCACCCGGGACATCAGGTCGCCGGTGCGCCGGCGGTCGTACTCCGCCACCGGCAGCCGCAGCAGCCGGTCGGTGAGGGTCAGCCGGGTGGTGAGGACGACGCCCTCGGCCGTCCGCTGGAGGACGAACTGCTGGAGCGCGCCCAGCGCCGAGGCCAGCAGCAGGACCACGACCAGCAGCCCCACCGCGGGCAGCAGCGGCTCACCCGCACCGACGACGTCGATCACGCGGGCGACCAGCGCCGGCTGGGCCAGGGCGCCGGCCGCACCGAGCAGCGACAGCCCGGCGGCCAGCAGGAACGAGCGGCGGTGGGGCCGCAGCAGCGGCAGCAGGTCCCGGAGGCCCACGCCGGTGTCGGGGCCCAGGTCCGGGACCGCGGTGGCCACCCGCTCCGGCTCCCTCAGGCGCCGGCGGCGAGGGCGCCGGCGATGGCCGTGAGCAGGCGCGAGTGGTGCTCCAGCAGCTCCGGCCGGTGCCCGTCGGGCCGGACCGCGGCCACGTAGCCGGCGCCGGACCAGAACTCGTCGCCGTCGTCGCTGCCGAGCAGGAGGCCGCGCACGGCCGGGTCCTGGACGAGCCGCCGCAGCCGCGGGTCGTCCTCCGCGGCCAGCAGCAGCCAGCGGGCGTCGAAGGCCTCGTCGCCGCTCGGCATGGGCATCATGCCGCCGGTGCGGTGCCGCCAGAACCGGGCCGGGCTGAGCCGGAAGCCGGGCACGCTGCCCAGCATCGGGAAGGCGGTCACCGCGTACTCCGGGACGACGCCGCGCCGCTCCACGAAGACGATGTCGAACGCCACCAGCTCCAGCCCGCCGGCCCGGCCGCGCAGCACGTTGCCGGCGCGGTGCTCCTTGGTGGCACGGACCGGCGAGGTCGCGATCAGCTCGGCGAGAGCGGCGTCCTCGGGAGCGGTGCCGTCGGACACCGTCCAACCGTGCTGCAGCGCCCAGCCCTGGGCGCCGACGAGGTCACCCCCGTAGGAGAACACCCGCTCCACGGCGCCCGGCTTCCGGCGGCGGCCGAACAGGCCGCCCCCGCGGGCCGGCGGCTCGACCGGCGGCGGGGCGTCCTGGGGGCCCGGGGCCGGCGGTTCGACCGGCGGAGGGGCGTCCTGGGGGCCCGGGGCCGGCGGCTGCTGCGCCGGACGGGTCGGCTCCACGGCAGGCAGGTCCCAGCCCGGGGGCTGCCAGGCCTGGCCGGCGGGCTGCTCGTCCCGGGGCTTCTTCCGGCGGTCGACGAAGTTGGGGCGGTCCTCGTCGTCGTCGCCTCCGGCGCCGGAGCCGAGGTGCGGCGGCTCGCGCCAGCCGCGGCCGCCGTCGTCGTCGAAGCCGTCCCGGTCACCGTCGCGGGGGGTGCTCATCCCTGCATCGTCCTCCCGGCGCCGGCCCGTCCGGCGGGCGCCTCATCCGTAGGTGTCGCGGGGCCCCCGCCCACGCACGGAGCGCGGGCCCTTCTTCCAGCTGGGAGCCGTCGGACCGACAACGCGCAACGTCCGCACGACGTCCCCGCCGACCTGGGCACGCAGCTTGCCGAGGATCGACGGTGCGAGCAGGCGCAGCTGGGTCGCCCAGGCGGTGGACTCGGCGACGACGAGCAGTTCGCCCTCGGTGAGGGTCTCCGGCCGGCAGTGCGAGGCGATGTCCGGTCCGACGATGGTGTCCCACCGGCCGAACACCGAGCCCACCTTCGTACGCGAGGACCAGTCCTCCGAGCTGACCAGCGAGTCGACCAGGCGGCCCAGCGGCTGGGGGTCGTCGGCGCCCGGCCGGGGCCCGCTCCAGGCGCGCCGCGGGCCGGCGATGCGCCGGCGGGTCGGCTTCGGTCGCGCGGCGGAGGCCGCGCGGGCGGCCTCCAGGGCGGCGCGCGCGATGTCGCTGGGCCGCGCCGGCCGGTCGTCGCTCATGGCATGCCCCCCTCGCCCACCGGGATCGCATCTTTCACGACCAGCGCCATCCCGCCGCCCACCTCGACGCGCGTCTCCCGGAGCTCGGCCGGCACGTCGTCGATGACCGCCGCGGTGATCAGCGTCTGCTCGGCCGACCGTGCGACCTCGGCGAGGGCGGCCCGCCGTTCGGCGTCGAGCGTGGCGAAGACGTCGTCGAGGATGAGGATGGGGTCCTCGCCGTCGCTCCGGAGCAGCGCGAAGGTGGCCAGCTTGAGCGCCAGGGCCAGCGACCAGCTCTCGCCGTGGCTGGCGAAACCCTTGGCGGGAGCGGGGCCGAGGTGGATCACCAGGTCGTCGCGGTGCGGCCCCACCAGCGTCATGCCCCGGTCCAGCTCGTCGCCGCGGCGCTCGGCGACCCGGGCCCGCATCGCCTCGGTGAGCTCGGCGGCCGAGGGCAGCTCGTCGCCGGTCCGCAGCGCGGCGCCGTCCCCGGCCGACGGCACGGTCGAGCTGTAACCCAGGCCCGCCACCGCAGCACCCTCCCCGGCGACGCCGGCGTAGGACTCGGCGACGTGCGGCGCCAGGTCGGCCACCAGCCGGAGCCGGGCGGCCAGCAGCTGGCCGCCGAGGTCGGTGAGGTGCCCGTCCCAGACGTCGAGGGTCTCCATCGCCTTGCCGCGGGCCAGGCGGGCGGTCTTCAGCAGCGCGTTGCGCTGCTTGAGCACCCGCTCGTAGTCGCTGCGCACGCCGGCGAGGCGGGGCGTCCGGGTGGCGAGCAGCTCGTCGAGGAAGCGGCGCCGCTCGGTGGGGTCGCCGCGGATCAGCGAGAGGTCCTCCGGCGCGAACAGCACCGTGCGCACCAGCCCGAGGACCTCGCGCGGGCGGGGCAGCGCGGCCCGGTTCACCCGCACCCGGTTCGCCCTGCCCGGGTTGATCTCGATCTCGACGAGCAGCTCCCGGTCACCGCGGCGCAGCGCCGCGCGGACCACCGCCTGAGCCGCACCGTGACCGACCAGCGGGGCGTCACCGGAGACCCGGTGGCTGCTCATGGTCGCGAGGTAGCCCACCGCCTCGACGAGGTTGGTCTTGCCCTCGCCGTTGCGGCCGACGAACACCGTCGGACCCGGCCCCAGGGCCAGGTCCACCCGGTCCCAGCTGCGGAAGGAGCCGACCTGCAGGTGCCTCAGGTACACCTCAGCACCCGTGGTGGGTGAGTGGAACGGCCCCCGTGCAGGGTCCCGGCACGAGCCTGCGGGTGGTGGGGGGCACGGGGGTCCTTCCTCACGCCGGCCGCTCGGCCTCCTGCGCCTGGACGGCGCGCACCGAGTGCCCGCCGAACTGGTTGCGCAGCGCGGCGACCGCCTTCATGGTCGGGGAGTCCTCCTGCCGGGAGGAGAAGCGGGCGAACAGCGAGGCCGCGATGGTCGGCACGGGGACGGCGTTCTCGATCGCCTGCTCGACGGTCCAGCGGCCCTCGCCGGAGTCCTCGGCGTAGCCGCTGATCTGGTCGAGCTCCGGGTCCTCGTCCAGCGCCCGGACCAGCAGGTCGAGCAGCCAGGAGCGGATGACGGTGCCCTGCGTCCAGGAGGCAATCACGCCCGGGACGTCCTCGACGAGGTCGACGGCGGCCAGCAGCTCGTAGCCCTCGCCGTAGGCCTGCATGAGCGCGTACTCGATGCCGTTGTGGACCATCTTGCTGAAGTGGCCGGCGCCCACCGGCCCGGCGTGCACGAACCCGGCGCCGGGCATCTCCTGCCCGGACTCGTCGTGCGGTGCCGGCGGCTTGAGGGCGTCGAAGATCGGCTGGGCCTTCGCGACGTCCTCCTTCGTCCCGCCGACCATCAGGGCGTAGCCGTTCTCCAGACCCCAGACGCCGCCGGAGACCCCGGCGTCGATGTAGCCGATGCCCTTCTCGCGCATCATGACGTCGTGCACCTGGTCGTCGGTGTACTTCGAGTTGCCGCCGTCGATCACGACGTCGCCCGGGCTGAGCAGCTCGCCCAGCTCCTTGATCGTCGCCTTCGTCGGGTCACCCGCGGGCACCATCACCCACACGACGCGGGGCGCCTCGAGCGCCTCGATCAGTGCGGGCAGGCTGTCGACGTCGCGCTTGCCGGGAGCGTGGTCGTATCCCACGATCTCGTGCCCGGCGCGGCGCAGCCGCTCGGCCATGTTGCCGCCCATCTTGCCCAGCCCGATCAGCCCCAGCTGCACGGTCCCGCCTCTCTCCGCCGTCGTGGTCGCGATCCATCGTGCTCGTGCCGGGCGACTCCCGCCCGGCGGCCGACCCCGGTTCCGCGGAGGAGCCAGGGGCCGGTCATCGGTCAGCCCGGCAGCCGCACCGGCATGATCAGGTACCGGTAGCTCCCGGGACGCTCGACCGGCGCCGGTTTGTCGTCGTCGGCGGCCGGCTCCTCGACGCCCGACAGCACGGCGGGCTTGAGCGGGCTGGTGAAGTCCATCCGCGCCCGGCCGGTGTGCACCGCGGCCAGCCCGTCGAGCAGGAACGTCGGGTTGAAGCCGATGGTCAGCGGCTCACCGTCGAAGTCGACGTCGCAGCGCTCCTCGGCCTGGCCCTCGTCGTCGCTGCCGCCGGCCCGCAGGGTCACCTGGCCCGGGGTGAACTCGCAGCGCAGCGGCGTGCCCCGCTCGGCGACCAGGGCCACCCGCTTGGCGGCGTCGGTGAACAGTCCCACCGGCAGCGTGGCGTTGGCCAGCGACTCGTTGGGCATGATCGCGCGGTACTTGACGAACTCGGCGTCCAGCAGCCGGGTGGTGGTCTGCCGGTCCTTGCCGGAGAGGCCGAGGATGCCCTCGCCGGAGTTGCCCGAGGACAGCGACAGGGTGATCTCCGGGCCACTGGTCAGCGTCTTGGCCGCCTCGGCGAGCGTGCGGGCGGGGACGAGCACCGCGGCCGACAGCCCCGGGGTCCCCGGCCGCCAGCTGAACTCGCGCACGGCGAGGCGGTACCGGTCGGTGGCGGCGAGGGTGATCTGGTCGTCCTCGATCTCCAGCCGCACGCCGGTGAGCATCGGCAGCGTGTCGTCCCGGCCCGCGGCGACGGCCACCTGGGCCACGGCCTCGGCGAAGACGTCGCTGTCGACGATCCCGGCCGCGGACGGCATGGACGGCAGCGACGGGTAGTCCTCGACCGGGAGGGTCGGCAGGCTGAACCGCGCGTTGCTGCAGGTGATGGCCAGCCGCGGGCCCTCGGCGGTGATCTCCACCGGGTGCGGCGGCAGCGCACGGGTGATCTCGGCGAGGAGACGGCCGGGGACCAGGACCCGCCCGCTCTCGCTGGTCTGGACGTCGACCTCGGAACGGGCCGACACCTCGTAGTCGAAACCGGAGACCGACAGCACGTTCCCGTCGGCCTCGAGGAGGATGCCCGCCAGCACCGGCACCGACGGTCGCGGCGGCAGGCTGCGCGCCGTCCAGGCGACGGCGTCGGCGAGCACCTCACGTGCCACCCGGAACTTCATCTCTCGACCCACCCATGTTCGGTCCGGTCCCTGCGGCCACCGGGAGCGGCGGTCGGCACGGCACGGAGCTCGTCGTTCGTGCTGCTGCGGGGCGAGGGCTCCGCTGCGTTGCTCATCGTGCCTGTTGCAGTGCCCGGTGGGGAAACCCCGGTCCCTCGGTGGGTCGTTGATCGGTCGTTCCCGATGCGGTCCGGGAGCCCCGGAGCGCAGCGTCCCCACCCAGAGTGTGGTTCAAGAATTTCTCGAGATAACTCCCTCATCCTCGTCATCACACGTGTGGAAGCTGGGGATCGGGCCCCTTCCCGCAGGTCAGCGGGTGTTCGGGGCTGTTGGCCGGATGTGGGTGGTCGGCGTCTTCCTGTTGTCGACACGTGGACAGATCGACGGTTGTGCACCGTGACCGGCGGTGGTCCACCTGCTGTCCCCTGCGTCTCCCCGGTCCGTCCCCAGGTCGTGTGCACGGCGCGGCCGGCCACCGGGGTGGTGACGGGGGGCCGGATGCGCCGTCGCGGCATCGGCGCAGGTCAGCGACGTGCGACGGCGATCGGGGCTGCTTCTGCCCGGGCGGCGGCGGTGCGGGGCCGGGACCACGCGGAACGGCGTCGGTACGACTTTCCCCCAGCTGTGCACATCCCTGGGGACAACTTCTCGATGTGTCGACGGCGGTCGCCGACGTCCTGCGGCGCATCGTGCGGAGATCCGGCGATTCCGTCGTCCCCAGGGATCCACACAGGTGTGGACAACGACTTGTCGACCACGTCGCGACGGTGACCGGGAGGCGTCCGGACGGTGACCGCCCCGGCACCGCACCGTCACCGCCGGCAGCCCCGGATCCCCCGCCCGACAGCCCCGCTTCCGAGCCGCGCCACGTGCCCGAACCGCCCTGTTCGGTGCGGTCCCGAGGACCGCGATGTCATTGCCGGGCGCGGCTCTTGATGCGGGCGGTCAGCTCCGTGACCTGGGTGTACGTGGCCCGACGCTCGCTCATCAGGTTGGTGATCTTCTTGACGGCGTGCATGACCGTGGTGTGGTCCTTGCCGCCGAACGAGGCACCGATCCGCGGCAGCGACAGCTCGGTGAGCTCGCGGCAGAGGTACATGGCGATCTGCCGGGCGTTGACGAGGGTGCGGCTGCGGTTGGTGCCCTGCAGCTCCTCCATCGTCACGGAGAAGTACTCCGCCGTGGCCGCCATGATGATCGCCGCGGTGATCTGCGGGCCCTGCTCGTCGCTGATCAGGTCCTTGAGCACCAGCTCGGCGAGCGGCAGGTCGACCTGCTGCTTGTTGAGGCTGGCGAAGGCGGTCACCCGGATGAGGGCGCCCTCGAGCTCGCGGATGTTGGTCTGCACCTTGCTGGCGATGAACTCCAGCACCGGGTCGGGGACCTGGAGCCGCTCGCCCCAGGCCTTCTTCCGCAGGATGGCGATGCGGGTCTCGAGGTCCGGCGCCTGGACGTCGGTGATCAGGCCCCACTCGAACCGGGTGCGCAGCCGGTCCTCCAGCGTCGTCAGCTTCTTCGGCGGACGGTCGGAGGTGATCACGATCTGCTTGCTGGCGTTGTGCAGCGTGTTGAAGGTGTGGAAGAACTCCTCCTGCGTGCGCTCGGCCCGCTCGAGGAACTGGATGTCGTCGATCAGCAGGAAGTCGATGTCGCGGAACCGGCGGCGGAACTCCTCCGCCCGGCCGGAGTGCACCAGGTTGATGAACTCGTTGGTGAACTCCTCGGTGCTGACGTAGCGCACCCGGACGTTGGGGAACATCCGCGCCGCGTAGTGCCCGATCGCGTGCAGCAGGTGCGTCTTGCCGAGCCCGGACTCGCCGTAGATGAACAGCGGGTTGTAGGCACGCGCCGGGGCTTCGGCGACCGCGACCGCCGCCGCGTGGGCGAACCGGTTGCTGTTGCCGATGACGAAGCTGTCGAAGACGTACTTGGAGTTCAGGCCCGGGTCGAGCCCGGAGGGGCGGCCGGCCTCGGGACGGCGCGTCCGGCCGGCGGGGCCGGCGCCGGGACGGCGCTGGTCACCCCCGGGGCCGTCGACGTCGAAGGGCAGCACGTCCGCGCTGCGCTCGTCGGCGCCGCCCCAGTCGCGACCGCCGGAGCCGCTCGCCCCGCCGGCGCCCCACGTCGTGGTGCTCCAGTCCTCCGGGGCGCCGCGGTCCACGGGGGGTCGCTGCGGCCCGTCGGCGGGGTGCAGCTCGCGGACCTCGGGGAAGTCCGAGGGCGCGGGGCGTTCGGCCGTGGCGTCGCGGTCCCAGGGGGCCGCGGTCCCGACGACGTCGGTGCGGACCCCGAACGCGCTGCGACCGTCGTCGGCGCGGTCGCGGGTGGCGCGGTCCTCCTCCGCCCGCTGCGCCTCGGCCGCCGACCACGGCCGGCGGACCGGTTCGTCGTCGCGGCTGTCGGCCGGGGGCGCGGGGGGCGCGTCCTCGAGCTGGACGGCGACGCGGATGTCGCGGCCGAACTGCTCGGACAGCGCCTCGGCGAGCACTCGTCGCATGCGCGATTCCAGCACCGTCTGGGTGAACTCGTTGGGCGCGGCGAGCACGGCGGTGTCCTCGACCAGGCCCAGGGGCCGGGTGAGGTTCAGCATCGCGTTCTGCTGCGGGGACAGGCTGGTCGCGAGTCGTTCCCGGATCTGGTCCCAGACCGTGGCCAGGTCCAGCGTGGCATCGGCCATGC
Organism: Blastococcus sp. VKM Ac-2987; assembly: GCF_026967805.1. GTDB lineage: Bacteria > Actinomycetota > Actinomycetes > Mycobacteriales > Geodermatophilaceae > Blastococcus. The sequence goes on from NZ_JAPVBG010000002.1 coordinate 169,661, forward strand.
CGTGTCGTCCTCCCATGCAGTCGACCCCGCGGCCGCTCCCGGTGCCCGGCACCTGCCGTGCCCGTCTCCCCGCGCCGGCGGTCCGTCCACCGGTGGATGCCCCGGCTGTGGACACACGAACGCATGTGGTCCACATCGGTGTCCACAGGCTGTGCACGGCCGGCGGAATCGTGTGCCGGCTCCGCACGGGACGTCGGCCGGTGCAGCAGATTCGCTGGTCACGGCCGGGATCGGGCGGCTGGAGGAGTGGCTCGGCGGTCGGTCGACCGACGGGGTCGGCCCGCGCGCCGTGACCCTGACGCCCGACGCGGAGCGACGGCGACGCTAACAGCCCCATCCACAGCCCGGCAACGCCGCGGTGGCCGACGGGCGCCCGGCAGGTGGCCGGCGGCCGTCCCTCGATGGCGCCCGGCCCCCGGCGCGCCGGGGGACCGCCGGCGGACCGGCCGGGCCATCATGGGCGGTCGCTCACCGGCGACGACCGGTCCTCGGCTATGCTGGCCGGAGTCTGTGGACGGGTCTGCCCGTTCCCGGCCGCTGCAGCGCGCCTGCACGGTCGGGTACCGGTCCGGCGCTCCGCAGTGCCAGCTTCCGGGGTGCCGGGGGTGGCCGTCGCGCCGACCCGACACCCTGCGCGTCCCCGTCCACCGACGGGGTCGCACCGCCGATGCCGTGTAGTGGGAGTACCTCGTGAGCAAGCGCACGTTCCAGCCGAACAACCGTCGCCGGTCCAAGACACACGGCTTCCGGCTGCGCATGCGGACCCGCGCGGGCCGGGCGATCCTCGCCACCCGCCGGCGCAAGGGCCGCGAGAAGCTCTCCGCCTGACGTGCTGCCTGCGCAGGCACGCCTGCGCCGGCGCCCGGATTTCACCGCGGTCGTCCGTTCCGGCCGCCGCGCCGGGCGGCCGACCATGGTGCTGCACCTCCTCCCCGAACGGCCCGAGCAGCCGGCCGGCGACCCCGCGTCGCCGGTCGCTGCGCGGGCCGGTTTCGTGGTGGGCAGGAGCGTGGGCAACTCGGTGGTCCGCCACCGGGTGACCCGTCGCCTGCGCGCCGTCGTCCGAGCCGAGCTGGACCGGCTGCCGCCCGGGGCGGACCTCGTGGTCCGTGCCCGTCCGGAGGCCGCCGCGGCGGACTCCGCCGTGCTGCACCGCGACCTGGCCGTGGGCCTGGACCGGTTGCTGGGCGACCGGGCGCGTCCGCGGTGAACGCTTCCCGCGCCACGTCGCACTCCCCCGTCGCCCGGCTGCTGCTGCGGGCGGTGGGCTTCTACTCCCGCGCCATCAGCCCGGCGCTGCCCCCGCGTTGCCGGTTCTACCCGACCTGCAGCGCCTACGCGGCCGAGGCCGTGGCCCGGCACGGCGCGGGCCGCGGCACCTGGCTCGCTCTCGTGCGGCTGCTCAAGTGCGCCCCCTGGCACCCCGGGGGCGTCGACTTCGTCCCGCCGGTGAGCGAGCAGCGCGGAACCGCGACGGGCGCCCGCTCGTCCAGCACAGCGGCACGCCCTCCGGGTGCGCCGTCCGATGACCCCGGCCGCGAGGCCACCCCGCCGGCCGCGTGCCGGACCCCGCAGGAGGAGTCCTCCGTTGCTTGACTGGCTGTACACCGCCATCTCCTGGGTGATGGCCCGGTGGCACTCGCTGTGGAACACCGTCTTCGGCGACCCGCCGGCCGAGTCCGGTCTGTCCGGGCTCACCTGGGTCCTGGCGATCGTGTTCCTGGTCGTCACGATCCGGCTGATCCTCTTCCCGCTGTTCGTGAAGCAGGTGAAGTCTCAGCGGGCGATGCAGGAGCTGCAGCCGGAGATCGCCAAGCTGCGCAAGCAGTACGGCAGCGACCGCCAGGGGATGGCCGTCGCGATGCAGCAGCTCCAGAAGGAGCGCGGGGTCAACCCGCTGGCCGGCTGCCTGCCGATCCTGCCGCAGATCCCGATCTTCCTCTCGCTCTTCCACGTGCTGCGCCGGCTGGCGCCGGACAAGCAGGGCCTGTACTCGTGGTCGGACGAGCTGACCGACCAGGCCGCCCGGGCCAAGCTCTTCGGCGCCCCGATCTCCGCCTCGTTCAACATGAGCGGGCCCAAGGAGCAGGCGATCCTGGAGATCGCCAGCTACACCACGATCCGGGTCGTCGCCTTCGCGCTGATCCTGGTCATGGTCTTCACGACGTACTTCACGCAGAAGCAGATCATGTCGCGCTCGGGCCCGGTCGAGGGTCAGGCCGCCATGATCCAGAAGCTGATGCTCTACGGCGTCCCGATCAGCCTCTTCGTCTCCGGCTTCATCTTCCCCATCGGCGTCCTCATCTACTGGATGGTCAACAACCTCTGGACGCTGGGCCAGCAGTTCTTCATCCTGCGCAAGATGCCGCCCCCCGGTTCCGACGCCGCCAAGGCCAAGGCCGCGGAGGGCAAGCCGGTGGTCGACCCGCGCACGCTCGCGCCCAAGCCCGGCGCCAAGCCGGTCCGCCCGAAGCAGGGCCGGCCCAGCGCGCCCCCGGCCACCCCTACCGCCGAGGCGAGCGGCAGCACGGCGTCGGGCAGGACGGCGTCCGGAGCGGACGGGTCGCCGACGGCCGGGAGCAACGGCGCGGGGCCCGCGTCCGGCGGCTCGGCCAACGGGACGCCCCGCGCCGGTGGCGGGTCCCGCCCCGGCTCCGGTCAGGGCCCGGCCAACCGAGGCAAGCGGAAGCGTCGCTGACCACCGCTCGACCGCTCCCCCGCCGGCACGTCCGGCACACCGACCACCGGGGACACCCGGCCGCCGCACCGAACTGGGAGGAACACCCGTGAGTGCTCCGCAGCAGCCCGTGACAGACAACCCGCCCGCCCTGCCCGACGCCGACCCGGCGAGCGACGACGCCGTCGTGGAGCCCGTCGACGTCGAGACGCGTGAGGCGGGTGGGGCCGGTGGGTCCGGTGACGACCTGCTGGTCCGTGAGGGGGACGTGGCCGGTGACTACCTGGAGCGCCTCCTCGACATCCTCGACGTCGACGGCGACATCGATCTCGACGTGGAGGGCGACCGTGCGTCGGTCGCCATCGTCGGCGGCCGGCTCACAGACCTGATCGGCCCCGACGGCGCCACCCTCGAGGCGCTGCAGGAGCTGACCCGGCTCGCCGTCGCCCAGTCGACGGGTGTCCGCAGCCGGCTGATGCTCGACGTCGGCGGCTACCGGGCCAAGCGACGGGCCGACCTCACCGCCCTCGCCGGCGAGACCGCGCGCCGGGTCTCCGCCAGCGGCCAGCCGGAGCGGCTGAGCCCGATGAACCCGTTCGAGCGCAAGGTCGTCCACGACGTCATCGCGTCGGTCGCCGGCGTGCACAGCGAGTCGGAGGGTGAGGAGCCCAACCGCCGCGTCGTGGTCCTGCCCGACAAGTGACCGACGGACGTCCGGCGCCGGGCACGGAGGCCGGTCCCGGGGAACCGGTCCCGCCCGCGCCGCCGGCCGCGGCCGCCGGCGTCTTCGGCAGTGCGTTGCCGGCGGCCCAGCGGTACGTGGCCCGGCTCGCCACCGACGGGGTCACCCGCGGGCTGATCGGTCCGCGGGAGGTGTCCCGGCTGTGGGAGCGGCACGTGCTCAACAGCGCGGCGGTGGCCGAGGCAGTACCGCCGGGCGCCCGCGTCGTCGACGTCGGCAGCGGGGCGGGGCTGCCGGGGATCCCGCTGGGCCTGGCCCGGCCGGACGTCGAGCTGACGCTGGTGGAGCCGATGGCCCGCCGGGTGGAGTTCCTCGAGGAGGCGGTGGCGGACCTCGCAGGTACGTCGACGTGGCGGGTCGTGCGGGGGCGTGCCGAGGACCGGGGCGTCGTCACGGCCGTCGGCCGGGTGGACGTGGTCACCGCGCGGGCGGTCGCACCGCTCCCCCGGCTCGTGGGCTGGTGCCGCGGCCTGCTCCGCCCGGGCGCCCAGCTGGTGGCCCTCGTCGGTGCGCGGGCCCTGGAGGAGCTCCCCGGCCTGTTGCCGGAACTCCGGGCTGCGGGGATGCGCGACATCGAGGCGCGTGCCGTCGGTGCGTCCCTGGGAGACGCTGCCACTACCGTGGTGGTCATGACGCGTGGAGAACGGTGACAGTCTCCTCGCGCGGAGTCCTGTTCCACGTGGAACAGGTGCCGGTACCCGACCCGTTCCACGTGAAACGCCAGCGGCAGAGGAAGGACTCGCGATGACCGACCCGGGCGAGCGGCTGCGCAGCAACCTCGCCGCAGACCAGTCGTCGGCGCCGTCCTCCGGGAGCCTGGCGGACTTCGACAGCCCGATCGCGATGGAGGCGCTGCGTGCCACGCGCGTCCTCCACGCCGCCGACCAGGAGCCCTTCCCGGCACCCGGCCGGATCAGGGTCATCACCATCGCCAACCAGAAGGGCGGGGTCGGCAAGACCACGTCCACGGTCAACCTCGGGGTGGCGCTCGCGCTCTACGGGCTGCGGACCCTGGTGATCGACCTCGACCCCCAGGGGAACACCAGCACCGCCCTCGGGGTGGAGCACACCGTGGGCACGCCGAGCATCTACGACGCCCTCGTCGGCGACAGCACGCTGTCGGAGGTCGTGCACCCGACGACGGCCAGCCCGAACCTGCTGTGCGTCCCCGCGACCATCGACCTGGCCGGCGCGGAGATCGAGCTCGTCTCGGTCGTCGCCCGCGAGCACCGGCTGCGCCGCGCGATCGAGGCCTACGTCGCGGCCCTCCCGCAGGAGCGCCGGCCGCACTACGTGCTCATCGACTGCCCGCCGTCGCTGGGGCTGCTCACGCTCAACGCCCTGGTGGCGGGCGACGAGGTGCTCATCCCCATCCAGTGCGAGTACTACGCGCTCGAGGGGCTGGGCCAGCTGCTCAACAACATCGACCTGGTCCGCCAGCACCTCAACCCGGGGATCGCGGTGCGGACCATCCTCCTGACGATGTACGACGGGCGGACCAAGCTCGCCGACCAGGTGGCCGACGAGGTCCGGAACCACTTCGGCGAGCTCGTCCTCAACGCGGTGATCCCCCGGAACGTCCGCGTCTCCGAGGCGCCGGGCTACGGGCAGTCCGTGCTCACTTACGACCCGGGGTCCCGCGGGTCGACCAGCTACGTCGAGGCGGCGCGCGAGCTGGCCCAGCGCGGAGCCGCTCTGCAGCCGCTCGACAGCGGAGCCGGCAGCAACGGGGCCACCCCGGTCGGCGCCCTCGCCTTCGGCGAGACGGCGGTCCCCTTCCGCACCCAGGATTCCCAGTGAGCACCACTGCCAGCGAGGAGCAGTCATGACGAAGCGAGGCGGCCTGGGACGCGGGCTGGCGGCCCTGATCCCTACCGGGCCGCCCCCGACAACTGCCCCGCCCGCTCCGCAGCCGGCCGAGCACGCTGCCCGGCCCGAGGCGCAGCCGGGCGGGTCCGCCGCGGACGGCTCCGCGGCGGACGGCTCGGGCCGGCCGGTGCCCGGGACCCCGGCCTCGCCGGTGAGCCTGGTCCCCGCACCCGTGGCCGCCCCGGGGACCGCCGCGGTCGGCGTGCCCGGCGCCCAGCTGCGCGAGGTCGCGGTCGAGGACGTCGTCCCGAACCCCAAGCAGCCGCGGCAGGTGTTCGACGACGAAGCGCTCGAGGAGCTGGCCCACAGCGTCCGGGAGTTCGGCCTCCTGCAGCCGATCGTCGTCCGCGAGGCCGGCGACGGCCGGTACGAGCTCATCATGGGCGAGCGCCGGCTGCGCGCATCGCGCGCGGCCGGGCTGGAGAGCGTCCCGGCGATCGTCCGCGACACCACCGACGACGCCATGCTGCGGGACGCCCTGCTGGAGAACATCCACCGCGTCCAGCTGAACCCGCTCGAGGAGGCCGCCGCCTACCAGCAGCTGCTCGAGGAGTTCGGGGCGACGCACGAGGAGCTCGCCCAGCGGATCGGCCGGAGCCGCTCGCAGGTCACCAACACGATCCGGCTGATGAAGCTGCCGGTGAAGGTGCAGACCCGGGTCGCCGCCGGCGTCATCTCCGCGGGTCACGCGCGGGCGCTGCTCGGGCTGCCGGACGCCGAGGCCCAGGATGCGCTGGCCACCCGCATCGTCGCCGAGGGGATGTCGGTGCGCGCGACGGAGGAGGCCGTGGCCATGGCGGCGGCCGAGCAGCCGACGGCCAAGCGCCGCGCGCGCAACATCAGCGCCCCCGGGGTCGAGGAGCTGGGGTCGCGCCTGTCCGACATGTTCGAGACGAACGTGAAGATCCAGATCGGCCGGGCCAAGGGCAAGATCGTCGTCGAGTTCGGATCGGTGGACGACCTCCAGCGGATCATCGGCGTCATGGCCCCGGAGATCACCGGACGGCGTCCGGAGGTCTGAGAACCTCCGACCACGCGAGTAAGGCCCCTTACGTCACTGACGTAAGGGGCCTTACACGTGTGATCGCCCGGATCAGCCGCCGACTCCTGCCCGGCGGGCCAGCAGCCGGGCCAGGACGTCGCCGAGCTCGTAACCGGCTGCCTCCACCGCCATGGGGAACATGGAGGTCTCGGTGAGCCCCGGCGAGACGTTCACCTCCAGGAAGTGGACGTCGCCGTCCGGCGTGATGATCGCGTCGGTGCGGGAGAGGTCGGCCAGCCCGAGGACCTCGTGCACCCGGACGGCCACGTCGGCGGCGCGGGCAGCGGCGTCGTCGGGGATGCGCGCCGGCGCGTGGTACTCGGTGAGCCCCGGGGTGTACCGGGAGGTGTAGTCGAAGACGCCCGACTCCGGCTCGATCTCGACCGCGGGCAGCGCCTCCGGCCCGTCGCCGAGGTCGATGACGGCCAGGGCCACCTCCACCCCCTCGACGAAGCGCTCGACCATGACGGTGTCGCCGTAGGCGAAGCAGCTCACCATGGCGGCGGGGAGATCCTCGACCCGGTCGACCTTCTGCACGCCCAGGGCGGAGCCGCCGGAGGCCGGCTTCACCATGAGCGGCAGGCCCAGCCGGGCGACCATCAGGTCCAGGACCGCGCCGGCGCCGAGCTCGCGGAAGGTGCTGTGCGGGAGCGCGACCCAGTCCGGCGTCGTCACCCCGGCCGTCCGGATCACCGACTTGGCGGCGGGCTTGTCCCAGGCGAGGCGGCAGGCGGCCGCAGGGGAGCCCACGTAGGGCACCCCCGCCAGGTCGAGGACGGCCCGCAGGGCGCCGTCCTCACCGGTGGCACCGTGCAGGGCGATGAAGACCGCGTCGGCGGGTGCGGCGGCAAGGCCGGGCAGCAGCTCCGCGTCGGCGTCCCGCAGCTCCGCGTCCAGCCCGGCGCGGGTCAGCTCCTCGACGACCTGGGTGCCCGAGGAGAGGCTGACCTCGCGCTCGAACGTCAGCCCACCGGCGAGGACGACGGCGCGCAGCGGATCCGGCGGGGTGTCCGGTGCCGGTGCCGGCGCGGCGGCGGACTCGGTCATGCTCGGCCGTCCTCGAATCGGTCGCTGTTGGCCGGTCCGACCATGGACTCGGCGTCGTGGCCGGAACCGGCCCGGACGGCCCGGAACGTCCCGGTGTCGACCTTGTCGAAGGTGGCGTGCAGGTCCAGTTCGGCCTCGATGACGCGCGCCAGGCGGCGCACCCCTTCGCGGATCTGGTCCGGCTCCGGGTAGCAGTAGGACAGCCGCATGTACTCCTGGCCGCTGCCATCGGCGTAGAACCCGATCCCCGGCACGTAGGCCACCAGCGACCCCACGGCGCGGGGCTGCATGAGCTTGGCGTCGAGACCGGCGGGCAGCTTCAGCCAGACGTAGAACCCGCCGTACGGGTGGGTCCAGGTGGTGCCGGCCGGCATCATCGCCTCGAGGGACTCCAGGCAGGCGTCCCGTCGCTCGCGGTACAGCTCGGCGAACAGCTTGATCTGCTCCCGCCAGGGTTGGGTGTCCAGGTAGCGGGCGACCGCGTACTGGGTCAGCGACGGCGGGCAGAGGACCTGCGCCTCGGTGGCCAGGACCAGCTTCTCGCGGACCGCCAGCGGGGCGAGGACCCAGCCGACGCGCAGCCCCGGGGAGAAGGTCTTGGAGAACGAGCCGAGGTAGATGACCCGCTGGGCGTCCCGCGCGCGCAGCGCGCGCATCGGCTCCTGCTCGAAGCCCAGCAGCCCGTAGGGGTTGTCCTCGATGATGAGCAGGTCCCAGCGCTCGGCGATCGCCATGATCGCCTCGCGGCGCGGCTCGGAGAGCGTGACGCCGGCCGGGTTGTGGAAGTTGGGCACCGTGTAGAGGAACTTCACCCGGTCGCCGGCGGCGCGGCAGGCGACCAGCGCCTCCTCGAGGGCCTCGGGGACCAGCCCGTCGTCGTCCATGGCCACGTGCCGGACGCGCGCCTGGGCGGCCTGGAAGACGCCGAGAGCCCCCACGTAGGACGGACCCTCGGCGAGGATGACGTCGCCCGGGTCGCAGAAGACACGGGTGACCAGGTCGAGGCCCTGCTGGGAGCCCACGGTGACGACGACCTCGCTGGGTGAGGCGTCGGTGATGCCCTCGAGCGCCATGACGTCGCAGATCCGCTCGCGCAGCCGCGGGTCGCCCTGACCCGAGCCGTACTGCAGCGTCTGCGCGCCCATCCCTGAGACCAGGTCGCCGATCATCGAGCCGACGGCGTCCAGCGGGAGGGCGGTGACGGCGGGCATGCCGCCGGCGAGGGAGACCACCTCGGGACGGCTCACCACGGAGAACAGCGCCCGGATCTCCGAGCTCTTCATCCCGTGCGTGCGTGCTGCGTACCGGTCGGCCAGCGGGTCGAGCCGCGGATGCCGCGGCGCGGGATGGGGGTGCGCACCAGGGTGCGCCCCCTGCTGTCCGGGACCGGCAGGCGTGCCGGGCGGGAGGGTGGCCACCTTGGAGAGTCTAGGCGGCCCCGGCCGACCGGCCGCGCGCAACACGTCAGAGGACGGACTGTTCAGTCACGGGG
>NZ_JAPVBG010000002.1:178629-200827 GCF_026967805.1 Blastococcus sp. VKM Ac-2987
AGTGGTGCAGGGTCCCGCGCAGGCGCGACGGACGCGCTCAACGCCACCGGGGGACGGCCATTGGCCGCGGTGTCGTCTGCAGGGTCGTGCCGAGTGGTGCAGGGTCCCGCGCAGGCGCGACGGACGCGCTCAACGCCACCGGGGGACGGCCATTGGCCGCGGTGTCGTCCGGAGGACGACGATGTCATGGCGGGACCCTTCGGGCCCGATCGGCGTGGGCGCTATCCCTTGCTGGGCAGGACGAAGGTGCCGGTGGGGGGATCGGCGTCGGCGGGCAGGTAGAGCCGCTGGACGGCGGCGAGGACGCCGTGGGCGATGGCGCTGCGGACCCGCGCGTCGAGCAGCAGCAGCCGGTCGACGGGGTGCGACAGGTAGCCGCAGTCCAATCGCACCGCGGGCATGCGGGTCATGCGGAGCAGGTCCCACGTCTTGGGGTGGGAGCCGAGGTCCAGCATGCCGGTGCGGGCCACGATCTCGCGGCGCACCAGGTTGGCGAACTGCTCCCCCACCGTCGAGGAGGCCCCGGAGCCGGTGCCGTAGTAGTAGCTGGCCACCCCCCGCGCGTGCTCCGAGCTGTGGGCGTCCAGGTGCAGGGAGATGAACAGGTCGGCCCGGGCGTCGTTGGCGAAGGCGGTCCGCTCGGCGTGGGCCGGCGCCTGGCCGCGCCCCCGCGTGAGGTAGACGGTGGCGCCCGCCGCGGCGAGGCGGCCCTCGATCCGCGAGGCGAGGTCGAGGACCAGGTCGGCCTCGGTGGTCTCGCCGAAGGTGGTGCCGGCGTCGGCGCCCCCGTGCCCGGCGTCGACGACGATCCGCCGACCGATCAGGTGCGGACCGCTGTCCACGAACGAGGCGCTCTGGCGCAGCAGCTGCGGCCGGCCACCGGTGACCTTGCGGCCCAGCTGGCGCAGCGCACGCAGCGTGGCCGGCCCGCAGGTGCCGTCGGAGGTGAGCCCGTAGTCGCGCTGGAACGCCCGCAGACCGACCTCGGTCTCCGGTCCCAGGATGCCGTCGGCGCGGCCGGCGTCGTAGCCGAGCTCGAGCAGCCGCTCCTGGAGGTTGGTCACGTCGTCGCCGCGCATGGGGCGCTCGGGGTCGTAGCGCAGCAGCCGGTCGCCGAGCGACCAGCGGGCCTCGCTGAGCGCCCGATAGGTCTCCTCGCCCACCCGACCGTCCACGGACAGGCCGCGCACCTGCTGGAAGTGGCGGACGGCGAGCTCGGTCCCGGCGTCGTACTCCACCGAGTCCAGACCCGGGTCGGCCCCGTCAGCGGTGGCGGGGAGGAGGCCGAGGCTGCGGAGGGCGGCGTGCACGTCGGCCACGGCCGGTCCGCGGTCCCCCAGCCTCAGGGGCTGCATGCGGCTGTCGGTTCCCATCGTGTCACCGATTGTCGCCCCTCCCGTCGCGGTCGGCGCACCCGGGGCGGGCGGCCCTGCCCCCGGGAAAGGCGGAGGCCCACCCGTCCGGTGGACGGGTGGGCCTTCGTCGTACTCAGCGTGACCACGGCCCCGCGTGGGGCTCGGCCATCCCTACTGGATGTAGTCGGCCAGGTCGTTCAGGATGGCGCCCTTGGGCTTGGCGCCGATGATGCTCTTGACCGGCTTGCCGCCCTGGAAGACCGTCATGGTCGGGATCGACATGACCTGGTAGTCGCGGGCGATCTGCGGGTTCTCGTCGATGTTGAGCTTGGCGATGGTGAGCTTGTCACCGTGCTCGGAGGCGATCTCCTCCAGCACGGGGGCGACCATCTTGCACGGCCCGCACCACTCTGCCCAGAAGTCCACGAGCACGGGCTTGTCGCTGCCCAGCACGTCGTTGGCGAAGCTGGCGTCGGTGACCGTCACGGTGTTGCCTGCCATGGTCGTTCTCCCTATCGGTTCGACTGGCTCGTTGCTGGCGCTGACGAGATTCCCTGCCCGCACAACCGCGGGGACCGGGTGGTTATGCCCGGCTCCCCGACGGGGCAGGGATCGGCTCAGCGTTCGTCGAAGGTGTCGGCGAGCCACCGCTCGGCGTCGATCGCGGCGGCGGCACCCGTGCCGGCCGACGTGATCGCCTGGCGGTAGATGTGGTCGACGACGTCGCCGCAGGCGAAGACGCCGTCGATGTTGGTCCGCGTGGTCGGGTGCTCGACCTGGATGTAGCCCTCGTCGTCCAGCTTCAGCTGACCGGCGAAGATCTCGCTGCGGGGGTCGTGCCCGATCGCCACGAACATGCCGCTCGCCGGCATCGTCTCGGTGGCACCGGTGGCGACGTCGGTCAGCTGGACGGCGGAGACCGTGGCCTCGCCGATCACGTCGGTGACCTGCTTGCCGAGCGCCCAGCGGATCTTGTCGTTGTCCTGCGCCCGCTTCTGCATGATCTTCGAGGCGCGCAGCTCCTCGCGGCGGTGCACGACGGTGACGCTCTTGGCGAACCGGGTGAGGAAGGTGGCCTCCTCCATCGCGGAGTCACCGCCGCCGACGACGACGATGTCCTGGTCGCGGAAGAAGAAGCCGTCGCAGGTGGCACATGCCGAGACGCCGCGGCCGAGCAGGCGCTGCTCGTTGTCCAGGCCCAGGTACCGGTACTTGGATCCGGTCGCCACGATCACCGCGTGGGCGCGGTGCACGGTGTCGCCGACCGTGACGGTCTTCGGGTTCGCGGTGAGGTCGACCTCGGTCACGTCGGAGGGCACCAGCTCGGCGCCGAAGTGCTCGGCCTGGGTCCGCATGTCGTCCATCAGCTGCGGGCCCTGGATGCCCTCGGGGAAACCGGGGAAGTTCTCCACCTCGGTCGTGGTCATCAGCGCGCCACCGAACTGGGAGCCCTCGAGGACCAGCGGGTGCAGGTTCGCCCGGGCCGCGTAGATGGCCGCGGTGTAGCCCGCCGGACCCGACCCGATGATGATCAGATCGCGGATCCCGTCGTGCTCGGCCGGCGGGATCTCCGGCGCAGCGCTGGTCGGGACCGTCAGGCCGGGAGTGGGGTCGTTGCTCGTCACGGGCGGCACAACCTCCGATCGTAGGTGCGGCATTCCCGCACGCAGCGGGCTCCTCCGGACGAAGGATCAGCCGGCGGCGCGGATCTCGACCTCGGCCAGCTGCGCGGAGAAACCGTCGGGGCTCTCGACCAGCCCGGTGAGCCACACCAGCACGTAGCGGGCGGTGACCGGCTCGTCGAAGGCCAGGTCGGTGCTCTCCTCGAGCGTCCCGGCGGCGGCGACGGGGAAGTCGTCCAGCGCCGCGTCGGGCGACTCGCCGGTGCGCACCTCCACCGTCGCGCCGGGCACCGGCGTCTGGACGGTGACGCCGGAGAGCGGCTGCGCCTCCCCCAGGTCGTACACCACGCCGACGCCGGGCTTGAGGTTGCCGAAGGCCGGGGAGCCGCGGTAGTTCAGCGTGCTCCAGGCGGTGGCCGGGTCCCCGTCGAAGGACAGCGGCACCTCGTCGTCGTTCTCGGGCTCGCCGTCACCGAACGGGTCGAAGACCTGCGCACCGCTGACGGCGACCGCGGCGCCGGGCTCGGGCGCGGGCTCCTCCTCCCCGGCGTCGTCGGCGGCCGGGGCGCTGGTCGCCGGCGGGGTCGAGCCGCCGATCTCCTCGTCGACGGAGTCGGCCACCGACAGGACGCTGGAGCCGAACCACCACGCCAGGGCGATGACCACGAGGAGGGCCAGCAGCGGGAGCCCGACGACGACCAGCCGGTGCTTGCGGGCGGCGTCCTCGTCGTCGGCGTCGTACCCGGGATCGGCCGGGTCGCCGTCGTAGGCCTCGTAGGCGTCGTACCCGTCGTCGCGCGCCCCGGCGCCGCCCAGGACGCCGAAGGGCTCGTCGTCGGTCCCGGGAGCGGGTGGCCGGGACACCGGACCGGCGGCGATGGTGTCACCGCCCAGCGCGGTGGTGGGGACCGGCCGCACCGGGGGGACCGGCGGCAGCGCGCCCGGCTGCAGCCGTACCGGGGTGCTGCCCTCACGACGCCGCCGGCGACGGCCGCCGTCGGTGTCGTCGGACCGGTTCGGGTGCAGGTTCTGCGTGGTGCCGCTGCGCCCCCGCTCGCCCAGCAGCGCCGCCATGGCCGCGACGCTGGACAACCCCTGGCCGGGGGCGGTGGACCGGGCCCGGCGGGCCAGGGCCACGAGGTCGGCCGGGCCGGACACCGGGCGGGCACCGGGCCCGGTGCCGGTCAGGCAGGCCTCCAGGAGCTCGCCCAGGGCGGAGATGTCGCCCTCGACGGTGCCGGCGGCCGCGGGGACGGCGCGCAGCCCGACCAGGCCGTTGGGCCGCAGCACCACGTTCTCCAGCGTGAGCCCGCCCACGGCCAGGCCCACGCGGTGGGCCTCGGCCACGCCCTCGGCGAGCCGGCGCAGGACCAGCCGCACCTCGCGCTCGGGCATGGGGCCGGAGCGGAGCCGGTCGGCGAGCGTCTCGCCGTCGATCCACTCGTTGACGACGTAGGCCGCTCCGCCCGGGGCCTGGGGGTCGCCGCTGCCCTCCGAGGCGTCGTAGACCATCGCCAGCGCCGGGGTGGCCAGCCCGCCGGCGGTGAGCGCGCGGGTGATCCAGGCGTGCGCGGCGGGACCGGCCGGGACGTGCACCCGGATCGCGACGTCGCGGTTGAGGACGCGGTCCTTGGCCCGCCAGCTCTGGATGACGCCGGTGGGGGTGGCTTCGTCGGGACCGATCTGGTCCAGCGGGCGGTAGCGGTCGGGCAGGCCGGTGGTCGTGGACGCCATCGACACTGTCGACTCCCTGTGCTGCTCGAACCGCCGAGGCGGTCGCTCCGGCACGGCCGGCTCCGGCCGGTGGTCCCCGGTCACCTGCGTCCCAGCCGGGCCCTGACCGCAGCCAGGGGCTCCCGGAGCTCCGGAACGCGGGCCACCACCAGACCGACCAGTGCGACGCCGCCGACGACCACGGTACCGATGAGCACCTGCAGGAGCGACCCTGTCGTGGAGCGTCCGAGCAGGTCGTCGGTCACGATCCGGACAAGACCGCCGACCAGACCGGCCGCCACGGCCACCGCGGCGATCCGGGCCAGCGGGCCGAACGTCTCACGGGTGCGCAGGCCGCCGAACCGGCGGCGCAGCGCGAGGTCCCCGATGATCCACCCGGCGATGTAGGTCAGGCTGGTGACGAGCATCAGCCCGGCCACGACGAGCTCGGGGCCGACGACCACGGGGACGAGCACCAGCAGCGGCACCCGGACGGCGACCATCCCGATCTGGATGAGGGTGGGCGTGCGGGCGTCCTTCATCGCGTAGAACACCCGCAGCTGCAGCAGCGTCACCGCCATGGGCAGCAGGCCGAAGGCGCCGACGGCCAGCGCGGTGCCGATCGCCTGCGCCTCGTCCACCGAGGTGTTGCCGCGGGCGAAGGCCAGCACGCCCAGCGGCGGGCCGAGGACCGTCAGCACCGCGGTGACCGGCAGCAGGCCCAGCGCCGACAGCCGGGTGCCGAGGGACAGGTCCTGGACCACGCCCGGCACGTCCTCCCGGGCCGCGGCCCGGCTCATCCGGGGCACCAGCGCCGTCAGCAGGGCGACGCCGATGATGCCGTAGGGCATCTGGAACAGCAGGCTGGCGTACTGGAACGCGGTGGAGCCCAGGCCGCCCTCGCGCTGCGCCGCGTTGGCGATCCGCAGCGCGACCACGACGCCGATCTGGCTGACGGCCACGTAGCCGATCACCCACAGCCCGAGGGTCCCGGCCTCGCGCAGCCCGGTGTCGCGCAGGCCCCAGCGGGGGCGCAGGGGCACCCCGGCCTTGCGGAGCAGCGGGACGAGCACCACCGCCTGCAGCGCGATGCCGAGCACCGTGCCGATGCCGAGCAGCCACACCAGCCCCGGGGCGACGGTGCCCGGCTCGAGGGCGCCGGGGCCGGCCGCCACGAGGAACGCCACGCCGGTGGCGATCACCACCACGTTGTTGAGCACCGGCGCCCACGCCGGCGGCCCGAAGATCCCGCGGGAGTTGAGGATCGCCTGGGCGAAGGCGCCCAGCCCGTAGAAGACGATCTCGACCAGCAGGATGCGGGCCAGCCAGTTGGCCACCCGGTACTGCTCGGGGTCCTCGTCGAGACCCAGGAGCGAGGTCAGCAGCGGTGCGGCGAGGACCGCCAGCACCGTCATGACCAGCAGGCCGGTCAGCGCGATGGTGGCCAGCCGCTGCGCGTACGCGACGCCGTCGTCCCGGTCCCGCTCCTGCGCGTGCACCAGCAGCGGCACGATCACCGAGGTCAGGACGCCGCCGAGCAGCAGCTCGTAGACGATGTTCGGCAGCGTGTTGACGGTGTTGTACGCGTCGGCGAACAGGCCCACGCCCAGGGCGGCGGCGAGCACCATCGTCCGCAGCAGGCCGGTGATCCGGGAGACCAGCGTCGCGACGGCCATCGTGCCGGCCGCGCGCAGGATGCCCCCGCTCGCGCCGGGAGCGCCCTCGCGCCGCTCGACGTCCTCGTCGGTCTCCTGCACGGCGCGCGGCACCGGCGGGAGCACCGGCATCGGGAAGACCTGGGTCTCGTCCGCGGCGGGCACCCAGCGGTGCCGCAGCGGCGGCAGCGGTGGCAGCGGGGGCACGGGGGTGGCCGCGGAGCGGGGCCGGGCCGCCGGGGGCGGCGGGACCGGTGGCAGCGGGGGCCGGGGGTGCGACGGCGGCGGGACGGCCCCGTCGACGACGGCCTCCGCGGGGCCGCCGTCGGCCGGCGGCGCGGCGAAGACCCCGTCGCTGGGCGGGGTCGCCAGGTAGGGGGCCGGCGGCAGGGGAGCTGGGGAACCCCAGGTGCGCCGCCCCGCGGGGGCGCGGGCCGGCGGCGGGGGGAGGCGGACGGGGCGGGCGCGGCCGGGGTCGTCCGGCGCCGCCGCCCCCTCTCCCGGGTTCTCGGGGCGGTCGCTCACACCGGGCTCCTGGTGGGCGGGGTGGTGAGGCCGGCCGGCACCGGGCTGTCACCGGCGGGCGTCCCCCGGCGACGGCGGAGCACGAAGTGCACCAGCCGGCGGAGGAACAGCAGGGCGAGCAGCGAGGCGGCCCCGATGGTGATGGACAGCGAGATCGGGCCGTACGCCGTGCTCTTCACCTGCATCTCGACGAGGTCCCCCAGCGGGCTGCCGGACGGCGTCGTCACCTGGGCGGTGACCGCGAACCCGCCCGAACGGCTCAGCTCGGTGGGCACCTGGAGGGTGGTGCGCTGCTCCGGCGGCAGGGTCTGGACGCCGATGTCCCCGACGCGGAGGCCGCGGTTGCCGGGCGTCTCCACGGCGAGCCGGACCTGCACGGGGAAGGGCAGCGGGTTGTCCACCGTCAGCACGAGGGGGGCGTCGCTGGAGGCCAGGCTGTAGGTGCCGTCCACGGGGGCGACGACGGTGACCCGCTCGCGCAGCCGGGCCAGCGTGGACCGCGCGTCGGCGGCGGCCGCGGCGAACCCGTCCGGGTCCTCGCGCCACAGCACCGACGCGGCCCGGGCGATGCCGGCGTCGTAGGACCGCAGGGCCTGGTCGGCCTCGCCGGCGACCGCCGCGGCCAGGTCCTCGCGCGCGCCGACCGCGGCACCGAGCGTCGCCATGCCGGGGCCGTCCAGGCCGGTCGAAGTCGCGGGGAGCGCCAGCGACCCGGCGTCCGCCGCGGGGACGCCGCCCAGCTCCGCCACGCTGCCCGCCCGCAGCCACGGGAGGCCGACGGTGTCGGCGATCATGGCGCCGGCGCCCTCCAGCCCGGCGTCGACGTCGCGTGGCGGCGCGACCAGCACGGTCTGCTCGCTGCCGGGTGGCGCCTGGAGGGTGAGGGCGGCCAGCTCGGCGAGGTAGCGCTGCTCGGCGATGCGCGGCCCTCCGGCGGTGTCCTGGGCAGCACCCGCCACGGCGCTCAGGGCGGGGTCGGCGACCAGCACGTCCAGCGGTTCCTCCCCGGTCGGCACGGAGGTGCGGGCCACGGCGTCGGACCCGTCGAGGCCCACCGCGGATCCGCCTTCGGTGAGGGCGCTGCTGCCGAGGACCACCCGCTCGACGCCCCCGGCCCGCAGCGTCGCGAGCGTCTCCGGGCCGTAGGAGCCGTCCGGGGCCCAGGCCAGGTCGGTGGCCGGCGCGACGTCGAGCACCTCCGCCAGGATCTCGGCGCCCGCCCCCGTGGTCGGCGCCTCCCCCGGCTCGGCCGGCGGCGCCCCGCCGTCCGCGGCCGGGACGGCCAGGACGGGAGGCGAACCGATCGGGTCCTGGGCCGTGCCCTCCGGGGTGCCCGGGAGGCTCCGGGTGACGACCGCCGGCAGCCCGGCGGCCTGGAGGCCGTCGGCGTCGACGTCGCCGTAGGGCAGGGCCACGACGGGACGGGACCCCACGACCGCGCGCAGCCGGGCGAGGAAGGCCTGCGCCTCCTCGGTCCCCGTCCCGGCGTCCGGCACGCCGGCGACGGCGTAGGGACCGTCGGCCATCAGCGCCAGCTCCTCGACGAGCGCCGGGTCGATCGCCAGGGTGACCGGCAGCGGCGACGCCGGGCCGGGGGAGCCGCCCGGCAGCCGCTCCACGACGGCGAGGGCGCGGTCCAGCCGGCCGCCCCCGCTGATCGACCGGGTGAGCTCGTCGTCGACCAGCTCACCGGAGGCGTCGCGGTGGCTGCGCTCGGACAGCGGCCACAGCCAGGCGACCGTCGTGCGGGAGGAGGGGACGACGGGCTGCTGCACCACGAAGGTCGCCAGCTCCCCCACCCGGCGCTCCTCGTCGCCGTCGACGGTGCCGTTGATGTTGAACAGGACGGGGTAGACGCCGTCCTGGTCGAGCCGGAGCTCGGCGGAGTCGAGGGTGTAGCTGAACTCGGTGCTCCCGCCGGGACCCAGCGCGTCGACCAGCGGTGTGAACGCCGGCTGCACGGTCGTGGCCGGATCGGGGTCGCTGAGCGCCTCGGCCAGCGCGGGACGGCTGGTGCGGACGGCCCCGCGCTGCAGCCGCGCGGCCAGGTCGGTGATCGTCTCGGTCCCGGTGTTGGTCAGCGTGCCGGTCACCGTGACGAGGGACCCGGGCGTCACCGTCCGTGGCTCGAACCGGGCCACGTCGACGCGGACCGGGCGGTCGGCGTCGGTGGTGGCGGCCGGGTCCGCCGAGCCGGGCGCCGCGACCGCCGGCGCGAGCCCGGCACCGGGGAGCAGGGCCGGGCCGGCGAGGACGAGCGTGCCGGCCAGCAGCGGGACGAGCGCAGCCGCGCGCCGGGCGGCACCCGGCCGGGCGGGCGCGTCGGCGGCGGGGCGGCCGCCGGCGCGGGCGGCAGCCGGCCGCGTCACGCGCTGTCGGCCAGGAGTCCGGGCGCGCGCTCGACGAGCGCCCGCTCGTCCGCGTAGGCCAGCCGGGTGCTCAGCTCCTCCAGCGGGACCCAGGCGACCTCGGTGACCTCGACGTCGGCGTCGGAGAGGGCGCCGCCGACGGCGCGCAGGAGGAAGTGGTGCACCGTCTTGTGCACGCGGCGGCCCTCGGCGACGAACCAGAAGTCGATGATCCCGAGGGGGGCGACCACCTCGCCGATGATCCCGGTCTCCTCGGCCACCTCGCGGACGGCGGTGTCCTCGGGTGTCTCGCCCGCCTCGATGTGCCCCTTGGGCAGGGACCACAGCAGCCGGCCGCGGCGATCGGTGCGGCCGATGAGGGCGGCACGGGGCCCGGTCACGCCGTCGTCGGCCACCACCAGGCCCCCGGCGGAGGTCTCGTCGACCCGGCGCAGCCGGCGGCCCGGGCGTCCTCGCCCGCCCGTCCCAGCCATGCCAGGAGGGTAGCGCGAGTCCGGCGACAGCCCCGGGAGCATCGCAGCGAGGAACGGAGCCGACAGGGAGTGAGCATCGCAGCGAGCGCCAGCGAGCGAGGAGCGGAGCGACCGGGGAGGCGACGGTGGCGTCGAGCGAGGAGCGGACCGGGGCGCGGAGCCGGACCGGTGAGCACAGCCGTCCTGCGCTCCGGGAGCAGCGCAGCGGGGACCGCCCCGGCCGCCGCACTACCCTGGCTCGTCGTGTCCGCCACCCCGCCGCGTCGTCCCGAGCCGGAACCCGTGCCCCCGGCCGTCCAGGAGACCGTCCGGAGGCTCGTGGACGTCTCCCCGGTGCTCACGGAGCTGGGCGAGCGGTTCGCCGCGGCGGGATTCGAGGCCCACCTGGTCGGCGGTTCGGTGCGCGACGCCCTGCTCGCGGCCGGGTCGGGCGGCACCGGCGTCCCCGGTGACCTGGACGTCACCACCGACGCCCGCCCGGAGCAGGTGCTCGAGCTGCTCCGCGGCTGGGCCCGTTCCACGTGGAACACCGGGATCGCCTTCGGGACCGTGGGCGCCGACGTCCGTGGCGTGCGCGTCGAGATCACCACCTTCCGCGCCGACCGGTACGACCGCACCTCCCGGAACCCGGAGGTGGCGTGGGGCGACTCGCTGGCCGACGACCTCGCCCGGCGGGACTTCACGGTGAACGCGATGGCCGTCTCCCTGGGCGCCGACCGCACGGTGACCGATCCCTTCGGGGGCCTCGGTGATCTGCTGGCCAAGCGGCTCCGTACGCCCGGGACCGCAGTCGAGTCGTTCGCCGACGACCCGCTGCGCATGCTGCGCGCCGTCCGGTTCGTGGCCCAGCTGGGGCTGACCCCGGACGAGGAGGTCGTCGCGGCGATGACCTCGCTGGCCGGCGAGCTGGCCCGGATCACCCCCGAGCGGGTGCAGGCGGAGCTGTCCAAGACCCTGCTCCAGGACGCGCCCCGGGCGGCGCTGGAGCTGTTCGTCGCCACCGGCCTGGCCGACGTCGTCCTGCCCGAGCTCTCGGCCTTGCGCATGGAGATCGACGAGCACCACCAGCACAAGGACGTCTACACCCACTCGCTGACCGTCCTGGACCAGGCGATCGCCCTCGAACGGGCCGACGAGGAGCACGCGTCCCCCGACCTGGTGCTCCGGTTGGCCGCGCTCCTGCACGACATCGGCAAGCCGGCGACCCGGCGGCACGAGGACCGCGGCCGCGTCTCCTTCCACCACCACGAGGTGGTGGGCGCCAAGCTGGTGCGCAAGCGGCTGACCGCGCTGCGGTACCCGAAGGACGTCACCGAGGCCGTCGCCCGGCTGACCTTCCTGCACCTGCGCTTCCACGGCTACGGGGACGGCCAGTGGACCGACTCCGCCGTCCGCCGGTACGTCACCGACGCCGGTGACCTGCTCGTGCGCCTGCACAAGCTCGTGCGGTCGGACTCGACGACGCGCAACAAGCGCCGGGCGGCGGCCCTCTCCGCCACCTACGACTCGCTGGAGCAGCGGATCGCCGAGCTGGCAGCCCAGGAGGACCTCGCGCGGGTCCGTCCCGACCTGGACGGCAACGCCATCATGGAAATCCTCGGGCTCGGGCCCGGCCCCGAGGTGGGCGCGGCCTGGCGCTTCCTCAAGGACCTGCGGCTGGAGCGGGGCCCGCTGGACCCCGACGACGCCGAGGCGGCGCTCCGGGCGTGGTGGGCCGGCCGCCGGGCCTGACCGGCTCGGCGGACCGGAGCGGCCGGGCACCCCGGGCCTTGTGGCCGGGTTCCAGGAGGGGGACGGGGGTGCCGAGATGACCGGTGTGCACCCGCAGCACCCTGACGACGACGCCCGCCGGCCCGCATCGCCCACCGGCCGGACGCCGCAGTGGCTCCTCGACGAGCTCACCGGGGCCGACCCGGCGCCCGCGGCCGCGCCGTCGCCGGCCCGCCGCCGTCGCCGGTGGGTCGTGCCCCTGCTCGTCGCCGCGGTGACCGGCGGCCTGGTGCTCTCCGATCCGCCGGCGTGGCCGTGGGCGGGCGACCCGCCGGCCGCCGCGCCCGGCCTGCCCGCACCCACTCCGCCGGCCCGGCCCACCGACCGGCCGCTGCCGGCGGGCGCGACGGCGCCCCTGGGCAGTCCCCCGCCGCCGCCGGCCCAGGGCGGGACCTACGGCTACGTCTCCGTGCAGGAGGACGGCGTCACGCCGGTGGCCTACGACCCCTGCCGCGAGATCCGCTACGTGCTGCGCCCGGACGCGGCGCCGCCGGGCACCGAGCAGCTGGTGCACGACGCCGTCGCGCGGGTCGCCGAGCTGACCGGGCTGCGGTTCGCCTTCGACGGCTACACCGACGAGCCGTACGTCGCGGAGCGGACGCCCTACCAGCCCGACCGCTACGGCGACCGGTGGGCGCCGGTCCTGATCGGCTGGCAGACCGAGGCGGAGAACCCCGCGCTGGCCGGCGACGTCGTCGGGCAGGCCGGCAGCACCGCGGTCTCCCTGGGGGACGGGCCGCGCGTCTACGTGACCGGCACGGTGAGCCTGGACGCCGGGCAGGCGCCGCAGATCCTCGGCGCCCGTGACGGCGAGGCGACCCTGCGGTCGGTGGTGCTGCACGAGCTGGGTCACCTGGTCGGGCTCGCCCACGTCGACGACGACCGCGAGCTGATGTTCCCGGAGACGCGGCGCGCCGTCACCGATTTCTCCGGCGGCGACCTGACCGGCCTCGCCGCGCTCGGGCAGGGCGGGTGCGTCCCCGAGCTCTGAGCGCGCCTCAGCGCCGGGTCATGCGGGTGTGCAGCACCGCGGTGGCGACGTACCCCGCGCCGACGACGGCGAGCACCGGGGGTGACACCCCCGACTCGGGCAGGGCGAAGGCGCCGGCCACGAGCGCGGCGACGTAGCCCACGTTGACGAGGGTGTCGTAGACGGAGAACACCCGGCCGCGGTGGTCGTCGTCGATCGACTCCTGCAGCGTGGTGTCCACGCAGATCTTCACGCCCTGGCCCATCAGGCCCAGGACGAAGCCGGCCAGCACGGCGGCCGGCGGCTGGACCAGCAGGCCCAGGCCGACCTGGGCCAGCCCGCCGACGGTGAGCAGCAGCGCGATCCAGCTCTCCTTGCCGATCCGGCGCACCGCCGACGGCGTCACCGCCGCGGCGGTCAGCGTGCCGACGGCACCCGCGGCCACCACCTCGCCGAGGCCCACCAGGCCGCCGGGGAACGCCCCGGACTCGTCGGTGAAGGTGTTGCGGTAGAGCAGCAGCGCCATCAGCGTCAGGACCCCGTACCAGATCCGGTGCAGGCCGATCGCGGTGAGCGCGGCCGCCGCGTGCCGGTCCTGCCAGGCGTGCCGGGCGCCCGAGGCCATGCCGGCCAGCACCTGGCCGACGGAGAGCCGGGCCGAGCGGGCCATGTGGTCGGGCCCCAGGTACACCCGGGTGAACCCGGCGACGACCGCGGCTGCCGCCAGGTAGGGCAGCACCGCCGACAGCGCCAGGGAGGCGTAGCCGACGTCGTCGGACCCGGTGAGCTGCAGCAGCGCGAGGGCGACGCCGCCCCCGGTCACCGTGGCCACGGCGCCCGACGTCGTCGACAAGGCGTTGGCCGACACCAGCGAGGCGTCGTCGGCGGTGTGCGGGAGGCCGGCCGACAGCGCGGCCAGCACGAAGCGGTTCACCGAGAAGACGGCGAGGCCGGCCGCGTAGAAGGCCGGGCCCTGGACGCCGGCGAGGACCAGGGCCGCGACGACGGTGACCAGGCCGGCGCGCAGGACGTTGGCGCGGAGCAGAACCTGCCGGCGGCTCCACCGGTCCAGCCACACCCCGGCGAAGGGGCCGATCAGCGAGTAGGGCAGCAGCAGCACGGCGAAGCCGGCGGCGACGTCCACCGGGTCGGCGGCCCGCTGCGGGTTGAACAGCACGGTGCCGGCCAGGGCCGCCTGGAAGACGCCGTCGCCGAACTGGGAGAGCAGCCGGGTGCCGAGCAACCGGAGGAAGTCCCGGCGCGCGAGCAGGCTGCGCACGGTCGTCCCCGCCTCGGCCACCCGATCACCCTAAGGCGAGGGCGGTGGTCCCCTCCGTGACCGCCGCCCCGGCCCGGGCGGTCGGTCGCGACCGGGCCGCACGACGGACCCGCGAGGATCCCGAACCGCCCGGCCGGGCCCCGCCACGGCGGTGGGCATCTGGGGCACACTGGGGAGGATGTCGCCGGTGCCTGCCTCACCCGAGCCCGAGTCCGGTCCGCCCACGCGGCCCGCGACCGGTCGTCGCCGTGCCGGTGCGGCGCCGCAGCTGTCGATCGGCTGCCTGGACGACGTGCGCGCGGGCGCCCTGCTGGTCGCCATGCCGGCGCTCTCGGACCCGACCTTCGCGGGGGCGGTCGTCTTCGTCCTCGACCACTCCGACACCGGCACGCTGGGCGTGGTGCTCGGTCGGCCGAGCCAGGTCGAGATCCGGGACGTGCTGCCCGGGTGGTGCGACCTCGCCGTACCCCCCGGCGTCTTCCACGTCGGTGGCCCGTGCGAGACCGACACCGCCCTGTGCCTGGCCACCGCGTCGGCGGACGACCCGGCCGTCGGCCTGCGTCCCGTGGCGGGGGACGTGCACCTGGTGGACCTCGACGGCGACCCGGACGCCCTCGTGGGCCGGCTGAGCGGCCTGCGGGTCTTCGCCGGTTACGCGGGCTGGTCCCCCGGTCAGCTGGCCGGTGAGATCGCGGAGGGCGCCTGGGCGTGCGTCCCGAGCCGGCCCGGTGACGTGCTGGCCGACCTCGCCGGTCCGGAGCTGTGGCGCCGGGTCATGGGCCGGCAGAGCGGCCGGCTGGCGGTGCTGTCGTCGGCGACGGCCGAACCGACGCTCAACTGATCCGGGCGCGCCGTGCAGCGCGATCGCCGGTCATCTGGTAGGAAAGACCCGGGAAGGGGCGGTCTGGGGAAGAGGCCGCCCCTTCCCTCTTCTCCCCGGCGGTGACGTCCCCCCGCTGCTAGACCCCGAACGCCTCGGCGATCTCCGTGTGGTCCGCCGCCGCCGCCGTCTCGTCCTCGCCGGGCAGCGCGAGCCTGCGGGTGCCGTGGTCGGCCAGCGTGACCGTCACCTCCGGGCCTCCGCCGGGCAACGGCGTCCGGTACTGCACCAGGGTCTCGTCGGAGTCGGCGACCGCGACCGTGCGCCCGTCGCGCAGCCGGTAGACCGAAGCCGCCTGCCCGTCGACCTCCTGCTCGCCGTGCCACCGGTAGGGGCCGTCCAGGAAGGCCCCGGGGTCGTCGGCGGCGTCCGCGGAGAGGTTCTGCAGCACCCGGACGACGACGTCGATCAGCTCGGCCTCCGCGGGCCCGGTGGGCAGGGGCCGGCGCAGGTAGCTCGCCGTCGGGTCGCCGTCGGCGGCGAGGGCCTCGGGCAGGCCGGGCAGGTCGCCGGACCACAGCGCGTCGCGGTCGAAGAAGAGGGTGCGGGTGTCGCGGTCCTCCCCGTCGACCACGGTGACGGCCTGGGCCTGCCCGATGGCGCGGCGGAAGTCGATCTCCCCGGTGAGGGTGAGCACCGCGTCCTCGGCGAACGGCACGGTGACGACGAAGTCCGCCCCGCCCTCCTCGTGGTTGCGGTGCAGCAGCTCGGCGAGCACCGCGGCGTCGTCCTCGGTGACGGGCTCGCCGCTGAGCCGCTCGTCGCTGGTGCAGCCGGCGAGCAGCAGCACGGCCAGCCCGGCGGCGCCCGCACGGGGGACGAGCTGGCAGCGGGCAGGCATGGCGGCAGCGTAGGCAGCACGGGCCGCGAACCGGGGGAGGGACGCGGCGGGGCCCGCATCCCCGAGGGGATGCGGGCCCCGCACCAGGGTCCGGCTGCGCTCAGCGCTCGATGTCGCCCCGGATGAACGCCTCGACGGCGTCGCGGGCCTGGCTGTCGTCGTACTGCACCGGCGGGCTCTTCATGAAGTAGGACGACGCCGACAGGATCGGGCCACCGATGCCGCGGTCCTTGGCGATCTTCGCGGCGCGGACGGCATCGATGATGATGCCGGCCGAGTTCGGGGAGTCCCAGACCTCGAGCTTGTACTCCAGGCTCAGCGGGACGTCACCGAACGCGCGGCCCTCGAGGCGGACGTAGGCCCACTTGCGGTCGCTCAGCCACGGCACGTGGTCCGACGGGCCGATGTGCACGTTGCCCTTGCCCATGTCGCGGTCGACCTGGCTGGTCACCGACTGGGTCTTGGAGATCTTCTTGGACTCCAGGCGCTCCCGCTCGAGCATGTTCTTGAAGTCCATGTTGCCGCCGACGTTGAGCTGCATCGTGCGGTCGAGCTGGACGCCGCGGTCCTCGAAGAGCTTGGCCAGCACGCGGTGGGTGATGGTGGCGCCGACCTGGCTCTTGATGTCGTCCCCGACGATCGGCACCCCGGCCGCGGTGAACTTGTCCGCCCACTCCTTGGTGCCGGCGATGAACACCGGGAGGGCGTTGACGAAGGCGACACCGGCGTCGAGCGCGGCCTGGGCGTAGAACTCCGCGGCCTGCTGCGAGCCCACCGGCAGGTAGCAGACGAGGACGTCGGCGCCGGACTCCCGCAGCGCGGTGACCATGTCGACCGGCTGCTCGTCGGACTCCTCGACGATCTCGCGGTAGTACTTGCCGAGGCCGTCGAGAGTGGTGCCGCGCTGCACGGTGACGCCCAGCGGCGGCACGTCGCAGATGGTGATGGTGTTGTTCTCGCTGGCGACGATCGCCTCGGAGAGGTCGCGGCCGACCTTCTTGGCGTCGACGTCGAACGCGGCGACGAACTCGACGTCGGAGACGTGGTACTCGCCGAACCGGACGTGCATCAGCCCCGGCACGGACGCCGACTCGTCGGCGTCGCGGTAGTAGTGGACGCCCTGCACGAGCGAGGCGGCGCAGTTACCGACGCCGACGATGGCGACCTTGACTGACCCCATGACTCTCCTTCTCCCTGGACCGTTGGCCCGTGTACGCGAACCGCGAGCGGTCCGGTGCTGTCTGCCGGCGGGGACGCCCGTCGGCTGGTTCAAGTGGTCCTCGGCGGTTCCTCGTCGAGCGGCCCGGACCGGGTGGTCCCGCCTGCCTCCTGGCGCGCTCCCCCGGGCTCCGTCGCCTCCCGGCGCGCTCCCCCGGGCTCCGTCGCCTCCTGGCGCTCGCTGTCGATGAGCTCGGAGAGCCAGCGGACCTCCCGGTCCACCGACTCCAGCCCGTGGCGCTGCAGCTCGAGGGTGTAGCGGTCCAGCCGCTCCCGGGTCCGGCTCAACGACGTCCGGAGCCCCTCGCGCTGCTGCTCCACGGTGCGCCGCCGGCCCTCGAGGATCCGTAGCCGGACGTCGGAGGCCGTGTGCCGGAAGAAGGCCAGGCGGACGCCGAAGAGCCCGCCGTCGTCGTAGGCCTCCGGGCCGGTCTGGCCGACCAGCTCGTGGAAGCGCTCCTTGCCTTCCGCGGTGATCGTGTAGACCACCTTCCCGCGCCGGCCGGTCAGCGGCGGGGCATCGGCCGGCAGCAGGGCACGCGGGGTGGGCTCATCGGTGGTGATCAGCCCGGCCGCCTGCATCCGCCGCAGCGCGGGGTACAGCGATCCGTAGGAGATGCTGCGCAGCCCGCCGAGCACCTGGGCGAGCTGCTTGCGCAGCTCGTAGCCGTGCATCGGGGCCTGGTGGAGCAGGCCGAGGATGGCGAACTCGAGCACCACGCCCTCCTCGGTCGGCCCTGCGTATCGATGTATCGGCACGATACATCGATGTTCCGCACTCCTCCACCCCGGCAGCCGTGGGGCGCGTGGGCCGCGCGGGACGGGCGTCGAGCCGAGGAACCGCACGTCGGGCGGCCTGGTGCGTACATTGGCCGCCGTGCCCGGACGTCGATCCGTCGTGGACTACTCGCTGCAGCGGCGAGCCGTCCTGGCGGGAGTACATGCCGGCCGCACCGGGTTGTTCGAGGTGTGCGACGCGAGCCCGTACCTGTCCCGCGCCGCCAAGTACCACGGGCAGCCCACCGATGTGGCCTGCCCGGTGTGCCGCCGGGAGCGGCTCACCCTGGTGAACTACGTGTACGGCGAACACCTCGGCCCGGTGGCCGGGCAGGCCAAGACCGAGGCCGAGCTCGCCCGCATGGACGCCGCCCAGGAGGAGTTCTCCGTCTACCAGGTGGAGGTCTGCCGCAGCTGCGGGTGGAACCACCTGGACTGCTCGTACGTCCTGGGAGCTGAGCCCGAGCCGGGGCGCAGGCCCCGCCGCGGCCGGCGCCGGGCGGCCACCGAGCAGTGACCGGCCGGTCGGCATCCGGCCCGCGCGACGTGCGGATCCGGGCCCGCGACGACGCGGACCGGGCCCGCTCCCACAGTGAAGACGTTCCGTTCCCGGGCAGGTGCCCGGCGTCGACCATGACAGTCCAGGAAGGGGTGTGCTCGTGCCCAGCCACGACGAGACCTCGCCCGTCGCACCGCGGGCCGGTTCGGTCCGCCGGCCGCCGGCCGCCCGTACCCGCAGCACCGGCGGCGGCGGGGGGTCCGGCCGCCCGCCCGGCGGCGGCTCCGGCCGCCCCCCGGCCGGTGGCTCGGGCCGTCCTGCGGCCGGTGGGTCGGGGCGCGGTCGTCCGCCGGCCGGCCGCGGGGGCACCCCGGCGTCCCGGGGCGGCACGAGCGCCTCGCGTGGCCGCCCGTCGGGCCGGCCGGCCGGCAAGGCCCGTCCCAAGAAGCAGCGCCGCAAACGCCGGCTGAAGATCGCCGCCGGCGTCATGGGCGGGCTCTTCGTCCTCCTCTGCGTCTTCGTGGGCGTGGTGTACGCCACCACCGAGGTGCCGAGTCCCGATTCGGTCTCCACCAAGCAGACGACGGTCCTCTACTACGCCGACGGCGTGACCGAGATGGCGCGGCTGGGCGACGAGAACCGGACCAACGTGCCGCTGTCCGAGGTCAGCGAGGCTGCGCAGCGCGCGGTGCTGGCGGCGGAGAACCGCAGCTTCTACACCGACCCGGGGATCTCGTTCACCGGCATCGTCCGGGCGGCCTGGAACAACCTGACCAGCGGCTCCACCCAGGGTGGCTCGACGATCACCCAGCAGTACGTCAAGAACGCGTTCCTGACGTCCGACCAGACCTTCAGCCGCAAGTTCCAGGAGCTCTTCCTGGCCATCAAGCTGGACAACAACTTCTCGAAGGAGCAGATCCTCGAGAACTACCTGAACACCATCTACTACGGCCGGGGCGCCTACGGCATCGAGGCCGCCGCGGACACCTACTTCGGTGTCTCGGCGGCCGAGCTGACCCCGCAGCAGGGCGCGGTGCTCGCCGTCCTGATCCGCAGCCCCTCGGGCAATGACCCGGAGACCAACCCGGAGGGCGCCCTGGAGCGCTGGGGCCTGGTGCTCGACGCGATGGTCGACGAGGGCTGGCTCACCCAGGCCGAGCGGGACGCCTCGGTGTACCCGCCGGTGCTGCCGCGGGGCGACTCGCCGCTCGGGACCCCCGAGGGCCCGGAGGGCCACATCGTCAGCCAGGTCCGGCAGGAGCTCGAGGCCGAGGGCTACGACGAGCAGCAGATCAACGCCGGTGGCCTGCAGATCACCACGACGATCAGCAAGCCGGCGCAGGACGCCGCCGTCGCCAGCGCGCGGAGCACCCTGGACGGTGAGCCGGACAACCTCCGCTCGGCGCTGGTCTCGGTCGACCCGCGCACCGGCGGGGTCATCGCCTACTACGGCGGGGAGAACGGCGTCGGGACCGACTTCGCGCAGGCCGTGCGCCAGCCCGGCTCGTCGGTGAAGCCCTACGTCCTGGCCACGGCCCTGGAGCAGGGCATCGGCATCCGGGCGCGGCGCGACGGCAGCTCGCCGCAGACCTTCCCCGACCGCCCGGGCCAGCCGGTGACCAACTCCGGCGGGGCCAGCTGCGGGGCGTGCACGCTCACCGAGGCCATCACCCGCTCGCTGAACACCACGTTCTACGGCCTGGCGTACGAGGTGGGCCCGGAGAACGTCCGGGAGACGATCCTGGCGGCGGCCGGCCTCCCCGACACCTGGGAGGACGGCAACTACGCGGGCAACACGACGCTGGCGAACGCCGAGGGGCTCACCGGCTCCTCCATCGGCATCGGCGAGTACGAGATGCGCCCGTTCGACCAGGCGCAGGGCTTCGCCACCCTCGCCGCGGGCGGGGTCTTCCGGGACGCGTACTTCGTCTCCCGGGTCGCCGACAACGCCGGCGCCGTGCTCTACGAGCAGCCCGGCGAGCCCGGCGAGCAGGTCCTGCCCGCCGACGTCGTCAACGACGTCACCGTCGCGCTCAAGGACGTCGCGTCCTACTCGCGCCGCGGGCTGGACGGCGGACGCGAGGTGGCCAGCAAGACCGGTACCCAGGGTCTCGACCGCGAGGACAACTCCGACGCCTGGATGGTCGGCTACACCCCCTCGGCCTCCACCGCGGTCTGGATGGGCACCGAGTACCGCGAGCCGATCCGGACCGCCCGCGGCCAGATCATCTACGGCGCGGGGCTGCCCGGGGCCATCTGGCAGGAGTACATGAACGCGGTCCTGTCCGGGGTCCCCGAGGAGGACCTCCCCGACCGGGCGCTGATCACCGGTGACTCCGGCCGGGGCGTCCCGGAGCCGACGACCGAGGCACCGGCACCGGTGACCACCCCCGCCGCGCCGTCGACCCCGAGCACGCCGCCGCCGAGCTCCCCGACGCCGCGGACGCCCGAGCCGCCGGTCGACACCGACGGGGACGGCGTCCCGGACAGGGAGGACTTCGCGCCGAGAGACCCCACGGTGACCACGAGGCCGCCTCGTCCGACGGCGCCGCCGCCACCGCAGCAGCCGCCCGCCGACCGGGATGGGGACGGGGTCGTGGACTCGGAGGATCCCGAACCGGACAACCCGGCGGTCCCCCCACGCACCGCCCCCGGCTCGCCGGGGCCCGTCGTCCCGCCGCCGGTCGACTGACCGATCCCGCACACTGCTCGCATGAGCAGCTCGCCCACGGGCCCGTCCGCCACCGCGGACGGGCCCGTGGTCGTTCCACGTGGAACGCCGGAGCACGGGATGCCTGACCGGGTCGTCCCCTCCTGGAGCGATCCGGTGGTCGCGCAGGCCAGCGAGGCCGTGGGCGGCCCGTGGGGCCGGTTCGCCGTCACCGGCCGGGCGTGGTTCTGGACGCCGCTGCGCGTGTGCCTGCTCTTCGCCACCCTGGCCGCGGCGGTGGCCTGGCTGAAGCAGGCGCCGTGCTCCGACGGCAACTGGCCGGGGCAGCTGC
The DNA here is from genome assembly GCF_026967805.1 of Blastococcus sp. VKM Ac-2987. Lineage (GTDB taxonomy): Bacteria > Actinomycetota > Actinomycetes > Mycobacteriales > Geodermatophilaceae > Blastococcus. The sequence continues at coordinate 199,578 of NZ_JAPVBG010000002.1, forward strand.
AGTACACCCACCTGTGCTACTCGGACCCGGTGCCGCTCTTCGGTGTCTACGGGCTGGGCGAGGCGCTGCCCTACCTGGACGCCGAGGTCGAGTACCCGGTCCTCACCGGGGGGCTGATGGCCCTCGCGGCGGCCCTGTCCGGCGGGTACGACCGCGCCGCAGCGGCCTCCGGCCTGCTGCCCGACGTGCCGCCGGTGCAGAGCTTCACCGTCGTCACCTGCCTGCTGCTGACCGTCGGTGCGCTGGTCGTCGTCCGGAGCACCCTCGCGCTCGCCGGTCGCCGGCCCTGGGACGCGGCCATGATCGGGCTCTCCCCGCTGCTGGTCGTGCACGCCTTCACGAACTGGGACCTGTTCGCGGTCGCGCTGGCCGGCCTGGGGATGTGGGCGTGGGCGCGGCGGCGCCCGGTCCTGGCCGGGGTCCTGCTGGGCCTGGGCGTCGCGGCGAAGCTCTACCCGGTCCTCCTCCTCGGGGCGCTGTTCCTGCTGTGCCTGCGGTCCGGGCAGCTGCGCGTCTGGCTGCGGACGGCGCTGGCCGCGGCCGCCGCCTGGGCGGCCGTGAACGTGCCGGTCGCCGTCGCGGCGCCGGAGAACTGGTCCAGGTTCTTCGTCTTCAGCCGCGAGCGCGGCGCCAATCCGGAGTCGATCTGGAACATGGCGATCCGGGCGGGGGGTGGTGACCTCTTCGACGGGCCGCTGGCCGCCGGCGAGGCGCCCGTCGTGCTGAACGGCGTCGTGATGGTGTCGCTGGTGGCGTTCGGACTCGGGGTGGCGTGGCTCAGCCTGGCGGCGCCGCTGCGGCCGCGCGTGCCGCAGATCGCCTTCCTGCTGGTGGCCGGGTTCCTGCTGCTGAACAAGGTGTGGAGCCCGCAGTACTCGCTGTGGCTGCTGCCGCTCGCCGTCCTCGCCCGGCCCAGGTGGCGGTCGCTGCTGCTGTGGCAGGCGACCGAGGTGCTGGTGTGGGTGGTCACGACGCTGCACTACCTCGGAGCGGCCAACCGCGGCATCGACGTCGAGTGGTTCTTCCTCGGGGTGGGCCTGCGCGACGTGGCAGTCGTCGTCCTCATGGCGCTCGTCGTGCGGGACGTGCTCGACCCCGACCGGGACGTCGTCCGCACCAGCTGGCCGGGGACCGACGACCCCGCCGGTGGAGTGCTGGACAACCACATCGACGCCCTCCGGGCGTCACCGCGGCCAGGTGCCGTCCCCCGGCTGGGCTGAGCGCGTCCGTCACGCCTGCGCGGAACCCTC
>NZ_JAPVBG010000002.1:200927-628910 GCF_026967805.1 Blastococcus sp. VKM Ac-2987
CGGGTCCCACTCGGCGTGACCGAGCCAGAGCCGTTCCCGGGTGTTTGGTCACACCGCGGTCAGGTGCCGTCCCCCGGTTGCGCTGAGCGCGTCCGTCACGCCTGCGCGGAACCCTCCGGGTCCCACTCGGCGTGACCGAGCCAGAGCCGTTCCCGGGTGTTTGGTCACACCGCGGTCAGGTGCCGTCCCCCGGCTGGGCTGAGCGCGTCCGTCGCGCCTGCGCGGGACCCTCCGGGTCCCACTCGGCGTGACCGAGCCAGAGCCGTTCCCCGCTCCCTGAGGGGAGCGCCGGCTTCCGGTCAGCGCTCCAGGGCGGCGCGGAGGGTGGCGATCTCCTCGGCGTGGTCGGCCGCATCGCCCGGCGTCTCCAGCACGATCGGGCAGCCGGCGGCGCGGGCGACGTCGATCAGCAGGTCCGCCGGGATCTCGCCCGCGGCCAGCGGTGCGTGCCGGTCCCGGCTGGACCCGGCCGGGTCACGGCTGTTGTTCAGGTGGACCAGGTCGATCCGGCCGGTCACCGCGCGCACCGAGTCGACGACGGTGGACAGGTCCCAGCCGGCGGCCCACGCGTGACAGGTGTCGAGGACGAAACCCGCCCCGAACTCGCCCACGGCGTCCCACAGCCGCCCGAGGGCGTCCAGGTCGCGCGCCATCGCGTCCCCACCGCCCGCCGTGTTCTCGATCAGCACCGGCACGGGGAAGCCACCCTGCTCGGCCTGGCGGGCGAACGTCTTGCGCCAGTTGTCCACGCCGGCCGCCGGGTCGTCCTTCGCCAGCACGTGCCCGCCGTGCACGACCAGGCCGCGGGCACCGACGTCCGCGGCGGCCTGCGCGTGCTTGCCGAGCAGCGTGCGGCTGGGGATCCGGATGCGGTTGTTCGTCGTCGCCACGTTCAGCACGTACGGCGCGTGCACGAACACCGCGACGTCGGAGGCCACCAGCGCCGCGGCGTCCGGGCGGGGGCGGGGGGCCTTCCACCCCTGCGGGTCGGCGAGGAAGACCTGGACACCGTCGGCGTCCATCTCCGCCGCGCGGGCCAGCGGCCCGCCGTTGTCCAGCTCGCCGTCGTCGGTGAGCCCGGCGCCCACGTGGACGCCGATCGGGTGTGCTGCCATGCGGATCCTCCCTATCTCGGCGAGTTGCCGGTCCACCCGTACCACCTGCCGCCGACAGCGCCTGGTGGCCGCTCCCGCGCCGCTGGTAACCTGGGTCCGCGCGTTCCGGCTCGTGCCGGGGCGCGCGACGCATGTACGACCCTCCTGCTGCAGATGTCCTGCAGCCGCTGAGACCAGAGGAGGTGGGGTTTCTCCATGCGCAACTACGAACTGATGGTCATCCTCGACCCCGATCTCGAGGAGCGCACGATCGCGCCCTCGCTCGACCGGTTCCTGACCGTCGTCACCAACTCCGGTGGCACCGTCAAGACCGAGATCTGGGGCCGTCGCCGGATGGCGTACGAGATCAACAAGCAGGCCGAGGGCATCTACGCGGTCATCGACATCCAGGCGGAGCCTGCTGCGGTCGCCGAGCTGGACCGCCAGCTGAACCTGAACGAGTCGGTCCTGCGCACGAAGCTGATGCGGCCCGAGGTCCACTGACCATGGCCGGCGAAACCGTCATCACCGTCATCGGCAACCTGACCGCCGATCCGGAGCTGCGCTTCACGCCGTCGGGCGCCGCCGTCGCCAACTTCACCGTGGCCTCGACGCCCCGCACCTTCGACCGCCAGTCGCAGGAGTGGAAGGACGGCGAAGCGCTCTTCCTCCGCTGCAACGTCTGGCGGCAGGCCGCGGAGAACGTGGCCGAGTCGCTGACCCGCGGATCGCGCGTCATCGTCAGCGGCCGCCTCAAGCAGCGCTCGTTCGAGACGAAGGAAGGCGAGAAGCGCACCGTCGTCGAGCTCGAGGTCGACGAGATCGGCCCCTCGCTGCGCTACGCCACGGCCAAGGTCACCCGCGCCTCGCGCGGTGAGGGCGGCGGCGGCGGTGGCGGCGGCTTCGGCGGCGGTGCCGGTGGCGGTGGCGGCTTCGGTGGTGGCGGTGGCGGGGCGAGCGACCCGTGGTCGACGCCTGCCGGTCCGTCCGACGAACCGCCGTTCTGACCCTCTTCCTCTCTGACTGAATCTCTCTGGAGAACCAGGTGCCCAAGCCCCCTGTTCGCAAGCCCAAGAAGAAGGTCTGCCAGTTCTGCAAGGACAAGGCGACCTACATCGACTACAAGGACACGACCCTGCTGCGGAAGTTCATCTCCGACCGCGGCAAGATCCGTGCCCGCCGCGTCAGCGGCAACTGCAGCCAGCACCAGCGCGACGTCGCCACGGCCGTGAAGAACAGCCGTGAGATGGCGCTGCTGCCCTACACCTCGACGGCGCGCTGATCATGAGCACGATGAAGCTGATCCTGACGCAGGAGGTCACCGGTCTCGGGTCCTCCGGCGACACCGTCGAGGTCAAGGGCGGCTACGGCCGCAACTACCTCCTGCCCCGCGGGCTGGCCATCGTTGCCACCCGGGGTGCCGAGAAGCAGGTCGACTCCCTGCGCCGGGCGCGTGCCGCCCGCGAGGTGGCCTCCCACGAGGAGGCACAGGCCATGGCGGGCCGGCTCAACGGCCTGACCGTCCGGGTGCCGGCGCGCGCCGGTGACGGTGGTCGCCTGTTCGGCCGCGTCACCACCGCCGACGTCGCCGCCGCGGTCACCGCGGCCGGCGGCCCGGAGCTCGACCGTCGCCGGATCGAGCTGCCCAGCAGCATCAAGACCACGGGCCAGCACACCGTCACCGTGCGGGTGCACCCCGAGGTCACCTCCCAGCTGACGATCGACGTCGTCGCCGAGTGAGGAACGGCCCTCCAGCCGGAGGGCCGCTGCACTGCCCACGAGGGGCGTCGGACATCGTCCGGCGCCCCTCGTGGCGTCTCCGGACGGGTGCGTCCGGAGCGGGGCGCGGTCCCGCGCTGAGACGGCCCGAGCCGGTCCCGGAGCGCGATCGGGGCCTGGTCCGACCGTCGTCGCTCCGGCGTGCCCGCAGGAGCCCGTCCGGGGCTCCGGCGACCGGGCTGACGCGTGCGCCCGAGGGCCCTCCGGGCCGGCCGGCGCACCGCTGTGACACGTGGTGCGACGCCCACAAGTTTCTCGACAAGTTTCTTCCGTCCACACCCGGTGGCCGGCGTCCGTGCAGGTGGCGAGGGGTGCGGCCCGGGACGCTGGTCGGCCGTCCCCCGCTCCCTCCACATGTCGACACGCCTCCGTCCACCGACTTGTCCACAAGTTGTGCAGATCGACGTGCACAGCGGTGGTGGACTCTTCCGCCGCAGCTTCCTAACGTCCTCTCCGGCCACCACGGGGACGGCGGACTGTCGGTCCCCTCCGGTAGGCATGGATCGAACGGACGTTCGGTCCGGCGGCGCCCGCCGAGCTCGCGTACTTCCCCTGCGCGCGGTGGCATGCGGGCGCGCCCGCAAGGAGATGGAGGTACCCCCGTGGCGGTGGCCGACGAGTTCAGCCGACCGTCCGTGACGGCGCCGGAGTACGACCGGCAGCCGCCCCAGGACGTCGCGGCGGAGCAGTCGGTGCTCGGCGGCATGCTGCTGAGCAAGGACGCGATCGCCGACGTCGTGGAGGTCTTGCACGGCAACGACTTCTACCGTCCGGCGCACCAGGTGATCTTCGACTGCATCCTGGACCTCTACGGGCGTGGTGAGCCCGCCGACGCGATCACCGTCGCCGCGGAGCTCAACCGCACCGACCAGCTGTCCAAGATGGGCGGCGCGGTCTACCTGCACACGGTCATCCAGTCGACCCCGACGGCGGCGAACGCCGGCTACTACGCCGCGATCGTCGCCGAGCAGGCGGTGCTGCGGCGGCTGGTCGAGGCCGGTACCCGCGTGGTGCAGCTCGGGTACGGCGCGGCCGGCGGCAAGGGCGACGTCGACGACATCGTCGACCGCGCCCAGCAGGAGATCTACGACGTCACCGAGAAGCGGATGAGCGAGGACTACTCGCGCCTCGAGGACGTCCTCCAGCCGACGATGGACGAGCTGGACGCGATCGCCTCCCGCGGCGGCACCGCGCGCGGCGTCCCCACCGGCATCCGCGACCTCGACGAGCTCACCAACGGCCTGCAGGCCGGCCAGATGGTCGTCATCGCGGCCCGTCCTGGTGTCGGCAAGAGCACGCTGGGCCTGGACATCGCGCGCTCGGCCACGGTGAAGCACCAGATGCCGGCGGTGATCTTCTCGCTCGAGATGAGCAAGCACGAGATCACCATGCGCCTGCTGTCGGCCGAGGCGAAGGTGCCGCTGCACCACATGCGCGCCGGCACGCTCTCCGACGAGGACTGGGCGAAGCTGGCGCGCCGCATGGGCGAGGTGGCCGACGCCCCGCTCTACATCGACGACTCGCCGAACATGACGATGATGGAGATCCGGGCCAAGGCCCGGCGGCTCAAGCAGCGCAACGACCTCAAGCTCGTGGTCATCGACTACCTGCAGCTGATGACGTCGGGCAAGCGGGTCGAGAGCCGCCAGCAGGAGGTCTCGGAGTTCTCCCGTGCGCTCAAGCTGCTGGCCAAGGAGATCGAGGTCCCGGTGATCGCGATGTCGCAGCTCAACCGTGGCTCGGAACAGCGTCAGGACAAGAAGCCGATGCTGTCGGACCTCCGTGAGTCCGGCTCCATCGAGCAGGACGCCGACATGGTCATGATGATCCACCGCGAGGACATGTACGAGAAGGAGTCCCCGCGGGCCGGCGAGGCCGACATCATGCTGGTCAAGCACCGCAACGGCCCCACGGCGAACGTCACCGTCGCCTTCCAGGGCCACTACAGCCGCTTCGTGGACATGGCTAACTGAGCAGCAGCAGGCGCACGGCGTGAGCGAGGCCCGGGACCGGTCCGGTCCCGGGCCTCGCTGCGTCACGGCATCCGCCGCGCGGTCACCTCAACGACTGGGCGCGGAGCACTGCCGACGGACCGTTCCGTCCAGCACAGCGCTGCGACCTGCACGATTGCGGACGGCAACAGTTGTGGTGCGCATCACCCTCGGCTAGGAAGAGGGCCCCCTGAGACATTGGAGCCCACTTGTCCTCACGTTCCTGGCGTCGGGCCGCGTCGGTCGTCGGCGCCCTGGCGCTGACCGCCACGGCCTCACCAGCGCTCGCCGCCCCCGCCCCGGCCATGCCGGTCTCGGTCTTTCCCTCGAACGACCTGACCGTCCCCGACTCGCGACAGCTCACCGGCCTGCGGGTGGCCCTGCCGACCGAGGGCTGCGGCGCGGTGCTCACCTGCGGCCTCGTCGAGCGCCTCAACGAGCTCGACGGCTTCGACCTGGACCCGCGCCTCGCGGTGCAGTTCGACGCGGCGGTCGACCCGGCGCAGGTCGCGCAGCGGATCACCGTCCAGGAGGCGCGCGGCTCCTGGCGGACCGGCGTCGACCGCGTCGTCTGGGACCCGGCCACGCACACGCTGTACGCCCACCCGGCCGAGCAGCTGGCCCCCGGGACCACCTACCGCCTGAGCGTCCAGGCGGGCCCGGGCAACGGCGCCACTGAGGAGACGTTCACGACGCTGAGCGCCACCGACGGGCTCATCGACCTCAACCGGCAGATCCAGTCCGGCCGCGCCCTCCAGGCGGTCGGCATCCAGCGCCCGGGGCTGGAGATCGACGGCGTCTTCCCGGCAGCGGGGACCACCCTGCAGTTCCAGGCCGACGCCGGCCCCGCCGACCCCCTGCCGGCGGCGGTCATCCAGCCGGTGGCCGACGGCACGCTGGTCTTCGGCTCCTACCTGGCCCCGTCGTGGCTCCGCCCGGACGTCACGATCGAGCAGACCCCCACCCGGGACATCGGCCCGGCGCCGGTGGAGGCCGAGCGCCTGCCGTTCGTCGCCGTCCTACCGGCGGGTCCGGCGCCGCGCGGCGGCTGGCCGGTGGCGGTCTTCGGGCACGGCTTCACCGGTTCGACGGCGAACGTCTTCCTCGCCGCCGCCACGAACGCGCAGAGCGGCATCGCGACGATCTCCACCAACGTCGTGGGCCACGGCTTCGGCCCGGAGAGCCAGTGGCTCGTCACCAGCGGCGGGGTCACCACGACGCTGCCCAGCTACGGCCGGGGCGTCGACCAGGACGACGCCGGTGCGGCGATCGGCAGCACCGAGGGCTCCTCGGCCACCGGGGACGCCGCCGCGGTCTCCTCGCGGGACGCGCTGCGGCAGACCGCGGCCGACATCATGACGCTGGTCCGCTCGCTGGACGGCACGGACGTCGACGGCGACCGGCGCGCGGACCTCTCCGGTGCCCGGGTCACCTACTTCGGGCAGAGCTTCGGCGGGATCTACGGCACCATGCTCGCCGGAACCGACCGGACGATCGCCCGCTCGGTGCTCAACGTGCCCGGCGGCCCGGTGACCGAGATCGCCCGCTTGTCGCCGGCGTTCCGGCTGCTGATCACCCAGTCGCTGACGGCGGCGGGGCTGACCAACAGCGCCGACCCGACGCGGGCGTTCTTCCAGGAGCAGATGCCGCTGCGCGGTGAGGGGCCGGTCACCGCGACCGTGCCCGGCGCGGTGGCGATCCAGGACTACCTGGCCAGGGCGACGTGGCTGACCCGGCCCGGCAGCCCCGAGACGTTCGCGCCCCTCATCCGGCACGACCGGGTGCTGGTGCAGGTGGCCTACGGCGACCAGACGGTGCCCAACCCGACGTCGTACACGCTGATCGACGCCGGCGACCTGTGGTCGCGGACGAGCCTCTTCCGCAACGACAAGGCTGCGGACCGGGTGCCCAACCCGCACAGCTTCCTGCTGAACATCGCCACCGCCGGGGGCCGGCAGGGGCAGGCGCAGGTCGCCGCGTTCCTCGGTACCGGCCAGGTCATCGACCCGGACGGGGCCGGTCCGGTGTGGGAGGTGCCGATCAGCGACCCGGCGCTGCTGCTCCCGCTGAACTTCGAGCAGCCGGCGCTCCGCCCCTGATCACCGGCACGCCCTGAACCGCAGAGGCCCAGAACCGATCCGGTTCTGGGCCTCTGTGGTTCATCCCCCGCAGGGGAGCTGCTGGATCAGGCGGCGGTCTGCCGCTGCAGCGCGCGACGGACCTTGGGTCCGCCGGTGGTCATCTTGTACAGCTTGGCCAGCTGGGCCGGGGCGTTCTTCGGGGTGGTCTCCGCCAACCAGCCGTTGGGCAGCGACAGGCGGATGACCTTGTGCCACGCGCTCGCGACCTGCTTGTACAGCGGGGCGGAGTGGTAGGTGAGGTTGTACCGGTCGAAGATGTCCTTCACCCGCGGGGCGATCTCGGCGTACCGGTTGCTGGGGATGTCGGGGAACAGGTGGTGCTCCACCTGGTGCGACAGGTTCCCGGTCATGGTGTGCATGGCCTTGCTGCCCGAGATGTTGGCCGAGCCGAGCATCTGGCGGACGTACCACTCGCCGCGGGTCTCGCCGTCGATCGAGCTCTTCTCGAACGTCTCGACGCCCTCCGGGAAGTGGCCGCACATGATGACCGAGTGCGACCAGAGGTTGCGCACCACGTTGGCGGTGAAGTTCGCGGCGAGGGTCGGCAGGAACGACGGGCCCGACAGCAGCGGGTGGACGACGTAGTCCTTGGTGGCCTGGTTGCGGATCTTCTTCAGCACCTGCTTGGTGGCGGCGCGGAACTTCGGGTCGTTGCGGCGCTTCTTGCTGGCCAGGTTCTTGCCCAGCTCGAGGTCGTAGGCGGCGATGCCGTACTCGAAGAAGCAGGCGTTGATGAAGTTCCAGAGCGGCTGCGCCAGGTACATCGGGTGCCACTTCTGGTCCTCGTCGACGCGCATGATGCCGTACCCGAGGTCGTTGTCCTTGCCGATCACGTTCGTGTACGTGTGGTGCAGCTCGTTGTGCGAGTGCTTCCACTGCTCGGCCGGGCTGGCCATGTCCCACTCCCACGTCGTGGAGTGGATCTTGGGGTCGCGCATCCAGTCCCACTGGCCGTGCAGGATGTTGTGCCCGATCTCCATGTTCTCGAGGATCTTGGCGACCGACAGGCCGGCCGTGCCCACGAGCCACGCGGGCGGGAACTTCGAGAACAGCAGGACGGCGCGGCTGCCCAGCTCGAGCTTCCGCTGCACGTCGATGACCGTGCGGATGTACTTGGCGTCGTCCTCGCCCAGGCTGTCGCGGATCTCCTGGCGGATCGTGTCGAGCTCCTTGCCGATGAGCTCGATGTCCTCGGGGGTGAGGTGGGCGATCGGGTTCTCGGGCTTCTTCTGGATGACGGTCATGTCCGGGCTCCTAGGGGCTCGAGATGGTCAGTGGTCGATGTCGCAGGCGCCGGCGGCGGCGCTGACGCAGGTCTGGATGAGGACGCCGTCACCGACGTCCTCGGCGGTGGTGATCTCGCCGTTGCGCAGGTCGCGGACCGCGCCCGCCCGCATCGGGAGCACGCAGCCGTAGCAGATGCCCATGCGGCAGCCGCTGGGCATGAGGACGCCGGCCTCCTCGGCGGCGTCGAGGATCGGCGTGGCGCCGTCGGCCTCGACGGTGGTGCCGTTCCTGGTGAAGGTGACCGTGCCGCCCTCGCCGGTGACGAGGATCCGCGGGCGGAAGCGCTCGGTGTACAGCCGGTCGGTGATGCCCACCGACGCCCAGTGCTCCTCCAGGGCCTCGAGCATGCCCACGGGACCGCAGGCCCAGGTGGCGCGCTCGTGCAGGTCGGGCACCAGCTCGGCGATGGACCGGGCGTCGAGCATCCCGGCGCTGTCGGTGTGCTGCTCGATGAGCGTGATCCGGCCCTCGGCGGCCATCTGCCGCAGCTCCTCGCCGAAGACGACGTCCTCGGAGGTCGGCGCCGAGTGGACCAGCACGGTGTCGGTCAGCTGCTCGGCGTGGTTGCGCAGGATGCCCATCACCGGCGTGATCCCCGACCCGGCCGTGACGAACAGCGCCTTGGCGGGCGTCTCCTCGGGCAGGCAGAACTCCCCGGTCGCCTGGTCCAGCTGGATGATCGTGCCCGGGCGGGCCCGGTGCACCAGGTGGTTGCTCACCTTGCCGCCGGGGATGGCCTTCACCGTGATGCTGAAGCAGCCGTCGGCGCGGTCGAGGATCGAGGTGATCGAGTAGGCGCGCCACTGGCGGACGCCGTCGATGTCGATCCCGATGCGGACGTACTGGCCGGGCACGTGCGGCAGCCAGTCCCGCCCCGGGCGGATCACGATGCTCGCGGCGTCCCGGGTCTCCGGGTGCACGGCCTCGATCCGGCCGCGCAGGGCCGCACCGGAGCGGAGCGGGTCGAACAGGTCGAGGTAGTCGACCGGCAGCAGCGGGGTGGTCACCAGCTCGGCGACCCGGAGCACCCGGTCGCGCAGCGCGACCCGCGCCGGCGGTCGGGCCACCGGAGGGCGGGGGGCGGTTGCGGTCATGCTCTTAGCTTTCCCAGTGCGGCAGTCAAATACCTGTGCCCCGGACGTGAATCGGCCGGTAGCTTCTGTTCGCCGAGGACAAAGGAGCTCAGATGACGCCGGATACCGCTCCGTTCCCCGAAGCCGTCGCGGAGGCGATGCGCGTGGAGCTGCCGAGGGTGGCCGAGCGCGCGGTCGAGGAGATCATCGTCGCGGTGCCGAGCTACGCCGACGCGTTCTCCGGCCCGATGGGCCGCAAGATCTCCAGCGCCGTCGAGCTGACCCTGCGCGGGTTCCTGCAGCTCGCGGCCGCCGGTGGCAACGCCGACGCAGGGACGCCGGGTGGGCCGGTCGTCGAGGCCGCGTACGCACTGGGGAGGGGAGAGGCGCGCACCGGCCGCTCGATGGACGCCCTGCTGGCCGCCTACCGGGTCGGTGCGCGGGTGTCCTGGCGGGACATGAGCGCCGCCGCGGTCGCCGCGGGCCTGGGGCCCGAACCCGTCGCCCGGTTCGCCGAGCTGGTCTTCGCCTACATCGACCGGCTGTCCGCGGCGAGCGTGGCCGGGCACGCCGACGAGCTGGCCTCCAGTGGCCGGGCCCGCCAGCGGCTGCGGGAACGGCTGGCGCACGGGCTGCTCACCGGCAGCCCGCACACCGAGCTGACCGCGATGGCGCAGCGGGCGGAGTGGACGCCGCCGCGCACCCTGACGGCCGTGCTCCTCCCGGACGGCCGCACCCGGGGTGCGCTGGCCTCCCTCGACCCGCGCACGCTGATCGCGGCCGAGGACGTCCCCGAGCTCGACCGGACCAGTGACCTCGCGGTGCTGCTGGTGCCCGACGCGGAGGGCGCTGCCCGGGGGGCGCTGCTGCGCGGTCTCGGCGGCCGCGAGGCGGTGGTCGGGCCGGCGCGGACCTGGTGGAACGCCCAGGCGTCGTACCACCGGGCGCTGCGTGCGCTCCGCCTCGGGATGGCGCCGGACGACGCCGGGCCGCTGGACACCGACGCCCGCCTGGCGGAACTGGTCGTCCGCGCCGACGAGGACGCCCTGGCCGACCTGCGGGCCCGGGTGCTGGCGCCCCTGGACTCGGTGGGGGACACGGCACGCGAGAAGCTCACCGAGACCCTGCGCAGCTGGCTGCTGCACCACGGCCGCCGCGACCAGGTCGCCGCCGCGCTGTTCGTGCACCCGCAGACCGTGCGCTACCGGATGACGCAGCTGCGCGAGATCTACGGGCCGCGGCTCGAGGAGCCGCTGATGGTCCGGGACCTCACCGTGGCCCTCGGTGTGGCGCTGCCGGCGCCGCCGTCCGCGGACGGCTGAGCGCAGGGGGCGGGGGGGTTTCACGGGAAACCGGCCGCCCGGCCGCGAGTGGACGGCTGACACCGGCCGCGCGGTGCGCCAGGGTGGTGCGGTGAGCGTCGACCTGACCGCGGCCGCCGACTTCCTCGCCGCTGCGGGCCGCGTGCTGGACCGGCGGCGGTTCGAGCTGCTGTTCGGCGGCGGTGCCGAGCCGGGGCCGGTGCTGGCCGCCGTCGACGGCTACCGCAACGCCGACGGCGGCTACGGGTGGGGCCTGGAGCCCGATCTGCGCTCGGGGACCAGCCAGCCCGGTGGTGCGCTGCACGCGTTCGAGGTGTTCGCCGACGTCGCGCCGGCCACCACCGGACGGGCGCGGGAGCTGTGCGACTGGCTCGGCTCGGCGACCCTGCCCGACGGTGGGCTGCCGTTCGCGCTGCCCGTTCCCGACCCGGCGGCGAGCGCCCCGTTCTGGACCGGCGCCGATCCCGCCCGTTCCTCGCTGCAGATCACCGCCGTCGTCGCGGCGGTGGCGCACCGGGTGGCCGGCACCGACCCGGCCGTGGCCGCCTCCCCGTGGCTGGCCCGGGCGACCGAGCACTGCCTGACCGCCATCGGCGGCCTCCACCCGGGCACGCACGCCATGGAGCTGGCCTTCGCGGCCCAGTTCCTCGACGCCGCCGCACCGGTCCGACCGGAGGCGGCCGACCTGGTGGACCACCTCCGCCCGTTCGTGCCGGCCGACGGGCTGCTGCACGTGGCCGGCGGCGCCGAGGACGAGTACATGCGGCCCCTCGACTTCGCCCCGCTGCCGGGTGGCCCGGTGCGGTCGCTGTTCGCCCCGGCCGTCGTCGAGGCGGAGCTCGACCGGCTGGCCGCGGGGCAGCGGGCCGACGGCGGGTGGGCGGTCGACTTCGCCAGCTACTCCCCCGCGGCCACGCTCGAGTGGCGCGGCCACCGCACGGTCCAGGCGCTGGTGCTGCTGCGCGCCAACGGCCGCCTCTGACCGGCGCGGATACAGTCCGTTAGGCCGGGCGGAGGACCGCGACGAGGAAGTCCGACGCGGCGGTGAACGGCCGCAGGTCCCAGGTGGACAGCAGCAGGTCCGTCTCCCAGCCCGCGGCACGGGCGTCGGCGAGGAAGTCGTCGAACTCGTAGCCCCGGCCGGCGCCGAAGCCGATGGCGGCCCGCCCGTCGGGGGCCACGTGCGCCCGCAGCCGGCGAAGCACCGCACCCCGGGTGGAGGCGGCGAGGAACGCCATCACGTTGCCGGCGCTGACGATCGCGTCGAACGGCTCGGGGATGCCGCGGGCGGGCAGGTCCAGCTCGGCCAGGTCGCCGACCAGCCAGCGCGGGCCGGGGTGGTCCTCCTCCGCGGCGGCCACGAGCACGGGGTCGACATCCACGCCGACGACGGAGTGCCCGACCTCGTGCAGGTGCGCGCCGACCCGCCCGGGCCCGCAGCCCGCGTCCAGGACCCGCGATCCGCGCGGCAGCATCGCGTCGACCAGCCGCGCCTCGCCGACCAGGTCCATCCCCTGCTCCGCCAGCGTGCGGAACCGCTGCACGTAGGCCGCCGAGTGCCCGGGGTCCTCCTCGGTCATGCGGGTCCATGCGCTGGGTTCGGGACGTCCGGTCATGGAGCCGTTCTACAGGGCGTGGTCCGGCGCTGCGTCGAGCAGCACGCCGGGGTTGAGGATGCCGGCCGGGTCCAGGGCGCCCTTCGTCGCCCGCAGTGCGAGGGCGAACGGCTCGGGGCGCTGCCGGTCGTAGCCGGGCCGGTGGTCGCGGCCGACCGCGTGGTGGTGGGTGATCGTGGCCTGCAGGCGCCCCAGCACCTCGGACGCCGCCGCCTTCACGTCGTCCCACATGGCCACCTCCGACCCGGGCCGGCCGGCGGCGAGCACGGTGAAGTACGGCGCCGCACCGTCGGGGTAGACGTGGGTGAGGCGGCAGTTCAGCAATCCCGGCGCACCGGTCACCGCCGTCACGGCGGCGCCGACCTCGTCGCGGACGGTCGCGTACAGCTCGGCCAGGCGGTCCCAGGTGCACGCCGTCTCGAACGTCTCGACGATCGCGCTCATCCGCGCCATGCCGTCCCGGACGTAGGGCATCCGCAGGAACGTGCTCCGCCAGGCGTCCGCGGCCGCGTCCGTCCCGCCACCCGCCTCGGCGACGACGCCGCCGTGCTCCCGGGCCAGGTCGGTGAGCTCGGCCAGCCGGCTCGCCACCGGGTGGGCGGCCGACTCCACGCCGAGCACCAGCACCGACTCCCCCGCCGAGGCGCCGGCCAGCGCGGCCTCCCCCGGGTCGAGCAGCCGGCAGTTCGCCGGATGGAGGCCTGCTTGCGCGATCGCCCGGACGGCCTCGAAGGCGGCGCTGACGTCGGCGAAGGTCACCGACGCCGAGGCCTTCCACCGGGGCCGGTCCTGCAGCCGCATCCACGCCTCGGTGATGACGCCGAGGGTGCCCTCCGAGCCGAGGAAGAGCCGGTCCGGCGATGGACCCGCGCCGGAGCCGGGCAGCCGCCACGACTCGCTGACCCCGGCCGGGGTCACGACGCGCAGCGATTCGACGAGGTCGTCGATGTGCGTGTGCAGCGTCGCGTAGTGGCCGCCCGCGCGGGTGGCCAGCCAGCCGCCCAGCGTGGAGAACTCGAAGCTCTGCGGGAAGTGCCGCAGCGTCAGCCCGTGCGGGCGCAGCTGCTCCTCCAGCACCGGCCCCAGCGCACCGCCCTGGATCCGGGCGGCCCGGCTGACCGGGTCGACCTCAAGGACACGGTCCAGCGCCGTGAGGTCCATCGACAGCCACGGCCGGTCGCCGCGGTACTCGACCCCGCCGACGACCGAGCTCCCGCCGCCGAAGGGCACGACGACCACCCCGGCCGATCCGGCCCACTCGAGCAGGTCGGCCACGTCGGCCTCGCCGCGGGGGAGGGCGACCAGGTCCGGCGCCCCGGAGAGGTCCCCGGCCAGCGCCCGGACGACGTCGCGGTATGCCTTCCCGTACGTGTGCGCGGCCCGGTCCGCGGGTGAGGTGGACACCGGCAGGGACGTCGGCGCGCTGACCCGGGACGGCGGCAGCGCGACGTCGGCCAGGTCGGGCACGGCGCGCGGCCGGTCCGGCAGGCCGGGCAGCAGCGCGCCCAGTGTGGCGCACTCGTCGTCGTCCAGCGCGCGGTCGGTCGTGCCCCAGCCCCACCAGGAGCGGGTCGCGGTTCCGGTCACTCGGGCGTCCTCCAGTGCGGGGGGTCGGCGGGCTGCAGCAACGGGTCGTCGGCGGCCAGCGTGCGCACCGGCCCGGGAGGCGTCAACGGTCCCTCGAAGCGCACCGTCACCCGGCCGAGCCCCCGCCCCCACACCCAGCCGGCCCCCAGCTCCTCGTGTCGCACGTCCTGCCCGGGCCACCAGCGCTTCTCGGCCGGCAGCGCCGGCTGCTCCGTCGGCTCCTCAGGGCCGGCGGGCGCGGGCGACTCCTGCGGGAGGTCCTCGTCGTCGGCGAACAGGTCGCCCTGCGCGTAGAGCGACAGCCCCGAGACGCCGACGCCGAGCAGCCGCAGCCCCCCGCTCGTGCCGGCCTCGGTGAGCAGCCGGCGGGCGGTCGCCGCGATCAGCCGGGCGTCATCGGTGGGCTGGGGCAGCGTCTGGGAGCGGGTGATGGTGGTGAAGTCGTACCGGCGCAGCTTCAGCGTGACGGTCCGGCCCGAGTAGGCCGACGACCGCAGCCGGCTGCCCACCCGGGTCGCCATCGAGTCGATCTCGCGGCCGAGGACGCCGACGTCGGTGAGGTCGCGCTCGAACGTCTCCTCGTGCGACACCGACTTCACCTCCCGGTCGGGGACGACGGCGCGGTCGTCCTCCGCGCGGGCCAGTGCGTGCAGCCCCGCGCCGTGCGCCCGCCCGGCCAGCGCGACGAGGTCGGGCAGCGACTTCGCCGCCAGGTCGGCGACGGTCTTCACCCCGACCTGGTGCAGCCGTTCCGCCGTCGCCGGGCCGACCCCGCCGAGCCGGGTGACCGGCAGCGGGTGCAGCACGTCGAGCTCACCGCCCGGCGGGACGACGACGAGGCCGTCCGGCTTGTCGAGATCTGAGGCGATCTTGGCCATGAGCTTGGAGCTGCCGATGCCGACCGACCCGGTGACGCCCCCGGTGGCCGTCGCGATCCGCTCCTTGAGCCTCCGGCCGAGTTCCGTCACACCGGAAACCGAGAGGTCGTGCCCCGGACCGGCGGCGAGGTCGACGTAGGCCTCGTCGATGGAGACCGGCTCCACCAGCGGCGAGAGTTCGCGGAGGAGTTCCATGACGACGTCGGAGGTCCGGCGGTACGCGGCGAACCGGCCGCCGAGGAACGCCGTTCCCGAAGGGCAGCGCCGCCGGGCCTCCGCCGTCGACATCGCCGAGCGTGCGCCGTAGGCCCGCGCCTCGTAGGAAGCCGTCGCGACGACGCCGCGGCCACCGACACCGCCCACCACCACCGGCCGGCCACGCAGCGACGGCTTGTCGCGCTGCTCCACGGCGGCGAAGAACGCATCCAGGTCCAGATGCAGGATGCTCGCCTCCCGCCGCATGCCCCCGATGATCGCCCGCGATGCCGTCCCCGGCTGCACCGGCCCCGGAGCGGCGCGGCGTCAGATCGGTACGGCCCAGCTCTCGCGGGCGTGCGCGGCGCGCCAGAACTCCAGCTCGTAGCGCGTCGCGACGGCGAAGGCGGTCAGCATCGCCGGCTCGTCGGCGGGCGAGGACCGGGCCGCGGCGTCGGTCAGCCTGCGCGCCTGCGCCGTCGCCACCTGGAACGGCTCGGCGTCGTAGGCGGCCACCCACCGGCGATACGGGTGCGCCGTCGCGGCCCGTGCCTGCGGCGCCAGGCGTGCACCGACGTCGGCGTAGACCCAGTAGCAGGGCAGCACGGCGGCCGCGGCGACGGCGTACGGAGCGGTGGCCGCCGTCGCCACCAGGTAGGAGGTGTAGCCCAGACAGGTGGGCGACGGGGTCGGCGGGGTGGCCGCCGGCCCGAGCAGCTCGGAGGCCAGCAGGTCGGCGTGCAGCTGGGTCTCCACGACGCCGCAGTTCTGCGCCGAGCCGGCCCAGAACGCGGCCGCCGCCGGGTCTGGGGCGCGCGCGGCGAGCAGGGCGAGCGCACGGGCGTAGCCGCCGAGGTAGAGGGAGTCCTGCTCCAGGTAGTGGCGGAACGACCCGGGCGAGAGCGTGCCGGCGCCGAGCTCGGCGAGGAAGGGCAGCTCGTCGATCGCGCGGCGGACCTCCGCCGTCGCCGCCCAGGCCCGGTCGCTGAACCCGCTCATGCCGGCCAGATCCCGGCGAAGTGGTGCACCGGCCCGTTCCCGGTTCCGATGCTCAGGGAGCTGCCCCCGATGAGCGCCCGGTGCAGGTAGTCGCGCGCTCCCTCGACGAGCGGTACCCACTCGGGCGGTCCCCCGGCCCGCGCGGCCAGCGCGGCGATCGCCGAGGAGAGCGTGCAGCCCGTGCCGTGCGTGGCCGCCGTGCGCACCCGCGGCCGGCGGGTGACCGCCGTCCCGGCGGCCGTGGCGAGCACGTCCACGCTCTCCTCGCCGCCGAGGTGGCCGCCCTTGATCAGCACGGCGCCCGGGCCGAGCTCCAGCAGGGCCCGGGCCTGTGCGTGCATCCCGTCGACGTCGCCGGCCGGCGCGGTGCCCAGCAGGGCGGCGGCCTCGGGGACGTTGGGCGTCACCAGGTCGGCCACCGGCAGCAGGTCCGTGCGGACCGCGGCGACCGCGTCGTCGTCGATCAGCCGGTCGCCGCTCGTCGCGACCATCACCGGGTCGCAGACCACCGGGCCCGGGCGGCGCTCGGCCAGCACCGCCGCCACCTCGCGGACCACCGCGGCGCTGCCCAGCATGCCGAGCTTGGTGGCGTGCACCTCGACGTCGTCGAGGAGCGTGCGCAGCTGCTCCCCCACGAAGCCGGCCGGCACCGGGTGGATGCCGGTGACGCCGTGCGTGTTCTGCGCGGTGAGCGCGGTGAGGACGGCGGTGCCGTACGCGCCGAGGGCGCTGAACGTCTTGAGGTCGGCCTGGATCCCCGCGCCGCCGCTGGGGTCGCTGCCGGCCACGGTGAGTGCGGTCGGCGTCATCGCGCGCCCACCGGTGCGATCGCCGCCCGCAGCGCGGCGGCCGCGGCGTGCGGGTCGGGCGCCGCGCAGACGGCGGAGACGACGCAGATGCCGTCGACCCCGGTGGCGGCCACGGCGGCGGCCCGGTCGGCGTCGATGCCGCCGATCGCCACCGCCCGCAGCCCGCCGGCCTGCGCCGTCCGCGCCAGGTCGCGCACCGCGTCCAGCCCGAGCCCCGGGCCGGCCTCCGGCTTGGTCGGGGTCGCCCAGACCGGGCTGAGACCGACGACGTCGACGGTGCCGGGCGGCAGCCGCAGCGCCGCGGCCAGGTCGTCGGCGCTCTCCACGGACAGGCCGACCAGCCGGTCGGGCCCCAGCAGACCCCGCACCTCGGTCACCGGCAGGTCCTCCTGGCCCACGTGCACGCCGTCCGCACCGGCGAGGAGCGCGACGTCCACGGCGTCGTTGACCACGACCGGCACGTCCGGCCGGTCGGCCAGGGCGGCGCGCACCGCGCGGGTCAGGGCCAGCAGCTCCCGGCGGGAGGCGTGCTTGTCGCGCACCTGGACGGCGGTGACCCCGCCGGCGACGGCCGCGCGCACCACGTCGGCCACCGGCCGCGGGCGGCACAGCGCGGTGTCGGTGACGAGGTACAGCGCGAGGTCGACGGCCGGGCTCATCGAGCGGGCCGGACGTCGGCGCGGGCGAGTTCCTCCGGGCCCACCGAGTCCAGCGCGTCGAGCCAGGCGGCGGCGAAGGTCCCCGGCCCCGCGGCGGTGCGGGCGGCCTGCTCCGCGGCCAGGGCGACGTGCGCGTGCGCCGCCACGGCGCCGGTCAGCGCGTCGCCGGTCGCGGCGACGTAGGCGGCGACCAGCGCGCCGAGCGCGCACCCGGCGCCGGTGGTGCGGGTCAGCAGGGGCGAGCCGCCGCCGACCCGCACGGTCCGGACGCCGTCGGTGAGCAGGTCCACCTCGCCGCTCACGGCCACGACGCCGCCGGTGCGCGCCGCCAGCTCGCCGGCCGCGGTCGCCGCGTCGTCGGCCCCGGCGGTGCTGTCCACCCCGCGCCCGCCTGCCCCGGCCCCCGCCAGGGCCATGACCTCCGAGGCGTTGCCGCGGACGACCGCGGGCGACAGCTCGACCAGCTCGGCGGCCAGCCGGGTGCGGTAGGCGAGGCCGCCGACGGCCACCGGGTCGAGCACCCACGGCGTGCCCGCCGCTCCGGCCGAGCGGGCGGCTCCCCGCATGGCCTCGGCGGTGCGCGCGTGCACCGTGCCCACGTTGACCAGGACGGCGGAGGCGACGGCGGCGAAGTCGCCGGCCTCCTCGGGCGCGTCCACCATCGCGGGGGCCGCGCCCACCGCGAGCAGGGCGTTGGCGGTGAACGTCTGCACGACCGTGTTGGTCAGGCAGTGCACCAGGGGTGCGTTCTCGGTCAGCGCCGTCCGGGCAGCGCTCAGGTCGATGGCTTCCACGCCGGTGACATCCCTTCGCCAGTGCGAACTGGAGCAGGTTCGACGGGTGTGATCTCAGTCCCCGGGCGGGACACCCCGTGCCACGTACGGCCCGAACCTAACCCAGCCGGCGCCCGGCGTCACGGCGGAGGGGTCCCCGGCCCGCTGCGCGCCTGGACCGGCGGGTGGGTCACCCCTCGGTCAGGGCGGCGGCGGGCAGCCAGTCGGCGTCCAGCAGTTCGGCGATCTCCTGCAGCGACGAGGTGTCGGCACCGGCCGCCGAGCCGCTCACCGCCAGCCGCTCCACCATCACCCGGGCCACCTGCTCCTCCACCGTGTCGGCGGCGAACGCCACCCGCCACGGCGAGGTCCTCCCGTCCCGGTGCGTCCGGCCGGTCACCTGCCGGGCCTGGATGCCGGAGAACCGCGGCTGGTGGAACAGCCCCACCCGCGGGGTCTCCGACGCCGTCGCGCCGTCGGGCAGCAGCTCCCCGGCGTGCAGGCTGATCGACGCGGTGACGGTGAAGACGCAGACGGCGGCCTCGCCCCGCTGGAACCGCAGCCGTTCGGCCTCCACGTCGAACCGGTCGCGGCCGTAGATCCCGGCGACGGGGATGCCGGCGTCCAGCAGCGCCCCGCGGATCGGGTCGGCCGCGGTCTCGACGAACTCGACCGACACCGCCACCTGCCGCTCGGCCTCCACCTGGGCCTTGATCCAGTCGACGGTGGCCTGCACCCGGATCAGCCCGGCCTTCTGCCGGAAGCGCAGCAGCGCCGCCCGGCCGCGCGCCGCCTGCCGCCCGCGCCGGGCCAGCTGCATCTCGGCCCGGAACTCCGACCACTCCGCCTCGTACGACGCGCGCTCCGCCGGCGTCAGCAGCACCGGGGTGCCGGTGACCGAGACCGGCCCCCACGGCGCCGGGCGGTGCAGCGTGGCCGGGGGGTCGGCCTGGGCCAGCCAGGTCTGCAGCCGGGCCAGGTCGGCCCGGCGCTCGTCGGCGTCCTCGGTCCATTGCCAGCCGTAGCGGCCACGTTCCACGTGGAACGTGTGCCGCTCCAGCGCCTTGGGGAGGTCCGCCCACTCCTTGATCGACTCGCCGTGCCGGGCAGCGAACTCCGGGGCCAGGTAGGGCAGTTCGAGCGGCGTGTGCGCCGGGGTCGCGGTGGCGGCGAGCACGTAGGGGGTGTCCTTGACCCGCGCGGCGCCGGAGACGGCCTTCCAGTGCTTCCAGCGCTGCGTCGTCGTGTGCCGCACCATGTGCGCCTCGTCGGCGACGACGACGTCGAACCGGAGCTTCGCCACCTTGCCCAGCCGGTCCCAGGTGGTGACGCACCAGCGCAGCCCGCCGTCGCCGAACCCGGCGATCGAGCGCGCCCAGTGCGGGATGGTGATGGCGGCCGGCCGGTCGGCGATGACCAGCACCGTGCGGACGTCGCGTTGCTCGGCGATCGCCTTCACCGCGAGGATCGCCGTCCCGGTCTTCCCGACGCCCGGGTCGTCGCCGAGCAGGAAGACCCGGCCCCCCGCCGCGGCGTGCGCCGCCACCACGTCGGCGCCGTCGCACTGCTGGTCGCGCGGGGTGAGCGGCCGGGCTTCGGGGAGCGGGCGGGGCGTGGAGTTCAGCTCGTCCTCGAGGAAGCGTTCCAGGCTGTAGGCGGGCGGGTCGTACGGCGCCAGCTCGGGCGGCAGCGCCCGGCCGACCCACACGTGGGCCTGCAGTCCCGCGTGCCAGACGGCGCCCGGCGCCGGCGCCCGGAACGGCACCGACAGCACCCACACCCGCTCCCCCGGCGCTGCGGTCGGCAGCTCGGGCGCGGTCTGCTTCGCCGCCGCCTTCCGCGGGGCGGGCTTCCGCGGCGCCGCCTTCGCCGTCGTCCGACGGGTGCGGGTGGTGCTGCTCGTGCGGCCGCTGCTCGCGCTCCGGCGTCGTCCTGGCATCTGCGTCCCCCTCGTGGATCCCCCGGCACGGTAGAGGCGGGGGCCGACGGCGCCGCGCAGGCGCCGGGCACGCCGGGGCGGCGTCGTGCGCAGCTCCCTTCACCGGCCGGCCCGGATGCGGTAGACCGATCCCCGTCAGAAGCCGGTTCCGAGCGGGGGCGTCCGCCGCATGCCGGCCCGACGTCGACCGGACGCGTGGGCGGTCCCGTCCGCGCCGGAGGACCTGATGTCCCGAGCTGCTCGTTGCCTTCTCGCCGTCCTCGTCGCGCTGGCGGGCGTGGTGCTGGTGCCGTCCGGCGCCTCGGCCGCGGAGCGGACGGTGACCTACACCGTGACCTCGCGCGGCGGGGTGTCCGCCGACCTCGGCCAGTTCGCCGCCGTCGCCCGCGAGGCGCTCACCGATCCGCGGGGGTGGAGCCTCGGGGGCACCCTGGCCTTCGAGCAGGTCGGGTCGGGCAGCGACTTCGACCTGATCCTGGCCTCGCCGTCGGTGATCGCGGCGGCGTCGCCCGGCTGCAGCGCCCAGTGGAGCTGCCGGGTGGGTCGCTCGGTGTACATCAACGACGAGCGCTGGCGCTTCGGCACCGCCAGCTGGCCGCACTCGCTCGCGCTGTACCAGCGCTACGTGGTCCAGCACGAGGTCGGGCACTGGATCGGCATCCCGCACACCGACTGCCCCACCCCCGGGCGCACCGCCTGGGTGATGCAGCAGCAGTCGATCTCCCTGCAGGGCTGCCGGGCGAACCTGTGGCCGGTCATCGCCGAGCGCGAGCAGGCCGGGCAGCGGATGGGGGTGTCGGTCGGCTGGTCGGCGATCGAG
Source organism: Blastococcus sp. VKM Ac-2987 (assembly GCF_026967805.1). GTDB lineage: Bacteria > Actinomycetota > Actinomycetes > Mycobacteriales > Geodermatophilaceae > Blastococcus. The sequence goes on from NZ_JAPVBG010000002.1 coordinate 221,890, forward strand.
GGGCGCTACCGGGCCCTCGGCCAGGACGGCGGGATGCTCGGGGTGCCGGTGGACTGGGAGCAATACTCCCCGGACGGCGTCGGCGCGTACCAGAACTTCGCCCGCCCGGCGACGATCTACTACAGCCCGGCGACCGGGGCACACGAGATCTACGGGGCCATCCGCGGGCACTACGGGTCGCTGGGCTACGAGCTCGGCCTGCTGGGCTACCCGACGACCGGGGAGCGCGGGTCGCCGGACGGCGTCGGGCGCTACCAGAACTTCGCCCGCCCCGGGACCATCTACTTCACCCCGGCGACCGGGGCGCACGAGATCTACGGCGCCATCCGCGGGCACTACGGGTCGCTGGCCTACGAGCTGGGCCCGCTGGGCTACCCGATCACCGGGGAGCGCAGCTCGCCCGACGGGGTCGGGCGCTACCAGAACTTCTCCCGGCCCGGCGGCGCCTCGATCTACTTCACGCCGGGCACCGGGGCGCACGAGGTGTACGGGCCGATCTGGTCCCGCTGGGGGGAGACCGGCTGGGAGCTGGGGCAGCTCGGCTACCCGGTGAGCGGCGTCTACGCCGTCGCGGGCGGCAGCCGGACCGACTTCCAGGGCGGGTACATCACGCTGGACGACGCCACCGGGCAGACCGAGGTCGTGTTCGGCTGAGCACGGCCGGGAGACGCACGGCGCGCCCCGCTCTGGTGGAATCGCCCGGTGACGGAGAACCCCGACGAGACCCTGGCCGCCCGGACGGTGGGTGAGGCCGGCCCGCGCGTCGTCTTCGTGCACGGCCTGTTCGGCCAGGGCAAGAACTGGACCACCATCGCCAAGGGGCTGGCCGGGGACCACCGGGTGACCCTGCTCGACCTGCCCAATCACGGCCACTCCCCGTGGACCGACCGCATCGACTACGTGGACATGGCCGAGATGGTCGCCGCGGAGCTGGCGCCCTACGGCGAACCGGTCACGCTGGTCGGGCACTCGATGGGCGGCAAGGTGGCGATGCAGCTGGCGCTGCGCCGGCCGGAGCTGCTGCGGGCCCTGGTGGTCGTGGACGTCGCCCCGGTCGAGTACCCGCTGCAGGGCGGCCGCACCGAGGACCCCGACGAGGAGGCGTCGCCGTTCGCCGCCTTCATCGCCGCGATGCGCGAGGTGGACCTGGAGTCGCTGGGCTCCCGCACCGAGGCCGACGCCGCCCTGCGCACCGCCGTCCCCAGCCGGATGGTGCGCAGCTTCCTGCTGCAGAGCCTGAGCCGGGAGGAGGAGGGCGACGGCTGGCACTGGCGGCTGAACCTCGAGCTCCTCCAGCGCGACCTCGGCGAGCTCCGGGGCTTCCCCGAGCCCCCGCCCGGTGCGACCTTCGACGGGCCGGTGCTGTGGCTCGCCGGGGCGAACTCGCACTACGTGCTCCCGGAGGACCGGCCGCAGATGGATGCGCTGTTCCCCGCCACGCGGCTGGTGAAGGTGAAGAACGCCGGGCACTGGGTGCACTCCGAGCAGCCCGAGGTGTTCCTGGCGACGCTGCGCCGGTTCCTCGACGGGGTCGAGTGACCGTCACCCGCTCGCTGCTGCTGTTCGCCCTCGCCGCGCTCGCCGAGATCGGCGGTGCCTGGCTGGTGTGGCAGGGCGTCCGCGAGCACCGCGGCTGGGCCTGGATCGGTGCCGGTGTGGTGGCGCTGGGCCTGTACGGCTTCGTCGCGACCCTGCAGCCGGACGCGCACTTCGGCCGCATCCTCGCCGCGTACGGCGGTGTCTTCGTCGCGGGCTCCCTGGCCTGGGGCATGGTCGTCGACGGGTTCCGGCCCGACCGGTACGACGTCGCCGGTGCGCTGCTCTGCCTGGTCGGCGTCGCGGTGATCATGTACGCCCCGCGCGGCGCGTAGGTGGCAGCGGCGGTGCCGCCGGTGGGTCAGGGGCCGGCGCGGCTGAGGATCTCGGTGCCGTCCGGCCGATAGGTGTGCCAGCGAGCGGTCCCGGGATCCCGGCGGATGGTGAACCCGCCTTCGTGACAGCTCGTGTGGTGGCGTTCGCAGAGCAGCGCGCCGTTGTCGCAGCTCGTCGGCCCGCCGTGGGCCCAGTGGACGACATGGTGGACGTCGCACCACTCCGGCGGGGCATCGCAGCCGGCGAACACGCAGTGCTCGTCGCGGAGCTCGATCGCGCGGCGGATGCCCGCGCTCGAGCTCCGCTGTTCGCGGCCGACGTCGAGCGGCAGCCCGCTCGGGCCGGTGAGGATGCGGGACACGCCGGCATCGCAGGCCAGCCGCCGCGCCGTCTCCGGGTTGATCGGACCGGCCCACCCGAGCGCGCCACCCGCGAAGCCCGCAGCCCCTCGTTCGGCGCACGGTGCCATCAGGTCGATGGTGACCCGGACGTGCGGCCGTTCACCGCGAACCGTCGGTAGCCCTCCGCCGTCCAGGGCCCCGCGAGCCAGTGCGATGAGAGCGTCGCCCTGCCGTTCCCCGTGGGACCGGAGGTCGTCGGCCGGGCGGTCGCCGTTCATCAGTGCGGCCAGCGCCGTGTGCAGGTACTCGCCGCCGACGGCGTCGAGCTCCCCGCGCAGGTGCACCCGCCCGTCCAGGCCGGACGCCATGGTGAACCGGCGGCGGGTGTCGGCGGCGTCGTCCAGCGTGCCTCGGGATCCACGCCGGCGACCCACTGCGCGACCCCGCGCGCGGTCTCCTGAGGGCCCGTCGCCCGTGCCAGTCCGGCCAGGATGCGGTCGCTCTCCGCGAGCTCGATCCCCGCCACGGCGGCCTTGGCGATCCGCCCGGGAGTCATGGCCTTCGTGATGACGCGGGCGTGCGTCGCAGTGATGTCGCCGGAGGCGAAAGCCACCGCGGTCTCCGGCAGGAGCTCGAGCCGCCGGCCGGTGGAGACCGTCGCCGTCGCCTGCTCGGGAGCCATCCGGCAGCTGCCGCGCAGCCATGCCTTCATGGACACTGCGCCGTCGTGTCGGTAGGCCTCGCGACGGTCGGCGGCCCGCACGGCCGACGTGAGCGCTGCGGCAACGCGGTTGGCCGTGGTGCTCAGCTCGCCGACGAGGTCGAGCAGCGTGTCGTCCGACAGCTCGTCGAGGTCGATCGCAGCCAGGTCGTCGAGGGCGGATCGCAGCTCTGACATGCCCCCGCCCCTCCCGGCAGACCCCGACCGACGCCCTGAGAGTAGAGCCGCGGTACGACAGAAACCGCAGGTCAGCGTCGAGAAGGACCCCCAAAGTGCAGGTTGGAGGTTGGGTTTCCGTCTGTGGCCCGACGCGCGCGGATGCAGCTCAACCGCCGCCCGGCGCGTGGCTGGAGGATGCCGCGCTGGAGGACCTGGACGACCTTCCGGCTCCTGGGGTCATCGCCCGGGGAAACGTCGACGACCTCATCGCCGCTCTCGCAGAGTTCGAGGCAGTTGCCGTCACCCCGAGGAAGCCGGCGTGCCGGCGTCCGTGGAGCACTGGCCGTCCTCCCCCTTTCCGTCGGCGTCAGCCGACCTCGGTCCCAACGACTCCCTCGTCAGGGTGGTCGTGCCAAGCGTCGCGTCTCACTGCCGTCGCTAACCGTCACGACGTGGGGGACCGCCCGGGGCCGACGTCGCTCCCGGATGCGCGCCCGGGAGCGAGCAGATGACATACCCCGCTCCTAGTGAGCCCGGCGCCGGCGACCCGTACGGCAGGCTGGGCCCCGCGGCCTGGGGGCAGGAGCAGGCGCCCTACGGCGGCTACCCACCGGCCGGCGGTTACCACCGTCCCCCGCCGCCTCCAGTGACCGGGTTCCCAGGCCCGTACCGTCAGCCGATCGGCGGGTTTCCCTACGCCCCGCCACGGCGCACGAACGGCATGGCCATCGCCTCGATGGTGCTGGGCATCCTCTGGATCTACTGGATCGGCAGCATCCTGGCGCTCGTCTTCGGCTACACCGCGAAGAGCCAGATCCGGGAGCGCGGGGAGTCCGGGGGCGGCATGGCGACGGCCGGCATCGTGCTGGGCTGGATCGGCGTGGGCTTCCTGGCTGTCGGGGTGATCTTCGGGGTGGCGTCCGCAGGCTCCTGAGCCGCGGGCGCGGAGCGCCAGCATCGGCGCCCACGTGACCTGGTCGCACACGCGCTACTGGAGCCGGGACCCTTCCGCTGCCATCGTGGTGGCGTGCGGCAGGAGTCGGTGGTGCACCGCCCGCACCCCGCGCTGCGCCAGTACGTCGCCGCCGCCGTCGGCTACCGGCACGAGGGCCTGCCGCCCGGAGAGCACCTCGGTCTCCCGTCCCCCTGGCTGACCCTCATCCTTCCGCTGGACGAGCCGCTGGGCATGGCCGCCCATCCCGATCCGGCGCAGCCGCCCGGCCGGTACGACACAGTCGTCGGCGGGCTGCACACCCGGCCGGTCCGCATCGTCCACCCCGGTCGGCTGGCCGGGCTCCAGCTGTCCCTCACGCCGGCCGGTGCCCGGGCGCTGCTCGGCTGCCCGGCAGCTGCACTGGCGTCGCTCGACGTGCCGCTGGACGCCGTCCTCGGCCCGGCGGGGCGCGAGCTGGCCGACCGCGTCCGGGCGGCCGGCGGCTGGTCCGGGCGGTTCGCGGCGGTGGATGAGGTCCTGCTGCGGCAGCTGCGTCGGGATGACCCCGGCCCGCCGGCGGAGGTCGCCGAGGCGTGGCGGCTGACCACGGCGACCGGCGGTCGGCTGCGGGTGGCGGAGGTGGCCCGGCAGGTCGGCTGGTCGCCCCGGCACCTGGAGCAGCGGTTCCGCGCCGAGACCGGTCTCGCCCCCAAGGAGGCCGCGCGGGTCACCCGCTTCGACCGCGCCCGGCGTGCCCTGGCCTCCCGGGTAGCGGCCGGGCGCGCCCCCGACCTGGCGGCGCTGGCGGTGGCCGGCGGGTTCTCCGACCAGGCGCACCTCACCCGGGAGTGGCGGGCCTTCTCCGGCCTGCCGCCCACCCGCTGGCTCGCCGCGGAGTTCGGATTCGTGCAAGACACCGCCGCCGTCAGCACGGCACTGTCGACGCCATGACGACGACGCACCAGAGCGACCAGCAGCAGACGACGCCGGCCCCCACGGTCTGGCCGGCCTTCCGGGCCCGTGACGCGCGCGGGCTGATCCGCTTCCTCGTGGACGCCTTCGGGTTCGAGGAGACCGCCGTGTACGGCGAGGGCGACCGGGTCGACCACGCCCAGCTGTCCTGGCCCGAGGGCGGGGGCGTCATGTTCGGCTCGGTGCGGGACGACGGCGACGACGCGTGGCCGGCGCGGCCGGGCACCGCGGCCTGCTACGTCGTGACCGCCGACCCCGACGCGGTGCACGCGCGCGCGGTCGCCGCGGGCGCGGAGGTCGTCCGGCCGCCCTCGACCACCGACTACGGCTCCCAGGAGTTCTCCGCCCGCGACCCGGAGGGCAACCTCTGGTCGTTCGGCACCTACCCGGGCGAGCCGCGCCGGGCCGGCTGATCCGTCAGATCTCGCGCGGACGCCGTCGGGGCGCCAAGATCAACCACATGAGCGACGCCCGTGCCGGACAGCCCGCCCAGCCCGCCGACCTGATCGACGTCGCCTCGCTGGTCAGCGCCTACTACACGGTGGAGCCCGACCCGGCGGAGCCCGCGCAGCAGGTGGCGTTCGGCACCTCCGGTCACCGGGGGTCGGCGCTGGACGCCGCCTTCAACGAGGCGCACATCCTCGCGACCACCCAGGCCATCTGCGAGTACCGCGCCGAGCAGGGCTTCGACGGGCCGCTGTTCCTGGGCCGGGACACCCACGCGCTGTCGGAGCCGGCGTGGGCGACGGCGCTCGAGGTGCTGGCCGCCAACGACGTGACAGTGCTGGTCGACGCCGGTGGGCGCTACACCCCCACCCCGGCGATCAGCCACGCCATCCTGCGGGCCAACGCCGGCCGCACCTCGGGGATGGCCGACGGCATCGTCGTCACCCCGTCGCACAACCCGCCGCGCGACGGCGGGTTCAAGTACAACCCGCCGAGCGGCGGCCCGGCCGACACCGACGCCACGGGGTGGATCGCCGGGCGGGCCAACGAGCTGCTGCGCGCGGGGCTCAGCGGGGTGCGCCGGGTGCCGCTGGACCAGGCCCGCTCCGCCGCGGAGGCCTACGACTTCCTCGGCACCTACGTCGACGACCTGCCCTCGGTGATCGACATCGACGCGATCCGCGACGCCGGGGTCCGGATCGGCGCCGACCCCCTCGGCGGCGCCAGCGTCGACTACTGGGCGGCCATCGCCGAGCGGCACCGGCTCGACCTCACGGTGGTCAACCCGCTCGTCGACCCGACCTGGCGGTTCATGACGCTGGACTGGGACGGCAAGATCCGGATGGACTGCTCCTCCCCCTCGGCGATGGCTTCGCTGGTCGCCCGCCGGGACGAGTTCCAGATCGCCACCGGCAACGACGCCGACGCCGACCGGCACGGCATCGTGACCCCCGACGGCGGGCTGATGAACCCCAACCACTTCCTCGCCGTCGCGATCGCCTACCTGCTCAGCCACCGGCCGGGTTGGGCGAAGGACGTCGCCGTCGGCAAGACGCTGGTGTCCAGCTCCCTCATCGACCGGGTCGTCACCGACATGGGCCGGACGCTGGTCGAGGTGCCGGTCGGGTTCAAGTGGTTCGTGCCCGGCCTGCTGGACGGATCGGTCGGCTTCGGCGGCGAGGAGTCCGCCGGTGCCTCCTTCCTGCGCCGGGACGGCAGCGTCTGGACGACGGACAAGGACGGCATCCTGCTGGCCCTGCTGGCCGCCGAGATCCAGGCCGTGACGGGCCGGTCCCCCTCGAAGCTGCACCGCCAGCTCACCGACCACTTCGGCGAGTCCGCCTACGCCCGCATCGACGCCCCGGCCTCCCGCGCGGAGAAGGCGGCCCTCGGGAAGCTCTCCCCCGAGGCCGTCTCGGCGACCGAGCTGGCGGGCGAGGCGATCACGGCCAAGCTCACCCGGGCGCCGGGCAACGACGCCGCGATCGGCGGCCTCAAGGTGACGACCGAGAACGCCTGGTTCGCCGCCCGCCCGTCCGGCACCGAGGACGTCTACAAGATCTACGCGGAGTCCTTCCGCGGGCCCGAGCACCTGGCGCAGGTGCAGGAGGAGGCCCGCGCCGTCGTCGGCGCCGCGCTCGGCGGCTGACCGGGGCGCGATCCGCGGCCGGTCCCGCTCGCGCGGGTGATCCCGCCCGCGTCGGCACCGATCCCGGCAGGTGCAGCGGGCAGACTGACGGCCATGAGCGACCCTCAGCCCTGGGCGTCCCCGGCCGGCGGTCACCACGGCCCCCAGCAACCGGGCCAGCCGCCGTACGGGCAGGCTCCGTACGGGCAGGCTTCGTACGGCCAGGCCCCGTACGGGCAGGTCCCCTACGGCCAGTCCCCGTACGGCCAGGCCCCGTACGGCCAGGCCCCGTACGGGCAGGTCCCCTACGGCCAGTTCCCGTACGGCCAGGCTCCGTACGGCCAGGCTGCCTACGGACCTCCGGGGTGGTACGGCCCGGTCCCCGGCGAGGCCCGCCCCGGGGTGGTCACCGCGGCCGGCGTGCTCGGCATCGTCACCGGGAGCCTGACCGCGCTCGGGTCGCTGTTCATGCTGGTGCTGCTGATCGACGGGGAGCACGACCCGGCGACGGCCCTGCTCACCCTGGGCCTGCCCTGCGCGGTCGGTCTCGTGCTGGGCGGCGTCCGGGTGCTCCAGGGCCGCGCGGCCGGGCTGCTCTTCGTCTCGGCGGTCGCCGCGGTCGGCGTCCTGGTAGCCGCCCTCGTCGCCGGCTGGGTGGTCCTGGACGACGACGGCCGGCTCGGCGTCACCGCGTTCGTGATCGTCGCCTGCGTGCTGCCGGTCGTCACCGCGGTGTTCGCCCGGCTCCGCCCGGTGGCCACCTGGCGGGAGGGCTGAGGAGGCGCGCCGGGATCAGCGGCGGGCCGACCGGCGACGCGCCTTGTCGGCGTACATGTCGTCGTCGGCCGCCCGCACGACCCGCTCGTCGACGTCGCCGGGCTCCTCGCCGCCGAGGGCGGTGCCGATGCCGATGCTGATGCCCACCGGCACCCGGGTGCCGTCGAGGTCCAGCGGCTCGGTGACCGTCGTGCGCAACCGGTCAGCCAGCGCCTCGGCGTCGGCCCGCTCGGTGTTCTCGCAGACGATGCTGAACTCGTCGCCACCGAGCCGGGCGGCGGTGTCGCTGGCCCGCAGCACCGAGCCCAGCCGCTCGGCGAAGGACACCAGCACGCGGTCGCCCATCGGGTGACCCAGCTCGTCGTTGATCGCCTTGAACCCGTCCAGGTCGATGATCAGCACGCAGGTGGGCGTGTTCTCGCGGTGCCCGCGGTCGAGGGCGTGCCGCAGCCGGTCGTGGAACAGCAGCCGGTTGGGCAGCCCGGTCAGCGGGTCGTGCAGCGAGCGGTGAACCAGCTGCGCCTCGAGCGCCTTGCGCTCGGTGATGTCCTCCATGATCAGGACCAGGTGCGCGGCCTGGCCGTCGGTCTCGGCCACCCACGAGGCGGTGATCTGCACCGGCACGTCGGATCCGTCCGCCCGCGTCAGCCGGGTCTCGTGCCGCATCGGCCGGTCGGGCCGGGCGGTCAGGGTCGCGTGCGCCTCCTGCGCGGCCGGGACGGCGTCCGGGTGCACCAGGTCCATCACCGAGCGCCCGTGCAGCTCCTCCGCGGAGCGGCCGACCATCTCGACCAGGGCGGGGTTGACGTCGACCAGGAGGCCGCCAGGGGTCGTCAAGGCGATCCCCATCGGCGCGTTGGCGAAGGCGCTCCGCCGATCCGCCGGGGGCAGCGTGCCGGCCACCTCGATCACTCCACACCTCCCGTGCTGCACTCATCTTGCTCGACGGGCCCGACGATCTGCTCCCCGGACCGGTCACCGTAGATCCGGAACGCCTGATCGAGGGAACGCCGGGCGGGAGGGGCAGGATGCGGGTGTACCCGCTGCTCGTGCCGAGGAGACCCTGATGTCCGAGTTCGACCTGGTGCTGCCCGCCTCCGTCGACGTCCGGGAGGTGGGCATGCGCGACGGGCTCCAGCTGGAGGCCCCCGTGCCCCTGGAGGCCAAGCTGGAGATGCTGGAGGCGCTCGTGGCCACCGGCGTCCGCCGGATCGAGGCGACGTCCTTCGTGTCGCCGAAGGCGGTGCCCGCGCTCGCGGACGCCGACCGGGTGGCCGCCGAGCTCGGTCGCTGGCCGGAGGTGCACTGGTCGGCCCTGGTCGCCAACCCGCGGGGCGCCGTCCGCGCGGTGGACGCCGGCGTCGCCGACCTCGAGTACGTCGTCTCCGCAACCGACGGGCACAGCCGGGCCAACGCCGGGCGGAGCACGGCCGACGCGCTGGCCGCGGTCGGCGAGATCGCCGGCCTCGCCCACGGCGCCGGCGGCTCGCTCGAGGTGATCATCGCGACGGCCTGGGACTGCCCGTTCGACGGCCGCACCCCGGTGACCCGCACGGTCGACGTCGCCCGCGCCGCGGTCACCGCCGGCGCCGACCAGCTCTGCCTCGGCGACACCATCGGGACGACGACGCCGCTGCGCGTGGTCACCCTCCTCGACGCCGTCCGCCGGGCCTGCCCGGGCGTTCCCGTGGGCGTGCACTTCCACGACACGCGGGGCACCGGCCAGGCCAACGCGCTGGCCGCCGTGCAGGCGGGGGTCACCCAGCTAGACGCCTCGGTCGGCGGGCTGGGCGGCTGCCCGTTCGCCCCGGGGGCCAGCGGCAACATCGCGACGGAGGAGCTGGTCTACCTGCTCGAGGAGTCCGGCGTCCGGACCGGTATGGACCTCGACCGGCTCATGACGGCCGCCCGCGTCACCGAGCAGGCCGTGGGGCACGAGCTGCCCAGCTCGCTGTACCGGGCCGGCGGCCGATCGGTCCCGCGCTCCGACGGGGCCCGCTGATGCCGGCTGACGCGGTCTCCGAGCCGGCGCGGATCGTCGACCCCCGGCTGATGCGCGAGGTGCTCGGGCACTTCGCGTCCGGGGTCACCGTGGTCACGGCCGACACCCCCGACGGGCCGATCGGCTTCACCTGCCAGTCCTTCAGCTCGCTGTCCCTGGACCCGCCGCTGGTCGCCCTCGCCCCGGCCCGCAGCTCCCGCACCTGGGCCCGGCTCCGGGAGCTCGGGCGGTTCTGCGTCAACGTGCTCGCCGAGGGGCAGGACGCCGTCTCGCAGAACTTCGCCCGCTCGGGCACGGACAAGTTCGCCGGGGTGCCGTGGCGGGCCAGCACGCACGGCTCCCCCGTGCTCGACGACGTGGTGGCGTGGATCGACGGCGAACTGTGGGCGGAGTACGACGGCGGGGACCACACCATCGTCGTCGCCCGCGTGCTCGACCTGGGGGCCGCGCCCGACCGCCGTCCGCTGCTGTTCCACCGCGGCGCGTACGGCCTGCTGCGCAGCGGCGAGGACTGACCGCGGTTCCCCCGGCCGGTTCCGGGGCACCGACTGCGGCGGGTGCGCGCACCCCGCACGCGAGGAGGGACCCCATGGGACTGCTGGACCGGCTCTTCGGCCGCCGACGGCGCGACGACCACGGATACGACCACGACCACGGCTACGGCCAGGGGTACGGGCCGGGGGACGGCCGCTACGCCGAGCGGTGGGCTCCCGCGCCGGCCGCACGGACGGCCGACGAGCAGGCGCTGGAGCGGTACCGCTACCTGCTGCGCACCGCGCCGCCCGACCAGGTCGAGCAGGCGCACACGGAGGCGTTCGAGCAGCTGACGCCCGAGCAGCGCCGGCAGGTGCTGGCGCAGCTGGCCGACGCCGTGCCCGCCGGGGAGCGGCCGGCCGGGGACGACCCGCGGACGCTCGCCCGCGCGGCCACCCGCGCCGAGCTGCGGCAGCCGGGCTTCATGGAGCGCACGTTCGGTGGCCACGGCAGCCCCGGCTACGGCGGCGGGTACGGGCCCGGTGGGTACGGGCGGGGTGGCTACGGACCCGGCTACGGCGGCCCGGGCATCGGGGGCATGGTCGGCGGCGGTCTGCTGGGCACCATCGGCGGGCTGGTGATCGGCTCCGCGGTGGCCGATGCGCTGTTCGACACCGGCCTGGGCGACGGCGGGCTGTTCGGCGGCGGTGACGAGGAGGCCTACGCCGCGGGTTACGAGGACGGCGCCGGTGGCTGGGGCGATCCCGGCGGCGACGGCGGGTTCGCCGGTGGGGACCACGGCGGGGGCGACTTCGGGGGCGGCGACTTCGGCGGGGACTTCGGGGGCGGCGACTTCTGAGCCCGCGCCCGGCGGCCGGTCAGCCGGGCGCCGGGTCCCGCCGGCCGCGCCGGAGCAGGAGCAGCCCCAGGACCGGCAGGACGAGCGGTACGTAGCCGTAGCCGCGGCCGTAGCCGGACCACACCGTCTCGTCGGGGAAGGCCGCCGGGTCGGCCAGCGACAGCGTGCCCACGACCAGCACGCCGACCAGCTCGACCACGATGGCGGTCAGCGCGGTCCGCCGGCCGGTGCTCCCCCCGCGGGCCAGCCCGACGGTGGCCACCGCGTAGATCACCGCCGCGAGCGCCGACAGCAGGTAGGCCACCGGCGCCTCGTCGTAGCGCGTGGCCAGCTGCACGCCGGCCCGCGCCCCCGCCGCCAGGGCGAAGATGCCGTAGACCAGCACCAGCACGCGCGCCGGACCGGTCGTGCCACCGGCGGGCGCCGGTTCCGCCGGCCGGCCGAGCCCCCGCTCACGCACCGGTGGCCTCCCACAGCTGGAGCAGCCGCCACACCATGACGCCGACGGCGGCCGCCGCCACCGCGAGCACGGTGCCGGCCCAGCGGGTGTGCTCGGTGCGGGCCCACAGCACGCCGGCGACCGGGATGAGCAGGACGCCGGAGAGGTAGCCCAGGAAGGTGGGGACGTCGGCGGGGGTGTCACCCCCGGCCATGGCGACGCCGGCCAGCACGGCCTGGACGACGAGGACCGCCTCGAGCAGGCCCGCCCCGGCCAGGTGCAGGATGCCGATCCGCCGGCCGGCGACCGTCGAGGCGAGCCCGAGGACGACCAGGAGCGCCGCGACGACGGTGGCGGCGACGACGAGGACGACCGTCACCGCACCCCTCCGCGGGAGAAGACAGGAGCCGGCACGGGCTCATCCTCCCGCCGCGCCGTCCGCAGGCCGGGATCGGGGGCCCGAGGGACCCCCGGTGGGGACTCGCCGGATCCGCTGTGGCAGGTTAGGACTGCCTTAGTAAGGCATGCCTACCCGTACCGATCGGAGTCCCATGCGCACCGCCGTCCGGCCCCTCGCGACGCTCGCTCTCCCCCTCTCCGCGGTCCTGGTCCTCTCGGCGTGCGGTGGGTCCGACCCCGCGACCGAGACAGCCGCCGTCGACACCGAGACCGTCTCCTTCACCTGGGACCGGAACGTCGCGGCCGAGGACGCGGACCCCCAGCTCGAGGAGACGTCGGTCGAGGTCCCGAAGAGCCCCGGGAACATCGTGGTCTTCGACATGGCCAGCCTCGACACGATCGGTGCGCTGGGCGGCGAGGTCGCGGGCGCCCCGCTCGACTCGGTGCCCGACTACCTGCAGGACGCGCTCGCCGACGACGCCTACGACGTCGGCACCCTGTCCGAGGCCGACCTGGTGGCGATCGAGGCGGAGCAGCTCGACCTCATCGTCATCGCCGGCCGCTCGTCGGCGCTGTACGAGGACCTCAGCGAGATCGCGCCGACCGTCGACCTCAGCCTGCGCGGCTCGTTCACCGAGACCCTGGAGCGGAACACCACCTTCCTCGGTGAGGTCCTGGGCGCCGAGGACGAGGCGGAGCAGGCGATCGCCGAGGTCACCGAGGGCATCGAGGAGGCGCGCGCCGCCACCGCGGACGCCGGAACGGGCCTGGGCCTGATGGTCTCCGGCGGCGAGCTCAGCGCGCTGTCCCCGGCCGGTGCCGACGCCGCCGGCCGCGGCGCCCGTGGCGGGCTGATCTACGACGCCTTCGGCGTCGAGCCCGTGGTCGACGACATCGAGGCCGCCACGCACGGTGAGCCCGTGTCCTTCGAGTTCCTCCTCGAGGCGAACCCCGACCACCTCTGGGTCGTCGACCGCGATGCCGCGATCGGTGCCGAGGGCGCGCAGGCCGCCGCGGCGGTGCTGGACAACGAGATCGTCGCGCAGACGACCGCCGCCCAGGAGGACCAGATCGTCTACCTGGACCCGGCCGCCTGGTACGTCGTGTTCGGTGGCATCGAGACCACCGGGATCATGATCGACGACGTCCTGCAGATCGCCGACTGATCGGCGTGGCACCGGCCGACCTCCCGTCCTGACGTCCGTGACGACGCTGGACCGGACCCCGACGAGCACCCCCACCCAGGCGCGGCCCCGCCGCACCTGGGTGGGGGTGCTCGTCGCCGTGCTCCTCGTCGTCCTCGGGCTCGCCAGCCTGTTCGTCGGCGTCTCCGACGTGTCCCCGTCCTCGGTCCTCACCGGCGGCCGGGACGGCGACGCGGCCTTCCTGCTCGTGGCCAGCCGGATCCCGCGCACGGTCGCCGTGCTGCTCGCCGGCGCGTCCCTGGGCATCGCCGGCCTGATCATGCAGATGCTGGTGCGCAACAAGTTCGTCGAGCCCGGCACCACCGGCGTCAGCGAGTTCGCGACGCTCGGCATGCTCGTCACGATGATCTTCCTGCCCGGCCTCGCCGTCGTCGGGAAGATGGCGGTGGCTGCGGTCTTCGGCCTCGTCGGGACCTGGGTGTTCCTGCGGGTGGTCCGCGTCGTGCCCGTGCGCCAGCTGGTGCTCGTCCCGCTGGTCGGCATCATGCTCGGCGGCGTCGTGGGCGCCGTCACGACGTTCTTCGCCTACCGCCTGGATCTCCTGCAGTCCCTCGGGCAGTGGTCGCAGGGCAGCTTCGCCACGATCATGCAGGGCCGGTACGAGTTCCTCTGGATCGCCGGCCTCATGGTCGTCGTCGCCTGGGTGGCCGCCGACCGGTTCAGCGTCGTCGGCCTCGGCGAGGAGTTCGCCACCAACCTGGGGCTGGACTACCGCAGGGTCGTCGCCGTCGGCATGGTGGTCATCGCGGTGATCACTGCGGCGGTCCTCGTCACGGCCGGGATGATCCCGTTCCTGGGGCTGGTCGTGCCGAACGTCGTCAGCCTGATCATCGGCGACAACGTGCGCCGGTCGATCCCGCGGGTCGCCGGGATCGGGGCCGTGTTCGTCCTCGCCTGCGACCTGGTCGCCCGCCTCGTGCGCTTCCCCTACGAGATCCCGCTGGGGGTCGTCGTCGGCATCGTCGGTGCGGCGCTGTTCCTCTGGCTGCTGCTGCGGAGGCGGAGCCGTGCTCACTGACCCCGTTCCCACGGAGTCCGGCGCCCTGCCCGCCGCCGGCCTGCACCGGACCCGGCTCGCGACCTCCTGGGCCGAGCCCCGGGTCCGCCTGGGCGTGCTGGGCGCGACCGTCCTGGTCCTGACCGCCGTCTTCCTGTTCACCGCCGTCCCCGGGTCGCTGTCGTTCGCGCTCGGGATCCGCAGCCGCACGGTGCTCGCCATGCTCGTGGTCGCGACGGCGGTCGGTGTGTCGACGGTCGTGTTCCACACGATCACGCAGAACCGCATCCTGACCCCGTCGATCATGGGCTTCGACGCGTTCTACGTGCTGATCTCGACCGTGCTGGTGTTCTTCGCCGGCTCGGCGGGGTTCCTCGGCTTCGACCAGCTCACCCTGTGGCTGGTCCAGGTCGGGGTGATGGTCGCGTTCAGCGTGCTGCTGTTCACCTGGCTGTTCGGTGGCAAGCGGCGGTCGATCCACCTCATGCTGCTGGTCGGCATCGTGCTGGGCACGTTCTTCCGCGCCTTCACCGAGTGGATGCAGCGGATGCTCGACCCGCTGGACTTCCAGGTGCTCTCCGACGCGATGTTCGCCTCCCTCACCCGGCCCGACGAGACGCTGCTGCTGCTCACCTCCGGGCTGGTCGTCCTCGGGTGCGCGGTGATCGTGCCGCTGCTGCGCATCCTCGACGTCCTGACGCTGGGCGAACCGGCCGCCGTGGGCCTGGGCGTGGACCACCGCCGGGTGGTGATGGTGCTCTTCCTGAGCGTCTCGGTGATGATCGCCGCGTCGACGGCGCTGGTGGGCCCGATCCTGTTCTTCGGCCTCATCGTGGCCAACCTCGCCTACTCCTACGCGGGGTCATTCCGCCACGCGTGGACGCTGCCCACCGCCGTGCTCATCGGGATGGTCTGCCTGCTGGGCGGCCAGCTGGTGCTCGAGCGGCTGCTCGGCTTCGGCGGGACCCTCTCCACGGTCATCGACTTCGCCGGCGGCTTGTTCTTCCTGTACCTCGTGCTGCGGAAGGGGGCGCGGTGATCGCGCTCGAGAACGTCACCAAGCGGTACGGCGGGCAGACGGTGGTCGACGACGTCTCCATCACCTTCGGCGGTGAGGGCGTGACGGCGCTCATCGGCCCGAACGGGGCCGGCAAGTCCACGCTGTTCGGCCTCGTCGGCCGCCTCCTGCAGCCGGATGCCGGCCGCATCGCGGTGGACGGGATGGCCGTCGCGACGACGCCGTCGCACGAGCTCGCCAGGAACCTCGCCGTGCTGCGCCAGGACAACCACGTCGCCGCGCGCCTGACCGTCCACGACCTCGTGGAGTTCGGCCGCTTCCCGCACTCGAGGGGACGGCTCACCGTCCACGACCGCGAGCACATCGAGCGCGCGATCGGCTACCTCGACCTCGACGCCTACCGGGACCGGTTCCTCGACGAGCTCTCCGGCGGGCAGCGCCAGCGGGCCTTCATCGCGATGGTCCTCGCGCAGGACACGAAGTACGTGCTGCTCGACGAGCCGCTCAACAACCTCGACCTGCGGCACATGACCGAGATCATGCGGCTCATCCGCAGGATGGCCGACGAGCTCGGCAAGCGGGTGGTCGTCGTGCTGCACGACATCAATGTCGCCGCCACCTACGCCGACCGCATCGTCGCCATGCGGGACGGGGTCGTCGTGGCGGATGCCGCCGCGCGGGAGATCATGCGCCCCGACGTGCTCGCCGCCGTCTACGACACCCCCGTCGACGTCCGCGAGATCGACGGCAGGCCGGTCGCCCTCTACTACGGCTGAGCGGCGCGGCGAGCGGCCGGTCCGACACCGCCGGCGGACCGTCGCCAGGGTGCGCGCCGTGCCCGGGCAGGGAGGACGTTCCACGTGGAACGGCGCCCGGTACGTGAGGTGTGCCACGCATGCCCCGATCGAAGGCCCCCCGCGTCGCGGGCGGGGGCGGTCGAGGGTTAGATCGTTTCGTATGTGCGGCCTCTGCGGCGAGATCACGTTCGACGGGACCACGGCCGACACGACCGCGGTAGCCCGCATGGTCGAGGCCCTGGTCCCCCGTGGCCCGGACGGGCAGGGATCGTGGAGCAACGGGCGGGTGGCCTTCGGGCACCGCAGGCTCTCGGTCATCGACCTCTCCACCTGCGGCTCCCAGCCGATGGTGGACAACGAGCTCGGCCTGACGGCGGTGTTCAACGGCTGCATCTACGACTACCGGGAGCTGCGGGCGGAGCTGGAGGGCCACGGCTACCGCTTCTTCTCCCACAGCGACACCGAGGTGATCCTCAAGGGCTACCACCACTGGGGCACCGACGTCGTCTCCCACCTGCACGGCATGTTCGCGTTCGTCATCGCCGAGCGGGACACCGGCCGCGTGGTCATGGCCCGCGACCGGCTGGGCATCAAGCCCCTCTACCTCTCCGAGACCCCTGGCAAGCGGCTGCGCTTCGCGTCCACGCTGCCCGCGCTGCTGCGCGGCGGTGACGTCGACACCTCCGTCGACTCCGTCGCCCTGCACCACTACCTCACCTGGCACGCCGTCGTCCCCGCTCCGCGGACGATCCTCAACGGCGTCCGCAAGCTCCCGCCGGCCACCGTGCGCATCATCGAGGCCGACGGCACGAGCACCGAGCACCGGTACTGGGAGGCGCGCTACGAGCGCCGGGTCGAGCACGCCAACTGGTCGGCCCGCGACTGGGAGGACGCGATCGAGGAGGCGCTGCGGGTCGCGGTCCGCCGCCGCCTGGTCGCCGACATCCCGGTCGGGGTGCTGCTCTCCGGCGGCCTCGACTCGAGCCTGATCGTCGGCCTGCTCGCCCAGGAGGGGCAGACCGGGCTGGCCACCTACTCGATCGGCTTCGAGTCCGTCGGCGGCCGCGAGGGCGACGAGTTCCAGTACTCCGACGTCATCGCCGAGCGCTTCGCCACCGACCACCACCGCATCCGCGTCGGCTCCGACGAGCTGGCCGGCGCGCTGGGTCACGCCATCGGCGCCATGGCCGAGCCGATGGTCAGCCACGACGTCGTCGCCTTCGACCTGCTCAGCGAGCGGGTCAGCCAGTCGATCAAGGTGGTGCAGTCCGGCCAGGGCGCCGACGAGGTCTTCGCCGGCTACCACTGGTACCCGCCGCTGGCCGGCGTCGGCCGCGAGGAGGCGGTGCGGACCTACGCGCAGGCGTTCTTCGACCGCGACCACGCGCAGATGCGGCACGTCGTCTCCGGCCGCTACGCCCTGGACGAGGACCCGAGCCTGGCCTTCGTGCGGGCGCACATGTCCGCCCCCGGCGCCGAGACGGCGGTGGACGCCGCCCTGCGCCTGGACAGCGAGGTCATGCTGGTCGACGACCCGGTGAAGCGGGTGGACAACATGTCCATGGCCTGGGGCCTGGAGGCCCGCGTGCCCTTCCTCGACCACGACCTGGTGGAGCTGGCGGCCATGTGCCCGCCCGAGCTGAAGCTGGCCGACGGCGGCAAGGGCATCCTGAAGGCCATCGGCCGGCGGATCATCCCGCCGGAGGTCATCGACCGCCCCAAGGGCTACTTCCCGGTGCCGGCGATCACCCACCTGCAGGGCAAGGTGCTCGACCTGGTCAAGGACGCGCTCTCCAGCGACGCCGCCCGGGACCGGGGCCTGTTCCGCCCGGAGTACGTCCGGGAACTGCTCGCCGACCCCAACGGCGAGCTCACCCCGCTGCGCGGGAACAAGCTCTGGCAGCTGGGGCTGCTGGAGCTCTGGCTCCAGACGCACGCGGTCTGAGGGGGGCGGTCATGGCACGGCTGGCCGGGCACCGCCGACGCACGGCGGTGCCGTCCACCCCTGAGCTGACCAGCCGGTCCTGGCACCAGCCCACGGCCCACGAGATCGAGGGCATGGCCGAGGACGTCGTCCTCGACCTGGGCTGGGGGCAGCTGGCGTTCGGGCAGACGTTCCGGGACCTGCGCGGCATCGTCGACGTGCTGCGGGCCGAGGAGACGGGGCGGCGGGACATCTGCGTCTACCCGCGCGACCCGCAGGTGCTGGTCGGGATGGCGCCCGACGAGCTGTTCATCGACCCGTCCCTCACCTACCGGCTCGACCTGCACCGCTACCGCCCCCGGCCCGAGGTGATCCGCGGCGTCTTCGTGCGCACGGTGACCTCCGAGGCGGAGATGGTCGAGATCAACGAGCTGTACGCGCGCAACGGCATGGTGCCCGCCGACCCGGCGACCATGTGGGCCAACCACCGCACCCGCACCTTCACCTACCTGGTCGCGGAGGACACCCGCACCAAGAAGATCGTCGGCACGGTGACCGGTGTCGACCACGTGCTCGCCTTCGGCGACCGGGAGGGCGGCACCAGCCTGTGGTGCCTGGTGGCGGACAAGCAGGACGCCCCGCCGGGAACCGGGGAGGCGCTGGTCCGGGTGCTGGCCGAGCGGTACGTCGCCCGCGGCCGGGCGTACCTCGACCTCTCGGTGATGCACGACAACACCGCGGCGATCACGCTCTACCGGAAGCTGGGCTTCTCCCGGGTCGCCGCCGTGTGCGTGAAGCGGAAGAACCCGATCAACACGCCGCTGTTCGCCGCGCGGCCGCCGGGCCTGGAGCGGCTGAACCCCTACGCGTCGATCATCGCCGAGGAGGCGCTCCGGCGCGGGATCCGGGTCGAGATCACCGACGCCGAGTGGGGCGAGATGCGGCTGACGCTGGGCGGCCGCTCGGTGCTGACCCGGGAGTCGCTCTCGGAGTTCACCACCGCCGTGGCGCTGAGCCGCTGCGACGACAAGCGGGTCACCCGGCGGATCATGCGGCGGGCCGGGGTCCGGGTCGCCCAGGGCGCGCTGGCCTGCGAAGGCGATCTCGACGAGGCCCGGACGCTGCTGCGCGGGGTCGGCGACGTCGTCGTCAAGCCCGCCCGGGGTGAGCAGGGCCGGGGCATCACCGTCGGGGTCACCGACGAGGCGGGCCTCGAGCGGGCCGTCGCCGTCGCGCTGCAGTTCTGCCCCGACGTGCTGGTCGAGGAGCGGGTCGAGGGGGAGGACCTGCGGGTCGTCGTCATCGACCGGCAGGTCGTCGCCGCCGCGGTGCGCCGTCCGGCGGAGGTCGTGGGCGACGGGCGGCACGCCGTCGCCGACCTGGTGCGGTCCACCAGCCGCCGGCGGGAACGGGCGACCGGCGGGGAGTCGCGGATCCCGCTGGACGACACGACGACCGAGGTGGTCGCCGAGTCCGGCTACGCCATGGACGACGTCCCGGCGCACGGCGAGCGGATCCAGGTGCGCCGGACGGCGAACCTGCACACCGGCGGGACCATCGAGGACGTCACCGAGCAGCTGCACCCCACCATCGCGGAGGCCGCCGTCCGGGCGGCGGAGTCCCTCGGCATCCCGGTGACCGGCATCGACTTCCTGGTCCCCGACGTCAGCGGCCCCGACTACGTCTTCATCGAGGCCAACGAGCGGCCCGGGCTGGCCAACCACGAGCCGCAGCCCACCGCCGGGCGCTTCGTCGACCTGCTCTTCCCGGAGACCCGCCGCCGCTGAGCACCATGGTGATCAGGTCACCTGATCGTCTGGGGTCCTGGCTCACGGTCGACGGTGAGCCAGGACCCCGGACGGTGAGCCAGGACGGCGACCCGGGGCGGTGAGCCAGGATGGCGACCGGCGGTGGCGCGCGGTCACCTGCCGAGCAGGCGCAGCAGCCCGTCGACCTCGTGCTGGGCCGTGCTCGGGTGGCGGAAGTGCTGGTGCGGCCGGATCTCGTAGTGCGTGCGCCGCCCCCGACGGCTGCGGACGAGGTACCCCGCCTCCTCCAGGTCCCGCAGGATGCTCAGCGCGGCCCGTGGCGTGACCCCCACCTCCGCCGCGATGTCGGCGACCCGGGCATCCGGGCTCCGCGCGACGGCGAGCAGGACGTGCGCGTGGTTGGTGAGGAACGTCCACGAGTGGCGTCCCGGGTGCCCAGCGGTCATCCGCCCTCTCCCGACTTGGCCGAACAGGTGAACTGTGCTTCACTATTCGGCACAGGAGGGGAGTATCCCCCCACGCGTCGTCGTCACTACGGCTCCCCCTGCGGAGCTCGGCGGTGCGGGCCTCCGGGCCGGGAGAGACCTCCAGTTGGTTCGTCCCGACTGGAGGAGTGGATACCCCGTGGACGTCTCACTGTGGCTGTGGCTGGCCGTGCTCGGCCTGATCTGCGGCATGCTGGCGGTCGATCTGTTCGCCCACCGGAGGGCGCACGTCATCGGCGTGCGCGAGGCCGCCGCCTGGTCGGCGGTGTGGGTGGCCATCGGCGTCGCCTTCGGCGCCTGGGTGTGGTGGGCGCACGGCGCCGGCCTCGGCCAGCAGTACTTCGCCGGCTACCTGATCGAGAAGTCACTGGCGGTCGACAACGTGTTCGTCTGGGCGATCATCTTCGCCTTCTTCGCCGTGCCCCGGGAGTACCAGCACCGGGTGCTGTTCTTCGGTGTCCTGGGGGCGCTGGTGTTCCGGGGCCTGTTCATCGCCGGCGGCTCGGTGCTCATCGCCAGCTTCGGCTGGGTCCTCTACCTCTTCGCCGCGTTCCTGCTCTGGACCGGCGTCCGCATGATCCGGCAGCGCAACGAGCACCTCGACCCGGAGCAGTCCCGGGTGCTGCGGCTGTTCCGCCGCTACGTGCCGATGACCGACGCCTTCTACGGGCAGCGGTTCCTCGTCCGGCGCGGCGGGGTGCTGATGGCCACTCCCCTGCTGGCGGTGCTGGTGCTCGTCGAGGTCACCGACGTCGTCTTCGCCGTCGACTCGATCCCGGCGATCTTCGCCGTCACCGACGAGCCCTTCCTCGTCTTCACCGCCAACGCGTTCGCCATCCTGGGACTGCGGGCCATGTACTTCCTGCTGGCCGACCTGATCCACCGGTTCGTCTACCTCAAGGTGGGCCTGGCGCTGGTCCTGGTGTGGGTGGGCATCAAGATGCTGCTCAAGGTCGACGTCTTCTACATCCCGACGACGATCAGCCTGGCGGTCATCACCGTCCTGATCGGCGGCTCGATCGCGCTCAGCCTGCGGGCCACCCGGGGCCAGGGGCGCAGCGCCCTCGAGACCCCCGCGGAGCCGCCGTTCCGGGTCGCGACCGAGGAGGAGATCGCCGAGCTGGAGCCGCTCCGCCGCCGTCGGTCGGCGCCTGTCCCGGAGGAGGCAGCCGTGCGGCCTCCCCGGTGATCAGGTGACCTGATCACCAGGGGTCCTGGCTTCCGGTGGACGGTGAGCCAGGACCCCGGCAGGTGAGCCAGGACGCCGGTCAGAGGCCGAGCTCGGCGCGGATCTCGTCGGTGTGCTCCCCCGCCGCCGGCACCCGGCCGACGGCCCCGGGCGTCGCCGAGAAGCGCGGCGCGACGGCGGGCTGCCGCACACCGTCGACCTCGACGAAGACCCCCCGCTCGGTGTTGTGCCGGTCCTCGGTCGCCTCGACCAGCGACCAGACCGGCGCCACGCAGGCGTCGGTCCCTTCGAACACCGCCCACCACTGCGCGCGGGTGCGGGACGCGAAGGCGCGGGTGAACCGCTCGCGCAGCGCCGGCCACTGGCGGGGGTCGCTCCGGTCGGGCAGCGTCTCGTCACCGGCCAGCTCCAGCCCGGCGAGCAGCGCGGCGTAGAACTGCTCCTCCAGGGCGCCGACCGCGAGGAACTGCCCGTCGGCACAGCGGTAGACGTCGTAGAACGGCGCACCCGTGTCGAGCAGGTTGCGGCCCCGCCGGTCGGTCCAGACCCCGGCGCCGAGCATGCCGTGGATCATCGTGGTCAGGACGGCGGTCCCGTCGACGATCGCGGCGTCCACGACCTGGCCCCGGCCCGTGCTGCGGGCGGACAGCAGAGCAGCGAGCGCGCCGAGGGCGAGGAACACTCCCCCGCCGCCGAAGTCGCCGAGCAGGTTGAGCGGTGGGGCCGGCCGCTCGTCGGGACGCCCGCTGGCGCCCAGGGCCCCGGTGAGGGCGATGTAGCCGATGTCGTGGCCGGCGCTGTGCGCGAGCGGTCCGGTCTGCCCCCAGCCGGTCATCCGGCCGTAGACCAGCGCCGGGTTGTCGCCCAGCAGCTCGTCGGGGCCAAGCCCCAACCGCTCCATGACGCCGGGCCGGAAGCCCTCCAGCAGGACCTCGGACCGCCGCGCGAGGGCCCGGACCACCTCGACGTCGGCCGGGTTCTTGAGGTCCAGCGCGATCGAGCGCTTGCCGCGGTCCAGCAGCGAGGTGGCGCCGAGCGAGCCGAGCAGGCCGCCGCGGCTGCCCTTCCGGTCGATGCGCACCACGTCGGCGCCCAGATCGGCCAGCAGCATCCCGCAGAACGGCCCGGGCCCCAGCCCGGCGAACTCGACGACCCGCACCCCGTCCAGCGGTCCCACGGCGTCCTCCCCTGTCCCGGGTCACCGACGTGCGACCCTCCCGGAGGGCATGCTGCCCGACGCCGGAACGAGAGGGAGAGCCAGGTCACATGGCCTACCTGCTGGCGGCGCTGGGCGGGGCGCTCGGCTCCCTGGCGCGCTGGTCGCTGGCCGAGGCGCTGCCCCCCTCCCCCGCCGGCTGGCCCTGGGCGACCCTGCTCGTCAACCTGACCGGCTGCCTGCTCCTCGGTGCGCTGCTGGCGGGCCTCGCCACCCGCTCCCCCGAGCCCGCCTGGGTGCGGCCGTTCCTCGGCGTCGGCGTCCTCGGCGGGTTCACGACCTACTCCGCGTTCGCCGTCGAGGTGGTCGGCCTGGTCGACCGCGGGGCGCCCGTGCTGGCCGCGGGGTACGTGCTGGCCTCCACCGCGGGGGGCGTCGTGGCGGTCGTGCTGGGCGCGCAGGCGGTCCGGTCCGCCCGGGGGTCGTCGGGCGCGCCGACCGGGTGGTCGGCCCGGTGACCCCCCTCCTGGTGGCCCTGGGCGCCGCGGTGGGGGCACCGCTGCGGCTGCTGGCCACCCGGCTCGCGGGCCGGGCCGGGCGCGACCCCGCGGCGGGGACCCTGGCGGTCAACGTGGCCGGCAGCGCGGTCCTGGGCCTGCTCCTCGGCCTGGCCGACGTCCCGGCCGGAGTCCTGGCCCTGGTGGGCGCGGGCTTCTGCGGTGCCCTCACCACCTTCTCGACGTTCGGCACCGACGTCGTCCGCCTGCTGGGCGAGCGAGGGGCCGGCCGGGCGCTGGGCTACCTCCTCGCCACGCTGGTGCTCGGCCTCGGCGCGGCCGCCGGCGCCTACCTGGTCGCCCGCGGGAGCTGACGGTCCGCACGGGGCCGGCGTCGTCCCGGCAGCGCCGATCCCCGGTCCGCGCGACCACCCGTGGAGCGGGGACGCCGTCCTCTGGATAGGGTCGGGGCGGTATGGCGGAGAACACGGAGGAGAAGGTCGGGGCGGACAGCCCTGTGGTCGTGGTCGCCAACCGGCTGCCGGTCGACCAGGTCACCGATCCCGACGGCAGCACGCGCTGGCAGCGCAGCCCCGGCGGTCTGGTCACCGCGCTGGAGCCGTTCGTCGCCGGGCGCGGCGGCGCGTGGGTCGGCTGGTCCGGCTCGGCCGGCGAGGCGCCGGAGCCCTTCGAGTCCGGCGGGATGTCGCTGATCCCCGTCCCCCTCAGCGAGGACGAGGTCGATCGCTACTACGAGGGCATGTCGAACGCCTCGCTGTGGCCGCTCTACCACGACGTGGTCGAGAAGCCGGAGTACCACCGGGCCTGGTGGGACACCTACGTGCAGGTCAACAAGCGGTTCGCCGAGCGGGCCGCCGCGGTCGCCGCCGAGGGCGCCATCGTCTGGGTGCACGACTACCAGCTCCAGCTCGTGCCGGCCATGCTGCGGCAGAGCCGGCCCGACCTGACCATCGGCTTCTTCCTGCACATCCCCTTCCCGCCGTACGAGCTGTTCACCCAGCTCCCCTGGCGCTCGGCCGTCGTCGAGGGGCTGCTCGGTGCGGACCTGGTCGGCTTCCAGCGCCCGTCCGCGGCGACCAACTTCGTCCAGCTCGCCCGGCGGCTGCACGAGCTCACCTGCCGCCGGAACCAGATCGAGTACGACGGCCGGGTGGTCACCGCCCAGGCCTTCCCGATCTCCATCGACGTCAGCGCCTTCGACGAACTCGCCCGCTCCCCCGAGGTGCTCCGGCGGGCCAAGGAGATCCGCTCCGAGCTGGGCAACCCGAGCAAGATCGTCCTCGGCGTCGACCGGTTGGACTACACGAAGGGCATCGGCGTCCGGCTCAGCGCGTTCGAGGAGCTGCTGGAGGACGGCGCCGTCGAGGCGCCCGACACGGTGCTCGTGCAGGTCGCCACGCCCAGCCGCGAGCGGGTCGAGCACTACGTGCACATGCGCGAGACGATCGAGCAGCAGGTCGGCCACATCAACGGCGTCTACGGCTCGATCACCGGTCCGGCCGTGCACTACTTCAACCAGTCGATGCCGCGCGAGGAGCTGGCCGCCCTCTACCGCGCCGCCGACGTCATGCTCGTGACCCCGTACCGCGACGGCATGAACCTGGTGGCGAAGGAGTACGTCGCCGCGCGGGGCGACCTCGGCGGCGCGCTGGTGCTCTCCGAGTTCGCAGGCGCCGCGGCAGAGCTGCGGCAGGCCTTCCTGGTGAACCCGCACGACATCACCGGGGTCAAGAACCAGCTGGTCCGGGCGCTTCGGATCGAGCCGGCCGAGGCGGCCAAGCGGATGCGGGCCATGCGTCGGCACCTGTTCAAGAACGACCTCGAGCACTGGGCCGGCTCGTTCTTCGACGCCCTGAAGAGGCAGGCATGACCTCCCCCCTCCCGGACGACGTGCTGGCCGCCCTGGCCGGACGCCGGCCGTTGCTGGTTGCCAGCGACTACGACGGCGTCCTCGCCCGGCTGCGCGACGACCCCGCCGCAGCCGTCCCCGAGCCTGGCGTGGCCGAGGCGCTGGCCCGGCTGGCCGCGGTCGAGGGCGTGACCGTGGCCCTGGTCAGCGGCCGCGGCGCCGACGACCTGCGCCGGACCAGCGGCTTCGAGGGCGACTTCCGCTGGATCGGGAGCCACGGCGCGGAGTTCGACGGACCCCTCACCGGGGACGACGCCGGTCGGCGCGACGAGCTGGCGCGGCTGCTGGCCCCGCTCGTCGAGCGCACGCCTGGCGCGCGGCTGGAGGTCAAGCCGGCCAGCGTGGCGGTGCATGTCCGACAGGTCGCCGATCGCGACCGGGGTGCCGCCCTGCTCGCAGAGGCCCGCAAGGTGGCAGATCCGTCACTGACGATGAAGCCGGGCAAGGACGTGCTCGAGATCGCCGTCACCGATGCGGACAAGGGCAGCGCGCTGCGGCGGCTGGTCGAGGAGCTGGGTGCGGCCGCAGCGGTCTACCTGGGCGACGACGTCACCGACGAGGACGGGTTCCGGGCCCTGGGGCCCGATGACGTGACGGTCAAGGTAGGCGAGGGCGAGACGGCCGCCCGCTACCGGGTCGCCGACCCGGAGGCCGCGGTCGGCCTGCTCCGCACCCTGGCCGACCGGCTGGCCTGAGGCGGCGCCTCCGCGTGTCCCGCGGCGCCCCGGAGTGACCGTCGCGACCGGTGGTGATCGGCGGCTCCTGGATGTCGACATCCCGGGAATGCGCTGCGCCGGGCCGGGACGATGGTCAGCCGCCCGCCCGCTGACCATTCCTTCGGTGTCGACACGTCGCCCGCAGGAATGTGCTGACCGGCAGGTCGCATAACGATCATTCCCAGCAGGTTTCGGGAACGTACGCGTCCATCGCTGGAGTGACAACAATGACCGTGTCGCCACACCCGGTGGCTCAGTCGACACCTCCTGGATGGTCCCCGTGCGCACACCTCCCCCCTCCCCCGTCGCCCCGCGGCGTGCCGGGTGGTTCGCCGACCGCCGCCTCGGCACGAAGTTCGGCATCCTGATCGGTGTCGTCGTCACCGCGTTCGCGGGGCTGCTGTCCGCGATGCTGCTCGGCAACGCCGCGGTGCGCGACGCGAACACGGAGGTGCAGCGGCTCAACCAGGCCCAGGAGCTGGTGCTGCAGCTGGACACCCGGGCCAGCGAGCTGAAGGTCGACGGCTTCAAGACGCTCGTGCGGGCGGACCCCCAGGCCCAGCTCGCTGAGCTCGCCGATGACATCGCCACGCCCGAGGGCATGCTGGCCGAGCTCGCGACGGTCCCGCTCACCGGTCGGGCGGCCGACTCGGTGGCCGGCCTGTCCGGCAGCTTCGAGGACTACACCGACGCCATCACCGCCTGGGTCGACCTGGCCGTGGCCGACCCGGTCGGCATGCGGGCGCGCTGGGAGGAGATCCAGGCGGCCAACGACCTGACCGACGGCGCCGTGAGCGAGGCCAAGGACGTGCTGGCGGCCGAGAGCGACGCCGCGCAGGTGCGGCTCGACGACGCGCTCGCGAAGGCAGCGGTCACGGCGCAGATCGCGGCCGCCGTCGGGATCCTGGTGATCATCGGGATCAGCGTGCTGACGCTGCGCTCGGTCACCCGGCCGGTCCAGCGGGTCAAGGAGTCGCTCGAGGCGCTGGCCCAGGGCGACCTGACCGTGGCCACCGGGGTGACGTCCCGCGACGAGGTCGGCCAGATGGCGGCCTCCCTCGACGTGGCCCGCACGAGCCTGCGGGGCGTGCTGTCCTCGGTCGCCGACTCGGCCACCGCCGTGGCGGCGTCGTCGGAGGAGCTGAGCGCCTCCTCGGCGCAGATCGCGGCGTCGGCGGAGGAGACCTCCACGCAGTCCGGGGTCGTGGCCGGGGCGGCCGAGGAGGTCTCGCGCAGCGTGGAGACCGTCGCGGCCGGTGCCGAGCAGATGGGTGCCTCGATCCGCGAGATCGCCAGCAACGCCGCGGAGGCCAGCGAGGTCGCCTCCCGCGCCGTGGTTGCCGCCGCCACCACCACCGCCACGGTCGCCAAGCTGGGGGAGTCCTCGGCGGAGATCGGCAACGTCGTCAAGGTGATCACGAGCATCGCGGAGCAGACCAACCTGCTGGCGCTGAACGCCACGATCGAGGCGGCCCGCGCCGGGGAGGCCGGCAAGGGCTTCGCGGTGGTCGCCAACGAGGTCAAGGAGCTGGCCCAGGAGACGGCGAAGGCCACCGAGGACATCGCCAGGCGCGTGCTGGCGATCCAGGGGGACACGACGGCGGCGGTGACCGCGATCGAGGAGATCTCCTCGATCGTCGCGCAGATCTCCGACCGGCAGACCACGATCGCGAGTGCGGTGGAGGAGCAGACGGCGACCACCAGCGAGATGTCGCGCTCGGTGACCGAGGCCGCCGGCGGGACGACCGAGATCGCCGCCAACATCACCGGCGTCTCCTCCGCGGCCGACTCCACCACCCAGGCCCTCACCCAGACCCGCGTCGCGGTGGACGAGCTGTCCCGGATGGCGGCGGACCTGCGCACCACGGTGGGGAGCTTCGTCTACTGATCTCCGGCGACGCGTGCGTCGCATCCACGGGACGACGAGGGGCGCCCGGCCGACCGGCCGGTCGCCCCTCTCGCATTTCCAGCGTCGACCGGTCGATAAATCGTCCCGCCGGGAAATGGTCGTCCGTCGTTCTCGCCCGAAAATTCCGACACGGATACCTCAGCGCTGAAACAACTGCTCGGAATGGTGATGATCAGCGGGATCCACCGGCTGAGCAAGGGATGGCACGAGCATGTCCGCATTACGGCACGACGTCCGACCGAGGCACTGGTACCGCGACCGGGGGATAGCCACCCGGATCCTCGCCGTCAGCGCGGCCCTCCTGATGGGCACGATCGCCGCCACCGTCACCGGGATCACCGGCACCCAGCGCGTGGCCGATCTCCATGCCGAGGCGAGGGACGCCGTCGCGGCCCAGCGGGCCGTGGAGGCGGCCCGCTACGACCTGCTGTGGGCGGCGAACTGGCAGAACATCACCGCCTGGAAGGCCCGGGTCGACGGAGGAGCGGTCGCCGCGGCCGCCGACGGCGACAACGTGGCCGCCTACCGCGACGGCGCCGCCGGCTTCGAAACCCTCTTCGACCTCGACCGCGACCAGCTGGACGCCGAGGCCGAGGCCAGCCTCGAGGTGATCGAGCAGAACTGGGCGCTGATGAGCGGCTACAACGACCAGATCTTCCTGCTGTGGCAGCAGGGGCGCCTGGACGAGGGCGACGCGCTCTCCCAGGGCGAGAAGTGGGACGTCTTCTACGTGCTCGACCAGGCGATGGTGGAGCTGGTCGCGTCGGTCGACGCCCGGGTCGCGGCGACGGAGGCGGCCGTCGCCGATGCCCGCACCGGGACGCGGGTGGTCTCGGTGGTGGTCTTCGCGATCGCCTTCCTGGTCGGCGGGGCGCTGGCCTGGTTCGTGTCCCGCGGCATCGTCCGTGGTGTCCGCGACGTGAGGACCGGGCTCGAGCGGCTGGCGGCCAACGACCTGACCGTCCGGCTGCCGGTCCGTGGACGGGACGAGGTCGGCGAGATGGCGGCGGCGCTCAACACCGCCGCGGCGGCGATGTCCACCGCGGTGACCGAGATCGTCGCCTCGGCGGATGCGGTGGCCGCGTCCTCGGAGGAGCTGAGCGCCTCGTCGCAGCAGATCGCCGGGTCGGCGGAGGAGACCAGCGCGCAGTCGGGTGTGGTCGCCGGGGCGGCCGAAGAGGTCTCGCGCAGCGTCGCGACGGTGGCCGCCGGCGCCGAGCAGATGGGTGCCTCGATCCGCGAGATCGCGCAGAACGCCGCTGAGGCCAGCGAGGTCGCCGGTCGCGCGGTGACCGCGGCAGCCACCACGACGGCGACCGTGGCGAAGCTGGGGGAGTCCTCGGCGGAGATCGGCAACGTCGTCAAGGTCATCACCTCGATCGCGGAGCAGACCAACCTGCTGGCGCTGAACGCGACCATCGAGGCGGCGCGGGCCGGGGAGGCCGGCAAGGGCTTCGCAGTGGTCGCCAACGAGGTGAAGGAGCTGGCGCAGGAGACGGCGAAGGCCACCGAGGACATCGCCCGCCGGGTGCAGGCGATCCAGGGCGACACCACCGCGGCGGTCGCCGCGATCGGGGAGATCTCGCAGATCGTCGCGCAGATCTCCGACCGGCAGACCACCATCGCGAGTGCGGTGGAGGAGCAGACGGCGACCACCAACGAGATGTCCCGCTCGGTCCAGGAGGCCGCCGACGGCACCGGCCAGATCGCCGCCAACATCACCGGCGTCTCCTCGGCGGCGGACTCGACCACGAGGGCGCTGACGCAGACCCGCTCCGCCGTCGACGAGCTGTCCCGGATGGCCGCCGACCTGCGCACCAGCGTCGGGAGGTTCACCTACTGACGGCAGGACTGGGGCCGGGCGCCGCGGGGAACCGTTTCCCGCGGCGCCCGGTCCTGCTTTTCCCGACCATTCTGGCGGACCGCGCATGTCGACATGCCGACGCAAAGCATGCGGTCACCGACCATTCTTCGAAACGTGTTCGGACACGCTCGCCGGAATGGCGCGGATCGTTGCCGGACAGGCCATTCTCCTGCTGCGACACCACGTGTCGCAGCAGAGAGCAGCCCGCGCCGTCCGACCTCGAGCGACGGCAGACACAGGAGACCGAACATGACCGTCCCATCAGCCCCGGCCCGGCGCCGGACCTCCCTGGGTTCCTGGTTCGCCGACCGGCCGGTCGGCGTGCGGATCGGGGCGGCCGTCGCGGTCCTCGGCGTCGTGGTCGTGGGCACCAACGCCCTGGCCGTCACGCGGATCGACGAGATGCACGAGGGGCAGGAGGCCATCTACACCGAGAACCTCCAGCCGCTCAACGCTCTCTCCGAGGTGCAGCGGGCACACGCGGCCCACCGCGCGCGGACCCTCGAGTACGCGGTCTCCTCCCCGGAGCGGCGTGCCGAGCTGATCGGCGAGATGGAGGAGAAGAACGTCGACCTGCAGGCGGGGCTCGACGCGTACGAGCCGTTCGTCGTCGCCCCGGCGAGCATGGAGCTGTTCACCGAGACGCGCGAGGAGTTCCTCGGGCTGCTCACCACGCAGCTGTTCCCGGCGGCCGACCGCGGCGACCTCGCCGCCTTCGCGCAGGTCCAGTCCGAGCAGCTGCAGCCGCTGCTCCAGATCATGGCCGACGAGCTCGAGACCGAGGGCGTCGCCCAGTCCGCCGAGGCCGCCGCCCGCAACGCCGAGGCCGCGGACCAGGCCTCGGCGGCGATCACCACGCTGATCGTCGTCGCGCTGACCTCCATCGTGGTGGCTGCCGGGCTGACCGCCCTGGTCGTCCGGCGGATCACCCGCACCGTGCGCGCCGTGCAGCGCGTCGCCGACGGCATGGCCGCCGGCGACCTCACGGTGGCCTCCGGTGTCACGTCGCAGGACGAGCTGGGCCGGATGGCCGCGTCGATGGATTCGGCGCGGGAGAGCCTGCGGTCGGTGCTGTCGTCGGTGGTCATGTCGGCCGACGCGGTGGCCGCCAGCAGCGAGGAGCTGTCGGCGTCCTCGTCGCAGATCTCGGCGTCGGCGGACGAGACGTCGGCCCAGTCCGGGGTGGTGGCCTCGGCGGCCGACGAGGTGTCGCGGAACGTGCAGACGGTGGCCGCCGGTGCCGAGCAGATGGGTGCCTCGATCCGCGAGATCGCGTCGAACGCGGCGGAGGCCTCGGAGGTGGCGGCGCGTGCGGTGACCGCTGCGGAGACCACGACCGCCACGGTCGCGAAGCTGGGGGAGTCCTCGGCGGAGATCGGCAACGTCGTCAAGGTCATCACCTCGATCGCGGAGCAGACGAACCTGCTGGCGCTCAACGCCACGATCGAGGCGGCCCGCGCAGGCGAGGCCGGCAAGGGCTTCGCGGTGGTCGCCAACGAGGTCAAGGAGCTGGCGCAGGAGACGGCGAAGGCCACCGAGGACATCGCCCGCCGGGTGCAGGCGATCCAGGGCGACACCACCGCGGCGGTCGCCGCGATCGGGGAGATCTCGCAGATCGTCGCGCAGATCTCCGACCGGCAGACCACCATCGCGAGTGCGGTGGAGGAGCAGACCGCGACCACCAACGAGATGTCCCGCTCGGTCCAGGAGGCCGCCGACGGCACCGGCCAGATCGCCGCGAACATCTCCGGTGTCTCCTCCGCCGCCGGCTCGACCACCCAGGCGCTCGGCCAGACCCGCACCGCCGTCGACGAGCTGTCCCGGATGGCGGCGGACCTGCGCACCACGGTGGGTCGCTTCCACTACTGATCGCACCCAGCCCCGCCGCGCGCGCCGGTGGTGACCGTTTCCCGGTCACCACCGGCGTTCGCGCATTCTGCGGCCGACTGCCGGAATGGCTGCATGTCGACACGGGAAATGCGGTCACCGCCCTTTCTCGCGGGAAGTGCGCGACACGCCGCAGTTCCGGACTATCTCGGTCCGTAGACCTTTTATGTTCTCGCCGTCGCCACCCCGCACGAATCCCTTTCCTGGAGAACCCCGATGACCGTTCCCGCACACAGCACCCGCTCCGGGCGGGCAGGCTGGTTCACCGATCGCCCGGTCGGCGTGAAGATCGGCGCCGCCCTGGCGGTGCTGGCGATCGTCGCGCTCGCTCTCACCGGCCTGGCCGTCCAGCGGATCGGCACCCTGGCCGACGCCGGCGACACCCTCTACGAGGACTCCATCGTCCCCCTGAACAAGCTCGGCGAGGCGCAGCGCACCTGGCAGGGCGAGCGGGCGCGCAACAACATGTACGGCTTCATCGACGACGCCACGCGCGCCGAGCTGCGGGGGGACCTGGCCGAGCGCCGGGTGGAGTTCCTCGAGCAGATCGACGCCTACGTCGCCACGCTGAACGACCCGGCCGACTTCGCGCCGATGCAGGAGGCCATCGACGCCTACATCGCCGTCGCGGACACGCAGCTGTACCCCCCGGCCGACGCCGGGAACCGGGACGTCGTGCAGGGCGTCGTCACCGGCCCGCTGGCCGAGACGGGGCGTGCGCTGTCCGACGCCTTCGGCGCCGAGCAGGAGCGCCAGGCCGCCGATGCGCAGGCCGACGCGGCCGCCGGCCAGGACCTCGCCGCGACGGCGACCGTCACCCTGTGGATCGCCCTCGCCGCCGGCATCGGTGCCGCAGCCGTGCTGGCGGTCCTCGTGGTGCGGCAGATCGTCGCCACGGTGCGGTCGGTGCAGAAGTCGGTGGACGCCCTCGCGGCCGGCGACCTCACCGTCACCCCGGACGTGCGCTCGCACGACGAGCTGGGCCGGATGGCGGCCTCGCTCGGGACCGCCCAGGAGAGCCTGCGGACCGTGCTGGGCACGGTGGCGGCGTCGGCGGACGCGGTTGCCGCCTCCTCGGAGGAGCTGTCGGCGTCCTCTGCGCAGATCTCGGCGGGTGCCGAGGAGACCAGTGCGCAGTCGGGCGTGGTGTCCGGGGCGGCGGAGGAGGTCTCGCGCAGCGTGCAGACCGTCGCCGCGGGTGCCGAGCAGATGGGCGCCAGCATCCGGGAGATCGCGAGCAATGCGAACGAGGCGGCGCGGGTGGCCTCTGCGGCGGTGAGCGAGGCGGAGACGACGACGGCCACCATCACGAAGCTGGGCGAGTCCAGCAAGGAGATCGGTGACGTGGTGAAGGTGATCACCTCGATCGCGGAGCAGACGAACCTGCTGGCGCTGAATGCGACCATCGAGGCGGCGCGGGCCGGGGAGGCCGGCAAGGGCTTCGCGGTGGTCGCCAACGAGGTGAAGGAGCTGGCGCAGGAGACGGCGAAGGCGACCGAGGACATCGCCCGGCGGGTGGAGGCGATCCAGGGCGACACCGGTGGTGCGGTGGCCGCGATCGGGCGGATCAGCGCGGTGATCGCCCAGATCAACGACTACCAGACCACCATCGCCTCGGCGGTGGAGGAGCAGACGGCCACGACCAGCGAGATGTCGCGGTCGGTCCAGGAGGCCGCCGGTGGCACGACGCAGATCGCGGAGAACATCTCCGGGGTCTCCACCGCCGCGGACTCCACCACCCAGGCGCTGACCCAGACGCGCACCGCCGTGGACGAGCTGTCCCGCATGGCGGCGGACCTGCGCACCACGGTGGGGCAGTTCACCTACTGATCCCGCGCCGCCGAACGCCGGTGGTGACCGTTTCCCGGTCACCACCGGCGTTCGCATCTCTGCAGGTGGCAATTGCCGGAATGGCGGTATGTCGACAGCGGAGATGCGGTCGCCGGCCTTTCGCGCGGGGGCGCCCGACACGCCGCCGTTCCGGCCGTTCCGGGACCATTCACCTCCTATGTTTCTGCCTGTTCCCACCGCGCAAGGACGTCCCGCATCTTCGTCGGGCGAGATCCGGTGCGCGCTCTTCCCCCGTCACCACCTGGAGCACCGTCATGAGCGCAGCCGCCCGTCCGACCGCCCCCCGGGACCGTCGCAGCCCCGAGCCGACCGCCGGCCGCAGCACCGGCGCGCTGGCCTGGTGGGGCGACCGCTCGGTGAAGACCAAGGTGCTCAGCGCCGTCACCGTCACCGCGGTGGTTGCCGGGGGCATCGGCGCCCTCGGCATCTCCGGCATGAGCGCGGCCGCCGACGACGCCGAGAGCCTGTACGGGAACAACCTGCAGGGCGCCGTCCGCGCTGCGGAGCTGGAGGGGCTGCTCAGTGACGCGCGGGTGACCACCCGGGATGCGCTCATCGTCGAGACGCCTGCGCAGACCCAGCAGACGTTCGATCAGGCCGCGGAGCACGTGGCGCAGTTCCTCGAGGTGGTCGAGCAGTACCGGGCCGGGACCACGAACGCCGACAAGCTCGCCATGGCCGACGAGATCAGCGGCGACATCCGGGAGTACCTCGACCTCCAGACCACGGTGCTCGCACCCCTCGCCGTCGCCGGGAACGTGCGCGGGTGGGACGTCGCCAACCAGGCCCAGGTCAGCCCGCTCGTCGAAGAGCTGGAGGTCGACCTCCAGGAGCTGCGGGACTGGGAGCTGGAGGAGGCGGCCGCCGCCAGCGCCGAGGTCCGGGCCAGTTACGAATCGCGGCGCACCCTGACCATCGCCGTCATCGTCGCCGGCATCCTCGCCGCCCTCGGCCTGGGCCTCGGGGTCGCCACCGGCATCGCCCGCTCCAGCCACAGGGTGCAGGACGTCGCGGCCGGGCTGGCCGCCGGTGACCTGACCCGCTCCACCGGCCTCACCTCGAAGGACGAGATGGGCCGCATGGGCCGGGCTCTCGACGAGGCCGTGGGCAACCTCCGGACGGTGCTGGGCACGGTGGCGGCCTCGGCGGATGCCGTGGCGGCGAGCAGCGAGGAGCTGTCGGCGTCCTCGTCGCAGATCTCGGCGTCGGCGGAGGAGACCAGCGCCCAGTCGGGTGTGGTCTCCGGGGCGGCCGAGGAGGTCTCGCGCAGCGTGCAGACGGTGGCCGCCGGTGCCGAGCAGATGGGTGCCTCGATCCGCGAGATCGCGTCGAACGCGGCGGAGGCCTCGGAGGTGGCGGCGCGTGCGGTGACCGCTGCGGAGACCACGACCGCCACGGTCGCGAAGCTGGGGGAGTCCTCGGCGGAGATCGGCAACGTCGTCAAGGTCATCACCTCGATCGCGGAGCAGACCAACCTGCTGGCGCTGAACGCCACGATCGAGGCGGCCCGCGCGGGCGAGGCCGGCAAGGGCTTCGCGGTGGTCGCCAACGAGGTCAAGGAGCTGGCGCAGGAGACGGCGAAGGCCACCGAGGACATCGCCCGCCGGGTGCAGGCGATCCAGGGCGACACCACCGCGGCGGTCGCCGCGATCGGGGAGATCTCGCAGATCGTCGCGCAGATCTCCGACCGGCAGACCACCATCGCCTCCGCGGTGGAGGAGCAGACGGCGACCACCAACGAGATGTCCCGCTCGGTCCAGGAGGCCGCCGACGGCACCGGCCAGATCGCCGCGAACATCTCCGGTGTCTCCTCGGCCGCGGACTCCACCACCCAGGCGCTGACCCAGACCCGCACCGCTGTCGACGAGCTGTCCCGGATGGCGGCGGACCTGCGCACCACGGTGGGCCAGTTCTCCTACTGACCCCGGCGTCCGCCGGCCGGGTGGTCGGTCGCGGACGACGGGCTGCCGATAACACGACTGCGATCCCCGCCGGCGGGTTCACCTTGACTCCGCCGGCGGGCCGCCGATGACCCAGCGGGGCCGACCGTGCCCCGTCGCAACCAGAGAGAAGGCAACAGTGGACGGTCTGGACGACATCGTCGAGGAGTTCCTGGTCGAGAGCCACGAGAACCTCGACCAGCTCGACACGGACCTGGTGGCCCTCGAGCAGGAGCCGAACTCCCGCGAGCGGCTGTCGAGCATCTTCCGGACCATCCACACCATCAAGGGCACCAGCGGCTTCCTGGCCTTCAACCGGCTGGAGGAGGTCACCCACGTCGGCGAGAACATGTTGTCCCGGCTGCGGGACGGCGAGCTCGCCCTGACGCCGACCCGGACCAGCGTCCTGCTGCAGATGGTCGACACCGTCCGGGCCCTGCTGACCTCCATCGAGGCCAGCGGCGGCGAGGGCTCGGTGGATGTCTCCGCCGTCGTCGCCGACATCAGCGCCGCCATGGAGGACGGCCCGGTCGCGGACGCCGCCCCGGCGCCGGAAGCCCCGGCTGCCGTCGAGGTCCCGGTCGCCGTCGAGGTCCCGGCCGCCGTCGCGGCTCCGGCCGCCCCGGCACCGGCCGCGAGGAAGGTGCCGGCTCCGAGGAAGGCGCCTGCTGCGAGGAAGGCGCCTGCTGCGAGGAAGGCGCCTGCGGCCCCCGCCGCCCCGAAGGCGCCGGCCAGGCGCGCCGGCCGC
The DNA here is from genome assembly GCF_026967805.1 of Blastococcus sp. VKM Ac-2987. Taxonomy (GTDB): domain Bacteria; phylum Actinomycetota; class Actinomycetes; order Mycobacteriales; family Geodermatophilaceae; genus Blastococcus. Next base: position 257,795 of record NZ_JAPVBG010000002.1, read on the forward strand.
GCCAAGGCCGCCCCCGCCCCCGCCCCCGCCCCCGTCGTCGTCATCGACGTCGAGGAGCTGCACGTCGACCTGCCCGAGGAGCCGGTGATCCCGGCCCCCGTCGCCGAGGAGCACCCGGTGCCCGAGCCCACCGTCGCGGACCACCCGGAAGGGGAGGCAGTGCCGGCCGACGCCGCCGGCGGTCAGGTCCGCCGCGCCGTCGCGGACAGCACCATCCGCGTCGACGTCGACCTGCTCGACGAGCTCATGCTCCTCGTCGGCGAGCTGGTGCTCACCCGCAACCAGATCGTGCAGAACGTCGCGCGGCAGACCGACACCGACCTGATCCGCGCCTCCCAGCGGCTGAACCTCATCGCCAGCGAGCTGCAGGAAGGCGTCATGAAGACGCGCATGCAGCCCATCGACCACATCTGGTCCAAGCTGCCGCGCGTCGTCCGCGACCTCGGCCTGCAGCTGAAGAAGTCGATCCGTCTGGACATGGAGGGCCGGGACACCGAGCTCGACAAGACCCTCCTCGAGGCGGTCAAGGACCCGCTGACCCACCTGGTCCGGAACTCCGTCGACCACGGCATCGAGGCACCCGAGGACCGCAGGCGAGCCGGCAAGCCCGCCGAGGGCGTCCTCACCCTCCGCGCGCGGCACGAGAGCGGCCAGGTCGTGGTCGAGGTGGCCGACGACGGCGCCGGTATCGACCCGGTCAAGCTCGGCGCCAAGGCGGTCCAGCGCGGGCTGCTCACCCAGGACGCGCTGTCCCGGATGAGCCCGGCCGACATCCTGCAGCTGATCTTCCTGCCCGGCTTCTCCACCGCCGCGGCGGTCACCAACGTCTCCGGCCGCGGTGTCGGCATGGACGTCGTCAAGACCAACATCGAGTCCATCGGCGGCACGATCGAGGTCGAGTCCGACGCGGGGGTGGGCACCGTCTGCCGGCTGCGCATCCCGCTGACGCTGGCGATCGTGCCGGCGCTGACCGTGGAGTGCGCCACCGACCGCTACGCCATCCCGCAGATCAGCCTGCAGGAGCTCGTCAGCCTGGACGCCGAGAAGGCCGTCAACGCCGTCGAGGAGGTCGGCGGGGCGCAGGTCTACCGGCTCCGCGGCGAGCTGCTCCCGCTGGTCCGGCTCACCGACGTCCTCGGCCTCACCTCCGAGCGGCACGACGGGCACGTCGTCATCGCCGTCCTGCGCTCCGAGGGCCGGCGCTTCGGCCTGGTCGTGGACCGGGTCATCAACACCGAGGAGATCGTCGTCAAGGCCGTCGGCGGCCAGCTCAAGGCGATCGGCCTGTACTCCGGGGCGACCGTCCTCGGCGACGGCACCGTGGCGCTGATCCTCGACGTGCAGGCGCTCGCCCGCCGCGCCCTGCGCACGGAGACCACCGACCGCCAGGAGGCCCGCGCGGGCTCGCTGCAGATCGCGGCCGCAGAGACCGAGCGGCAGCGGATGCTGCTGGCCGCCATCGGCGGCGGCCGCCGGGTGGCCATCCCGCTCGACACCGTCACCCGCCTCGAGCAGGTGCGCACCGAGTCGGTGGAGAAGGTCGGCAACCGGGAGGTCGTCCAGTACCGCGGGGCGATCCTGCCGATCGTCCGGCTCGACCGGCACCTGGGCGCCTACGGCGAGTCCGACCGCGAGGTGCTCGAGGTCATCGTCTACGCCGACCACGGTCGCAGCGTCGCCATCGTCGTCGAGGAGATCCTCGACATCGTCGACGGCGAGGCCGCGGTGCGCAGCGACATCGACGACATGGGCCTGCTCGGCTCCGCCGTCCTCGGCGACCGCGTGACCGAGCTGCTCGACGTCCGCGCCGCGATCCTGGCGGCCGACCCGCAGTTCTACTCGGCTCCCTCTGCTGCCCTCTCCTCGGCGCCGTCCGGCGTCGCCGACTCCCTGCTGGAGGTCTGACGTGACCGCTCCGACCGGTGCCCTGTCCACCAAGGGCTCAGCCCCCGCGACCAGCGGCCAGCTGGCCACCTTCCGGCTGGACGGCGACCTGTACGGCATCGAGGTCGAGCACGTGCAGGAGGTGCTGCGCAGCCAGCAGCTCACCCGCGTGCCGCTCGCGCCGACGGCCGTCGCCGGCCTGATCAACCTGCGGGGCCAGGTGGTCACCGCGATCGAGTTGCGCGAGCGGCTCGGCCGGCCGCCCCGCCCCGAGGGCACCGACCCCGTCGTCATCGTCGTCCGGCTGCACGGCGAGGCCGTGAGCATGCTGGTCGACTCCATCGCCGACGTGGTCGACGTGGACGCCGGTGACTTCGAGGCGCCGCCGGACACGCTCGAGGGCCAGGCCCGCGACCTCATCCGCGGCGCGTACAAGCTCGACGGGAAGCTGCTGCTGGCCCTGGACGTCCAGAGGGCCGTCAGCGCCTAGCGCTCTGTCGTCCTCCGGACGACACCGCGGCCAGGTGCCGTCCCCGGGTGGGCGGAGCGCGTCCGCCGCGCCTGCGCGGACCCTCCGGGCCCACTCGGCACGACACCGCGGCCAGGTGCCGTCCCCGGTCCGGCGGAGCGCGTCCGTCGGGCCTGCGCGGACCCTCCGGGCCCACTCGGCACGACCAGGCGACAGCAGAGCGGCGGGGAGGGATGCCTCCCCGCCGCTCAGCCGTCTCCGGGGCCGAGGGCGAGGGTCACCGCGAGGCCGCCGTCGGGAGCGTTCACCGCGGTCACCCGGCCGCCGTGCGCGGTGGCGACTGCGGCGACGATGGCCAGCCCCAGCCCGGCGCCACCCCGTTCGTGCCGGGCGTCGTCGACCCGGCTGAAGCGGTCGAACAGCAGTGGCAACCGGTCCGCCGGGACGCCGGGGCCGGTGTCCCGGACGGCGATCTCAGCGCTCTCCGCACCGGTGTCGCGCACCTCGACGGTCACGGCCCCGCCGTCGGGCGTGTGGCGCAGCGCGTTGTCGACGAGGTTCGCCACCGCCCGCTCCACGCCCACCGCGTCGGCGCGCACCACCGCGGCTCCGGTGGCCCCCAGCCGCACCCGCCGCCGCGCCGCGAGCGTGCCGAAGCGGGCGACCACCCGGGCGACGAGCTCGTCCAGGTCCAGCGGCCGGGAGGCCTCCAGGTGACCGCTGTCGGCGCGGGCGAGCAGCAGCAGGTCGTCGACCAGGCCGGAGAGCCGGCCGGCCTCGGCCAGGGCGGTGTCCAGGCCCCGGCGGACCGTCCCGTCGGGTGAGCGGTCGCGGGCCAGCTCCACCTCCGCGGTGAGGATCGCCAGCGGCGTCCGCAGCTCGTGGCTGGAGTCAGCGGTGAACGACCGCTCCCGCGCCACCGCGGCCGCAAGCCGGTCGAGCAGGCCGTTGAGGGTGAGCACGAGGCGGCCGACCTCGTCCATGCGTGCGGGCGGGGACAACCGGCGGGAGAGGTCCGCTCCGCTGAGAGCCAGCGCCTCGTCGGTCGCCCGCCGGACAGGCGCGAGCCCGCGGCGGGCGATGCCGTACCCGAGGAACCCGGCGAGGACGGTGGCCAGGCCGGCGGCCGGCACGAACCCGGCGACGAAGGCCTCCTGCGCGTCGGACACCTCCTCGAGCTCGGTGGCCACGACGGCGACCGCGGCCCCGTACGGGACGGCGAGCACCCGCAGCCGCTCCCCGTCCGCGCGCACCGTCCGCAGCACCGGCTCGCCGTCCCGGGCCCGGGCGAGGTCGTCGGCGCCCAGCAGCGGCCGGTCGGCCACGTCGTCCCCGGCCGCCCCGACCACGCGCCCGCCGTCGACGACCTGCACGGTGCGGTCGGCGAGGTCGAGCCCGAGGCCGTCCTCGTCGACGTCCCGGCCGACCAGGTCCGCAGGCAGGGCCGCCGCGAGATCGGTGAGCCGCTGGTCGACGCCTTCGCGCAGGGCGGCGCCGAGCAGCACGTGCACCACCACCCCGACGAGCACCAGCAGCCCGGCGAGCGAGGCCGCCGACAGCATCGCCAGCCGGACGCTGATCGGCAGCCGGGAGGCGGCTCTCACGGGCGGGGGTCCGGGCACGCCACCCGGTAGCCCGAACCCCGCACGGTCTGCACCAGGTCCAGGCCGAACCGGCGGTCGATCTTGTCGCGGAGGTACTTCACGTAGACGTCGACCACGTTCGACTGGCCGTCGTAGTCGTGCCCCCAGACGTGCTCGAGGATCTGCGCCCGCGACAGCACGTGCCCGGGGTGCCGCAGCAGGAACTCCAGCAGGGTGAACTCGCGGCGGGAGAGCTCCACCACCTGGTCGGAGCAGCGCACCACCCGGGCCGCCGGGTCCAGGGAGAGCGGTCCGCAGCCGAGCACCGACGGGCGTGGCGGGGCCCCGCGGCGGTGCAGGGCGCGCAACCGGCCGAGCAGCTCGGTGAACGCGAACGGCTTGACCAGGTAGTCGTCGGCTCCGGCGTCCAGGCCGTGCACCCGGTCGGGCACGGCGTCCCGGGCGGTGAGCATGAGCACCGGCGTCCACACCTGCCTGGCGCGCAGGCCTGCGCAGACGGCGAACCCGTCCATGCCGGGGAGCATCACGTCGAGCACGACCGCGTCGTAGCTCCCGGACGTGGCGCGGGCGAGCCCGGCCGGCCCGTCGGCGACGGCGTCCACGGCGTGCCCGGCCTCGGTCAGGCCGCGCACCAGGACGTCCCGCATGTTGCCGTGGTCCTCGACGACCAGCACCCGCATGACCGCGAGCGTGGCACGACCGGATGAGGGGACGGTGAGAGCGGCGCTCAGCTGCGGCTCATCGAATCCTCATCCGGCGCGGGCACCGTGGTGGACGAGCCCGGCACCAGGCCGGGCCGTCGGAGGAGGAGACCTCATGCGCATCGGCAAGCGAACCGCCGTCATAACCGCGAGCACCGCCGTCGTCCTGGCCGCGGCCGGCGGGGTGGCCGTCGCCACCGTCGGGGGAGAGGACGGGGACGACCTGACCCGCCCGGGCACCGTGGCCGTCGACGGGGCCACGCTGCCCGAGGACGACGTCGCCGAGCGGGAAGCGCTCGCGGAACTCGCCACCGTCGCCGAGGACGACGCCGCCGAGGCCGCGGTGGAGTCCCTGGGCGGGGGAGAGGTGCTCGGTGCCGAGCTCGAGGACGAGGACGGGTACGTGGTCTGGGAGATCGAGGTGCGCGCCGACGACGGCACCGTGCACGAGGTGACCGTCGATGCCGGGGACGCCGCCGTGCTCGGTACCGAGGTGGAGGACGACGACGACGACGACGGCGACATCGACTGAGCCGGGACCCCGGGTAGCGATCGGTCACCGAGGGTTACCTATCGCTGACGGTGCACCCTGCGACACGCGCAGTAGGCGGAACCCGGCTCCAGCGATCGGGTGACGTGCGCATGGCGCTTCGCCGGTCGGGCAGTCAGCATGGGTCGTCCTGTTCCCGGCTGCCGCGGAGGCCCTGCCATGCCCTATTCGCTGGTCAGTGCCGCCACCCTGGGCTTCGACCTCGTGCGGCTACCCGCCGGGCGCTCGGTCGCCGAGGTGCTCCTCACCGGCCTGGGCGCGGACGAGGCCGCCGTCTCCCGGCTGGCCGCGGTGCACCCGGCCCGTGGGCTGGACCGCGAGCGCCGCGGGGTGCGCGCCGTCCGGTCCCGTCGGGCGCGCGAGATGGCCGCCGGCGTGCCGCACATGCGGTCGGCCGCCGACGCCGGCCGCGGCGCGGGCGACCGGGCGGCCCTGCTGGTCGCCCAGCTCGAGCAGGGCACCATCGGTGACGCCCCCACGCTGGAGCGGCTGCTCCGCGAGGACGTCCTGGGCGCCGAGCACCCGCTGCGGGCCGGGTGGGACGCCGACGAGTGGGACGAGGCCGCCGACGTGCTGGCCGACGCGGCCGTGGGCTTCTGGGCGGCCGGCGTGCTGCCGCCCCTGGTCCGGCGCGACCTGACGGCGGCGTTCGACCGGGCGCTGGACGGGGGTCCGCTGGCCGGTCCGGGCTCGTGGGGCCTGGGCCCGGCGGCGGACGAGCTGACCGCCTTCCTCGCCGCCGTCCGCGACCTGGACGACGCCGGCCGCACCCGCTGGCGGCTCGCCGTCGACGAGGGGCGGGCCGAGCGCCGTCCGTGGGCGACCGCGATGCACGAGGCCTCCTGGGGCGCTCACGTGTCGGGCCGCATCCGCGCGCTCGCCGCGGCCCAGCTGCTGGCCGTCCAGGCCTTCCTCGACGGCGGCTTCGACCTGCACGACGGCGCGGCGGGCGTGTGGAACGCCGTCTCCGGCTGCGTGCAGGCGATCGTCGTCGACGACCTGCTGGGCAGCGACGCCGTCGCCCTCCTGCGCGCCCCCGGCCGCCGGGTCGCCGCGCTCCGCTGACCGGCCCGCGGTGCCCGGCACCGCACGGCGTATCCCCAGATCGGACACCATTGCCACGGGTCGTGTCGACAATGGCCGTGCGGGTCGCCGACCCGGGTTCTGTCGACATTCATCGACGGCTAGAAGATAGGGCGACACATTCTGCGTGTCGCCTGGATTCCGGCTGCCCCGCGCCGAGAATCTCCCGGTAGCACCCGCCTTCCCCGGCCTCTCCGGCCGCGTGGGCGAAGCATTCCGGATGCGGCCATCCGGCCGCCGATCCCCGCCACCGCCATTCCGAAGAATGGGCGCGCGGAGCTCGGGCGGTCATTCCGTCGCGCCCGGGAGCCGCTGCCGGCGTCTTCGTCGCCCATGTCCCGAGAACTTCGGGAGATGCCGGATGCCGTACCGCCGAAGGGCTCAAGCCGGGCGCGGACATGCCGATACAGACAACGTGCCCGCCGGTCGACGGGGGCAGGGGCCAGGAGGACGTGTGAACCCGATCAAGGTGATGGTGGTCGACGACTCGGTCGTCGTCCGCAAGATCGTCACCGACGTGCTCTCCGCGGACCCGGGCATCGAGGTCGTGGGCACCGCTGTCAACGGCAAGGTCGCCGTCGGCAAGCTCGAGCAGCTCAAGCCCGACCTGATCACCATGGACATCGAGATGCCGGAGATGAACGGCATCGAGGCGGTCCGGGCCATCCGCGGGGGCGCCGGGGGTGGAGCCGGGCGAGGGCACAGCCGCGTGCCGATCATCATGTTCAGCACGCTCACCGAGCGGGGCGCCACCGCCACCCTCGACGCCCTCTCCGCGGGGGCCAACGACTACGTCACCAAGCCGGCCAACGTCGGCAGCGTGGCGCAGTCGATGGAGAGCGTCCGCGAGCAGCTGATCCCCAAGATCAAGGCGCTGACCGGTCGTCCGGTGACGACGGTGGCGCGCGCCGCGGCACCGGTGGTCCCGCCGCCGCGCCCGGCCGCCCCGCGGACCGGCCCCGGCAAGAAGCCGGCGGTGCTGGTCATCGGCTCCTCCACCGGTGGGCCGGAGGCGCTGGCCCGCGTACTCCCGGCGCTGCCCGCCACCCTCCCGGTGCCGGTCCTCCTCGCCCAGCACATGCCGCCGGTCTTCACCCGCCAGTTCGCCCAGCGCCTGGACCGGCTGTCCGCGCTGCGCGTGGTCGAGGCGGTCGACGGCACCCCGCTCACCCCCGGCACGGTCCACCTCGCTCCCGGCGACCACCACCTGGTCGTCCGCGCGAACGGCCGCGCCGCGTTCGCCACCTCGCTCAACCAGAACCCGCCGGAGAACTTCTGCCGGCCCGCGGTCGACCCCCTGTTCCGGTCGGCCGTCGCCGCCTACGACGGCGCGGTGCTCGGCGTGGTCCTGACCGGCATGGGCGCGGACGGGCGGAACGGCTGCGGCGAGATCCGCGCCGCCGGCGGCACGGTGGTGGTGCAGGACCAGGCCACCTCGGTCGTGTGGGGCATGCCCGGGGCCGTGGCCCAGGCCGGTTACGCCGACGAGGTCCTGCCGCTCGACCGGATCGCCGAGGCGATCCAGCGGCACCTCTCGGGTGCCGCACTCCTGAACTCCGGAACAGCTATGGCCGTGGGAGGTCGTCGATGAGTCTGACCGCGACCAGTTTCGACTGGGTCCGTGAACTGGTCCGCAAGGAGAGCGCCATCGTGCTCCAGCCGGGCAAGGAGTACCTGGTGGAGGCCCGCCTCCTGCCCATCGCCCGGCAGATGGGCCTGACCGACGTCAGCAAGCTGGTGGAGACCGTCCGGGTGCGCCCGGACGCCGACAACACCCGGCGGATCGTCGAGGCGCTCACCACCAACGAGACCTCCTGGTTCCGCGACGGCGACCCGTTCACCGCGCTGACCTCGACCGTGCTGCCGGCCCTGCTGTCGGCGCGCGGTCCCAACGAGCGGCTGCAGATCTGGTCGGCGGCCTCGTCCAGCGGCCAGGAGCCGTACACGATCGCGATGCTGCTGGACGACGCGCTGCCCAACGCCGCCTCGCGCGTCTCGATCACGGCGACCGACATCTCCCGGGAAATGGTGCAGCGCACCCGGGCGGGACGGTTCAGCCAGCTCGAGGTCAACCGCGGGCTGCCCGCCCCCATGCTGGTCCGGCACTTCTCCCGGGCCGGGACGGAGTGGGAGGTGTCGGCCAACCTCCGCCGGATGGTTCACGCGAGCGAGTGCAACCTCGCCGCGCCGCTGCCGCGGATGGGCCCGTTCGACGTGGTCTACCTGCGGAACGTCCTCATCTACTTCGACCTGCCCACCAAGCAGTCGATCCTCCGCCGTGTGCGGGACCTCATGCGACCCGACGGCTGGCTCTTCCTCGGCGCCGCCGAGACCACGCTCGGTGTCGACGACTCATGGGAGCGGGTCGTCATCGGCCGCAGCTCCGCTTACCGCCCACTGAAGGGGAAGTAATGCGCGCCTTGGTGATCGACGACTCCCGCGCCATGCGGCGGATCGTCACCGGGATCCTCACGAACCTCGGCTACGAGGTCCGCGACGCCGGTCACGGTGGCGAGGGCCTGGACGTCCTGAACGAGGGCTGGGTGCCCGACCTCGCCACGATCGACTGGAACATGCCGGTGATGGACGGGCTGCAGTTCGTCTCCGCCGTCCGCTCCAACCCGGCGTGGCGCCGGATGACCATGATGATGGTCACCTCGGAGAGCGAGCACACCCAGATCGTCCGTGCCCTGGCTGCCGGCGCGCACGAGTACATGATCAAGCCGTTCACCGCCGACGCCTTCCGCGACAAGCTCGCGCTGCTCGGCCTGCTCCCCCAGGAGGTCGCCCTGTGAACACGATCGACACCGGGGCGCGGCGCCGCAGCAGCGATGCCCGCCCGGTGATCACCGACCTGATCGACGGGGACACCGTCCTGTCGATCGCCGGCGAGACCTGGATCTCGCTGGTGGGCGAGGACGAGGTCCTCGTCCCGGTCCCGTCCGCGCTGCCCGGCGACATCCTGTCCAGCTGGGTCGACGTCGTCGGCCCGTGGACCGGCAGCGTCGTCCTGACCACCGGGCGCGCCACCGCCGAAGAGCTCTCCCGGGCGCTGCTCCGGGAGTCCGCACCGGAGGTGCTGGACGACGAGGACGTCGCCGACGCCTTCGGTGAGATCGCCAACGTGGTCGGCGGCGGTGTCAAGGCCGCGCTGCCCGGCCCGTCGGCGCTCAGCCTGCCGCAGGTCGGCAACGCCCCGCTGGTCCGCAACCCGGGCGACCTCTGCCGCATCGACGTCCTGTGGCGCGGCGAGGCCGTCTCGATCTCCGTGCAGGGCGCACTCCCGCCGCTGCCGGTTCCCACCCCCACCCGCGAGAACGAGGTGTCACTGTGAAGATCCTGATCGCCGACGACAGCCGCGTGATGCGGCAGATCGTCATCCGCACCCTGCGTCAGGCCGGGTACGACGACCACGACATCGTCGAGGCCGAGGACGGCGCCGACGCGTTGGCCAAGGTCGGCTCGGAGCAGCCTGACCTCGTCCTGTCCGACTGGAACATGCCGAACATGACGGGGATCGAGTGCCTCCAGGCGCTGCGCTCCTCCGGCTCGGCCGTACCGTTCGGGTTCGTCACCTCCGAGGGCTCGCCGGAGATGCGGGAGAAGGCGGCGAACGCCGGCGCGCTCTTCCTCATCGCCAAGCCGTTCACCGAGGACACCTTCAAGGAGCACCTGGACGGGGTGATCGCATGACCGCCCCCACCGCGGTGCAGCTGCCGGCCGCCAAGGACGTCCGCGACATGCTCACCGGCCTGCTCGGGAAGTCGGTGACCGTCTCGCCGGGCGCCCCGCTGACCCCCACGCCGGAGAAGCCGGTGGCGGTCGCCGTCTACGTCGACCCGCAGATGGCCGTCAACGCGCTGTGCCTGATGGACCTGGGGGCGGCGGCCTACACCGGTGGCGCGCTGGCGCTGCTTCCCCCCGGCGGGTGCCAGGACGCCGTCGAGGAGGACGGCGAGCTGACCACCATGCAGGTCGAGGCGCTGCACGAGGTGGTGAACGTGCTCTCCGCGCTGTTCAACACCGCGGGCGCCCCGCACTCGAAGCTGCACAAGCTCTACGCCCCGGGCGACGACATCCCGGGTGACCTCGTCGGGATGCTCTCCGCCTTCAACCGGGTGGATCTCGCCCTCGAGGTGCCCACGTACGGCAAGGGAGCGATCTCCTTCGTCATCCCCTGACGAGGAACGCCCCCTGCGCAGAGACCCCCGCCGCCCTCGGGCGACGGGGGTCTCCGCGCGTCGTGGTCGCACGTGGAACACCGGGCGCCGGTCAGGCGATGGCGTACTCGGGCTCCGCGGTGGTGGTGGGCAGGCAGGCCCAGACGTGCTTGCACTCCTCGTCGACGTACCAGCCGTGCGCGACGGAGAGCCGCGCCACCAGCTGCAGGCCCATGCCACCCTTGGCGGGGTCGCGGTCGACCACCGGTGCCGGCATCGACCCGGGCGCCCGGTCGCTGACGTCGAGCAGCCAGCCCCCGCTGCCGGCCACGACCGTGGCCACCACCGGTGACTCGCCGTGGCGCAGGGCGTTGGAGGCGAGCTCGTCGAAGGCCAGCACGAGCTGCTCGCTGGCCGGGTCCTGGTCGTCGTCGTGCGGGAGGCCGGCCCCCTCGAGCCGGGAGCGCAGGCCGGCGCGGGCAGCGGGCAGTTCGGCGAGCGCGGCGAGCCGCCAGCGCCAGACCTCGCCGCGCCCGTCGGGCAGCGGGCGCAGTGGCCACGCGAGTCGCCCCATGCTCTCCCCCTCGAGTCGGACTTCGACGGTCCCGGGTGTGCCCCGGCGCGGACGGTGTCAACCCCTCACGACGCCGACTTCGGGTGTCCCGGTGCGGCACCTGCAGGCAGCGCGCGGCACGTGTGGGCAGCGTCACGGTCCGCCCCGACCGGGGGAACGGCCCGTCCACCGTTGCTTTCGCCCCGCGCAGCAGTCAGGCTGGGTGCCCTTGGCCGCCACTCGCGCGCCGGAACGGAGCGGCGTTGGACGGCACCTCCCTGCACGACGCGGCCACGCCGCTCGGCGGGCTGCTCCTGCAGGCGGTCGAGGGCATGGACCGGCCGATGTTCGTCCTGGATGCCGGCTGGCGTTTCAGCTACGTCAACCCGGCCGGCGCCCGCGTGCTCGACCGCCGGACTCCCGACCTCCTCGGCCGGGACATCTGGGCGGAGTTCCCCGAGGCGGTCGGCGGGCCGTTCGAGGCCCTCTACCGCCAGGTGCGCCGCACGGGCGAGTCCGGCGGCACGGAGGCCTGGTTCGCGCCGCTGGGCAGGTGGTTCCGGGCCGACGCCTTCCTCACCGACGCCGGCCTGGTGGTCACCTACGACGACGTGACCGCGCGCCGGCGCACCGAGGAGGAGCGGGCCGCCGCGGTCGCGGCGCGCGAGCAGGCGGCCGCGGAGGCCGCCCGCGCGGCCCACGAGGCCGAGGAGACCGGCCGGCACCTGATGCTGCTGGGCGACATCAGCCAGGCGATGACCTCGACGCTGGACATCGACGAGGCGGTCGCCCGGTTCGCCGCCCGCGTCGTGCCGCAACTGGCCGACTGGTGCCTGGTCAGCGTGGTCGACCCCGACGGGACCCGGCGTGACGTCGGCCGCGCCCACCGGGACCCCTCGCTGGTCGAGGCGATGCACCGCTACGCCGACGCGCGGGTGGCGTCGAACGCCGCCACCGCCCCGGTCCCGGTGGCGCTGCGCAGCGGGGCGCCCGTGGTGATCGAGCAGCTGACCGAGGAGCACCTGGCGACGATGATCGCCGACCCGGTCAGCCGGGCGGCGCTCGAGCCGCTGCGGCCGATGGCCGTCGCGGCCTTCCCGCTGGTCGCCCGCGGCGAGGTGTTCGGCGCACTGACCCTGGTGAACGGGCCCGAGCGGGGTCCGCACACCGGCACCGAGCTGCGGACCGCGGAGATCGCCTCGCGCCGGGCGGCCCTCGCCCTGGACAACGCCCGGCTGGTCACGCTGAACCACCAGGTGGCCGAGCGGCTGCAGCTGAGCCTGCTCTCCCCGCCGGTCCAGCCCGACTGCCTCGAGCTGGCCGTGCGCTACCGTCCCGCGACGCAGGGCATCTCGATCGGCGGCGACTGGTACGACGCCTTCCTGCAGCCCGACGGCGACACCGTGCTGGTCATCGGCGACGTGATGGGCCACGACGTCGAGGCCGCCGCCGCCATGGGGCAGATCAAGACGCTGGTGCGCGCCATCGGCTACGACCGGCTCGAGGAGCCGGCCGGTCTGCTCCACCGGGTCGACCAGGCGCTGGTGGGCCTGGCGGTCCCGGCCATGGCCACCGCCCTGGTCTGCCGCGTCGAGCAGGGGGACGCCGATCGGGCGTCCGGGCTCCGGCGGCTGCACTGGGCCTCGGCCGGGCACCCCGACCCGATGCTGCTGCTGGCCGACGGCGAGGTCCGCGACCTCTCGGTCCGGGTCGGCCCGCCGCTGGGTACCGGCTGGGTGGAGCAGCTCGCCGACGGCGACGCGGCCATGCCCGAGGGCAGCACGCTGGTGCTGTTCACCGACGGGTTGTTCGAGCGGCGCGGGGTGCCGCTGGACGAGGGACGGGCCCGGGTGCGGGCCGTGCTGGCGCGCTCGTCCGGGCTGTCGCTGTCCGACCTGTGCGACCGGCTGCTCGAGGAGCTGCTCGGGGAGGGGGCCGAGGACGACGTCGCCGTCCTGGCGGTGCGCGCGCACCCGCTGGGCCGCCCGCGCCCGGCCGAGGCCGGCCCGGAGGACCTTCCGCCCGCGGTCCGCCGGACGGCCTGAGCCAGGAGCCCCGCTGCCCGGACGCTCCTACTCCGGGTGGCGCAGCAGGTAGCGGCCGAAGTGCGGCACGGTGAAGGCGATCTGGCCGCGCTCGGCGGAGTAGACCAGCCCCTTCTTGATGAGCGAGTCGCGGGCGGGGGAGAGGGACGCCGGCTTGCGGCCCAGCGAGACGGCCACCTCCGACGTCGCCACCGCCGCGCCGCCGGAGCCGCCCAGCTCGGCCATCGCGTGCATGTACTCCCGCTCGGCGGGGGTGGCGCGGTCGTAGCGGGACCCGAAGAACCCCACGGCCAGCTCCGCCTCGGCGACCGGGGCGGCCATCGCCACGTCGGCGGCGGTGATGGGCGAGGAGGCGGCGACGTCCCAGGTGACCTTGCCGTAGGCCTGCACGAAGTAGGGGTAGCCGTCCGCCGCCTCGTAGAGGGCGTCCAGCGCGGCCGGCTCGAACTCGACGTCCTCGCGCTCCGCCGGGGCGAGCAGGGCGCGGTCGGCCGCCTCGCGGTCCAGCCGGTCGATGCGCAGGTAGCGGAAGAGCCGCTCTGAATAGCTCTTGGACGCCGAGAGCACCGCCGGCAGGTGGGGGAGCCCCGCGCCGACGACGATCAGCGGCGCCCCCTGCTGGGACAGCTCGTGGCACGCGGCGCAGATGGCCGAGATGTCGTCGGCCTGGATGTCCTGCATCTCGTCGATGAACAGCGCGATGCCGCTGCCGATGTCGGCCGCCACCCCGGCGGCGTCGCTGAGGAGCTCGACCAGGTCGATCTCCATGTCGCCGGAGTCGGCCCGCCCGGTGGCCGCGGGCGCGTCGATGCCCGGCTGCCACCGGTCGCGCACCTTGGCCTCCGCCGGATTCACCCGCTGGGCGAACGCCTTCACCACGCCCAGCACCTCGGTCACCGACTCCTGGTCGCCGTGGCGCGGGCCCAGCTCGCGCAGCGCCATGTGCAGCGCGGAGGAGACCGGCCGGCGCAGCGACTGCTCGGGGCGGGCCTCGATCTTCCCGGTGCCCCAGCCGCGGGCGATCGCCGCCGACCGCAGCTGGTTGAGCAGCACCGTCTTGCCGACGCCGCGCAGCCCGGTGAGCACCAGGGAGCGCTCGGGCCGGCCGCGGGCGATCCGCTCGAGGACGACGTCGAACGCCGACAGCTCGCCGTCCCGGCCGGCCAGCTCGGGCGGGCGCTGGCCCGCGCCGGGGGCGTAGGGGTTCCGCACCGGATCCATGTCGTGCACCGTATGCCGTTCTCTAGCGCCGGGCGTAGAGATCGGTAGAACGACCTAGCGCGTGTCGCGCAGGCCGGCGAGGTGCACCTCCAGCACCGCGCGCACCCGGGCGGCCGGCAGGGTCGTCGGCCGGATGAGCGCGTGCAGCGCCAGGCCGTCCAGCACGGCGTACAGCCGCTCGGTCTCCAGCTCGGTGTCCAGGCCGTCGCGCACGGCTCCGGCGTCGGCCAGCGCGTCGAGGACGAGGGCGCACAGCTGCCGGAGTTCTGCGGCCGCCCGGTCGCGCAGCGCCGCCAGCTCGTCGTCGACGAGGGCGCGCGCGGTCAGGGCGAGCCACACCTCCCCCTCCGCGCGTCGCTCCTCGTCGAGGGGGAGGGTCTCCTCCAGCACGGCGAGCACCTGGGCGGCCGGCGGCCCGCCGCCGCGGACGACGCCCTCGATCCGGGCCCGCACGTTCTCGCTGACCAGCGTCATCGCGAAGTGCAGCAGCGCGTCCTGGGTGGGGAACCAGTGCCGCAGCGCGCCCATGGAGGTGCCGGCCTCGCGGGCCACGGAGCGGACGGAGGCCCCGGCGACGCCGTCCCGCCGGATCACCCGCCAGACGGCTCCGGCCAGTTCCCGCCGCCGCTGCTCGGCGTCGACGACCCTCGGCACGGCTCTTTGATAGCACAGTTGTGCTACTTTGCGTTGGCAGCACGAGTGTGCTGCTACGTGGGGAGGGTGTCGTGGAACTGCTGGTCCCGCTGGCCGCGCTGGCCCTCGTCGACAGCACGAGCGTCGGCACGCTGGTGCTCCCGGTGTGGTTCCTCCTCGCCCCCGGACGGGTCCGGATCGGCCGCATTCTGCTGTTCCTCGGCACGGTGGCGGCCTTCTACCTGGTGCTCGGCGTCGCGCTCACGCTGGGCGCCGGGGTGCTCCTCGAGCCGGTCGCCGACGCCGTGGACACCACGGCGGGGCGGGTGGTGCGGCTCGTCGTGGGCATCGTGCTCGTCGTGCTCGGCCTGACCATCGAGCCGTGGACCAGGGCCGGCAAGGAGCGCAGGCGCGCCGCGCGGGCCGCGCGTGGGCCCGGCCGGCTGGCCCGCTTGCGGGATGCGGCCCGCGGCGACGGTCCCCGCGGCACCGTCGTGGTCCTCGGCGTCACGGCGGCCGGGATCGAGGCGGCCTCGATGGTCCCCTACCTGGCGGCCATCGCCCTGCTCACCGCGGCGGGGCTCGCCCTGGCCCCGACCGTCGCCGTGCTGGCCGGCTACTGCCTGGTCATGGTCCTGCCCGCCCTGGTCCTGATCGCCGTCCGGACCGCGCTGGGCGACCGGCTCACCCCGGCGCTCGCCCGGCTGGAGGGCTGGCTGTCGCGGAACTCGGGGGAGACCCTCGCCTGGCTGCTCTTCCTGCTCGGGCTCTACGTCGCCGCCGGTGCGTTCCCGCTCTCCTGACCGTCGTGCAGGAGGGTCTACCGCTCTCTGGTCACGACGCTAGACAGCGCCAGACGAGGGGAGATCCCCCAGTCGGCGACCCCGCCCGGCTAGCGTCGTGACCGTGATCAGGTTCCTGCTCAAGGTCGTCATCTTCGCGGCGGCGTTCTACGGGCTCACCTACTTCGACGTGCTGCCCGGGCTGGAGGTCCTGGAGAACCCGGACGGGCCGCTGGGGGAGTACGGCAGCTACCTGTGGATCGGGCTGATCTTCGGCGTCGTCAACGCCCTGGTCGGCCCGGTCCTGCGGCTGCTGTCCCTGCCCTTCGTGCTCCTCACGCTGGGCCTGTTCCTGCTCGTCATCAACGCGGCCCTGCTCGGGCTGACCGCGGCGATCACCGATCGGTTGACCATCGACGGGTTCGGCACCGCCGTCCTCGGTGGGCTGATCCTCGCCGTCGTCGGCTGGGTGGCCGACCAGATGCTCGACCGCTGAGCGCGGTCCCGGGCCCGTCCCCGCGTCGCCGTGACGGCGGTCTCAGCGGCCAGTACCGTCGCCTGACATGGCCAGTGACACCGGTGTGGTCCCGGATGCCGGGGCGGGCGACCGGGACGGCGGACCCGCGGGCGGCTCCCTGACCGAGCTGGCCGCCCTCGAGGCCGGCCGCGACGAGAAGAAGCTGCTCCTGCGCGAGGCGGCCCGCGTCGCCGTCGCGGGGGCCGGCCACGGGTCGTCGGCGCTGCCCCGGGGCTGCACCGCCGACGACGTGCCGGCCTTCCTGCGGCGGTACTACTGGAGCGAGCCCGCGGAGGAGGTCCTCGCCAGCGACCCCGCCGAGCTGGCCGCGCTCGCCCTCGGGCACCTCTCCCTCGCCGAGGTCCGCCCGATCGGCTCCGCGACCGTCGACGTGCAGGCCGTCCCGCGCGCGCAGGGCGCCGGCCGGACGGTGATCCGGCTGGTCACCGACGACATGCCGTACCTGGTCGACTCGGTCACCGCCGAGGTGGTCCGCCAGGGCTTCCGGCTCGAGCACGTGGTGCACCCGCTGCTCGTCGTCCGCCGCGACCTGAGGGGCCGGATCACCGCGCTGTGCGACAGCCTGGACGCCCCCTCCTGCGGCGACGACGCCGTCGCCGAGTCGTGGATGGCCGTCGTGCTCGACGGCCCGCTGGACGGCGAGGCGGCGGGCGACCTGGTGACCGGCCTGCGCGCCGTCCTGGACGACGTGCGCGCCGTCCACGAGGACGGCGACCGCATGCGCGGCCGGATGGTCGACCTCGCCGCCGAGCTCGACGACCTCCTCGCGGGCGGCGGGGCGGGGGAGGAGGCGACCGACGACCCCGCCGACGACCCCGCCGAGGCCGCGGCGCTGCTCCGCTGGCTCGCCGACGGGAACTTCGTGCTCCTCGGCGCGCGCGACGTCGAGATCGTCCCGGACGGTGCGGACGTCGCCGCGCGGCCGGTGCCCGGGACGGGCCTCGGGGTGCTGCGCAGCGACACCGACGTGGCGCGCTCGGCGACCGCCCCGCCCGAGGCCGCCGGCGTCACCGGGCGCCACCGGCTCACCGTCACCAAGGCCGACACGCGGTCGTCGGTGCACCGCCGGGCGTGGCTGGACCTGGTCGCGGTCACCCTGCCGCACGGCGACGGCGCGACCCGGCGACGCCGCTTCGTCGGCCTCTTCCCGTCCACCGCGTACGGCACCAGCGTGCTCGACGTCCCGCTCGTGCGCCGCCGCGTCGCCGAGGTGGTCCACCGCTCCGGCGTCCCGGCCGACAGCCACACCGGCAAGCAGCTGCTCGAGATCCTGGAGACCTACCCCCGCGACGAGCTGATGCAGGTGGGGGCCGACGAGCTCCTGCCGGTCGCGATGGCCGTGCTGCACCTGCAGGAGCGGCGCCAGACCCGGCTGTTCCTCCGGCCGGACCCCACCGGGCGGTTCTGGTCCGCGCTGGTCTACCTGCCGCGCGACCGGTACACCACCGCCGTCCGGCTGGCGATGCAGCAGCTGCTCCTCGAGCGCCTCGGCGGCTCCGGCATCGAGTTCACCGCGCGCTCCACCGAGTCGGTGCTCACCCGGCTGCACTTCGTCGTCCGGCTGCCGGTGGGCCGGCAGGGCTCCGCCCCGCCGGTCGACGTCGACGTGGAGGGACTGCAGGCCGAGCTGGCCGCGGCCGCACGCAGCTGGCCCGACGACCTGGCCGCCGCCCTGGAGGCGCGCTTCGGCGCGGACGCGGAGAAGGTCTTCTCCCGGGTCGCCGACGCCTTCCCCGCCGCCTACCAGGAGGACTTCCCGGCCGACCGCGCCGTGGAGGACCTGGTCCGCCTCGAGGGCCTGGCCCCGGATGACGTGGCGCTGCGGCTGTGGACCCCGGCCGGCGCGGCGCCGGGCGAGCGCCGGCTGTCGGTGTACCGGGTGGGGGAGCGGCTGCTGCTGTCGCAGATCCTGCCGATGCTGCAGAACATGGGCGTCGACGTCGTCGACGAGCGGCCGTACGAGATCGACCGGATCGGCGCGCCGCCGACCTGGATCTACGACTTCGGCATCGCCGTCCCCCTGGTGGACCTGCCGCTGCTGCGGTCGCTGCCCGAGCGCTTCACCGACGCGGTGGGGGCCGTCTGGCGCGGGCAGGCCGAGGACGACGGCCTGGGTGCACTGGTCATGCTCGCCGGGCTGAACTGGCGGCAGGTCACGGTGGTGCGCGCCTACGTGCAGTGGCTGCGCCAGGCCGGGCTGCCGTTCAGCCAGGCCTACGTCGAGCGCACCCTCGCCGCCCACCCCGGCGTCGTGGCCCGGCTGGTGGCGCTGTTCGAGGCCCGCTTCTCGCCCGGGCGGATGAACGGCCGGGAGGACCGGCAGGCCGAGCTGGTCGAGGCGCTGCGCCGGTCGATCGGCGACGTCGCCTCGCTCGACGCCGACCGGGTGCTCAGCTCGCTGCTGGCCGCCGTCGTCGCCACCCAGCGGACCACGTACTACGCCATGTCCTCACCTCCCCACCCGGCGCTCGCGCTCAAGCTCGACCCGGCGGGGGTGCCCGACCTGCCCGAGCCGCGGCCGGCGCACGAGGTCTGGGTCAGCTCGCCGCGCGTGATGGGCGTGCACCTGCGGTTCGGCAAGGTGGCCCGCGGCGGGCTGCGCTGGTCCGACCGCCACGAGGACCTGCGCACCGAGATCCTCGGCCTGGTCAAGGCACAGATGGTGAAGAACACCGTCATCGTGCCCACAGGCGCCAAGGGCGGCTTCGTGGTGAAGCGCCCACCGGGTGACGGCGCCTCGCGCGACGAGGTGATCGCCGAGGCCCAGGCCTGCTACAAGCTCTTCATCGGCGCGCTGCTCGCGCTGACCGACAACCGGGTCGAGGGCGCGGTCGTCCCGCCCGAGAAGGTCGTCCGGCACGACGGCGACGACTCCTACCTCGTCGTCGCCGCGGACAAGGGGACGGCGACCTTCTCCGACCTCGCCAACTCCGTGGCGCTGGAGCGCGGCTACTGGCTGGGCGACGCCTTCGCCTCCGGCGGCTCGGTCGGCTACGACCACAAGGCCATGGGCATCACCGCCCGCGGCGCCTGGGAGTCGGTGACCCAGCACTTCCGGGCGCTCGGCCTCGACGTGCAGCGCGAGGACTTCACCGTCGTCGGCGTCGGCGACATGTCCGGTGACGTCTTCGGCAACGGGATGCTGCTGTCGGAGCACATCCGGCTGGTGGCCGCCTTCGACCACCGGCACGTGTTCGTCGACCCGTCGCCCGCGGCGGCGTCGTTCGCCGAGCGCCGCCGGCTGTTCGACCTCCCGCGCTCGTCGTGGGCCGACTACGACACCTCGCTGATCAGCGCGGGCGGCGGCATCTGGCCGCGCACGGCGAAGTCCGTCCCGGTGAGCGAGCAGGTGCGCGCCGCCCTCGGGCTGCCCGGCGACGTCACGGCGCTCCCCCCGGTCGAGCTGATCCGCGCGGTGCTGCTCGCCCCGGTGGACCTGCTGTTCAACGGCGGGATCGGCACCTACGTGAAGGCTTCGGGCGAGAGCCACCTCGAGGTCGGCGACAAGGCCAACGACGCGGTGCGCGTCGACGGCCGGTCGCTGCGGGTCCGGGTCGTGGGGGAGGGCGGCAACCTCGGTCTCACCCAGCGCGGGCGCGTCGAGTACGCGCTCACCGGCGGCCGGCTGAACACCGACGCCATCGACAACTCCGCCGGCGTGGACACCTCCGACCACGAGGTGAACATCAAGATCGCGCTGAACCGCGTGGTCGACGAGGGGCGGATCGACGCCGAGGGCCGGGCCGCGCTGCTCGCCGGGATGACCGACGAGGTCGCGGCCGCCGTCCTGACCGACAACCACGCGCAGAACGCGACCCTGGCCGGGGAGACCGCCGCGGCGCGCAGCCTGCTGGACTCCCACGAGCGGTTCATCCGGTCGCTGGAGCGCTCGGGACGGCTCAACCGCGCGGTCGAGGCGCTGCCCGACGACCGCGGGCTCACCGAGCGGCGGCGGGACGGGCAGGCGCTGACCGGCCCGGAGCTCTCGGTGCTGCTGGCCTACGCGAAGCTCCAGACCAGTGACGCGGTGCTGGCGTCGTCGCTCCCCGACGACCCCGCGCTGGAGGAGCTGCTGGTCGAGTACTTCCCGGCCCCGCTGCGCGAGCGCTTCCCCGTCGCGGTCACCAGCCACCCGCTGCGCCGCGAGATCATCGGGACCGCGCTGACCAACCGGGCGGTCAACATCGCCGGCGTCACCGGGCTGTTCCGGCTCATCGAGGAGACCGGGGTGCCGCTGGCGACGGTGGTGCGGGCGCACGCCGTGGCCCGCGCGGTGTTCGGCATCGACCGGATGTGGGACGCCTTCCGGCCGCTGGACGGCCAGGTCTCGGCGGCCGCCCAGATCGAGGGGCGCACCGAGGCGACCCGGCTGGCCGAGCGGGCCACCCGCTGGCTGCTGCGCCAGCCGGACCTCACCGCGGAGCACCCGCTCCCGCTGGCGGAGGTGACGGACCGGTTCGCCTCGTCGGTGGCCGAGGTGCAGGCCGGCCTGCCCGGTTGGCTGATGGGCGCGGAGGCCGAGTCCTACGCCGCACGGGCGGGCCGGCTGCAGGAGTCCGGCCTCCCCGCGGAGCTGGCCGCCCGCGTCGCGGCCGCACCGCTGATGCCGGCCGCGCTGGACCTCGCCGTGGTCGCCGAGCGGACCGGGGCCCCCGTGGCGCTGGCCGGCCGGGTGATGCAGCGCCTGGCCGAGCGGCTGGGCCTGGTGACCCTGCGCGAGCTGGTCATCGCGCTGCCGCGCGACCGCCGCTGGCCGTCGATGGCCCGCGCCTCGCTGCGCGACGACCTCGCGATGGAGCAGGCCTCGCTCACCGAGGACGTGCTCAGCCTGCGGACCTCCGACGCCGAGGGGCCCGACGAGCTGGTCTCCCGGTGGGAGGAGGGCTGGGACATCGCCCAGCACCGCGCCGCCGGCCAGCTCGCCGACATCACCGCCGGCGACCGGCAGGAGCTGGCCGAGCTGCTGGTCGCCGTCCGGACGCTGCGCGGGCTGCGCCGCCGGCGCCAGGCCCGCCGCCTCCCCCGCCCGGCCGACCGGTAGCTCCGGCGTGCGCACGGATGCGGTTCCGGGCGGGTCGGGAGCAGCCGCAGTGCATCTCGGCGGATATCGGCTCCTCTAGCGAAGCCGCTAGAGAGTCCTAGAGGAGGCGATCCACCGGGCCGTCGATTTCGCCAGGGTTGGCCGGTGCCTGCGCGGGCACGGTCGGATGGACCCGTGCCACCGACCCGAGGACCGCCCGTGCCGCTCCGCCCGCTCACCCGCACCGACGGCTACCTGCCCATCGAGGACCACGGCCTGATCGGGGACGGCCTCACCTGCGCGCTCGTGGCGCGGGACGGCAGCATCCCGTGGCTGTGCCTGCCCGACTTCGACAGCCGGCCCTTCCTCGCCGGCCTCCTCGACGCCGAGCGCGGGGGCAGCTTCGGGATCGCGCCGGTGGGGCTGCGGGAGTCGGCCCAGCGCTACCTGCCCGACACCGGGATCCTGGTCACCGAGATGCAGGGCGCCGGCGGGCGGCTGGAGCTCACCGACTGCCTGACCCTGCGCTCGGGTGCCGACCTCGCCGAGCCGGTGCCGTCGGGCCGGGGCGAGCTGCTGCGGCTGGCCCGGGCCGTCGGTGGCACGGTGGACGTCGAGGTCCGGCTGGCCCCCATGGACGGCGTCCTCGTGCGGCCGGAGCTCGGCGCCTGGCGGATCCACTGGGCCGCCCAGCCGCAGCTGGAGATCCTGGTGTCCGCCTCGCACCCGCTGACCGTCGCCAGTGACGGCGCCGTCCGCGGCCGGGTGACCCTGGCCGAGGGCGAGCAGCTGACCGTCGCCCTGCAGTGGTCCGGCGACACGCACACCCGGACCCGCACCCAGCCGGAACGGCTGATCGAGCAGACGGCGGCGGCCTGGCGCAACTGGGCCGCGCGACTGGAGTACGAGGGGCCGCAGCACGACCTGGTCCGGCGGTCGGCGCTCACCCTGAAGCTGCTCGACCACGCGCCGACCGGCGCGATCATGGCGGCGGCGACCTCGTCGCTCCCGGAGGAGATCGGCGGCAGCCGGAACTGGGACTACCGCTTCACCTGGGTGCGCGACGCCGCGTTCTCCAGCTACGCGCTGCGGCGGATCGGGATGCAGGAGGAGTCCGACGCCTTCCTCGCCTGGACGCTGCGCAACATCGAGCGGGACGACCGCGCCAGCATCTGCTACACCCTCGGCGGCCGGCGGCCGGGCATGGAGTGGGAGGACCTCGCGCTCTCCGGGTACCGCGGATCGGGGCCGGTCCGCTGGGGCAACGGGGCGGCGCGGCAGGTGCAGAACGACGTCTACGGCGAGCTGCTCGACGTCGCCTACCAGTGGGTGCGCACCGGGGCGGAGGTGGACCCGCCGCTGTGGCGGGCGCTGTGCGAGCTCACCGAGCAGGCCATCACCCAGTGGTCGACGCCGGACAACGGGATCTGGGAGATCCGCGACGCCGGCCGCCCCTTCACCTACTCGGTCGCGATGTGCCACGTCGCCGTCGACCGGGCGCTGCGCATCGGGCAGCTCTGCGGCCTGCCGTACCCGCGGGAGCGCTGGCAGCGGGAGGCCGACCGGATCCGGACGACGCTGCTGGAGCAGGCGTGGGACGCCGACCGCGGCACCTTCACCGAGCACCTCGCCCCGTCCGGGCAGGGCGGCCGCGGAGGGCTGGACGGCTCGCTGCTGACGCTGCCGCTGCGCCGGCTCATCCGGGCCGACGACCCGCGCATGGTGGCGACCACCGAGGCGGTGCGCCGGCACCTCGACGCCGGGGACGGGCTGCTCTACCGGTACCTGCACACCGAGTCCCCGGACGGGCTGGCCGGCGGGGAGGGCGCCTTCCTGCTGTGCAGCTTCTGGCTGGTCGACAACCTGACCGGTCAGGGCCGGCTGGACGAGGCGCACGAGCTGTACGACTCGCTGTGCGCGCGGGCCAACGAGGTGGGCCTGCTCGCCGAGGAGATCGACCCGGGCACCGGCGCGTTCCTCGGGAACTTCCCGCAGGCGTTCAGCCACGTCGGGGTCATCGCCAGCGGCTGGAACCTCGCCCGGGCCGAGCAGGCGCGGCGATGAGGCGCTCCTTCGTCGTCCTCGGCGGGACCGGCGACCTCACCGGCCGGCTGCTGCTGCCCGGGCTCGCCGAGCTCGTGGACGCCGGCGTCCTGGGGGAGACCCCGGTGGTGCTGGCGGTGAGCCGGGAGGACTGGACCGACGACGGGTACCGCGACTGGGCCCGCGAGCGGCTGGCCGAGCACGCCGGGCACGTGCCCGAGGAGTCCCGGGAGCGGCTGGTCGAGCGGCTGGGCTACCGGCACGGCGACGTCACCCTCCCCGCCGACCTGCGGGCCGCCCTGGAGCGGGCGGGCGGGGTGCCCGTGGTCTACCTGGCGCTGCCCAACACGGTCTTCCTCCCGACGCTCGAGGCGCTGGCCGAGGTGGGGCTGCCCGAGGGGGCGGTGGTCGCCGTCGAGAAGCCCTTCGGGCGGAACCTCGCCGACGCCCGGGCGCTCAACGCCGTGCTGCACCGGCTGGTGCCCGAGGAGCAGGTGTTCCGCACCGACCACTTCCTGGCGATGCAGACGGTCCTCAACATCCTCGGCCTGCGGTTCGCCAACCGGATGTTCGAGCCGCTCTGGAACGCCCAGCACGTGGAGCGGGTCGACATCGTGTTCGACGAGACGCTCGGGCTGGAGGGGCGGGCGGGCTACTACGACACCGCCGGCGCGCTGCGGGACATGCTGCAGAACCACCTGCTGCAGATGCTGGCGGTCGTCGCGATGGAGCCGCCGACGGCGATGGACGCCCGCTCGCTGGCGGCCCGCAAGGCCGACGTCCTGCGCGCCGTCCGGTCGCCGGAGGACATGGGCCGGGACACGGTGCGGGCCCGGTACACCGCGGGGACGGTCGGCGGCCGGCCGCTGCCGGACTACACCGCGGAGGCCGGCGTCGAGGCCGACCGCGGCACCGAGACCTACGCCGAGTACACCGTCGGCATCGACAACTGGCGGTGGGCCGGCGTGCCGTTCCGGCTCCGCTCGGGCAAGGCGCTCGGCGCCGACCGGCACGAGATCGTGCTGCGCTTCAAGCCGGTGCCGCACCTGGCCTTCGGCCGGGACGACGGCGAGGGCCCGCCCGAGCCCGATGTCCTCCGGCTCCGGCTGGACCCCGACGGCATCAGCCTGGAGCTCAACCTGAACGGCGCGGGCGCCCCCTTCGACCTCGAGCGCCGGGCGCTCGAGGTGGACCTGCCGCCGGCCCGGCTGTCGGCCTACGGACTGCTGCTCCAGGAACTGCTCGCCGGGGAGGCCGCGCTGTCCATCAGCGACGTCGAGGCCGAGGAGTCGTGGCGGATCGTCGAGCCGATCCTCGCCGCGTGGGCGGGCGGCGACGTGCCCCTGCAGGAGTACGCCGCCGGCTCCGACGGCCCCACGCCCCGCGCCGAGGTCGTGTGATCTCGGCGGATCTGCAGGTGTCTAGCAGCGGAGCTAGAGAGGCGTAGAACGGGTCAGAGGGCCGGCCGGCGCTCGCCGAAGCGGGTGGCCTGCTCGAAGGCGTGGCCCACCTCGAGCACCCGCCGCTCCATGCGCGGCGCCGCGACCACCTGCAGCCCGACCGGCAGCCCGTCCGGCGTGAACCCGCCGGGCACCGACAGCGCGGGGCAGCCGGTGGGGGAGAGCAGCGTGCACGAGCGCATCCACTCCAGGTAGTTCTCCTGCGGCACCCCGCCGATCTCGGTCGGGTACTCGACCTCCACCGGGAAGGGCAGCACCTGGGTCGTCGGCGCGAGCAGCACGTCGTAGCGGGTGAAGAACTCGACCACCCGCTGGTGCAGCGCGGTGTGCTGCTGCTCGGCGCGGGCCACGTCCGGGCCGCTGAGGGCCGCCCCCATCGCCGCGTTCCAGCGGATCGACTCCTTCACCTGGTCCGGGTGCTCGGCGATCAGCGCGGAGAAGGAGGCGTCGAACAGCCAGGCGCGCAGCGTGCCGAAGACGTCGTCGGCGCCGGAGAGGTCCGGGCAGTCCTCGCTGACGCGCGCGCCGAGCTCCTCGAACACCGGCAGGGACGCCGTCAGCACCGCGGTGACCGCCGGGTCGACCGCGACCCGGCCGCCGAGGTCCGGCGCCCAGGCCACCCGCAGCCCGTCCAGCCGCTCGGGGAGTGGGGCCAGGAACGCGGCCGGGTCGGAGTCCAGCGCGATGGGCACCCGCGGGTCGGGCCCGGCGAGCGCCGACAGCTGCAGCGCCACGTCGCCGACGGTGCGGCCCATCGGGCCCTGCACCGAGAGCGTCGACCAGCCCATCGGCGCCGGCCACGTGGGCACCCGCCCCGGCGTGGGGCGCAGCCCGACGACGTTGCAGAAGCCCGCCGGGTTGCGCAGCGAACCGCCCATGTCGCTGCCCTCGGCCAGCGGGACGAAGCCGGCCGCCAGGGCTGCGGCGGCCCCGCCGGACGACCCCCCGGCCGACAGGCCGTGCCGGTAGGGGTTGTGCGTCGCCCCGAACACCGGGTTGAAGGTGTGCGAGCCGGCCGCGAACTCCGGCACGTTGGTCTTGCCGATCCGGATCGCGCCGGCCGCCTTCAGCCGGGCCACCACCAGCTCGTCGTCCGCCGGCACGGTGTCGCGGTGCAGGGGTGAGCCCCACGTCGTCCGCATCCCGCCGGTGGCGTGGGTGTCCTTGTGCGCCACGGGCAGGCCGTGCAGCGGGCCCAGCGGCTCCCCGGCCGCCTGCGCGGCGTCGGCGGCGTCGGCGGCGGCCCGGGCGCCCTCGGCGTCCAGTGTCACGATCGCGTTGACCTGCGGGTCCAGCCGCTCGATCCGCGCCAGGTGGGCGTCGAGCAGCTCCCGCGCGGACACCTGGCCGGCGCGCAGCAGCGCGGCCAGCTCCGTCGCGGGGCGGGTGCAGAGGTCGTCGTCGGCGGTCACCCCGGCAGCCTGCCAGAAGCCCGGGTGCGCGTGCTCGCGGCGTCGGGGGAACGATGTGCGGTGATGACCGACGAACGAGCCACCGACGGCGGCGACGCCACCTTCGAGGACCTCGGGCTGCGCCCGGAGCTGCTCAAGGCCCTCACCGCACTCGGCTACGAGGAGCCCACGCCGATCCAGCAGGAGGCGATCCCGCCGCTGGCCGAGGGTCGCGACCTGCTCGGCCAGGCCGCGACCGGCACCGGCAAGACCGCTGCCTTCTCCCTGCCGGTGCTGCAGCGGCTGGCCGCCCACCGCACCGACCGCGCCCCGGTCGCCCTGGTGCTGGTGCCCACCCGCGAGCTCGCCGTCCAGGTGTCGGAGGCGCTGCACCGCTACGGCCGCGACCTCGGCGCCCGCGTGCTGCCCGTCTACGGCGGCGCGCCGATCGTGCGGCAGCTGCGCTCGCTGGAGTCGGGCGTGGACGTCGTCGTCGCGACACCCGGCCGCGCCCTCGACCTGCTCAACCGCGGGGCGCTGCACCTGGGCGGGATCGCCACCGTGGTGCTCGACGAGGCCGACGAGATGCTCGACATGGGCTTCGCCGAGGACCTCGAGGCGATCCTCGACGCGACCCCCGAGCAGCGGCAGACCGTGCTGTTCTCCGCCACGATGCCGCGCCGGCTCGACGCGCTGGCCCGCCGGCACCTCGCCGACCCGGTGCGCATCACCATCGCCAAGGAGCAGGCGGCCGCCGGTGAGGCGCCGCGGGTCCGGCAGACCGCCTACGTGGTGCCGCGCGGCGCCAAGCCGGCCGCGCTGGGCCGCATCCTGGACGTCGAGGCCCCGACCGCGGCGATCGTCTTCTGCCGCACCCGCGAGGAGGTCGACTCCCTCACCGAGACCCTCAACGGCCGCGGGTACCGGGCGGAGGCGCTGCACGGCGGCATGAGCCAGGAGCAGCGCGACCGCGTGATGGGCCGGCTGCGCGGCGGGACGGCGGACCTGCTGGTGGCCACCGACGTCGCCGCCCGCGGGCTCGACATCGAGCAGCTCACCCACGTCGTGAACTACGACGTCCCGTCGGCGCCGGAGTCCTACGTGCACCGCATCGGCCGGGTCGGGCGCGCCGGACGCGAGGGCGTGGCGATCACCCTCGCCGAGCCGCGGGAGCACCGGATGCTCAAGACCATCGAGCGGGTCGCCGGCGCGCCGATCACCGTGGAGAAGGTGCCCACGGTCGCCGATCTGCGCGCCCGCCGGCTGGACCTCACCCGCGGCGCGCTCCGGGAGAGCCTGCTCACCGACGACCTGGACCGCTTCCGCGTGGTCGTCGAGACCCTGGCCGACGAGTTCGACCTGATGGAGGTCGCGCTGGCGGCGGTCAAGCTGGCGCACGAGGCGGCGGGGCCGGTCGACGACGACGAGGAGATCCCGCAGGTCTCCTTCCGGCCCGAGCGGGACGGCGGCCGGGCACCCGCCGGCCGGGGCGGAGACCGGAAGCCGCCGGCCCGGGGGCGGTCCGCCGGCGGTCCCGCCACCCGCCTCTTCGTCGGCGTCGGCCGGGACGCCGGCATCCGCCCCGGGGACCTGGTCGGCGCCATCACCGGCGAGACCGGGCTGACCGGCCGCGACGTCGGCTCGATCGAGATCCACCAGCGGTTCGCGCTGGTGGAGGTGCCGGAGTCCGCGGCCGACGAGGTCGTGCAGGCGCTTCGGGCCACCATGATCAAGGGCCGCAAGGCGCAGGTGCGGCGGGACCGCGCCTGACCGAGTCCCCCCAGGCATAGGAAGCTATGCCCGTGGATCCGCCCCCGATCTGCAGGCAAAGCCTCCTATGCCTGGCGGGGGACGGCGGTCAGCTGGTGAGCGGGTCCGGCGGCACGGTGGGCGGGACCCTGGTCGGTCCGGCCTCCGGCGGCCGCGGCCGGTCCTGCGGGTGCAGCCGGACGGCGACGAGCGCGACGTCGTCCTCGGGGCGGCCGTGGACCAGCCGCTCCAGCAGCTCGTCCAGCAGGGCCTGGAGCGGGAGGTCGGCCAGCTCGACCAGCGCCTCGCGCAGCCGCAGGATGCCGGCGTCGAGGTCGGAGTCGCGGCGCTCGACGAGCCCGTCGGTGTAGAGCAGCACCGTCGAGCCCCGGTTCAGGGTCACGACGGTCTCGCGCCGCTGCACCCCCGGATCGACGCCGAGCAGCAGGTCGCCGGTCCACTCGCCGAGCTCCGCGATCTTCCCGTCCTCGGTGATCACCAGCGGGGGCAGGTGGCCGGCGTTGGCCCAGCGCATGCGCGTGACCCCCTGGTCCACCTCCCCGGGCGTCTGCTCGAGCCGGGCCACGGCGGCGGTGGCCAGGGTCGGGATCTGCAGCGTCGTCATCGAGGCGTCGAGCCCGCGCAGGACCTCCCGGGGCCCGGCGTCGCTGTAGGTGGCGACCCCGCGCAGCAGCCCGCGCAGCTGGCCCATCGCCGCCGCGGCCTCGGTGTCGTGCCCGACGACGTCGCCGATGACCAGCATCGTGGCGCCCCCGGGCTGCAGGAAGGCGTCGTACCAGTCGCCGCCCACCCGCGCGGCCTCGGCGGCGGGCAGGTACCGCACCGCGATCTCGGCGTGGTCGGGCTCCGGCGGCTCGGTGAGCAGGCTGCGCTGCAGGCCCTCGGCGAGCTGCTGCTGGGCGCTGTAGAGCCGCCCGTTGTCCAGCGCGAGACCTGCCCGGTCGGCGGCCTCCTGGGCGGTCGCCACGTTCTCCGCCCGGAACGGGGTGTTCTCGGCGTAGTAGAGGGTCAGCAGGCCCAGGGTGCGCTGGCGGCCGCGCATGGGCAGGACGACCGCCTCCCGGGGGGCGAGCTGCTCGAGCAGCTCCCGCGCGGCGCCGGGCCCCAGCAGCGCCAGCACGTCGCTCCCGGCGCTCCGGCCCTGCCGCCCGGTGCGCAGGGAGCACGCGGCCGGCGAGTCCGGCGGCATCGAGTCCATCCGCACCTCGGTGTAGCGCTCCAGCAGCGGGCGCATCACCGGGTCGCGGTGCCAGCAGCCGACGTCGCGGGGGCGGCCGTCGGGGTCCACCACGGTGACGATGCAGAAGTCGGCGAGCGCCGGGACGACGAGTTCCGGGAGGTGCGCCATCGCGGCCTGCTGGTCCAGCGCCCCGGCGAGGTCGGCGCTGACGTTGGCCAGCAGCGACAGCCGCTGGGCCGCGCGATCGGCCTGCTCCTGGGCATGCCGCCGCTCGGTGACCTCCAGGAAGTACACCGACAGCCCGTCGGGGCTCGGCCAGGCCCGCAGCTCGTACCAGCCGTCCAGCGGCGGCGGGTAGTACGCGTCGAAGGAGATCGGCTGCCCGGTGACCACCGCCTCGCGGTACCGGTTCTCGAAGACGCTGCCCCGCGCATCGGGGAAGGCCTCCCAGAGCTCCCGGCCCAGCAGCTCCTCGCGGGTCGCCTGCAGCAGCCGCTCGGCCTCGGCGTTGACGTGGGTGAAGCGCCACTCGCGGTCCAGGCTGTAGAAGCCGGCCGGCATGGCTTCGAGCGTGCGGGTGACCAGCGTCGCGGCCTCCCGCTCGCCGGTGATGTCGTAGGCGGCGCCGAGCGCCCGGACCGCCCGGCCGTGCCGGCCGGCCACCGCCCGGCCACGGGCGTGCACCCACCGGGTCTCGCCGTCGGGCCGGACCACCCGGTAGGTGGCGTCGTACCGGCCGCAGGTCTCGATCGCCTGCTCGAGCGCCTCGCCCACCGACGCGCGGTCGTCGGGGTGCAGCCGGTCGTTGAACGCCTCGATCGTCTGGTCGAAGTCGTCGACGTCGTAGCCGAACATGACGACGAGCTGCTCGTCCCACGTCAGCCGGCCGGTCGCGAGGTCCCAGTCCCAGGTGCCCACGCCGCCGGCCTCGGTCGCCAGCTCCCAGCGGAGCCGGTCGTTCTCGTACCGGCGCAGGAGGCTGGAGAGCTCCAGCTCGGTCATCACCGAGGAGGCGAGCTGGCGCAGCGTGGCGATCTCCGACGGCGCCCACGGCCGGGGCTCAGGGTCGAAGACGCAGAGGGCCCCGACAGGGCAGCCCGCCGCGTCGGTGAGCGCGACGCCGAGGTAGGAGCCGACGGTGCCGGCGCGCACCGGGGGCAGCCCGCTGACCCGGTCGTCGGAGCGGGCGTCGGTGACGACGAGGGCCTCGCCCGGGGGCAGGGCCGCGGTGACGGTGCACAACGACTCCTGGAGCGGGCCGGTGCTGCCGACGTCGACCCCGCCGGTCCCGGCGGCGATCAGCTGGACGTCGCCCAGCAGCGACACCTGGCTGCTGGAGGTGCCCAGGAGCCGTGCCGCGAGCTCGGCCAGCCGGTCCAGCCCCGGCCCGTCGGCGGAGGGGAGCAGCCGCTCGGCGGCGTCGACCCGGCTGCGGTCGCCGCGGAGCCGGTCCGCGGCGCGGTCGCCGAGGCCGCGCTCCGCGCCTGCCGTGCGGTCGGATCCGTCCACCGATGCCCTTCCACCCCGGCGGTCGCCGGATGCTGGGAACAGCGGGCCGCGTCTGTTCGAGCCGCGCGCTCCGTCTAGTTATGTCATGGCGGGACGGTTGCGTGCAACCAACCGTTCCGGTCGAACGGTGAGTGATCGGCCTCAGCCGGCGGGGACGACCAGGGTGAGCGCCGTGCCGCCGTCATGTTCCACGTGCAACCCCGCGCGGCGGAGCAGCCTCCGGAGCCCGACGACGTCGTCCGGTTCCGCCGTCGTGGTGGCCAGCAGGCGGGCGAGCCGCCCCTTGTGCGCCTTGTTCGAGTGGCTGACGACGGCACGGCTCCCGTCGGGCCGCTCGCTGAGCACGGCGACGGTGACCGCGCCGGTGACCGGGGCGAGCGCGGCGTACGAGCCGCTGCGCAGGTCGACGACCAGCCCTTCCGTGCCGGCGAGGACCGGGCCGAGCGCCGGCCGCCACAGCGACCGCAGCGTCGGCAGGCCCGGCAGGACCGAGCCGGCCGAGAGCCGGTAGCCCGGGATCCGGTCGCCGGCGGCCACGAGACCGAAGAGGGCGGAGCCCACGGCCAGCCGCCGATCGGCCCGGGCCCGCTGGGCCCGCGTCAGCGAGGCGACGTCGAGCGCGTCGTAGAGCACGCCGGTGTAGCGGTGCAGCGCGGGCAGGGTGCCGGAGGTGGACAGCGCCGCGTTGCGGGCGATCTCGTCGTCCTGCTTCGCCGAGAGGCCGAGGGCCGCACGCGACGCCGGGACGTCGGCGGCGAGCTTCCCCAGCGCCTCGGCGAGCTCCGTGCGCACCGGCGTGAGCTCGGGGGCGACGAGCGAGCCGAGGTCGAGCGGGGGGCCGTCGCCCCCGGGGGCCTTGGTCTCCGACGGGGGGAGCAGGACGAGCACGGGACGCCAGGCTACGTGCCCCCTACTGCAGGTCGACCACGACCGGCGCGTGGTCGCTGGCGCCCTTGCCCTTGCGCTCCTCGCGGTCGATGAAGGCGCCGGTGACCCGGTCGGCCAGCGCGGGCGACCCCAGCACGAAGTCGATCCGCATGCCCTCGCGGCGGGGGAAGCGCAGCTGCGTGTAGTCCCAGTACGTGTAGACGCCGGGGCCCGGCGCGTGCGGGCGCACCACGTCGGCGTAGCCGGCGTCGACGACCGCCCGGAACGCGGCCCGCTCCGGCGCCGAGACGTGGGTCGAGGTGCTGAACACCGACATGTCCCAGACGTCGTCGTCCTGCGGGGCGATGTTCCAGTCGCCGACCAGGGCCACCGGCGTGCTCGGGTCGTCGGCCAGCCAGCCCGCCGCGGTGTCGCGCAGCGCGGCCAGCCACTCCAGCTTGTAGGTGTAGTGCGGATCGGCCAGGGTGCGGCCGTTCGGCACGTACAGGCTCCAGATCCGCACTCCCGCGCAGGTCGCGCCCAGCGCGCGGGCCTCGGGTGCCGGGTCCTGGCCCTCCTTCGACGACCAGGGCGGCATGCCGGGGAAGCCGGCGGTCACGTCCGCCAGGCCGACGCGGGAGAGGATCGCGACGCCGTTCCACTGCGAGTGGCCCACGTGCGCGACCTCGTAGCCCGCGGCGCTGAAGACCATCTCCGGGAACTGCTCGTCCCGGCACTTGGTCTCCTGCATCGCCAGGACGTCGACGTCGTGCCGCTCCAGGAAGGCCGCCACGCGGTCGGCGCGGGTGCGGATCGAGTTCACGTTCCAGGTGGCCAGGCGCACGGTGCGGAGCTTACGGAGGGCTCCCGACGCCGGCGGCGGGCCCGCCGCGTCGCCGGGTCGGGCGGTTCCGGGCGGTGGGTGGTCGAGGAGGCCCCCCACCTGGGCGAACGGTGCGATCATGGTCGGGTGAGCAGGTCGAGCGGGGGAGAGGCGGCATGACCGCCGGGGCGATGCCGCCTGCTCGCGAGGGGGACGGTGCGACGGCGGGCGAGGAGCACCCGCGGGGCCGGCGCAGCTTCGGTGCCGCGCTGGGCTGGACCGTCCTGGGCGCACTGGTGCCCGGCACCGGCTTCCTCGCGGCCGGCCGCCGTCGGCTCGGCGCCGTCGTCCTGACGGTCTTCCTGCTGCTGGCAGCCGCCGGCATCTGGCTGGCCACCGGAGGGCAGCGGTTCGCCGCCCGCACCCTGGTCGACACCGACGTCCTGCTCTGGGCGACGGTCGGCGTCGGTGTGCTGGCGGTCCTGTGGATCGCCGTCGTCGTCGCCGGCTACCGGATGCTCGTCCCGCCCCGCACGTCCCGCGGGCGGCGCGTCGCCGGGGGCCTCGTCGTGGCCGTCCTGGTGGCCGCGATCGCCGCTCCGGCGTTGTTCGCCGGGCAGCTGGCGGCGACCTCGCGGGACCTCATCGCCGGTGTGTTCGACGACGGCCGGCAGTCGGCGACCGTCACCGAGGGCCCGGAGGAGGACGTCGAGCTCTTCGGCGGCCGCGAGCGGGTGAACGTGCTGCTGCTGGGCGGAGACGGCGGAGAGGGCCGGGAGGGCGTGCGCACCGACACGGTCATCGTGGCCAGCGTCGACACCGGGACCGGCGAGACGGTGCTCGTCAGCCTGCCCCGCAACCTGCAGGACCTGCCCTTCCCGGAGGACAGCCCGCTCGGCGAGGTCTACCCCGACGGCTTCGACGCCGGCAGCGAGAGCGAGAGCCTGCTCAACGCCGTCTACCGCAACGGCCCGGCCTGGTACCCCGACGCCCTGGGCCCCACCGACGACCCGGGGGCGGACTTCCTGAAGCTCGGCGTCGGCGAGGCCCTGGGCCTGCGGATCGACTACTTCGTGCTGGTCAACCTCGAGGGGTTCAGCCGGCTGGTCGACGCGCTCGGCGGGATCACCGTGAACGTCAACTACTACGTGCCGATCAACGGCGACCCGGGCACCGGGAAGCTGCCCGACGACTACATCGAGCCCGGCCCGGACAAGCAGATGGACGGCTTCACCGCCCTGCAGTTCGCCCGCGGGCGGTTCGGGCTCACCGACTACGACCGGATGGAGCGGCAGCGGTGCACGATCTCCGCGATCGTCGACGCCGCCGACCCGGGAACGCTGCTGCAGCGCTACCAGCGGCTGGCCGCGACGACCGAGGACATCGTCAGCACGGACATCCCGCGGTCGCGGCTGGACGACTTCGTCGACCTGGCGTTCCGCGTGAAGGACGCCGAGATCCGCAGCGTCGTCCTCGACCCGTCGGTGATCGACCCGGCCTACCCCGACTACGACCGCATCCGGCAGCTGGTCGACGAGGCGATCGATCCCCCGCCGGCCGCGCCACCCGCGCCGCCGCCGCCGGCGCCCGCGGACGGCTCCGAGCCCGACCCCGCACCCGAGGCGGAGGGCAGCCCGGTCGCCGACGTCGCCGACGCCTGCGCCTTCGACCCGGTCCAGGCCGCGGAGGCCCGCGCGGCGGGCGAGCCGCCGACCCGTCAGGACTGAGCGATCAGTTCATGGCGGCGATCTGCAGCAGGTTGCCGCAGGTGTCGTCGAGCACGGCGGTGGTCACCGGCCCCATCACCGTCGGCGGCTGGGTGAAGGTGACCCCCAGGGCGGTCAGCCGGTCGTACTCGGCCTGCACGTCGGCCACCGTGAACGAGTTGTACGGGATGCCGTCGCCGACCAGGCCCGCCTTGTACGCCTTCGCCACCGGGTGCCCGTCCGGCTCGAGGACCAGCTCCACGCCGTCGGGCTGCTCGGGCGAGACGACGGTGAGCCACCGGTGCTCTCCGAGCGGGATGTCGTTCTTCTTCGTGAAGCCGAGGACGTCGGTGTAGAAGCGCAGCGCCTTCTCCTGGTCGTCGACGAACACGCTGGTCAGGGTGATCCGCACGGTGCCCTCCTCAGGGGTCGATCCGCCACCGCTCGGTGACGGCGCGCAGCGGGGAGGTGTCCAGGTGGTGGAACTTGTAGCGCCCCTCGCGGCGGGTGCGCACCAGGCCCGCGGCCTCGAGCACGTCCAGGTGCTGGGAGACGGCCTGGCGCGAGGAGCTGACCCCGTGCCGGGTGACCAGCCGGGTGATCAGCTCGAACAGCGTCTGCCCGTCCCGCTCCTGGAGCACGTCGAGGATGGCGCGCCGGGTGGGGTCCGCGAGGGCCTTGAACACATCGCCCACCCCGGCAGCATAGGCAAGCGGATACTTGCCTGACAAGTGACCTCGCGCGGGATCACAGGGTGATGTCGCGCCGCCGGAAGCCGGTGAAGCCGGCCGTGAGCAGGGCGGCGGCCACGGCGGCCAGTCCGACCAGGGGGGCGAGGGTCCACGCCTCGAGCGGCAGGGTGGGGATCCAGGTGATGGGGGACAGGTCGCGCACCCAGCCCGGCCAGTCGAACGACTCGGCGAACATGGTGATCAGCAGGAAGAGGCCGACCGCCGTCCACGCCACCGTCGTCGCCAGGCGGGGGAGCAGCCCGAACAGCGCGACGGCGACGCCGGCCACGACCCAGATGGCGGGGACGTAGGACACCGCGGCCCCGATCATCCGGCCCAGCGCCGCGCCCTCCCCGGTCTGCGCCACGCGCACCAGCCCGGTGGTGGTCCCGGCTGCGGTCATGGCCAGCGCCGATCCCAGCAGGGCGACCAGCACGTGGCTGCCCAGCCAGGCCGCCCGGCTCGTCGCCGTCGCCAGCAGCACCTCGGCCCGGTCCCCCGACTCCTCGCTGCGGGCCCGCAGGACCGCGGAGACCGCGTACGCCGAGGCGAGCAGCGCCGTGATGGCGAACGTGGTGCCGAGGTAGGCGTCGACGAGCTGGTCGACGTCCGGGTCGCCGAACATGGCCAGCGCCTGCTCGTTCTCCCCGATCAGCGTCTCGACCGACTCCGCGAGGGCGCCGTAGACCACGCCCAGCAGCGCCAGCCCGACCGTCCAGGCCAGCAGTGCGCCGCGGTGCAGCCGGACCGCCAGGCCGAGCGGGGAGAGCAGCGCCGGCCGTGCGGCAGGCCGGCCGGGGCGCGGCTGGGTGAGCCCGGACCCCAGGTCGCGCCGGTCGAGCAGGGCGAAGCCGCCGACGACGAGACCGGCGGCCACGACCAGGCACAGCAGCAGCGGGACGACGGCGTCGTCGGAGAACGGGTGCGAGGCCTGCGCCCACCCGATCGGTGAGGTCCACACCACCCAGTTGCCCTCGATGTCACCGATCGCGCGCAGCACGAACGCGACCGCGAACAGCCCGCCGACCAGGCCGTAGACGGCGCGGGTGTGGCCGGTCACCTGGGCGGCGACGGCGGTGATCCCGGTGAAGACCAGGCCGCACGCGCCCACCGCGGCGCCCAGCACGAAGGAGCCGGCCGCCGGCAGCCCGGACGCCGTCGTCGCCGCGCCGATGGACAGCGCCAGCACGCCGCAGGCCAGCGAGGAGAGCAGCACGGCGGCCAGCAGCGGTGCGTGCCGGCCGACGCGGGCCGACCGCAGCAGCTCCGTACGCCCAGCCTCCTCGTCGGCCCGGGTGTGCCGGGTAACGGTGAACATCGCCATGAGCGCGGCGATCAGCATGACGGTCGCGGAGATCTCGAAGGCCACCGCGCCGGCGACGGTGTCCAGCCCGACCGGGGGTCCGGCCAGCGCGATCGTCGCCGCGTTGCTGCCCACCGACGCCCGGTAGGCGGCGAGGTCCGCGGGGGTCTCGTAGAACGCCTGGCTGGTGACCGACTGCGTGACGACCATGAAGGTGCCGGCGGCGATCCAGACCGGCAGGCGCAGCCGGTCCCGGCGGAGCGCGAAGCGGAACAGCGCGCCGGTGCCGGCGAGCGTGCCCGACCCGGTGCTCATGATCGCCCCGCTCCCTGCGCCACCGGCACGCCGTCGGCGGCGAGCTCGTCGCCGTAGTGGCGCAGGAACAGCTCCTCCAGCGTGGGCGGGGTGCTGGTCAGCCCGCGCACGCCCAGCGGGGTGAGGTGCCGGAGGACGTCGTCCAGCGCGTCGGTGTCGGCGTCGAAGTGCACCCGGCCGTCCTCGCGGCGCAGGTCGTGCACCCCGGGGAGGGAGTCCAGGCCGTCGGCGGGCCGCTCGGTCTCCACGACCATGGACATCCGGGTGAGGTGCCGCAGCTCGGTCAGCGTGCCGCTCTGCACCGTGCGGCCGAGCCGGATGATGCTCACCCGGTCGCAGAGGGCCTCGGCCTCGGCGAGGATGTGGCTGGACAGCAGCACCGTGCGGCCCTCGGCACGCAGTTCGCGGATGCACTCCTGGAACACCGCCTCCATGAGCGGGTCCAGGCCCGAGGTCGGCTCGTCGAGGACGAGCAGCTCCGCGTCCGAGGCGAGCGCCGCTACGAGCGCGACCTTCTGCCGGTTGCCCTTCGAGTAGGTGCGCGCCTTCTTCCGCGGGTCGAGGTCGAAGCGCTCCAGCAGCTCCGCACGCCGGCGCGGGTCGAGCCCGCCGCGCAGCGCGCCGATCAGGTCGATCGCCTCGCCGCCGCTGATGCTCGGCCAGAGGGTGACGTCGCCCGGCACGTAGGCGAGGCGGCGGTGCAGCGCGACGGCGTCGCGCCAGGGATCACCGCCGAGCAGTTCGGTCCGGCCGCCGTCGGGGCGCAGCAGGCCCAGCAGCACGCGGATGGTGGTGGACTTCCCGGAGCCGTTCGGGCCGAGGAAGCCGTGCACCTCGCCCGAGGCGACCTCGAGGTCGAGGCCGTCGAGGGCGCGGGTGGCGCCGAAGGTCTTCACCAGGCCGGACACGGAGATGGCTGTGGTCACGGGACGGGAACCTACACAGGTTTCACAACGTTGTGAAGGTTCTCACGCACGCGACGTTCGGGTACCGTGGCGGGGTGACCACCGTGGACGGCGAGGAGATCCAGCGAGCCGCCCTCCTGCGCTTCGTCGAGCGGTTCGCCCTGGTCCTGCGGGAGTCCGGGATGTCCCCGATGCCGGCCCGCGTCCTGGCCTACGCACTGGCCGACGACGCCGACCGCTACACCGCCACCGACCTCGCCGCCGGCCTCCAGGTGAGCCCGGCCGCGATCAGCGGCGCCGTGCGCCAGCTGGTCCAGGTGGGTCTCCTGGTGCGGGAACGGGAGCCGGGTACGCGCAGCGACCTCTACGTCCTCGACGACACCGACCTGTGGTCCCGCTTCATGGCCTCCGAGCTGGCGGCGCTGCAGCGGTTCGAGGACGCCGTGGCGGCGGGGGTCGAGGGGCTGGGCGTCGACCGGCCCGGCGGGCGCCGCCTGGCCGAGACCCGCGACTTCATGGCCTTCCTGCACGCCGAGCTGGCCGACGCCGTGGCCCGCTGGCCGGCGGAGCGGGCGCGCCGGGCGGCCGACCGGCAGGCCGACCGGGAGGCCGACCGGGAGGCCGGCTGACCGGACCGCAGTCGCGGTGCGTCGGAGGCGGGAGGAGGTCGTGCGCGGGAGCGCAGGGGCTCGCGGGAGGATGGACGCCGTGAGCGCCGAGGTCCGTGCCGTGCCCGAGGTCGACGACGTCCTGCGCCAGGAGCTCCTGGCCTGCTGGACCGACGTCACGAACGCCGGCGGCGCCGTCGGGTTCGTCCCCCCGGTGACGCCCGAGGACGTCGTCCCGCTGCTCGACAAGCTGCTGGAGGGCGTCCACTCCGGCCGGGACGTGCTCGCCCTGCTCGTCGTGGACGGCGAGACGGCCGGGTTCGCCAGCGTCGTCGGGTCGCTGAGCCCGCTGCGCCGCCACTGGGGCACCGTCCTGCGGGTGCAGGTGCACCCCTCCCGCCAGGGGCAGGGGCTCGGACGGGTGCTGATGGCCGGGGTGCACCGGATCGCCCGCGAGCGGGAGTGGGAGTTCCTCCACCTGACCGCCCGCGGCGGCACGGGCCTGGACGGCTTCTACCGCGGCCTGGGGTACGCGGAGGTCGGCCGGCTGCCCGGCGCCATCCGCGTCGCCCCCGGCGACGACCGCGACGAGATCGTCATGGCCTGCCCGCTCTGAGCACCGCGCGGACCGGCTGCCGGTAGCGGGGCCGAGAACTCCGTCAGACCTGGACGGGGACCTCGCCCCTGGCCGTCATCCGGGCCCGCAGCCGCTCGCGGCTCTCCACGAACTTGGTGGCCTGGGCGTCCAGGCCGGTGAGGAACTCGGCCAGCCGCTCGCGGGCCTGTTCGCCCTCGGGGCCGAGGTCGCTGCGGTCGAAGACCTTCCAGGTGCGCAGGATGGGGCTGACCACCTCGTCGTGGTGCAGGCGCAGGTCGTAGATGCCGGCCTTGGCGATGATCGTGGAGTTCTTCCGGAAGTTCGCCATGTTCGCGCCGGGCATCTCGAAGTTCATGACCTCGGTGGCCACCGCCTTCATCGTCTCGTCGGGGTCGATGTCGAACGCCGCGGTGATCAGGTTCCGGTAGAAGATCATGTGCAGGTTCTCGTCGGTGGCGATGCGGGCCAGCAGCTTGTCCGCGATCGGGTCGCCGGTGGCCTTCCCGGTGTTGCGGTGCGAGACGCGGGTGGCCAGCTCCTGGAACGAGACGTAGGCGACCGCCTCGAGCGGGGTCTTGTCGCCGGAGTCGTAGCCGGTGGTCATGTAGTCCATCCGGGCGCGCTCCAGCTCGACCGGGTCCACGCCCCGGGTGACGACGAGGTAGTCCCGCAGCGCGACGCCGTGCCGCCCCTCCTC
Organism: Blastococcus sp. VKM Ac-2987; assembly: GCF_026967805.1. Taxonomy (GTDB): domain Bacteria; phylum Actinomycetota; class Actinomycetes; order Mycobacteriales; family Geodermatophilaceae; genus Blastococcus. Next base: position 296,944 of record NZ_JAPVBG010000002.1, read on the forward strand.
CGCCGTCCAGCGGCCCACCCACTGGCCCCACGCCCCGTCCCGGCCGAAGCGGGTGGCGATCTCGCGGTGGTAGCTGGGCAGGTTGTCCTCGGTCAGCAGGTTGACGAACATCGCGGCCTTCGCCGTCGCGTCCAGCCGGGACTGCTCCGGCGACCAGTCCTCGCCGCCGAGGAAGGCGAAGTTCCGCCCCTCGTCCCACGGGACGTAGTCGTGCGGATGCCATTCCTTCGCCATCCGGATGTGCCGGTCGAGGTTCTCCGCGACCACCGGCTCGAGCTCGGTGAGGACGGCTGCCTGCGGGGACGTCTGGGTCATGGGGGACCTCCGGGTCGATGCGACCTGCTCCGTCGCGACCTACGCCGACCGAGCCTGCGGACGTGCTCGTACGGGTGTGCCCCGTCCGGCCGGCCGTTACCCCTCCACCAGCGGCCGGCCTCGACCGGGCCTGCCGTCCGGGAGCCGCCGGCCAGGTTTGGCAGGGTGGGGGGCATGACCGACCCGTCCCCCGGCACGCCCGTCTCCCGCACCGCCCGCCGTGAGCGCCTGGTCGGACTCCTCGTCCTCGGGATCGCCTTCGTGCTCCTCGTGTCGTCCCCGACCTGGTTCGCCAGCGACCAGGCGGGGGTGGGGATCGGCCAGCTGGCCGTCGCCGTCGTCCTGGCGGTCGTCGGCGCCCTCCTGGTCCGGCGCGCCGGCCGGGGCTGAGCGCCCGGGGCACCGCCGTTGCGACCTGACGTGACGCGCACCACACTCGCCACGACGCCCGACGGGCGGTGGACGGAGGAACCGGTGAAGCTGGACAAGCAGGAGCTCGTGCGGATGCTGCGCACCGAGGGCGACAACGACACCGCCGACCGGGTGGACGGGCGCTTCGGCGACCAGGTGGACACCGATCGGGACGGCGACGCCCTGGCGGAGATGGGGCTGGACCGCACCCAGCTCATGGCCAAGCTCGCGGGCGGCTCGTTCGGGACCACGCTCAGCCCCTGAGCCGGCAGACGCCGGTGGCCCGGAACCGCGAGCGGTTCCGGGCCACCGGTCGTGCGGGCCTCGATCAGCCGGCGAAGGGGCGCTCCCGCGCCAGCTCCTCCTTGGCCACGCCGCGGATGTGCACCGCGTCCGGGCCGTCGACGATGCGCAGCGTGCGGGCGCTGGCGTAGAACCGGGCCAGCACCGTGTCGTTGCTGACGCCGGCGCCGCCGTGGACCTGGATGGCGCGGTCGATGACGTCCAGGGCCACCTTCGGGGCGGCGACCTTGATCGCCGAGATCTCGGTGCGCGCGCCCTTGGCGCCGTACTTGTCGATCAGGTCGGCGGTCTTCAGCACGTAGAGACGCGCCTGGTCGATCTCGATCCGGGACAGCGCGATGGCCTCCCGCACGGTGCCCTGCTCGGCCAGCGGGCGGCCGAAGGCGACGCGGTTCTTGCTGCGCTCGACCATCAGCGCCAGCGCGCGCTCGGCCATGCCGATGGCGCGCATGCAGTGGTGGATGCGGCCGGGGCCGAGCCGGGCCTGGGCGATCATGAAGCCGTCACCCTCGCCGGAGAGGATGTTGCTGACCGGCACGCGGACGTCGGTGAAGCGCAGCTCGGAGTGGCCGTGCTGGTCCTGGTACCCGAAGACCGGCAGGTGCCGGATGATCTCCAGCCCCGGGGTGTCGCGGGGGACGAGCACCATCGACTGCTGCCGGTGCGGCGGGCCGTCGGGGTCGGTCTTGCCCATGACGATGAAGATCTGGCAGCGCGGGTCGGCGGCGCCGGAGGTCCACCACTTGCGGCCGTTGATGACGTACTCGTCGCCGTCGCGGACGATCGAGGTCTGGATGTTGCGGGCGTCCGACGACGCGACGTCGGGCTCGGTCATCGCGAAGCCGGAGCGGATCTCGCCCTCCAGCAGCGGGTTGAGCCAGCGCTCCTTGTGCTCCGGCGTGCCGAAGAGCATGAGCGTCTCCATGTTGCCGGTGTCCGGGGCGCCGACGTTCATCGACTCCGGCGCGATGACGGGCGACCAGCCGGTGATCTCGGCGACGGAGGCGTACTCGAGGTTGGAGAGCCCGCCGACCTCGTGGTGGAAGAGGTTCCACAGGCCGCGCTTGCGCGCCTCGGCCTTGAGCTCCTCCAGCACGGGCGGGTGCTCGTGGTCGTCGTGGCCGCGCTCGGCGCGCCAGGCGTCGTAGACGGGCTCGGCGGGGAACACGTGCTCCCGCATGAAGTCCCACGCGCGTGCGCAGACGTCCTCGGCCTTGGGCGAGAGAGCGAAGTCCATGACCCGCAACGTAGCGCCGGACGTGATGGCCCTCGCACCGGGGGTCCCGCGTCCTCCCGGGCCCCGGCAGAACGGGGCCCGGCGCGCGAGGAGCCGGGCCCCGCCGTCCGGTGGGACGACGCGACCCGGCTCCACCGGGAGGCCGGGCGAGCGGCCGGTGCGGGGGTCAGGCGCGGGTGCGACCCTCGACGGCGTTGCGGACCGGGCCCAGGGCGATGACCAGGCCGGCGAGGGCGCTGACCAGGTGCAGCCAGTTGTCGGCCCAGTTGATGCTCAGGAAGTCCCACTCGGCGTCGACGGCGAACAGGCCGTAGACGAACGTGGCGCCGTACCCGATCGCCAGCAGCCACCCGTACGTGCGGGCACCGCCCAGCGTGCGGGACAGGGCGATGCCCGCCGCACCGATCAGGATGTGGACGACGTTGTGGAACGGGTTGATCTCGAAGCCGACGATCGTCTCGCCGGAGTCGTGCGCGAAGAAGTTGTCGAACCCGGTGATGAAGAACCCGACGATCCCGACGAGCAGGTAGATGACGCCGATGGCCAGCGCCGCCATCTGCGGCCAGGTCATCCCCGGGCGATCCGCCCCGGTGCGGCCGGCTGCTGCAGACATCTGTGTCCTCCCATGGTGGTCGACCCGCCAGGTCCTGGCGGGGCTGGGCGAGGCGTACCCGGGGCGGGGGACGAGTAACGACCGCCCCCCCGTCGGGGGACGGTCGTTGCCGAACCGTCACCTGGGCCTCGGCCGGTGTTCGCACCCGGCCGGCCGGCCGGTTCAGTCCGCCCGGGTGCGGGAGGTCGCCGTCGGCCGGCGGACGACGAACGGCCCGATCGCCAGCAGGTCGACCGGTGCCGAGCCGAAGCACTCGAGGGCGTCGCGCGGGTCGTCGACCATCGGTCGGCCGGCGGTGTTCAGGCTGGTGTTCACCACGACCGGCAGCCCGGTGCGCCGCTCGAACGCCGAGATCATCCGGTGCACCAGCGGGGATGCCTCCGGGTCGATGGTCTGGATCCGCGCCGTCCCGTCGACGTGGGTGACGGTCGGGATGCGGTCGCGCCACTCCTCCGCGACGTCGTGGACGAACAGCATGTACGGCGAGGGGATCGGGCCGCGGCTGAAGATCTCCGGCGCCTTCTCCAGCAGCACCATCGGCGCCACCGGGCGGAACTGCTCCCGGCCCTTGACGTCGTTCATCCGCTCCAGGTTGGCCTCGAAGCCGGGGTGGGCCATCAGCGAGCGGTGGCCCAGCGCGCGCGGGCCGTACTCGCTGCGGCCCTGGAACCAGGCGACGATGCCGTTGTCGGCCAGCACCTCGGCCACCGCCTCGGCGACGTCGTCCGGGCGCTCGTAGTCGATCGCCGCGGTCTGCAGGACGCGCTCGATCTCGTCGTCGCTCCAGCCGCGGCCCAGCGCCGCGCCGGGCATCGGCTGGGTGTCCTCGCCGAGCTCGCGGGCCACGTGCAGGGCGGCACCGAGCGCCGTCCCGGCGTCACCGGCGGCCGGCTGCACCCAGACCTGCTCGAACGGGCTCTCGGCCAGGATGCGGGTGTTGGCCACGCAGTTGAGCGCCGTGCCGCCGGCCAGGGTGAGGGTCTTCTCCCCGGTCTGCTCGTGCACCCAGCGGGCCAGGTCGACCAGCACCTCCTCCAGCCGCTGCTGGACGCTGGCGGCGAGGTCGGCGTGGTCGGAGGTCCACTGGTCGCCCCTGCCCAGCCGGGGCGCGAACTCGGTGAAGTCGATCTTCTCGGTGCGGAAGCCGCCGTCGTCGGTGGCGCGGATCAGCTCGGTGAGGTCCCCGACGAAGCGCGGCTTGCCGTAGCTGGCCATCGCCATGACCTTGAACTCGTCGCTGCTGCGCAGGAAGCCAAGGTGGTCGGTGAGGTCCTCGTACATCAGGCCGAGGGAGTGCGGCAGCGCCTGCCCGGCCAGGATCTCCAGCTCGCCGTCGACGTAGCGGCCGGCCAGGTGGCTGTGCGCCTCGCCGCGGCCGTCGAGCACGAGCACCGCGTTCTGCCGCTGCGGGGCGGCCAGCCCGGCCGAGGCCGCGTGCGCGACGTGGTGCTTGACGAACCTGACCTTCGCCGGGTCGAGGCCGGGCAGCGCGTGCGCCAGGAAGTCCGGTGCCATCTCGGCGTACTTCTTGCGCATGACGTCGCCGAGGTCGTTCAGGCCGGTCTCCTCCGGCGTCGTCATCAGGCCCGGGTCGAAGGAGTAGGCGACCGCGTCGAGCTCCTCGGGGCGGATACCGGCCTCCGCCAGGCACCAGGCCGCGGACAGCTCGGGGAGCTCCCAGGCGCTCCAGGGCAGGGGGCGCTTGCCGTGCTTGCGCCGGCTGAAGCGCTCCTCCTCCGCCGCGGCCACGACCTTCCCGTCGACGACCAGCGCCGCCGCCGGGTCGTGGTAGATCGCGTTGATGCCCAGGACCTTCACGCTGCTGCTCCTCCCGGCCGGGCTCGTTCCACCCGGTCCTCGACGATGATCACGCCGAGGGGCCGGACCCGCACGGTGAGCCGCGCGGATCACGCGGCCGGGTGCGCCCGGGCCGGGGCACGGACCGGCTCCAGCAACCCCCGGGACGAGCCGATGAGGACGTGTGTCCTCCTCCCCGGTCCCGTCGCAGTCGTCGCCCGTGGCCGGTGCCGCGGACCTGCTGAGCGCCTACGGCCTGCCCGAGCACGCCCCGGCCGAGCAGCTGCGGGCGCTCACCCGGGTGGCCGCGGCGCTGTGCGGCACGCCCACCGCCGTGGTCAACCTGCTCGACGAGGCGTTCCAGCACCAGGTCGGTGCGGTCGGCTTCTGCGGCAGCCCCACCGCCGTGTCGGACTCGCTGTGCGCCGTCGCCATGGCGCGGCCGGCCCTGCGGCACGTCCCCGACGCCCGGCAGGAGCCCGCGTTCGCCGGCAACCCCTGGGTCGACGGCCGGATCGGGAACGTGCGCTTCTACGCCTCCGCGCCCATCGTCCTCACCGAGGGCCGGGCCATCGGTTCGCTCTGCGTCTTCGCCGACGAGCCCGGCCGGCTGGTCCCGGCCCAGCGGGAGGCGCTGGCCGACCTCGCCCGGCAGGCCGCCGTCCTCATCGAGCAGGCGCAGCAGGCGCGGGAGGCGGCCGACCAGGCGGCGCTGTTCCGGTTGGTGGCCGACGGCTCGGCCGACGTGCTGTGCCGCCACGCGCCGGACGGCACCGTCCGCTACGTCTCCCCGTCGCTGCGCAACGTGCTCGGGCACGAGCCGGCCACCGGGGTCGGTGCCGCGGACCTGCTGCGGATCGACCCCGACGACCTGCCCGACGTGCAGGACGCCATGCGGCGGGTGCTCGCCCGGGGGCGCAGCGCCTCGGTGCTGTTCCGGGCCGGGCACGCCGACGGGTCGATGCGCTGGCTGGAGGCCCGGCTCGCACCGATCCGGGGCGACGACGGCACGGTGCTCGAGCTGCACTCGGCCGCGCGCGACGTGACCGAGCGGGTGCGGGCGGCCCAGGAGCTGGCCCAGGTCGCCGAGCAGGCGGCCGGCCTCGTGGACACCTGCGCCGACGCGCTGGTCGCCATCGACGAGCGCAACATGGTGGTCGACTGGAACCCCGCGGCCGCGGAGACCTTCGGCTGGACCCGCGAGGAGGCGGTCGGCCGGGACCTGGCCGACCTGATCATCCCGGTCGAGCTGCGGACGCAGCACCGCGCGGGCCTGGCCCGGCTGCGCGACGGCGGGGAGGCGCGGATCCTGGGCCAGCAGGTGCAGGTGAGCGGCCAGCGGCGGGACGGCAGCCGGTTGCCCATCGAGCTGACGCTGTGGCGCAGCCGGGGCCGGGACGGCTGGCGCTACAACGCCTTCCTGCGGGACGTCACCGAGCGGGTCGCCGCCGAGGCGGCGCTCAGCGCGGCCCGGGACGACGCCGAGCGGCGGGCGGCGCTGACCACGGCGATCCTGCAGACCATCGACGTGGGCGTCGTCGCCTGCGACGGCGAGGGCCGGCTCACCGCCTTCAACCGCGCCGCCCACCAGCTGCACGGCCGGGCCGAGGAACCCGGGAGCGACCCCGCGGAGTGGCCGGCCCGGGACGACCTCCGGTCCGAGGACGGCGAGACCCCGCTCGCCGTCGAGCAGGAGCCGCTGCACCGGGCGCTGGCCGGGGAGGACGTCCGTGACGTCCCGATGGTCATCGCACCCCGGGGCGCGTCACCGCGCACGGTGTCGGTGGACGGCCGGGCCATGCGCGACAGCGCCGGGCGGTTGCTGGGCGCCGTCGTCGCCCTCAAGGACGTCACCCAGGCGCGGGCCCATGCCCAGGAGCTGACCGAGGCGCGCGACCAGGCGCTGGCCAGCACCCGGGCCAAGACCGCGTTCCTGGCGGCCGCCAGCCACGAGATCCGGACCCCGCTGAACGGAGTGCTGGGCACCCTGGAGCTGCTCGGGCTGGAGCGGCTCACGGCCCAGCAGGCCGAGTACGTCGCCGTGGCCCGCCGTTCCGGCGAGGCGCTGCTGCGGCTGCTCAACGACGTCCTGGACCTTTCCAAGGCGGAGACCACCGCCGTCGACCTGGCCAGCGAGGAGTTCAGCCCCGCGGACGTGGCCCGCGACGTCACCGCGGCGATGGGTCCGGTCGCGGCTCGCAAGGGGCTGTCCGTCGCGCTGGACGCACCGGCCGACCACCACCTCCTCGTCGGCGACCCGGCGCGGTTGCGCCAGGTGCTGATGAACCTGGTCGGCAACGCGGTCAAGTTCACCGCCCTCGGGCAGGTCACCGTCGCGGTCGAGCTCTGCCCGGCCGGCGCGGAGCTCTCGCGGCTGCGCATCTCGGTGCGTGACACCGGCGCGGGCATGGGCGCCGAGGAGCTGTCCGGCCTGTTCCAGCCGTTCTCCCAGGGCGCCCAGGGGCAGCGGTACGGCGGCACCGGGCTGGGCCTGGCGCTGAGCCAGCAGCTGGTCGAGCTGATGGGCGGCCGCCTCGACGTGCAGAGCACGCCCGGCAGCGGGTCCACGTTCGTCGTCGAGGTGGACCTGCCCCGCGCCCGCCGCGCGCCCGCCCCGTCCGCCGACGGCCCGGCCGCAGGGGCGGTGCGGGCCGCGGCCGCCGACGGGCTGCCGGCCGGACGTCGGCCACCGCGGGTCCTGCTGGCCGACGACAGCGAGATCAACCTGATGGTCGCCTCCGCCCTGCTCAGCAGCGCCGGCGCGGAGGTGGTCACCGTCGAGGACGGCGACGAGGCCGTGGCGGCCGTCCAGCGCGAGCACTTCGACCTGGTCCTGCTGGACAACCAGATGCCGCGGATGTCCGGCGTCGAGGCGGCCACGGCGATCCGGGCGCTGCCCGGCCCGGCCGGCGCGACCCGGCTGGTGGCGCTGACCGCCGGCACCGGCGAGGACCAGCGCGCCGCGTTCGCCGCGGCCGGTGTCGAGGGCTTCCTGACCAAGCCGGTGCGGCTGGCGGACTTCCGCCTGCTGCTGGAGGGGACGACCGCGGGCTAGGTGTGCTGCCCGGCCGGCAGCCGCTCAGCGGCGGGTGCGCAGCAGGTCGTTGCCCACGACGGCGGCCAGCGCGAGGGTCTTGTAGCCCACCTCGTCGAACAGCACGGTGATCCGGTCGTCCTCGACGCGCATGACCACGCCGTTCCCCCACTCGCTGTGCGCCACGGGGGTCTCCGGCGGGAACGGGACGTCGTGGTCGTCGGGTCGGGGGTGGTCCTGGGCGGTGCCGCTGCTGCAGTTGTCGCAGTTGCCGCACGCCTGGTCCAGCTGCTCGCCGAAGTACCCCAGCAGGAACTGGCGACGGCACTCGGTGGTCTCCGCGTAGCCGCGCATCATCTCGACCCGGCTCTGGTCGACCTTCTCGTGGTGCTCGGCCAGTTCGCGGGCGGCCGCGGCCGCGGCGCCGGGGCTCGGCGCCCCGTCCGCCGGGTGCGCGGCGCCGTCCTCGTCCACGACGACGGCGGCGACCTGCTCCAGCAGGTTGAGGTCGCGGGCGAGGGGCGTGGCGGCGCGGCCGGTCTCCTCGCGGAGGGTCTTCACGTCGACGCCGTCCGCCAGGCCCGCGGCCGGTGCGGCGGCGACCAGGCCGGCCACCTGCTGCAGCTCCTCCTCCGCCGGGGTGCCGGCGGCGAAGAAGCGGCGCAGCCCGAGGTCCTCCTGGCGGTAGACCAGGACGGCGAGCGCGGGCTCCCCGTCGCGGCCCGCCCGCCCGATCTCCTGGTAGTAGCTGTCGATCGAGTCGGCCGGCTCGGCGTGCACGACGAAGCGGGTGCCGGGCTTGTCGATGCCCATGCCGAACGCGGTGGTGGCGACGACGACGTCGAGCTCGTCCGCCATCCAGGCGCGCTGCGTCTCCTCGCGGTCGGTCTTCCGCAGCCCGGCGTGGTAGGCCTGCGCGCGCAGCCCGCGGTCGGTCAGCGCGGCGGCGATCTCCTCCGTGCCCTTGCGGGTGGCGGCGTAGACGATCCCCGGGCCCCGGCCCTCGCCGATCTCGGCGAGCACCCGGTCGAGCACGCCCTGCTCCTTGGCGTGCGCGTCGGCGTGGTGGTCGACCTCCAGCCGGATCTCCGGCCGGTCGAACCCGGCGACGACGATCTCGGGCTCGTCCATGCCCAGCTGCTCGACGATCTCGGCGCGGACCGGCGGCGCGGCGGTGGCGGTGAGCGCCAGCACGGTCGGGCGGCCCAGCTGCTCGACGACCGCGCCCAGCCGCAGGTAGTCGGGGCGGAAGTCGTGGCCCCAGGCGGAGACGCAGTGCGCCTCGTCGACGACGAACAGCGCCGGTTCCGCCGCGGCGATCGCCTCGACCACCTCGGGCTTGGTCAGCTGCTCGGGGGCGAGGAAGAGGAAGCGGACCGTTCCGTTCCCGATCCCGTCCAGGGCCTCCCGCTGGTCGGCGGCCGGGAGGCTGGAGTTCAGCTGGGCGGCGCGCCCCGCGTCGTCGGCGAGCTCGGTCAGGCGCTCGACCTGGTCGCGCTGCAGCGCGATCAGCGGCGAGACGACGACGACCGGGCCGTCCAGCAGCTGCCCGGCGACCTGGTAGACCGCCGTCTTCCCGGCTCCGGAGGGGAGGACGGCGAGGGTGTCCCGCCCCCCGACGACGGCCTGCATCGCGCGTTCCTGGCCGGGGCGGAACTCCGCGTACCCGAGGACCTCGCGGGCGAACTCGCGGATGCGGCGGGTGCGGACGGACGCCGAGCCGCCTGCCGGGTTGTCCCGGTCGGTGGGGAAGGGCACCGGCTGCGTCTCCCCGGTGGGGTCCGGGAGCAAACGGGACGCACCTCACAGGTGGGACGGGCGGCTCAGAGCCGGGTCGCGGCCCGCGCCCGGCGCCCGGTCCACCAGCCCACGGCCAGCCCCCCGACGAGGTCGGCGACCAGGTCGCGGGCGGTGTTGTCGTAACCGCCCACCGAGTGCTCGGGCAGGACCAGGGTGAGCACGTACTCGACGATCTCGTTGACCGCACCCGCGGCGGTCGCGCCCAGGACGACGATCCACCGGGTGACACCGGGCAGGTCGGGCCCGGACGGCGCCAGGCGGTGCCGCAGCGCCTCCCAGATCGCCCGCCCGACGAAGCCGAACCCCAGGTGCTGCAGGTTGTCGTAGCGCAGGACGCCGTCGACCAGCCACACCTGGTAGAGGATCCCGTCGCCCACGGGGACCATCCCGCCGGCCAGGTGCCCCAGCGCGAACGCCACGAGGCCCCAGATCGTGGCCGTGCTCAGCCCGACCCGCAGGTGGAGGCGGGCGACCGCGACCGCGCCGCCCAGCACGACCAGCGCGTACACGGGCCGGTTGGCCTGCCCGGTGGCGGTGCCGAGGGCGAGCAGGCCGGCGGTGCCGGTGACGAGCACCCCCACCGGCGCGAACTGCTCACGCACCGCCGTCCTCAGCCGGTCCACTGCGCCACCTCCGTCCCCCGGTCGGCGGCCCGCCGTGCCCCCGGGATCCGGCGACGGCGTCCTCCGCCGGGCGAGCCGCACGGTAGCTGGAAGGATGGCGGACCCGTGCTCGGACCGGCCCGGGGGAGCCGACGGGAGGGGACGGGATGACCGGCGGCGGGGTGCCGGGCGTCCGCAGCCCACGGGCGAGGGGCGTGGCGGTCGCCGCCGTGGCGCTGGTCGTGCTGGCCGGCGGCTGGTGGGCCCGGGTGCGCTGCCTCGACGGGGGCTGGGTCGGCGGCGAGCAGTACTACGGCTACTGCTACTCCGACGTCGCCCCGCTGTGGTACCGGCGCGGGCTGGACGAGGGGGCGGGGCCGTACGGCGCCGAGCCGCTGGAGTACCCGCCGGTGCTCGCGGTGCGGATCTGGCTGGCCGCCGTCCTCGCCCACGCGCTGCCGGGCACGGCGACGGTCGTCACCTTCGCCGCGACCAACGGCCTGTTCGTCGTGCTGGAGGTGCTGGCGGCCCTGGTCCTGCTGCGGCGCCTGGGCCTGGGCCCGGGCCGGCTGCTGTGGTGGGCCGCGGCGCCGGCCCTGTTCCTGTACGCCTTCTACAACTGGGACACGCTCCCGATCGTCCTGCTGCTCGGGGCGCTCCTGCTGCACCGGCGCGGCCGGAACACCGCCTCGGGCGTCGTCGCCGGTCTCGGCGCGGCGGCGAAGATCTTCCCCGGGTTCCTGGTGCCGCTGGTCGTGCTGGCGCTGCTGGCCGGCCGCCGGCCGCGCGCCGCCCTGCTGCACGGCGGCGCCGCGGCCGGCGTGTTCGTCGCGGTGCACGTGCCGGCCTACCTGCTCGCCCCGGACGGCTGGGACCGGTTCTACGAGCTGAGCAGCCGGCGCGGCATGCACGTCGACAGCCTCTGGTTCCTGCTCGCCCGGCTGGGCGGCCCCGAGCCCGGGCCGGCCGCGCTGAGCATGCTCAGCCTCGGGGTCTTCGCGGCCGGCGCCGTCGCGGTCGTCGTCCTCGGCGCCCGCCGGCGTCGTCCCGACGAGTGGTGGCAGCTCGTGCTGCCGGTGCTGGTCTGCTTCGTCCTGGCCAACAAGGTGTACTCGCCGCAGTACACCCTCTGGCTGGTGCCGCTCATGGCCCTGGTGCTGCGCCGGGCCGCGCCGTTCGTCGCCGTCGTGCTCAGCGACGTCCTGGTGCACGCGGTCGAGTTCCCGCACCTCGCCGTGCGCGAGGGCTACGGGGAGGGGCTGCCCTACCCGGTGCTCGGGGCCGCCGTCGCCCTGCGCGCCGCCGCGCTGGTCTGGGTCGCCGTCGAGGTGGTGCGCCACCCGCCGGGGTCACCGCCAGGACGGCAGCCAGTACCGGAGGTCGAGGGCGTCCCGGTCCAGCGGGATCCCTAGCCAGATCGGGGCGAAGAAGACGAAGGCGGCGACCGCGAGCACGGCCAGCGCACCACCGACGAGGCGGGGCCGGGGGCCGGCCTGGACGGCGCGGACGAGCCCGAGGGCGATGAACGGCACGACGGGCAGCATGTAGAAGAAGTAGCCGGGCTTGCCGGCGGCCAGCCAGGGCAGCCACAGCAGGACCAGCGGCACGAGGATGGTGGCGGCCACGCCGTCCCGGCGGACGGCGGCGCGCCAGAGCAGCACCGGGTAGGCCAGCAGCGCCGGCCACCACAGCGCGGGGCTGCCGACCATGGTGATCCGCGCGACCGTGCCGGGCGGGACCTCGCACTCCCCGGCCTCCTGCTGGGAAGTCGTGCAGCTCTCGGCGTAGACCAGGATCGGCCGTTCCAGCCAGCCCCAGCCCAGCGGGTCCGAGCGGTAGGGGTGGGTCGCCTCGAGGTCGCGGTGGTACTGGACGAGGTCCACCTGGGTCTGCCACCAGGTCTCCAGCCGGTCCCCGGGGCCGGTCGCGCAGTCACCCTCGGCGCAGGCGCGGGCCCCGGCGTAGCTCTCCTCGTAGTTGGCGAACCAGCCGGCGTGCGCGGTGACGTACACGGCCGCCGGCAGCACCAGCATGCTCAGGACCCCCCCGGCGGCGACGACGGCCGCGCGCCGGGTGCCACGCGCCACGCCCTCGCCGCGCCCGGCCAGTTCGGTGCCGAGCACCAGCAGCCCCGCGGCGGCGATGGCGAGCAGGCCGGACCACTTGGTCGCGACCGCCAGCCCCAGCGCGAGGCCGGCCAGCCAGCGGTACCGCGAGCCGAGGAAGGAGCGGCGCAGGGACTCGCCGGGTCCCCGGCCGGGCCGCCGGGCGTCCCGGTCCAGCAGGACCAGCCAGAAGGCGAGCGCCACGCACAGGCCCAGCACGGCGTCGAGCATCGCCAGGCGGCTGGTCGTCACCGCCAGGCCGTCCAGGGCCACCAGCAGGGCCGCGAGGGCGGCGGGCGCGGTGCGCCGGAACAGCCGCAGGCCGCTGAGGTGGACCAGCAGCACGGTCAGCGACCCGGCGACGGCGACGCCGATCCGCCAGCCGAAGGGGGTGTAGCCGAAGACCTGGATGCCGAGGGCGATGACCCACTTGCCGAACGGTGGGTGCGCGGGGCGCTCCTCCTCCACGCCGCGGGTGACGTAGTCCAGGGAGTCCGGGCCGTAGTACTTCTCGTCGAAGAACAGCCGGTCGGGGTCCCCCAGGTCCCACAGCCGCACGGCCGCGGCGACGCAGAGGAGGACCAGCGGCACCACGAACGCCGACCGCGGGCGGCGCCTGGTGGCGCCGCCCGCGGTCCGCTGCTCCGCCGACGTGGCGGCGGTGCTCACCGAGTCAGTTGTTCGTCTCGGTCTCGAACTCGGTCTCGGTCTCCGTGTCGACCTCGGTCTCGGTCTCCACGACCTCTTCCTCGGTCTCGGTCTCGGTCTCGGTCGGCTCGAGGGTCTCGGTGACCTCGGTCTCGAGCTCCTCGGTCTCCGTGAGCTCCTCGGTCTCGGTCACCTCGACGGTGCCCTCCTCCTCGCCGCAGGCGGCGAGGCCCAGGGCCAGGAAGCCGGAGAAGGAGGCGGCGGCGATGCCACGGGTCAGCTTGTTCATGTCGGATCCCTTGTTCGAGGTCATGGATGTCCGGTGTTCCACCGTCGGGCGTCGTGGATGTCCGGACGCATCTCTTCCATGTCCGCTGAGGCGCGGCCTATTCGGCATCGGGTGGTAACGACTTCGTGACGAAAGAATGTGAGCAACGATGTGGCGTCGTCGTGGGTCGGCGCCCGGTCTGCCGGGTATCGATTCTCGCCTCTCGACATGCGGCGATCCGCAGCTGCGGACTCACCGTCTTCCGGTATCCGCAGATGCGGATCTATGCTGCACCCGTGCCCGCCAGCTACCGGATCGCCGAGGCCGCCGCGCTGCTCGGCGTGAGTGACGACACGGTCCGCCGCTGGATCGACTCGGAGCGGCTGACCGCCTCCCGCGAGGGTGGCGGTCCGGCCCTCGTCGACGGCGCCGAGCTGGCCCGGGTCGCCGTCGGCCGGCGCGACGCCCCGGCGCCCGGGACGACGCCGTCGTCGGCCCGCAACCGGCTCACCGGCATCGTCACCCGGGTCGTGCGCGACACCGTCATGGCGCAGGTCGAGCTCCAGGCCGGGCCGTTCCGGCTGGTCTCGCTGATGTCCCGCGAGGCGGCCGACGAGCTGGGCCTGGAGCCGGGGGTGCGGGCGGTCGCGACGGTGAAGGCGACCCAGGTCAGCGTGGACGTGCCGTGAGGTGGCGGTCGGGCGCGCTGCTCGTCGCCGGGCTCGTCCTGGGGGGGTGCGGGAGCGCCGCCGGCGACGCGCCGCCCGGGGTGGCCGAGGGAGGGCCGGCAGGGCCGGGCGATCCCGGCATGACGGGCACGCTCACCGTGCTCGCGGCGGCCTCGCTCACCGACGTCTTCGCCGACCTGGAGGAGCAGCTGGAGGCCGCCAACCCGCAGCTGGAGGTGCGGTTCAGCTTTGCCGGCAGCTCCACGCTGGCGGCCCAGGTGCTGCAGGGTGCGCCGGCCGACGTGCTCGCCACCGCCGACGAGGCGCAGATGGCGCGGGTGGCCGACGCCGGGCAGGTCGCCGATCCGGCGGTGTTCGCGGAGAACCCGCTGGTGCTGGTGGTGCCGGCGGGGAACCCGGCCGGCATCGACCTGCCGGCCGGCGGGGACGGGGTCCCGGGCCTGGCCGACCTGCTCCCCGCGGACCTCACCCTCGCCGTCTGCGCCCCCGAGGTGCCCTGCGGAGCGGCCGCCGAGGAGGTGCTCGCCGCCTCGCGCACCCCGGCCGCCCCGGACACCTACGAGGACGACGTCCGCGCCGTGCTCACCAAGGTGGTGCTGGGCGAGGTCGACGCCGGGCTGGTCTACCGCTCCGACGTCCGCGCCGCGGGGGACGACGTGCGCGCGTTCGACTTCCGCGAGTCGTCCGCCGCCGTCAACCGCTACCCGATCGGCGTCCTCGAGGGCGCGGGCAACCCGGTGGCGGCGCAGGCGTTCGTCGACCTGGTGCGCTCGGCGGAGGGGCAGCAGGCGCTGGCCGACGCCGGGTTCTCGCCGCCGTCGTGAGCCGCACCCGCGAGACCACCCGGGTACCGGCGCCGCTGCTGCTCCCGGCCGCGCTCGCCGTCGCCTTCCTGGTCCTGCCGCTGGTCGGCCTGCTGGTGCGCACGCCGTGGTCCGAGCTCGGCGCGCAGCTGGCCGCGCCCGGGGTCGGGGAGGCGCTGCGGCTGTCGCTGGTGTCCGCCACGCTCGCCACCGGGCTGTCGCTGCTGCTCGGCGTCCCGCTGGCCTGGGTGCTCGCGCGCTCCCGCGCCCGGGGCCGGTCGGTGCTGCGGGCACTGGTCACCGTGCCGCTGGTGCTGCCGCCGGTGGTCGGCGGGGTGGCGCTGTTCCTGGTCTTCGGACGGCAGGGGATCGTCGGCTCCTGGCTCGACGACACCTTCGGCGTCACCCTCCCGTTCACGACCGCCGCCGTGGTGATCGCCGAGACGTTCGTGGCCATGCCCTTCCTCGTCATCAGCGTGGAGGGGGCGCTGCGGGCGGCGGACGGCCGCTTCGAGGACGTCGCCGCCACCCTCGGCGCCGGCCGCTGGACCACCTTCCGCCGCGTCACGCTGCCGCTCGTCGCGCCGGGCATCGCCGCCGGGGCGGTGCTGTGCTGGGCCCGGGCGCTGGGCGAGTTCGGCGCGACGATCACCTTCGCCGGCAACTTCCCCGGCACCACGCAGACGATGCCGCTGGCGGTCTACCTGGCGCTGCAGCGGGACCCGGACGCGGCGATCGTGCTCTCCGTGGTCCTGCTGGCGGTCTCGCTGGCCACCCTGCTGCTGCTCCGGGACCGCTGGCTCGGCCGGGCGGCGGCATGAGCCTGACCGCGACGGTCGACACCCGGCGGGGGACCCTGCACCTCCGGGTGGCGGTCGAGGTCGCCGACGGCGAGGTGCTCGCCGTCCTGGGCCCCAACGGGGCCGGGAAGTCGACGCTGGTGCGCGTGCTGGCCGGGCTGCTGCGTCCCGACGCCGGCCGCGTCGTCGTCGACGGCGAGGTCTGGGACGGCGACGGCGCGTCCGTCCCCGCCCACCGGCGGCGCCTGGGCATGGTGTTCCAGGACGCGCTGCTGTTCCCGCACCTGAGCGTGGCCGACAACGTCGCCTTCGGGCTCCGCACCCGCGGGACCGGCCGGGCGGCCGCACGGGCGGCCGCGGAGGGGTGGCTGACCCGCGTCGGGCTCGACGGGCTGGGCGGCCGGCGGCCCGCCGAGCTCTCCGGTGGGCAGGCGCAGCGGGCGGCGCTGGCCCGCGCGCTGGTCGGCGACCCGGCCCTGCTGCTGCTCGACGAGCCGCTCTCGGCGCTGGACGCGCGCACCCGGCTGGCGGTCCGGGCCGAGCTGCGCCGGCACCTGGCCGGGTTCGTCGGGAGCACGGTGCTGGTGACCCACGACCCGGTGGACGCGATGGCGCTGGCCGACCGCGTCGTCGTCGTCGAGGAGGGCCGGGTGGTGCAGGCCGGGACCCCGGCCGACGTCAGCCGCCGTCCGCGCACCGACTACGTGGCCCGGCTGGTCGGGCTGTCCCTGCTGCCCGGCACCGCCAAGGGCCGGCTGGTGCGGCTCGACGGCGGGGGAGCGGTGGCGGTGGCGGAGGAGGCGGCCGGCCCGGTGTTCGCGGCGGTCCGCCCCGAGTCGGTGTCCCTGTACGCGTCGCGCCCGGACGGCAGCCCGCGCAACGTCTGGCCCGCCCGGCTGGTCGGGGCCACCCCGCACGGGGCCACGGTGCGCTGCGAGCTAGCCGGGGAGGTCCCGCTGATCGCCGACGTGACCGCTGCCGCCTTCGCCGAGATGGGGCTGACCCCGGGCGCCGAGGTGTGGGCCAGCGTGAAGGCCTCCGAGGTCGCCGTCTACGCCCGCTGACCCGGGCCCTGGGAGGGTGGACGGATGAGTGCTCCCGTCGTCGCCGCCGTCGTCCTCGCCGCGGGAGGCGGCCGCCGCTACGGGATGCCGAAGGCGCTGGTCGAGTACGAGGGCAGCCTGCTGGTCGAGCGGGCGGTGGCGACGGCGGCGGCCGCGTGCGACCCGGTGCTGGTCGTGCTCGGGGCCCGCGCGGTCGACGTGTGGCGCAGCGCGAGCCTGGGGGACGCCGTCGTGCTGGCCAACAAGGACTGGGAGACCGGGATGGCGTCCTCGCTGCGCACCGGCCTGGACGGTCTGCGCGGCTGGCCCGGCCGGGTCGACGCGGCGCTGGTGACCCTGGTGGACATGCCGGGGATGACGGCGGAGGCGCTGGCCGCCGTGGCCGCCACCGCCGCGCCCGACGCGCTCGCCGTCGCCACCTACGACGGCGTCCGCGGCCACCCGGTCCTGCTCGGGCGCGACCACTGGGCCGGGGTGGGGGAGACGGCGACCGGCGACGAGGGGGCCCGCCGCTACCTGGCCGGCCGGGACGTCGTCGAGGTGGACTGCACCGGGCTGGCCGATCCGGCCGACCTCGACGTGCCCCCGCCCGGAGTACCTTCGGCGCCGTGATCGCACGCGTCGTCGACGAGCCGCTGTCCGTCGCCGAGCACGAGGACGCCGTCGCCGACAAGGCCGCCGGCGCGGTGGTCTCCTTCGCCGGCGTCGTCCGCGACCACGACGGCGGCCGCTCGGTGACCGAGCTCGAGTACGTGGGGCACCCCAGCGCAGCCGACGTGATCACCGAGCTCGTCGAGGAGTTCGCGGCCCGGCCCGGCGTGCACGCCGTCGCCGTCAGCCACCGCGTCGGGCTGCTCGGCATCGGCGACGTCGCCCTGGCCTGCGCCGTCAGCACCTCCCACCGCGGCGCGGCGTTCGCCGCCTGCGCGGAGCTCGTCGACGAGGTGAAGAAGCGGCTGCCGATCTGGAAGCGGCAGGTCTTCACCGACGGCGAGGAGGAGTGGGTCGCCTGCCCCTGAGGGCGCGGCTCCTCAGCCGGCGAACTCCCGCGCCGGCCGGCCCGGCACGTCGACGCGCACGTGGAACAGCGAGCCGGCCAGCGGGTCGTCGTCCGGACCGAGGCCCTCGCGGGAGGTCGTGACGAACAGCCGGTCGAGGTCGGGCCCGCCGAGCGTGCAGGCCGTGACCTTGGCGGTCGGGACCTCCACCACCGCGTCGCGGCGGCCGTCGGCGTCGTAGCGGTGCACGGTGCCGCTGCCGTACAGCGCGACCCAGACGCCACCGGCGCTGTCGACGGTGAGGCCGTCGGGGTTCCCGTCGTCCGGGAAGCGCACGAACGGGCGGCGGCCGGTCAGGCCGGTGTCCCGGTCGTAGTCGAAGACGTCGATGCGGTGGGTGGCGGTGTCGGCGTAGTAGGCCCGCGACCCGTCCGGGCTCCAGTCCAGGCCGTTGGAGATCGTGAGGTGGCCCAGCTCACGGGACACGGTGCCGTCGGGGTCCAGCCGGTACAGCGCCGCCGCGCCCGGCCGCTGGTCGTAGGCCATCGATCCGCACCAGAACCGGCCGTCGGGGTCGCACCCCCCGTCGTTCATCCGGATCGAGCGGTCCTCCCACACCGGGTCGAGGGTCGTCCGCGTGCCGTCGGCGCCCAGCAGGGCGAACCCCCGCTCCACGGCGACGACGGCCCCACCGTCCCGGCGCGGCCGGACCGCCGCCGCGACGTCGCCCACGTGCTCGCGGCGGACCGTTCCGTCCGCGTCCAGCGCCAGGACGTCGCCGGCGAGCATGTCGACCCACCGCAGCCCGCCCCAGGACGACGACCAGACCGGTCCCTCGCCGTGGTGGCAGACGGGACCGGTCAGCTGTTCGGCGAGCACCCCGTCAGCACACCACCTCCTGGCCGGGCTCGCCCGCCAGCCGCGGCGGGTCCCAGCCCGCGGCCATCAGCGTGCTGAGCATGCGGGCGGCGGTCTCGACGACGGAGAGCTCCCGGGCGGCGCTGCGCGGCTTGGCACGGTAGGCCACCCCGCACAGCGTCCCGAACAGCTGCAGGTCCCGCGTGACCAGCGGGATGCCGACGTAGGCGGCGATGTCGCGCAGGGGCCCGGTCGTGCGGGAGGCGTACTGCGGGACGGCGGCGGTCACGGTGGCCAGCCGGGGAGCGTCGCCCTCGATCATCTGCCGGCAGAAGCTGCGTTCCCACGGCAGCTCCATGCCGGGGCGCACGGATCGGTCGGGATGGGCGAGGAGCACGATCTGCCGGTCGCCGACCACCTGGGTGATCATCCAGACGTCCCAGCCCACGTGGTCGGCCAGGAAGGCGAGCACGCCCTCCGCGGCCGAACACCAGTCCGGCCACGGCGCGACGTCCGCGATGCCTGCCGGAACCATGCCGTCCGTTATTCCCCGCAGCGGGGGCGCCCAACCGCCGGAGAGCCGGGATCAGCGCGCGCCGGCGAGCCCGTCGTCGTCCCGCTTCTCGCCGCGCTCGAGCTCGGCCTCCTCGGCCTCCGCCTCGAGCCGGTGGGCCTCGCCGTCGATCTTCGCGGCGTCGTCGCCGTGCGACTCCCCGTACAGCTCCACGCCCCGGCCGTACAGCTCCTCGGCCTTCGCCTTCGCCTTGTCAAAGATGCTCATGCGTCCCATCCTCCCGGACCCGACGACCTCCCGGCGAGAACTGTCACTTCCCGGCGCCCTGGTCGGCTTCCGCGGCCCGGTCCGCTCCTCGCTCCGAGCTGACGGAGCCTCCGCGGTCGCTCCGCTCCTCGCTCGCTGGCGCTCGCTGCGATGCTCACTCCCTGTCGGCACCGGCCTCGCTGCGATGCTCCCGGGCCTGTCAGCCTCCGGCGCCCTGGTCGGCTTCCGCGGCCCGGTCCGCTCCTCGCTCGTTCCTCGCTGCGATGCTCCCGGGCCTGTCAGCCTCCGGCGAACGGCGGCAGCACGTCGACCACCGACCCCGGCGCCAGCGCGGCCGCCCGGTCGCGGGTCTGCGTGCCGTCGATCAGGAAGGAGCAGGCGGTGAGCACCCGCTCCAGCCGCTCGCCGTGGTCGGCGACGATCTGCCCGACCAGCTCGTCCAGGCTGCCGGCCTCCCGGGCCTCGGTCTCGACGCCGGCGGCGGCCCGCGCCCCGGCGAAGTACCGCACGGTGACGGTCGACGACATGGTGCTCAGCCCCCGATGGCCGACATCGGCCGGTTCGGCTGCAGGAACGAGGGGTCGTCGATGCCGTGGCCGGGCAGCTTGCCGAGGGTGGCGATCCGCCAGCGGTCGGCGATCTCCTGGTCGGTGGCCCCCTCGCGCAGCGCCGTCCGCAGGTCGGACTCCTCGCGGGCGAACAGGCAGTTGCGGATCTGCCCGTCGGCGGTGAGCCGGGTGCGGTCGCAGGACCCGCAGAACGAACGGGTCACCGAGGCGATCACCCCGACCGTCGCGGGGCCGCCGTCGACCAGCCACCGCTCGGCCGGGGCGGAGCCGCGGGCCTCGGTGTCGGGCGTGAGCGCGTGCGCGGCCGAGAGCCGTTCGAGGATGTCCTCGGCGGTGACCATCTCGCCACGGGTCCAGGCGTGGTGGGCGTCCAGCGGCATCTGCTCGATGAAGCGCAGCTGGTAGCCGCGCTCCAGGCAGAAGTCCAGCAGCGGGACGGCGTCGGCCTCGTTGATCCCGCGCAGCAGGACGGCGTTGACCTTCACCGGCGTGAGCCCGGCCGACTGCGCGGCCGCCAGCCCGGCGACGACGTCGTCGAGCCGGTCGCGGTGGGTGAGCTGCTTGAACCGGTCGCGGTCGACGGTGTCCAGGCTGACGTTGATCCGGTCCAGCCCCGAGGCGGCCAGCGCCGGCGCCACCCGGGCCAGGCCGATGGCGTTGGTGGTGAGGCTGACCTCCGGGCGGGGGCGCAGCGCCGTGACCGCGGCGACGATGCCGACCAGGCCCGGTCGCAGCAGCGGCTCGCCGCCGGTGAAGCGGACCTCGCGGATGCCCAGCTGCTCGACGCCGATGCGCACCAGCCGGATGATCTCCTCGTCGGTGAGCACCTCCACCTTGGGCAGCCAGTCCAGCCCCTCGGGCGGCATGCAGTAGGTGCAGCGGAGGTTGCAGCGGTCGGTGAGCGAGACCCGCAGGTCGGTGGCGGTGCGGCCGTACCGGTCGACCAGGCCGCCGGAACCTGCGGTGCCCGCGCCCGCGGCGCGCCGCACCGTCGGATCGGGGAGCGAGGCGCTGGTCATGGGCCGAATGTAGCCGCGACCGCCGACGGATGTGGCCGGGAATGACGACGACCTCCCGGCGGCGGCGTTGCTACGGTCGCACCGCCACCCGAGAGACCGGCGGAGGACGTCCCGCACTCGCCTGTGGCCAGGAAGCGCGAGAGAACCGTGTCGGCCCGCACCGTCTTCAATCCCTACCGTCGCCTGTTCGCCGTCCCGGGAGCGCTGCCGTTCTCCCTCGCCGGCGGGGTGGGGCGCCTCCCGGCGCCCATGCTCGGCCTCGGCGCGGTGCTCCTGGTGGCGCAGGAGACCGGCAGCTACGGCCTGGCCGGCGCGGTCTCCGGCAGCCTGGCGCTCAGCTACGGCATCGCCGGGCCGCAGTGGGCCCGCGCGATGGACCGGCGCGGGCAGCGGACGGTCCTGCGCTGGGCGATGGCGGCGTTCCTGCTCACCGGCGCCGGGTTCGTCGCCACCGTCGTCGCCGGTGGGCCGCTTTGGAGCTGGTTCCTGCTGGCCGCGGCGGTGGGGGGCAGCAGCCCGAACATCGGCTCGCTGGTGCGGGCGCGGTGGTCGGCGGTGCTCGACCCCGCCGGCCGGCAGACCGCGTTCGCCTTCGAGGCGGTCGCCGACGAGGTCGCCTTCGTCATCGGCCCGCCGCTGGTGACCCTCCTCGCCACGCTGATCGCCCCGTCCGTCGGCTTCCTGACCGGCGTGGTCCTGGGCGCCGTCGGCGGGCTCTGGCTGGCCGCCCTGCGGGACACCGACCCGCCCGCGCACCCGGTGGTCGCGGGTTCCCGGGCGCCCTGGTGGGCGGTGCTGACGCCGACCCTGCTGGTCGTCGTCGCCACCTACCTCGCGGTGGGCACGGTGTTCGGCGCCCTCGACGTCGTCGTGATCGCCTTCGCCGAGGCCGAGGGGGCGCCTGCGCTGTCCGGGGCGGTGCTGGCCGTCTTCGCCGCCGGCAGCCTGCTGGCCGGGCTGGTCTACGGCGTGGCGCCGCTGCCGGGCACGCTCGCCGCCCGGTTCGTCGGGACGGCGGTCGCCTTCGGCCTGGCCGCCCAGCTGCTGTGGGGCGTGGGCTCGCTGCCCGTGCTCGTGGGCTGCGGGTTCCTCGCCGGCCTGACCATCGCACCGGTCCTGGTCTCGGGGACGACGCTGGTGGAGTCCCGCGCCGTGCCGGGCGTGCTCACCGAGTCCCTGGCCTGGACCATCTCCGGGCTCACCCTCGGCGTCACCGTCGGCTCGGCGGTGGCCGGAGCGGCGGTGGACGCCTGGGGCGCGCAGAGCGCGTTCGCCGTGCCCGCCGGCGCGGCAGCGGCGGCCGCGCTCTTCGCGGTGGCCGGCGGCCGGGCGGTGCGGCGGGGTCCTGCCGGTGGCGTCGACCACCTGCGGGTTGAGCGGCCGGTCGGCGGGTAGCCGGGAACGAGGCCGATCGCGCACAACCGACCGCGCGGCCTCCCCGAACCGGAAGGAATGCCTGTGGCTGCCACGCCCGCCCCCGCAGTGCCCACCATCGCCCTGAACAACGGCGTCGAGATCCCGCAGCTGGGCTTCGGCGTCTACCAGATCCCGCCGGACCAGACCGCCGAGGCGACCCGCACCGCGCTGGACATCGGCTACCGGCACATCGACACCGCGCAGATGTACGGGAACGAGGCCGAGGTCGGCCAGGCCGTCCGCGAGTCCGGGATCGACCGGTCCGAGATCTTCGTGACCAGCAAGCTCAACAACAACAGGCTGGAGCGCGACGACATCCTGCGCTCCTTCGACCAGGGTCTGTCGGACATGGGCTTCGACTACCTGGACCTCTTCCTCATCCACTGGCCGCTGCCCGCCGCGAGCGACTACGTGGCCCGGTGGAAGGCGCTCGAGGAGATCTACGCCAGCGGCCGCGCGAAGGCCATCGGCGTCTCGAACTTCCAGCCGCACCACCTGCGGAACCTGTTCGGCGCCTCGGACGTCCGGCCGGCCGTGAACCAGGTGGAGATCCACCCTTTCCTGGTGCAGGACGAGCTGCGCGCCTTCGACGCCGACCACGAGATCGTCACCGAGGCGTGGTCGCCGATCGGGCAGGGGCAGGTGCTCGGCGACCCGGTGATCAGCAGGATCGCCCAGCAGCTCGGGAGGTCGCCGGCGCAGGTGACGCTGCGCTGGCACATCCAGCGCGGGGACGTCATCTTCCCGAAGTCCTCGTCCAAGGACCGGATGGCGGAGAACTTCGCCCTCTTCGACTTCGAGCTCGACCAGGAGCAGATGACCGCGATCACCGCGCTCGACCGCGCCGGGCGCATCGGCCCGGACCCGGACCAGTTCAACTGGATCCCGAGCTGACCTGACCGTCCTGGCTCACCTCTCGGGGTCCTGGCTCGCGTCCGACCGTGAGCCAGGACCCCGGGTGATCAGGTGACCTGATCACCAGGGCCCCTCAGCCGGTCGCGGTCCGCAGGAGGGCGGCGCGGACGACGGCCACCACGGTGGCGTCGTCCACGCCGTCCTCCCGTGCCGCCCGGGCCAGCGCGTCCGCGGCGGCGCGCACCCGGTCCTGCACGCCGGGGACCGGGGCGCCCCCGGTGACCACCGTGCCGGTGCGCCGCCGGCTGGCCACCAGCCCGGCCGCCTCCAGCTCCGAATAGGCGCGCGCCACCGTGCCGACGGCCACCCCCAGGTCGGCGGCGAGCGCGCGCATGGTGGGCAGCCTCGCCCCCTCGGTGAGGACCCCGCCGTGCACGAGGGCGGCGATCTGACCGCGGATCTGCTCGTAGGGCGGGATCGGGCTGCCGACGTCGACGGTGAGGGCCGGTGGCTCCGGGCTCATGCCGCGGCCGGCACGCGGTCGGCCGGGACGCCCGGCGCGCGCCAGCACGTGACGACCACGCCGCCGACCATCGCCGCGAGGCCGGCCAGGGCCGCCACCGCGGGCCAGGCGTCGAGCCACGCGCCGGACCCGGCCGAGCTCGTGCCCAGCCCGTGCAGTGCTGTCCCGCCCACGAGGAGGAGCCCGCCGGCGACGACGAGGGTGACGCCGGCGGCGACGCGGAGCACGCGGTGCGCGGAGGCGCGGCGCAGGGCGTCCTCGATCCGCTCGTCCTCGGTGGCCACCGCCGGGCGCTGGGCGACCACCCACAGGGTCAGCGCGACCGTGACCGCGAGCGCCAGCAGCCCTCCGGCGGCCGGCCCGCCGTAGAAGAGCCCGGGGAAGGGGCTCGCCCTGGCGGAGGAGACGGCCTCGACCGAGTAGGTGACGCTGCGCCCGTCCGGGGCGGCGAGGAGCGCCCCGCCGACGACGGTGAGCACGGCGAGTCCGGCGGCGCCTCCGGCGGTGCGCACCAGCCACCGCGGCGCGGCGTGCAGCAGCCCCCGCCGCACCAGCCGGGCCCGCCGCACGTCCCCGGCCGGTCGCGGCCAGGTCAGCTCGCCGAGTGCCAGGACGCCGACGTGCACGACCCCGAACGTCAGCAGCGTGAGCAGGACGGTGACGCCCAGCCCGCCCGGTGCGGTGTTGCCGACCTCGGCCTCGAGGACGACCACGGCCGCGGCCGCGCCGAGGACGTACGCCGCGGCCGCGGTGCGGGTGGCGTGCCGGCGCGCGGCGGCGACGGCGTGCTCCCGGCTGGGCGGCGACCGCCGGGCCAGGCCCGCACCGACGACCACGGTGGTGACCAGCACCAGCAGCAGCAGGAGCGGTGCACCGGCCACGACGTCCTCCACACAGTCAATGAATCAAGCCATTGACACAATGGTGGAACGGCGGGCCGGCTGTCAAGGAGGTCGTCAGCGTGGCCCCTTGCCCGGAGGGCGCCGTCGTGGCGACGCCGTGGCTGCTCGCCCCGCTGGCCCGGTGGCTGCCGGCCGCGCGGCTCATCGCGGTCCGGGACGCCACCCGCGACCGGACCCGCACCGCCTCGGCCTTCGCCGCCGTCACGGTCACCGTCGCCGCGGTGACGACGATGGCCATCGGCAGCCGGAGCGAGAGCACGCAGGACCGCCGCGACCACGTCGCCCAGGCGCCGATGGGCGCGGCCGTGGTGACCCTCTTCCAGACCGGCGAGGAGGGTTGGGTCGCCGTCGAGGGGATCGTGGTCGACCAGCTGCCCGGCTCCCCGGTGGGGCGGATCGGGTCCCTCGCCTCCGCCGAGGGCGAGCCTCGCTCGCTGACGTCGACCGGCTCGCGCTGGCCGACGCCCGGCCTGACCTGGCCACGCTCGCGGCGATCGGGGCCGCGCCCCGGACGCGCCGGCTCATCGCCATGGGATCGGCGGCGGTGATCGGCGTCGGCGGTGCGCTGCTCGGCCTGCTGGTGGGCGCCGGACCGGGGGTCGCGGTGGCGCACCCGACGGGTGAGGCCGACCGGCATCCTGGCTCACCGTTCGGGGTCCTGGCTCACTGTCGACGGTGAGCCAGGACCCCGAACGATCAGGTCACCTGATCATCAATCGGTGGTGACGAAGTCGATCAGCTCCTCGACGCGGCCGATGAGGGTGGGCTCGAGGTCGGTCCAGACCTTCACGTGGGCGAGGATGCGCTGGGCCCACACGTAGCCGGTGTCGTCCTCCCAGCCCAGCCGCCTGCAGACGCCGGTCTTCCAGTCCTCGCCCCTCGGCACGGTCGGCCAGGCCTCGATGCCGACGACGGACGGCTTCACCGCCTGCCAGATGTCGATGAAGGGGTGGCCGACGACCAGCGCGTGGGCGCCGGGGGTCCCCCCCGTCCTCATGACCTCAGCGGCGATGCGCGACTCCTTGGAGCCGGTCACCAGGTGGTCGACGAGCACGCCGAGCCGGCGCCCGGACGACGGCCGGAAGTCGCGCACGATCCCGGGCAGGTCGTCGACGCCGTGCAGCGGCTCGACGACGACGCCCTCGATCCGCAGGTCGTGCCCCCACACCTTCTCGACGAGCTCCGCGTCGTGCTTGCCCTCGACGTAGATCCGGCCCTCGCGCGCCACCCGGGCGCGGGCGCCGGCGACGTAGGTCGACCCCGAGGCGCTGCGCTGCGGGCCCGACGGCGCCTGCTGCTTCGGCCGCACGAGCACGACCGGCCGCCCGTCGACCCAGAAGCCGGGCCCGAGCGGGTAGGCCCGCACGCGGCCGAAGCGGTCCTCGAGGTGGACGACGTCCTTCTCGCAGCGCACCACGGCGCCGACGAACCCGCTGCTGGGATCTTCGACGACGACGTCCTTGAGCGCCTCGACCTCGGGGCTCGGCTGCTTGCGCGTGCGCGGGTGGACCAGGTTGTCGTACGGCGAACGGGGAGGCACCCCTCCATGCTGGGCACCGCCACGCGGGTCGTGCGGGCGACGCGCCGAGCGGGCCTGCGGCCGGTGCGATCCGGACCGCTCCCGCACGACACGCCCGGGCAGTGCTGAACGACGCAGAGTCACGAACGGTCCTACCGTTGGTCCGTGCAACGGTCTACCCCGTCGCACGCCCTGGACCCCCGTGTGACCTGCGTCGATGCCCCTGTACGAGCCGGCGACGCCACCGGATCGCGTCGTCCGGAGGCGCCGACCGTGCGGCCTGGCGCGCAGGCAATCTCGATCCGGTCGTTTCGCGGCGATCATCCCGGTCACCCATCTCTGCGACGCACGATTCCCCGAGCTGGATAGGAGCGACAAGACGATGATCGGCACCGACACCATCAGCCGCGTGATCGGCCAGGACGTCCACGACACCGAGGGTCAGAAGATCGGGTCGGCCTCCGAGGTCTACCTCGACGACGAGACGGGTCAGCCCGAGTGGGTCACCGTGTCGACCGGCCTCTTCGGCACGAAGACCTCCTTCGTCCCCCTCCGCGACGCCGACCTCACCAACGACGGCCTCCGCGTGAACGTGACCAAGGACCGCGTCAAGGACGCGCCCAAGATCGACACGGACGGTCACCTCTCCCCGCAGGAGGAGGAGGAGCTGTACCGGTACTACGGCCTGGGCACCGGCACGACCGGCACCACCGAGACGCGTACCCAGACGACGGGCGTCGCCGGCACCACCGGCCGGACCGACACCGACCGGACCGACACCGCCGGCACGGTCGGCCACGACACCTCCGGTCCGACCACGGACAACGCCATGACCCGGTCCGAGGAGCAGCTGCACGTCGGCACCCGCACCGAGGAGACCGGCCGCGCCCGGCTGCGCAAGTACGTGGTCAGCGAGAACGTGACCGAGACCGTCCCCGTGAGCCACGAGGAGGTCCGCCTCGAGCGCGAGCCCATCACCGACGGCAACGTCGGCAACGCGATGGACGGGCCCGCGATCAGCGAGGAGGAGCACGAGGTCGTGCTCCATGGCGAGCGCCCGGTCGTCGAGAAGGAGGCGGTCCCGGTGGAGCGCATCCGCATGGACAAGCAGACCGTCACCGACCAGACCCAGGTGAACGAGACCCTCCGCAAGGAAGAGGTCGAGATCGAGGGTGGCGACGACAACCGTCGCGTGTGACCCTCTCCCGGCGCGCGCGCCGGGGCACTGACGCACGGCGGCCGACCGAGACCAGACTCCGGTCGGCCGCCGTTGTCATGCGAGGAGGGATCGGTCCCGCAGGCAGGCGGTGAGCGCGGCGACCATCAGCGGGACGTCGCGGGCCGACGCCAGCTCGCGGCACGAGTGCATGGCGAGCATGGGCGCCCCGATGTCGACCGTCGTGATCCCCAGCCGGGTCGCCGTCAGCGGACCGATCGTGCTCCCGCACGGGAGGTCGGCCCGGGTGACGAACGTCTGCACCGGGACGCCGGCGTCGTCGCAGCGCTCGGTGAACCAGCCGCCGGAGGCGGCGTCGGTGGCGTAGGCCTGGTTGGCGTTCACCTTCAGCACGGGCCCGCCGCCCAGCGCCGGCCGGTGCGCCGGCTCGTGCCGCTCGGCCCGGGTCGGGTGGACGGCGTGGGCCATGTCGGCCGACACCAGAACCGAGCGGGCCAGCGCACGGTGCACCGCCTGCCCGTCCGCCGGGTCGGTCGCCGCGGCCAGCCGCTGGACGACGTCCTCGAGGAAACTGCCGCGGGCGCCGGACATGGAGCCGCTGCCCACCTCCTCGTGGTCGTTGCAGACCAGCAGCTGGGTGCGCGGACCCGCCGGCGCCGCGAGCAGCGCCAGCAGCCCGGAGTGGCAGCAGGCCAGGTCGTCCAGCCGGGGCGCGGCCACCCAGGACCCGTCCGCGCCGGCTCGCGACGACGGCTGCGTGTCGGCCAGCACCAGATCGGTGCCGACGACGTCGCCGACGCCCACCCCGGCCTCGGCGGCGAGCGCCTCGGTGAGCCCGGGGCCGGTGCCCAGATCCCGGTCCCACACGGGCACCAGGTGCTGCTGCGGGTCCAGCGTCAGCCCCTCGCGGACGCTGCGGTCCAGGTGGATGGCCAGGGACGGCAGCCGCAGCGGCGCGCCGGGCAGCCGGACCAGGGCGGTGACCCCGCCCCGCAGGACGAGGCGCCCGGCCACGGTGAGCTCCCGGTCGAGCCAGGTGTGCCAGAGGCCGCCGCCGTAGGGCTCGACGCCCACCAGCCGGTACCCCGACTGCCGGACGTCGGTGCGCGGGCGCACCTTGAACGTCGGTGAGTCGGTGTGCGCGCCGACCAGCCGCATCCCGGTCTCCGCCAGCGGGCCGCTGCCCAACCGGAAGGCGATCAGGCTGCCGTGGCGGACCACGAAGTGCTGCCCGCCGGGCGCCGGGGCCCAGGAGTCGGCCTCGGCCAGCTCGGTGAACCCGGCGGCACGCAGCCGGCGCGCCAGCTCGGCGACGGCGTGGGACGGGGACGGCGAGGCGTCGACGAACGCCCGCAGGTCGTCGCCGAGGGCGAGCTCGTCGGTCGGGGCGGCATCCGTCGTCGGCATGCGGCCATCGTGCCCGACGCCCGGGCGGGGGCGCGGGAGGAAGCGTGCAGGTGGGATGCTCGCCGGGTGAGCCAGCCCACCATCCCCGGGAGTCCCGTCGAGCTGTCCGCCGCGCTGCAGGGCACCGGCTACCTGCCCGACGAGGGGTTGGCCACCGCCGCCTACCTGGCGCTGGCCATGCACCGCCCGCTGTTCCTGGAGGGGGAGGCCGGCGTCGGGAAGACCGCGCTGGCCCAGGCGCTGGCGCAGATCACCGGCCGGCCGCTCTACCGGCTGCAGTGCTACGAGGGGCTCGAGGCCAGCCAGGCGCTCTACGACTGGGACTTCGGCCGCCAGCTGCTGCACCTGCGGGCCGCCGAGGCCGCGCACGCCGCCGACGACCCCGAGCGGCTGGAGGCGTCCCTCTACGACCGCCGCTTCCTGCTGGCCCGGCCGCTGCTGCAGGCGCTGGAGGACTCGCCGAGCGTGCTGCTCGTCGACGAGGTGGACCGCGCCGACGACGAGTTCGAGGCGTTCCTGCTCGAGGTGCTGAGCGACTTCACCATCTCCATCCCCGAGCTCGGCACGGTGCGCGCGCAGACGCCGCCGCTCGTCGTCCTCACCTCCAACCGCACGCGCGAGGTGCACGACGCGCTCAAGCGCCGCTGCCTCTACCACTGGCTGGCGCACCCGGACTTCGACCGCGAGGTGGCGATCCTGCGCCGCCGGCTGCCGGAGGTGACCGAGCAGCTGGCCCGGCAGGTGGCCCGGGCGACGTCGACGCTGCGCACCCTCGACCTGCTGAAGCCGCCGGGCGTCGCCGAGGCCATGGACTGGGCGACGGCGCTGCACACCCTGGGCGCCCGCGACCTCGACCCCGACCTCGCGGCCCGCACGCTCGGGGCGGTGCTGAAGTACCGGGAGGACACCGAGCGGGTGCGGTCGCTGGCGCCGGAGGCCCTCTTCGGTGGCTGACGGTCCGGGAACGGCGGAAGGGCGCGACGTCGTCGACACCGTCCTGGGCTTCGCCCGCACGCTGCGGCACGCCGGCGTGGCCGCCTCGCCGGACCGGGTCGAGGCGATGCTCGGCGCGCTCGGCCACCTCGACGTCCTCGCGCCGTCCGCCGTCTACTGGGCCGGCCGGCTGACGCTCTGCTCCGGCCCGGACGACCTCGACCGCTACGACGCCGCCTTCCTCGCCTGGTTCTCCGGGCGCCGGCCGCGACCGGCCCCGCCGAGCGCGCAGGTGCCGCCCAGGCTGGCCGCGAGCGCGCCGCTGGACGCGGGCACCGGCGAGGGCGACGACGACACCGACACCCCCGACCTGGCCGCGCGGGCGAGCGCCGACGAGGTGCTGCGGCACCGGGACGTGGCCGGGCTGACCGACGCCGAGCGGGCGCACCTGCGCCGGCTGTTCGCGCTGCTCGTGCCCGCCGCGCCGATGCGCCCGGCCCGGCGGCGGCGCCCGGCGGCCCACGGCGGGGTGCACCCGGCCCGGACGGTGCGGCGGGCGCTGCGCGACGGCGGGGAGATCAGCCGGCTGATGCACCGGCGGGCGCGGCCGCGCCCCCGCCGGGTGGTGCTGCTGATCGACGTCTCCGGGTCCATGACGCCGTACGCCGACGCGCTGCTGCGGTTCGCGCACGTCGCGGTGCGGGCCCGGCCGGGATCGACCGAGGTGTTCACCATCGGCACCCGGCTGACCCGCGTCACCCGCGAGCTGCGGCTGCGCGACCCCGACCGGGCGCTGGCCGCGGGCGGGCAGGCGATCCCGGACTGGTCCGGCGGCACCCGGCTCGGCGAGGTGCTCAAGGCGTTCCTCGACCGCTGGGGCCAGCGCGGCACCGCGCGCGGGGCGGTGGTCGTCGTCTGCAGCGACGGCTGGGAACGCGGGGACGCCGGGCTGCTGCGGGAGCAGATGGCCCGGCTGCGGCGGCTGTCGCACGCCGTGGTGTGGGTGAACCCGCACAAGGGCCGGACGGGGTACGAGCCCCTCACCGGCGGGATGCAGGCGGCGCTGCCGTCGGTGGACCACTTCGTGGCCGGGCACAGCATGGCCGCGTTCGAGGAGTTGTCGGGAGTGATAGCGCATGCGTGATGTCCTGGACGACCTGGTGGGCTGGTGGCAGGCCGGGGAGACCGTCGGGGTGGGCACGGTGGTGGGCACCTGGCGCTCGGCGCCGCGGCCGGCCGGCGCCTCGATGCTGGTGGGACCGGACGGGACCGCGGTCGGCAGCGTCTCCGGCGGCTGCGTCGAGGGCGCGGTCTACGAGGAGGCCAAGGACGCCGTCGAGACCGGCGAGCCGGTGCTGCGCCGCTACGGCGTCAGCGACGACGACGCCTTCGCGGTGGGGCTGACCTGCGGCGGGATACTCGACGTGTTCGTGGAGCCGGTGTCGCGCGAGTCGTTCCCGGAGCTCGGCGAGGTCGCCGAGTCGGTGGGGCGGCACGAGCCGGTCGCCGTCGTCACCGTGGTGGCCGGCCCCGACGACCGGCTGGGCCGGCGCCTGGTGCTGTGGCCCGACCGGGCCTCGGGGACGCTGGGCTCCGGGCGGCTGGACGCCGCGGTCGCCGACGACGCCCGCGGCATGCTGGCCGCCGGGCGGACGGCGCTGCTGCACGTGGGCCACGACGGCGAGCGGCGCGGCGACGACCTGACCCTCTTCGTCAACTCCTTCGCCCCGGCGGCCCGGATGGTCGTGTTCGGCGCGATCGACTTCGCCGCCGCCGTCGCCCGGGTGGGGGCGTTCCTCGGTTACCGGGTGACCGTCTGCGACGCCCGCCCGGTGTTCGCCACCGCCAAGCGGTTCCCGGAGGCGCACGAGGTCGTCGTCGAGTGGCCGCACCGCTACCTGCAGGCCGAGCTGGAGGCGGGGCGGATCGACGAGCGCACGGTGCTGTGCGTGCTCACCCACGACCCGAAGTTCGACGTCCCGCTGCTCGAGGTGGCCCTGCGCGCCCCGGTCGCCTACGTGGGCGCGATGGGCTCGCGGCGCACGCACGACGAGCGGATGGCGCGGCTGTCCGAGGCGGGGCTCACCGCCGAGGAGCTCGGCCGGCTCGCCTCGCCGATCGGTCTCGACCTGGGCGCCCGCACCCCGGAGGAGACGGCGGTGTCGATCGCCGCCGAGATCATCGCCGGGCGCTGGGGCGGCACCGGCGAGCGGCTGGCCGAGGGAGACGGCCCGATCCACCGCACCGCCGAGCGGTGAGCGCGGACCCCGCCCTCCCGTACCGCTCCGACGTCGAGGTCGTCGGGCTGCTGGCCTCCCCGGTGCACCGCTACGACGGCCGGCCCGGGGCGACGGTGCCCGCGCAGGCGGCGGACCGGCGGGAGAGGCTGGAGGTCCGCGCCGGCATCGGCGTCGTCGGGGACCGGTACGCCGGGAAGCCCGCGCACCGGGACGCCCAGGTGACCGTGCTGGCGGTCGAGTCGCTCGAGACGCTGGCCGCGGAGCTGGGCGTGGCGCCGTTCGACCCGCTCCTGGGCCGGCGCACCGTGGTGCTGCGCGGGGCCGAGGTGGAGGCGCTGCGCGGGGTGGAGTTCTCCCTCGACTGCGGCGAGGGGGTCGTCCTCCTGCGCGGTGGCCGGCCCCCACCGTGCGCCTGGATGGACACGGTGCTGGCGGCGGGGGCGCACCGCGGGATGCGGGGCCGGGGCGGGGTGCGGTGCGCCGCGCTGTCCGACGGGGTGCTGCGGCTCGGGCCGGCCGTGCTGCGCAGCGCCGTCCTCCTGGACCCCGCGGCGGCCGGCCGGGCGCGGCCGGTGGCTCCCCGGCGCCGGGGAGAGGCCTGAGGCACCCGACCCGGCACCGCCGGGTCGCCGGGGAGCACCATGGCGGCCGGGTGGGGCGCCGGGCTCCGCGGAGGGCGAGGGGAACCATGCACATCAGGAAGCTCGCCCTGGCGGGCGCCGCGGCCGTGCTGCTCGCCGGGTGCGGCGGCTCGGAGGACGCCGGCAGCGAACCGTCGGCCGGCGCCACCCCGGAGAGCGGCAGCGCGCTGGCCCGGCAGGAGGCGGGCGAGGTCGTCGACGCCGCGTTCACCGCCCTCGAGGAGGCCGGGTCGGCGCGCGTCACCGGGTCCATCGCGGAGAACGGCAGCACCCAGGAGCTCGACCTGCAGCTGCAGGGCGAGGACTCCCAGGGCTCGCTCACGACGGAGGGCCGCACCGTCGAGCTGGTCTACACCGGTGGCGCCTCCTACGTGCTCGCCCCGGCCGAGTTCTGGGCCTCGTTCGGCATGCCCGCAGAGTTCGCGAGCCAGCTCGACGGCCAGTGGGTGCTCATGCCCGAGGAGGCGGCCGGCTCCTTCAGCACGCTGACCCTGCCCGGGCTGGTCGACGAGCTCCGGTCCTCCGCCGGCGACCAGGCCACCGGGGAGGTCAGGAGCGACGAGCTGGACGGCGAGCCGGTCGTCGTCGTCACCCAGGCCGACGGCAGCACCCTCACCGTCGCCGACGACGAGGACGCCCCGTACCCGCTGCTGATCGAGGACCTCGGCGACAGCCCCGCCACGGTCGAGTTCAGCGAGGTCGGGCAGGAGTTCGCCATCACCGCCCCGGCCGACCCGGTCGACCTGGACACCCTCGGCGGCTGATCCGGCGCCGTCCCAGCGGGGCCCCCGCGCGCGGGCCCCGGTGGGACGGGCACGATGGGCGCGCGTGCCCGTCCAGGAGAGGAGCCCGGTGAGCGTCGAACCCGTGGTGCCCGGCCCGGTCATCGGCCTGCGGCGGGAGCGCGAGGTGCTCTCCGTCGCGCTGCGGACCAACCGGCACGTCGTCCTCGAGGGGCCGCCGGGGACGGGCAAGTCCACCCTGCTGCGCGCCATCGCCGGCGAGGCCGGGCAGGACGTCGTCTTCGTCGAGGGCAACGCGGAGCTGACCCCGGCCCGGCTGGTCGGCTCCTACGACCCCGCCGCCGTGATGGCCGAGGGCTACGTGCCGGGCAGCTTCACCGACGGGCCGCTGCTCACTGCCATGCGGGGCTCGGGCCTGCTCTACCTCGAGGAGCTCAACCGCATCCCGGAGGAGACCCTCAACGTCCTCATCACCGTCCTGACCGAGGGCGAGATCGCCGTTCCGCGGCTGGGCACCGTGCGGGCCACCGCGGGCTTCCGGCTCATCGCGGCCATGAACCCGTTCGACGCGATCGGCACCGCGCGGGTCGGGCAGGCGATCGCCGACCGGATGTGCCGGGTGGTCCTCGGTTACCAGGACGAGCCCGCCGAGCGGGCGATCGTCGAGGCGGTCACCGCCGCGGAGCCGCGGCCGGTGGCGCTGGCGGTCCGGCTGGTGCGGGCCACCCGCGACCACCGCGACCTGCGCACCGGGTCGTCGGTGCGCGGTGCGATCGACCTGGTCCTGCTGCTCGGCGGCCTGCTGGACCTGCGCGCCGTCGCCGGCCTGGACGACGACGGGGCGCGCGAGGCGGCGCGGGACGCGCTGCACGCGGCGCTGTCCGGCCGGATCAAGGTGACCGAGGGGGTCGAGCGGACGCCGGAGAGCGTCCTCGACGAGATCCTGGACCGCGTCTGGCCGGTCGACGCCGGGCCGCCGCCCGACGGGGCGCCCGGCGCACCCCCGGCCCCCGCGGGGGACGGCCCGGGAAAAGCGGGAGGCCTGCCGCCTGAGGCGGCAGGCCCGGATGCAGGGGGCGCCCCGCGGGAGCGCCCGGGGCGGCGCGGCCCGCGGCAGACCTCGCGGCGTGAGCTGGAGCTGCGGCACGCCTCGTTCGACGAGGTCAGCCCCGAGGTGGGGGAGCTGGACGAGGACGCCTTCGCCGCGGTGATGGGCGCGGATCCGGACGCGGCGGCCGCGCTGCTGGCCGATCTGGCCCTGGCCACCGACCGCGAGCTCCGCTCGGCCGCGCGCCGCCTGGCGGCGCGGGTGTTCGTGCAGGTCGGCCGGGTGGGCAGCGCCCGTGTCCGGGGGACCCGGCGCCTGTCGCCGATCCGCGGCGGGGACGGCGACCTGGACCTCGACCGCACCCTGGACCGCTGGAGCGGGCCGTGGCCGCCCGCGCCCGAGGACACGGTGACCCGGCGGTGGACCGGGTCGCGCCGTGCGGTGTGCCTGGTGGTCGACCGGTCGGGCTCGATGAGCGGGCTGGGGGTGGCGATCGCGGCGGTCGCGGCCGCCGGAGTCGTCCTGGCGGCCGGTGAGCGGCTGGAGACCAGCGTGCTGGCCTTCGCCGACCGGGTGGAGGTGCTGCAGCAGCACGGCCGGCACCGCTCAGCCGAGGACCTGGTGCTCGCCCTGGTGGGGTTGCGCGGGCACGGGACCACCGACGTCGCCGCGGCCCTGCGAGAGGCGGCCGCGCAGCTGCGGACGGCGGCGCACGCCGACGAGCGGGTCGTCGTCCTGCTGTCGGACTGCCTGGCCACCGCGGGCGACGCCGCCGAGTCCGCGCTGGCCGGCATCGACCGGCTCGACGTGCTCTGCCCGCTGCCCGACGGCGGCCCCGAGGAGGAGGCGCTGACGGCGTCCCGGGCGCTGGCCGCCCGTGGTGGCGGGTCGGTGGCCCCGGTCCGGTCCCTCACCGACCTCGGCCCCGCGCTCACCCGCCTGCTGGCCTGAGGCTCCGGGTCCGGGAACGGGCTGGGGAGGTGTCCCCCGGACAGTCCGTCTCTGCCCACCCTGGCTGGGCAGAGACGGACTGTCCCGGGACGACCTACCGGGGCCGGATGAGCGGTGTCCTCAGCGGTCGGCGTCGGTGTAGACGATCATCCCGCGGATGTTCTTGCCGTCGCGCATGTCCTGGTAGCCCTGGTTGATGTCCTCGAGGGAGTACTTCGTGGTCACCAGTTCGTCGAGCTTGAGCTGGCCCTCCTGGTAGAGCGAGAGCAGCTCGGGGATGGCGTTGCGCGGGGCGAGGCCACCGAAGATGGCCCCCTGCAGGTCCTTCTGCAGCAGGGTCAGCTCGAACAGGCTGAGCTTGACGTCGACGTTGGCGGCGTTGCCCATGCCGGTGACGACGGCGCGGCCGCCCTTGCCGGTCACGCTGAGCGCGGCTGCGACGTCCTCGCCTTGGATGTCGCCGACGGTGATGATCGTCTTCTCCGCCATCCGGCCCCAGGTCAGCTCGTTGATGGCGGGGGTGGCCTCTTCGATGTTCGCGAAGGTGTGGGTCGCGCCCATGTCCATCGCCCACTCGCGCTTCTGCGCCACCGGCTCGATGACCATGACCCGCTTGGCGCCGGCCGCGGCCGCGCCCTGGACGGCGTTCATGCCGACACCGCCGACGCCCATGATCACGACGTTCTCGCCGGGGCGGACGTCGGCGACCTTGGTGGCCGACCCCCAGCCGGTGGTGACCCCGCAGCCGACCAGCGCGGCGACCTCGAGCGGGATGTCCGGCTCGATCTTCACCACCGAGGCCTGGTGCACGGTCATGTACGGGGAGAACGTGCCGAGCAGGCACATCGGGATGACGTCCTTGCCGCGGGCCTGCACCCGGTAGCTGCCGTCGGAGATCGACGTGCCGGCCAGCAGGTTGGCGCCCAGGTCGCAGAGGTTCTGCTGCCCGCGCGAGCACGGCGGGCACTGCCCGCAGGCCGGGATGAACGCGGTGACGACGTGGTCGCCCTCCTTGAGCCCGCTGACCCCCGGCCCCACCTTGGTGACGACGCCGGCGCCCTCGTGCCCACCGATCACCGGGTAGAACGCGACCGGGGTGCCGCCGGTGACCAGGTGCTCGTCGCTGTGGCACAGACCGGATGCCGCGAGCTGGACCTGGACCTCGCCCTCGCGCGGATCCCCGATCTCGATCTCCTCGACCGACCACTCCTCGCCCACGCCCCACAGGACCGCGCCCTTGGTCTTCACCCAGGTATTCCTTCCGTCGTGCCCGCGTCGTCGCGGGTGCCCCGGCACACGCCGCCACGGCGTGTGCAGTGCATCACAGCCTGCGGAGAAGGGGGCCCGCCCGTCAAGGCGGGGCACCTGCGGTGCAACGTGCTGCAGCCATCGGGACGGGCGTCGGCGAGACTGGCGGCATGCCCGGCGCCCCCGTCCTCGTGGTCGGTGCCGGCCCGGTGGGCCTCACCGCGGCTCTGCTGCTGGCCCGGCGGGGGCTCGACGTCGTCGTCCTGGACCGGCACGCGGCGCCCTACCCGCTGCCCCGTGCGGTCCACCTGGACGACGAGGTCTTCCGGGCGCTGCAGGCAGCCGGGGTGGCCGACGACGTCGCCGCGCGCTGCCGGCCGATGGCCGGGCTGCGGCTGCTGGACGGGGCGCACCGGGTGCTCGCGGAGTTCCGCCGGGCCCCGGACGCCGGTGCCCACGGCTGGCCGCAGGGCTCGTTCGTCCACCAGCCCGACCTGGAGGAGGTGCTGGCCGCCGCGGTGGCGTCGATGCCCGGGATCGAGGTGCACCGGGGCAGCGAGGTGACCGGGCTGGAGCAGGACGGCGGTCCCGTCACCGTCCGGGTGACCGACCGGGCCACCGGGGCGGACCGGTTCGTCCGGGCGGCGGCCGTGCTCGGGTGCGACGGCGCCGGCAGCACCGTGCGGGAGCTGATCGGGGCCCGGATGCGCGACCTCGGCCCGGCCGACCGCTGGCTCGTCGTCGACGTCCGGTCCCCCGAGCCGCTCGGGCTCTGGCCCGGGGTGCACCAGGTGTGCGACCCGCGCCGGGCGGCCACCTACATGCCGGTCACCGGCGACCGCTACCGCTGGGAGTTCCGGCTGGCCCCGGGGGAGACCGCCGAGGAGCTGGCCGACCCGGACCGGCTGGCGTCGCTGCTGGCGCCCGTCGCACGGGCGGCCGACGTCGAGGTGCTGCGGGCGGTCGAGTACACGTTCCGGGCGCAGGTCGCCGACCGCTGGCGCGACGGGCGGGTGCTCCTGGCCGGCGACGCCGCCCACCTCACCCCGCCGTTCGTGGGTCAGGGGCTGGGGCTCGGCCTGCGTGACGTGCACCAGCTCGCCTGGAAGCTGGCCGCCGTGCTGCGCGGGGAGGCGCCGGACGCGCTGCTGGACACCTACCAGGCCGAGCGGGAACCGCACGCCCGCGCGCTGATCCGGGTGGCGCTGCTGCTGGGCGCGCTGATGACCGGCGGCGGGCGGGGCGGCGCCGTCGCCCGGCGGGCCGTGCTGGCCGCCGTCCGGCGGATCCCCGCCGTGGCCCGGCTGGCCACCGGCAGCCGGACCCCGCCGCTGCCGCGCGGTCCGCTGGTGGCACGCCGGGGGCGGGCCGGCCGCCGGCTGGCCGGCACGCTGCTCCCGCAACCGGAGGTCCTCGTCGACGGCCGTCCCCGCCGGCTGGACGATGTCCTGGGCGACGGCTACGTCGAGATCGCCGCGGACCTCCGGATCCGCCGGCCCGACGGCACGGCGCTCCGGATCGAGGACCCGTCCGGGGTGCTCCGGCGCTGGCTGGGCGGGGTGGCGCTGGTCCGCGTCCGGCCCGACCGCATCGTCCGGTCCGTCCGCGTGTGAGCGGTCGACGCGGGGTACCGGCCCGCCATGAACATCGACAAGGATCAGATCCTGCAGCTGCTGCGCTCCCAGGGTGACGACGCCAAGGCCGAGCAGGCCGACCAGGAGCTGCCCGGGCAGGTGGACACCGAGCGCGACGCCGGGCTGCTGCAGAAGTTCGGCATCGACCCGATGGACCTGGTGAAGAAGCTGGGCGGCGGCGGGGGGCTGGGCGGCCTGCTCGGTCGCTGACGCCGGCGGCCGGGCCTCAGCTGCGGCCGGGACCCGGCCGGCCGATGCCGATCGCGTACAGCAGGCCGAGCACCGCGCCCGGGGGCAGGGCCACGTAGAGGAACCAGGGGTGCACCGGGCCGACGGTGAACTCCAGGATGCCCCAGACCACCAGGTTCACCAGGCTGAGGCTGAGCCAGACGATGGTGAGCACCTTCATCGCCAGGCCCGCGGAGTCGTCGCGGAAGAACTGCGGAGGCCCGGGCGCCGGCGGGAGCGCGGGCAGATCGGCGGTGACGCGGGCCAGGTCGCCGCGGGTGCGGGACGCCCACACCGCCTGCACCCGCTGGTCGAACTCGCGCAGGTCCAGCTGACCGGCGTCGTGCGCACGCTGGAGCCCGGCCGCGACGTCCGCGCGCTCGGCGTCGGAGATGCGCAGGTCGTCGGGGCGCACCGGCTCCATCACGCCGACATCCTGGCAGCCGGGGGACCTCCGGAGGTGGAGATCGCCCGGCCGGGGACGGCGGCTCAGGCCTCGCGGCGCCGGCGGGCGGGGGAGGTGGCCAGCAGGGCGTTCTCGACGGCGGTGTCGCCCAGCGCCCGCTCGAAGCCCGGCGGGACCACGAGGTCGTCGCGGGACAGGTCGGAGACCTCCGGGCGGCCGAGGCCGACCATCGCCGAGCCGAGCCCGTCGCGCAGCAGGTCGAGGACGTTCTCCACGCCGGCCTGCCCGTTGGCGGCCAGGCCCCACAGGTAGGCCCGCCCGATCATGACGGCCTTCGCGCCCAGGGCGAGGGCCTTGGCGACGTCGCCGCCGCGCCGGATGCCGCCGTCGAGCAGCACCTCGATCTGGTCCCCCACCGCCTCGGCCACCGCCGGGAGCGCGCGGATCGAGGCGGGGGTGCCGTCGAGGTTGTTGCCGCCGTGGTTGGAGACCGAGATGGCGGTGACCCCGGCGTCGACGGCGCGCTTGGCGTCGTCGACCCGCATGACGCCCTTGAGCATGAACGGGCCGTCCCACTGCGAGCGCAGCCAGGCGACGTCCTCCCAGGTGGGCATCGGGGAGGCGTTCCACATGCCGTAGGCGCCGAAGAACGTGGGCGCCGGCTCGCCCGGGGTCGCCACCATGTTCGGCACGGAGAGGTCGGGGATCTTCCCGGCCTTCGCGAAGTCGAGCAGCCAGCGCGGCTTGGCCAGCACCTGCGGCGCGTACTTCCGGGCGGCCTCGAAGTCGATCTTCTCCGGGATGAACGGGCTGCCCCAGTCGCGGCCGTAGGCGAACGACCAGTCGAGGGTGGCGATCATCCCGACGGCGCCGGCCCTCCGGGCCCGCTCCATGCGGGCGAGCATCTCCTCGCGGCTGCCCACCCAGTACATCTGGAAGAACGTCTGCGGGTTGGCCGCCACGACCTCCTCGATCGGCTTGCTGGCGAAGGAGGACAGCCCCATGGCCACCCCGCGGGCAGCCGCGGCGCGGGCGACGGCCACCTCGCCGTCCGGGTGGACGGCCTGCACGCCGGTCGGGCTGATCAGGACGGGCATCGACATGGGCTGGCCCATGACGGTCACGGCCATGTTCCGCTCGTTGGCCAGCCCCGCGGTGTGGGGCGAGAAGCCGATCTCGGCGAACGCGGCGAGGTTGTCCTCCAGCGTCAGCCCGCGCTCGGATCCGGCGACCAGCGCGCCGTAGACGCCCTTGGGCAGCCGCTTCTTCGCGCGCCGCTGCGCCTCGGCGACCGATTCGAACCACGCGTTGGCCATCGGAACCTCCTCGTCGGCCCGGGTCGACCGGGCTGGTGGGCCGGCCCGACGGCCGGTGACACTGAGTGCCACGCTACTGCCGCGGATGAGACCGCGGCCACACGGGGCCCTGTCCGCTGCCCCGGCGGGTCAGCCGCGCAGGCTCGGGAAGCCGCCCGACATCTCGGCGAAGGCCAGGCGCAGGTGTGCGGCCAGGCTGGAGTCGCCGTCGGCCAGCCAGGCCTCGAAGGCGGTGGTGGCCGCGGCCCGGGTGCTCGCGGCGACCAGCCGGGGGAGCAGGCCGGACGCGGGCGTCCCGGTCCGCGCCGCCACGTGCCGGGCCACCACGCGGTCCACCTCGGCGAACCGCAGCTGGCTGTGCGCCAGCAGCGCGGGCTCGGTGAGGATCAGCCGCATGCGCTCGCGCAGCAGCGGCAGCTCGGCCTCCGGGTAGTCGTTGACCTCGACGTAGGCGGCGCACACCGAGGTGAGCACCGGCGAGGCGGGGTCGGCCGCGGCGAGCAGCTCCTCGAGCCGGCTCACGTGCCCGGCGAAGTCCCCCCACACGGCGTCGGCCTTGGTCGGGAAGTAGCGGAAGAAGGTGCGGCGGCTGATCCCGGCCGAATCGGCCACCTCGTCGCTGGTGACGTCCTCGAACCCGCGGACGGTGAACAGGTCGAGGGCCGCGCGCTCCACGCGGGCGCGCCCCGCCGGCAGCGCCGCCGGCACCGTCCTCGTCTCGGCCACGCAGGCATTCTGCCCGGCGGCCCCGCCCGGGGCGTGCGGCCGGACACGTGGGGACCCGCTCTTGCCCCTGGCACCGGGTGTCACTAACGTCCGCCCCGACCATGTGACCGCGTTCACGGAGGCCCCCATGCCCGAGCCCACCCAGACCGACGTCGTCGTCCCCGAGGCGCCCGCTACGGAGGAGGCCCTCGTCGAGGAGTCGCTCGTCGAGGAGGTCTCCATCGACGGCATGTGCGGCGTCTACTGAGCCGGCGCCCGATGACCGCACCCGCCGGGGTTGCTTTCGACGCCGACCTGCCCTGGCGGAGGGCCGGGTCCGTGGCCCTCCGGCCGGAGCCGTTCGGCGCGCTGGTCTACCACTTCGGCAACCGGAAGCTCTCCTTCCTGAAGTCGAAGACCCTGGTCGCCGTCGTCGAGGCGCTGGCCGAGCACCCCAGCGCCGCGGCCACGCTGACCGCGTGCGGCGTCCCCGACGCCCAGCGCGGTGCCTACGTGAAGGCACTGGCCGACCTCGCCCGCTCGCAGATGATCGAACGCCGGGAGACCCCGTGACCGCCCTTCTGCCGCCCCGCCCGCCCGCACCCGAGCGCCCCGTCGGCGGCCGGTTGATCGACCAGTTCGAGTACGGCCTCGATGCGCCGATCTGCCTGACCTGGGAGCTCACCTACGCCTGCAACCTGGCGTGCGCCCACTGCCTGTCCTCGTCGGGACGGCGGGACCCGCGCGAGCTGTCCACCGCCGAGGCCGAGGCGGTCATCGACGAGCTGCAGCGGATGCAGGTCTTCTACGTCAACGTCGGCGGCGGCGAGCCGACCGTGCGGCCGGACTTCTGGCACCTGCTCGACTACGCCATCGGGCACGACGTCGGCGTCAAGTTCTCCACCAACGGCATCAAGCTGGACAAGGCCCGCGCCGCGCAGCTGGCCCGCACCGACTACGTCGACGTGCAGATCTCCCTGGACGGCGCCACCGCCGAGGTGAACGACCGGGTCCGCGGCACCGGCTCCTACGCCACGGCGATCCGCGCGCTGGAGAACCTGGCCGAGGCCGGGATGAAGGACTTCAAGGTCTCCGTCGTCGTCACCCGGGAGAACGCCGGCCAGCTCGACGAGTTCAAGGCGCTCACCGACTCCTTCGGTGCGCAGCTGCGGATCACCCGGCTGCGGCCCTCGGGCCGCGGGGCCGACGTCTGGGACCAGCTGCACCCCACGATGGCCCAGCAGAAGGACCTGTACTCCTGGCTGCTGGCCAACGGCGAGAAGGTGCTCACCGGCGACTCGTTCTTCCACCTGTCGGCCTTCGGCGAGGCCCTGCCGGGGCTGAACCTCTGCGGCGCCGGGCGGGTGGTCTGCCTGATCGACCCGGTGGGCGACGTCTACGCCTGCCCGTTCGCCATCCACGAGAACTTCCTCGCCGGCAACGTCCGCGACGAGGGCGGTTTCCAGCGGGTGTGGCAGTCCAGCGAGCTGTTCGCCGACCTGCGCAACCCGCAGACCGGGGGCGCGTGCACCAAGTGCGCGCACTTCGACGCCTGCCGCGGCGGGTGCATGGCGGCGAAGTTCTTCACCGGCCTGCCGCTGGACGGCCCCGACCCCGAGTGCGTGCAGGGCTACGGGGAGACGGCGCTGGCCGCCCGCGACCTCGAGCTGGTGGCACCCAGGAGCTCCGTCGACCACTCGCACACGGGTCCGGTCCGCGGGCAGCCCACGCTGCTCGGCATGCCCGCGCTGCCCCCCGCCAAGATCTGCGACGAGTCGCCGCTCGCGGGCCTCGACCTGCGCTGACCCCCCGGTGCCGGCCCCCGCGGGCCGGCACCGGGCGGCCACCGGCTAGAGGTCGACCTTCTTGTTCTCCCCGGCGTCGATCCGCTCGCCGGTGGCCTTGGCCTTCACGAAGCTGAACGCGGTGGCCAGCCGGCCGCCCGGGCTGTCCCAGTACTCCGCGGAGTCGCCCTCGACCTTGATCAGGACGACGTCGGGGTCCTCGGGCCCGTTCGGGAACCACGCCTCCACGCCGCCGTTCCACAGCTCCTTCTTCTTCGCGGTGTCGTCGACCACGCGGGCGTGCCCGGTCAGCGACACCCAGGTGCCACCGGAGCCGACGCCGACGTTGACCTGCGGGGACGCCGCGATGTGCGCCACCGGGTGCGAGTGGCGCTCGGCGAAGAACCACAGGTCGCCGTCGAACCCGACCTCCTGCAGCGTCATCGGGCGGCTGGTGAGCTTGCCGCCGGGGGAGACCGTGGTGAGGAAGCCGAAGCGCTCCCCCTTGATCAGCTCGGCGACCTTGCGGGTGTCCTCGGTACTCATGCCCGGGCTCGTGCCCACAGCGGTCCCGCCCGACACCCTCACCGCGCGTCGAGATACCGCCAGGCGCCGTCCTCCCGCGCGAACCGGCTGACCTCGTGCTGGCTGCCGCGCTCGCCGCCGGCGACGTACCAGGCGCGGAACTCCACCGTCCCCTCCGCGGCGAGCAGCCCGCCGCCGGTGGTGGCGAGCACGTCCAGCCCCGTCCAGCGCACCGCCGGGTCCGGCTCCACCGAGGCCGGGCGGGTGGTGGAGTGCCAGCTGGCCAGCAGGTAGGCGGCGTCGCCGAGGGCGAAGGCGCTGTACCGCGAGCGCATCAGCTGCTCGGCGGTCGCCGCCGGCGCCGTGCCGTCGTGCCGCGGCCCGCAGCACTCGGCGTAGGGCAGTCCGGTCCCGCAGGGGCAGCGACGAGGAGGCACGGACCGAGTGTCCCCACCGCGCCCGTCGCCCGCCCGGACGGGGGATCCCCGCACTTCAGACCCGGCCGCCACCTGCCGATACCAGGGGCGATGGCGGGCGCCCCGGGCGTCCGCGGCCGGCCGGAGATCCCGGCCGGTACCGGTGGTGCAGGAGGACGGCGTGGTCAAGGTGCTCGTGGTCGAGGACGAGGACACGACCCGTCTGATGCTGGAGCGGCGGCTGACCTGGGCGGGCTACCGCGTCCGCGTCGCCGACTCGGCGGACGACGCGCTGGCCGCGGTCGGCGGCGCGTTCACCCCCGACGTCGTGGTGACCGACATGTTCATGCCCGGCGGCAGCGGTCTCAGCCTGGTGACCGCGCTGCGCGCGGACCCGGGCTGCGCCGAGCTCCCGGTCATCTTCCTGAGCGGCCGGGCGCTGCCCGGGGACGTCTCCGCCGGCCGCTCGCTGGGCGCCACCTACCTGGCCAAGCCGTGCGCCCTGGCCGATCTCGCCCAGGCGATCGACGCGGCCGCGGGCGCGACCACCGACGAGCTGGAGGACGTCGTCCGCCGGCGGCTCGGCGACGTCGCCGGGGTGGAGGAGGAGGCCGAGCGGGCCTTCACCGCCCGGCTCCTGCGCACCTTCGTCGCGGCCGCCCCGGCCGGGCTGGCGGCCCTGGAGCGGGCGGCGGCGACCGCCGACGCGGCCGGCGTCGAGGCGGCCGCCCACCGGCTGGCCGGCGGCGCGGGGACCCTCGGCGCGGACGCGCTGGCCGCGGCCTGCCGGTCGCTCGAGGAGCGCGGGCGGGAGGGCGACGTCGCGGACGTGGCGGCCGCCGTCGGCACCGTGGCCGAGCAGCTCGCGCGGACCTGCGAGGTCTTCGCCGGGCTCGCCGAGGAGCTGGAGGAGGACGTCCTCGTCGTCGAGGACCCGGCCCCGGTGGCCTGATCCGGCCGTTCGCCGCCCCCCGGGCCGTGCCCGGCGGCGCGCCCCGGGTACTCGGTGGCGGAGCCGCTCCCCGGTGGAGGATGGTGTCCGGTGTGCCGGACAACCCGAGGGCGCCCGCGATCGAGGTCAGCGGGCTCACCAAGAGCTACCCGTCCGGCAGCGGGGTCATCGAGGCGGTGAAGGGCATCGACCTGCGCGTCGAGACCGGCCAGACCTACGGCTTCCTGGGCCCCAACGGCGCCGGGAAGTCGACCACCATCGAGATGCTCTGCACCATCCGCAACCCGACGTCGGGGACCGCGCGGGTGGCCGGCTACGACGTGGTGCGCGAACGCGACCAGGTGCGCCGCCGGATCGGCCTGGTCTTCCAGCAGCAGACGCTGGACGTGCAGCTCTCCGCCGAGCAGAACCTGCGCTTCCACGCA
This sequence comes from Blastococcus sp. VKM Ac-2987, assembly GCF_026967805.1. Classification (GTDB taxonomy): domain Bacteria; phylum Actinomycetota; class Actinomycetes; order Mycobacteriales; family Geodermatophilaceae; genus Blastococcus. Next base: position 341,652 of record NZ_JAPVBG010000002.1, read on the forward strand.
GACCTCTACGGCCTCTCCCGGGCCGAGGGCGCGCGGCGCATCGACGAGGTGCTGGCGATGGTCGACCTCGCCGACCGGCGGCACGACACGGTCACCAAGTTCTCCGGCGGGATGAAGCGGCGGCTGGAGATCGCCCGCGGCCTGGTGCACGCCCCGCAGGTGCTCTTCCTCGACGAGCCGACGATCGGGCTGGATCCGCAGACCCGCGCGGCGATCTGGGACTACCTGCACGACCTGGGACGGCGCACCGGCATCACGGTCTTCGTCACCACGCACTACATGGACGAGGCCGAGCACTGCGACCGGATCGCGATCATGGACCACGGCGAGATCGTGGCGGAGGACACGCCGGAGGCGCTGAAGTCCAGCGTCGGCACCGACCGGATCGCCCTGCGCACCGACGACGACGAGCTGGCCATCGCGCGGATCCGGGAACGGCTGGGCATCGAGGCCGGCGTCCACGAGGGGCAGGTGACCCTCGCCGTGCCGGAGGGGGCCGCCGTCGTCCCCCGGCTGTTCACCGAGCTCGGCGTCGGCATCCGGTCGGTGACGGTGAACCGGCCCAGCCTGGACGACGTCTTCCTGACCTACACCGGCCGCACCATCCGCGACTCCGACGGCCCGCAGGGCCGCTCCTTCCCCTTCGCCGGGAGGCGCTGAATGACCACCCGCGACACCGCCGCGCCCCCCGCCCGGCTCGACCCGCCGCCGGACGAGGTCCGCAGCGACCTGACCCACCAGCTGCGCGCCACCTGGGTGGTCACCCGGCGGGAGCTGCTCCGGCTGCGGCGCGACCCGGCCCGCATGCTCACCATGCTGCTGCAGCCGCTGCTGTTCGTCTTCGTCATGGGCACCGGGCTGGGCAGCATCGTGGACACCGGCGGCGACGTCAGCTTCCGCACCTTCCTGTTCCCCGGCGTGCTCGCCACGTCGGTGCTGTTCACCGCCGCCTTCGCCGGGATCTCGCTGGTCTGGGACCGGGAGTTCGGCTTCCTGCGCGAGATGATGGTCGCGCCGATCTCCCGGGGCTCGATCATCTGGGGCAAGTGCCTGGGCGGCGCGATCGTGGCCACCGTGCAGAGCATGGTGCTGCTGGCCCTGGTGGGGCTGGTCGACATCCCCTACTCGCCGGTGCTGCTGCTGCAGCTGACCGGCTGCCTCTTCCTCGGCGCGCTGCTGCTCACCGCGCTCGGCGTGCTGCTCTCCACCCGGATCAAGACCATCCAGACGGCGATGCCGGTCAGCCAGCTGCTGATCATGCCGATGATGTTCCTGTCGGGCGCGCTCTTCCCCATCGCCGGCCTGCCCGACTGGCTGTCGCTGCTCACCCGGCTCAACCCGCTGACCTACGTGGTGCAGCCGATGCGGCAGTTCACCCTCGACCGCCTCGACCTGACCGCGGAGGCGCAGGAGCGGCTGCTGCCGGGGCTCACCTGGTTCGGCTGGGAGGTCCCGGTCGTCGTCCAGCTGGGGGCCGTCGCGGTGCTGACCCTCGGCCTCGTCGCGCTGGCCGCGCGGGTCTTCCGGACGACGGAGTGACGCGGCGGTGAGCACGCTGGCGGCCTCGGTGTGGCCGGAGCTGCCCGAGCGGCCGCTGCTCGTCGTCCCGCTGGGGTCGGTCGAGCAGCACGGCCCCCACCTGCCGCTGGCCACGGACACCCGGCAGGCCGAGGCGGTGGCGGGGGCGGCCCTGCCCGGGATCGACGGCGCCCTGCTCGCCCCGGCGATCCCGTACGGCGCCAGCGGCGAGCACGAGGGCTTCCCCGGCACGGTGTCGATCGGGACGGAGGCGCTCACCACGCTGCTGGTGGAGTACGGGCGCTCGGCCTGCCGCTGGGCGGGGCGGCTGCTGGTGGTCAACGGTCACGGCGGGAACCTCGCCGCCCTGCGCGTGGGGGTGCCGCTGCTGCGGGCGGAGGGGCGGGACGTCGCCTGGTGGCCGTGCGCCGTCCCCGGCGGGGACGCCCACGCCGGGCGGGTGGAGACGTCGCTGATGTTGCACGTGGAACCTGCGGCGGTCCGCGAGGAGCGGGCCGAGCGGGGGGAGACGGCCCCGCTGCGGGAGCTGCTGCCCCGGATGCAGGCCGAGGGCGTGCGGGCGGTCAGCCCGAACGGCGTGCTGGGCGACCCGGCGGGCGCGTCGGCCGCGGAGGGTGCGGAGCTGGTGGCGGACCTGGCCGGGCGGCTGGTCGCGGCGGTGCGGGGGTGGCGGGTGGACCCCGCCGGGCGGCTCGTCGAGTGAGCCCCCGGCGGGGGCTGGTCGCTCAGCCGCCGATCGCGTCGGCGAACTGCGGCACGGTCTGGTCGATCGCGTAGAGGAGCCCGGGCGCCGAGGCGCTGGAGAACGCGTTCAGCACCGTCAGGTCCTCCAGGACGACGGCGCGCCCGTCCTGGACCACGGGGAGCGTCTGCCACACCGGGTTGCCGGTGAACTCCGAGGCCTCGACGAAGATCGGGAAGACCACGGTGAGCTCGGCGTCGAGCAGGTTCACCTGCTCCTCGCTGACCGGCACGAAGAAGTTCTCCGTCGCCAGCTCCTCGATCTCGGCCTTGTTCTCGAAGCCCAGCTGCTCCATGAACTGCACCCGCGAGTCGCCGCTGACGTAGGCGCCCCAGCCCTCGGCGGTGTACGCGCCGACGGCGACCTCGGTGCCCGCGAACTCCGGGTGCGCCTCGCGGGCCTGCTCGAACGCCGCCTCGACCTCGGTCTCGAGCTCCTGGGCCGCCTCGGTCCGGCCGAGCGCCTGGCCGACCATCTCCAGCTGCTGCTGCCACGTGGTCTGGTACGGGCCCACGCCCTCGGGCTGGCCGATCGTCGGGGCGATCTCGCTGAGCAGCTCGTAGCGGTCCTGCTCGCCGGACGAGCGGGTGTCGAGGATCAGGTCGGGCTCCAGGGCGGCGATCGCCTCGTAGCTGGGCTCGAGGGTCTCGATCAGCACCGGCGGCTCGTCGTAGCCCTGCTCGACCCAGTCGCCGAGGCCGTCCTCGCCGCCGACGGCGAGCCAGTCGCTGGCGCCGACCGGCTGGACGCCGAGGGCGAGCGCGGTCTCGGCGTCGGACCAGCCGAGGGCCACCACCCGCTCGGGCTCCTCCTCGATCGTGACGTCGCCGAAGGCGGTCGGCACGGTGACCGGGTACCCGCCGGACGCGCCCGTCGTCCCGGCGTCGCCGGTGGGAGCCGGTTCCTCGGCGGAGCCGCAGCCGGCGACGGTGAGGGCAGCGGCCGCGAGCACGGCGGCGCCGCGGAGGGCGGGGCGGACGATCATGGAACTCTCCTCGCGGATCAGGTAAGGCTGACCTAACCACAACACTCCTGCCGCGCAGCGGGCGGGGCCGGGTCGTTACTGTCCGGGCGGCCCGTGCAGCCGGGCCGCGGACGGGACGCACGGGGAGAGCTGGGGCATGGGCGAGCAGGCCGCGCGGCCGGAGGGCTGGCTGGTCGTGGTCGACCTCCAGCACGTGTTCGGGGAGCCGGACTCGCCGTGGACCGCGCCGCGGTTCGAGGAGATCCGGCCGCGGATCCGCCGGCTGGTCGCCGCCTTCGGCGACCGGGTGGTCTGGACCCGATTCGTGGCCCCCGCCGAGCCGGTCGGCGCCTGGAAGCAGTACTACGAGCAGTACGACTTCGCGCGGCAGCCGCCGGAGGCGCCGTGCTACCAGCTGGTCGAGGACCCGGGCACCGCGCCGGTGGTGGACGCCACCACGTTCGGCAAGTGGGGGCCCGCGCTGGCCGACGTGGTCGGCGAGGGACCGCTCACCGTCGCCGGTGTGGCCACCGACTGCTGCGTGATGTCCACCGTGCTGCCGGCCGCCGACGCCGGGGTGCCGGTGCGGGTGGTCACCGACGCCTGCGCGGGAGCCGGCGACGACGAGCACGAGCGGGCGCTGCAGGTGATGGGCGGCTACGCGCCGCTGGTGTCGTTCGCCACCACCGACGAGGTCTTGGCGGGGGCGTGACGCCGCCCGCCGACCGGCTGCCCGACGGGTTCGCCGTCCGGCTCGACCCGCGCGTCCGCCGCCGCGGCGCGGCCACCCTGCTGGGCGGCTCCCCGCTGCGGCTGCTGCGCCTCGCCCCGCGCGCGGCCGCGCTGCTGCCCGCCGACCGCCTGGAGGTGCGGGACGCGACCAGCGCCGCGCTGGCCGCCCGGCTGCTCGACGCCGGCCTCGCCCACCCCGACCTCCCGCCGGACCCCGGCGGCGTGGACGTCACCGTCGTCGTCCCCGTCCGGGACCGTCCGGCCGCCCTGGCCCGGCTGCTCGCGGCGCTGCGCGCCGACCCCGGCACCGCCGGACTGCCGGTGGTCGTGGTGGACGACGGCTCGCGGGTGCCGGTGGTCGCCGCCGACGGGGCCCGGGTGCTGCGCGCGGACGTCTCCCGGGGGCCCGCCGCCGCCCGGAACGCCGGCCTCGCCGCGGCCGGCACCGACCTCGTCGCGTTCCTCGACTCCGACTGCGTGCCCCGGCCCGGGTGGCTGGCCCGGCTCCGCCCGCACCTGGCCGATCCGCGGCTGGCCGCCGTCGCCCCGCGGATCGGACCGCTGCCCGGCGGGCTCCGGGGCCCGGTCAGCGCGTACGAGGACGTCGCCGGCGCGCTGGACATGGGCCCGCGGCCGGCGGCGGTCCGGCCGCTGTCGTCGGTGTCCTACGTGCCGAGCGCGGCGCTGCTCGTGCGCCGGGCCGCCCTGGGCGCCGGCTTCGACGAGCAGCTGCGGGTGGCCGAGGACGTCGACCTGGTCTGGCGGCTGACCGGGGGCGGCTGGCGGGTGCGGTACGAGCCGGCCGCCGAGGTGGCGCACGAGCACCCGGTGCGCCTCGCCGACTGGCTGCGCCGCCGCGCCTTCTACGGCACCGGGGCCGCGCTGCTGGCGGCCCGGCACGGGGGCGCGGTGTCGCCCCTGGTGATCGCCCCGGAGACGGCGCTGACCTGGGCGCTGCTCCTCGCGGGCGGCCGCCGGGGGACGGCGGCCGGCGCCGCGGTGCTGGGGGTGACCGGCGCCCGCCTCGCCCGCCGCCTGGCCCGGCCGGGGGAGCCGGTGCCCGTCGGGCTCGCCGCGGCCCTGGCGCTGCGGGGGCTGGCTGCGTCCGGGCAGTCGCTGGCCCGGGCGGCCACCCGGCACCACTGGCCGGTGGCCGCGGTCGCCGCCGTCGGGTCGCGGCGCGCGCGGCGCTGGGTGCTGGGCGCCGCGGCCGCCGACGCGCTGGTCTCCTGGTGGCCGCACCGGGGCCGGATCGGACCGGTCCGTCACGGGGTGGCCCGGCGGCTCGACGACCTCGCCTACGGCGCCGGCCTGTGGGCCGGGGCGCTGCGCGCCCGGGACCCGCGCGCCCTGCTGCCGGTCCGACCGCCGCGAACCGCGCCAGGGTGAGGTATGCCGCAGCGCGGAATGCCCGCGCCGCCGGCCGCCTTCATGTCGCCGTACTGCGGTCAGACCAGCGTGGGTCCCGCGCCATCTCGATCGACGGGGACACCGTGACCGCCACCCAGGAACGCCTCGCCCTCCCGGCGGGCCCCGCCGCACCCGCGCGACCGGGCGCCGCCCGCACCGCGCTGACGCTCGGGGCGTTCGTCGCCCTCGGGCCGCTGACCATCGACATGTACCTGCCGGCGCTGCCGAACATCACCAGCGACCTGCTCACCACCTCCGCGACCGTGCAGCTGACCCTCACCGGCACCCTGATCGGCCTCGCGCTCGGCCAGCTGGTGCTCGGGCCGCTGTCCGACGCGTACGGCCGCCGGCGGCCGCTGCTGGCCGGCACCGCGCTGCACGTCGTCGCCTCCCTGCTCGTGCTCGTCGCGCCGACCATCGCGATCCTGGGCACGCTGCGGGTGCTCCAGGGCGTGGGCGCCGCCTCGGGCGCGGTCATCGCCCTCGCCGTGGTGCGCGACCTGTACGACGGCCGGGCCGCGGCGACGATGCTCTCCCGGCTGTTCCTCGTGCTGGGCGCGGCGCCGGTCCTGGCGCCCACCATCGGCGGGGAGATCCTGCGGTTCACCACCTGGCGCGGGGTGTTCGCCGTGCTGGCCGGCTACGGCGTGTTCCTGCTCGTCGTCGGGTGGGCGACGCTGCAGGAGACCCTGCCCCCGGAGCGGCGGCGCAGCGCCGGGGTGCGCGGCACGCTGCGGATCTACCGCGGCCTGCTGCACGACCGCACCTACGTCGGGCTGGTGCTGGTCGCCGGGCTCACCATGGCCGGGTTGTTCAGCTACGTGTCCGGCTCCTCCTTCGTCTACCAGGGCGAGTTCGGGCTGGACGAGCAGCAGTTCGGCCTGCTCTTCGGCGCCGGCGCCTTCTGGCTCATCGCCGCCACCCAGCTCAACCCGCTGCTGCTGCGCCGCTGGTCCCCCCAGGCGCTGCTCGTGGCCGGGACCGTCGCCGGCGCCCTCGCCGGTGCCGCGCTGGTCGTGCTGGCCGGTACGGGCACCGGTGGCCTGATCGGCGTCACCGGGGCCCTGTGGGCGGTGCTCTTCGCCTGCGGGCTCGCGCTGCCCAACGCCCCCGCCCTGGCGCTGTCCCGCCACGGCGAGGCCGCCGGGAGCGCCGCGGCCCTGCTCGGCGCGATCCAGTTCGGCGTCGGTGCGGCGGTCTCCCCGGTCGTCGGCCTGCTGGGCAACGACGCGGTGGCCATCGGCCTCGTCGTCGTCACCGCCCTGGTCCTGGCGATCGCCGTCCTGGTCGCCGTCGTCCGGCCGTGGCAGCTGGCCACCCCCGGGGAGGAGCCCGCACCGGCCCGGTGACCCCGACGCCGGCGGCCCGATCTCTGGTGGAAAGCGTGCTGACCGGTCACGATGGCCCTGCCATGAGCCACCTCCCACGGGCCGCCCGGTGACCACCGCCGTCAACCCGTGGCTGGCGCTGCCCGACGGGGTCCCCGACGCGGCGCGCACCCGGCGGTTGCGCGCCGCGCACGAGCTGCTGGTCACCGCCAGCGAGCTGCCCGACGACGACGTCGTCCGCTCCGTGGTCCGCGACTCCTGGCGCCGGTCGCTGGGCAGCGGGGTCGACCCCGACGGCGGGCTGCCGCCGGTGGAGCTGCTCGACGCCGAGCTGCTCGCCTACCGGGCGGCCCACCCGCTGGCCCCGGTGCTGCCGGTCATCCGCCGGCTGCTGGTCCAGGACGCCGAGGCCGGTCGGATGATCGTGGCGGTGACCGACGCCGCGGGGCGGATGCTCTGGGTCGAGGGCGACCGGCAGCTGCGCTCCCGGGCGGAGGGCGTGAACTTCGTCGAGGGCGCCCGCTGGTCGGAGGACGTGGCCGGCACCAACGCCCCGGGGACGGCGCTGGCCGTCGACTCCGCGGTGCAGATCTACGGCAGCGAGCACTTCCGGCGGCCGGTGCAGCCCTGGAGCTGCTCGGCCGCGCCGGTGCACGACCCGGTGACCGGGGCGCTGCTGGGCGCCATCGACGTCACCGGCGGCGACCCCGTCGCCGCCCCGCACGTGCTCACCCTCGTGCGCGCGACCGTCGCCGCCGTCGAGTCCGAGCTGCGCTGGCTGCACCGCGAGCGGCTGACCGCCGGGTCCGCCGCGGCCGCTCCGGTGCCGGCCGAGGCGCGGCTGGAGGTGCTCGGCCGGGAGCGCGCCCGGCTCACGCTGCCCGCGGGACCGCTGGAGCTGTCGGTCCGGCACTCGGAGCTGCTGTTCCTGCTGGCCGAGGCCGCCGCGTCGGGGCAGGGCCGCAACGCCGCTCAGCTCGCGGTGGAGTGCCACGCCGGGGCCGCCGCCACCGTCACCGTGCGGGCCGAGCTGTCCCGGCTGCGCCGGCTGGTGGGCGGCGACCTGCTCGACTCCCGCCCGTACCGGCTGGTCGGCCGGCTGCGCACCGACGCCGACCAGGTCCGCCGGCTGCTCGCGCGCGGCGACGTCGCGGCCGCGCTCGAGCGCTACGCCGGCCCGGTCCTCCCCGGCTCGCACGCGCCCGGCGTCCGCTCGGCCCGCGACCGCCTCGCCGCGCAGCTGCGCCGCGCCGTGCTGACCGGTCACCGCCCCGAGCAGCTGCTGCGCTTCGCCCAGCTCCCCGAGGCGCGCGAGGACCCCGGCGTGTGGCACGCGCTGCTGGAGGTCCTGCCGCCCGGCTCGCCGCGCCGGACGGCGGTGGCCGCGCACCTGCACCGGCTGCGGCTGGCCGGCCGCGCCCGCTGAACCGGGAGAGGTGCGCCACCGGAGGGAATGCCGCGCGGGGGCCGTGGCTTCGCTGCTGGAGTGACCGCCGTGCCCCTCGCCGACCGACCACCCCTGAGCCCGGTCCGGGTAGTGGTGGCCATCGTGGCGCTGGCGCTCGGCGGGTTCGCCATCGGCACCACCGAGTTCGTGACCATGGGCCTGCTGCCGGACATCGCCGACGGCGTGGGCGTCGACATCCCCTCGGCCGGCCACGTCATCTCCGCCTACGCCCTCGGCGTCGTGGTCGGCGCCCCGGTGATCGCGGCGATGAGCGCCCGCCTGCCCCGGCGCGCGCTGCTCGTCGGCCTGATGGGCGCCTTCCTGGTCGGCAACGTGCTCACCGCCCTGGCGCCGGCCTACCCGACGCTGCTGGGCGCCCGGTTCCTCGCCGGCCTGCCGCACGGCGCCTACTTCGGCGTGGCCTCGCTGGTCGCCGCGTCGCTGGTCGCGCCGCGGCTCCGGGGGCGCGCGGTCAGCTCGGTGATGCTCGGGCTGGCCGTCGCGCTGGTCGCCGGCGTCCCGGCCGCGACCTGGCTGGGGCAGGCGGCCGGCTGGCGCTCGGCGTACTGGCTGGTCGTCGTCCTGGCCGCGGCCACCGTGGCGGCCGTGCTGGTCGTCGTCCCGCCGTCACCGGGCCGGGCGGATGCCACGGTCCGGGGTGAGCTCGGGGCGCTGCGCCGGCCGCAGGTGCTGCTCACCCTGGGGGTCGGCATCGTCGGCTTCGGCGGCATGTTCGCGCTCTACAGCTACATCGCCCCGGTCGTCACCGACGTCGCGGAGCTCTCCCGCGGCACGCTGCCGGTGATCCTGTTCGTCTACGGGGTCGGCGGCATCATCGGGACGGCGCTGGCCGGGCGGCTGGGCGACTGGTCGCTGTTCCGCTCGCTGGTGGGCTCGCTGGTGGCGCTCATGGTGCTGCTCGCCGTGGTGGCCGTAGTGGCGTCCTGGGTGCCCGGCCTGGTGGCCGGCGTCTTCCTGGTCTCGGTCAGCGGCTCGACGCTGGCGATCCTGCTGCAGTTGCGGCTGATGGAGACCGCGGGGGAGGCCCAGATGCTCGGGGCCGCGCTCAACCACTCGGCCCTCAACCTCGCCAACGCCCTCGGCGCCTGGGTCGGCGGGCTGGTGATCGCCGCGGGCCTCGGTTACCGGGCGCCCAGCGCCGTCGGCGCCGCGCTGGCGGCCGCCGGGCTCGTCCCGCTCGCGGTCTCCGCCGTCCTGCGGCGCCGGGAGCGGGCCGCCGGGCCCGTCCCGGCCGCTGCGCCGGTGCCCGGGGAGCCGGCCGCCGTCCGCTGACCCACCGGCGGGACGTGCACGGGCCGCCGCTCCGGGAGGGCGGTGCAACGCCGCTGCAACGTCGCCGGCGGCCCGTGCGCTGCGCTGATCTCGTACTTCTTCGCCCGATCGCGCAGCTAAGCGTGGCCTAAGTCACTCCTTTCGGGTCAGACTCCGCCGCAGGCCCGCGGTCGACCGTGGGCGCATCGACCCCCTGCAACGAGGCGGAGGACGGATGACCCGGATCAGCGTGCGGGTGGACGGGGCGTCGTACGACGACGACGTCGAGCCCCGGACCCTTCTCGTGCACTACCTGCGCGAGCAGCTCGGCAAGGTCGGCACCGTGGTCGGCTGCGACACCAGCAACTGCGGCGCCTGCACCGTGCACCTCGACGGCGAGGCCGTGAAGAGCTGCACCGTGCTGGCCGTCCAGGCCGACGGCGCCGAGGTGACGACCATCGAGGGCGTCGCCGGCGACGGCAGCGGCAACGGGCAGCTGCACCCCATGCAGAAGGCGTTCCACGAGATGCACGGGCTCCAGTGCGGCTACTGCACCCCCGGCATGATCATGGCCTCCCTCGACCTGGTGAAGGAGAACCCCGACCCCAGCGAGGACGAGGTGCGGGAGGGCATCGAGGGCAACCTCTGCCGCTGCACCGGCTACCAGAACATCGTCCGCGCCGTGCAGCAGGCGGCCGCCGAGATGCGCGGGTCCGACGGCAACGGCAACGGCCACGTCGCGCCGGCCGAGGTCGACACCGCCGCCGCGCCGCACGTGGTGGGGCAGGCATGACCGCCGTCGAGGAGCGGACCGGCACCACCCCGGGGCCGGAGAAGGAGATCGGCAAGGCGCGCCGCCGCAAGGAGGACGCCCGGCTGATCACCGGCAAGACCACCTGGACCGACAACATGGTCCTGCCCGGGATGCTGCACCTGGCGGTCGTCCGCTCACCCGTCGCGCACGCGCGGATCACGCACGTCGACGTCAGCGCCGTGCGCGAGGCCCCCGGCGTCATCGCCGTCTTCACCGGTAGCGACCTCGCCGAGGAGCAGGGCTCGCTGCCGTGCGCCTGGCCGGTCACCCCGGAGATGGTCAACCCCGGCCACCCGTCGATCGCCGTCGACCAGGTCAACCACGTCGGCGAGGCGGTCGCGGTGATCGTGGCCCGCAGCAAGACCGCCGCCCAGGACGCCGTCGAGCTCGCCGACATCGACTACGAGCCGCTGCCGGTGGTGCTGGACATGGAGGAGGCGGTCGCCGACGGCGCCGACCTCGTCCACGACCACCTGGAGTCCAACACCAGCTACCACTTCGTCTTCGACGCCGGCGAGATGGGCACCGGCTCGGACACCGACCAGGCGTTCGCCGACGCCGACGTCGTCGTCAGCCGGCGGTTGATCCAGCAGCGGCTGATCCCGGCGTTCATGGAGCCGCGCTCGGTCGTCGTCCAGCCGCAGGGCGACAACTACACGATGTGGTCGGCCACCCAGATCCCGCACATCCTGCGGGTGATGGCGGCGATGGTCACCGGCATCCCCGAGCACAAGCTGCGCGTCGTCGCCCCCGACGTCGGCGGCGGCTTCGGCGGGAAGCTGCAGGTCAACCCGGAGGAGATCCTCTGCCTCCTGATCGCGCGGCGGCTGGGCAAGCCGGTCAAGTGGACCGAGACCCGCAGCGAGTCGCTGATGACCGCCCACCACGGCCGCGACCAGATCCAGTACGTCGACATCGCCGCCGACCGCGAGGGCAACCTCAAGGGCCTGCGGGTGCGGCTGCTGGCCGACATGGGCGCCTACCTGCGGCTGATCACGCCGGGCGTCCCGGCCCTGGGCGCCTTCATGTACCCGGGCATCTACAAGTTCCCGGCCTACCGGTTCGAGTGCGACGGGGTGTTCACCAACAAGGTGCCCACCGACGCCTACCGCGGCGCCGGGCGGCCGGAGGCCACGTTCGCGATCGAGCGGATCATGGACGAGCTCGCCGTCGAGCTGGGCATGGACCCGCTGGAGCTGCGGCGTAAGAACTGGATCAACGCCGACGAGTTCCCGTTCACCACGGTGGCCGGGCTGGCCTACGACAGCGGCGACTACGAGACCGCGACCCAGCAGGCGCTGGAGCTGCTCGGCTACGACGAGCTGCGCGCCGAGCAGCAGCGGCGGCGGGAGTCCGGCGACCGGGTCCAGCTGGGCATCGGCATCTCCACCTTCACCGAGATGTGCGGCCTGGCCCCCTCCCGGGTGCTGGGGTCGCTCTCCTTCGGCGCCGGCGGGTGGGAGCACGCCGCCATCCGCATGCTGCCCACCGGCAAGGTCGAGGTGGTCACCGGCTCGACGCCGCACGGCCAGGGCCACGAGACGGCGTGGAGCCAGCTGGTCGCCGACTCCCTCGGCGTGCCGTTCGAGGACGTCGAGGTGCTGCACGGCGACACCGCGATCTCCTCCCGCGGGCTGGACACCTACGGCTCGCGGTCCCTGGTGGTCGGCGGGTCGGCCGTGGTCAAGGCGGCGGACAAGGTGATCGCCAAGGCCCGGAAGATCGCCGCGCACCTGCTCGAGGCCAGCGAGGACGACCTGGACTTCGAGGCCGGCAAGTTCTCCGTGCGGGGGACGCCGGGCACCGGCCTCGGCATCCAGGAGATCGCGCTGGCGATCTTCGCCGCGCACAACTACCCGGAGGGCATCGAGCCCTCGATCGACGCCGAGGCGACGTTCGACCCGGAGAACTTCTCCTTCCCGCACGGCACCCACCTGTGCGCGATGGAGGTCGACACCGAGACGGGGTTCGTCAAGATCCGCAAGTACGCCTGCGTCGACGACGTCGGCACGATCGTGAACCCGCTGATCGTCGAGGGGCAGGTGCACGGCGGCCTGGCGCAGGGCATCGCGCAGGCGCTGTACGAGGAGGCCGTCTACGACGCCGACGGCAACCTCACCACCGGCACCTTCGTCGACTACCTGGTGCCCTCGGCGAACGACCTGCCGCACTTCGACACCGGCAACACCGTGCACAGCGCGCCCGGCAACCCGATCGGGGCCAAGGGCGTGGGGGAGGCCGGCTGCATCGCCTCGACGCCCGCGGTGGTGAACGCCGCGCTGGACGCCGTCCGGCACCTGGGGGTCACCGACATCCGCATGCCGCTGACCCCTGAGCGGGTCTGGCGGGCGATCCACCGGGGCGGGGACGGCGGCGACCGCGCCACCGCCGGCTCCAACGCCTACGGCGGGGCGCAGACCGAGACCACCGCCGGGGTGTCCACCGACGCCTCCTCGCTGGGAGGGGACCGATGACCCGCCGGAGCCCCGAACGCCGCCACCCCCGTCGGACGCTCGCCCAGGAGGGCCGGTCATGATCCCCGCACCGTTCGCCTACGCCCGCCCCACCACCGTCGACGAGGCGCTGCAGGCCATCGCCGAGGGCGGCGAGGACGTGAAGGTCCTGGCCGGCGGCCAGTCGCTCATCCCGGTCATGCGGCTGCGGCTGGCCGCGCCGGAGACCGTCGTCGACCTCGGCCGGGTCGCCGAGCTCCGGGGCGTGCGGGAGGAGGACGACGCGATCGTCGTCGGCGCGATGACGACGCACGCCGACGTCCTCGCCGATCCGCTGATCCGGCAGTACGCGCCGCTGGTCGCCGAGGCGACGGCGACCGTGGCCGACCGGCAGGTGCGGCACCGGGGCACGTTCGGCGGCGCGCTGGTGCACGCCGACCCGGCCGGTGACCTGCCGGCGGTGGCCCTGGCGCTGGACGCCGAGTTCGTCATCGTCGGCCCCGGCGGGCGCCGGACGGTCGGTGCGTCGGAGTTCTTCGTCGACTACCTGACCACCGCGGTGCAGGAGGGGGAGCTGCTCGTCGAGGTGCGGCTGCCCAAGCTCGCCGGCTCCTGGGGCATGCACTACGAGAAGTTCAACCGGGTGGCCCAGGCGTGGTCGATCGTGGCCGTGGCTGCCGCGGTGCGCCGGGAGGACGGGCGGATCGCCGAGGCACGGATCGGGCTGACCAACATGGGGCCGACCCCGCTGCGGGCCCGGCAGGTCGAGGAGGCGCTGGCCGGGGCGGAGGCGACCGCGGACGCGGTGGCCGCCGCGTCCCAGCACGCCGCCGTCGGCACCGACCCGAGCAGCGACCTGAACGCGCAGGCCGATTACCGGCAGCATCTCGCCACGGTGCTGACGCGCCGCGCGGTGAGCACCGCCGCCGGGCTGTAGCGTCGGGTTCCCGCCCGGTCAGAACCCGTCCGTCCCGGCGTCCCGTCGCCCGGTCGCTCCTTCCAGGAGGTCCTGCAGTGCAGCTGGAGAACTCGTTCACCGTCCCGGTGCCCGTCGACGAGGCCTGGCGGGTGCTGCTCGACATCGAGCGGATCGCCCCCTGCATGCCGGGCGCGGCGCTGGACTCCGTCGACGGCGACGACTTCACCGGCCGGGTGAAGGTCAAGCTGGGGCCGATCAACCTGACCTACCAGGGCAAGGCCTCCTTCGTCGAGAAGGACGAGGCCGCGCACCGGGCGGTCATCGACGCCCGCGGCAAGGACCAGCGCGGCAACGGCACGGCGGCGGCGATGGTGACGGCGAACCTGCGTGCCGAGGGGTCGGTCACGCGGGTCGACGTCCTCACCGACCTCAACATCACCGGCCGGCCGGCGCAGTTCGGTCGCGGGGTGATGACCGACGTCGGCAACAAGCTGCTCGGGCAGTTCGCCGACAAGCTGGCCGCCCAGCTCGGCGAGGGCGACGCGCAGGGCGACGCCGACCGGGCCAGCGCCGCGGCGGGCGCGAGCACGGCGGGCCAGGCCACGGCGGGCGAGGGCGCGGCGGCGAAGGCGGCCGCGACGGCCACCGGCGTCGTCGAGGAGGTCGCCGCGTCGGCGGAGCAGGCCGCCGGCGAGGGCACGGCGGTCAAGAAGGCCGCAGCCGCCACGAAGAAGGCGGCCGCCTCGGCCACCGACAAGGTCGCCGGGCAGGAGTCCGCCGAGCAGGAGTCGGCGACCGCCGACGCCCCGGCGAAGACGACCGCGGCGAAGGCGACGGCGGCCAAGGCCACGCCTGCCAAGAAGGTCCCTCCGGCCAAGGGGGCTGCCGGCAAGGAGTCGGCGACCACCGGGACGCCGGCCAAGGAGACCGCGGCGAAGGTGACCGCGGCCAAGGCGGAGCACGCCGACACCCCCTCCGCGTCGCGGGACACCGCGCCCGCCGGCAAGGCGCCGAGCGCGCCGCCGAAGGGCACCACCGCCCCGCCGAACCGGCCCGCCACGGGGGCGCCGCTGCGCAGCGTCCCCGGCACCGGCCCCTCGACCGACCGCCCCCGGCCGGCGCAGACCGAGCCGGAGCCGATCGACCTGCTCGAGGTGGCCGGCGGCGCCGCGCTGTCCCGCTACGCGGCGCCCGCCGCTGGGGTGACCGCCCTCCTCGTGCTGATCATGCTGCTCGTCCGCCGTCGCCGGCGCTGAGCAGGGATTCCGCCTCGCCGGTCGAAGCCGCGGGCCCCCGGTAGCCGCCCTCCGGGGTGGGTTCCCGCGTGGCCGTAACTGTCGCACCCCCGCCCTATGGTCGGGTCATGTCGGCGGGTGGTGCGTTCGCGGTCGGGGTGACGATCATCCCGGTCGACGGCGCGCCGTCCGCCTGGGAGCTGGCCGATCCGGACCCGAGTCCGAGTCCCGAGCAGTTGGGCGAGCTGCTGCCGCCGCGCCGGTCGGCGGCAGAGGTGGCCGATCTGTTACAGCAGATCACCGCGGCGGAGGCCCGGCTGGCGGCGCTGAAGGTCGAGCTGGTGCTGGATCTGGCTGCTGCCCGGCCGGCAGGCGACGACTCACGCCCCGGTGGGGTCGGTGCGCTCGACCACGACGGCGCGACGGGCCTGGACGGGGTGAGCGAGTTCCTGCCGGACGAGCTGGCCCTGATCCTCAACTGCAGCCGGGCGGCCGCGTCCACGCTGCTGGAGCTGTCGGCGACGCTGACGCACCGGCTGCCTGCGACAAGGGCCGAGCTGGGCGCCGGCCGGCTGGACTGGCCGCGGGTACGGGCGATGGCCGCAGAGGTCGGACGGGCGGCCGCCGACACCGATCCCGCGATCTTGGCGGCGGTCGAGGAAGCCGTGCTGCCGGCCGCCTCGGAGGCGTCGATCCGCAGGTTGCGCGAGACGGTGCGGTGCGCGCTGATCGCCCGTGACGCGGCGGCGGTCGACCGGCGCCGCAGGCAGGCCGAGCGAGCCGCCGATGTGACCGTCCGTCCCGTCGGGGACGGGATGAGCGAGTTGGGCGTGCTGCTGCCGCACGAGACGGCCGTCGCCTGCCGCGACACCGCCGACCGCTTCGCCCGGGCGGCGAAGGACGCCGGGGATCCGCGGCCGACGGGCATGCTGCGGGCCGGTGCGGCGGCCGACCTGATGCTCCGGCCGTGGGACGACAGCCGCCCGCCGGTGACCGCGCACCTGACAGTGGTCGCCCCACTGGAGGCGCTCGCGGTGGCGGCCTTCCAGCGCCAGGGCGGCCCGGCTCCGGCGGCGTCCGTGCCCTCGGGCGCGCCGGCTCCGACCGGGGAGGTGGACGGGGAGCCGATCACCGCAGCGCACGTGCGCGAACTGCTCACCCGGTTGGACGCCCTAGGTCCGGGCGGGCTGCAGGCGGCGGCCGGCGGAAGTCTGGAGATCGCAGTGACCGACCGCACCGGGCGGTTGCTGGCGGTGACCGGCCGTGCCGAGCTCGGTCGGCTCGCCGTTCGCGGGTGCCCGGATCACCTGGCCGGCGGATGTGCGTGTGCAGTCCTCGGCCCACCAGGCACGGTCGACCGCTACTCCCCCGCCCCTGCACAGCGGCGATTCGTCCGCACGCGCGATCGCATCTGCCGGCATCCCGGTTGCACGGTTCGCGCCGTCTGGGCCGATCTCGACCACGTCGTCGCCCACGGCGACGGCGGGGAGACCTCCTGCGCCAACCTGTGCTGCCTGTGCCGACGCCACCACCGGCTCAAGACCCATGCAGACGGCTGGCAACACACCCTCGACGAGGACGGCATCCTCACCGTGATCACTCCCAGCGGGGTGACCCGGACCAGCCGGCCGCCCGGCTGGCAGGTGCTGTACGAGCAACCCGCTGCACCGGCACCGCCACCGGACGATCCTCCGCCGTTCTGAGGAGCATGGCCGCTGGATCAAGCGGACAGGACCTCGGCCAGCCAGGAGGCGGCGGCCGCGCCGACGAGGTCCGGGTTGCGCTTGAGCGAGTGGTCGCCGGGCACGGCGTAGACCGATGCGCCGGGCATCCCGGTGAGGACGGCGGCCACGTCGGCGGGCGCCCCGAACGCATCCCGCTCGCCCTGCACCACGACCAGGGGCACGGTCACGCCCACGAGTTCGGCGGCCCGGCTCTTCTCCGGCCGCCCCGGCGGGTGCAGCGGGAAGGCCAGGGCCAGGACGCCGTCCGCGCCGACCTGCGCCGCGGTCCGGCAGGCCACCCGTGCCCCGGCGCTGCGACCGCCCACGACCAGCGGCCCGGTCAGGTGCCCGCTGCCGGGCAGGTGGGCGAGCACAGCCCGCCAGCCCTCGTCCAGCCGCGCGGGGGCGGGAGCGATCCTCTTCCCGGCCACCCGCCACGGCTGCTCGACCCGCAGCACCCGCCAGCCGGCCTCGGCGGCGTCCCGGGCCACGGCCAGCAGGTCGGCCGACTCGACGCCGCCGCCGGCGCCGTGCCCGAGCAGCAGCGTGCCGCGGGCGCCGCCGTCGGTGAGGTGAGCGCGGGCCGGGCCGTGCGGGGTGTCGATGTCGAGCGCGGTCACCGCGGCGGCAGCGCCAGCAGCGCGTCCACGACCTCGAGGATCGTCCCGCCGCTCACGTGCGGCTCGTCGTAGACCGCGGGGTACGTGCGCTCCGAGCGCGCGAACCACGCGCCGGTCAGCCCGGCCCGCTGCGCGCCGTGCACGTCCCAGCCGTGCGCCGCGACGAGCGCCAGCCGCTGCGGTTCGACGTCGCAGACCCCGGCCGCCCAGAGGTACACCTCGCGCGCCGGCTTCCAGGCCCGCACCACCTCGCTGGACAGCGAGCGCTCCACCAGCGCGCCGACCCCGCCGCGCTCGAGGGCGGCCTCCGCGACCCCGGGCGTCCCGTGGGTGAGCGTCACCACCCGGACGCCGGCCGTCGCCAGCCGGCGCAGCGCGGGCTCGACGTCGCCGTGCGGGAACGTCTCGGCGAACGCGTCGGCGACCTGCGACCGCTCCGCCTCCGACAGGTCGGTGACCTGGGCCAGCGCGGCGTCGAAGGTCGCCCGGAACGGGGCCCACGAGCCCACGGCCACGCCCGCGAACCCGGTCAGCAGGGTGCGGGCGAACACCGTCGCCAGCAGGGAGCCCGGTCGGCCGGTCTCCTCGAGGGCGGCGCGCACCGGGGAGAGGTCGAGCAGCGTCTCCATGACGTCGAAGGCCACCACGTCGGGCCGGGAACGGGTCATCCCGTCATGCTGCCGGGCGGCCGGGCTCCTCGCCCGGCGTCACCGGGGTGGGCGGGACCGTCCCCGCCTGCCGGTGCCGGCGGACGTCGCGGACGCGCTTGAACACCAGGTAGCCGACCCCCAGCGCCACGGCGGCGATGATGGCGTAGTCGATGTACTTGAGGTTCTCCTCGATGAAGTTGCCGGCCAGCACCCCGAGGCTGACCAGCAGGGTGTTCCAGATCAGGCTGCCCGCGGCCGAGTAGACGATGAACTGCCAGAACGGCATCCGCACGACGCCGGCCGGCACCGAGATGAAGCTGCGCACGATCGGCACCATCCGGCCGAAGAAGACCGCCGCCCGGCCGTGCCGGGCGAACCACTCGAAGGTCTTGTCGACGTCCTCGGTCTGCACCAGCGGGAGCCGGTCCAGGAACAGGTGCGACCGGCGCGGCCCCAGCGCCCGGCCGATGTAGTAGAAGAAGATCGCGCCCACCACCGAGCCGAGCGTCGCGAAGAGGATCACGGCCACGGCGTTCATCTCGCCCTGCCGGATCAGCACGCCGGCCAGGCCGAGCACCGCCTCGCTGGGGATCGGCGGGATGACCGTCTCCAGCAGGATGCTCAATCCCACGCCGACGGGGCCGAGGGTCTCGACCAGGTCGAGCAGGAATCCGGTGATGCCACCCTCGTCGGAGGCTGCGGCGGCGAGGAGCGACATGGCCTCCACGGTATCGGCGCCCCCGGCCCGGCGCCGCGCCCCGGGGTGGGTGCGCGGCTAGGTTCGGTCCCCATGCGGCAGCGCTTCACCGCCCGGGCCCTCGTCGTCGGCGACCGCGCGGGCACCGTCGTGCCCGACGGCGCCGTCGACGTGGTCGACGGCGAGATCACCTGGGCCGGACCGGTCGCCGAGGCCCCGCCGCCCGGCGACGCCGACGTGGTGGCGCTGCCCGGCGTCCTCACCCCCGGCCTGGTCAACGCCCACTCGCACGCGGCGATGGTGCTGTTCCGCGGCCAGGGCGAGGGGCTGCCCCTGGACCGCTGGCTGCGCGAGGTCATGTGGCCGCGGGAGGGCCGGCTCACGCCGGAGGACGTCGAGGTGGCCATGACCGCCGCGTCGGCGGAGATGCTCGGCAACGGCATCACCACCAGCGTCGAGATGTACTTCCAGCCGGAACGGATCGCCGCCGCGGTCGGCACCACCGGTGCGCGCGCGGTCATCGCCACCCCGCTGCTGCCGCTGCCCGGGATGCCGCCGATGGCCGAGCAGCTCGACGCTGCCGTCGCCCTGGCCGAGGGGGCTCCGCGCGACGGCGCGGTCGAGTACGGCCTGGGGCCGCACGCGGCCTACACCGTCCCGCTGCCGGTGCTCGCCGATGCCGCCCGGGCCGCCCGCGAGCACGACCTGCTGCTGCACCTGCACGTCGCCGAGACCGCCACCGAGGGGGCGGACCTGCTCGCCGCGCACGGCCTCTCCGTGCCCGCGCTGCTGGCCTCCCACGACGTGCTGGGCGGCCGGGTGCTCGCCGCGCACTGCGTGCACCTGGACGACGGCGACCTGGACCTGTGGCGGGAGTACGACGTCGCCATCGCGCACTGCCCGGCCAGCAACGCCAAGCTGGCCAGCGGGGTGGCGCCGCTGCGGCCGATGCTCGACCTGGGCCTCCGGGTGGGCCTGGGCACCGACGGACCGGCCTCCAACGACTCCCTCGACCTGTTCGCCGACCTGCGGCTGGCCGCGGGCATGGCCCGGCTGCGCGAGCGGTCCGCGACGGCGCTCACCGCCGCCGAGGCGTTCTGGCTGGCCACCGGAGGCGCCGCCGACGCGATCGGCCGGCCTGACCTCGGGCAGCTCGCCGTCGGCCGGCGGGCCGACCTGGTGCACGTCGACACCCGCGACCTGGCCTTCGAGCCGGTCGGCGACGCCGCCGACGTGCTCGCCCACCTGGTCTGGTCCGGCGCGGGGCGGCACGTGCGCGACGTGTGGGTCGGCGGGCGCCCGGTGGTGCGCGACGGCGCGTCCACGACGGTGGACGTCGCCGCGCTGCGGGCCGACGTCGCCGACCGCGCCGCCCGGCTCGCCAGGGGCTGAGCTCACTGCTCGACCCTGGTCGGGCCAGGTCCCGCCCCGTCGAAGGGCATGCCCACCTGCGGCAATGCGGTGCAGCCCGCCGGCAGCCGCGCCCCCTCGTCCAGCGTCATCTGCGCCCGCACGCTGCCCGAGTCGTCGCCCGCGGCATCGCCGGGCCGGACGACGGTGACGTCGTGCCCGACACCGCGGGTCCAGCCGGGCACGTCGCCGCGCGGCGCCTGCTCGGCGTGGACGTGGCCGGAGGTGTCGGTGTGCCCCTGCAGCTCGGCCAGCACCGCCCCGGGCCCGTCGGCGCCCGCCGGCAGGCCGACCACGAGCCCGGCGACGGCCACCGCGCCGACCGCCGTCACCCCGGCGACCGTCCCCAGCGCCGCCTTCGTCCTGCTGACCACCCTGCGCTCCTCCCGACGGGCCACCGGTGCGGTGGCCGGACGAGCGTCGGCCGTACCCCCGTCAGCGCGCGTCGGCCGCCGGGCGGACGCTTGGTCAACCGAATGGTTGACAAGCATGGAGCCGACCCCCTAGCGTCTACTCAACCGAAAGGTTGAGGAAGAGGAGGAACGTGGTGGCGGATCCGCTCTCCCGGGTGTTCTCGGCGCTGGCCGACCCCACCCGGCGGGACATCGTGGCGCGGCTCGCGGTCGGCGACGCCACGGTCAACGAGCTCGCCGCGCCGTACGACGTGACCGTCCAGGCCGTCTCCAAGCACCTGAAGGTGCTGGAGGAGGCCGGCCTGGTGAGCCGGAGCCGGGAGGCCCAGCGCCGCCCGGTGCACCTCGAGGCCGAGGTGTTCGACCTCATGACGAAGTGGATCGAGCGCTACCGGCGGCAGGCCGAGGAGCGCTACCGCCGTCTCGACGACGTCCTGCGCGACATGCCGGACGCCGGCCCCACCGCACCCACGGAAGGAAACCCGCCATGACCACCTCCACCCGCGAGACCCGGATCGACGTCGACCCCGACGTCCCGCTCGTCCGCATCACCCGCGAGTTCGACGCCCCGCCCGAGAAGGTGTTCCGGGCGCACGTCGACCCCGAGCTGTTCGCCCGGTGGACCGGGCCGAAGGGCATGCAGGTCCGGATCGACCGCTTCGACTGCCGCACCGGCGGCTCCTACCGTTTCGTGATGTCGCAGGACGGCGAGGACTACGGCTTCAACGGCGTCTTCCACGAGGTGCGGACGAACGAGCTCATCGTCCAGACGTTCGCCTTCGAGGGCATGCCGGACGACGTCGCACTGGAGAAGATCGTCCTGGAGGACCTCGGGAACGGGCGCACCCGGCTCACCTCGACGTCCCTGGTCGACTCGTTCGAGGGCCGGGACGGCTTCGTCGCCAGCGGCATGGAGGTCGGCGTGAACGAGGGCTACGAGAAGCTCGACGCGCTCCTCGCCGGCGGGAGCTGACTCACCCCCCGTGCGGCGCGGCGGTCCAGCTGCCACCGGCGCAGCCGGACCGCCGCGCCCAGCAGGGCCCGGGCGGGCGGCGTGGCGAGCCGGCCGCAGGTCGCGGCGATCGCTGCGTTCCACGCCCCGTCGTTGAAGGTCGGGTACGCGTGGGTCGTGCCCGTGAGGTCGCCCGCCGTCAGCCCCTTGCGGACCGCGAGGGTGAGCTCGCCGAGGGTCTCGCCGGCCCGGGGCCCGACGACGGTCGCGCCGACGATCCCCGCCGTGCCGCCACCGACCACCAGCAGGTCCCAGACGTCCCGGGGCGCGGTCATGCGCGCAGGCTGATCGTCTCGCCGCGGTGGGCCGGGCGCACGGTGCCCGGCAGCTCCCGGCGGGCCACCTCGGCGACGAACTCGCCCAGCGGGGACGCGAACACGCCGTAGTCGTCGTAGTGCACCGGCACGGTGACCGGCGGCTTGAGCAGCTCCACCAGGTCCGCGCCCTGGCGGCCGTCCATGGTCACGGTCAGCCCCAGCACCTTGGTCCCGCCGAGGTGCGGGACGACGACGTCGAGCGGGCCGCACCGCTCCAGCACCTCGCCCAGGAACGGCCGGTAGAGGGTGTCGCCGCTGATGTAGCCGCGCCAGCTCACCTCGCCGTCGCGCAGCAGCTCCAGCACGCTGCCCATGACCTGGGGCAGCACGCGGGCCAGCGGGCCGGGGCCGTGCACGCCCGGCACGGAGGTGACCCGCAGCGTCTGCCCGCCGCGGGTGAACGCGTGCGTCTCCCAGGGGCGCAGGTCGGCGGTGGCGGTGAACCCGCGGTCGGCCAGGCAGGCCGCGGCCTCCGGCGTGGTGACCACCGGGGTCTCCTTCGCCAGCTGCTTCGTGGCGATGCGGTCCCAGTGGTCGCCGTGCATGTGCGACAGCAGGATCCCGTCCAGCTCGGGCAGCTGCGTCGGCTGCAGCGCCGGTTCGGTCAGCCGCTTGCTGCGCAGCCCGTAGCCCAGGTGCGCCCGCTGGCCCCGGTGCAGGAAGTTGGGGTCGGTCAGCAGGGTGAAGGCCCCGATCCGCAGCAGCATCGTCGCGTTGCCGCCGAAGGTCATCGTCACGTCGTCCACGGGCCGCCGCTCCAGGTCTGCCATGCGCAGGCGATTACCCGTGCCGTACCGGCTCACCCCTGCCCGGGCGCTGGTAGACAGGGGGCCGTGCCAGCACCCCGCGCCATCGACGAGGCGTTCCTCGCGCTGCCGCTGTCCGCGCTCACCGACGCCGCGCTCACCCGGGCGGTCGACCTCGGCTGCGAGCACGCCGACCTCCGGGTCGAGCGCATCCGCACCCAGACGATCAGCCTCCGCGACGCCCGCCCCGAGGCGTTCACCGACGGCGAGGACCTGGGCCTGGCCGTCCGCGTGGTGCACGAGGGCACCTGGGGGTTCGCCGCCGGCGTCGTCCTCACCGCCGCCGAGGCCGTCCGCCTGGCCGAGGAAGCCGTGGCGGTGGCCCGGGTGGCCGCCGCGCTGAACTCCGACCGCATCGAGCTCGCCCCGGAGCCGGTGTACCCCGACGCCACCTACGTCTCCGCCTACGACGTCGACCCGTTCACCGTCCCGGACGCGGAGAAGTCCGCGCTGCTGACCGAGCTGTCCGAGCAGCTGCTCGCCGCCGACGGCGTGGAGCACGTGCAGGCCACCTGCATGCTGGTCAAGGAGCAGAAGTACTACGCCGACACCGCCGGCACCCGCACCCGCCAGCAGCGGGTGCGGATCCACCCCGACCTGACCGCGCTGACCGTCGACCGGGCCACCGGCTCGTTCGAGAGCATGCGCACGCTGGCCCCGCCGGCCGGCCGGGGCTGGGAGTACCTCACCGGGACCGGCTGGGACTGGCGTGCCGAGCTGGCCGAGATCCCCGAGCTGCTGAGGGAGAAGACCAAGGCGCCGTCCGTGCAGGCCGGGCGGTACGACCTGGTGATCGACCCGTCGAACCTCTGGCTGACCATCCACGAGTCCATCGGCCACGCCACCGAGCTCGACCGGGCGCTGGGCTACGAGGCCGCGTACGCCGGCACCTCGTTCGCCACCGTCGACAAGCTCGGCACGCTGCAGTACGGCTCGCCGCTGATGGACGTGACCGGTGACCGCACCGCCCTGCACGGGCTGTCCACCGTCGGCTGGGACGACGAGGGGGTCGCCGGCCAGCAGTGGGACATCGTCCGGGACGGCGTCCTCGTGGGCTACCAGGTGGACCGGAACATGGCCCGGCGCCAGGGCATGGAGCGCTCCAACGGCTGCGCCTTCGCCGATTCGCCGGGCCACGTGCCGGTGCAGCGGATGGCCAACGTGTCGCTGCGCCCCAGCCCCGACGGCCCGTCGACGCAGGACATCATCTGCGGGGTCGAGCGCGGCATCTACGTCGTCGGCGACAAGAGCTGGTCGATCGACATGCAGCGGTACAACTTCCAGTTCACCGGCCAGCGGTTCTACAAGATCGAGGGCGGCCGGCTGGCCGGGCAGCTGCGCGACGTCGCGTACCAGGCCACGACGACGGACTTCTGGGGCTCGATGCGCGCCGTCGGCGGCCCGCAGACCTACGTCCTCGGCGGGGCGTTCAACTGCGGCAAGGCGCAGCCCGGCCAGACGGCGGCGGTCAGCCACGGCTGCCCGACGGCGCTGTTCGAGGACGTGTCGGTTCTGAACACCGTCGAGGAGGCCGGGCGATGAGGCCGAGGACGACGGTTGAGCGAGCATCGCAGGGAGATGCCCGAAGCCGACAGGGAGTGAGCATCGCAGCGAGCGCCAGCGAGCGAGGAGCGGAGCGACCGCGGAGGCGACGGGTGGCACAGACCGAGGAGCGGAACGAGACCGGAGTCGGGCGATGACCCGCAAGCAGCGTCCGCAGGACGTCGTGGAGCAGGCGCTGGCCGCCTCCACGGCGGACGGGCAGATCACCTACGTCGTCGAGGGGAGCGAGGCCAACCTGCGGTGGGCGGGCAACAGCCTCACCACCAACGGCGCCATGCGCTCGCGCCAGGTGGTCGTCGTCTCCTTCGTCGACGGCGCCGCCGGCACGGCGGTGGGCACGGTGACGCGGTCGGGGACGCCGGACGTCGCCGAGCTGGTCGCCGCCAGCGAGCAGGCCGCCCGCGCCGCCGGCCCGGCGGAGGACGCGATGCCGCTGATCGTCCCGGGTCCCGACGGCGGGGCGCCCCCGGGCACCGGCGACTGGGCGGCCGACCCGGCGGAGACCTCCATCGACGTCTTCGCCGAGTTCGCCCCGGCGCTGGGCCAGGCGTTCGGCGAGGCGCGCGACCGCGACGAGCTGCTCTTCGGCTACGCCGAGCACTCGCTCAGCACCACCTACCTGGGCAGCTCGACCGGCCTGCGGCTGCGGCACGACCAGCCCACCGGGCGGGTCGAGCTCAACGGCAAGACGCCGGACTTCGGCCGCTCGGTGTGGGCGGGCACCGGCACCCGCGACTTCACCGACGTCTCGGTGGCCGGGCTGGCGGCGGACGTGCAGCGGAAGCTGGCCTGGTCGCGCCGCCGGGTGGACCTCCCGGCCGGCCGCTACGAGACGCTGCTGCCGCCGTCCGCGGTCGCCGACCTGATGATCTACCTGTACTGGACGATGACGGCCCGGGACGCCGACGAGGGCCGCAACGTCTTCGCCCGGGCCGGTGGGGGCAACCGCACCGGGGAGCGGCTGGCCGGCCTGCCGCTGACCCTGCGCAGCGATCCGCACGCGCCCGGGCTGGAGGCGGCGCCGTTCCAGCTGGTCGGGGCCTCGTCGGGGTCGGCGTCGGTCTTCGACAACGGCATGGCCGCACCGGCGGTGGACTGGATCTCCGGCGGGGTGCTCATGAACCTGATCCGCCCGCGGGCCTGGGCCCTGCGGACGACGGCCCCGGCCACCGCCGCCGTCGACAACCTCGTCCTCGAGCAGCCGGGCGCGACCGCCACCCAGGCGGAGATGGTGGCCGCGACCGACCGCGGGCTGCTGCTGACCACGCTCTGGTACATCCGCGAGGTGGATCCGCAGACCCTGCTGCTCACCGGTCTCACCCGGGACGGCGTCTTCCTGGTGGAGGGCGGCGAGGTGACCGGCGCGGTGAACAACTACCGGTTCAACGAGTCCCCGGTGGACCTGCTCGGCCGGGCGGTGCAGGCCGGTGCCACCGAGCGCACCCTGCCGCGCGAGTGGAACGACTGGTTCACCCGGACGGCCATGCCGACGCTGCGGGTGCCCGACTTCAACATGAGCAGCGTCAGCCCGGCGAGCTGAGCCCGGCGAGTCGAATGACAAGCACGTGATTCCCACAAGTGGATCGCGGCAGCGCTGGCGGAAACTGACGGCGACGAACCGTACTGACGGAATTACGCTCGGTATCGGAAGGCGAGATGACCGAGGGCTTTACCCGAGCCCTCGTGCTGCCGAAACACCTGGTAGCTCGAATCTTCCACAAACCGCACGCAGGCCCCGCTCCCACGGGGCTGTCGAGGGGAGGACTCCGTGAGCAGGAGTCGCAAGCCGTCCGTCTTCCAGGTGGGCAAGGTCCGCGACGACGGGCACACCGTCGTCATCTCCGGCTGGGGCCTGGGCCTCTGCGCCGCGGCCTGCGCCTGCCACCGCCACCCGGCCGCCGGCCACCTCGCGATCGCCGAGAACCAGGCCGGCGGGTCCATCGGCCTGGTCAGCTTCGCCGAGGGCGGCTGCGACTGCTGCGAGCCGTGGACCGCCGAGGAGCTCACCGCGATCCTGCGCGACTTCTCGGCCGTCGCGAGCCTCGACGTCCAGGAGCCGCTCGCCGGCTGAGACCCCCCCCCGCCCCGGGCGTCGCTGCGCCCGGGGCGGGGTGTGTTCTCCCGCAGGGTGTTCCCGGCGGCCCTTCCGGGGTAGGGCGGGCCCATGCTGGGACGCGCTGCCCTTCGGGGTGCACTCGCCGGTCTCGCCGGTGTCGCCGTGATGACCCTGGGCGAGAAGGCCGAGCAGGCCGTCACGCACCGGCCGGACAGCTCCGTGCCCGCGCGCACGCTCACGGCGCTCACGACCCGCCGGCGGCTGCCGGAGTCCGCCCGCCCGCTCGCCCGCAACCACCTCATGCACTGGGGCACCGGCGCGGCCGTCGGCGCCCTCCGCGGCGTCTGGGCCGCCTCGGGCCTGCGCGGCTGGCGCGCCTCGGCCTGGCACACCTCGATCCGGCTGGCCACCGACCAGACGCTGGAGAACGCCACGGGCGTGGGCGCCCCGCCCTGGACCTGGTCCCGTCGCGACCGGCTCGTCGACGTGGGGCACAAGGCCGTCTACTCGTTCGTCACCGGCGCGGTCGCCGACCGGCTGGTCCCGCTCGCGCCGGACCGGCTGCGCGACGGCACCGCCGCCCGCCCCCGCCGCCGCTGATCCGCCCGATCCGATCGACCGCCTGATCCGTCCGTCCGCCTGATCCGTTCCTCCGCGCGTGACGGGAGACCCCCCGTGGTGCGCGTGTGACGGACGGGGTGGTGGCGTCTACCGGCACCCGCGCGCCCCTCGCTACCTGTCGACACCAGATCCCTACCGTCCGTGCTGACGCGCATGGTTGCGGCCCCTTCCCCGGGCCCGGCGCAGGTGATCGGAGGCCTCGGTGCACGCGCAGCGCTTGACCACCCGTCGCCGTTCGCGCGCCGTCCTCGCGGTCGGTACCGCGCTCGTGGCGGCCGCGACGGCGGTTCTCTCCCCGGTGATGACGACCGCGGCGCACGCCGAGCCGGGCTCGGTGGCCGAGGCCGCCTCGCTGATGGCCGAGGCCGCGCAGCAGCTGACCGCGATCGACGCACAGGTCCACGAGGCCGAGGAGATCGTCGCCGGCCAGCAGCAGGCCGCCGCGGACGCCGCCGCCCGGGCCCAGGCCGCGCGCGACGCCCTCGCGGTGCACGAGCCCCAGATCCGGGCCATCGTGCACAGCAGCTTCACCGAGAAGACCCAGTCCCGGGTCGCCGCCTTCCTCACCAGCGAGTCCGCCGAGCAGCTCGTCCAGCAGATGACGACGCTGGACATGATCGCCATGCACACCAACTCGGTCATCGCCGAGGTCGCGGCGGCCCGCGCCGCCGCCGAGGAGGCGCAGGCCGCGGCCGACCAGGCGGCCGCCACCGCGCAGGCGGGCCTCACCGAGCTCCAGGCGCAGCAGGCGGAGGTCGCGCGGCGGGCCGCCGAGTACCAGTCGGACTACGACCGGCTGTCCGCGGCCGAGCGGGACCGCGTCTCCACCCTCGTCGCCGGCCCCCGGCTGAGCACGCCGTCGGTGGCAGAGCTGCCGGTCGCGTCGGGCAGCGCGGCGGCGACCGCGATCCAGGTGGCGCTGTCGAAGGTCGGCTCCCCGTACCGGTCGGGCGCGACCGGCCCCGGCGCCTTCGACTGCTCCGGGCTGACCTCCTACGCCTACGCGGCCGCCGGCATCGCGCTGCCCCGCACCAGCAGCGGCCAGTCCAAGATCGGCCCGCAGCTCTCCCGCGGTCAGCTCCAGCCGGGTGACCTGGTCTTCTACTACTCCCCGATCAGCCACGTGGCGCTCTACATCGGCGACGGGATGATCGTGCACGCCCGCACCTACGGGACGCCGCTGTCGGTGACCTCGGTCGACCAGGGCGGCTTCCGCTTCGGGGTGCGCCCCACCGGCTGACGCCGGCGTCAGGGAGCCCGGCCGCCCGTGGTGAGGGTGTGGACGAGGGCGGTGATCCGCTTGGCGCGGGTGGCCGGCGTGGCCGCGGTGTGCACCCGCCAGAGGGCGGCGTAGCGGTCCACCCCGCGGAGCCCGTCGAAGGCCGCACGGGCCCCGGGTGCGGTGTCCAGCGCTGCGGCGAGGTCGTCGGGCACGGTGATGGTGGCCGGGCCCGGGTAGGCGCGGTCCCACCGGCCGTCGGCCTGGGCCGCCGCCACCGCGGCCAGCCCGGCCGGCCGCATCCGCCCCTCCTCGGTCAGCCGGGCCACGGTCTGCACGTTCTTCAGCGACCAGACGCTGCGCGGGCGCCGCGGGGTGATGCGCTGCAGGTAGGCGGTGTCGTCGAGCCGGTTGGCCCGGCCGTCGATCCAGCCGAAGCAGAGGAGCACCTCGACCAGCTGCTCCCAGTCCACCGACGTCACGCCGGAGCCCTTCTTCGCGATCCGCACGTAGAGGCCCGGCGCCGTGTCGCCGTTCGCCTCCAGCCACTCCTCGAGGGCGGCCTGGTCGGCGAACGCCCGCACGGGCAGGTCGGTGGGCTCCGGCATGCCCTGCATGGTGGCGGCCGGGTGTGACGATCGGCGGTCCGTCCGGCCCCGTTCCGCCGATTCCCCGCGACCGACGTACGTTGCGCAGGACGGACGTCCGGCACGAGAGGGGTACGACGTGAGCGGTGAGGTCCCGGCGAGGGTCCAGGCCATCTACGACGAGGTGCTGCACCGCAATCCCGGGGAGACGGAGTTCCACCAGGCCGTCCGCGAGGTGCTGGAGTCGCTGGCCGTCGTCCTGGACCGGCACAGCGAGTACACCGAGATGAAGACGGTGCAGCGGATCTGCGAGCCCGAGCGGCAGATCATCTTCCGCGTCCCGTGGCAGGACGACCGCGGCGAGGTCTGGATCAACCGCGGCTTCCGGGTGGAGTTCAACTCCGCGCTCGGGCCGTACAAGGGCGGGCTGCGCTTCCACCCGTCGGTGAACCTGGGGATCGTCAAGTTCCTCGGCTTCGAGCAGATCTTCAAGAACGCGCTCACCGGCATGCCGATCGGCGGCGGGAAGGGCGGCTCCGACTTCGACCCCAAGGGCCGCTCGGACGCCGAGATCATGCGGTTCTGCCAGTCCTTCATGACCGAGCTCTACCGGCACCTGGGGGAGTACACGGACGTGCCGGCCGGCGACATCGGCGTCGGGGCCCGCGAGATCGGCTACCTGTTCGGCCAGTACAAGCGGATCACCAACCGCTACGAGTCCGGCGTCCTCACCGGCAAGGGCCTCGGCTGGGGTGGCGCGCTGGTCCGCACCGAGGCGACCGGCTACGGCGCCGCCTTCTTCGCCGAGGCGATGATGGACGTCCGCGGTGAGTCCTTCGACGGCCGGCGGGTCGTGGTCAGCGGCTCCGGGAACGTCGCCGTCTACGGCATCGAGAAGGTGCACCAGCTGGGCGGGACCGTGGTGGCCTGCTCGGACTCCGGCGGCTACGTGGTGGACGAGAAGGGCATCGACCTCGACCTGCTCAAGCAGGTCAAGGAGTTCGAGCGCGGCCGGATCTCCGACTACGCGGAGCGGCGCGACTCGGCGAGCTTCGTCGCCGGGGGCAGCATCTGGGACGTCCCCTGCGACGTCGCCATCCCCAGCGCGACGCAGAACGAGCTGGACGGCGACGCCGCCGCCGTCCTGGGCCGCAACGGCTGCCGCTACGTGGTGGAGGGTGCCAACATGCCCGCGACCCCGTCGGCGGTGAAGGCGTTCCGCGAGGCCGGCGTGCTGTTCGCCCCCGGCAAGGCCGCAAACGCCGGCGGGGTGGCCACCTCGGCGCTGGAGATGCAGCAGAACGCCTCCCGCGACCGCTGGACGTTCGAGCACAGCGAGGCCCGGCTCGCCGACATCATGCGCGACATCCACGCCCGGTGCCACGAGACCGCCGAGGAGTACGGCTCCCCGGGCGACCTGGTGCTCGGCGCCAACGTCGCCGGCTTCATCCAGGTGGCCGAGGCGGTGCACGCGCACGGCCTGATCTGACGCCGATGGTCAAGGGAGCTTGACACCCGTCCCCGTTCCTGGTGGAGTGCGGATGTCAAGCGTCCTTGTCATCCGTGGAGTCGCCGTGTTCCTCCGCCAGTTCGCTGCCGTCGTCACCGCCCTGGTGCTCTCCGCCGGCATCGGCCTGCTCGCGGGGAGCTTCGGCGAGGACCAGTTCTGGCTGCGCGCCACGGTGTTCGCGCTCTGCACCCTGGCGCCGACGTACGGGCTGGGGTGGCTGCTGTTCGTCTCCCCGGTGACGGAGACCGAGCAGGTCGCCCGCCCGGAGGAGACCGTCGAGCACCAGTGGTGGCAGCGCAGCACCTCCGCCGGCTTCCTCGACGTCGTCACCGTGGCCGGGGTCGGGCTGTTCGCGCTGTCGGTGACCGACCTGCGGGTCGACGCGTCCACCGTGCTCACCGGGCTGCTGCTGCTCGCCTTCGCCGACGTCGCCGCCCGGTTCTCGGTGCTGCGCCGCCGCGACGCGTGACCCGGTGCGCAACGACCTCGCCGAGCGGCGGCAGGCGCGGGGCTGGTCCCAGGGGCGGCTGGCCGAGGAGCTCGGCGTCTCGCGCCAGACCGTGATCTCCCTGGAGAAGGGGCGGTTCGACCCGAGCCTCCCCCTGGCGTTCCGCATCGCCGCGCTGTTCGGCTGCCGCATCGAGGACGTCTTCACCCCCGACCCGGCCTGAGCCCTCAGAGCTCGCTGCGCACGATCCCGGCGGCCAGCGCCAGCGAGCGCATCTTGCCCGCCGCTGACTCCCGGGGCAGGTACTTCAGCCCGCAGTCGCTGGTGAGCACCAGCCGTTCGACGTCCACGTCGTCCAGCGCGCGGCGCACCCGGTCGGCGACCACCTCGGGGGTCTCGACGTCCGGCGTGGACAGGTCGAGGACCCCGAGGGCGACGCCCTTGCCGCGCAGCGGCCGCAGCGTGGCCGGGTCGAGGTGCGACTGCGCCGTCTCGACGGCGACGGTGTCCACGGGGGTGTCGGCGAGCTCGGGGAGGAAGGAGTAGCCGGCGGGCCGCTCGGACACCATCGCCGCGTAGCCGAAGCACAGGTGCAGGTGCACCGGCCCCGGCGCACCCTCCACCGCCCGGGTCACCGCCTCGGCCCCGTACTCGCGCGCGACCTCGGGCCGGGCCTGCAGCCACGGCTCGTCGATCTGCACGATGTCTGCCCCGGCGGCGAAGAGGTCGGCGATCTCGGCGCGGACGACGTCGGCGTAGGCCAGGGCCAGCGCGCGGCCGTCGCCGTAGTGGTCGTCCTGCGCCTGCTGCGCCATGGTGAACGGGCCGGGGACGGTGATCTTGACGGTGCGGTCGGTGTGCGCCCGCAGGAAGCGCACGTCGTCGGCCTGGATCGGGGCGGGGCGGGTGATCGCCGCACGCACCCGCGGCACGGGGATCGGCTTCCCGGACCGGTTGAGCACGGTGCCGGGGTCGTCGACGTCCACGCCGGTCAGCGCGGTCGCGAAGTGGTTGGAGTACGACTCCCGCCGGATCTCGCCGTCGGTGACGATGTCGAGCCCGGCCTCCTCCTGCGCGCGGATCGCCAGCCGGGTCGCGTCGTCCTGGGCCTCGGCGAGCAGCTCGGGCGCCACGCGCCACAGCTCCCGCGCCCGCACCCGCGGGGGGAACTGGTGGGCCAGGCGGTCGCGGTCGATCAGCCAGCCCGGTTGCGGCAGGCTGCCGACGATCGAGGTGGGCAACGGGGGGAGGTGCGCAGGCATGCCGGCGAGTCTGCCCGCCCGGCCGGTGCGCGTCGCCCGGGGCTGTGCTGTGCTGGGCGACGTGGCGGACAACTACATCGCGGAACTGCCCTTCGGTGCCCCGGCCATCGCCGAGGACGCCTTCGTCGCGCCGACGGCGGTGGTCGTGGGTGCGGTGACCATGGGCCCGCGGTCGAGCATCTGGTACGGCGCGGTGGCGCGGGCCGACAGCGAGGTCATCGAGATCGGCGCGGACTCCAACATCCAGGACGGCTGCACGCTGCACTCCGACGCGGGCTTCCCGCTGGTGGTGGGCGAGCGCGTCTCGGTGGGCCACCGCGTGGTGCTGCACGGCGCCCGCATCGACGACGACGTGCTCGTCGGCATGGGCAGCATCGTGATGAACGGCGCGCACATCGGCTCGGGCTCGATCGTCGCCGCCGGCGCCGTCGTCACCCAGGGCAAGGTTTTCCCGCCCCGCTCGCTCATCGCCGGCGTCCCGGCGAAGGTGCTGCGCGAGGCGACCGACGACGACCAGCTGCACATCGAGGGCAACGCGATCAGCTACACCGAGCGGCTGGCCTCCGCGCGGCGGGTCCGGCCGGTCGTCCGCGGCGCGCTTCCCCCGGCCGGGTACCAGCCAGGCGACGACATGGCCTGAGCCAGGCATAGGAGGCTTCGCCCACGGTTCGCGACCCGGAAGCGCAGGCAAAGCCTCCTATGCCTGGGGCAGCGTCAGCCGGCGAGCCACTCGCGCAGGCCGGCGAGCAGCCGGTCGACGTCGTCGGCGTCGCTGTAGGGGGCCAGCCCGGCCCGCAGGCCGCCGGAGTCGCCCAGCCCGAGCCACCGGCTGGCCTCGATCGCGTAGAACGAGCCGGCCGGCGCGTTGACGCCCCGGGCGGCGAGGAACCGGTAGGCATCGCCGGCGTCCCGCCCGTCGAAGGTCAGCAGCAGCGTCGGGGTGCGGTGCGCCGCCCGGGACCGCAGCCGGACGCCGGGCAGCTCCCCCAGCCCGGCCTCCAGGCGCTCGCGGAGCCGGTCCTCGTGCTCCTCGATCGCGGTCATCGCCGCGACCAGCCGCTCCCGCCGCGTCCCGCCGTCCCCGAGGTCGGCGAGGAAGTCCACCGCCGCCGTCGTCCCGGCCAGCAGCTCGTAGGGCAGCGTGCCCAGCTCGAAGCGCTCGGGCACCGCATCCGTCGAGGGCAGCAGCTTGGCCGGCCGGAGCGTCGCCAGGAACGCGGGGTCGGCGGCGAGGACGCCGCAGTGCGGGCCGAGGAACTTGTACGGCGAGCAGAGGTAGACGTCGGCGCCGAGGGCCGCGACGTCGACCGGCGCGTGCGCGGTCAGGTGCACGCCGTCGACGACGAGCAGCGCGCCGGCGGCGTGCACCCGCTCGGCGATCGCGGCCAGGGGCGGCCGGGTGCCGATCAGGTTGGACGCCCCGGTCACCGCCACCAGCCGGGTCCGGTCGGTGAGCACCGCGGCGACGTCGTCGGCGGTCAGCTCACCGGTGTCCGGGTCGAAGCCCACCCACCGCACCGTGGCGCCGACCGCCTCGGCGGCTCCCACCCACGGCCGGATGTTCGCGTCGTGGTCGAGCCGGGTGACGACGACCTCGTCGCCGGGCCCCCAGCCGGCCGCCAGCGTGCGGGCCAGGTCGAAGGTGAGCTGGGTGGCGCTGCGCCCGACCACGACCCCGGCGGGATCGACGGCGAGCAGGTCGCCCATCGCCGCCCGGGCCGCCAGCACCGTTCCGTCGGCGAACCGCTCGGCGGCGGTCACCGCGCCGCGGTTGCTCACCGGCGCGGTCAGGGCCGCGGCCACCGCCCGGCCCACCGCGGCCGGCACCTGGGTGCCCCCGGGGCCGTCGAAGTGCGCGGTGCCGCTCGCCAGGGAGGGGAAGGAGGCGCGCAGCGCGGCGACGTCGAGACCCATGGTCGCCGACGCTAACCGCAGGCCCTCAGGCATCCCCGGCCAGGGTGGCGACCGCCGCGCGGATCTCCCCGACCGGGAGCGCGAGCGTCGCGTCCCCCACGGCCAGCTCCACCCGCACGACGCCGGGATCGCCGGTGCGCCCGGCCTGCGGCCAGGTCCAGAGGCCCTCGTCGCCGGCCAGGCGGCGGGCGGCCGCGGTGAACGCCTCCGGGGTGGTGCGCAGCAGCAGGTGCAGCATGGGGGTCTGCGGCGGATCGGGGACGACGGTGACGCCCGGCAGGTCGCGCACCGCGCCGGCGACCTCGCGGGCGCGGTCCAGGTAGGCCGGCATCAGCGGCAGCCGGCGCCGCAGGCAGCCCAGGGCGGACACGGCGCCGGGCCACATGCCGAACAGCGTGCCGCCCAGCCGCCGGCGCCACTCCCGGACCTCGGCGACGACGTCCGCCGGCCCGGCCAGGCAGCAGCCGGCCAGCGCGCCGATGCCCTTGTAGAAGCTGACGTAGACGGTGTCGAACAGCCCGGCGATCTCGGCCGGCGTGCGGTCGTAGCCGGCGGCGGCCTCCCACAACCGGGCGCCGTCGAGGTGCGCGGCGGCGCCCTGGTCCCGCGCCCAGCCGACCTGCTCCACCAGGTCGTCCCACGCCGGGAGCTGCCCGCCCAGGTCGCGCTGCGGCAGCTCCACCAGCAGCGCGGCGGGGTGCTCGGCGACGGCGTCGAGATCGGCGCGCACGAGCAGCCGGTACCGGTCGCCGGCCGGGCGCAGCACCATGCCGTGCAGCCGCTCGAAAGCCTGCTCCTCGTGCCGGACCAGGTGGCTCTCGGAGTGGCAGACCACGGTGCGCCGGCCCCGCCGGTCGGCGTGCACCCGCAGCGCCGCCTGCTGGGCCATGACCCCGCTGGGCAGGTACACCGCCGCGGGCAGGCCGAGCAGCCCGGCGACCTCGGCCTCGAGCTCGGCCACCACACCGCCGTCGCCGTACCGGTCCGGGGACGTGCCGGGCGGGATCGCGGCGAGCTGGTCCGCGGGTCGCCAGTCGCCGTGCCCGGTCAGCGACCGGTCGCAGGCGGCGCGCAGGGCCGCGCGCTCGTCGTCGTTCACGGCGTCCCCAGCAGCTCGCGCAGCAGCGCCCCGACGGCGTCGGTCTCGATCAGGAACCCGTCGTGCCCGTACGGCGAGGGGATCACCCGGAGAGGGACGCCCAGCGCGTCGGCCACCCGCCGCTGCTGGTCGAGCGGGTACAGCCGGTCGGTGTCCACACCCGCCACCAGCGCCCGCGCGGTGACCCGGGACAGCGCGGCCTCCACGCCGCCGCGGCCGCGGCCGACGTCCCAGCTGTTCATGGCCTCGGTGAGCAGCACGTAGCTGCCGGCGTCGAACCGGCCGGAGAGCTTGTCGGCGTGGTGCTCCAGGTAGGAGGCGACCGCGTAGCGGCCGTCGATCTGCAGGTGGGCGCCGAACCGGGCCTCCAGCTCCAGGCCGCTGCGGTAGGTCAGGTGGGCGATCCGCCGGGCGACCCCGAGGCCGTCGACCGGCGGCGCGTCGAGCGGGTAGTCCCCGCCCGCCCAGCGGGCGTCGGCCCGGACAGCGGCCTGCTGGGTGGTCTGCGTGCCGATCTGGTCGGCCGAGGCGACGGCGCCCGAGGCGAGGAAGAAGAGCGCGTCGACCCGCGCCGGCTCCGCCACGGCCCACTCCAGCGCCCGCATGCCGCCCATCGACCCGCCGGCCACGGCGGCCCACCGGGCGATGCCCAGCGCGTCGGCCAGCGCGGCCTCGGCGCGCACCTGGTCGCCCACGGTCACCTCGGGGAACCGCGACCCCCAGCGGCGGCCGTCCGGCGCCGGTGAGGAGGGCCCCGTCGTGCCCTGGCAGCCGCCCAGCACGTTGGCGCAGACGACGAAGAAGCGGTCGGTGTCCAGGGCTGCGCCCGGCCCCACGATGCCGCTCCACCAGCCGGGCGTCGGGTGCCCCGGGCCCGCCGGGCCGACGACGTGGCTGTCGCCGGTGAGCGCGTGCTCGACCAGCACGGCGTTGTCCCCGCCGGGCGCGAGCGTGCCCCAGGTCTCGTAGGCGATCCGCAGCCCCGGCAGCCGCCCGCCGCGTTCCACCGGGAACGGCCCGGGCAGGTCGAGGAACCGCCGGTCGCCCACCGGGTCGCCCTCGAGCCGGCCCCCGGTCCGGGCCGGGGCCCGGGACGTACCGGCGGCGGAGCCGGCTCCGTCCCGGACCCCGGTCACCTCAGGCGCCCTTGGCGGCGCGGAAGCCCGCCTCCAGGTCGGCCAGGATGTCCTCGATGCCCTCCAGGCCCACGGCCAGCCGCACCAGACCCGGGGTGACGCCGGTGGTCAGCTGCTCCTCGGGGGTCAGCTGCGAGTGGGTGGTCGACGCCGGGTGGATCACCAGCGAGCGCACGTCGCCGATGTTGGCCACGTGGCTGTGCAGCTCGAGCGCCTCGACGAACTTCTGGCCGGCCTCCTTGCCGCCGTGCAGCTCGAAGGTGAGGACGGCGCCGGCGCCCTTGGGGCAGTACTTCTGCTGCGCCGCGTGCCACTGGTTGGTCGGCAGGCCGGCGTAGTTGACCCGGTCGACGGCGTCGTGGGCCTCGAGGAACTCCGCGACCCGCTGGGCGTTGGCGACGTGCCGGTCCATGCGCAGCGACAGCGTCTCGATGCCCTGCACGACCAGGAAGGCGTTGAACGGCGAGACGGCCGGGCCGAGGTCGCGCAGCAGCTGCACGCGGGCCTTGAGCGCGAACGCCGGCGCACCGAGGTCGGCGTAGACGACACCGTGGTACGTCGGGTCCGGCGTGGTGAACATGGGGTGCCTGCCGGCGCGCCAGTCGAACGAGCCGCCGTCGACGATCACGCCGGCGATCGCGGTGCCGTGGCCGCCCAGGTACTTGGTCGCCGAGTGCACGACGACGTCGGCACCGAACTCGAAGGGCCGGATCAGGTAGGGGGTCGCGACGGTGTTGTCCACGATGAGCGGGACGCCGTTGCGGTGCGCGACGCCGGCGACGGTCTCGATGTCGAGGACGTCGCCCTTCGGGTTGCCGATGGTCTCGGCGTAGAAGGCCCGGGTGTTCTCCTGGACCAGGGACTGCCAGTTCTCCGGGTCGTCGGGGTCCTCGACGAAGGAGACCGTGATGCCCATCTTGGGCAGCGAGTGGTGCAGCAGGTTGTACGTGCCGCCGTACAGCGAGGCCGACGCCACGACGTGGTCCCCGGCCTCGGCCAGGTTGAGGATGGCCAGCGTCTCCGCGGCCTGCCCGGAGGCGACGGCGAGCGCGGCGACGCCGCCCTCCAGCGAGGCCACGCGCTGCTCCAGCGCGTCCTGCGTCGGGTTCATGATCCGGGTGTAGATGTTGCCCATCTCGGCCAGCGCGAACAGGTCCGCGGCGTGCTGGCTGTCGCGGAACTGGTAGCTCGTCGTCTGGTAGATCGGCAGGGCGCGGGCGCCGGTCGTCGGGTCGGGGCCGGTCCCGGCGTGGATCTGCCGGGTCTCGAAGCTCCAGTTCTGCGGGTCGCTCATGCGCCGTCTCCTCTCGTTCGCGGAGACCCGCGGCGCACGGGAGCTCCGTCCTTGCCGGGGGCGGGTGCCTCCCGGCCGGCTCTTCCCCTGGAGCACCTCAGACGGAGTAGAGGTTGCCGGGCAGCCAGCCAGGTGCTTCGCGCTGCCTCTCAGGAGCCGTCGTGATCGTAGGACGTCGCGCCCACCACCTGCACACCGACCGCTCGCGGGACGGCCGAGCGGGGCCGATGTGCCACGTGGAACACCGGCCCCGCCGCTCACCCGGTCGGGGAGTCGGGCGCCGTCCCGTCGCCCGTGCCGCCGGAGCCGCCCGTCGGGGTGGGGTCGGCCGTCCCCGGGTCGGTCGGCTCGTCGGTGTCGGTGTCGGTGCCTGTGTCCGTGCCGGTTCCGGGCGACGGCGCCCCGGTGGTGGTCGGGGCGCTCGGCCGGGTGGGAGGCGCCGACGGCTCGCTCGTCGCCGGGGTCTCGGTCGGCTCCGCCGGCTCGGTGCCGGTCGGCTCGGTGCCGGTCGGCTCGGTCTCGGTCGGCTCGACGGTCTCCGTCTGCTCCGCGGGCTCCTCGCGCGAGGCCGGCTCCCCCGGGGCGGGGGGCCGCACGTTCAGGTAGAGCGCCCCGATGGAGAGGAACAGCAGGACCAGCACCACCGTCGAGGTGCGTGCCCGGCCCAGGTGCCGGGGGATCGAGTGCCACCAGCGGTGCTCCGGCGCCGGAGCGGTCTGCGCGGGGGGCGCGGCCGGCGGGGCCGTGCTGACGGTCGGCTCGGCCGGGGGCTGGTCGGGGCCCGGCGTGCCGGCGGGCCGGTCCTCGGGCGCGGTCACCGGGCCCCCTCCTGCACCGCGGTGGCGCCGTCGTCGGCCGGGGTGGCGGTGGTCGGCTGCGGCACCTGCATGCCCTGGCTGCGGAAGGCGTGGACCACCCGGGCCCGCAGGTCGCGGCCGACCTCGAACTGCTTGCCCGGCAGCGTGCGCGCGACCACCCTGATGTTGACCTGCTCGAGGTCCAGGCTCTCCACCCCCATCACGCTCGGCGGGTCCAGCAGCAGCGGACGCAGCGCGGGATCACGGAAGGCCGCGCGGCCCACCTCGCGCAGCACCTCGTTCGCCCGGTTGACGTCCACGGTGGTCGGTACGGGCACGTCGACGACCGCCCGCGCCCAGTCGCGGGACAGGTTGATCACCTTGACGATCTGCCCATTGGGGACGGTGACCACCTCCCCGTCGGGCGACCGGAGCCGGGTGACCCGCAGCGTCACGTCCTCCACGGTGCCCGACGCGGGCTCCATCCCGCCGACGACCTGGATGGAGACGACGTCGCCGAAGCCGTACTGCCGCTCGGTGATGATGAAGAAGCCGGCGAGCACGTCACCGACGATGCGCTGGGCGCCGAAGCCCAGCCCGACGCCGAGCACCGTCGCCGGCGCGACCAGCCCGGTGACCGGCACCCCGAGCCGGTCGAGGACGAAGAAGACCGAGATCGAGTAGATCAGCACGATCGCCGCCCAGGTGAGCACCTGGGTGAGCGAGTGCCGGTGCTTGGCGGCCTCGGAGCGGACGAGGGCGTCGCCGCCGGTGGAGTTGCGGTCGATCCGGTCGGTGATCCTCGTCCCGGCCCAGGCCACGAACCGGGCGAGCAGCACCGAGCCGATGATGATCAGCACGACCTCGAGACCCCGTCCGGACAGCCAGTCCAGCAGCTCTCTCAACGCGTCCACGGGTGGCAGGCTCCGATCGTCGGGGAGAAGCGTCCTCCCCACAGTGCGCAGCGGTTCCCGCCGATGCCAACCGGACCCGCCGGGTACCGCACCGCGGGTGCCGCGGCGGCCCGCTGACCTGCGCCAGGAAGAGGGCGAGAGATCACTCACGACGCCGGGAGGCGCGGCTCCACGAACAGCGACTGGGTGGACCGGCCGATCGCCCCGTCGACGTCGAAGAGCACGCCGTGGCACTGCGCGACGCCGGTGCCGCCGTGCACCGTGACGGCGTCCACGCCGAGCCACTCGCCGCGCGGCGGGCGGTGCAGCGCGACGGTCAGGTCGACGTTGGCGAACGTCATCCGCGTCCAGTCCAGGGTCGCCGAGATGCCGCTGGCGGCGTCGGTCATGACCAGCAGGTGCTGCAGCGGGCTCATCGGCTCTCCGGCGACCAGGGCGCACTCCGGCCGGGTCCAGGCCGTGGCGGGCCCGGGGTCGTTGAACGTGCCGGCGGCGAAGCGCCAGTCCAGCGCCCGGTGGTAGGCGACCTCGGTGCTGAAGAAGGCCGCCCGCTCCGGCCGGCTCTCCTCCGGACCGGCCGGCGCCGGATGGGGCAGGGTCGGTCCGGCCGGGGCGTCGTCGCGCGAGCGCATCCGCCAGGCGGACAGGCGCATGAGCGGCGGGCCGGCCCCGGCGTCGAGGACCGCCTCGACCAGCTCGATCCGCCGGCCCGGGCGCACGACCGACGTGGTCACCCGCACGGGGCCGACCGGCACCGGCGCGAGGATGTCGTAGGCCAGCCGCACCGTCTGCCCGCCGGGGATCGCGCTCCCCCGCTCCGCCGCGCGCAGCAGCAGGGCAGCGGGCGGTCCGGCGTGCTGGTGCCCGGCGTCCCACGGGCCGATGGTGAGCGCGGTGGCGGTGAAACCGTCCCCGTCGGGGAGGTACAGGGCCTCGGGCACGTCCATGACGGCGAGTCTCGCGCCGGCGGCCCCGGCCGGGTGCGCCGGGTCGGCTCCACCGCCTCCTCCTGCACGGGCGCGGGACGCACCGGCACCGTTCGA
Source organism: Blastococcus sp. VKM Ac-2987 (assembly GCF_026967805.1). Lineage (GTDB taxonomy): Bacteria > Actinomycetota > Actinomycetes > Mycobacteriales > Geodermatophilaceae > Blastococcus. Next base: position 381,619 of record NZ_JAPVBG010000002.1, read on the forward strand.
TGACGATCGGTGACCCCGCGCCCGCCGGGCGGGTCATCCCGGCCGGTCTCGTCTCGCAATCCGTTGTCCCGCCCGATCGCGCTCCGTACGGTCCCGGTGACGGGGGTCGGGACCGTCGGCAGGTGGGGGAACGGGCATGGTGCAGGCGCACGAGTGGGACGTCTCGCGACGACTGGCGCGGCCGCCCGGTCGGCGTCGCCCGTGGTGGGTCTCGCACCCCGCACCCGAGCCCGCCGCGCTGCGGCTGGAGTGGGAGGCCTCCGGCGGGCGCACCCGGGTCGTGGTCGAGGGCGACGTCGACCAGGCCACCGCCCCGCAGCTGGAGGCCTTCGTCGCCGCGCGCCCGCTGGCCGGCTGTGCCGTCCTCGAGCTCGACCTGGGCGGGGTGCCGTCGATCGGCTCGGGCGGCCTCTCGGTGCTGATCGCCCTCCGCCGCCGGTGCCAGCAGCGCGGCATCGACCTGGTGCTGCGCAACGCCCAGCCGTCCGTGTGGCGGGTGTTCGAGGCGACCGGCCTCGACGGGGTCTTCACCGCGTCCGGCCCCGCGCCGTGCCCACCCGCGCAGGACCTGGCGCTCTTCTGAACCGGTAGGTGGCTCGGCCGCGTTTGCCTGCTACGTTGCCGGGGTGCCCCGCGCCGTCCGCCCCGCCCTCGGATACGCGTTCACCCTCGCCGCGGCGGCCCTGTTCGCCGTCAACGGGACGGTGTCGACGCTCGCCCTGCAGGCGGGGGTCCCGCCCACCCGGCTGACCGCGCTGCGCTGCACCGGGGCCGCGCTGGTGCTCCTGGCCGCGCTGGCCCTGGCCGCCCCCGACCGGCTGCGGGTGCGGGCCCGCGAGCTGCCGCTGCTCGCCGTCTTCGGCGTCGTGGGCGTCGCGCTGACCCAGTTCCTGTACTACGTCGCCATCGGCCGGATGCCGGTCGGGATCGCGCTGGTCTTCGAGATGACCGCGCCGGTGTTCATCGCGCTCTACGTCTGGCTGGTCCGCCGGGAGCGGGTGCGCAGCCGGCTGTGGGCGGCGCTGCTGCTGTCGCTGTCCGGCCTGGTCCTCGTGGCCCAGGTCTGGCAGGGCGGCGGCTCGCTGGACGTGGTGGGCGTGGCGGCGGCGTTCGGCGCCGCGCTCTGCCTGGCCACCTACTACTTGGTGGGCGAGCGCGGAACCGTGAGCCGCGACCCGGTCACCCTCACCTGCTGGAGCTTCGTGGCGGCGGCGCTCTTCTGGGCGCTCGCCGCACCGTGGTGGGAGTTCGACACCGGTGTGCTCGCCGAGCCGGTGCCGCTGTCGCTCGGCGACCTGCGGCTGCCGCTGTGGCTGCTGGTCGGCTGGATCGTGGTGCTGGGGGCGGCCGCCCCCTTCTGGCTGTCCATCGCCGCGCTGCCGCACCTCGCGCCCACCACCGCCGGGCTGGTGGCGACGGTCGAGCCGGTGTTCGCCTCCGTCGTCGCCTGGCTGTGGGTGGAGCAGGTGCTCACCGGCTGGCAGGTGGCCGGCGGCGCCGTCGTCCTCACCGGGATCGCCCTGGCGCAGACCGCGCGGACCACCGAGCCGCCGGTGCCGGAGACCCCGGTCCCGCTGTCGTCGTGACGCCGGACCGGGAAAGGGGTCAGGGCGTGACGTCGTCGGCCCCGCCGAGGTAGCCGGCCAGCTCCGTCATGTAGGCCGCCTGGGAGACGTAGTCCGGGCCGATGTACTTCCAGGGGTGCAGCTGCCCGGCCCGGACGGCGGGCAGCAGCGCGGCCGTGGGCTGCGCGGCGATCTCCTCGGGGGACATGCTGAACCGCAGCGAGTAGAGGAGCACGTCGCTGGGGTGGTCGGTGACCTCCTCCCATCCCACGGAGCGCCAGAAGTAGCCCTCGCCGCCGGGGTCGACGAAGTCCACACCGAGGTCGGCGTACATCCGCAGCTGCGGGTCGTCGGCGGCCTTGGCCATCCACCAGCCGTCGGCCTCGGTGGCGAACACCGGCAGCACGCTGACGTCGTCCTCCGCCGCCTCGGAGAGCGCCGCGGACGCCGCCTCGAACTCGGCGCGGGCCGCGGCGACCTCGCCGCCCTCGGTGTCGACCCCGAGCGCGTCGGCCAGCTCCACCACGCGCTCGATCACGTCGGCCGCCGACCCGGTGTAGGCGATGTGGACGATCGGCGCGATCTCGGCGACCTGCTCCTGCTGCGCCAGGTCGGTGAAGCCGTAGCCGGGCTTGCCCTCGGGGATCTCGCCGGAGGAGTCGTCCGGGTAGATCGTGGTGACGATGAGGTCCGGGTCGGCGGCGGCCAGCGCCTCGAGGTCGATCTCGCCGTAGGTGGAGCCGACCATCGCGACGTCGCCGAGGTCGCGGCCCGCGAAGGCGACGTCGTCGGCCGCCGAGGTCTGGCCGAAGGTGGCGACCGGCTCGACGCCGTAGTTCCACAGCGACGCCGTCAGGTCGTTGAGGCCGGCGATCCGCTCGGGCGCCTCGTCGAGCTCGACGGTCTGCCCGAGGTCGTCGGTGAACGACCAGCTGCCGTCGGCGGCGGGCTCGGCGTCGGTCGTCGGGTCGGCACCGCAGGCGCTGACGCCGGCGGTCACGCCCAGGGCCACGAGGCCGCCCAGCAGGCGGCGAGAGGTGCGGTGCAACGGAGCTCCCTCGGCTGAGGGGATGCATGATCATCCCGGGACGCGACGAAGGTTAGCCTACCCTAAGCGGCGAGGAGGGCGGGGGCCGTTCAGCGCAGCCGGCGCACCGGGACGACCATCGGGGAGCCCGCCACCGGATCGGTGATCACCCGCGCCTCCAGCTCGAAGACGTCGGCCAGCAGCTGCTCGGTGAGCACCTCGGCCGGGGTCCCGGAGGCGACCAGCGCACCGTCCTTCATGGCCACCAGCCGCTGCGCGTAGCGGGCGGCGAGGTTCAGGTCGTGCAGCACCACGACGACGGTGCGCCCGCGCTCGGCGTGCAGCCGGCCCACCAGGTCCAGCACGTCGATCTGGTGCGAGAGGTCCAGGTAGGTCGTCGGTTCGTCCAGCAGCAGCAGGTCGGTGCCCTGCGCCAGGGCCATGGAGATCCAGGCCCGCTGCCGCTGGCCGCCGGAGAGCGCGTCCACCGGGCGGTCGGCGAGCTCGCTCATGCTGGTCCACGACAGCGCCTCGGCGACGACCGCCTCGTCGTCCCGGGACCACTGGCGCAGCCAGTTCTGGTGCGGGTGCCGGCCGCGGGCGACCAGGTCGCCGACGGTGAGCCCCTCGGGGGCGACCGGCGTCTGCGGCAGCAGGCCCAGCACCTTGGCGACCTCGCGCGTCGGGGTCCGGGCGATGGCCCGCCCGTCGAGGAGGACCTGGCCCGACGTCGGGCGCAGCAGCCGCCCCAGCGCCTTCAGCAGCGTGGACTTGCCGCAGCCGTTGGGGCCGACGATCGCGGTGAACGAGCCCTCCGTGAGCTCGAGGTCGAGGTCGTCGACGACCACCTGCTCGTCGTAGGCCAGCCGGACGTGCTCGGCGGCCAGGCGCACGCGTTCCTCGCTGATCGCGTCGGGACGGGCGCGGGGCAGGAGCTCGGTCATACGGTGGATCGCCGCCTTCCACGGACCAGGAGCCAGAGCAGGTAGGGGGCGCCGATGGCGGCGGTCAGGATGCCGACCGGCAGGGCCTGCGGCAGCAGCGTGCGGGTGACCAGGTCGGCTCCCACGACGAGCAGCGCGCCGAGGACGCCCGACGCCAGCAGCGGGGGCCGGGCGCCGCCGGCGAGCCGCACCGCGATCTGCGGCACCACCAGCGCGACGAACGTGATCGGGCCGGCGGCCGACACCGCGAACGCCACCAGCCCCACGGCCAGCAGGACGACGGCGGTCTGCGCCCCGGCCAGCCGCACGCCCAGGCCGCGGGCGGTGTCGTCGCCGAACTGCAGCAAAGTGAGCACCCGGGAGGCGGCCAGCGCGAGCGGGAGCAGCACGACGACGGCGACCGTCAGCGGCAGGGCGTCGCTCCAGGTGCGGGCGTTGAGCGACCCGGTGATCCACACGTACGCCGACGCGGCGTCGTAGATCTCGGCGTTGGTGAGCAGCCAGTCGGTGAGCGCGGTGCCCACCGACCACAGGGCGATGCCGACCAGCACCAGCCGGTACCCGTCGACGCCGGCCCGCCAGGTGAGGCCGAAGAGCAGCGCCCCGGTGGCCAGCGCGCCGAGCAGGGCGGCGAGCGGGATGCCCAGGCCGCCCAGGAGCGCGCCGGCGGAGGTGCTGCCGCTGAGCACGATCGCCGCCACCGCACCCACCGAGGCGCCGGTGGTGATGCCGAGCGTGTCCGGCGAGGCCAGCGGGTTGCGGGCGAAGGTCTGGAACAGCGCACCGGACACGCCCAGCGCCAGGCCGACCAGCGCGCCCACCACCACCCGCGGAGCCCGCAGCTCCAGCACGATGAACTCCTGCGGGCCCTCGCCGAGGCCGGCCAGCGTGCGCAGCACCTCGCCCACGCCGATCGGGAAGTCGCCGCGGCCCATGCTGAGCGCGGCGACCAGCACGAGCGCGGCGAAGCCGGCGGCCGGCACGGCCAGCTGCCGCCAGCGCAGCAGTGCGGACACCGGACCGATGCGCACCGCCCGGCCGCGGCGGACGGGCGGGCGCGGGGCGCCGCCCGGGCCGGCGGGCCGCGCCGGGGCCGCGACGCTCACAGCCCCGCCGTCCGGCGCCGGCGCACCAGCGCGATGAAGAAGGGCGCGCCGATCAGCGCGAGCACGATGCCCACCTGCAGCTCGCCGGGGCGGGCCACGACCCGGCCGACCACGTCGGCGACCAGCAGCAGCGCGGCCCCGGCCAGGGCGGAGCAGGGCAGCAGCCAGCGGTGGTCGGGGCCGGTCAGCGCCCGGACGGCGTGCGGCACGACGAGCCCGACGAAGGCGATCGGCCCGCAGGCCGCGGTGGCGGCCCCGCAGAGCAGGGTGACGGCGGCCAGCCCGACCGCCCGGGCCAGCCAGATGCGCTGGCCGAGGCCGCGGGCGACGTCCTCGCCCAGGCCGAGCAGGTTCAGCGCCGGTGCGTTGAGCAGGGCGAGCAGCACGCCGACCGCGAGGAAGGGGGCGACCTGCCAGGCGATGCCGGCGTCGCGCCCGGCCAGCGAGCCGACCACCCAGAACCGGAAGCTGTCCAGCGTCTGCTGGTCGCTGACCAGGATCGCGCGCACCAGGGCGTAGAGCAGGGCGGAGAGCGCCGCCCCCGCCAGCGCGAGCGTGACCGGGGTCGCCCCGCCCGGCCCGGCCGAGCCGATCGCGTACACCAGCACGGTGCCGGTCAGCGCCCCGGCGAAGGCGAACCAGACGTAGCCGCTGGGGGTGGTGATGCCGAGGGCGGAGATGGCCAGGACGACGGCGAGGCTGGCGCCGGCGGTGACGCCCAGCAGCCCGGGATCGCCGAGCGGGTTGCGGGTGTGACCCTGCATGAGCGCGCCGGCCAGCCCGAGCGCGGCGCCCACCATCAGCCCCAGCACCGTGCGCGGCACCCGGAGCTGTCGCACGATCACCGCTTCCTCGGTGCCGAGCGAGGAGTCCACGAGCGCGGCCCAGACGTCACCGACGCCGATCGAGCGGGTGCCGACGGCGATGCTCGCCAGCGCGGCGGCGGCGACGAGCACCAGCAGCAGGGCCAGCGTGCCCAGCCGCCGGGCGCGCACCGGCGAGCGTGCCGCGCCCCGGGCCGGGACGTCGACCGTGGTGGCCACGAGCAGCTCCCGGGACGGACGGCGGAGATCAGATAAGGCTTACCTTAGCTCGCCTCGGCCCGTCGTGGGCCCGCGGTGCCGGTACCGCGGTGGAGTGGGCGGGACCGCGTCGTACCGCGGTGCCGGCCGACGTGCGGCGGTACCGGCGGCGCGGTCACTTCTTCTGCCGTCGGCTCCCGCCGTGCCAGTCCTCCTGCCGGCCGGCCTCGCCCGGCTGCACGCCGAACGCGGGCAGCTGCGGCCGCTCGCGCATGCTGCGCTTGAGCTCGGCGAAGCCCGGGAACGAGGCGAGCCCCACGACGTGGTCCCACAGCTCGACGGCCTCGTCGTCGCTGGGCAGCCGGCTGATGACCGGCCCGAAGAAGGCCACGCCCTCCGGCGGCCGGAAGTGCAGGATCGGCGTCCCGACGTCCTTGCCGGTCAGCGCCAGCGCCTCGTCGGTCTCCTCGCGCAGCGCGGCGTCCCGGGAGTCGTCGTCGAGGGCGGCGGCGAGGTCGGCCGGCAGCCCCAGACCGGCCAGGACCGGCTCGACGAACTCCCGGGTGCCGCGGCGGACCTCGTGCCCGGGCTCGTTCGGCGTCTCGAAGATCTGGCCGCCCAGCGCCTCGTACAGCGGGCCGACCGCCTCGGGGCCGTGCTCCTCCCGGGCGCGAGCGGCCATGCGCAGCAGCCGCAGCCCGGCGGTGTGCCCGGCCTCGTACTCGGGCGGGAAGTGCGCGTCGTAGTCGACGTGCGCGTTCAGCAGCCGCAGCGAGATGAACCGCCACTCGACGGCGTACTCCCGCTGGGCGCTCACCTGGCGGACCCACTTGCTGGTCATCCAGGCGAACGGGCAGACCGGGTCGAACCAGAAGCGCAGATCGGCCATGCCCCCGAACCTAGGCGCTCCCGGCCGACCCCGCGGGGTCAGGCGGGGAGGACCGACTCGATCGCCGCGCGGACCTCCGGGGCGTCGGGCTCGGTGCGCGGCCGGAAACGGGCGACGACCTGGCCGGTCCCGTCGACGACCCACTTCTCGAAGTTCCACTGGACGTCGCCGGCGGCGCCGTCGAGGTCCGGCGTCGCGGTCAGCTGCCGGAACAGCGGGTGCGCACCGGGGCCGTTCACCTCCACCTTCTCCGTCATCGGGAAGGTGACGCCGTAGGTGGCCGAGCAGAACTCCTCGATCTCCTCGGCCGTGCCGGGCTCCTGGCCCTTGAACTGGTTGCACGGCACCCCGACGACGGTGAAGCCGCGGGCGCCGTACTGCTGCTGCAGCGCCTCCAGGCCGGTGTACTGCGGGGTCAGCCCGCACCGGCTCGCCACGTTGACCACCAGCGCCGCGCGCCCGCCGGTCAGTTCCCGCAGCGTGGTGGCGGTGCCCTGCAGCGTGGTCACGGGCAGGTCGAGGAGGTCGCTCATGCCCGCCGCAGCGCCGTCGGCCGGGCGTTCATTCCGGCCCGGCTCAGCCCAGGTCGCCGATGTCGTCGGGCACGTCGACGGCGTGCTGCCGCAGCGCCTCCAGCGGGACGACCTCCAGCGCCCGGGCGTTCGTGGCGGCCAGCACGACCCCCGACGCCGCCCCCGCCTGGTAGGCCTGCAGCCACCGGACGGCGACGACGCACCAGCGGTCGCCCGGCCGGAGCCCCGGGAAGCCGTACTCCGGGCGCGGGGTGCTCAGGTCGTTGCCGAGCTCCCGCTGCATCGCGAGGAACTCTGTGGAGACGACGGCGCAGACGGTGTGCCGGCCCAGGTCGTCGGGGCCGCTGGCGCAGTGCCCGTCGCGGTAGAACCCGGTGACCGGGTCGGTGCCGCAGGGCTCGAGCGGTCCACCGAGGACGTTGCGCTCGGCGGTGGGGTCGGGCAGCACGGGCCCTCCTGCGGTCGGGGACGCGGCGCCGTGGCCGGCGCGGGCCCAGGATGGCATCGTGCGGGCGTGCCCGCTCCCGAGATCCTCTGGCAGCCCACCGCCGAGTCGATCGGCGCCACCCGGATCGCCGCGTTCGCCCGCTGGGTGGCCGAGCGCCGCGGCCTCTCCTTCGGCGATCCGGTCGACTACGACCGGCTCTGGCGCTGGTCGGTCGAGCACCTCGACCAGTTCTGGGGCGACCTCGCGGAGTGGACCGGCGTGCTGCCCGGCGTCCCCGACGAGCAGGTGCTGCCCACCCGCGAGATGCCCGGCGCCGTCTGGTTCCCGGGGACGACGGTGAACTACGCCGAGCAGGTGTTCCGGCAGGCCGCCGACGACCGGCCCGCGCTGATCGCCGTCACCGAGGACGCCGAGCCGGCCGAGATCTCCTGGGCGGCGCTGCGCGGCCAGGTGGGCGCCTTCGCCGCGACCCTGCGCCGGCTGGGCGTGCGCCCCGGCGACCGGGTCGCGGGCTACCTGCCCAACGTGCCGGAGACGATCGTCGCCTTCCTCGGCGCGGCCGCGGTCGGGGCGGTGTGGTCGTCGGTCGCCCCGGACTTCGGCACCCGCGCGGTGCTCGACCGGTTCGCCCAGATCGAGCCCACCGTGCTCGTGGCCGTCGACGGCTACCGGTTCAACGGCCGCGCGCACGACCGGCGCGAGGTCGTGGCCCAGCTGCGCGAGGCGCTGCCCACCGTGCGGACGACGATCGCCGTCCCCCGGCTGTTCCCCGACGAGGTGCCCGACGACGCCCTGGCCTGGGCCGACGCCGTCGCCGACGCGCAGGACCCGGTGATCGAGCCGACGGCGTTCGACGCCCCGCTGTGGATCGTCTACTCCTCGGGCACCACCGGGCTGCCCAAGGGCATCGTGCACGGGCACGGCGGGGTGGTGCTCGAGCACCTCAAGTGGGGGCTGCTGCACCAGGACCTGGCGCCGGGCGCGCGCTTCTACTGGTACACCTCCACCGCCTGGATGATGTGGAACGTCGTCGCCTCCTCGCTCCTGTCGGGCGCCACGGCGGTGCTGCACGACGGGGCGCCCACCTACCCGACGGTGGATGCGCAGTTCGCCCTCGCCGCGGAGGTCGGGATCACCCTGCTGGGCACGAGCCCTGGGTACCTGGGCGCCTGCCAGAAGGCCGGCGTCCGGCCCGGCGACGACCACGACCTCTCCGCGCTGCGCGTGCTCGGCTGCACCGGCTCCCCGCTGCCCGACGCCTCGTACCACTGGGTCTACGACGCCGTGGGCACCGACCTGCAGCTGGTCTCCGCGTCGGGCGGCACCGACGTCGCGACCGGCTTCATCGGCGGCTCGCCGCTGCTCCCGGTCACGGTGGGCGAGCTGCAGCGGCCCATGCTGGGCGTGGCCGTGCAGTCGTGGGACGAGCAGGGCGAGCCGGTGGTCGGCGAGCTCGGCGAGCTGGTGGTCACCGAGCCGATGCCCTCCATGCCGCTGTACTTCTGGGACGACCCGGACGGCGCCCGCTACCGCGCGGCCTACTTCGAGCCGTGGCCCGGCGTCTGGCGGCACGGCGACTGGCTGGAGATCACCGAGCGGGGCACCTGCGTGATCACCGGCCGGTCGGACTCCACGCTCAACCGCGGCGGGGTGCGCATGGGCACCGCCGACATCTACGCCGCCGTGGAGGGCTTCCCGGAGGTCGTCGACTGCGTCGTCCTCGGCGTGGAGCTGCCCGGGGGCGGCTACTGGATGCCGCTGTTCGTGCAGCTCGCGCCGGGGGAGGAGCTCACCGACGACCTGGTCGAGCGGCTGCGGTCGGCGATCCGGACCCAGGCCAGCCCGCGGCACGTGCCCGACGAGGTGATCGCCGTCCCCGGCGTGCCGCACACCAGGACCGGCAAGCGGCTCGAGGTGCCGCTCAAGCGGCTGTTCCAGGGCGTGGACCCGGCGAAGGCGGTCAACTCCGGCACGGTCGACGACGCCTCGCTGGTCGAGCACTACATCCGGCTGGCGCAGGACCGGCTCAGCTCCTGAACGGCCCCCGCAGCGCGGCCCAGTGGAGGAGCATCACGGTCTTGGCGTCGGCGATCCGGCCGTCGTCGACCATGTCGAGGGCGTCGTCGAAGGGCAGCTCGACGACCTCGATGTCCTCGCCCTCGTCGGCGAGCCCGCCGCCGGCGGACGTGCGGTCGGCCGGGCGGTAGGGCGCGGCGAAGAAGTGCAGCCGCTCGGTCACCGAGCCGGGGCTCATGAAGACGTCGTACACGTGCTGCACCTCGCCGAGGGTGACGCCGAGCTCCTCCTCGGCCTCCCGCCGGATGGCGACCTCCGGGGCGTCGTCGTCCAGCAGCCCGGCGGCGGCCTCCAGCAGCAGCCCGTCGGGGTGCCCGTTGACGTAGACGGGGTAGCGGAACTGCCGGGTGAGCAGCACGGTGCGCCGCTCGGGGTCGTAGGGGAGCAGCGTCGCGCCGTTGCCCCGGTCGTAGGTCTCGCGCTGCTCGGTCACCCACTCGCCGTCGCTGCGGCGACGGTCCAGGGTGGTCCGGCGCAGCACGTGCCAGCCGCCGGCGAGCAGCTCCACGTCCCGCACGACGACGTCGGGGTTGCCGGTCAGGTCGCGCCCGGCCCGGTCGAGGCCGGTGCGGCCCCGGAAGTCGGGGACGTCGATCCCCGGGACGCCGGTCACGCCGCGGCCGGGACGGCGGCGACGTCGGTGTAGACCGGGATGCCGCGGGCCCGGGCGAGCGCGACCATCTCGTCGGAGCCGGCCGACGCCCCGGGCAGCCGGAGGACGGCGTCCACGCGGGCGACCAGCCGGCGGCCGATCGGGTGGAACACCTCGACGAAAGCGCCGTCGCCGACCCGCGTCGAGCCGGCCAGCGTGGCCAGGGGCAGCGCGAGGTCCTCGCCGTTGACCGCCAGGTGGCCGGCGCGGAACAGCTCCAGGGTGGCCTGCTGGATGCGGCGGTGGTTGGCCGCGATCCGGCCGGGGTCGTCGTCGGTGCCGCTCCGGTAGGGGCCGGCGACCAGGATCATCAGGCTCATGCGGTGGTGACCTCCACGTCCGCGTCGTCGAGGGCGGCGAGGGTCTCCTGCGCCGCCGGGGTGAGCCGGGGATCGCGGGCGCTGGCGTCGGTGACCAGGTGCCCGGCGGCGGGCAGGTCCGCGACGCGGGCGAACGCCCGGACGCCGAGCTTGCCGGCGTCCGCCACGACGAGCGCGCGGTCGGCCTGGCGCAGCCCGGCCTGCTTCACCGCGGCGTCCTCGAGGGTGAACTCCGACCACCCGCCGGGGGTGATCCCGCCGATCGACATGACGTACACGTCGAAGGAGAGGGTGGCCAGCACCGTGGCGGTGACGGGGCCCGCGAGGCTGCCCTCACCGGCGCGCACCTCGCCGCCGACCACGAGCAGCCGGATGCCGGGCCGGTCGGCCAGCACCGCGGCGACCGGCAGGCTCAGCGCGGCCACGGTGAGCGGCGCCCGGTCCAGCAGCGCCCGCGCCACGTGCACCGTCGTCGTCCCGGCGTCGAGCAGCACGGTCGAGCCGGGCCGGACGTGCTCCGCCGCGGCCCGGCCGATGCGCTCCTTGAGCCCGGCCTGCCACCCGGCACGGGCGGCGAAGCCGTTCTCCGGGGTGTCGACCGCCGTGGCGCCGCCACGGATGCGGGTGACGAGGCCGCGGCGCTGCAGCTCGTCGAGGTCGCGGCGGACGGTCATCTCGCTGACACCGAGCCGCGCGGCCAGGTCGCTGAGCGTCGCCGTCCCGGCGTTGCGGACCAGCCGCAGCGTCACGTCCAGTCGCTCGGGCACCGCCACGCCGTAGTTCTAACAGATGGCTGTCATCTCTGTGAAGTCGTTGTCAGATCATGCCGGTGACGCTGGTCACCTCCGGGGGTGAGGGCATCGTGCGGGGGGAAGGACCAGCCGCCAAGGGAATGCGAACCGTCCGCCCGACCGAGGAGGCCGACCGACGATGACGTCGAGCGCCAGCCCCGCCAGCGAACCCGCCGCCGAGATCTGGGAGCCGCAGCCCCCGGCGCTGCTGCCGCCGTGGCACACCCCCGAGCGGGAGGCGCTGCAGGAGCAGGCCCGGCGCTTCGCGATCGACGAGGTGCTCCCGGTCGCCGACGAGCTCGACCCGCAGAAGGGCGAGATCCCGGCGTCGCTGCTGACCGGCATGGCCGAGCGGGGCTGGTTCGGCATCACCGTCCCCGCCGAGCAGGGCGGTCTGGGCCTCGGCGTCTTCGAGTACTGCATGGTCAGCGAGGAGCTGGCGCGCGCCTGGATGTCGACGGCCAGCATCCTGGCCCGGTCCCAGGGCCTGGGGACGGCGGTGCTCGACGCCGACCGCCGGCACGAGCTGATGCGCCGCAGCGCGCGCGGCGACTGGATCGGCGCGATCGCGCTGTCCGAGCCCGACGCCGGCTCCGACCTGGCCGGCGTCTCCACCCGCGCGGTGCTCGACGGCGAAGAGTGGGTGGTGACCGGGCACAAGCGCTGGTGCGGCAACGCCAAGGCCGCCGACTTCATCCAGGTCCTGGTGCGCGAGCGCGACCCGGAGCCGGGGGAGTCGCGGTCCACCGGCCTGGTCAACCTGCTGCTGGAGAAGGAGCGGGGCGAGTTCCCCGCGGGGCTCACCGGGCACCCGATCGACAAGATCGGCTACCACGGCTTCCTGACCTGGGACCTCACCTTCGACGGCGTCCGGATCCCGCGCGGGAACGTGATCGACGAGGCGAGGGCCGCCCAGGAGGAGAGCGCCGAGGAGGGCGAGGCCGCCGAGCAGGCCGGGTTCGCCGAGGCGCAGAAGTTCCTCAACACCGCCCGGGTGCACACCGCCGCCCGGGCCGTCGGCCTGGCCCGCGCCGCGCTGGAGGACTCGATCCGCTACCTGCAGGAACGCGTGCAGTTCGGCCACCCGATCGCCGACTTCCAGGCGCTGCGGTTCAACATCGCCGAGATGGCGTCGCAGATCGAGCAGTCGCGGGCCTTCTACCGGCAGGTCGCGCACCTGCTGGACCTCGGGCTGCCGGTCGCCAAGGAGGCGTCGATGGTGAAGCTCGAGGCCACCGAGATGTCGATCCGGGTGACCAACCAGGCCATGCAGCTGCACGGCGGCAACGGCTACACCACCGAGCGGCAGGTCGAGCGGCACTGGCGCGACGCCCGGCTGACCACCATCTTCGAGGGCACCAGCGAGATCCAGAAGCGGATCATCAGCGACCGCCTGCTCCCGCGCAGCCCGCTGAGCTGAGCGCGCGGGGCAACCCCGCACCTTGCCGAGAGAGATCCGAGCCGTCCGGCGTCAGGCCGGGCGGCCCAGCAGCTCCTTGAGCGCCCGGTCGATGAACTCGTTGTCGGCCGGGTTCTGCCCCAGGCCGGCGAAGTGCCCGTAGACGGTCGGGATGACCCGGACCTCACCGTGCTCGATGAACTGCGACGCCCACTCCTCGTCCTCCGGCGGGAAGTAGAGGTCCGTCTTCGCCGGCATGGCCACCAGCGGACAGCGGATCGAGCGCAGCGCCGCCTCGGTGTCGCCGTCGAAGCCCGGGGTCTTCCCGACGTCGCCGTGCTCCCAGGTCCACAGCATCCCCAACAGGTCGTTGGGGTCGCGCTCGTCGAGCCAGAATCCCTCCCAGAAGCCGACCAGGAAGTCCTCGAGGGAGGAGAAGCCGAGGTTGCGGTACTCCCGCTGCCAGTAGAAGGCCTGGGAGAGGCCCCAGCCGGCGTAGATCCGGGCGAAGGCCCGCAGGCCGGCGGTGGGGAGCGCATCCGGCCGGTAGCGTCCGCCCGCGAACGCCGGATCGAGGGTGAGCGCCGCCCGCAGGCTCTTCAGGAAGACCTGGTTGTGCTCGCTGGTGATCGCCGAACCGACGATCGGGGCCGCCCGCTTCACCATCTCCGGGTGGCTGACTGCCCACTGGTAGGTCTGGCCGGCGCCCATGGAGGACCCGACCACCAGCTCCACCGACTCGATGCCCCATTTCTGCGTGAGCAGCCGGTGCTGCACCTCGACCTGGTCGTAGAAGGTCACGTGCGGGAAGTTCGGCCCGTCGTAGGGCGGCGGGGTGTTGCTCGGCGACGTCGACAGGCCGTTGTTCAGCTGATTGGGGACGACGATGAAGTACTCGTCCGGGTCCAGCGCGAGGCCGGGGCCCATCGCCCAGTCGTTCGCGTCGTGCCAGGCGCTGTACCAGGTGGGGTGGACGATCACGTTGGACCTGTCCGCGTTCAGCGTGCCGTAGGTCTTGTAGGCGAGCTGTGCTCCGCGCAGGGTCGCGCCGCCCTGCAGGACGACGTCCCCGAGGTCGAACAGCTCGTGGTCGGTGGGCCGTGGCATCGGTGCTCCTCGGGTCAGGGGGCGGGTCGGGCAGGCCGGACGGCGGTCTCGTCGAGGAGCTCGACCGGGTCGCCGAGGGCGATCTCGCCGGGCTGCTCCACGGTGGCGTACATGCCGAGGATCACCGCGCCGTTGTCCGGCAGGTGCGCCACCGGCGTGCTGAGGTCGGTCGCGAGCTCGCCGCGGTACCGCACGATCGCCTTCAGCGTGCCGAAGTCGACCTTCCCGCTCTCCGGGTTCTCGTTGGTCACGACGCAGCGCGGCACCGGTCCGACCACCTGGACGGTGACCCCGCCGATCCGCACGCGCCGGCCGGCCCAGGTGTCCTCCTCGTGCACGTCGCAGCCGTCCACCTCCACGAGCATCCGGAACCGGCGGTGGTCCAGCCGCTCCCCGTCCGGGGTCACCCGGCGCAGGTGCTCGAGCGTCGCGGTGGAGATCAGCGTGACCGGGTGGACGTCGACGGCGTCACCGGGTCGGTCGACCGCGACCAGGTGCACCTCCTGCCCGACGAAGTCGCTGAGCGCGGCCGACCACGGCCCCTCGACGACGTGCCCGTCGACGTCGCGCCCGTAGAAGTCCGTGCGCACGGCCTCGCCGAGCTCGGTGGTCCGGCCCGCCACGGGCGGACGGTCGGGGAACCGCAGGTCGAGGTGGTCCCCGCGGGGGTCGAACTCGGCGGTGAGCTGCACGAGCGGACCGTGCTGCTTGCCGTTGAACAGCCGCCGCCGGGCGTCGACCAGGTGGAAGCGCCGGTTCTCCGGCACTCCGTTGCCGGTGACCGTCACGGCCTCCGGGTGGTGCAGGGCGGTGCCCTTGACCGGGGTGGTCGAGAGGCGGGAGACGAGCGGCATGGCCCTCCGTCCGGAGCGGTGCGGGTGCTGTGGACCGTAGCCGGGGGCGGCCGGTCCCGCCCTCGGATCAGTGCCGATGGGCCGTGCCGCCGGGCAGGCGACGTCCCGTGGGTGGACCGGTGACCACCGGCTCCCCGCTGCGCGCCCGGTCGACGCGGGCGCGGTCCGCGCGGCCGGCGTCGCGGAGGCCGCCGGACGGGGGGCGCCCGACGCCCACGCGGTAGTGGCGCGACGCCGTCCGGTCGCAGGCCGGGCACGGCGCCGTGGCGGCGGCGTTCCGCATCTCGCGGTGCAGGTCGAACGGGCCGCACTCGGGGCAGCGGAACTCGTACAGCGGCAACGCGGTGCTCCTCTCGGGGATGGGGGAGGGCGGCGGGCGGGGCGGGCCGGGCCCGCCCCGCACCACCTCCGTGGATCAGTCCGCCGTCAGGTCCCGGCCCCCGCCGGCACCGTCGGGCAGGATGTTCCGGTCGAAGATCGACAACGGGATGCTGATCGAGACCGCACTGTTGGGGATGTCCACGACCCCGCCGATCCGGCCGTCGATCGGTGCCGCCCCGAGGAACAGGTAGGCCTGCTCGAAGGTCCAGCCCATGGCCGGCATCAGGTAGTTGATGGCGTTCAGGCAGGCCTGGCGGTAGGCGACGGTCGCGTTCATGTAGTAGTTGCGGCCGTCCTCGACGCTGATCCCCTCGAAGGTGAGGAACTCCGAGTAGTTGGGGCCGACCCGGCCGGGCTTGAAGAACGGCATCGACTGCTTGTAGCGGTCCATCCCGCCCTTGATCAGGTCGAAGTGCAGGTCGATGTAGCCGGGCATCTCGATCGCGCCGCAGAAGGTGATCTCCCCGTCGCCCTGGGCGAAGTGCAGGTCACCGATGGAGAAGTTCGCCCCGGGCACGTAGACCGGCATGTAGACCCGGCTGCCCACGCCGAGGTCCTTGATGTCGACGTTGCCCCCGTGCTCCCTCGGCGGGATGGTGCGACAGGCCTCGGCGGCCGCCCGGTCCAGATCCGCACCGCGCAGCGTCCCCAGCAGCGCGTCCTTGGGCAGCGGGGGCAGGGCCAGCGCCGGGACCTGCGGTGCGCCGGCCACGTCCCCCTGGTGCGCCGGGATGTCGCCGGTGACCCGGTCCGGGTTCTGGTCGATCAGCGCCTGCTCGCGGCGGTTCCACTCCGCCAGCAGGTCCGGCGACGGCGCGCAGCCGAAGAGCCCCGGGTGGGAGTTGCCGATGAAGCGCACCCCGGGGACGTGACGGGAGCTGGTCCAGATCCCGTCGAGGTCCCAGATCGCCTTGGAGGCCCCGGGCGAGTAGTCGGTGAGGAACCCGCCGCCGTTCTCCTTGGCGAAGATCCCGGTGTAGCCCCACTCCTGCTCCTGGAAGGGGCCGATGTCGACGATGTCGACGACCAGCAGGTCGCCGGGTTCCGCCCCCTCGATCCCGAACGGCCCGCTGAGGACGTGGCACGGGTCGATGTTCATGTCGCGGATGTCGTCGGCGTCGTCGGTGTTGCGGACCTGGTCGTCGGTCCAGTCCTTGCACTCGATCCGGTAGGTGCCGCCGGGGGCGACCGTGGTGGCCGGCGGGATGTCGGGGTGCCAGCGGTTGTGGCCGGGCACGGCCTGGTCGCGCATCGGCACGCTCAGGTCCCGGTTGATCTCGAAGATGACGTCGGGCACGGGGGGCTCCTCAGGTCGGGGTGGGCTGTGGGCGGGCGAGGGTCAGAAGCTGGACTTCGGCACGCCCGTGCCGGGGTCGATGCGGGCCGGCCCCGACGCGGAGGGCGCCACGTCGAAGTCGAAGATCCCGGTGGGCAGGTACACCGTCGAGCAGGAGTTCGGGATGTCGACGACACCGGACAGCCGGCCCTCGATCGGTGCCGCGCCGAGGATCATGTAGGCCTGCTCCGGCGTGTAGCCGAACTTCGTCAGGTAGTCGATCGCGTGCAGGCAGGCGCGCTGGTAGGACAGGTGCGAGTCCAGGTAGCGCTGCTCGTCGTCGAGGGTGACCGAGGTGCCGGAGAACGCCAGCCAGCGGTCGTAGCGCGGATCGACGTTGCCCGGCATGAAGATGGCGTTCTCGCCGACGCCGTAGGTCTCCATGCCGCCCTTGATCAGGTCGACGTGCAGGTCGATGAAGCCGCCCATCTCGATGGCGCCGCAGAAGGTGATCTCGCCGTCGCCCTGCGAGAAGTGCAGGTCACCGAGCGACAGCTTCGCGCCGTCGACGAACACCGGGTAGAAGATGCGGCTGCCCTTGGTGAGGTTCTTGATGTCCTGGTTGCCGCCGTTCTCCCGGGGCGGGGCGGTCCGGGCGGCCTCGCCGGCCACCCGGTCGTAGTCGGCACCCTGCAGCGTGCCGAGGATGGCGTCCTGGGGGAGCGGGGGCAGCGCCAGCGGTGGCACGCGGTCGGGATCGGTGTCGATCAGCGCCTGCTCGCGGCGGTTCCAGCGGGCCAGCAGGTCCGCTGACGGTGCGGTGCCCATGAGGCCCGGGTGCACGATGCCGGTGAAGGAGACCCCGGGCACGTGCCGGGAGGTGGCGGTCTGCCCGGCGAAGTCCCAGATCACCTTGTAGGCGTCGGGGAACTGGTCGGTGAGGAACCCGCCGCCGTTCTCCTTCGCGAAGATGCCGGTGTAGCCCCAGCCCTGTCCGGCGAGCGGGCCGGAGTCCTCCTGCGGGATCGGGCCGACGTCGAGGATGTCGACGATCAGCAGGTCCCCCGGCTGTGCGCCCTCGATGGCGAAGGGGCCGCTCAGGCAGTGCACCGTGGACAGCGGGGCGTCCCGGATGTCGTCGGCGGAGTCGTCGTTGTGGATGGCGCCGTCGAACCACTCCCGGCAGTCGACCCGGAAGGTGTCACCGGGGCGGACGGTGACGTTCGCCGGGATGTCCGGGTGCCAGCGGTTGTGACCGGTGTACCGCTGCTCGGTGAACGGCTTGCTGGAGTCGAGGGGAAAGACGCGCTCGGGCATGGACTGGGCTCCTTGGCTCGGATCTGGCTGGAGGGACGGTCGGCCGACGACTCGGGGCAGGGCCTCACCCCCGCCGCTCGGCCGGTGCTTCCGCCGCGGCCGGCACGGGCTGGTCCGCCGCGCCGTCGCCGTGCGGCTGGGGAGTGCGCCGGTCCCGGAACGCGGGGAACAGGGCCAGGGAGAGCAGCAGGACGACGGCGAGCACGATCGCCGCCGTCGTCACGTTCTCCGCCCACACGCCGGTGAGCAGCAGGAAGGCGGGGATGGCGCAGGTGACCACCCCGGCGACGACGGCGACGAGCCCGGTGAACCGGGTGAGCTCCTCCCGGCCCAGCCCGAGCACCAGGAAGAACAGCGCCCACAGCACCGCCCAGTACAGCCAGATGACCCCGAAGGCAGGGTCGTCCAGCCGGCCGAAGTTCAGCCCGGCGTACACCACGGCGCAGGCCGCCACGAACGCGGAGAACCAGCCGAGCCCGGTGCCGTCCAGGCCGCGGGTCAGGTTCAGGCCCACGTACAGGTAGGTGAAGCCGAACAGGTAGAGCCCGGAGGCGCCGAGGACGACGTCCGGGTCGCCCCCCGAGGTGATGATCAGGTAGGTCGGCGTGAAGACCTGGAGCGCGCCGACGAAGAAGTTCAACGGCGCGGCCGCCCGGGCGTCCACCCGGCCCAGCAGCATCAGGCCGTTGACGATCAGGACCGCTCCCACGTACAGCAGACCGACGCTGGCCATCTCGGTCCCTCCCCTCTCGTGCGGTCGATCGGGATCTACGGAGGCCCCGCCCTCAGGGCCGGGGCAGCCGGCTCAGGGCCGGGTTGCGCAGCACGTCGGCCCGCGGGCCTGAACGTGGCCCCGGGGGCGGGGCGGAGACGACGTCGGGTCGGTCGCTGGTGCGCTCGGTGCGTTCGATCAAGGCGCGGCGCACCGGGGAGCCGAACGAGAGCCGGGGGGCGGTGAAGACCCGGGCGGCGGTCGAGCCGCAGGCCGGGCACTCGACGGCGGCCGGGGCGGCGCCCATCGCGCAGCGGGTCTCGGTCGTGCCGTGGTCGGGGCAGCGGTACAGGTAGACGGCCATGTCGGACCTCCGGGTGCACCGGCGGAGGGGCGCTCGGCCCTCCGGACCAGGCGGACGCTCGTCCCGTCCACCGGAGGCGGTCAAGGCACCCGACGCCCCGGTCGGCGATGGGTCGCGGCGGGGGACGGCGCGCCGTGACGTAACGGGTGAGGGCCGTCCGGCATGTCGCGCGCGGATGCCGAACGGGATGCCCGGGGTGTCTCCCCGCGCCGGGTGCGAGGCGCGCTCGACGGGGCTGCTTGACGGGGGGACGGCGGGGCGGGGACGGTGAGCCGGGTCCACCGCTGCCGAGCCCGGAGGGTCCCAGGTGGAGCGGCCCGTCGTGTCCGGCGCGGTGGCGAACCTCGCCGCCGGGACGCTGTTCGGCTGGAGCCTGTTCGCCGAGCAGGCGGCCGCGGACGTCGGCGCACCGGGCTCCGCGGGCGCCGCCGTCTTCGCGGTCTCGATCGCCGTGTTCACGGCCGCGTTGCTGGCCGCGGGCCGGGCGCTGCCTGCCGTCGGGCCACGGCGGCTGCTCGGCGGTGCCGCCGGGCTGGCGGCCGGCGGCCTCGGTGGAGCGGCGGCCGTGCCGCACCCGCTGGCGCTGTGGGGCGGGGTCGGGGTGCTGTTCGGTGCCGCGAGCGGACTCGCCTACGGCGTCGCGGTCGGGCTCGCCGCCCGGTCCACCAGCTCCCGCCGCGGCACGGCGACCGGCCTGGTCGTCGCCGCCTATGCCGCCGGTCCGGTGCTCCTCGGCCTGACTGCTCCGGGTGCGCTCGCCGCTGCCGGCTGGCGAGCCTGCCTCGGCGCGCTGGCCGTGGTGGTCGGCGGCCTGCTGGCGGGGGCGGCGCTGCTCGCCCCCGCCGACCGCCCTGTCCGCCGGGGCACGGCGGCGGCCGGGCCGCTGCCGCGGCGGACCCTCGTGCTGCTCTGGGTGCTCTTCGCCGGTGGCGCCGCTCCCGGGCTCCTGGTGTTCGCCGTGGCTGCCCCGGTGGCCGCCGACCGCGGTCTGACCTCCGGCGCGGCCGGCGCGGCGGTCTCGTTGCTGGCCGCGGGCAACCTGGTCGGGCGGCTGGTGGCCGGCTGGTGGTCCGACCGGATCGGCCGGCCGGCAGCGTTGGCGACGGCGCTGGGCGTCGCCGCCGTCTCCGCGGTGGGTCTCGGCGGACCGACGGTTCCCTGGCTCGTCCTCGGCGCCTTCGCCGGCACGGGGCTGGCCTACGGCGCGGTGTCCGCGCTGGTCCCGGCCGTCACGGCGGACCAGGTCGGGGTGCGCGCCTTCCCCCGGGCCTACGGCCGGGTCTTCACCGGCTGGGGCTGCGCGGGACTCGTGGCGCCGCTCGCCGGGGGAGTGCTCACCGGCGCCGGCGCCCAGCGACCGGCCCTGGCGTTGGTCGCCCTGGGGTCGCTGCTCCCGGCGG
This sequence comes from Blastococcus sp. VKM Ac-2987, assembly GCF_026967805.1. Lineage (GTDB taxonomy): Bacteria > Actinomycetota > Actinomycetes > Mycobacteriales > Geodermatophilaceae > Blastococcus. The sequence continues at coordinate 401,802 of NZ_JAPVBG010000002.1, forward strand.
TGGCAGCCCTGGCCCTGCTGGACGTGCCGGGCCGCCGGCGTGCGGGTGGCTCGGTCCCCACGTGAGCGCCGCACGTCGGACCGGTCCGTCACGGGAGTGCGGCAGCCCCGCGGCGATCACGGGGACTCCCGGCCGCCGGAGCGGGTAGGGCCAGCGGATGCAGCTCGCCGCGCACCGCACCGGATCCGGTCCCCCGCTCGTGCTCGTGCACGGTCTGGGCGGGTCGTGGCGCACCTGGCAGCCGGTGCTCCCCGGGCTGAGCGCGCACCGCAGCGTCGTCGCCGTCGACCTCCCGGGGTTCGCTGGGGACACCCCGCCGCTGCCCGATCCGTCCCTCGCCGCGCTCACCGATGCCCTGCAGGACTGGCTGCGCGCCGAGGGGCTGGCCGACGCCCCGCTGGTCGGCAGCTCGCTCGGCGCCCGGATGGTGCTGGAGCTCGGCCGCCGGGGGATCGGTGCGGACAACGTCGCCCTCGACCCGGGCGGGTTCTGGACCGACCGGGAGGCGGCGGTCTTCCGCGCCAGCATCGCGGCGTCGGTCGGGCTGCTCCGCCGGATCCGCCCGGCCCTGCCCGCCCTGCTGGGCAACCCGGCCGGCCGGACCGCCCTGCTGGCGCAGTTCTCCGCCCGCCCCTGGGCCCTGGACGCCGACGTCGTCCGCACCGAGCTCGAGGGCTACGTCGACTCGCCGTCCTTCAGCGCGGTGCTCGACGACCTGGCCCGCGGGCCGAAGCAGCAGGGGGCGCCGGCCGGCACGCTGCCCGGGCGCCTGACCATCGGCTGGGGTCGCCGCGACCGGGTGACCCTCGCCCGCCAGGCGGCCCGGGCGGTCGCGGCGTTTGCCGACGCCGAGCTGCACTGGTTCGCGCGCTCGGGCCACTTCCCGCTGTGGGACCAGCCGGAGGAGACCGTCCGGCTGGTCCTGGACCGCACCGCCGTCAGTCGAGCCTGATCGGCATCAGCATGCTGAGGTCGCCGTCCCGGCCGGCCCCGCGGAGGACCAGCGGGGCGATCGGGCCGTCCAGGTCGAGCACCAGCTGGCCGGCGTCCTCGGCGTCGAGCGCCTCCAGCAGGTAGTCGCGGTTCACGCCGACCTCCACGGCGCCGAAGGTGAGCACCATGGCGGTCTCCTCGACGCCGTCCTCGGGGCGGCGGACCGTCCGGGTGGGGGCGGCGGCCAGCTCGTCGCGGAAGCGGGCGACGTCGATCTCCACCTGGGCGCTGCCCGAACCGCGCAGGAGGCGCCGGTAGTCGGGGAAGTCGGCGTCGACGCGTCGTCCGCGCAGCGTCCGCCCCGGCAGCTCGACCGCGACGTCGCCGCCCGCCACCCGCATCGCCGCGGGGCCGGTCGCCGTCGTCCCGAGCAGCTCGTCGACCAGGTCGATCGGCAGGATGGCGCTGACCGGCGGGCCGTCGACGTCGGCGGCCAGCGTGCGCACCGCCAGGCGGTACCGGTCGCTGGCCACGAGGCGGACGGCGTCGTCGGCGACGTCGAGCAGCACGCCGGTGAGCATGGGGAGCGCGGCGTCGGGGCCGACGGCGAAGCGGACCGCGCGGGCGGCGTCGAGCAGGGCGGCGGTGGTGGTGCGGATGCTGGTCACGGAGCTCTCCGGAGCGAGTAGGGAACGGGCGGCGGAGAGCTCACGGCGGGCGTCGGCCAGACCGTCCTCGAGGCGCGTCAGGTGCGCCTGGAGCAGGGCGTCGACGACGGCGGCGTCGTCCCGGTGCTCGACGACCCGGCTGATCTCGGCGAGCGGCATGCCCACCCGGCGCAGCCGCGCCACGAGCCGGGCGACGAGGACCTGCTCGTCGCTGTACCAGCGGTAGTTGCTCTGCGGGTCCACGCGGGCCGGCACGAGCACCCCGGCGCCGTCGTAGAACCGCAGGGCGCTCACCGTCAGGCCTGATTCCCGGGCCAGCCGGCCGATCCCGCGCATGTGTCCCTCCACGCCGGTCACCGTCCGGCCTCGACCCGGTCGAGGGTCAAGCCCCCGCCCTCAGTCGCTCTGCTCGTCGGCGGGCTCCGGAGGGCGCACCGCGGCCAGCGAGCGGCGGACGTTCTCGACGATGTTCCCCGCCTCGAACAGGTCGTCGTCGGTGGTGGCCCGGGCGCGACGCAGCTCGGTGGTGAACTCCTCCAGCGCGGCGTAGGCCTCGCGCGTGGCCCCGGGATCGGCCGTCGCGCCGTCGACCGAGCGGAGCACCTCCGCCAGGGCGGCCAGGGCCCGGGACGCCGGAGGACGCAGCTGCGGCCCCAGCGGTACGTGCTCCCGGTCGGCCACCTCCGTCTCGGCGATCAGCATGGTGAGGTCCTCCACGAGGAGGGTCAGGCTCTCCAGCGCCCGGGCCTGCCGGTACTGCCGATCGGCCACCGTCCGGTACCGGGCGGCGCGGCGGTTGCCCCGGCGGGCCTCGTCGGTCTGCCGGACGGCGTCGCGCATCTGGGCCAGCAGCGGGTCGAGCGTGCGGATCCGGCCGCCCCACTCGTCCTGCGTCGGCGGGTGCTCCTGCCGCAGCCCGTCCACCAGGTCGTCCAGCTGACCGGCGAGCGCCTCGCGCAGGGTGCCGAGGGTCTGCTGCGCCGGGGCCAGGGGGAGCGGCGGGAAGGCCGCGGCCACGGCGACGCCGACGAGCGCCCCCATGAAGGACAGCCCGAGGTAGCCGAGGACGTACGCCGTGGTGTTCTCGCTGCCGAAGAGCAGCACGAACAACGCCGACGTGGGCAGCCAGCTGCCGGAGCTGCCCAGCCGCTCCCAGCCGGCGAGCACCACGCTGACGGCGATGACCACCGCGAGGGTGAGCAGCTGCTGGTCGAACAGGGCGTCGCCCCCCAGCGCGACCCCGGCGCCCAGCGCGATGGCGGCGACCGTCTGCACCGACGAGCGCACCGAGCCGGCCAGCGTGGAGGCGGTGGTGGCGATGACCGCGCCGAGCGGGGCGTAGTACGGGTAGTCGGAGAGCGGGCCGGGGACCAGGTGGGCCAGCCACCAGGCGATCGTCGCGGCGACGGCGGCCCGCAGGGCGAGGCCGAACCGGGGGTGCCGCGCCCAGGTGCGCCGCACCGCTCCCGGCCAGCGGGAACGGCGGTCCGGCTGGGGAGAGGTGCGGGTGTTCCCGTGCTGCATCGTCGTCCGTTCCGTTCCCCGTGGCCTGCCCGCCCCGGCATTGCACCACGGTCGGTCCGGGGCCGGCACGTCCGCGTCGGCGCGGGCGCTGTGCCCCGGCTCGTCCCGGTCGGGCACGGGAACGACCGCCGACCCGGCGACGGGGGATCAGGACGGCGGGAGATGCGCCGCCGAGACCGGGGCATCCGTCGTCGTCACCGGCCGGCCTCGGTCACGCGGAGGAAGTCGACGACGCCGAAGAGTCGGTGCATCCGCTGCTCACGGGGTGGGAGGAACCGGTCCGCCTCGGCCGTCGGCACCAGTCGCGGCCGCTGCACCGGCACCGACCGGCCCTCGTGCTCGACGATGGCGCGGCCGGCCGCCAGCACGTTGCGCACCCAGTCGGCCTCCGGGCCGTACGGCAGGGCGAACACGAAGCCGTTGTCCCGCAGGAGGACGTTCGCCGGCCCCGGACGTCCTCCTACGGGTCAACGCCCGCGGACCGGACCCTCATGGTCACGGCAGGCGCAGGACGCGGGCCTCCCAGGGGCGCAGCTCGGCGGGGTCGTCGTCGGGCAGGTTGCCGAGCACCAGTTCGGCGGCCGGCGCCTCGGGCAGCAGCTCGGCCAGCCGGTACGGCGTCCGCGACAGGTTGCAGACGACGAGCAGCTCCACGCCGCCGAGCGAGCGGGTGAACGCGTACACCTCGTCGTGGTCGGGCAGCAGCATGGTGAAGTCGCCCAGCGCCACGACGTCGTCGGTGTGCCGCAGCGCGATCAGCCGCCGGTGGTGGGCGAAGACCGAGTTCTCGTCGTCCCGCTGCGCGGCCGCGTTCCACTCCACGTGGTCGGGGTTGACCGCCAGCCACGGGGTCCCGGTGGTGAACCCGGCGTGCGGCGAGGCGTCCCACTGCACCGGCGTGCGGGCGTTGTCGCGGCTCATGTACCGGAGGGCGTCCAGCACCTCCGCCGGGTCGTGGCCGGCCGACACCGCGTGCACGTGGTGGTTGAGCGACTCGACGTCGGCGAACTCCTCCAGCCCGCGGAACGGGTAGTTCGCCATCCCGAGCTCCTCGCCCTGGTAGACGTACGGCGTCCCCCGGTGCAGGTGCAGCAGCGTGGCCAGGCAGGTCGCGGAGTCCCGCCGGAACCCGGGCGAGTCGTCGCCGAATCGGGAGACGGCGCGTGGCTGGTCGTGGTTGTCCCAGTAGAGGGAGTTCCAGCCGACGTCGGCCAGCCCGGCCTGCCAGCGGCCGAACGAGGCCTTGAGGTCGCGCAGCCGCAGCGGGTGGATGTCCCACTTCGAGGTGCCGTGGTCCAGGCCCACGTGCTCGAACTGGAAGACCATGTCCACCTCGCCGCGGGACGGGTCGGTGAACAGCCGGGCCTGCTCGACGGTGACGCCGGGCATCTCGCCGACGGTGAGCAGCGCGTCCGACCGCCCGGCGAAGACCTCGCGGTGCATCTCCTGCAGGAACTCGTGGATCCGCGGCCCGCACAGGTAGGACGCCGAGCCGTCACCCAGCGCAGCGCCCGGCAGCGGTGGGCCGTCGTGCAGGTGCCCGTCCGGGCCGACGTCCTTGCTGATCATGTTGATGACGTCCATGCGGAAGCCGTCGACCCCGCGGTCGAGCCACCACCGCATCATCTCGTGCACCGCCTGCCGGACCTCGGGGTTCTCCCAGTTGAGGTCGGGCTGCCGGCGGTCGAACAGGTGCAGGTAGTACTCGCCGGACGCCTCGTCGAGCTCCCAGGTCGGGCCGGAGAAGAACGACTGCCAGTTGGTCGGCTCCGCGCCGGGGTCGCCGGGCGCCATGCCCTCCCGCGGCGGCCGCCACCAGTACCAGTCGCGCTTGGGCGAGTCCGTCGACGAGCGGGATTCCAGGAACCACGGGTGCTGGTCGCTGGTGTGGTTGACCACCAGGTCCATGACCAGCTTCATCCCGCGCGCGTGCAGCGCGGTGATCAGCTCGTCGAGCTGCTGGAGCGAGCCGAACAGCGGGTCGATGTCCTGGTAGTCGCTGATGTCGTAGCCGTTGTCGGCCTGCGGGGAGGGGTAGACCGGCGAGAGCCACAGGACGTCGACGCCGAGGTCGGACAGGTGGTCCAGGTGCAGCAGCACGCCGCCGAGGTCCCCGATGCCGTCGCCGTCGGAGTCCATGAACGAGCGCGGGTAGACCTGGTAGACGACGGCACGGGTCCACCACGCGGGCTGGTCAGCGGCCATGGGTCCAGCCCAGCACGCCCGGCAGCACCCCGCACGGTCAGGACGACGGGAACCCGTGGTGCACGGCCTCGACGTTGTTGCCATCGGGGTCGCGGAGGAAGACGCCGTAGTAGCCGGGGTGGTACTCGGGCCACTCGCGCGGTTCGTGCAGGATCTCCGCGCCCGCCTCCCGGGCGGCGGCGAACACCTGGTCGACCGCCTCGCGGGACGGCGCCGCCAGCGCCAGGTGCACCGGGCGGTTCCCGGGCCCCTCCAGCGGCGACGTCCACAGCTGTGGCTGCCCGTCCGGCCCGGCCAGCCCGATCACCGGTCCGTGCGGCGTCTCGTACCGCATCAGCTCGCGCACGCCGCACGGCGCGAAGACCTGCTCGTAGAAGGCCGCGGCCGCCGCGGCGTCGGCGCACTGCAGACCCAGGTGGTCGATCATGGCGCGGACCGTAGCGGCGGGGGACGACATCCCGGGCCGTCGCCGTTGCGCCCTCCGGCAAATCGCGTGCGTCCTGTCGTACCCGTGCCACACGATGGCGCCAGCCACCCCGGGGAGACCTGCCATGACCGCACTGCCGCGCGCCCTCGCGCCGCTGAGGCATGAGCACTACCGCCGGCTGGCCGGGGCGCTGGCGCTCTCCCTGCTGAGCTCAGGGCTGTGGACCGTGGCGCTCGTCTGGCAGATCGTCGCGCTCGGCGGTGGGCCGGCAGCCCTGTCCCTGGTCACCGCGCTGTCGGCCGCCGGCATGCTGGCGAGCACCCTGGTGGGTGGCGCCCTCGCCGACCGGCTGCCGCAGCGCGACATCCTGCTGGCGGTCGCGCTGGTGCTGGCCGTGCCCACGGCCGCCCTCGCCGTCCTCTCCGCCACCGGCCTGCTGGCGCTGTGGCACCTGGCCGTCGTCTCCCTGGTCGGCGGCCTCGCGATGGGCACCTACTACCCCGCCTACTCGGCGCTGGTCCCCGTCCTGGTGCCGGAGGGCGAGCTGCTGGCGGCCAACGGGCTGGAAGGCGTCGTCCGCCCGGTGCTCGCCCATGCGGCGGGTCCGGCGGCCGCCGGGCTGCTGATCGCGGCGTACTCGCCGGCCGCGGCGCTGGGGGCGGCCGCGCTGGCCTCGTTCTCGGCCGCGGCGTTCCTGCGCGGCCTGCCCGCGCGCGCCGCCGGGCTGATTCCCGGCGCCGGGGGCGGGGCGGCGGTCACCGGGCTGCTCGGCGACGTCCGCGAGGGCTTCCGGTACATGGTGCGGACGCCGTGGCTGCTCGCCACCCTGCTGTTCGCGTCGCTGATGCTGTTGGTCTTCATCGGCCCCTTCGAGGTGCTGGTGCCCTTCGCGGTGCAGGCCGCCGGTGGCGGGCCGGCCCAGCACGCCGCGGTGCTCGCGGCTTTCGGCATCGGCGGGGCGGTCGGCTCCCTCGTGGTCGCGTCGCTGCGCCTGCCGCGGCGGTACCTGACGGTGATGAACCTGCTCTGGGGCCTGGGCTGCCTGCCGCTGCTGGCGTTCGGGTTCACCACCGACCTGTGGCTGATGCTCGCCGCCGGCGCGGTCATGGGCGCGACGTTCCAGTCCGGCATGGTCATCTGGGGCACGCTGCTGCAGCGCCGTGTCCCCGCGGCGCTGCTGGGCCGGGTCTCCAGCCTCGACTTCTTCGTCTCGCTGTCCTTCATGCCCCTGTCCATGGCGCTCGCCGGGCCGGTGAGCGAGCTGATCGGCCTGCGCTGGACGTTCGTCGTCGGCGGGACGGTCCCGGTGCTGCTGGCCGTCGTCGCGATCGTCGCCGCCCGCATGCCGGCCGACGAGCTGGCCCACCCGCTCGACGTCGGCCGACCCGACCCCGGCCCCGAGCCGGTCCCCGCCGGCGCTGCTTGGATGGAGGACGACGGCGCCGGGAGAGCCCCGGTGCGGGAGGGAGAACCGTGGCGGAACTGAGCCGACCCGAGGTCGAGCCGCCCAGCGGGCCGGCGCCCGACGACCTGGTGATCGAGGACCTGGTCGTCGGCGAGGGCCAGGAGGCCAAGGCCGGCGACCTGGTGAGCGCCCACTACGTCGGGGTCACCCACGAGGGCGGCGAGCAGTTCGACGCCTCGTGGGACCGCGGCGACCCGCTCGAGTTCCGGGTGGGTGTGGGCATGGTCATCCAGGGCTGGGACGAGGGCATCGTCGGCATGAAGGTCGGTGGGCGCCGCCGGCTGACCATCCCGGCGCACAAGGCATACGGCGACCGGGGTGCCGGTGGTGTCATCAAGCCGGGCGCGACGCTGGTCTTCGTCGTCGACCTCGTCGGCGTGCGCTGACCCGGAATCGTCGGACGGGCGGACGACGTTGGGCCGGGCATGCAGGTAGAGGTCTGGTCCGACGTCGTCTGTCCGTGGTGCTACATCGGCAAGCGCCGCCTGGAGGCCGCGCTCGAGGAGTTCCCGCACCGCGACCAGGTGGAGGTCGTCTGGCGCTCGTTCCAGCTCGACCCGTCGGTCCCCGAGGGCGAGACGCACCCGACGCTGCCCGCGCTGGCGCGCAAGTACGGCACCAGCGTCGAGCAGATGCAGGCGAACATGGCCCACGTCGAGCAGGTGGCCGCCGGCGAGGGCCTCGAGTACCACCTGGCCGACGCCGTCAGCGGCAACACGCTCCTGGCGCACGAGCTGCTGCACCTGGCCGCCGAGCACGGCAAGCGCAACGAGCTCAAGGAGCGGCTGCTGCACGCCTACTTCGAGGAGGGGCGGCCGGTCTTCGACGTCGACTCGCTGGTGCCCCACGCCGTCGAGGTGGGCCTGGACGAGGCCGAGGTCCGCGAGGCGCTGACCGACCGGCGGTACCTCGCCGCGGTCCGCCAGGAGGGTGCGACCGCGCAGGCGCTCGGCGCCACCGGCGTCCCGTTCTTCGTGGTCGACCGGAAGTACGGCGCCGCCGGTGCCCAGCCGGCCGAGCTGCTGCGGCAGCTGCTGGAGCGGGCCTGGGCCGACGCGAACCCGCTGATCACCGTCCCCGCCGCCGACGGCTGCGACGGCGACAACTGCGCCGTCTAGCCCAGCAGGCCGGCCGCCCGACGGAGGGCCTGTTCGGCGCCCGCGGTCAGGTCCCGCACGACGTCGGTGGCCGAGCGTTCCTCGGTGACCAGCCCGACGGACTCGCCGGCGTAGAGCGGGGCGTTCTCGACGTCGTCGGTCCGCCGGGCGTCGACCACGCGCTGGGCGGCCGCGTCGTCCCGGGCCAGCTCGTCCTCCCGGCCGTGCCAGGCCCGGGTGAAGTCGTTGACCAGGGCGCGGCCGGGCCAGCGCTCCGGCCAGGCCAGCCGCTGCGCGACGTCGAACGCCCGTGTCAGCACGGTGTCCTCACCGGCGGTGGCGCGCACCCGCGCGCGGGCGGCGGGGGAGTTCAGCGCCTCGGGGCAGGACAGCAGCGGCGTGCCGATCCACACGCCGGCCGCCCCGGCCGCCAGCGCGGCGGCCACGCCGCCGCCGGTGGCGATGCCCCCGGCCGCCACGACCGGCCGGTCGGTGAGCGCGAGCACCTCCTGGAGCAGCGGCAGGGTGGCCCGCTGCCCGGTGTGCCCGCCGGCCTCGCTGCCCTGGGCCACCACGACGTCCACGCCGGCGGCGACCGCGCGGTGCACGTCGGCGACGGTGTTGACCTGGGCGGCCACGGTGATCCCCGCCTCGTGGAGGACGGGGACGAAGGGCGCCGGGTCGCCGAAGGAGACCGACACCAGGGCCGGCCGGGTGGCGATGGCCGCCTCGAGCAGCTCGGGGCGGTCGGGGAGCGCCCAGGCCATGAGGCCGACGCCGAAGGGCAGGTGCTGCTCCGTCGGGACGGCGCACTGCTCGGCGAGGAACGCCGGCGTGGTCGGACCACCCACGCCGATCATCCCGAGCCCACCGGCCCGGGAGACGGCCGCGGCGAGCTCCCCGCCGGCCACGCCGGCCATCGGCGCACCGATGACCGGCGCGGCGAGGTCCAGCAGGCGGGTGAGCGCAGTCGTGATCACCCGCCCATCCTGGCCTGCCGTCCTACGTGGTGGCGGGGCCGCCGTGCTCGGTGCCCTGGAGCGTGCCGAGCAGTTCGTGGCAGCGCTTCGCCCGCGCGGAGTCCTGCTCCATCACCTCGCGGAAGAAGCTCGCCACGTCGTCCAGGCCCGCGTTCTCGGCGTCCCGGACGTACTGGCCGTAGTCGTGCCCGGCCTTGAGCGAGTGGTACTGCACGGAGATCAGGTCGTAGAAGACGTCCTCGAAGCCGGTTTCGCCCGTGGCCATCGATCCTCCTCGATCAGGTGCGGTAGGGACCTCGCCGACCTACCCGCGACGGACCGATCCGTCACATGGATCAGGTGGCCGGGGCGGCGCCGCCGGTGATGTCGCCCCCACCGGCCTCGTCCTCGAGGTCCGCGCTGGTGGCGAGCTCGTCCTCGCCGGCGGCCGCGGGGTCGTCGGCGGCGGAGGCGAGGTCCTCGCCCTCGCCCAGCGCGCCGGGGTCCGCCTGCAGGGTTCGCGGGTCGTTGAGCGGGTCGGGCACGTCCGGATCGGTGACGGTCATGGGCCCCTCGTATCCGTCACCACCGCGCGCCAACCCCTCGCCCGACACGTAACCGATGTGTTACGCATGTCCCGTGGAGGCGATGCAGGCGCTCGGCGACCCGACCCGGCGCGCCCTGCTCGACCTGCTCGCCGGCGGCGAGCTCCCCGCCGGGGAGCTGGCCGACCGGTTCCCGGTCAGCCGCCCGGCGATCAGCCGGCACCTGCGGGTGCTGCGCGAGGCGGGGCTGGTCCGGGTCCGGAGCGACGGACGGCAGCGGCTGTACGCGCTCGACCCCGGGCCGCTGCGGGAGATCGACGACTGGCTGGAGCGCTACCGCGACCTGTGGGCGCACCGGCTGGACGCGCTGGACACCGAGATGGCCCGCGGCCGGCGGGCGCGGAGGAACGGAGGAGCGACATGAACCTGCGACGCGAGGACACGGGCCCGGGGGCCCGGCGGGGCACCGTCACCACCGAGGACGACGGGCGGCGGAGGCTGGAGTTCCGCCGCTCGTGGCCCGACCCGATCGAGGACGTCTGGGCGGCCCTGACCGAGCCGGACCGCATGGGCCGCTGGATCGGCACGTACGAGGGCGAGCGCGCCGTGGGTGGCACCGGCACGTTCACGATGACCCACGAGGCCGAGCAGATCGGCGAGCCGATGACGATCCGCGAGTGCGATCCGCCGCGCCGGCTCGTGGTCGAGTGGACCCAGCAGGAGACCGAGGACTGGTCCCTCGCCCTCGACCTGCGGGCCGAGGACGGGCGGACCCACCTCCTCTTCACCCAGGTCTTCCCGGCCGGCACCGACGTCGTCGACTTCGCCATGGGCTGGCACTGGTACCTGGACAAGTTCGGCGCCGAGGTCGCGGGCGACCCGGTGCCGGGGGACTGGGACGCCTTCCTCGCCGAGGTCGGGCCCGCCTACGGCCGGAGCTGACGGCGGGCCAGCACGGCCATGGCGACGGAGCCGCCGAACCCCAGCGCCACGATCGGCGTCTCCACCGGGTCGAACCCGGCCGCTGTCAGCCGGTGCCGGCACAGCCGCTCGGAGAGGTAGCCGCCGACCATGCCCGTGCCGAGCAGGCGGAGCGCCTGCCGGGCCCGGTCGTCCGCCGGGTCGCGCAGCAGGCGGAGCACGGCCCACGCCTGGCTGCCGAGCATGTAGGACGGCGCGCTGATCGCCGTGCCGAACCACCACGAGTCGCGGCCGACGTGCTCGGGGCTGCCGGTCATGAAGGGGACGTCGTAGGCGTGGCGCCGGCGGAGGGCGACCACCTGGCCGGCCAGGCCGGCGGCGAGCTGGATCGTGGCGGCGCGGACGAGCGCCGGGGGAGGCGGCATGCCGCGCAGGCTAGGGCCACGGCGCACCGGAGCGGGGGCTCCCGGCCTCGCCCCGCCGGTGCCGCGGCTCGCGGACGGGGTCGGGCCCCGTCGGCCGGTCGCCCGGCCAGGGGCTTTCGACCTAGGGGCAGACGTCCTAGACGTAACATCTCTCACGGTTACATCGGTGCGATGCGCCGGTAACCTCTCCTGATCCGGCGGGTTGCACCAGCGACGTCGCCGGGTAGACCGCACCACCGCCGGTGCAGCACTCCGCCCCGGCAACGCAGAGGATGGAGACGCCGTGACCACCGTGGCCACCCCAGGTCTGGAGAACGCCCCCACCACGCACGCCCGCCTCCTGGCGTGGGTGCGGGAGATGGCCGAGCTGACGACCCCCGACCAGGTGGTCTGGGTCGACGGCACCGACGAGGAGTGGGAGCGGCTCACGACCAAGCTCGTCGACGCCGGCACGTTCACGCGCCTGGCGAAGAAGCCCAACTCCTTCCACTGCGCCTCCGACCCCAGCGACGTCGCGCGCGTCGAGGACCGCACCTACATCTGCTCGGTCGACGAGGCCGACGCGGGTCCCACCAACAACTGGATGGACCCGAACGAGATGAAGTCGGTCATGACCGAGCTGTACCGGGGGTGCATGCGCGGCCGGACGATGTACGTCATCCCGTTCTGCATGGGCCCGGTCGAGGCCGAGAACCCGATGTTCGGCGTCGAGCTCACCGACTCCGAGTACGTCGTCGTCTCCATGCGCGTCATGGCGCGGATCGGCAGCGCCATCCTCGAGGCCCTGGGCACCGACCGGCCGTTCGTGCCGGCGATGCACTCCCTCGGTGCGCCGCTCGAGGACGGTCAGGCCGACGTCCCGTGGCCGTGCAGCGACACCAAGTACATCGTGCACTTCCCCGAGGAGCGGGCCATCTGGTCCTACGGCTCCGGCTACGGCGGCAACGCGCTGCTGGGCAAGAAGTGCTACTCGCTGCGCATCGCCTCGGCCATGGCCCGCGACGAGGGCTGGCTGGCCGAGCACATGCTCATCCTCAAGCTCACCAACCCGCAGCAGAAGGTCTACTACGTGGCCGGCGCCTTCCCGTCGGCCTGCGGCAAGACGAACCTGGCGATGCTCGAGCCGACCATCCCCGGCTGGAAGGTCGAGACGATCGGCGACGACATCGCCTGGATGCGTTTCGGCGAGGACGGCCGCCTCTACGCCATCAACCCCGAGTTCGGCCTCTTCGGCGTCGCGCCCGGCACCGGGTGGGACACCAACCCGAACGCCATGCGGACGATCGACAACGGCAACTCGGTCTTCACCAACGTCGCGCTGACCGATGACGGCGACGTCTGGTGGGAGGGCATGACCGACGACGCCCCCGCCCACCTGACCGACTGGAAGGGCCGCGACTGGACGCCGGAGTCCGACGAGCTCTCGTCGCACCCGAACTCGCGGTTCTGCACGCCGATCACCCAGTGCCCGATCCTGGCTCCGGAGTACACCGACCCGAAGGGCGTGCCGATCTCGGCGATCCTCTTCGGTGGCCGCCGCAAGACCACGATCCCGCTGGTCAGCGAGGCGCGGGACTGGAACCACGGCGTCTTCATGGGGGCCACGCTCTCCTCGGAGACCACCGCGGCCGCCACCGGCGCCGTCGGCGTCGTCCGCCGCGACCCGTTCGCCATGCTGCCGTTCATCGGCTACAACGCCGGTGACTACTTCGGCCACTGGGTGAACACCGGCAAGCAGCACGACGCCAGCAAGCTGCCGAAGATCTTCTACGTGAACTGGTTCCGCCGCGACGAGGACGGCGGCTTCCTGTGGCCGGGCTTCGGCGAGAACAGCCGCGTGCTGAAGTGGGTCATCGAGCGCCTCGAGGGCACCGCGGCGGCGGTCGAGACGCCGGTCGGCCACGTGCCCACCGTCGACTCCCTCGACGTCTCCGGCCTGGACCTGACGCCCGAGCAGGTCGAGCAGGCCCTCGCCGTCAAGTCCGAGGAGTGGCGCGAGGAGATCCCTCAGATCACCGAGTGGTTCGAGAAGTTCGGTGACAAGCTGCCCAGCACCATGTGGGACGAGCTGGAGATCCTGAAGAGCCGCCTCGCGTAAGAAGCGCGACCCGGGGCCCGGACCGCAGCTGCGGTCCGGGCCCTCGTCGTCCCGCCCCCGCCCAGGAGGGGGGCGGCGGGGTGCCGGTCTGGCCTCACGGCGCGTCGGGCCGGGGTCGGTTAGCGTGGCGGGGGCCCCTTCCCGTTCTCGGAGGCATCCCCCCTCGTGGCAAATCCGTACCTGCAGGTGCTGCGGACCCCGCACGCCCTGCCGATGGTGCTCGCCGCCTTCATCGGCCGGCTGCCCCTGTCGATGGTCGGGCTCGGCTCGGTCCTGCTGGTGGCGTCCGAGACGGGCTCCTACGGCCTCGGCGGCGCCGTGGCCGCCGTGGGCGCCGTGACGACGGCGATCGCCGGGCCGCTGCTGGGGCGGTGGGCCGACACGCACGGCCAGCGCCGGGTGCTGCTTCCGGTGCTGGTGGTCTTCGTCGCCGCCGGGCTGGTCTTCCTGTTCTCCGTCCGCGAGGCCTGGCCGCTCTGGATCGTCTTCGCCTCCGCCGGGCTGGCCGGGGCCTGCATCCCGCCGGTCTCCTCGATGATCCGCGTCCGCTGGACCCACCTCCTGCGCGGCAGCCACCGGCTGCCCACGGCTCTGGCGATGGAGTCCGTCGTCGACGAGTTCGTCTTCATCGTCGGCCCGGTCCTGGTCACGTTCCTCTCCACCACGGGGCACGCGACCTCCGGCGTGGTGACGGCGTTCACGCTCGCCACCGTGGGCAGCCTGCTGTTCGCCGCCCAGCGCCGCACGGAACCGGAGCCGCACGGGCACGCGAGCCGGCAGGGTCCGTCCGCGATCCGCACCACGGGTCTGCGGGTGCTCTTCGTCGTCGGGGCGGCGGTCGGCGCGATCCTCGGCACGCTGGAGATCGCCCTGGTCGCCTTCGCCGACGAGCGGGACGCCATGTCGCTGTCCGGCGTGCTCATCGCCAGCCTGGCGGTGGGGTCGATGGCCAGCGGCATCGGCTGGGGGGCCATCCACTGGCAGCTGCCGCTCCGGCTGCGGCTGGTCGGCGCCCTGACCCTGCTCACCCTGCTGGTCGTCCCGCTCCTGTTCATCGACGACATCTGGGTGATGGTCCCGTTCGTGATCGTCGCGGGCATCGCGGTGTCGCCCTCGCTGATCAGCTCCTTCACCCTGGCCGAGCTCCTGGTGCCCCGGTCGGCGGTGACGGAGGCGTTCACCTGGATCGGCACCGCGCTGGGCCTGGGGGTCGCCGTGGGCGCCTCGGCCGCGGGCAAGATCGTCGACGTCGCCGGCGCCAACCGGGCGTTCATCGTCGCGGTCGTCGCCGCGGGGATCGCCGCCGTCGTCGTCGGCCTCTACCAGCGGCTGCTGCACGTGCCGGCCGAGCACGCCGCCGAGCCGGCGCTGGCCCGCTGACGCCGTGCAGGAGTACGCGCTCCCCGGGGCGCAGGTGCGCGACCGGTCGGTGACCGTGCCGCTGCACTGGAGCGCCCCCGACACCGGCGGCACCCTCGACGTCTTCGTGCGCGAGCTGGTGCACCCCGACCGGCGCGGGGACGACCTGCCGCTGCTGCTCTTCCTGCAGGGCGGCCCGGGCGGGAAGTCGCCCCGGCCGACCCGCGGCGGCTGGATCGACCGGGCGCTGCGCGAGTTCCGGGTGGTCCTGCTCGACCAGCGGGGCACCGGGCGCAGCTCCCGGGTCACCGGCGCGACGATCGGCCGCTTGCCCGACGCCGCCGCGGCCGCCGCCCACCTGCTCGCCTTCCGCGCGGACTCGATCGTCGCCGACGCCGAGCACGTCCGGACGACGCTCTACGGCGGCCGGTCCTGGAGCACCCTGGGCCAGAGCTACGGCGGCTTCGTGACCCTGACCTACCTCTCGCGGGCGCCGGAGGGGCTGCAGAGGTGCCTGGTCACCGGCGGGCTGCCCGGCCTGCACGCCGACGGCCGGGAGGTCTACCGGCGCACGTATCCCCGCGTCGCGGCGAAGACCCGCCGGTTCTACGAGCGGTACCCGGGCGACGTGGCGGGCATCGCCGCCGTAGCCGACCGGCTGGCCGCCGAGCCCGCGACCCTGCCCGACGGCGACCGGCTGACCGTCCGCCGGCTGCAGACGGTCGGTCAGGCGCTGGGCACCCGGGACGGCGCCGAGGAGCTGCACTGGCTGTTCGAGGAGGCGCTCGACGACGACGGCGGGCTGTCGGACACCTTCCTCGACCAGGTGGCCCGCCGGACGTCCTCCTGGGACAACCCGCTGTACGCGGCCCTGCACGAGAGCATCTACGCGCAGGGGCCCGGCCCGATCGGCTGGACGGCGCAGGACGAGCGCGGCCCGGAGTTCGACGGCGACCGCCGCCCGCTGCCGTTCACCGGCGAGATGATCTACCCCTGGATGTTCGAGGAGATCGCCTCGCTGCGGCCGTTCGGCCCGGCCGCGGAGGCGCTGGCCGAGCGCGAAGAGTTCCCCGCGCTCTACGACCCCGCGCGGCTGGCCGCCAACGAGGTGCCGGTCGACGCCGCCGTCTACTTCGACGACATGTACGTCGACGCCGGGCTGTCGCTGGAGACCGCCGAGGCGGTCGGCAACGTGCGCACCTGGGTCACCAACGAGCACGAGCACGACGGGCTCCGGGTCGGGAACGTGCTCGACCGGCTGCTGACCCTGCGGTCCCGGTGACCCGTCCCCGGCCCGCCGCCGGCGGTGGGCGGCAGCTCGGCGTGGGCCCGGAGCGGCTGGGCCGCTGGCTGGACGGCGTCGCCACCCGGCACGGCGCGTTCACCGCGGTCGAGCCGGCCGACGACGGGCTGACGATCACCTGCGCCGACACGACCACGGTCGTCCTGCGTGCCCCGTTCGGCTGGACGCCGGAGGCCCCGCTGCTCGGCAGCTTCACCGCCGCCGCGGGCCGTCCGCGGCGGGCCGCGGTGCTGCTGGTCCGCCGCGGCCGGTGGGCGGTCGGCGTCTTCGACGGCGACCAGCTGGTCGTGTCCAAGGTCGACGCCCGGCAGGTGCAGGGCCGGACGGCGGCCGGTGGCTGGTCGCAGCAGCGCTTCGCCCGCCGGCGTGGCCACCAGACCGACGCCGTCGTCGACCACGCCGTGGAGACCGCAGCCCGGGTGGCGCTGCCGCACGCCGACGGGCTGGCCGCGCTCTTCACCGGCGGCGACCGGGGGCTGACCGACGAGGTGCTGGCCGACCCCCGGCTGCGCCCGCTGGCGGCCCTGCGCCGCGACCCCGCCCTCGACGTGGGGGAGCCGACCAAGGCCGTCCTGCTGGAGACGCCGAAGCAGTTCCGCGCGGTCCAGGTGCTGATCCGCGAGCCTGAGTAGTCGGGTCGCGCCGAGTGGGCCCGATGACACCGTCGTCCTCCGGACGACACCGCGGCCAGGAGCCGTCCCCCACCGCCGCTGAGCCGCTGCGTCGCGCCTGCGCGGGAGCCTACGGCCCCCACTCGGCGCGACCGGGCATCAGGGGGTGATGACCAGGCGGATGGGGTCGCCCTCCTTGTTCGCCAGCCGCGCCACGCCCTCGGCGGCGTCGGCGAGCGGCAGGGTTCCGGAGACGGAGCGGCTCAGGTCCAGGCGGTGGTGCCGGATCAGGTCGACCAGCTCCACCACGTGCGCGGGCTCGGAGCCGTAGTGGCCGAGGATCCGCTGGCCGAAGTAGCTGAACTGGGTGCCGTTGCGGATCTCCAGCGGCTGGTCGGTGAGGCCGACCAGCACGAGGGCGCCGTCGCGCTCCAGGCAGCGCACCGCCTGCTCGCGCACCGCGGCGACGCCGGCGAAGTCGAAGGCGAACGCCAGCCCGGGCCCGCCGGTCAGCTCGCGGACGCGGGTGGCGATGTCCTCGGCCGGGTCCAGCGCGAGGTCGGCGCCGAAGTCGAGCGCCCGCTGCCGGGCGGCCGGCACCGGGTCGACGGCGACGATCGGCGCGGCCCCGGCCAGGCGCAGCAGCTGCACCGCGTGCGCGCCGAGCCCGCCGATGCCCCAGACGCCGACGGGCTGGGCGGCCCGCACCTGCGCCGTCCGCACGATCGAGGCCCACGGCGTGGACACCGCGTCGGGCACGATGCAGGCCTGCTCGAGCGGCAGGGCATCGGGGATCGGCACGACGGTGTCGGCCGTGGCCAGGGCGTACTGCGCCCACCCGCCGTCGTAGTCGACGCCCCGGGTGTGGATCCAGCCGCCCTTCTCCTCGCCGGCCTGCAGCAGCACCCGCTGACCCTCCGTCCAGCCGGCCACCCCGGCACCGAGCTCGGCGACGGTGCCGGCCACCTCGTGGCCGAGGGTCACCTCGTCACCGGCGAGGAACAGCGGCGAGAGCTGGCCCTCGATGAGGTGGACGTCGGAGAGGCAGATGCCCGCCGCCTTCACCTCGATCAGCACCTCACCGGGGCCCGGCGTCGGCTTGGGCACCTCCTTGACCACGAACTCACGGGTGCGCACGTTCAGCCGGCCGGCCAGCATCGAGTCAGGCATGCCCCCATCCAACGCCGTGGACGGCGCGCCGACGACCGGAGGGCGGCCGCCGAAACCCCTCGCCCGGAGGCGCCGGCGGGCGTAACGTCCTCCGACCGTGTCTCTCCCCGCAGCCCCCGAGACCACCGCCCCCGATCCCGTCCTCGCTGCCGAGCGCGCCCACCTGCGCCGGGCCGCCGACTGCCTGGCGCAGATGCGCGTCGCCGCATCCGCCGTCACCGACGCCGGCGTCGACTCCTGGGCGTCCGAGCGCCTCGGCGCCGCCCGGGCCGAGCGGCTGGCCGCCCTGGCCGCCGACCCCGGCGTCCCGCCGTTCTTCGGGCGCACCGACGCGCTGCCGGTCGACGGCGCCGGCGAGACCTTCCACATCGGCCGCCGGCACGTGCGCGACGCCGCGGGCGACCCGGTCGTCATCGACTGGCGGGCGCCGATGAGCCGGCCGTTCTACCAGGCCAACGCCGCCGATCCGCAGGGCGTGGCGCGGCGCCGCCGGTTCGGCTTCTCCGGCGGCGAGCTCACCGGCTACGAGGACGAGCTGCTCGCCGAGCCGGGCTCCGGGCATCCCGGCGAGCTGCTGCGCGCGGAGATCGAGCGGCCGCGCAGCGGCCCGATGCGCGACATCGTCGCCACCATCCAGCCCGACCAGGACGACATCGTCCGCGCCCCGCTGGCCGACTCCATCTGCGTGCAGGGCGCTCCGGGCACCGGGAAGACCGCCGTCGGCCTGCACCGGGCGGCCTACCTGCTCTACACGCACGGCGGGCAGCTGGCGCGCACCGGCGTCCTGGTCGTCGGGCCCAACCGGGCGTTCCTGCGCTACATCGAGCAGGTGCTGCCCACCCTCGGCGAGGCCGACGTCGCGCAGACCACGGTGGCCGAGCTGACCGCCCGGGTGCCGGTGCGGGCCGAGGACCGCCCCGACGTCGCGACGCTCAAGGGCGACGCCCGGCTGGCCGAGGTGCTGCGCCGGGCGCTGTGGGGCGAGATCGCCAAGCCGGTCGACGACGTGCTGTTGCCCCTGGCCGGACGGCGTTACCGGGTGCCGGTCGAGCGGCTCAAGCGCGCCGTCGACGACCTGCGCCGCCGGGGGAGGGGCACCGACGACCAGCAGCTGCTGCACTACGCGGCCGGCCGCGAGCGGCTGGCGATGCTGCTGGCGACGGACGCCCGCCGGCAGAAGGAGGAGGCCGGCGGCAGCCCTTCCGACGGCGAGGTCCGGCGGGCCGCCCGCAGCCCCGAGGTGCGGGAGTTCTGCGACCGCGTCTGGCCGGCCCGGGACGCCGCCGGGCTGCTGCTCCGGCTGTGGACCGAACCCGACCGGCTGGCCCGCGCCGCCCGCGGGATCCTGGACGACGCCGAGCAGGCGCTGCTGCGCTGGCCGGTGCCGCCCCGGTCGGTGCGCACCGCCCCGTGGACGGCGGCCGACGCGGTGCTGGCCGACGAGCTCGCCGGGCTGCTGGAGCGCACCCCCGGCCACGGGCACGTGGTCGTCGACGAGGCGCAGGACCTCTCGCCCATGCAGTGCCGGGCGATCGCCCGCCGGCTGGGCGCCGGCTCGCTCACCGTGCTCGGCGACCTGGCGCAGGGCACCAGCCCCTGGTCGCCGGACGACTGGGCTCGCACGCTGGCCGACCTGGGGCGGCCGGACGCCGGCATCACCCCGCTGACCCGGGGCTACCGGGTGCCGGCCGAGGTGCTCGACTTCGCCAACCGGCTGCTACCGGTGATCGCCCCCGGGCTGACGCCGGCCACCGCGGTCCGGTCCGAGCCCGACGCGCTGTCGCTGCGACCGGTGCCCGCGTTCGGGGGCCCGCTGCTGGAGGTGGTCGGGGCGCTGGCCGCGGTCGCCGGCTCGATCGGGATCGTCTGCGCCGACGCGGCGGTGGCCGGGGTGGCCGGCCTGCTCACCGGCGCCGGCGTCGACGCGGCCGAGCTCACCGACGACGGGACGGGCGCGGCCGCGGTCGCCGTCGTCCCCGCCACGCTGGCCAAGGGGCTGGAGTTCGACGCGGTGGTGGTCGTCGACCCCGCGGCGATCGTGGCGGCCGAGCCGCGCGGCCTGCACCGGCTCTACGTCGTCCTCACCCGGGCGGTCAGCACCCTGGTGGTCCTGCACCGCGACGACCTCCCGGCACCGCTGCGCGGGGAGGCCGGGCAGCTCGTGTGACGGGGGTGTCCCGGGGGACGCGCGGGACGGCTCCGGTCGCGGCTCCGCCGCGGAGATGGTTGTGCAACGCGATCAACCCTGCTGAGCTGGCCTTTCAGCCGGAGGAGGGTCATGGGGTCGCGCACGGGCACCGGCCGCACGCTGCTCACCCTCGGGGGTGCCGTCCTGCTGGCGGGGGTGCTGCTGGCCGGGCTGCTGATGCCGTGGATCGGCGGCCCGGCGCTGGCCGCCCGGCAGTCCACCGGCCTGCTCGGTGACCCACCGGAGGAGTTCTCCGTCGAGGTGCCGGCCCGCAACAGCGTCATGCTGGCGGCCGACGGCGAGGTGATCACCTCCTTCTACCGCGAGAACCGCGCGCCGGTCGCGACCGAGGAGATCGCCGAGGTCATGCGGCAGGCGCTGATCGCCATCGAGGACGCCCGCTTCTACGACCACGGCGGGCTCGACGTGCAGGGCACCGTGCGCGCGCTGGTCACGAACATCGCCGCCGGCGAGGTCGAGGAGGGGGGCTCCACGCTCACCCAGCAGCTGGTCAAGCAGACCCTGCTGCAGGCCGCCGGCACCCCGGAGGAGCGCGACGCGGCCATCGAGAAGACCTTCGGCCGCAAGCTGCGCGAGGCCCGGCTGGCCCTGGCGATGGAGAACGCGTACAGCAAGGACGAGCTGCTCACCCGCTACCTGAACATCGTCTACTTCGGGCGGAACGCCTACGGCGTCCAGCCCGCGGCCCAGGCGTTCTTCGGCGTGGACGCAGCACGGCTGACCCTGCCGCAGGCGGCCCTGCTCGCCGGCCTGGTGCAGAGCCCCTCCGACCACGACCCCTTCACCGACCCCGAGGGCGCCGCCGTGCGCCGCAGCCAGGTGCTGGCCCGCATGGCCGCCCAGGGCTACATCACGCCGGAGCAGCAGGCCGAGGCCTCGGCCGCCCCGCTGGGGCTGGCCCCCGCCGCCGCGCCGCCCCGCGGCTGCATCGAGGCGACCGTGGGCGCCTACGTCTGCGACTTCGTGCAGAGCTGGCTGGAGCGCGAGCACGGCCTCACGCAGGAGGACCTCGAGCGCAACGGCTACGTGATCCAGACGACGCTGGACGCGGACCTGCAGCGCGCCGGCGACGCGGCGGTGGTCGCGACCGAGCCGCTGGAGAGCTCGCTGGCGGCGACCTTCACCGCGGTCGAGCCGGGCACCGGCCACCTGCTGGCCATGAGCGTCAACCGCGTCTTCGGCCACGACGAGGACGACCGCACGCAGGAGTCGTTCAACCTCAACGCCGCCCCCAGCCGCGGCGCCGGGTCCACCTACAAGGTGTTCGTGGCCGCCGCCGCGCTCGCCCGCGGGTACTCCACGGAGTACACGCTCACCACGCCCAGCCGGTACGTCTCCCGCGTCTACGAGGAGGGCGGTGGGCCCTACGACGTCCGGAACTCCGGCACCTACCGGTCCACGCTCGACCTGACGACGGCGCTCTACCAGTCCTCCAACACCTACTTCCTAGCGCTCGAGGACGCCCTCGGCAGCGTCGAGGAGCCGGTGCGGATGGCCGAGCGCATGGGCCTGTACGAGCACGGGCCCGGCGGGCTCGCGCAGCGGACCATCGACGAGAACAACGGCTCGTTCGCCTTCGGGCCCGAGGCGACCAGCCCGCTCGGGCTGGCCGGTGCCTACGCCACGCTGGCGGCCGGCGGCACGCAGTGCGACGTCGTCCCGGTCACCGGGCTGCTGGACCGTGACGGGGAGCCCGTCCTGGGGGACGACGGCGAGCCGCTCGTCGACGGCGACCGCTGCACGCCCGAGGCGATCCCGGCCGGGGTCGCCAACACGCTCAACCAGATGCTGCGCAAGGACGTCGAGCCCGGCTACGAGGGGCAGACCGGCCGGCGCGCGTACGTGCCGGGGCACCAGATCGCGGGCAAGACCGGCACCACGCAGGAGAACGTCTCCGTCGCCTTCGTCGGCTACACGCCGGAGATCGCCGCCAGCGTCATGGTCTTCAATCCCAAGGAGAAGGAGGACGTCGGCGGCTTCGGCGGCGGCAAGGGCGCGACCATCTGGCACGACGCGATGGCGCCGATCCTCACGACCCGCGGCAGCAGCGACTTCCCGCCGGCGGACCCGGCCGTCGTCCGGGGGGAGACCGTCCCGATGCCCCGCTGCTCCGATCCGTTCGACTGCGCGGACGTGCTCAGCCGCGCCGGCTTCCTCGACCTCGTCGTGCGGGTGGACAGCGACCTCGCCCCGGGCGAGCTCGTGGGCACGAGCCCGCCCGCAGGCGGACGTGCGGTGCCCGGCCAGGCGGTCTCGATCCTGGTCAGCAACGGCTCGCGGTACGTGCCGCCCCCGCCCGTGCCGACGCCCGTCCCGGTGCCGGAGCCCGTCCCGGTGCCGCCTCCGCCGGTCGCCCCGCCGCCGGTGGAGCCTGCGCCGGAACCAGGCCCCGAGCCTGATCCCGTCGCGCCGGAGGACCCGGACTAACGGAGCTCCGGACCCGGGTCGAGCGCCTGCCCCGGCCGCGTCCGCGCCGACGGGCCGTGCCACCGCTCGTCCAGCGACTGGGTGACCAGCCAGCCGAGCAGGACCACCAGGTGCAGGGCGAACAGCCAGAGCCCGACCGCCACCACCCCGCCGACGACGACGAGCCCGCCGAACGGTGCGCCGAGGTCCAGCGGCAGGGCCAGGAACAGCACGAAGCCCTGCAGGAAGCCGGACAGGCACGCCGCGGTGAACAGCGCGCCCGCCAGGAGCGCCGGCCACCGCACGCGGCCCCCGCCGACGACGCGGAAGCCCCATGCCAGCGGCACGGTGAGCGCTGCCAGCACCGAGTAGTACCCGACGGCCACCTGCCCGACGGCGGCCGCCGCGCCCCCGCGGTCGGCCAGGTCGGCCATGAGCGACGCGGCCAGCAGCAGCGGGTAGAGCAGGACCGGTGCGAGCAGGAGGAGGGGGAGCGCGCCGAGCCGGCCGCGCCAGCCGGTCATCCCCTCGTGCCGGGTGCCGAAGCGGAGCAGGGCCCGCCGCAGCCCCTCCCCGTACAGGGACATGGGCAGCAGGGCGAGCAGGGCGCCGAGGGGGTCCAGGCCGACGCCGGCGTCCACCAGCCGGGCCACGGCCGCCGGTGCCCCGAGCTCGTCCGGGAGGAGGTCGCCGAGCCGCACCCCCAGCTCGTGCACCCGCTCCGGGGAGGTGAGCCAGGCCGTCAGGCCGAACGCCAGCACCAGGAGCGGCACGATCGCGATGCCGGCGTAGAAGGTGAGACCGGCGGCGATGAGCGCGAGGTCGCGGCCCCGGAGCCGGGACTTCACGCCGGGGAGGACGCCGGTGACCAGGCCCCTCAACCGGCCGGGGCGGGCCCGGGTGGGATCGTCTTCCGCCGTCCGCCGCTCGGGCGGTGCCTCGCTCACCAGGCGATCGGCGGCAGGAACCGGCGGATGTCCATCCCTCGGTAGTGGTCCGGCGGCGGCGCGCCGAAACCGGGCGGGGAGGTTCCGTTCGTGGGCCCCACCGGGCTCCGGAGGTGTGGCTGCAGCGCCGGGCGGGGCTCGTGGTGCGCGGCGAGCCGGAACGCAGGGTCGAACTACACGAATGTCGTTCAGGGCGTTGTCACGACCCGGTCACGGCGCCTACGGTGAGTATGCCCGCCGGGGCTTACCGTCACCGCCCCGCGTGACACCCGCCGGGCGCCGTCGAACCGGCCACCTCCGCGCACACGGGGAGTGACGGACCGATCCCTCCCGGACCGTGGCCGTGCGCCGTCGTGCCGGGCCGGTAGGCGGCTCGCGAGAGAGAACGGAGAGCCGCCGCACCATGGCGACCCCCCTGCGCCCGCTTCCCCGCCGCCGTACCGCGCGGGCGGGGCTGGCCCTCGCCGGCACCCTCGGCCTCCTGTTCTCGGCCGTTCCCGCGTCGGCCGAGCCGGGCGGTCCGAGCTCGTCGGCCGAGGCGGCGCAGCTGGTCGCCGAGCGCGGGCACCAGCTCGAGGTCGTCACCGAGCGGTTCAACGAGGCGCAGGACGCGCTGGCCGCCCAGCAGGCCGCCGCGGCCGCCGCCGCGGCCCAGCTGGAGCAGGCGACCGCCGATCTCGCCCGGGCGCAGGAGGCCGTGCGCGGCATCGCCCGCAGCGCCTTCACCGGGGAGAGCCTGGGGTCGCTCCAGGCGATGCTCACCAGCAGCTCGGCCGACGAGTTCGTCAACCGGGTGGCCACGCTGCAGACCATCGCGGGGCACCAGAGCGGTCTCCTCGAGGAGGCCGCCCGCGCGAACGTGGCCGCCGCCCAGGCCCAGACCACCGCGCAGCAGTCCGCCGCCGACGCGCAGGCGACCTACGACGACGTCGCCCGGCAGCAGGCCGACCTGGCGGAGCAGGTCGCCGACTTCCGGGCGCAGTACGAGCAGCTCACCGCGGCGGAGCGGCAGGCCGCCGCGGCAGCCGCCGCCGCAGCGCACGCCGAGGACGGGCACGGCGGGGAGGCGCCCGCCGCCGAGCCGCAGCGCGCCAGCCGCAGCGACCGCGCCCCTGCGCCGTCGGCGCCGGTCGTGGCGAACAGCAGCGCCGCCCAGGCCGCCGTCGACGCCGCCATGGCCCAGCGGGGCAAGCCCTACGTGTGGGCCGCCTCCGGACCCGGCGCCTTCGACTGCTCGGGTCTGACCTCCTACGCCTACCGCGCCGCGGGGATCAGCCTCCCGCGGGCCAGCCGCAACCAGGCCGGCGTCGGCCAGGCGGTCTCCCGCGACCAGCTCCAGCCCGGCGACCTGGTGTTCTTCTACAGCCCCATCAGCCACGTCGGCGTCTACATCGGCAACGGCCAGATGGTGCACGCGCCCACGTCCGGCGACGTGGTCAAGGTGGCCAGCATCGACTCGATGGGCGGCTACAACGGGGCCCGGCGGATCGCCGGCTGACCATCCCGGGTGACCTGCTGGAGCAGGCCCCACACGAACACCGCCCGGGCGCCGTCCGGCAGGGACACCTCCCAGCGGGTCACCACGCCGGCACCGCGGGCGCCGGGCAGGCCGACGACGTCGTCGAGCACGTGCTCCCACACCAGCAGCCGACGGCCCGTGGCCGGCGGGACGGGCGAGCCGGGTGCCCGGACGAGGTGCTCGTTGTAGACGGCGCCGCCCGGACCGCTGAGCACCTCCCACCACAGGTGCGGCCACAGCGGCAGGGGCCAGCGGCGCACCTGGACGTCGAGGTCGCCGAACCGCCGGTCCTCCAGCTCCTCGGGCGGGCCGAGGACCGCCGAGCGCAGCGCGAGCCCGCGCGGCGCCCGCCGGGAGTGCTGCAGCGCCTGCCAGCGGGTGTGCGCGGCGTGGGCCTCGGCCCGGGTCGCGCCGAGCCGGGGGAGGGCCGCGGCGGTGAGGTCGGGCCGGACGTCGGCCATCCGGCGCAGCAGGACCAGGCAGAACTCCCGCCGGGCCAGTCCGCGCACGGCGCCGACCCTGCCAGGTGCCCCTGTGCCGCCAAGGTCACACCCGCGGCGGGGACCCCGCACGCCGCCCGGTCGTTGACCCTCGGACAGCCCCGCCGACCCGAGGACGTCCGTTGACCCCGCGCACCGTCGCCACCGCCTTCCGCATCGTCGCCGTCGCCGAGGCGATCACCTGGATCGGCCTGCTGGCCGGGATGTTCGTCAAGTGGGTGCTGCAGACCTCCGAGCTGGGTGTGCAGGTGTTCGGCCCGATCCACGGCGGGGTCTTCGTCGTCTACGTCCTCGTGGCGCTCGTCGCGGCCCGGGTGCTGCGCTGGTCGGCCGGCACCACCGTGCTCGCGCTCGCCGCATCGGTGCCGCCGCTGGCCACGGTCTGGTTCGAGCGGCGGGCCACCCGCTCCGGTGAGCTGCCCGCGCGCGGGGCGCTGACCGCCTGACCCCCCGGGTGTGGCGGCTCGCTACGGTCGCCGTCATGCCCGAGCCCGTCCTCCCCAGCACCGCCCGCCTCCTGCTGGCGCGCACCGCCCGCGTCCAGCGCGACGGCCGCGCGCCCAGCCTGGTCGCCGGCGTCGTCCGCGACGGCGGGCTGGCCTGGTCGGCCGGCCGCGGCGCGGTGGCCGAGCCGCACACCGACGTCCAGTACCGGCTGGGCTCGATCAGCAAGACGGTGACGGCGGTCGTCGTGCTGCGGCTGCGGGACGAGGGCCTGCTGCGCCTCGACGACCCGCTGGAGCAGCACCTGCCGGGGACGCCCTTCGGCGACCGCACCGTCGGACAGCTGCTCTCGCACCTCGCCGGTGCCTCCGCGGAGAGCCCCGGCGGCTGGTGGGAGCGCACGCCCGGCGGCACCCTGGACGAGCTCGGCGTGGCCGACCGGGACGTCGTGCTCGGGGCGGCCCGCCGGTTCCACTACTCCAACCTGGGCTTCGGGCTGCTGGGCGAGCTCGTCGCCCGGCAGCGGGGCCGTAGCTGGGAGGAGGCGGTGACCGCCGAGGTGCTGGCGCCGCTGGGCATGGCGCGCACCACGCCCCGGCCGGTCGCCCCGGCGGCCGAGGGGTTCGCGGTGCACCCCTGGGCCGACGTCGTCCTGCCCGAGCCCGAGCACCACGCCGGCGTCATGGCCGCCGCCGGGCAGCTGTGGGCGACCCTGGCCGACCTCGGGCGCGTCGCCGCCTTCCTGCTCGGCGACACCGCCGACGTCCTCGACCCGGCGACGCTGGAGGAGATGACCGTGCCCGCCGGAGTCGACTCCTCGGCGCCCGGCTGGTCGTCCTACGGGCTCGGCGTGCAGGTGGTGCGGGTCGACGGCCGGACGCTCGTGGGGCACGGCGGTTCGATGCCCGGCTTCCTCGCCGGGGTGTTCGTCGACCGCGAGGAGCAGACCGGCGCGGTCTCGCTGGCCAACGCGACCAGCGGCGTCGACCCGCTGGTCTTCGGGCTGCTCGCCGACCTGCGCGGCGCCGAGCCGCGGATCGTCGAGCCGTGGGTGCCCGCGCCGTCGCCGGTGCCGCTGGAGAGCCTCGGCGTCTGGTTCTGGGGGCCGGCCCCCTACGTCCTCCGCGCCGTCGCCGGCGGCCTGCTGCACCTGGGCCCGCTGCCCGGCCGCAGCGGGCGGGCCAGCCGGTTCACCCGGCGCGACGACGGCACGTGGCTCGGTCTGGACGGCTACTTCGCCGGCGAGACGCTGCGGATCGCCGCCGACCACCTCGACCTGGACACGTTCGTCTTCACCCGCACCCCCTACGACCCCGACGCGCCCGTGCCCGGTGGCGTGGACGAGGGCGGCTGGCGCTCGTAGAGGCATAGGAGGCTATGCCTGCGGTTCCGGCGCCCGAACCGTAGGCATTGCCTCCTATGCCCTGGGGGGTCAGGGGCGGTCGAAGGCGTCGATGGTGTTCTTGACGACCACGCCGTAGACCAGGTGCGGCACCAGGTCGCTGAGCCAGTCGGCCGCCGACCAGGTGCGGGGATCGGTGACGCCGAGCGCCGTCATGGGCCCGTTCGCCGCGACCATCGCGCCCAGCCCGGTGAGCAGGGTCCCGACCGGCTTCGCCGAGAGCAGGCCCGACGCGCGGGCCAGGCCGCCGACCACGCCGACGCCGACGCCGGCCACCAGACCGGTCATCGGCCCCAGCCCCTGCACCCGGTTCCGGCGGGTCTCGTCGTCGCCGGGGACGGCCAGGTGCGCCGTCTCCGCCAGCCGCTCCACGGTCCGCTCCGGCGTCGAGCTGGCGCCCCGGCCGCGAATAACCATGTCCAGGTAGGTGACGGCGTTGAGCGCCGTCGTCCCGGCCGCACCGGCCGCCGCACCGCGCAACGCCCACCCGAGGGTGCTGATCCCGCGCTTGCCCTTGCCCGCCACGCCGAACGGGGTCCGCTTCGCCATGCGCGGCCGGTACCCGCCCTGCAGCGGCCCCACCCACCGACCGCCGGCCGGAACGGTCGCCCGCTGGCGGGTCCGTCCTGCTCCGCGCAGGCTGGACGGGTGGACGACGTCGCCGCCGAGCTGGAGCGCACCATCGGCGAGCTCCTCGCACAGCGTCGTCCCGAGGCCTCCATCTGCCCCTCGGAGGCCGCTCGCGCGGTGGATCCTGCGGGCTGGCGCGACCTGATGCCCGAGGCGCGCAGCGCGGCCGGCCGGCTCGCGGACGCGGGGGCCGTCGAGGTGATCCAGGGCGGCGAGGTGGTCGACGTCCGGACCGCCCGGGGGCCCGTGCGGATCCGCCGGCCCCGTTAGCCCGTCCCGGCGGCCCGGTCCAGCAGCGGTGCGGTGCGGCGCTCGACGAAGCGGCGCATGGCAAGCGCGGTGTCCACCCGCTGGACGCCGCCGATCGCCAGGACGGCCTCGGTGATCCGCCAGAGGTGGTCGGCGTCGGTGGCCACCACGTGCACCAGCAGGTCGGTGGCGCCGGACAGCCCGGTCACCTCCAGGACCTCCGGCAGGCCGGCCAGCGCGTCGCTGACCTCACCCAGCCCCCGCTGCGCCACCTGCACCGACATGTACGCCGCGAGCCGGTACCCGAGCGCCTCGGGCCGCACCCGCTGGTCCAGCGGGGCGAGGACGCCGTTGCCCTCCAGCCGGGCCAGCCGGGTCTGCACGGTGTTGCGCGCCAGCCCCAGCCGCTGCGACAGCGCCATCACGCTGGCCCGCGGGTCCGCGGTCAGCGCGCGCAGCAGCCGCGCGTCCGTCGCGTCGATCTCCGGCATGCTGTGCAGTCTGGCAGGTGCCGACCCCGAATGGGTGACGTTCTGCGCAGATCGAGGCGCGAGCCCTGCGCAGATCGCTGCTGATCAGGGCTGGTCCTCGGCCGGGCTGCCGTGTCAGGATGTGTGAGGGCTGCCACACCCGGCGGCCGGAACGTCCAGCCCCACCGCGCCACCGGTGACCCCGGCGGCGGTGGCCGACGGCGAGGAGTGCGACCCGTGACAGCGCTGCCCGAGACCGAAGAGATGGTCGATCCCGTCCCGGGGGCCGCCGCGCCCCACCTGCCCAACCGCGCCGACCTGGTCCAGCTGCTGACGCCGGAGGGCGACCGGGTCGAGCACCCCGACTACGCGCTCGAGATCGGGCACGACGAGCTGCGCGCGCTGTACCGCGACCTCGTCCTGGTCCGCCGCTGGGACGTCGAGGCGACCGCGCTGCAGCGGCAGGGCGAGCTGGGCATCTGGGCCTCGCTGCTGGGCCAGGAGGCCGCGCAGATCGGCGCCGGGCGGGCGATGGCCGCCTCCGACATGGCCTTCCCGACCTACCGCGAGCACGGCGTCGCCTGGACCCGCGGCGTCGACCCGCTGCACGTGATCAGCCTGTTCCGCGGCGTGGACAACGGCGGCTGGGACCCGGTGGCCACCGGCTTCAACCTCTACACCGTCGTGATCGGCGCGCAGACGCTGCACGCCACCGGCTACGCCATGGGCCTGCAGCGCGACGGTGCAGAGAACGCGGCGCTTGCCTTCCTCGGCGACGGCGCGACCAGCCAGGGCGAGGTCAACGAGGCGATGATCTGGGCGGCCAGCTTCTCGGCCCCCGTCGTCTTCTTCTGCCAGAACAACCAGTACGCGATCAGCGTCCCGCTGGAGCGGCAGTCGCGGGTGCCGCTGTACCAGCGGGCCGCCGGCTTCGGCTTCCCCGGCGTCCGGGTCGACGGCAACGACGTCCTCGCCGTGCTGGCCGTGACGCGGCAGGCGCTGCAGGCCGCGCGCGAGGGCCAGGGGCCGACCTTCATCGAGGCGTTCACCTACCGGATGGGTGCGCACACCACCTCCGACGACCCCACCCGCTACCGGCTGGCGAGCGAGCTGGAGGAGTGGAAGCTGCGCGACCCGATCGCCCGGCTCAAGGCCCACCTGTCCCGCAGCTCCATCGCCGACGCCGCGTTCTTCCAGTCCGTGGAGGCCGAGGCCGACGAGCTGGCCGCGCGCATCCGGAGCGGCACCGTCGACATGCCCGATCCGGCGCCGACGGAGATGTTCGACCACGTCTACGCCGAGCAGACCCCGCAGCTGGCGCAGCAGCGGGCCGACTTCGTCGCCTACCAGGCGTCGTTCGAGGGGGGCGAGCACTGATGGCGCAGACGCTCACGATCGGCAAGGCGCTCAACCTCGGCCTGCGCAAGGCCATGGAGGACGACGCGAAGGTCGTGCTCATGGGCGAGGACATCGGCAAGCTCGGCGGGGTCTTCCGGATCACCGACGGCCTGCAGAAGGACTTCGGCGAGGCGCGCGTGGTCGACACCCCGCTCGCCGAGGCCGGCATCCTCGGCACCGCCGTCGGCCTGGCCATGCGCGGCTACCGGCCGGTCTGCGAGATCCAGTTCGACGGCTTCGTCTTCCCCGCCTACAACCAGATCGTCACCCAGGTGGCCAAGATCCACGCCCGCTCCAAGGGACGGCTGCCGATGCCCATCGTCATCCGCATCCCGTTCGGCGGCGGTATCGGCGCGGTGGAGCACCACAGCGAGAGCCCGGAGGCCTACTTCGCGCACACCGCGGGCCTCAAGGTCGTCGCGGTCAGCAACCCGGTGGACGCCTACTGGGGCATCCAGCAAGCCGTTGCCCACCCCGACCCGATCGTCTTCCTCGAGCCCAAGCGCCGGTACTGGGAGAAGGCCGAGGTCGACGTCGACGCCACGCCCGACCCGCTGTTCGCCTCGCGGGTGGTCCGCGGCGGGGACGACGTCACCGTGCTCGCCTACGGGCCGATGGTGAAGACGGCGCTGCAGGCCGCCGAGGCCGCGGCGGAGGAGGGGCGCTCGGTGGAGGTCGTCGACCTGCGCACCGTCTCCCCGCTGGACCTTGCGCCGGTGTTCGAGAGCGTGCGCCGGACCGGGCGCTGCGTGGTCGTCCACGAGGCGCCGGTGACCCTGGGCCTGGGCGCGGAGATCGCCGCCCGGGTGACCGAGACCTGCTTCCACTCCCTGGAGGCGCCGGTGCTGCGGGTCGGGGGCTACGACACCCCGTACCCGCCGTCGAAGCTCGAGGAGGAGTACCTCCCCGACCTCGACCGGGTGCTGGACGCCGTCGACCGCGCGATGGAGTTCTGAGCCATGCCGCATAGCGCCACCCTCCGCCAGTTCAAGCTCCCCGACGTCGGTGAGGGCCTCACCGAGGGGGAGATCCTCCAGTGGCTGGTCGCCGTCGGTGACACCGTGACGGTCAACCAGCCGCTGTGCGAGGTCGAGACCGCCAAGGCGGCCGTCGAGCTGCCCTCGCCGTTCGCCGGCACCGTCGTCGAGCTGCTGCACGAGGCCGGGACCATGGTCGACGTCGGCACGCCGATCATCACGATCGACACCGGCGGGGGAGAGGCAGCCGGCGGCGCGCCGGCCGCCGAGCCGGCCGACGACGGCGAACCGGCTGGAGCCGGTGACGGCGAGCCCGCCGCCGGGCTGATCGGGGGCACCGCACCGGGCGGCCGGACCGCGGTGCTGGTCGGCTACGGCCCGCGCACGACCGAGGCGCGGCGCCGGCCGCGGCGTTCGGGCACCGCCGCCGCGGCCCGCGCGACCGCGCTGCCCGGCGCCGACTACGGCTCCGGGGGCACCGACCGCCCGCCGCTGCCCACCGACGACGGTCCGCCGCTGCTCGCCACCGCTCCCGACATGCGCAGCAAGCCCATGCGGCACGGCGGGCTCGAGGTCGGCCGCCAGGCGGAGGCCGCCGCCCTCCGCGAGGACGCCGCGCCCGCCCGCGGGGCGCAGCCGGGTCGCCGCGGCCCCCGCCCGCTGGCCAAGCCCCCGGTGCGCAAGTACGCCAAGGACCTCGGGGTGGACCTGACGACGATCACCGGCTCGGGAACCGGTGGCTGCATCACCCGGGCCGACGTCGACGCTGCCGTCGGCGCCCGCACCGCCCCCGCGGCGGAGCCGGCCGCGGAGACCCGGACCGGCGGGGAGCAGCGGATCCCGGTCAAGGGGGTGCGCAAGGCGACCGCCGCGGCGATGGTGGCCAGCGCCTTCACCGCGCCGCACGTCACCGAGTTCCTGACCGTGGACGTCACCCGGATGATGAAGCTCCGAAGCCGGCTCGCCGGTCGGCCGGAGTTCGCCGGGGTCAAGGTCAGCCCGCTGCTGTTCGTCGCCAAGGCCGTGCTGCTCGCGGCGCGCCGCCACCCGATGGTGAACAGCTCCTGGGACGACGCGGCGCAGGAGATCGTCGTCCACGGCCAGGTCAACCTCGGCATCGCCGCCGCGACGCCGCGGGGGCTGATCGTGCCGAACATCCGGGACGCCGGCCGGCTCCCCCTCCCCGAGCTGGCCGCGGCTCTCGGGGAGCTGACCGAGACCGCCCGCGCCGGGCGGACCGCCCCGGCCGACATGAGCGGGGGCACCCTCACCATCACCAACGTCGGCGTCTTCGGCGTCGACACCGGCACGCCGATCCTCAACCCGGGCGAGGCCGCCATCCTGGCGTTCGGGGCGGTCCGCGAGATGCCGTGGGTGCACAAGGGGAAGATCCGGGTGCGGCAGGTGACCCAGCTGGCGCTCTCGTTCGACCACCGCATCGTCGACGGCGAGCTGGGGTCGCGGTTCCTGGCCGACGTCGGCGCGCTGCTGCACGATCCGGGGAGCGCCCTGGCCTACTGACGGCGCACACCGTGCCCGACCGGCGAGGGAGCCCACCCGTGCACCGTCGTACGAGAGCGCTCGCCGCGCTGCTGCTGTTCGTCGTCCTCACCGGCGTGGCGATCGGCGTGAGCGGCGCGCGGCCGGCCCTGGAGCAGGGGGCCGCCCCGTTGCTGCTGCAGGGGCTCGGCTACCTGTGCGCGATCACCGGCGGCGTCCTCCTGCTCCTGGGCGACGTCGGCCGCGACCGGCAGCTCGGCCTCGTGGTGCTCGCCGGGACGGCGGTCATGGCCGTCGTGGACGCGCTGACGGCGGCCGACGTCGGGGCGAACATCGGCGCCGGCCTGGTGCGGTTGATCTGCCTGGCCGTCGTGGGGGTGGTGACGGCGCGGCTGGCCGTCGCCCTGGTGGCCGACCGGCGTGCCGGGTCCTAGCGCGGCCGGGCCGGCCGGTGCGGGGGCAGCGTCTCCGGCGGCGCTCCGCTGACCTGCTCCGACGTGTCAGGCGGGAGTGCGCGGGGTAGGTGGCGCGCTACCGAATACGCGACATCAAGGAGCTGAGAACGTGGCCAGCGTGCAGGAGTCCGTCGACGTCGACGTCCCGATCCGCGTCGCCTACGACCAGTGGACGCAGTTCGAGTCGTTCCCCCAGTTCATGGGTGGGGTGGAGAGCATCACGCAGATCGACGAGACGCACACCCACTGGGTGACCAACGTCGACGGCGTGAAGCGGGAGTTCGACGCCGAGATCACCGAGCAGCACCCCGAGGAGCGGGTCGCCTGGACCAGCACCAGCGGCGAAGCCAAGCACGCCGGTGTGGTGACCTTCCACCGGCTCGACGACGCCAAGACCCGCGTGATGATCCAGATCGACTGGGAGCCCACCGGGCTGGTGGAGAAGGCCGGCGCCGCGCTGGGCTTCGACGACCGCCAGGTGAAGGCCGACGCGAAGAAGTTCAAGGAGTTCATCGAGAGCCGTGGCACCGAGACCGGAGCGTGGCGCGGGGACGTCCAGCGACCCAGCTGACCCCACCGCCCGCCGACGGCGCCCGCCCCCACCGGGGGCGGGCGCCGTCGCCGTTCGCGGGTCCGGTGGGTTCGGTGGGGCGCCGGCGTGACGACGCTCACCCGAACGGATGAGGGATCCTCGGTGTCTGCTCAACTTCGCCGACGAATCGATGGATTATAGTTATGAATGCCTGCGTTACTACGGGCATAGGCACCACACACCGACGAAAGAGGCAGTGACGATGAGCAGCGTGACCACCAGCTGGCGGCGGCGTCGGCAGGTAGCGCGTACCCGGCGAGCACTCGACAAGGCCCTGGCGCGCAGCAGCAGCCCGGCCATGCGCGACGAGCTCCTGACGATGGCGAACAGCGGCCACTTCCTCGGCCGCTGAGCCCCGGCCGCGCCCACGCGGCCCGCGACACATCCCGACCCCGGTCTCCGTCGAGACCGGGGTCGCATGCGTTCGAGGGACAACGACTTCCGAGGACGCCGCATCGCTGGCAGTGTGTAGCCGTGCGCGTACGCGGGGTGTTTGAGCGGCGAGCGGGCCTCCCCCCGTCGAGGGAAAGCGCTGCGGTCGCGGAGCTCCGGCGTCGATCAGAGGGCGTGGACGTGGAGCAGGCGCCGGGCCCGGGGTGGCGACGATGAGCCAGCCCGGCGCCGGACGCGAGACCTCCGGCGCCACCACCGGTGGGCTGCTGCGCTTCGTCCGCGCCCGACGAGGTGACGAGGCCGTCGCGGAGGTGATCCGGCGTGCCGGCGTGGCAGCCACGCCCGAGGAGCTCGACGACCAGTCCCGCTGGTGGACCTACGAGGACCGCATCGCGCTGTTCGCCGCCACCACCGAGGTCCTCGACCACCCTCGCGCCATGTTCGACGTCGGAGCGGCGGTGCTGCAGACGGGTCTGGCGCACTCGCTGGTCCTCCTGCTGCGCGCCATGGGCTCGCCCCGCCAGGTCTTCCGGCAGCTGCCGCGGGCGGTGCAGAAGTTCAGCACGACCTCCACCATGGAGATCCTCGAGGCCGGGCCCACCGGGGCGACTATCAGGTACCGCCTGCACGACGGGTACCGGCATTCCCGGTTGGACTGCGACTACACGCAGGGCCTGTTGAGCACGGTGCCGCAGATCTTCACCCTCCCGGCGGCGGAGATCACCCACGACGAGTGCCAGTCCGACGGGCACGCCGCCTGCGTCTACCACCTGACCTGGCACCGGCGGTCGCGCCTGCCGTGGCGCCGACGCGCGGCCCTGGCGGTCGACCCGGAGCTCCTGGCCCTGCGCGGCCAGCTGCAGATCCTGCAGTCGGCGGCCACGGATCTGGTCGCGAGCGAGGACGTCGACACGGCGCTGGAGCGGATCGTCTCCCGAGCCGCGGAGGCGGTCCTGGCGCCGGCGTACCTGCTGGCCGTCCACGCGCCGGGCGGCGGTCCGCCGCTGGTGCACGGGGCGGGCCTGCCGGTCGAGCGGCTGCCCGAGCTGGCCGCCGCGCTCCTCGGCGAGGAGGACCTGGGCCCGGGCGCGGTCGTCGTCGACATCGCCTCCGCGCGGCGGCGCCATGGCAGGCTGGCCGCCCTCTACCGGTCCGGCGATCCGGCGATGGGGGACGAGGCAGCCATGCTGGCCGCCTATGCCGGCCACGCGGCGGCCGCCCTCGACCTCATCATCGCGCTCGAGGAGGCCCGCACCGAGGCGGACCGGGCCGGGGCGCTGCTGGCGCTGTCGCACGAGCTGGCGGCTGCGGCCGACCCGGCCGAGGTGACCGAGCTGGTCGCCGCGGCGCTCCCCCGCGTCGTGGGCTGCAGCCGTGCCAGTCTGCTGCTGTGGGACCCGGGCGCCGGGGAGCTGCGGGCGTCCTCCACCGCCGGGATGTCCGAGGAGCAGGCGGCCCTGCTGGCGGGCTCCGTGCTGCGTCCGGAGGACACCCCGGAGCTGGTGCGGATGCTGACCGACCGGACGCCGCTCACGCTCGACGACGCGACGAGCAGCCCCGGCCTGAGAGCGGTCCTCCGGGGCATCGGCAGTGCCCACGTCGTCGCCGTACCGCTGGTCGCCGGCACCACGTTCCTCGGTGTGGCCACGGCGGGCTGGCAGGCCGGGGAGGCGCCCGCGTCGCTCGTGGGGGACGTGCAGGTCCGGCTGCGCGGTGTGGCGGACCAGGCGACCACCGCCCTGCAGAAGGCCCGCCTGCTGCAGACCGTCCGGCACCAGGCCACCCACGACGCGCTGACCGGGCTGCCCAACCGGGTGCTGTTCCTCGACCGGCTCACCGCAGCGATCGCGGCGGCGGACGGGCGGTCGCACGTCGCCGTGCTGTTCTGCGACCTCGACCGGTTCAAGCAGGTGAACGACACGCTGGGGCACGCGGCCGGCGACGAGCTGCTGCGCCAGGTGTCCGCCCGGCTGCTCGCCGCGGTCCGGCCGGGGGACGTCGTCGGCCGGCTCAGCGGCGACGAGTTCGCCGTCGTCCTGCCCGGGCTGGCCGAGCCCTCGGACGCCGACGGTCTGGCCGCGCGGATCGTGGACCGCTTCCGCGATCCGTTCCGGCTGGAGGGCGCCGACGCGCGCATCGGCACCAGCGTCGGGGTGGCCGTGCACCCGCGCGACGGCAGCACCGCAGAGCAGCTCCTGCGCACGGCGGACGCGGCGATGTACCGGCGGAAGCACGCGGACCGAGGGGCCCCGGCGCGCGGCTGACCTGCGCCGTCTCACCCGAACCGGGCAGTTCCGCTCAAGCGGGTGGGTCTGCCGGCCGATGCTCGGTCCGTGGGCACAGGAGCACCCGGCGGCGGCACGACCGCTGATCCGCCGACCGAGGCGCGGGAGACGCCGGGCCTCACCATGGCCGGCGTGCTCACCTACGTGCGCCGTGCGGCCGGGGACGACGGCGTGGGCCAGGTGCTCGACCGGGCCGGCCTCACCGCCGTCGCCGGTCAGTTCGACGACCCGAGCCGCTGGTGGAGCTACGACGCCCGGATCCGGCTGTTCACCGCCGCGACCGACGTGCTCGGCGACCCCGACACGATGTTCCACATCGGAGCTGCCGCGACGCGCAGCGGGCTGGGGCACTCCCTGACGCTCGTCCTGCGGGCGCTGGGCTCGCCGCGCCAGGTCTTCCGCCAGCTGCCCCGCGCCGCGGCGAAGTTCACCACGGTCTCCACCATGGAGGTGCGCGAGCTGGGCGCCACGTCGGCCGTGGCCGCGCTCCACCTGCACGAGGGCTACGCGCACTCGCCGCTGGACTGCGCGTACGCGCGCGGCCTGGCCGTCTCGATCCCGGAGATCTTCCGTCTGCCGCCCGGGGTCATCACCTCCGCCGAGTGCCAGGTCGGCGGCAGCCGGACCTGCACGTACCGGATGACCTGGGAGCGCCGCTCCCGGCTCTCCCGCCGCCGCGACCGGGTGGCCGATCCGGAGCTGACGGCACTCCGGGGACAGCTGCGCACCCTGCAGTCCGCCGCCGGCGACCTCGTCGCCAGCGACGACCTGGACACCGTGCTGCACCGCATCGTCGCCCGCGCGGGCGAGGCCGTGCTCGCCCCGGCGCACCTGCTGGCCGTCGCCTCCCCGGACGGCGGGGCACCGCTGGTGCACGGCGCCGGCGTCCCCGCGGACCGGCTCGCCGGCCTGGCCGCCCGGCTGCTGGCCGGGGAGGACCTGGGCCCCAGCGCCGTCGTCGTCGACGTCGCCTCCGCCCGCCGCCGGCACGGCCGGCTGGCCGCGATCTACCCGTCCGGCGACGGCGAGATGACCGACGAGCACACCATGCTCGCCGCCTACGCCGGGCACGCCGCGGCCGCGCTCGACCTGCTCATCGCGCTCGAGGACGCCCGCCGGGCGGCCGACCGTGCCGGTGCGCTCCTCGCCCTGGCGCACGAGCTGGCCGAGGCCACCGACGCCACCGCCGTCAGCTCGATCGTCGCCGACGCCCTGCCGCACGTGGTCGGCTGCAGCAGCGCGTCGGTCATGCTCTGGGACCCGGCCGAGGGCCAGCTCCGCGGCCGGTCGTCGGCCAACCTGAGCAGCGGGCACCGCGCGCACTTCCTGGACACGCCGCTGCACGCCGAGGACACCCCGGAGCTGGTCGGCATGCTCACCGACCGGGAGCCGCGGATCGTCCGGGCCGCCGACAGCAGCCCGCCGTTGCGCCGGCTGCTGACCGACATCGGCGTCTCCGACGTCGTCGCGGTACCGCTGCTGGCGGGCAGCACGTTCCTCGGCGTGGCCACGGCGAGCTGGGAAGCCGGCCAGGCGCCGGAGGAGCTGGGCGGGGACGTCCTCGCCCGCCTGCGCGGCGTCGGCGACCAGGCCTCGACCGCGCTGCAGAAGGCCCGCCTGCTGGAGACCGTCCGGCACCAGGCCACCCACGACGCCCTGACCGGGCTCCCGAACCGGGTGCTGTTCCTGGAACGGCTGGAGGCGACGCTCGCGGCCACCGACGCGGACGGGCACCTCGGGGTGCTGTTCTGCGACCTCGACCGCTTCAAGGAGGTCAACGACTCGCTCGGCCACGCCGCCGGGGACGAGCTGCTGCGTCAGGTCGCGGCGCGCCTGCGGGCCGTCGTGCGCCCTGGCGACACCGTCGGCCGGCTCAGCGGCGACGAGTTCGCCATCGTGCTGCCGGAGCTGGCCGACGCCGACCACGCCGGGCGCCTCGCCGACCGCGTCGTCGGCTGCTTCGCCGAGCCCTTCCGCCTCGACGGCACCCCGGTGCGGGTGGGCACCAGCGTGGGCGTGGCGGTGCTCGGCGCCGACCGCAGCCGCAGCGCCGACGAGCTGCTCCGCGAGGCGGACGCCGCGATGTACCGGCAGAAGGAGGGGCGCGGTCGCAAGGACCGCGCCGCCCGCTGAGCCGTCAGTCCCGCAACCGGGCGCGCAGGGCGACCTGCTCGCCGGCGCCGAAGCCGTGCGCGTCCAGCCAGCCCGCGGGGCCACCGAACCGGTCGTCGAGCAGGGCCAGCACCCGCTCCATCGTCTCCGCGCGCGGGGTGTGGCTCGCGACGTCGCGGGTCACCATGTCGTCGGCGTACGTCGGGGAGGTGGCGAGCTTGGCCACCAGCGCGTCGATGATCTCCGCCGTCAGCGCGTAGTCGGCCACGATCTCGTCGTGCGGCACGCCCGCGACGGACAGGGCGAAGGCGCAGACGACGCCGGTGCGGTCCTTGCCGGCCGCGCAGTGCACCACCGACGCGCCTCCCTCCGCGCGGCTCAGCGCCCGGAGTGCACCGACGACGTTCTCCGACCGCTGGCCGAGGTAGCCGAGGTAGGACCGGACCGCCGGCGGCTCGCCCTCGTCGTGGGCCGCCACCTGCCGGGGCAGCAGGGACTCCAGCCACCCTGCGGGCAGCTCGGGCCGGTCGTCGGTCTCCTCGACCGCGAACACGTCGGTGTGGTGCCCTCGCTCGGGCAGCAGGGTGAAGTGCTGGTGGGTGACCTCGGGGAGCGCGCGCAGCGGCCCACGGCCCTCCAGGAGGATCTCCGCCGTCGTGCGCAGGTCGATGACCTGGCGCAGGCCGATCTCGTGCACCAGCCGCCGGACGTCGGCGTCGCTCAGGGTCTGCAGGTTGTCGCTGCGCAGGACGCGCCCGGCCACCGTGCGCCCGCCGTCGGTGGTCGGCAGCCCGCCCAGGTCCCGCATGTTGGTGGTGCCGTCGAGCCGGATCCAGCGGCCGGTGTTCGTGGTGGTCACGCCTGCGACGGTACGGCGTCGTGGCCGTTCGGACGCTCAGTGGGCGGTCCACCCGCCGTCCATCACGAACGAGGTCCCGGTGACCGATGTCGCGCCCGGCGAGCACAGCCAGGCCACCGCGTCCGCCACCTCGGACGGCTCGATGAGCCGCTTGAGCGCCGCCGGTGCGAGCATGACCTGCTCCACGACCTGCTCCTCCGACAACCCGTGCGCCTGGGCCTGGGCGGCTATCTGCCCCTCCACCAGCGGCGTGCGCACGTACGCGGGGTTCACGCAGTTCGACGTGACGCCCCGGTCGGCGCCTTCCAGGGCGATGACCTTGGACAGGCCCTCGAGGCCGTGCTTGGCCGTGACGTAGGCCGCCTTGTACGGCGAGGCACGCAGCCCGTGGACCGAGCTGATGTTCACCACCCGCCCCCAGCCCTGGTCGTACATGTGCGGCAGCGCGCCGCGGACGAGCCGGAACGGGGCTTCCAGCATGAGCCGCAGGATGTAGGAGAACCGGTCGACCGGGAACTCGTGCAGCGGGGCGACGTGCTGGAGACCGGCGTTGTTGACCAGGATGTCCACGGCGAGGTCCAGGCCGTCCACGGCGGCGAGGTCGGACAGGTCGGCCGTCACAGCCGTGCCGTCGACCTCCGCGGCCACCGCCCGTGCGGCCTCGGCGTCCCGGTCGACGACCACGACGTCGGCGCCGTCGGTGGCCAGCCGGACGGCGCAGGCGCGGCCGATGCCCGACGCCCCACCTGTGATGAGTGCCCGCCGCCCGGCGAGCGGACCGTTGTTCGCCATGGATGCACCCTAGGGGCGATCGCGCCCCGGCCGCGTCCGACGGCCACGCAGGTGCCGCTCGACGGGTGGGACGACCACGCACCGCTCAGCTGCCGGCGGGCTCCCCGGGGATGGTGAACAGCGGCCCCCAGGCCTCGTCCGGCCCGATCGGGAACAGGGTGCCGGGGGTCGCGGCCCGGTTGGCCCAGCGCGCTTCGTAGGGCAGCCCGTCCAGGAGCACCCGGGCGCCCCGCTGGTAGAGGGTGTCGGGGTTCCACACCTCCGTCACGTCGGTGACGGTCGGCACCGGCTCGGGGGCGGACTCCGACGTCTGCACGACGCCGAGCAACGCCCAGGGCGACGGGACGCCGGCCGTGGCGGGCAGGGACGGGTCGACCCCCATGGCGTACCAGCGGGCCTCGTACACGTTGCCGTGCCACACGACCTTGTAGCCGGCCGGGTACTGGGCCTCGGCCCGCCAGATCGGGTAGGGGCTCGTGGCCGGGTCGTCGACGACCGGCTGCCGGCCGGCGTCCGCCACGGTGTCGCTGATCTGCACGGCCGGGCCGTCGCCGCCGAGGCCGGCGAACGCGTCCACGAAGGCGAGAGGCTCCTGGGCGACGCCGCTGCAGGTGTTCGAGTGGACGGCGACGTCGGCGAAGCTCGCGCCGCACCCGGTGTCCCGGTTCAGCGACCACAGCGAGACCCGCCCCAGACCGGTGGCCCGTGCGAAGGAGGTCAGGACCGCGGCGTCCTCGAGGGTGAAGACCTCGCCCTCGACGTCGTTCTGGCCGATCATCGGGGTCGCGCCGATCCGGCTCCAGACCTGCCGCTCGCCGAGGGTCGTGCCGATCTCCTCGTACAGGGCGCGGACCTGTCCGGCCGTGGCCCGGAGCGCCTGCTCGGTCGCCTCGATCATGGACTGCTCCGCGGGCTTGGCGCCGCCGTAGTCCATGGTCATCACGTTGACGCCGGTCAGCTCCACGCCGCCGGCCAGCGTGGCGCGCACGAGGTCCACGCCCTCGGCGGTCATCCCGGTCGGAGCCACCGGCACCGTGAGCCACACGGCGAGCGGGGACCCGTCGGCCGCGCGCTCGCGCTGCAGGTCGGCCAGGGCCGCGGCCCTCCGGCCGGCGGCAGCGAGGTCGGCGACGGCGGTGCCCTCCACGTCGAGGTCGACGGCGGACAGGTCGTAGCGCTCCACGACCTCGCGGTAGGCGTCGGTGAGGGCGCCGGTGTCCGTGCAGGTGACGGCGAGCTCGTCGTTGACCAGCCCGCCGAAGCTCACCATGACGTCGCCGCCGGCGGAGCGCAGCTGGTCGATCCGGCGGTCGAGCTCCAGGTCCGTGCCGGCCTGCTCGAGGGAGTAGTAGCCGCCCCAGCTGGGCGCGCAGCCGTCTGCCGGGTCGGCCACCACGAAGGCCAGGGCGACGGTGCGCGCCGGGTTGGCCGACGGGTCCTGGAACTGGAAGGTCGGCGTCAGGGTCACGTCGACGTAGGGGACGCTCCAGGACAGGCTCGTCGGCTCCGTCCGGTCCGCGGCCTCGGTCACCGAGACGAACGCCCCGCCGGCGACCGCCGCGACGACCAGCAGCAGCAGGCCCACGCGCGTCCAGGACAGCCGGCGCGCGACCGGCTGCTCCTCGTCCCGGGGTGCGGCGCTCGGTGCGCCCATGGAAGCCCTCGCTCTCGTCGACGCAGTACCGGCCGGACTGCGGGTGGGTGGCTCGATCTCGGCACAGCGTGCCCCGGAACCGCACCGGGACGACCCGCTCCGGGCCGGTGGCTCACCACGAGGGGTGAGCGGGGGCAGCGGCCGGCGTCACCGCGACCGCAGGATGCTCCCGACGTGGGGGACGCCGGTCGGACGCCTGGCACCCGTCGGACCTGACGAGTACGAAGGCGGAACAGATGCGACGCACCCTTCCCGACCCGCGCCGGCCGGATGTCCGGCGGCAGTGGGGGAGCGACCGGCG
Organism: Blastococcus sp. VKM Ac-2987; assembly: GCF_026967805.1. Taxonomy (GTDB): domain Bacteria; phylum Actinomycetota; class Actinomycetes; order Mycobacteriales; family Geodermatophilaceae; genus Blastococcus. The sequence continues at coordinate 443,606 of NZ_JAPVBG010000002.1, forward strand.
ACGGGAGCCGCTCCCGCTGGTGCCTGCGAAGGTGTCCGAGCGGCGCATGGCGATCGGCCGGCTGGCCATCGTGCTGACCGTCTCGGCGTGGGCCGTGTACGTGGCGTTCACCATCGAGCAGCAGTTCATCGAGGGCAAGGCCGACAGCGCGCGGCTGGTCATCGAGGCGATCGTCTACCTGCTGCTGATCACCGGGCTGGCCACCTCGGCCATGGCCTACCTGATCACCCGGATCGGGTTCTTCTACCGGAGCCGGGCGCACACCCGGGCACCGCGCGCCGTCCTCGACGCCTTCTTCGACCAGCCCGCGGCCCCGGTGACGGTGCTCGTGCCCTCCTACCAGGAGGACGAGCGGGTGATCCGGACGACGCTGCTGTCGGCGGCGCTCCAGGAGTACCCGGCGCTGCACGTGGTCCTGCTCATCGACGACCCGCAGAACCCGACGACGAACCGGGCCCGGGCGCTGCTGGAGGACGCCCGGGCGCTCCCCGGCACCATCACGGCCGAGCTCGAGGTGCCCGCCGGACGCTTCCGGACCGCCCGCGACGCCTTCGAGCGGGCGGTGGCGGACGGCGCCGGGCGGGCCGCGACGGCCGATGACGTCCGCGAGCTGGCCGGTCACTACCGGTTCGCCGTCGAGTGGTTGCACGACCTGGCCGCGCGGCACGAGATCATCGACCACACCGACGTCTTCTTCGTCGACCACGTGCTCGGCGCGCTGGCCGCGGACCTCGGCACCGTCGGCGAGGCGCTCGCCAGCGCCGCCGAGGAGGGGGCGGTCCTCCCCGGCGACCGGCTGCTGCAGCTCCACCGCCGGCTCACCGCCACGTTCGGGGCGCGCGTCAGCAGCTTCGAGCGCAAGCGCTACCGGTCGCTGTCCCACGAGCCGAACAAGGCCATGAACCTCAACAGCTACATCGGCCTCATGGGCGGTAGCTACCGGGAGGTCCAGACGCCGGTGGGGCTGGCGCTGGTCGGGTCGGCGGCACGGGTCGCCGACCTGACGGTGGAGGAGCCGGAGTACGTGCTCACCCTGGACGCCGACAGCATGCTGCTCCCGGAGTACGCCGCGCGGATCGTGCACCTGCTGAGCCAGAGCGCGCACAGCCGGGTGGCCGTCGCGCAGACCCCGTACAGCTCGTTCCCGGGGTCGGCGACCCGCCTGGAGCGCATCTCGGGCGCGTCCACCGACCTGCAGCACATCGTGCACCAGGGCATGACCCAGTACGACGCGACCTTCTGGGTCGGGGCGAACGCGGTGCTGCGCAAGCGGGCCCTCGACGACATCGTCGAGGTCGACTACGACGGCGACTTCGAGATCCGGCGCTACATCCAGGACCGGACCGTCATCGAGGACACCGAGTCCACCATCGACCTCGGCGTCCACGGCTGGTCGCTGCTGAACTACCCCGAGCGGCTGGCCTACTCGGCGACCCCGCCGGACTTCGGCTCGCTGTGCATCCAGCGCCAGCGGTGGGCCAACGGCGGTCTGCTGATCCTCTCCAAGCTGCGCGAGCAGGTGCGGGCCCGCCGGGCCCGCGGGGAGCGCAACCGCTTCGGCGAGCTGTTCCTGCGGGTGAACTACATGGCCTCCATCTTCTGGAGCTCCGTGTGCCTGGTCGTCATGCTCTTCTACCCGTTCAACGCCGAGCTGCTCAACCCGCTGCTGCTGCTCGTGTCGGTGCCGTACTTCCTCATGATGGCCGGCGACCTGCACGCCACCGGGTACCGGCGGACCGACGTCCTCCGGATCTACGGGTTCAACCTGATCCTGCTGCCGGTCAACCTGTCCGGCTCCTTCGCCTCGATGCTGCAGCTGATCACCGGGGAGAAGAGCGCCTTCAAGCGGACCCCGAAGGTCCGTGACCGCACGACGGCGGGCGCCGTCTACATCCTCGCCCCCCTGGCGCTGATCGCGTTCTCCGCCTACACCGTCGTCGTGGACATCCAGTCGCAGCACTGGGGCCATCTCGTCTTCGCCGCGCTCAACACCGCGCTGGCCACCTACGCCATGGTCGCCTTCGTGGGCATCGGCAACAGCGTGGTGGATCTGTGGGTGCACCTGCGTGACTGGCTCTACCGCCCGGTGGAGCCGCGTCGGCAGGCGCCGACCGGCCCGGACCGGCCGGCCGGGTCGCACCGGGCCGCGCAGCCCCGGCCCCTCGCGGTCCCGTCGGGCCCCGACTGGGCCTCCGTCCTGCACTACGGCATCCCCGGCACCCCGGACGGCGTCGCCGTGCCCGCGACCGGTGGCAGCGGGCGGGACGCCCCTGCGGTGCCCGCCCCGCGGTCGGCCCCGCCCGCCGAACCGGACGACAGCGCCGTGGTGGCGGCGTTCCGCGACTTCATCTTCTTCACCGTCTTCCAGCCGATCGTCGACCTCACCACCGGCGAACCGGTGGGCTACGAGGCGCTGTGCCGGTTCGCCGACGGGCGGGCGCCCCAGGAGCGGCTCGACGCGGCCACCGACCGCGGCATCGGCGTGGACCTCGACGGCGCGCTCCTGCGCGCCTCGCTGTCCGCCGCCGCCTCGCTGCCCGAGGGGGCCTGGGTGTCGGTGAACGTCTCCCCGGCGCTGTGGAACTCGCCGCGGGAGCTGTCCTCCATCGTCAGCCGCTCGGCCTGCCCGGTGGTCCTGGAGTCCGGCGCGCTGGTCGGGGGCAGCGATCTGTCCGCGACCGAGCTGCCGATCGGTGTGCAGGTGGCGCTGGAGAACCCGCTGGTCGGCTACGACAGCTTCCGGTGGGTCGAGGAGCACCGGCCGGCGTTCCTCAAGCTCGGGCGGGAGACCACGGCCGGTATCGAGCACGACGCTGCGCGCCGCGCACTCCTCGGGGCGCTCGTGCCCTTCGCCGAGGAGCGGGGGTGCCGCGTGGTGGCCTCGGGCGTGGAGACCGCCGCCGAGCGGGACGCCTTGCGCGAGGCCGGGGTGCAGCTGGGGCAGGGCTTCTACCTCGGCCTGCCGGCGCCCGCCCGCGTGCTGGACCGGCCGGCTCGGGGCACCGACCTCGTCGAGGCCGCGAGCGGGCTGTGACGCCTCCGGGGGTGCGGCGCGCCGCACCCCCGGTCACGGTCGCGGGGTGACGAAGGGCCCGGCGCCCAGCACGGTCTCGCACACGTCGACCAGCCGTCGCCGCAGCGTCGCGCCCCGGTCGGCGAACGCCCGCTGGGCGGCCACGTACTGCGCCTTGCCCTCGGGCGTCTCGACGGGCACCGGGTCGTACCCATGGCCGCTCAGGTCGTAGGGCGAGGCGCGCATGTCCAGCTCGCGCACGTCCACGGCCAGGGCGAAGCAGTCGGCCAGAAGCTCCCCGGGCACGGCGGGGGAGAGCTTGTACGCCCACTTGTAGAGGTCCATGGTCGCGTGCAGGCAGCCCGGCTGCTCCAGGTCCGGCTGGGCGGCGCGCGTGGGCCGCAGGGTGTTCAGCGGCCGGCCGCGGCGGCTGAAGAAGCGGTAGGCGTCGAAGTGGCTGCACTGGACGCGGTGGCGGTCCACGACCTCGGCCGTGCCGTCGATGCCCAGGCGCAGGGGCACGCCGTGCCGGACCTCGCCGTCGTCCGGGCGGTAGACCATCGCCCACTCGTGCAGGCCGAAGCAGCCGAACTGCGCCGGCCGCCCGGCGGTCGCGCGGAGCAGGTGCGCCACCCGGGCCACGACCTCGCCGCGGGCGGCCAGGAAGGCCGCCGGATCGATGCCGACGGCGCCGTCGGCGCGGGCGGTGTGGAACGGCCAGTCCAGGCGCTCCCGGGCCGCAGGGCCGGCCAGGGCGAACCCCACCCCGGGATGCCACCGGGCCAGCCGGCCCGGTGTCTCGGAGTAGTAGGTGAACAGGAAGTCCAGCACCGGGTGCGCCACCCCGGCCCGGCGCCGTGCCGCGTGCGGCCCGGTCCAGACGGCCATCCGCGCCGCGTGCGCCCGGGCCCGCGGCAGCCACTGGCCCTCGTCCAGGACGGTCAGGGGCGGACGCGGCACGGCGTCCAGGCTAGGTGCGGTCGCTCAGTCGTTGCCGGGGCGGGCCACCGACTCGTCGCGCTGGCTCTCCTCGTCGGTCGTCAGCGTGACGTCCGGGGCGTCGTCCGGAGCGGCGGCGTCGTCGGCCTCGGGGGACTCGTGGTAGCCGGTCGGCTGGGACTCGCTCATCGGCCATCGTCTCCGGATCGGTTCGTGGGGGCCTGGACCTCGCCGGACGCGCCGGCCCGCGTGGCGCGGGCGATGTCGCCGTCCGCGTTCGCGGGCAGGTCGTCACCCTGGGCGGCGTCGCGCTCGATCGCCTCGTCGGCGGTCAGGGGGACGTCGTCGAACGACGAGCCGAGGTCGCTGTTGGCGCCGGTGGCGGACGAGGTGGGGATGTCCTGCTGGATGCGGTCGCTGCCCTGCGGGTCGGTCATGCCGGCCTCCTGTCGGTCGGGGCTGTCCCCCGGCCATGCCCGGCATCCCTCCCGCGAAACGGCCGGGGCCGCCTCCCCCGGTGGGGAAGGCGGCCCCGGCTGTCGGTGCAGCGATCAGAAGACCGCTTCGTCGATCTCCATGAGGGCGTTGTCGGTGGCCTCGACGACAGCTCGCTCGGAGGCCAGCCGCGGCAGCACCTGGGTGGTGAAGAAGCGGCTGGCGGCGAGCTTGCCCTCGTAGAACAGCCGGTCCCTGTCGCTGACGTCGCCGGCCAGGGCGGCCAGGGCCACCTCCGACTGGCGGACCAGCAGCCAGGCGGTGATGAGGTCACCGGTGGCCAGGAGCAGGCGGCTGGTGTTCTGCGCGACCTTGTACAGCGACGTCATGTCCTCCTGCGCCGCGGTGAGGTGCGTGAACATCGCCGCGAGCATCCCCTGCACGTCGGCCAGCGCCGTGCCGAGCAGGACCCGCTCCTCCTTCAGCCGGCCGTTGCCGGCCTCGCCGTCGACGGTGAGCTGGATCTGCTCGGCCAGCCAGGTCAGCGCGACCCCGCCGTCCTTGACGATCTTCCGGAAGAAGAAGTCCTGGCCCTGGATCGCCGTGGTGCCCTCGTAGAGGGTGTCGATCTTGGAGTCGCGGATGTACTGCTCGATCGGGTAGTCCTGCAGGTAGCCCGAGCCGCCCAGGGTCTGCAGCGACTCGGCGGTCAGCAGCTGGGTGGCCCGCTCGGAGCCGAAGCCCTTCACGATCGGCAGCAGCAGGTCGTTGATCCGCTCGGCGAGCTTCGCCTCCTCGCCGTGCCCCTCGCCCGCCGCCTCGGCCTCGGTGACCCGGTCGCGGAAGCTCGCCGCGTAGAGGTACAGGGCGCGCATGCCCTCGGCGTAGGACTTCTGCAGCATCAGCGAGCGGCGGACGTCCGGGTGGTGGGTGATCGTCACCCGCGGGGCGTCCTTCGACGTCGCCGTGAGGTCGGCGCCCTGGACGCGGGTCTTCGCGTAGTCCAGGGCCACCTGGTAGCCGGCCGAGAGGGTGGCGATGGCCTTGGCGCCGACGAACATGCGGGCGTGCTCGATGACCTTGAACATCTGCGCGATGCCGTCGTGCACCTCCCCGACCAGCCAGCCCTGCGCGGGCACCGGGCCGTCGCCGAAGGTGAGCTCGCAGGTCGTGGAGACCTTCAGGCCCATCTTCTTCTCGACGTTGGTGACGTAGGCGCCGTTGCGCTCGCCCAGCGCGCCCGTCTCCAGTTCCACGTGGAACTTGGGGACGACGAACAGCGACAGGCCCTTGGTGCCGGCCTTCGCGCCCTCGGGACGGGCCAGGACCAGGTGGATGATGTTGTCGCTCAGGTCGTGCTCGGCAGAGGTGATGAACCGCTTGACGCCGGAGAGGTGCCACGAGCCGTCGGGCTGCTGCACCGCCTTGGTGGTGCCGGCGCCGACGTCGGAGCCGGCGTCGGGCTCGGTGAGCACCATGGTGGCGCCCCACTTGTGCTCCAGCATGAGCTCGGCCAGGCGCTTCTGGTCCGGCGTGCCCAGCTCGTCCAGGATCGCGGCGAAGGCCGCGCCCGAGCCGTACATGAACGCGGCCGGGTTGGCGCCGAGGATCATCTCGAAGGCGGCCCAGGTCAGGGCGTGCGGTGCCCCGAAACCGCCGAGGTGCTCGGGCAGGTCGAGGCGGTACCACTCGCCGTCCTCGATGGCCTTGACCGACTTCTTGAACGACTCGGGGAGCGTCACCGAGTTCGTGGCCGGGTCGAACACCGGGGGGTTGCGGTCGGCGTCGACGAAGGACGCCGCGACCGGGCCCTCGGCCAGCCGGCGGACCTCGCCGAGGATCCCCCGAGCGGTCTCGACGTCCATCTGCTCGAACGGCCCGGTGCCGAAGCGGTCCTTGGTGTCCTGGAATTCGAAGAGGTTGAACTCGAGGTCCCGCAGGTTCGCGGTGTAGTGGCTCATGTGCGCTGGCTCCCGTGCTCCCTGCCGATGGACGGCGCTGCCTACTCGCCAGTAACAAACGTTATTACTGGTCGGTACGCAGGAGCAAGGTCTTGAGCCGGCACGCCTACTACGGGTGAGCCGGGACGCACGTCCCCGAGGGTCCGTGCGTCCCCGCCCGGCGACGGCGGAGTCCGCCGGCCGTGCGCGTCAGCGGCGGCGGCGCCGGGCCCGGAGCACGATGCTCGCCAGCCACACCAGCAGCCCGCCGAGCGCCGCGGCGATCAGCAGCGCGACCACCAGCGGTGCCTCCACGTCGCCGAAGACCAGGCTGATCTGCACGGTCTGGCCGTTGAAGACGACGAACAGCACCAGGAGCACGGTGACGAAGATGAGCAGGGCCAGCGCCAGCGAGCGGCCGATCGCGCGGCCGGGGTGCCGCTCCTTCTGCGGGGCCTGCTGCGGCGCGGGCTCGGCCGCTCCGCCGTCGGCGGGGCCGGTCGAGCGGTTCCCCAGGCCGACGCTGAGCGGGTCGTCGGCCGTGCCGGACCGGTCGGGGGCGCTCACTGCGCGTCCGGTTCGGTGTCGGCGGGCGGGTAGGCCGGGCCGGCGATGCCGTCGGCCGGCCCCTCGGTGGCCCCCAGGGAGTCGCGGTCCTCGCCGGGGGCCTTCTGGGCACCGAGCGGCTGGGCCGTGCGTTCCGATCCGGCGTTGTTCTCGTCCGGCATGCTCATCTGCACATTGTCCCCCTCCGGGCGACACCGCGGCCACTTGCCGTCGTCCGGTGCCGTGGCGCGGTGGCCCGTGTCCCGGTCGGGGAGCCTCCGGCCCCCGCGACCGGTCCACGCCCGGTGGTGGGTCCGGCTCCGGTCACCCCTCCAGCGCGGGGCCGGCCTCGTGCGCGGGGTGGCCGGAGGTCCGCTCGCGCTGCTTCATCCGCGCCTCGAAGACGTGCCGGTCGCCCCCCGAGAGCTCCTCGCGCGCACGGGCGTCGTAGGCGCGGAAGGAGCCCCAGTAGTTCTCGTCGAAGTCCTCGACGATCTGGAAGGTCCACCGGTCGGCGATGACGTTGCGCCCGACGAGGTCGCGGGCGATGTCCTCGGCCAGCCGGTCCGCCCCCGCCTTCCCGAACAGCTCGACGGCCTCCTGGAGGAGCCGGTCGGCCTTGCCGGTCAACTGGTGGAAGGCGTACAGGAAGCCGCGTGCCTGGTCGACGGTCTCCAGGGCCTCGGACAGCTTGCCGAGCGCCTCCACCGTCGTGTCGTCGAGGTCGGGCCGGGTGCGATCGGTGCTCACCGGCCCATCCTGCGGTCAGCCCCGGGCGGCCGCGATCTCGATCAGCCGCTCGGCCAGCCGGCGGCCGTGCGCGGCGGGGCCGTCGGGGCCCAGCAGGCCACCGGAGAGGTACATGCCGTCGATGATCAGGTGGATCTGGGCGGCTAGGTCGTCGCCGTGGGCCGGGACGATCTCGTCGGCCAGGCGCTCGAGGCGTGCGTGCAGCTCGAACTTGTAGTCGGCCGCGGCGCTGCGGGCCGGGTGCTGCGGGTCGTCGTACTCGCTGCTCACGTTCGTGAAGGGGCAGCCGCGGAACCCGGTGCGGGTGACGTCGCGCTCCACCGCGTCGACGACGGACAGCAGCGCGGCCCGCGGGTCGCCCTCGAGCCGGTCCAGCTCGGCGTCGATGAAGCCCAGGACGGTGGCCGCCTTGCGGGTCAGGTAGGCCCCGACGAGGTCGTCCTTGCTCTTGAACAGCCGGTAGACCGTCATCTTGCCCAGGCCGGTCTCCCGCACCAGCTCGTCCATGCCGACGCTGCGCGAGCTGCGCCCGGCGAACAGCCGTTCGGCGGTGTCCAGCACGATCGCCTGCCGCTCGGCGCGGCTGCGGCGGACCGGTGCCGAGATGTCGTCGTCGGCGGCGAGCGGTAGGGCGGCGGTCACGTCAGCGATGGTGCACCAGGACGTGACGGAGCAGTTCGCGGCACGCCGACGATGATCGCTCTGGGTGACGAGAGGCGCCCGGGCTGGGCGTGGCACCGGGGATCGATGGTGTCGGTGTGACGACTCAGCGTCACCGGACGCGGCTCCCCGGCGCCGCCGGCGTCAGTCCCGGCGGGTGCGGCGGGGGTTGGCCAGCAGCCGGGCGACGGCGTGCGCCGCGGTCTCGACGGCGGACTCGTCGCGCGACGAGGTGGGCGACTCGTGGGTGTTCGGGTGCGTGCGGGCGTTGTCCTCCATGCGCTCCAGCGTGCCCGACCGTCGACCGGGGAAACCGTCGCGTACCCGATCGGGGCTGAGAGACGCGTCACCACCCGCCCCCGGGGTCGCGGGGCACGTGCCCCGGCCCGGCACGCAGGGCGCGTGCCGGCCGGGAGCGCGATCAGACGTCGGGGGAGTCGGCACCGCCGCCGGCGGCGTCGTCGCGCCCCTCGGCCGGCTCCTCCGCGTGCGGCGTGCGGCCGCTGCCGGACTCCTCGCCGGCCGGGTCGCCCTCGGCGCGATCGGCGCTGTGCGGCGTGCGCTGGGGTTCGCTCATCGGGGCTCCTCCTCGGGATTCGGGTCGGGGTGGCTGTGCCCGGTCCTCCGGCCGGTGAACCGCTGCTCAGCCGACGGGGATGGCGGCGGGCACGTGCGGGAGCACCCGCCGCACGGCGTCGTCGTCGGGCAGGGCGCCGCGCGCCCCGGGGCCGGTCGTCGACAACGCCGCGGCGGTGGCGGCGTGCCGCACGGCGTCGGGCAGGCTCGCTCCGTCGGCCAGCGCCTGCCCCAGCGCGCCGGTGAAGCAGTCCCCGGCGCCGGTGGTGTCCACGGCGGTGACCGCGGGCGGCGCCTGCATCAGGACGGGGCCCTCCCGGGGCACCACGAGGGCGCCGCGTGCCCCGAGGGTCACCACCACCGCGCCCGCCGTCACCCGGCGGGCCAGGTCGGCGAGCCCGGCGGGGGAGCGCTCGCCGGGCTCCTCGCCGGCCAGCTGCACCAGCTCGTGCTCGTTGGGCACCAGGACGTCCACCCGTGCCAGCAGCGCGGCCGGCAGCGGGCGCGGGGGCGCGGGGGTGAGCACCACCGTGCCGGTCGCCGCCCGTGCCGCCGCCTCGACCGTCGGCAGCGGCACCTCGAGCTGCAGGAGCACCACCCTGGCCGAGCGCACCGAGGGCGTGTCGACGTCGTCCGGCGTCAGCTCGGCGTTGGCCCCGGGGACCACCACGATCAGGTTCTCCCCGGTCGTCTCCTCGACCGGGATGGTCGCGGTCCCGGTCGGCGTGCCGGTCGTGCGCAGCACCCGGCTGACGTTCACCCGCGAGCCGGCCAGCGCGGCCAGCTGCCGGTCCCCGGCCGGGTCGTCGCCCACCCGCCCGACCATGTGGACGGTGTTGTTGCCCTGGCCGCCGAGGAGCCCGGCGGCAGCCGCCTGGTTGGCGCCCTTCCCACCCGGGGCGAGCGCCGCGGAGCGGGCCACGACCGTCTCCCCGCGGCCGGGCAGCCGGTCGACGGCCACCAGCACGTCCTCGTTCAGGCTGCCGACGACGGTGACGGACACGCGGACCTCCGGGGTGGGGGACGGGGCACCAGCAGTACCAGACCGCTGTTTCCCCCGGCCGGTGCCGCGGTAGGGGAGGGCGACGACCGAGCGGAGGACCGATGACCACCGAGGATCCCGACGACGTCCGGCGCGAGTTCGGCGAGGCGGTGAACATGACCGCCGGCGAACTGGAGGAGTGGCTGGCGACCGAGGAGTCGCAGGCCGTGGGGCAGAAGGACGGCGGCGACGAGTCCACCGGGCACGTCTCCGGCCGCCGCATCGTCGAGCTGCTGCGCACGAAGAAGGGCGACCTCACCGACGACGACCTCGCCCACATGCGGAAGGTGCACGGCTACGTGGCGCGGCACCTGGCCCAGCGGCCGGCCCAGGAGGACGTCGAGACCTCCCGATGGCGGTACTCCCTGATGAACTGGGGGCACGATCCGCTGAAGAAGGGCTAGGCCCCACGTGCGAGACAGCGTCCGACCGCGCAACGACCCCGCCCAGTACGACGACCTCGCCGACCAGTGGTGGGAGCCCTCCGGCGGGTTCGCCGCGCTGCACTGGCTGGCGGCTTCGCGGGCCGAGCACATCCCGCCCGCGGCCGAGCCGGGCGCGCTGCTGGTCGACCTCGCCTGCGGGGGTGGGCTCATGGCGCCGCACGCGGCCCGCCTCGGCTACCGGCACGTGGGCGTCGACCTCGGCTTCGAGGGGCTGCGGACGGCGCGCGGCCACGGCGTGCTCCCGGTGCGCGGATCGGTGCTCGCCGTCCCCCTGGCCGACGGCTGCACCGACGTCGTCGTCGCCGGCGAGATCCTCGAGCACGTCGAGGACGACGTCGCGGTGCTCGCCGAGTGCGCCCGACTGCTGCGGCCCGGGGGCGTGCTGGTGCTCGACGCGCTCGCCGCCACCCGGATCGGCCGCTTCCTCACGATCACCGTCGCCGAACGGCTGCCCGGCGGCCCGCCGCCGGGCATCCACGACCCCGCGCTCTTCGTGGACCGCGGGCGGCTGCTCGCCGCGGCCGACCGGCTGGGGCTGGACCTCCGCCTGGTCGGCCTGCGGCCCTCGCTCCGGGACGCGGTGGCCTGGCGGCTGGGCCGCCGCGGCGGCGTGCGGATGAAGCCGATCAGGTCCACCGCCGTCGTCTTCGCCGGCTACGGGCGCAAGCGGTGAGCGGGCGTCGGCGTCCCGGCGCACGTACCGTCGGGCGCATGATCCAGAGCAGGTCCGTCGCGGAACCGCGCCCGTGACCGCGGCCGTCCTCACCGGCGCCGGCGCCGCGCTGCCCACGACGCTCGACCAGGAAGCTGCCTGGGAGGGGTTCTTCGCCACGCACTACGAAGGCGTGCGCGCGGCCCGCCGGATCTTCCTGGGCGCGGGGGTCCGCCGCCGCCACGCGGTCGCGAACCCGGTGGACGAGGACCTCAGCGGCTGGGGCACCGGCGCCCGGATGACCCGCTACATCCAGGAGGCGCTGCCGCTGGGCAAGCAGGCCGTGGCCGGGGCGCTGGACGCCGCGGGTCTGGCCCCGGGCGACGTCGGCCTCTTCGCCGTCGCCACCTGCACCGGCTACGCCACCCCGGGCCTCGACATCCGGCTGGCCAGCGACCTCGGCATGCCGGCGGGCCTGCAGCGGCTGCTCGTCGGCCACATGGGCTGCTACGCGGCCATCCCGGGGCTGGCGGCCGTGAGCGATTTCGTCACCGCCCGCTCGCGGCCGGCGGTGCTGCTGTGCTGCGAGCTGACCAGCCTGCACGTGCAGCCGGCGCAGGCCGACCTCGAGCAGGTGGTCGCGCACGCGCTCTTCTCGGACGCCGCCGCGGCCGTCGTCGTCGAGCCCGGCGCCTCGCGCGGGCACCGGCTGGCCGGCATCGTCGCGCGCACCGACGCCTCCACCGCCGACCACATGACCTGGGACGTCACCGACCTCGGCTTCCGCATGGGGCTGTCCCCGCGCGTGCCCGACGTGCTGTCGCGGCACGTGGGCGACGTCGTCGACGAGCTGCTGGGCGCCGAGGGTCTGCGGGCCGAGGACGTCGCCGGCTGGGCCGTCCACCCCGGTGGGCCGCGGATCATCGACGTGGTCCGGGACGAGCTCGGGCTGCGCGAGGAGCAGGTCGGCGCCTCCCGTCGGGTGCTCGCCGAGCACGGAAACTGCTCCTCGGCCACCGTCCTGCTCGTGCTGCAGGAGCTCGCCGACGTCGACGGCCCGATCGTCGCCATGGCCTTCGGTCCTGGGCTGACGCTGTACGCCGCACTGCTGCTGCCGGCCTGACCCGACTGTCGGCCGGGCGCGCCCGGCCCTACGCTCCGGCGTACCGCGACGTCGGACTGGGGGGAGGGCAGCCGTGGAGCCGTCCCGATCTCGCGTGCGGGTCTTCCTCGTCGACGACCACGAGGTGGTCCGCCGCGGCGTGGCCGAGGTGCTGGAGGACGCCGCCGACCTGGTCGTCGTCGGGGAGGCCGGCACGGTCGCCGAGGCCCTGGCGCGGGTGCCGGCGGTGCGTCCCGACGTCGCCGTCCTGGACATGCGGTTGCCCGACGGTGACGGCGCCTCGCTGTGCCGGGAGCTACGCGCCCGCGTCCGCGGCCTCCGCTGCCTGGTGCTGACCAGCTACGCCGACCGGAGCGCCCGCGACGACGCCGTCCGGGCCGGGGCGGCCGGCTTCCTGCTCAAGCAGGTGCGCGGACCGGCCCTGGTGTCGGCGGTGCGCACCGTGGCCGGCGGCGGCACGCTCCTGGCCGACGGTCCGCCGCCCGCGGGGCGGCAGGGCGGGGACCGGCTGGCGGCGCTCACCGACCAGGAGCGCATCGTCCTACGGCTGATCGGGGAGGGTCTGACCAACCGGCAGATCGGCGAGCGCATGGGGCTGGCGGAGAAGACCGTGAAGAACTACACCAGCCACCTGCTGGCCAAGCTGGGGCTGGAGCGCCGCACCCAGGCCGCGATCCTCGCGACCGAGCTGCGCGAGACGCGTCCGCCGGGACGCTGACGCCGCCGCGTGGTCAGCTCGGGAGCGGCACCGACCACCGGATCTCGGTGCCGGAGGGTCCGGCCGCCACCGTCATCCGGCCGCCCCGCCGCTCGGCGCGGTCGGCCAGGTTCGCCAGCCCGCTGCGCACGGTCACGGCCGGCAGCCCGCAGCCGTCGTCGGTGACCACGACGCAGACCGCGTCGGTGAGCGTCACCTCCACCGTCACCCGGGAGGCGCGCGCGTGCCGCACGACGTTCGTCACCAGCTCCCGGACGACCGCGACCAGGTCGCCCACCATGGCCGCGGGAAGGTCCTCGACCTCGCTGCGCACCCGCAGGTCCGGCCGCAACCCGTGCCCGTCGGTGACCGAGCGGACGACCTCGGCCACCCGCTGCCGGACCGCCGCGGCGGAGGAGTCCTCCGCCCCGTGCAGCTCGAAGATCGACGCCCGGACGCGGGCGATCGTCCCGTCGAGCTCGTCCACCCGCTCGGCGATCCGTCTCGCCGCCTCCGGCGCCGACTCCTCCAGCGACCGGCCCAGGCGGTCGAGGGCCAGCGCGGTGGCGAAGATCCGCTGCACCACGTGGTCGTGGAGGTCGCGCGCGATCCGTTCCCGGTCGGCCTGCACCTGCAGGCGCTGCTCGCGCTCCTGGCTGCGCACCAGCTCCATGGCGACGGTGGCCTGGGTGGCGAATGCCGCCGCCGGCTCCAGCACCATGGGGTCGAACGGGGGGCGGCCCCGGGTCCGCAGGGCGACGAGCGTGCTGGTCCGGAACCGTTCCCCGACGGGGAGGAACAGCGCCGGGCCGTACCGGCCGGCGAGCCGGCCGATGACCTCGGCGCGCGTCATCCCCGGGGGCGGGGCCTCGACGTCGTCGACCAGCTGCGGCGTGCCCGACCGGTGGGCCACGCCCAGGCGGGAGCCGGCCAGCGACACCAGCAGCCCCTCGGTGTCGCCGGCGGACGGGCCGGCGGCGACGGTGATGGTGAGCGTCTCCTCGTCACCCGGCAGGGGCACCAGCAACCCGACGGCGTCGGCGCCCGACAGCTCGACGACGCGGGCGGCGGCGGCCCGCAGCACCTCGTCGGCCGGCCGCCCCGAGAGCAGGGCCGTCGCGATCTCCGTACCGGCCTGCGACCAGGCGCGGCGCTGCTCGGCGCGCTCCAGCAGCCGGGCGTTCTCGATGGCCAGCCCCGCCACCGCGGCCAGGCCCTGGGCCACCTCGAGGTCGGCCTCGGTGAAGGCCGTGCCGGTGCGCTTCTCGGTGAGGTACAGGTTGCCGAACACGGAGTCGCGGACCCGGACCGGCACGCCCAGGAACGACCGCATCGGCGGGTGCCCCGGCGGGACGCCGACGGACGCGGGGTGCTGCCCGAGGTCGGCCAGCCGCATCGCCTCGGGCTCCTCCACCAGCAGCCCGAGGATGCCGTCACCCGCCGGGGGCCGACCGATCCGCTCGTGGTCCTCGGGGGTCATCCCCACCGTGACGAACCGGTCCAGCCCGCGGCCGTCCGGCGTGAGCACGCCGAGGGCGCCGTAGCCGGCGCCGACGTGCCGGACCGCCGCCTCGACGATCTCCCGCAGGGTCGCCTCCAGCTGCCCGCCGGACGCGGCGGCGAGCAGTGCGGCGGTGAGCGCGGTGGCGTCGTCGGTCATCGGTGGCACCAGCGGTCGGGCGGGGACACGGCCCGACCGTAGGAGCGCCGACGTAGCGGGGGAAGCGCTTCGCCCATCGTCGTGCGAAACGGGGTCGTCCCAAAGGGACCAAAGGCCCGGCACCGGGTCGGCCTCCCGGACGCGACGAGGCCCCGGTCGGATCGACCGGGGCCTCGGGAGCGTCGTGGAGCGGGTGACGAGAATCGAACTCGCACTGTCAGCTTGGGAAGCTGATGTTCTACCATTGAACTACACCCGCGAACGGCGACGAGACTACCTGGTCGCCTCCCCGCCGCGACAGCCACCTCCGGTCAGCGGCGCATCTCCGCGAGGAACCCGGTCGCCTCCGAGCGCAGCTTCTCCGCCATCTGCGACAGCCCGGTGACGTCGTCGGAGCCGGTGTTCAGGGAGGCGGAGCCGTCCACCGCGGCCGCGATGCCGTCGACCAGCCCGTTCATCTCGCCCACGGTCGAGCCCACGCTGCTCATCACCTCGGCGACGTCCTCCGAGGCCTGCCGGATCTGCTCGACCTGGGCGGTCACCCGCTCGGTCGCCCGCCCGGTCTGGTCGGCGAGGTCCTTGACCTCCGAGGCGACGACGGCGAAGCCCTTGCCGGCCTCACCGGCGCGGGCGGCCTCGATCGTGGCGTTGAGCGCCAGGAGCCGGGTCTGGGCCGCCACCGAGTCGATCAGCGCGATGATCTCCTCGATCTCGGCCGACGAGCGGGTGAGCGAGCCGATCGTCTCGCGGGCGGCGCCGACCTCGCAGCTGGCGGCCGACGCGGCGGCGGTCAGGCCCGAGGCCGAGGCGCTGAGCTCCGTCGCCGCCGTCGCCACCTGCTCCGACATGGACAGCACGACCGACTCGAAGTCGTCGGCGAGCTGCAGCCGGCTGCGCTGCGCCTCGGTGACCCGCCCGGCGGTCTGCTGCATGGCGCCGCGGGCGTCGTTGATGGCGGTCGCGCTGCGCCGGAAGGAGCCCAGCAGGCCGGTGGTCAGCAGCCGGCGGTGGAACCGGCCCTCGGCGGCCGAGTGCAGCGCGGCCGAGGACTCGCGGACGAACGCGTCGGAGACGTCGAGCACCCGGTTGACCGCGTGGTGCAGCCCGACCAGCTCGGGGATCGCCTCGGCGTCGGGCGCGATGCGGCTGCGGGCCTCCAGGTCACCCCGGGAGGCCGCCTCGCAGGCCGCCGTCAGCTGGCGCACGAACGCGCGGTAGGCCGCGAGCTCGGCGGCGTCGGCGCCGCGGGTGGAGCGCACGCCCATCTCAGCTCTCCTCGCGGTTGATGACCGACCAGAT
Organism: Blastococcus sp. VKM Ac-2987; assembly: GCF_026967805.1. Classification (GTDB taxonomy): domain Bacteria; phylum Actinomycetota; class Actinomycetes; order Mycobacteriales; family Geodermatophilaceae; genus Blastococcus. The sequence goes on from NZ_JAPVBG010000002.1 coordinate 459,384, forward strand.
GAAGTCGTCGTAGGTCTGCCCCTGCTCGGCCAGCACGTCGGCGAGCAGCCGGGCGGACGCCTCGACGGCGGCGCGCGCGTTCGGGTGGCGGCGTTCCTCGTCGAGCAGCCGCTGGTAGAGGGGGAGCACCCGCTGGACCGCGCCCCGGGAGGGCCGGCGGCGGTTGGAGTGGTACCCGACGACGCGGCAGCCGGCGTCGTAGGAGGGGGTGACGTGCGCCAGGACCCAGTAGTGCCCGCCGTCGACCGCCAGGTTGTTGATGTAGGCGAAGACCTCCTGGCCGGCGGCGAGGCCGTCCCACAGCAGCTTGAAGACCGCACGCGGCATCTCGGGGTGCCGGATCAGGTTGTGCGGCTTGCCGAGGACGTCGTCGAGCTCGTAGCCGCTGACCCGGAGGAACACGTCGTTGGCATAGGTGATGACGCCGCGCAGATCGGTCTTGGAGACGATCAGCTCGTCTGCGGCGAAGGGCCGCTCACGTCCCGTGGGGCGAGCGGGAACGCGGGCGCCACGGGGTGCCGGTGGCGCCGGCCTGGTGTCGAGCACGAAGCGGTCTCCCTGGTTCTCGGTCGATTGCGTCCTCTACATCGGCAGACCGGGGAAGATGTGGACGGGCCGAAGGTCCCGTCGTCTCCGGGACGGCACCGTGCCCCGTCCGCACGGGGAAGTCGGACGGGGCGCGGTGGCTCAGGGGGTGCGCCGGGGCGGCGCGGACGGCGTCAGAGGGCGACGCCGGTGCAGGACGAGGCGCAGCTCATCGACCAGATGGAGCCGAGCGGACGGAACCGGTCGGAGCGGACGAGCCGCTCGCCGGCCGGGCCGCTGCGGACCACGGGCCCGGCAGCAGGTGCTCCGCCGTCCGGCGTTCCGTCGTCGGGCGTGCTGCCGTCCGGCGAGGTGCTGCCGGGGGTGGTGTCGTCAGGCGTCGTGCCGCCGTCGGGCGTGCTCCCGTCGGGCATCGGGCCGCCGGGGTCGCTGCCGTCGGCCGGGTCCGTCGGTGCCGTACCGACCTCGTCGGCGTAGGTCAGCGCGTTGCTCAGCACGGTCGACCGCCCGTCCCGTGCGTAGACCGAGACGTCGTAGGTGCCGGCCACCCGGGCGGGCACGCGGACCACCAGGTCGGTCGTGCTGCTGCTGACCACGGTGCCCGTCGTCGTGGCGCCGATCCGCACCGTGGGGTCGGCGGGCAGGGCCCGGCCGGTGATCGTCACCAGCGTGCCGCCCGAGGTGCTCACCCGGTCGGGGCCCAGCGACGTGATGCGGAAGACGCCGACCTCCGGGTAGGTCGTCGTCCCCGGGGGCGCCGGCGTGCCGCCCCCGTCCTCGGGGGTGCTGCCGTCGGGAGCTGTCCCCTCCGGCGTCGTGCCGGGCGTGGTGTCCCCGGGCGTGCTGCTGTCCGGGCTGGTGCCGGGGGTGCTGCCGTCGGGCGTGGTGCCGTCGGGGACGGTGTCGTCCGGTGTGGTGCCGTCGGGGACGGTGTCGTCCGGTGTGGTGCCGTCGGGGACGGTGCTGTCGGGGACGGTGTCGTCCGGTGTGGCGCCGTCCGGGGTGGTCCCGTCGGGGGTGCTCTCCCCGGGCGACGTGCCGCCCGGCGCCGACCCGGGGAGGGGCGCCGTGCCCGTGCCCGGTCCGGGGGTCGTGCCCCCGGGCGACGTGCCGCCCGGTGCCGGCGCCGCATCGTCCGGGGAGGTGCCGGACGGCGGGTCGGTCCGGATCGGCTCGGCCGGGCTCCCGCCGTCGGGGCTCGGGCTCGCCGAGGAGACCAGGAGCGGGGCCGCGTGCATCCTGCCCAGCGGGTCGTCGTCGCGGTACAGCTGCACGGTCAGGACGTAGCGCCCTTCGGCGAGCTCGACCGCGGGGGACAGGCCCGTGCCGTCGAAGGAACCGAAGGTGCCGAGGTCGAAGCGGGCGTCGCCGGCGTCGTCGGTGCTGACCGTCACGCCGTCGAGGGTCACCGCCTTCTGCGACAGCGCCCAGATCTCCCCGGCGTGCTCCATGCCGAGGCCGATGGCGACCGAGTACTCGCCGCTCCCCGCGGACCCGCTGATCCCGATGGTCGGGGTGACCACGCCGGGGCGGGCGGTCATCGACGTGAAGGCGTACTGCACCGGCTCGGTGCCGCCCTCGGCCAGGCGGCTCATCGTGAGCCGGCCGCCGGTGACGGACTTGCCGACGAACGCGGGCACCAGGTCCACGTCCGCCAGGAGCGCGGCCTTGATCTCGGCGGCGGTGGCCATGGGCATGGCGGCGCGGTAGAGGGCGACCGCCGCAGCTACCTGCGGGCCGGCGATCGACGTCCCGCCGACCAAGCGCACGCCACCGTCGTTCCACGTGGTGAGCACCAGGTAGCCAGGGGCGAACAGATCGACGTCGGTCGCACCGTAGGCGGAGCTCGGCGAGATGGTGTCTCCGGCGGTCGAGCTACCCACGGTGATGACGTTGGGGTCGGGCAGGCTCGCCGGGTACAGGATGCTGCTGTCCCGGTCCAGGGCGTCGTTCCCGGCCGCGGCGACGACGAGGACGTCGTGGGCTGCGGCGTACGCGACGGCGTCCCGCAGGTTCTGCAGGGCGAAGCCGGTGAACTCGCCACCCCAGGACGCGGTGATGACGTCGGCGCCGTTGTCGACGGCGTACCGGATCGCCTTCGCCCCGGCGTTCACGTCGACCGTGCCACCGCCGCCGATGACCAGCGGCATGAGCGTCACGCCCGGCGCGACCCCGGCTGTGCCGGCGCCGTTGCCTGCCCGGGCACCCACCACGCCGGCGACGCTCGTGCCGTGCGTGCCCATGCTGCCGTTGTCGACGTCGGCGTTGTTCGCGTAGAAGTTCCAGCCGTGGCAATCGCCGGCCAGGCCGTTGCCGTCCGTGTCGGGGGCGCCGCAGGCCTGGTCCGGGTTGGTCCACAGCGAGCCGGCCAGCTCCACGTGGTCGGAGTCGAAGCCGGTGTCGACGACGGCCACGATCCGGCCGGCTCCGGTGCCGGTCTCCCAGCCGCTCGTCGCGTCGACGTCCGCGTCCGCAAGCGCGGGGACGGGCTGGTGGTAGGAGTTGGTACCGGTGTTCTCGAGGTTCCAGCCGTACTGGGGGAAGTAGGGGTCGGTGACGGTGCCGAGCACCGGGACCGACTGGGAGGTGGCCACCTCGTCGACCCCCGCCACCGCCCGGAGCCGGTCCGCCGTCACGCCGTCGGTGGCGACCAGGGCGGAGACCTCGTCCAGCGGCTGGGCGTGCGCGACACCGGGCACGGCCTCCAGGGCGCCGAGCAGGACCGCGTCCGCGGCGCTCGCGGTCACGACGTAGCGGGTCAGCCCGTCACCGTCGCCGAAGTCCGTCGCCACCTGGACCGCGGGGGCGGCCCAAGCCGTGTACACGGCTGCGCCGGCGTAGCCGGCTACGACGGCCGAGGTCAGCACGACCCCCAGGACCTTCTTGCTCGTCATCCGCACAGTCCTCCGGCGCCACCCGCCCGGCCGGTCCGGAGGGGCCGGGACCGGGGAGCCCGGTCGCCGGCAGGCGCTCTCCCGCTGGGCTACGACGCGGCCGCCGGCCGGCTTGAGGCCCGGGAGGCCGGATTCACCCGGAGGGAGGGCCGGAGCGGTTCCCTAGACTCCGCGCCATGCTGCTGAGCGACCGCGACATCACGGCCGCGATCGCCGGGGGACGCCTCGGCATCGAGCCCTACGACCCGGGGCTGGTGCAGCCGTCCAGCATCGACGTCCGGCTGGACCGGTTCTTCCGGGTGTTCAACAACTCGCGGTACACCCACATCGACCCGGCGGAGCAGCAGGACGACCTCACCACCCTGGTGGAGCCCGACGGCGACGACCCCTTCGTGCTGCACCCCGGCGAGTTCGTGCTCGGCTCCACGCTGGAGGTGATCAGCCTCCCCGACGACCTCGCCGCGCGGCTGGAGGGGAAGTCCTCGTTGGGGAGACTGGGGCTGCTCACCCACTCGACGGCGGGGTTCGTCGACCCCGGGTTCTCCGGGCACATCACGCTGGAGCTGTCCAACGTGGCGAACCTGCCGATCACGCTGTGGCCGGGCATGAAGATCGGCCAGCTGTGCATGTTCCGGCTGAGCAGCCCGGCCGAGCACCCCTACGGCTCGGCGGTCTACGGCTCGCGGTACCAGGACCAGCGCGGCCCCACGCCGTCGCGGTCGTTCCGGAACTTCACCCGCGCAGAGACCAGGCGCCCCTAGGCGCGTGGCGGCGGGTCGTCCGCCACGCGGGCGGCGGCCGGCACCTCGACGCCGGCGCTCTCCAGCACGTCGCCGCAGCGACCCGCCGGTGACCAGCCGGGGACGGCCCGCTCCACCTCGTCGTCGACGAACACCTGCCGGGTGGCGATCCACCCGGCCACGCTGAGCACGGCGACGCCGGTGAGCGCGATGACGAACATGCCGTCGTAGCTGCCGGTCACCCCGCGCAGCACGCCCACGAGGAGCGGGCCCGAGCCGGCGATCACGTAGCCGAAGCTCTGGCTGACGGTGGAGAGCGCGGAGACGCTCTCGGGCGTGCGGGCGCGCAGCCCGATGAGGGTGAGCACCATCGAGAAGGTGCCCATGCCGACGGCGATGAGGACCATCCAGAGCCACGGCGCGGTGGTCGGTGCCGTCCAGAGGCCGACCCAGCCGGCCACGTAGCAGGCGATGAACACCAGCAGCAGCGGGCGCTGCAGCCGCGGCCGGACGGTCAGCGACGGGATGACGGCGCTCAGCGGCAGGCCGACGACGGAGTTCAGGCCCAGGAGCAGCCCCGCGGTCGCCGCGCTCAGCCCCGAGTCGCGCAGGTACTGGGCCGACCAGCCGATGACGACGTAGGCCTGCAGTGCCTGGACGCCGAAGAAGGCGGTGATCGCCATCGCCGTCGGGCTGTGCACCAGCGCCCGCATGCGGACGGCGGTGTGGCCCTGGCGGGAGACGTCGGGGGCGGCCGGCACGGCCAGCCACACGCCCGCCGCGACGAGCGCCGGCAGCGCCCAGACGACGAGCGCCCAGCGCCACCCCTCGCCCTCGGTGCCCGCGACGTCGGCGATGGGCTGCGAGGCCACGGCCGCCAGGGTCGCGCCCAGGCCCATCGCGGTGCTGTAGGCGCCGATCAGCGGGCCGGTCCGCCCCGGGAAGTGGCGCTTCACCAGGCTGGGGAGCATGACGTTGCCCAGGGCCCCACCGGCCATGGCCAGCGCCGTGCCGGCGAGGAAGACGGGGAAGGCCTCGGCCAGGCTGCGCAGCGCGAGCCCGGCGGTCATCGCGACCAGGGCGCCGGCGAGCACGTGCGAGTCCCGGTAGCGCGCCGACAGGGCCGGACCGGTGAACCCGATGAGCGCGAAGCAGAGCACCGGCATGGTGGTGATGACCCCGGCCAGGCTGCTGGAGATGCCCAGACCCCGCTCGATCTCCTCCAGCACGGGACCGACGCTGGTGACCGCCGTCCGCAGGTTGAGCGCCGTCAGCACGATGGCCACGGCCATCAACCCGAGACCCCGACGGCGGTCGGTGCCGGTGCTGCTGCGGTCCGGGGCGGTGCGCGTCACCCGGAAAGCGTCCTCCATGACCGTCGGCACATCGACCTCGGGTCGGTGCGCGCCGCAACCACCTCGGCTCAGCCGCGGGCGCCGGTCACGCGCTCGACCGGTGGCACGGTCCGCGGCATGCGGTGCCAGACCGCCCGCTGCAGCGCCAGGGTCGCCAGCGCGGCGACGAGGATGCCGGCCAGGTTGATGCCGAGCTGGGTGGCCGCCCGCACGAACTCGGCCCCGCCGCCGAGGGCGGTCGCGACGGCCATGTCGGCGGCGGCCGGCACGGTGGTCACGGAGATGAAGACGCCGACCAGGGCGCCGCTCTTGGCCGCGGTCAGCGAGAGGACGCCCGCCACGCCGGCGAGCACGGCGACGACCACCGACCACCGGTCCGGGGCGGTGATGAACCCGGTCGCGGGCCGGTCCGCGGTGAGCAGCTCGGTGCCGAACCACCCCAGGGCGCGGCCGGACAGCACCACCACGGAGGTGACGCCGATCGCGACGAGGAAGCCGACGACCAGTGAGGCGCCGGCCTGCCGCGCGATCGCCCGGCGGCCGTGCAGGGTGGCGACGGCGAGCGCGGCGAGCGGCGCGAACTCCGGGCCGAGCACCATCGCCCCGATCAGCAGGACCGCCGAGTCGTTGATGATCGCGACCGCGGCGAGCAGCGTGGCGATGGTCAGGAACGCCAGGTAGGACACCGAGAGCGACGAGTCGGCTTCCGTCGTCCGCACCACCTGCTCCCAGACGACGGCGTCGGCGCCGTCACCGGGTGCCCGTTCCTCGGCCCGCCGCGCGGCCGAGGAGACCGCCGCGTCCACGGTGACCATCGCGATGCCGCCGTCCCGGTCGATGCCCAGCTCCCTCAGCGCGGAGACCAGCCCGTCGGCGGACTCGCGTGCCACGTCGGCGAGGACGAGGTCACCGGCCGGCGCCAGGGAGGCACCCGGCAGCACCGCCAGGTGCGCCGTCCCCGGGCAGTGCGCGAACAGCGCGAGCACCTCGTCCGTGCGGTCGGAGGGAACGGTAACCCGCAGCTGGAGGAGCACGGGGGCTTTCTATCCCGTGGACGACGACGGCGCGCACCCCCGGGGGGTGCGCGCCGTCGTGGTGCGGTCGATCTGGCCGTGGCACGGGCCGGACTCCGCGCTCCGGTCCGCTCCTCGCTGCGATGCTCCCGGAGCTGTCGTCAGGCCTTCGGGCCGTGCTCCGTGGCCGCCGAGCCCTCGCCTGCCGGGTCGGCGCCGGGCGAGGTCCCGACGTCGGGACCGGAGGCCGCGCCCTGGGCGGAGACCGCCACCGGCTGCATCGAGCGCAGCAGGATCTGGCTGACGTCGAGCACCTCGACGTGCTCGGCCGCCTCGCCGTTCTGCTTCTTGGAGGTCAGCGCGTCGCTCAGCATCGTGATGCAGAACGGGCACGCGGTGGAGATGACGTCGGGATCGAGCTCGAGCGCCTCCTCGGTGCGCTCGACGTTGATCCGCTTGCCGATCTTCTCCTCCATCCACATGCGGGCACCGCCGGCGCCGCAGCAGAAGCCGCGGTCCTTGCAGCGGTGCATCTCCTGGGTGGACAGGCCCTGCACGGAGTCGAGGATCTCCCGCGGCGGCGTGTAGACCTTGTTGTGCCGGCCCAGGAAGCAGGGGTCGTGGTAGGTGACCTTGCGGTCGACCGGCGTGACCGGGGTCAGCCGGCCCTCCTCCACCAGCTTGCCGAGCAGCTGGGTGTGGTGCACGACCTCGTACTCCCCACCGACCTGCGGGTACTCCCGGCCCAGCGAGTTGAAGCAGTGCGGGCAGGTGGCGACGATCTTGCGGGTGCCGGGCACCCGGCCCTCGAAGACGCCGTCGAGCGTCTCGACGTTCTCCATGGCCAGCTGCTGGAAGACGAACTCGTTGCCCAGGCGGCGGGCGGGGTCACCGGAGCAGGTCTCCCCGTTGCCCAGGACGGCGAACTCGACGCCGGCCGTGTTGAGCAGCTCCGCGACGGCCTTGGTCACCTTCTTGGCGCGGTCGTCGATGGCGCCGGCGCAGCCGACCCAGAACAGGTACTCGACCTCGTGCGGCAGCGGGCCGTCGGCCACGCGGACGTCGAAGTCCAGGTCCTTGATCCAGTCCTCGCGGACGTTGCCGCCCATGCCCCACGGGTTGCCGCGCTTCTCCAGGTTGGTCAGCATCACGCCGGCCTCGGAGGGGAAGTTGCTCTCGATGAGGACCTGGTAGCGCCGCATGTCCTCGATGTGGTCGATGTGCTCGATGTCCACCGGGCACTGCTCGACGCAGGCGCCGCAGTTGGTGCAGCTCCACAGCACGTCGGGGTCGATGACCCCGCCCTCCTCGAGGGTGCCGACCAGGGGGCGGTGCGCCTGCGCGTCGTTGGTGCCCTCGATGCGGGCGTAACCCGACGCCCACACCTGCTCGTCGCTGGGCTTGAGGACGTCGTAGTCCGGCGCCGACTCGGCCGCGGTCTTCTCGCCGAGCAGGTACGGGGCCTTGGCGTACAGGTGGTCCCGCAGGTCCATGATCACCATCTTCGGCGACAGGGGCTTGCCGGTGTTCCACGCCGGGCACTGGCTCTGGCACCGCCCGCACTCGGTGCAGGTGGTGAAGTCCAGCATCCCCTTCCAGGTGAAGTCCTCGATCTTGCCGCGGCCGAAGACGTCGTCCTCGCCCGGGTCCTCGAAGTCGATGGGCTTGCCACCGCTGGTCATGGCCGGCAGCGGGCCGAGGGCCTGGCTGCCGTCGTCGTTGCGCTTGAAGTAGATGTTGAAGAAGGCGCTGAACCGGTGCCACGCGACGCCCATGTTCAGGATGCGGGCGATGACCACCAGCCAGGTCAGCGAGACGACGATCTTGATGAACGCGACGATCGAGACGACGTCGGGGTTGTCCGGGAAGAGGTTCGACGCCAGGCTCGCGAACGGGTGCGACCAGGTGGGGGCGTCGTCCAGGCCGGAGGCGACCTTGGCGGCGCGGATGCTCAGGATGCTGATGCCGACGATCAGGACGACGGCCTCGACGAAGTAGCCCCGCCCCTCGTTCGACCCGGCGAAGCGGCTCTTGCGGCCCTGCCGGCGCGGGTGGTCCTTCTGCCGCCGGTAGATCAGGTAGATGATCCCGAGGATCGTGCCGGCGCCGATCAGGTCGACGAAGAGGCTCCAGATCGCCCAGGTGCCGATCAGCGGCAGGTGGAACGCGGGGTTCCACACCTCGCCGAACGCCTCGACCAGGGTCAGGAACAGGCCGTAGAAGCCGACGAAGACGAACCAGTGGGCGATGCCGATGGACGACCACTTCAGCATGCGCGTGTGGCCGAGCGACTCCACCACCAGGGTCTTCAACCGGCTCTTCACCGGGCCGAAGCGGGTCCCATCGGGCTGGCCGGTGCGGATGATCCGCACCATCGCCCGGACGGCCCGGTAGGCCATCACGGACGCGACGATCAGGAACAGGACGCTGATCGTCCCCAGGACGATCTGCAGCGGGCCCGTCATGTTTTCCCCTCCCGTACGCCTGGCGGCGTCGGCTGACCCCCGCCTACCACCCGGGCGAGGGGCTCTGTGTGGTGCGCGCGCCGGTGCGCCGGCGCTCGGGCCGGCCCGCGGATCGCATGCGGGCAGCGCTGCCCGCATTGCGACGCACGATAGCGGGCGCGCCGAGACGCTACTCGCGGGTAACGACAGCGCGCCGCACAGCCTGGTCCCCGCCCCTCCGTGCGCCGCGCCCACGCCCGTCCCGCCCGCCGTGATCCTCGGGTGCGGACCGCCGTCATCGCGCTGCAGCGAGTGGTCGGCGTGCCGAAGGTGAGGATGGTGCGTCAGCCCTCGCGCCGGACCCCCCCGCGCCCGCGGGGTCGCGGTGAACCGGCGCCCCGCGCGGTCCGCCGGTCGGGCGAGCAGGCGCCGCAGATCCGCCTCGGTCCGCGGCCAAGCCAAGGGCCGCACGTCGGGGTCCGCGATCCGGGCCACCCCGATGCCGAGCGCACGCAGCTCGTCCTCGCGCCGCTTCTCCTCCCACAGCACCTCGCCGGGGGAGCGGTTCCGCCACGGGTCGGTGTACTTCACCCGGCCGTCGAACTCGACGGCGACGGCGGCGTCGTCGAACCACGCGTCGACGACGGCGACCAGTCGCCCCTGGCTCCGGATCTCGACCTGCAGCTCCGGGGAGGGCAGGCCCGCGCCCAGGATGCGGAGCCGCCCGCGGGTCTCCAGCGGCGACTCCGCCCGCCCGTCGGCCAGTCCGACGGCGCGTGCCGCCCGTGGTGCCCCGGGCCATGAGCGAGCGGCCGCCGCGGCCGCGGCCAGTCCGGCGGCCGTGGCCCGTTCGGCGAGCAGTGCGGCGTCCATCGCCACGACGGCGTCGTCGAGCCGCCACTCCCGCGCACAGTCGACCAGCGTCCGGGCCGCGGAGGTCAGCCGCAGTGGTCCCGTGCGCCACCGGTCCGCCCCGGCCAGCGGCGCGCACGTCATGAAGTATCCGTTGCCGCGCCGCCACTGCCGGGGATCGGTCAGCCGGACGACGGGATCGGCGTCGTCCGGGACGGGGAGGTGCCACAGCCGGGCGGCGGACGAGTGGCTCACCACGGCCGATGGCCGGTCGAGCGCCATGAGGACGGCCAGGCAGTCGACGCGGTGCCGCCCGACGGCGTCCTGCCCCGCAGCGAGGTCGTCGGCGGCCGCGAGCACCCCGCGGCGCAGCCTGGTCCAGCGCCCGGTCGACACGAGAGCTCTGATCTCTCCGCGCCCGTAGCCGGCCGCCAGGGCCTCCGACGTGGTGAACAACCCGTGGCGTGGCTCGGCGAGGGCGCGCAGCGAAGGGTGCACGGCGGCAGCCTGCCGATCCTCCGCGCTCGCCGGTGCCCGGGCGGGGGAGATGTGCATGGTCGCCCCGGCTGTGGACGGCGGACCAGCGTGGCCGGCGCGCCGTCCTCGCGCCGGAGCACGAGGACGGCGTGCCGGCGGGGAGGTCGGTCGCGCGGAGGAGGGCGCCGCCGTGAACGGGGCCCCGGGAACACGACCGGCGTCCCTGCCGTTAGGGTGGGCAGGAAAGTTGAGTGGACCCCGCGCAAGGGCGGCCACCGGCTGACCACACGGACCAGTACCACCCCAGCACACGGAAGAGAGGCCATCTCCATGGCTCGAGCGGTCGGTATCGACCTCGGCACCACCAACTCCGTCGTCACCGTCCTGGAGGGCGGCGAGCCGACGGTGATCGCCAACTCCGAGGGCTCGCGCACCACCCCGTCGGTCGTCGCCTTCGCCAAGAACGGCGAGGTCCTCGTCGGGCAGTCGGCCAAGAACCAGGCCGTCACCAACGTCGACCGCACCATCCGGTCGGTCAAGCGCCACATGGGCACCGACTGGAAGACCGAGGAGATCGACGGCAAGCGCTACACGCCGCAGGAGATCAGCGCCCGCACGCTGCAGAAGCTGAAGCGGGACGCCGAGACCTACCTGGGCGAGCCGGTCACCGACGCCGTCATCACGGTCCCCGCCTACTTCGAGGACGCGCAGCGCCAGGCCACCAAGGAGGCCGGTGAGATCGCGGGCCTCAACGTGCTGCGGATCGTCAACGAGCCGACCGCGGCCGCGCTGGCCTACGGCCTGGACAAGGGCGAGACCGAGCAGACGATCCTCGTGTTCGACCTCGGCGGCGGCACCTTCGACGTCTCCCTGCTCGAGATCGGGGACGGCGTCATCGAGGTGAAGGCCACCGCCGGTGACAACCACCTCGGTGGGGACGACTGGGACGAGCGCGTCGTCAAGCACCTGGTGCAGACCTTCAACGCGCAGAACGGCATCGACCTGTCCAAGGACAAGCTGGCGATGCAGCGCCTGCGCGAGGCCGCCGAGAAGGCCAAGATCGAGCTCTCGGGCGCGCAGTCGACCAACCTCAACCTGCCCTACATCACCGCCGGGGCCGAGGGTCCGCTGCACCTCGACATCACGATCACCCGCGCCGAGTTCCAGCGGATGACGCAGGACCTGCTCGACCGGGCCCGCGCGCCGTTCAACCAGGCGATCCGCGACGCCGGCATCTCGGTGAACCAGATCGACCACGTCGTCCTCGTCGGTGGCTCGACCCGCATGCCGGCCGTCTCCGACCTGGTGCGCGAGCTGACCGGGGGCAAGGAGCCCAACAAGGGCGTCAACCCCGACGAGGTCGTCGCCATCGGTGCCGCGCTGCAGGCCGGTGTCCTCCGCGGCGAGGTCAAGGACGTGCTGCTCCTCGACGTCACCCCGCTGTCCCTGGGCATCGAGACCAAGGGCGGGATCATGACCAAGCTCATCGAGCGCAACACCACGATCCCGACCAAGCGCTCCGAGATCTTCACGACGGCCGACGACAACCAGCCGTCCGTGCAGATCCAGGTGTTCCAGGGCGAGCGCGAGATGGCGATGTACAACAAGAAGCTCGGCATGTTCGAGCTGACCGGTCTGCCGCCGGCGCCCCGCGGCGTCCCGCAGATCGAGGTCGCCTTCGACATCGACGCCAACGGCATCGTCCACGTCCACGCCAAGGACCTCGGCACGGGCAAGGAGCAGTCGATGACCATCACCGGCGGCTCGGCCCTCCCGAAGGACGACATCGAGCGGATGATGAAGGACGCCGAGGCGCACGCCGAGGAGGACAAGAAGCGCCGCGACGAGGCCGAGACCCGCAACCTCGCCGAGTCGCTGCAGTACCAGACCGAGAAGTTCCTGGCCGAGAACGGCGACAAGATCCCGGCCGAGAAGAAGGACGAGCTCGGCGAGGCGCTGTCCGAGCTGCGCAGCGCGCTGGGCGGCTCCGACATCGAGGCCATCAAGTCCGCGCAGGAGAAGGTGGCCCGCGTGTCCCAGGAGGTCGGCGGGGCGCTCTACGCCCAGCAGGCCGAGGCGGCCGGCGGTGCGCCCGGTGCCGACGCCGGTGACGGTGCGGCGCAGGGCGGCGGCGCCACGGCGGCCGACGACGACGTCGTCGACGCCGAGATCGTCGACGAGGGCCCGGACCAGGGCACCGACCGCCGATGAGCCCGGGGGACGAGCAGCCGCGGGTGGTCATCCGTGACAAGCGGCGGATCGACCCCACCACTGGTGCAGTACGGACGCCGGCCGGCGAGCAGCCGGCCGGCGTCCGGCCCGGTACCGACCTCCCAGGGGAGCAGATGAGCGAGCACGACACGCCGGTCGACGAGCAGGCGCCGCAGACGCCGACCGCACCGCAGCAGACCGCGGACGGCGGCGACCTGGCCCAGCAGCTGGCCGAGCGCACGGAGGACCTGCAGCGGGTCACGGCCGAGTACGCCAACTACCGGCGGCGGATCGACCGCGACCGGACGCTGGTCGTCGACCAGGCGGCCGAGCGGTTCGCCACCCAGCTGTTCCCGATGGTCGACGACATCGAGCGGGCGCGGGACCACGGCGACCTCACCGGGGCCTTCAAGCTCGTCGCCGACCGCATCCTGGGCCTGCTCGACGGCCTGGGCGTGGAGGCCTTCGGGGTGGCCGGCGACGAGTTCGACCCGTCGCTGCACGAGGCCGTCATGCACGACACCTCCGCGGAGGTGAGCGTGCCGACGGCGACCACGGTGCTCCGGCAGGGCTACCGCCGGGGCGACCGCGTGCTGCGGACGGCGATGGTGGCCGTCACCGAGCCCGAGTCCCCGGCCGCCGCACCGCAGCCGCAGGAGGCACCGCAGGACGGCGACGACGCCGGCCAGGCGGCGGTCTGAACCGCCCGACAGCGACGAGAGGGGGCGTCCGATGAGCACCCGTGACTTCATCGAGAAGGACTACTACGGCGCGCTCGGCGTCCCCCAGGACGCCGACGCCGCCGCGATCAAGAAGGCCTACCGCAAGCTGGCCACGGAGCTGCACCCGGACAAGAACCCGGGCAACACCGAGGCCGAGGCGCGGTTCAAGGACGTCTCCGAGGCCTACGACGTGCTCTCCGACCCCAAGCGGCGCGGGGAGTACGACGACGCGCGACGGCTGTTCGGCGCCGGGGGAGCCGGTGCCCGGGCCGGGTTCCCCGGCGGCTTCCCGGGGGCAGGTCCCGGCGGCCAGCCCTTCGACCTCGGCGACCTGTTCGGTGCGGCCGGGGCCGGGGCCGGGGCCGGCGCGGGCGCCCGGGGCGCCGGCGGGCTGGGCGACATCCTCGGCGGGCTCTTCGGCGGCGCCGGCGGCGGCGCCCGCGCCCGCAGCCAGGCGGCGTCCGGTCCGGCGCGCGGGCAGGACGTCGAGACCGAGGCGACGCTCTCCTTCGACGAGGCCGTCCTCGGGGTGACGGTGCCGCTGCGGATGCAGAGCCCGGGCAGCTGCCCGACCTGCGCCGGCAGCGGTGCCAAGCCCGGCACCAGCCCGCACACCTGCCCGGTCTGCCAGGGGGCGGGCGTGACCAGCCGGAGCCAGGGCGCGTTCGCCTTCTCCGAGCCGTGCCGCAACTGCCGCGGCAGCGGTCAGGTGGTCGACGACCCCTGCCCGACCTGCGCCGGGAGCGGGATCACCAGCCAGACCCGCACGATCACCGTGCGGATCCCGTCCGGTGTCAAGGACGGACAGCGCATCCGGCTGCCCGGGAAGGGTGCACCGGGACGGCGCGGCGGGCCCGCCGGCGACCTGTTCGTCGTCGTGCACGTCTCCGATCACTCGCTCTTCGGGCGCAAGGGCGACGACCTGACCCTCACCGTGCCGATCACCTTCCCCGAGGCGGCGCTGGGCACCACGCTCACGGTGCCCACGCTGGACGGCACCGTGTCGCTCAAGGTGCCGGCCGGCACCGCGAGCGGCCGCACCCTCCGGGTGCGCGGCCGCGGGGCGCCGGGGAAGGGCCGGGCCGGCGACCTGCTGGTCACCGTGGAGATCGCCGTCCCCGCGCGGCTGACCCCGGCGCAGCGCAAGGCCGTCGAGAGCCTGGCCGAGGAGATGCACGAGGACCCGCGCCCGCAGATCACCGCCGCGGTGCGGGCGGGAGGTGAGGGATGACCATGCCACCGGGAGGCCCTCTGGGGAGTGCCGGGCGGGCCGTCGCGGAGGACGCGCCGGTCTTCGTGATCTCCGTGGCCGCCGAGCTGGCCGGCATGCACGCCCAGACGCTGCGGCAGTACGACCGGCTGGGGCTGGTGAGCCCCGGCCGGACACCCGGCGGCGGGCGGCGCTACAGCCCGCGCGACGTCGCGCTGCTGCGCGAGGTCCAGCGGCTCTCGCAGGAGGACGGCGTCAACCTGGCCGGCATCAAGCGGATCATCGACCTGGAGTCGCAGGTGGAGGCGCTGCAGGCGCGGGTGCACGAGCTGCTCGCGGAGCTGCAGCACGCCGAGAACCGGCGGATGGCCGCGGAGGCCGCGGTCCCGGCCGCCTACCGGGCGGACCTCGTCCCGCACCGGCGGCCGAGCTCGGCCCTGGTCGTCTGGCGTCCCGGAGGTGCGCGGTGAGCCGCCCGGCGACCGACGCCCACGAGGCGTACGTCGCGCTCGAGCGCGAGATCGGCCTGCTGCTGCGGCGCTCGCGCGCCATCTCGGCCCGGCTGGCGCGCGAGCTGCACCCGGACCTGGACGGCGCGGCGTACGGGCTGCTGGCGCTGCTCCAGGACACCGGCCCGCTGCGGGCGAGCGACCTGGTGGCGCGGCTGGGGCTGGACAAGAGCACCGTCAGCCGGCAGATCTCCAGCCTGGTGGACCTGGGGCTGGTCGACCGGGCCGCCGACCCCGACGACGGCCGCGCGCAGGTGCTGACGCCGTCCGCCGAGGGGGCCGCCCGCCTGGCCCGCATCCGGTCGGCGCGGCGCGCCCGCTGGGAGAGCGACCTGTCCGACTGGCCTGCCGAGGACGTCGCCACGCTCGCCGTCCTGCTCGAGCGGCTCAACCGCATCGGCGAGGCCCGCGAGGCCGAGTCGAAGGAGTGACGCCGACCGGCCGGGTGCACCGCACCCGGCCGGACGCCGTCAGGGGACGGCGAGGTCGGCCAGCACGGCGCGCGCGACGGCGCCGAGGGCGTCGCCGTCGCCCGGACCGGGGTCGAGCAGCGCGTCCAGCGCGGCGTCCCGGAGCGCCGGGGCCACCAGCTCGCCGACGTTGCGCCGGAACTTCTCCTCGACCTCCGCCCGGGAGAGCGGGGTGGCCGGGTTGCCCCGCGCGTTGCGCGTGGTCGCCGTCCAGCTCCGGCCGTCGCGGGCCCGGATCGTCACCTCCGCCGGGCGCTCGACGGGCAGCGCCGCGGAGAACTCCGGCAGCTCGCGCACGGAGACCCGGTGCGCCAGCTCCGCCACGTCCGGACGGGCCAGCTGCCCGGGCAGGAACGACCCGGCGTCCAGCGCGCCGTCGGTGAGCAGGGTCGCCACGCAGTACGGCAGCGAGAAGCGGGCGTGCAGGTCCGACCGCACGTCGACGGCGTCCAGCGCCGCGGCGAAGGCGAACGTCCGCACGTCCACGGCGGCGATCTCCGCGGGGGCCTGCTGCTGCCCGTCCGTGGCGGCGAGCACGGCGTCCAGGGCCGGCTGGATCCACCGGGCGCAGGCGTAGGGCTTGAGGTAGCTGCTCGCCAGCTGCCAGCGCCGGCCGAGCCCGCCGGCGAGCTCCTCCTCGGAGAGGTCGGTGCAGACGGCGGAGTCGAACAGCGCCCGGTAGGTGTCCACGCTGCCCCGTGCGCCCGCCTCCCGGACCCGCCGCCCGGCGAGCGCGCCGTAGTAGGCGCCCAGCCCGGTCCAGAGGTTCCGGACGGTGCCGCCGTGCACCGGGACGGCGAGCGTCGCGGCCAGCGGCAGCGCGGACCCGAGGAGGAACGCGTGCGTGAGCTCCTCGGCGGAGCCGTCGTGCAGGAGCACCTCGGCCAGGGCCGCCGCCGCGGGGCCGTGCACGCCGTGCGGGTGCATCCCCGGGCGCAGCGACGTCGCCGTCCCGCCGCGCAGCCCCACCTCGCAGGCGACCAGGAAGACCTCCAGGGCCCGCCGGTCACCGACCTCGCCGGCCGCCGCGGCGTGCAGCAGCACCGGCAGGGCGTGCGGGGCGGGGTGCGCCGTCGGCACCGGGGGCAGCCGGTGCCCCTGGGGGTGGAAGGAGCCGCCGGAGTCGGCGTCCAGCCAGGTCGCCGCGGTGCCCAGCGCGATCAGCGCACCGGACGGCGGGCCGGCATCGGGACCGCCGTCGGCCGCGAGGGCGCGGGCCAGCGCCCGGACCGGCGGGTAGCGCAGGCCGCCGAGCAGCGCGCCGAGCGTGTCCACCAGCAGCAGCCGGGCGAAGGCGGCGACGTCGCCGGGGACGTCCGCCAGCCGCGCACCGGCGGCGAACTCGCCGAGGGCCCGGTACGGCTGGTCCGTCGCGGCGCTCACGTCGCGCCCAGCCCGGCCCGCACGGCGGGCACCAGCTCGGCGAGGCGGTCCTGCACGCCGGCCACGGCACCGGCCAGGACGACGCCGCCGATCCCGAGGCCGGCGAGCGGGCGCAGCCGGGCGGTGATCGTGGCCGCGTCCCCGGTGAGCAGGAAGCGGTCCCGCACCCAGCGGTCCGCCGGGGTGACGGCGCCGCCGCGGGCCCCGGCCGTGCCGTGCCGGGAGTAGTCGTGCGACCCGGCCACCTGCTTCGCGGCGGCCAGCTGGCCGGCGTCCAGCCCGTTCCACTCCGGAGCGCCGACGAGCCGCATGGCGCAGGAGCCCAGGATCGGCTCCGCGGCCGCGGCCGCCGCCTCCTCCGAGTCGGTGACCGTGGCCCGCAGGAAGAGCCAGACGGTGGTGCCGGCGTCCGCCTCGCGGGCCCGCGCCACCGCTCGGGTGACCACGTCGGTGTCCGCGCCGGCGTCGACGAGGACGCCGCCCAGCGCCGCCGCCGTCGCCGAGATGGTCCGGGGGCCGGAGGCAGCGCCCAGCAGCCGGCCGCGCAGGCCCGGGCCGTCCTGGCCCAGCGCCTCGCGGAGGGACCCGAGGGCGGCGGTGTACGCGCGCAGCGGCGGGAGGTCCAGGCCCTCGTTGCGCACCGAGCTCTCCCCGCGCCCGACGACGGTGAGCACCCGTCCCGGGTGCAGCTGCTCCAGCGTGCGCACGGCGCCGGCCAGGGTCGCCGGGTGGCGCAGCCCGAGGCTGGCCACGCAGGGCCCGGCCAGCGGCGCCCCGGTCGCGGCCAGCACGCGCTGGGTCTCGACCAGGCAGTCGGGGAACAGCCGCGGGCTGTCGGCGAGGCCGACGCCGTCGGCCCCGGCGGCCAGGGCGTGCCCGGCGGTGGCCACGGCGTCGCCCGCCCCCCACGGCGCGGCGGAGTTGAGCAGGACGGCGGTCACGACAGCGCCGCCAGGAGCTGGGCGGCGCGGTCGCCGCCGGCCGGCACGGCCGCGGGGGCGTGCGGCCCGGCGGGCACGGCGACGGCGCGGGCGGGGTGGCCGGTCACCGTCTCCAGGGTGGGCAGCAGGGCGTCGGGCATGCCGATGAGGCCGGCGCCGAGGGCGCGCGGCGCCAGCCACCCGGCCGCCAGGCAGTGGCCCCACCCGAGCGCTGCCTCGGCGACCGTGCCGATCTCCGGGGGCTGCACCACCATCAGGCCGGCGGCGAGGTCGAGAACCGGGCCGAGGTCGGTGATCCCCGCGGCGACGGCGGCGCAGCCCGCGGCGGCGACCACCCCGGTGGTCGGCCGGCCGGTGGGGAGGGGCCCGTCGGTGCCGGGGTCGAGGCCG
The DNA here is from genome assembly GCF_026967805.1 of Blastococcus sp. VKM Ac-2987. GTDB lineage: Bacteria > Actinomycetota > Actinomycetes > Mycobacteriales > Geodermatophilaceae > Blastococcus. The sequence goes on from NZ_JAPVBG010000002.1 coordinate 477,541, forward strand.
GTGCGCAGCGCCAGCCCGGTGGCGACGGCGCGTTCCAGCAGCTCCAGCGGGGCGTCGTCGGGAGCCGCGGCGAGCGCGACCAGGGTCAGCCCGTCGGCCTCGGGTGCCCCGGCGCGGTGCAGCCGCGCGCCGTTCCACAGCAGCGCCGGGTACCGCGGCGCACGCCGCCCGGCGCCGAGGAGCGGCAGCGCACCGGCGGCCGCGCCGATCGTGGCGGCCCAGGCGAGCAGGTCCGCCGGCACCGGCGACGAGGCGGCGGCCGCCAGCCGCTGCAGCGCCGGCCGGACGGCGCCGGTCAGCGGGTGACCTCCGTGCTCTCCGTGACCAGGTAGAACTTGAAGTCGGTCCGCCCGGCGGGGCCGCGCTCGGCCGGGATGGGGTGCTCGGCGAACCACGCCAGGTAGTCGGCGTAGGCCTGCTCGTCGGCGAAGTGCATCTCGGCGATGCGGTAGAAGGTCATCCCCTCCGGCACGTCGGCGGTGCCGCCCGACGCCTGCCGCACCGGGCGCAGCACCTTGTTGAACACGATCCGGTCCAGGTGCGGGTTGGCCAGCAGGTCGGGCGCGTGCACGTCGAACAGCCAGGCCTCGTACTCCTCCGCGCTGACGCCGGGCTGGATCTCGTAACCGAGGATGGTCGTGATGCTCATGTCGCTCCCTGGATCGGGCGGACGGCGTCCGCCGGGCTGGGTGGGGGATCGGGGTGGGTCCAGTCGAAGGCCTGCGCGCCCTCGCCGAACCCCTCGAGGCGGATGCGGTGCGGCGTCACGTGCACGCCCACCAGGTCCTCGACGACCTGCGCGGGGGCGCGCAGCGGGGCCTTGGTGAAACCGCGAGCCCGCTGCTGCCCGACGTGGTGCAGGTAGAGCGAGATCGTCGCCTCGTCGTCCAGGAAGGCCGCCGTCCCACGGACGTACACGGCCCGTGGGGGCAACCGGCCGATGTCGAAGACGTGCGGTCGGTCGTTGGTGGCGCCCGGGGCGGGGTCGCCGACCCAGGTGACCAGCAGCCGGGGGTCGCGGCGCAGCTGGGCCAGCCGGGCGTGGGTGCGCCGCTGCACCAGGTCCACCGACCAGTCGGGGTTGAGGAACGCCGTCATGGACCGGCCGACCGGGAAGCCGTCCCGGTCGATCGTCGTCAGCTGGGCGAAGCCCGCCTCCTCCAGGACGAACGCGAGCGCGGCGCGGCGGGCGGCGGCGAGTTGCGGGTCGGCGGCCGCGGGGCCGCTCACGACCGGGCCCCGTCCGCGGGGACCAGCCGCCAGGTCGTCGTCGACCGGCGGGTCCGCCGCAGCCGGGCCACCAGCTCCTCGTGGCTCCAGCCGCGGTCCGGGACGAGCACGCGCTCGACCGCGACCTCCAGCGGCGCCCGGAAGGGGAACGGGTCCAGCGCGACCGTCCCCGGTGCCCGGACCGAGGCGGTGACGGCGATCCGTCCGCCGCCGGGGCGCAGGGGCACCGGGGGGAGGAGGACGGGCTCGGTGCCGTGCTCGAGCCGGCGGAGCTGCGGGCCCCAGGGCTGCGGCGGCACACCCTCGGTGCCCGCCTCGTCCGGTGGCGTCACCGCGAGGTACAGCGAGAGCAGGTCCCAGAACTGGAGCAGCTCGTAGTTGTGCCACAGCTGCGTCTCGAAGACGCTGCGCGGCTCGTCGTCGGTCCAGGCGAGCCGCTTCGCGCCGATCCAGCGCTGCTCCTCGGCGGCCACGACCTCGTCCTGCAGCCGCCGGTCCTCCGGCGAGCGCCCGACGCGCGCCGCCGCGCCGGGGGCGGACCACCGGCCCCGGTAGAGCCCGGTCCAGTGCATGCCGACCAGCACGCCGGAGTAGACGTCGGCCAGCGAGACCTGCTCCACGCCCTGGCGGTACAGCCGGATGTGCTCGCCGGCGTCGATGTCGGTGAAGTGCAGCGGGCGGCGCTCGAGCTCGTCGAACAGCACGCGCGCGTCCCAGGCGCGCCAGCCCTCGTCGTGCCGGGCCGCGGCGGTGCGGACGGAGTGCAGCGGGGTGGGCACCTCGAACTCCTCGTTCCCCCAGGCGCCGGCGAGCTCCCCGGCGACGCGGCCGTGCTCCACCTGCTCGACCAGCTCCAGCGCGCCGCCGCGGCGCGAGACGATCACCGGGCACCCCCGGCGGCGTGCCGCAGGGCCGCGCCCAGCTCGCGCGGCGTCCCGCCGTCGGCGAGGGCGTGCACGGCGGCGAGCAGGTCCGGGGCCGCGGCGCCGAAGCGGGCGCCGAGCAGCCGGCCGGCCTTGGCGGCCAGGTCGGGGCGGGAGAAGGCGCGGTCGGCGTCGCCGCGCGGTCGGCCCGACTCCGCGCGGTGTTCGGTGCCGTCGAGCAGCTCGACGCGCACCCGCGCCGGCCGTCCGGCGGGGTAGCCGTCGTCCAGCGCCGGGTCGTGGACGACGCGCACGCGGCCGGCGAGCGCCCGCACCTCGGGAGCGGTCACGGTCGCGGTGTCCAGGGTGGTCTCGTCCAGCCGCCCGGTCAGCAGCGCGACGGCGACCGACGTCGGCACGCTGAACCGGGCGGCGAGCTCGCCGTCGGCGACGGCGGCGAAGGCGGCGGCCCCGGCGAAGGCGCGCACCTCCACCGCGCGCACCTCCGTGCCGCGGACCCCGCGGGCGACCAGGTCGGCCACGGCGTCGTTGACGCCGTGCAGGTGGGCGCAGGTGGGATGGTCCTTCACGTACCCGGCGAGGACCTCGTACCCGGCCCAGGGGTGGCCGGCGCCCGCGACCAGCGGCGCCGGGTCCCAGGCCCGGGCCGCGACCGCGCCGAGGTGGCGGTCCAGCGCGCCCTCGGCGGGCGCGAGCCCGGCGACGGCGGCGGACCCCAGGGACATCCCGAGCTGGATCGACGCCCCGAGGAACGCGTGCGAGCCGGTCGTGCCGGCGAAGACGGTGCGCGCATCGGTGAGCAGCACCGCGGCGGCCGAGAGCTCCAGGGCCCGGCGGGCGGCCGCGGCGTCGCCCGGGGCGAGCAGCCGGGCGACGGCGGCGGCGACGGCGACCTGGCCCCAGGTGCCGATGTCGTGGACGCCGTCGGGCGTGCCGCCCATCGCCATGCCCACGCGGGTGCCGGCCTCGTAACCGGCGAGCACCGCGGCGAGCGCCTCCTCGCCGGGGGAGTTCCGATCCTCCGCGAGCGCGAGCACCGCCGGGACGACGTGCGAGGCGGGGTGCCCGCGGGCCGGGCGGTGGCCGTCCTGCAGCTGGTCGGCGGCGACGGCGCAGCCGTTGAGGAAGGCCGCGGTCGACGCCGGCCACCCGCGCGCGGAGCCGATCACCGTCGCGAGCCCCTCCGGTGCCTGCGCTGCCGAGCCGTCGACGAGAGCCGCCAGCTCTCCCCGGCGGGAACCCAGCGCGGTGACGGCGACGCAGTCGGCGACGAGGTCCACCACGCGGTCGCGGACGGCCCCGGGGGAGTCCGCCCACGACGTCGTCGCCACGGCGGCCCCCAGCACGCCGGCCTCCGTCTCCCCGGTCACCGCCGGCCCCCGACCGCGGCGGCCAGGCCGCGCACCGAGGCGGCGTCCGGCAGCGCGGCGCACCAGGCGAGGACGGCGTCGGCGGCGTCGTCCCGCAGCGCGCGGGTCAGCAGGGCCCGGTGCTTGGCCGCGATCTCGGCGGCCGGGTAGGGACGCGTGGAGCTGCCCGGCGGGTCGTCCTCGGTGGCGGTCAGGGTCTGGCCGTCCCGCAGCCGCAGCGTGACGCGCGCGCCCCGGACCGCGGGCGCCGCGGCGGTCATGGCCGGGTCCTCGACGACGGTGACGCGGGCCATCAGGGCGCGCAGCGCCGGGTCGGCGGCGGCCTCGTCGGTGTAGGCCTCCGTCCCGTTGTCCCGCCGCACGAGGCGCGCGGCGACGGAGTAGGGGATGGAGTGCTTGCCCGCGAAGCCGGTGGGCGCGTCGCGTCCGTCCAGCCGGGTCGCGGGGTCGTAGGTCGCCACCTCGACGTCGGCCACGTCGTCGGCGCGGACGCCGTGCTCGGCCATCAGCCGCTCGGTGGCCTCGATCGGCGCGTGGTTCCACCGGCTGCAGGCGTGCAGCTTGAGGTAGCCGGTGGTCAGGTACCGGAGCCCGCCCAGCTCCTCGACCAGGTGCCGCCCGTCGAAGGCGGTGCCCAGGATCTCGCCGAACACGGTCTCCGGCGCGCGGGGGTCACCGGTGGTCCCGGTCGCGGCCAGTTCGACGGCGAGGACGCCGTTCGACGCGCAGACCCCGGTGAGCGCGTTCCGGACGGTCGCCCCGGTGTTGGCGGCGCGCTGCGTCGACGCTGGCGTCAGCGCGGTGGCGATCAGCACGGCCTGCGTCGCGGTCGCGACGTCGCAGCCGCGCAGCCGGGCCACGCCGACGGCGGCGCCGCAGGCCATGGCGGTCCCGAACGGGTGCACGGCCCGGCGCAGGCGCAGGCCCCGGGCGAAGCGGACGGCGACCTCGTAGGCGGCGGCCGCGGCGGCCAGCAGCTCCGGACCCGACGCGTCGACCTCCTCCGCCGCGGCGAGCACCGCGGGCAGCGTGTGCGCGCTCGGGTGGTTCGCCGCGTGCGCGTGCCCCTCGTCGAGCTCCAGGCGGACGGCGCCCAGCCCGTTGACCAGGGCGGCCGTGGCCGGGCTGGTGCCGGCTCCGGAGGCGAGCACGGTGGCCGGGCCGCGGCCGCCGAGGCGCGGGGCCACCAGGGCCGCCTGCCGGACCTCCGGCTCGACCGAGGCGCCGATGATCGCCGCGAGGGTGTCGGTCACGACGGTGCCGAGGTGCCCGGTGTCCTCCGGCCGCAGCACCGCCGGGCCGAGCGCCCATCCCACGAGCCGATCGACACGGCTCGTGGACGGGCCCGGCCCGGCGGCGGTCATCCCCGGACCCCCGACATGAGGGTCCGGACGTCGGCTGCGTGCGGGAGGGCGAGGGCGGCGTCGGCGACCGTGCGGGCGGTGTCGTCGTCGAGCACCCGGATGGCGTTGAGCCGGAACTTCTCCGCCAGCTCCGCCGACGACAGCGGGTTGGCCGGGCCGCCGCGGTTGGCGTCCACCCGCACCTCGTGCCGGGTGCCGTCGCGGGTCTCGACCCGGAGCACCGCGGGGAACTGGTGCGGGAAGATCTCGTCGCAGCGGGCGTCGGGCACGCAGGTCACGAGGGCGGCCAGCCGCAGGCGGTCGGGGTCGGCCGCGGCCTCGTCGGTGAAGTCCTCGTGGAACAGGCCCAGCCCGCCGCCGCCGGTGAGCGCCGCCGCGACGGTGTACGGGCCGCTGAACGCGGCGTGGTAGCCCGAGCGCGGCCGGGCCTTCTCCTCCGCGGGCTCGCCGATGGTGCGCAGCACGGCCGTCGGGGCACCCAGCTCGATCGCCGTGACGTCCCCGGGTCGCACCCCCCGGGAGCGGAGCTCCAACGCGGCGTCCACGCCGGCGTGGGTGAAGTGGTTGCACGGGTAGGGCTTGAAGAAGATGCCGGGCAGCTCCCAGTGCTCGCCCAGCCGGTCGACGACGGCGTCGACGTCGGCCCGCTCCCCGCAGAACGCGTGCAGGAAGCCGAACCGGCCCTCGATGACGGTGGGCGGGCCGGTCAGGCCGTGGCGCGCCAGGTCGGCGGCGACGACGCCGGCGTGCGCGGCCCAGCCGCAGTGCACCCGCTTGACCGTGCCCCCGGTGCGGTTGGCCTCGATCAGCCCCGAGCCCATCGAGGCGGCGATCCCGGCGGCGTGCGCGATCTGCTCCACGTCCAGCCCGCCGACCGTCGCGGCCGCGACGGCGGCGCCGATGGCCCCGCAGATGGAGGTCGCGTGCTGGCCGCGCTCGAAGAACTCGGAGTTGCCGAGCTCGGCGTCGTAGCCGCCCATGCCCAGCCGGACGGCGACCTCGATGCCGACGCCGGCGGCGTCGAGCAGGGCCGGCCCGCTCGCGCCGGTGGCCTCCGCGACCGCGAGGGCGGCGGCCACCACGGAGGCCGACGGGTGCAGCACCGACGGCAGGTGCGTGTCGTCGAAGTCCAGCGAGTGCGCCAGCGTGCCGTTGACCAGGGCGGCGGCCGCCGCCGGGACGCGCAGCCCGGTGCCGATCGCGGTCGCGTCCTCCGGGCCGCCCCAGCCCCGGACGACGGCGGTCACCGCCGACGCCGACACCTCGCCGGTCGCCGCCAGGCTGTTGCCCAGCAGGTCCAGCACCCGCCGGGCGACGTCGTCGCGCATGCCCTCGGGCAGCCCGTTCTCGCGGGTGTCGGCGGCCAGCCGGGCCAGCCGCTGGACGATCGTCGGGGCGGTCACGCCTGCACCGCGGCCACCGGGCGCACCGGCGAGCCCGTCCCGCCCACGATGCGCAGCGGCGCCATCATGAAGACGAACTCGGTCAGCCGCTGCTCGGCGGCGGCCTCGAGGTCGAGGTGCTCGATGATGAAGATCCCCGACTCCACCAGCAGGATCCGGTGCACCGGCAGGATGCTGTGCCCGGCGCCGGGCTTGATCTGCTCGAACGCGGTGGTGTCCGCGCCGGTCGCCCGCACCCCGGCCGCCGCCAGCCACTCCCCGGCGTCGGTCGTCGCGCCCGGCACGCCGTCGGACTGCCCGAGGTAGACCGCGGGCTCCCCGAAGTTGCGGGCCCAGCCGGTGCGGATCAGCGCGACGTCGCCCTGCCCCGGACGGGCCCCGGCGCGCTCGGCGGCCTGCTCCAGGTCGTCGGCGGTGACGCCGTAGCCGGCGGGCAGGACGTCGACGCCGTGGACCGCCGCGACGTCGAGCAGCACGCCGCGGGTCAGCATCGCCGGGGTGTGCTCGGCGCCGTGCTCGGCGAAGCGACCGCCGGTCTGCGCCTCCGCTGCGTCCACGCCGCCGTGCAGCAGGCCGTCGTGGCTGACGTGGGAGAGCGCGTCCACGTGGGTGCCGACGTGCCCACCGGTCACGATGATCTCGTTGGACGCCGAGCCGCCGTCGGGCCGCACCATGTCGCCGTGCCGGCGGATGAGGGTCATCCGGAAGCCCGGGTGGTTGGGCGAGCACGGCATGCCCGTGAAGAAGGGCTGGCCGAGCTCGACGAGGCGGACGCCGCCGCGGACGGCGTCGAGCAGCGCGTCCGTGGCCGCCGGGGCGGTGGTGGTCATCTGGGATCTCCTGACGAGGGGGCGGGGGAGGGGGCGGACGGGGCGCGGTCCAGGACGGTCCGGGCCCGGGCCACGACGGCGGGGTCGACGAACCGCCCGTCGGCGTCGAGGACCGCCGACTCGCCGCGGGCGGCCGCCTCCGCGGCTGTGGCGACGACGCGCTCGGCGGCCGCCACCTCCTCGGGCGAGGGCGTGTAGACCTCGTGGACCGGACCGAGCTGCCGCGGGTGGACCACCGACCGGCCGTGGAAGCCGGTGGCGCGGCCGACGAGGCTGCTGGCCCGCAGGCCGTCGAGGTCGGCGACGTCGGTCCAGACGGACTGCACCGGCGAGGGCAGGCCGGCGGCCCGTGCGGCGACGACCACCGTGCCGCGGGCCCAGCGCAGCCCCTCGTCGCGGTCGACGAGCAGGTCCGCGGCGAGGTCGGCCTCGCCCAGGCCGATGCCGGCCACGAGCTCGTGCGCCCCGGCCAGCTCGTGCGCCCGCCAGAGGCCGCGGGCGCTCTCGAGCAGCAGCTGCATCGGGACGCCCACGCGGTCGCCGACCGCGCGGACCTCGACGGGGTCGTCGGCCCGCGGCACGCGGATGCCGTCGACCCGGCGCCCGCTCAGCGTGGCGACGTCCCGCTCGCCGGCGTCGGTGCCGGGCGGGTTGATCCGCACCCACAGCCGGGGGCCGCTGCCGTCCGGCCGGTGCTCGTCCAGCAGGGCGGCGGTGAGCTCCCGGGCGCGGTCCTTCTGCGCCGCGGGGACGGCGTCCTCGAGGTCGACCACGACGGCGTCGGCACCGGCCGTCAGCGCCTTGGCCACCCGGTCGTCGCGGTGCCCGGGGACGTACAGCCAGGACCGGGGAGCGGTGCTCACAGGGCGCCCTTGCTGCGCAGCTCCGCCACCTCGTCCGCGCCGATGCCGAGCTCGCCGAGCACCTCCTCGGTGTGCTGGCCGATGCTCGGCCCGGCGCTGACCACGGCACCGGGGGTCTCGGAGAGCCGGAAGATCACGTTCTGCATGAGCACCGAGCCGAGCTCCGGGTCGGGGACCCGGACGAGGCTGCCGAGCGCCTGGAACTGCGGGTCGGCCAGCACGTCCCGGACGTCGTAGATCGGCGCGACCGCCGCCTGCGCCTCCTCGAAGGCGCGCACCACCTCGTCGCGGTCGCGGGCGGCGATCCAGGAGCCGACGGCCTCGTCGAGCTCGTCGGCGTGCTCGGCCCGCTCGGCGCCCGAGGCGAACCAGGGCTCGTCGAGGAACTCGGGGCGGCCGACCAGGTGCATCACCCGCTCGGCGATGCTCTGGGCGCTGGTCGAGATGGCCACCCAGCGGCCGTCGCTCGTGCGGTAGGTGTTGCGCGGCGCGTTGTTGGCCGAGCGGTTGCCGGTCCGGGGCTGCACCTGCCCGAGCGCGTCGTAGACCGTCGGCTGGGGGCCGAGCAGGGTCAGGATGGGCTCGATGATGGCGAGGTCGACGACCTGCCCGCGGCCGGTGGTGTCGCGGGCCCGCAGCGCCGTCATGGTGGCGAACGCGGCGGCCAGCGCGGAGATGCCGTCGGCGAGGCCGAACGGCGGGAGGGTGGGCGGACCGTCGGGCTCGCCGGTGATCGCGGCGAACCCGCTCATCGCCTCGGCCAGCGTGCCGAAGCCCGGCCGCCCGGAGTACGGGCCGAACTGGCCGAACCCGGTCACCCGGACCAGGACCAGCCCCGGGTTGGTGCGGCTGAGCTCCTCGTAGCCCAGGCCCCAGCGCTCGAGCGTGCCCGGCCGGAAGTTCTCGATGACGACGTCGGCGGTGGCGACGAGCTTGCGGAAGACCTCCTGGCCCTCGGGCGAGCCCAGGTAGAGGGTGATGCCGCGCTTGTTGCGCCCGACGACCTTGCCCCACAGGCCCACGCCGTCCTTGCTGGCGCCGTGGTACCGGACCGGGTCACCCTTGGGGTGCTCGATCTTGATCACCTCGGCGCCGAAGTCCCCGAGCATGGTCGCGGCCAGCGGGCCGGCGAAGAGGGTCGAGACGTCGAGGACCCGGAGCCCGGTGAGTGCGGAGGTCATGCGGAGACCCGTCCTTTCGTGGCAGGGAGACCGCCGCGCCACCCCATGTCCCGGGAGATGCGGTCGGCGGCGGAGATGAGGAACGGGACGAACCGGTCTCGTGCGGCGGCGTCGACGCGGGCGGCGGGGCCGCAGACGGAGATGGCGCCCAGGACCGACCCGTCGAAGCCGAAGATCGGGGCGGCGACCGAGCCGGCACCCGCCTGCCGCTCGCCGTCGGAGCAGGCGTGGCCCCGGTGCCGGATCTCCTCGATCCGGCGGCGCAGGTCGCCCGCGTCGGCGATGGTGCGGTCGGTCAGCAGGTCCAGGGGTCCGCCGAGGACCGCGCCGATCTCGTCGTCGGGCAGGAAGGCGAGGATGCAGGTGCTCGAGCTGCCGGCGTGCAGCGGGAACCGGCGGCCGATCTCGACGGTCATCTTGATCTCCTGCCGGCTCTCCACCTGGTCCAGGTAGACCCGGCCGCCCGGCACGCGGGCGGAGACCGTGGTCGTCTCCCCGGTCACCTCCTGCAGCGACCGGAGGACCGGGAGGGCCACCTTCCGGAGGTCCAGGCCGCGGAGGGCGCGGGCGCCCAGGGCGGCGGCGGCCGGCCCCAGCCGGTACTCCCGGGTGCCCGCATCGGCGGTCAGGAGCCCGCGCTGCACCAGCGTCTGCAGGATCCGGTGGACGACGGCCTTGGACAGGTCCAGCTCCCGGGCGATCGCGGAGACCCCCAGCGACCGCGGCCCGTCGAGGAACGCGAGGAGGACGTCGGCGACCCGCGCCGCACCCTCCGTGCCCCCGTTGTCCGCCACTGCTGCCGCCTTCCCGGGCGGCGCTGGGCGCCGCATCCTCGACCGTGCTCCACCGGATCGTTACCTGTGTTCCTGTGGACGGAACACTAGGACGGCTCGCGAGCGTGCCGCAATCGTCCTGGTGGCACCGAAACTTAACCGCAACACAGGAAATGTGTCGAGACCTTGCGCACATCCGAAGCGCGGTGCCAGAGTGGCGAGCTACCAGGTCGTTCCGTGCAGAGGAACGCCCTTGAGGTCGGGAGACGAGATGCGGAAGCCCTGGATCGCCGCGGTCGCAGTCGCAATGCCGTTGACGCTCGCTGCCTGCGGTGGCTCCGCCCCGCCCGGCACCGAGGGCACCGGCGGCGGGGAGGCCGGCGGCTCCGGCGACACGATCACCATCGGCTCGCTGCACCCGCTCAGCGGCGCCTTCGCCGCCGACGGCCAGCAGATGGACAACGGCGCCCAGCTCGCCGTCGACGCGGTCAACGAGGCCGGCGGGATCGAGTGCCTGGACGGCGCGCAGCTGGAGCTCGCCAGCGGCGACACCCAGGGCGCCCCCGAGGTCGGGCAGAGCGAGGCGCAGCGGCTGATCCAGGAGGGCGCCGTCGCCCTGGTCGGCACCTACAACAGCGCGGTGAGCCAGAACGTGGCCGCGGTGGCCGAGCGCAACCAGGTGCCCTTCGTCATCGACGTCTCCAGCGCCGACGAGATCCTCCAGCAGGGCTACCAGTACACGTTCCGCCTGCAGCCCAGCGCCGCGGTGCTGGCCCAGCGCGGTGCCCAGTACCTCGCCGAGGTCTCCGAGCAGGCCGGGGACCCGGCCCAGCAGGTCGCGATCCTGCACGAGCAGGGTCCCTTCGGCACCGCGATCGCGCAGGGCTTCACCGCCGAGGCGGAGAGCCAGGGCATGACGATCGGGCCGGTCATCAGCTACGACCCGGCCAGCGTCTCGGACTTCACCACGCAGATCACCGCGGTCCGCGAGGCCGGGGCCGACGTGATGATGGTCGCCGGCTACTACCGGGACGGCGTCCTCGTGGCCAACGCCGTGGACACCGTCCAGCCGGGCCTCGACGCGGTCTGGGGCGTGGCCAACGGCGCGTTCGACACCCCGCAGTTCCCCGGCGAGGTCGGCGACGCGGGCGAGGGCTTCTTCGACGCCAACTACCGGCTGGACATGACCAACGAGGACACGCAGGCGCTCGCCGAGCTGTACCGCGAGACCCACGGCGACGACATCCGCACCGCCGCCGTGCTGTCCTACGACGCGGTCCAGGTCATAGCCGACGCGCTCGGGCGGGCCTGCTCCACCGACCCGACGGAGCTGCGCGACGCCATCTCCGAGACCGAGCTCGACTCGCTGATCGCGCAGGACGGCCCGATCGCCTTCGACGAGACCGGCGAGAACGAGAACGCCGCGCCGATCCTCATGCAGGTCGTCGACGGCACCGTCCAGCAGGTCTTCCCGTCCGAGTACGCCGAGACCGAGCCCGTCTACCCGGCGTCGCCGAACTCGTGACCGACCCGACGAGGGAGCACGGTGCCCCGCCCCTGGACCGGGGCACCGTCTCCACCGAGGAGCCACCCCAGACCACGCAGCTGACCACCCCGGCGCCGGGGGGCCGGCGCCGGGCGGTCGCGGTCCGGGTGGCGGCGGTCGTGGCCATCGCGGTGGTGGCCCTGGGGCTGGCGTACTGGCGGACCGGCAACGAGGTGGTGGTCACCCAGGCGGTGCTCACCGGGCTGATGATCGGCGGGGTCTACGGCCTGGTCGCCATGGGCCTCACCCTCATCTTCGGCGTCCTGGACATCGTCAACTTCGCGCACGGCGCCTTCCTGGCGGTGGCCCTCTACATCACGGTGGAGATGGTCGGCCGGTTCGGGGCCCACCCGTACCTGGCCCTGCTGGTGAGCGTCCCGCTGATGTTCCTGCTCGGGGCGGCGGTGCAGCGGTTCATCCTCTCCGGCGCCATGGGGAAGCCGCTGGAGAACCAGCTGCTGATCACCCTCGGCCTGGCGTTGCTGATCGACAACGGCCTGCTGCTGTTCTACGGCCCCAACCCGCAGTCGGCGCGGCTGCCCAACGACACCGGGATCAACGTCTTCGGGGCCGTGGTCACCGTGGGGCGGCTGCTGGCCTTCGCCGTCGCCCTCGTCCTGGCCGGGCTGCTGTACCTGCTCCTGCAGCGCACCCGGCTCGGCACGGCGATCCGCGCCGTGGCGGCGAACGACAGCGGCGCCCAGATGGTCGGCATCGACACCCGGCGCATCTACATGGCCACCTTCGCCATCGGGACCGCCTGCGCCGGCGCGGCCGGCGTCCTGGTCGCCCCGCTGGTCACCATCGAGCCGACCACCGGCGAGCTGTTCAACATCGTGGCGTTCGTGGTCGTCGTGCTCGGCGGCATGGGCAACGTGGTGGGCGCGCTCGTGGGCGGCCTGCTCATCGGCCTGACCGAGCAGCTCGGCGCGCTCTACCTGCCGGGCCAGAGCCCGCTGCTGTCGGTGTTCATCGTCTTCGTCCTGGTGCTGTTCCTGCGCCCCCAGGGCCTGTTCGGGAGGGCCGCATGAGCACCGCGGTGCAGAGTTCCGAGGAGCCCCGGGCCCTCCCGCGCCCCCCGTGGGGGCGGCACCTGGCGGCCGTCGCCGTCCTGGCGGTGCTGCTGGCCCTCCTGCCGCTGGTCCTGGCGCCGGCGCAGCAGGCCGTGGCCGTGCGGGTGCTGATCTTCGCCCTGCTCGCGCTGGGCTGGAACATCATGAGCGGGTTCGGCGGCATGTTCAGCTTCGGCCACGCCGCCTACTTCGGCATCGGTGCCTACGTCAGCGTGTGGCTGCTGGTCGAGCGGGGGGTCTCCCCGTGGATCGGGATGCTCGCCGGGATGGTGGCCGCCGCGCTGTTCGCCGCGCTGATCGGCTTCCTGGCACTGCGCTACCGGCTCAAGGGTGCCTACTTCGCGCTCTCGACGTTCGCCTTCGCGGAGATGCTGCGGCTGCTGGCGACCAACAGCGACCTGGTGAACCGGGCGGTCGGGTACAACGTCCCGCTGCGGGGCGAGTCGTCCTGGGCGTTCATCCAGTTCGAGCCCGGTGCGGCGGAGTACCTGTGGATCGCCCTGGCGCTGACCGTCGCCGCGCTGGTCGTCACCATCGTGTTCCTGCGGTCCCGGCTGGGCCGGTTCACCGTGGCCGTGCGGGACGACGAGGACGCTGCCGCGGCCCTCGGCATCCCGGTGATGCGCACCAAGCTGCTCACGATCATGCTGTCGGCGGCGATCACGTCCGTGGCCGGCACGTTCTACGTCCAGTACTACTTCTTCGTCGACCCCGACGTCGCCTTCGGGTCGAGCGTCTCGATCCAGGCGATCCTGCCGGCGGTCATCGGCGGCGTCGCGACGATCTGGGGCCCGGTCATCGGTGCGGCCATCCTCGGGCCGCTCAACGACCTCACGGCCACGCTGCTGCGCGACCCGCCGCCCGGGCTGGAGTTCCTGCAGGGCCGGGCCGGGCTGGACGTCATGGTCTACGCGGTCCTGCTGATCCTCATCGTCCTGCTGCTGCCGCAAGGCGTGTACGGGGCCATCCGCGAGAGGTGGGAACGGCGATGAGCCTGTTGCAGGTCGACAACGTCAGCAAGACCTTCCGCGGCCTCAAGGCCGTCGACGACGTCTCCTTCACCGTGGAGGAGGGCAGCATCCTCGGCATCATCGGGCCCAACGGCGCCGGGAAGACGACGCTGTTCAACTGCATCGCGGGGGCGATCGCCCCCGACACCGGCACCGTCCGGCTGTCGGGCACCGACGTCACCGGGGCGGCGCCGCACAAGGTGTCCAAGGCCGGGATGGCACGGACCTTCCAGCTGATGAAGCCGTTCGGCAGCATGAGCGTGCTGGAGAACGTCGCGGTGGCGGCCATGGCCCACGGCACGTCGCGGCGCGCGGCCACCGACGCGGCGGCCGACGTCGTGGAGCGGGTCGGGCTGTCCCGGTGGCGCGACGCGCGCGCCGACGGGCTGCCCACCGCCGGCCTCAAGCGGCTGGAGCTGGCCCGCGCGCTGGCCTCGCGGCCCCGGGTGCTGCTGCTGGACGAGGTCCTCGCCGGGCTGCTCCCGGCCGAGCGGCTGCCGGTCATGGACCTGCTGGAGACCCTGCGCTCGCAGGACGGCGTCACGCTCGTCTTCGTCGAGCACATCATGGCCGCGGTCATGCGGCTGTCGGACTCGGTGCTCGTCCTCGAGCAGGGGCGCGTGCTCACCGCCGGTTCGCCCGCGGAGGTCACCCGGGACCCCCGGGTGATCGAGGCCTACCTCGGAGAGGAGCCGGCCGGTGCTGGTTCTTGACGGTCTCTGCGCCGGGTACCACGGGCTGCAGATCCTGCACGAGCTCGACCTCCGGGTGGAGGCCGGCGAGATCGTGGCGCTGGTCGGCGCCAACGGGGCGGGCAAGACGACGGCGCTGCGGGCGATCTCCGGCGTCGTGTCGTCGAGCTCGGGGTCGATCAGCTTCGACGGCCAGCGGGCCGACGGCGTCCGCACCGCCGAGCTCGTCCGCCGTGGCCTGGTGCAGGTGCCCGAGGAGCGGGCGCTGTTCGGGCCGCTCACCGTGGAGGAGAACCTCCGCATGGGCGGCTGGACCCAGAAGGGCCCGGACGTGTCCACCTCGCTCACCGAGGTGTTCGAGCTGTTCCCCATCCTGGAGGAGCGGCGCCGCCAGGCGGCGGAGACCCTCAGCGGGGGGCAGCAGCAGATGCTGGCCATCGGCCGGGCGCTCATGGCCCGCCCCAAGCTGCTGATGCTGGACGAGCCCTCGACCGGCCTCTCGCCCAAGCTGACCTGGTCGGTGCTCGAGGCGGTGCGGACCATCCGCGACCGCGGCGTCGCCGTCCTGCTGGTCGAGCAGAACGCCGCGCAGGCGTTGCGGATGGCCGACCGGGCCTACGTCCTGGAGAGCGGCAGCTGCGTGCTCTCCGGCCCCGGACCGGAGCTCGCCGAGGACGACCGGGTGCGCAGCGCGTACCTCGGCCTGTGACGGCAGGAGCACCGGTGACGGCGACGGCGGTCCGCCCGTCCGCCGACCAGGCGCGCGAGGCGACGCAGACCCTCGGCCGGTGGGTCGCGGGCCTGCGGTGGACCGACGTCCCGGCCGACGCCCGCGAGCGGCTGTCGCTGGTGCTGCTGGACTCCCTCGGGGTCACGGTCCTGGGTGCCCGGCAGCCCGAGCAGCAGGCCCTCGTGGCGGCATGGCGGCCCGGGGCCGGGCCGGCGCCGCTGGTCGGCGGCGGGCTGTCGACGACGGTCGAGGCCGCCGCCTGGCTCAACGCGAGCGCGCTGGTCCGGCTCGAGCTCGACGAGGGCCACAAGTACGCCAAGGGGCACCCCGGGGCGCACGGGCTCCCCGCGGTCCTGGCGCTCGCGGCCGACCTGCACGCCTCCGGTCCGGACACCGCCGCGGCGCTGATGGCCGCGTACGAGGTGGCCGCCCGCTTCGGCCGCGCCACCCGGCTGCGCCCGGGCATGCACCCGCACGGCAGCTGGGGCGTCGCCGGGGCGGCCGCGGGGTGCGCCCGGCTGCTCGGCCTCGGTGCCGACCAGGTGGCCGCGGCCATCGACACCGGGGCGGGCCTGCCCGTCGCCGGTCACTTCGACTCCGCCCTCGACGGCAACCCGGTCCGGGACGCGTGGATGTCGGCGTCCAACGTCTCGGGGCTCGCCGCCGCGCGGATGGCCGCGGCCGGCGTCGCCCGCAACACCGGGACGGCGGCCGGCTCGCTGGGCGAGCTGCTCGGCTCCTTCGACGCCGCGGCGCTGACCGAGGCCCTGGGCGAGCGCTGGGACGTGCGGCACGGGTACTTCAAGCGGCACGCCTCCTGCTCCTTCACCCACCCGGTGGCCGACGCGGTGCTGCGGCTGCGCCCCCAGCTCGACGACCCGGCGGCGGTCGACGAGGTCGTCGTCGAGACGCACTCCCTGGCCGCGGGCCTGGCCCGCACCTCCTGGGACTCGCGCCTGGGTGCGCTGTTCAGCGTGCCGTTCGTCGTCGCCGCGGCGCTGGTCCACGGCTCCGTGGGGCCGGACGCCTCGGCCGAGGAGGCCCGCACCGACGGCCGCGTCACCCGCCTCGCCGGCCGGGTCCGGGTCGTGCGGGCCGACGACCTCGACGCCCGGCTGCCCGACGAGCGCGCCGCGCGGGTGACCGTCCGGGCCGCCGGGCGCGAGCTCGCGCTGGAGGTCCCCAACCCCGTCGGGGACGCCGCCCACCACCCGTTCGCAGAGGCCGAGGTGCTGGCGCTGCTGACGACCCTGCTCGCGGACGACGAGGTGGTGGCCACCGTCCGCGACGTCGCCACCGGCCTGCCCGGCGCCCCCGACGTCGCCCCGCTGCTCGGCCGGCTGGCCGGATGACCCGCCCGGCCCCTGGCCCGTCCGACCCGTCCCCGAGGAGTTCCGTGCGCATCTTCGCCGTCACCCCGATCCACGTCCCCGCCGAGGAGCTGGCCCGGCGCCAGGCGCGGTACGACGCCCTGTGCCCGCCCGGCCTGACCGTGGAGCTGCACGACATCGGCGTGGCGGCGCCGCGCGCCCTGGACACCGAGCAGCAGGTGCGCGACAGCGAGGGCATGGTCACCGAGGCGCTCCGCGGGGCGCCGGACGAGGCCGACGCGCTGCTGCCCGACTGCGTGCTCGACCCCGGCGTGCCGGCGCTGGCCGGGCAGCTGGGCCGCCCGGTCTTCGGACTGCTCCGGACCAGCATGACCTGGAGCGCGCTCGCCGGGCGCTCCGTCGGTGCGGTGACCCGCAACCGGCCGATCGCCGACGAGCTCGCGCGGCAGGTCGACGCCTACGGGCTGGGCAGCTCCTTCACCGGCGTCGAGGTGCTGGACCTGGACGTCGACGCGATCCATCAGGCCGACCGCTGGGCCGCCTCGCTGGAGGCGGTGGTCGGCCGGATGGGCCGGGCCGGCGCCGGTGACCTGGTCAACGGCTGCAGCGCGGTCGACCTGCCGGCGGAGGCGGCGGCCTGGCCGGTGCGCGTGGTCGACCCGACCGCCCTGGCCCTCCGGCTGATCGCGGCGGGGGAGGCGGCATGAGCGACACCGGACCCGACCTGGTCGTCGCCGGCGCCGGCGGTGGGCTGGCGGCCGCGCTGCGGGCGGCGCAGCACGGGCTGGACGTGCTGGTCGTCGAGGTCAGCGAGCACTTCCGCCGCGGCAACAACACCTCGATGTCGACGGCGATGATCCCCGGCGCGGGCTCCCGCTTCCAGCGGGAGGCCGGCATCGAGGACTCGCCGGAGCTCTTCGTCGAGGACGTGATGCGCAAGACGAAGGGGCAGGCCGACCAGCGGCTGGCGCGCACGCTCGCCGACGTGAGCGCGCCCCTGGTCGAGTGGCTGGCCGACGACGTGGCGCTGCCGCTCGGGCTGGTCACCGACTTCCACTACCCGGGGCACAGCGCCGACCGCTGCCACACCATCGAGGGCCGCCACGGCACGGTCCTGCTCGACCACCTCGTCGCCGCGGTGAAGGCCGAGGAGCGCATCGACCTGCTGGTCCCGGCCCGGCTGGTGGACGTGCTCCTCGACGACGCGGGCCGGGTGCGCGCGGCGGTGATCGAGACGCCCGACGGGGCCACCGAGGAGGTCGAGACGCCGGCGGTCCTGCTGGCGACGAACGGCTACGGCGCCGACCGCGAGCTCGTCGGCCGCCACCTCCCGGAGATCGCCGACGCGGTCTACCACGGCAGCGAGGCCTCCCGGGGGGACGCGCTGCGCATCGGCACCGGGCTCGGGGCGGACACCGCCTACCTCGACGCCTACCAGGGGCACGGCGCGCTGGCGGCGCGCTCCTCCACCCTGGTCGGCTGGGCGACGGTCATGCACGGCGCGGTGATCGTCGGGCAGGACGGGCGGCGCTTCGGCGACGAGACGACCGGCTACTCCGAGTACGCCTCGGTCATCGCCCAGCAGCCCGGCGCGACGGCCTGGATCGTCCTAGACCAGCGCATCCACGACGCCTGCCTGCCCTTCACCGACTTCCGGCAGACGATCGAGGGCGGTGCCCTGGTCTGGGCCGACGACGTCGCCGGGCTCGCCGCGGCCACGGGGCTGCCCGCCGACGCGCTGGCCGACGAGCTCGCCGCGGTCGCCGCCCTGGCGCGCGGGGAGGCCGAGGACCGGCTGGGCCGGACGTTCTTCGAGGGGGAGCTCGCCCCGCCGCTCGCCGCCGTGCGCGTCGTGCCCGCGCTGTTCCACACCCAGGGCGGTCTCGTCGTCGACGAGCACGCCCGCGTCACCCGCACCGACGGCTCGGTCATCCCCGGGCTCTACGCGTCCGGCGGGGCCGCGGCCGGGATCTCCGGTCACGGCGCTGCCGGTTACCTGGCCGGCAACGGCCTCCTGCCCGCACTGGGCCTGGCCTACCTGGCCGCCGACCACGTGGCCGCGGGCCGCGGCGGGTCGGCTCCCGGGCACGCCGCCACCACCTCCGAGGAAGGAACCGCATGACCCGCCTCCAGACCCTTGTCAAGAACGTGACGGTCGTCCGACCGGACGTCCCGGGCGCCGAGGACGGCGAGGCGCTCGACCTCGGCGTCGTCGACGGGAAGTTCGTCCGGGTCGAGCGGGACATCCCCGCGGAGGACGCCGACGTGGTCGTGGACGGCCGCGGCCGGGTGGCCTTCCCCGGCGTGGTCGACGCCCACCAGCACTGGGGCATCTACAACCCGCTGGGCGAGGACGCGGAGACCGAGAGCCGGGCCAGCGCCCAGGGCGGCGTCACCACCGGGCTCACCTACATGCGCACCGGGCAGTACTACCTGAACGAGGGTGGGCCCTACCGGGAGTTCTTCCCGAAGGTGCTGGCCGCCTCCGAGGGCCGCTCCTACATCGACTACGCCTTCCACCTGGCGCCGATGTCCAAGGAGCACATCGGGGAGATCCCGGCGCTGATCGAGGAGTTCGGCGTCACCTCGTTCAAGATCTTCATGTTCTACGGCGGGCACGGCCTGCACGGCGCGTCGTCCGACCAGAGCTCGTTCCTGATGATCCCGCCGGACGAGCGCTACGACCTGGCGCACTTCGAGTTCGTCATGCGCGGCATCCAGGAGGCCCGCGAGAAGCTCACCGAGCACGCGCCGCACGTCTCGCTGTCCCTGCACTGCGAGACGGCCGAGATCATGACCGCCTACACCAAGCTGGTGCAGGCGGAGGGCTCGCTGCAGGGCCTGGCCGCCTACAGCGCCTCGCGGCCGCCGCACTCCGAGGGCCTGGCCGTCACCATCGCGTCCTTCCTGGCCGACGAGACGGGGCTGCCGAGCATCAACCTGCTGCACCTGTCCTCGCGCAAGGCCCTCACCGCCGCCCTGCGGATGGCGAAGGTCTTCCCGCACGTGGACTTCCGCCGCGAGGTCACCATCGGGCACCTGCTGGCCGACATCGACACCGCCCACGGGCTCGGCGGCAAGGTGAACCCGCCGCTGCGGCCGCGGGAGGACGTCGAGGCGCTGTGGGAGC
Organism: Blastococcus sp. VKM Ac-2987; assembly: GCF_026967805.1. Classification (GTDB taxonomy): domain Bacteria; phylum Actinomycetota; class Actinomycetes; order Mycobacteriales; family Geodermatophilaceae; genus Blastococcus. The sequence goes on from NZ_JAPVBG010000002.1 coordinate 496,951, forward strand.
ACGTGCTCGCCGGGGACGTCGACTGGGTGGTCAGCGACCACGCCTGCTGCAAGGACGAGAAGAAGTTCGGCGAGCCTCGGGACGACATCTTCGCGGCGAAGTCGGGCTTCGGCGGCGCGGAGTACCTGCTCCCGGGCCTGGTGAGCGAGGGGCGCCGCCGCGGCCTGTCCTACCGGCGGATCGCGGAGCTGACGTCCTGGAACCCGGCCCAGCGGTACGGGCTGCCGGGGAAGGGGACGATCGGGGTCGGGTACGACGCCGACTTCTGCCTGGTCGACCCGTCGGCGACGTGGACCGTCCAGGCGGAGAAGTCCGAGTCCACGCAGGAGTACACGCCCTTCGAGGGCTTCGAGCTCGGCGCCCGCGTGACCGACACCTGGGTGCGCGGCAACCAGGTGCTCGCCGACGGTGCGGTCACCGGCCGGCCGGCCGGCCGCTACCTGCACCGCCCGTACACCCGCTGAGCGCAGCACGTCCAGGCCGCGATGCCCGGATCCCCGCTGGGGATCCGGGCATCGCGCCGTTCGGGACACCCGCGACACCCGCACCGTTGCAGACGGCAACCAACAAGGCGTATGGTTTCGGTCTACAAGTGGTTGCAACCCCCTAGGACGTCGTCATGCCTCTCGGTCCCGCCACCCGGGAACGCCTCCTGGCGAGCGTCGAGGTCGCCGGCGCACAGCCGCGCCCCGATCCCGTGGCGGCCGCCGGATGACCGCCCGATCCAGCTCCCCCCAGCCCGCACCGGAAGCACCCAGGAGTTCCGTGAGCACCGTCCGGACCGCAGCAGCCGGGGCGCCCGTCGAGCAGCAGGGGAGGATGACGCACCGCCAGGTCCTGGAGGCCCTCTCCGGCATGTTGCTGGCGATGTTCGTGGCGTTCCTGTCCTCGACCGTCATCTCCAACGCGCTGCCGACGATCATCACCGAGCTGCGGGGGACGCAGAACCAGTACACCTGGGTGATCACGGCGACGCTGCTGGCCTCCACGGCGTCCACGCCCATCTGGGGCAAGCTGTCGGACCTGTTCAGCAAGAAGCTGCTGATCCAGCTGTCCATCGTCATTTTCATCGTCGGGTCGATGCTGGCCGGGCTCGCGCAGTCGGTGGACACGCTGATCGCCTGGCGGGTGCTGCAGGGGCTGGGCCTCGGCGGACTGCAGGCGCTGGTGCAGATCGCGATGGCCGCCATGATCAGCCCGCGCGAGCGCGGCCGCTACTCCGGCCTGCTGGGTGGGGTGATGGCCGTGGCGACCGTCGGCGGCCCGCTGCTGGGCGGCCTGCTGGTGGACACCAGCTGGCTCGGCTGGCGCTGGTGCTTCTACGTCGGCGTGCCGTTCGCCGCCGTCGCCCTGGTGCTGCTGCAGCGCACCCTGAACCTGCCCGTCACCAAGCGAGACGTCACGATCGACTACCTCGGTGCCGCGTTCCTCACCGCCGGCGTCTCCGGGCTGCTCATCTGGGTCACCCTGGCCGGCGGCAGCTTCGCGTGGGCCTCGGTGGAGACGGCGCTCTTCCTCGGCGGTTCGCTGCTCGCGGTCGTCGCCTTCCTGGTCACCGAGGTGCGCGCGGCCGAGCCGATCGTGCCGCTGCGGCTCTTCCGGGACCGCACCACCACCCTGGCGATCGTCGCCAGCGTCGCCGTCGGCGTCGCGATGTTCGGCTCGTCGGTCTTCCTGGGCCAGTACCTGCAGATCTCCCGCGGCTACTCGCCCACCGAGGCCGGCCTGCTGACCATCCCGATGGTCGGCGGCCTGCTGATCTCCTCCACCGTGTCCGGGCTGCTCATCACCCGGTTCGGGCGCTGGAAGGTCTTCCTCTCGGTGGGCTCGGTCCTGGTCCTGGTCGGCTTCGCGCTGCTCGCCACGATCGACCACCAGACCGACATGGTGCTGCTGAGCGGCTTCCTGTTCGTGCTCGGCGCCGGCATCGGCATGACCATGCAGAACCTCGTGCTGGCGGTGCAGAACACCGTGGCCGCGAGCGACCTCGGGGCGGCCAGCTCCGCGGTGGCCTTCTTCCGCAGCCTCGGCGGCACGGTCGGTGTCTCGGTGCTCGGCGCGGTGCTGAGCAACCACGTGGCCGACCTGATCCGGGGCGGCCTGGCCGGCGTCCCGGGTGCGGCCCGGGCCGCCGCCGCGGGTGGCGGGGACGTCGGCCTGGCGGACCTCGCGGACGCGCCGGCGCCGATCCAGGACCTCATCCGGGCCTCCTACGGCGATGCGACCGGCCGGGTCTTCCTGATCTCGGCCCTCGTGGCCGTCGTCGCGGTCCCCGCCGTGCTGTTCATCCGCGAGGTGGCGCTGCGCACCGAGACCGGCGACGAGCGCCGGGCGGCCGAGCGGTCGGGCGCGGTCCGGATCGACACCGGCGCCATCGAGGGCCGGGCGGCCGACGGCGAGCGCACCGGCGAGGTGGTGCACGCCGGCGCCGGGTCCGCCGCCCGCTGAGGGCGGCGCGCGCCCCGGCCGCGAGCAGGCGACGGCCCGTCCCCCCGAGCGGGGGACGGGCCGTCGTCGTGGTCGACCGCTGCGGGGAGTCAGCCCTCGAGCGCCGCGTCCAGGGTGATCTGGGTGCCGGTCAGGGCCTTGCTCACCGGGCAGCCGGCCTTGGCGGCCTGCGCGGCCTTGTCGAAGCCGTCGGCGTCGAGGCCCTCCACCTCACCCCGCACGGTCAGCTTGATGCCGGTGATGGCGGGCGCCCCGTCCTGCTGGCCGAGGGTGACGTCGGCGGAGACCTCGAGGGACTGCGGCGTGCCGCCGGCCTTGCCGATCTCGCTGGACAGCGCCATCGCGAAGCAGGCCGAGTGGGCCGCAGCGATGAGCTCCTCGGGGCTCGTGGTGCCCCCGGCCTCGTCGGCGGTGCGCTTGGGGAAGGACACCTCGTAGGTGCCGACCTTGGAGCTGGAGAGCTCGACCTGACCGGAGCCCTCCTGGAGGGTGCCGTTCCAGGCGGTGCGAGCGGTACGAGTGGGCATGGGCGCCCCTTCCGGGCCGTGGCCGCCTCCGGCTGGGGCGGCGCGTGGCCGTCCTCCTACCCGCCGGGCGGGAGCCCTACCGTCCGGCGTCCGGTGCGTCCTCGTTGGCCGCGGTGCCGTTGACCCGCTCGGTGAGCAGCCGGAGGCGGCTCTTGAGGTCGTCGAACTCGGTGGTGTCGAAGCCGATGGCGCCGATCATCTCCTCGGAGATGGCCTCGGCCTTGTCCTGCATCGCGCGCCCCGCGTCGGTGAGGGCGATCGCGACCGACCGCTCGTCCTCGACCCGCCGGTGCCGGGTGACCAGCCCGGCCGCGGTGAGCCGCTTGAGCAGCGGCGACAGGGTGCCGCTGTCCAGGGCGAGCCGGGCCCCCAGCTGGCCGACCGTCTGGTTGTCCTGCTCCCAGAGCAGGAGCATGACCAGGTACTGGGGATAGGTCAGACCGATCGTGTCGAGCATGGGGCGGTACCGCGCGGTCACGGCCCGGGAGGCTGCGTACAGGGCGAAGCACAGCTGGTCGTCGAGCGCCGCGCTCGGAGCCGGCAGAGCGGTCATGCCCCGAGTCTAGGGGGCGGTGCCGCGGGGACAGGGACCTTGTGCCCTGTGCCGACCCGGGAGAGAGGTCCCGGGCTCGGGGGCGGGGTGGCGGGAACGTCCGCCTACCTGGCAGGGTTGAGCGGAACAGACTCAACCTTTGGGTCGTTGCAGCAGGCAGCGACGTCGGCCACGGACGGGCGGCGTCGCCCGAGACACGAGAGGACGTGCGCCGCAGCATGGAGAGCAAGCTCACGACCCGTTCGCAGGAGGCCGTCGCCGGTGCCCAGCGCCTGGCCGTCGGCCGCGGTCAGGCGGCCCTGGAGCCGCTGCACCTGCTGGTCGCCCTGCTGGAGCAGACCGACGGCATCGCCGGTCCGCTGCTGACCGCCGTGGGTGCCGATCCGGTCGACGTGCGCAGCAAGGCCGACGCCGCCCTGCGCCGGATGCCCAGCGTCAGCGGGTCGACGGTCTCCGCGCCGTCCCCGTCGCGGGAGTTCCTCCGGGTGATCAACGCGGCAGGGGAGCAGGCGACCGCGCTCGGGGACGAATACGTCTCCACCGAGCACCTGCTGGTCGGGCTGGCCGGCTCCGAGGGCGAGGCGGGGGCCGTGCTGACCGGCTCCGGTGCCACCCGCGACGCGCTGGTGGCGGCCTTCCGCACCGTGCGCGGCAACCGCAAGGTGACGACGGCCGATCCGGAGAGCACCTTCCAGGCGCTGGAGAAGTACGCCGTCGACCTCACCGAGCGGGCCCGCGAGGGGAAGATCGACCCGGTCATCGGCCGGGACACCGAGATCCGCCGCGTCGTGCAGGTGCTCTCGCGGCGGACCAAGAACAACCCGGTGCTCATCGGCGAGCCCGGCGTCGGCAAGACGGCGATCGTCGAGGGCCTGGCCCAGCGGATCGTCGCCGGCGACGTGCCCGAGAGCCTCAAGGGCAAGCGCCTGATGGCGCTGGACCTCGGCGCGATGGTGGCCGGGGCCAAGTACCGGGGGGAGTTCGAGGAGCGGCTGAAGGCCGTGCTCCAGGAGATCACCGAGGCCGAGGGCCAGGTGGTCACCTTCATCGACGAGCTGCACACCATCGTGGGGGCCGGCGCGACCGGCGACTCCGCCATGGACGCCGGCAACATGATCAAGCCGATGCTCGCCCGCGGTGAGCTGCGCATGGTCGGCGCGACGACCCTGGACGAGTACCGGCAGCACATCGAGAAGGACCCGGCCCTGGAGCGCCGCTTCCAGCAGGTCTACGTGGGCGAGCCCTCGGTGGAGGACACCATCGGCATCCTCCGCGGGCTCAAGGAGCGCTACGAGGTGCACCACGGGGTCCGGATCACCGACGGCGCGATCGTCGCCGCGGCGACGCTGTCGGACCGGTACGTCACGTCGCGGTTCCTGCCCGACAAGGCGATCGACCTGGTCGACGAGGCGGCCAGCCGGCTGCGGATGGAGATCGACAGCCGCCCCGTCGAGGTGGACGAGGTGGAGCGGGCCGTCCGCCGGCTGGAGATCGAGGAGATGGCGCTGGCCAAGGAGGCCGACCCGTCGTCCCTGGAGCGGCTGGCCGCGCTCCGCGAGGACCTCGCCGACAAGCGCGAGGAGCTCGCCCAGCTGACCGCCCGCTGGCAGCAGGACAAGTCCGCCATCGGCCGCATCCAGGCCATCAAGGAGGAGCTGGAGCGGCTGCGGCTCGAGGCGGAGCGGGCCGAGCGCGACGGCGACCTCGCCCGCGTGGCCGAGCTGCGCTACGGCCGGCTGCCGCAGCTGGAGAAGTCACTGACCGAGGCCGAGCAGTCGGTCGAGACCGGTGACTCCATGCTCAAGGAGGAGGTCGGGCCCGACGACATCGCCGAGGTGGTGCAGGCCTGGACCGGCATCCCCGCGGGGCGGCTGCTGGAGGGCGAGACGCAGAAGCTGCTGCGCATGGAGGAGGAGCTGGGCCGGCGGGTCGTCGGCCAGCCCGACGCCGTGCGGGCCGTGTCCGACGCGGTGCGCCGGGCGCGTTCCGGCGTCGCCGACCCCGACCGGCCCACCGGCTCGTTCCTGTTCCTCGGGCCGACGGGTGTCGGCAAGACCGAGCTGGCCAAGGCGCTGGCGGAGTTCCTGTTCGACGACGAACGCGCCATGGTCCGCATCGACATGAGCGAGTACTCCGAGAAGCACTCGGTGTCCCGGCTGGTCGGGGCGCCCCCCGGCTACGTCGGCTACGAGGCCGGCGGGCAGCTGACCGAGGCGGTCCGGCGCCGTCCGTACACCGTCGTCCTGCTGGACGAGGTGGAGAAGGCGCACCCCGACGTCTTCGACGTGCTGCTGCAGGTGCTCGACGACGGGCGGCTGACCGACGGCCAGGGCCGGACGGTGGACTTCCGGAACACCATCCTGATCCTGACGTCGAACCTCGGCTCGCCGATCATCGCCGACCAGTCGGTGCCCGAGGACCGGCGGCGTGCCGCGGTGCTGGAGGTGGTGCGGTCGCACTTCAAGCCCGAGTTCCTCAACCGGCTCGACGACGTCGTGGTGTTCCGGGCGCTCGGCACCGACGAGCTCGCCGGGATCGTCGACATCCAGGTCGGTGTCCTCGCCCGCCGGCTGGCCGCCCGCCGGCTGACCCTCACCGTCACCGACGCGGCCCGCGAATGGCTGGCGCTGAACGGGTTCGACCCCGTCTACGGGGCCCGGCCGCTGCGCCGGCTGGTGCAGTCGGCCATCGGCGACCAGCTGGCCCGGGCGCTGCTCGCCGGCGACATCCGGGACGGGGACGAGGTCGTCGTCGACTGGGCGGCCGGTGAGCCGGACGCCGGCCTGCGGGTCGCCCGCGGCTGAGCGCGGCGCGGGGCCGCTCCGCCGGGGCGGCCCCGCGTGCCCCGTGGTCCCCGGTGCCGTCGTCGTCGATGATGGCGATGACGGGCACCGAGGTACGGAGGCGTGATGACGGCGGGTCAGGGCGACGAGCAGGGCCAGCAGGGCCGGCCCGGGGAGCAGGGCGGGCAGCGGCCCGGCTGGCCTCCGCCGCCGGTCCAGCCGCCCGCCGGCCCAGGTCCCTCCGGCCCGGGTGCCTCCGGCCCGGGTGCCTCCGGCCCGAGCTCCTACGGCCCGGGCTCCCAGGGCCACGGTCAGCACCCCTACGGGCCGCCCCCGTACGGCTACCTGCCCGCCCCCGCCGCGCCGACCGGTCCGGGCCCCGACGCGCCGGCGCCGGTGGAGCGCCCGCTGACGGTGCGGGCCGGGCTCGGCGCCTTCCTGGCCGCCCTCGTGCTCAGCGCGGTGGCCGGCCTCGCCATGGTGCTCAACTGGGACGAGGTCCTCGACTGGACGCTCGCCGAGGGGGCCGGTGCCGGTGACCCCGGGATCGAGGGCCTGGACGCCGAGCAGTTCGCCGAGCTCGTCCTCCAGTTCAGCATCGCGTTCAGCGCGCTGATGCTCCTGCTGCAGGCGCTGTTCGTCTGGTTCGCCTGGCAGGGCCGCAACTGGGCCCGGATCGTGCTGTGGGTGCTGGGCGGGCTGACCCTCGTGTTCGCGCCCTTTAGCGCCGGCGGCACCGGGCCGCTGCCGTTCGTCACCACGCTCTCCTGGTTCACGACCGCCCTGATCGCGGCCGGCGTCGTGCTGCTCGCGGCCAAGCCGTCCAACGACTGGTACCGCTTCCGCACGTGGCAGTTCGCCAACGGGCAGCGCTGATCAGGCCGTCGCGGCCCGCCCGTCGGGCCCGGCCGCCAGCCAGTCGCGCGTCGTGCGCGCCACCAGGCTGGTCGCGGCGGCGACCGACAGCACCAGGAGCAGCAGCGAGATGACGGTGACCCCACCGGCGGACAGGATCGCCGACACCAGGATCAGCGCGAGCACGACCGCGGCCGCGAGGCCGGTCCAGCGCGCCCAGGACCGGCGGGTGGCCAGCCCCCACGCCGAGACGGCGTACACCAGCCCGATGGACCCCGGTGCCGTGGTGTTGATCAGCAGGTACCGCTGGGCCTCCTCCCGGGTCAGCCCGGCCTCGGTGAGCGCGGTGACCAGGCCGTCCCACCCCAGCAGGGAGATCACCACGTAGAGCAGGATCAGGGCGGCGAGGGTGGCCAGCAGGGCGACCGCGACCCGGACCGACGGCGGCTTCTGCGGAGTCGGGGGACCGCTGTCGGACGGGGGGAGCGGAGAGGCCGGCACCGGCCCAGCCTGGCAGATCGGCCTGCCCGCCCCGGGGCGGTGCCGCGGCCGGCGTCGGATTCCCGGGCCGGGACGCATCCGGGTGCGGGCCCGGCCGAGAATGGCCGTCGGAGACCGGCGTCGCACGCACCGACGACAGGAGCACCACCATGCAGCGCACCCTCACCCGCGGCGTCTGGCTCACCGCCGTCCCCGCCCTGGCGCTCGCGCTCGGCGCCTGCGGCTCCGACGACCCCGCCGGGAGCACCGCCGCCCCCAGCCCCAGCCCCACCGTCAGCGCCGGCGCCGGCGCCGGCTCCCCGGCTCCGGAGAGCTCCGCCGTGCCGGTCCCCGACGAGCCGTTCGGCGAGGGCTGCGCGGCCGTGCCCGCCGAGGGACCGGGCAGCTTCGCGGGCATGAGCGCCGACCCGGTCGCCACCGCAGCCGGCAACAACCCGTCGCTGTCGGCCCTGGTCACGGCCGTCCGGGCCGCCAGCCTGGTGGACACGCTGAACACCACGCCCGACATCACCGTGCTGGCGCCGGCCGACGACGCCTTCGCCGCGGTCCCGGCCGATGCGGTCGGTGCGCTGCTGGCCGACACCCCGCAGCTCACCGCGGTGCTGACCCACCACGTCATCCCCGGCCGCCTGACCCCCGACGAGCTGGCCGGCACGCACACCACGCTGAACAACGACCAGGTGACCATCGAGGGCTCCGGCCAGGACTTCACCGTCGCCGCCGACGCCACCGTCCTGGGCCGGACGGAGGCCTCGGTGATCTGCGGCAACGTGCAGACCGCCAACGCCACCGTCTACGTCATCGACCAGGTGCTCGCCCCCACCGCCTGATCCCCGGGCCGCGCAGCGGCATGCCCCGATCCCGGCCCTCAGTAGGGTCGGGCGCATGACGGCTGCCCCGAACCTGCCCGACCGCGACCGGCTGCTCCAGCTGATCGTCGATCTCGCCGTGGTGCACGGGAAGGTCACGCTCTCCTCGGGGCAGGAGGCCGACTGGTACATCGACATGCGCCGGCTGACGCTGCACCACGAGGGCGCGCCGCTGGTCGGCCGCGTGATGCGCCAGCTCACCGGCGACCTGCGCTACGACGTCGTCGGCGGGCTCACCCTGGGCGCGGACCCGGTGGCCGCGGCCATGCTGCACGCGGCCGCGGCGGGCGAGGGCTTCCTGGATGCCTGCGTCGTGCGGAAGGCCGGCAAGGCGCACGGCCTGCAGCGGCGGATCGAGGGTCCCGACATCGACGGCCGCGCCGTCCTCGTGGTCGAGGACGTCTCCACGACCGGCGGCAGCCCGCTCGCCGCCGCGCAGGCGCTCCAGGAGGCCGGCGCCGAGGTGCTCGCGATCGCTGTGGTCGTCGACCGCGGCGGCCGCGCGGCGGTGGAGGAAGCCGGCTTCGAGTACCGGGCCGCCTTCACCCTCGCCGACCTCGGCCTCGCCTGACCCCGCGGATGATCAGGTGACCTGATCGTTCGTGGTCCTGGCTCACCACCGGTGCTGAGCCAGGACCCGGGATGATCAGGTGACCTGATCATCATCGCGTGGCTACGGTGTGACGGTGACCACGACGACGGCGACGTGGCTCGCCGAGCTGACCGACGCGCTCGGCGCCGACGGCGTCCGCACCGACCCCGACGTCACCGCGGGCTACGCGCGCGACCAGGCGATGCTGGCGCCCGCCGGCACCCCGGCCGCCGTGGTGTTCCCCCGGCGCACCGAGGACGTCGTCGCCGTCATGCGGGTGGCGGCGCGGCACGGGATCCCGGTGGTGCCGCGGGGCGCCGGGTCGGGGCTGGCCGGGGCCAGCAACGCCGTCGACGGCGGCATCACCGTGGTGATGACCCGCATGGACGCCGTCCTGGAGGTCTCGGCGGCCGACCGGCTGGCGGTCGTCCAGCCGGGCGTGGTGAACAAGGCGCTGCGCGACGCCGTCGCCGGGGCGGGTCTGTTCTACCCCCCGGACCCGTCGAGCTACGACTGGTGCACGATCGGCGGCAACCTCTCCACGAACTCCGGTGGGCTGTGCTGCGTGAAGTACGGCGTCACCACCGACTACGTGCTGGGCCTGGAGGTCGTCCTCGCCGACGGGCAGGTGCTGCGCACCGGCCGGCGCACGGTGAAGGGGGTGGCCGGCTACGACCTGGCGCGGCTCTTCGTCGGCGCGGAGGGCACCCTCGGGATCATCACCGAGGCGACCCTCGCGCTGCGCCCGGCGCCGCAGCGCCCGGTCACGCTGGCGGCCACCTTCGCCACGACGGCGCAGACCGGGCAGGTGGTCGAGCGGGTGGTGACGGCGGGGCTGGTGCCCAGCCTGATGGAGGTCATGGACAACACCTGCATCCGGGCCGTCGACGACCTGCTGAAGGCCGACCTCGACCGCTCGGCGCACGCCCTGCTGGTCGCCCAGTCCGACACCGGGGGTGCGGCCGCCGCGGCGGAGATCGCCGCGCTCGCCGAGCTCTGCCGGGAGGCCGGGGCGGACTTCGTGCACACCACCGAGGACCAGGCGGAGGGCGACCTGCTGCTCGCGGCCCGGCGGATGGCGCTGCCGGCCCTGGCCCAGCTGGGCAGCACCCTGATCGACGACGTCGCCGTGCCGCGGTCCCGGATCGCTGAGTTCCTCGACGGGTGCGACGCCATCGCCGCCGCCCGCGGGCTGGTGATCGGCGTCGTCGGCCACGCCGGCGACGGCAACATGCACCCCACCGTCGTCTTCGACCCGGTCGACGAGGACCAGCGGGCCCGGGCGTTCGGCGCCTTCGACGACATCCTGGAGCTGGGTCTCGCGCTCGGGGGCACGATCACCGGCGAGCACGGGGTGGGGGTGCTCAAGGTCGACTGGCTGGAGCGCGAGATCGGCCCGGTGGCCCTCGACGTGCACCGGTCGATCAAGTCCGCGCTGGACCCGGCGGGGCTGCTGAACCCGGGCACGGTGTTCCGCAGCGCGCCGGCGGGTGCCACGCTGGGGCGATGAGCAGGGAACGGTTCCTCGTCATCGGGGGCGACGCGGCAGGCATGTCGGCGGCGGCCCAGGCCCGCCGGCTGAGGGACGCCGACGACCTGGAGATCGTCGTGCTGGAGCAGGGTGACGTCGTCTCCTACTCCGCCTGCGGCATCCCCTACTGGGTGGGCGGGCAGGTGCAGGACCGGAACGAGCTCATCGCCCGCACGCCGGCGCAGTTCGCCGCCCGGGACATCGCCGTGCAGACCGGCACCCGCGCGGTCGAGATCGACGCCGACGCGGGGAAGGTCGTCACCGACGCCGGCGAGCGGATCGCCTACGACCGGCTGCTCGTGGCCACCGGCGGGCGCCCGAACCGCCCGCCGATCCCCGGCCTGGACGCCCCGGGCGTCTTCGGCGTCCACCGGCTCGACGACGGCGCCGCCATCCGGGCCGCGCTCGACGCCGGGCCGCGCCGCGCCCTGGTGCTGGGCGGCGGGTACATCGGGCTGGAGATGGCCGAGGCGCTGCAGCGGCGCGGGCTCGAGGTCACCGTCGTGCTCGCCGACCCGCTGCCCATGCAGCTGCTCGACGCCGACATGGCCGAGCGGGTCTGCGCCGGCATGGGCGCCATGGGCATGGAGATGCACCCCGACCAGGCGGTGCGGGAGATCCTCGTCGACGAGTCCGGCCGCGCGCGGGGCGTGCGCACCGACGCCGGCAGCTACGACGCCGACCTGATCGTGCTCGGTCTCGGCATGGGCCCGGAGGTGGGGCTGGCCGAGCGCGCCGGCATCCGGCTGGGCACCACCGGCGCCATCGCCGTCGACCGCACCCAGCGCACCCGCTCGCACCCGGAGATCTTCGCCGCCGGCGACTGCTCGCAGACCTTCCACCGGGTCACCGGCGAGGCCACTCACATCGCGCTGGGCACCCACGCGAACAAGCAGGGCCGGGTGGCCGGCTCGGTCATCGGCGGCCGGGCGGCCCGCTTCGCCGGGGTCCTGGGAACCGCCCTGACCAAGGTGGGCGACCTGGAGATCGGCCGCACCGGGCTGTGCACCACCGAGGCCGAGCAGGCGGGGTTCGACTACCGCACCGACACCATCGAGGCGACGACGAAGGCCGGCTACTACCCGGGCGCCGAGGAGGTCGCGATCAAGCTGCTGAGCGAGGCCGGGTCGGGGCGGCTCCTCGGGGCGCAGATCGTCGGCGGCCCCGGCTCGGGCAAGCGGATCGACGTGCTGGCCGCCGCCATCTGGGCCGGCATGACCGCCGAGGACCTGGCCGGCTCCGACCTCTCCTACGCGCCGCCGTTCTCCCCGACCTACGACCCGGTGGTCGTCGCCGCCCGGGTGGTCAGCCGGATCGAGCAGGGCTGAGCCCGGGTGCCTCCCGGCCATGCCGCCTCCGTCCCGGACACCGACGTCCGGGACGCGGACTGGTACGGGCAGGACCTCTCCGGCCGTGAGCACACCGGCGTGGCCTTCAGCGGGGTGGACCTGACCGAGGCCACCGGCACCGCCGTGGTCTTCACCGGCTGCACCTTCCACGACTGCCGGTTCAACCTCGCCGAGTTCACCGACACCGCCTTCGTGAACTGCTCGTTCACCGGCTGCTCGTTCTTCTCGGCGACCCTCGCCGGCTGCAAGCTCGTCGGCGCCAGGTTCGACCGCTGCTCCTTCGACCAGCTCACCGTCGACGGCGGCGACTGGTCGTTCGCGATCCTGGCCGGTGCCGACCTCGGCCGGGCGACGTTCCGGGGCACCCGGCTGCGCGAGGCCGACCTCACCCGGGTGCGGGCCGCCGGGGCCACCCTGCGCGACGTCGACCTCTCCGGAGCGGAACTCCACGAGGTCGAGCTCACCGGCGCCGACCTGCGCGGTAGCGACCTCTCGGCGCTCGACCCCCGGCAGGCCCGGCTGGCCGGTGCCCGGATCGACCTCGGGCAGGCGGCGCAGCTCGCCTCCGCGCTCGGGCTCCGGGTGGGCGACGACGGCGCGGCGGACGGCGGCGGCGGCTGACCACACGTCGCCCGGTCGAGGGCCTCTGGGCCCGTGCTGTCGCGCCCGGGGGCGCGGCGGGATACTGAGCGCCGACGTCAGCCGTACAGCGCCGTACAGCCGCAACCGATGCGAGGAGTGCACGCTCATGCCCATCGCGACCCCCGAGGTCTACGCCGACATGATCAGCCGGGCGAAGGAGGGCGGCTACGCCTACCCGGCGATCAACTGCACCTCCTCGGAGACCGTCAACGCGGCGCTGCGCGGCTTCGCCGACGCAGGCAGCGACGGGATCATCCAGTTCTCCACCGGCGGCGCCGAGTTCGGCTCGGGCACCCGTGTCAAGGACATGGTCACCGGCGCGGTGGCGCTGGCCGAGTTCGCGCACGTGGTGGCCGAGAAGTACCCGGTCAACGTCGCGCTGCACACCGACCACTGCCCCAAGGACAAGCTCGACTCCTACGTCCGCCCGCTGATCGCGCTGTCGAAGGACCGGGTCGACGCCGGCCAGGAGCCGCTGTTCCAGTCGCACATGTGGGACGGCTCGGCCATCGAGCTGGGCGAGAACCTCGACATCGCCGAGGAGCTGATGGAGAAGGCCGCGGCGGCCAAGATCGTCCTGGAGCTCGAGATCGGCATCGTCGGCGGCGAGGAGGACGGCGTCGTCGCCGAGATCAACGAGAAGCTCTACACCGCCGATGGCGACTTCCTGCGCACCGCGCAGCAGCTCGGCCTGGGGGAGCGCGGCGTCTACCTGCTCGCCGCCACCTTCGGCAACGTGCACGGGGTCTACAAGCCGGGCAACGTCAAGCTGCGGCCCGACGTGCTGGAGCGGGGCCAGGCGCTGGTGGCCAAGGAGTTCGGTCTGGGCGAGGGCGCCAAGCCGTTCAACCTGGTCTTCCACGGCGGGTCGGGCTCGGCCGAGTCGGAGATCCGCGAGGCGCTCTCCTACGGCGTGGTCAAGATGAACGTCGACACCGACACCCAGTACGCGTTCACCCGCGCCGTCGCCGGCCACATGTTCAGCAACTACGACGGCGTGCTGAAGATCGACGGCGAGGTCGGCAACAAGAAGGCCTACGACCCGCGCAGCTACCTCAAGGCGGCCGAGACCAGCATGGCCGCCCGCATCGTGGAGGCCTGCGAGCACCTGCTGTCGGCCGGCCAGTCGCAGGGGGCGTGACCGCATGACCCACTCCCACGGCAACCTGCTGGGCGAGCCGCCGGCCACCCTGCTGCCCGCGACTCCGGAGGCCGACGCCGAGCTCGCCGAGGGCGCGACGCTGGCCGAGGTCGCCGCGCACCACCCGACGGTGAGCGCGGTCTGGGCCGGCCTGGCCGAGGAGGCGCTGCACCGCACCGAGCGCGCCCTGGGCGACACCATCCAGGCCTACGCCTACGCCCGCACCGGGTACCACCGCGGCCTGGACGCGCTGCGCCGCAACGGCTGGAAGGGCTACGGCCCGGTGCCGTGGTCGCACGAGCCCAACCGCGGTTTCCTGCGCTGCGTCACCGTGCTCGCCGCGGCGGCCGGGGCGATCGGGGAGACCGACGAGGCGGAGCGGTGCACCCAGCTCCTGCGCGACTGCGATCCGACGTTGTCCATCTGATTGCTCACCATCGGTAACGGGCGGTCCGCGTGCTGCGGGCCGCCCGTTCGGCGTCCACCAGCACTTTCGGGGGACAAGAGTTTGGATCACACTCGGGTGGCTCACTACTGAGCGTGCATGGCGCCAGTCGGGCGCCTTGGAGAGAGGACCGATCGATGGCCACCCTGCTCTGGATCCTCGCCGTCGTCCTGGTGGTCGCCGGCGTCGTCGCGATCATCCGCAAGGAGATCGTCTGGGGAATCGTGCTCATCGTGCTGGGCCTGCTGGTCGGCCCGGGCGGCGTGAGCATCTTCACCTGACCTGCCCCGGGCCCCCGCCGTCGCGGGGGCCCGGGCGCGGCTCAGCGCTCGCCGAGCTCCGGGTGGAGCGCAGTGAGCGCGTCGGTCAGCGTGGTCAGCTGGTCGCCGCCGGCCATCAGGGCGGTGAGGACGTCGGCGTCGACGTCGTCCCGCGTGAGGTTGCCGGCCACCTGGCCGTGCGCCAGGAGCAGGAAGCGGTCGCCGATGAGGTGGGCGTAGCGCGGGTTGTTGGTGACGACGACGACCGCCAGCCCCTGGGCCCGGGCGGCCAGGATCGACTGCCCGAACAGCGTCTGCCGGGCCACCGTCATGGGGGTCACCGGCTCGTCGATCACCAGCGCCCGGGCGCCGAAGTGCAGCGCGCGGGCGACGGCGAGGCTCTGCCGCTCGCCGGCCTGCAGCGAGCTGGCCGGCTGGTCGGGGTCCAGCCCGGTGACGCCGACCCGGGCCATGGCCCGTGCGGTCGTCTCGCGGGCGCCGTCCAGGTCGAGCCGGCGCAGCGGCCACACCCCGCGGGTGGGCTCGGCGCCGAGGAAGAAGTTCCGCCACACCGACAGCAGCGGGGCGACGGCGAGGTCCTGCCAGACGGTCGCGATCCCCACCTCGCGCGCCTGCCGGGGCGACCGGAACCGCACCGGTACGCCGTCGACGAGCAGTTCCCCCTCGTCGTGCCGGCGCAGCCCCGACAGCACCGCCACCAGCGTCGACTTCCCGGAGCCGTTCTCGCCCAGCACGCAGGTGATCTCGCCCGGCACCAGCGCGGCGTGCACCCGGCTCAGCGCCGGTACGTGGCCGTGCCGGACGGTGACCCCGCGCAGCTCCACGACCGGGGTCGGGCCGGGAGCCGTGGCGCCGCCGTCGACGGTCGCGGCCGTGCTCACGAGCGGGGCCTCGACTTGAGCCGCCGGCGCACCTCGCCGTTGGCCAGCAGGGCCACCAGCAGCAGCACCCCCAACAGCGCCTGGAACCAGCGGGTGTCCCAGTCGGCCAGCGTGATGCCCTCCCGGGCGACCCCGTACAGCAGCGCGCCGACGGCGGCGCCGATCGCGGAGCCGTAGCCGCCGGTGAGCAGGCAGCCGCCGATGACCGCGATGACGATGAAGTCGATCCCGCTGAGGATGCCCACGGTGCCGCCCGCCTGGACGCTGCCCAGCCGCACCAGCGCGAACGTGCCCAGCAGCCACCCCGCGGCCGCCGTGAGGCAGAAGAGCGTCACCGTCGTCCGGCGGACCGGTACGCCGAGCTCGCGCGCGACCCGGCGGGCGCCTCCGCAGGCGAAGACGGCGTTGCCGAACCTCGTGCGCCACAGGCTCCACGTGGCCAGCGCCGTCAGGACCAGCCACCACAGGATCGACACGCTGAACCGGCCGTTGCCGATCTCCACCGTCGCGTCGAACAGCGCGCTCGCCGACGACCAGCCCGGCGTCTGGTCCAGGCCGCTGACCCGGGTGGAGCCCGCGACCGCCTGCGCCCCGGCCTGGGAGGTGCCCTGCAGGATCAGGAAGGTCGCCAGCGTCACCAGGAAGCTCGGCAGGCCGGTGTTCACCACGAGGACGCCGTTGACCACCCCGACCGCCAGCGCGGCGAGCAGCGAGACCGCCAGCGCCGGCCAGGTGCTCCAGCCCGCGTAGCCGATCAGCAGCGCGGTGAGCAGCGAGCTGGAGATGGCGACCACCCCGACCGAGAGGTCGAACTGCCCGGCGATGAGCAGCAGCGCCACGGCGACGCCCCCGATGCCCAGCACGGCCGCGGTGTCGAGGACCGTGGCCAGCCCGAACGGCGTCAGCAGGTCCGGCACGCGCACGGCGAAGAAGGCGACGACCAGCACCAGGCCGACGACGGCCGGCAGGCTCGGCCGGGCCAGTGCGCGGGCCAGGAACCGGCGGCCCGGCGGCACCGGGGCCGTGCGGCCGCGGAAGGCCGACGGCCGGTCGGTCATCACCGGCACGACGACCTGGCCGGGCAGCACGGCGACCCGGAGCGGCAACAGGACGTCGGCAGCGGGTCCTCCTCGGGCGTTCGGGTGCTCCCCCAGTGTCCACGACGGCCCCGGCCCCCCGCAGGGACCCGCCGCGTGCGGTGCGGGCCGGGCGCTCCCTCAGGGGTGCAGGCGCCACCGCACCCGGTCATCGGCGTACCAGGTCCAGCGGTCGACCGGCCGGACGTAGGGCACGCCGTCGCGCACGATCCGCGCGGGGTCGCAGGCCACCTGGAGGGCGCGACCGCTGGTCTGCCGGGTCGGCCGGAGCGGCTGGACCATGACCGTCACGCCGATCGTGTCGACGGCGCTCCAGTCGGGGCGGACGTCGATGCGGGTGATCTCGCCGTCGGCCACCCGGATGTCGTCGTGGTGGGCCTGCAGGCCCAGCCGGCGCGACAGAGACCTCCGCCCGTCACCGGCCGCCTCGATCCGGCCGTGGTGCAGCAGCACCCCGCCGTGGTCGTCCCGGACCAGGGTGAGGTCCCGGGGCGCGCCGGTGCCGATCTCCAGGTCGCGGGCCAGCGCGGTGGACGCCTTGTCGGGGGCCGGCTCCCAGGAGACGGGCACCTCCGCCGTCCGCCCGGCCTTGTGCAGGGCCGCGAGCACGGCGGACAGCCCCGCCACCGGGCCGCGCACCAGCAGCGAACCGGCGGCGGGAACCGGCTCCAGCTGGCTCCGGAGGGGCGCCTCACCGGGGCCCAGACGGCGGAGGTCCAGCTCGACGGAGGACATGCCGATACCCTGCCACCTGCCGGCCGGGTTCGACCCGGGTGCCGAAGAACAGGAGAACCAGGAGCCGATGCCCGCTGTCGTGCTGATCGGTGCCCAGTGGGGCGACGAAGGCAAGGGCAAGGCCACCGACCTGCTCGGCGGCCGCGTCCCCTTCGTCGTCCGCTACCAGGGTGGCAACAACGCCGGGCACACCGTGATCACGCCCGACGGTGAGAAGTACGCCCTCCACCTGATCCCCTCCGGGATCCTGACGCCGGGCTGCACGCCGGTCATCGGCAACGGGGTGGTCATCGACCCCGAGGTGCTGATCGGGGAGCTCGCCGGGCTGGAGGAGCGAGGGGTGGACACCTCACGGCTGGTCATCTCCTCCGACGCGCACTTGATCATGCCGCACCACCGTGCCCTCGACAAGGTCACCGAGCGGTTCCTGGGCAAGCGCAAGATCGGTACCACCGGCCGCGGCATCGGCCCGGCCTACGGCGACAAGGTCGCCCGCGTGGGCATCCGCGTGCAGGACCTGCTCGACCTGTCGATCCTCCGGCAGAAGCTCGAGGGGACGCTCCAGGAGAAGAACCAGATCCTGGTCAAGGTCTACAACCGCAAGGCCATCGACGTCGACGAGGTCGTCGAGGAGTACACGCAGTACGCCGAGGCGCTCAAGCACCGCATCGTCGACACCCGGCTGCTGCTCGGCACGGCGCTGGACGCCGGCGAGTGGGTGCTGCTCGAGGGCTCCCAGGGCACGCTGCTCGACGTCGACCACGGCACCTATCCGTTCGTGACGTCGTCCAACCCGACCGCGGGCGGCGCGGCGGTCGGCGCCGGGGTGGGTCCCACCCGGATCGAGCGGGTCGTCGGGATCCTCAAGGCGTACACGACCCGTGTCGGCTCCGGCCCCTTCCCGACCGAGCTGTTCGACGCCAGCGGCGAGTACCTGCGCAAGCAGGGTGGCGAGGTCGGCGTCACCACCGGGCGGGACCGCCGCTGCGGCTGGTTCGATGCCGTCGTCGCCCGCTACGCCAGCCGGGTCAACGGGATCACCGACTACTTCCTCACCAAGCTCGACGTGCTGTCGGGCCTGGACACCGTGCCGATCTGCGTGGCCTACGAGGTGGACGGGGTGCGGCACGAGGAGATGCCCATGACGCAGACCGACTTCCACCACGCGAAGCCGGTCTACGAGGAGATGCCGGGCTGGTTCGAGGACATCCGGCACTGCCGGACCTTCGACGAGCTGCCGGCGAACGCCCAGGCCTACGTCCGCCGGCTCGAGGAGCTCGCCGGGGCGCGGATCAGCGTCATCGGCGTCGGCCCCGGCCGGGACGAGAACGTGGTCATCCACGATCTGATCGGTTGACGGTGCTCACTGCGGCCCTCCGGGCCGCACCGCGGCCAGGTGCCGTGCCCCTGATGTGCTGAGCCGGTGCCGGCCCTTCTCAGGGTGGCCTCCGGCCGCCCTTCGTCGGGGCCGCCTCGCGGGGCGGCTGCCCCCGCGTCGCCGGCTACCGAAAATGCGGCGACATCCGAGGTCGCTCGGGTCCACCATGCCGCAGGTGGAGCTTGCTGATCTGGGCTGGACGCCCGGGCGCGCCGCCGCGTTGCCCCCGGGGTGCGAGCCCGGCCGGGTGGCGCGGGTGGACCGCGGCCGGCTGAGCGCCCTCACCGCCGCCGGTGAGCGGCGGGTCGCCCCCGCGGCGGCGCTGTACGACGACCCGGCCGGCCCCGCGGTCGGCGACTGGGTGGCCCTCCGCGGTGAGCTGGCGGTCGCGGTGCTGCCGCGCAGCAGCGCGTTCACCCGCACGGCCGCGGGCCGCACCTCGACGGCGCAGGTGGTGGCCGCCAACGTGGACACCGTCCTGGTCGTCGACGCGCTGGTCGGCGAGGCCCGGGTGCGGCGGGTGGAGCGCTACCTGGCCGTGGCGTGGAGCAGCGGCGCCACGCCGGTCGTCGTCCTCACCAAGGCCGACCTGTGCGCGGACGTGCCGGCCGGCGTCGCCCAGGTGGCCGAGGACGCCCTGGGGGTCGAGGTGCTGGCCGTCAGCTCGGCCACCGGCGCCGGCCTGGACGCCGTCCGGGCGCTGCTGCCGCCCGGCGGGACGGCGGCCATGGTGGGCCCCTCCGGCGTCGGGAAGTCCAGCCTCGCCAACGCGCTGGCCGGCCGGACGGTCGCCGGCACCCGGGACATCCGCGACGACGGCAGGGGGCGGCACACCACCACGGCGCGGGAGCTGCACGTGCTGCCCGGTGGCGGCCTGCTGATCGACACCCCGGGGATGCGGGAGCTGGGGTTGCACGACGACGCGGACGGCGTCGACCGGGCGTTCGCCGACGTCGCGGAGCTGGCCACCGGGTGCCGCTACCGGGACTGCGCGCACCGGACCGAGCCCGGCTGCGCCGTCGCCGCCGCGATCGAGGCCGGCCGGCTCGATCCGGCGCGCTTCCGGTCCTGGCGGAAGCTGCAGGCGGAGGCCCACCGGCAGCAGTTGCGCGTCGACGCGCGGGCCCGGGCGCAGGAGCGCGCCCGGCTGCGGGCCGTGCACCGCGCGCAGCGCGCCCAGCCCAACCGGGTGCGCTGAGCCGTCCGGCTCAGACCAGCTGCGGGGTGACGGCGGTGACGGCGGTGCGGGCGCGCACCGCGAGGTCGGGGGAGTCGGTGATCAGCCCGTCCACCCCTAGGCCCAGCAGCGCGACGGCGTCGCCCAGCGCGTCGCCGTGCGCCTCGGGGGCCTCCCCCCGGCGCAGGTGCTCGGGGAGGAAGACGTTCTCGGCCCGCAGCGTCCAGCAGAAGACCGCGAGCTCGGCCCCGTGCGCCTGCTCGACGAGGTTCGGGGTGCCGGTCAGCGCGTGCTCCGGGGCGTCGGCCAGGAGCCGCTCCCGGCTCGGGCCGACCCCCTGCGCGTACGTCGAGACCTCCCGCAGCCCCGACGGGCTCACCAGGGCGTCGCCGTCGAGGGCGTCCCCGACCAGCTGCACCATCCGGGGCCCGTCCTCGCCCAGCCGCAGGCGCAGCTCGCGCAGCACGGCCGGGTCGAACGACTGCAGCACCACGGTGCCGTCGGCGCGGTCGGCACCGAGCCGGCGCAGCTCGTCAGCCACCAGCTCGGCCATGGAGCGCCCCAGGGCGTGGCACCACGCGGGGTGCTTGAGCTCGGCGAGCACGCGCACGGGGCGCGCGGCGGTCGAGCGGCAGCGCGCCAGCTCGACCACCTCGGCCAGCGTCAGGATGCCGTAGCGGCCGTCGTAGGCGGTGTTGAGCGGCCGCAGCGACGGCATCCGCTCGATCGCGCGGAGGGCGCGCAGCTCGGCGTAGCTGAAGTCCTCGGCGAACCAGCCGGTGTGCAGCTGCCCGTCGAGCAGCTTGGTGGTGTGGCGGTCGGCGAACTCCGGGTGCTCGGCCACGTCGGTGGAGAGCGAGAGCTCGCTCTCGTGCCGGACGACGAGCACGCCGTCGCGGCTGACCACCACGTCGGGCTCGATGAGGTCGGCACCGAGGTCGATGGCCAGCTCGAAGCTGGCCGCGGTGTGCTCCGGCCGGTAGGCCGGGGCTCCGCGGTGTCCGATGACGACGGGCCGGGGAAGGCGTGTCACTGGCCGGTCCGCCAGCGACTCGGTCGCGCGCATGGCACCCACCACACCTGAATCGGATGAATCGGAGGGGAACTGGAGGAGACGGGTTGCGCACCATCCAGCGGCCGGTTCGCCTGACCAGCGGCGATCGACCGGAAAGGTGACATAGGTCACCTGTGGTGTCTGTGGCGGATGGGACGGCGCCCTCCGCCGGGCTGCGGATCCGCCGGCATCGGTAGGGTCGCCGCTCGTGCGCGTGCTGGTGATCGGCTCCGGTGCCCGGGAGCACGCCCTGTGCGTGGCTCTCCAGTCCGACCCCGCGGTGAGCGGGCTGGCCTGCGCCCCCGGCAACGCCGGGACGCGGGCGGTCGCCCCACCACCGGCCGGCGGCGAGTCGCTCGCCGCGGCCGATCCGGTCGCGGTGGCCGCGCTGGCGCGGGACTGGCGGGCCGACCTGGTCGTGATCGGACCCGAGGTGCCGCTCGTCGCCGGGGCCGCCGACGCGGTCCGGGAGGCCGGGATCGCCTGCTTCGGCCCGTCGGCGCAGGCCGCCCAGCTGGA
Source organism: Blastococcus sp. VKM Ac-2987 (assembly GCF_026967805.1). GTDB lineage: Bacteria > Actinomycetota > Actinomycetes > Mycobacteriales > Geodermatophilaceae > Blastococcus. Next base: position 518,309 of record NZ_JAPVBG010000002.1, read on the forward strand.
GGGCAGCAAGTCCTTCGCCAAGCACGTGATGACGGCGGCCGGGGTGCCGACCGCCCGGTCCTGGCCGGTCGGCGGCGCCGCCGAGCTCGAGACCGCGCTGGACGAGGTCGCCGCGGTCACCGGCGGCGCGCCGTACGTGGTCAAGGACGACGGTCTGGCCGCGGGAAAGGGCGTCGTCGTCACCCCCGACCGGGCTGCCGCCGCCGCCCACGGCCGCCGGGTGCTCGACGCCGGCGGTGCGGTGCTCGTCGAGGAGTACCTCGACGGGCCGGAGGTGTCGCTGTTCGCCGTCACCGACGGGACGACGGTGCTGCCGCTGGTCCCGGCCCAGGACGCCAAGCGGCGCGACGACGGGGACGGCGGCCCCAACACCGGCGGCATGGGGGCCTACGCGCCGCTGCCCTGGGCCCCGCCGGGACTGGTCGACGAGGTGCTGGCCACCGTGCTGCAGCCGACCGTCGACGAGATGGCCCGCCGCGGCGAGACGTTCAGCGGGCTGCTCTACGCCGGCCTGGCGCTGACCTCGCGCGGGGTCCGCGTGGTGGAGTTCAACGCCCGCTTCGGCGACCCCGAGACCCAGGTCGTGCTGCCGTTGCTGGAGACGCCGCTGGGCGGGCTGCTGCACGCGGCCGCCACCGGCACCCTCGCCGACCACCCGCCGCTGCGCTGGCGCTCCGGCGCCGCGGTCACCGTCGTGGTGGCGGCGGCGGGCTACCCGGAGGCGCCGCGGACCGGCGACCCGATCACCGGTGCCGACGGCGAGGGCGCGCTCCACGCGGGCACCGCGGTCACCGCCGACGGCACCGTCGTCTCCGCCGGAGGGCGGGTGCTGGCCGTGACCGCGGTGGGCGACGACCTGGCCGCCGCCCGGCAGGCCGCCTACGAGCGGGTGGCCGGCGTCCGGCTGGCCGACGCGCACTGGCGCACCGACATCGCGCTGGCCGCCGTCGAGGGCCGGATCACCCCCGGCTGAGCTCAGCCGGCGGAAACCGCCGGGCGGGCCCGCTCGGGCCGCGGCTCGGGTGGGCGCGGCCCCTCGTGGCGCCGGCTGAGGTAGGTGCCGGCCACGTTCACGCACGCCACCGTCGGCACGGCGATCAGCGCGCCGAAGATGCCACCGATCAGCAGGCCGGCGGCGATCGCCAGCACGACCGCCAGCGGGTGCACGTGCACGGCCCGGCCCAGCAGCAGGGGCTGCAGCACGTGCCCCTCGAGCTGCATGACCAGCACGACGATCGCCAGGGCGATCAGCGCCTTCACCGGGCCCACGGACACCAGCGCCACGAGCACCGCGACCGAGCCGGCCAGGAACGACCCGATGATCGGGATGAACGCGCCGAGGAAGACCAGCGCCGCCAGCGGGATGACCAGCGGCACCCCCAGGATCGCCAGCCCGATGCCGATGCCGACGGCGTCCACGCCGGCGACGACGACGGTCGCCCGCACGTAGGAGATCAGCGTCCGCCAGGACCGCCGGGCCGCCTCGTCCAGGTAGGCCCGGGACTCGCGCGGGAAGAGCCCGACCAGCCACAGCCAGATCGACCGGCCGTCCTTGAGGAAGAAGAAGAGCGTGAACAGCGCGAGGACGATGCCGGTGAAGACCTCGCCGACGGTCGTGGCGGTGCTGATGGCGCCCGTGGCGAGGGTCTCCTCGTTGCTGACCAGGAAGTCCTGCAGCTCGCCGACGGCGTCCTCGAGCTGGTTCGCCGTGATCGGGAAGGTCCGGACGACGAAGGACTCCACCTCCTCCAGGCCCTGGCTGACCTGCGCGGCCAGGTCGCTGAACCCGGCGGTGAAGCGCTCCACGACCAGGGTGATGATCCCGGCGACCACCGCCAGCCCGATCAGCAGCATCGCCGACGCCGCCAGCCCCCGCGGCCAGCCGGATCGGACGAGGGACGCCGCTCCCGGCTGGAGCAGCGCGGCCAGCAGCAGCGCGACGATGACCGGCACGATCACGACCGCCACGTACGCGGCGGCCCAGAGCAGCACGTAGAAGCCGGCGATGACCACGATGAGCCGCCACGCCCAGGCCGCCGCCGTCCGGAGCCCGAAGGGGACGTCGTCCTCGGCGCCGGTCCGGCGGGGGGGCCGCCGCACCGGCGGGCGCGGGCGGCCGCCCTCGGGCGAGGTGCGGCCGGGCGGGCCGCTGACGCCGCCGGGGCCCACCGCCCCGTCGAGATCGGGCGCGCCGGGGGCGGGGCTGCCCAGCGGTGGCGGGGCGGCGCCGTCGTCGTCCTCCTGCGGGTCGTGCACGAAGTCGATCGGCTCCGGCTCCCCGTCGTCGTGGTGGTCGACGGGGGAGGGGTGGTGGTGCCAGCCGTGCGGGTCGTGCTCCCGCGCCGCCCGGATGCGCGCACGCGCGCGTGCGGTGAGGTTCGTGGCCCGGCGCAGCATCGCGCACCTCCGCCGTCCGTAGGGGCCGTTCGTGATGACGCTAGCCCTGCGGGAGACTGTCCCCGTGGCGCGACGAGCTGAGCAGTGGCAGGCGGTACCCGCATGATCGAGCGCTACACGCTCCCCGACATGGGCCGGGTCTGGAGCGACGCCCACAAGTACGAGCTGTGGTGCCGCGTCGAGACGCTGGTGCTCGAGGCGCACGCCGCCGCGGGCCGCGTCCCGGCCGACGTCGTCGAGCCGGTGCGCAACGCGCCCCCGCCCACCGCCGAGCGGGTCGCCGAGATCGAGGAGACGACGCAGCACGACGTCATCGCCTTCCTCACCGCCTGGGCCGACAACACCGAGCCCCGCTCGGCCGCGGCGTTCGTGCACCACGGCATGACGTCGTCGGACCTGCTGGACACCGCGCTGGCCGTGCAGCTCACCGAGGCCACCGACATCCTGCTGGCCAAGGCCGACCGGCTGGTGGCGGCGCTGCGCGACCACGGGCTGGCGCACCGGGACACGATCAAGGTCGGGCGCACCCACGGCGTGCACGCCGAGCCCGTCGTGTGGGGGCACCGGGTCGCCGACCTCGCCTTCGCCGCCGCCCGGTCGCGGGACCGGCTGCGGGCGGCCCGCGAGCGCGTCGGCGTCGTCGCGATCTCCGGCGCCGTCGGCACGTACTCGCTGATCGACCCCTCGGTCGAGGTGGCGGTCGCCGAGGCGCTGGACCTGCGGCCCGCCGACGCCTCCACGCAGGTGGTGCTGCGCGACTCGATCAGCGAGTGGGTCTGCGCGCTGTCGATCATCGCCACCGTCTGCGAGGCGATCGCGCTCGAGGTCCGGCACGGCCAGCGCACCGAGGTGCGCGAGCTGTCCGAGGCGTTCGGGTCGGGCCAGAAGGGCTCGAGCGCGATGCCGCACAAGAAGAACCCGATCCGTTCCGAGCGCATCGCCGGGCTGGCGCGGGTGGTGCGCGCGGCGATCGTGCCGGTGATGGAGGGCATCCCGCTCTGGCACGAGCGCGACATCTCGCACTCCTCGACCGAGCGGGTGTTCCTGCCCGACGCCGCGATCACCACCGACTACCTGCTGCACCTCACCGCCGGGCTGGTGGAGAACCTGGTGGTCGACGCCGACCGGATGCGGGCGAACCTGGAGTCCACCGGCGGGCTGATCTACACCTCGTCGGTGCTGCTGGAGCTGGTGGAGAGCGGGCAGTCGCGCGAGGACGCGTACGCGCTGGTCCAGGCCGCCGCGATGGAGACCTGGAACAGCGGCACGCCGTTCCGGGAGACGCTGCGGGCCCGGGCGTCGTCGTCGGGCGTGACGCTGGACGAGGCGCGGCTGGACGAGATCTGCCGACCGGAGGAGTACGTGGCGAACCTGGGCCCGCTGTTCGACCGGCTGGCCGCGCTGTCGTGAGACCTGATCTCCCGCTGATCGCCCGCGGCAAGGTCCGGGAGATCTACGACGCCGGCCCCGACCGGCTGCTGCTGGTCGCCTCCGACCGGATCTCGGCCTACGACTTCGTGCTGCCGACGCCGATCCCGGACAAGGGGACGGTGCTGACCCGGCTGTCGGTGTGGTGGTTCGAGCAGCTCTCCCCGGTGCTGGCCTCGTTCGACGCCTCGCACCACCTGGTGTCGGCCTCGGACGTGCCTGCGTCCGTGGCGGGGCGGGCGATGCTGGTCCGGCGGCTGGAGATGCTGCCGGTGGAGTGCGTGGCCCGCGGCTACCTGTCCGGCTCGGGCACCAAGGAGTACGAGCGCACCGGGTCGATCCGCGACGTCGCCCTGCCCGCCGGCCTGGTGGAGGGCTCGCGGCTGCCGTCGCCGGTGTTCACGCCGTCCACCAAGGCCGAGGTGGGCGAGCACGACGAGGCGATCGACTTCGCCGCCGTCGTCGACGCGGTGGGCGCCGCCCGGGCCGAGGAGCTGCGCGAGCTCACGCTGGCGCTCTACCGGCGGGGTGCGGAGATCGCGGCGGACGCGGGCATCGTGCTGGCCGACACCAAGTTCGAGTTCGGGGTGGACCCGGACGGTGGGCTGGTCCTGGGCGACGAGGTGCTCACCCCGGACTCGTCCCGCTTCTGGCCGGCCGACACGTGGTCGCCGGGCGCGGTGCAGCCCTCCTACGACAAGCAGTTCGTGCGCGACTGGCTGACCGCGTCGGGCTGGGACCGCGTCTCCGAGCCGCCCGAGCTGCCCGAGGACGTCGTCGCCGCCACCCGAGAGCGCTACGTGACCGCCTACGAACGCCTGACCGGCACCTCCTTCGTCTGAGGTGGGGCGCGGCGCCGAGCGGCGCAGCGCGGCCCGGTACCCTCGTCGGCGTGCCGCGGGTGATCGTCGACGTCGTCCTGAAGCCGGAGATCTCCGACCCCCAGGGTCAGGCGGTCCTCGGCGCGCTCGGCCGCCTCGGCCACGACTCCGTGCGGAGCGTCCGCCAGGGCAAGCACTTCGTGCTCGAGGTCGACGGGACGCCGGACGAGGCCGAGCTGCGGCAGATCGCCGAGACGCTCCTGGCCAACCCGGTCATCGAGGACGTCGAGCTGCACCTCCCCACCGACTGAGAGAGCGATCGTGCGCATCGGTGTCATCACCTTCCCGGGCTCCCTGGACGACGTCGACGCCGCGCGGGCGGTGCGCCTGGCCGGCGGTGAGCCGGTCGCCCTCTGGCACGCCGACCACGACCTCAAGGACGTCGACGCCGTCGTCCTCCCGGGCGGCTTCTCCTACGGCGACTACCTCCGGGCCGGGGCCATCGCGGCCCGCGCGCCGCTGATGCAGGACGTCGTCGACCGGGCGAAGCGCGGCATGCCCGTGCTCGGCATCTGCAACGGCTTCCAGGTCCTGTGCGAGGCGGGCCTGCTGCCCGGCGCGCTCACCCGCAACAGCCACCTGCACTTCCGCAACCGCGACCAGGTGCTGGTCGTGGAGCGCGCCGACACCTCCTGGACCGCCGACTACGCGACCGGCCAGCGCATCGTCATCCCGGTCAAGAACGGCGAGGGCCGCTACGTCGCCGCCGACCCGGACCTCGACCGCATCGAGGGCGAGGGGCGCGTCGTCGTCCGCTACGCCGGGGGCAACCCGAACGGCAGCTCTCGCGACATCGCCGGCGTCACCAGCGAGGACGGCCGGGTCGTCGGGCTCATGCCGCACCCCGAGCACGCCGTCGAGGACCTCACCGGGCCCGGCACCGACGGGCTCGGCTTCTTCACCAGCATCCTGAAGGCGGTTGTCGGCGCGTGACGACGGACGAGCGAGCATCGCAGGGAGCGCCAGCGACCGTGGAGCGGAACGAGTCCGGAGTCGCGCCGGGCAATGGCGTGAGCGAGGACGGAACGGCGGGACGGGCCAGCGCCACCGCAGGGCTCTCCGAGCTCGACACCGGCCCGGGGCGGCTCGCCGGCCGGCTGGACACCGTCGAGCTCGCGGCGGGCACGCCCGACGACGAGCAGCCCTACGCAGAGCTTGGCCTGAAGGCCGACGAGTACGCCCGGATCAAGGAGATCCTGGGCCGCCGGCCCACCACCGCCGAGCTGGCGATGTACTCGGTCATGTGGAGCGAGCACTGCTCCTACAAGAGCTCCAAGGTGCACCTGCGGCAGTTCGGCGACCTGCCGCCCAGCGACGCGCTGCTGGTCGGGATCGGCGAGAACGCGGGCGTCGTCGACGTCGGTGACGGCTACGCGGTCACCTTCAAGGTCGAGTCGCACAACCACCCGAGCTACGTCGAGCCGTACCAGGGCGCGGCCACCGGCGTCGGCGGGATCGTCCGCGACATCCTGACCATGGGCGCCCGCCCGATCGCCGTCATGGACAGCCTGCGCTTCGGCCGGGCGGACGCTCCCGACACCGCCCGCGTGCTGCCGGGCGTGGTCGCCGGGGTCGGCGGCTACGGCAACTGCCTGGGCCTGCCCAACATCGGCGGCGAGCTGCTCTTCGACGAGTGCTACGCCGGGAACCCCCTGGTCAACGCGCTGTGCGTCGGCGTCATGAAGCACGAGGACGTCCGGCTGGCCAAGGCCGAGGGCGCCGGCAACAAGGTCATCCTCTTCGGCGCCCGCACCGGCGGCGACGGCATCGGCGGGGTCTCGGTCCTGGCGTCCGAGACCTTCGACGCCGAGGGCCCGGCCAAGCGGCCGAGCGTGCAGGTCGGCGACCCGTTCACCGAGAAGCTGCTCATCGAGGCGTGCCTGGAGATCTTCGCCGCCGACCTGGTCACCGGCATCCAGGACCTCGGCGGCGCCGGGCTCTCCTGCGCCACGAGCGAGCTGGCCAGCGCCGGGACCGGTGGCATGCACGTCGACCTGGACACCGTGCCGCTGCGCGACAGCACGCTCACCCCCGCCGAGATCCTGATGAGCGAGTCGCAGGAGCGGATGTGCGCGATCGTCGAGCCCGGCAAGGTCGACGCCTTCCTCGCCGTCTGCCGCAAGTGGGACGTGCTGGCCACCGTCATCGGTGAGGTGACCGACGGCGACCGGCTCACCGTCGACTGGCACGGCGAGCGGATCGTCGACGTGCCGCCGCGGACCGTCGCGCACGAGGGCCCGGTCTACGAGCGCCCCATGGCCCGGCCGCGCGACCTCGACGCCCTGCAGGCCGACGACCCCGCCCGGCTCGCGCGGCCGCAGAGCGGCGCCGAGCTGCAGGCCCACTGGCTCGCCGTCGTCAGCAGCCCGGACGGCGCGGACAAGACGTGGGTCACCGAGCAGTACGACCGGTACGTGCGCGGCAACACGGTGCTGGCGCAGCCCGACGACGCCGGCGTGGTGCGCATCGACGAGGAGAGCTCCCGCGGCATCGCGCTCTCCCTGGACGGCAACGCCCGCTACGCGCGGCTGGACCCCTACACCGGGGCCCAGCTGAACCTGGCCGAGGCCTACCGCAACGTCGCCGTCTCCGGTGCCAGGCCGCTCGCCGTCACCAACTGCCTGAACTTCGGCTCCCCGGAGGAGCCCGAGGTCATGTGGCAGTTCGCCGAGTCCGTCCGCGGCCTGGCCGACGCCTGCCGCGAGCTGGGCCTGCCGGTCACCGGCGGCAACGTCAGCCTCTACAACCAGACCGGCGACGTCCCGATCAACCCGACCCCGGTCATCGGCGTCCTGGGCGTGCACGAGGACGTGCGCACCCGGGTGCCCACCGGCTGGCGGACGCCGGGGGAGACGGTGCTGCTGGTCGGCACCACGCGGCCGGAGTTCGGCGGCTCGGCCTGGGCGGGCGTGGTGCACGGCCACCTGGGCGGCATGCCGCCGGCCGTCGACCTGGCCGCGGAACGCGCGCTGGGCGACCTGCTGGGCGCCCTCGGCCGGGAGGGGCTGATCAGCTCCGCGCACGACCTGGCCGACGGCGGGCTGGCCCAGGCGCTGGCCGAGTCGGCGCTGCGCCACGGCGTCGGCGCCCGGCTGGCGCTCGGCGACGACGCGTTCACCGCGCTGTTCAGCGAGTCCACCGCCCGCGCGGTCATCACGACGTCGGACCCCGGCGGCGTGAAGACGACGGCCCGGTGGGCCGGCGTGCACGTGACGGAACTCGGGACGACCGGCGGGGACGCGCTGACCGTCGACGGCGTGCTGGAGCTGCCGCTCGCCGAGCTGCGGTCCGCCTGGAGCGCCACCCTGCCGGCGCTGTTCGGCCGCCCCGAGGACGCGGTCGGCACCGTCCCGGCGGGCACCGTCCCCACCTCCTGATGCCGTCGGCCGCCCCCATCCCGGCCGAGGAGCTGCGCGCCGCCGTCGACCCGGTGCGCGCGTGGCTGGCCGGCGAGGCCGAGCAGCCGCCCCGGGCGGTGCTCGGCGCGGCGGTGAAGACGACGGCGCGCTGGCTCGCCCAGCAGGTGCCGGGGCGCTCGGTGGAGCTGCGGGTTCCCCCGCACGTCGCCGTCCAGTGCATCGAGGGGCCGCGGCACACCCGCGGCACCCCGCCCAACGTCGTCGAGACCGACGCGGCCACCTGGCTGCGGCTGGCCACCGGCGAGATCGGCTGGGACGAGGCCGTCGCCGGGGGCAGGGTGAGCGCCAGCGGCAACCGCGCGGACCTGAGCCAGTTGCTCCCGCTCTCCCCTCTGTCACCCTCCGGGCGACACCGCGGCCAGGAGCCGTCCCCCAGCTGAGCTGAGCCGCTTCGTCGCACCTGCGCGGAACCCTCCGGGCCCCACTCGGCGCGACACCGCCAGCCCGGACAGCACCGCGCCCCCGCCCGCGGGATGCGGACGGGGGCGCAGTGGCCGTGCTCGGGTGGGTCAGCCGCCGAAGAGCGCGCTGGCCGCCTTGATCGTGTTGTACAGGCCGTACGCCAGCGGGATGCCCACCAGCGCCCAGGCGAAGGCGATGAGGCCGGTGGGGGTGTGCGTGGTCGGCTGGTCGCCGGCCGTGGACGCGGGGTGGCTCATCGGACGGTGCTCCGTTCGGGCTCGGCGGCGGTGGTGGGGACGTCGGTCTGCGTGGGCTCGAAGTACTTCTCCGACACCGGCTTGATCAGCAGGTTGGCGACGAAGCCGACGGCCAGCAGGCCGACCATGATGAACAGCGCCGGCCGGTAGTCGCCCGCGACGAGCTCACCGGGGGTGCCCCGGGCGTCGAGGACGCCGTTGACGATCAGCGGACCGGCGATGCCGGCGGCCGCCCACGCGGTCAGCAGCCGGCCGTGGATGGCGCCGACCTGGTAGGTGCCGAAGAGGTCGCGCAGGTACGCCGGGACCGTGGCGAAGCCACCGCCGTAGAAGCTGATGATGATGGCGGCGGTGACCACGAAGATCCAGGTCGCCGTGCTGCCGAGGGTCGCCAGGATGACGTACAGGATGATGCCGACGCCGAGGTAGACCATGTAGATCGGCTTGCGGCCGATGTAGTCCGAGGTCGAGGACCACACGAACCGGCCCGCCATGTTGAACAGCGAGAGCAGGCCGACGAAGCCGGCGGCCGTGGCGGCGAGGACCGTGGAGGTCGCACCGGTGCGGAAGAAGTCCTGGATCATCGGCGCGGCCTGCTCGAGGATGCCGATGCCGGCGGTCACGTTGCAGAACAGGACGGTCCACAGCAGCCAGAACTGCGGCGTCTTGATGGCGTTGTTGGCCGAGACGTTCTCGGTGGTGACCAGGGACTTCTGCTTGACGGTCGACGGGTCGAAGCCGTCGGGCCGCCAGTTGGCCGCAGGCACCCGGATGATGAACGCGCCGAACATCATGAAGACCAGGTAGATCAGGCCGAGGGTGAGGAACAGACCCGCGACGGCGTTGCCGCTGGGCACCGTGCCGGCGACGGCCGGGTCGTAGTTCGGGTCGTACCAGTTCATCAGCTGGCGGGACAGCGGCGAGGCGATGAGCGCGCCACCGCCGAAGCCCATGATCGCCATGCCGGTGGCCAGGCCCGGGCGGTCGGGGAACCACTTGATCAGCGTGGAGACCGGCGAGATGTAGCCGATGCCCAGGCCGATGCCGCCGAGGAAGCCGTAGCCGAGGTAGAGCAGCCAGAGCTGCTCGGTGTAGATGCCGAGCGAGCCGACGAGGAAGCCGGACACCCAGAAGACGGCGGAGGTGAACATCGCGGCGCGGGGGCCGTTCTTGTCCACCCAGGTGCCGAAGACGGCGGCCGACAGGCCGAGCATCACGATGGCGATCGAGAAGATGATCCCGATCTGGGTGAGGCCCGTGTCGAAGTGCTCGACGAGCGCCACCTTGTAGACACTGGTGGCGTACGCCTGGCCGATGCACAGGTGCACGGCGAGCGCGGCGGGTGGGATCAGCCACCGGTTGAAGCCTGGCCTGGCGACGATGCGCTCGCGGGCCAGGAAGCTGGGTACTGCCACGAGGACAACCTCCGGGGACGGGACCGGTGCGGCCGGACGGACACGACCGGGACGCGCCCTGTGATATGGGTCGCTATCGGGTGGCACCGTACTTCGTCGTCCGTAAACTTGCGCGCTCAACATGCAACCCGTGACCCGCGCGTGACCGCGTCCCGCAGGACGGAAGCGGGCTGGGTCGGTCGCGGTGCGCCCTCTAGGCTGCCGGTATGGCGTACGAGGTGCGGGGCGTCGTGGCCCGCGGCAAGGGACAGCCCGTCACGGTCGAGACCATCGTGGTCCCCGATCCGGGCCCGGGTGAGGCGGTCGTGGACGTGCAGGCCTGCGGGGTCTGCCACACCGACCTGCACTACCGCGAGGGCGGGATCAACGACGACTTCCCGTTCCTGCTCGGCCACGAGGCGGCCGGCGTGGTGGCGGCGATCGGCGACGGCGTCACGAACGTCGCCGTCGGCGACTACGTGGTGCTGAACTGGCGCGCGGTGTGCGGTGAGTGCCGCGCCTGCCGCAAGGGCCAGCTGCAGTACTGCTTCAACACGCACAACGCCGCGCAGAAGATGACGCTGGCCGACGGCACGGAGCTGTCCCCGGCGCTGGGCATCGGCGCCTTCGCCGAGAAGACCCTGGTCCACTCCGGCCAGTGCACGAAGGTCGACCCGGCCGCACCCCCGACAGCGGCCGGCCTGCTCGGCTGCGGCGTGATGGCCGGTGTCGGCGCGGCGATCAACACCGGCGCGGTGCAGCGCGGGGAGACGGTCGCGGTCTTCGGCTGCGGCGGCGTCGGTGACGCCGCCATCGCCGGCGCGAAGCTGGCCGGGGCCAGCACGATCATCGCCGTCGACATCTCCGACCAGAAGCTCGAGTGGGCTCGGCGGTTCGGCGCCACCCACACCGTCAACTCCGCCGGCACCGACCCGGTCGAGGCCATCAAGGCGCTCACCAGTGGCTTCGGCGTCGACGTCGCCATCGACGCCGTCGGTCACCCGAAGGTGTTCGAGCAGGCCTTCTACGCCCGTGACCTCGCCGGCCGGGTCGTGATGGTCGGCGTGCCGACGCCGGGCATGGAGATCACGCTGCCGGCCATCGAGATCTTCGGCCGCGGCGGCGCCGTCAAGTCCTCCTGGTACGGCGACTGCCTGCCCAGCCGCGACTTCCCGATGCTGGTCGACCTGTACCTGCAGGGCCGCTTCGACCTCGACGCCTTCGTCTCCGAGACGATCGGCCTGGACGACGTCGAGCAGGCCTTCGAGAAGATGCACAAGGGCGAGGTCCTGCGCTCCGTGGTGGTGTTCTGATGGCCGCCCGCATCGACAAGGTCGTCGTCCCCGGCGTCTTTTCCCTGGACGGGCAGGACTTCGACGTCGAGAACAACGTCTGGCTGGTCGGGGACGACGACGAGGTGCTGGTCATCGACGCCCCGCACGACGCCGCCCCGATCATCGCGGCGATCGGCGGCCGGACGGTCACCGCGATCGTGCTGACCCACGGGCACAACGACCACATCACCGCCGCGCCCGCGCTGCGCGAGGCCACCGGCGCCCCGATCTGGTTCAACAGCGCCGACCGGATGCTCTGGGACATGACGCACCCGGACGCCGCACCCGACGAGGAGCTGGGGGCCGGCACCCGGTTCGACGTCGCCGGCACCCGGCTGGTCGCGTTGCACACGCCGGGTCACTCGCCGGGCAGCACCTGCCTGCACGCCGCGGACCTGCGCACGGTGTTCACCGGCGACACGCTGTTCTGCGGCGGGCCCGGGGCGACCGGGCGGTCGTTCAGCGACCACCCGACGATCGTCAACTCGATCCGCGCCCAGCTGCTCAGCCTGCACGGTGACACCGTCGTGCGGACCGGGCACGGCGACGACACGACGATCGCCGCGGAGCTGTCGAACGTCCGCTGAGGCGGTGACCTGACCGGGCCCGGTCCGGTCACCGCCCCGGCGGGTCCTCCTGCTGCCCGGGCCGGTCCTGCGGTTCCGCGCCGGTGCGCTCGAGCCGCTGGCGGATCGCCGCGACGTTGAGCGCGAGGTCCTCCAGCGCTTCGACGGCGCGCGTCGCGAGGGCGAACGTCAGGTTCTCCCGCTGCTCCTCGGGGCTCGGCTCCGGACGGCGCCGCGCGGCCTCGCGCGTCACGTCCGCCCATGGCTGGTCGTCGCGGCGCGGCTCGTCGAAGAGCTGGCGCAGCATCTTCTGCGCCATGTCGAGGAAGTCGCGCGGATCGGGTCCGTTGCTTGCCATCCCAGGTCTCCTGTCGCTCGTCGCGAGCACGTCGTCCGGCGCGGGGTGGCCGGTCGGTGAGCGGCTCAGACGTCAACGCACCGCTGCCTACCCGGGTTCCGCGCCCCGGACACGGCGCGCGATCCGGTGGGCCACGCGGGACGGTGACACGGCACACCACCTGCGCTCGGGGTGGAGCCGCCGGCGCCGGTACGCTCGACCCGTGCCTCGCGGTGATGGACGGCTGACGCACGACCTCGACCCCCAGTTCCCCGGACCTCAGGACGCCTGCGGCGTCTTCGGTGTCTGGGCGCCGGGGGAGGAGGTCGCGAAGCTGACCTATTTCGGTCTGTACGCCCTCCAGCACCGCGGTCAGGAGGCGGCGGGCATCGCGGTGTCCGACGGCGCCTCGGTCGTCGTCTACAAGGACCTCGGGCTGGTCAGCCAGGTCTTCGACGAACCGACCCTCGGCAGCCTGCGCGGCCACCTCGCCGTCGGCCACACCCGGTACTCGACGACCGGCGCCTCCACGTGGGAGAACGCGCAGCCGACCTTCCGCACCACCGAGGCCGGGACAGGCCTGGCGCTCTGTCACAACGGGAACCTGGTCAACACCGCCGAGCTGGCCAGCAAGGCCGCCGACGCCGGGGTGCCGGGCGCGTTCGTGGCGACCAACGACTCCGACCTGGTCACCGCGCTGATCGCCTCCTACCAGGACATCTCGGTCGAGGCGGCGGCGATGGAGGTGCTGCCGCAGCTGCGGGGGGCCTTCTCCATCACGTTCATGGACGAGGACACGCTCTACGCCGCGCGCGACCCGCAGGGCGTCCGCCCGCTGGTGCTCGGCCGGCTCGAGCGCGGCTGGGTCGTGGCCAGCGAGACCGCCGCCCTCGACATCGTCGGCGCCTCCGTGGTGCGCGAGGTCGAGCCCGGTGAGCTGATCGCCATCGACGAGAACGGCCTGCGCAGCCAGCACTTCGCCCCGGCGGAGCCCAAGGGCTGCGTCTTCGAGTACGTCTACCTCGCCCGGCCCGACACCACGATCTCCGGGCGCGGCGTGCACGCCGCGCGCGTGGAGATCGGCCGCCGGCTGGCCAAGGAGCACCCTGCCGAGGCAGACCTGGTCATCCCGGTGCCCGAGTCCGGCACCCCGGCGGCGGTCGGTTACGCCGAGGCGTCGGGCATCCCCTACGGACTGGGCCTGGTCAAGAACTCCTACGTGGGCCGCACCTTCATCCAGCCGAGCCAGACCATCCGGCAGCTGGGCATCCGGCTGAAGCTGAACCCGCTGCGGGACGTCATCCGCGGCAAGCGGCTCGTGGTCGTCGACGACTCGATCGTGCGCGGCAACACGCAGCGGGCGCTGATCCGGATGCTGCGCGAGGCCGGGGCCGTCGAGGTGCACGTCCGCATCGCGTCGCCACCGGTCAAGTGGCCGTGCTTCTACGGCATCGACTTCGCCAGCCGCGCCGAGCTGATCGCCAACGGCCTGGACATCGACGGCGTGCGGGCGTCGGTCAACGCCGACTCCCTCGGCTACGTCTCCGAGCAGGGGCTGATCGCGGCCACCGAGCAGCCGGTCAACCGGCTGTGCACCGCCTGCTTCACCGGCGAGTACCCCATCCCGCTGGGCGCCCCCGAGGTGCTGGGCAAGCACGTGCTCGAAGGCATCGGCCAGCGCGCGGTGAGCGGCTGGACCGGGCAGCAGGCCGGCAGCGCCGCGGTGCCCGGCGGTGCCGAGGACGCGCTGAGGCGCCCGTGAGCCCCGCGAGAACGACGACCGAGCGAGCATCGCCCCTGGCTGGGGGCACCTCCCGCTTGCGGGGGACGGCGACCGAGGAGCGGAACGAGGGCGGAGTCGAGTCATGACCGGACCGACGTTCACCTACGCGGCGTCCGGCGTCGACATCGACGCCGGGGAGCGCGCGGTCACCCTGATGCGGTCGGCCGTGGAGCGGACCAACCGCCCCGAGGTGGTGGGTGGGCTCGGCGGCTTCGCCGGTCTCTTCGCCCTGGACACGCAGAAGTACCGGAAGCCGCTGCTTGCCTCGTCCACCGACGGCGTCGGCACCAAGATCGCGCTGGCCCGGCAGCTCGACCGGCACGACACCGTGGGCATCGACCTGGTCGCGATGGTCGTCGACGACCTGGTGGCCTGCGGTGCCGAGCCGCTCTTCCTCCAGGACTACGTCGCCTGCGGCAGGGTCGTGCCGGAGCGGATCGCCGCGATCGTCACCGGGATCGCCGCCGGCTGCACGCAGGCGGGGGCCGCCCTGGTCGGCGGGGAGACCGCCGAGCACGGTGACCTCATGGACGCCGACGAGTACGACCTGGCGGCCACCGCCGTCGGCGTCGTGGAGGCCGACGCCGTCCTCGGCCCCGAGCGGGTCCGCAGCGGGGACGCCGTCGTGGCGATGGCCTCCTCCGGCTTCCACTCCAACGGCTACTCGCTGGTGCGCCGCGTGGTCGCCGCCGCGGGGCTGGACCTCGCCGCGACACCGGCCGGGCTGGACCGCCCCCTGGGGGACGTGCTGCTCGAGCCCACCCGCATCTACGCCCTGGACTGCCTGGCGCTGGTCGAGGAGCTCGGGGTGGGGGCGGTGCACGCCTTCGCGCACATCACCGGCGGGGGGCTGGCCGGCAACACCGCCCGCGTGGTCCCCGAGGGGCTCCAGGCCGTGCTGGACCGCGGCACCTGGGTGCTGCCGGCCGCGGTGCGGCTGATGGAGGAGCACGGCGTGCCGCGGGCGGAGTCCGAGCGCGCCTTCAACTGCGGCGTGGGCATGGTCGCCGCCGTCGCCCCCGAGCAGGCCGACGCCGCCGTCGCGCTGCTGACGGCTCGCGGGGTGCCCGCGTGGGTCGCCGGCACCGTGCGGGACCGCGGCGACGACGCCGCGCCGGCCGCCGAGCTCACCGGCGCCTACCGCTGAGCCGACCCGGTGCGGCGCGTGCGCGTCGCCCCGGGCCCGGAACGACTCCCGGGCTCGGCGGACCCGCGCCCGGGCCGCCCGTGGACGGGAGAACACCACGACACCGCTGCCCCGGAGGGCGGCGGTGTCGTGGTGTCGGACGGATCAGCCGCGGGTCAGCGGCTGGCCGCCCAGTCGTCGTCGGAGTCGTCGTCCGCCCAACGATCGGCGTACGTGTCGTCCTCGTCCTCGTCGTCGTCATCAGCCGCGCTGGGCGCGGTGTAGGTCGACGACGAACCGGCCAGCTCGCGCTGAAGCGCGGTGAGGTCGGTGTTGGGTGAGCTGTACTTGAGCTCACGGGCCACGCGTGTCTGCTTGGCCTTCGCTCGGCCGCGCCCCATCGGCTCGACCCCCTCGTTACGGAGTGCGGTGGACCAGCCAAGCGGCTGATGCGGCCCGCGTGGCGACCCCGACTGAGTGACTATGTCTCGGACAACATTACGACACGGATCCGCGACGGGCACACGCCCTCCCCCTCGCAGGTGGTGCGCGCGTCGTCGTCGGTCAGCGGGGGAGCCGGATCGTGGCCAGCCGGCCGACCGTCCGGATCCGCTCCTCCGCCAGCCGATCGGCCGCCACGGCGGGGGAGATGCCCTCGGCGTCGGCGAGGGCGAACACCCGCAGCGCCACGCCGAAGATGCCGGAGGCCTTCGCCTGGGCGCGGTCGAAGGAGAACCCGTGCCGCTCGTCCTCCACCTGGATGACGCCGCCGGCGTTGACGAGGAAGTCCGGGGCGTAGAGGACGCCGCGCTCGCGCAGCCGGTCGGCCATCTCCGGGGTGGCCAGCTGGTTGTTGGCCCCGCCGCAGACGATCCGGCCGGGCAGTGCCTCCACCGTCTCCGCGTCCAGGGCCCCGCCGAGTGCGCAGGGCGCGTAGACGTCATGGGGGGTGCGCACCAGGGCCGCGGTGTCGTCGACGGCGCGCACCTGCGGGTGGCGGGCCTGCAGGCGCTGCACGGCGCCCTGGTCGACGTCGGTGACGACGACGTCGGCGCCGTCGTCGACCAGGTGGCCCACCAGCCACGAGCCCACCTTGCCCACGCCCGCCACGGCCACCGTGCGCCCGGCGAGCGACGGGGAGCCCCAGCAGTGCTGCGCGGCCGCCCGCATGCCCTGGAAGACCCCGTAGGCGGTCAGCACCGAGGAGTCGCCGCAGCCGCCGTAGGCCTCGGAGCGGCCGTGGGCGAACCGCGTCTCCCGGGCGACGACGTCGAGGTCGGCGTTGTAGGTCCCGACGTCGCACGCGGTGAGGTAGCGCCCGCCGAGCGACTCGACGAAGCGGCCGTAGGCCCGCAGCACGGCCTCGGTCTTGGCGGTGCGCGGATCGCCGATGATCACCGCCTTGCCACCGCCGAGGTCGAGGCCGGCCAGGCTGTTCTTGTACGTCATGGCGGCCGACAGCCGCAGCGCGTCGGCGACGGCGGCTTCCTCGTCGGCGTAGGGGTAGAAGCGCGTCCCCCCGAGCGCCGGCCCGAGGGCCGTGGAGTGGATGGCGATGATCGCCCGCAGCCCCGACTCGGGGTCGCTGCAGAACACGAGCTGTTCATGACCGGATGCCAGGACGTCCACGACGCCGAGCGTAGAACGCGCCGCGGCCGTGACCCGGTCCGAGGGAAGCGGCCGCGCGTCGGCCACCCTCGACGGCGCCACCGGCAGGCGGGAGGGGCATGATCCTGGGCGGACCGGACGCGCGGGCCCAGGGCCCCGCGAGCACAGGAGGACTCTCGATGGCCGCACCCAAGCGACTGCTGGCACTGGCCCTGGCCGCGCCCCTGCTCCTCTCCGCGTGCACCACGGACAGCGCGAGCGACGGCGACGGCGGCGACGGAGCCGGCGGCGGGTCCGACGGCGCCGGGGGCGGGGGCGACCTGGCCTTCTCGGTGATCACGCACGGCTCGGCCGGTGACGCGTTCTGGGACGTCGTGCAGAACGGCGCGCAGGCGGCCGGCGAGGACCTCGGCATCGACGTCGACTACCAGAGCGACGGCGACCCGCAGCGGCAGGCGCAGCTGATCGAGGCGGCGGTGAACCAGGACGTGGACGGCATCGTCGTCTCGATGGCGAACCCCGACGCGCTCCAGGGAGCCGTCGAGCAGGCGGTCGAGGCCGGCATCCCGGTGGTCACCATCAACTCCGGCGGCGGGGAGTCCGCCGAGTTCGGCGCCATCGGCCACGTCGGCCAGGACGAGACGATCGCCGGCCAGGGCGCCGGCCGCCGGCTGGCCGAGGACGGCGCCCAGGACGTGCTCTGCGTCATCCACGAGGCCGGCAACATCGGCCTCGAGCAGCGCTGCGCCGGCGCGGCGGAGGCGCTGGGCGGTGGGATCCGCACCGTGCAGGTCGACATCAACGACCTCACCGGCGCGCAGTCGACCATCGCCTCGCAGCTGCAGAGCGACGAGGGCATCGACGCGGTGCTGGCCCTGAACTCGGCCGTGGCAGCCGTCGCCGTGGAGGCCGCCCAGGACGCCGGCTCCGACGCCCGGGTGGCCACCTTCGACCTCAACGAGGACGTGATCGAGGGCATCCAGGCCGGCGACATCGCCTTCGCCGTCGACCAGCAGCAGTACGAGCAGGGCTACCTGCCGGTCGTGATGCTCCAGCTCTACGCCGAGAACCTGAACACGGTCGGCGGTGGCCAGCCGGTGCTCACCGGACCGGCGATCGTCGACGCCGAGAACGTCGACGCGATCGCCGACCTGGCCACGGCCGGCACGCGCTGAGCACCCGGGAGGCGACCGCCCCGGCGGAGCGGCGGGGCGACGAGCGGCTCGGTGCCGCCGGCCCGCTGCGCCGGCTGCTGGTCAAGCCGGAGCTGGGCGCGCTGGTCGGCGCGGTCGCCGTGTTCACGTTCTTCGCGGTCCAGTCCGAGGTGTTCCGGTCGCCCCGCGGCATCGCCAACTGGCTCGACCCCGCGTCGACGCTGGGGATCATGGCGGTCGCGGTCGCGATGCTCATGATCGGCGGCCACTTCGACCTCTCCGCCGGCGTGATGACCGGGACCACCGCGCTCACGGTCGGCATCGTCGCCGTCGAGTTCCGGCAGCACCTGTGGGTGGCCATCGGCGTCGCGCTGGTCGTCGCCCTGGCGATCGGCTTCTTCAACGGCTGGCTGGTCACGCGCACCGGGCTGCCGAGCTTCATCATCACGCTCGGCACCTTCCTGATGCTCCAGGGCCTGAACCTGGGGCTCACCAAGCTGTTCACCGACACGGTCACCGTCGGCGGCATCGACGACGTGCCCGGGTACGCGGTGGCCGAGTGGGTGTTCGCCTCCCGCGTGGAGGTGCTGGGCGCGCCGATCCGGGTGGCGGTCCTGTGGTGGCTGCTGTTCACCGCGCTGGCGACCTGGGTCCTGCTGCGCACCCGCTTCGGCAACTGGGTCTTCGCCACCGGGGGCGACGAGGTGGCCGCCCGCAACGTCGGCGTGCCCGCCCGGCGGACCACGATCGCGCTGTTCATGACGACGGCGGCCGCGGCCTGGTTCGTCGGCACCACCCTCGCCGTCCGGCTGACCTCGGTGCAGGCCAACACCGGCATCGGCCAGGAGCTCATCTACATCGTGGCCGCGGTCATCGGCGGGTGCCTGCTCACCGGCGGCTTCGGATCGGCCATCGGCGCCGCGCTCGGCGCGCTGATCTTCGGGATGACCCAGCTGGGGATCCCGTACCTGCGCTGGGACGCCGACTGGTTCTACTTCTTCCTCGGCGCCATGCTGCTGCTCGCCGTCCTGGCCAACCGGCTGGTCCGCCGCTCCGCCGAGGCGGCCCGGCGGTGACCGCGCCCCGGGACGGCGCCCCGCCGCTGCTGGAGCTGGCCGACGTCGGCAAGGACTACGGCTCGGTCATCGCCCTCGACGGCGTCAGCACCACCGTGCGCGCCGGGGAGGTGACCTGCGTGCTCGGGGACAACGGGGCGGGCAAGTCCACCCTGATCAAGATCCTCTCGGGCGTGCACCGGGCGGACCGCGGGACGGTGCTGCTGGACGGCCGGCCGGCGGGCTTCGGATCGCCGCGCGAGGCGCTCGACGCCGGGATCGCCACCGTCTACCAGGACCTGGCGATGATCCCGCTGATGGCGATCTGGCGGAACTTCTTCCTCGGTGCCGAGCCGACCCGCGGCCGCGGACCCTTCCGGCGGTTCGACGTCGCGCGCGCGAAGGAGACCACCCGCCGCGAGCTGGCCGCGATGGGCATCGACATCCGCAACCCGGACCAGCCCGTCGGCACCCTCTCCGGCGGGGAGCGCCAGTCGGTGGCGATCGCCCGGGCGGTGCACTTCGGCGCCCGGGTGCTGATCCTCGACGAGCCCACCTCGGCCCTCGGCGTCAAGCAGGCCGGCGTGGTCCTGCGCTACGTGGCGCAGGCGCGCGACCGGGGCGTCGGCGTCGTGCTGATCACCCACAACCCGCACCACGCCCACCCCGTCGGGGACCGCTTCCTCGTGCTCAACCGGGGCCGGAGCCTGGGCGAGTTCGCGAAGGCCGACATCAGCCGTGAGGAGCTCACCCGGCTGATGGCCGGTGGTGCCGAGCTGGACGCGCTCGGCCACGAGCTGGAGCGCCCGGGGAGCTAGCCGCCGGGAGCGGCGGAAACCGTTCTGCACGCGTCAGGTCGACATACCGACCGTGACGAGACGGTCGCCGATCGTTCTGGTCCGCGGCGTGGCTGTGCTGCCGCGTGTTGCCTTTGTGACTCCCGGTGACAGTGGGACCGTTCGCAGGCCACACCGCCCAAACCCTCTTCCCCAGGGAGCGAGCACATGTCCCAGCGCCGTCCGTCCGGACCGGCGACCCCGCGGACCGGCACCGGCCGGGCCGTCGCGGGCCGCTCCACCCGGCCGTTCCGCACCGCCCTGATCGGCGTGGTGGCCGGAGCGACGCTGATGGTGACCGCCGCTCCCGCCGGCGCCGTCCCCGAGCCGCCGCCCAACCCCAGCGACAGCCAGATCGGCGAGGCCCAGGGCCAGCAGGCGGCCGCCGCCGCCGAGGTCGGCCGCATCGCCGGGCTCGTCGCCGAGGCCGAGTCCGAGCTCGAGCGGGTGGGCGTCCAGGCCGAGGCCGCCGGCACCGCCTACCTCATCGCCGAGGAGGAGCTGGCGATCGCCCAGGAGGCCGCCGACCGCGCTGCCGCCGAGCTCCGCGCCGCCGACGAGGCGGTCGCCGCGGCCGGAAGGCGCATCGCGGCGTTCTCCCGGGACAGCTACATGAACGGCTCCTCGCTGACCAGCTCGGCGGCGCTGCTGGACTCCGAGGGCCCGGGCGAGCTCATCCAGCGGGCCGCGATGCTCGACTACGTGGCCGCCAACCAGCTCGACGTCCTCGGCGAGCTCGAGGTGGCCCGGGTGCGGCAGGCCAACGCCGACTCGGCCGCCCGCGCCGCCCGCGACGAGCGCGCCGCCGCGGAGGACGCCGCCCAGGCCGCCAAGGAGGCCGCGGACGCGCAGCTCGCCTCCCGGCAGGCCGCCTACGCGGAGATCGAGACCCAGAAGGCGCAGTACGAGGCCCAGCTGCAGGCCGCGCAGATCCGGCTGCTGGAGCTGCAGGGGGCGCGCAACGCCTACCAGCAGTGGGCCGCGCAGAAGGCGGCCGAGGAGGCGGCGGCCCGGGAGGCCGCCGAACGCGCCGCCCGCGAGGCCGAGGCGGCGGCCGAGGCCGCCCGGACCGCCGCCCGCGACGCCGCCGACAGCGGCGGCGGCAACGGCGGTGGGAACACCGGCGGCGGCAGCGGTGGCGGCGGTGGCGTGAGCGGCGCCGGATACGTCAAGCCCACGTCGGGCCGGGTGTCGAGCTGCTTCGGCTGGCGCTGGGGCGCCCTGCACGGCGGCGTGGACATCGCCGCCCCCATCGGCACGCCGGTCTACGCGGTGACCAGCGGCGTGGTGCGCCGCGCCGGTACGGCCACCGGCTTCGGCTACGCCGTCTACATCGAGGGTGACGACGGCGCGGTGACCGTCTACGGCCACGTGCACCGGTACTTCGTGTCCACCGGCGAGCGGGTCGTCGCGGGCGAGCGGATCGCCGAGGTCGGCAACCGGGGCCAGTCCACCGGGCCGCACCTGCACTTCGAGGTCCACCCGGGCGGCCGGATGTACGGCGGCCAGGCCGACCCGGTGCCGTGGCTGAACGCCCGCGGCGTCCGGGTCGGGGGCTGCGGCGGCTGACCGCACCCGCGACGGCACAGCGGCCCGCCACCCCTGGGGAGGGGTGGCGGGCCGCGGTCGTGCCGGGGGAGGGGGCGCTCAGCTGGACGGCGCGGTCTCCTCGGTGGACACCTCCAGGCCGCACTCCTCGGCGAGGTAGGTCTCCACGTTCGACGAGGCCTGGCTCAGCTCCTGCTCCAGCGGGGCCAGCTCCTGCTGCAGGGTGGCCAGCGCGTTCGGATCGGTCAGGTCGATGTTCTCCAGCGTCGAGGCGAACCGCTCGGCGCCGTCGGCGAGCGCCGTCCAGTCCGGGGTCAGCTCCTCGGGCGCCTCGATGGAGCGGATCTCCTCCGCCGCCGCCCGGAAGACCCGCGGCAGATCGGTCGGGTCGCCCGCCGTGGCGCTGCCGGAGATCCGATCCTGGATGGTCGAGGCCTGCGTGCAGAACTCGGAGCCGGCGCCCTCGGTGGCGGTCTGCTCCGAACCGGTCCCCGGGGAGCCGGTCTCGTCGGAGCCGGTCTGCTCCGCGGCGGAGGTCTCCGCGGCCGAGGTCTCCTCGGACGCGGTGGTGTCCTCGTCGTCGGACCCCCCGCAGCCGGCGAGCAGGGCGAGGGCGGTGGCCGCAGGGAGGACGGCGGCCCGGAGGATGGATCTGCGCATGGCCAAGGGTAGCGGCCGGGTGCGCGGTGCGGGGGCCTCGCGGCTAGCGTGCCGGTCGTGGCCGTTCCGTCCGATCCCCGCGGCGCGTGGGATCTCCCCGCCTTCGGCGCCCTGCCGCGCTCCGCCGAGCTGGAGCCGCTGGTCAGCCGGGTGCTGGCGCCCAACCCCTCGCCGATGACCCTCGACGGGACGAACACCTACGTGGTCGGCGCGCCGGGCAGCGGCCAGGCGGTGGTGGTGGACCCCGGTCCCGACGACCCCGCGCACCTGGCGGCGGTCGAGGCCGCCCTGGCGGCGCGCGCCGCCCGCTGCGTCGCCGTCCTGGTCACCCACCACCACGGCGACCACGCCGACGCCGCCCGGCCGTGGGGCGCCCGCTTCGGCGCTCCAGTGGCCGCGGCGTCGGAGGCCGTCGCCGGCCCCGCGGGCCGGGTGCTGGGTCCGGGGGAGCGGCTGCGCCTGGCCGGGACGTCGATCGACGTCGTCCCCACCCCCGGTCACACGGCCGACCACCTGGCCTTCCGGCTGGAGTCCGGCGCGGTGCTCGTCGGTGACCACGTGCTCGGCCGCGGCACCTCGGTGGTCACCCACCCGGAGGGTGACGTCGTCGCATACCTGGACTCGCTGCGCCGGGTGCACGACCTGGGCCCCAGCGCCCTCTACTGCGGCCACGGCCCCGAGCTGACCGAGGACCCGGGCGCCGTCCTCGGCTACTACCTGGCCCACCGGGCGTACCGGGAGCAGCAGCTGGTGGACGCGCTGGCCCGCGGCGCGGGCAGCGTCGACGAGCTGGTCGCCACCGTCTACGCGGAGGTCCCCCGGGAGCTCTGGCCGGCCGCGGCGCAGTCCACCCGCGCCACGCTGGCCAAGCTCGCCGCCGAGGGGCGGGTCGTGCTGTCCGGCGACGGCGGCGTGCGGCCGGCGTGAGCGACGTGGCCGCGGGGGGCGTGCCGGTCGTCACGGCGGCCGGGAGCGAGCGCGACCAGCGGCGGGCGGCGGCGGCGCTGGCCGCGGCCGGCCTGCGGGAGGGCGACCGGCTGCTGGTGTCGGCCGCCGCCTCGCCGGCGCTGCTCGCCGTCGTGCTGGGGGCGCTGCGCACCGGGATCGTGCCGGTGGTCCTGGACCCGGCGCTGCCCGCCGGGGAGCGGGCGGCGCTCGCCGCGGATGCCGACCCGGCCCTGGACGCCGGTTCGGATCCCGCACGCCTGCTCGGCGACGCCGAGGCCGCGCTCGCCCCGGTGCCGCTGGCCCGCCCGATGCACTACACGTCGGGCACCACCGGCCGGCGCAAGGGCGTGTGGTCCGGCGTCCTCGCCGACGCCGACGCGCGCGCCCTGGCCGGCGAGGAGATCGAGCTGTGGGGCTTCGGTCCGCAGGACCGGCACCTCGTCCTCTCCCCGCTGCACCACAGCGCGCCGCTGCGGTTCGCGATCCACACCCTGCTGGCCGGCGGCGAGGTGCTGCTGCCCGGCCCCTTCCATGCCGCCCGCGCCGCGAAACTGATCACCGGCCTCCGGCCGACGACGGCGTTCTGCGTGCCCACCCACCTGCAGCGGCTGCTCGCCCGCGACGACGTCGACTGGTCGTCGTTCCGCCGCCTCGTGCATGCGGGTGCGCCCTGCCCCGAGCCGCTCAAGCGCGCGGTGCTGGCGGCGCTGCCGGAGGGCAGCGTGTGGGAGTTCTACGGCTCCACGGAGGCCCAGTTCACCGTCTGCTCGCCCGACGACTGGCTGGCGCACCCCGGCAGCGTCGGGCGGGCGCGCCCGGGCCGGCGGCTGGAGACCGACGAGCGCGGCCAGCTCTGGTGCACGGTGCCCGGCTGGGCGCGGTTCGAGTACTGGCGGGCTCCGGAGAAGACGGCGGCGGCCTGGCGGGGGGACCGGGTGACCGTCGGCGACCTGGGCCGGGTGGACGACGACGGGACCGTCTGGCTGGACGGCCGGCGGGAGGATCTGGTGATCTCCGGCGGGGTGAACGTCTACCCCGCGGAGGTGGAGGCGGTGCTCGACGCCCATCCCGGTGTCGTGGAGAGCGCGGTCTTCGGCCTGCCCGACGCAGACTGGGGGCAGCGGGTGGTGGCCGCCTACGTGGGCGAGGTCGGCGCCGACGACCTGGCCGCCTGGGCACGGGCGCGGCTGGCGCCCGCCAAGCGCCCGAAGTCGCTGCACGCGCTGGACGACCTGCCCCGGACCTCCACCGGGAAGGTGCGCCGGCTGGACCTCCCGGGGGTGCTCGGGCTCGCGGGTGGCTGAGCACTGGGACGTCGTCGTGGTCGGCGCCGGCACCGCGGGCTGCCCGCTGGCCGCCCGGCTGGCCGACGCCGGCCGCACCGTCCTGCTCCTGGAGGCCGGGGCGCACCACCCCGATCCCGCCGACGTGCCCGGCGAGCTGCGCGACGCCACCACCCTGCAGGCCGCCGTGCCCGGCCACCCCGCCAACTGGGACCTGCCGGGTCTGCTCCCGGGCGGGCGGACCGTCCGCGTGCCGCGCGGCCGGGTCACGGGGGGCTCCAGCGCGGTGAACGCCGGCTACTTCGTGCGCCCGACCCCTGCGGACGCCGCCGGCTGGGCCGCCGCGGGCAACGACCTGTGGTCCTGGGACCGGCTGCTGCCCGCGCTGTGCCGGCTGGAGGACGACCGCGACTTCGGCGACCGGCCCGGGCACGGCGCCGGCGGGCCGGTCCCGGTGGTCCGCCCCACGGGCGGCCCGCCCCTGGCCGAGGCGTTCGCCGCGGCCGCCGAGGAGCTGGGTGTGCCCGCCGAGCCCGACAAGAACGCCGGGGGCGCCCCGGGCTACGGCCCGCTGCCGCGCAACGTCGTCGACGGCGTGCGGATCAGCACGGCGCAGGCCTACCTGGCCCCGCGCCGCGGGCTCCGCGGGCTCAGCGTGCGCGGGGGCGTCCGGGTGCTGCGCGTGCTGGTAGAGGGCGGCCGGGCGGTGGGCGTGCGCACGACGGCGGGCGACGTCGCCGCCGACGAGGTCGTGCTCGCCGCCGGGGCGGTGGGGTCGGCGCACCTGCTGCTGCTGTCCGGCATCGGCCCGGCGGCCGTGCTGCGCGAGGCCGGCATCGACGTGCTCGTCGACGCCCCGGGGGTGGGCCGGAACTGCTCGGACCACCCGCTGGTCTACCTGCCGTTCCGCGCGGTCCCGGGGACGACGGCGGCCCCGGGGCGGTCACCGCTCGAGGGCGTCCTCCACCTGACCTCCGCGGGGGGCGAGGTCCCGGGCGACCTCGAGGTGCTGCCGTGGCTGGCCCCGTTCGCGCAGGTGATGACCGGTCGCCCCGCGCCCGCCGGCGAGGCGGTGGAGATCGGCGTGGGGCTGCAGCGCACGGCGGGCGTCGGCCGCCTGGTCCTCGCCGGCGGTGATCCCGCCCGCCCGCCGGTCGTGGAGTACGGGCACCTCGCGGAGACGGCCGACCGGCGGCGGATGCGGGAAGGGGTCCGCGCCGCCGCCGCGCTGCTGCGCACCCGGGCGCTGGCGGCCGTGGGGCGGCCTGCCAGGGACCTTCCCGAGCCGCTGCTGGCCGACGACGCGGCGCTGGACCGCTGGATCGGCGAGCGGCTGACGACCGCGGTGCACCTCTCCGGCACGGCGCGGATGGGACCGGAGAGCGATCCGGCTGCCGTCGTCGACCAGTGGCTGCGCGTGCGCGGCGTCGAGGGGCTGCGCGTGGCCGACACCTCGGTGCTGCCACGGGTCCCGAGCCGGGGGCCCGCCGCCACCGCCGTGCTCGTGGGGGAGCGGGCCGCGGAGCTCATGACCGGCGGCTGACCGGCCGCGGGGCGTGCCGACGGGGCAGCCGCACCCGGCCCGACGGCCGGACGGTCCCGGCGGCGCGCGGTCGCAGCCGCCGGGACCCCGGGCTCGGGGGATCAGCGGACGGCGGGCATCTCGCTGGTCGTGGTGGAGGTGAGGGGCGACCACGCGTCGGGGTGCGGGCGGCCGGCGTCGGCGGCCCAGTCCGGCGTGCGGAGGCCGGACTGCGTGCCGCGGCTGATGGTGGCCGGGCGCGCGCTGAGGCTCACGATCACGGCCAGCAGCGCCACCAGGCCGACCAGAACACCACCGATGACCAGGAGCGTCGAGAGCATGCACTCAACGTAAGCGTCAGATCATTCCGTGTCACCAGGCAGATGTCTCCGAAGATGAGCGGCGACATGTGCAGAGTTCGCTGCACGGCCATCGACGCGGCGGCTGCCCGTATCCCCGGTGTCAGGTCCGCTCGACGTCGGCACGCCCGGCGCCCCTGCATACCCCGGAGGCCCGCGCGGGTAGGCAGCCCGCCGGTCCGAGGAGCGGAGGGCGTCGTGCGGGATCTCGCGGGGGTGGCCGGAGGGCTGGTGGCCGTGCCCTTCGGGGCGGTGGCGCGGTGGCGCCGGGGCCGGCCGTTGCACCCCCGGGGCGCCGTCCTGGACGCGGTGCTGGACCGGCGCGGCGGGAGCCCGTCCTTCGGCGTCCCGTGGCTCGACGAGGTGCGCTCCGACCGGGTCGTCGTCCGGATGTCCCGCGGCGCCGGCCTGCCTGCGCCGCTGCCCGACGTCCTCGGGCTGGCGGTCCGGCTGCCCGGTGCGGCCGGCTCCCCGGTCGACCTCCTGCTCTCCACCTCCGGCCGCGGCCCGCTGACCCGGCGGGTGCCCGTGCCCAGGAGGGACGCGGCGGCCGTCTACGGCTCGATCATGGCCTACCGGACGGCGGCCGGGCCGGTGCGGCTGGCCGCCTTCCCCGAGCGCACCGGCATCCCGTCCGACCCGGCGCCGCTGGCGGTGGCGGCCGAGCGCGGCGCGGTCGCGTTCACGGTGGCGGCCGCCGTCGGGTCGGGCGGGTGGCGGCCGTTCGCCCTGCTCCGCGTCGAGGGTGCCCACCGACCGCCGGCGCCGGCCGTGCGCTTCGACGCCGTCCGCCACGCGCCGCCGGGCCTGGCGGCCGACGGGCCGCTGGCGCGCTTCCGGGAGCCGGCGTACGCCATCGCCCGGCAGGTCGGCCGGCCTTCCCGCCAGTGACGCAACGGACGCGTCGGCTCACCCGATGGAGTCGAGCCGGGTTGGCCCGGGCGCCGGTGGGGTAGCACGCTGGCTGACGGGCTCGAGCACCGCGGCCGGTCCCTGAGGATGTCGAGCCGATCCGCGCTGTCGTCGGAACGCTCGACCGTACGAGGAGACGCACCCCCGCGTGATGCATGCAGACCTCCCGCACCCGGGGCTGCCCACCCTGGCGGGTGCGGGCATCCGGGTGGTCTCGATCCCGCACAGCGACCCCTACGTGGACGCCGTCGTGCCCCCGGGCGCGATCCGCATCGGGGACGCCGCCGAGCCCAGCCCCTGGCTGGACGTCGCGCACCTCGCCGCCGCCGCGGACGAGGTCGACGTGGTGCACCTGCACGCCGGCTGCGGGCGCCTGGCCACCGCGGAGCTCGTGACGTGGACCGAGGAGCTGCAGCGGCTCGGTGTGCCGCTCGTCGTGACCGTCCACCAGCTCCGCGACGCCGGCGAGGCCGCGCCCGGCCGGCACGACGCCCACCTCGCCGCGGTGCTGGCCACGGCCGAGGTGGTCCTGACGCTCACGCCGGGCGCGGCCGACGTGATCCTGGACCGGTACGGGCGCACCTCGATCGTGGTGGCGCACCCCTCGATCGCCGCCGCCGACCCCGGGCTGGGCGCCGAGCGCGGCCTCGTGGGGGTGTGCGTGGGCCCGGCCTCGAGCGCCGTCCCCGACCCTGCGGGCCTGGTGCGGGCGGCGCTCTCGGGTGCGGTCTCCGGGGGCGGGCGGCTGCGCATCCTGGTCGACGAGGCCGCCGTCCCCGCGCTGGACCCGGTGGTCGCCGCCATGGCCGACGACGGGCGGATCGAGCTGGTCCGCTACCGGGCCGACGGGTGGGCGGCTGCGCTGCAGCAGCTGCACGTGGCCGTGCTGCCGGAGCGGTGCGGGACGCACTCGCGCGACGTCGAGATCTGCCGCGACGTCGGCACCCGCGTGGTGGCGCCCAGTTGCGGCTGGTTCGCCGACCAGTGGTCGGAGGTCGTGCCCTACGCCAACGACGAGCACGGTGGGCTGGATCCGGTGTCGTTGACCGCCGCGATCGGCGCGGCCCTGGCCCGGCCCATGCCGCGGCCGGCCGACCCGGCCTGGCGCGCGCAGCAGCGGGCGGCCGTGCAAGGGGTCCACGCGGAGGTGTACGCCCAGGTCGCGGCGGATCGCAGCTGGGCCTGAGACGGCGACGGGCCCGGCGCGATGCCGGGCCCGTGCGGAGCGGAGTGTGGGCAGGGGCGGGGTCGAACCGCCGACCTCTCGCTTTTCAGGCGAGCGCTCGTACCGACTGAGCTACCTGCCCCTCCCGGTGTCTCCACCGGAGAGCGACCCTGACGGGACTCGAACCCGCGACCTCCGCCGTGACAGGGCGGCGCGCTAACCAACTGCGCTACAGGGCCTTGCTGTGGTGCTGGTGTGCGTGCCCCCAACGGGGTTCGAACCCGTGCTACCGCCTTGAAAGGGCGGCGTCCTGGACCGCTAGACGATGGGGGCTCGTGTTCGCCGGGGGCAGCGAGAACAATACATGCCCCTCGCGCCTCCCCCGAGGCGGGGTCCCCGGATGTGAGGCTGTGTCGCGTGCGCACCCGATCCCGGGCGGTCGTCCCCGCCCTCCTGACCTCGCTGATCGTGCTGTCGGCCTGCGCCGGCGTCGGCAGCGGTGCCGCCGGGCCCACGGCGGATCCCGCCGGTGGGACGGCGGGCAGCACCCCCACGACCACCCCGGCTACCACCCCGGCCACGACCACCCCGGCCGTCGCGTCGGAGACCGACCCGGCGACGGGCGGGCCGGCGTTCCGGGCCGACACGGAGCCGGACACCGGGACCGCGTCGGCGGACGCCCGCGTGACGGTCCGTGACATCCGGGTGGAGACGCTCGACGGCTTCGACCGGGTGGTCCTCGAGGCCGCCGGGGAGGGGGCGCCCGGCTGGGACGTCCGGTACGTCGACGAGGCATCCGCCCCGGGGAGCGGCGCCGCGGTCGAGGTCGCCGGGGACGCGGTGCTCCAGGTGCAGGTCACCGGGGCCGGCTACCCCTACGACACCGGCGTCGAGGAGTACTTCGCGCCCGGCCCGCTGACGGCTGAGGACGCCGGAGCGGTGACCGGGGTGGTCTTCGCGGCGACGTACGAGGGGGTCACGACGGCGTTCGTCGGCACCGAGGAGCGCCGGCCCTTCCGGGTGTACCTGGAGGAGCCGGCGCGGGTGGTCGTCGAGGTGCTGCACGCCGGCTGACCCCGGCGCCCGGCTCAGCCCAGGCTGGCCGTCAGCTGCACCGAGTCGTCCGTGACGCCCGAGCAGGCGATCTCCAGCGGGCCGGCGGCCACGCTCTCGCCCTCCCCGCAGGACACGCTGGTCCCGCCGACGCTCAGCGTGGCGCGGCCGTCCTGCACGCCGTCGAAGGAGAGCGTGGTGCCGAGGATCTCGGCCTGCGCGCCGTCACCGGACAGGGTCGCGGTGCAGGAGCCCGAGGAGCACGAGACGTTGTGGGACGTGAAGGAGCAGCCGGTGAGCGCCGCGAGGGAAAGCCCTCCGGCGAGCAGCCCTCCGGCGAACCGGGCGGCACGGGTCGTCGACGTCATGGGCGCAGCGTAGGGCGCGCCGCTCACCCGGCCGGGGAGGCCGGCACCACCGGGTCGCCGGCCGGGACGGGAGCGACCACCGCGCCGCCCTCCTCCGGAGGCGCCACGGCGCCCTCGGCGTCCCGCGCCTGGTCGGCCGCGACGATCGTGCGCTGCACGGTCACCTCGGTCGCACCCAGCCCGCCCAGGGTGATCTCGTCGTAGGCCAGCAGGCTCCCGGAGGCGGGGTCGAGGTACAGCACGGTGCAGGTGAGCGGCTCGGGGTACTCGCCCTGCAGCCCGCGCAGGCCGGCGCCGCCGGTCGAGCCCTGCACCATGAGGAGCGTCTCCTCGGACAGCCTCTCGACCGCGCGCTCGTGGGTGTGGCCGGCGAGCACCAGGGGGACGACGCCGTCCAGCGGCGGTGCCTGCTTCGGGTCGTGCACCAGGGCGATCGCCGGCGGTTCGGCCAGCGTGCCCGCGAAGTCCGCCAGCTCCTCGCCGGAGGTCACCAGCACGTCCGCGCCCGCCTCGTCGTCGCCGGTGCTCTTGTCCGGGGTGAAGCGGGGGTCGGGGGCGCCCACGATGCGGATGCCGGCGATGCGGACGTCGGAGTCGTCGAGGACGGTGACGTTCGACTGGGCCGCCAAGATCTCCGCGGTGGTGGCCGAGTCGTGGTTGCCGCGGATGTAGACGTAGGGGACGTCGAGGTCGCCGACGGAGGTGATCAGCCGGTTCTCCGGCTCGCTGCCCCAGTCGGTGAGGTCGCCGGTGTCCAGGACGCCGTCCACGTCGAACTTCTCGACCACCTGCCGCATCAGGTCGAAGCCGGCGGGGTTGAGGTGGATGTCGGAGATGTGCAGGAGCGCCACCGAGTCGCCGGCGCCGGTGGGGCTCGGGAGGGCCGAGAGCGTCGCGTAGAGCGTCCCGACGTTGGCCACCAGGTCCTCGAGCGAGGCCCGGTAGGCGTCGAACCGGGCGACGATGTCCTGCGCGTTGCCGATGAGGCTGTTGGCGTTGACGAGCAGGCCCGTGTACGTCGGCTGGGAGAGCGCCTCCGGTCGCCACGTCGCGGCGCCGACGGCCCCGGTGGTGGCCAGCACCGCCGTGGTGACGCCGAGCGCGATCAGCGGCTCCCGCCGCCGGCGCAGCACCACCCAGGAGACCAGTGCGGCGCCGGCCAGCGCCCAGAACGCGGTGACCCACACCAGCCGGACGACGGCCGACTGCAGGTCTTCGGTGACCCGGTCGACGACGCCGGCCAGCAGGACCGGGTCGCTCGCCAGCGCCTGGGCGCGGGCCTGGTCGACGCTCTGCAGCGAGATGTCGAGCCGGAGCGGCCCGTCGTAGACGTCCACGGCCAGCGAACCGAGGGGTGGCACGGCGACCTCGGCGCCGCCGGAGGCCGGCCGGAAGGCCAGCGTGGCGTCGAACGGACCGATCGGCGCGGAGACGCGGGCGAACAGCAGGACGGCGATCAGCGCACCGCCGATCGCGAGGGCGGTGCGAGCGGCCCAGCGTGCGCCCACCCGGGCACGCCCCGGCCAGGGCGACGTCGTCGCGGTGGGATCGCTCATCGCGCACACGCTAGCGGTCGCCTCCGTTGCCCCCGGGGCGGCGCGGCGAGCGGCCCCGGGGAGTGGCCGGCCCGGCGCGGCTGATCTCAGGCCGGAGCCGGCTCCGGCCGAAAGATCCAGCGCAGGGCGACGAAGCGCATGAGACCGACCAGGGCGGTGACCGCGACGACCGTGGCGATCTGCAGCCAGGGCTGGGCGCCGTCGGTGACCGCGTCCAGCCAGCCGAGAGCGGAGCTGGTGGCCAGCAGGCCGATGACGGTGACCCCGCCGGCCTCCCACTGGGCGGTGAACCAGCGCACCCGCTCGTCGGCCCGGAAGGTCAGCCGGCGGTGCAGTTCGTTGGCCAGCACCGTGGAGACGGCGGTGGCCACCAGGTGGGCGGCCAGGTACCCCCGGCTGCGCAGCGCGACGAAGAGGATCGCGTAGACCCCGGTGGTGACGGCGCCGACGAGGACGAACCGCGCGAACTGGGCGGCGGTGTCGTCCTGGCGCAGCCGCGCGGTCAGCTGCGGCGCCGACGCCCGCACCCACTGCGCCGTCGTCCGTGCCAGGTCGCCGACGGCGTCGGCGGCGTGGCCGCGGCGGAGCAGGGACGGGCAGGTCACGGGAGGTCCTTCGGGCAGCTGAGCGAAAAGTAGAGGTGAGCCGGGTCAAGGCTCCTCTCCGGCATAACCTCTGTCACCCCCATACATGCCGGGGGGAACCGGTACTCACCCGTGTCCTTGCTCACGGTCGCCTGCGGATCACCCGCTGACAGGGCCGGGCATCCCGGTGCGTCACACCGCGACCTCCCGGGTAGGGGCCGCCCATGAGTCTCATGGGGTTCCTGGACCGCATCGCGGACGTGTCGGCGTTCGACAAGGCCATCGAGCCGGCGCGGCGCGCCGTCCAGGGCCTGCCGAGCGCGGTCAAGGACGTGCTGCACGGCACCTGGCTGGGCCACCCGCTCCACCCGGTGCTGGTGCAGGTGCCGGTCGGCAGCTGGGTGTCCGCCGGTCTGCTGGACGCGGTGCCGCGGCTGCGGCCGGCGGCCACGGTGCTCATCGGCACCGGCGTCGCCGCCTCCGTCCCTGCCGCGCTGTCGGGTGCGGCGGACTGGTCGGAGCAGGGGAGCGGGGTGCGCCGGCTGGGCGCGCTGCACGCGGTTCTGAACACCGCCGCGCTCGGCCTGTACGCCGGCTCGCTGGTGGCCCGGGGACAGGGGCGCGGCACGCTGGGCCGGGTGCTGGCCTACTCGGGGCTCGGCCTGGCCGGGGGCTCGGCCGCGATCGGCGGCCACATGTCCTACGCGCAGTCCTCGGGCGCCTCGCACGCGGCTACCGCGGTGCGGGCCCTGAGCACCGACTGGATCGACCTCGGCCCGCTGGACGACCTCCCCGAGGGCCGGCCGGCGATGCGCACCGGGAAGGGCAGCAGCATGGCGGTGCCGCTGGCCGTCGTCCGGCGCGGGGCGCGGGTCGACGTCTTCGTGGCGGCCTGCTCGCACCTGTCCGGCCCGCTGGACGAGGGCACCGTGGAGAACGTGCGGGGCAGCGACTGCCTGGTGTGCCCGTGGCACGGCTCGGCGTTCGCCCTCGACAACGGCGAGCCGCGGCGCGGTCCGGCGGCCAACCCGCAGGAGAAGCTCGAAGTGCGCATGGAGGCCGGCCGGGTCAAGGCGCGGGTGCCGAGCCGCCACCGCTGACGCTCCGCGGCCCTACGCTGCGGGGCCATGAGGCGGCTGACCGCGCTGCTCGTGGCGCTGGTCCTGGCCGGGTGCGGCGGCGAGCCGGTCGGTGACGAGGCGGCGCCGACGTCGGCGGGGCCCGTGCCGGCCGCCGTGCCGCCCGTGCCCGGCATCGCGGCCGAGGCCGTGCGGCTGCGCACCGACGAGGCCGTCGGCGGGCGGATCCAGGTGCGGGTCACCGCGACCGCGGACGAGCCGTTCACCGTCACCGCGGTGGCGCTGGACGTGCCGGGCTTCGCGCCGCTCCCGCCGGTGGCGGTGGCGGCCGCCTTCGCGCCGGGGCGGGTCATCGACCTGCCGACCCCCTACGGGGCAGCGCGCTGCCCCGGGGCCGCGGCGCCCGCTGCCGCCCGGCTCACGGTGCTGCGCCCGGACGGCGCCGTGGACGAGGCGCGCGTCCCGCTCGGCGGGCGCGCGCTGGAGCGGGTGCACGACGAGGAGTGCGCCGCCGCGGCGGTGGCCCGGGCGGTGGAGCTCGGCGTGACGGACCTGCGGGCAGGCGACGAGGAACTGTCGGGCCGCCTCACCCTGACCCGACGGCAGGGCGACGAGCGGGTCGGTCTCGACCGCGTGACGGGCAACGTGCAGTTCGACGTGGCGGCGGAGCTCCCCCTGGAGCTGGCGGCCGGGGCGGGTGCGGCGGACGGCGCGGTGCGGTTCACCGTGGCCACCTGCGACGGGCACGTGCTCGCCGAGGTCAAGCAGCCCTACGTCGTCCCGCTGGGGATGCGCATCGGGGACGAGCCGGTGGTGGTGGACCTGCCCGTGGACGACGGGCTGCGCACCGCGCTGGCCGATCTGGTGGCCCGGGTGTGCCGCGGCGGGAGCTGAGCCCGGCCGGGGAGAGGCCGGCCCGGCCGCCCCGGGGGGAACGGGTCAGCCGGGCCGGGGTCGTTCCCGCCGGGCGCCGGAGCGCTGAGCGGACGATGCGGCGGTCGGGAGCGCAGTTGCCGCGATCCCGACCGGAACGATGATGACGGTACGTAACCGCTGGGGCTAGCCGTGTCCCCTGAACGGGTGGTCCAGCGCGAGTGTTGGTGACGCGGCGCACACGACGTGTGGCGATCACCACCTCTTGGGCACCCGAGAGGGATGTTCTTCCTCTTCTCCAGCCGCCTCGGCTGTCTCGGTTCGCTGCTGATCTCCGCGGTGCTGACCGTCATCCTGCTGCTGGTGCTGGGCGTGCTCTGACGACGCCGGGCGCCGGTCTGCAGGCAGACCGGCGCCCGGGGCGCGGATGTTGCGAGGTGCGGGCCCCGGAGGGGCGCCTGGCGGGATCAGGCGTTGAGCTCCAGCGTCTGCATGGTCTCGGTGCGGACCTGCTCCAGCAGCGCCGGCTCGTCGTTCAGCGAGTGCCCGTACGAGGGGATCGCCGTCTGCAGCAGCGGTCGCCAGGCGTCGATGCGCTGCGGGAAGCAGCGCTCGAGCAGGGTGAGCATCGCCGAGACGGCGGTCGAGGCGCCCGGGGAGGCGCCGAGCAGGCCGGCGATGCTGCCGTCCCCGCCGACGATCAACTCGGTGCCGAACTGCAGGACGCCCTTGCCCGACTTCGGGTCCTGCTTGATGACCTGCACCCGCTGGCCGGCGGTGACCATGTCCCAGTCGGCCTGCTCGGCGGTGGGCACGAACGCCTGCAGCGTGCGGTGGCGGGCCTTCCGGGTCTGCATCAGCTCGCCGATGAGGTACTTGGTCAGCGCCATCTCGGTGCGCGCGACGCCGAGCATCGAGCCCAGGTTGTTCGGCTTGACGCTCTTGGGCAGGTCGAACATCGACCCGGCCTTGAGGAACTTGGGGGAGAAGCCGGCGTAGGGGCCGAACAGGATCGAGTACTCGCCGTCGATCAGGCGCAGGTCCAGGTGGGGGACCGACATCGGGGGCGCACCCACGGCGGCCTGCCCGTACACCTTGGCCTGGTGGTCGCCGACCAGCTCGGGCGAGCGGCTGCGCAGGAACATGCCGCTCACCGGGAAGCCGCCGAAGCCGCGGATCTCCGGGATGCCCGCCTTCTGCAGCAGCGGCAGCGCGCCACCACCGGCGCCGACGAAGACGAAGCGGGCGCGCATGATCACGCGGTCACCGGAGACGGTGTCGCGCACGGTGACCTTCCAGCGGCCGTCGCTCTGCTTCTCCAGGGAGTCGACGCGCTGGTTGACGTGCACGTCGACGCCGCGGGTGGCGACGTCGTCGAGCATCAGGCGGGTGAGGGCGCCGAAGTTGACGTCGGTGCCCGCTGCCGAGCGGGTGGCGGCGACGATCTCCTCGGGGTCGCGGCCGCGCATCATCAGCGGCAGCCACTCGGCCATCTCGGCCGGGGTCTCGGTGTACTCGATGCCGTCGAACAGCGGCTGCGCGGCCAGGGCGGCGTGGCGGGCGCGCATGTAGCTGCGGCCGTCCTCACCCGTGACGAAGCTCAGGTGCGGGACGGGGGAGATGAAGTCCTTGGGCGAGCCGGTCATCCCGCCGCGCACGAGGTGCGACCAGAACTGCCGGGAGACCTGGAACTGCTCGTTGATCGTGATGGCCTTGGTCGGGTCGACCTGGCCGTCGGGGCCCGCGGGCGTGTAGTTGAGCTCGCAGAGGGCGGCGTGCCCGGTGCCGGCGTTGTTCCAGGGGCCCGAGCTCTCGCCGGCGACGGCCTTGCCCGACTCGAAGACCGCGACGCTCCACTCGGGGGCGACGACCTTGAACAACTGGGCCAGGGTCGCGCTCATGATGCCGCCCCCGACGAGTACGACGTCGGGGTTCGCGCTGTCGGGAACGCTGCGCTCGGAAGTCACGGCTGCCTCTCTGGCTGTGCTCGGCGAGGCGCTGCAGCGCCCTCCATCGATCGTCGGTCGAAATCGGCCGGTACATGCGACCGCCGGCGTATGAGGTATCTCACCGCAGTTCGCCGGTACGGCCCCTCAAGGTTATGACCGGCACCGACGGGTCCCATGCGCGGGCCGGTGTGTGCACCTTCACGCCGTCGGCGAGCCAGGCCTCCGGCGCCCGGGAGCCGTGGCGCTACGTGGCACCGTCCCGCCAGGCGCGCAGCTCGGCGGCCTGCTCCTCCAGTCGCCGCTTCAGGCCGGGCAGCGGAGGCACCTCGGTGGCGACGAGGTGCAGCGTCGTCCCGTCCCGGAGGAGCAGTTCCAGCCGGCGCAGGGAGCCGGGCCCGCCCTGGCGGCCCAGCATCACGCGGTCGATGTCGGAGCGTCGGAGGCGGCGGGTGGTCAGCCGGTTGCGCACCTCGAGCGAACCGTCGGCGTGCGCGCGGGCGCGGCTCAGCGCCGTCGCCGTGTTGTAGCCGGTGATGCCGACCATGAAGGCGATGAAGAGGATCGTGAAGTGCGCGGGGAAGTCGCCGGTCAGGACGACCACCGCGACCACGACGGCGACCACAAGTGACGCGCCGTAGAGCGCCTGCGACAGCGGCGCCTGGCGGAGTTCGAGGACGACGTCCGAAGGGGTCACGACGGCGATCATGACCACGCCGACCGTCGAGGGCAGCGCCGTGCCGCGATCGGGTGACGCGGGAGCCGGCGTCCCGGTGACCTCCGCGTCGGGGATGCCGGCGAGCGCGGCAGCCGGGCGGGGTTCCGGCGGTAGCCTTCCGAGGGCTGCGGGATCCCTGTAGCCGAGGGCCTCTGGTGGATGCAGAAAACCCCTTTCACCTGCGCCTTCGCGTCGTCGGCGGACGGTCTACAAGGCGCTTCATGGGACACGGAGCCGTGGTTCGCGGAGCGCTGGAGCGCCCCAGTTGGAATGCCTGAAGGCCCCGCAAGTGGTGACGGGTTATGGCCGGAGAGGCGCGAGGTTGCGTTGACTGGGTGTGCCCCCCGCTTCGCGCAGGAGGGCACACCCAGTGGGACCCGTCAGCTGCGTCCAATCACCTACGGCTCAGCGACCCAAGGACGCCCTTCGCCTGGGCCAGCTGCCCGCGGAGGGCCTCGACCTCGTTCGCGTAAGCGTCGATGAGGCTGTCCTGCGTAGCGATGACGACGTGCGCGGCGGCCAGCTCAGACTCCAGCTTCGTGAGCTTCTCCTCCTGCGCGCGGACCGTGACGTGGAGGTCTTGGACCTCGATCTCGAGGTCGTAGATCCGTTCGTTCTTCTGCCGGAACATCTCGCGCAGCCGATCGACCGCGCGCCGGGTGATCGTGATGCCGTGCTTCGCCTCGTGCAGTTCGGCGCGGAAGCCCGGACATGTCCGGACGTTGTGCCCGTCGTTCCTGCAGTGGCCGCAGCGCTGTCCTGATGACATGGCTTCTCCCCGTGTCTCTCAGTCCGTCACAGGACGACGGTCATGGCGACACCGGTGGCCGTAGCCACGATGCCGGCCTGAGCCAGGTACTTCCCGGCGCGCCGACCCGGGCTGTCCTCATCCGTGGGACGCAGGTAGTCGGCCCACTCGCGGGCCTCGCGCAGCTGGTCCCTGATTTCCGACGCCCGTGACGAGTCGCTGGTGTATCGCTGGTCGATCTCCGCGGCGCTTCCGGGCGCCGTCTCGTGCTCGTACTGGGACTCGTCGTTCGTCATGTCATTGCTCCCTGCGGACAGTTGCGGACTCTTGCTGTCAGGTACGTTGGCGTACAGTTGCGGACATGTCAAGCGAGCCTCGTACTCGGCGATCGGCGGCCCAGCCGGAGAGCGAAGAGGCGCATCGCGGGCTCCCGCAGGCCCTCGAGGTCGCGCGGATCAGAGCTGGCTTGTCGCGGGAGGCGCTTGCGCGCTCGGCGGGCATGAGCCGCTCAACGGTGCTGAAGATCGAGACAGGCGAGCGCAGTCCGAGCCCATCGACGCTCAAGAAGCTCGCAGAGGCGTTGAAGGTCTCGCCAGACGAGCTGCTCGCCGCGGGCTGGGTCGCGGCTGAGGACGATCCAGACAAGCGCCGAAAGCGGGCGAAGTCGATCGCCGCGACGCTGTTCGCGGTGAGCCCGCCTCTCGTCGGCCTCGGAGCGTCGGTCGGGGGCCACGTGATTGGCGGTAAGGCCGGTGAGGTGCTGGAGCTGATTGGTGCTCTCGCGTCAGCACGAACACCGGCGAAAGCTGCGCCCAGGGACGAAGCTGACCGTGACGCTGCGGTCAGGGCCGCGGACGAGCGCATTGAAGTCCTGACGCGGCAGGTCGAGTTCCTGACTCAGCGGTTGGCCGACCTGGAAAGCCGGTTGAAGGTGCAGGACTCTGATGACCGCATCACTGTCGACCGGTCCCATCCCCTCCGCGAGCACACCACCGACTGACAGCGCACAACGGAGCCGCAACGCCACACGGGCGCGCGTCAACCTGGAGCGCTCCCCGGCGCAGGCCGGCTGGCGGTCGACGTCTAGGTCATCACGCTGGCGCAGCGACGCCGGTCGTCGGGCGCCTTCCGGCGGAAGAACACCGGCTGGGCACAACTACTGGAAGGCCTCGGGCGGGCACGGGCCAGCAGTCGCTACCCAGCCTGACGCGTACAGCCGCTCATCCCCGGCGAATCGCTTACACGGCCCGCCGGAGCAAGCTCGCCGCGGCGTGAATGGCGTCGGCCGTCCTGACGAGAATGGAAGCCACGACCGACGGCGGGCCGCTGGCGGAGGACGTCCTGTCGGTGTCCCGCGGTTCGCGCTGAAGCCATGTCTGCACGTCAATGGCTTGTGCCCGGGTCAGGTAGCTGAAGCTCTGGGGTGGTCGGCTGACGCCGGGCAGATCGGTGACCGGCCGCGGCTGAGATAGCTGCTGCACCGAGCCGATGAGGATGCCTACGGCCGCCGGCGTCTGCGCGTAGTACTCGTCGTATCCAGCGACGCTGATCCCGGCGTGAATGCGGTGTCGGTTCCATAGCTCGGGGGGCGGCGCCACGTCGTGGCCGAGCACCTCGAAGGTGCCGACGATGCGACCCACCGGCTGCGTGGCGTAGATGACCACGGTGGACACGTCCGGTGCGAGGCGTCGCTTGCGGAACTCCACCCGCTTGGTGCCGGCGAGGATCGCGTCGGCGTACCGCGGATGGATCGACATCAGCGCTGTTCGTTGAGCCGTTCCTGCAGCCAGCGTCGTCCCTCCTCGTTGCGGACCTCGGTGATGCTCTGCGGGTGACCGTTGAGTACCCCGGCGGTCATCAGCTCCCGCCGGGACCATGCTGGTTCTAACAGGCGGTCCTGACGGAACAGGAGAGTGAGCACCGGACGCGCCGAGCGGCAGAGACGTGTGATGTCTTCCAGGGTGTAGACGGTGCGCCGGCCGACGTAGCGGGCGATCTCTTCTGGGACGTGGCTGACGTGAACGTCCTCGACGACGCCGGCGACGGTGACCGCCGATCGCTCCCGGGAGCGGTAGAACAGCAGCGTCGACCCAGGGGTGACGCGGCGGGTGGGTGCGTTGCACAGGTATGCCTTGCGCAGCGCGTTTCCGTACGGGTGCTCACCGGTCAGCAGGCTCAACTGGCCGGGGTAGTCCGGAAACAGCACGTTGTGCCAGCGCGGCTCCACCGGAACTACGAAGACGGGTGCCCGGGTGTCGATCGCGGGTGGCCCGAATGTGGTGTGGAACTCCAGGGGGTCCAAGTCCGTGCCCTGCGCAGATGGACGCCGGGCCTTGGCCAGGACCAGTTCGCCGACGGGACTGCGTCCGTGATCCCGGAACCCGAATGCGGTGAGGAGATCGACCAGGGTCGCGTGCTTCTCGAAGACGGTGACGTAGATCGTGTCGTGGCTGTGGTGCTCGGCATGGTTGAAGAGGGTCTTGAGCAGCAGTTCGCCGTAGCGGCGGCCGTGCGCCTCGTCGGTCACCTTGAGCGTCGAGACCTTCAGCACCCTGCCGGGCAGCCCGTAGGGAGTGTCGGTCTCCTCCTTGACGAGCATCACCCCGGCGTATCTCTCGTCGTCGTGACGGATGATCCACGCGGGCCGGTGCGCCCTTCGCACGCCCGCGAACCAGGCATCGAAGCCGGGGTAGTCCTCCCGCAAGGAATCGAAGATCGGGTCGTGTGGGTCGAGTTGGTAGGACAGGACGTGCTCGACCGCGGGGGGCGGCTTGAGTGGGCGCGGTGACAAGTCGCGGAGGAGCTGCACCGCTTCGGCCAGAGGCAGGACGTTCTCGGCCAGCCCGGTGCGGCGCGCTCGGCCTCGCAGTCGGGCGTCGTCCGTGACGAGGTAGTCGACGGCGGCTGCGCCAACGGCCGCCAGCATCTCCAGATCTACCGCGTCGTTGCTGTCGGGCGCGGGGGGCGCCGGCAGGTCCAGTCGCGTGACCAGGTCCGCGAGCGTGGACTGCGGGATGCCGGATAGCGCCGGGTACTTCGCGGCAAGGGCGAGGTGCGCGCTACGACGCGCAAGGTCACGGTCGCGGGCGAAGTCCCGCCGGGTCGCCTCGTGCAGGTAGAGCCGGTGACCGCCCTCCGCAGCCAGGCGGGCAAGTTCGGCGCCGAACTCGAGACCCCGCTCCACGGCTGTGGATGTGGGCTCGAGAGCGATGAAGGCGTTTGTGTCCAGCAGCAGCTTCAGGCTGGTCCCTGTCGTTGGCTGCATCTCGCCTCCTTCCTCGGCTCCGACCTGCATCGTTGCGCGTGGAACCCGCCCGTGTCGCTTCAACGAGCGGTTCTTCCGCCTTCTGGTCGACCGCGCCTATGCCCGTGGATGAGCTGACGGTCGGGCGTCCCGACGTGGCTGGAGCTCGCGCGGGGCTCACACGTAGCGCGGGGCGCGTGGGTGGCCTCGGTGCTGATCACCTCCTTTCTGCCGAGGCCTGTCCCCGTTGCGCCCGGTGGCTGCTCATCACCTCCTTCGGTGCCATCGGCGCGCGACGTCGCGGTCCCGCCCGCACGTGTGTGCCGGGCCCGTTCGTTCGCTGTGGAGTTGTCCGCGGTCACCGTGATGGGGATGAGCTGCGAGGTGCCCGCCCGAAGGCGGTCCGGGCGTGACGCCGGCGGTCACCGGCACAAGACCGGATGTGGAGGTCTGTGCGCGGTTCCTGGCTACTGCGCAATCACCCGCCGACGAGCCAGAGAACGCACGTGATCGGACGTGCGGGCGAATGCAGCCGC
The DNA here is from genome assembly GCF_026967805.1 of Blastococcus sp. VKM Ac-2987. Taxonomy (GTDB): domain Bacteria; phylum Actinomycetota; class Actinomycetes; order Mycobacteriales; family Geodermatophilaceae; genus Blastococcus. The sequence continues at coordinate 559,388 of NZ_JAPVBG010000002.1, forward strand.
GAAGATCGCCCGCACCTTGCCCCCGTCACACACCCGACCAAGGGAGACGACGTGGGGCGACGGGTAGCCGCCAAGAGCACCCCGCCGGCGACGGCCACGGCGAAAGCCGGGCCACCGCTGGCCGACGCGATGGCCGCTGTGGTCGCGCAGTGGCGCGACGAGTGGCTGATCAGCGAGCAGACGATGCTGCGCGCCACCGAGACGGTCGGCCGGTATGTACGCCGACTGGAACGCACCGGTGTCCACCGGTTCGGGCAGGAGCGGCCAGAGGACGCGGCGGCGTTCGTGCACGCTCCAACGCGAGCCGGGCTGCCGCCGGAGCTGGCCACGATGCACGCCCGGCGCACCTGTCTGCGGATGCTGTACCGATCGCTGCGGTCTCGTGGCGAGTACGACGGGGATCCCACGCTGGACCTGGTCCTGCCGCCGCGTGGCGTGCTCGCAGCACGGCCGCTGACCGCTGACGAGGCGGCGCTATGCCGCTTGTCGAGCCGGATGGGCGTGGGAGCGAGGACGCTGCGGCTGGCGGTGTGCTGGGCGCTGGGGGAGACCACCGCGGTGTCCAGCGAGATCAGTGCGCTGCGTATCCGCGACCTGGACCACCCGCACCGACCGGAGGCGGTACAGCTGCCCGGCACCAGCCGCCACGACCCGCGCACCGGGACGCTGACCGCATGGGGCGGGGCAGTGCTGGTCCGCCATCTGGAGGCACTGCATGCCGCCGGTGCCACCCCCGACACGCTGCTGGCCTACCGCGGCGCCGCGAGGCCCGGTGGGCACGTGGGCCAGGCCAGCGTCTGCAACGCGCTCGGCACCGTCCTGAACCTGGCCGGGCTGAGCGCGGAGCCGGATGTACGCCCGGCGTCGCTGCGCCACTGGGCCGGCCGTGAACTGTTCGACGCCGGTGCGCCGATCGAGGAGGTGGCCCGCCGGTTGGGGGCGCGCAGCCTGGACTCCGCCGCCGAGGACATCGCGCTGGCCTGGCGGGAGCCGCGATGAGCCGCCCGCGCAGCGCTGTGCCCTCGACCGTGGAGCAGGTGCGGGCGGTCATGCGGCATCGACTGATCTACGAGCTGGGCGCGCTCATTCCTGCCGACCCGCCGGTCGGGCGCCGACCCGTGTACCCCGGCTACCTGCTCATCGCCTTCGGCGTGCTGGCCCGGATGACCCGCTCGGGCGCGAAGCTGGACGCCGAGCTGCGCAACGGCGGCCTGTGGCCGCTGATGCAGGCCGAGGCTGCCGCCATGCGGGACCAGCTGCCCGACGAGCTGTGGGCGCCGCCGGGGGATCGGCCGCCGACGTGGGCCGCCTGGCAGTACGCCCGCAACACCCACCTCACCACCGACGAGGCGCTAGCCGAGATGCACCGGCTGTTCATCGCCGGCTCGGTGGCCCAGGCACGCTCCCTCGGGCTGTTGGATCCCAAGGGCCCGGGGTCGCTGAACCATCCGGCCCGGTCCCGGACGGTCTACGGCGACGGCACGGTCGTCCGCTCGCTGTACAAACCGCCGACCGTGGTGTGGATCGAGGACCCGGAGACGGGGGAGCGGGTTCGCCGGTACCGCGACAAGGGCACCGGCGAGCTGGTCGAGATACCCACCCGCCGCTACGACCCCGACAGTGCCGAGTGGCACGGGCACACCGGCCCGGTGCACGGCACCAACCTGGTCGTCGTCTACGCCCGCGGCGATGCCCCTTTCCAGCGGGTCGTGCTCGCCGTCGGGCGGGCTGAGCGACCCGGGCGGGAGGCCGAGGCCGCGGTCCGGCTCATCGGCGACGTGCACCGCGTCGCCGGCGCCGGCGTGCTGGCGGTGGTGTACGACGGTGCGCTTCGGGGAGTGCATTTGGAGCACCTGATGACCCGGCACGGGCTGGTCGTGGTCAACAAGGTCGCCGCAGCACCGCTCAGTGAGGCGGAGAAGGCGGAGCGGGGAGGGCTCAAGGCCGTCAAGAGCTATCCGCTGGGCAGCTGGGAGCACGACACCGACGACGGCGAGTGCACCCACGCCCTCGCCGCCGTCGACGGCGCGATCGTGGAGGTCACGCTCGACGACACCGGCGACCCGGTCGTGGCGCACCGGCTCACCCGCCGGCAGGTGAAGCGGCCGCGCCGCGGCAACGGCAACTACCACTTCTCCGCCGCCTTCGTGGTGCCCTGCCCCCGGGGGGACTTCGACGCGTGGATCACCCCGCACGGTGAGACCGGCGACCCCGACGCCCGCCGCGCCGAGAACGTGCGGCTGATCGCCGAAGGCGAGGAGGACTTCGCCCGTCTCTACGGGATCCGCAACGACTCCGAGGCGTTCAACAGCGCGTTCAAACGGTCGTTGCTGGTGAACAGGGCGATGAGCTTGGGCTGGCGCCGTCAGCTGCTCGACGCGGTCTGTTTCGCGTTGCTGTCCAACGCTGTGGTCGCTCACAGGGCAGCAGAGGCCGGCGTGGCCACGCCCGCTGGCGGTCGTCGGCGATCACTGCGCTCCGCCTGAGCACGGCACCTGCGCATGGACCAGTCCAGCGGCGGATGCCACGCTTACAGGCAAGGAGGTGGCGTGGTGCCGGAGATCTTCATCGACTTCTCCCTGGTCGGTCGCGACGCAGGCCGCGTGCGCTCGCGCGTGAAGGCCTCGGTCCGGCGGCGCTTACAGGCTGGCGACACAGTTGTCATCTTGGGCGACGATGTCGCGCCTATCCGTGCCCACGTGGTGACCATCGCGAGCGATAGCCCCGAGGTCGAGTTTGAACTCGTCCGCGGCTGAACCCCGTACATGACCGCGGGGTGGACGAGGCCCGATGGACCCATGCCCGTCGCTCTCATTTGCCGTGGTCAGCTCCGCCCCCCTTACGGTGAGGGTGAGATCCGGGGAAGGGCCTATCGCTCCCCGAAGAGATCCACATGGTCGTCTCGCCGTGACGCGGCTCGGATGATGGCGTCGCCTGTTCCCCCGGGGCCACCTTCCAGCACCTTCACCGTGGAGCATGGATACCTGGACTTGCAGGTATGGCACTGGCCCTTTGCCTCGCTGTGGATCCTGTAGACGTCAGCGAGCAACTGGCGGTAGTGGTCGCGCTGCCTCAGCGCCGCAGCGGCTTGCCTCGCCCCGTCGGTCTTCGCCTTCTTGGCCTCGCCCTCGTACTGCGTCGCCCGCCTGGCAGCGTGGTCGGCGTAGGCCCTGATCCGTGGCTCATGGTCGAGGAGCCGCGCAAGCGTGCGTGAGTCGTCAGTGGCGTTCGGACCCCCGGCATGATCGAGACAAGGGGCGCAGTAGGGCTGGGCGGGGGCGCCCGGCCACCATTCGTACCCGTAGGCCAGGCCGCAACATGCACAACGACCCGAGCGCCGCATTCGGCTCTCGCCACTGGCTCCGACGCCGAATGGGTTCGCTGTAATCACGTGGTGAACGCTAGGTCGCGCCTCCGACATTTCTGCTGATCGGCGCATGTGTGCTCTTTAGAAAGGAACAGGGCCGCAGGTGTCCCATAGGCCGCCTTCAGGGAGATCGGCGGTGGCACGCAAGACCCGCAGACACGCCCTAGCTGGACTGTGTCAGTGGCCCGCGTCCGCGTCCCGAGCGTTGGCCTGCCCGTCGTGTTCGGGTGGTTCGGTCAGGATGCCGGTGATGATGGTTGCGGTGTCGGCCACGCTGAGCCGGGGAGGGTCGCCGCTCCACAGTTGGAGTGCCAACCGGCGTGCGGTCTCGCTGGGCGCGGCGGCCAGGAACGCGGCGTACTGGCCGCGATGCTCGATGTAGGCAGCGGTCCGCTCGTCCCACTCCGAGGCATCCGCGCGCGCACGGAGCTCGCCGGCCGCCTCGGTGTGGGCGGCGCTGACGTCTGTCCAGCTCGACCACTTCGCCGCGATGGACTGGGTGGCGTGGGCTCGAGAGCAGCCCTGTCCCACAGGGCCGAAGGGTGAGCACACGGGCAGCGCGAGGAAGGCGACGCGGATGTGCGCGCGCCGACCGCACGACGGGCAGCGGCCCGGATGCGGGCTGGGCGGACTCACCGTGACTGTGCCGCCGTCCTCGCCCAGCTGTCCCGGTGCTGGCGCGACCCATTCAATGGCACCGTGAGGCCGCTTCTGCCAGCGCCACCGGTGCCCGCCGGCGGCCGGTGGCGCTTCGGGTGCGCTGTTCATGGCGGGCATCGTGCAACCTGGTACTGACAACGGCAGGGTCCAGTGAACGCGCGGGCCGTGTTCGCTGCCGGCCGGTCCGCTCGGCGGGGATCGCCGAATGCGGAGAAGGGCCCTGGGTCGTCCGAAGGACGAGCCCAGGGCCCCGGCGCCCGAGTGGGCGCGGCCCCTTGCGGGGCGGCGGTTCATCACCGCGCTGACTGCATCGTCGGGACGGCCGCCGAGCTTGAGCCACGGCCGGCCGGTTCACGAAAACGAGTGAGTCGCCGGCCGTGAGCGCGGTGACGGTCGGCTACTGGCCGGCCGCGACGCCAAGCAACCGGGTCTCCCCGCCGTGGGGAAGCTCGCCGATCCTCGCCGGCCAGTGCACCAGCGCCACTCCCATGGGAGCGGACCTGCCCGGTGTCCCATCGGGGTGGTCGAAGGCGACCCGGCCGGGGATCGCCTCCCAGCGAGCGCCGGTGTCTCGGACCCACGTGATCCACCAGCGCTCGGTCGGCTTGCAGGGGATCAGGCCGACCACGTCGCAGTGGGCGGCGGTGGCCACCGCCTTGGCGAGGAACCGCGGCAGCAGATCACGCCGGTACGGGCAGTTCATCCAGCACGCTCCGCCGGCGGCCAGCTCGGCCCAGTCCACCTCCGGGCTCAAGGCGTCCTGAAGGAGGGGGTCGGTCTGGTCGGGCCCGATGTAGAGCTCGGTGAGCGCGGTGTCCCGGGTGGCGGCGACGTCGAGGGTGATGTGCGGGAACGCGGCCCAGACCAGCGCGCGTAGCGCGACAGGGGTGGCCCACAGCTGAGCCAGCAGGCTCGCCTCGTCGCGCTGCTGTTGCTTGCGGCGCTTCCGGTACAGCCGCTGTCGGCAGCTCAGCGAGCAGTACGTGCGGGGCCGGCCGGTGTCGGGGTGAGCCAGGGGGCGCTTGCAGGCCAGGCAGGTACGTCGTCGCGGCACGTCGGCAGCCTGCCTTTCGTAGCGCGCGCGGTGGCTACGAAACGCCGAGTCACCGATCGGGCCCGATGGTGGCGACTGCCTACCGGTACGCGGGTCCGGACGGGTCGTCGTGTCCCTGACACGACTGACCTGGAGCACCCCTCGATGCCGACGTCGACCACGCCCGTGATCCACCCGAACCCCACCGGGGCTACCGGCCCCGCCTTCTCCCACCAGCCCCAGTCCGTGACCCGGCTGGTCTCCTCTGACGACACCGCCCCGGCCGAGGTGACCGCGCTGCTGAGCATGTCGGTCGCCGAGCTGCTGGCGATGGACAACCTGCGCGCCGGCGAGCGCCTTCGCGGCGCCGCGGCCCCGGCGATCGACGTGGCCTGCGCGGTGCTGCAGTGGCCGGACCTGGCCACCTTCGCCGCGGTACTGCCCGAACCGAAGTCCACGAAGGGCAAGGGCGGCCGGAGGATGGACTACCCGCCGCTGCTCATGCTCATCTACACCGTCCTGGAACGGGTCTTCCGCTCCGGCGCGCAGGTCGACGCGGAGATGCGGAACCCGATCAACTGGCTGCGGTTCCGGGTGGCCTACCACCAGCTGACCGGGGTGTGGCTGCGCGAGCAGCCAATGACCTGGGCCCAGTTCGAGTACTACCGCGACGAGTACCTCGCGCCCAAGCACACGAAGGGCCAGCCGATCGACGACGGCATCTACGACCCGGCCAAGCCGACGGTGCTCCAGCAGCTCATCCGCCACCTCGGCGTGGTCTCCGTCGAACTGGTTCGCGCCCTGGGGGGCTTCCCCGACGAGGACATCGACCTGCAGACCCCCAACCGGCTCAACGCCATCCACGGCGACGGGTCGACGAAGAAGGCCAACTCCGGGGTCCGCGAGTTCATCGACACCTTCGCCGACGGCACCACCCAGACCCAGCTGTACGGCTCGAGGGCCACCGTCGGCACGCCCCGGGTGCAGACGGTCTTCACCGACAGCGCCGCCGACGGCAAGACCGGAGTCGGGCTGAACATGGTGGGCCTGTACTGGCGCCACCCGGAGCTGACCGACAGCCGGGTGGTGCTGTTCACCGGCATGGCGCCCGGCGCGGAGAAGGAGGTCGCGCTGCCAGCGGTGCGCCAGGTGCGCGGCCTGATCGGCGATGCGCTGCACTTCCTCATCTACGACGGCCTGTTCGACGGCCTCCCGATCGACGAGCTGCTCGTCGAGGGCGTCATCACCGTCAACAAGGCGCCGCAGGCCGACACCGGCAAGAAGGCCACCACGCGGGCGAGCAACCGCACCCGCCAGCCGGACAACACGCCGACGGCGATGAAGATCGCCACGCACCGTGCCGACGGCCGGGAGATCAAGACCGCCGCCGAGAAGAAGCGGCTGCGCGGCGCGGAGTTCCACCACACGGTGCGCACCGTCCTCGACGACCCCGGCTACCGGGACCCGGTCGGACAGCGCACCTTCCTGACGCCCTCGGGCAAGGCGAAGCAGAAGGCCACGCTGGTCAGCTTCGACTTCGACCCCGCGGTGCACGAGCTGGCCGACGGCACGGAGTGCCGGCACGGGCTCGTCGCCGACGACCAGGCCCTATGGGAGTGGACGCTCGATGAGGTCACCGGGGAGAAGGTGAAGACCACCCGTGAGCCGCTGGAGCGCGTCGGCGCTGCCCGCCCTCGCGACGACGCCGGCTGCTACTACCTGCAGCTGGACTTCCGCATCCCCTGCCGGCACGGGGATTTCGTCCACCGCATCGTGCTGCGCCCCACGCTTGGCACCCGCCGCCAGCGCAACCGGGCCACTCGGCTGCTGCGGGTGCTGCCGGAGGCCTACACCGAGGCCTTCCATGCGCTCTTCGACGTCCGCAACGACACCGAGGGCGCCAACTCCTCCTACAACAAGACCCTCTACATCCAGGGCCGCGCGCAGAGCCTCGACCCGCACGCCCAGCTGCTGGACTGGCTGGCCTGGGCACTGCTGAACAACGCGCTGACCTACGTCCACCACCTGGGCACCGGGCTGGAGGCCGGGCACAAGCCGAAGAAGACCCGCAAGGCGCCCCGCGCCGCCGCCTGATCCGAGTACCACCCGCACCCGCCGCGGCCGGGGGAGCGCCCACCGGGCGTCCCCGGCCGCGGCCGTCGTGTAGGGCGATGGGGGGACACAGAGATCGGGTCGGCGGCCGACGCGGGGGAACGGCCTGGTCGAAGAGGGTGGGTTCACCGCCGGGGACCGCCTCGGCACCCCCCGAGGAGAACCTTCCCGATGACCGCCGCCGTCCCCGTTCCGCCCGCTGTCGAGGAGGTCCTGGAGCCTGCGGTCCCGGCCCGCGTCCGCGCCCCCTTCACCCTTGCCGACCTGCGCCCGGGCGCCCCAACTGCCCCGCAGCCACTGCCCGCGCTGCCGACCGCCAGCTACGCCGAGGCGGTCACCATCGCCGCCGGCCACCGCGCCGAGCCCGACCAGCCCCTGATGCCGGCCGAGGTGCTGGCGCTGCTGCCCGCGGTATGGCGCGAGCTCAACCTGTTCCCCACCCCGGCCGGTCTCGACGCCGCGGTCGCCACGCTGAGCCGCTTCGCCGCCTGGCTGCCCTCCAACAAGGTCGACGACCTGCGCGCGGTCGACACCGGCTGCGCGGCGAGGTTCGTCAACGGCAAGTTCGACGGCGAACCCACCCTCGAGCACAAGCACTGGCGTCGGATGACGCTGATCGTCATCTGGCTCACCCTCGACCACCTCGGCATCCCCACCGCCGCCGGCACCGACGTCGCCGACGGTCCCGCCTGGCTGACCGTTGCCCGCGGCCGGCGTGGGCCGGCCGGCGAGATCCCCGTCCCTCAGCTGTTCCGGCTGACCGAACTGCAGCGCACCCGCGCCGCGAAGGCCCGCCGCGCCGGCAAGAAGCCCCAGCCGACCGACGTCCTGCCCGACCGCCCGCTCACCGAGATCGAGGTCGTCGCCGGCCGGCTCACCGTGACCGGCTGGAACCCGGCCAGCCGTGACCAGGTCACCATCACCTGGACACTGGCCGAGGCCGGCGGCGGCACCGGTGAGATCCCCAGCGCGCGCGGCACCGACTTCGACGACATGCAGACGCCGACCACCGTTGCGTTCGTCGGCACCCGCGACGCCGCCCCCCGCACAGTCGCCCTCACTCCCTGGGGGCGCGCACAGACCGCGCGGGTGCTGCGCACGCTCCAGCGCACCGCCGTCCCGGCCGGCGCCACCGTGGCCTACACCGGCCGCAAAGACCCCGGGCACAAGGACGTTCAGGCCTCGATCAGCGGCAACCTCAACCGCGTCCTCGACGCCGCCGGCATCACCGGCGAGGACGTCGCCCCGAACTCCATCCGCCACTGGGCCGCCCGCCACGCCTACCAGGCGACCAGCCGGCTGCGCGCCGCCGCCGACGTCCTCGGCCGCGAGTACGGCATCGACTGCCTCCACCAGATCGCCCTCGACCCGCTCGAGGCCGGGTAGCTGCCGGCGCCCTCACGCACACGAATCCCCGTCCACCGATCAGGTGGCGGGGATTCGTGGCACTGCGGCTGTGATCCGGCCTCACTCCGGCGGCAGCAGGTGGCGGTTCACCTCCAGTCGGCGGCGGCCCTTGTCGGTCAGCACGCGGTATCCGCTGTCCGTGCCGCCCTCCCCGTGCTCCACCTGCACGAGATTCGCCTGCACGGTCGAGAAGCCGGCCAGCCCGCGGTTGTCGTACCCGACCGACTGTGCGATGCGGTAGAAGGCGTCCTTGTGCATGCGTCCGCCCGCCTGCTCAAGGGCGTGCAGCACGATCGCCTGCCGACGACGCCTTCCTTCGTTGGTGCTGCCCGAGATGTCGAGCTCGGTCTCCGCCTCGGGCGCCTCGGGCTCGATGCCCTCGGGGTCGCCCAAGCGAGCCAGCGCCTGCGCCAGCTCGTGCCAACCCTCACCGATCTTCTGGGCGGCGTCCGCAAGTTCTTGCGTGTTCATTGTGTGTCTCCTTTCGCTCGTTAGAGATCACCGGCGATCTCTTGTGAACACACCGTGCTCCCATGCAAGCCTGCGTGTCAAGAGGTTGCATGTGTTCTCGTGTGATAGCTCATAAGACAGTGGCTGGAATAGGCGACTGACTGTTCCGCGCGGTGCCGCACGGTCCGTCGCGGCGGAACGGGAGCCTGGCGGCAACCGGCCGCCCGCACGCACCTCGACAACTCCACACCGCACATCACGCGCGGGCACCCGCCGTGCCACGCGGCGAGGGTCAGGCCGGCACGACGGGAGGTGAACCAGCACCGCCGCGACCCTCGCCGCGGACACGACGGGGTATGAGCGCGTCCAGTAGCAACGGTGTCTCGCTGGCGGCCGCGCGCCTCGGTACGAGGCATGTGGGCGAGGCATGGTTCACGGGCGTGACGGGTGGGGCATGCGAGGACGGGGGGTAGCGGCTGGACCCGCCGTGATTGTGTCGGCCCGGCCGTGTACAGGTACGCCGTGACTGCCTCGCAGATTCGCCAAGCTGGGCCGAACCCCCGCTCGGCCACCTCCCCGCATGTGACCCGTCACCCAGCCGCGACACGTTCGCGGGCTGACCGACCGGCGGACCGCCCGGCCGTAGGGTTCAGTCGATTGCCGCTCGCAGGCCGCCGCGCACGGTACGGGTCGACGAAGGAGGTGGCGGTGGGCCTGCGGTACATCGGTTCGAAGGCGCGCGTCGCGGCGGAGATCATCGACGAGCTCGGAGCGCCGGGGACGCCAGCGGGTGTGTTCGTCGACGCGTTCTGCGGGACCGGTTCGGTCGCCGTAGCCGCCGCCGAGGCCGGGTGGGGTGTGCGTCTCAACGACTCGTTGCGCAGCGCCGCGATTACCGCGACTGCGCGGCTCGTCAGCCGGGACCAGGCCCGATTCTCGGGCCTCGGCGGGTACGAGGCCGCGGTGGCGGCGTTGAACGGACTCGGGGGCACCGTCGGATTCATCGCGCGCGAGTACAGCCCCCTCTCGGTGGAGACCGCGGGAGTGGAGCGGAAGTACTTCACCGTCGCCAACGCCCGCAAGATCGACGCGGCGCGCGCTCAGATCGCCGCCTGGAACGCCGCCGGTGGGCTCACCGAGCTGGAACATGTACTGCTTCTCGCCGACCTGATGGTCGCGGTGAACCACGTCGCCAACACCGCGGGCACCTACGGGTGCTTCCTGCGGGACTGGACGGCCACGGCGATGCGGCCGTTGCGGATGGCGCCTCGACAGCTCGCTGAGCAGACCTTGCGGCTCGAGGTCAGTGTCGGGGACGTGCTCGACGTTGAGTACCAGCCCGAGGACGTCGCCTACTTCGATCCGCCGTACACCAAGCGGCAGTACGCGGCCTACTACCACATCCTCGAGACCGTCGCGGCGGGCGACGAGCCGGACGTCGGCGGAGTGACCGGCCTGCGTCCGTGGAAGCACCTCGCGTCAGACTTCTGCTACCGCAGCCGCGCGCTCACCGCGCTGGACCGGCTCGTCGAGGAATGCGGTGCCGGTCGCATCTTGCTCAGCTACAGCAATCAGGGCCACGTGAGCCGCGCGGACCTCGAGGCGGTCCTGGCCGAGCACGGGGAGCTAACCGTGCACCGGCTGGGCGCGATCGGCCGCTACCGGCCCAACCGCGCCGCGGCCGCCCACAGCTCCGACGTGAACGAGTATCTGTTCGACCTGCGCAAGCCGGTCGCGCAGCTGGAGGCCGCCGCGTGAGCCGCCCCCGGACCCACGAGCAGCGCCTACTCGCCGACGCCGCGGCGCTCGTCACGCGGGCGCTCGCCGACCTCGACGCGCCCGCCGTTGGCCGGCTCGACCTGCTGGAGGCGACGGCGGCCAGCTACGCCGGCTGGGACCTGGATGACTACCGGGAGCGCTTCAGCCGTCCCGGCCAGGTCCCCGCAGACGACGTGCGCGTCTGGGGCGACAAGCTGTTGCACCTGCTCGACGCGCTCCCCATCCCAGTCCCGCTCGCGCTGTCGGCGCTGGCGCACCCCCAGCTCGATCCTGGAGCGCGGCGCACCGCCGGCGCCTACTACACCGACTTCCGCCTCGCCCAGCACCTCGCCGCTCAGCTGCCGCGCAGCTACCGCACCGGCGATCGGGTGATCGACCTCGCCGCCGGCAGCGGCATGTTGCTGGTGGCCCTGACCCTGCACGTCGCCGACGGTGACCGAGCAGCGGCCACGCGGTTCGTCCGTGACGCCGTGTGCGGAGCGGACCTGCACGGCGACGCGCTGGCCTCGACCCGAGCGGCCCTCGCCGCCACCGTCGACGACCTCGACGCCGTGTCGGCCCTGGACGAGCGCCTCGTGATCGGCGACAGCCTCACGCGCCCGCTCGCCGAATGGGAGGCGCTCGCACCTGGCGGCTTCGCGGCTGCGATCGGCAACCCGCCGTGGGAGAAGCTCAAGGTCACCCGCCACGAGCTGCTCACCTCCGCCGGGATCGATCGGCACTACGGCTCGGACTACACGGGACACGACGATGCCGCCTACGACGAGGCCCGGCAGCGGATGCTGGCGTACGCCGACGAGCTCGGTGCCCGCTCCCGGCTGCAGGGCAAGGGCGAGGCCGACCTGTACAAGCTGTTCCTCGAGCTGGCCGCACGCGTCGTCCGCCCCCACGGCCAGCTCGGCTTGCTGCTGCCGGCTGGACTGATCCGCTCCCAGGGCACCCAGCCGCTGCGCGAGTTCCTCCTCGACCACGCCGAGGCGCTGTCGCTCACGGTGCTGGAGAACCGCGCCTCGTTCTTCGCCATCGACACCCGCTTCAAGTTTCTCGCCGTTGTCGCGCAGCTCACCGAGGCGAATGCAGGTTCGACGTTGGCGTTGCATCACGCCGCCGGCACCGGCGCGGGGGTCCTCGCTCAGCCGGCCGTGGAGATCGACCGGACCGAGCTCCGGCGGCTTCGGCCCGATCTCACCGTGCCGGAGGTTCGGACCGCCGACGAGTGGCGGATCTTCGCGCGGATGTCCGAACAGGGCGTGACCCTCGACCACGACAGCTGGCGGCACAGCTACCTGCGCGAGCTGGACATGACGAACGACAAGGCCGACTTCGTCTGCCGCGCCTCGTCGAGCGCGCTTCCGCTGGTCGAAGGTCGCATGGTGCATCAGCACCGCGTTCGGGCGAAGGCGTACCGCTCCGGCACCGGTCGCGCCGCGGTCTGGGAGCCGCTGCGCCTCGCAGCGGCCGCGGTCGCGCCGCAGTTCTGGTACCCGCGCCGGTTGCTCACCCCCGCCCTCGAGGCCCGCACCGGCGACGTCCGCGCGGGGTTCTGTGACGTCACGGGGCAGACGAACGAACGCACCCTGCTAGCCGCGCTGATCCCGGCCGGCGTGGTGTGCGGCAACAAGGTGCCGACGCTCACCTTCGACGTCGACGGCCTGAGCACCGAGGAGGCGGCCACGCTGTGGGTCGCGCTGGCGAACAGCCTGCCGGTCGACTGGGCCGCCCGCCGCGTCGTCACGACGAGCATGAACTACTTCCTGCTGCGGTCGCTGCCCTTGCCGGCCCTGACCCGCGACGAGATCCTCCGCGTCATCGAACTGGCCGACAGGCTGCGCCAGGCGGAGGGCGCGCGCGATGCCGATCTGTGGGCGTTGGGGCAGGACCGGGCGGAGATCGACGCGATCGCCGCCCGCAGCCTCGGCCTGGACCTGGCCGACCTCGAGATCGTGCTCAACGACTTCCGGTTGCTCGACCGGGGTCAGCCCCCGCTGCCCGGGGAGGAGAGGTCCACCGTCACCCGAGACGTTGCACTTTCGGCTCTCGCCTCCGAACTGGGAGAAGATGCTGGTACTTGGAGGGTGCGGGCGGACCGTGCCCAGGCGCAGGGCGCGATGCCGTACGTGCCTTCGGACTACGCCAAGCCGACGAAGTAGGGAGTCGCACGTGTCGAGCGGGGATCTGGAGAGGCCGGTCGGGGTACGCAGGCTCGTCTACAAGGAGCTCCTCGAGGGCGACTACCGGAAGCTCGCGGCCAAGTCCAACGACAGCGACAGCGGTGGCGGAGCTCGCGATCTGCGTTTCCCGTTCAAGGAGTTCGACGGGATCTTCGCCCGGCTTCTCCCGCTCTCGCGTGAGGAGCACCGTCGTCGGAAGGGCGGCCGGGTCGATGTGCCGCTGCGCACGGGACCGGTCTACCTGGACGAGGTGACCGAGACGGGTGGGGAGACGACGACCGAGGCAGAGATGGTGTGGGAGACGCCGACCGACGCCCGTCCTAGCGAGGGACGCATCGCGAAGGTGCACGCCTCCCCGGCCACCCGCCAGCTGCTGGAGGCGCGGGAGGCGATGAAGGACGAGGAGGGCAGGCCGCCGCGGGTCTTCGTGTTGTTCGTCCAGAACGACCAGGGCGAGCTTCGCGTGCACTACGCATACGAGCACGAACTCCGAGCGGGGGAGTGGGCGCCGGCGGTTGCCAGGCGGGTGCTCGAGCATCTGGATAACCCGAACCGGCGTCGTGACCGTGCCGTGGCCGGCTACATCGACTTCCAGGACAACGTCCACTACGCGCATGACGTCCGCTAACCCGCCGGCGCCGGTCCCGCAGGACGCCCAGGACGTTCTCGACCTGCTGCGCCTGAACCACAACGTCCTCATCAGCGGCCCGCCCGGCACGGGAAAGTCACGGCTGCTCGGCGAGGTAGCACGTGGCTTCCGACACCAGACCGGTGGCCCGGCCTACGTGCGAACCAGCAGGATCGCGATCCCGGCCACCACGGGCGGCCCGCCGCCGCCGTACCTGCCCAGCCCGTCACGCGGGACGCGGGAGGTGTTCCCGATGCCCATGCACTCCGGCTCCAAGCAGCGTGACCTCCTCCGCGGCATCGTTCCCCGGGTCGACCCGGACTCTGATGTGCTCCGGTTCGAGGTGACCGAGGGGAGCCTGTACCGGGCCAGCGAGCACGCGCTCGCTCCGGACGGCGCCGCGTTGCTGCTCATCGACGAGATCAACCGCGGGCCGGCGGTCGCGGTGTTCGGCCCGTCGATCGTCGCGCTCGACGGCGACAAGCGGTTGGATGACGCCGGAAGCCCGACGAACCGGACGGCGTACTTCGACATCCTCGACGAGCAGGGCCATCAGATCTCCTACGCGCTGCCGAAGCACCTGTACATCGTCGCGGCGATGAACCAGGTCGACACGTCGGTGGAGGCCCTGGACGTCGCGTTCCTGCGCCGCTTCACCCCGTTCCGGCTCACCCCCGACGAGGCAGTTCTGCATCGGCACTTCGGCGTGCACGCCGCCGACGTGCCGGCGGGGACGCCGTCTTCGGCTGCAGAGGTGTACAGCCTGCTCATCGCGGCTTGGCGGCGGGTCAACGAGAAGATCAGCCTGGGCCGCGGGCCCGAGTACCAGCTTGGCCACGGAGTGCTGATCCTCGACGCTCCGCCTCAGCCGCTGCCCGAGGCCGTCATGTACGCCGCCCGCGTCTGGCGGTTGGTGCGCCAGCACGTGGACGAGGTCTTCTTCGGGGACACCCGAGGAGTCGCCGACGTGCTCGCCGCGGATCGTGGGGCCAGCCCGTACCAGCTGGACGAGACCACGTTCGCCGGCCAGCCCGTCGTGCACCTGCGCGGGCCGGAGTACCTCTCCGGCGATCCGCTGCTCGCCGCGCTCCGGGCGATCGCCCAGGCCTGACGTGGCCTCGCTTCAGCGGCTGACCGTTCGGGAGGCCCGCGACGAGCCCGGTGTGGTGCGGTCCGCGGCGGCCGCGCTGGGTGTGCCCCACGACGAGGTTCTCGCGCTGCTGGACCCCGCTGCGCGTCGTCTGCGCGAGCTCTTGCGGCTCCGCAGTAGCCCGTTCATGGTGAGCGCGTCGGGCTCATTGCGGGTCGACGGCATCGCCGGGCTCGTCCGACTGTCACCCGACCTGGAACTGCAGATCGCGCCGAAGTTCCTTGACCCGGACGATCCCGGCTGGCAGGAGGACTTCTTCCTGCTGGCGGTGTTCTCCCGCACCGGCCGGGTGCTGCCGCGTGAGCACATTCGCGCTGGCCACGGTCGCCGCGGCGACCTCGCCACCCTGGTAGGCCAGACACTCGTACAGCTGTTCTGGGAGAGCCACCGGCGTCCGGTCCGCTCGTACCGGACCCGGGAGGTACAGGAGTTCGCCTACGAGGGGGACGTGGACCCGATCGACCTGTTCGTTCCGCCCCCGGACGGCTGGCCGCAACGCGTCCTGCAACTGCGGCGCGACAACGAGCACAACGCGGTGCTCGCCGGCGCGGTGCGGGCGTTGCTGCCCGAGGTCCGCGACTCCGAGACACGGCGGCAGCTGCTGCGGGTTGGGCAGGCGATCGGCCATCAGCCGCCGGTGACGTCGCTGCGCCCGGTTCGTCTTCCCAGCCGATACCGGCAGTGGCAAGTCGCCTACGACCTGTCCCTGCAGGTGCTGCGCGGGTTCGGGGTTCAGTTCCAGGAGGAGCACCTGCTGACGCCCGGGTTCGTGCTGCGGACTTGGGAGACATGGCAGGCGCTAGTCGAGGCGGCGTTGCGCACCGGAATGCCTGCCGAGGTGCTCGGCCAGCAGCCGTATCGGCTCGGGGATCGGTCGACGAGCCCGCTCGACGTCACACCGGACGTCGTGATCGTCGTGAATGGCACGCCGGTCCTCGTCGTGGATGCCAAGTACCGCACCCGTGAGGGCACGCGTCCCTCGATGGCGGCCGACGACATCTACGAGACCCTCGCCTTCATGCGTGCCACCGGGACGACGAGTGCCGTGCTGCTCTACCCCCGACCGTCCGACGTCGGACCGGTCCTTCCCGTCGGGAGTGTCGAGTTGTTCGAGCAGGTGGAGGTGGGAGCCGAGCAGATCGTCGCGCTTGCTGTGGAGTGCCGCGGTATCAGCGCCACCGACGGCTACGGCCACTTCGCGAGCAGGCTCTCTTCGGCTGTGCAGGAGCACACCGTCTAGGACGGTCGGTGCAGATGGCCAGACGAACGGCCGTCGCAGACGAGCGTGTGGACTCGAAGGGGGCTCGAGGCCGAGCACCACCGGGTAGGTGGCCCATCGGTCTCCTGTTCGCAGTGAGCGGCGCGCTAGCCTCGCAGCGGGCCGCAGCCGCCCCCAGTTGTCTCACGCGTTGTGTGGTGCGTCACCTGGAGGGATTTCTGCACCCACCGGGCCTCTAGCTCAACTGGCAGAGCAGCGGACTTTTAATCCGCGGGTTGTGGGTTCGATCCCCACGGGGCCCACCCTGCCGACCGGCACGACCGCACGGGAGTCGATGCCCCCGAGGGTGGCTGAGCGGAGCGACCTCGTCGCACCTGCCGGCCCCCCGGCGGGCGAGCACTGGCGCGTCGACGACGCCGTGGCGCCCGGCAGCCAGGTCACCGCACCCGAGCAGGTGAATGCCTGGCGATGGCGCATGCGATACGGCGCGTATCGATTGACATTCGATAGATTCTCCGTGAGAGTCGATGGCATGACGCATCTGCGCCGCGTGGTGCTGCCGCTCCGCATCCTGCTCGTCGTCGTCTTCGCGGCCCTGGTGCTCGCCCAGGTCCTGGGCGCCCCCGCGCTCCTCCCGGACCTGACCGAGCCGACGCTGGAGCGGTCCTCCATGCGGTGGGTGATGCTGGCGGCCGCGGTGCTGGCGCTGGCGTGCGTCCAGGTCGTCGTCGTGTGCACCTGGGCGCTGCTGACCCTCGTCACGGACGACCGGATATTCAGCGCGAGTGCCTTTCCGTGGGTCAACGCGATCGTGCGGGCGATCGCCGGCGGCTGGGCGATGCTCCTGGTGACCTTCGTCTGCTCGTACTACTTCATCGTGGACGAGGTCAGCGACGACCCGGTGCTGCCGGCGCTCCTCCTGCTCCTGCTCGTGGTCGGCGCGGTGCTCGGCCTGCTCATGGTGGTCATGCGGGCGCTGCTGCGGCAGGCGACGACGCTGCGGTCCGACATGGAAGCGGTCATCTGATGGCCATCGTCGTACGCATCGACGTCGAGCTGGCCAGGCGCAAGATGAGCGTGGGCGAGTTCGCGGAGCGGGTCGGCCTCACGCCGGCCAACGTGGCCGTGCTCAAGAACGGCCGCGCCAAGGCGGTCCGCTTCAGCACGCTCGAGGCCATGTGCCGGGTGCTCCAGTGCCAGCCCGGCGACCTGCTCGAATGGGTGCCGGACGACGAGGTCGCACCGCAGCCGGCGAGCGAGGCCCGGCGGTGATCGAGGTGCGGGGCCTGACGAAGCGCTACGGCGACGTCCTGGCCGTCGACCACCTGAGCTTCGACGTCGAACCGGGCAAGGTGACCGGATTCCTCGGCCCCAACGGCGCCGGCAAGTCCACGACGATGCGGATGGTGCTCGGGCTCGACCGGCCGACGTCGGGGACCGTCCTGGTGAACGGACGGCCGTTCGCGTCCCTCGCCGAACCCCTGCGCGAGGTCGGCGCGCTGCTCGACCCCGGCTCCCTGCACCCCGGCCGTACCGGCCGCAGCCACCTCCGCGTGGCTGCCCGGACCAACGGCATCGGCAGGCAGCGGGTGGACGAGGTGATCGAGGAGGTCGGGCTCGGGTCGGCTGCCCGCCGCCGCATCAAGGGCTACTCCCTCGGGATGCGCCAGCGCCTGGGCATCGCCGCGGCGATGCTCGGCGACCCCCGCGTGCTGCTGTTCGACGAGCCGGTCAACGGCCTGGACCTCGACGGCGTCCGGTGGATCCGGGCGCTGCTGCGCCGGCTCGCGGACGAGGGGCGCACCGTGCTCGTCTCCAGCCACCTGCTCAGCGAGATGCAGCAGACCGCCGACCGCCTGGTCGTGATCGGCCGCGGCCGGCTCATCGCCGACGCGACGACGGCGGAGATACTGCGCGGGCTCGGGCACCGCCAGGTGCAGGTCCGCACGGCGCACGCCGATGCCCTTCTCGCCCGGCTCCGGGAGCGCGGGCTGTCCGTCCGGCGGCTCGACGACCAGGAACTGCTCGTCGAGGACGGCACCGCCGACGACGTCGGCGAGATCGCCGCAGCCTCGGCCATCCCGCTGCGCCACCTCTCGGAGGTCGCGCAGTCGTTGGAGAACGCCTACCTGGCGCTCACCGGGGACAGCGTGGAGTACCAGGGCGGCCCGACCGGGGCCGCGACGACGGAGGCAGCACGGTGACGACGTCCTCGCCCGCTCGAGCCGTGGGTGGCGACGTCCCCACGGTCCAGCTGTTCGCCCGCACGCTCTCGGCGGAGTGGGCCCGGTTGTGGACGGTCCGGGCCACGTGGTGGTTCCTGCTCGCCGGGACCGTCGTGATGGTCGGCATCGGCACGATCGCCGGGCTCGAGTCGCGCGGCGAGGCGACTGGCGGGGACCCGGCGTGGCTGGTCGCGTCCCTGGCGACCATGCCCGCGCAGTTCGCCTTGCTGGCACTCGCCCTCACCGCGGTCACCTCCGACTACGCCACCGGCGGCATCGTCCCGACCCTGCAGTGGACCCCGCGCCGCTCGGTCCTCTTCCTCGCCCGGGCGGTCGTGTCCGTCGCGACCGCCACGACGCTCGGTGTGCTGCTCGGCGTCGCCTCGTCCGCGGCGGCCTGGGTGGCGGGCACGCCCGGGCTCGCCCTGCCCGTGGACGAGGGGGTCGACGTGCTCGCGACCGTCGCTCTCGTCCTCGCTGCGGGAACGTCGCTCGCGGTCGGGCTGGGGTTCCTGCTGCGGAACACCGCCGGTGGCCTGATCGCGGTCTTCCTCCTCATGCTGGTGCTGCCGCTGTTCCTGCCCCAGTTCGGCTACGAGTGGCTGACGTCGTTCGCCCAGGCGCTGCCGGGATCGGGCGCGGCGTTCCTGCTGCTCCAGGAGCTCGAGGGCATGACGCGGGCATCGGCGGTGACCGTCCTGCTCGCCTGGGCCGGCGGCGCGTTGCTGCTCGGCGGGCTCCGGCTCCTCCGGCAGGACGCGAACCGATGAGCACGACCGCCCCCCAGGAGGTCGACGTGCTGGTCGTCGGTGCCGGGCTGGCCGGTTTGCACACCGCCACGCTGCTCGCCCGGCGCGGGCACGAGGTCCTGCTCGTCGACCGGCGCACCCGTCTCACCGCGGCCATCCGCACGACCGGCATCTTCGTGCGCAAGACGCTCGACGACTTCCCGTTGCCGCCCGAGCACCTCGGACCACCGATCCGGCGCGTGGTCCTCTACCCGCCGGGGCTCCGACGTCCGGTGATCCTCGACAGCGCGCGGGACGAGTACCGGGTGGGCGACATGGGGCCGCTCTACCTGGCCGCTGCCCGGGCCGCGGCGGAGTCCGGCGTACGCATCGCGCTGGGCACGAGGTACACCGGTCGGGGGCTGAGCACCGCCCTGCTGACCGGTCCGG
Source organism: Blastococcus sp. VKM Ac-2987 (assembly GCF_026967805.1). Taxonomy (GTDB): domain Bacteria; phylum Actinomycetota; class Actinomycetes; order Mycobacteriales; family Geodermatophilaceae; genus Blastococcus. Next base: position 578,767 of record NZ_JAPVBG010000002.1, read on the forward strand.
GCGGGACGACCCGGGTGCGGGCCCGGTTCCTCGTCGGCGCTGACGGAGCCCGGTCCCGGGTGGCCCGCGACCTCGCCCTGGACCGCAACCGCCACCTGCTGGTCGGGGCCGAGGAGGTCTTCGCGGTGCCCCGCAGCGACGAGGTCCCGGCGTTCCACTGCGTGCTCGACCCCTCGCTCGCGCCGGGCTACCTGGCGTGGGTGGTCAACGACGGGCGCCACGCCCACGTCGGGGTCGCCGGCTATGCCGACCGCTTCCCCGAGGGCATGCGGGAGGCCCTGCAGCGCTTCGGGGCCCGTGCGCCCGGCCTGGTCGGCGGAGGTCGTCCGGAGGCGGTCGAGCGGCGCGGGGGACCGATCCCGGTCGGCGGGCTACTGCGCCGGATCAGCTGCGCCGACGGATTGCTCGTCGGCGACGCGGCGGGGGCGGTCTCGCCGCTCACCGCCGGCGGCCTCGACCCGTGCCTGCGGCTGTCGGAGCACGCCGCCAGCGCGCTCGACGACGCCCTGCGGACCGGACGTCCGGACGCGTTGGCCCGCTACGACGGCGCCGCACTCCGGGCCGGCTTCCGCGGACGGCTGCTGCTGCGCCGGGCGCTGGCCCAGGTGCGCACGCCCACCGTCGCCGCGGCGGCCTTCCCCCTGCTGCGCACGCCTCCCGGTCGGGCGGCCGCCCGCCGCATCCTGTTCGGGGATCGGTCCTTCCCGGACCCGGACCCGGTGCCCGGCCGGCCCTGACCGGCGCTCGTTCGACGACCGAGCCGCTCGCCGGCTCCCCGCGGCGGGGGCTCGATCCTCACGAAACCCGCAGCGCTGCCCGTCCGTCAGCCGGACCGGCGGGCGTTGAGGCGGGCGGCCTGGCGGGTCAGGTGGTCGCGTTCGGCGGCGTCGGTCGCCAGCTGCGCGGCCTCGACGTACCGCCGGACAGCGGTCACCAGGTCGCCGTCGCGCTCGTGCAGGTACGCGGCGACGGCGGTGTACCGCGGCAGCGAGTCGTCCAGCGCGGCGAGCGCCGCCAGCCCGGCGCGCGGTCCGTCCGCCTCGCCGACGGCCACCGCCCGGTTGAGCCGGGCCACCGGGCTCCCGGTGAGCCGGACGAGCTCGTCGTACCACTCGACGATCTGCACCCAGTCGGTCTCCTCGGCGGAGCGCGCGTCGGCGTGCAGCGCGGCGATGGCGGCCTGCGCCTGGAACTCGCCCAGCCGGTCGCGGGCCAGCGCGGTCTGCAGGATCTCGACGCCCTCCGCGATCGCCGCGGTGTCCCACCGGCTGCGATCCTGCTCCGCGAGCGGCACCAGGCTCCCGTCGGGCGCGGTCCGGGCGGCGCGCCGGGCGGAGTGGAGCAGCATGAGGGCAAGCAGCCCCGCCACCTCCGGGTGGTCGATCACCGCCGCGAGCTGCCGGGTGAGCCGGATGGCCTCGGCGACGAGGTCGACGTCGCCGGAGTAGCCCTCGTTGAAGACCAGGTAGAGGACGCGCAGCACGGTGGCGACGTCGCCGGGCCGGTCGAACCGCACGCCGGACACGCTGCGCTTGGCCCGGCTGATGCGCTGCGCCATGGTCGCCTCGGGCACGAGGTAGGCCTGCGCGATCTGGCGGGTGGTCAGCCCGCCGACGGCCCGCAGCGTGAGCGCGACCGCGGACGACGGCGACAGCGACGGGTGGGCGCACAGGAAGTACAGCTGGAGCGTGTCGTCCACCTCGGGGGCGGGCCCGGGCGCCGGCTCCTCGTCCACGAGCTCCTCGCGCCGCCGACGGGCGGTGTCCGCCCGCGTCGCGTCCAGGAACCGGCGCCAGGCAACGGTGACCAGCCAGCCCTTCGGGTCCCGCGGCGGGTCGGCCGGCCAGCTGCGGACCGCCTCGACCAGCGCCTCCTGCACGGCGTCCTCGGCCGCCGCGAAGTCGGCTCCGCGGCGGACGAGGACCCCGAGCACGCCCGGCGTGAGGCTGCGCAGCAGGACCTCGTCCACCGCGGGGGTCACTCCGGAACGGTGGGCGGCGCGGTCAGGAACGGGCGCACCTCGAGCCACTCGTGGATCGGCTCCCCGCCCGCCCCGGGAGCCGCCGACAGCTCCCCGGCCAGTTCGATCGCGCGCTGCTCGCTGTCGACGTCGATCACCATCCAGCCGGCGATGAGGTCCTTGGTCTCGGCGAACGGGCCGTCGGTGACCGGCGGGCGCCCCTCGCCGTCGTACCGGACCCACATCCCGCCGGGGGCGAGCGCCTGCCCGTCGACGAACTCCCCGCTGCCCTCGAGCCGGGCCGCGAAGTCCTGCATGTACTGCACGTGGGCGGAGATCTCCTCCGGCGTCCACCGGTCCATGGGCACGTCGTTGCTCGCCGCCGGCGCGCCCCGGTAGTGCTTCAGCAGCAGGTACTTGGCCATCTCGGGCTCTCCTCGGTGTCGGCGCGACCCCTTCCGGTCGCGTTCACCTCAGGGACGGAGCCGGTTCCGGGTTCTCGACATCGGCGCCGGATGTTCCACGTGGCACGTGCCGGGCGAGCGCCGCGCCGGAACTCCCGCCACCTCATGTGTAGCAGGAACCGGCCGTCCTCATGAGGCCGAAATCTTCGTCCTATGGTCGCTGGCCTCAGATCGGAGTTGATGGCGTGGACCCTCTGACGACCAGCGCATTCCATCTCCCCGACCACCTCGCTGCCGAGGCCGAGCGGGCCCTGATCGGACCGACGAGCAGCACTTCGCGGCCATCGCCGAGAGCCTCCGGCAGTCGATCGCCGAGCTCTCCGCCCGGCTCGACGCCGAGCGCAGGGCACCCGGCGGGCACGGCCAGGCAGCCCTGGACCGCGACCTGGAGATCCACCGGATCAGCGCCCGCCTCCGTGCCCTCCGCCGGTTCGGCCTGGACCTCTGCCTCGGACGCATCGTTCCCGCAGACGGCGCGGACCCCGTCTACGTCGGCCGGCTCGGGCTGACCGACAGCACGGGACGCCGGCTGCTCGTCGACTGGCGCTCGCCCGCGGCCGAGCCGATCTTCGCCGCGACCCACGCCGACCAGGACGCGATCGTCCGCGCGGGCTCCGAGGGTGCGCTCGTCGTCGACGGCGGCCCCGGGACGGGGAAGACCGTCGTCGCCCTGCACCGCACCGCCTACCTGCTCCACGCCGACCCGCGCCTGGGCGCCCACGGCGGTGGCGTGCTCGTCGTCGGCCCGCACGAGCCCTACCTGGCGTACGTCTCCGACGTCCTCCCCAGCCTCGGGGAGGAGGGCGTGCAGACGGCCACCCTGCGCGACCTCGTCCCCGAGGGCGCCACGGCCGGTACCGAGACCGATGCCGACGTCGCCCGCGTCAAGGCGTCGCTCGACGTGGTGGCGGTGATCGAGGCGGCCGTCCGGTTCTACGAGGACCCGCCGACGACGGGGATGACGGTCGAGACCGACGCGGGCGACATCCGGCTGCGCGCCGACGCCTGGGCCGAGGCGTTCGAGCCGCCGGACCCGGGCACGCCGCACAACGAGGCGCGCGACCAGGTGTGGGAGGAGCTGCTCACGATCCTGGTCGACGAGCACGACGGCGACGAGCACGACGGCGACGAGCCGGCCGACGAGGTGCGGGCGTCCCTGCAGCGGAACCGGGAGCTGCGCGGTGCCTTCACCCGCGCGTGGCCGCTGCTCGAGCCGGCCGACGTCGTCGCGGACCTGTGGTCGGTGCCCGCCTACCTGCGCAGGTGCGCCCCCGGCCTGACCCGCGAGGAGATCCGGGCGCTCCAGCGCGACGACGCCCGGGCCTGGACCGTCCCGGACCTGCCGCTGCTGGACGCCGCCCGGCAGCGGCTCGGCGACCCCGAGGCATCCCGGCTCCGGCAGCGGCAGCGGCAGCGAGCGGTCGTCGCCGGCGAGCGCGCGCGGATGGCCGGGGTCATCGACGAGCTGATCGCGGCCGACGACTCCGAGCTGCTGCTGATGACCAGCCTCCGGCACGGGGGTGCTGGCCAAGGGGCTGGAGTTCGACCTGGTCGTCCTCGTCGACCCGCAGCGGTTCGGGGAGGGCATCGAGGGCGCGGTCGACCGCTACGTCGCGATGACCCGGGCGACCCAGCGGCTCGCGGTCCTCACGAGCTCCGTCGCCGGGTGAGGCGGGCCCGGGGTGGTCAGGCCCTGGACGGCTCGCCGTAGACCGGGCAGAGGGCGACCGCGTCGCCGGTGGCGGCGAGCAGCCGTTCCGCGGCCGACAGCAGGGCCAGCAGGTCGGGGGAGTGGGTGAGCGACCACATCGAGGCCCGGCCCTGCGGACGGGAGGTGGCCAGGCCGCAGTCGCGCAGGCAGGCCAGGTGCGCCGAGACGGTCGACTGGGCGAGCCCCAGGTGGGCGGTCAGGTCGACGACCTTGTGCTCGCCCAGCGCGAGGTGGCGGACGATCGCCAGGCGCGCCGGGTCGGACAGGCTGTGGAACAGCGATGCAGCGGGGAACAGCCCCGCCGTCTCCTCCAGCGGCGTCCCCGCCGGGGAGGCGACCGACGGTTGCATCGTCACGCGGCGATGCTACCGCGCTGCGGCCGGTCGCCTCCGGGCTCGGCCGGGTTGCGCGACCCGTCGGAGCACCGCCGGGTCCCGGCCGTCGAGGTGAGCCGTGGAGCACGGTGCCGATCCGCCCGGGAGATGCCGATGACGCAGCGGGCGAGGGGCGCCGCGGCACGGCTCCTCCGCCGCGACACGCGGGCGCGCCGGGGCCGCACCGGGACGACCGGACCCTGGCGGAGGGATTTCCACGCTCGGGAGCGGGCGTCATGTCGACAGGTCGCCGGGCGCTGGGACGGGTCACCGGCTGCCCGGGATGCGCTGTGCAACGAATGGGACACGGGCCCCGTCGGGGGGTGTCCGGAGCAGCCGTCGCGCCGTCCGCCCGGACCTAGCCTTCGGGTCGTCCGCGGCGCTTCCCCAGCCGCGGAGCACGACCTGCGAGGAGTTCCTGTGCACGCCACCGCGCTACCGCTCCACCAGCCGTCCACCGCTGCCCCGGAGGTGCCCGACCGCGAGGCCCTGGCCCTGCTGCTCGACCTGATGGTGGACGAGCCGGTCGCCGTCCCCGCGATCGCCGGGACGCCGGGGCCGGGGATGGCCACCCGCGTCCAGGAGTGGTCGCGTCGGGCAGCCTTCTGGGGCGCGGGCCCGCAGGGAGCCTGGCGTGCCTGGTGAGCTGATGGCCGTGCTGGCCCCGCTGGTGGGCTGCTGCGCGCTGATCGCGGTCGTCGTCGCCCTGGGCGCCAGCTCCACCGCGCGGTACGAGTTCGAGCGCAACGCCGTGCAGAACCAGCAGCGGGCGGCCGCGCCCGCGCCGGCCGCCGCGCGCACCGGTGCCGTCCGGGCCGTCGACGGGGCCGGCCCGGAGCAGCCGGCTGCCGAGCGGACCGCCGTCGGCCTGGCGACCCACCCGGCCGGCCGGCACCTGGCCGACGGCCCGCCGGCCACCGGGTGGTGGCTGGTCGGCGAGCCCGGGGGTGAGGCGGTGGCCGGACCGTTCGCCGACCGGCTCGACGCGGAGTGGGCCCTCGTCTCGGAGGAGCTGCCCGGCACCGCCGACGTCGTGCACGGGGCCCGGCGCGCCGACGGCGGCGTGGCCCGGCGGCAGTCGGTCCAGGAGCGGGCCTGGCTGGCCGAGCTGGGGCGCCAGCTGGACCGCCTCCCCGCGGACTGGGACCCGCTCATGGACGACGACGACTCCCTGACGACTCTCGCGGTCGACGTCTCCGCGGCCCTGGTCGAGGCCGGCCTGCCGCTGCACGACTGCGAGGGCGCCGACCCGGCCGGCGGGGTCTGCCTGACGCCGCACCCGGCGGGCGAGGGCGTCCTCGTGACCTGGCACCAGCACGACCGGATGAGCCTGCAGCAGGTGCGCGGCGGGGCGATGGACACGGCGGTGCAGCGGACGATGACCGCCGCCGTCGGGACCCTGCTCCGGCAGCTGGGCTTCCCCGTCGAGGAGTTCGGCTCCACCGGCTGCCACCTGGTGAGCAGCCCGGCCCGTTGAGCGACGGATCAGGCGCCCGGGGTCGTGCGGCGCACGGTGCCGGCGGGGACGACCCGCCGGCACCACCCGGTCACGGGTGGCGGGCGGCGTCGTCCAGCCTCGGGGGGACCACGAGGACCGGGCGGCGGCGCAGCCGCGCCGGCAGGCGCAGGGCGGCCGGCGGCAGGCCGGCGGTGCTCGAGCGGTCGGTACGGGCGGGGGTGTCGATCACTGCTCTCCTCGGTCGCGGTGTGCCCCCAGGGTCGCGGAGGGGTCTGACAATCCGCGGGGGCGCCGCTGTGCGCGGCCTGGCAAACCGCGCGCCCCGGCCCTCTCACACCTCCGGGGAGGACGGCCCCTCAAGCGCCGCCCCGGGTTGCCGATACGACACCGTGCGCATCCAGGGAGCAGTGCGGCGTGGCCACCGGCGCGGGGCGCCGCTGTGGCGGTACCTGACCGCGATCGTGCTGCTGCCGCTGATCGGCGTCGTGGTCCTGGCCGGCGCGGCGGCGCAGGCCCGGGCGGTCGAGGCGGACGGGGCGGCGCGCGCCGAGGAGGCGGTGCGCACCCTCGCCCTGCTGGACGCGGCGCGCAGCGGTGTCGAGCAGGAGATCATCCCGGCCCTGTCGCTGCACGTGATCGAGGACCCCCGGACCGCCGCCGCCCTGGGCCTGCCCGAGTTCCTGCTGCTCGCCCAGCGGCAGACCGCCTTCGAGGCGGTAGAGAGCGCGCGGGCCACCACCGACCACGCGCTGGCCCAGGTGCCGGCCGGCACCCCGGCCGCCCGGGCCGCCGCGCACGCCGGCGAGGAGCTGGCGGCCCTGCGTGCGCGCGACGAGGACGACGAGCTGGACATCGAGGCCGTCTACCTGGACTTCCTGCACGTCTCGAACGACCTGATGAACGCGCAGGCCGCGACGGCTGCCGCGGCGACCGCCGAAGGGGTTCCGGACGCCACCCTGCGCGCGGTCCAGGACGTCCAGACCATCGCCCGGCTGGCGCAGACCGCCGGCCGGCAGATGCCGCTGTTCCTGGGGTCGCTGCTCGTCGGTGCCGGCGACGGCCTGATCGGCTCGCGCACCGCCTGGCAGACGTCGTGGCTGGACTACGTCGACGCGCAGCGCCAGATGGCGACCCTGTCGCAGGAGCCGTTGCGCGAGGCGTGGGAGGAGATGCGGACCGCCGCTGTCGTGGAGCAGGTCGACGCCCGCCTGGCCGCGGGGCTGACCGGGGACCTCGCCGCCGGCCCTCCGGTGGCGGAGCTGGTGCCGCTGCTGTTCCGGGGCCAGGAGCGCAACGCCCTGCTCACCGGCCTCGTGCAGACGGCCGTCGGCGAGGCGGAGCGGCTCGCCGCGACCGACCGCGAACGCGCCAACGACCGGCTGCAGGTGATCCTCGTGGTCGGGGCTGGCCTGCTGGCCGGCTCCGCGCTCGGGGCGTTCTTCCTCGGCCGCAGCGTGGCGCGGGCGCTCCGCCTGCTGGCCGGCCAGGCCACGAAGATCAGCGAGGGTTCCCTGGTCGAGGTGGAGGTGGCGGGGCCCCGTGAGGTGCGCACCGTGTCGGCCGCCCTCGGCTCCGCGGTCGCCGGGCTGCGCCGGATCCAGGCCCAGGCCCAGGCCGTCGCCCGCGGGGACCTCGACGCCGCGCTCCTCGACCAGCCGCTGCCCGGCCCGCTGGGCGAGGTCGTGCACGCCTCGGTGCAGCAGATCGTCCACTCGGTGCGCCAGCGGGAGGAGCTGCAGTTCGCCCTCGCCCACCAGGCCACCCACGACCCGCTCACCGAGCTGCCCAACCGCGCGCAGGCGCTCACCCTGGTGACCTCCGCGCTGCACCGCGGCCGGCGGTCCGGCGAGATGACCGGTCTCCTCTTCGTCGACCTGGACGGCTTCAAGACCGTCAACGACGGCCACGGCCACGCGGCGGGGGACGAGGTGCTGCGCCAGGTCGCCCGGCGGCTGAGCGCCGCCGTCCGGCCGGGCGACGTCGTGTGCCGCCTGGGCGGCGACGAGTTCGTCGTCCTCGTGGAGCCGGTGCACGAGGAGCACGACCTGCTGGAGCTCGCCGACCGACTGATCGCCTCGGTCAGCGAACCCATCGCGACCGGGACGGTCCAGGTGCGCATCGGCGCGAGCATCGGGGTAGCGGTCAGCCGGGACGGCGGCACCGACGCCGACGTGCTGTTCGCCGAGGCCGACACCGCGGCGTACCGGGCCAAGGCCCACGGTCGCGGGCGGGCGGAGATCTTCGACGAGACGCTCCGCCGGCAGCTGCAGGAGCGCGCCGAGCTGGAGGCGGCGATCTCCTCCGGCCTGGCCGACGGCGAGATGACGCTGGCCTACCAGCCCGTCGTCGACGTGTCCTCGGGCCGGATCGCCGGGTACGAGGCCCTCCTGCGGTGGAACCGGCCCGGGGTCGGCCTGGTCCCGCCCGACCGGTTCATCCCGGTGGCCGAGGGCTCCCGCCTCATCGGCGACATCGACCGGTGGGTGCTGCTGCAGGCGACCCGGCAGCTGGCCGAGTGGCGGGCCGCGTCGCCCCCCGCCCCGGGCGCTCCGGAGCCGACCGTCGCGGTCAACATCTCGGGCCGGCACCTGGCCGACCCGCGCGTGGTCACCGACGTCGCCGACGCGCTGGCCGCGTCCGGGCTGCCGCCCCGGCTGCTCGTGGTCGAGGTCACCGAGACGGTCCTCGTCGACGACCCGGTGGCCTACGACCACCTGACCGAGCTGCGGGACATGGGCGTCGGGATCGCCATCGACGACTTCGGGACCGGCTACACCTCCATCGGGCAGCTCCGGAACATGCCCGTGGACACGCTGAAGATCGATCGGAGCTTCGTGGCGTCCGCCGAGCCGTCGCACCGCGAGCTGGTGGCCCTGATGATCCGGGCGGCGCACACCTTCGGGCTGACGGTCGTCGCGGAGGGCGTCGAGGAGCCCGGGCAGCTCGCCCGGCTCAAGGCGCAGGCCTGCGACCGGGCCCAGGGCTACCTCCTCTACCGGCCGATGCCGGCCGCGCAGGCCGGTGCGCTGCTGCGCGACCGGGCAGACTCCCCGGCGTGACGGACCGCCAGGCCCGCGGGGCGCGCCGCCGCCACCGGCCGGTACCGCTCCGCGGAACGGGAGCGGCAGGTGGCTGACGCCGGGACCGCGGCACCGGAGGACGGCGGCCGGACGATCCCGCGCGTCGAGCCCGGCTCGGTCCTGGTGCCCGGCGAGACGTGCTGGCGGATCGAGCGGGCGGACCGCTACGCGGTGTTCGTCGATGCCGCCGACTACTTCGCCGTCCTCAAGCAGGCGGTGCTGCGCGCCGAACGGCGGGTGCTGTTCATCGGCTGGGACTTCGAGCCCCGGATCCGGCTCGACCCCCGCGCGCCCGGGCGGGCGCGGGACGACCGGCTCGGCCGGGTGCTCGAGATGGCCGTGCGGGCCAACCCCGGGCTGGAGATCGGCATCCTGCAGTGGGGGATGGGGATGGTGGAGTCGCTGCGGCGCGGGGTGCTCCCGGTCCCGCTGCTCCGTCGCCGGACGCACGAGCGGCTCCGGTTCGCCGTCGATCACCGCCACCCGCTGGGCGCCGCGCACCACCAGAAGATCGTCGTGATCGACGACTGCCTCGCCTTCGCCGGTGGCATCGACGTCACGGCCGACCGGTGGGACACCTCCGACCACGCCGACTGGCACCGGCACCGGCACCGGCCCACCTCGCGGCGGGCGACCGGCCCCTGGCACGACGTGACGAGTCTGGTCTCCGGCCCCGCCGCGCAGGCCCTCGGTGAGCTGGCGCGCGAGCGGTGGGAGAGCGGCACCGGCCGGCGGCTGGACCCGGTCGAGGAAGCCGAGCCGTGCTGGCCCGGTGAGGTGGAGCCGCTGCTGACCGACGTCGACGTCGCCATCTCGCGCACCCGGCCGCGCCACGGCGGCAAGGACCTGGTGCACGAGATCGAGCTGCTGTGGCTGGCCGCGATCGCGACGGCCCGGGACGCCGTCTACATCGAGGCCCAGTACTTCGCCAACCGCCGGATCGCGGAGGCGATCGCCGAGCGGCTGGGGGAGGAGGCCGGCCCCGAGTTCGTCCTCGTGACCCCGGAGTCGGCGGAGGGCTGGCTGGAGGAGAAGGCCATGGGCACCGCCCGGGCCCGGCTGCTCGCGCTGGTCCGGGAGGCCGACGTCCACGACCGGTTCCGCATGTACGTGCCGGTGACCGAGGCCGGCCGGCCGGTGTACGTGCACGCGAAGGTGCTGGTGGTCGACGACCGGCTGCTGCGGATCGGCAGCTCGAACCTGAACAACCGGTCGATGGGGCTGGACACCGAGTGCGACCTCACCATCGAGGCGCAGCCGGACGACCCGCGCCGTGCGGAGCTGACGGCCGCCGTCGTCGGCATGCGGGACCGCCTGCTCGGCGAGCACCTCGGGGTCGAGCCGGCGGCGGTGACCACCGCGATCCAGGCGACCGGCGGGTCGCTCGTGCGCGCGGTCGAGCGCCTGCGCACCCCGGCCGGCCGGTCGCTGCGGCCGTTCGAGCCACCGGCCCAGCACGTGGTCGACCGCGCCCTGGCCGCGACCGAGCTGCTCGACGCCGAACGCACGCCGAACCGCTGGAGCCGCGTCCGGCGGGCCTTCTCGCCGGGACCCGGGGCCCCCGTGCGGTGAGCCACCCGGTCCGGGGCCATCCTGCCGAGCCCGGCCGGGTGTGCCACCATCCGCCCGGTGGACGGTGACGAGGCAAGTGGTGGGCAGGGCGGCGGGCTGAAGCGACGCGTCTTCTACGGATCGGTCGCCGGCGTCCTCGTCGTCGCGGTCTGGGCGATGCTCAGCCCGGCCTCCGCCAGCGGCACGATCGGCTCGCTGGTGGGCTGGACCTCCGAGTGGTTCGGCTGGTTCTACATCGCCTTCGCCTCGGCCGTGCTCGTCTTCGTGCTCGCCATCGCGTTCTCGCGGTACGGGCGGGTCAAGCTCGGCCCGGAGCACTCCAGCCCGCAGTACAGCACCTTCGCCTGGGCGTCGATGCTGTTCGCCGCCGGCATCGGTACCGACCTGATGTTCTTCGCCGTCGCCGAGCCGGTCACCCAGTACCTCGCCCCGCCGGTCGGGGAGGGCGAGACGGTCGACGCGGCCCGCGAGGCCACGGTCTGGACGCTGTTCCACTACGGTCTCAACGGCTGGGGCATGTACGCGCTGATGGGGATGGCGCTGGCCTACTTCGCCTACCGCATGAACATGCCGCTGGCGATCCGCTCCGTGCTCTACCCGATCTTCGGCAAGCGGGTGCACGGCGGGCTCGGCGACGCCGTGGACATCGCGGCCGTGCTGGGCACGATCTTCGGCGTCGCCACCTCGCTGGGCATCGGCGTCGTGCAGCTGAACTACGGGTTGTCGGTCCTCTTCGGCATCCCCGAGGGCCGGGCCGCGCAGATCGGGCTGATCGCGCTCGCCGTGACCGTGGCGACGGTCTCCGCCGTGAGCGGCGTGGACCGGGGGATCAAGCGGCTCTCGCAGCTGAACGTCCTGCTCGCGCTGGGGCTGGCCGGCTTCGTCCTCGTCACCGGCAACACCGCGTTCCTGCTCAACGGGCTGGTGCAGAACGTCGGCGACTTCGTCAGCACCTTCCCCGGCCGGACTATGGACACCTTCGCCTACGACCGGCCGGACGAGTGGCTGAACGGCTGGACGCTGTTCTTCTGGGCGTGGTGGATCGCCTGGGCCTCGTTCGTCGGCCTCTTCCTGGCCCGCATCTCCCGCGGCCGCACCATCCGCCAGTTCGTCGCCGGCACGCTGCTGCTCCCGTTCAGCTACATCCTCATGTGGGTGTCGATCTTCGGGAACAGCGCGATCGACCGGATCCGGCAGGGGGACGCCGCGTTCGGGGAGACGGCGATGAACACCCCCGAGCGGGGCTTCTACACGCTGCTGGCCGAGTACCCGGCCTTCCCGGTGATCGCCTCGATCGCGACCTTCGTCGGCCTGCTGTTCTACGTCACCTCCGCCGACTCCGGCGCCCTGGTGATGGCGAACCTGTCCTCCCGGCTGGCGCGGCCGCAGGACGACGCCGCCGGCGGGGTCCGGATCGTCTGGGCGGTCGCCACCGGCGTCCTCACCGCGGCGATGCTCGTGGTCGGCGGTGTGCCGGCGCTGCAGAACGCGACGATCATCATGGGGCTGCCGTTCGGCTTCGTCATGCTGATGGTCATGGTCGGGCTGTACCGGGCCCTGCGGAACGAGGCCGACCGGGCCACCGTCCGGCACGGGGTCGGGCCCACCCGCCGCCCCGCCGCCCGGCGCCGGGACCGGTTGCGCCGCCGCCGTAAGCCGGTGACCAGCGGCCGGGAGCGTGCCTCGCAGTACCTCACCGAGACCGCGCTGCCGGCCCTGAACGAGGCGGCGGCCGAGCTGCGGGCGCGTGACCTCGTGTCCGAGACGCGCTGGGTCGTGGACGACGCCGGCAACCGGTCCGTGGAGCTGGCGGCCGAGGTGGACGGCGGCGCCCCCTTCCGCTACCGGATCCAGACCGGCCAGCCGGCCCGCCGCCCGGTCGATGCGGCGGACTCCCGGCTCGACGTGCGCCTGGAGCCGGGGCACGGGGCGCCCGCCGCGGGCTACGACGTCATGAACTACACGCACGCCCAGCTGATCGACGACGTCCTGGACAAGTACGAGGAGCACCTCGCAGCCCGGCCGCGCATGGTCTGACCCGCCGGGTCAGGCGTCGAGGAACCGCTCGATCACCGGGGCCAGCTCGTCGGCCTCGGTGACCAGCGCGATGTGCCCGCCGGCGTAGACGTGCAGCTGGGCGTCCGGGATGAGCCGGGCCATCAACCGTGCGTTCACCACCGGGATGATCGGGTCGTCGTCGCCGGCGACGACGAGGGTGGGCTGCCGGATCAGCCGCAGGAACGGCAGGCTGCTCCAGCCGGCGCTCGCCGCGAGCTGGTAGTAGTAGCCGCGCCGGGGGCCCACCCGCGTGTACGTGTGCAGCACGGCCGCGGCCCGCTCGGGCTCTGTTCGCATGCTTCCGCCGTAGATCAGGCCGGCGACCTCACGGGCGTACTCGGGATCGCGGTGCCGGCGAGGCGTGAGCATCCGGCGCAGCACCTGCGGCCTCGCCGGCACCATCAGCGTGCCCGTCGCCGTGCCGGCGAGAACCAGTCGCCGGCACCTTCGCCAGTGCTGCACGGCGAACTGCTGGGCCAGCGCGCCACCCCATGACAGGCCAAGGACGTCGACCGGCCGGGTGTGGCCCAGCCGGTCGAGCAGCCCGGCCACGACCGGGGCCAGCGTGGCCAGCGTGTACGGGACCACCGGCCGCGGCGACCCGCCCACGCCCGGCACATCGAAGCGGATGACGGTCCGGCGGGAGCCGAGGGCGTCGACGAACGGCTGGAGCACCTCCAGGCTCGCGCCGATGCCGTTCATCAGCAGCAGCGGGGGGAGCTCGTCGTCGGTGCCCGGCCGGACGGCGACCCGCAGCGTGCGGCCGCCGACGGTCAGGCTCCGGACGACCTCCGGTCTACTTGTCGAAGACATAGGTCCCCGGGGCCTCGGCCAGAACCTCCAGGCCGTTCCCGCCGAGCTCACGGGGTGCCGGGACCTCTTCGCCGGAGCGCTCCCCGAGCCAGGACATGAAGTCCGGCCACCAGGAGCCCTTGACCGTCTCGGCCTGCTGCAGCCAGCGGTCGGGGTCCGCCGGGGTGGACCCGGCCACCCGGAACGTCGACTTCGGGTTCCCGGGCGGGTTCACCAGCGAGGCGATGTGCCCGTTCGTGGACAGGACGAATCGGCTCTCGCCACCCAACAACTGGGTGGAGCGGTAGCAGGACTGCCACGGGCAGATGTGGTCGGCGATCCCCGCGGTGATGTAGGAGTCGACCGCCACCTTGGACAGGTCGACCGGCGTCCCGAGCATCGTCGCCGTCCCCGGCTCGGTCAGCGAGTTGCCGACCGCGACGCCGATGAAGTCCCGGTGCAGCGCAGCGGCCATCCTGGTCGTGTCCGCGTTCCAGAAGAGGATGTCGAAGTTCGGCGGCGGCTTGCCCTGCAGGTAGTTGTTCACCCAGTAGTTCCACACCAGGTCGTTGGGCCGCAACCAGGCGAACACCTCGGCCAGCTGGGCCCCGTCCAGGTAGCCCTTCTTGCGGGACTTCTCCGTGGCGGCCTGCACGGCCTCCTCGTCCATCAACGCGGAGATGGTGCCGGCGCGCGCCCAGTCGAGCACGGTGACGGCGTAGCTGGCGGCGGCCACGCGGTCCTGGCGGCCGATCGCGGCGAGGTGGGCCAGCACCATCGCGGTGATGATGCCTCCGGAGCAGAACGACTGGACGGCGACCCGCTCGTTCCCGGTCACCCGCTCGACGGCGTCCATCGCGTCGAGCACGGCCTGCCCGTAGGTGTCCATGCCCCACTCGGCATGCCGCTCGTCGGGGTTGCGCCACGAGATCATGAAGACCTGCTGGCCGCTGGACACGTAGTGCTCGACGATGCTGCGCCCCGGCGCCATGTCGGCGACGTAGAACTTGTTGATCGTCGGGGGGACCATCAGCAGCGGCAGGCTCCGGACGGTCTCCGTCGTCGGCCGGTACTGGATCAGCTCGAAGACATCGCTGCGGAAGACGACGGCGCCCGGCGTGGCCGCCAGGTCCTCGCCGACGGTGAAGGCGTCGGGCTCCACCATGGTCGGCACTCGCGGCGGGTTGGCGAGGTCGCGGATCAGCCGCCGCAGGCCCTTGAGGGCGCTGGCCCCGCCGGTGTCGATGACCGCCTTGAGCGACACCGGGTTCAGTCCGGGCACGTTGCTGGGCGCCAAGGCGTCGACCAGGTTGGTCGCGGTGAAGCGGATCCGCTCGTCGTCCTGCCAGTCGAGGTCGGCGTCCTCGATCAGCTCCCAGGCCACCCGCGCGGTGACGAGGTGCGCCTGCACCGCACGCTTGAGCAGTGGGTTGCCGCTCCAGGCGGGGTCGGCGAAGCGCTTGTCCTTCGGGCCTGGCGCGAGCTCGGAGCGGCCGGCCACGACCTTGCCGAGCTCGCGGACCAGCTCGCCGCCACGGCGGGCCACCTTGTCGGGCTTGCGGGCCAGCGCACCCCCGAAGCGCAGTGCGGTGCCGGCCGGCGGCACGAGCCGTCGCAGGGGTCCGCGGGCCGCGTCGACCAGCAGCATGTCCAGGCCCATCACTGCCTCGGCCGCCTGCTCGGGAGTCCCGGCGACGGGGGCGGTGTCGGGGCTCCCGGGTGGGACAGCGGAGGCGGTACGGGCTGGTTCGGTCGCGGGCTGGGCCATCGGGGAACTCCTTCGACGCTGCCCCGGGGATACGACGGCGCCATCCCCCGGGACGCGGTTGTGACCTGTCCCACTGAACCACAGGCCGCCCCGCCCGGCTGGGTGGTGTCACGCCGCCTCCGGCACCAGCTCGGTCCTCGGCGCGGCGTTGGCCTCGCGCCGCCAGGACCGGTTGTGCCGCCAGAACAGGTAGCTGCCCAGACCGACGGGGATCGGCAGGACGTAGCTCAGCGCCCGGAACACCAGCACCGCCGCGGCCACGAGCGCCCGCGGCCCGCCGGCCGCCGCGAGGCCGGTGATCAGCGCGAGCTCGACCACGCCCAGGCCGCCGGGCGTGAGCGGGACGGCGGTGAGCAGCCGGGCGAAGGCGAAGACGGCCAGGGCCTCGGCCGTGCCCACCTGGTCGGCGCCCACGCCGACGGAGCGCAGCGACAGCAGCAGCAGGAGGAACAGCGACAGGTGGCTGACCAGGGTGGCCAGGGTGATCCAGTGCCACCGGGCTCGCAGCAGCAGGACGGTGCGGTCGCGGAACTTCGTCGTCGCCCGGTCCCAGCCGGTGACCGCGGGACGGCGGAACGGGGGACGTGCGGCCGTGGCCGCGCGGGCCGCCGCCCGGCCCACCGCCGCGGCCGTGGCGGGGCTGCGCAGCACGGTCCAGAGCAGGGCGGCCGCCGCACCCAGCCCGAGGAGCCCGGCCACCCCCGCGGCCAGCCGGCCGGCCGACGGCGGCGCGGTGAAGGCCAGCAGCGCGAGCGCCAGCACCGGCAGGCCCAGCTTGGCCAGGGTGTTCCACAGCCCGGCGACCAGCAGGGCGACCGACGTGCGGGACCGGGAGAAGCCCCACGACGAGTTCATGGCGTACGTGAGGCCGACCGCGACGGCCGCCCCGCCGAGCACGGTGTTGGACACGGCCGTCGCGGCCTCGGTCGCCACCGTGGCCTGCCGCAGGGTCATGCCGGGCGTCGTCGCCACCACGAGGAACTGGTAGGTGATCAGGTTCCAGACCGCCGCCAGCAGCAGCGCCGACGTCTCCAGCCACGTCATGTCGACGACCGCCGCCCACACCTGCGAGAGGCTGGTGAACTGCGGCAGGAACCAGACGAACACGGCGGCGACGAGGGCCACCGACAGCACCGGACCGACGAAGCGGTACCGGCGCGGGCGGCGTCCGCCCGCGCCGGGACCCGCGCCGGTGCTCACCGGCCACCGCCGGCGGGGGGATCGAGCTCGAGCTCGCCGTCCGTCTGCTCCCGGACGGCGGCCCGCACCTGCTCCCGCGGTACCGCGCCGACCGCCTGCGTGGCCACCCCCAGGGGTTCGGCGCGGTTCTCGCCGGACAGCCGGAAGAGCACGCTCACGCAGCCGCCCTCGAAGAGGTAGTGCCGGGTGCCGATGTACGTCGGGGTCACCTGCGTCACCCGCTCCCACCGGCGCATCCCCTCCCGTTCGCTGGGGATCTCGGTGGCGGAGGTCGTGTCGCACGCGGGGGTCAGGAGGATCTCGAGGGCGTGCACGCCGTCGCGGTCGGAGTCGAGCCAGAAGCGGGCGGAGCTCTCGGTCGCCTCCAGTCCGGCGAGGTCCCAGCCCAGGGGCATGACCTCCAGGCAGGGCACCCAGGTCGCGCTCGGCACCGACTGGGCCATGAGGACGACGCCGTTGGCCGGGTGGTCGTCGTCGTTCCGGCAGGCGAGCGTCTCCTCGCCGAGCACCACCGGCTGGACGCACCCGGTCAGCAGCGCCACCGTGCCCAGGGCGAGCGCCGCACGGCGCCGGCGCCCCCTCACAGCGGGGACCCCAGCAGGCCCAGCGACACGTACACGGCGATCCCGGCCGCGGCCAGCGTGACCACGGTCAGGCCGCCCCGCCGCCACGTCCAGCGCTGGATGTGGACCGGTGGGAGCCGGAAGGGGAGCAGGGCGAGGAACTCGTCCTGCAGGTGGCGGCCCTGCCGGCGCAGCATCCGCCGCAGCTGCGACGGCATCGTCAGCCCGCGGGTGGCGGCGAACGCCTCGGCGATCTCCTCGTCGGAGAAGTGCAGCCGGGCCCGCCGGTACACCCGCTCGGCGTCGGTGCGCAGCGCCAGGACCAGCATCATGTTGGCCAGGTCCACCGCCTGCCGCCACGGGCTCGGGCGCACCTCGGCGAAGGCCGAGTCGATGAGGTAGAGCGTGCCGTCGCGGACCAGCAGGTTGGCCGGCTTGATGTCACGGTGTGCCATGCCGATCTCCCACAGGCGGCGCACGGCCGCGAGCCCCTGGTCGATGACCGCGTCGTCGATCTCGGCGTCGCCGGCCTCCTTGGCGCC
Organism: Blastococcus sp. VKM Ac-2987; assembly: GCF_026967805.1. Taxonomy (GTDB): domain Bacteria; phylum Actinomycetota; class Actinomycetes; order Mycobacteriales; family Geodermatophilaceae; genus Blastococcus. Next base: position 596,310 of record NZ_JAPVBG010000002.1, read on the forward strand.
GGCGAGGAACTCGGTGACGAGCAGGTACTCCCGCTCCGGCGTGATCTCGACGATGCCCAGCGGCTGGGGGACCGGCAGCCCGCCGTCGCAGAGCACCCGCAGCACGTAGTCCTCGTACTGCACCAGCCGGCGGACGGAGTAGAACGGCTTCTCGTCCTCCAGCCGGCCGTACAGCAGGGTCCGGCCGAGCTTGTACCAGCGGTCCGAGCGGACGTGGGTGGCGGCGTACAGCTTGCCGAAGACCCAGCTCTCGCCGTCCCCGTGGGCGCTGTCGGCCTTGACGGTGATGCGCAGCGGCGTGGAGCCGCCGGACCCGGCCAGGCCGAAGTGCGAGACGTCGGTGACCACCAGCCCCAGCTGGTCCTGCAGGGCCCGCACGATGGCCGCCCCGCGCTCGCCGGAGACGTCGAGGTGTGCCGGCCGGGCCCTGGTGTACCGCACCGGGTGCACCGAGTTCGGCGTCAGCAGGCGGAAGGCGGCCAGCGGCGTCGCGACGCCGAGCACGATCCCCGCCAGCACGCCGGTGGGGTGGTCCTGCGCCAGGTACAGCCGCGAGGCGGCGGTGACCACCAGCAGCCCGCAGACCACCCACTTGCCGATCGTCCGCGGCCGGCCGGGCGGCACCAGCGAGTACAGCGTGCTGACCAGCAGGGCGGCGAGCACGGTCACCGGCAGCGACGGCATGGCGAAGCCCGACCAGTCGCCCAGGACCTCGACCTCGAAGGGGCGTGGGCGCTGGAGGGTGGTGGTCATCGCGGTGCCGACGTTGATCACCAGCAGGCCGACGCCCAGCCACACCAGGAGGTGCCGCCAGCGGCGGAACACCGCCAGCAGCACCAGGTCGGTCAGCCAGATCGCGTGCAGCACACCGGCCGCGGCCAGCATGCCGGCCGCATCGGCGACCGCGGTCAGGCCGGGGGAGCGGAGGCCGGCGATCGCCTGGAGCACCCGGGTGTCGGCGACGTCGACGTACCGGATGGTGCCGGTGGCGACGACGGCGACGCAGGCCAACAGCACCACCCCGCTGAGCGCGAGCCACCACTTGCCCGACGCCCGCAGCTGGCGGGGGAGCGGCGGGGGCTCGCCGGAGGGACGGCGGCGGCGCCGGACGCGGGCGATCGGGGGCGGTGCGGGTCGCGCGACCGGACCCGCCGCCCGTCGTTCCGGGAGCGCCTGCGGCAGCGACGCCATGCCGGCAGATGGTGCTCCTCCGCGGGCGCCGGGACCATCCCTTTCCGCCTCGTGCGGGGCTACGGTGACCGCCTCCGCGCCGGGCACGACGTCGGCGGGGGAGCGCGGCCCGGAGCGGCGGGAGGTGGGTGCCGTGGGCGCTGGCCGGGTGGTCGTCGCGGTGCTGCTGGCGCTGGGCCTGCTCGCCGGCTGCGACGTCGGCTCACCGGCACCGCCCGCCCGCAGCGACGTGATCCGGTTCGCCTCCTACGACTTCGCCGAGAACCAGATCCTCGCGGAGGTCTACGCCGAGGGGGTGCGCCGGCAGGGCCTCCCGGTGTCGGTGCAGCACGGCATCGGCACCCGCGAGGTGGTGTCCCCGGCCCTGCAGCAGGGCGTCGTCGACGTCGTGCTGGACTACCTCGGCACGGCGCTCGCCTTCGCCCGCCCGCAGTTCCCGCAGCTCCCGACGGCGCCGGACCGGATGCACGCGGTCCTGAGCCGCACGATGGGCGGGCGGGGCGTCGACGTCCTCACCCCCGCGGCCGCCGAGGACCAGAACGGCTTCGTCGTCACCAGGCAGTTCGCCGCCACCCACGACGTGCACCGGTTGTCCGACCTGGCGCCGTTGGCCGGGGACCTCGTCTTCGGCGGGCCGCCGGAGTGCCCTGACCGGCCGTTCTGCCTGCGCGGCCTCGAGGAGGTCTACGGCCTGCGGTTCGGGGCGGTGGCCGGCATGCCGTCCCGCGCGGCCACCCTCGAGGCGCTCCTGGCGGGGCAGATCCAGGTGGGCATGCTCGAGACCACCGACGCGCGGCTGGCGGTCGCCCCGGTGGTGCTGCTGGCCGACGACCGTGCGCTGCAGCCGCGGGAGAACGTCGTGCCGATGGTGCGGGCGGAGGTGCTCGACCGGTGGGGCGAGCCGCTGCGGGAGGGCCTGGACGGCACGAGCGAGCGGCTGACCACGGCCGACCTCGTCGAGCTCAACCGCGCGGTCGAGCTGCAGGGGCGCACCCCGGCCGAGGCCGCCCGCGCCTGGTGGGACCGCCAGTAGCTGTCGTGCCTGCCGTGCCTGCCGTCAGACGATGGCGCTGGCCCCGGTCACGGCCCGGCCGACGATGAGCGTGTTCACCTCGCGGGTGCCCTCGTAGGAGTAGATGGCCTCGGCGTCGGCGACGTAGCGGCCCACGTGGTTCTCCAGCAGGATCCCGTTGCCGCCCATGAGCTCGCGCGCCCACCCGACGGTCTCGCGCATCCGCATGGTGCAGAAGGCCTTGGCCAGGGACGCCTGCTCGTCGGTCATCCGCCCGGCCCCCTGCAGCTGCGACAGGCGGGCGCACATCGCCACCGAGGAGGTGATGTTGCCGAGCATCCGCACCAGCAGGTCCTGCACGAGCTGGAACTCCACGATGGGCTGGCCGAACTGCTCCCGGCCCATGGCGTAGCGCAGCGCGTGCTCGTAGGCGCCGCGGGAGCAGCCGACGGCCGACCACGCGACGCCGGCGCGGGTCATCCGCAGCACGTCGGCGGTCGCGCGGAAGCTGTGCGCCTCCTGCAGCCGGTTCTCCTCGGGCACCCGCACGCCCTCGAGGGTGATGTGCGCGTTCTGCACCACCCGGAGCGCGATCTTGTCCTGGAGGTCGACGGTGGTGAAGCCCGGCGTCCCCTGCTCGACGACGAAGCCGAGCACCCGCTCGGTGTCGACGTCGCGGGCCCAGATGATGGTCAGGTCGGCGAAGCTGGCGTTGCCGATCCACTTCTTCTCGCCGTCGAGCACCCAGGAATCGCCGTCCCGCCGGCACGTCGTCTGCAGCCCGCGGGCGACGTCGGAACCGTGCTCGGGCTCGGTCAGCCCGAAGGCGCCGATCAGCTCCATGCGGGCCATGGCCGGCAGCCAGCGCTCCTTCTGCTCCTCCGAGCCGCAGAGGTAGATCGACCCCATGGCCAGGCCGCCGTGGACGCCCATGAACGTGGAGATCGAGGGGTCGCCCTTGGACAGCTCCATGGAGATCATGCCGTCGAGCAGCGGCGAGCGGCCCCGGCAGCCGTACCCCTGGATCGAGGTGCCGGCGATGCCCAGCTCGGCCATGGCCGGGATGAGGTGCCGCGGGAACTCCGCCCGCGTCCAGTACTCGTTGATGATCGGCTCGACCTGCTCGTCCATGAACGTGCGGACGCGGTACAGCAGCGCCCGGTCCTCCTCGTCCAGGAGGGCCTCGAGGTCGTAGAAGTCGGACGTGATCGTCGACCGGTCGCTCATGTCGGGCTGCCTCCAGGCGCTGTGGACTGTGGCCCCCACCTACCCGGGCGCCCCGGGCGCAACCAGGCATGCGCCGACGCGCGTCCGGGCAGACAGGGCCCGAACCGACCAGGAGGTGTCCCGTGCCCCGATCCATCGCCGACCAGACCGTCGAGGAGCTGGGTGGCCGCGGCAGCGTGCTCGTCCGCCAGCGCCGCGACCACATGCAGCTCGACCGCATGCTGCACGAGCTCGTCGCCGCCACCGGCGCCGACCAGGAGGAGGTGCTGCAGCGCATCGACCGGCTGGTGTTCAGCCACGCCTTCGCCGAGGAGACGGTGCTGTGGCCGGTCATCCGCCGGGTCCTGCCCGACGGCGACACCCTCACCCGGCAGGTCGAGGAGGAGCACCAGGAGGTCAACGAGCTGGTCAGCGCGCTGGAGCGGGACGGGCTCGACCACCCCGAGCGGCCGGCCCGGCTGGCCCGCCTCGTGGAGGTGCTGCGGGAGGACGTCCGCGACGAGGAGGACGTGCTCCTCCCACGGCTGCAGGAGCGGCTCGACCCCGGGGAGCTGCGGGCGCTGGGCCGCCGCTGGGCGGTCGTGGCGCGGCTCTCGCCCACCCGGCCGCACCCCACCGTCTCCCGTCGCCCGCCGGGCAACGCGCTGTCCGCGCTGCCGCTGTCGCTGATCGACCGCACCCGCGACGCCGTCGACGCCGGGGTGCGCCGGGTGCCGGACCGGTTCGTCCCGGCCGGGCGTGCGGTGAGCACGGGCTTGGCCGCCGTCGCCGGCGTGGTGGAGCGGGTGCCGCTCGCCCGCCGGGGCGACGGGCCGCCGACCAGCCGCTGATCGGCCGGGAACGCGCGAACGGCCCCCTCCCCGGGCGGGGAGGGGGCCGTTCGCGCGTGCGGTGGGAGCAGCGCCCCGGTTACGTGGTCTGCTGGGGCTTCGGGTCGTCCCGGGCGTCGAGCTGGATCTCCTTGTCGGCCCGCGGGATGCCCTGCTTGAGCTCCGTCGAGCGCTCCATCTCGGCGTCGAGCTCGATGCCGAAGAGCAGGGCCAGGTTGATCAGCCAGAACCAGATCAGGAAGATGACCACGCCGGCCAGCGCGCCGTAGGTGGCGTTGTAGCTGCCGAAGTTGGCCACGTAGAAGGCGAACAGCGCCGACGCGACGACGGCCACCAGGATCGCGACGCCGGCACCGGGGCTGACCCACTTGAACCCGCGCAGCTTCACGTTCGGGGTCGAGTAGTAGAGCACCGCGATCATGAGCGCCAGGATGACCAGGATGACCGGCCACTTGGCCCAGCTCCAGATGGTCAGCACGGTGTCGCCGAGGCCGATGGCCTGACCGACCGCGTCGACCACCGGGCCGCTGAGGACCAGCATCGCCACGATGAGGGCGGCGAACAGGATGCCGACCAGCGTGATCAGCAGCTGCAGCGGCTTGAGCTTCCAGACCTTGCGGCCTTCCGGCGTCTCGTAGACGACGTTCGCCGCGCGGGTGAACGCGCCGACGTAGCCGGAGGCGGTCCACAGGGCACCGACGAGACCGAGCACGAGGGCGAGGCCCGCCGCGCCGTCGTTCCCGGCGATCTGCTCGATGACCGGGTTGAGGGTCTCCGCCGCGGACTGGGGCACGACCGCGGTGAGCGCCTCGGTGAGCTGCTGCGGGGTGGTGAAGAGCCCGGCGATCGCCGCCAGGGCGGTCAGGGCGGGGAACAGCGCGAGCACGCCGTAGTAGGTCAGCGACGCCGCCCAGTCGGTGAGGCCGTCCTCGCTGAACTCCTTGACGGTGCGCTTGAGCGTGGCGCCCGTGCCGGTGCCGGGGTCCGCGCCGGTGGGCGCCTTGTCGGCCCGGGTGCCGTTGACGACGTCGTCGTCGGGGGCGGGATCGTGCCCGGCACGGTCGGTGCGGGAGCCGGTCTCAGCCGTCGATCGGCTGGACGAGCCAGTGGGTCGGGCCATGGAAGAAGTCCTCCGGTGGGCGGGGGCGGTCGCCTCCCTCGATGCCCCGGACGACCGGGTTCCATGCCGGACGCGCCGGTAACGGTTCGGCCAAGGGGTCCGTCCGCACCCGTCCGGTGGCGCGCGGCAGCCGTCAGCGGATGCCGGAGACCGGCGACCACTCGCCGGCGCCGGCGGTGGCCTGCTCGACGTCGGCCAGCCGGTCGGGGCGGGGCGCGACGCCGCCGCGCCGGTCGGCGCGCATGCCGAGGAGGGCGACCGCGACGACCACCGCGGAGGCCCCGAGACCGATCAGCGCGACGAGGGTGAAGGCGATCGCGCGGGGCAGGCCGGTGGCGGGGTCCAGGCTGCCGGCGATCAGCGTGACGGCGAGCGTGCTGCCCAGGGCCTGGCCCGTGGACCGGGCGATGGAGTTCACCGCGTTGGCGACGCCGGTCTCCTCCTCCTCGACGGCGTCGACCACCAGCGCGGGCAGGGCCGCGTAGGCGACGGTGACCGACAGCTGGGTGAGCACCCCGGCGACGATCACCCACGCCGGCTCCGCGCGGAGGCCGGCCAGCACGGCGAACCCGGCGACACCGGACAGCGCTCCCGCGATGAGCGTCGGCAGCGCGCCGAAGCGGGAGACCACCCGCCCGGCGAAGGGCGCGACGACGATGCCGAGCACGCCGCCGGGGAGCAGGTAGACGACCGCCGCCTCGAGCACGCCGACGCCGAAGCCGTAGCCGGTCACCTCCGGGGGTGACTGCACGTACTGCAGGACGGCGAGGAACGAGGCGAACAGCGCGATCCCGGTCATGAGGCCGGCCACGTTGGGCACGACGGTGCGCCGGTCGGCGAGCATCGCCGGGCGCACCAGGGGGTGCGTGGTGCGGCGCTGCAGCACCACCCAGCCCGCCAGCACGACCCCCGCCCCGGCGAGGCAGCCGAGCGTGGCCGGTGACGCCCAGCCCCAGCTGTGGCCCTGGGAGACGGGCAGGAGCAGCAGCACCAGGCCGGCGCCGAGCACGATCGCCCCCCACCAGTCGACCCGGCCGACCCCGGGGACCGGCCGGGCGGGCAGCAGCCACGCGGCCAGCGCCAGGGCGAGCAGCGCGACGCCGAGGCCGATCCAGAACGGGTGCCGGTAGTCGCCGTCGTCGCCGGTGAGCAGGGCGGTGGCCACCAGGCCGGCGACGCCGCCGACGGCGAGGGTGCTGCTGACCACCGCCATCCCGACGCTCAGTCGCCCCTCCGGCAGCTCCCGCCGGAGCACGCTGATGGAGAGCGGGAAGAGCCCGTAGGAGGCGCCCTGCAGCACCCGCGCGGCGAGCAGCACCGGCAGCGACGTCGTCACGATGGCGAGCAGGGTGCCGAGCGAGACGACCGCCAGGATGGCGAGGATCACCGGCCGCTCGCCCTTCAGGTCGCCGAGCCGGCCCAGGACCGGGGTGAGTACGGCGGCGGCCAGCAGGTTCGCCGACAGCACCCAGCCGGCGGCGCCGGCGGAGACGTCGAGCTGGTCCTCGATCCGGCCGAGCGACGGGACGACGAGACTCTGCAGGAGCGAGAGCGTGGTGACGCCCAGCGAGAGGGCCAGGACGAGCACCGCCGGGCGGGTGCCCGGACCCGGGCGCGGAGCCGCGGGAGCGGTGGGGTCGGGCACGCAGGAATGCAACCACGACGGGCCGGGGGCCCGGACGGCACGCCGTAGCCGACGGGCGGCTGTGGTTCCGATCACACTCCGTCAGGTGAAGTGGTCAGATGCACGATTGAGACGGTGTCGAACGGGGGACAGTGAGCCTCGACGACGTGCTGCCCGCCCGTGACCCGGCGGCGGTACCCGACGGTATTCGAGGAGATTGCATTGATGATGTTGTGGCCGGCCGTGACCCTTCTGGGCTTCCTGGTCCTGACGGCCCTGGTCATCGCGATGGGCACCCAGTCCACCGCCCGGTACGAGCAGGAGCAGCGCGCGGCGACCCGCCCGGCGAACGGGCGGCACTCCGCCTCCGAGGCCGTCAGGGCCTGACGCCCGCACCACGCACGACGGCGCCCCGCCGCTCCCTACGGAGCAGCGGGGCGCCGTGCTGTGCGGGGCCTCAGAGGACGTCGGCGGAGGTGTCGAGCACCGTGCGGTCGAGGGACTCCAGCAGGTCGAACTGCCCGCGGGTGCGCGGCAGCTCCCAGCGCCAGAAGTAGCGGGCCGCCGCGCGCTTGCCCTCGTAGAACGCGCCGGTGCCGCCCTCGGCCGCCAGAGCCTGCTCCAGCCACAGCCACGCCACCACGACGTGGCCGGCCGCCTCCAGGTAGACGTGCGAGTTGGCCAGCGCGAGGTCGGGGTCGCCGGAGCCCCACAGCGTGGCGGTGACCGCGCCCATGCGGGCGACCGCGGCGTCGAGGTCGGCGGCGAAACCGGCCCACTCGGTGCCGGCCGCGCGGGCCGTCGTCGCCCCGATCGTCTCGCCGAGCAGCCGCAGGCCGGCGCCGCCCTGCATCACGACCTTGCGGCCGAGCAGGTCCAGGGACTGGATGCCCTGCGTGCCCTCGTGGATCGGGTTGAGCCGGTTGTCCCGGTAGAACTGCTCCACCGGGTAGTCGCGGGTGTAGCCGTAGCCGCCGTGCACCTGGATCGCCAGGTCGTTGGCGGCCAGCCCCCACTGCGAGGGCCAGGCCTTGGCGACCGGGGTCAGCATGTCCAGCAGCAGGTGGGCGCGCTCGCGGTCCTCCTGGTTCTCCGCGGTCTGCTCCTCGTCGACCAGCCGCGCGCAGTACAGGCCCAGTGCCATCCCGCCCTCGGCGTAGGACTTCGCGGCCAGCAGCATCCGGCGGACGTCGGTGTGCTCGACGATCGGCACCATCGGCGAGGCCGGGTCCTTCGCGCCCGCCGACCGGCCCTGGGTGCGGGTGCGCGCGTAGTCCAGCGCGTGCAGGTAGCCGGTGTAGCCGAGGACCGTGGCGCCCACCCCGACGCCGATCCGCGCCTCGTTCATCATGTGGAACATGTAGCTCAGGCCGCGGTGCTGCTCGCCCACCAGGTAGCCGACCGCGCCGGCCTGCCCGCCCGGGGTGTGCACGCCCTCGCCGAAGTTGAGCAGCGTGTTCGTCGTCCCCCGGTAGCCCATCTTGTGGTTGAGCCCGGCCAGCACGACGTCGTTGCGCTCGCCCAGGCTGCCGTCGTCGTTCACCAGGAACTTCGGCACGATGAACAGCGAGATGCCCTTCACCCCGGGCGGGCCGCCCGGGATCTTCGCCAGCACCAGGTGGACGATGTTCTCGGTCAGCTCGTGGTCGCCGCCGGAGATCCACATCTTGTTGCCGCTGAGCCGGTACGTGCCGTCGTCCTGCGGCACCGCCTTGGTGGTGATGTCGGCCAGCGAGGAGCCCGCCTGCGGCTCGGACAGCGCCATCGTGCCGAACCAACGGCCCTCGAGCTCGGGCCGGACGAAGGTGTCGATCTGCTCCCGGCTGCCGTGGGCGAGCAGCAGCCGCGCGTTGCCCATGGTGAGGAACGGGTAGGCCGACGTGCCGACGTTGGCCGCCTTGAACCAGGCGAACACCGCCTGGCCGACGGTGTGCGGCAGCTGCATGCCGCCGTACTCCTCGTCGAACGACCCGGCCATGAGCCCGGCGTCGGTGAAGACCTTGAGGGCCTTGGCCACCTCGGGGATGAGCACGGCCTTGCCGTCGACCATGTGCGGCTCGTTCTCGTCGGCCGTGCGGTTGTGCGGCGCGAAGTGGTCGGCGGCGATCTGCTCGGCGAGGTCCATGACCGCGTCGAAGGTCTCCCGCGAGTGCTCGGTGAAGCGCGACCGCTTGGTCAGCGATTCGACGTCGAGCCATTCGTGGAGGAGGAAGTCCAGGTCACGGCGGGACAGGATCAGCGACGACGACGGCACGAGTTCTCCAGGGCGCGTATCTCCGGGGCGGGGCGAACCACCTCACAGTAGGCCGGTTGCTCCCCCACCGACGGCGGGTAGGTCGGGGGTCCGCCGTCGACCGGAGGAGCACCCGTGGAACTACCTGCCATCGTCAGCCGTGCCGGAGGGGCGCTGCTGAGCACCCTCCAGCACGTCCGGCTGCCCGGCGTCGGCCAGGCGTCGGTCACCGACGACCCGACGACCGCCGCCCACCGCTGGCGCGCGGTCACCGTGCTGAAGGCGCCCGACCAGGTCGGCTCGTCGGCGTCGCCGCCGCCCCCGCTGGACCGCCTCGGCGATCGCGTGGAGGTCCGCATCTCCGCCGCGCCGGGGGACAAGGGCACCGAGCTCGCGGCCCGGTTCCTCGGGACGCCGACCGACGACGAGATCGGCGAGCTGCGCGCGGCGCTGCGCGAGGCCAAGCAGCGGCTGGAGACCGGTGAGGTGCTGCGGGTGGACCCGCAGCCGCACGGCTTCCGGAAGCCGACACCCCAGGGCGCCGCGCTGGAGGGCATGACGGATCAGGCGGACAAGGAGGGCGTGCTGTGAAGGCCGCGACGTGGACCGGTGTCAACGAGGTGTCGGTGGAGGACGTCCCGGAGCCGACGCTGCTCAACGACCGGGACGTGATCCTGAAGATCAGCCAGTCGGTCACCTGCGGCTCGGACCTGCACCTGATCGGTGGCTACATCCCGTTCATGCGCGCCGGTGACGTGATGGGCCACGAGTTCATCGGGGAGGTCGTGGAGGTCGGCAAGGAGGTCCGGGACCGCAAGGTCGGTGACCGGGTCGTCGTCGCGCCGTTCGCGGCCTGCGGCAGCTGCTGGTACTGCAAGCAGGAGCTGTACTCCCTCTGCGACAACGGGAACCCGAACCCCGGGATCACCGAGGGTCTGTGGGGGCAGTCCCCCGGCGGGTGCTTCGGCTACTCGCACGCGATGGGCGGGTGCGCCGGCAGCCACGCCGAGTTCATGCGGGTGCCCTACGCCGACGTCGGCACGTTCGTGGTGCCCGAGGGGGTCTCCGACACCCGTGCGCTGTTCGCCTCCGACGCGGCGTCGACCGGCTGGATGGGCGCCGACCTCGCGGGGACGGAGCCGGGCGACGTCGTCGCCGTCTGGGGTGCCGGCGGCGTGGGTCAGATGGCCGCCCGCGCGGCGATGCTGCTGGGCGCCGAGCAGGTCGTGGTCATCGACCGCGTCCCCGAGCGGCTGGCGCAGGTCCGCGACAACGTGGGCGCCGAGGCGGTGGACTACACGACCACGGACGTCATCGCCGAGCTGCGCGAGCGCACCGGCGGACGGGGCCCCGACGTCTGCCTCGAGGCCGTCGGCATGGAGGCGCACGCCCCCGGTGCGCCCGGGATCTACGACCAGGTGAAGCAGCAGCTGCGGCTGCAGACCGACCGGCCGACCGCGGTGCGGGAGGCGATCATGGCCTGCCGCAAGGGCGGCACGGTGTTCACCCTCGGGGTGTTCGCCGCGATGGTGGACAAGTTCCCGCTGGGCGCGGCGATGAACAAGGGGCTCACCCTCCGCGGCGCCCAGGTGCACGCGCAGCGCTACATCCCCGAGCTGCTCGAGCGGATGCGGCGCGACGAGCTGGTCACCGAGCACCTGGCCACGCACGTGATGCCGCTGACCGACGCGCCCGAGGGCTACCGGCTGTTCAAGGAGAAGGAGGACGGCTGCGTGCGCGCGGTCTTCCTGCCCTGACCGCCGGCGGCGGCGCTCGGCGGTGACCCCGAGGCGGACATCCTGCCCGCCGGGATGTCCTCCCGCGGGTCACCGCCGCAGGGCTGCTGCCCCCGGTGCGTGACGCCCCCTCCCGCGGTGCGGGAGGGGGCGGCCGCGGTCAGCGCCGGGCGTCCGGCCGGTCGCCCGGCCGGCCGACCGGCGGCGGGACGGAGGTCGGTGCGGCGGCGCCGACTGCCTCCGTGGCCTCCTCGGCCGGGTCGAGCGGGTCGCTGGTCGCCGTCCCGGCCGCCTCGCCCTGCCGGGCCTGGATGCCCGACTTGGTGCTCAGGGCCAGCTGGGGCAGGAACAGGAACACGAAGAACCCGATCGCCACCACGCAGGCGGCGATGAGGAAGACCAGATCGATCGAGTTCGAGAAGCCGACCTTGAAGGGCTCGGCCAGGGCGGGTGGCAGCTCCTGGATGAACGAGGTGTCGTCGAGGGTGCCGCCGCTCCCGGCGCCCAGCTGCTGGAACTGCGGACCCAGCTCCGGGTTCGCCCGCACGGCGTCCTGGACGGCGGCGTCGATGTCCTGCGGCAGCCGGGTGAACAGCACCGACAGGAAGGCCGCCGTCCCGATCGTGCCGCCCATCTGGCGGAAGAACGTGACCGAGGAGGTGGCCACGCCCATCTCCCGCGGGGAGACCGCGTTCTGGACGGCGAGGATCACCGGCTGGAAGTTGAAGCCCAGCCCCAGGCCGAGCAGCACCATGAACGGCACCAGCGCCCAGATCGAGGTGTCCGACTCCACGAGGAAGGACATCGACAGCAACGCCACCACCATCAGCGCGACGCCGACGAGCGGGAAGACCTTGTACTTGCCGGTCCGCGAGATGGTGATGCCCGAGCTCATCGCGCCGACCATGATGCCGGCGACCAGCGGGATCATCTGCAGGCCGGCGAGGGTCGCGCTGGACCCCTGCACGATCTGCAGGTACTGCGGCAGCAGCAGCAGCCCGCCGAACATGCCGGCGCCCACGACGACCGAGCCGATGCCGCCCACGGCGAAGCTGCGGTTGGTGAACAGCCGCAGCGGGAGCAGCGCGTCGTCCCGGTAGGCCCGCTCGGCCAGGATGAAGAGCACGAAGCCGGTGGCGCCGATGGCGTAGCAGATGAGGGCGCCCGTCGAGGTCCAGCCCCAGATGCGGCCCTGCTCGGCGACGACGAGCAGCGGCACCAGGAAGGTGATCAGCGCGAGGGCGCCGGGCCAGTCGATGCGGTGCTCCCGGCGCTCGTGCGGCAGGTGCAGCACCCGCCACACCGCGGCGAAGGCGAGCACGCCGAGCGGGACGTTGAGCCAGAAGATCCAGCGCCAGCCGTCGACGCCGAGCAGCGTCCCCTGGCCGGCGAAGAAGCCGCCGATGACCGGGCCCAGCACGCTCGAGGTGCCGAAGACGGCCATGAAGTAGCCCTGGTACCGCGACCGCTGACGAGGCGGCACGATGTCGCCGATGATGGCCAGCGCGAGGGACATCAGGCCGCCGGCGCCGATGCCCTGGACCGCCCGGTAGGCGGCCAGCTGGTACATCGTGTCGGCGATGCCGCACAGCGCGGAACCGACGATGAAGACGACGATCGCGAACAGGTAGAACGGCCGCCGGCCGTAGATGTCGGACAGCTTGCCGTACAGCGGCGTGGAGATCGTCGACGTGATCAGGAAGGCCGTCGTCGCCCAGGCCTGCAGGTCGTAGCCCTGCAGGTCGTCGGCGATCGTGCGGATCGCGGTGGCGACCACGGTCTGGTCGAGCGCGGCCAGGAACATGGCGACCATCAGGCCGGCGAGGATCGTGACGATCTGCCGGTGGCTGAAGGCGCCACCGGAGTCGGGTGCGGCGGCGGCCGCACGGGCGTCCCGGCGATCGGCCGCGCTGGTGCGGGTGGAGGTCATGCGGTCACGGTCCGGTCGGTCGTCGTGGACATTAGGTCGGAGGGGAGGGTGGCCGCGACGCCGTCGAGCAGCCGTTCGAAGAGCGCGGTGAAGGTCTGCAGCTCCTCCTCGGTCCAGTCGGCGGTCACCTGGCGGAGGTAGGCCTCGCGTTCGACGCGGAGCTTGTCGAGCTGAGCGCGGCCGGCGTCGGTGACGACGAGGTTGCTGGCCCGGCCGTCGGACTCGTCGGCCGCGCGGCGGACCAGCCCCTGCTCCACGAGCAGGGTCACGTGCCGGCTGACCGTGGAGGGGTCGGCGTGCACCAGGTCGGCCAGCGCCCCCTGGCGCAGCGGGCCCAGCCGGCACAGCGGGAAGAGCAGCACGTGGGCCGCGCGGTCGCGCCCGCCCTCGGCGGCGTGCTGGTTCTTCAGGCCGTGCATCAGCCGCATGAAGCGGGGCAGCTGCTCGCCGAGGACGCCGACGCCGGCGTCGCGCGGGACGCCGGTGGTGGGGCTGCTCGTCACGGGAGTCCTCGGGGATCGGGGGAGTGGGACTGTGTGCACGCTACACCTTGTTGTAGGGACCATGCATATTGTTCGGCCGCACCCTCCGGCCGGCCGCCACGCGGTGCGATGCTGGAGGGGTCACCCGTCGGCGGTGACGCCGCCCGACCGGAGAGGAGCTCGAGAACCGCCGTGACCGCCCTGCACGAGGACCTCCGGTCGCGGCTGTCCCAGCTCACGCTCCTGGACGAGCACCGCCTCCGCCGTCGGCTGGACGGGCTGCGCCGGACCAGGGACGCGCAGGCCCGGGAGGCGCAGCGCGAGCGCATCGCGGCCGACGTCGCCGCCGCCGAGGAGCGGATCGCCCGGCGGCGCGCCGCCGTCCCCACCGTCAGCTATCCCGAGGAGCTGCCGGTCAGCGCACGGCGCGACGACATCGCAGCGGCGCTGCGCGACGCGCAGGTCGTCGTCGTCGCCGGCGAGACCGGGTCGGGGAAGACCACCCAGCTGCCGAAGATCGCCCTGGAGCTCGGCCGCGGGGTGCGCGGGCGGATCGGCCACACCCAGCCGCGCCGGATCGCGGCCCGGAGCGTGGCCGAGCGCATCGCCGAGGAGCTCGGCGCGCCGCTGGGCGAGGCCGTCGGCTACAAGATGCGGTTCAACGACCAGGTGTCGGACTCGACGCTGGTCAAGCTCATGACCGACGGTGTGCTGCTCGCCGAGATCGCGCACGACCGGCTGCTGCGCCAGTACGACACGATCATCATCGACGAGGCCCACGAGCGGAGCCTCAACATCGACTTCCTGCTGGGCTACCTGGCCCAGCTGCTGCCCCGGCGGCCGGACCTCAAGCTGGTCATCACCTCCGCGACGATCGACGTCGAGCGGGTGGCTGCCCACTTCAGCGGCGCCCCGGTCGTCGAGGTGAGCGGGCGCACCTACCCGGTCGAGGTGCGCTACCGCCCCGTCGTCGACCCGGACGACCCCGAGGCGGACGAGGACCGTGACCAGGTGAGCGCGATCCTGGACGCCGTCGACGAGCTCGTGGCCGAGGGGCCGGGCGACATCCTGGTCTTCCTCGCCGGCGAGCGGGAGATCCGCGACACCCAGGACGCGCTGGCGGAGCGGGACCTCCGCGGCACCGAGATCATCCCGCTGTACTCGCGGCTCTCGGCCGCCGACCAGCACAAGGTCTTCGCCCCGCACAGCGGGCGGCGCATCGTGCTGTCCACGAACGTCGCCGAGACGTCGCTGACCGTGCCCGGGATCCGGTACGTCATCGACCCGGGGACCGCGCGGATCTCGCGGTACAGCCATCGCACCAAGGTGCAGCGGCTGCCGATCGAGCCGGTCAGCCAGGCCTCGGCCCGCCAGCGCTCCGGCCGCTGCGGTCGGCTCGGCCCGGGCGTCGCGATCCGGCTGTACACCGAGGCCGACTTCGACGGACGGCCGGAGTTCACCGACCCGGAGATCCTGCGCACCAACCTGGCCTCGGTGCTGCTGCAGATGGCCGCCCTCGACCTGGGGGCCATGGAGGACTTCCCGTTCGTCGACCCGCCGGACCGCCGGGCGATCGCCGACGGTCTGGCGCTGCTCGAGGAGCTGCACGCGCTCGACGAGAAGGGCGCGCTGACGCCGACCGGGCGGGCCCTCGCCGCGCTCCCGCTCGACCCGCGCATGGCGCGCATGGTCGTCGAGGCGAACGAGCGCGGGGTGCTCGACGAGGTCCTGGTCATCGCCGCCGGGCTCACCATCCAGGACCCGCGCGAGCGGCCGAGCGAGCACCAGCAGGCCGCCGACGAACTGCACCGCCGGTTCGCCGACGAGAACTCCGACTTCCTGGCCCTGCTCAACCTCTGGCGCTACCTCGCCGAGCAGCAGGAGGCCCTGAGCGGCAATCAGTTCCGCCGCACCGTGAAGCGGGAGTTCCTGCACTACCTGCGCATCCGGGAGTGGCAGGACCTGCACGGCCAGCTGCGCGGCACGGCCCGGCGGCTGGGCATGGCCGTCGGGGAGCCGGCGGCCGAGCCCGACGAGCGCGGGATCCACGCCGCGGTGCTCGCCGGCCTGCTCTCCCACGTCGGGCTGCAGATCGAGCAGGCGAAGGGGGACAGGCGCCCGGGGCGGGAGTACCTCGGCACCCGCAGCACCCGCTTCGTGATCGCGCCCGGCACCCCGCTGGCGAAGAAGCCGCCGCGCTGGGTCGTCGCCGCGGAGCTGGTCGAGACCAGCCGCCTGTTCGCCCGCACGGTGGCCCGGATCGACCCCGAGACCGTCGAGAAGCTCGCCGACCACCTGGTCAAGCGCCAGTACTCCGAGCCGCGCTGGGACGCCAAGCGCGGCTCCGTCGTCGCGACCGAGCGGGTCACCCTGTACGGCCTGCCGCTGGTGGTCGGCCGCCGGGTGCAGTACGGCTCGATCGACCCGGTGGTCTCGCGGGAGCTGTTCATCCGGCACGCGCTGGTCCAGGGGGAGTGGACGACCCACCACCGCTTCTGGGCCGAGAACCAGCGGGCCGTCGAGCAGGTGACGGCGCTGGAGGAGCGCGCCCGGCGGCGGGACATCGGGGTCGACGACGAGACGGTGTTCGAGCTCTACGACGCGCGCATCCCGGCCGACGTCGTCTCCACCCGGCACTTCGACCGCTGGTGGAAGCAGGCCCGCCACCGGCAGCCGGAGCTGCTCACCTTCACGCCCCAGATGCTGACGAACGCGGCCGTGGCGGCCGAGGTGCGCCCGGAGGACTACCCCGACGAGGTGCGCCTGACGCAGGGCCTCACGCTGCCGCTCTCCTACGCCTTCGCGCCGGGCGCGGCCGACGACGGGGTGACCGTTGACGTGCCCCTCGGCGTGCTCGACGCGGTGGCGCAGCGGACGTCGGGCGAATCGCTGGCGTTCACCGTCCCCGGGGTGCGCGAGGAGCTGGTGACGGCGCTGCTGCGCACGCTGCCCAAGCAGCTGCGTCGCGCCCTGGTCCCGATCCCCGACCGGGTCCGCGCCGTCCTGCCGCAGATCGACCCCGGCGAGCCCCTCCTGCCGGCCCTGGAGCGCGAACTCCGGCGGGCGGCCGGGGTGGTGGTCCCGCCGGACGCCTGGCAGCCGGACCAGGTGCCCGACCACCTGCGCGCCACCTTCCGGGTGCTCGACGACCAGCAGCGGCCGCTGGCCACCGGCAAGGACCTCGCGGCGCTCAAGGCGGAGGTCGCCCCCCACGCGCGGGCGAGCCTCGCCCGCGCCGCCTCCGAGCTCGAGCGCACCGGCTTGACCACCTGGGACCTCGGCACGCTGCCCCGGACCGTCGAGGTGAGCCGCGGGGCGCACGTGGTGACGGCCTACCCGGCGCTGGTCGACGAGGGCGGCACCGTCGGCGTCCGCGTGGTGGCGACCGAGGCCGAGGCGACCCGGTTGACCTGGCGCGGCACCCGGCGGCTGCTGGTGCTGGTGGCGGGCTCGCCGGTCAAGCAGGTCGTCAAGCGGCTGGGCCCGGCCACCCGGCTGGCGTTGCAGTTCAACCCGGACGGCGAGATCCCCGACCTCGTGGCCGACTGCGTCGACGCGGCCGCCGACGAGCTGATCGCCGCGGCGGGCGGGCCCCCGCGCGAGCCGGAGGCCTTCGCGGCGCTGGTGACGACGGCCAAGGCGCAGCTGCAGCCGCTCACCGTCGACGTCGTCGGCCGGGTCGAGGCCGTGCTGACCCGGGCGCGCGAGGTGGCGGGGGCCATCGGTGCCGCGCCGGGCCGGCGGGTGCCCGAGGCCGCGGTCGCCGACCTGCGCCGCCAGATGACCGGGCTGCTGCACCGCGGGTTCGTGGCCGCGACCGGGCGTCGCCGGCTGCCCGACGTCGTCCGCTACCTGACGGCGATGGCGCACCGGCTGGAGAAGCTGCCGGCCAACGCGGTCCGCGACGAGCTGTGGGCGCAGCAGGTGGCGGCGGTGACCGCCGAGTACGAGCAGCTGCGGGCGCAGCTGCCCCCCACCGGGGCGCCGGACGACCCGGTGACCCGGGTCCGCTGGATGATCGAGGAGTTGCGGGTGGGCCTTTTCGCGCAGAAGGTCGGCACCCCCCGGCCGGTCTCCGAGCAGCGGATCTACAAGGCGATCGACGCCCTGCTGGGCTGAGCGCCCGTCCGGCCGGCCGGGGGGTCAGCCGGTCGGCCCGCCGCCGGTCTCGCGGAGGAGGGCGGAGATCCGCTGCCGGGTGACGCCGAACAGGGCCGCGATCCGGTTGATGCTCACGTCCTCGCGGTGCAGCGCGGCGGCCTGCTCGCGGCGCCAGGTGTGGCCGGCCGTGGCCAGCGTGCCGAGCACCGTGGAGATGCTCTCGACGACCAGGGGGCGGTCCTCGGCGGTGACCAGCTCGAGCCAGGGGCGGCCGGACCGGCGTTCGGCGAGCAGCCGCTCGGCGCGGGCGCGGGCGCGCTCCAGTTCCTCGATCGAGGTGTCGATGCGCTCGACGAGGCGTTCCAGCGACTCGACGGCGAGGTCGTCGGACGACGGGTGAGGGGCGTTCATGCTGCTCCTCACGGGTCGGTGATCAGGACGGAGGCACTCTAGCCGGACATGTATTGCACCCAACCAGCCTGCGGCGCAATAGGGGTTGCGTCAGGTCCCCCGGTTGGGGATAGTTGCGCACAACCGATCCACTTCTCCGCCCTCCCTGCCGATGACGACAGCACCGGGCGCTCTGGCCGCTTCCCTCGTCCGCCGGCAGAACGGAACCGCGCATGTCCACCCTCTCCGCCAGCCTGGACCTCCCACCCGTCGCCGCGAGCGTCCCGGCGGCACGGCGCCTGGTGCGTCAGCTGCTCCGGTCCTGGGGTGCGCGGCAGAACCACGAGGACGCGGCGCTGCTGGTGACCGAGCTGGTCGCCAACGTGGTCGACCACGTCGGGGGGAGCGCCTGCCTGACGCTGGAGGCGACCTTCTCCGACGACTGGCTGCGGCTGGCCGTCGTCGACTGCTCGCCCGCCCGGCCGGAGGTGCTCGAGCTCTCGCCGGACCGGCCGCGCGGCCGCGGGATGCTCATGGTCGAGCTGCTGGCCGACCGGTGGGGGTGCGAGGAGCACCGCGACGGCAAGCGCGTCTGGTTCGAGCTGCGCCCTCCCCGGCTGTGACCTACCGGCTGGTTTGCCGCGGTCGCCGAGCGGGGACCGGCGAAGAGGAAGCCAGCCGAAGGAAGGGACTGCGCGATGAGCGAGCCGAACACCCACGCTGCCGGTGAGGGAGTCTCCGACGAGGAGATGATCGAGAGCGTCTCCGGCCAGACCGACAGCGCGTCGGAGAACGCCGACGTCGCGGGCAAGGACTGGGACGGCGACCCGGGCGCGGCGCCCGCGCCCAGCGACGAGGCCTGACCCCCTCCACGTCCCCGCACCGCCCCCGGCCCCTGCGGGGCCGGGGGCGGTGCCACGTCCGGGCCGGCGCTGGGAGACTGCGCCGATGAGCGCCACCACCGCCCCCCGGCCGGCCCTGCCCGGAGCGGTACCCGGGTCGCTGGCCCGCCCCGCCCGCACCGCGGTTCGCTGGGCCGTCCGGCACGGCCTGCCGGCGGTCTACCTGTCCCGCAGCGCCCGCCGCGGCGACCTGGTCGGCCGGCTGATGCGCGATCCGTCGCTGCGCGAGCACCCGTACGACCTCTACGAGCAGCTGCGCGCCCGCGGCCCGCTGTCGGGCAGCAGTTTGGGCCTGGTGACGACGTCGCACCCCGTCGCCCAGGAGATCCTGCGCAGCGACCGGTTCGGCGTCGGGTGGGACCGGTCGACCGCGCCCGCGGTGATCCGCTGGGCGCTGGAGTTCGGGGACGACCCCACGGCGGCCGGCGTCGCCGAACCGCCGTCCATGCTCGTGGTGGACCCGCCCGACCACACCCGGTTCCGCCGGCTGGTCAGCCGCGCCTTCACCCCGCGGGCGACGGCGGCCTTCGAGCCGGCCATCCGGCGCACGGCCGAGCGCTTGCTGGACGACCTGGAGGGCCGCGACGGCACGGTGGACCTCGTCGGGGCCTACGCCGCGCAGCTGCCGGTGCTGGTGATCGCGGAGCTGCTCGGTGTGCCCGTGGAGCGCCGCGAGGACTTCCTGCGCTGGGGCGCCGCGGCCGCCGCGACCCTCGACCCCGGGCTGCCGCTGCGCCGCTTCCTGTCGGCCGAGAAGGCGCTGCGGTCGATGCACCGCTTCCTGGCCGAGCACTTCACCCGGCTCCGCCGCGAGCCCGGGGAGGACCTGGTCAGCCGGCTGGTCACGCTGCCGCCCGAGGAGGCGCTCACCGACCGGGAGCTGCATGCCACGGTGCTGCTCCTGCTCGGCGCCGGCTTCGAGACCACGGTGAACCTCCTGGGCAACGCCGTCGTGCTCCTCGACGCGCACCGCGACCAGTGGGACGCCCTCCGGGCGGGCACCGCCGGGTGGGACGACGCCGTCGAGGAGGCGCTGCGCATCGACAGCCCCGTGCAGCTCACCGGCCGCTCGGCGCGGGCCGACGTCGAGCTGGCCGGGCGGACGGTGGCCGCCGGCACCCGCGTGACGCTGCTGCTGGGGGCGGCCAACCGCGACCCCGACGTCTTCCCCGACCCGGGGCGCTTCGACGTCACCCGCCCCGACGCCCGCGAGCACCTGGCCTTCTCCGGCGGCATCCACTACTGCGTCGGTGCGGGGCTGGCCCGGCTGGAGGGCGCCATCGGGCTGGCGGCCCTCAGCGAGCGCTTCCCTGCGCTGCGGGTGGCCGGCCGCCCGCAGCGCCGGGACCTGCAGACCCTGCGCGGCTTCGAGGTGCTGCCGGTCCGGCTGACCTGAGCGACCAGCCCCGCGGTTGGCGCACCGGGGTGGATCGGAGATAGTGACCGGGGTCTCCGGCCCGGCGGAAGGAAGCGCATGAGCATCCTCGGTACCCGTGTGGTCCGCACGGAGGACGCGCTGTTCCTGACGCGCGGTGCGACCTACACCGACGACCTGGTCGACGACCGGCTCACCGGTGCGCTGCACGCGACCTTCGTCCGTTCCCAGGTGGCCCACGGGCGGGTGCTCGCGGTCGACGCCTCCGCCGCTCGCGAGGCGGACGGGGTCGTGGCGGTGTACACCGCCGAGGACGTCGACCTGGTGCCCATCCCGCCCGGCCGCCCCATGGTGCCGCCGGCGATGACCCGGCCCTGGTTCGCCGGGGACACCGTCCGGTTCGTCGGCGACCTGATCGCCGTCGTCCTCACCGAGGAGCGCTACCAGGGCGAGGACGCCGCGGAGCTGGTCTCGGTGGACATCGAGCCACTGCCGGCCGTGGTGACCACGGCCGACGCGCTCGCGGACGAGGTCCTGGTCTTCCCGGAGGCCGGCACCAACCTGATGGCCGCGTTCGGCGAGCCGGCGCCGGCGGACTTCTTCGACGGCTGCGAGGTCGTCGTCCGCCAGGCCGTGGTCAACCAGCGCGTCGCCCCCGTGCCGCTGGAGACGCGGGCGGCCGCCGCGGCCTGGGGCGAGGACGGCCGGGTCACCATCTTCTGCTCCAACCAGGGCGCCCAGCAGGCGAAGGCCCAGATCGCCGGCTGGCTCGGCCTCGACCCCGCGGTGGTGCACCTGGTCACCCCGGACGTCGGCGGCGGCTTCGGCGCCAAGATCGGCGCGGACCCCGAGTTCGCCCTGGTCGCCTGGCTCGCGCGGCAGACCGGTCGCCCGGTCACGTGGGTGGAGAGCCGCTCCGAGAACCTGGTCGGCATGCTGCACGGCCGCGGCCAGGACCAGGTGGTCGCCATCGGCGGCCGGCGGGACGGCACCGTGCAGGCCTACAGCCTCGTCGTCGACCAGGACTGCGGCGCCTATCCGCGCCTGGGGCCGGTGCTGCCGAGGCTGACCGTGCTCATGGCCCCGGCCGTGTACGCCTTCCCGAAGGTGCACGCGCAGGCCCGGGCCGTGGCCACGAACACCACCCCGATCGGCGCCTACCGCGGTGCCGGGCGGCCCGAGGCCACCGCCGCGGTGGAGCGGGCCGTGGACCTGTTCGCCGCCGAGATCGGCATGGACCCCGCCGAGGTCCGCCGGAAGAACCTGCTGCCCGCCTTCTCCGAGCCGCACACGACGGCGACGGGCGCGGTGTACGACAGCGGTGACTACGCCGCCGCGCTGGACAAGGTGCTGGCGGCCGGCGGCTACGGGGAGCTGCGCGCCGAGCAGGCCCGTCGCCGCGAGCGCGGCGACGTCAGGCAGCTGGGCATCGGGTTGTCCGTCTACGTCGAGATCACCGGCGCCGACAACGGGCTCGGGGCAGGGGAGTCCGCCGGGATGGAGGTCCACCCGGACGGGACGGCGACCGTGCTCACCGGCACCTCGCCGCACGGTCAGGGGCACGCCACCGCCTGGGCCATGATCGCCAGCGAGCAGACCGGCATCCCGGTGGATCGGATCACCGTCGTCCACGGGGACACCGACCTGATCCCGCGCGGCGCCGGCACCATGGGCTCGCGCAGCCTGCAGCAGGGCGGTGTCGCGGTGCACCGGGCCGCCACCGAGCTCGTCGAGCTGGCCAGGCAACGCGCGGCGGAGCAGCTGGAGGCCGACCCCGCCGACCTGGAGTTCGACCTCGGCTCGGCCGCGCTGGGCGTGCGCGGCACCCCGGGCACCGGCGTGACGCTGGCCCAGCTCGCGGAGCAAGAGCCGCTCCTGGTGCGGACCCGTTTCGACGCGGGCGGCCCGACGTTCCCGTTCGGCGCCCACCTCGTCGTCGTCGAGGTCGACACCGAGTCGGGCAAGGCCGAGGTGCTGCGGGTCGTGACCGTCGACGACGCCGGCACGATCGTCAACCCGCTGCTCGCCGAGGGGCAGCGGCACGGCGGGATCGCCCAGGGGGTCGCCCAGGCGCTGCTCGAGGAGGTCCGCTACGACGCCGACGGCAACCCGCAGACCTCGACGCTGGCCGACTACCCGTTCGTCTCGGCGACGGAGCTGCCCAGCTTCGAGCTCGTGGACATGGCCACCCCGACGCCGATGAACCCGCTCGGCGCCAAGGGCATCGGGGAGTCCGGGACGATCGGCTCCACCCCGGCCGTCCACAACGCCGTCATCGACGCGGTCGCCCACCTCGGCGTCCGGCACATCGACATGCCCACCACGCCGATGAAGGTCTGGCGGGCCGTCCAGCAGGCCCAGCAGGAGGGCACCCACTGATGCAGGTCTCCATGACCGTCAACGGCCGGCAGCGCAGCGACGACGTCGAGCCCCGGCTGCTGCTGGCGCACTACCTGCGCGACGTGGTCGGGCTGAAGGCCACCAACATCGGCTGCGACACCACGTCCTGCGGTGCCTGCACGGTCATCGTCGACGGGCTGTCGGTCAAGTCGTGCACCCTCCTCGCCGCCCAGGCCGAGGGCGCCCGGGTGACCACCCTGGAGGGCCTGGCCGGTCCGGACGGCGAGCTGCACCCGATGCAGCGGGCCTTCCGCGAGGAGCACGGCCTGCAGTGCGGCTTCTGCACCCCGGGCATGGTCCTGGCCGCCATCGGGGTCCTGGCCGACAACCCCGACCCCAGCGACCGCGAGGTGCGCGAGGGCCTCGAGGGCAACCTCTGCCGGTGCACCGGCTACCACAACATCGTCCGGGCGGTGCAGAGCGCGGCCAGGTCCGGTCCCGCCGCCGGGCAGGTGCCGCAGGGGCCGGAGGCGGCGCGATGATCCCCGGGCCGTTCGAGCTGGTCCGGGCGACGTCGGTCGACGAGGCCGTCGCCGCGCTGGTCGAGCACGGCGACGACGCCAAGATCCTCGCCGGTGGGCACTCGCTCCTGCCGTTGATGAAGCTGCGGCTGGCCATGCCGGGGGTGCTCGTCGACATCGGCGGCATCCCCGGGATGTCCTACGTCCGGGTGGAGGGGGACGAGGTCGCCATCGGCGCGGGCACCCGGCACCACGAGCTGGAGAAGGACGCCGTCGCCGCGGCCGAGGTGCCGATCCTGCCCTGCACCGCCGGTCAGGTCGGTGACCCCCAGGTCCGCCACCGGGGCACGATCGGCGGCACGGTGGCGCACGGCGACCCGGCCTCCGACCTGCCCACGGCGCTGCTGGCCCTGGGCGGCGACGTCGTCGTCCAGGGGCCGGACGGGCGCCGGACGGTCCCGCTGACGGAGTTCTTCCTGGGCTTCTTCGAGACGGCGCTGGCCGAGGACGAGGTGATCGTCGAGATCCGGGTGCCGCGCACCGGGTCGGCCGGCTGGGCCTACGAGAAGTTCACCCGCCGGGCCAACGACTGGCCGATCGTCGCCGTCGCCGCGGTCGGTCACCGGACCGGTGGGGTCGGTGGGCCGTACGGCGTGGCGCTGGCCAACATGGCGGGCTCCGTGGTGCGGGCGACCGCGACCGAGGAGGCGCTGGCGCGGGGGGCGTCGATCGCCGAGGCCGCCGCCCTGGCCGACGAGGGCACGAATCCCTCGGCGGACATGCACGCCGACCAGGAGTACCGCCGCCACCTCGCCCGGCTGCTCACCCGCCGGGCGCTGGAGCGGGCGGCCGCCGCCTGAGCGCTAGGTGCCGGGGACCAGCATCCCCGCGCCGACCGTGGCGTTGGTCGCCTCGTCGACGAGGATGAACCGGCCGGTCACCCGGTTGCGCGAGTACTCGTCGACGAACAGCGGCTGCGTGGTGCGCAGCCGCACGCGGCCGATGTCGTTGAGCCCCAGCTCGCCGGCGCCAGGCTCGCGGTGCAGCGTGTTGATGTCGAGCCGGTACTGCAGCTCCTTGACCACCGCCCGCACCGACCGCGTCGTGTGCTTGATCGCCAGGCGCTGCCGTGGGCGCAGCGGTTCGTCGGTCATCCAGCACACCAGCGCGTCGAGGTCCTGCGACACGCGCGGCGCGTTGGCCGGGCGGCAGATCAGGTCGCCCCGGGAGACGTCGAGGTCGTCGGTCAGCCGCACGGTCACCGCCATGGGCGCGAAGGCCTCCTCGACCGGGCCGCGCGGGCCGTCGATGCCGGCGATCGTCGTCGTCAGCCCGCTGGGCAGCACCTGCACCTCGTCACCGGGACGCAGGACGCCGCTGGCGACCGTGCCGGCGTAGCCGCGGTAGTCGTGGTGGGCCTCGGACTGCGGCCGGATCACGTACTGCACCGGGAAGCGGACGTCGACGAGGTTCCGGTCGCTGGCCACGTGCACGTGCTCGAGGTGGTGCAGCAGCGAGGGGCCCTGGTACCAGGGGGTGCGCTCCGACCGGCGGACGACGTTGTCGCCCTGCAGCGCCGAGATCGGGACGACGGTGAGGTCGGGGACGTCGAGCTTCGCGGCGAACGCGGTGAACTCGTCGCGGATCGCCTCGAAGGTGTCCTCCGACCAGTCGACGAGGTCCATCTTGTTGACCGCGACGACCAGGTGCGGCACCCGCAGCAGCGAGGCGAGGAAGGCGTGCCGCCGGCTCTGCTCGAGCATGCCCTTGCGCGCGTCGACCAGCACGATCGCCAGGTCGGCGGTGGAGGCCCCGGTGACCATGTTGCGCGTGTACTGCACGTGCCCCGGGGTGTCGGCGAGGATGAACGTCCGCCGCGGCGTGGCGAAGTACCGGTAGGCGACGTCGATGGTGATGCCCTGCTCGCGCTCGGCGCGCAGTCCGTCGGTGAGCAGGGCGAGGTTCACGTAGTCGCCGCCGGCGCTGGCCCGCTCGACCGCCTCGTACTGGTCCTCGAACACGGCCTTGCTGTCGTAGAGCAGCCGGCCGATCAGCGTGCTCTTCCCGTCGTCGACGGAGCCGGCGGTGGCGATCCGCAGGATGTCCTTGCGCGCGGTCGCGATCTCGACGGCCGCCTCGGCGGCAGCCGAGTGGACGTCGACGGGGGCGTCGTGCTGGGCGGCGGTCATCGGGAGCTCTCCTGGCAGAGGACGGCGGCGGGGCGGACGCTGGGGTCCGACGCCCGGGGAGGGAGCCAGTGTTCGTGTTCGCCGCGGCGGTGCCCGCGCTGCTGGTCGTGGTGCTCGGCTACGTCGTGGGCTACGCGGTGGCCGCGTGGATCTGCGGCCTGCTCGGCGTGGACGGCCAGCGGCCGCCGGAGGTGGCGGGCTGGCTGACCGGGCTGGTGCTCCTGGCCGTCGTCGTCCGCGTGCTGGTGAACCGGTGGCGGCGCCGTGCCCGGGAAGGTGCGGGCCATCAGAAGTAGCCCTCCTTCTTCCGGTCCTCCATCGCCGCGTCGCTGACCTTGTCGTCGCCGCGCGTCGCGCCCCGCTCGGTCATCCGGGTCACCGCGATCTCGGCGATGACCTCCTCGACCGTGGTGGCGGTGGAGGGCACGGCCGCGGTCAGGTTCGCGTCGCCGACGGTGCGGTAGCGGACGCTCTCCCGGCGGACCTGCTCGCCCTCGCGGGGCGAGATGAACTCGTTGACCGCGTAGCGCATCCCCTGCCGCTCGACGACGTCCCGCTCCTGCGCCAGGTACAGCGCCGGGATCGCGATCTCCGCGCGCAGGATGTACTGCCAGATGTCCAGCTCGGTCCAGTTCGACAGCGGGAAGACCCGGATCGACTCGCCCAGGTGGATCCGGCCGTTGTAGAGGTCCCAGAGCTCCGGCCGCTGGTTCTTGGGGTCCCACTGGCCGAACTCGTCGCGGAAGGAGAACACCCGCTCCTTGGCGCGGGCCTTGTCCTCGTCGCGCCGGGCGCCGCCGAACAGGGCGGTGAAGCCGTGCTGCTCGACCGCGTCGAGCAGCACCGGGGTCTGGATGCGGTTGCGGGAGCCGTTGGGCTCCTCCTTGACCGTGCCGGCGGCGATCGCGTCGGGCACCGAGGCGACCACCAGCTGCACGCCGAGCTCGGCCACCCGCCGGTCCCGGAACTCCAGGACCTCGGGGAAGTTCAGCCCGGTGTCCACGTGCATGACCGGGAAGGGGATGCGAGCCGGCGCGAACGCCTTCCGGGCCAGCTCCAGCATCACGATGGAGTCCTTGCCGCCGGAGAACAGCAGCACCGGCCGCTCGAGCTCGGCGACCACCTCACGGATGACGTGGATGGACTCGGCCTCCAGCGTCTCCAACTGGCTGAGCCGGTAGTCGGGGGTGGTCACGTGCGGGAGCTCCAAGGGATCGGGGATCGGGTCAGCCACCGGCGGCAACCCGATCGGCTTGGTGCGGATTCCCGCACAGTCTCCGCTATCGGGACGCGGCGACGGCAGCCAGGACCTCGTCGGCCACCTCCGGACGGACGACGACCAGGTCGGGGAGGGCGGGGTCGGGCAGGTTGTAGACCAGCGGTGATCCGTCCAGCCGGCAGGTCACCAGACCGGCGGCGCGGGCGACGGCGACCGGCGCGGCGGAGTCCCACTGGTACATGCCGCCGGAGTGCACGTACGCGTCCACCTCGCCCCGCACGACCGCGAGGGTCTTGTAGCCGGCCGAGCCCAGCGGGACCAGCCGGCCGCGCAGCGCCGCGGCCACCGCCTCGGCCTCGGCCGGCGGGCGGGTCCGACTGACGGCGATCCGGACCGGTCCGTCCGGGCGGGCCGGCAACGCGGGCGGCGGGTCGGTGACGTGCACCTCGCCCAGCGCCGGCAGCGCGACGGCGGCGGCCGACAGCTCCCCCCGGACCCACAGCGCCACGTGCACGGCCCAGTCGGAGCGCTCGTGGTCCCCGTACTCCCGGGTGCCGTCGAGCGGGTCGACGATCCAGACCCGGTCGGCCGACAGCCGCTGGACGTCGTCGGTGGCCTCCTCGCTGAAGACGGCGTCACCGGGCCGCTCGGCCGCGAGCACGCCGGCGATCGCCTGCTGGCCGGCCGCGTCGCCGGCGTCGCCCAGGGGGCGGCCGGTGAGCCCGGTCGAGCGGAGCGGGAGGAGCGCGTCGGCCGCCGCCCGGGCCGCTCGGGCGGCGACGGCGACGTCGCCGTTCAGCCCCACTGCACCGACGTGGCGTCGCCGGGCCGGCGGGGCGGGGTGTGCCGGCCCGCGGCGTCGGTGATGGCGCCGAAGTACGCCTGCGCCTTCTCCGGCCGCGGCATGACGAAGATGCCGCGCGCCTCGACGAGGGGGCGGTCGGGGTCGGACGCGAGCGCGATCGTGCCCGCGATGACGGACTTGCGGCCCGCGGTGCTGTCGACCCAGGCGCGGAACACCAGCGGGGTCTCCAGGGGCAGCGGGCCCCGGTAGTCCAGCTCCAGGTGGGCGGTCATGCCCCACAATCCTGCGGCACCGGCGGCGCTGCCGAGCAGCTGGTCCATGAACAGCGCGCTCATGCCGCCGTGGACGTAGCTGGGCGGGCCCTCGTAGGCGACGCCGAGCGTCGCCTCGGCGACGACGCCGTCGCCGTCCCGCCGCAGCCGCAGCGGTGGCGCGAGGGCGCTGGCGGTGCCGACGACGGGGTTGAAGACCCGGCGTCCCACGGCGGGGTCGTCGAGCACCGGCAGCGTGGCGGCGGAGCGCCGGGAGACGGCGAGCCGGGCGGTCGCCCCGCGCACCAGCTCGGCCGCCGCCGCCACCTCGGCCGCCGGCGTCGTCGTGGTCACCGACGCCTCGATCAGCTCGCGCAGCGCCGCGCCGAGGTCGGTGGAGGCCGCCATCAGCTCGGCGTCGTAGGGAGCCCCCTTCTCCGGGGTGCCGTCGTTCGTCGTCACCGGCAGATGGTCGCAAGCCCGCTCAGGACGGCGGCGCCCCGCCCCCGGGCGGCCCGCCGCGCGGGAGGCGCACGGTGACGGCGAGCCCGGCCCCGGGCGCGGTCTCCAGCGACGCGGAGCCGCCGTGGGCCGCGGTGAGGGAGGAGACGATGGACAGGCCGAGGCCGGTCCCGCCGGCGGCGCGGGTGCGGGAGGCGTCGGCGCGGTAGAACCGCTCGAACGCCCGCGCCGCGTCCTCGGGGGCCATGCCCGGGCCGTCGTCGGCCACCCGCAGCAGGAGCACGTCGGCGTCGGCCGGGTCCTGTGCCACCGAGACCTGCACGCGGGTGCCCGGCGGGGTGTGCGTGAGGGCGTTGGTCACCAGGTTGCCCACCACCTGGCGCAGCCGGCCCTCGTCCCCGCGCACCACGGGGACGTCGGTGAGCGATTCGTCCAGGTGCAGGCTGATCGGCCGGTCCGGCTGCACCGCCCGCGCATCGTGCACGGCGTCGCCGGCGACCGCCGCCAGGTCCACCGGTGCCATCCCCAGCGGCCGCTGCTGGTCCATGCGGGCCAGCAGCAGCAGGTCCTCGACCAGCAGCCCCATCCGGCCGCCCTCGGCCTCGATCCGCTGCATCAGCCGGGCGACGTCGTCCTCGTCGCGGACGGCGCCCTGGCGGTACAGCTCGGCGAACCCCCGGATCGACGTCAGCGGCGTGCGCAGCTCGTGGCTGGCGTCGGCGACGAAGCGGCGCATCCGGTGCTCGGAGCCCCGCGCCTGCTCCTCCGACGCCTGCTGGGCGCGGAAGGCGCTCTCGATCCGGGCGAGCATGCCGTTGAGCGCCGTCGACAGCCGGCCGACCTCGGTGCGCTCGTCGCCGGCGGGCACGCGGCGGGACAGGTCACCGGCGGCGATGGCGCGGGCGGTCTGCTCGACCTCGGCCAGCGGTCGCAGCGAGCTGCTGACGAGCAGGTAGCCGGTGGCGCCCAGGATCGTCAGGACGATGAGCCCCACCACGACCTCGATGCGGACGAGCTCGCCGATGGCGGCCTCGTCACCGACCACGTCCCCGCCGACGACGACGGTCCACCCTTCGCGGAGCTCCTCCGACGTCACGCGCCAGGCCGTCCGGCGGTCGGAGCCCACGGTCATGGGGCCGGCACCGCCGCGGAGCTTTTCGACGTCCGACGCGGTCAACCGGGGCATGCCGGGGCCGCCTCTGTCCGGTCCGGCGAGGACGACCGGGGCGTCGACGTCGGGGGCAAGGCAGGCGACGTACGTCTGGTTGGGCTGCGGCCAGGGGGGATCGGACTTGCAGAGATCGAGCAGACCGGGCAGGTCGTCGTAGGCACGCGCCGTGGTGACCAGCTCGGCGTCGCGCTGATCCTGGAGGTAGGCCTTGAGCAACGATGTCGCCGCGAACCCGGTCGCGGCCAGGGCAACGGCCACCAGAGCCACCAGAAGCGCGACGAGGGTGACCCGGAGCGGGACGCGGCTGCCTACCGCCGCGTTCACGACCCGCGCGGCAGCCGGAGGGTGTAGCCGACCCCCCGGATGGTGTGCAGCAGGCGGGGCTCGGTGGTGTCGATCTTCCGGCGCAGGTAGGAGATGTAGGACTCCACGACGTTGGCCTCGCCGTTGAAGTCGTAGTTCCAGACGTGGTCGAGGATCTGCGCCTTGGACAGCACGCGTCCGGCGTTGGCCATGAGGTAGCGCAGCAGCTTGAACTCGGTGGGGGAGAGGCTGATGACCTCGCCCGCCTTGATGACCTCGTGCGACTCCTCGTCGAGCTCGATGTCGGCGAAGGTCAGCCGGGGCGCCTCCGCCGTGCGCTGCGGGCCGGCCGTGCGCCGGAGGACGGCCCGGATGCGGGCCACGACCTCGTCCAGGCTGAACGGCTTGGTCACGTAGTCGTCGCCGCCGAGGGTGAGGCCGGAGATCTTGTCCTCCTGCGCGTCCCGGGCGGTGAGGAACAGCACCGGCGTGTGCCGGCCGGTCTCGCGCAACCGGCGGACGACGCCGAAGCCGTCGAGCCCGGGCATCATCACGTCGAGCACCAGCAGGTCGGGCCGGAACGACGCGGCGAGGGCCAGGGCCTGCTGCCCGTCGGCCGCCGTGGCGACCTCGAAGCCCGCGTAGCGCAGGCTCGCCGAGAGCAGCTCCCGGATGTTGGGCTCGTCGTCGACCACCAGGAGCCGGGCCTCCGGGGCGGCGTGGCCGGTGGGCTGGCTCCCCGTCACGGCTCCTCCGGTCGCGTGTGCCGATGCCGTCGTCATGCACCCAGGTTCGGGGGAACGGCTGCGGTTGCCCTGGACGCTACCTGTGAACCGGCTGGGAGCATCGGCATAGGAAGCTCTGCCTATGGTTATGGGCCGGAATCCATAGGCAAAGCCTCCTATGCCTGGGGCCGGTGTTGTCAGCCGGCGGGGGACATGGCGCGGCCGCGGCGCCAGTAGCCGATCGCGTGGTGCTGCGCCCGCCCCAGCCCCCACCGGCCGCGCAGGTCCGCCCGGATGGCACGGACGGCGGCCGACTCGGCGCCCACCCAGGCGAAGACGTCGTCGCCGGCGGGCCGGTCCAGGGCGGCGACGGCGTCGACCACCAGGGTGCTCTCGCCCGGGGGCGTCGTCCCGCGGTGCAGCCAGCGCAGCTCGACGCCGGGTGGCGCGGTCAGCGGCTGCTCCTCGGCCGGCCCGGCCACCTCCAGCAGGGCCACCCCGGCCGTCCCCGGCGGTGCCGCGGCGAGGATGCGGCTCACGGCGGGCAGCGCGGTCTCGTCGGCGGCGAGCAGCAGCCACCGGGCCGGCCGCTCGGCCAGGGAGGCGGCACCGGCGATCCCGAGCAGCGCGCCGGGCCGTGCCGCGGCGGCCCAGGCGGCGGCCGGGCCGTCGCCGTGCAGCACGAAGTCGATGTCCACCTCGCCCCCGGCCGGGTCCTGCCGCCGCGCCGTGTAGCTGCGCAGCGCGATCCCGTGGCTGCCCTCGGGCCACACGATGCGGCCGTCGCGCTGGATGCGCGGCCAGCGCGGGTCCGGGTCGCCGACCCTCGGCACGAGCAGGTTCACGGTGGGCCCCGCCGCGGCCACGACGGCGGCGTCCCCGGACAGGGTCACCCGGCGCACCGAGGGCGTCACGTCGGTCACCGCGACGACGGTGAGCACGTCGACCGGTCGCAGGCCGTCGGGGAAGAGGCCGTCGGGGGAGGTCACGTCGGGCCAGCCTAGGTGCGCCCCGGCCGCGGCGACCGATGTGTGCCCGGCGGTCGCGGCGGGCACGGACGGGCAGCACCGTCCGCGACCGGGGAGAGGCCATGTCCGACGACCTGAAGAAGGGTGACCACGTCACCTGGAAGAGCCACGGCAGCACGACGGAGGGCACGGTGGAACGGAAGATCACCTCCGACACCGAGGCCTCCGGCCGCACCGTGCGGGCCAGCGAGGACGACCCGCAGTACGAGGTCCGCAGCGACAAGAGCGGCCGCACCGCGGTGCACAAGCCGGGTGCGCTCGACGAGGCCTGAGCCCTCGCGCACCGATCTCGGCCCGGCGGTGCCGGGCCCGAACACCAGGAGGCATACGTGACCGAGTCCGCAGGCGAATTCGCCGGCTCGCGCAGCACCAAGCACAACCCGCGGCTCGACGAGGAGCTCGAGCACGAGGTCCAGGGGATGCTCAAGGCCGAGCGGGCCACTCGCGCGCACGAGTGGCGCGAGGTGGAGCCGGTCGCCGAGGGCGACCCCGACATCGACTCGGACCCGGCCGGCACGCTGACCGGCGGGGTGCCGGAGGGGATGACCGAGGACGCCGTCGTCGCGCGGGCCGAGCTGGCGCGCTGGCTGGACCGGGCCGACTTCCCGAGCACCGGCCCCGAGCTCGTCGAGGCGGCCCGGGACCACCGCGCCCCCGACGCCGTCGCCGCCGAGCTCGAGCGGCTGCCGGAGGGGCAGACCTTCGAGCGGATCGGCGACGTCGTCCGAGCGCTGGGCTACCCGACCGAGACCGGCCCCGGGCCCGGGGCCTCGGAGACTGCGCAGGAGGACTCCTGACCGTCGGGCGGGGGAGGGCGCCGGCTCACACGCCGGCGTTCTCCTTCGCCTCGTCGTCCGCGATCTCCTCGGCGCCGCGACGACGGAACAGCTTCGAGCCGGGGAAGCCCTTCACGATCTGACGCATGTCCTGGACGGTGTCGACCAGGTCGCGGACGTCGGTGCCCACGTTCTCCAGCCCCTCCAGCGCCGGGAGAACCTGGTCGTCGAGGTGGCCGAGCACCTGGGGTAGCCGGTCGATCAGCGTGATGAGGGCGTGGACCTCCGTCGCGTCGAACTCGGCCGCCAGCCGGCGGATCGCGGGGGCGAGGGCGGTGAGGGCGGGCTCGTAGTCGGTGAGCAGCGGCTCCACCCGGCCGACCAGGCCCTCCGCGCGGCCGACGATGCCGTCGGCCCGCTCGGTCGTCCCGCTGACCTGGTCGACGGCCGCCTCCGCCTTGCCGCGGGTCTGGTCCATGGCGTCGATGGCGTCGTCGGCCTTGCCGCGGGTCTGGTTCATGGCGTCGATGGCGTCGTCGGCCTTGCCGCGGGTCTGGTTCATGGCGTCGACGGCCGCCTCCGCCTTGCCGCGGGTCTGGTTCATGGCGTCGATGGCGTCGTCGGCCTTGCCGCGGGTCTGGTTCATGGCGTCGATGGC